>NZ_JANUDX010000001.1 GCF_024810105.1 Stenotrophomonas sp. BIGb0135
TGGCGTGGATCTACGCGGTGGGGCCCGCGGCGGCGCACACAGCGGCTGAGGCGATGCAGGATTCCCGTAGAGCCACGCCATGCGTGGCTGACGCGAGGTGTGGTCCGCGCGAACAGCATCCACGCATGGCGTGGATCTACGCGGTGGGGCCCGCGGCGGAGTACACAGCGGCTGACGCGATGCAGGATGCCGGTAGAGCCACGCCATGCGTGGCTGACGCGAGGCCTGGTCCGCGCGAAGAGCATCCACGCATGGCGTGGATCTACGCGGTGGGGCCCGCGGCGGCGCACACAGCGGCTGAGGCGATGCAGGATTCCCGTAGAGCCACGCCATGCGTGGCTGACGCGCGGTGTGGTCCGCGCGAAGAGCATCCACGCATGGCGTGGATCTACGGGTTGGGCCCCGCGGCGGGGCACACAGCGGCTGAGGCGATGCAGGATTCCCGTAGAGCCACGCCATGCGTGGCTGACGCGAGGCGTGGTGCGCGCGAAGAGCATCCACGCATGGCGTGGATCTACGGCTTGGGTCCGCGCGGCGGGGCACACAGAGGCTGACGCGATGCAGGATTCCCGTAGAGCCACGCCATGCGTGGCTGACGCGAGGTGTGGTCCGCGCGAAGAGCATCCACGCATGGCGTGGATCTACGGGTTGGGCCCCGCGGCGGCGCACACAGCGGCTGACGCGATGCAGGATTCCCGTAGAGCCACGCCATGCGTGGCTGAAGCGCGGCGCGGTCCGCGCGAACAGCATCCACGCATGGCGTGGATCTACGGGTTGGGCCCCCGCGGCGGCTCACACAGAGGCTGACGCGACGCAAAATTCCAGTAGAGCCACGCCATGCGTGGCTGACGCGAGGCGGGGCCCGCGCGAACAGCATCCACGCATGGCGTGGATGCCCGCGTCGGGTCGCCCAGGGGTGGCGCAATTACAGCGTGATCTGCTGGAAATTCTCGACGCGGTCGTGGCCATGGGTGGCTTCGCCCGTGCGCGGCAGCGGGTAATCGTCCAGGCGGTCGAGCAGGCGGGTCTGCAAGCCTGCGTCGCGCGCGGCGTCCAGCTCTTCCACCACGTCGGAAAGGAACACGATCTGGTTCGCCGGCACGCCGATCGTCTGCACGATGCGGCGGTAGCTGTCGGCCTCACGCTTGCCACCGACTTCGGTGTCGAACCAGCCGGAAACCAGCCCGGTCAGGTCGCCGGCCTCGCTGAAACCGAAGAACTGCTTCTGCGCCGGCACCGATCCGGAGGAATACACGTACAGCCGCTTGCCTTCGGCGTGCCAGCCCTTGAGCACCGCGCCCACCTCCGGGTAGAAGTGCGCCTTGTAGTCGCCGTTGCGGTAGCCGCTTTCCCAGATCATGCCCTGCAGCGCCTTGAGCGCGGTGTGCTTGCGGTCCTGGTCGATCCAGCCCTGCAGGGTCTCCACGACCAGGCTGTCCTGGCAGGCACCGCCGATCTCCACGGCCACCGCGTCCAGCCAGCGGCGCACCTCCGGCTGCTGGCCATGTGCGGCGACGAATGCCGGCAGGGCCTTGCGCGCATACGGGAACAGCACGTTCTTGACGAACGAAATGCTGCTGGTGGTGCCTTCGATATCGGTGAGGATGACAGTGGGATGCGGCATGGATCAGTCGGCCTGGTGCTGTGCGGGGTGGTAACGCGGGAACTGCTGGGCGATGTCGCTGCCGGTGAAATGACCCACCCAGCCATCGGCCTCGGTGAAGAAACGGATCGCGACGAAATTGGGCTCTTCGCCCATGTCGAACCAGTGGGTGATGCCATCGGGCACGGCGATCAGGTCGTCCTTGACGCACTCGATCTCGTACACCTTGCCGTCCACGTGCAGGGTGAACAGGCCGGAGCCGGCGACAAAGAAGCGCACCTCGTCTTCCTTGTGGAAGTGTTCATCGAGGAACTTCCTGCGCAGTTCGGCACGGTTGGGGTTGTCCGGTGCGATCGACGCCACGTCCACGCTCTTGAAGCCGTGCTGGGCGACCAGGCGGTCGATGTCGGCCTTGTAGGCGGCGAACACCTCGTCCTGGCTGGCGCCGGGGGCGACCTCCTGGGTGGCCTGCCAGCGTTCGAAGGTGACCCCGATCCGGGTCAGTTCGGCCGCGATCGCCGCGCCATCGCGGCTGTCGAACAACGCGGTGTCCGGGGCAGTGTCGTCAAAGATGCGGAGTCGGCTCATGGCGGCGGCAGCGAGGCGAAAGGGGGAAGGAAAGGGTACCAGCGCAGCGCCGGGGCAGGGGCGCTGCGCTGATGGTGAACGGCGGAATACAGATTCCCTTCAGGAATCTGCACGGGGCACGCCCGGTCCGTGCAGCGTGGCCCGGCGCCCGCCCAACCCGTTCAGCCGCGCAGTTTGCGCAGTTCCAGCTCGCAATGGAACAGGAACTCGAAGGCTTCCAGGTGCCGGCGCGCCTCGGCCATGTCGCGGCCCCAGGCATACAGGCCGTGGCCGTCGATCAGGTAGCCCCACAGGCATTGCTGGTCGAGCAGCGCATCCACCTGCGCCGAGAGCACGTCCATGTCCTGGGTGTTGGCGAACACCGGCACGTCGATGGCCATCTCGTGGGTGCTGTTGCCGTGGAAGGCCTTGAGCAGCTCGTAGCCTTCCAGGCGGATGTGGCCTTGCGGCGCATACAGGCGCGAGGCCACCGTCTGCACCGGTGAGTGCGTGTGCAGCACGCAGCCGATCTCCGGGAAACGGCGATACAGCTGGGTGTGCAGCAGGGTCTCGGCGGAAGGGCGCAGGGGGCGGCCAACGGCCTTGCCGTCGAAGTCCACCACCATGATGTCGTCCTCGACCAGCCGGCCCTTGTCCTTGCCGGACACGGTGATCGCCGCGTGGCGGTCATCCAGGCGGTGGGAGAAGTTGCTGCTGGTCGCCGGGGTCCAGCCGGCCTGGGCCAGCTCGCGGACGTTGTCGATCAGCACCTGGGCCAGGTCGCTCAGGCGGGCGGTGTCGTAGGGGAAGGTCGGGGTGGTCATGCGGCCATTTTACGGCGCTTCGCTGATTCGCGCGCGCCCGGCGCCGGCCAATGGCCGGCGGCAAGCCCTTATTTCCCGCGCAGGCGGCTGTGGCGGTAGCCGTAGCCGAAGTAGATGGCAAAGCCCACTGCGGTCCAGACCCCCATCAGCATCCAGTTGTGCGCGGTCATCGCGGTCAGCAGGGCGATGCAGCTGAGCACGCCGAGGCTGCAGATCAGCCACGCCATCGGCATCCGGAACGGGCGCGGCAGGTCCGGCTGGGTGCGGCGCAGGATCAGCACGCCGGCGCAGACCGCGGCGAAGGCGATCAGCGTACCCATCGAGGTCAGTTCGCCGAGGATGTCCAGCGGGAACAGCGCGGCCAGCAGGGCGATGCCGATACCTGTGATGACGGTATTGATGTGCGGCGTGCGGTAGGTCGGGTGGATCTTGGTGAACACCGGCGGCAGCAGGCCGTCGCGGCCCATGATCATGAAGATGCGCGGCTGCCCGATGATCATCACCAGCACCACCGACGACAGGCCGATCAGCGCGCCGATCTCCACGATGATGCGCAGCCAGCCCAGCTGCGGGTGCGCGGCCACCGCGGTGACCACCGGCTCGTCGGTGCCCAGCAGCGTGTAGGGCACCAGCCCGGTCATCACCGCCGCCATGGCGATGTACAGCACCGTGCAGATCACCAGCGAGAGCAGCATGCCGATCGGCATGTCGCGCTGCGGCTTGTGCGATTCCTGCGCGGCCACCGACACCGCCTCGAAGCCGATGTAGGCGAAGAACACCATCGCCGCGCCGCGCAGCACGCCTTCCATGCCGTACTTGCCCGGGCCCTCGTTGGCGGGGATGAACGGGGTCCAGTTGGCCGGGTCCACGTACCGCCAGCCGGCGATGATGACCAGGACGATCAGCCCGGTCTTGAGCACCACCATGGCCATGTTCATGGCCGAGGACTTGCTGATGCCGACGTAGCACAGCCAGGTCAGCAGCAGCACCAGGATGGCGGCGGGGATGTTGGCGATCGCCCCGGTCGGGCGCAGCTGCGCGTCCAGAGGGGCACTGACCAGCGCCGCGGGGAGGTGGATGTCGAAATGACTGAGCAGGCTGAGGAAGTAACCGGTCCAGCTGACCGCCACCGCCGAGGCCGAGACGCCGTACTCGAGCACCAGCATCCAGCCGATGAACCAGGCCGACAGCTCGCCGAAAGTGGCGTAGGTATAGGTATAGGCGCTGCCGGAGACCGGCACCATCGCCGCGAATTCGGCATAGGCCATCGCACAGAACGCGCAGCAGATCGCGGCCAGCACGAAGGACAGCATGATCGCCGGGCCGGCGTGGTTGGCTGCGGCCTGGCCGGTGATCACGAAGATGCCGCCGCCGATCACCGCGCCGATGCCCAGCGCGGTCAGGCCCCAGGGGCCGAGGGTGCGGCGCAGGCTCAGGCCGTTGGCGTCTTCATGGGCGGCGTGCGGATGCTTGGTGGCCCACAGTTGCTTGAACATGGTGTTGACTTCTTCTCAGGCGCGACGGATCAAACGACCGGGCCGGCACTTGGCCGGCCCGGCAGCACTCAGGCGGACTTCTTGTTGAGCTTGCTGTGGCGCATGCCGTAGCCGAAGTAGATGCACAGGCCCAGCAGGGTCCAGCCGACGAACAGGTGCCAATGCACCACGAACGCCTGCCAGAACAGGAACAGGCACGACAGCGCGCCCAGCGGGCAGATCACCCACACCAGCGGCACGCGGAAGGGGCGCGGCAGTTCCGGGCGGGTATAGCGCAGGATCAGCACGCCGATGCAGACCGTGGCGAAGGCCAGCAGGGTGCCCATCGAGACCAGCTCGCCGAGCACGTTCAGCGGGACCATGCCGGCCAGCGCGGCGGCGATCACGCCGACCACGATCGTGGCCCAGTACGGGGTGCGGAAGCGCGCGTGGACCTTGCCGAACACCTTGGGCAGCAGGCCATCGCGGGAGATCGTGTAGGCGATGCGGGTCTGGCCCATCATCATCACCAGCACCACCGAGGAGAGGCCGGCGATCGCGCCGATTTCCACGGCGGTCTTCAGCCAGGACAGGCTCGGGTAGGCTTCCAGCGCGGTGGCCACCGGCTTGTCGGTGCCCAGCAGGTGGTAGGGCAGCATGCCGGTCAGCACCGCGCAGACGATGATGTAGACGATGGTGCAGACCGCCAGCGAGCCGAGCAGGCCGATCGGCATGTTGCGCTGCGGATCCTTGGTTTCACCGGCCGCAGTAGAGACCGCATCGAAGCCGATGTAGGCGAAGAACACAATGGTGGCTGCACGGAACACGCCGCTCCAGCCGAACTCGCCGGACACGCCGGTGTTTTCGGGGATGAAGGGGTGCCAGTTGGCCGGGTCCACGTGTGCCGCGCCGATGCCGATGAACAGGCAGATCACGAACACCTTGATCGCCACGATGATCGCGTTGACGAAGGCGGACTGGGTCACGCCCACGTACAGCAGGCCGGTCACGGCCGCCACGATCAGCACCGCTGGCATGTTGAACAGCTTGCCGGAGGCGATGAACTCCTGGCCGGTCCAGGCGATCGGCGCGGCACTGAGCGCATCCGGGAACGGCATGTGCAGCGTGGTGGTGATGAAGCTGATCAGGTACGCCGACCAGCCCACCGCGACCGATGCCGAGGCGAACAGGTACTCCAGCACCAGGCACCAGCCGATGAACCACGCCATGCCTTCGCCGAGGGTGGCGTAGGAATAGGAGTAGGCGCTGCCGGAGACCGGCATCATCGCCGCGAACTCGGCGTAGCACAGGCCGGCCAGCGCGCAGGCGATGCCGGCGAACACGAACGACAGCATCACCGCCGGGCCGGCGTGGTTGGCTGCGGCCTGGCCGGTGAGTACGAAGATGCCGGCGCCGATCACCGCGCCGATGCCGAGCATGATGAGGTGCTTGGCTGTGAGGGTCCGTTTCAGCGTGGCTTCGCCGTCCAGGCTGCCTTCGATGGGCTCGCCGGCATCGACGTGCCCGGCCGGTTCGACCGGTTTGACCCTCAACAGAGACTTCAGCATGCAGTGCTTCCCTAAAATGGACAAAGGTGAGGCGCGCGGTACTTTGCCGCGCGCCCTGATGGCAACTGGGCGCCCCAACGGAGCGGGGCCCGCTGTACCTTAGCCAAAGCTGAAGCCTGCACACAAGCACAAATGCAGCATGACCCCGGCGATAATCGACAAATTCCGCCCGAACCCGCCGCTGCCATGCCGATGAACCCTGAATCCGTTGTCGTTGCTGATGCCGAACTGCGCGCCGAACTGGCCGCCTATGCGCAACGCCAGCCCGGACACGCCGCGCTATCTGCCGAATTCAGCACACTATTGGACGATCCGGAAAATCCGTTCCTGCGCGAGCGCCTGGCCGGCCACTTCACAGGCAGTGCGTGGCTGGTCAGCGCCGACGGCCAGCGCGTGCTGCTCACCCACCACCGCAAGCTGGACCGCTGGCTGCAGTTGGGCGGGCACGCCGATGGCGACCGTGACCTGGCCCGGGTGGCGCTGAAGGAGGCCGAGGAAGAGTCGGGCCTGAGCGGGTTGGTGCTGGAGGATGGCGAGCTGTTCGACATCGACAAGCACTGGATCCCCGAGCGCAAGGACGTGCCCGGCCACTGGCATTACGACGCGCGCTACGTGGTGCGTGCGCTGGGCAGCGAGCAGTTCGCGCTCAGCGAAGAGTCGCTGGCCTTGGCCTGGCGGGATATCCGTGACGTGGCCAATGCGGCGATCGAGACGCCGGACGGTGACGATTCGCTGCCGCGGATGGCGAAGCGCTGGCTGGCGCGCTAACCCGAGGCCGAATGCGCTTCGCGGCCAAGACCCGGCGCGAACCGGTAGTGCCGAGCCATGCTCGGCAACCGCGAGCCAGCGCGGCAACCGGTCGCCGCCGGCCGGGCGACGCGTCGGTGGCGCGGGTGATCTCCGTCCGACGTGTGGCTCAGGCCATCGCGATCCCGCGACGAAAAGCAGCCGAGCATGGCTCGGCTCTACCGGGATCCGGGTGCACCGGACCATTGGCCGGCAATCCGGGGCGCACCGGTGATGCCCGACCACGGCCGCCAAGCGCGATCCGGCGCGCACCGGTAATGCCGAACCATGGCCACCAACCGCGATCCGGTGCGAACGGGTAGTGCCGAACCATGGCCGCCAACCGCAATCCGACGCGAACCGGTAGTGCCGAGCCATGCTCGGCAACCGCGCACAGCGCGGCACGACATCCCGCCGCCGGGGAGCCCGGCGGGCGATCAATACAGTACGCGCGTCCGCAGCGTGCCCGGGATCGCGGCCAGCTCTTCGCGCACGGCCGTCGCCTGGGCCTCGCTGGCGGTGATGTCGATGACCACGTAGCCCACCTTGGGGTCGGTGCGCAGGAACTGGCCGTCGATGTTGACGTTGTGGCGCGAGAAGATCTCGTTGACCTTGGACAGCACGCCCGGCACGTTCTGGTGGATGTGCAGCAGGCGCAGGCTGTCTTCGTGCTCGGGCAGGGTCACTTCCGGGAAATTGACCGCCGACAGCGTGCTGCCGTTGTCGCTGTAGCGGACCAGCTTGGCCGCCACTTCCACGCCGATGTTGTCCTGCGCTTCCAGCGTGCTGCCGCCCACGTGCGGGGTCAGGATCACGTTGTCGTGCGCGGTCAGCGGCGACACGAACGCATCGCCGTTGCCCTTGGGCTCGATCGGGAACACGTCCACCGCCGCGCCGCCGATATGGCCGCTGCGCAGCGCCGCGTCCAGCGCGTCGATGTCGACCACGGTGCCGCGCGCGGCATTGATCAGGTGCGCGCCGGGACGCATGCGCGCCAGTTCGGCGGCGCCGATCATCCACTGCGTGGCCGGGGTTTCCGGCACGTGCACGGTGACGATGTCCGCGCGCGCGAGCAGGTCGTCCAGGCTGATCGCCGCGCGCGCATTGCCCAGCGACAGCTTGGTTTCCACGTCGTGGAAGATCACCTGCATGCCCATCGCCTCGGCCATCACCCCGACCTGGGTACCGATGTGGCCGTAGCCGATGATGCCCAGCGTCTTGCCGCGCACTTCATGGCTGCCGGCGGCCGATTTGGACCAGCCGCCGCGATGGCATTCGGCATTCTTCTGCGGGATGCCGCGGGTGAGCATGATCGCTTCGGCGATGACCAGCTCGGCCACGCTGCGGGTGTTGGAGTAGGGCGCGTTGAACACCGGGATGCCGGCCAGCTCGGCAGCGTCCAGGTCGACCTGGTTGGTGCCGATGCAGAAGCAGCCCACCGCCATCAGGCGCTTGGCATGGGCCAGCACCTCGGCGCTCAGCTGCGTGCGCGAGCGGATGCCGACAATGTGCGCCTCGGCGATGCGTGCCTTCAGTTCGTCTTCGGGCAGCGCCTTGCTGTGCAGTTCGATCTGCGAATAGCCGGCGGCGGTGAACACGTCGATCGCGGTCTGGCTCACCCCCTCCAGCAACAGCACGCGGATATCCTGCTTCGGGAACGAGGTCTTCTTCGGCGACATGGGCGGGTGCGGCATGGTGGGCGAGAGCACCCAACTATGCCAGAACGGGCCGCCGATTGTGCAGTGCGCCAATGGGCGCGGAGATGGTTTCAGATGCATCCGTTGACACGCGCCAGGTCGATGCCAGCCGTCGGGCCAGCGGCGGGGGTCTGCTACGCTTGGCAATTCCCTCGCCCAGTCCTGCTGCCATGACCGATCCGCGCCTTTCTTCGCTGTTGCAGGACTGCCCCGGGCTGCGGCTCAAGACCGATCCGGCCGACCTGGAGCACTACGGCCGCGACTGGACCCGGCGCTGGACCCCGGCGCCGCTGGCCATCGCGCTGCCGGGCAGCGTGGAGGAAGTGCAGGCGATCCTGCGCTGGGCGAGCGCCCAGCAGGTGGCGGTGGTGCCCTCCGGCGGCCGCACCGGCCTGTCCGGTGGCGCGGTCGCCGCGCAGGGCGAGCTGGTGCTCAGCCTGGAACGCATGAACAAGCCGCTGGCCTTCGATGCCGTGGACCGCACCTTGACCGTGCAGGCCGGCATGGCGCTGGAAGCGGTGCACAACGCCGCGCTGGAACACGGCCTGATCTACCCGGTGGATTTCGCCGCGCGCGGGTCGTGCTCGATCGGCGGCAACATCGCCACCAACGCCGGCGGCATCCGCGTGATCCGCTACGGCAACACCCGCGAGTGGATCGCCGGGCTCAAGGTGGTCACCGCCAGCGGCGAGCTGCTGGAACTCAACAAGGGCCTGATCAAGAATTCCAGCGGCTACGATTTCCGCCAGCTGCTGATCGCCTCGGAGGGCACCCTGGGGGTGATCGTGGAGGCCACGCTGCGGCTGACCGATCCGCCGCCGGCCAGCAACGTGATGCTGCTGGCGCTGCCCAGTTTCGAGGTGCTCATGCAGGTGTTCGCCGCGTTCCGCGAGCGGTTGCAGCTGCAGGCCTTCGAATTCTTCACCGACCGCGCGCTCGAACACGTGCTCGCGCATGGCGCGCAGGCACCGTTCGCCGAGGTGCACCCGTTCTACGTGGTCACCGAGTTCGCCGCCGGCGACGAGGCCCAGGAGGCCGCCGCGATGGCCGCCTTCGAGGCCTGCATGGAGCAGGGCTGGGTCAGCGATGGCGTGGTCAGCGCGAGCGATGCGCAGGCCGCGCAGTTGTGGCGCCTGCGCGAGGGCATCACTGAAGCGGTGGCGCGTTACACGCCCTACAAGAACGACGTGTCGGTGCGGATCTCGGCGATGCCCGCGTTCATGGCCGAAACCCAGGCCCTGATCGGCCAGGCATATCCGCAGTTCGACGTGGTCTGGTTCGGCCACATCGGCGACGGCAACCTGCACATCAACGTGCTCAAGCCCGACGCCACCGCCAGCGCGGAATTCCTTGCCCAGTGCGAGCACGTCACCACGCTGCTGGCGCAGGTGCTGGCCCGTTTCGATGGCAGCATCTCGGCCGAGCACGGCATCGGGCTGGTCAAGAAGGGCTACCTGGACAGCACCCGCAGCGCGCCGGAAATCGCCTTGATGAAGGCGGTCAAACGTGCGTTTGATCCCCAAGGCCTGCTGAATCCCGGCAAGCTGTTCGACCTGTAGGCCGCGACAGGATTTCACCCAGCCTATACGCTCTGCGTTTTCCACCGCGAACGACACCCTGATGATGCGTCCGATCCTGCTTCTTGCCGTCCTCGCCCTGCCGCTGTCGGCGCTGGCCTCCAGCTTCGCCGGCTCCTCGGCCGGTTCCGCCTCCGGCGCGTCGTCGGCCGGTTCGTCCAGCTCGGACGATGACAAGATCGTGCTCGACGCGCGCGACGATGCGGCCGCGTTCGTCGCCAGCGATGGCGCCATCCGTGGCGCGCGCCTGGAAGCGGCGTTGCTGCGCCTGCGCGAGCGCGATGTCGCCCAGCGCGACGCCAGCGACCTGGCCCTGGCCAAGGCGCTGCTGGCCCGTTGATGCACGTGCGTGGCCAGGCCCGCCGCTGGCGATGGGCGGCCCTGGCGGCGCTGCTGGCCGCGCCGCTGGCGCAGGCCGGTCTGCGCCTGGAACTACAGGCCGACGGCCTGGATGCGGCCCAGCGGGTGGCCGCGCAGCGGGTACTGGACGAGGTGCCGCTGCCCGCCAGCTGGCAGGCGCGCTTCGATGCCCCGGTGCGCGTGCGCTGGAGCGATGCGCTTCCCGTGCAGGTGCATGGGCGCGCGCGCAACGGCGCCATCACCCTGCGCCGGCAGCTGCTCGACGAGGTGCAGGACGGGCAGCCGCTGCCGCGAGCGGTGCAGGCCGCGCTCATCCATGAACTGACCCACGTGCTCGACCGCAGCCGCGCTGGCGGCTGGTCGCGCAGCGCACGCTGGCGCGACCTCAGTGGCTGGCAGCAGCGCCCGTGGCGGATGGGGCGCAGCGGCAATCATTTCAGCCAGCGCAGCCCGGACCCGTACGAGCGCGCCAGCCCGGCCGAGTTCCTCGCCGTCAACGCCGAACACTTCCTGCTCGACCCTGGCTATGCCTGCCGCCGTCCCGTGCTCGCGGCGTGGTTCGACAGCACCATCGGCACGCGCGGCGACGATGCAGCGCGTTGCGATGCGCGGATGCCCCTGGTCCAGAGCGACGATGCCACCGGCGCGGCGTCGCTGCTGGAGCTGGACCCGGCCCGTGTGTACGCGGTGGATTACCTGCTGGCCGAGGGCAACGACCAGATGATGAGCCGATGGGGCCACAGCATGCTGCGGCTGGTGATCTGCGCGCCGGGGCGGCCGCCGGGCCCGGCCTGCCGCATGGACCTGGCCCATCACCGCGTGCTGTCCTTCCGCGCATTCGTCGGCGACGTGCAGATCTCCAGCTGGCGCGGCCTGACCGGTTCCTATCCCTCGCGCCTGTTCGTGCTGCCGCTCAACCAGGTGATCAACGAATACACCCAGGTGGAGCTGCGCGGGCTGGCCTCGGTGCCACTGCGGCTGCAGCCGACCGAGATTGCCAGCCTGCTCGAACGCGTGGCGCAGGTGCATTGGAGCTACGACGGCCACTACCTGTTCGTCAGCAACAACTGCGCGGTGGAAACCGGCAAGCTGCTGCAGGCGGGCGTGCCGGGGTGGGCCACGCCGGGACTGAACCGGATCACGCCGCGCGGCCTGCTGGACAGGCTGCAACGGCAGGGGCATGCGGATGGTTCGGTGTTGCGCGATCGCGATGCCGCGTTGCGCCAGGGCTACTACTTCGCCTCTGCCCAGGACCACTACCAGCAGCTGTTCGACGTCGCGCGGGCCGAGCTTCCGCTCGGCGCGGACCGGGTCGACGACTGGCTGCGCCAACCGGCGGCCCGGCGCGCAGCCTCGCTGGAGCAGGGCGGGTTGCGTGCCACCGCCGCGCTGCTGCTGCTGGAACAGGCGGTGCGCCAGCGCGAGGAACTGCGCGCGCGCGACCTGCTCAAGCGCACCCTGGCGGCCCCGGCCGATGCCGGCGACGACGCGCGCCAGGCGTTGATGGCCCTGCTGCGCGATACCGGCCAGCTGGTCAGCCCTGCCGCACTCGTGCCGGCCGGTGGCTATGGCCTGCCGCTGGGCAGCGAGCGCGCCGCCGCGGCGGCGTCCACTGCGGCGATCAGCCAGCGTGCGGTGCCGGGCTGGCAGGCGCTTGCCCAGCGACTGCGCGCGCGGCTGCCGGCGGCGCAACAGCAGGAACTGCGGATCACCGACGACAACCTGGAACGGCTGGGTGCGCGGATGCGTCGGCTGGCCCGCGCCGACACCGCCGCTGGCGCCGACCTGCGCTGAGGTCGCTGCCGCGCATGCGCGCGTCGAGCGCCGGCGACGCGATGGCGCGGACGGGGCCGGAGTCAGTGCCGCTTCACCTGCGGCTGCAGGGTGCGGGCTAGGATGGTGCGTTGAATGCAACAACCGCAAGGAGTTCCACATGCGTGCTTCCCCCTGGCTTTTGAGCCTCGCCATCGCGGCCGGGCTGGCCGCCTGCCAGCCGGCGCAACAGGGTGGCGACACCGCCAGTGCAGGCGCGACCGACCAGGCACCACCGCCGCCGGTCGCGGCTACGTCCGACGAGCGCAGCTATGTCTTCCAGTGCGGCGAGTTGACGGTGCATGCGACGTATCGGGGGCAGGATTCGGCCACCGTGGTGGTGGGCGACCGCACGTTCGCGATGTCGTCGCAGCCGGCCGCCTCCGGGGCCAGATACAGCGACGGTCAAGGCACCACGTTCTGGACCCGGGGCACCACCGACGGCACCCTGGCGTTGAACGGGGAGCCGGACCGCACCTGCACCGGGTCGGGTGCGGAAGGGGTGGCAGCGCCGGGGCCGGCCGCGGCGGGCACCGCGGCGGCGGGCTTCCGGGCGACCGGCAACGAGCCGGGCTGGCTGGCGGAAGTAGCCGCCGGCGCGACGCCCAGCCTGCGGGTGGAAACGGATTACGGGCAGCGTACCTTCGAGATTCCGCTGCCGACCCAGGGCAAGGATGGCTGGTCGGGCAAGGCCGCCGACGGCACCGACATCAAGCTGACCTTCCAGCGCACGGTCTGCCAGGACGACATGAGTGGGCAGGCGTTCGGGACCACGGCGATGCTGACCGTGGGCGCGCGGCAGTACCATGGCTGCGGTGATTTCGGCGGGGCGCCGACGCTGGCCGCCAAACCGTGAACCGAGGGTGGATCAGCGCACGTCCTGCGGGCGGCAGTGGTCCGCCGCGACGTCGGTGAACAGGTCGTAGCGGTTGCCCACGCCGATCAGTGCTTCGCGCACCGCGCAGTCGTCATGATGGCGCGCGTAGAGGTCGGCGAAGATGCGTTCGCGGCCATCGCAATAGCGCTCGCTGGCGGTCTCGAGTTCCAGTCGCCGCGCTTCATCGTAGGCTTCTTCGCCCGCGAAGTGCTGGCAGGTGTTTTCGCGTTCGAGGAACGCGCGCACGTCGGCCGGCATCTGGCAGTAGATGCGGATGTCGTCCAGGTCGCCGATGTCGTTGGAGACCGCGCAGCCGGCGGCGGCCCGCGCCTGCTCGAGCTCATCCAGGTTGGGCATGCCGCCACCGGCGTCGCTGTCGGCGTGGTCCGAGGGGGCGTCCACGCCCGGTGCAACGGCAGCCGGGGCGTCGGTGACGCGGTCCGCTGCGGCGACGTCGCCCTGGCTTGACGCCGGCGGGGCGGCATCCACTGCATCAATGCTGCTGTCCGCTGCCCGCGGCGCGCACGCCGCGAGCAGGGCCAGGCAACCGAGCAGCGCGACGCGCTTAGTCGGCACGGCCTGCAAATTCACCGGTGGTGGTGTTGACCAGCACGCGCTCGCCGTTGGCGATGTACTCGGGCACCATGATCTCGATACCGGTGCTGAGCTTGGCCGGCTTCGGGCGTTTGGTGGCGGTGCCGCCCTTCATTTCCGGCGGGGTTTCGACCACTTCCAGCACCACGCTGGTCGGCAGCTGCACGCCCACCGGGGTTTCGTCGATCACCTGCACGTAGATGCCGGTCAGGCCGTCGGTGATGTAGCCGGCGTCCTCGCCGAGCACGTCCGCGTCGACCATGTACGGGGTGTAGTCCTCGTCATCCAGGAACACGAACGCATCGCCGTCCTTGTAGGAATAGGTGGACTGGCGGCGCAGCAGTTCGACTTCCGGCAGGTTGTCGTCGGCATCGAAGCTGGCATCGAGCTTGTTGCCGCCCGGCACGCTGTACATGATGAAGCGGAAGCGGACGTTGCCGCCGCGGCCCTGCGGCGAGCTGCGCTCGATGTCGCGGATCTGGTAAACGCCGTTGTTGTATTCGACGACGTTGCCTTTCTTGATGTCGTTGGCTTTCATGGACTGAAGGTCGGTTCGTGGGAGGTCAGGGCGCCAGACCGGGCGCCCGGCGGGATGGGAATGCGGGTTACTTCGGCGCCAGGCGCACCGCGCCGTCCAGGCGGATGGTCTCGCCGTTGAGGTAGGTGTTGCCGAGGATGTGGCCGACCAGGCCGGCGAAATCCTCCGGCTTGCCCAGGCGCGCCGGGAACGGGATCGAGGCGGCCAGCGACTCCTGCACGGCCGGCGGCATGCCATCCACCATCGGCGTCCAGAAGATGCCCGGGGCAATGGTCATGACGCGGATGCCGAAGCGAGACAGCTCGCGCGCCATCGGCAGGGTCATGCTGACCACGCCGCCCTTGGAGGCGGCATACGCGGCCTGGCCGATCTGGCCCTCGTAGGCGGCCACGCTGGCGGTGTTGATGATGACCCCGCGCTCGCCGTCCTCGCCCGGGGTGTTGTGCTGCATGCGGTTGGCCGCGGCCTTGGCCACGTTGAAGCTGCCGACCAGGTTGACCATCACCGTGGCCTGGAAACTGGCCAGCGGCATCGGCGCTTCCTTGCCGAGCACGCGGCCGGCACCGAGGATGCCCGCGCAGCTGATCGCGGCATTGAGGCCGCCAAGGAAGTCGTGCGCGGCATCGATCTGCGCGGCAACGGCGGCTTCATCGCTGACGTTGGTGGTGAAGTAGCGGGCATTGGCCTCGCCAAGCCCGGCCACCGCGGCCGCGCCCTTGTCGTCATTGAGGTCGAACAGGGCCACCTTGGCGCCGTGGGCGACCAGGTACTGGGCCACGGACAGGCCGAGGCCGGAGACGCCACCGGTGATGACGGCACGGACTGAAGACAGCTGCATTGCGTGGTTCCGCTGGTTCGGGAACCGCCGATTCTAGCGGAAGCCGGCGCCGCCGCCGTTGTGCAGTGCGCGCGCGCTCAGTGGTGGTGGACCAGCCGCCGTGCGAATTCGTCGGCCGGCAGCCCCGGAGCGAACAGGAAGCCCTGGCCCACCGACACCCCGAGGGCCTGCAGGAAACGCCGCTGCGGCTCCGACTCGATGCCCTCGGCCACCAGCCCCAGGCCCAGGCTGCGCGCGATGCCGCAGACCGCCTCGCAGACCGCTTCATCGGAGCGGTTGCCGGGCACGCCTTCGACGAAGAGCTGGCTGAGCTTGAGCCCGTGGATCGGCAGACGACGCAGGTAGTTCAGCGCGCTGTAGCCCTCGCCGAAGTCGTCGATGGTGAGCAGCACGCCCATCTCGCGCAGGCGGGCAAAGGTCTGCAGGGTGTCCGGGGCGTCCTCGATCAGCACCCGCTCGGTGAACTCCAGTTCCAGCGCGCTGCCGGGCAGGCCGAACTCGTCCAGCACCTGGCGCACGTTGCGGGCCAGGTCCTCGCCGACGAACTGGCGGTAGGACACGTTCACCGCCACCCGCACGATGCCCAGCCCGGCGTCCTGCCAGGCGCGGATCTGGCGGCAGGCCTCGCGCAGCACCCACAGCCCGATCCGGACGATGTCGCCGGTGCTCTCGGCATGGCCGATGAAGATGTCCGGCCGCAGCTCGCCGAGCTGCGAATTGCGCCAGCGGATCAGGGCCTCGGCCGCCACCATGCGGCCGTCATGCAGGTTCACCTGCGGCTGGTAGACCAGGTGGAACTCGTCGTCGTCCAGGGCCCGGTGCAGGCGGCTTTCGATCTGCAGGCGGTCGTGCTGGCGCTGCGCCAGCTCCGGGGAGAACACCTGCCAGCCGTTGCGGGTGCGCCGCTTGCAGTCGTACATGGCGATGTCCGCGTTCTGGATCAGCTGCTGCGGGCGCAGCCCATCCTGCGGGGCACGCGCGATGCCGATGCTGGTGGTGACCGCGAACTCGTCGCTGCCGAAGCGGAACGGGGTGCTGAAGCCACGGGTGATCGCCTCGGCCAGGCGCTCGGGCTGGTCGGCCTGGTCGCGGGTGTCGCAGACCACCAGGAACTCGTCGCCGCCAAACCGCGCCAGCAGCCCTTCGGTACCGATCGCGGTGGCGATGCGGCGGGTGGCGTCGATCAGCAGTTCGTCGCCGGCGTTGTGGCCGAGCAGGTCATTGACCGTCTTGAACCGGTCCAGGTCGATGTACAGCACGGCCACCCGGCAATGGGTGGGGTTGGCCATGCGCGTGGACAGGTCGTTGAGTACCGCATCGCGGTTCATGATGCCGGTGAGCGGGTCGGTACGGGCCTGGATGCGCAGGGTTTCCTCGGCCTGCTTGCGCGCGGTGATGTCCTGCACGGTGCCGGCGATGCGCGCGGCGTCGACGTCGCCGGCCTCGGCCTCACCGATCATCCGCACCCAGAACGAATGGCCGTCACTGCGCTGGCCCTGCAGTTCCAGCTCGAACGGGGCCTGCTTGTCGATCACGTCCAGCAGCGCCTGCTGCAGCTGCGAGCGGTCGTCCACGCGCAGGCATTCCAGCAGGTGGGCCATGTCGTGCAGCGGCAGCGCCTGGCCGAGGATGCGGTTGGCCTCGTCGGTGAGATACAGCCGCTGCAGGCCGCGGTCCCATTCCCAGCCGCCGATGTGCGCCAGCGACTGGGCGCGGTCGAACAGCGCGTTGGTGCGCTTGAGTTCGGTGATGTCGCTGAACATGCCGAACACATGGTCCGGACAATCGCGGCCGGTGCCAAACACCGGCACGTTGGTGGTGGAGATCCAGATCATCCGGCCGCGCGGGCGGTGGTACAGCCCGACGATGGTGCTGCGGATGATCCGCCCGGTGCGCAGCGATACCGCCGCCGGCCATTGCTCGCGGGTGAGCGGGTGGCCGTGTTCGTCCACGCAGATCCAGTCATCCGGGGCCAGCATCGCCTGCAGGCTGCCGCCGTTGCCGGCGGTGCCGAGGATGCGATGCGCGGCGGGGTTGGCCGAGACCACGCGCAGGTGGGCGTCGAACAGGACCACGCCCTTGTCGATCGACTCCATCAGCAACCGGTAGCGCGATTCGGCCTGCCAGCGGCTGCTGAGGTCGCGCGCCACCGCCACGATGCAGTGCTCGCCCTGGTGCTCGAAACCCGCCGAGTGCACCTCCACCGGGAAGCGGCTGCCGTCGCCGCGCATGTTGGTGACCTCGATGACGTAGGTCTCATCGCGCCGCAGCGCCTCCCACACCGGGTCGAGGTGGTCGCTGGGCAGGTCCGGGTTGAGCAGTTCGATCGGCTGCCCGACGATGTCCTCGCGCGGGCGGCCGTAGGCGCGCACGCCGGCCTTGTTGAGGTCCAGCACCACGCCGGTTTCGCTGAGGATGCTGACCGGGTCGGGCACCGCATCGAACAGCGCGGCGTAGCGGCGCAGTGCCAGCTGGCGCTCGTCCATCGCTTCCTGCAGCGCCTGCTGCACATCGCGCAGCAGGGTCCGCAGGTCGGCCTCGCCGGGGATGCGTGCGAGCGCCTGGTCCATGGCGGCCAGCGCGTGGACGTGGGCGGTGAGGTGGTCACCGACCGCAACGTTCCGGCGCGGGCCGCGGCGACTCATGTGGCCGCCAGCGCCTTGCCGGCCTTGCTGCCGGTCTCGCGGCCGAGCCGCGCGGCCAGCCAGCGGCCGGTCGTGGCCAGCGCCGGCAGGTCGATGCCGGTGCGCATGCCGATGCCGTGCAGCAGGTACACCACGTCCTCGCTGGCGACGTTGCCGCTGGCCCCCTTGGCGTAGGGGCAGCCGCCCGCGCCGGACACCGCCGAATCCACCACGCGCACGCCTTCCTCCAGGCACGCGTCGATGTTGGCCAGCGCCTGCCCGTAGGTATCGTGGAAGTGCACCGCCAGCGCGGCCACCGGCACTTCGGCGGCCACGGCGTGCAGCATCGCGCGCGCCTTGCGCGGCGTGCCCACGCCGATGGTGTCGCCCAGCGAAATTTCGTAACAGCCCATCGCGTGCAGCGCGCGCGCCACCCGCACCACCTCGCTGACCGGCACCTCGCCCTGGTAGGGGCAGCCGAGCACAGTGGAGACATAGCCGCGCACCTTCACCCCATCGGCCCTGGCGCGTTCGAGGATCGGAGCAAAGCGCGCCAGCGATTCGTCGATGCCGGCGTTGGTGTTGGTGCGGTTGAAGGTTTCCGAGGCGGCGGTGAACACCGCCACTTCCTGCACGCCCACGGCGCGCGCCCGGTCATAGCCCTGCTCGTTGGGCACCAGCACCGGGTAGGCGATGCCGGGCCGGCGCTCGATCCCGGCGTAGACCTCGGCGGCGTCGGCCAGTTGCGGCACCCAGCGCGGGCTGACGAAGCTGGTCGCCTCGATGGTGCGCAGGCCGGTCAGCGACAGCTGCCGGATCAGCTCGATCTTGTCGGCGGTGGCCACCGGCTGGGCCTCGTTCTGCAGGCCATCGCGCGGGCCCACCTCGACGATGCGGACGAAGGTGTCATCCATGGCAGGCCTCCCGGCGAACGGGATGGCGCACAGCAGGCTGCGTAAGGGGCGGGGTTGGGGTCACAGGGATACCAGGGAAAGGAGGGTGGCCCACGGTCCCCGGCGGGCCACGAAAGGGGGATACGCGGGATGGGCGACAAAGCGGCCATCCTGCGCCAGGCGCACGCGGTCGTCGGGGGCGACCGCCGGGCGTCAGCCCGGGCGGTGGCAGACCGCTTCGATGTTGTTGCCGTCCGGATCGAGGACGAAGGCCCCGTAATAGTCGGGGTGGTAATACTCGCGGATGCCCGGGGCGCCGTTGTCGCGGCCACCGGCGGCCAGCGCCGCGGCATGGAAGGCATCCACTTCGGCGCGGCTGTCGGCACTGAAGGCGACGTGGACGCCGCCATGGGCGCCGGGCGCATTGCCGATCCAGAAGTCCGGCTTGCAGGTGCGGCCGAAGCCGGCGTGGTCGTGCGCGCCGGTCTGTTCGGCGCCGACCTGCATCACCACCGTGATGCCGAGTGGCGCCAGGGCCTGCTGGAAGAAGGCCAGGCTGCGCGTGAAGTCGGCGCAGCGGATACCGATATGGTCAAGCATGTCCGAGTCCTCAGTCCTGGGTAACCCAATGCGGGGCGCGCTTGTCCAGGAAGGCGCCGAGGCCCTCCTGGCCCTCGGCCGAGACCCGCAGCCGCGCGATCAGCGCGGCATTGTCGCGGTCCAGCGCATCGCGGTCGCGGCCCGCGCTGACCCGACGCACCAGGTCCTTGGCCAGGGCCGAGGCGATCGGGCCGGCCTTGTCCAGCAGGCCGAGCTGGCGTTGCACGGCCTCGTCGATGCGTTCAGGTTCGATCAGCTGGTGGACCAGCCCGATCCGCAAGGCGGTGTCGGCGTCGAAGTGCTCGCCGGTGGCGAACCAGCGCCGTGCCTGGCGGGGGCCGATGGCGTCGATCACGTACGGGGAGATCACCGCCGGCAGCAGCCCCAGCCGGCTTTCGGTCAGGCCGAACCGGGCCGTGGTGCTGGCGATGGCGATGTCGCAGCAGGCCACCAGGCCGACCCCGCCACCGAAGGCGGCGCCGTGCACCCGCGCGATGGTCGGCTTGGGCAGCTCGTCCAGCGTGCGCATCAACTGCGCCAGGGCCAGCGAATCCTGGCGGTTGGCCTCTTCGCTGGCGGCGGCCATGCCGCGCATCCACTGCATGTCCGCGCCCGCCGAGAACGAAGCGCCCTGGCCGGCCAGCACCACGGCACGCACCTGCTCGTCGCGGCCGGCGGCGTCCAGCGCCGCGGTGAGCTGGGCGATCAGGGCCGCATCGAAGGCGTTGTGCAGGGTGGGGCGGTTCAGCCACAGGGTCAGCACCGAGGCGCTGCGTTCTATCCTTAATGCATCACTCATGGGGGTCTGCGGTCGGTCCATACATGTACGGATCATAGCGGGCCATTGGTCACGGGCAATGACGCGGCGCGGCGATGGTAGAATTGATAACCATTCCTATCATCGAGAAGGCGCTCCGTGACGTTGTCCGATCTGGCGCTGTACGACTCCGCCCTGGTGGCGTCCGTGCAGGAACTACACGCAAACGATGCGATCGCCCGCCGTCTGAAGGAGCTTGGCTTCGTCGAAGGGGAAGAAGTGCGTCTGGTAGCCCGTGGTCCGGTCGGCGCCGAGCCGCTGCTGGTGCAGGTCGGGTTCACGCGCTTCGCCCTGCGCCGCAGTGAGGCGTCGCGCATCGTGGTGACCGCGCTGCCGGGCGGGGAGGCGCGCGCATGAGCGCCGCGACCGCCGCCCTGCGCGTGGCGCTGGTGGGTAACCCCAACAGCGGCAAGACCGCGCTGTTCAACCAGCTGACCGGCAGCCGCCAGAAGGTGGCCAATTACACCGGCGTGACCGTGGAGCGCAAGGAAGGCCGCCTGCGCGCGCCGTCCGGGCGCGAGTTTGCCGTGCTCGACCTGCCGGGTGCCTACAGCCTGCAGCCCGCCAGCCTGGACGAGGCGATCACCCGCGACCTGTGCCGGGGCTTCTACCCGGGCGAGGCCGCGCCGGACGTGCTGCTGTGCGTGATCGACGCGACCAACCTGCGCCTGCACCTGCGCTTCGCGCTGGAGCTGCGCGAGCTGGGCAAGCCGATGATCGTGGCGCTCAACATGGTCGACGCCGCCCAGCGCCGTGGCATCAAGATCGACGTGCAGGCCCTGGAACAGGCGCTGGGCGTGCCGGTGGTGGAAACCGTGGCCGTGCGCCGCAATGGCGCCCAGGCGCTGGTCGAACGGCTGGACGGCATGGTGCCGCACCTGCAGGCGCCGGTGGCGGCACCGGCCGAAGACCGGGACTACCACGCCCAGGTGCGCGCCATCCTGGCCGCCGCGGTGAGCATGCCCACGCGCACCGCGAAGGTGGACGATGCGCTGGACCGATGGCTGCTGCACCCGGTGTTCGGGCTGTTGACCCTCGCAGTGGTGATGTTCCTGATCTTCCAGGCGGTCTATGCCTGGGCCACGCCGGTGATGGACCTGATCGAGGCCGGTACCGGGGCGCTGGGCGAGTGGGTCGGTGGCGCGCTGCCGGAAGGGCCGCTCAACAGCCTGCTGACCGACGGCATCATTGCCGGCGTGGGCGGGGTGATCATCTTCCTGCCGCAGATCCTGATCCTGTTCGCCTTCATCCTGGCGCTGGAGGAATCGGGATACCTGCCGCGGGCCGCGTTCCTGCTGGATCGGATGATGGCGGCGGCCGGCCTGTCCGGGCGCTCGTTCATCCCGCTGCTGTCCAGCTTCGCCTGTGCCGTGCCGGGCATCATGTCCACCCGCAGCATCCAGGACCCGCGGGATCGCCTGGCCACGATCCTGGTGGCCCCCTTGATGACCTGTTCGGCGCGCCTGCCGGTGTATGCGCTGCTGATCGGTGCGTTCATCCCGCAGAAGCAGGTCTGGGGCGTGTTCAACCAACAGGGGTTGGTCCTGTTCGGCTTGTACGCGGCCGGCATCGTCAGCGCGCTGCTGATGTCCTGGTCCATGAAGAAGTGGCGTCGCGACAAGAGCGAGCACCCGTTGATGCTGGAGCTGCCGTCCTACCGCATTCCGCACCCGCGCGACCTGGCGGTGGGGCTGTACGAGCGCGGCATGATCTTCCTCAAGCGCGTGGGTGGCATCATCCTGGCGCTGACCATCCTGTTGTGGGTGCTGCTGTCGTTCCCGGGGGCACCGGAGAACGCGACGATGCCGGCGATCGACTACAGCTTCGCCGGCCAGATCGGGCACGCGATGGCGGTATTCTTCGCGCCGCTGGGCTTCAACTGGCAGATCTGCATCGCCCTGATCCCGGGCCTGGCCGCGCGTGAAGTGGCCGTGGCGTCGCTGGCCACGGTGTATGCGCTGTCGGCTGCCGATGATGACGCCGCCAGCCAGGCGCTGACCCCGCTGATCAGCGATGGCTGGTCGCTGGCCACCGCGCTGTCGCTGCTGGTCTGGTACATCTACGCGCCGATGTGCATTTCCACGCTGGCCACGATCAAGCGCGAAACCAACTCGTGGAAGCAGATGGGCTTTGCCACCTTCTACCTGTTCGCGGCCGCCTACATCGCCTCGCTGGTCACCTACCAGGTGACCGTGGCACTGGGCGGCGGCTGATGGACGCCGGCCTGCTGCTGCAGTACGCCGTGATCGCGCTGGCCGTGCTGGTCAGCGCGTGGGTGGTGATGAAGAAGCAGTTCCCCGGCGTGGTGCGCAGAATCCGCGGTGCGATCGCGCTGGTGCTGGTCAAGCCGCAGCGCGCCGCCTGGCAGCAGGCGTTGGGGCGCAGGATCGCACCGCCGGCCAGCGGCAATGGCGGGGCCTGCGGCGGCTGCGACAGCTGCGGCCCGACCCCGCCCAAACAGCATTGAGCCGGCGCACCCGTCGCGCCATCGCCCGTAGAGCCACGCCATGCGTGGCTGGCACAAGCCGACGCACCATCACCGGAGAGCCACGCCATGCGTGGCTGGCAGGCGTCCGCACGCCGGAACCAAGGGCAGCCCCGCATGGCGTGGCTCTACCCCCTCCATTTCACCTGGCCTGGCGGCCCAGTTGCTCGGCGTGTAGCAGCCACGCATCCCGCTGCGCCGGGGTGCTGTTGCGCACCGGGCCGAGCCCGGTGATCCGCACCGGCTTGATCCCGCAGAACTCCAGGATGGTGCGCCGGATCTGCTGGTGCCCCGGCATCCGGTACACCCAGCGGTAGTACCAGGGCGGGGTGTCCAGCGTGGTGATCACCCGCGCGCTGCGTCCGGCCAGGAGCCGGTCCCACCACACCGAATCCTTGCGGTAGCGGAACGCCATGCCAGGCAGGAAGGCGCGGTCGAAGAAGCCCTTCAGCAGGGCCGGCATGCCGCCCCACCAGGTCGGGTAGACCAGCACCAGGTGCTGGCACTCCGCGATGGCGGCGTTGACCTGCTGCAGGGCCGGCTCCAGCGGCTGGATCTGGCGGTAGCCATGGCGCAGGATCGGGTCGAAGGCGAGTTCGCCGAGCGCGAACAGCTGCACGGGGTGGCCGGCGGCCTGCGCGGCCTGTCGGTAGCGCTCGGCCAGGGCCCCGCACAGGCTGTCGCGGTCGGGGTGGCCAAGCAGGATAACGATCGAACGGGACATGGGGGCGCTCGTGAGGGGAGCACGCAGCCTACGGTCTGCCCCATGGGGCAGAGTCAAGCGGCCAGGCAGTTACCGCTGGCCATGCACGCATCCAGCGGCCCGGTGTCGCCGTGGCCGATCAGCACGACCACCTCGGCGCGAAGCTGTGTCAGCGCGGCATCCAGTTGCTGCAGGCGCTGCATGTCCGCGCGCACCGCCTGCTGCCGCTGCGCCAACAGCGCCTGCACGCGCAACCAGTCGATGCCGCCATCGGCGCGCCGCAGCGCGGCCACGTCGGCCAGCCGGAAGCCCAGCGCAAGGGCCTGCCGGATCAGCAGCACCAGGTTGAGATCCTGCTCGCTGTAGTCGCGGTAGCGGTTGATCCGCGCCACCGTGGCCAGCAGCCCGCGCGCCTCGTACAGGCGGATGGCCTTCTGGCTGGCGCCACTGCGCCGCGCCACCTCGGAGATGCGCATCAGTCGCGCACCAGGCCGCCGTCCACCACCAGGTTCTGCCCGGTGACCGCGCGCGACCAGGGCGAGGCGAAGAACAGGGCGGCATCGGCGAACTCGGCCGGGGTGGTCACGCTGCGCAGCGGTGTGTTGGCCGCGATGTAGTCGAATACCGCCTCCGGCGTGGCCGCACTGGCATCGGTGCTGCGCAGCAGGCCGCCGGACAGCATGTTCACGGTGATCCCGTCCGGGCCGAGGTCGCCAGCCAGGGTGCGGGTGAGCGACAGCAGCGCGGCCTTGGCCGCGGTGTAGTCGTGGTAGGGCACCACCGGGTTCTGGAACAGGTTGGTGCCAATGTTGATCACGCGCCCGAAGCGCTGCGCGCGCATGCCGGGCAGGGCGGCCTGCACGGTGTTCAACGCGCCGCGCACGCTGCCTTGGAACTGCGCGTTGAATGCCTGCCAGCCGATCGCATCGGCCTGGGCGCGGGCGTCGCCGTTGAACGAGAAGGCGGCCAGCGCGTTGTTGACCACGCTGGTGACCTCGCGACCGAAGTGCGCGCGGGCCTGCGCGAACATCGCCTGTACCTGCGCGGGGTCGGTGACATCGGCGCGCACCGCGAGCGCGGCCGGGCCCAGGTCGGCGGCCAGTGCGCTGGCGGCGTCGGCGCTGTGCAGGTAGTTGACCAGCACCTGCGCGCCTTCGCGCGCAAAGGCGCGTACCAGGTGCTGGCCGAGGCCGCGGGCGCCGCCGGTGACGAGGACGAGTTGCTGGGAAAGCTGCATGGCGGACCGGCGGCAAGGAGGGGGCGCACAGGGTAGCAAGCGACATCGCGCCCCGGCCGGGCGCCTGCCTGCATGGCGGTGGCGTTTTTCCCCTTGTGCAGGCTTGCCGCCACCCGCTAGCCTGCGCGCATGACCAACACACCTCTTCGCCTGCTCATCCACGGTGCCTCCGGACGCATGGGCCAGGCCCTGCTGCGCCTGGCCGCCGACCATCCCGACCTGCAGGTCGTCGCCGCGGTGACCCGGCGCTCGCCGGTACAGCGCGTGATCGACGGCGTGCCGCACTTCGCCGCCAGCGAGCTGGCCGGCGCGCCGCCGTTCGACGTGGCGATCGATTTCAGCCTGCCCGAAGGTTTCGACCCGGTGCTGGCGCTGTGCGTGGAGCGCCAGGCCGGGCTGGTGTCGGGCACCACCGGCATCAGCGAACAGCAGCGTCAGGCGCTGATCCAGGCGGCCACCGGCATCCCGCTGGTGTGGGCCTCCAATTTCAGCCTGGGGGTGGCGGTGCTGGACGAGCTGGTCGAGCGCGCCGCGTCGGCGCTGGCGGGCTGGGACTGCGACATCGTTGAATCGCACCACGTGCACAAGCAGGACGCGCCGTCGGGCACCGCGCTCACCCTGGGCGCGGCCGCGCAGAAGGGCGGGGCCGAGCCGCACTACGCCAGCCTGCGTGCCGGTGACATCGTCGGCGAGCACCTGGTCCAGTTCACCGGGCTGGGCGAGCGCATCGAGCTGACCCACCGGGCCACCAACCGGGACATCTTCGCCCGTGGCGCGCTGTTCGCCGCGCGCCAGCTGAATGGGCGGGCGCCCGGCAGCTACCGGGTGCGTGACCTGTTGGCCGGCCCGGCGCCCGCCAGCGCCGGCTGAGCCGCTCCCGGCACAGGCCACCGTCGATCGCCGCCAGTGCGCGGGATCGGCGGGTCGGGCCAGGCTGAACAGGCCCGGGCCAGCCTGAACCGAGGGCGGGCCCGGCATCGCCGTACGTCAGCGCATGCATGTAAACGCTGGCATCGCAGGCCCCTTGCCTTTACAATTCCCGCTCGCCGAATCACGACAGCCGGACCGGTCCCGCACCGCCGTCCGCGCTTTTTTGCAGCCGCTTTTTCGTGAAGCGCAGGCGTGACTTCGGTGACCCCATCGGTAGCCAAAGTGAGAATTCCGTGACCCAAGCCGCAATCCTCGTCCTCGAAGACGGCACCGTATTCGAGGGCGAATCCGTAGGCGCGCCCGGCCTGTCCGTCGGTGAGGTGGTGTTCAACACCGCGCTGACCGGTTACCAGGAAGTGCTGACTGACCCTTCCTACGCCCGGCAGATGGTCACGCTGACCTACCCGCATATCGGCAACACCGGCATGACCGACCAGGACGACGAGGCCCACAAGGTCTGGTCGGCCGGTCTGATCGTGCGCGACGTGCCGCGCCGTCCCAGCAACTGGCGCAGCCAGGTGTCGCTGCAGGACTGGCTGCTGCAGCGTGGCGTGGTCGCCATTTCCGGCATCGATACCCGCAAGCTGACCCGCATCCTGCGCGAGCGCGGCGCGCAGAACGGTGCGCTGATGGCCGGTGACGGCCTCAACGTGGAGACGGCACTGGAAGCGGCACGCAAGTTCCCGGGCCTGAAGGGCATGGACCTGGCCAAGGTGGTAAGCACCGACAAGGCCTACCCCTGGACCGAAGGCCAGCTGGACCTGGACAGCAACGAGTTCGTCAGCGCTGCGCCGAGGTTCAAGGTGGTGGCCTACGATTTCGGCGCCAAGCTCAACATCCTGCGCATGCTGGCCGAGCGCGGCTGCGAGATCACCGTGGTGCCGGCGCAGACCCCGGCCGCCGAGGTGCTGGCAATGAACCCGGACGGCGTGTTCCTGTCCAACGGCCCGGGCGATCCGGAACCGTGCGACTACGCGATCGAGGCGATCAAGGTGTTCCTGGACAAGAAGCTGCCGGTGTTCGGCATCTGCCTGGGCCACCAGTTGCTGGCGCTGGCCTCGGGTGCCAAGACGGTCAAGATGGGCCACGGCCACCACGGTGCCAACCACCCGGTGCAGGACCTGGACGATGGCCGGGTGATGATCACCTCGCAGAACCACGGGTTCGCGGTGGATGAAGCCACGCTGCCGGCGACCCTGCGGGTCACCCACCGCTCGCTGTTCGATGGCACCAACCAGGGCATCGCGCGCACCGACGTGCCGGCGTTCTCCTTCCAGGGCCACCCGGAAGCCTCGCCGGGCCCGCACGACGTCAGCCCGCTGTTCGACCGTTTCGTGGACCTGATGGCGCAGGCCAAGGCCTGACGCGTCGCCGCCGGCGAGCCCGGCGGCATCGCGACGGATCGCGACGTCCTGCACTGCCGCCGCCTTCGGCGCGGCGCTGCACCCCGGAAGTTTCCTGATCGACAGCGTGCGATCACCCCGACACGCTGTACTGACTTAGAGAAGACAATGCCCAAGCGCACTGACCTTAAAACCATCCTCATCATCGGTGCTGGCCCGATCGTCATCGGCCAGGCCTGTGAGTTCGATTACTCCGGCGCGCAGGCCTGCAAGGCGCTGCGTGACGAGGGCTACCGCGTGGTGCTGGTCAACAGCAATCCGGCCACGATCATGACCGACCCGGAGATGGCCGACGCGGTCTACATCGAGCCGATCAACTGGCAGACGGTCGAGAAGATCATCGCCAAGGAAAAGCCCGACGCCCTGCTGCCGACCATGGGGGGCCAGACCGCGCTGAACTGCGCGCTGGACCTGGCCGACAACGGCGTGCTGGAGAAGTACAACGTCGAACTGATCGGCGCCAAGCGCGACGCGATCCGCATGGCCGAAGACCGCGAGCTGTTCCGCGTGGCGATGGGCGAGATCGGCCTGGAATGCCCGTCGGCGGCGGTGGCGCACACGCTTGAAGAAGCGATCGAGATCCAGACCCGCGTCGGCTATCCGACCATCATCCGCCCCAGCTTCACCCTGGGCGGCAGCGGTGGCGGCATCGCCTACAACCGCGAAGAGCTGGTCGACATCGTGACCCGCGGCCTGGAACTGTCGCCGACCACCGAAGTGCTGGTGGAAGAGTCGGTGCTGGGCTGGAAGGAGTTCGAGATGGAGGTGGTGCGCGACACCGCCGACAACTGCATCATCGTCTGCTCGATCGAGAACCTGGACCCGATGGGCGTGCACACCGGTGACTCGATCACCGTGGCCCCGGCGCAGACCCTGACCGACAAGGAATACCAGCGCCTGCGCGATGCCTCCATTGCCGTGCTGCGCAAGATCGGCGTGGATACCGGCGGCTCCAACGTGCAGTTCGGCATCAGCCCGACCACCGGCCGCGTGGTGGTGATCGAGATGAACCCGCGCGTGTCGCGCTCCTCGGCGCTGGCCTCCAAGGCCACCGGCTTCCCGATCGCCAAGGTCGCCGCCAAGCTGGCGGTGGGTTACACCCTGGACGAGTTGAAGAACGAAATCACCGGTGGCCTGACCCCGGCCTCGTTCGAACCGTCGATCGATTACGTCGTCACCAAGATCCCGCGCTTCGCCTTCGAGAAGTTCCCGGCCGCCGATGCGCGCCTGACCACCCAGATGAAGTCGGTGGGCGAGGTGATGGCGATGGGCCGCACCTTCCAGGAATCGCTGCAGAAGGCCCTGCGTGGCCTGGAAACCGGCAAGATCGGCCTCGACCCGACCGGTCTGGACCTGTCCAACGAGGACGACATCACCACCCTCAAGCGCGAGCTCAAGGCGCCGGGCCCGGAGCGCCTGTTCTTCGTCGGTGATGCATTCCGCGCCGGTTTCAGCGTGGAAGACGTGTTCGCGCTGTCGCACATCGACCCGTGGTTCCTGGACCAGATCGAAGAGATCATCCAGGCCGAAGCGCAGGTCGCGGCCGAGGGCATCGATGCGCTCGACGCCGCGCGCCTGCGCAAGCTCAAGCGCGCCGGCTTCTCCGACGCCCGCCTGGCCGAACTGACCGGGACCAACGAAGCGGCCGTGCGCGCGCTGCGTCGTGCCCACAAGGTGCGCCCGGTGTACAAGCGCGTGGATTCCTGCGCGGCCGAGTTCGCCACCAGCACCGCCTACCTGTACTCGACCTACGAGGACGAGTGCGAAGCGGCGCCGAGCAACCGCGACAAGATCATGATCCTGGGCGGCGGTCCGAACCGCATCGGCCAGGGCATCGAGTTCGACTACTGCTGCGTGCACGCGGCACTCGCGCTGCGCGAGGATGGCTTTGAAACCATCATGGTCAACTGCAACCCGGAAACCGTCTCCACCGATTACGACACCTCCGACCGCCTGTACTTTGAGCCGCTGACGCTGGAAGACGTGCTGGAGATCGTCGAGCTGGAACAGCCGAAGGGCGTGATCGTGCAGTACGGCGGCCAGACCCCGCTGAAGCTGGCGCGCGCGCTGGAAGCCAATGGCGTGCCGGTGATCGGCACCTCGCCGGACTCGATCGACCTGGCTGAAGACCGCGAGCGTTTCCAGCAGCTGGTGGACAAGCTCGGCCTGAAGCAGCCGCCGAACCGCATCGCCCGCAACGACCAGGAAGCCCTGCTGCTGGCCCGAGAGATCGGCTACCCGCTGGTGGTGCGTCCGAGCTACGTGCTGGGCGGCCGTGCGATGGAAATCGTCTACGGTGAATCCGATCTGGCCCGCTACGTTCGCGACGCGGTCAAGGTCTCCAACGACTCGCCGGTGCTGCTGGACCGCTTCCTGGACAACGCCGTGGAAGTGGACGTGGACATCATTGCCGACAAGGACGGCAACGTGCTGATCGGCGGCGTGATGGAGCACATCGAAGAGGCCGGCGTGCATTCGGGCGACTCGTCCTGCTCGCTGCCGCCGTACTCGCTGTCGGCCGAAACGCAGGCCGAGCTGCGCCGCCAGGTGGTCGAGCTGGCCAAGGCCCTGAACGTGGTCGGCCTGATGAACACCCAGTTCGCCATCCAGGCCGGCGAGAACGGCGAAGACATCGTCTACCTGCTGGAAGTGAACCCGCGTGCGTCGCGCACCGTGCCGTTCGTGTCCAAGGCCACCGGCATGGCGCTGGCCAAGATCGCCGCGCGCTGCATGGCCGGCAAGACCCTGGCCGAACAGGGCGCCACCAAGGAAATCGTGCCGGATTACTACTCGGTCAAGGAAGCGATCTTCCCGTTCGCCAAGTTCCAGGGCGTCGATCCGATCCTCGGGCCGGAGATGCGTTCCACCGGCGAGGTGATGGGCGTGGGCCGCAGCTTCAGCGCCGCCTTCGCGCGCGCGCAGGAAGCCGGCGGTATCAAGGCCCCGCCGCTGGGCAAGGCCTTCGTCTCGGTGCGTGACCCGGACAAGCAGCGCGTGCTGCCGGTCGCCCAGGCCCTGCTTGAGCGTGGTTACACCCTGGTCGCCACCCGTGGCACCGGTGCGTGGCTGCAGCAGCACGGCATGGACTGCGAGATCGTCAACAAGGTCGTCGAAGGCCGCCCGCACATCGTCGATTCGATCAAGAACGGCGAGATCGTGTATATCGTCAACACGACCGAAGGTCGCGCGGCGATCAACGACTCGTTCTCGATCCGTCGCGAGGCGCTGCAGCACCGCGTCACCTATTCGACCACCATTGCCGGCGCCAAGGCGCTGGTGCAATCACTGGAATTCCGCGGTACCGGCCCGGTCTGGTCGCTGCAGGAACTGCACAAGGAGTTGAACGCATGAGAGCACCGATCACCCTGAAGGGCGCGCAGCGTCTGCGCGAAGAGCTTGACCACCTGAAGTCGGTCAAGCGCCCCAAGGTCATCGCGGCGATCGCCGAGGCGCGCGAGCACGGCGATCTCAAGGAGAACGCCGAGTACCACGCCGCGCGCGAAGAGCAGGGCTTCATCGAAGGCCGCATCAAGCAGCTGGAAGGTGAGCTTTCGCATGCCGAGATCATCGACATCACCAAGCTCAACGCCGGCAGCAAAGTGGTGTTCGGCGCGACGGTGGAGCTGTCGGACGTGGAAAGCGATGAAGAGAAGCGCTACCAGATCGTGGGCGACCTGGAGGCCGACATCAAGCTGGGCCTGATCGCGATCTCGTCGCCGCTGGCGCGCGCCCTGATCGGCAAGCTGGAAGGCGATGCGGTCACCATCGACGCACCGGCCGGCCAGCGCGAGTACGAAATCGTCAGCGTCCAGTACCTGGACTGACATGGCCACCGCCACGCTGCTGCTGCCGGCGCGCAGCCGGTTTCCGGCCGCGCCTTTGCCCGATGACGTGGCCAAGGCGCTCGGTCGTGCCGAACGCAGCAGCGTGGACGGGGGTGAACGCGCCCAGTTGCAGCGGCATTTCCAGCTGCAGCCGGCGCAGTGGCCGGTTGCCGCGCTGACCCGCCAACTGGATGTCGGCGACGCCGGGGACGCGATCTGGTTGCGTGCCGACCCGGCTAATGTCGTGCCGGACATGCAGGGCGCACGGATGATGGGCCACGGCGACACGCTGCGGCCCGATGCCGAGGACGTGGCCCAGCTGCTGCCGGCCTTGCAACCGTTGTTTGCCGGGTTCGGGTTCATCCTGGATGCGCCGGTGCCCTCACGCTGGTACCTGCGCCTGCCGCCGGGCACCACGCTGCCGGACTTCCACAGCCCCGATGACGTGCTGGGCGACGACCTCTTCGCGCATCTTCCCGACGGCGATGCGGGGCGCCGATGGCGCGCCCTGCTGACCGAAGCGCAGGTGGTGCTGCATACCCACGACTGGAACCAGCAGCGCGTGGCCGACGGCAAGCGTGCGATCAATTCGCTGTGGTTCTGGGGCGGCGGCGCGTTGCCGCAGTCGGTGCATACCGCCCATGCCCAGGTCCGCAGTCGCGAGGCGCTGCTGCAGGCCTTGGCCAAGGCAGCCGGGCTGCAGGCCGACAACGAACAGCAGGTGGACGCCCTGGTCGACCTGCGCCAGCTGCGCTCGCTGGACCAGTTGGGCAACGATGCGATCCGTCCGTTGTTGTCGGCGCTGCAGCGTGGCGAACTGCGCCGGCTGGTGCTGGATTTCGAGGACGGGGTACGCTTCGAGATCGACAAGGGCCAGCGCTGGCGCTTCTGGAAAAAGCCGGTACAGCTGCACGACGCGTGAGGCGCGGCCGCCCATAGGGGTGGCGCAACCGGATCGGCATCACCTCGTAGAGCCACGCCATGCGTGGCTGCATTTCGTTCCGGCGCCGCGCGCAGCCACCCATGGGGTGGCTCTACCCGACCCGTGTGTGCGGCAGGTCGCCGCCAGCAGCCGGTATCATGGCGCGCGTCGACACCTGTTCGGCGTTCCGCCCGCCATTCGAGTCTGCCTTGTCTTCTTCCGATACGCCCCAGATCCAGCGCCGCCCGCTTGCGCCTGCCGCCACGGCGTGGCCCGCCGATATGCTCCCGTTGCTGCAACGCCTGTACGCCGCGCGCGGTGTCACCGATGCCGCGCAGGCACACCCCAAGCTGGCCCAGCTGCATGCGCCGGAGCTGATGGGCAGCATGCAGGCGGCGGTGGAACTGCTGGCGACGGCCATCGCCAACGACGAACGGATCCTGGTGGTGGGCGATTTCGACTGCGATGGCGCCACCGCCTGCGCCGTCGGCGTGCGCGGGTTGCGCATGCTCGGCGCGCGCGACGTGGTCCATGCCGTGCCCAACCGCATGCTGCACGGCTACGGCCTCTCTCCCTCGCTGGTGGCCGACCTGGCCCCGCTGCAGCCCGGCCTGCTGGTCACCGTCGACCACGGCATCGCCTGCCATGCGGGCGTCCGCGCCGCCAAGGCGCTGGGCTGGAAGGTGCTGGTCACCGACCATCATCTGCCCGGCGAGCAGTTGCCGCCGGCCGATGCGCTGGTGGACCCGAACATCGATGGCGATGCGTTCCCGAGCAAGTCGCTGGCCGGCGTCGGCGTGATCTTCTACGTGTTGATGGCCTTGCGCCGGCACCTGCGCGGGCAGGGTGCGTTCGGCGCCGGCCCCGAGCCGGACCTGCTGACCCTGCTGGACCTGGTCGCCGTCGGTACCGTCGCCGACCTGGTGGCGCTGGATGCCAACAACCGTGCGCTGGTCGCCGCCGGCCTGCGCCGCCTGCGTGCGGGGCAGGGCTGCGTGGGCCTGCAGGCGTTGATCGAGGCCAGCGGCCGCGACCCGGCCCGGCTGAGCGCGACCGATATCGGCTTCGCGCTGGGGCCACGGCTCAACGCCGCAGGCCGCCTGGAAGACATGGCGCTGGGCATCGAGCTGCTGCTCACCGAAGACCGCAGCCAGGCCCGCGACATCGCGCAGACGCTGGAGCAGATCAACGCCGAGCGCCGCGCCGTGCAGCAGTTGATGACCGACGATGCCGAACTGGCGGTGTCGCGGGCGGTGCTCCGCGCCGAAGGCGAACGCCCGATCGCCGCGTGCCTGTTCGATGCCGAGTGGCACCCGGGCGTGGTTGGGTTGGTCGCCTCCAAAATGAAGGACCGCCTGCATCGCCCGGTGATCGCCTTCGCGCCCGCCGAACCAGGCAGCGACGCATTGCGTGGCTCGGCCCGTTCCATTCCCGGCTTCCACATCCGCGACGCACTGGCGCTGGTCAACGCGGCGCACCCGGGCCTGATCGACAAGTTCGGTGGGCACGCGATGGCGGCCGGCCTGAGCCTGCCGCACGCGCGCCTGGACGACTTCCAACGCGCTTTCGTGGCGGTGGTCGCGGCGAGCATGGACCCGGCCGCGTTGCAGCAGCAGTTGATGAGCGATGGCGAGCTGGCGCCCGCCGAACTCGACTTCCGGCATGCCGAGGCGCTGCGCCTGGCGGGCCCGTGGGGGCAGGGCTTCCCCGAGCCGCTGTTCGATGGTCACTTCCAGGTGGCGCGCTGGCAGGTGCTGAAGGAAAAGCACCTCAAGCTCAGCCTGCGGGTGCCCGGCCGTGCCGAGCCGCTCAACGCCATCCACTTCAGTGGCTGGAAGGGCACCGCCCCGGCCAACCACGTGCATATCGCCTACCGGCTGGTCAGCGATGACTACCGGGGCGGCGGGGCGATCCAGCTGATCATCGAGCATTGCGCCGATGCCTGACGCCGCCCGGCGCTGCACCGGGGCACGGCGCGGCGAACGCGCAGCGCCCGGTGTGGGGGTTTACTTCTGGACCTTGGTCACCAGCGTCGGCAGGTCCCACGGACCGCCGGCCGAGACCAGCCGGCACAGGCCCGAGCTGGATACCGCGGTGCGCACGAACGCGGTGCCGTTCCAGGCCCAGCTGGCGGTGTACCAGCAGTCGCCCAGGCCACGGCCCTTGTGGCCTTCCTCGATGGTCACCGTGTCATCGGCCACGGCGGAGGTGGTGACCAGCGTCGGCTGGTACGGCGCGCGGTCGTTGACCACCCAGTAGCCGTCGCCGGTGTTGTAGGCCGCACGCCAGCAGGCCTGGGACACCAGCAGCTTGCTCGCGCTCAGCCGCTGCACGGTGATCTCCTGCGGGCCTTCATTGGCGATCATGCCGTCGCCCGGGTGCAGCGCTTCGCAATCGTCGGCCGAGGTTGCCGCGGCCAGCGCCGCACGCAGGGCGGCCGAGGTGGCCAGCGCCTCGTCGGCAGGGCGGGTGGCCACCGCCTTGACCAGCCTCACCACCGGCACCGGCAAGGCCGGCAGCACCGTGCTTTCGGGGTTCTTGCCCTTGCGCGCCAGCGCGCCGGGCGTGCCCAGCCGGCCCTGGTACTCGTCCATCTTCAACAGCACCGCCGAAGCACCGCGATCGGATACGGTCCAGCGCTTGCCGTCGTTGCCTACCAGCACGATGCGGCTGCTGCGGGTCAGGGAGGCAAGCAGGGCCGTCACCTGCGCGGGTGACAGCTCCGCAGTGCCCTCGGCGGCGGCGTACTTCAACGCGCCGAGCTTGGCGTCGTTGATCTGCAGCGACAGCTGCTTCGGCAGCGTGACCTCGTCGTACTGGCCCAGCATCAGCTCGGCGGAGACCGGCTGGTCGGGGCCGGCGCGGCGGGTGAGCAGGATCGAGACCGGCGGGTTGTCGCCGTCGTCATCGTTCTGGTAGCCGGCCGCGCGGCAGGTGCGGGTGTTGTCGCAGGCCAGCGTCCAGTCATTGTGGGTGAAGCTCAGCCCGCTGGTGGCGGGGGCGGCGTGGGCAGCCAGGGCCGGGGCCAACAGCAGCAGCGGCAGCAGGGCAGTCGGGCGCATCGGGACATCCTTGTAGACGTGGTTCGGGGGAGCGGCATCTTGGCCCACGGCGATGCCCGCGCCAAGCCTTGCGTTGCCTCAACCCCGTTTGCCCGCATGATCCGTTCAACCTGCTGTCATCGGATCGGGAGCGTCACATGCAATGCGCACTTCGTGGGATCGGCATGCTCGGCATGCTGTGGCTGGGAAGCCAGGTGGGCATGGCGCAGGCGCGCCCGGCGCTGGCGCCGCGCCCGCCGGCAACGGCGCCGCTGCTGCAGGTGGCAGGGGCGGAGCGGCCGGTGCAGCTGCGCACGGTGCGCCTGGACAGCCACGTGGTGGCGGGCCTGGGCGAGACCCGCATCGAGATGGAGTTCCATAATCCCAATGCGCGGGTGCTGGAGGGCCAGCTGGAATTCCCGCTGGCCGATGGCCAGCAGGTGGCGGGCTTCGCGCTGGATATCGACGGCACGCTGCGCGACGCGGTGCCGGTGCCCAAGGCGCAGGGACGGCAGGTATTCGAGGCGATCGAGCGGCGCCGGGTCGATCCGGGCCTGCTCGAGCAGACCGCGGGCAACCAGTTCCAGCTGCGCGTGTACCCGATCCCCGCCAAGGGCAGTCGTCGCGTGGCGCTGACCCTGCGGGAGACGCTGCCGGTGGATGCGCAGGGCCTGCGCTGGAACCTGCCGCTGCAGTTTGCCCGCGGGGCGGGGCAGGTCAGCGTCCGGATGGACGCCAGCGGGACCGGGGCGCCGGTGCCCAGCACGCCGTTGCCGTGGCAGTTCCGTGCCCGCGACGGTGCCTACGTGGCGCAGTGGCAGGGCGCCGGCGATGCCCTGCCGGCGCAGGCCCAGTGGCGGTTGCCGCAGGTGCGCCAGGCGGACGTGGTGACCGGGCTGCATGACGGGCAGCGCTACCTGCTGGCGCAGGTGCCGTTGCCGGTGCAGGCCACGCCGCGGTCGCTGCCGCGTCGCATCGGACTGCTGTGGGACGCCTCCGGCTCGGCACGCCAGCGCGACCGCGATGCGGAACTGGCGGTGCTGGAGGGCTACTTCCGTGCGATCGGCGAGGGCGAGGTGGCCCTCACGGTGCTGCGCGATCGTGCCGAACCCAGCCGCAGCTTCCGCATCCATGGCGGCGACTGGAGCGCGCTGCGTGCGCACCTGGCCAGCCTGCCGCTGGATGGCGCCAGCGCGTTGACCGCATGGACCCCGCGTGCGGACATCCCCGAGTACCTGCTGGTCAGCGACGGCCTGTCCAACTACGGGGCGCCCGCCTTGCCGCCTCTGGGCGCCGACCAGCGCCTGTATGCACTCAGCAGCGCCGGCGCACGCACCGACGTCGCGCGGCTGCGCGCCTGGACCCAGGCCCACCACGGCCAGGCGCTGGTGCTGTCCACGTCGGCCGACGTTGCGGCGGCGCTGCCCCTGCTGTTGCAGCAGCCGGCCGAGGTCGCGGCGCTGCACGGCACCGGCGTGGATCAACTGACCGCCGATGCCGGCAGTGCCAACCAGGGCTGGTTGCGGATTACCGGGCGCGTACAGCGCGACGATGGCCAGATCGACGTCGCGCTGCGCCTGGCTGACGGTCGCCTGCATCGCGAGCGCATTGCGGTGCGCTCGGCGCGTGCGCTGGACGGCGGGCTGGTCGCGCAGGCCTGGGCCAACGCGATGCTGGCCACGTATGCCGCCGATCCGGTTGCCCACGCCGCCGACATCCGCACGCTGTCGCAGCAGTTCGGCATCGTCGGCGCGGATACCTCACTGCTGGTCCTGGAGTCGCTGGACGACTACCTGCGCTACGGCATCCGCGCGCCGGCCCCATGGCGTGCCGAGTACGACCGCCTGCACGCGCTGCGGCTGGACGATGAAACGCAGGCGCGCCGCCAGCGCCTGGACCAGATCGCACGCCAGTTCGCCGACCGCGAGCGCTGGTGGAACACGCGCTGGCCGAAGGACCGCCCGGCACGCAGCGAGGGCCTGGAAAAGTCCGCGCCGATGACGATGCCGGTGGCGGTCGCGGCGCCTGCACCCCAGGCGCAGATGGAGGCCCTGGCCAACGACGGGGTCACCCCGCCGTCGCCGCCCGCACCGCGTGCGCCGATGGCGCTGGCAGCCCCTGCCAGGCGCCAGCTCGAGGGGGTGGAACTGACAGCCGCCCGCGCCGTCGCCCCGGCCAACCGCGGTGCCATCGCCATCAGCCTGGCGCCGTGGGCACCGGATTCGGCCTATGCCCGCCGCCTGCGCGATGCCACGCCGGCCCAGCTCTATGCCACCTACCTCGACGAACGCGCGCAGCACAGTGACAGCAGCGCCTTCTACCTGGACGTGGCCGACCTGCTGCTGGCCAAGGGCCAGCGCGACCTCGCGCTGCGGGTGCTGTCCAACCTGGCCGAGATGCAGCTGGAGAACCGCCACGTCCTGCGCGTACTTGGCTACCGGCTGATGCAGGCCGGCGCGCCGGAGCTGGCCGTGCCCGTGTTCCGCGAGGTGCTGCGGCTGGGCGAGGAAGAACCGCAGAGCTTCCGCGACGTCGGCCTCGCACTGGAGGCCAGCGGGCAGTACGCGCCGGCCGTGGCGATGCTCAACGAAGTGGTGGAGCGCCCGTGGGACCGGCGCTTCGACGGCATCGCGCTGATCGCCCTGGACGAGTTGAACACGCTGGCTGTGCGCGAGCGCGTGGACCTGGGCGTGGTCGATCCGCGCCTGCGCCGGGCGATGCCGCTGGACCTGCGGGTGGTCCTCAGCTGGGACAGCGACAACAGCGACATGGACCTGTGGGTGACCGATCCCAATGGCGAGCGCGCGTACTACGGCAACCGCCTCACCTATCAGGGCGGGCAGATGTCGCAGGACTTCACCGGCGGCTACGGTCCCGAGCAGTTCTCGCTGCGCGATGCCAAGCCGGGCAAGTACAAGGTGGAAGCGAACTTCTTCGGCAGCCGCGAGCAGCTGGTCACCGGTGCCACCACGCTGAGCCTGCGCCTGAGCACGCATTGGGGCACCCGCCGGCAGCGCGACCAGCAGGTCACGATGCGCTTGAAGGACCGCGCCGACACGGTGCTGGTGGGCGAGTTCGAGGTGAAGTAGCGCCTGCATGCGGGGGCTTGCCCTCACCGCGGCAGCAGCGGCGGCGAAGGCGGCCCCGAACCGGCAGGCAGTGACCAATGACGGGTTCAGGGGACGCATGGCGGCAGCTAGAATCGGACTTCTGCCGCATCCTGTCGGGCCTTTCGCGTGGATACCCCCATGGTCACTTCCAAGCCGGTGCGCTGGCGCCCGGCCAGCCGCCTGCTGGTCTGGATGGCGATCCTGCTCGGCAGTGCCGTGGCCAATGCGGTGGTCGAGGTGATGGACGCGCAGCGCCGCGGCGAGATGCTCGCCTTCTGGCAGCCGCTGGTCTGGGAAGCGAGCAGCGCGACGCTGATCCTGCTCACGCTGCCCCTGCTGTGGTGGGGCTGCCAGCGCTGGCCGCTGCACGCCGATACCTGGCGGCGCCGACTGCCGCTGTACCTGCTGGCCAGCGTGGCGTGGTCGCTGGTCCACGTAGTGGGGATGATGCTCCTGCGCCACCTGGCCTACGCCAGCGTGGGCGAGCACTACGTGGACGGTTCCAGTTGGCCCACCCGGCTGCTGTACGAATACCTCAAGGACGTGCGCGCGTTCTTCACCTTCGTGGCGCTCGAGCACTTCTTCAGCTGGTTCGGGCGCCGCCGCCAGGGCGAGGCGCATCTGCTGGTCGCGCCCGAGGACGTGCCGCCGGAGGAGCCGGTCGATCGCCCGGAGCGGTTCCTGGTGCGCAAGCTGGGGCGCGACTTCCTGGTGGCGACCGCCGACATCGAATACGCCCAGGCCGCGGGCAATTACATGAACCTGCACGTACGCGGCCACGACTACCCGCTGCGCAGCACCATGGCCGCGCTGGAGGCCCGGCTGGACCCGGCCCGGTTCGTCCGGATCCACCGCAGCTACGTCCTCAACCTGGGCTTTCTGGTGTCCATCGAGCCGCTGGACAACGGCGAGGCGCGCGCCCACCTGGCCGATGGCACTGCGGTGCCGTGCAGTCGCCGCCAGCTGCCGGGGCTGCGGGCGGCGCTGGGGCAGGGCGGCACGCCGCCGGTCAGCGCGGCCACGCCAGCATGAACGGGCGGCCTGGGCTACAATTCCGGTCTTGTCCCAAGCCTTCAACACCGCCGATATGATCGAGCTCAATCCCGTGCGCCAGCGAATCACCGATCTGACCGATCGCGTGCTCTCGCTCAGGGGGTATCTTTGACTACGACGCCAAGAAAGAGCGTCTGGAAGAAGTAACCCGGGAACTGGAAAACCCAGACATCTGGAACAACGCCGAGTACGCCCAGAACCTTGGCCGCGAACGCGCCACCCTGGAGAAGACGGTCGGCGGCATCGCCACCATCCTCGACGGGCTGTCCGAGTCGGGCGAACTGCTGGAACTGGCTGAGAGCGAACAGGACGAAGATACCGCCCTGGCCGTGGTCGCCGACCTGGACAAGTACCAGAAGCACGTGGAGCAGCTGGAATTCCAGCGCATGTTCTCCGGCCAGATGGATACCGCCCCGGCGTTCGTGGACATCCAGGCCGGTGCCGGCGGCACCGAAGCCCAGGACTGGGCCGAAATCCTGCTGCGCATGTACCTGCGCTGGTGCGAATCGCGCGGTTGGAAGACCGAGCTGATGGAAGTGTCCGGTGGCGACGTCGCCGGCATCAAGTCGGCCACGCTGCGCGTGGAAGGCGATTACGCGTATGGCTGGCTGAAGACCGAGACCGGCGTGCACCGCCTGGTGCGCAAGTCGCCGTTCGACTCGGACAACCGCCGCCACACCAGCTTCACCTCGGTGTTCGTGTCCCCGGAAGTGGACAACAACATCGAGATCGACATCAACCCGGCTGACCTGCGTACCGACGTGTACCGGTCCTCGGGCGCGGGTGGCCAGCACGTCAACAAGACCGAGTCGGCGGTGCGTATCACCCACATCCCGACCAACACGGTCGTGGCCTGCCAGACCGGCCGCAGCCAGCACCAGAACCGCGACAACGCGATGAAGATGCTGGCCGCCAAGCTGTACGAGCTGGAAATCCAGAAACGCAACGCCGAGCGCGATGCGGTGGAAGCCACCAAGTCCGACATCGGCTGGGGCAGCCAGATCCGCAATTACGTGCTCGACCAGAGCCGGATCAAGGACCTGCGCACCGGCATCGAGCGCTCGGACACCCAGAAAGTGCTGGACGGCGACCTCGACGAATTCGTCGAAGCCAGCCTGAAGTCCGGCCTGGCCGTGGGCTCCAAACGCATCGACGCCTGACCGTCGGGCCGCCGCGCGCGGCCCGATGCGCCCGCCCCGGGCCCGCCCGGGGATTTCGCACTCTGCCCCGTCCATCGGCATGATGGCGGGGTTCGCACCTCCCCCCATACATAGACCCACGCCATGAACGATCAGACCCCCGCGCCGCAGCCCCCCGTCGACGAGAACAGCCTCATCGCCGAGCGCCGCGCGAAACTGACCGCGCTGCGCGGGCAGGGCATCGCCTACCCGAACGACTTCCGTCGCGAGCAGTTCGCCGGCAACCTGCAGGCCGAATTCGCCGATGCCGACCAGTGGACCGCCGAGGCGCTGGAAGCGGCCGACCGCCACGTGAAGATGGCCGGCCGGCTGATGGCCAAGCGGGTCATGGGCAAGGCCAGCTTCGCCCAGATCCAGGACGAGTCCGGCCGCATCCAGCTGTTCCTGCAGGGCAGCACCCTGGGCGATGCGTACACCGCCTTCAAGGGCTGGGACGTGGGCGACATCATCGCGGTGGAAGGCGGCCTGACCCGCACCAAGACCGGCGAGCTGTCGGTCAAGGCCACCAGCATCCGCCTGCTGACCAAGTCGCTGCGCCCGCTGCCGGACAAGTGGCACGGCCTGGCCGACGTGGAGCAGCGCTACCGCCAGCGCTACGTCGACCTGATCGTGACCCCGGAGTCGCGCGAGGTCTTCATCAAGCGCTCGCGGATCATCCGCGCCATGCGCGCCTGGCTGGACAACCGCGACTTCCTGGAAGTCGAAACGCCGATGATGCATTACATCCCCGGCGGCGCCACGGCCAAGCCGTTCACCACCCACCACAACGCGCTGGACCTGGACCTGTACCTGCGCGTGGCCCCGGAGCTGTACCTCAAGCGCCTGGTCGTGGGGGGCCTGGAGCGCGTGTACGAGATCAACCGCAACTTCCGCAATGAAGGCGTCAGCACCCGGCACAACCCGGAATTCACCATGATGGAGCTGTACGAGGCCTACGCCACGTACACCGAGGTGATGGACCTGACCGAAGGCGTGATCCGCGACGTGGCCAGCAAGGTGCTGGGCACCACGACGGTGGAGTGGGACGGCGCCACGATCGACCTGGCCCCGGCGTTCCGCCGCTGGCGCATGGACGAGGCGGTGCGCCACCACAACCCGGAGATCAGCGCCGCCGACTGCACCGACCGCGACGCGCTGGCCGCCCATTGCGAGCGCCTGAAGATCCGCATCAAGCCGTCCTACGGCTGGGGCAAGCTGCTGCTGGAGATCTTTGAAGCCACCGTCGAGCACACCCTGGTGCAGCCGACCTTCATCACCGACCACCCGGTCGAGGTCTCCCCGCTGGCCCGGGCCAACGACGACCAGCCGGGGTATACCGATCGCTTCGAGCTGTTCATCAACGGCAAGGAACTGGCCAACGGCTTCTCCGAGCTGAACGACCCGGAAGACCAGGCGGCCCGCTTCCAGGCACAGGTGACGGCCAAGGAAGGCGGCGACGACGAGGCCATGCACTACGACGCCGACTACATCCGTGCGCTGGAGTACGGCATGGCCCCGACCGGCGGCCTGGGTATCGGCATCGACCGGCTGGTGATGCTGCTGACCGGCAGCAGTTCGATTCGTGATGTCCTGCTGTTCCCGTATATGCGTCCCGAAAACTGAGACGTAGGTCCGGCTGCCCGGGGAAGGGCAGCCGCGACGGGGTTCCGCTCCCGCGGCTGCGCGCGTATGGTTTCGTGCGTGGCCATCCCGGTATCCGGGCGCGATGGCCAGGCGAGGATCGTTCAGGTGATGCATGACATCCGCATCACGCTATGAGCACGATCATGAACCGGCAGATCACGACGGGAGGCGGATCCATGCAAGGTGCCAGTGTGCAAAGTGGCGGAGTATCCTTTCCGCAGCATGTTCCAGTGTGGTCCAGGAAGACGGCGGAAGCATCCTTGAATATTGTCATCGTTGACGACCAGACGTCCGCGCGCACCATGCTCCGTCATGTCATCGAGGACATCGCGCCGGAACTGAGCGTGCACGACTTCGGCGATCCGCTCACCGCGCTGGCCTGGTGCGAGTCGCACCCGGTGGACCTGCTGCTGCTCGACTACCGCATGCCGGAGATGGACGGGCTGGAGTTCGCCCGCCGCTTCCGCCGGTTGCCCAAGCACCGCGACATCCCGGTCATCCTGATCACCGTGGTCGGCGACGAGCCGATCCGCCAGGCCGCGCTGGAAGCGGGCGTGATCGATTTCCTGGTCAAGCCGATCCGGCCGCGCGAGCTGCGCGCCCGCTGCTACAACCTGTTGCAGTTGCGCCAGCAGTCGGAGAACGTCAAGCAACGCGCGCTGTCGCTGGAGCAGCGGCTGCTGGCCAGCATGCACGAGGTGGAAGAGCGCGAACGCGAGACCCTGTCGCGGCTGGCGCGCGCGATCGAGTTCCGTGATGCCGGCACCAGCGCCTACCTGGAACGCATGGCGCACGTGGCCGGGCTGATCGCCGAGCAGCTCGGGCTGCCGGAAGAAGAATGCAAGCTGATCGAGATGGCCGCCCCGTTGCACGACATGGGCAAGATCGCCATTCCCGATGCGGTGCTGCTCAAGCCGGGCAAGCTCAACGAAGAGGAGCTGGCGATCATGCGCCGGCACCCGCGGATCGGCTATGAGCTGCTGAGCGGCAGCCAGAACCGGTTCATCCAGGTCGGCGCGCTGATCGCGCTGCGCCACCACGAACGCTACGATGGCAGTGGCTACCCCGATGGCCTGATCGGCGATGCGATCCCGCTGGAAGCGCGGATCGTGGCGGTGGCCGACGTGCTGGACGCCCTGATTTCGCCGCGCCCGTACAAGGAAGCGTGGACGATGGAAGCGACCCTGGCCTACCTGTATGCACAGCGTGGCCGCCTGTTCGACCCGCGTTGCGTGGACGCGCTGCTGCGCGGCCGCGAGCAGCTCGATGAGATCTGCGCGCAGCATTCCACTGCGTCGTCCCGACCGGGGATGTGAGATGCAACCCCTGTACCCGTGGCTGAAGCGTCGGTTGGCGCAACGTCCGGATACGGAGCACAACCAGGCGATCGTCAGGATCGCGATGATCTCGTTGATCCTGGTGTACGTGCTGCTGGCCGGAGCACGCAACCACCTGCTGGACCAGTACCAGGCGGTGCTGGCCACGGCGCTGACCGGGCTCGGCGCATCGCTGCTGCTGTTCGGCTGGCTGCTGTGGCGGCCGCAGCGTTCGCACCCGCGCCGCGTGCTGGGCATGCTGGCCGACTATGGCCTGATCGCGGTCGGCATGGTGCAGATGGGCGAGCCGCTGGCCTGGGTGTACGTGGTGGTGATGTGGGTGACGGTCGGCAACGGCCTGCGTTACGGCAACCACTACCTGACTGCCGCGATGGTGTTGGCCCTGCTCAGTTTCGGCGCTACGACGCTGCTGACACCGTACTGGATGGACAACGCCAGGCTGGCCTTCTTCCTGTGGCTGGGCCTGGCGGTCGTGCCGATGTTCTGTTCGACCCTGCTGCGCCGACGCACGCGAGTACCCCCCATGAACGCACCCGTCTCCGGCGCCGCGCCCAGACGCCATCTGCTGGCCCGCTTCAAGCAGCGCCTGTCCGGGCGCCCGGACAGCGAGCACGCGCAGAACCTGATCCGCATCGCCATCACGGCGTTGTTCATCATCTACCTCGGCTGGCGCTACCTGGAGACCGACGGCGACACGCTGCTGGCCACCTGGCTGATCCTGGCCTTCGAGCTGACCATCTCGGCCGGCCTGCTGATCGGCATCCTGGTCCGGCCCGGGGTGTCGCACGTGCGCCGGGTGATCGGCATGCTCACCGACTACTCCTGCATGGGCGTGATCATGTCCATCCAGGGCGAGCCGGCCGCGCCGCTGTATGCGGTGTGCCTGTGGGTGACCATCGGCAACGGCATGCGCTACGGCAGCACCTACCTGCGCGTGGCGACGGCGATGGGTTGCCTGGCATTCCTGTGCACGGTCACGCTCAGCCCGTATTGGCAGCAGCACAGCTACCTCGGCTGGGGCCTGCTGCTGGGCCTGGGCGCCATCCCGTTGTACTTCGATTCGCTGCTGCATGCGCTGACCCGGGCAGTGGCCGAGGCGCGCCAGGCCAACGAGGCCAAGAGCCGCTTCCTGGCCAACATGAGCCACGAGTTCCGCACCCCGCTCAACGGCCTGGCCGGCATGACCGAGGTGCTGGCCACCACCCGCCTGGATGAAGAGCAGCGCGAGTGCCTCAACACCATCCAGGCCTCGGCGCGCAGCCTGCTGGCGCTGGTGGAGGAGGTGCTGGACATCTCCGCGATCGAGGCCGGCAAGGTGCGCGTGGAGCGGCATGAGTTCGCGCTCGCCGACGTCCTCCAGGCGATCAACCTGATCCTGACCCCGCAGGCCCGGACCAAGGCGCTGGACTACCGGGTGGTCGTGGACGACGTGGTGCCGCCGCGGTTGTTCGGCGACGCCGGCCACCTGCAGCAGATCCTGCTCAACCTGATGGGCAATGCGGTCAAGTTCACCGACGAAGGTTTCGTGCAGTTGCGGGTCTCGGTGCTGGACGGGCAGGGCGCCGGGCGGGTGACGCTGCGCTTCGAGATCGGTGACAGCGGCATCGGCGTGCCGGCGGTGCTGCGCGACCGCTTGTTCGATGCCTTCGAGCAGGCCGACGTGGGCCTGGCCCGTCGCCACGAGGGCACCGGCCTGGGCACGTCCATCGCCAAGGGCCTGGTCGAATCGATGGGCGGCCGGATCGGCTACAGCCCCAACGCACCGCGCGGCAGCGTGTTCTGGGTGGAGATCGCGCTGGACGTGGCCTCCACGCCGGTACTGGTGGGGGAAACCACCGAGGGCGGCAACGTCATCGCCTTCTCCAACCCGTTCCTGCGCCATCGTGCACGGGTGCGCAGCATGCGCGTGCTGGTGGCCGATGACCACGAGGCCAACCGCATGGTGCTGCAGCGGCTGCTGGAGAAAGCCGGGCACAAGGTGTTCTGCGTGAACGGTGGCGAGCAGGTGCTGGACATGCTCGAACAGGCCGACTTCGATACCGCGATCGTGGACCTGCACATGCCCGGCATGAGCGGGCTGGATCTGCTCAAGCAACTGCGCGTGATGCAGGCCAGCGGCATGCCCTACCTCCCGGTGATGGTGCTCAGCGCCGATGTCACCCCCGACTCGATCCTGCGCTGCGAGCAGGCCGGCGCACGGGCCTTCCTGGCCAAGCCGGTGGTGGCTACGCGGCTACTGGATATCCTGGCCGACATCGCGGCCAATACCCGGCCCGAACCTGGCCTGCAGGCGGTGCCGGCCGCACCGCTGACCGTGGGCGCGCTGGACCCGGCCGTGCTCGACGAGCTGGCCGCGCTGGGCATGGGGGATGGGTTCGAGAAACAGTTCATCGCCCAATGCCTGAGCGATGTGGACGGCTGCGTGGCGCGCATCCAGGCCAGCGGCGAAGCGCAGGCCTGGGACCCGCTGCGCGAACACGCCCACGCCCTGCGCGGGGTGGCCAGCAACCTCGGCCTGGTCCAGGTGGCCACCGCCGGGGGTGAATTGATGCGGATGCCCGACTGGCAACTCAAGGCCGAGTGGAACCTCCGTGTTCCGAATCTGGTCAACGCGTTGCGGCAGGGAAGGAAGGCACTCGACGCCCGCGCGGCTGCGTCGCGGCAGCGCGATGGCGACGAGTGCGCGCCTTCCTGAGCTCACCCTCCTGAGCATGGCCGGACGTCAGCGAGCGTCGCCGGTGCGACGCCCCTGCGCGCGCACCAGCCGGTCCATGGTGCGCAGCGACTTCTCACCCAGCTGCATGGCCGTATCCACCCAGATCTCGGTGATCCGCATCATTTCGTGCAGCGGCACCATGCTGGACACCTCCGACACCTCGCGCATCGCCGCCCACGCATGCGGGATGCGGCGGCTGTCCTTGATCACCTGTTCGACCGCGGCCACGCCTTCGCCGACCGGCACCACCACGTCGACCAGGCCCATCTCGTGCAGTTGGCGTGCGGTGTAGAGGTTGCCCTCCAGCATGATCTTCTCGGCCAGGCGCGGGCTGATCCGCTGGCACATGAAGGAGTAGGCGCCCATGCCCGGGAACAGGTCGAACAGCACCTCCGGCAGGCCCATCAGCACGCCTTCCTCGGCCACGATGGTGTGGCAGCTCAGCGCGGCTTCGAAGCCGCCGCCCAGTGCATTGCCCTGGACCAGCGCGATGCTGTGCGCGCGCACACCCAGCCCGGCGTGGAAGGCATGCACCCCGCGCACGCAGCGCTGGGCGTAGTCGAGCAGGCGCGCGCGGTCACCCTCGCGGATCAGGCGGCAGAACAGTTCCAGGTCGCCGCCAAGGTTGAACACGTCGCTGTCCGAGGCCAGCACGACGTGCGGGGACAGTGCATGGGAAATGCTCAGGCGTTCGCCCAGCTCGCGCTGGTAGCCCACGATGTCGTCCACCAGCCGCGAGGCGAAGCAGGGGCGGCCGGGCTCGTCGACCAGGTTGGCATGCATGTGGATCCAGTACACATCGCGCTGGGTTTCTTCGGTGATGCGCAGGGTCGGGTGCAGCTGCGGGCGCGGGGCAAAGGGATGGACTGCAGACATGGGAGTTCTCCGTAAGACCGTCCGGCCGACCGCGATGCGGACGGAGAATGAAGGGGGCGAGCTGGAACCTGCGGCGGCGAATGATTCTATGCGCGCGATGTGAACCGCCCGCAAGCGCCGCCCGGCCGGGCCCGGCCCCGGGCGCCCCAACGCAAAGGCCCCCGCCGTCGCCGGCAGGGGCCCATTACGTCCCGGATACCCGCAAAGCCTTACGGGGCGGGGCTGTCGCGCAACTCGCGGCGCAGGATCTTGCCGACGTTGGTCTTCGGCAGCTCCTTTCGGAATTCCACGATTTTGGGGTGCTTGTAGCCGGTCAGGTTGGCCCGGGCGTGTTCCTTGACCATCTCGGCGGTCAGGTTCGGGTCCTTCTTGACGATGACCACCTTGACCACTTCGCCCGAGCGCTCGTCCGGCACGCCTACCGCGGCCACTTCGAGCACGCCGGGCATCATCGCGATGACGTCTTCGACCTCGTTGGGGTACACGTTGAAGCCGGACACCAGGATCATGTCCTTCTTGCGGTCGACGATGTAGAAGAAGCCGTGCTCGTCCATCCGCGCCATGTCGCCGGTGTGCAACCAGCCGTCGGCATCGATGGCCTTGGCGGTTTCTTCCGGGCGCTGCCAGTAGCCCTTCATCACCTGCGGGCCCTTGATGCACAGTTCGCCCACTTCACCGGGGGTGAGGGTCTTGCCGTCATCGTCCTTGACGCAGGCATCGGTGGACGGAATCGGCAGGCCGATGGCGCCGTTGTACTCGGCCAGGTTGAGCGGGTTGATGCAGGCGGCCGGCGAGGTTTCGGTCAGGCCGTAGGCTTCCACCAGGGTCACGCCGGTGGCCTTCTTCCAGCGCTCGGCCACGGCGCGCTGCACTGCCATGCCGCCCCCCAGGGTGAACTTCACCGTGGAAAAGTCGATCTCCTCGAAGCCGGGGGTGTTGAGCAGGCCATTGAACAGCGTGTTGACGCCGGTGATGGCGGTGAAGCGGGTCGCCTTGAGTTCCTTGACGAAGCCCTTCATGTCGCGCGGGTTGGTGATCAGGTGGTTGCAGCCACCGAACTTCATGAAGACCAGGCCGTTCGCCGTCAATGCGAAGATGTGGTACAGCGGCAGGGCGGTGATGATCACTTCCTTGCCCGGCTCGATGCCCGAGGTGGACAGCCACGCCGAGGCCTGCTGCATGTTGGCGATCAGGTTGCGGTTGGTCAGCATCGCGCCCTTGGCCACGCCGGTGGTGCCGCCGGTGTACTGCAGGAAGGCGACATCTTCGTGGTCGATCTCGACCTTGGGCAGGGTGTGCCGGCTGCCCAGCTTCAGCGCCTGGTTGAAGCGCACCGCGCCGCGGATGCTGTAGTTGGGCACCATCTTCTTGATGTACTTCAGTACGAAGTTCACCAGTACGCCCTTGGCACCGAGCATGTCGCCCAGGCCGGTGGTGATCACCTGCTTGATCGGAGTGTCGGCCAGCACCTGCTGCACGGTGTCGCCGAAGTTGTCGACCACCACGAGCACCGCAGCGCCGGAATCGACCAGCTGGTGCCTGAGTTCGCGCGCGGTGTACAGCGGGTTGACGTTGACCACGGTGAGGCCGGCACGCAGCACGCCGAAGGTGGCTACCGGGTACTGCAGGCAGTTGGGCATCATCAGGGCGACGCGATCGCCCTTCTTGAGCTGCAGTTCGCCCAGCAGGTAGGCGGCGAACTGCTCGACCAGGGCGTCGGTTTCGCCGTAGGTGATGGTCTTGCCGAAGCTGGAGTAGGCGGGACGGTCGCGGTACTTGGCCACCGAGGTGTCGAATACGGCCGAGACCGAATGGAACTCGTTGACGTCGATCTCGGCAGGCACGCCGTTGGGATAGCTCTGCAGCCAGGGACGTTCCAGACTCATATTCCCCCTCCAGGAATCGTTGATGAAAGTGTGTTCTGGCCCTGAGTATCCGCCAGTTCACGTCCGGGCAGCATACCGGGCCGAATGGAAAAGGCGAAGGGGGCGTGAAGGGTGGGGCGCTCGTGGGGGCGCTGCGGGCGCATCGGACGGCGTCGGCCTGCCTGCGGCGGTCGTGTCGAGCCATGCTCGGCAGATGCCCGGTGCGGGCATTGCTGTCGGTGCGGGTGGCGTGCGTGGGGCGGATGGGTGGACGGTGCCGCGCGTGGGTCTGGATTGCCGGTGCCGAGCATGGCTCGGCACTACCGGGCGCAAGACGGAAGCGGGCGGAGCGTCGGAACGCTGCGCCCGCTTCCATGCGCCGCCTGCGGTGCAGGCGGGGCATGGTGGCTGCTGTCAGCCCTTCGCCGCGAGCTGGCGCAGCACGTACTGCAGCAGGCCGCCGTGCTTGAAGTACTCCACTTCCTTGGGGGTGAGCAGCATGACGTGCGCCTCGAAGCGCTTCGTCGTTCCATCGGCCTTGGTCGCGGTGACCGTGGCGGTCTTGCTGGCGCCATCGCGCAGGCCGCTGATGTCGATGGTCTCCGACCCGTCCAGGCCCAGGCTCTGCGCGTTCTCGCCGGCCTTGAACTGCAGCGGCAGCACGCCCATGCCGACCAGGTTGGAGCGGTGGATGCGCTCGAAGCTCTCGGCCATCACCGCCTTGACGCCCAGCAGGTTGGTGCCCTTGGCCGCCCAGTCGCGCGAGGAACCGGTGCCGTATTCCTTGCCGGCAAACACCACCAGCGGCACGCCTTCGGCCTTGTACTTCATGGCCGCGTCGTAAATGGCCAGCTTCTGCGGTTCACCGCCGTCCTTGGGGAAGTACAGCGTGTTGCCGCCTTCTTCGCCGCCAAACATCAGGTTCTTGATGCGGATGTTGGCGAAGGTGCCGCGGACCATGACGTCATCGTTGCCGCGGCGGCTGCCGTAGCTGTTGAAGTCGGCCGGCTGCACGCCGCGTTCCTGCAGGAAGCGGCCGGCGGGCGAATCCTTCTTGATGTTGCCGGCCGGGGAGATGTGGTCGGTGGTGATCGAGTCGCCGAACAGGCCCATCACCCGCGCGCCGTGCACGTCTTCGATGTGCCCGACCTGCATGGTCATGCCCTCGAAGTACGGCGGGTTCTTGATGTAGGTCGAGCCACCGTCCCACTCGTACAGGTCGCCATCGGGCGACTTGATGGTGTTCCAGCGGGTGTCGCCCTTGAACACGTCGGCGTAGTTCTGCTTGAACATCTCCGGGCCGATGGTGGCGGCGATGACATCGCCGATTTCCTTGTTGCTCGGCCAGATGTCGCGCAGGTAGACCGGCTGGCCATCGCTGCCGGTGCCGAGCGGCTCGGTGGTCAGGTCGATGTCGGTGGTGCCGGCGATCGCATAGGCCACCACCAGCGGCGGGCTGGCCAGGTAGTTCATTTTGACTTCCGGGTGCACGCGGCCTTCGAAGTTGCGGTTGCCCGACAACACCGAGGTCACCACCAGGTCGCCGGCGGCGATGCCGGCACTGACTTCGGCCGGCAGCGGGCCGGAGTTGCCGATGCAGGTGGTGCAGCCGTAGCCGACCACGTAGAAGCCGATCTTCTCCAGCTCGGTGAGCACACCGGCCTTTTCAAGGTAATCGGTGACCACCCGCGAACCCGGGCCGAGCGAGGTCTTCACCCACGGCTTGCGGTCCAGGCCCCGGGCGGCCGCGTTGCGGGCGAGCAGGCCGGCACCGATCATCACCGCCGGGTTGGAGGTGTTGGTGCACGAGGTGATGGCGGCGATGACCACTGCGCCGTCCTTCAGGCGGACTTTCTGGCCGTCCAGTTCGACATCGCTGTAGCCCTTGGCCAGCTGCTCGTTGCCGACCGCCGCGCCACCGCCTTCGTTGACGAAGTTGGACACATCCTCGGTGCGCTTGTCGCGGTTGGTGGTGAGGCCGACCAGGCTGTCGCGGTAGTTCTGCTTGACGTCTTCCAGCAGCACGCGGTCCTGCGGGCGCTTGGGCCCGGCGAGCGAGGGCTTGACCGTGCCCATGTCCAGTTCCAGCGTGGCGCTGTAGCTGGCGTGCGCGGTCTGTGCGTCGTGCCACAGGCCTTGTGCCTTGGCGTAGGCCTCGACCAGCGCGATCTGTTCTTCGCTGCGGCCGGACAGGCGCAGGTAGTTCAGCGATTCGTTGTCGATCGGGAAAATACCGCAGGTGGCGCCGTATTCGGGGGCCATGTTGCCGATCGTCGCGCGGTCGGCCAGCGGCAGGTGCTGCAGGCCTTCGCCGAAGAACTCCACGAACTTGCCGACCACGCCGTGCGAACGCAGCATCTGGGTGACGGTGAGCACCAGGTCGGTGGCGGTGGCGCCTTCGGGCAGTCTGCCGACCAGCTTGAAGCCGACCACCTGCGGGATCAGCATCGAAGACGGCTGGCCAAGCATGGCCGCCTCCGCTTCGATGCCGCCCACGCCCCAGCCGAGCACGCCGATCCCGTTGATCATGGTGGTGTGGCTGTCGGTGCCGAACACGGTGTCCGGGTAGGCGACCGCCTTGCCGTCCTTGTCGGCCGTCATCACCACGCGGGCCAGGTTCTCCAGGTTCACCTGGTGGACGATGCCGGTATTGGGCGGCACCACCTTGAAGTTGTCGAACGCCTTCTGGCCCCAGCGCAGGAAGCCGTAGCGTTCCATGTTGCGCTGGAACTCGATCTTGCCGTTGAGGTCGAGTGCGTCGGGCGTGCCGAACACATCCACCTGCACCGAGTGGTCGATCACCAGTTCGGAGGGAATCTGCGGGTTGATCTGCTCCGGTCGGCCGCCGAGCTTGACCACCGCATCGCGCATGGCGGCCAGGTCGACCACGCAGGGCACGCCGGTGAAGTCCTGCAGCACCACGCGGGCGGGCATGAAGGCGATCTCGATGTCCGGCTCGGCCTTGGGGTTCCAGCGGGCGACCGCCTCGATGTGATCGCGGCCGACGGTGGCACCGCCGTCCTCGTGCCGGAGCAGGTTCTCCAGCAGGATCTTCATCGAGTAGGGCAGGTGGGAGATGTCGAACTGCTGTCCGAGCTTGGGCAGGCTGAAGTAGTCGTAGGTCTTGCCGCCGACGTCCAGCTGGCTGCGGGTGGAGAACGAATCGCTCATGCGGGGTGACTCCTCTTGCGGATGGCTTGCAGTGGTCCGCACGGGGCGGGCCTGCTTGCGTTCGCCGGTGGCTTATAGGCCCGGTGATCGTCCCCAGTATGAACGATTCAGTCGGCCTACCGCCTGCGGCATCGGGTCTCAGACTACATAGAGATATGTATCGCGGATGTCATCGGGGCTGCGTAACCTTTGCCTGGCAAGGGCGGGAAGGGCCCTGAACAATGCGGTGGTGGAAGTATGCCCCCGGAAGTATGTATAATTTGTGCATACTTTGGAGGGCCTACCGATGGAAGCCACCGTTGCAGAGCGCGGCCAGATCACCCTGCCCAAGGCGGTGCGTGATGCCCTGGGGCTGACCAAGGGCACCCAGTTGACCGTCGAGCTGGAAGGCGGCCGGATCATCCTGCGCAAGAGCGTGGACGACGCGATCTCGCGCGCCCGCGGCAAGTTCGCGCTGGATGGCTTCGAGTCGTCCGACGCCGCCGTGAAGGCCGTCCGTGACGAAGGCTGAGCCCGCGATGATCGCCGTCGATTCGCCGGTACTGATCGAGCTGCTGAGCAATGGCCCGCAGGCCGACGCCGTGGAGGCGTGCCTGCGCCAGAACCTGGTGGGCGGGCGCGTGGTGGTATGTGGCGCGACCCTGGCCGAACTCTGCGCCGCGTTGCGTGGCGGGGCCGAAGTGCTCGAAGCACTGGAAGAGATGGGCGTCCATTTCAATGCGCTGGAAGCCAAGTCGGCGCTGCGCGCCGGCGAGATGCAGCGCCGCCACCGGCAGCGTGGCGAAGGCCGCCGCAGCCTCGACGATTTCATGATCGGCTCGCACGCACTGCTGCAATGCGACGGCCTGATCACCTGGAACGACAAATTTTACCGCGACTACTTCAAGGGCCTGAAGCTGATCGTGCCGCACGCCTGAGCCCATACTTTTAAACCGCATTCTTTCAAAGAATCACCCGGGAGTTGTCATGTTGGAAGCCTACCGCCACCACGTAGCCGAGCGCGCCGCGCTTGGCATCCCGCCGCTGCCGCTGAGCGCCCAGCAGACGGCCGACGTCATCGAACTGCTGAAGAACCCGCCCGCCGGCGAGGCCGAGTTCCTGCTGGAACTGCTGACCCACCGCGTGCCGGCCGGCGTCGATGACGCCGCCAAGGTCAAGGCCTCCTACCTGGCCGCGATCGCCTTCGGCAGCGAAACCAATACGCTGATCAGCCGCGAGCGCGCCACCGAACTGCTGGGCACCATGCTCGGTGGTTACAACGTCGCCCCGCTGGTCCAGTTGCTGGACGACAGCGCCGTCGGCGCGATCGCCGCCGACGCGCTGAAGAACACCCTGCTGGTGTTCGATGCGTTCCATGACGTGCAGGAAAAGGCCAAGGCCGGCAATGCCAACGCCCAGGGCGTGCTGCAGAGCTGGGCCGATGCGGAGTGGTTCACCAGCCGCCCGCAGGTGCCCGAGAGCCTGACCATCACCGTGCTCAAGGTGACCGGCGAAACCAACACCGACGACCTGTCGCCGGCCCCGGATGCCACCACCCGCCCGGACATCCCGCTGCACGCGCTGGCGATGCTGAAGAACAAGCGCGATGGCATCGAACCGGAAGAAGACGGCAAGCGTGGCCCGGTCAAGTTCATCGAATCGCTGAAGGACAAGGGCCACCTGGTGGCCTACGTGGGCGACGTGGTCGGCACCGGCTCCAGCCGCAAGTCGGCCACCAACTCGGTGCTGTGGTTCACCGGCGAGGATATTCCGTTCATCCCGAACAAGCGCTTCGGCGGCGTGTGCCTGGGCTCGAAGATCGCCCCGATCTTCTACAACACCATGGAAGACGCCGGCGCGCTGCCGATCGAACTCGACGTGTCGCAGATGAACATGGGCGATGTGATCGAGCTGCGCCCATACGACGGCAAGGCCCTCAAGGACGGCGCGGTCATCGCCGAGTTCAAGGTCAAGTCCGACGTGCTGTTCGACGAGGTGCGCGCCGGTGGCCGCATTCCGCTGATCATCGGTCGCGGTCTGACCGCCAAGGCGCGTGATGCGCTGGGCCTGGCCCCGACCGATCTGTTCCGCCTGCCGATGGACCCGCCGGACACCGGCAAGGGCTTCTCGCTGGCGCAGAAGATGGTTGGCCGCGCCTGTGGCCTGCCGGAAGGCCAGGGCATGCGCCCGGGCACCTACTGCGAACCGAAGATGACCTCGGTGGGCTCGCAGGACACCACCGGCCCGATGACCCGTGACGAGCTGAAGGATCTGGCCTGCCTGGGCTTCTCGGCCGACCTGGTGATGCAGTCGTTCTGCCACACCGCCGCCTACCCGAAGCCGGTGGACGTCAAGACCCACCACACGCTGCCGGAGTTCATCTCCACCCGTGGCGGCATCTCGCTGCGCCCGGGCGATGGCGTAATCCACAGCTGGCTCAACCGCATGCTGCTGCCCGACACCGTCGGCACCGGCGGCGACTCGCACACCCGTTTCCCGGTGGGCATTTCGTTCCCGGCCGGCTCGGGCCTGGTCGCCTTCGCCGCGGCCACCGGCGTGATGCCGCTGGACATGCCCGAATCGGTGCTGGTCCGCTTCAAGGGCAAGATGCAGCCGGGCGTGACCCTGCGTGACCTGGTCAACGCGATCCCGCTGTACGCGATCAAGTCCGGCCTGCTGACCGTGGCCAAGGCCGGCAAGAAGAACATCTTCTCCGGTCGCATCCTGGAAATCGAAGGCCTGCCGGACCTGAAGGTCGAGCAGGCGTTCGAACTGTCCGATGCCTCGGCCGAACGTTCGGCCGCCGGTTGCTCGGTGCACCTGAACAAGGAGCCGATCATCGAGTACCTCACCAGCAACATCACGCTGCTGAAGTGGATGATCGCCGAGGGCTACCAGGACGCCCGTTCGCTGGCGCGCCGCATCGAGAAGATGGAAGCCTGGCTGGCCAACCCGGAGCTGCTGGAAGGCGATGCCGATGCCGAGTACGCGGCCGTCATCGAGATCGACCTGGCCGACATCCACGAGCCGATCGTGGCCTGCCCGAACGATCCGGACGACGTAAAGACGCTGTCGGACGTGGCCGGTGCGGCGATCGACGAAGTGTTCATCGGTTCGTGCATGACCAACATCGGTCACTTCCGTGCGGCCGCCAAGCTGCTGGAAGGCAAGCGCGACATCCCGACCAAGCTGTGGGTGGCGCCGCCGACCAAGATGGACGCGTCGGAGCTGACCAAGGAAGGCCATTACGGCACCTTCGGCACCGCCGGTGCGCGCATGGAAATGCCGGGCTGCTCGCTGTGCATGGGCAACCAGGCACAGGTGCGCGAGGGCGCGACGGTGTTCTCGACCTCGACCCGCAACTTCCCGAACCGTCTGGGCCGCAACTCCAACGTGTACCTGGGCTCGGCCGAACTGGCCGCGATCTGCTCGCGTCTGGGCCGCATCCCGACCAAGGAAGAGTACATGGCCGACATCGGCGTGCTCGATGCCAGCAGCAAGGACATCTACCGCTACATGAACTTCGACCAGATCGAGGATTACCAGGACGTGGCCAAGACGGTTGCTGCCTGATCTGCTGATCGGTTGATGTGTTAACGAAAAACCCCCGGCGCAGGCCGGGGGTTTTTTGTGTCGCCTACCGGATATCCCAGTCTGCCTCGCCGTGCATGCGCCGGCCCAGGAAGCGCACATCCCCCTGGCTGCCGACGACGTCCAGCTCGAACCACGGAAGGCCGTCACGTTTGCGCGGGCGGACATAGAGGCGCTGTCTGGCGCGGTCGAACTCGACGTAGTACTGCCGGTAAGGAAGATTGCGGTCCGCCGCTGGCGCACCCGTCCAGACCACGTGGATCGCACCGATATCCTCACGACCGTGCATCATCAGCGTGAAGCTGACATCCCCTTGGGTGGCGTTGAACTGAAATAGATCGCCGCTGGCGACGGTGGGGGCGATCGGGGCTGCCAGCAGCAGCGCGATCGCCAACAATCGCATCCAGGGGTGTTTCATGCTCACGCTCCGTTGTGAGGGACAGGGTGATTCGCGTCGGCTGCGATACCCTGAGCTGGGTAAGGACGACAGCCAGAGATTGCATTACATTCCGCAGACCGACCTACTTGAACACGCCGAACGGGCACGCGCAACGGCGAGTGTCTGCATTTGGAAGACGAATCGACTGCAGGGGGCAGAAAAGTCTGATTCCCTGCCTGATGTGATCTAAATGGCTTCTGCCATATTGATTGTCATACCGATTGATTGGCTCAATGCGGGAACGGGAATCTTGATTGGCCTGGCAAGGTCTTGCGTCAGTCGCGGCGTGGCAGCCAGGGAAGGGAGAATAATGAAATATCGTGATCTTCGCGTTGGCACTCTGCTGGGCGCGGCGGTAGCAGGTCCGTCGATGGTCTCGGGTGCCGCAGGTGCTCAGGATTTCTCGGCCTTAACGACGTGCTGCTGGCATAATGCGGCGCGTCCTGCGAGGACCTGTGAGCGTAAAAAACGCAATTGACGTGCCAGCACAGGGAATGAGGCTGTTAGGCATGGGTGTTCCTCGGCGTTTGCGCCGACCTGCACCCGTCTGCGAGCCTGTCTAGTGAGAAGTCCTGGGCCAGATGTTGACGTGGTTACATGGCGACTGGGGCTTCCACCATCGACGTGATGATTGCGGACACCCTGGATTTCGCGAGAGATTCGCCAGCAGGGGATGCTTGCCAGAGACAAGCTTGAGAAGTTGGGTGAGATGCGCTCAGAGGGGCGGGATCTACTGCTGTTGGCCAAGAACAGGGGAGGTCCGAGGGAGTCGTTCTTTTTTCGGTTTGTTGCGCCTGATTTGAGGCCGGTTGAACGTTGGATGGGCGAACAGATGCCTATTATGTATTGCGAGCAGGTGGTCATCCGCGGAGAGTTGCCGGACGCCGCGCGTGGTCGTCGACCCAATGCGGGATGTGGCGAAGCTCAAGCTCAGAACTGGGAGGATGCAGATATCAATCAGGATAAGGATCAACTCTCTTCGGATCTATCGGAGGCTGCGCTTTACAGCGCGCCCAGTCGTACGCAATGTGGATGTGGCCAATGAAACGAATTCACACTCTCCGCCTGCCATTCTTGGGGATCTGTTGCCTCCTGGCATCCTGCCAACCGCCAGGCGAGGGCCGTAAAGCGGTGCATGGCATGGAAAAAGGCGCGGAAATCATCAGTGCTCTGGAAGCTTTCCGTTCAACAGCTGGACGATATCCACGGAGCCTTCAAGAGCTTGGCGGCGGTTATGAGGGTGCTGATCTCGATTACGACTCGGTTGGTGTGATGTACCACTACTCATCCAGCGCAGAGGAGAGATTCAGCCTCTCCTTCAATTATCACGGTCCGGGTACCAATACGTGCTCCCTCGTGCCTGACGTCAGTCCGCCTGATTGGAATTGCACCGGGGCGTATTAAAAGAACTTACGCTGCAGGTACAGGCTCGTCCCCGCACAAGCCAGACGTGCATCTTTTATCAGGCTGGATTCGGCAACTGCTGTTATCTACGAGAGAAGGACGTGGTGGCGATCGCGGTCGGCTTCGGCCCATGAGCGCTCGTAGGGATCGCCGAGTTCGACCATCAATGTGCTGCAGCGACATTCCCGGCGTCGGTCACGGGTAGCGGAACGGCCACGCAGCATCGGTGCCGTCATCAGTGCGCTCGGCACATACCCGCCGGAAGGTTTCCACGAACGCCTGCTGTAGCCGGGTGGGGTGCCAGTCGGCGCGGGTGGTAAGTCCGATGCGGCGGCGCAGGTGGTCGCCGGCGCTGCCAATCTCGCGGAGCAGCCCGGCACGGCGTTCGAGCACGAACTGGTCGCGCGACATCAGGGTGAGCCAGTCGTCTTCCAGCAGCAGGCCACGGGTGATCAGGACCGAGCCGCATTCGATGCGTAGGCGCGGCGGTTCATGGCCCTGCTGGCGGAACATGCGCTCCCAGCGGGCGCGGACCGGGGCTCCGGTGGCAGCGATCACCCAGGGGTAGGCGAGCAGGCGGGTGAACGCGAAGCGCGGGTGGCTGGCCAGCGGGTGGCCGCTGCGCGCCACGATCACCGGATCATCGTCGAACAGGCCTTCCTGGGCGACGTCGCGCGCCGGAAGGCTGTCGCGCATCGCGCCAATCAGCAGGTCCAGGCTGCCTTCGCGCAGGTCACCCAGCAGTTCCGCGTAGGGGCCTTCGATCACGTTGACCGAGGCGCCGGGGTGGGCGCGGGCGAAGCGGGCCAGCACCTGCGGCAGCAGGATGGCGCGGGCCAGCGGCATGACACCGAGGGTTACCCGGCCGGCAAGTTCCGATCGCAGCGTGGCGAGGTCGTCCACGCCGGCCGCCAACTCTGACAGCGCCAGCCGCACCGGTCTCAGCATGCGCGTGGCCGCCGGGGTGGCCTGCACGGTTTTGCCACGGCGCAGCGTAAGGGGAATTTCAATGACCTCGGCCAAGTCATGAACCGCGCGATACATGGCCGGCTGCGAGACGCCGCTTCGAGCGGCGGCCAGGGTGAAGCTGCCGGCACTATCCACGGCGGCCAGTGCGCGTAGCTGGCCAAGGGTGACGCGGCGCTCGATGGCCGGTAACGCAGGCAGGCGCTGGGTGCGTCGGGCGGCACGCACGCCGTGGGCGATGTAGGCCAGCGCCCGTTCGATGCGCGGTACCAGCAGGCGCGCGGCTTCGGTGGGGGCCATGCCTCCGGGCTGGCGGTCGAACAGCACGCTGTCCAGCTGCTTCTCCAGCCGGGTGATGGCTTGGGTCAACGCGGGCTGGGACAGGTTGACCTGTGGCGCGGCGGCGCTGATGCCGCCGTGGTGGTACACGGCCGCCAGTGCATGCAGGTGCTTGAGGTTCAGGTCCAGGGTCGCATCCATGGATCAACTATAACCAAACCCAATGGCTGTAACGAAAAACGATCTTGAGGGGGTGCGGGCAGCCAGACAAGACTGGGCCATCACCAACGAAGGATGGATGGATGTCCCGCGTAGTCACCCAGATCGAACGCGCTGATCCGGCGCTTATCGCGGTACTGGCCCAGGCTGGTGTCGCCACCGCACACGAAGCGCAGGGCCGCTCTGGCCTGCTGCATCCCCGGTTGCGCCCGATCTACAGCGGGGCGCGCATTGGCGGCAGCGCAATCACGGTGTCGGTGCCGCCAGGCGACAACTGGATGATGCACGTGGCCATCGAGCAGCTGCGCGAGGGCGACATCCTGGTGGTGGCACCGACCAGCGACTGCACGGATGGTTATTTCGGCGACCTGCTGGCGACGTCCGCGCAGGTGCGCGGTTGCCGGGGGCTGGTGATCGATGCCGGGGTGCGCGATGTGCGCGACCTCACCGCGATGGGCTTCCCGGTGTGGAGCCGGGCCATTCACGCCCAAGGCACGGTCAAGGGAACGTTGGGGTCGGTGAACGTACCGGTGGTCTGCGGCGGCGCTTTGGTGAACCCCGGCGACGTGGTGATCGCAGACGACGATGGCGTGTGCATCGTGCCGCGCACCGACGCGGCGCGCGTGGCCGGCGAGGCGCAGGCGCGCGAGGCCCGCGAAGCGGACAAGCGCGCGCGGCTGGCCAACGGCGAACTGGGCCTGGACATCTACGCCATGCGCGAACGCCTGGCGGCCAAGGGCCTGCGCTATGAGTAAGGGCGTGCGCGCGATGTGGATGCGCGGTGGCACCTCCAAGGGCGGGTTCTTCCTCGCCTCGGAGTTGCCCGTCGACGTGGCTGCGCGCGACGCCTACCTGCTGCGTGCCTACGGCTCGCCGGATGCACGCCAGATCGACGGCATGGGCGGGGCTGATCCATTGACCTCCAAGGTGGCCGTGGTGTCACCGTCCGCAAGTGACGATGCCGATGTGGACTACCTCTTCCTGCAGGTGTTTGTGGACCAGGCGCTGGTCAGCGATGCACAGAACTGCGGCAACATGCTGGCCGGTGTCGGCCCGTTCGCGATCGAGCGTGGGCTTGTCGCCGCGTCCTCCGGGCAGACTGATGTGCGGATCTTCATGGCCAACACCGGCAAGATCGCGCGTGCGACGGTGCAGACGCCCGATGGGCGCGTGCGCTATGAAGGCCGGGCGCGCATCGACGGCGTTCCGGGCACGGCCGCACCGATTCCGCTGACCTTCGAGGATACGGCCGGGTCCAGCTGTGGTGCGTTGCTGCCGTCCGGGCGTGCGGTGGACCTGATCGACGGCATCGAGACGACCCTGATCGACAACGGGATGCCGTGCGTGGTGCTTCGCGCAGCCGACCTGGGCATCAGCGGGTACGAGGATCGCCAGACGCTGGACGCCGATGAGGCACTGAAAGCACGACTGGAAGCGATCCGCCTGCAGGCCGGCCCGATGATGAACCTGGGCGATGTCAGTGCGCAGTCGGTACCGAAAATGATGCTGATAGCCGCGCCGCGCGACGGCGGGGCGATCTGCGTGCGCTCGTTCATTCCGCATCGCTGCCATGCCTCGATCGGGGTGCTGGGCGCGGTGAGCGTGGCCACTGCCTGCCTGCTGCCGGGCTCGCCCGCGCATGCGGTGGCCGTGCTCCCCGCCGGCACCAGACAGACGTTGGCGGTGGAACACCCCAGCGGGAGTACAGGCTGCGTGCTGGACCTGGACGAGGCGGGGCAGGTGACCCGCGCAGCGGTGCTGCGAACCGCCAGAAAACTGTTCGATGGCGTGCTGTTCGACTGAATACGCGCGACGTCCCTATTCTTGCAACCTGGGAGGGTTGATATGACCGTTGTAGAGAAGCGGCCGGGCCGCTTCGGCATTCTTGGCCAACTGTGGTTCCAGGTACTGGCCGGTACCGTGATCGGGGTGGTGCTGGGGTGGCTGCAGCCGGATATCGGCTCTGCGATGAAACCCTTTGGTGACGCCTTCATCAAGCTGATCCGGATGATGATCGGGCCGATCATCTTCGTGACGGTGGTGCACGGCATCGCCGGCATGCGCGACATGCGCAGTGTCGGGCGGCTGGCGCTGAAGTCGCTGGTCTATTTCGAGGTGATCACCATCCTGGCGCTGATCATCGGCCTGGTGGCGGTGGACCTGTGGCAGCCAGGCGCGGGCATGAACATCGACCCGGCGACCATCGACATGGCCAGCATCCAGGGCTATGTGCACACCGCGCATGACCAGTCGATCGTGTCCTACATCATGGCGATCATCCCCAACACGCTGGTCAGCGCGTTCACCGAGGCGCATGTGCTGCAGGTCCTGTTCGTGGCAGTGCTGTTCGGCGTGGCGCTTGCGGCGGTGGGCGAGCGCGGCGAGCCGGTGATGAAGGTGATCGAGGCGACGTCGTCGGCGTTGTTCAAGATCATCGGCTACATCATGTACTTCGCCCCGATCGGCGCATTTGGTGCGATTGCCTTTACGGTGGGTCAGTTCGGTGCCGGCTCCCTGTTGTCGCTGGGCGAGCTGATCATCGAGTTCTTCGTGGTCTGCGGCGTGTTCACCGTACTGGTGCTGGGCAGCGTGTGCTGGTGGACCGGCGCCAGCCTGTGGCGGCTGCTGGGCTACCTGCGCGATGAGATCGTGATCGTGGCGGCGACCACCTCCACCGAGACCGTGCTGCCGCGCCTCATCGAGAAGATGAAGAAGCTCGGCTGCGAGGAGGGCGTGGTGGGGTTCGTGATCCCGGCCGGCTACTCGTTCAATCTCGACGGCACGTGCCTGTACCTGACCACCGTGGCGCTGTTCCTGGCGCAGGCCACCAATACCGAGCTGACCGTGTGGCACCAACTGGGCCTCATCGCGGTGCTGCTGCTGACCTCCAAGGGTGCCGCTGGCGTGGCCGGTGCGGCGTTCGTGGTCCTGGCCGCGACGCTGGGCACCACCGGCACCATTCCGGTGGCGAGCATCGCGCTGATCCTGGGCATCCACCGCATCCTCGCCGAAGGGCTGACCTTCGTGAACCTGATCGGCAATGCGGTCGCCGTGCTGGTGATCGCCAAGTGGGAAGGCAAGCTGGACGAGACGGTGCTGGCCGAACAGATCGGCACGCGCCGACTGCGACGCCGCGTGCTGGGCGTGCAACCGGTCTGATCCCGCGGCTGCAGCACCGCTGCGGCCCTTCCGAATTCCACTTCGTTCCGGTGCCCTGGCCCCGGACAGGAGGCGCTTGTGTCGTTGATTTCCCGCCGCACGCTGTGCGTGCTTGTTGCCGCCAGTCTGGCCGCTCCCGCGTTCGCTGGGGCACCCCCCTCCAACAGCCTGTCCGACGGGGTCGATCTCACCCTGGATCTGGTCGGCAACGTGGCCTCCAATCCGGTGGGCGGTGTGGAGCAGGGCACCGAGGGCTCTTACTGGGTGATGGCCCAGTCGAAGTTCGACCTCGATACTCTGTGGGGCGTGCACAACACCGACGTCGATGCGCAGTGGGCGTGGTTTGCCGGTCGCAACCTGGCGCGCGAAAAGATCGGCAATTCGATCAGTGCCCAGCAGACCTGGCGGCCGGTGGCCGGTGGGCGTCTGACCCGGCTCACCCTGCGTCATCGCTTCGATAACGGGCTGAGCATCACCGCCGGTCGCGCGCCGGTGAACAGCTACTTCAACAACTCCGCGCTCAACTGCGTATTTATGAGCAACGCGATGTGCCTGACCCCGTATGGGGCGATCACCGACCTGGGCATCACCGCGTATCCGAATTCGTCCTGGGCCGGCATCGTGCGCTACGACGTGGGCGACCGCTGGTACGCACAGGCCGGCGCGTTCGACTACAACAATGCGTTGAACCAGGCCGGCAAGAACGGGCTGGACTTCTCGGTGGGCGAGGGCACCGGCACCATCACCGCCTACGAGGTGGGCTACCAGACCACCTTTGCCAACGACCGCCTGCCGCGGACCTACCGCCTGGGCATGTACCGCAACAGCGATGGGGGCAGGAGCTCCTACTACGACGCCAACGGCAACTCGGCGGCGCTGACCGGCAGACCGACGGCGGTGCAGGAGGGGGCACGGGCGGGCGGGTATGCGATGGCCGACCAGACCGTCTGGCGGGGTGCAGGCAAGCGCAATCTCGCGTTGTTTGCACGCGCGTACGTAAACACGGGCAACGAAGCGCCGATCGACACCTTCTTCTCGGCCGGCTTCGTCAAGACCGGTACCTTCGCCGGCCGCGACCAGGACACGATGGCGATGTTCGTCTCCAACACGCATTTCAGTGACGAGCAGATCGACTACCTGCGTGATCGCCGCACCCGCAACGGCGGCAGCGGCGCACCACACGCCGACGAGATTATCGCCGAGCTCAGTTACGGCTGGGCGGTCTACAAGGGCGTGCGGCTGATGCCCAACCTGCAGTACGTCATCAACCCCGACCCCATTTACGCACCCACCCGCACCACCGACATCCCCGATGCACTCATCGTCGGGCTGCGCGTGGACGTGCATTTCGCCCAGCTGTTCGGCTGGTGATTCCTCCCCCACGAGGCCATTCCATGATCATCGACTGCCACGGTCACTACACGACCGCCCCCGCCAGCCACGACGCGTTCCGCAAGCAGCAGGTGGCGCATTTCAACGATGCGTCCCTGCCCGCGCCGGTCTACCCCCTCATCGGCGATGACGAGCTGCGCGAGAGCGTGGAGGGCAACCAGTTGCGACTGCTGCGCGAGCGCGGCGCGGACATGACCATTTTCTCGCCGCGTGCCAGCACCATGGCCCATCACATCGGCGACGAACAGGTCAGCGCGGAGTGGACGCGCCGCTGCAACGACCTTATCGCGCGCGTGGTCGGTTTGTACCCGGACACCTTCATCGGTGTCTGCCAGCTGCCACAGTCACCGGGTGTGCCGATCGCCCATTCGATTGCCGAACTGGAGCGTTGCATCAACGAGCTCGGCTTCGTCGGCTGCAACCTCAACCCGGATCCTTCCGGCGGGCATTGGACCGGCCTGCCGCTCACCGATCGCGCCTGGTACCCGTTCTTCGAGAAGATGGTGGAGCTGGACGTACCGGCGATGGTGCACGTGTCGGGCAGCTGCAATTCCAACTTCCACGCCACCGGCGCGCACTATCTCAACGCCGATACCACCGCGTTCATGCAGTTCTTGCAGGGCGACCTGTTCCGTGATTTCCCGGACCTGCGCTTCATCATCCCGCATGGCGGCGGCGCGGTGCCGTACCACTGGGGCCGCTTCCGTGGGCTGGCGGACATGCTGGGCAAGCCATCGCTGAACGAGCATGTCATGAAGAACGTGTTCTTCGACACCTGCGTCTATCATCAGCCGGGCATCGACCTGCTGTTCAAGGTGATCGATATCGACAACATCCTGTTCGGGTCGGAGATGGTAGGGGCGGTGCGCGGCATCGACCCGGAGACCGGGCAGTACTTCGACGACACGCTGCGTTATGTGGAGGCGCTGGGGCTGTCCGACGCCGACCGGCGCAAGGTGTTCGAAGGCAACGCGCGCAGGGTATATCCGCGTCTGGACGCGCAATTGAAGGCGAGGGGGCTGTGATGAGTGCATTCGTGAAAGACGCTGACTGGCTGGATTTCTGCCCGGCCCCAAGCGTGCCGAGGTTCGTGCCGCCGCCTGGCGCGGTGGACGCGCATTGCCATGTGTTCGGCCCGGGGGAACAGTTTCCGTATGCGCCCGAGCGCAAATACACCCCATGCGATGCGGGCAAGGACCAGCTGTTTGCGTTGCGTGACCGGCTGGGCTTCAGCCGCAACGTGATCGTGCAGGCCACCTGCCATGGCGCCGACAACCGCGCGCTGGTCGACGCGCTTCTGGCCTCCGAAGGCAGGGCACGCGGCGTGGCGACCGTGCGCGACAGCGTGACCGACGCCGAGCTGCAGGCGCTGCACGCCGCCGGTGTGCGCGGGGTGCGCTTCAACTTCGTGCGCCGCCTGGTGGACCCCAAGCCTGACGCGTACTACCGGGCAATCATCGAGCGGATCGCGCCCCTGGGCTGGCATGTGGTGGTGTATTTCGAGGCGGCCGACCTGGCCGAGCGCTGGGCGTTCTTCACCTCGTTGCCCACCACTGTGGTGGTGGACCACATGGGGCGGCCGGATGTGAGCCAGCCCGTGGAGGGCCCGGCCTTCCAGCAGTTCGTGCGGCTGATGGACGAGCACCCGAATGTGTGGAGCAAGGTCAGCTGCCCGGAACGTCTGTCGCAGAGCGGTCCGCCGACCTATGACGATGTGGTGCCGTTCGCACGCCACCTGGTGGAGCGCTTCCCGGACCGCGTGCTGTGGGGCACCGATTGGCCGCACCCGAACCTGACCTCGCACATGCCCGATGACGGCGCGCTGGTCGATGTCATTCCGCGCATCGCGGTGAGCGCCGAAGAGCAGCGCAGGCTGCTTGTAGACAACCCCATGCGGTTGTACTGGGGCCAGTGACATTGCCGCGCCCCTGCCGACCGGCGGGGGCGCGGTTGCCATTCAAGGCAGTCTGGCGATCAGCGCGGATCGAACGCAGCCCGTGGCAGGCTCTGGCAATGCCGGGTGGCAGCAGCAAGGTCGATGGCGCTACCGGCGGCGGCGCCGCGCTTGAGGTTGACCGTGGCGGCGGTTTCCCACAGGCCGGGCAGGGCCGGGCCCTTGTCCAGCACCATCGCCTCCAGCGGGCCATGCAGCGTGCTGGCGTAGTCCAGGTCGGGCACGACCACGCAGACGCGCGTGCCGGGCAGGGCAGCGGTCTGCTGCAGCACCTCCTCGAAGCGGGCGGCGTTGTCGGCGCTGTCGGGCAGGGTGTTCAGGGCGTCGTCGTTGCCCAGGCCCAGGCTGCGGTAGTGCACCGTGCCGGGCTCGAACAGGAACACCGCCATCTCCACGCGTGCGCGCAGCGCGGGCTGGGCCGGGGCCTGGCAGGAGGTGCGGGGCTGCACGACCGGGTTGTTCTGCAGCGTACCGTCCTTTGCCACCTTGCTGCTGTAGAGCAGGCACATGCCGCCACCGATCTTCATGAAGACCTCGTAGTCGGCGCCCGGTTCGGGGATGAACTGCAGCGAGAGGTCGGCCGCGCAGCGGTAGTCGTTGGTGTTCTCGATGCGGGCATCGAAGATCAGCGGACGGCCGCCGGCCACCTCGAACTCCTGGTAGTTGGGCTTGGAGAAGGCGAAGCTCTTCATGTTGCGCACGGTTTCGGTCTCGGGCATGCCCAGCGAGACATTGTCCGGCGCACCGCCGAACACGCTGCCGATGGCCCGGCCCGCCGAACGCACTACCTCGATCTTGCCACTGTACTGCTCGCGGCACGGCGCATCGGTGAGCATGGTGATGCCCTGGCCATTGGCGCCGAAGATGCGGATGCGCGATTTGGCCGCGGCAGCGTCGCCTTCCTTCGGCGTGCTGTTGGCGGCGGCCAGCTTGAGCGCGACGGCCTCTTCGTTGGCCACGTCCTGCAACAGGTTGGGCAACTGCGCGGCGAACACTTCAGCGCACGCTTCGGCGACCTGGCGGGAGGCCTGCCGGACCTTGGCATAGTCGTCGGCCTGCCATTCCTTCAGGGTGGCCACCTGCGGCGGGGTGTTGCACTGCACGTTGCGACCGGCGGGCCCGCGCAGCACGCTGGCGATCGGGAACCCGATGTTCAGCTCGTGACGCAGCTCGTAGGCGGTGGCCCCGGGGGCCAGGTCCTGATACACCAGCGTCCATTGCGTGGTGCGCGCTTCCAGGACGTGGCTCTCGCCGGGAATGGCGCCGGGATGGGCGCTGAAATAGCGGTCCAGCCGCTCGGCGAGCAGGCCCGGCAGGGCGTCGTGGGCGGGGCTGGGCAGATCGGGGATGAGCTCACCCTTGAGGTCGTCCTTGGAGAACGTGCGGGTGGTGCCGTAGCCGCCGAGCGCGCGCAGCGCGAACTCGCCGACCTTCAGCGCGGTCACCTTGGCGGTGTCGCTGCGGACCACCAGGCGCAGGGTACCTTTGTCGTTCTCAGTGTCGCGGGTGCCTGTGCCCGGCCGGCTGCGCACGATGATCTGCCTGCGCCAGTCGACGGCGGTGGCCGGGGCGGCCAGCGCGGTGGCGAGTGTGGCATCGGTGCTGGCGTCGGTGACGGCGGCCGGTGTGGCATTCGCGCCAGGGGCCGGGGTGGGCGTGGCGGCATCCGCAGTGGCGCTGACCGGGTCGGCGGCGAAGGCCGGCGTGGCCAGCAGCAGGCTGCACAGCAGCATGCGGCGGAGGGTGTGATGTGAGGCTCTCACGGTGGTGCTCCTTGGAAAAATCCGGGTGTACGGTGTGGCGTGCGTGCGTGCGTGCGTGCATGCGTGCATGCATGCGTGCATGCGGCGGGGGTTGCCACGCATGGCGTGGCAGTACCGGGACGTGCGGTGCGGATTGCGCGCGATGAGGGGGTGCCAAGCATCGCGTGGCACAACCGGCAGGCGCGGGCTAGGCGCGCGCCAGGGCCATCAGGCGGTCGGCGATGCGCTCCAGGGGCACCATTTCTTCGGCGGCGCCCAGCTTGTAGGCGGCGCCCGGCATGCCCCAGACCACGCTGGTGGCTTCGTCCTGCACCAGCGTGGGGGCGCCGGCGTTGCGCAGTTCGAGCAGGCCGCGGGCGCCGTCGTCGCCCATGCCGGTGAGGATGGCGCCAATGGCGTTGCCGCCGGCACTTTCGGCGACCGAGCGGAACAGCACGTCCACCGCCGGTTTGTGGCGGTTGACGGCCGGGCCGTCATCGACGCGGCAGCGCCAGCGCGCACCGTCGCGGATGATGCGCAGATGCTTGCCGCCGGGCGGCAGGTAGGCGTGGCCGGCCAGCACGGCTTCGCCGTCGGTGGCTTCGCGCACGGACATCGCCGAATGACGGTCCAGGCGCTCGGCGAAGGGGGTGCTGAAGGCGGCGGGCAGGTGCTGGGTCATCACCACGGCCGGGGCGTCGGCGGGCATGCCTTCGAGCACCACGCGCAGGGCTTCGGTGCCGCCGGCCGAGGCACCGATGGCGATCAGGCGGTCGGTGGTGCGGAACTGGATGCTGCGTGCCGGCGCGGCGGCTGCCACGGTATCGAGGGTGATGCGCGGGGTGATCGGGCGGGCCAGGGTGCGTACCCGCGAGCGCGCGGCCATCTTGACCTTGCCGATGATTTCCTCGGCATAGCCCTGCAGGCCGCGGGCGACGTCGAATTTGGGCTTGGAGACGAAGTCCACCGCGCCCAGCGCCAAAGCCTGCAGGGTGGTGTCGGCGCCGCGCTCGGTAAGCGAGGAGATCATCACCACCGGCAGTGGGTGCAGGCGCATCAGGTTTTCCAGGAACGCCAGGCCATCCATGCGCGGCATTTCCACGTCCAGGGTGATCACGTCCGGGGCCAGGCGTTTGATCTTCTCGCGTGCGAGCAGCGGGTCGGCGGCGGTGCCGACCACCTCGATGCCGGGATCGCTGGCGAGGATTTCGCTGAGCATCTGCCGGACGACGGCGGAGTCATCGACGATCAGCACGCGGCAGGGGCCGTTCTGGGTCATTCGAACAACTCCACGCCGCCGGTGACCGGGGCCTTGGACAGGCGCGCACGCACCGCCGATTCGGTCGCGGCCACTTCGGCCTCGTGGGCATGCGGCAGGCGCTGGACGACTACCCGGCCGGTGGTGGCGAAGAACCACACCTTGCGCGGATGGATGCCGCACAGGTCTTCGGCCAGCACCGGAATGTGCTCGGCCTGCAGGTACTGGCGCACGAACTCGGCGTTGCGGGTGCCGACCGGGTTGCTGGTGAAGCCCTTGAGCACGTTGGCCCCACCGAACACCTTGGCTTCCAGGCGCTTGCGATGGGCGCCGCGCTTGAGCAGGTCGTTGATCAGCAGTTCCATGGCGTAGCTGCCGTAGCGCGCGGGCGCGCCGTCGCCGACGTTGCCCTCCGGCAGCAGGAAGTGGTTCATGCCGCCGATCTTCAGCACCGGGTCGCGCAGGCAGGCGGCCACGCACGAGCCCAGCGTGGTGGTCAGTGCGGTGTCGTCATCCACCACCAGGTACTGGGTGGGCAGCAGCTTGGCCGCGGTCACCTTGAAGCGGCTGTCGAAGTACCGCATCACATCGTCGTTGCGCACCGCTACATTCATGCCGGTGCTCCGGGCGCGCGCTTGTACAGGGTGCGACCGCACGGCTGGATCAGGTCGGCGGCGTGCAGGTAGTTCTCCGAGTGGCCGGTGTAGAGCAGGCCATCGTCCCCCATGTGCTGGATCAGGCGCGACAGGATGCCGCGCTGGGTGGGCTTGTCGAAATAGATCATCACGTTGCGGCAGAACAGCGCGTCGAACGGGCCGCCGACGTCATAGCGCGGGGCCAGCAGGTTGAGCGGGCGGAAGTCGATCAGGTCGCGCAGCGCCGGATTGACCCGGCAGTGGCCCTCGTTGGGGCCGCTGCCGCGCTGGAAGTAACGCTTCTTCAGCGCCGGATCGAGCCCGGACACGCGGTCGATGGCGTAGACGCCCCGGCTGGCGGTGGCCAGCACCTGGGTGTCCACGTCGGTGGCCAGGATGCGCACCGGCGGCTTGAGCGTGCCGAAGGCTTCGCAGGCGGTGATCGCCATGGAGTAGGGCTCCTCGCCGGTGGAGGCCGCGCACGACCACAGCTGCAGCGTGCCGTGGCCGGCGCGCGCGCGCAGTTCGGTGTCGAGCTTCTCGAAGTGGTGCGGTTCGCGGAAGAACGCGGTGAGGTTGGTGGTGAGCGCGTTGGTGAACGCCTGCCACTCCTCGCCGCCGTCCTTTTCGAGCTGGTCCAGGTACTCGGTGAAGCTGCGCAGGCCGAGCGCGCGCAGGCGGCGCGAGAGACGGCCATAGACCATGTCGCGCTTGGCCGGCGCCAGCGAGATGCCGACGCGTTGGTAGATCAGGTCGCAGACCCGGCGGAAATCGCGGTCGGCGAACTCGAATTCGCGGCCGTTCTGGGCGGTGGCGGCAGGAGCGGAAGGCGTGGACACGGGCGCACTCGATGGGGGTGGGGAGGCGGCGGCCGGGTGGCCGCCGCAAGGGCTCAGAACTCTTGCCAGTTGCCGTCGTCAGGGGTGGGGCTGCGCTGTGCACGGGGCGCCGGCTGCAGCCGCGCGACCGGTGCGGCGCCGCCCCTGGCCGTGGGGCGCAGCGCGGCGGGCACGACCACGCGCGCGGTCACCGCGCTGACTGCGGCCGCGACCTGGTTGTCCAGGCGGAAGATGGCCACGGCATCGGCGAGCTGGGTGGCCTGTTCTTCCATGGCACGCGCGGCGGCGGTGGCTTCTTCCACCAGCGCGGCGTTCTGCTGGGTGGTTTCGTCCATCTGGGTGACGGTCTGGTTGACCTGTTCGATGCCGGCCGACTGCTCCTGCGAGGCCGCCGAAATCTCGGCCATGATGTCGGTCACGCGCTGCACCGAGGCGACGATCTCGCCCATGGTGCTGCCCGCCTTTCGTACCAGGGCCGAACCATCGGCGACGCTGGCCACCGAGTCATCGATCAGGCCCTTGATCTCCTTGGCGGCCCCGGCCGAACGCTGGGCCAGGGTGCGCACCTCGGAGGCGACCACCGCGAAGCCGCGGCCCTGCTCACCCGCACGCGCCGCTTCCACCGCGGCGTTGAGCGCCAGGATGTTGGTCTGGAAGGCGATGCCGTCGATGACCGAGATGATCTCGGCGATGCGGCGCGAGCTGGCTTCGATCGCGCTCATGGTGGTGACCACCTGGCCGACCACCTCGCCGCCCTGGCTGGCCACGCCATGCGCGCCGATGGCCAGCTGGTTGGCCTGGCGGGCGTGCTCGGCGTTCTGGCGCACGGTGGAGGTGAGCTCCTCCATCGAGGCGGCGGTTTCTTCCAGGTTGGCGGCCTGCTGCTCGGTGCGACGCGACAGATCGGTGTTGCCCGAAGCGATCTCGCCGGCGGCCTGGTTGATGCTGCCCGCCGAGGCCTGGATCTGGCCGACGATCTGGGTGAGCTGGCTGACGGTCGCGTTGGCGTCGTCGCGCATCCGCGCGAACACGCCCTGGAAGTCGCCGTGCATGCGCACGGTCAGGTCGCCCTCGGCGATGCCGGACAGCAGCAGCGAGAGCTTGCCCAGGTTGTCGTCGCTGACCTGCATCATCGCGTTGAGGTTGGCGATCATCAGGCGGAAGTCGTGGTCGAAGCGGGCGGTGTCGCCGCGCTGGCTGAAATCACCGGCTGCCGCGGCGCCGGCCAGGCGCTTGATTTCATCGTTGATGCTGCCCAGGTTGCGCTTGACCGTGTCCACCGTGGTGGTGATCCCGGCCTTCTCGCCCGGGTAGCGGGCGATGTCGGCGTGCAGGTCGCCCACCGCATAGCGCTGCACCACCTGCAGCACGTCGTCCATGGTCTGTACGTGGGCGCCGACCAGGGCATTGGTCTCGTGCACCATCAGGCCGTACTCGCCGGGGAAGGCGCTCTCGTCCATGCGGAAGCGGGTCTGGCCGGCCTCGTGCTGGCTGGCCATCTCGCGCTGGCCGCTGATCACCGCGTGCAGCTGTTTCTGCATGCGGCCCATGCTTTCGAGCAGTCGGCCCGGTTCGTCGTGGGCCTGGGCGCCGATGCGGCTGTCCAGCTTGCCCGCGGCGATGCTCTCGGCCACGTGGGTGGCCTGGCGCAGGGGCAGGGTGATGCGGTTGCCGATCAGCCAGCTCAGCGCCAGCACGATCAGCACGACCACGCCGCCGGCCACGGTCATCACGGCGGTGAAGGCCAGAGCGTCGGACTGCACATCGTCCATGTAGACGCCGCTGGTCACGACCCACTGCCAGGGCGCGTACATGTCGGCGTAGGTGACCTTCTCGATCAGGTCATCCTTGCCGGGCTTGGTGGTCTTGTAGTACGTGAAGCCGCCGCCGGACCGGGCCATGTCCACCTGCTGCAGGTAGATCGGCACGCCGTCCTTGGAGGTGTAGTCCTTCTGCACCTTGCCGACGCGGTCGCGGGCGAAGGGATGCATCAGCAGCGTGTATTTCGTGTCGAGCACGTTGTAGTACGCGCTGTCGTTGTCGGCGCGCATGACCTCCAGCGCCTGCAGCGCGGCCGCCTTGGCGGCGTCCTCGGTGAGCTCGCCGGTGGTGGCCAGGCGCTTGTAGTGGTCGAGGATGCCGTAGCTGAGTTCGACCTGGGTCTTCAGCGCGTCCTTGCGGGTTTCCGCCAGATCCAGGTACTGCATGCGCGCGGCAATGATGGCCAGGGCGATGACGCCCACGGCGATGAGAGCGGTGAGCAGGTTGAGCTTGCGCCTGACCGACAGGTTGGCGAAGGACTGGTTCCAGCGGCTGAGCAGATTCATGGGCAGGGGTCTTTGATCGACGAACGTGTCGCGGCAATGCTGTTATCGGCCGCAGGGCGCGCGTATTGAGGTGGTGTGGCTGAGCGTATTCAGGTTGGAGCGGGGGAGTGCGGTGCGACATCCCGCGTAGCGGCATCGCATGGGTGGCTGCATGTGGGGCTGGACGGAAGAGCAGCCACGCATGGCGTGGCTCTACGTGGTATGCGTGCGTTTGTAGAGCCACCCCATGGGTGGCTGCGCGCGGCGCCGGACGGAAGAGCAGCCACGCATGGCGTGGCTCTACGTGGTGTGGGGTTGCGTTCGTAGAGCCACCCCATGGGTGGCTGCGCGCAGGGCCGGGCGGAACAGCAGCCACGCATGGCGTGGCTCTACGTGGTGTGGGGTCGTGCTTGTAGAGCCACCCCATGGGTGGCTGCGCGCGGTGCCGGACGGAAGAGCTGCCACGCATGGCGTGGCTCTACGTGGCGTGGGGTCGCGTTTGTAGAGCCACCCCATGGGTGGCTGCACGCGGTGCCGGACGGAAGAGCAGCCACGCATGGCGTGGCTCTACGTGGTGTTGGGTCGTGTTTGTAGAGCCACCCCATGGGTGGCTGCGCGCGGTGCCGGACGGAAGAGCAGCCACGCATGGCGTGGCTCTACGTGGTGTGGGGTCGTGTTTGTAGAGCCACCCCATGGGTGGCTGCGCGCGGGGCCGGACGGAAAGGCAGCCACGCATGGCGTGGCTCTACGTGGTGTGGGTGCGTTTGTAGAGCCACCCCATGGGTGGCTGCACGCGGGGCCGGACGTAAGAGCAGCCACGCATGGCGTGGCTCTACGCGGATTGCAGCTTGACCAACAAAAAGGCCCCGACGGGTGTCGGGGCCTTTTGCAGTGCCGGTTTACGGGCCGCAGGCGGGCTTAGAACTCCTGCCAGTCACCGTCGGCCAGTTCGGTGGCGACGGGGCGGGCAGCCGCGCGGCGGGCCGGGGCAGCCGGTGCGGCGGCGGCCTGGCGCACGGGTGCGCGCGGGGCCGGAGCGCTGAAGGCGACCGGTGCCGCCACGTCCTGCTCGTCGAGCGTGAAGATCGACACGGCGTCGCTGAGGTGGCCGGCCTGTTCTTCCATCGAGCGGGCGGCGGCCGTGGCTTCTTCCACCAGCGCGGCATTCTGCTGGGTGGTTTCGTCCATCTGCACGACGGTCTGGTTGACCTGTTCGATGCCGGCCGACTGTTCCTGCGAAGCCGCCGAGATCTCGGCCATGATGTCGGTCACGCGCTGCACCGAGGCGACGATTTCGCCCATGGTGGCGCCGGCCTTGTGCACCAGCGCCGAGCCGTCGTTGACCTTGCCGACCGAGTCGTCGATCAGGCCCTTGATCTCCTTGGCGGCCCCGGCCGAACGCTGGGCCAGGGTGCGCACTTCGGAGGCGACCACGGCGAAGCCGCGGCCCTGCTCACCCGCACGCGCCGCTTCCACGGCGGCGTTGAGCGCCAGGATGTTGGTCTGGAAGGCGATGCCGTCGATGACCGAGATGATCTCGGCGATCTTCTTGGACGAGGTCTGGATCGCGCTCATGGTGGTGACCACCTGGCCGACCACTTCACCGCCCTGGCTGGCCACGGTGTGGGCACCGATGGCGAGCTGGTTGGCCTGGCGGGCGTGCTCGGCGTTCTGGCGCACCGTGGAGGTGAGCTCCTCCATCGAGGCGGCGGTTTCTTCCAGGTTGGCGGCCTGCTGCTCGGTGCGGCGGGAGAGGTCGCTGTTGCCGGTGGCGATCTCGCTGGCAGCCGAACTGATCGCCTGGCTGGAGTGCTTGATGCGGGTGACGATGCCGCTGAGCTGCTCGGCGGTGGCATTGGCGTCGTCGCGCATGGTGGCGAACACGCCCTGGAAATCGCCGTGCATGCGCACGGTGAGGTCACCCTGCGACAGCGCGGTGAGCAGGCCGGAGATCTGTTCGATGCTGGCCGCGTTGGCGTCCAGCAGGCCGTTGATCTGCTGGGCCAGCTGCAGGAAGAAGCCGTCCTTGCCTTCGGCGACGATGCGACCGGACAGGTCGCCGGCGGCGGCCTTGGCGATCACGCGCGCCACTTCGGCTTCGACCAGCGCTTCGGGGGTGCGGTCACGCCACTCCACGACGTGGCCGACGCTCTCGCCTTCCTCGTTGCGGATGGTGGAGACCACCTGGGCAAACTGGGCATCGCCGAACTGCATGGCGCGACGGGCCACGCCATGCTGCTTCAGGTTGGCCAGCAGGCTGGCGTCCATCTCGCCGCGGTGCTCGAGCACGGTGAGCGGACGGCCGACCAGCGAGGCGCCCGCGTCGAAATCGGGCAGGTGCTTGCGCAGCTCGTCCTGGTACTGGGACAGGCTCTGCTCCAGGGCGCGGTTGGCGTAGACGATGTTGAGCTGGTTATCGGTGAGGTAGACGCCGGTGGAGCTATAGTCCAGCGCGGTGCGGATGCGCAGGTTCTCGCGGGCGATGGCCTGGTCGGTCTCGGTGCGCTCGCGCAGGTCGCGCTGCATGCGCTGCATGGCCTGCATCAGGTCGCCCACTTCGTCCTTGCGGCTCACGTCGATGTGGCCATCGAGCTTGCCGCTGGCGACATCGTTGGCCACCGACACGGCGCCGCGCATGCTGCCCACCAGCGAACGGGCGAACAGGTACACCAGGACCAGGCCCAGCGCGGCACCGCCGAGCAGGGCGATGACGGTCAGGGTGGCCGAGGCGGCATAGGTGGATTCGGCTTCCTCGCGCGAGGCGCGGGCCAGCCGGTTGTCTTCGGCGATCAGCGCTTCGAGCGCCGACGAGGCCTTCAGGTGCTTGCTGCGGGTTTCGCCGACGAAGGTGTCGATGGCGTCGTCCGGCAGGTCCAGCTCGAGCATCTCGGTGACCGCGTCGTAGGAGGCCAGCGAGTCTTTCCAATCCTTGGCGAAGGTGTCGAACAGCTTCTTCTGCTGGGGATTGTCGATGAGTTCGGGGTACTTCTTGATGGCCAGGTCGATCTGGCCACGCAGGTCCTTGGCACGCTTCTTCGCGTCGGCCTTGACGTCTTCGCTGGCGCGGATCAGGCCCTGGTAAGCCGAGTTGCGGTATTCGCCGACCATGCCGCGGATCTCACCGGCGGTACGGATGCTCTCCATCCGGTGGCCGGCCAGCTCGGTGGTGACGTTGTTGAGCGAGTAGAGGCCGCGATAGGCCACGATGCCCTGCAGCAGCATCACCAGCAGGAGGACGCCGAAAGTCAGCATCAACTTCGGCATCAGTTTGAGGTTGTTGATCCAGGGCATGAGCAGTGCGATCTCCAATGGCAGACGCGTCCGGGCGTCGTGCCCGGTTGCAACGTCCACGCCGGCCAGTGCCGGCGTGGCATGGCGTACGGCGGATTACTTGATGTTGGCGAGCTTCAGGCCGGCCGGCGAGCTGACTTCGATTTCAGCGCGCGATGCATCGCGGGCGATCTTGCCGATCACGCAGACGGTCTTGCCTTCCAGGGTTTCCAGCGGGAAGCTGAACTTGCCGCGGTTCGCACCGGCGATGCGGGCCGAGAAGGTGTGGCGCGGGAAGGCGCCGCCCATGTACAGGAAGGTAGGCTGGCCTTCGGAGCCTTCGGCGTAGCGGGCCTTTTCGACCTTGCCGCAGACCATGCCGTCCTTGCCGACCGAGCGCGGTGCCATTTCCGGCGGGATCATTTCGGCCGACTGGGCGAAAGCGGACGAGGCGGAGGTGGCGAGAACGGCAACCGAGAACAGCGCAAGCAGGGACTTCATCGGGAAAAATCTCCGGGGAAAATGGACGAATTGGCCCGGCCTTGGGCAGCCCCACACAGCCGGGTCCTGAAGCAGCTATCGGCCGTGCCGGGGGGAACTGAAGAACTTTTTTCGACCACGGCCGCAGGACGCCTTGGCCGGGGTGCTGCGGATCAGGCGGCGACGTCTTCGACCGGGGTGGGGTTGCCCATGTCGGCGCTGTCGAGGAGGGTCTCGATGTCCAGCAGGATGAGCATGCGATCGTCCTGGGTGCCGATGCCGGAGATGAAGCGGGTATCGACGGCGGCGCCGAACTCGGGCGTCGGGCGGATCTGGTCGGCGCTGAGCGGGATGACGTCGGAGACGCTGTCGACGACGATGCCGACGACGCGGTCCTCCACGTTGAGCACGATCATGACGGTGAAGGCATCGTAGGTGGCCTTGTCCAGGCGCAGCTTGAGGCGCAGGTCGATGACCGGGACGATGGTGCCGCGCAGGTTGATGACGCCCTTGATGTAGTCCGGCGCATCTGGGACGCGGGTGACCGAGTCGTAGCCGCGGATTTCCTGCACCTTGAGGATGTCCACGCCGTAGTGCTCGGCGCCGAGGGTGAAGCTGAGGTACTCGCCACCGCTGCTGGCGGCGTTGGGGTTGCTGTCGTTCATCGAAGGAATCCTGGGTCGGGCGTGGCGGTAAGGAAAAACCGGGCGTCACGCTCAATATCGGCCTGGATGGGGGCGACTTTAGCGGGCGTGGAGAGAGCGGTCGGCTGTGCACTGCCGAGGCGCGGCGGGCGGTGCCAGGCCCACAGATTCCGCTATCGGTTGGATGGAGCCGCCGCTGGCGGGGAGGGGGAGTGCCGAGCGCTGCTCGGCACCTGGACCCCCGGACGCTGCGAGCGCTTGCTCTCTACGCGGCCAAAGCCACCCGTACCGACCCTGCGCGCCACAGACGAACCGCCGCAGTTGACGTTGCTCCCCGGAAAGGCAGCCCGCCTTAACTCTCCCCGTTCTTGCGCGCACTGCGCTGGCGGTCGATGCGGAAGATGTAGCGCTGGATGGCGCTGTCGCCACCGCGCGGCAGCGTGTCGAAGCGCATTCCGATCCGCTTCATCTCCACCCCGTTGGGCAGCTTCACCGCCAACTGGTTGCAGACGATGAGCGACACCTGCAGCGGCCCGCTGTCGGGCATGTCCAGGCGTGCGTCGTAGCGCTTCTGCAGGGAGAACACGTTGCAGTCCGGTGGCACCGTCACCGCCAGGCCGCCGCCGCTGATGTCCACCACCCGCAGGCTCAATGCCTCGCTGCGATCCTCGTTGATCGGGAACAGCAGGTGTGGCGAGTCGGTGATCGGCGTCTCCAGCCGATACAGCTCGCGACGCTGGAGGTGCACCAGTTCGCTCGGGAACGCCACCCGGAAGGCCACGTGGCCCGAGCCGCCGGTGCGCTCCAGGTGATCCAGCCGGAACCGCACCATTACCCGGTCCAGCTGCGCGAAGCAGAGCAGGTGCCCGGCCTCCTCGGCGGCGCGGTTGGCCGGTTCGGACGGACTGCCGTCCAGCAGCAGCGTGTCCTCGTCCTCGTCCAGTTCCAGGATCGCGGTCGGGAACGACTGGTCGCGGCCGCCCAGGTGGGCGTTGATCAGCGAACGCTGGTCGATCAGGGCCTGCAGCAACTGGCGGATCTGCCTCGGGTTGCGGACCAGGTAACGGTCGTCCGTGCCGTCGTCGCGGGCGGCATGGGTTCCGTCGTGTACGTCAAGGCTACCTTCGGACATGGACTCTTGCTGGCTTGGGCGGGCGCCGATGGCGGACTTTGCCAGGGCTCTGTCCGTTTATCGGCAGCAGTTCACGTTTATGTAGGGGGAATTGTGCGTCGGGGGCGCTCATGCGGCGGCCGATGCCACGCCACCCGGTAGCCAAAACAGCGACACCCCGCCGGAGCGGGGTGTCGTGTCTTTATCGAAACCCGCGGCGGCGGATCAGAACTCCTGCCAGTCGCCGTCGTTGGCCAGCACCGGCTCGCGTACCGCGGCGCGGCGCGCCGGTGCCGGGGCGGGGCGGCCGCGGCCGGGGGTGGCCGCCGGCGCGCGGCTGCTGCCGGCCGGCGCGGCGGCCAGCACGGCCGACTGGCCATCCAGCTTGAACAGGGCCACCGCATCGGTCAGGTGACCGGCCTGCTCTTCCATCGAGCGGGCCGCCGCGGTGGCTTCCTCCACCAGCGCGGCGTTCTGCTGGGTGGTCTCGTCCATCTGGGTGATGGTCTGGTTGACCTGCTCGATGCCGGCCGACTGCTCCTGCGAGGCCGCCGAAATCTCGGCCATGATGTCGGTCACGCGCTGCACCGAGGCGACGATCTCGCCCATGGTGCTGCCGGCCTGGTTGACCAGCGCCGAGCCCTCGGCCACCTTGCCGACCGACTCGTCGATCAGGCCCTTGATCTCCTTGGCCGCGCTGGCCGAACGCTGGGCCAGGGTGCGCACCTCGGAGGCGACCACGGCAAAGCCGCGGCCCTGCTCACCCGCACGCGCCGCTTCCACGGCGGCGTTGAGCGCCAGGATGTTGGTCTGGAAGGCGATGCCGTCGATGACGGTGATGATGTCGGCGATGCGGCGCGAGGAGGCGTCGATTTCATGCATCGTGCTGACCACCCGGCCGACCACTTCGCCGCCCTGGCTGGCCACGCTGTGGGCACCGATGGCGAGCTGGTTGGCCTGGCGGGCATGTTCGGCGTTCTGGCGCACGGTGGAGGTGAGTTCCTCCATCGAGGCCGCGGTTTCTTCCAGGTTGGCGGCCTGCTGCTCGGTACGGCGCGACAGGTCGTTGTTGCCCGAGGCGATCTCGCCTGCGGCGGTGCTGATGCTGGAGGAGGCGTGCTGGATGCGCCCCACGATCTGGGTCAGCTGGGCCACCGTGGTGTTGGCATCGTCGCGCATGCTGGCGAACACGCCGTGGAACTGCCCCTGCATGCGTGCGGTGAGGTCGCCGTTGGCGATCGCCTGCAGCAGGTGCGAGAGCTGGGACAGGTTGCCGTCGGCCACTTCCATCATGGTGTTCAGGTGCTCGATCATCACCCGGAAATCGTGATCGAAGCGCAGTGCGTCGCCGCGCTGGCTGAAGTCGCCCGCGGCCGCGGCCTGGGCCAGCGACTGGATCTGGGTGTTGATCGCCAGCAGGCTGGCCTTGGCCGCATCCATCGATTCGTGCAGGATCGCGCGGCTGCCCGGCAGGCGGCGCGCGTTCTGCGACAGGTCGCCGGCCGCGTACTGGTTGAGCACGGCGATGGCGTCCTTGATCGCATCCAGGTGGTCGAACACCACCGTGTTGGTGCCCACGGCCAGTTCACCGTAGACGCCGGGGAAGTCCACCGGCATGCGGTGGGAGATATCCGGGCCGGCATGCATGGCCGACATCTGACGGGTTTCGTCCGAGTAGCGGCGCAGCATGCTGGTCATCTCGCCGGTGGCGGCCAGCATCTGCCCGACTTCGTCGGCGCTGGTGGCACGGGTGGTGACGCTGAGATCGCCCCGGGCGACCGACTTGATGGCGTGCACGGCCTGCGACAGCGGCCGGGTGATCACCCGCGAGATGACGAACGCCAGGGCGGCGGCCACCACCGACAGCAGCACCATGCAGACCACGATGGCGATCACGCTGGCGCGGTGGGTGGCATTGGCGCCGGCGATACGCTCGGCCATGAGGCTGTTGCTGTACGCGCCCAGCGCCTTGAGGTCTTCGAACAACTGGCGGCGCGCCGGACGCGACTTGTTGTCGGAGATGTCGCGGGCACCGGCCGCATCGCCGGCGGCCACGGCGGCGCGCAGGTCGGTGTTGGCCAGGAAGTAGGCGTCGGTGTCCGCGGCGACCTTGGCGTACAGCGCACGCTCGCGGTCATTGGCCGGCAGCGCGGCGTAGGCCGCCAGTTCGTCGCGGACTACCTTGGCCGAGTCGTCCATGCGCTTGTTGTAGTCGGCGACCTTGTCGGGCTGGTCGAGCATGCTGACCTGGGCCAGTTCGTAAGTGCGGAACTCACCCAGCACTGCGCGCGCCTCACCCAGGTGCTGCAGGGTGGGAATGTTGTTGCCGGCCATCGCGGCCAGTTCGGTATTGGCGCCGTTGAGGCGGACCAGGGCGAACACGCCCAGGACGACGGTCATCAGCGTGGTGAGGGTGAACCCCACCGCCAGCTTGCGGGCGATGGGCAGATCATGGAACCACTTCATGGTGTGAACTCCGGGCAGGGCGGGGGCGCACAGCCGTGGGGTGCTGGGCGAGAGGTCGTAACGAAGGCGAGGTGGGGCGCGGGACACGTGACGATGGCGTCATCGCTCTCCCGGGATAACGGCGCTGCCCCGTCGCAACTTGAGTGCTCGATGTCACATTTTTTTTGAAAACGACGCAGCGCAGGGCACACCGCATTGGTTGCAAGAGCAAGCAATGGCAAGGCTTCCGCGTGCGTCGCCCGAAAGACGGGTCAGTACGCCCGCGTATCGGCCAAGTTCGACGTCACAGTTTCAAAAAAGGCGCGGAACCCGCACGCGTAGCACCGCGCCGCACCGTTGATCGCAGGCCCGGGTGTGCCGAACGCCAGCCCGCAGCACGCAACGCGCGGACCCCAACGACGAGGAGCCCCCGCTAGTAGCGGGGGCGCGCCGACAGGCGGGGGGGGGTTGGGGGACGGTAAGTCGGGGCCCGCGTTCCGCGTAGTGGAACGTGGGGAGCCATCGCGCATGCGAGGGCGGACCGAGGGGCGCGCCGACAGGCGGGGGGTGTTGGGTGACAGTAAGTCGGGGCCCGCGTTCCGCGTAGCGGAACGTGGGGAGCCATCGCGCATGCGAGGGCAGACCGAGGGGCGCGCCGACGGCGGGGGGTGTTGGGTGCTGGTGAGGCCGGGGCCCAGGGTTTGCGTAGCAAACCCTGGGGAAATCTTCGCGAATGCGCAGATTTAAGCGGCCTGCGGCACCCGCAGCGACCGCACCAGCCCGCCGATGTCCACGATCAGCGAGACCCGGCCATCGCCAAGGATGGTGGCGCCGGACACACCGCTGATGCGGCGGTAGTTGTTCTCGATGTTCTTGACCACGACCTGCTGCTGGCCGACCAGTTCGTCCACTTCCAGTGCGATCTTCTGGCCATCGCCTTCGACCACCACCACCAGCGAATCGTCCTTGGTGCGCCCGCCAAACCCGTAGTACTCGCTCAGCGAGAGGATCGGCAGGTACTCGCCACGCACGCGCAGGACGCGGCCTTCGCCGGCCATGGTGCGCACGTCTTCCGGCTGCGGCTGCAGTGCTTCGAGCACGTAGGCCAGCGGCAGGATCACCGTTTCGCCGGCCACGGCCACGGTCATGCCGTCGAGGATGGCCAGGGTGAGCGGAAGGCGGATCAGCACGCGGGTGCCGTTGCCGGCCTTGCTCTCCAGCTGAACTTCGCCGCCCAGCGCCTGGATGTTGCGGCGGACCACGTCCATGCCCACGCCACGCCCGGACAGGTCGGTGACCGCATCGGCAGTGGAGAAGCCGGGCTGGAAGATCAGGTCCCAGACCTGCGCGTCGGTGGGGTTGTCGGGCACGCTCAAGCCACGTTCAAGCGCCTTGGACAGGATCTTGTCGCGGTTCAGGCCGCGGCCGTCGTCGCTGACTTCGATCACGATGTGGCCGCCCTGGTGCGAGGCCGCCAGGGTGATGGTGCCGGTCTCGTCCTTGCCGGCATCGCGACGGATGTCGGGCATTTCCAGGCCGTGGTCGATCGAGTTGCGGACCAGGTGGACCAGCGGGTCGGCGATCTTTTCGATCAGGCCCTTGTCCAGCTCGGTGCCTTCGCCGATCGTGCGCAGGCGGACCTGCTTGCCGAGCCGCGAGGAGAGATCGCGGACCAGGCGCGGGAAGCGGCGGAACACCGCATCCACCGGCAGCATGCGCACGCCGATCACCGCTTCCTGCAGGTCGCGGGTGTTGCGTTCGAGCAGGTCCAGGCCGGCGAACAGCTGCTCGGCATGGACCGGGTCGAGGGCATGCGAGACCTGCTTGAGCATGGCCTGGGTGATGACCAGTTCGCCGACCAGGTTGATCAGCGCATCGACCTTTTCCACGGCGACGCGGATGGAGGTTTCCGCTTCGTGCGCGGTGGCAGCCGGCGCGCCGGCCGCCGGTGCGGCAGCAGAAGCGGCAGGCGCCACCGCTGCCGGGGCAGCCGGTGCGCTGGTGGCCAGGCTCGGCGGGGCGGCCGGACGGATGTCCAGCTCGCAGTCGTCCACGACCCAGGCGAAGGTGTCTTCGATCTTGCTGCGCGGCACCTTGCCGACCAGGCCGAGGTCCCACGCCAGGTGCGCTTCCAGCGGGTCGAGCTGGTCGAAGCCGGGCAGGCGCTCCATGCGCGCGGCGACCTGCAGCGAACCGAGGTGTTCCAGCTCGCGGATGATGCGCAGCGGGTCGTTGCCGCTCATGAACAGCGACGGCGACGGCACGAAGCCGATCTGCCACGCTTCCGGGGTGTCATCGACCTTGGCGGCGGCGACCGGGGCGCTGGCAGCGGCCTGGCCGGACAGCACCGCTTCCAGCCGTGCCTTGATCGCGGCCACCGCCTGCGGGTCGGCGGGCTGGCCGTGTTCGGCCTCGCGCAGCAGGGCGCGCAGCACGTCCACCGAGGACAGCATGGCATCCACCGCGTTGGCTTCCAGGGCGCGCTTGCCGGCGCGCAGTTCGTCCAGCAGCGTCTCCAGCACGTGGGTGAGCGCGGCGATCGCATCGAAGCCGAAGGTGCCGGCGCCGCCCTTGATGGAGTGCGCGGCGCGGAACACCGAATTGATGATTTCCGGGTCCTGCTGGCCCGATTCGAGCGCCAGCAGGCCAGCCTCCATGGCATCCAGCCCCTCGCGGCTTTCTTCGAAGAACGTGGCGTGGAAACGTTGCAGATCCATGCTCATGGTGCGTGGGGTCCGGTTGCGAAGGGAGGGAGGGGCGAAGCGGCGCTGGGCTCAGCCCAGGACTTTCTGCACGGTGGCCACGAGCTGTTCGGGATTGAACGGCTTGACCAGCCAGCCGGTGGCACCGGCGGCCTTGCCTTCGGACTTCTTGTCGGCCGCCGATTCGGTGGTGAGCATCAGCATCGGGGTGAACTTGTAGTCCGGCAGCTGGCGCAGCTCGCGGATCAGCGAGATGCCGTCCATGTTGGGCATGTTGACGTCGGTCACCACCGCGTTGAAGCGCTGGCCCTTGGCCCGGCCCAGCGCGACGGCGCCGTCCTCGGCTTCTTCGACGGAAAAGCCGGCCGAGGTGAGGGCGAAAGAGACCATCTGGCGCATCGACGCCGAATCGTCCACCACCAAGATACGTGCGCTCATGCAGCGTTCTCCACAGATTTCAGGTTGTCATGGGTTGCGTCCAGGCCGAGGGCCTGGGTGACGCCGAGCAATCGCGCGGCATCACGGAAGGTTGCAGTGCAACCGTCGAATCCGGTCGGGTAGCCTGCCTGGCGGCGGGCGTCGACGAATGCGCACAGGACCTGCATTGCTGCGGTATGGATACGGCTCACTTCGCTGGCATCCAGCGTCAGTTCGCCGGCCTGGTCCACCAAAGGGGCCAGGCGGGTTTTCAGCTCGGTGCTGGTCTCGATACCGAGATCACCACCCAGGGCCACAGTGCTCATCGTTGCTCCGGACAAACGGTTCCGAGGTTTATAACGGCCCAAAGCGGGGAAGCTTTAGGGGGACGGGCCAAGGGATCTTCACCGTTAGGGGAAACCGCCCGGTAGAGCGAGCCCTTGGGGGGGGGGCTGGCGCGGCAGCGCAACGGAGCCGTCCGGGCGCCATCGGGCGATGCTGGCGCCGGGGCGGAGAGCAGCCACGCATGGCGTGGCGCTACCGGGGAACGGGTGCCGAGGTGGAGCCAGTCCCTGGGGGGCTGCCCTGCAGGTGGCGGTCAATTCAACAGCTGGGTCGCATCGAGCAGGATCATCGGCTGTGCGGTGACCCGCGCCACGCCGCGGAACAGGTCGTTGGAAATCTGGCAGATGCGCGCGGTATCAGGCGGTTCGATCTGCGAGTCGGTGAGGTTGGCGACGTCCTCCACCGCCGACACGCGCAGGCCCATGGTCTCGCCATCTTCCTCCAGCACCACGATGCGGGTGTTGGCGTCGTCCTGGGCCGGGCCGGCGCCGAGGTGGATGCCCAGGTCCATGACCGGCACCACCTGGCCGCGCAGGTTCATGATGCCCAGCATCGCCGAGGCGGTGCCGCGCAGCGGCAGCAGGGGTACCGGCAGCACTACTTCCTGCACCTTCAGCAGTTCCAGCGCATAGGCCTGGGCGCCGCAGCGCAGGCGCAACCAGCGCGAGGTGCGTTCGCTGGCACGGCGGCTCTCGCGCGGGCTGGAGGCCGGGTTCTGCGCCTGCGCCTGCAGTTCCTGCCAGCTGCCCGGGCGGGTGTGGGCCGGGGCGGGGGCGCCGGCACGGGCGCTGGGCGCGGACAGGGGCATCGTCGTCGGCATGGGGCGGGCGGCAGGCAGCGGGGCGGGAGCGGGGGCAACGGGAGCCGGGGCGATCGGTGCCGGCGCCGGTGCGGCGGCCTTGGGCGGTGCGCTGTCGTGCAGCACCTCGTCAGGCAGATCGTCCCAGCTGGGGCGGCCGGCCTCGGCAGCGGCAGGAGCAGCCGAGCGTGGCTCGGCTCTACCGGGCGAGGTGGGAGTTTCGTGAGCGGACGCGCGGTTATCGACCGGCGGGCCGAGCGCCGGGTCGTTCATCAGTTCGTCGAGCAGCGCGAGGTTGGCCGGGGAGCCGGGCGACGTCGGCGTGTCGTGCGGGGTCGCGATGCTCTCGACCGGCGCGCCCAGCGCGGGGTCGTTCATCAGTTCGTCGAGTAGCGCGAGGTTGGCCGGGGAGCCGGGTGACGTCGGCGTGTCGTGCGCGGTCGCGACGCTCTCGACCGGCGGGCCCAGCGCGGGGTCGTTCATCAGTTCGTCGAGCAGCGCGAGGTTGGCCGGGGAGCCGGGTGACGTCGGCGTGTCGTGCGCGGTCGCGACGCTCTCGACCGGCGGGCCTAGCGCCGGGTCGTTCATCAGTTCGTCGAGCAGTGCGAGGTTGGCGGGGCTGCCGGGCGAGGTCGGCGTGTCGTGCGAGGCCGCGAGGCTGTCGACCGGAGGACCCAGGGCCGGATCGTTCATCAGCTCGTCGAGCAGCGCCAGATGGGCCGGCGCGCCCGGTGAGGTCGGGGTGTCGTGGCCGACCGCAACGGCCGCGTCCGGCGCAGGCGCAGCCTCGACGTCGCCGGCAGCCGACCCGGCAAATTCGGCACTGATCGCCAGGGCGACACCGGCTGCTTCAGCGCCGTCCTGGGCGGCCACCCCCGCCGCCGGGGCGACGGACAGTTCCTCCCGAGCGGGCGCGGCGGGCACGGCATCGCCGAGCAGCTGCTCCAGGTAGTCGTCGAGCACGCCGGCGGTGTTCATGCCGCGCGCTCCATCTGCAGCGCGTCGTCGGCCAGGATCCATTCCAGCGCACGCCGGTACGCGGCCAGGCCGCGACCGGGGTAGTCCTCCGACTGCGGCGGCACGGTCAGGCTGGCCGCGTTGCAGATGCGGGTGTCCACCGGGATCGCGTCTTCCCACACGCGCTGGCCGTGCTTGTCCTGCATCAGCTTGACCGTCTCATTGCCGGCGCGGGTGCGGCGATCGAACAGGGTCGGCAGAATCGACATCGGCAGGGGACGGCGGCGCGAGCGCTCGACCATTTCACCGGTGCGGACCATGCCATCGAGGCCGTGCAATGCCAGCGGCTCGGCCTGAGTGGGGATGATCAGCCGGTCGGCCGCGGCCAGCGCGTTGATCATCAGCAGCCCCAGGGTGGGCGCGCAATCGAGCAGGATGTAATCGTGTTGCCCATGGTGGCGGGCCAGGGCGTTCTGCAGGGCCAGGCCGAGGCCGGGCTGGTTGGCGCTGCGTCGCTCCAGGGTGGCCAGCGCGGCTTGCGCGCAGACGTAGTCCAGGCCCGGGATGTCGCTGCGATGGCCGAGGGTGCCCAGCTCGGCCGGCGGTGCGCCGAACAGTTCCAGCACGCCCTGCGGCGGCGGGTCCAGCGGCACGCCGAAGGCGCGGGTCAACGAAGAGTGCGGATCGAGGTCGATCAACAGCACGCGGTGGCCGAGCGTGGCCAGGCCACGGCCCAAAGCCAGGGTGGTGGTGGTCTTGCCCACGCCGCCCTTCTGATTGGCGATTGCCCAGATGCGCATTCGGTTCACTCCTTCATTGCAGGGGGAACGGCGGCGCCAACGCGGCTGCCGGCCGGCACCGGTGGCAACTGCACCGGGGCGAGGGGGGGTACGGAGGGGGTGGTCGGCCTGGCGGTTGGCGGCGCGTCGGTCTGCGCGCTGAGCTGCGGCCCGATCGGGTCTGCGCCGCGCGTGGTGTCGGCCAGGATGATGACCATGACGCGGCGGTTGCGGTTGCGCCCTTCGGCGGTCGCGTTGTCCTCGCGCGGGCGGAACTGGCCGTAACCCACCATGGCCAGCCGCGCCGGCTGCAGGCCCTGGTCGGCGAACAGGTGCACCACGCTGGCCGCGCGCCCGGCCGAGAGTTCCCAGTTGGAGGGGAACAGCGAGGTGGCGATCGGGACGTTGTCGGTGTGGCCTTCCACGCGCACGCCGTTGGGCGCATCGCGCAGGACCTGGGCCAAGGTGGAGAGCGTGTCGCGCGCGTGCACGTCCAGCGTGGCCGAGCCGGTCGGGAACAGGATGTCGCTGTTGATCTCCACCTCGATCCACAGCTCGGTGCGGCGCACGGTGATCATGCCGCGCTCGATCAGCGGGGCCAGCGTGGCGGTGAGCTTGTCGGCGATGGTGTTGAGCTGGCGCTCGGCACGCTGCAGCTGTTCCTGGTTGCGCACCGAGACCGGCATGCGCATCTGCGAGGCCATCGCCGGCAGCAGGGTGGGGTCGTTGGAGGGCGAGGGCGCGGAGGGGCCGACGCGGTTGCCGGCCTTGATCACCGACGGGCTGTCCCAGCCGCCGCCCTGCACCTGCTGGTTGCCCACCTGCACCGGGTTGATGGTGCGCGGCGCGCCGCCGAAGGCGGTGGTCAGCGCATCGGCCATGACCCGGTACTTGCCCTCGTTGAGCGAGGAGATGGCGTACATCACCACGAAGAAGGCGAGCAGCAGCGTCATGAGGTCGGCATAGGGGATCGCCCAGGCCTCATGGTTGGCGTGCTCTTCGTGGTGCTTGCGGCGGGCCATGTCAGTGCAGGAATCCGGACAGGTTGGTTTCGATGTTGCGCGGGTTCTCGCCCTGGGCGATGGAGATCAACCCTTCGATGATCATTTCGCGGTCGCGGCTGTTGTGGTGGATCACGCTCTTGAGCTTGGCCGACACCGGCAGGAACAGCAGGTTGGCCGAGGCGATGCCGTAGATGGTGGCAGTGAAGGCGGCGGCGATGCCGTGGCCGAGCTTGCTCGGGTCGGCCAGGTTCTTCATCACCGCGATCAGGCCGAGCACCGCGCCGATGATGCCCAGGGTCGGGGCATAGATGCCCATGCCCTCGAACACCTTGGACGCGGCCAGGTCCTGGTGCTCCTGGCTGCTCAGTTCGATTTCCATCATGTGCCGGATGGTCTCCGGCTCCACGCCGTCGACCAGCAACTGCAGGCCCTTGCGAAGGAACGGGTCGCTCTGCGCGTCCACCTGCGCCTCCAGGCCCAGCAGGCCCTGGCGACGGGCGATGTTGCTCCAGTCGACGATCTGCCGGATCAGCTCATGGCGGTCGCTGCTCGGCGGCAGGATCACCCAGCGCACGATCTTGAAGGCGTGCTTGAACACCGCCGGCGAGGTGTGCAGCAGGATCGAGGCGATGGTGCCCACGATCACGATCACGAATGCCGCCGGCGACCACAGCGACGCCAGGCCGGCCCCCTTGAGGATGCTGCCGCCGACCAGCGAGGCCAGGGCGAGGAAAAGTCCAATGAGGCTGAGTCTGTCCATGGGTCCGTTATCGGCTTGTGTGAATGGGACTTGAGACACCGACGGCGGCAGGTGTTGCAGCGGTCACACTTTTGCAGGGGGCAGGGCGGTCAATCGTGCGGGGTGCGCAGCCCGTCCACGTCCAGGATCAGCGACATCCGTCCGTCGCCGATCAGGGTCGCGCCGGCATAGCCGCGCAGCCCGCGCAGGGCTTTGGGCAGTGGCTTGATCACCACTTCCTCGCGGCCGCGGACCTGGTCCACCACCAGCCCGAAGCGCGCTTCGCCGGCCTGCAGCACCACGATGGTGAGCAGCGGCGAGGCGGCCGGCTCCACCGCCAGCCAATGGCGCAGGTCCACCAGCGGCAGGGTGTGCGACTTGCGATCCAGCACGGCGCGGCCGTCGAACCAGCCCAGCGAGGTATTGGGCGCGTGCAGCACTTCCATCACGCGCGCCAGTGGCAGGGCGTAGACGTCCTCGCCGGCCTGCACCAGCAGGGTGGGCAGGATGGCCAGGGTGAGCGGGACGCGGATCATGAAGCGGCTGCCGCGGCCCAGTTCGGACTGGATCTGGATCTGGCCGCTGAGTTCGCGGATGCGCGACTGCACCACGTCCATGCCGACGCCACGGCCGGAAATATCGGTCACTTCCTGCTTGGTCGAGAAGCCGGGCAGGAACACCAGGTGCAGGCATTCCTCGCTGCTCAGGCGGGCAGCGGCTTCGGGATCGATCAGGCCCTTCTCGCGCGCCTTCTGGCGCAGCCGTTCCGGATCGATGCCGGCGCCGTCATCCTGCACTTCGATGCTGACGTAGTCGCCTTCCTGCTGCGCCGACAGGCGCACGTGGCCGCTGCGCAGCTTGCCCTGGGCTTCGCGCAGCTCCGGGGTCTCGATGCCATGGTCGATGGCGTTGCGGACCAGGTGCACCAGCGGGTCGGCGAGCGCTTCGACCAGGTTGCGGTCCAGTTCGGTTTCCGCGCCGACCAGCTCCAGCTCGACTTCCTTCTTCAGGTTGCGGGCGACGTCGCGGGCGACCTTGGGGAAGCGCGAGAACACCTTGCCCACCGGTTGCATGCGGGTGCGCATCACCGCCGACTGCAGTCGCGCGGTGGCGATGTCCAGGGTGGACACGGCGCGGTCGAGTTCTTCGTCGTGCAGGCGCGCGCGCAGGGTCTTGAGGCGGTTGCGCGAGAGCACCAGTTCGCCGATCAGGTTGACGATGGCGTCCAGGCGCTTGGTGTCCACGCGCACGGTGTGCTCGGCTTCGGCCACCGGCTTGTTGGCCGCCGGCTTGGCCGGCAGGGCCGGGGCGGCGGCGGGCGCGCGCGGCGCCGGTGCGGCGGCCACGGCCTTGGCGCCCGGGGCGGCGCCGCCGTGCAGCTGGTCCAGCAGGGCCTCGAATTCGTCTTCGCCGATCAGGCCGTCATTGGCCTTGTTCGCCGGCACCACGGCGGTGGGCGCCGCGCCGCCGTGCAACGTGTCGAGCAGGGCCTCGAACTCGTCGTCGGTGATCAACTCGCCGCTGGTCGGTGCCGCCGCAGCGGCGGCCACCGGCGCCGGCGTGGCCGGCCCGTTGACGTCGAACTGCGCGATCAGCTCCGGCGGCGCATAGCCGGGCTCGGTGCCGGCCGAGACCGAATCGAGCATCGACTGCAGGTAGTCCAGCGATTGCTGGGCCGCATCGAAGTGATGGGCCTGCAGCACCGCCTTGCCCGACCGCGCCATGCCCAGGGTTTCCTCGGCGGCGTGGCACAGTTCGACCATGGCCTGGATGCCGAGGAACCCGGCACCGCCCTTGAGGGTGTGGAAGCCGCGGAACACCGCGTTGAGCTGGTCGCTGTCCTGGGGCGACTGCTCCAGCGACACCAGCTGTTCGCCGAGGCGATCCAGGATTTCCTGGGCCTCGAGGATGAAATCGGCGGCAATATCGTCTGGAACAGCGCTCATGGTGTTACAGCCCCAAATCGGAAAGCAGGTCGTCAGCGTCGACCTGTGACACCTGGTGGCGATCCAGGCCGTTCACGGCCGGGCCGGCCAGGCCGTTGTCGCGCTTGTGCGCGCTGTCGTCCTGCGGCGGCAGGCCGAGCGCGCCGAAGCCCTCGTGCACGCGGCGCACGATGCCCACCACGCGGCGGATGATCTGCCCGGTCAGGTCCTGGTAGCTCTGGGTGAGCGCGATCTCGGTGAGGTTGTGGCGGATCCGGTCCAGCTGCTGGTCCTGGTCGGCCGTCAAGCCATTGGCGCGCAGCTGCTCGGTGAGCGTGCGGCATTCCTCGGCCAGGTCCAGGGTGCGGTGGGTGGCCTGCTCGGTCATCGCCACCACGTGGTCCAGGCGTGCGCAGGCATCGTCCAGTTCGCCGGCCTCGCTGGGCAGGCTGGGCAGTTCGCCCAACGCCTGGCCCAACTCGCGGGCGAGCCGGTTCAGCCCGGCCATCATCGGCTGGGTACGCAACGCGGCCAGCGCGTCGATTTCCCGCCGCCAGCCGGCTTCGTCGCCGCTTTCCAGCGCGGCCAGGGCATCCTGCAGGCGCTGCACCAGCGCCGATTTGTCGCGGAGGGTTTCCATCAGGCGCTCGCCGCCAGGCGTTCGAAGATCTTGCCGAGCTTTTCTTCCAGGGTCTGGGCGGTGAACGGCTTGATGATGTAGCCGTTGACGCCGGACTGGGCCGCTTCGATGATCTGCTCGCGCTTGGCTTCGGCGGTCACCATCAGCACCGGCAACGTCTTCAGCTTGGCGTCGGCGCGGATCGCCTTGAGCAGGTCGATCCCGGTCATCACCGGCATGTTCCAGTCGGTGACCACGAAATCGAACGACTGGCTCTGCAACAGAGACAGCGCGGCATGCCCGTCCTCGGCTTCGGCCGTATTGGTGAAGCCCAGATCGCCCAGCAGGTTCTTGACGATACGACGCATGGTCGAGAAATCGTCGACGATCAGGATACGCATGTTCTTGTTCAAAGCACTTTCCTCGGTATCAATGGTTCTCGAGGCCGGCGTCGGCCGCCTCGAAGATCTTCAGTCGGCCACGCAGGCGCAGGACCGCCTGGCCGTGGATCTGGCAGACGCGCGACTCGCTGACACCGAGTACCGCGCCGATCTCCTTCAGATTCAGTTCCTGCTCGTAGTACAGCGACAGCACCAGCTGCTCGCGCTCGGGCAGCAGCCCGATCGCATTGCCCAGCTCGCGGCCGAATTCGCCGCGCTCAAGCACCTGCTGCGGGGTCGGGCCACCCTGGGCGACGGTATCCAGCTCGCCCTGGTCTTCGATCCGCGACTCCAGGCTCAGCACCTGGCCGCGCGCGGCGTCTTCCATCAGCCGCAGGTAGTCCGGCAGGGGCATGTCCATCGCCGCGGCCACTTCGGTGGCGCTGGCGGCACGGCCGGTGCTCTGCTCCAGGCGGCGGATGGTGGAGGCGGCGTCGCGGGCGCGGCGGTGCACCGAACGCGGTACCCAGTCGCCGCGGCGGATCTCGTCGATCATCGAGCCGCGGATGCGGATCGAGGCATAGGTTTCGAACGAGGCGCCCTGGTCGGCGTCGTAGCTGCGCGAGGCCTCGATCAGGCCCATCATGCCGGCCTGGATCAGGTCATCCACTTCCACGCTCGCCGGCAACCGGGCGGCCAGGTGGTGGGCGATCCGCCGGACCAGGTCGGAGTGCTGTGCGATGCACTCGTTGGCGGCCGTGCGTTGCACCTCTTTGTATTGTGCGGCGCCTTTCATGCGGTCACCCCGCGTTGTTTGAGGATGCGTTCCAGGAAGAATTCGACCCCGCCTCGCGGCTCGGTCGGTGCCTGCCAGCGGGCGGTGCGGCGGGCGATCTCGGTGATCGCCTGCGCGGCCGGGCTGGAGGGGTAGGCCTTGACCACCGGCTGCTGGCGCTGCACCGACAGGCGCAGCCAGTCGTCCTGCGGCACGCAGCCCAGGTAGTTGAGCGAGACATCAGCGAGAAATTTCTCGCAGACCCGGGTCAGCTTTTCGTAGAGCACGCGGCCTTCGTTGGGGTCGCGGACCATGTTGGCCACCACCTGGATACGGTCCACGCCGCGCTCGCGCGAGAGCACCTTGATCAGCGCGTAGGCGTCGGTGATCGAGGCCGGCTCGTCGCAGACCACCACCACGGTGTCCTGCGCGGCCTGGCAGAAGGTCAGCACGCCGTCGGTGATGCCGGCGGCGGTGTCCACCACCATGAAGTCCAGCTCACGCTCCAGTTCGGAGAACACGTTGACCAGGCCCACGTGCTCGGCCGGCTGCAGCTCGGCCATGTGGCGGCGGCCGGACGCGGCCGGCACCACCAGCACGCCGCCCGGGCCTTCCAGGATCACTTCTTCCAGGGTGCAGCGCCCGGCGACCAGGTCGGCCAGGGTCACCTTGGGCTGCAGGCCCAGGATCACGTCGATGTTGGCCAGCCCGAGATCGGCGTCCAGCAGCAGCGTGCGCTTGCCCATGTCGGCGAGCGCCACGGCCAGGTTGGCCGACACGTTGGTCTTGCCCACGCCGCCCTTGCCGCCGGTGACGGCGATGGTGCGCACAGGGCCCAGCGGCTGGCTGCGGGTGGCCGACAGCGGGAAGGTCTTGGTCAGCTTGGCATACTCACGCGACGGCATGGTTCAACTCCGGGTTGCAGGGCATATCGGCCGCGCGGCGCAAATCTTCAAGGCGAAGTACAAGATTGGCCGCACTGGCCCGGTGCAGGTCTTCGGGAACGTCCTGGCCATCGGTGACCCAGGTGATCGGCAGGCGGTGGTCCACGGCCACCGACAGGGCGGTGCCGAAGCGGCCGGTTTCGTCCAGCTTGCTCAGCACCACGCCCTGCGGGTTGGCGGCGCTGAAGCGGCGGACCACTTCGTCCATGTCGCCAAAGCTGGTGTTGGCCGGCAGCACCAGCAGGGTGCGGATCTGCTGGGCGGCGCGCAGCCAGTGCAGCTGGGCAGCCAGGGCGCGGTCGCGCGGGCCCAGCCCGGCGGTGTCGATCAGCACCAGCTTGTAGTCCTGCAGGCGCTCCAGCAGCTGGTTGAGGTCGCTGCCGCTGTTGGCCTCGTGCACCGCGATGCCGAGCTGGCGGCCAAAGCCGTAGAGCTGCTCGCGGGCGCCGATGCGGCCGGTGTCGGTGGTGACCAGGGCCACGTCGCGGGCGGCGTGCTTCTCGGCGAAGCGCGAGGCCAGCTTGGCGATGGTGGTGGTCTTGCCGGCGCCGGTCGGGCCGACCAGGGCGATGACGCCGCCCGATTCCAGCGGGTCGACCGGGGCGATCGGCAGCTTCTTGGACAGCAGGCCGAGCATCAGCCCGCGGCCGCGGTGGGCTTCGGTGTCCAGCGGGATCTGCATGGCCACGTCGCGGCTGATGCCGGCGTCGAAGCCGTATTCGTCCATCAGGTCCAGGGCGGCGGCACGCACCGGCGAGCCGCGCAGGCGTTCGTCGGTGAAGCGGTGCATCTCGCGTTCGATCACCTGACGCATGCCGGCCACTTCATGGCGCAGCTGGCGCAGTTCTTCGTCATCGCGCGGCACCACCACCAGCTCGGCGGCGGGCAGCGGCTGGGCCTGGACCTGGGCCGGTTCGGCGGGGGCCGGCACGGCCACCGGCGCGGTTGCGACCGGCGCGCTGCCAACCTGTTCCTGGACCATGGCCGGCGCGTCCAGGCGCGGCTCGAATGCATTCGGGGCCGGCACCGCGGCCTGCACCGGTGCCGGTGCGGCGACCATGGCCGGGGCCGCGACCGGGGCCGGGATCGCGACCGGGGCCGGGATCGCGACCGGGGCCGGGATCGCCGGCACGGTGACGCTCACCGGCAGCGGCGGCATCGCCACCTGTGCGGCAGGCACGTGCATCTGGAAGTGCGGTTCGTCGTCCAGCGGCGGGTCGATGATGAAGCGCGCGCGGTTGATCTGTGCCGGTGCCGGTGCGGCGACCGGTGCAGCCTCGACGATCGCGGCCAGCGTCTCCACCGGCGCCGGGGAGGCGGCCGCGGCCTGTTCGACGTTGAACGGGGCGAAGATCTGCTCCGGCAGAGCGGCGGCGCGCAGCGACGGGGCGACGGCCTGCGCCAGGGTGGCGGCAAAGCCGGTGCTGCCGCGCGGCGGCACGATTTCGTTGGCCGAATCCAGGGTGCGACCGGTCGCGCCGACCGCGGCGCGGGCCAGCGCGGCCACGGCGGAAGTGGTGGCGGCCACCGGCTCGGCGGCGGCGACCGGCTTGCGGCGGGTCACCGCGGCGATCACCGCATCGGCGGCATTGCGTGGTCGCGGGGCCGGCGCCGGCGCCACATCCTTGCGGGCCGCTTCCAGGGCACGCTGCACGGCGCCTTCGTCATAGTTCGCCGCGGCCACGATCTCCACGCCTTCCTCGATCCGCCGGTTGGACAGGATCACCGCATCAGGACCGTGTTCCTTGCGTACCAGGTTCATGGCCGAGCGCATATCGGAGGCGACGAAGCGTTTGATTTTCATGCTGTGGTACCGGGACTGGGGCGGCGGGGTGGTGGAAGGGAAGCGCTGGTTGTCGGTGGTCTGCACGGTCCGGGTTTCCCTTTATGTCCTGCTGCGTTGATATCGAATGGGGGTGTGTCTGTTTTCTGGCGCATCACCGTCGGGGTTCCGGCGTCAGCTGATCGTGCCGACCAGCTTCAACCGTTTGTCCTCGGGTACCTCGCTGTAGGCCAGCACCGACAGCGAGGGGACGCTGTGGCGCACCAGCCGTGCCAGCGCGGCACGCACCGGGCCTGGTACCAGCACGACCGCCGGCTCGTTCTTCGCTTCCTGCTTGCCGACGCATTCGGCCAGGCTTTGATGCAGTCGCTCGGCGAGTCCGGGTTCCAGCGCGGCGCCGTTGCCCTGCGTGGACTCCTGCAAGACGCGTTCCAGTTGTGGGTTGAGAGTGAACACCGGCAGCTCCGCCGACATCCCGGCGATCTCCTGCACGATGAAACGGCCCAGCGCGTTGCGCACCGCCGCGGTCAGCACCGAAGGGTCCTGGCTGTTGGGCGCGTTCTCGACCAGCGACTCGACGATCTTGCGCAGCTGGCGGATCGGAATGCGCTCGATCAGCAGGTTCTGCAGCACCCGCACCACCGCCGACAGCGGCAGCGACTTGGGCGTGAGGTCTTCGACCAGCTTGGGCGCGCTCTTGGCCAGGTTGGCCAGCAGCTGCTGCACTTCTTCGTGGCCGAGCAGCTCGGGGGCGTGTTCGCGGATCAGGTGCGACAGGTGGGTGGCCACCACCGTGGCCGGGTCGACCACGGTATAGCCCATCGATTCGGCATGCGCGCGCTGGTGCGGCTGGATCCAGGTGGCGTCCAGGCCGAAGGCGGGGTCCTTGCCGGCGATGCCGTCCAGTGTGCCCAGGGCGCTGCCCGGGTCGAGCGCGAGTTCGCGGTCGGGGTGGATGTCGGCGGTGGCCACCGGCACGCCGTGGATCAGCAGGCGGTAGCCGCTGGCCGGCAGTTCCAGGTTGTCGCGGATGTGCACCGAGGGAATCAGGAAGCCGATGTCGTGGGTGAGCTTGCGGCGCACGCCCTTGATCCGCGCCATCAATTCGCCGCCCTGGTTCTTGTCCACCAGCGGGATCAGCCGGTAGCCCACTTCCAGGCCCAGCGGGTCGACCGGGCGCAGTTCGTCCCAGGTCAGCTCGGCGGTGGGCGAGGGCGCCGCGCCGGGCAGGCCCAGGGTTTCGCCGCGGCCGGCGGCCGGGGTCTCGGCGACGCGCTCTGCGGCGGTGCTCTTCTTCCAGGCCTTCCAGGCCACGAAGCCGAGGATGGCGGCCAGCGTCAAGAAGGCGACGTTGGGCATGCCCGGGACCAGGCCGACCACGCCCATGATCGCCGCGGCGATGGTCAGCGCACGGTACTGGCCGAACACCTGGCCCATCATGGCCTGGGCCATGTCCTGCGAGCGCGAGGCGCGGGTGACCAGCATGGCCACCGCCGAGGACACCAGCAGGGCGGGCAGCTGCGCCACCAGGCCGTCACCGATGGACAGCAGGGTGTAGGTCGCGGCGGCTTCGCCGAACGGCATGCCGTGCTGGAGCACGCCCACGGCCAGGCCGCCGAGCAGGTTGATGAACAGGATCAGGATGCCGGCGATGGCGTCGCCGCGGATGAACTTGCTGGCACCGTCCATCGCACCGTAGAAGTCCGCTTCCTCGCGCACTTCCTCGCGCCGGGCCTTGGCCTCCTCACGCGTCAGCAAACCGGCGTTGAGGTCGGCATCGATGGCCATCTGCTTGCCGGGCATGGCATCGAGGATGAAGCGGGCGGTCACTTCCGACACGCGCCCGGCACCCTTGGTGATGACCACGAAGTTGATGATGGTCAGGATCGCGAACACCACGATACCGACGGCGTAGTTGCCGCCGATCACGAACTCGCCGAACGCGGCGATCACCTTGCCGGCCGCCTCGTGGCCGTTCTGGCCGTTGAGCAGGATCACGCGGGTGGAGGCCACGTTCAGCGCCAGCCGCAGCATGGTGGTGATCAGCAGCACGATCGGGAAGATGGTGAAGTCCAGCGGGCGCTTCACGTACACCACCGCCAGCAGCACCATCAGCGAGATGGCGATGTTGAAGGTGAACAGCGCATCCAGCACCGGGGCGGCCAGCGGCACCACCACCATGGCCAGCAGCGCCAGCACGATCAGCGGGGCGCCCAGGCCGTTGCGGATCATGTCCAGGGCCTTGCGTGCGTTCATGCCGGCACCGGCGGGCTGGGCGCTCACGGGCGGCCTCCCGTGCCGAACTCATCCACATCGATGCTGGGCGCAGCCGGCATCGGCCCGCCGCGCCAGGTGCGCAGCTGGTACACGTAGGACAGAACCTGGGCCACGGCCGAATACAGTCTCACGGGAATTTCCTTTCCAAGTTGACCTTCCCGATACAAGGCGCGTGCCAAAGGCGGGGCGGAGACGATGGCGACCTTGTTGCCGTCGGCCACTTCACGGATGCGCAGGGCGGTTTCGTCCACGCCCAGGGCCACCACGGTGGGCGCGCCCATCTTGCCGCCCTCGTACTTGAGGGCCACCGCGTAGTGGGTGGGGTTGACCACCACCACGTCGGCGGTGGGCACCGCTTCCATCATTCGGCGGTTGGACAGCTGCTGCTGCAGCTGGCGGATGCGGCCCTTCACCTCGGGGCTGCCCTCGCTTTCCTTCATTTCCCGGCGCAGCTCTTCACGGGTCATCTTCAGCTTGCGCATCCAGTTCCAGCGCTGGTACGGCGCATCGATGGCGGCCAGCAGCATCATTGCCCCGCCGGTGGCCAGCATCAGCTTCAGGGTGAAGCCCAGGCCATGCACCATGGCCGCTTCCAGCGGCTGGTTGAGCAGGTCGCGCAGCGGCCGGATGCCGTGCCAGACCACCAGCCCGGCGGCGGTGCCGACGAAGGCGATGCGCAGCAGCGACTTGGTGAATTCGGCGATCGCCTCCGGGCCGTACAGGCGCTTCATGCCGGCCATGGGGCTGAGCCGGGTGAAATCGGGCACCAGCGACTTGTTGGACCAGCGCAACCCGCCCATCACCACCGGCGCCAGGAAACTGGCCAGCAGGCAGATGAGCACCAGCGGCCACATCGCCAGCAGCAGCTGCAGCAGTAGTTGGCCGAAGTGCCCGAACAGCGCCTGCGGATGCATGCGCAGGCCCGGTTCGGGGCTGAGCGCCAGCGTCATCCAGGCCTTGGCGCCGCTGCTGATGCTGCCCGAGTAGGCCATCAACGCCAGCACGCCGGCGCCGAACACCGCCGCCGTGGCCAACTCCCGCGAGCGCGGGATGTTGCCCTGCTCGCGGGCATCGCGCAGGCGTTTTTCGGTGGGTTGTTCGGTTTTTTCGCCGGCTTGTTCGTTCTCGGACATGGGCTGCACGACACGGGGGGGGTACCCGGGGCGGTGCAAGAACCGTTCCGTGACGGGGGCGCCGGACGTTCGCCGGCGGTCGCCAGTCGGCCGGGGCGCGACCCTACCGGCGGCTGGCGCTGCCGGTATAGCCGGCCGCCACCTCCACCCGCGGCCGCGGGTGGTCGTGCAGTTGCATGAAGCGCTGTGCGTCCACCGGGCGGCCCAGCAGGTAGCCCTGCAGGTAGTCGCAGCCCAGCCGCTCCAGGTAGGCGCGCTGCCCGGCGGTTTCCACGCCTTCGGCCACGATGTCCATGTCCAGCGCGTGGCCCAGGGCGACGATCGCCGAGACGATCACCACGTCTTCGGAGCTGTTTTCCAGGTCGCGCACGAACGCGTGGTCGATCTTGATCTCGGTGGCGGGCAGGCGCTTGAGGTACAGCAGGCTGGAATAGCCGGTGCCGAAATCATCGATGGAGATGCCCACGCCCAGGCTGGCCATCGCCTGCAACAGCCTGAGGCTGGCATCGGTGTCGCGCATCACCGTGCTTTCGGTGATCTCCAGCACCAGCCGCCGTGGCTCCAGGCGATGGGTCTGCAGGACCTGGCGCACCTCCTGCAGCAGGTGGGGGGAGCTGAACTGGATCGGCGAGAGGTTCACCGACACCGTCCAGCTGTCATGCCCGGCGTCCTGCCACTGGCGCAGCTGGCGGCAGGCCTCGTCCAGCGCCCAGCGGCCGATCTCGTTGATCACGCCGCTGCGTTCGGCCAGGCGGATGAAGCGGTCCGGCGGAATCAGGCCCTGCTGCGGATGGTGCCAGCGGATCAGCGCTTCGGCACCGCTGACGCCCTGTCCGGCGACGCGGATCTTTGGCTGGTAATGCAGGAACAACTGCTCGGTGCCGATGGCGCGGCGCAGGTCGGCCAGGAGCTGGAACTGCTGCTCGGCGCTGTCGTTCATCCAGTCGGCGAACACCGCGTAGGCGTTGCGGCCGGCCTCCTTGGCCTGGTACATCGCCGCGTCGGCGAAGGCCATCAACTGGCGCTCGCTGGCGGCGTGGTCGGGGCAGATCGCGATGCCGACGCTGGCGGTGACCTGCAGGTCGTGGTCGGGCAGCAACGGGCCGCCGCCGATCGCCTGCAGGATGCGGCTGGCCAGGGTGGCGATGTCCTCGTCGTTGTCGATGCGCACCACCAGCACGAACTCGTCGCCACCCAACCGGGCCAGCACGTCGGACGGGCGCAGCAGGTGCCGGGTGCGCTCGGCGACCGCCACCAGCAGCGCATCGCCGGTCTGGTGGCCGTAGGCGTCGTTGACCTGCTTGAAGCCGTCCAGGTCCATGAACATCACCGCGAACCGGCTGCCGCGCTGCTCCGCTTCGGCCAGCGCGTTCTCGATGCGCTGTTGCAGCAGCAGGCGGTTGGGCAGGCGGGTCAGCGGGTCGTGCAGGGCAGCCTGGGTCAGTTCCTGCTGCGCATCGTCCAGCGAACTGCGCAGGATGTCGTTGCGGATGCGCAGCAGCTGCGCCTGCATGCGCTGGTCCAGCCAGGACACGATCAACACCACGGCCAGGATCGCGGTGGTCAACACCAGCACGATCGCCGCCAGCCACTGGGTCTGCAGCCCGTCACCCGCCGCCGCCCCGCAGATGCTGCCGGCCTGGAAGCGGGCGGCGGCCATGCCGGTGTAGTGCATGCCCACGATGGCCGAGCCCAGCAGCACCGCCGGCAGCAGCCGGTGGCGCAGGCGGCGTTGGCTGAGGCGCAGGCGGAAGGCCACGAACAGCGCGCTCCAGGATGCGGCGAACGCGATCAGCAGCGAAACCGCCAGCCACGCCGGGTCGTACTCGATACCCGGCTGCATGCGCATCGCCGCCATGCCCAGGTAGTGCATCGAGGCGATGCCGCTGCCCATCAGCAGCGCGCCCAGCGCCAGGCGGGTGTGCGGCAGGGTGGGGCGCGACACCAGCCACAACGCGAAGATGGAGGAGGCCAGGGCGGCCAGCAGCGAGATCGCGGTCCAGGCCAGGTCGTAGCCCAGGGGGATCGGCAGGCGGAAGGCGAGCATGCCGATGAAGTGCATCGACCAGATGCCCAGCCCCATCGCGCAGCCACCGCCGAGCAGCCACACCAGGCTCAGCCGCGTGCTGGGCGCGGTGGTGATGCGATTGGCCATGTCCAGCGCCGTGAACGAGGCGAGCATGGCGACCAGCAGCGAAACCACGACCAACCACGGTGTGTAGCTGCCGTCGAGCATCGATGACTCTCCTTGGTCAGCACATCTGCAATGGCGTTATGGCATGCAGGCCGCGCGTGCCTTTCCCCGGCGTGCGCGGCTCCCGGCCCGGCAACCGCGGGCGGTAGCGACAGCCTACCGCCAACGATGGGGGGGATCGCAAGTGTCGCGACGCATTATTTCGTGAGGGCTGCGTGAATCAATGGGTCACGCCGTCGGCGGCCTGGAAGGCGGCATCGAACAGGCGCTGCACCGGCGGTCCCATTTCCCCGGCCAGCACGGTGAGCAGGAACAGGCCCAGCAGCAGCGCCACCGGCAGGCCGAGCTGGATCGGGTTCAACGCCGGCGCCGCGCGTGCCAGCACGCCGAAGGCCAGGTTGATCGCCAGCATCGCCACGGTGAGCGGCAGCGCCAGCCCCAGCGCGCCACGGAATACCTGCAGGGCAAACGTCGGCGCGGCGCTCAGGAACGCGTTGATGTCGGGCAGGGAGGTGCCGATCGGCACGGCCTTGTAACTGTCCATCAGCAGCGAAATCAACGCGAGGTGGCCATTGCTGGTGAAGAACAGCAGGCCGAACAGCAGGTAGAACCACTGTCCGATCACGCCGGAACTGCCGCCGCGCAGCGGGTCGCTCATCTGTGCGAAGGCCAGGCCGGTGCCCTGGGCGACCAGCTCGCCGGCCATCGCGCCGGCCTCGAATACCAGCCGCAGCAGGAAGCCGATCGACACGCCGATGGCCAGTTCGCGGGCAATGCTCAACACGGTGGCCGCATCGAAGCCGGACCAGGCCGGCACCGGCGGCAGCATCGGCGACAGCGCCACGGCCAGCGCGCCGGCCAGGACCACGCGTACCCGCGAGGGCACCGCGCGGGTCCCGATCAATGGCATGGCCATGATCATCGCGCCGATGCGCAGCATGGTCCACAGGATGGTGCCGATCATGCCGAAGGCCTGCAGGCCGTCGGTCGCCATCTGGGTGGCCGAATCCATCGTGGCTACCCGATCAGGTGGGGAATGCGCTGGAACAGCAGCGTGGTGTACTCCACCAGATGGCCGATCAGCAGGCTGCCGAGCGCGAACAACACTGCGGTCAAGGCCGCGGCCTTGGCGACGAAGGCGATGGTGGGCTCGTTGAGCTGGGTGGCGGCCTGCACCACGCCGACCACCACGCCCACGATGAGCACGGTGAGCAGCAACGGGCCGGCCACCCACAGCACCACGATCAGCCCACCGCGCAGTTCGGTGAGGGCGAGTTCGGGGGTCATGTCACTGCACCGCGTTGAAGCTGGCGGCCAGCGTGCCCACCACCAGCACCCAGCCGTCGACGAGCACGAACAGCAGGATCTTGAACGGTGCCGAGACCAGCATCGGCGACAGCATCATCATGCCCATCGACATCAGCACGCTGGCCACGACCAGGTCGATGATCACGAACGGGATGAAGATCAGGAAGCCGATTTCAAAGGCGGTCTTCAGCTCGCTGGTGACGAACGAGGCCACGAGCACCGGGAACGGGATCGCGTCCGGCCCGGAGTAGGTGCCGTGCCCGGCCATGCCGGCGAAGGTCATCAGGTCGGTCTCGCGGATCTGGGCCAGCATGAAGGCACGCAGCGGCGCGGTGGTGAGCGTCCAGGCGGTCTGGAAGTCGATCTCGCCATTGAGGTAGGGCGCCATGCCGGTACCCCAGGCCTTCTGCCACACCGGCAGCATCACCATCGCGGTGAGGAACAGGGCCAGGCCGAGCAGTACCTGGTTGGACGGGGTCTGGCCGGTGCCAAGCGCCTGGCGCAGCAGGCCCAGCACGATGATGATGCGGGTGAAGGCGGTCAGCACCAGCAGCATCGACGGGATCAGGGTGATCGCGGTCATCAGCAGCAGGGTCTGCAGCGGCAGGCTGACCGCCTGGCCGCCGATCTTGCCGACATTCACGTCCGGCAGCGACGGCGTGCCGGGCAGGCCGGGGGCGGCCATCGCCAGCGCGGGCAGGGCGCACAGCAGCAGGAGCAGCAGCAACGGCAGGTAACGGGTCCAGGAGGCGTTCGGGCCACGCATGATCAGGGTTCCTTGCGCAGCCGCTGTTGCAGCAGCTGGGCGAAATTCGGGAGATGTTTGAAGTCGGGCAGGCGCGCCGGGGCCGGCGTCGGCAGCGGTTCGGGCAGGTGGTGCAGGGTGTTGATGCCGCCGGCGGTCACGCCCAGCAGCAGCTGCTCACCGTTGACTTCCACCACCACCACGCGCTCCTTGGCGCCCACGTTGAGGCTGGCCACCACGCGCATGCCCTCGGCCGGGCGGAAGCCGCTGCCGGGCATGCGCTTGAGCAGCCAGCCCAGGCCGACGATCAGGGCCAGCACCGCCAGCAGCGCCAGCACCGCACCGAACATGCTCGGTGCGGCGGCCGCGTGCTGGCCGACCTTGGTCGCCGGGGTGCCGGCGGCGATGAGCAGCGATGCGATCAACGCAGTCTCCGGATCCGTTCGCTGGGGCTGACCACGTCGGTCAGGCGCACGCCGAAGCGATCGTTGATGACCACTACTTCGCCATGTGCGATCAGGGTGCCGTTGACGAACACGTCCAGCGACTCGCCGGCGCCGCGTTCCAGTTCCACCACCGAGCCCTGGTTGAGCTGCAGCAGGTTGCGGATCGGCAGGCGGGCGCGGCCCACTTCCAGCGACAGGGTCACCGGCACATCCAGGATCACATCCAGGTTGAGCTCGTCGCCGACGGTGGTGTCGTCGGACTGCAGCTGGGTGAACTGCGCCGGGGCCGGTTCGTTGGTGTCGATATCGTTCATTGCGGGTCTTCCTGCAGTACGGGAACGCGCGGGCGGGTGCCCGGGGGATGGGTGGCGGTGATCTTCACCGCGTTGAAGCCGTTGGCGACGCCGAACTCACCGGTGAACACCGGCACGTTCTCCACGCACACCGGCACCTGCTTGGGCAGTTCGATGGGCAGCACGTCGCCGATCTTCAGCCGGGTCAGGTCGCGCAGGCTCATGCGCTTGGTGGCCAGCACGCTGGACAGGGTGACTTCGGCCACGTTGAGCTGTTCGCGCAGCATCACGCCCCAGCTGGCATCGCGGTCGTTGCGGTCGCTCTGGATGCCGGCATCGAGCAGCTCGCGGATCGGTTCGAGCATCGAATAGGGCAGGGTGACGTGGATATCGCCGCCACCGCCGTCCAGTTCGACATGCAGGCGGCAGACCACCACGTACTCGCGCGGCGTCACGATGTTGGCGAAGTGCGGGTTGATTTCCGAATTGATGTATTCCAGCTCGACATCCATCACCGGCGCCCAGGCTTCGCGCAGGTCGGCGAAGGTCTGCTTGAGCAGCAGCTGGATGACCCGCATTTCCGTGGCGGTGAACTCGCGGCCTTCGATGCGGGTCGGGTAGCGCCCGTCGCCGCCGAAGAAGTTGTCCACGATCGCGAACACCAGGGTCGGCTCGAACACGATCAGCCCGGTGCCGCGAAGCGGCTTGAAGCGGATCAGGTTGAGGTTGGTGGGCACGTACAGCGAGTGCATGTAGTCGTTGAACTTGATCAGCTCGATGCCACGCACCGACAGCTCGGCCGAGCGCCGGATCAGGTTGAACAGGCCGATCCGCCACAACCGGGCGAAGCGCTCGTTGACCATTTCCAGGGTCGGCATGCGCCCACGGATGATCCGGTCCTGGCTGGCGAAGTCATAGCTGCGCGCCTCGCCGGGCGTGGCGGCATCCACCTCGGTTTCGACCGCACCCGAATCCACGCCGTGCAACAGCGCATCGATTTCGTCCTGGGAAAGCAGGTCATTCATGGCAGGCCCTTACTGGGTGACGAAGCTGGTGAACAGCAGTTCGTCGGCGCCCGGCTTGCCGGTCTCGGCCTTGAGCAGCTTCTGCACCTCGGCGAGCGAGTCGGCCTGCAGGCGTTCCTTGCCGGCGCGGTCGGCGATCTGGTTCGGCTCGACCTGCGAGAACAGCATCAGCAGCTTGGCGCGGATGGCCGGGGCGTGCAGCTTGATCGCCTCCATCGCAACCGGGTCGCGGGTCATCAGCTGCACTTCGACCTGCAGGTAGCGCGGGCCGTCGAGGCTGCTGTTGAGGTTGACCACGAACGGCGGCTCCAGCCCGAAGTACTGCGCCGGGGCCGGCACCGCCTTGCTGGCGGTCGGCTTGGCGTCCTTGCTGTCGTGCTGGGAAGACGAGGCGAAATACCACGCGCCGCCACCGGCGGCACCGGCGGCCAGGACCGCCACCAGGGCAGTGATCAACAACGGACTACGCGGCTTGGCGGCCTTGTCCTTGTCGGCGGATTTCTTGGTTTTGTCGGCGGCTGCGGCCACGAGGGGAAGCTCCATTGGATTGCTTCCTGGCTACATGCAAAGCCCGTGCCTGAATGCCGGGGCCGCAGCGCGTCGGGTTTCTGGCGGCGCGGCGACAGCGTGTCGCCAGGCCACGCGTGGCCAAGGCCGCACAGACCCACCCAACGCGTAGAGCCACGCCATGCGTGGCTGAGGCCGTACCGACCACCCAACCGTAGCGCCACGCCATGCGTGGCTGGGCCGCACCGACCACCCAACCGTAGAGCCACGCCATGCGTGGCTGAGGCCGTACCGACCACCCAACCGTAGAGCCACGCCATGCGTGGCTGGCCCGCACCGACCACCCAACCGTAGAGCCACGCCATGCGTGGCTGAGCCCGTACCGACCATCCAACCGTAGCGCCACGCCATGCGTGGCTGAGGCCCATACCGACCCCATCCAGCACCGCAAGGCCCCGGCCAACGCCCGGCACCCCGCGGTGGCGCTTACGCGTACGCGTCCACCAACCCACGCTGGCGCATCAACTGCGCCGGCGACACGGTGATGTCGGCCAACGCCGGTTCCCCGTCGCCGCCGCCCGCGCCCGATTGACCGCCGCCCGCCGTGCCATCCTGCGCGGTGTGCTGGTGGCCGACATCGGCGTTGCCGAGCTGGAACCCCTGCTCGCCAAGCATTTCACGCAGGCGCGGCAGGCTGGTTTCCAGCGCGTGCCGGACCTCGGCATGCGCACTGCTGAAACTGGCGTGGACCTTGTCGCCGTCGATCTGCAGGCGCACTTCCACCTGGCCCAGGTCGTGCGGGGTGACCCGGATCACCGCGTGCCCGATCTTCTGGTCGGCCAGCCAGCCGATCCTCGCGCTCATGGCATCGCCGAAATCATCCGCACCCACGTCCGGGGTGGCGGTCGGGCTGCCGCTGAAAACCGGGCTGGCCGTACTGCCCTTGAGCTCGGCGGCTGCATGCAGGGCGTGCAGCAGCGGCGCCTGCGGCGCGTCGCCGCCGTCGCTGCTGGCGATGGCATCGGTGACCGCCTTGAGCAGCTGGCTGTCGTCGGCACCCTCGGCATCGGCCGGCAGCACGATCGCGGCGGGCGCTGCGGCCGAGGCGGTCGCGCCCGTTGCCCCCGCAACGGGAAGCGCGGGTGCGGCCGCCGTCGGCGTGGCTGCGGCGGCGGCCAGCAGCGGGTCGGTGGCCGCGCCGGTGGCGCCGGGAGCCGGCGCGGGCGCTGCGGCGGCCGGCGGTGCCGCCGGCGCCAGCCCGATCAGGGCGAGGCCGGCCAGGCCGAGCGGTGGCCATGGCGCGGCCTCGGCGTCCTCGGCCGGCGCCTCGCCGGGCTTGGCCGGGGTCGCTGGCGTGGCGGCAGTCGCCTCGCTGCCGGCGTCGATGGTGTCATCGCTGGCCGGGCGCTTGCCCGGCTCACCGGGATTGGCGGCGTCTGCGTCGGGCGCCGGTGCGCCCTTCGAGTCCGGCGTGCCCGACCTGCCGGCGCGTTGTCCCGCGGGCTTTGCCACGCTGTTGGCGTCGCCCTTGAGCATCGCGTCAAAGTCCCGGCGGTCGCCAGTGGCGGCGCTGTCGGGACGCGGGCTGGCGCCGGTGGCCGTGGCGGTACCGGTGGCGGCGGCGCTGCCGAGCAGTGCGGGGGGCATCACGCGATACCTCCGGTGTCGCTGTCGTCGCGTTGCGCCTGGCGGCTACGGCGCGCGCCCAGGTCATCCATCTCGCGCTGGTCGCGGCGGTCGGTGACCACCTTCTCTTGGGCACGGTAACTGGCGGCCAGCTGTTCCAGCACGGCCTTGTCGCGGCTGGCCAGGATCAGGCGCGCGCGTTCGGCCTCGACCTTTTCACGGTTGCTGTTCACGGTCTGGCTCTGCTGGGCCACCGCGCTGTCCAGGCGGTCCAGGAACGCGCGCCGGTTGAGCAGCTGCGCCGGGCTGGTCGCGGCCATCTGCGCGTTTGCATACTCTTCGGCGTAGCGGCGCAGTTCGTCCAGCCGCGACAGGTGGGTGTCGAGCGTGCGCTGGCGTTCGGCCAGGTCGCGCGCCACCTCGTCTTCGTGGTCCTGGGCCCGCTTGAGCAGGGGATCGAAACGCTTGGACTGGATCATGGCTTAGCTCTCTGGTTCCACCAGGCGCTTGAGTGCGGCCTGGCTGTGCGGCAGGTCGGCTGCCTTGCCGACGTCCTGTCCGAGGAATTCGGCGATGTCCGACCAGCGCTCCAGCGCTTCGTCGGTGGCCGGATCGTTGCCACGCTGGTACGCGCCGATGGCGATCAGGTCGCGGTTGGACGAGTACGCCGAGACCAGCCGCTTGAGCTTGCGGATGCGCAGGCGCCACGGCTCGTCGGCGATCTCGGTGACCACGCGGCTGACCGAGGACTCCACGTCGATCGCCGGGTACAGGCCGCTGTCGGCCACCCGTCGCGACAACAGGATGTGGCCATCCAGGATGGCGCGCGCCGCGTCGGCGATCGGGTCCTGCGGATCGTCGCCTTCGGTCAGCACGGTGTAGAAGGCGGTGATCGAGCCGCGGCCCTTGGCACCGTTGCCGGCGCGTTCGACCAGGGCCGGCAGCTTGGCGAACACCGACGGCGGGTAGCCGCGGGTGGTCGGCGGCTCGCCCACCGACAGGCCGATCTCACGCTGGGCCTGGGCGAAGCGGGTCAGCGAATCCATCAGCAGCAGCACGTTCAGGCCCTGGTCGCGGAACCACTCGGCGATCGCCGTGGCGCGGTAGGCGCCGTGCAGGCGCGCCAACGGGGGGCGGTCGGCCGGACTGGCCACCACCACTGCGCGGCGCAGGCCTTCCTCGCCCAGCGTGCTTTCGACGAAATCGCGGACTTCGCGGCCACGTTCGCCGATCAGCCCGACCACGATGACATCGGCGGCGGTGTAGCGGGTCATCATGCCCAGCAGCGTGGACTTGCCCACGCCCGAGCCGGCGAACAGGCCGACGCGCTGCCCGCGACCGATCGGCAGCAGCGCGTTGATCGCGCGCACGCCCACGTCCAGCGGTTGGGTGATGGGTTCGCGGGCGAGCGGGTTGATCGACACGCCCGCCATGCTGACCGTGCCCTCGGCGCGGATCGGGCCCTTGCCATCCAGTGGCACGCCGTCGCTGTCGATGACCCGGCCAAGCAGGCCTTCACCGACTTCCACGCCCCCGCGGCCGAGCACCGGCACCACGCGCGCGTTGGGCAGCAGGCCATGCAGCTCGGCGCTGGGCATCAGGTAGGTGCGTTCGCCGGCGAAGCCGACCACTTCGGCGTCCACCCAGCCACCGTCGGCCACTTCGACCTTGCAGCTGGCGCCCAGCGGCGACTCGCAGCCCACCGCTTCCAGGGTGAGGCCCACGGCGCGGCGCAGCACGCCTTCGCGGATCAGCCCGCGGCCATGGGTGCCATCGGGCTGGATGCCGTCCAGGCGGGCGGCCAGGCGCAGATTGCGCGCGGCGGCCCAGTCGGCGGCGGGGGCCGGCGTCGGCAGGGGGTCGGTCATCATGCGCTGGCTCCGGAACGGCGCAGCACCGCATCGAGCGCGCCGCGCAGGCGCGCCTCCAGGGTGCCGTCGATGCGCACGGCCTCGGCATGCACGCGCAGGTCGCCGCGGCTCAGGCTGAGGTCGGCGGTGAGGCGTTGGGTGGGCGACAGCTGCAGCAGCGGGGTGAGTGCGGCGATGTCGTCCGGGTGCAGGCGCACCTCGACCTCGCGGTTGGCGCCGCCCACGGCGTCCACGGCTTCGCCGACCAGCTGTGCGAGCAGGGCCGGGTCGGCCTCGTAGGCGCGGCCGACCAGGGTGCCGGCGATGCGCACGGCCAGTTCGCCGAGCGCGGCCACCACTTCGTTCTCCAGCCGCACCAGCGGCCGGCTGAAGTTGTCCAGGATGCCCTCGATCTGTGCGATCAGGCGGCGCACTTCGGCCTGGCCCTGGGCCAGGCCATCGGCGTGCCCCTGCTCGAAGCCGTCTTTCTCCGCGCTGTCCTGGATCGCCTGGATCTCTTCCAGCGTGGGCAGCTGCAGCAAGGGCTCCGGCTCGTGTTCGGGATCCGGCTCGGTGAGTTCGAACTGCTCCTCCTGCGGCGGCTCGGGCACCGCCAGCAGGTCCGGGGCAAGCCAGCGCACGGCGTTGTTCACAGCATCGCCTCCGCATTGCCGCCGATGGTGACGGTGCCCTCATCGGCCATGCGCTTGACGATGGCCAGGATCTCGCGCTGCGCCACTTCCACATCCGACAGGCGCACCGGGCCACGGGCTTCCATGTCTTCCAGCAGGATTTCGGCGGCACGCTGGGACATGTTGCGGGTGATCTTGTCGCGCACCTTGATGTCGGCGCCGCGCAGGGCCAGGCCGAGGCGCTCGCCGCTGACTTCGCGCAGCACCAGCTGCAGTTCGCGGTCGTCCAGGTCGACCAGGTCGTCGAACACGAACATCAGGTCCTGGATGCGGCCGCTCAGCGGCGCGTCGATGCGTGCGATTTCACCCAGGATCGCCTGGTCCTGGCCGCTGTCCATGAAGTTGAGGATGTTGGCCGCGCACTGCACGCCGCCGATGTTGGACGACTTCAGGTTCTGGTTGCCGGCGAACTGGCGCTCCATGATTTCGTTCAGTTCGTTCAGTGCGTTCGGCGGAATGCCGTCCAGCGTGGCGATGCGCAGCAGCACGTCCACGCGGGTGCGTTCGGGCAGCAGCTTGAGCGCGTCGGCGGCCTGGTCGGTTTCCAGGTGGGCCATCACGATGGCGATGATCTGCGGGTGTTCGTTGCGGACCAGGTCGGCCACCGCACGCGGGTCCATCCACTTCAGCGCGTCCAGGCCGGTGGTGTTGCGGCCGAGCAGGATGCGGTCGATCAGGTTGCCGGCCTTCTCGCTGCCCAGCGCCTGCACCAGCATGTTGCGGATGTAGTCGTCCGAGCCGACGCCGAGCGAGGTCTTGGAGCCCAGTTCGTTGCTGAACTGGTCCATGACCCCTTCGACCTGGGCGCGGGTGATGTCGGTCATGGTGGCCATGGCGATGCCGATCTTCTGCACCTCTTTGGGTTCCATGTGGCGCAGCACTTCGGCCGCGTCCAGTTCGCCCAGCGAGAGCAGCAGCACGGCCGCGCGCTGCACGCCGGTCAACGGTGCGTTGGGGGCGGCGTCAGTCATTGGCCACCCAGCCCTTGACCACCTGGGCCACGCGCTTGGAATCGGTCTTTACAGCTTCACGCGCCATGCGCAGTCGTTCCTCGTAGGAGTCCACCGGCAGGGCCAGGGTTTCATGTCCGGCCGCGCCCAGCCGTTCGCTACCGAGCGCGGGCAGGCCCTCGCCGTCGTCGACCAGCTGCACGTCGGCACTGTGCGGTTCCAGGGGTTCATCGCCAGGCTTCCGGGCCTGGCCGGTGATCGAGCGCAGCGCCGGGCGCAGCACGCCGAACACCAGCGCCAGCACCACGATCGCGCCGAGCAGCAGTCGCAGGCCATCCTGCACCTGCGGCAGCTCCCACCACTTCGGGCCTTCGACCGGGGTCACTTCGCGCACGAACGGGGCGTTCATCACCGACACGGTGTCGCCGCGCTCGGCGTCGAAGCCGACCGCCTGCTTGACCAGGGCTTCGACCCGGGTGAGCTCGGCGGCGGACAGCGCCTGGTCCACCATCTTGCCGTTGGCACCGGCGCGCGGCACGTTGTCCACCAGCACGGCCACCGAGACACGCTTGATGCGGCCAGCCGGCTGGCGGGTGTGCTGCAGGGTGCGGTCGAGTTCGTAGTTGCGGGTGGCGTTCTTGGAGGTTTCGGTGGGCGTGGCCGCGGTGGTCGGCGCGGCGGCCGGGCCGGGCGGGGTATTGCTGGCCGCACCCGGCACGCCCTGCGGGCCCGGGGTGCTGCTGCTGTTCTCGCTCATCTGCTCGCTGCGCAGCTTCTGCGGCTCGCCGTTGTACAGCTCGCGGGCTTCCTCGATCACCGAGAAGTCCATGTCCACGCTGACTTCGGGGTTGACCCGGCCGGGGCCGGTCATGGGCTCGAGCAGTTCGCGGATGCGCTGGTTGAAGGAGGTCTCCTGCCGGCGCACCTGCTCGAACTGCGCCGCGTTCAACGCCGCCTCGCTGTTCGGATCGGACACGCTGAGCATGCGCCCGCTCTGGTCGACCACGGTCACGCGTTCGGGGGTGAGATCGGGGATGCTGGCGGCCACCATGTGCACGATCGCATCGATCTGGCCGCGCTCGAGCTGCTGCCCGCCGCGCAGTTCCAGCACCACCGAGGCGCTGGCCACGTCACGCTGGCGGGTGAAGGCGCTCGGCTTGGGGATGGCCAGGTGCACGCGCGAATCGCGCACCGGGCGCAGGGTGTTGATGGTGCGCGAGAGCTCGGTTTCCAGCGAATGCTGGTAGCGCGCGTTCTCCATGAACTGGCTGACGCCGAAGCCCGGGTCACGCTCCATCAGTTCGAAACCGAGCCGGCCGCTGTCGGTCAGGCCCGAGCCGGCCAGTTTGAGGCGCGCGTCGTGCAGGTTTTTCTCCGGCACGGTGATGCCCCCGGTGGCCGGGTCCAGTTCGAACGGGATCTGCGCGGTGCGCAGCAGGTCGGTGGCTTCGGCGGTGGCCTTCTGGTCCAGGCCGGTGTACAGCGGCACCATGCCCGGTTTCTGCGACCAGAAGAACACGAACAGGCCTGCCGCCACGGCCACGGCGATCATCGCCATCAGTCCGAGCCGACGGGTGATCTGCAGGCTTTGCAGCCGGTCGAACCACTGGCCCGCCTTTTCGGCGTTCAGGGATTCCTTGGAGAGCGACAGGGCCATGCGTTTCTATCCTTACAGCGGCATGTTCATCACGTCCTGGTAAGCCTGGACGAGACGGTTGCGGACTTCCACGGTGGCGCGGAAGGCGATCTGGGACTGCTGCGAGGCGACCATGACCTTGGCCAGGTCGGCACCGGGTTCACCCAGTTCGAAGGCCTTGGCGAGGGCGCCGGATTTCTGTTGCGCTTCGTTGACGCCGGCAATGGCGCCGCGCAGGGTTTCGGTGAAGCTCGGGCCCTGTACTTCCTGCGGCGACACCAGGCCCTGGATGGCATTGCTCTTCGGCGCCTCCGTCAGCGGGCTGACGGCGGACTGCCCCATCTGGGTCTGGAGGGTGCGGATCTGGGAAAGGACGGAGGTGACGGAGTGCGACATCTGGAACGTTCCGAAGCTGGGATGGGGTTTCGAGTGAATACGTTGCAAGTGGCGTGCCGAAATCGCTGCACGGTTCAGTTTTGTTGGTGTAGCTGGCGATGCGGTGGGTCGGGCGGGCCCCGGTGCTGCGGGCGGGGGCTGCGGCAACCTGGCGCGGCGCCGGGTCGGCTTGCTGGCGTCGGAAAACCGGCGGCGCCGAATGGCTGGCGGGGTGGTGGGGGGCGTTTACTTCTCCGTTCGGGGCGGGCCGCGAGCGTTGGGGCCCGGCAGCGGCCGGTAGGCCCCTGGTGCAAATGTCCCCCGGCCGCAAGCGGCCTCCTCCTTTATTTTGCCCAGGGGCCTACCGGCCGCTACCCGGCTCGGCTTGCGGTAAAGCAGGTAGGATCCAGGCTGTTTTGCCGGTGGTCGGTGGGTCGGGCGCTGGGGCCCCATGCCCTTGGAGGCGAAATAAAGGAGGAGGGGGCGGCCGCAGGCCGACGCCGGGGGACATTCGCCGGAAAGGGCATGGGGCCCCAGCGCCCGACCCACCGGCAGCCGCGCCTGGAAATGCTCAGCGCACGCTTAGTGTGTCGCGCGCGGATGGGAGAAGAGCAAAAAAAAGCCCGGGCAGGCCCGGGCTTTTTTGGTGCTGCGCGGCGATCAACCGGCCAGTTCGGCCTGGTCGCGTTCGATACCGTACTTGCGCAGCTTTTCCACCAGGGTGGTGCGGCGCAGGCCGAGCAACTGCGCGGCGTGGGCAACCACGCCCTGGGTGCGCTCCAGCGCCTCGTTGATCAGCGTCAGCTCGATGTTGGCCATGTGGTTGCGCAGGTCCAGGCCGGCATCGGGCAGGCCGGCGGCGCGGGTGACCGGGCCGATGCCGTTCTCCAGCGGGGCAGCCGTGCCCGGGGCCGGGGTGTGGAAAGAGAAGCTGCGCAGGTCCAGGCGCTCGTCGACCGGCGCCGGCGGCGCGGCCACGGGGGCCGGTGCCGCCACGCTGAAATCGCCGCGGTACCGTGCCGGCAGGTCCTGCACGCGCACGTTGCCGCCGGGGTGCAGCACCGCCAGGCGCTCGACCAGGTTGGTCAGCTCGCGCACGTTGCCCGGCCACTCGTAGCTGGCCAGCGCCTGCAGTGCCTCGGCGCTGAAACGTACTTCACCACGGCCGGTACGGGCCAGCTGCGCGGCGATGGTGGTCACCAGCGCCGGCAGGTCTTCGCTGCGCTCGCGCAGGGCCGGCACGTCGATCGGGAACACGTTGAGACGGTAGAACAGATCCTCGCGGAACTTGCCGTCGGCGATACGCGACTCCAGGTCGCGGTGGGTCGCGGCGATCACCCGCACGTTGCAGCGGATGGTCTGGTTGCCGCCGACCCGCTCGAAGCTGCGTTCCTGCAGCACGCGCAGCAGCTTGACCTGCATCGGCAGGCTCATGTCGCCGATCTCGTCCAGCAGCAGCGTGCCGCCTTCGGCCATTTCGAAACGGCCCTTGCGCGCGCTCAGTGCACCGGTGAACGCGCCTTTTTCGTGACCGAACAGTTCGCTTTCCAGCAGGTCGGCGGGAATCGCGCCGCAGTTGATCGCCACGAACGGGCCATCGCGACGCGGCGAGCGCTGGTGGATCGACCGCGACACCACTTCCTTGCCGGTGCCCGATTCGCCCAGCACCAGCACCGTGGTATCGAACGCGGCAACCTGCTCGATCATCAGGCGCAACGCGCTCACCGCCGCGCCGTCACCGGTCGGGCCCTGTTCCTGCACGGCACCGGCCTGGTGCTCGGCGTCCAGTCGCTTCAGGCTCGCGCGGCGCAGCAGCGCTTCCATCTGCGCATGGCGCAGCGGGGCTTCCAGCGGCCACACGTTGGCCTCGTGCAGGCCGTGCTGCTGGGCGAAGCTGGCGGCATCGCCATCGACCAGCATCACCGGCGGCGGCAGGGCGCCCTTGCCGACCCAGGCAAACAGCGCATCGCTGCGCGCGCCGGGGTCCAGGCTGCCGATGATCACCGCCACCCAGTCGTTGGGGCGCTGGCGGGTGGTGTCGATATCGGCCGCGTCGGCCACCCAGCGCGGGTTGAAATCCATGAACTCGAGCAGGGCGACGGTGCGTTCGGCGCGGACGGCATCGTTGTCCAGTACCAGGATGCGCGACTCACTCATGATCCTTCCCCTTCAGGCCTTCCAGGATCGGCATGACCTCCTGGATGTAGGACAGCTTGCTGACGAAGTTGTCGGCGCCGGCACGCAGCGCGTGTTCGCGGTGCTCGACATCGTCGAAATGGCTGGCGATGACGATGTAGGGCGCATCGTCCTGCGACTTGATCAGGCGGGTGGCCTGCAGACCGCCCATCTCGGGCATGGCCAGGTCCATCAACACCACCTGCGGGCGCAGCGACTCGGAGCGTTCGATGGCTTCCAGGCCGTTGGCGGCGCTGCCGATCACGTCCAGCCAGTCGACCTTGCGGAAGTGGCGCATGGCGGCATTGATGAAACCCTCGTGGTCGTCGACCAGCAGGACGGTGAGCTTGTTCATGTCTTCCATTTCCTTCAGCCCACCCGGGCCAATTGCGGGGTGCGGGCATGCATCCGGCGGCGTTCGCGGGCCGGGGCGATGTCCAGTTGTTCTCGGTATTTTGCAACGGTACGGCGGGCGATGTTGACCCCCTGGCGCGACAGCAGCCCGGCAATGGCCTCATCGGCCAGCGGCCGACCGACCGGCTCGGCATCGATCAGCCGGCGCACCATCGCCTTGACCGCCTGGCCGGAGACGCTGGCGCCTTCCAGCCGCACGGCGAAGAAGTGCTTCAGCTCCAGCGTGCCGCGCGGGGTCTGCAGGTACTTGCCGGTGGTGATGCGCGAGACCGTGGACTCGTGCATGCCGATCGCATCGGCCACTTCCTTCAGGGTCAGCGGCGCCATCGCTTCCTCGCCGCGGGTCAGGAACCCGGCCTGGCGTTCGATGATCACCCGGGTGGTGCGCAGCAGGGTGTCATAGCGCATCGACAGCCCACGGGTCAGCCAGCGCGCTTCCTGCAGCATGTCGCGCAGCGGCTGGGCGGCCTCGCCGGCGTCGGCCAGCGCGGCCTCGTAGCTGGCGTTGATGCCCAGACGGCGGCTGGTGGCCGGGTTCAGCGCCACGCGCCACTGGCCATCGGCGTGCCAGGCGATCACGTCGGGGATGACCACGCCGTTGTCGTCCGGGCGCAGGCTGTCGCCCGGGCGCGGCTGCAGCGACAGGATCAGCCGCACCGCTTCGTGGATGTCGGCGATCTCGGCGTCGAGCTGGCGCGACAGGGCCAGGTAGTCGTGCGCGGCCAGCGCGGCCAGGCCCTCGTCGAGCACGCGCTGGGCGAGGTGGCGGGCGGGCACGCGGCCGGGCAGGGCGCGCAGCTGCACGCTCAGGCATTCGTGCAGGTCCTGGGCGGCCAGCCCGGCCGGGTCGCCGTGCAGGATCTGCTGGCGCACCGCTTCCACCCCGGCGGCATCCACGTCGCACCGCGCGCTGGCCAGCAGCTGCAGCTGTGCCAGCGGGGCATCGAGGTAGCCAGCGTCGTCGCAATGCTCCAGCCAGAAACTGGCCACGGCCAGTTCGCGCGCATCCAGCTCCAGCGACAGGCGCTGCAGGGCGCGCAGCTGCGGGTCGCTGGATTCGTCGGCGGCGATGCGCTGCATGCGGTCGTCGTCGCCGTCCTGCCAGCTGGCGCCGGGCACGTCCCACATGGCGCTTTCGGGAAGCTCGTCGAAGGCGGCCACGTCCTGCACGGTCACGCTCTCGCTGGTGTCACTGGCCGGCGCCTCGGGCGCTTCTTCCAGTTCCAGCAGCGGGTTGGTTTCCAGTGCGCGGCGGATCTCCAGCTCGAGCTGCATGCCGTCCAGCTGCAGCAGCCGGATCGACTGCAGCAGTTGCGGCGTGAGGTGGAGCTGCTGACCCAGCTGGGTCGACATCGTCGGCTTCATGTGTTTTTCCCCGTCGCACCGACTCCCCGGTGCGTTATGGAACACATCTTGCTTCTGATATCCCGACGCCGTAATCGGGGGGTTCCTGAGTGCTGTCGTTGGTTTCCTGACGCTCCGTCAGGAAAACCCCTACATGACCCCGGACTTTTGACGCTGCCTGCGGCGGGAGCCCTTGTGTTTCCGTAGCCAAGGCGGCTGGGGGCGGTTCAAAAATCCGGCGGACCGCAGGCTGAAGCCTTCAGGGTGTCGGGGAACCGACGCATTGCCCGGGCCGGTTCACTCCAGCTCGTGCTGGTGGCGGGCGGCAAGCAGCAGCAGATCGTTGGCGCGGCGGCACCCCAGCGACTCCATCATGCGCGCGCGGTGGGTTTCCACCGTCTTGACGCTGATGCCCAGGTCGGCGGCGATTTCCTTGTTGCTCTCGCCGCGGCCGATCTGGCGCAGGATTTCGCGCTGGCGCGGCGACAGCGCCGCCACCCCGACCGGTTTTTCCTTGCCCAGCATGGGCGCCAGCATCTTGGCCGAGATCTGCGGGCTCAGGAATACCTGGCCGGCGTGGGCGGCCCGCAGGGCAAGTTCCAGCTCCTGCGGCGCGGCATCCTTGACCACGAAGCCGACGGCGCCACGGTCCAGCGCGTCGCGCACGTGCACGGCGTCGTCGTGCATGGTCATCATCACCACCCGGGTACCGGGGGCGCGCAGCAGGATGTCGCTCAGGGCTTCCAGGCCGGTGCGGCCGGGCAGCGAGAGGTCCATCAGGATCACGTCCGGGCTGTGCTGGATGGCCAGTTGCAGGGCCTGTTCGGCGTTGCTGGCTTCTGCGGCGACGTCCACGTCGGCAAAGCCCTGGAGCAGGCGGCTGAGGCCGGCGCGGACCAGGGTGTGATCGTCGACGATGAGAACGCGCACAGGCAGGGCTTCGGCAGATGTTAAGGCGGGGTGACCACCTTAACGGAGTGGCGGCCTACCGCCAAGCCGATCCCGTCACGGTAGTGCCTGCCGTTGGCCGGCAACCCGTCAAAAAATGGGCTCAGGGGTCCAGCGGACGGCGGTCGGCCAGGCGCGCCTGCGCGACCTGGCGACGGTGCAGGCGGAACAGGTGCCGTTCCAGCGCCATCTCCAGCGCATCGCTCATCGGCTCGAAACGCAGCCAGAGGAAATGCGCGCCGGCGCCGGTGGCCGCTTCGGCCAGCACGGAGACGGGCAGGTCGATATGGTCCGGCAGCCAGTCGCAGGGCTGCAGCCGGATCACGCCCAGGCTGCCAGCCGTCGCGCCGGTACGCATGCCCTGTTCCAGGCGGATGCCGCGCCGTGACCAGCGCAGCGGGCGCAGGTCCAGGTCCTGCGCGGTCTGCCGCACCAGCCGGCCGAGCAGCACCATGGTCAGGTCCAGCTTGGCCTCCAGGCGCTGCAGTTGCGCGGTGGCTTCGCCGCGCTCGTCGTGGCCGTCATCGCCGCGCGAATCTTCCACCAGGGCCACGCTGCGCAGCAGGGTCTCGGCGCTGCCCGGACGCACCACCGCGCTGCCCAGGCGGAACTCGGCCGGCAGCGCCACCTCGCAGCTCAGCGTTTCATCGAACAGCTCGCTTTCGGCCGGATGATGGATGGCGCTGGGCCGCAGCTCGCTCATGACAGGGATTCCGCGGTGAGGTAGGCATGCGCGGCGCGGTTGGCGGCAGCGCCCTTGCGCACGTGGCCGGCGGCCTCGTCGCGCTGGCTCATGATCATCACCATCAGGCGCTGCTGGCGGCTTTCCAGTGCGCGCAGGCCGGCAACGTCATCCAGCCCGCCGGGCTGGGCCAGCAGTTGGGTCTGGTCGGCGTGCAGGGTGTCCAGGCAGGTGCCCGCACGTGCGTGGTCACCGTCCAGCAACGCTGCTTCCAGCGTGTCCAGCGTGCTGTTGAGGTCGGCCAGGGTGGGCGCGGTGGCCATTACACGGCGGCCTGCGCGGGCGCGCGCTGGTCGCGCGGGATTGCATTCCAGGCCGCGTCGATCTCGCCCAGCAGCTCCAGCGACTCGCGCAGGGCCTCCGGATCGTTGTGCAGGTTGGCTTCGGTCAGGCGCTGCATGACGTAATCGTACAGGGCCGACAGATTGCCGGCGATCTCGCCACCGGCTTCATGGTCGAGCGAGCCGTTGAGATGCCCGACGATCGCGCACACCTCGCCGATCGCCTTGCCCTTGCGCGCCTGATCGCCACGTTCCAGGCAGGCCTGGGCCAGCCGCACGCGTTCGAGTGCACCGGCCAGCAGCAACGCCACCAGCTTGTGCGGGTCGGCGTCGATGATCGAGCTCTGCACGCCGACCTTGCGGTACTGCTCGGTGAATTGACGGTTTGAACCGTACATCAATCATGTCTCCTTCGTGCGGGGCCGCGTGCCTTGCGGGGTCTGCGGCACCGGGGTGGAGCCTGCGTTGGCTGCTGCGCTGGTACCAGTATCGGCAGCGTTCGCGCTTTACTTGAGCAGGCGGCCGTGTCGATCAACCGGCCAGCTGACTGAGCTGCGAGGTGAGCGACGACGTGGTCTGGCTCAGCTTGCCCATCAATGCATCCAGGGCCAGGAACTGCTTCTTGTAGCGTTCCTCCACGCCGGCCATGCGCACGTCCAGCGCCGCGCGGCGCTTGTCGATGTCGGTCAGGGTGGCGTTGATGCTCTTGGTGCGCGAAACAAAGGCGCCTTCCTTGCCAACGGTGGTGCTGACATAGCCATCCACCATGTTGAACAGCTTGGTAGCCGCGCCGTCATCACCGGTCAGCGCCTGCCGTACCGCACCGGCCTGGTTGACCAGCGCCGCCTCGAACTTGGTGGCATCCAGCACCAGGCTGCCGTCGGCGTTGGGATAGGCGCGGGTCTGCAGACCCAGCGTCTTCGGGTCCAGGCCGACCGCGGCCAGGTCCTTGAGCACGCCGCCCATCATCGAGCGCAACTGGCTGGAGGCGCCGCGCATCTGCGCATCGCCGGTCAGCGAGGAGGGCTCCTTGTTCTCGATGTCGTACTTGGTGGCGGTGTTGATCGCGCTGATCGCACCGTTGTAGGCGGTGACGAAGTCCTGCATCACCTTGCGTGCCGCCGCCACGTCGGTGCTGACGGTGACGGTGGTGTCGCCCTTCTTCTTGAGGTTGAGGGTCAGGCCGGGAACCACGTCGGTGACGGTGTTCTCGCTGGACACCACGTCCACCCCGTCGATGGTGAGCTTGGCATCGGCGGCCGGGGTGCGTTCGGTCAGGCTGTTGGCCAGTGCGGTCAGCTCGGCATTGCCGGCACCGGCGCTGAGCTTGATCGCATTGGCGGTGCCGGACTTCTCCTGCGACAACGACAGGTACTGGTTGTCGCCGGAGGCGATGAGGGTCGACTGTACGCCCAGGCTGCGGCCGGCCTTTTCGATCTTGGTGCGGATCGAGGACAGGGTGTCATCGGCCTCGACCTGGATCTCCAGCGTCTTCTTTTTGTCGCCCACGCCCACGTCCAGCGTCAGGGTGCCGGCGCCGAAGGTCTTGGTCTTGGGCACCGCCGTGTCGGCGATCCACTTGTTGGCCGTGGCCAGCTGGTCGACGTGGATGACATGGTTGCCGGTGGCCGCCGAATTGGTGCTGGTGACCGTCAGGATGTCGTCGGTGCCGTCCTTGGTCGCACTGACCAGGCGGGCGTCGAACGCGGTCGAGGCCTTCAGCGCCTTCAATGAGGTGCTCAGCAGGTCGAACGCGGACTTGACCGTGCCCACTGCCGACAACTGCATCTTGGCTTTGGACTGCTGCAGGTTGAGTGCGTTGTCCGAAGGTTTGCGGTCTGCCGCCACCAGGCTGGCGACCATGCCGGAAATATCCAGTCCGGAACCGATGCCGCCGTAACCAAAGTCAGCCACGTTGTATCTCCTGTCTGTGTGCCGCCGCGGCGTCGCCGCGTGGCCGTGCTGTCAACGAAGGTAGCGGCCGTAGCCGCCAGGTCTTTAGAACCACGTTGATGCAGGAGTTGTGCCAATGGCCTGGCGCGGAGAAATGGCACGCACTTTGCAGGGGCATAAGGGCGGGACGCAATGCAGGTCCGGCCGGTGGTCTGTAAAAAACCCTCCTCCAATGTAGAGGAGGGCTCAGGCTACTGAAAAGCGGGGGGAGACGAAGCCACCCGGGGAGTTCAGTCAAACAAACAGCGCTGATAACGGTTGGGCCGCAGGGGCGGGCCATGGCCACGGTGGATGTGGCGACCGGGAGAGAGTCCGGCCCATGGCCATGGCCCGTTCCTGCGCGACAGTTGGCTGTCTTGTCGGGGTTGCCCGCGCCGCCGGCCTTGGCCGGCGGCGTGGACGCGTGGATCAGCGCAGCAGGCTGAGCACGTTCTGCGGCACCTGGTTGGCCTGGGCCAGCATGGCCGTACCGGCCTGCTGCAGGATCTGGGTGCGGGTCAGCTCTGCGGTTTCCTTGGCGAAATCGGTGTCCTTGATGCGGCTACGCGACGCGGACAGGTTTTCCGAGGAGGTCTGCAGGTTGGCAACGACCGAGGTGAAGCGGTTCTGGATCGCACCGAGGTCGGCACGGGTGTTGTTGATCGAGCTCAGCGCCTTGTCAACGATTTCCAGCGCCTGCTGGGCACCCTTCACGGTGGACACGTCGATCTTGTCGGCGAACTGCTTGGTCGGGACCGTGGTGTTGCCGGCCAGCGTGATGTCGGTACCGCTCAGCTGCACGACGGCGCCGTCCTTGTCGACGCTGTCCTTGACCGAGGTCAGGGTCAGGGCGCCGGTGGTGGCATCGGCTTCGGCATAGATGCCGGTTTCGCCGATCTTGGCGTTGATGTGCGCGGCCAGCGACTGGCCGGCCTTGGCGGTGGTGGTCTCGGTCAGCTTCAGCTCGGCGAAGGACACCGTGCCCGACGCGCTGGTCAGGCTGAACGCGGCGACCGTCGAGGTGCCGTCGGCGGCGACCGTCGGGGCAGCGGCGGTGGCGGTGACGAACTGCGCGCCGCCCAGGGCGTCGGCCTTGGCGTCCACGACCTTGTCGATGGCGATGGCCTGGCCGGCGTTGGCGCCGACCTGGAACAGCTGGCTGGAGAACGAGCCGTCCAGCAGCTTGGTGCCGTTGAAGTCGGACTGCTTGGCGACGCGGTCGATTTCGCTGACCAGCTGGGTGACTTCGGCCTGCAGGGCCTTGCGGTCGCTGGCGGAGTTGGTGGCGTTGGAGGCCTGCACCGACAGTTCGCGGACGCGCTGCAGGTTGTTGCCGATTTCGGTCAGCGAACCTTCGGCGACCTGGGCCAGCGAGATGCCGTCGTTGGCGTTGCGGATGGCCACGTCGGTACCGCGGATCTGGGTGCCGAAGCGCTCGGAGATGGCCAGGCCGGCCGCATCGTCCTTGGCGCTGTTGATGCGCGAGCCGGAGGACAGGCGCTGGATGGTGGTGGCCAGGGAGCTGCCGCTGGTGCTCAGGTTGCGCTGAGCATTCAACGACATCGTGTTGGTGTTGATGACTTGTGCCATGGAAATTCCTTCAGGCGTGGGTGGTGCGTGAGACGTTGGAAGCGGCGCCGGTCAATCCGGCGCCGCCGGGCAGGCGTGGATCAGCGCAGCAGGCTGAGCACGTTCTGCGGCACCTGGTTGGCCTGGGCCAGCATGGCCGTACCGGCCTGCTGCAGGATCTGGGTGCGGGTCAGCTCTGCGGTTTCCTTGGCGAAATCGGTGTCCTTGATGCGGCTGCGCGACGCGGACAGGTTTTCCGAGGAGGTCTGCAGGTTGGCAACGACCGAGGTGAAGCGGTTCTGGATGGCACCGAGGTCGGCGCGGGTGTTGTTGATCGCACCCAGGGCCTTGTCGACGATTTCCAGGGCCTGCTGGGCGCCCTTCACGGTGGACACGTCGATCTTGTCGGCGAACTGCTTGCCGTCGGCCGGATCGGTGGCGGCGAAGCCGGCCAGGGTGCTGGCGATGTCCTGGAACGCGCCATCGGCGTCGACGCTGTCCTTGACCGAGGTCAGGGTCAGGGCGCCGGCGTCATCGGCTTCGGCGTAAACGCCGGTTTCGCCGATCTTGGCGTTGATCGCGGCAGCCACGGCCTTGCCGTTGGCGGCGGTGTTGGCAGCCACGTCACCCACGCTCTTGACGGTCTGCGCGGCGAAGTTGACCACTGCGCCCTTGCTGTCGGTGATGGTGAAGGCGGCGATATCGGTATCGGTATCGGCCACGCCGGCAATCGCGGTGGCGGTGCCGCTGGAGAACTGCGCGCCGCCCAGGGCATTGGCCTTGGCGTCCACGACCTTGTCGATGGCGATGGCCTGGCCGGCGTTGGCGCCGACCTGGAACAGCTGGCTGGAGAAGGAGCCGTCCAGCAGCTTGGTGCCGTTGAAGTCGGACTGCTTGGCGACGCGGTCGATTTCGCTGACCAGCTGGGTGACTTCGGCCTGCAGGGCCTTGCGGTCGCTGGCGGAGTTGGTGGCGTTGGAGGCCTGCACCGACAGTTCACGGACGCGCTGCAGGTTGTTGCCGATTTCGGTCAGCGAGCCTTCGGCGACCTGGGCCAGCGAGATGCCGTCGTTGGCGTTGCGGATGGCCACGTCGGTACCGCGGATCTGGGTGCCGAAGCGCTCGGAGATGGCCAGGCCGGCCGCGTCGTCCTTGGCGCTGTTGATGCGCGAGCCGGAGGACAGGCGCTGGATGGTGGTGGCCAGGGAGCTGCCGCTGGTGCTCAGGTTGCGCTGAGCATTCAACGACATCGTGTTGGTGTTGATGACTTGTGCCATGAGGAGAGGTCCTTGAGCAGTGCACGTACGATGGGTTAGACGCTCCTGACGTGCTTCAGGAGCGGCTCATGTCAGCGCTGCAACAGGCTGAGCACGTTCTGTGGAACCTGGTTGGCCTGGGCCAGCATCGCGGTGCCGGCCTGTTGCAGGATCTGGGTACGGGTGAGTTCCGCGGTTTCCTTGGCGAAATCGGTATCGCGGATGCGGCTGCGCGATGCCGACAGGTTTTCCGAGGAGGTCTGCAGATTGGCCACCACGGAGGTGAAGCGGTTCTGGATGGCGCCGAGGTCGGCGCGGACGCTGTTGACCGATTCCAGTGCCTTGTCGACGATTTCCAGCGCCTTCTGCGCACCGACGTAGGACGAGACGTCCAGGTCCTGCACGAAGCTGGAGGTGGCCGTGGCGGCAACCGAGCTGGGGGCGGCGACGGTGGAGTCGGCCAGGCCCAGCTGGGTGGCGCCGGTGATGACGAGGTCGCGGTCGGCCTGGACCGAGGTCAGCTTCAGGCGCTGGGTATCGGGGGTGCCGGCGGTGGTGACGACTTCGGCGTAGACACCGGCTTCGCCGATCTGGGTGTTGATCTGGGCGGCCGCGGAGGCGGCGAACTCGGCGGTGGTCTTGCCGCTGATCGTGCCGAGGGTGATGCCGTTGATGGTGACGCCGGTCAGGTCGGTGATGGTGGCGATGTCGGCGGTGCTGTCGACCGGGGGGGCAAACTTGGCGTTGCCCAGCGAGCTGGCCTTGGCGTCGACGACGCTGTTGATGGCGATGGCCTGGCCGGCATTGGCGCCCACCTGGAACAGCTGGCTGGTGAAGCTGCCGTCCAGCAGCTTGGTGCCGTTGAAGTCGGACTGCTTGGCGACGCGGTCGATTTCGCTGACCAGCTGGGTGACTTCAGCCTGCAGGGCCTTGCGGTCGCTGGCGGAGTTGGTAGCGTTGGAGGCCTGCACGGCGAGTTCGCGGACGCGCTGCAGGTTGTTGCCGATTTCGCTCAGGGAGCCTTCGGCGACCTGGGCCAGCGAGATGCCATCGTTGGCATTGCGGATGGCCACGTCGGTGCCGCGGATCTGGGTGCCGAAGCGCTCGCTGATGGCCAGGCCGGCGGCGTCGTCCTTCGCGCTGTTGATGCGCAGGCCGGACGAGAGGCGCTGGATGGTGGTAGCGAGCGAGCTGCCGCTGGTGCTCAGGTTGCGCTGAGCGTTGAGCGACATCGTATTGGTGTTGATTACCTGTGCCATGGGTCGTCTCCCTTATTGGAATCCCGGTGGTGAATGGAACGAAGCGCCGCCGATTTTTTTGTTTGGCTGTGTGCTTCGCTGTTGCCAAATGAATAACGGCGCTTTGTCAACAACCTTTAGGCGGAAATTTCGCTGAGGCTGTCTGGTGGGCCATCCGGGGCCATGGCGGGCTTGCCGGACATAAGGGTTAACGGCATGGAAAGCGGGAATTCAAGGGGTTTTTTGATGTTCATGGCCAGGTCTGGGGCCGGAGCCCGGAGCCCGGAGCCCGGAGCCCGGAGCCACAGCCACAGCAACAGCAACGGCAGAAGCATCAGGTCTGCCGCAGCTGGGGGAGGGCTGGCACGGGTGGGTTGGCGGGACACGCCGTAAATACGTCCTTGTAGGCTCGCATGCGCCATCCATGGCGCATGACGGTCCCGCCAACCCACCCGTGCCACCCCTTTGACAGGGGGCGGGTGCGCAAGGAAAGAGCCGTGTGAGTTGCTGGCTGGCGAACATGCTGTTCGTCGCTCTGTCGCTCTGTCGCGCTACCGCTCTACCGCTCTTCGGCTCTGCACAGGCCACCGGTCAACTGTCGAGGGCGGGGGTGTGTGGGTTCGCGGGACCGTCACACGCCATGGATGGCGTGTGCGAGCCCCCATGGATGGGTTTACGGCGTGTCCCGCGAACCCACACACCCCCGCCCAAACAGGAACAGCGGCAGACTGAGGCCGTTGCTTTGAAACGCTTTGAAGAAAAACGAAAAAAGCCGCGATGCTCAACGCATCGCGGCTTTTTGGCCATCCGGAGTGTCGTGTCGCGGTATCAGCGCAACACGTTGAACAACGACATCTGCTGCATCTGCGAGAACAGCGTCTGCGCGGCCTGGAGGGCAGTGCTCTCCAGCTGGTACTGACTGATCGCATCGGCGTAGTCCAGATCGCGCATCTGCGAGAGCGTGCTCTTGAGCGTCACCGTATTGGACTCGCGCATGTCCGCCGCATTGTCCAGCGCCTTCAACTGCGCACCACCGGCCGCACGCGAGTCGATCATCCGCTCCGAGGCCCGCGCAACGTCACGCAGACCGCTTTGCAGCAGATTCTGCTGTGCCGCCGACTTGGCCGCGCTGCCGGTGTCCATTTTCAGCGACCCGATCAGACTGTCCAACGTGCTGAAGATATCCCGGCTCGTCGCCGGACTGACCTCGAAGGTATCGCCGGCCGCCGGCTTGCCGTCGATGTGCAGACGTACCCCGTTGAGCACCAGATCGTCGCCCGCCTTCATCGTCCCGGTGGACACCACCGTACCGCCGGCATCCAGCAGCTCGTACTGGTCTTCGGCGGTGAAGCGCACACTGAAGCCCTGGCCGTTCCAGCTGTCGCTGCCGTCGCGGGTCACGTTGGTCAGCACGCCCGTGCCAGTGTTCGCCGTGCTGGCCGCCCCATCCACGTGCCCATCGCCCGTACCGATCCGCAGGAAAATCTCGCTGCCGGGCAGGGCATCGAGCACGTACGTGTCCGGCCCGACCTCGACCTGGCGCTGGTTCTGGTCGCCGTTGTAGACCACCTTGCCATCGATCTGGCTGAACGGCGGGCTGTCATCGGCCGTCCCGCCGAACAGATAGCGCCCGGTGCCGTCGGTGCTGTTGGCCAGCGCCAGCAGGTTGCCGCGGATCGCCTCGATTTCGGTCACCATCGACTGCTTGTCCGACGCCGCCAGCGCCGGGTTGTTGGCGTAAATCGTCAATTCGGTGATGCGCCCCATCATGTCGCCGACCTGGGCCAGCGCGTTTTCCTGCAGGCCCAGCCGGTTCTGCACGTTGCCCGCGTTGAGCTGCATGCGGTCCAGCGAGGCCAGGGTGCGGTCCAGGCCCACGGCGGCGCCGGAGGCGACCGGGTCGTCCTTGGCGGTCACCAGCCGGCGGCCGGTGGCGATCTGCTGTTCCAGGTGGCTCATCTTGGCCTGCTTGGCCATCATCAACGACACCGACTGCTGGAACATCATCCCGGTGGAAATGCGGCTGTTCATCGGCTCACGGCTCCGAGGATGGTCTGGAACATGTTGTCGGCGGTGGAGATCAGCTGCGAGGCGGCCTGGTAGGCCTGCTGCAGGCGCAGCATGTCGGCTGCTTCCTCATCCAGGTTGACCCCGGAGATCGAATCGCGCGCGGACTGCGCCTGGTCGGTGATCACCTGCTGGGCCTGCAGCGAGTAGTCGGCCGAGCGTGCCGCCGCGCCGACCTGGGTGGTCAGGCCACCGAGCGCGCCGCTGAGGGTGACGGTGCCGTCGTTGAACGTCTTGGCCTGTTCCACCTTGGCCAGCAGCAGGGCGTTGCTGTTGTCCGAGGATCCGGCCGGGGTCGGACCGATGCTGAAGGTGTCGCCGGTCTTGGGCGCACCATCGAGCACGAAACTCCAGCCGTTGGCGCTGATGGTCTGGCCGGCGGTGTACGTGAACGGACCGGTGCCGTCGAGGGTGTACTCGGTGGCGCTGGTGAACACGATCGCCGCCGGAGTGCGCAGCGCCGCGTTGGTGTGGTCGGTCACCTTGACCCCGGTGAGCTTGCCGGTGCCGGTGTTGGTCAGGGCGGCGGTGCCCTTGATCGGGGCGGCCGCGGCAATGCGCGAGGTGTCGGTGATCGCCACCGACAGGGTGCCGGCCACGCCTGCGGTGGGCTGCAGCAGCATGCGGTCGTTCACCGCCGGAGTGCCGGTCATCACCAGTTCCACCCCGTTGATCACCAGCGGGTCGGTGGCGCTGCCGGTACCGGTCATCGGGATCGCCGCGCCGGTGTCGGCGCGGGTCGCCTGCCACTGGGTGCCGTCAAACTTGAGCAGCACGTTCTGCCCGTCCAGCTTGGACAGGTCGCCGAAGCTGGCGGTCATGCTGGCGGTGCCGGTGTTGTTGGCGTTGCCGGTGATGCGCGGGCTGCCGATGTTGAAGAAGTCCCCACCCAGGTTGCCGTACAGGTCCGCGCCCTGGCGGTGCACATCGTTGAAGCTGCTGGCCATGCCGACGGCCAGCTTGCCCAGTTCGGCCTGGGTCGGCGTCAGCACCGTATCGCGGAACTCCAGCAGGCCGCCGATCTGGCCGCCAAGCGTCTTGGGTTCCAGGGTGATTTTCTGGCCGGCGCTCTCCAGCGCGAGCTGCAGGCGCTCGGGCATGTACGGATCGGCCACGGTGGTGACCTTGGAGGCAGTGGTGCCCACCACCAGCGCCTGGCCACCGGCGGTGTAGACATTCATCACGCCGCCGTCCTGCATCACCGCGTTGCCACCGGTGTAGCCGACCAGGTTGGCGATCAGCGCATCGCGGCGATCCAGCAGGTCCGGCGCGGCGTTGGCCGCGTTGCCGCCGATGCTGCCGTTGAGCTGGGCGATCTCCTTGGCCAGCCGGTTGATCTCCGACGCGCCGGCGATGAGGCCGTTGTTGACCTCCCCGTTGAGCGTATTGAGCTGGCCGTTGAGCTGCTGGAAGCGGCCGGCCAGGGTCTTGCCGCCGTCCAGCATGTTCTGCCGGTCGGCCGTGCCCGAGGCATTGGAGGACAGGCCGCTGACGGTGTCGAAGAAGCTCGACCAGACCCCGGATACGTTGGTGGCGGTATCGGAGAACATCGCATCCACACGGTCGGCCATGCTCGACAACTGCTTCAACCGCGCCAGTTCGCCACTGCCATCGAGCAACCGCGAGATCGCCAGCTGGTCGGCCACCCGGCGGATGTCGGTGATGCGGGTGCCGTTGCCGACGTCGCCATAGCCGACGTTCTGCGGATTGGCGGTGGCGAAGTCGACCTTCTGCCGGCTGTAGCCGGGCGTATTGATGTTGGCGACGTTATGGCTGGTGGTCGCCAGCGCCCGCTGGAAGGCGAGCAGGGCGCTGGTGCCGGTGGAAAGTACGCTGGACATGGATTACCTCAACGACGGATGACACCCAGCCCGGTCGGGCTGGCGGTGCTGGCAAAGGTCTGGCCCAGGCGCTGGCTGGCATCGCCCACGGCGGCGATGGCGCGCTCGATGGTCGGGCCGCCGGCGATCGCGGCGATCTTCGCCGCGTAGCTGGGATCGGTGGCGTAGCCGGCCTTCTGCAGGCCCTGCGCGAAGCCGCGGACGTCGCCGCCGGCCTGCAGCGCGTTCTGGTAGCGCGGGCTGTTCTTGAGCAGCTTCACGTAGTCGGCAAAGCTGTCGCCGACCGAGGTGTAGGCGCGGAAGCTGGCCGTTTCATTGCGACGCACGCCGTCCACGTATTCATGGGTGCCGCTGCTGGCGCGCTCGCCGCTCCAGCCGGTGGCCTTGATCCCGAACAGGTTGTGCGAGCTGCCGCCACCGTTGCGCTGCACCAGCTTGCGGCCCCAGCCGGTTTCCAGCGCGGCCTGGGCGACCAGCGCCTTGGCGTCCACGCCGAGTTCGCGCGCGGCCTGCTGGGCGTGGTTCCAGATGCTGGCCACGAAGCCTTCCGGCGTGTGCGGGCCGAGCTGGGCGGCGGCGGTACTGGCGGCCAGCGTATCCACCGCGCTGGGCCCGCGCGGGGCGGCGCTGTCGTTGACGCCGCTCCAGCGGTCGTTGGCCAGCGCGGCCCAGTTCTCCTGGGTGGGATCGGTGACGCCCGGGGTGGCCGAATACGGATCGCTGCGCCCGAGCGCCTCGTGCATCTGGCTGCTTTCGCGGCCGGCGATCAGGTCCAGCGCGCGCTCCATCGGCTGCAACACCGCCGACGGGTCGGCGCCGCGCAGCTGCTGCAGCATCTCCACCTCGCTCGGCGCGCCGGCCGGCGTGGCCGAGGCCGGCAGCGCCATCGGCGCAGCGGCCGGCGCATTGAGCCGGTAGGCGCGCAACGCCGCGGCCGGGTTCAACGCGGTGTCCGTCGGCTTGGCCGCATCGGCCTCGGCGCCGCCGAGCTGGCGGGTGATCATCGCCGACAGGCCCAGGCCGCGGCCACGGGTCATGGCCTCGGCGATCTTGTGGTCGTACATCTCGCGGAACATGGTGTTTTCGGCGGGGAACAGCGAGTCGCCAAAGCTGGCATCGCGCATGCTCTTGACCAGCATCTGCGCGAACTGGCCTTCCAGCTGGCGCGCCACCTTGTCCACCTTGGCCGGGCTGTTGGCCTGGGCCGGATTGAGTTCCAGTGCCGGAGTAATGCGCATGTCAGATCACCTCGAGTTCGGCGCTGAGCGCACCGGCCTGCTTGAGGGCTTCCAGGATGGCGATCAGGTCGCCGGGGGCAGCGCCCACCGCATTGACCGCGTGCACGATCTCATCCAGCGTGGTGCCGCCGGTGAACTTGAACATGCGGCTGCCATCGTTGGTGGCGGTGATGGTGGACTGCGGGGTGGCCACGGTCTGGCCATTGCCGAACGCGTTGGGCTGGCTGACGTTGGTGTTCTCGTTGATGGTCACGGTGAGCGAGCCATGCGAGATGGCCGCCGCGCCCACGCGCACCTGCGAGCCGATCACCACCGTGCCGGTGCGGGCGTTGACCACCACCTTGGCCGGCGCGCTGCCGGGGGTGAGTTCCAGGTTCTCGATGCGGGCCAGCAGGCCGATGCGTGCGCCCGGGTCGCTCGGCGACTGCACCGACACCGTCACGCCGTCGATCGCACGCGCGGCGCCATCGCCGAAGGCATTGTTGAGCGCGGCGACCATGCGCGAGACCGTGGTGAAGTCGTTCTTGTGCAGGTTCAGGGTGATGTCGCCGCCGCCGTTGAACACGTCCGGCAGCGCACGTTCGACCGTGGCGCCATTGGGAATGCGGCCCACGCTGGGCACGTTCACCGAGACGCGCGAGCCGTCCTTGCCCTGCGCACCGAAACCGCCGACCACCAGGTTGCCCTGGGCGATGGCGTAGACCTGGCCGTCGGCGCCGCGCAGCGGGGCCATCAGCAGCGAGCCTCCGCGCAGCGAGACCGCGTTGCCGATCGAGGACACGGTAATGTCGATGGGCTGGCCCGGCTTGGCGAACGGCGGCAGCTCGGCGTGGATCGCCACGGCGGCCACGTTCTTGAGCTGCGGATTGACGTTGGCCGGCACGTTCACGCCCAGCTCGCCCAGCAGGTTCTTCAGGCTCTGCACGGTGAAGGGCGCCTGGCTGGTGCGGTCGCCGCTGCCATCCAGGCCGACCACCAGCCCGTAGCCGACCAGCGCGTTGGTGCGCACGCCGCCCACCTGGGCCAGGTCCTTGATGCGCTCGGCCGAGGCCGGTGCCACCACGGCGAAGGTCGCCAGCAGGACCGCCAGCGCATGCACCACGTAGGGCGACGCCATGCGTCGCTGCCCGAACAGGGAAAAGGAAAGGGTCATGTCAGGCTCAGAACGGCGTCAACGCCGAGTTGAAGAAACGGCTCAGCCAGCCCATCGCATTGGATTGGGCCACCGGGCCGCGGCCGCCGTAGACGATGCGGGCATCGGCAACGCGGCTTGAGGGAATGGTGTTGTCCTGGGAGATGTCCGCCGCACGCACGATGCCCTGCACCTGCACCAGTTCATCGCCCTGGTTGAGCCGCAGGTTCTTGGCGCCCTGGACCACCAGATTGCCGTTGGGCAGGCGCTGGATCACCGTGACCGTCACGTTGCCCACCAGGCGGTTGCTCTGCGCGCTGGTGCCCTTGCCGGTGAAGTCGCGCGAACCGGCCGCGCTCGCGGCCAGGATGTCCTTGCCGCCCAGGGTGACCGGCGCGCCAAACAGGGTCGGGGTGCCGATGCTCAGCTCCGATTCCTTGGCGGTGGTGGTATTGGCGGTGGTCTGCGCGGTGGTGTTTTCGGTCAGGGTGATGGTCAGCAGGTCGCCCACGTCGCGTGCGCGCCGGTCCGAGTACAGCTGCAGGCCCGGGCCGGCGGCGTAGATCGCGCCGGCGGTGGCCGGCGCGGTGGGCGCCACGATCGGGGTGATCGGCGCCATCGCCGGGTAGGGCCGCACATCGCCGGCGATGACACAGCCGCCGAGCAGGGCGACCAGGGCGCTGGCGAGCGACAGACGGAGGGTAAGGGGCAGGGGCGACATGGCAGGGTTCCCGGTTCGACCGATCAGACGTTCTGGTTGAGGTAGCCGAGCATCGCGTCGGTGGTGGAGATCGCCTTGGCGTTCATTTCGTAGGCGCGCTGGGTTTCGATCATCGACACCAGCTCCTCGACCACGTTGACGTTGCTGCCTTCCAGCGCGCCCTGGACCACGCTGCCCAGCCCATTGAGGCCGGGGTTGCCGTTCTGGGCGGGACCGGAGGCGGTGGTTTCCAGGAACAGGTTTTCCCCGCGGGCCTGCAGGCCCGCCGGGTTGACGAAGTCGGTGAGGGTCAGCGCGCCGATTTCCACCGAGGCGGCGTCGTCGGCCATCTTCACGCTGATGGTGCCGTCGGTACCGATGGTCAGCGACTGCGCGCCTTCGGGAATCTGGATGCCCGGCTGCACCGGGTAGCCGCTGTTGGTCACCAGCTCGCCGTCCTGGTTGCGCTGGAAGGAGCCATCGCGGGTATACGCCGATGAACCATCGGGCATCTGCACTTCGAAGAAGCCGCGGCCATTGACCATCACGTCCAGCGCGCGACCGGTCTGCTGCTGGCTGCCCTGTTCGAAGTTCTTCGACGTGGCGACCACGCGCACGCCGGTACCCAACTGCAGGCCGGTGGGCAACTGGGTCTGCGCCGAGGAGGAACCGCCCGGCTGCCGCACCTGCTGGTACAGCAGGTCTTCGAAGCTGGCACGGTCCTGCTTGAAACCGGTGGTGTTGGTGTTGGCGAGGTTGTTGGAAACCACCGACATGCGCGTCTGCTGCGCATCCAGTCCGGTCTTGGCGATCCACAATGCCTGGTTCATGGCGATGTTCCTTTGAATGATGCGGGTGGCCGCCCGGGGCGGCCGTTACAGGGGGGCGATGCATGGGCCGTGCCAGAACCGCGCCAGAATTACGGCGGTGCCTGCTCAGCCCGGTCCGGGTCAGCCGCCCAGGCGCAGCAGGCTGTTGGCGCTGCGGGCGTTGTCGTCGCCGTGCTTGATCACCTTCACCTGCATTTCGTACTGCCGCTGCAGCTGGATCATCTGCACCAGCGCGCCGGCGGCATCCACGTTGCTGCCTTCCAGCTGGCCGCTTTCCAGCGACTTGCCCTGGGCCTGCACGAACGGCTGCTGCGGGTCGGTGTTGCGCATCAAGCCGTCCAGGCCGCGCTCCAGGCGTTCATCGGCCGCCGCGACCACGCGGATCCGGCCGATGTTGGCCATGGTCTGCGGGCCTTCGCCCAGCGGAATGATCGAGATCGTGCCGTCGTTGCCGATGTCCATCGCCTGGTGCGGCGGAATCGCGATCGGCGCGCCGTTCTCGTCCAGCACCGGATGGCCGCCGGCGGTCACCAGCTGGCCATTGGGCGTGATCGAGAGCGCCGCACCCCGGGTATAGGCCTCGCCGCCGCCGGCCGGTGCCTGCACCGCCAGCCAGTTGCCCGACTGCAGCGACAGGTCCAGCGGGTTGCCGGTGATCTGCTGCGCGCCCATGCGGCGGTTGAAGCCGGCATCGACGTGCAGGGCGTCCACGCGCGAGGCGTAGCCGGTGCCCTTGATCGGGAAGGCCTCGGTATTGGCGAGGGCTTCCTTGAAGCCAGGGGTATCGGTGTTGGCCAGGTTGTGCGAGAGCGTGCCCTGTGCCTGCAGCGAGGCACGTGCACCGGTCATCGCTACGTAGAGCGCCTTGTCCATCGTCTTGGTCCCGTGATGCGGTCAGTGGCTCATCAACGGATGTTGATGATGGTCTGGGTGATCTGGTCCATGGTGGAGACCATCTGCGAGTTGGCCTGGAAGTTGCGCTGGGCGGTGATCATGTTGACCAGCTGCTCGGTCAGGTCGACCGTGGAGGCTTCCAGCGACCCGGCCTGGACCTTGCCCAGGTTGGAGCTGTCCGGTGCGCCGGTACGCGGGGTGCCCGAGCTGAAGGTTTCCACCCACAGGTTGTTGCCCTTGGCTTCCAGGCCCTGCGCGTTGTTGAAGGTGGTCAGCGCCACCTGGCCCAGCGGCTTGTCGTCGCCATTGGAGTAGCGCGCGTAGACCACGCCTTCTTCGGACACGGTGACTTCGTTGAGCTTGCCGGCGGCGTAGCCGTCCTGCTGGGTGTTGCGCAGGGCGAACTTCTCGCCGTACTGGGTGGACCCGCTGATGTCCAGGGTCAGCGCCAGCTGGCCAGCGCCGGTGCTGGGGGTGAACGGGGCCAGGGTGATCTGGCCGTTGGTCGGGGCGGTCAACGCGCCGGCGTTGTTGAAGGTCAGCGTGCTGACGCCGCCGGCGGCCTGGCCGTCGACATAGTTGTAGACCTGCCATTCGTTCGGGTTGGCGGTCTTGACGAAGTACGACGTCTGGGTGTGGCTGACGCCCAGCGAGTCGTAGACGGTGATGCCGCCGGTGGACTGGCTGTAGCTGTTGGAATCGGTCGGGTCGAACACGTTCACCGTCGGCACCTTGGCGTCGGCCGGCAGGGTGAAGCTCACGTTGACCTTGCTGGTCTGCTTGGGCGGGCTGTCGGTGGTGAGCAGCTGCAGGTCGACCAGGCGGCCGGCGTCGAAGCTGGTGCCATCGGCGTTCGGCGCGAACACCTGCAGGCGCGCGCCCTGCGGGTTGGTCACGTAGCCGGCCTGGTCGGTCTGGAAGTTGCCGGCGCGCGAATAGACGCGGGCACCGTTCATGGTCATGGTGAAGAAGCCCTCACCGGAAATGGCCATGTCCAGGCTGCGCCCGGTCTGTTCGTTGTTGCCCTGCGAGAACTGCTGGGCCACGTTGGTCAGGCGCACGCCCGAGCCGACCGCGTTCTTGGACAGGCCGTAGCTGGTGGCCGAGAACAGGTCGGCGAACTCGGCGCGCGATTCCTTGAAGCCGGTCGTGTTGACGTTGGCGATGTTGTTCGCGGTGACGTTCAGATCGGCATTGGCGGCGTTGATGCCGGACAGCGAGATGTTGAAGCCCATGGGATTGCTCCTGGTATGCGGGGTAGGGCGGCTCAGCTGATGCGGAGCACGTAGTCGATGGGGGCCGTACCGAGGCCCTTGAGGTTGAGGTACAGCCCGTCCGAACCGACCGTGACGCTTTCCACGGGCGCTTCAACGTAGGTGTTGACCTTGCTCTGGGCACCGGCGCTGTCGGTGAAGGTGGCGGCGATGGTGTAGCTGCCCGGCGCCATGCGGTTGCCGTTGGCATCCTTGCCATCCCAGTCGAAGGTCACTTCGCCGGCGGCCTTGGCTTCCACGCTGATGGTGTTGACCTTGACGCCGTTGGCGTCGGTGATCTCCACGTTGACGTAGCCGGCCCCGGAGGCAGCGACCATGCCGCTGGTCGTGCCTTCGGCCTCCAGCTGCCACTTGGTCGAGGGCACCAGCACGTCGTGACCGACCAGCGCGGCACCGCGCAGGATCTGGTCGCTGGACATCTGGTCCTGGAAGCCCTGTACCGTGGTGTTGAGGTCGGTGATGCCCTGCACCTGGGACAGCTGCGCCATCTGCGCCACCATCTGGGTGTTGTCCATGGGCTTGAGCGGGTCCTGGTGCTGCAGCTGCTCGGTCATCAGGCGCAGGAAATCGGCCTGGTCCAGGGTGCTCTTCTTCTTGCTGGTGTCGCTGTTGGGCGCATTGAGGCCCAGCGCGGTGTACACATCGCTGTTCTGGCCAACGCCGGAAGTGGTGCTCATGACGGTAAGTCCTGTGGGGGCGAGGGTCAGCGACCCATGGTCAGGGTGGCCAGCGCCAGTTCCTTGGCGGTGGTCAGCATTTCCACGCCGGCCTGGTAATTGCGCGAGGTGGAGATGAGGTTGACCATCTGCGCGACCGGGTCGACGTCGGGCTGGTAGATGTAGCCGTCGCCGTCGGCCAGCGGATGACCGGGCTCGTAGCGCTTGATCGGCGCTGCGTCGCTCTGGCTGATTTCCTTGACCTGGACGGTGGTGATGTTGGGATCGGTGCGGCTGGTGACCGACTGGAAGATCGGCTCCAGCGGCTTGTAGACGGCCTGCGCCGAACCGGCGACGGTGTCGGCGTTGGAGAGGTTGGAGGCGATGGTGCTCATGCGCACCGACTGGGCCTGGAGGGCGGAGCCGGCGATATCGAAAATGGGCAGGTTGCTCATGGCTTATTGGCCCGTGATGGCGGTGAGCATGGAGCGCACCTTGGATTCGACGAAGCTGAGCGAGGCGCGGTATTCCAGCGCGGCGCGGCCGTAGGCGGCCCGTTCGGCGTCGGGGTCGACGGTGTTGCCGTCGATGCTGGGCTGCACGCCTTCCTTGGTGATCTGGAAGGGGTTGAGGCCGCCGCCGATGGCGTAATGCTGCTCGTTGGTGGTTTTCATCAGGCCATTGCTGTCCAGGCCCTGGGCATTGCGCAGGGCGGCATCGAAGTCGAGGTCCTGGGCCTTGTAGCCGGGGGTGTCGGCATTGCTCAGGTTGCTGGCGATGAGCTTCATCCGCTGCTCGCGCAACGGCATGGCCTGGGCATGGACCCCCAGATAGTCGGAAATCAGATTGGGCATGGCACGCTCCCACGGGACGATGGTGGGAGTGGTGCAAGGGCTGTGCCAGTCTGCGATTTGCCGCCACGCCTGCCGCCACCGACCCTCGCCAGGACACGCTTGCGTCGTCGGACAGGAAGCCCACAGCCTGCGGAGGGGGTAGAGCCGACCGTTGGTCGGCTGAAGCCCCATGAACCCCAACGTTCAAGCACACCCACCGGCCGAGCGCCCTGAACCCCTGCCGGGACACGCCGTGAACCCCGCTCCGCGCCCCGGCCCGGCTGCTGGCGGCTGCGCGTTGGAAGCGCCGGGCCATCCCAGGCTGAACCACCGCCGCGCCCACAAAAAAGCCCAGCGGAGCGCTGGGCTTGATGAACCGACAAAGCCGAGCCATGCCCGGCTGCGCCTGGACACCGGTAGAGCCGAGCCATGCTCGGCTGCTCCTGGACACGGGTAGAGCCGAGCCATGCCCGGCTGCTCCTGGACACGGGTAGAGCCGAGCCATGCCCGGCTGCGCCTGGACACCGGTAGAGCCGAGCCATGCTCGGCTGCTCCTACTCAACGCTCACAAGATAACCAGGGCGCCGCCCCATCCACCCCGTCCCACAAACGGTATGCCAACCGCCGCTACTCACCCGGACAATCAGGCCGCCAGCGCCACCTTCCGCAACCGGTCCAGCACGAAATCGGCCAACTCATGCGGCGAATACTTGGCCACGAACGCGTTGGCGCCCACCCGCTCGACCATCGCGTTGTTGAACACGCCCGACAGCGAGGTGTGCAGCAGCACGTACAGCCCCGCCAGGCCCGGGTGGCGACGGATTTCCGTCGTCAGCGTGTAACCGTCCATCGCCGGCATCTCGATGTCCGAGATCACCATCGCGTAGCGCTCGGCCGGGTTCTCGCCCGAGGCATGGATCTGCAGCAGGTGGTCCAGCGCCTGCTTGCCGTCCGACAGCAGGGTCGCCCCCACCCCCAACTGGTCCAGCACGCTGCGGATCTGCTGACGGGCCACCCGCGAGTCGTCCACCACCAGCACCTGCAGCTGCGGCCCATCCGTGGGCAGCGCCTGCGCCAGGGACGGGTCCAGCACTGCCTCGCCACGCACCTGCGCGATATCGGCCAGCACGCTTTCCACGTCGATCACCTGGATCAACTCGCCCTGGAACCGCGTCACCGCAGTCAGATAGCTCGATTCGGCGCCCAGTTCCGGCGGCGGGTGGATATCCTCCACCGCGATGTTGACGATGCGTTCCACCCCGCTCACCAGGAAGCCCTGGATCGACCGGTTGAACTCGGTCACCACCAGGTAGCCCGGCGCCTTGTCGGCGTTCGGTTCGCGTTCGGGGTGGCCGATCGCCAGCCCAAGGTCCAGCACCGGCACCGAGCGGCCACGCACATCGGCCACGCCGGCGAACTGGCTGGGCAGCCCGGGCACCTGGAACAGGTCCGGGCGGCGCAGGACTTCCTGCACCTTGAACACATTCACGCCAAAAAGCTGGCGTCCGCCGAGCCGGAACAGCAGCAGGGCCAGACGATTGTGGCCGGCCAGGCGCGTACGCTGGTCGATGCGGTTGAGCAGGTCATGTGACATGGGAGTGGTATCGGCGCCAGCCCCGCCGACTTGAGCGCGCCGCCGCGCCGATTCCGGCACGGCCCTTGCAGGACGCTGCACATGTGCCTTGCCCGTGGAGTCGCCATGCGTTGGATCATCCTTGCCGTGTTCGCCCTGGCCACGCTGCCCGCGTCCGCCGCCGGCGGTTGGCAGCCGGTGGACAGCATCCGCGCCGCCGCGCTGTCTACCCTGCCGGCCGGGACCGAGGGCGACACCACCCTGGATTCCGCGCTGCGCCTGCCGGCCTGCGGCCAGGGCTTGCGTGCCCAGCCCACCGGCACCAGCACCGTGGAAGTCAGCTGCCCGGATGCCGGCGGCTGGCGCCTGTTCGTTCCGGTCAAGGTGCGCCGCAACCAGACCGTACTCATCCTCAACCGGGGCATCAGCGCTGGAGAAACCCTGGCCGCCGCCGATATCACCACTGCCCAGCGTGACGTGGCCCGTATCGCCGGCGCCGCGCTGGCCGATCCGGCCGCCGCGGTCGGGCGGGTGGCCCGGCGTACACTCAGTGCCGGCAGCCTGCTCTCGGCCAACGACCTGGTCGCCCAGCGCCTCGTGCGCCGTGGCGACAACGTGGCGCTGGTGTCGCGGTTGGGGGGCGTGGAGGTGCGGGTCGCGGGCAAGGCCATGGCCGACGCCGGCGAGAACGAGCGGGTGTCGGTGGAAAATCTGTCCTCGCGGAAGATCGTCCAGGGCACCGTGGCCGCCAACGGCGACGTTTTTGTGACGCGTTGAGCACAATGCTGAACCCGCGGCGGAATGTGCCAAAAAAACCGCAGAATCCCCTAAAGATGGCGGTCTCCATGCCGTTATCCCTTGTGAACCGTACTTCCAGGACAACTCCATGAGCCAGAAAATCGACGGCAACCTGCAGGCCACCGCCCATCTGCGCAGTGTCGCGCTTGGCAGCAAGCCGGCCGCCAGCGCCGATTCCCCGACGCGTCCGGTGGAAGCCGCCGACAGCCTGCGCCTGACCGGTGAAGCCACCAGCCTGCAGGCCCTGCAGCGCGAACTGAACAGCGCCCCGGCGATCGACGCCGGCCGCGTGCAGGCCGTGCGTGAGTCGCTGCAGAACGGCACCTACAAGATCAATCCCGATGCGATCGCCTCGCGCATGCTCGAGCTGGACCAGCAGCTGCAGGGATGAAACTGGCGATGAGCGAGCCATTGCAGCGCCTCAGCGATGCCTTGGACGTCGAACGCCAGGCATTGGTCGAGCATGACGTGCAGGCCCTGATCCGGGCCACCGGCGCCAAGCTCGAGGCGCTGCGCGCGCTCGAGACCGTGCCGCCGGTCGGGCAGGGCGAGCGCCTGCAGGAACTGGCCGAGCGCAACCGCGCCAATGGCGTGCTGCTGTCGCGCCGCCGCCGCGAGGTCAACTGGGCCCTGCGCCAGCTCGGCCGCAGCGAAGACGCCTCGTCCTACGACGCCAAGGGCCAGTCCAGCACGCTGCATACCCGCCGGCCGCTCGCCGTCGCCTGATCCGGCCCGCGCGGGCCGCGAACGCGTCCGCGGGCTTCCGTCGCGCAGGCCAACGCGTATATTGGGCGCCTGTTTCGACTGCCCGATGTGACCGTGACCGCTTCTTCCAACCTCGTCACCGCACCGCTGCCCCCGCAGCCGGTCCTGCTCGCCCTGTTCGAGCGTGTCAACGAAGGCATGCTGCTGTTCCGCGAGGATGGCAGCGTGGCCCTGGCCAATGCGGCCGTCAGTGAGATGCTCGGCCAGGCCGAGAACGCCGCCGGGCTGGGGGCGGCGCAATGGCTGCACCAGCTGCTGCCACCGGACGCGCTGGAGCACGCACGCCTGCATGGCCACTGGAACGGCAGCCTGCCGGTCGGCGAGCGCATGGTCATCGCCCACCTGTACCAGCACGAAGAAGCCGGCCAGCGCCATTACCTGGCCCTGTTCCGCCGCATCGAAGGCCAGGAAGACTACGAACGCGAGCTGCAGCAGCGCCATGCCGAGCTGCGCCAGGCCTACCTGCGCCTCAACGGCACCCAGGAGAAGCTGCTCCAGTCCGAGAAAATGGCCTCCATCGGCCAGCTTGCCGCCGGCGTGGCGCACGAGATCAACAACCCCATCGGCTACGTGCACTCCAACCTGGGCAGCCTGCAGGAATACCTGCGCAGCCTGTTCACCGTGATCGAGGCTTACGAACGCGCCCTGCGCGCCCCCGATCCGAAGGCGCTGATCCCGGAGATCGACGACATCCGCAACCGCTTCGACATCGATTTCATCAGCCGCGACCTGCCGCAGCTGATGGCCGAGTCGCGCGAAGGCATCGAGCGGGTCACCCGGATCGTGCGCGACCTCAAGGACTTCTCCTATTCCGGCCGCGATGAGTCCTGGAAGCTGGTCGACCTGCATTCCGGTCTCGAATCGACCATCAACATCATCTGGAACGAGCTCAAGTACAAGGTCACCCTGCAGCGCGAGTTCGGCCAGCTGCCGCTGGTGGAATGCCTGCCGTCCGAGCTCAACCAGGTCTACATGAACCTGCTGCTCAACGCCGGCCACGCCATCGCCGAGCGCGGCACGATCACCGTGCGCACCGGCGTGGATGGCGACCACGTGTGGGTGGAGTTCGAAGACACCGGCGGCGGCATCTCGCCGGACCTGCGCCAGCGCATCTTCGACCCGTTCTTCACCACCAAGCCGGTCGGCAGCGGCACCGGTCTCGGTCTGTCGATTTCCTACAGCATCGTCAACAAGCACCACGGCCGCATCGACCTGGACAGCACCCCCGGCGTAGGCTCCAGGTTCCGCCTGGTACTCCCGATCAAGCAGCCGCGCTGACCACCCACGCGGTAGAGCCGACCGCTGGTCGGCTGCGGTGCCACGCCGGCTGCCACGGCACCACAATTTCGTAGAGCCGACCGTTGGTCGGCTGCCGTGACACGTCGGCCGCCATGGCACGACAATTTTCGTAGAGCCGACCGTTGGTCGGCTGCCGTGCCACGTCGGCTGCCATGGCACGACGATTTTGGTAGAGCCGACCGTTGGTCGGCTGCCGTGACACGTCGGCCGCCATGGCGCCTCGGTTGAGAGCAGCCGACCAACGGTCGGCTCTACGGGCCTCGCCGGCGAACCTCGCGGGCATGGCATGGCGCCACGCATCCGCACGCCGCATTGTCGTCGCGCCGACCGCTGGTCGGCCGCCGTGCAACGTCGGCTGCCACGGCACGACAATTTTCGTAGAGCCGACCGTTGGTCGGCTTCCGTGACATGTCGGCTGCGGTGGCACCTCGGTTGAGAGCAGCCGACCAACGGTCGGCTCTACGGCAATCGCGTGGGTCAGTCGTCGTCCGCGGCCGGCAGCGCCACCGGCGGTGCCGTATTCGCCCGCCGCTGTTCCTCGTGCGTGCGGAACGCCTGGTGGATGTGCTTGCGCAGTTCGTCGTCGTTCCATGGTTTGGTCAGGAACCGGTAGATCGCGCCGCGGTTGATCGCATCGGTCACGGTGTTCAGATCGGTGTAGCCGGACAGCACCAGCCGGATCGTGTCCGGGTAGAGCATCTTCACCCGGCCCAGGAACTCGGTGCCGCTCATGTCGCTCATGCGCTGGTCGGACAGGATCACCTGCACGTCGTTGATCGCCAGCAGGTCGAACGCATCGCGCACGTTGCCCGCCGCGAGGATCCGGTAGCCATCGCGGCGGAATAGCCGCACCAGCGAGCGCAGCACGTTTTCCTCATCGTCCAGCAGCAGCAGGGTGCGGTCCGGGCGCGTCTCGGCGAAGGCTTCCGGGCGCAGGTAACGCCGGCGCAGGGTCATCCCGGCCGCATCGGCCGACATCGGCTCGCCAAACAGATAGCCCTGGAACACATCGCAGTCGTTGCGCCGCAGGAAACCCAGTTGCGCCTGCGATTCCACGCCATTGGCAATCACCGTCATGCCCAGCTGGTGGCCCATGGCGATGATCGCGCGCGCGATCGCCGCCTCGCGGTTGCCGGCCGGCGCGCTCTTGATGAAGCTGCGGTCGATCTTCAGCTTGTCCACCGGGTAGCGCACCAGCGCGCTCAGGCTGGAGTCGCCGGTGCCGAAGTTGTCCAAGCTCAGGCTGATGCCTTCGTTGCGCAGGTTGACCAGCGTTTCATGCACGAAGTTGACGTTGTTGGTCAGCGCGCTTTCGTTGATCTCCAGCGTCAGCATCTGCGCCGGCACGCCGGCGGCCTGCATCAGCGACATCACCTCGGCGAAGAAGTTCGGGCGCAGCAGCTGCAGGGTGGAGACGTTGACGGCGATGGTGAAGTCGTCGAACCCTTGGTCGCGCCACAGCCGCGCCTGCTTCAACGCGCCTTCCAGCACCCAGGTGCCGATCTGCACGATGATGCCCAGGCGCTCGGCGGTGCGCATGAAACGCTCCGGCACCAGCATGCCCAGCGTCGGCGACTGCCAGCGCAGCAGCGCTTCCATGCCCACCACGTGGCCGTCGCGCGCGCTCACCAGCGGCTGGTAGCGCAGCTTCAATTCGCCGTTGGGAATGGCATCCACGATCTGCCGGGCGATGATGCTCTCGCTGTGCGCGCTTGACGGGGTATCCACCGCGTGGATGCGCACCGCGTTGCCGCCTTCGCGGGCGGCCTGGTGCAGCGCGTCTTCGGCATGGTCGAGCAGCCGCGAGGTGTCGCTGGCGTGTTCCGGGCACAGGCTCACGCCCAGCTTGCCGGTCATGAACAGCGTATAGGGCAGCACCGACAGCGGCAGTTCCAGCTGCTGGCGGATCTCCTCGGCGAGGTCTTCGGGCAGCGGCATGTCGGCGCTGCGCGGCACCGCCAGCAGGAACTCATCGCTGCCATGCCGCCACAGCTTGCCGCGCCCGCGCAGGTGGTGCTGCAGGCGCTGGGCGACCAGCACCAGGGCCTGGTCGCCCACTTCGGCACTCATGTTCTCGTTGACCGAGGCGAAATGGTCGATGTCCACGTGCATCAGCATCAGCGGGGTGCCACCGGAGGCGGCGTCGCTGACCATGGCCTGCAGCTCGGGATTGCCGGCCCCCAGGCGCGGCGGCGCATCCTCGATGCTGACCAGGGGCAGGGAAGGGTTCCACATGTTCAGTGTTCCAATGTATCGGGAGTGGCCGGATCGCTGCTGCGATACGGCAGGTACAGGTCGATCAGGGTACCGGCACCGTGTGCCGACTCGATGCGCAGGGTGCCGCCGACGCTCTGCGCGCGCTCGCGCATCACGATCAGGCCCAGCCCGCGCGGGCCTTCCGGGTCGAAGCCCTCGCCATCATCGCGGACCTGCAGGTGCAGTCCGGCATCGCCCATGTCATGCAGTTGCAGGCTCACCTGGCTGGCGCGCGCATGCCGCAGCACGTTGGTCAGGCTTTCCTGGGCGATGCGGAAACAGGCCTGCTCGATGTCGCCCTGCGGGCGTTGCGGCAGCGCCTGGATATCCGGCAGCAGCTCGATCGCCGCCGAGCGGAACAGTACGCTGGCCTGCCAGCGCAGCGCGGCCTCCAGCCCCAGCGCGTCCAGTTGCGGCGGGCGCAGCAGCGTGGAGATGTCGCGCAGCTTTCCCACCGTGGCGTCGGCCAACTGGATGATCTGTTCGAGGTCGTCGCCGCGCCGGGCGGGGTCGTCCTCGTCCTGCGCGGCATAGGCGGACAGCTTCATCGCGGTGATCGCCTGGCCGATGTCGTCGTGCAGGTCGCGCGAGATCGCGCGGCGTTCGTCCTCCTGCAGCGAGAACAGTCGCCCGGCCATGGCCTGCAGTTCGCGGTTGCTGGTCTCCAGCGCCTCGCGGATGCGCTCGGGCTCGCTCAGGTCGCGCACGATCAGCAGCTTGCAGTTGCGCCCGCCATAGCGCACATCGCCTACCGCCAGCCCCGCCTGGAAGTGCTCGCCGTCCAGCCGGCGCATGCCGATGACCTCGCCGGCCCCGGTGCTGGGCAGGGGGATCGGCGCAAACAACTGCGCACGCACCCGGGCCAGGTCCTCGGCCGCCACCAGCGCGGCCAGCGGCTCGCCCAGCAGGGTGTGCTGGCCGTAGCCGAACTGCGCGGCCGCGCAGGCATTGGCGTACAGCACGTGCTCGTCGGACAGGATCACCACGCCGTCCGGCAGCACCCGCACCAGCTCGCGGAACTGTTCCTCGCGCTCGCGCAGCAGGCGCCGCGACTGCTCGCGCTCGGTCACATCCTGCAGCGTGCCCAGCACCCGCGGCCGGCCGGCATCGTCATGGCCGCTCTCGGCGCGCAGGTGCACCATCAGCGCACGCCCGTCCATCGCCAGCAGCGGCAGCAGCACGTCGATCTGCACCTGCTCGGCGGCCATGTCCTGCAGCAGCTGTTCGGTCAGCGCGGCGGTGGCCGGGTCGGCCGGCACCAGCAGTTCCTCGAAGCGGTGCCAGCGCCGGGCTTCGGGCGGGCGCCGGCCCAGCAGGTGGTAGACCTGGTTGGAGTAGCGGCCCAGCCCGGTGCCCGGATCCACTTCCCAGGCGCCGATCCGGGCCATTTCATGCGCTTCCTCCACCCGTGCCAGCGCCAGGTCGCGGCGGCGCAGCGCCTGGTCCTCGCTGGTGCGGTCGATGGCGATCAGCAGGCGGGCCCGGTGGCCGTCGTAGTCGATGAAGTTGCTGCGCATCTCCATGTGCCGGCGGCTGCCGTCCTTGAGCTGCAGGTCGGCGCTGATCACGCACAGCTCGTCCGGTGCGGCGCGGATCTGCGCCAGCTTGGCCGCCAGCTTCGGCTCGTCGCCGGTGGGCCACAACGCGCTGATCGGCATCGTGGTGAATTCATCGTGGGACCAGCCAAACAGCTGCATCGCCGCCGGGTTGGCGTCCAGGATGGCCAGCGTGTCCAGGTCGTAGACCAGGATCGGCCCCGGGTTGTTCTGGAACATCTGCCGGTGGCGGGTCTCCGAACACTCCAGCTTGGAGTGGGTCTGCAGCACGTGCTGGGCCAGCGGTCGCAGCAGCAGGTAGATCAGCGCCGCGCTGGCGACCACGAAGAACGCGCCCTTGACGGTCTGCCAGTGCGCGGCCGTGGCCATGTCCCGGGTCAGCACCTGCACGGCGGCATCGCTGCACAGGATCCAGACCAGGGCCAGCCCCAGATAGCCCAGCACCACGCGCCAGCGGTCGCGGCGCAAGGCCTGGGCGAGCGGCCGTTCGGGCGGGGCGGGGGTGGGCTGGCCGGACGGGGCGACAGGCATGGACGGGGCAGGGACCGGATCGAGGCGGGCGACCTGCATCTTAGAGCGTGGCGTCCGGTTTGGGGGCTGCGCGCGGTACGCGGCTCAACTATCCGCGGAATCCGCCGCTAACGATTGCGTTCCCGGCTGTCGGGTGCGTTATCGGAGTCTTACCGCGTGGACCAAGGGATTATCGCGAGTCTGCTGCAGCATCCACTGGCGTCGGCCTTGGTCATCCTGGACCGGGCGGGGCGCCCGCTGGCGGCCAACCCGGCCGCACGCGAGCATGGGTTGCCGGCAACCGTGGCGGCCTATGGCGAGCTGCTCGAAGACCTGCGCCTGCTGGCCGCCGATGGGGGCCTGGTGCCGTGCCAGCTGCCCGGCGGCCCGCGCGGACGCTTCGACGGCTGGATGCGCGCGGTGCACGACCCGGACGGCCACCTGCTGGCCTTCACCCTCAGCGTGCCCGAGCCGGTGGCCAACTATGCCGGCAGCCGCTGGGAGCTGGCCCTGGACCATGCCGGCCACGGGTTGTGGGATTGGGACGTGCCCAGCGACGCGGTGACCCGGTCCCGGCGCTGGGACGGCCAGCCTGCCCCGACCGAGGAAACCACCCGCGGCGACGCGGCCGCCGCGCTGCTCGCCCCGATCCATCCCGATGACCAGCCGGCCGTACGCGCCGCGCTGGACGCGCACCTGGGCGGGCAGGGCGAGGTGTACACCGCCGAGTACCGCGTGCGCCATCCCGAGGGCGATTGGCGCTGGGTGCTGGACCGCGGCCGGGTGGTCGCCCGCACCGCCGATGGCCAGCCCTTGCGCATGGTCGGCACCCATACCGACATCCAGGCGCAGAAACAGATGGAAGCGCTGCTGCTGGAGCAGCAGGTGCACCTGCGCGAAGCCCAGCGCATCGCCAGCATGGGCAGCTGGTCGTGGAACCCGGATGATCGCCAGTTCTGGTGGTCGCCAGAGTTCCGCGCATTGCTCGGCGTGGGCGACGAACCGCTGACCGGGCGGCGCCGCTGGCTGCGCCGCCTTGAACCGCGCTCGCGCAGCCTGCTGCGCCACGCCTGGCGGCGCATGCTGCACGATGGCAAGCCGGCCACCCTGGAACTGGAACTGCCGCGCGAACGCGAAGGTGCGCTGCACCTGCGCCTGTGGATGCAACCGTTGCTGGGCGCCGACGGGCGCATCCAGCGCCTGCTTGGCCAGGTCCAGAACATCACCGAGCAACACCAGACCGATGCGCTGATCCGCTGGCGGACCGAGCTGCTCAACCGGGTCTCGGCCCTGGGCCGCATCGGTGGCTGCGAGATCGAGGTCAGCACCCGCCACATGCAGTGGACCGAGGAGTGCTACCGCATCCACGGCCTGCGCAAGGAGCCGATCAGCCTGGACCAGGCGCTGGCGCTGTACACCCAGGACTCCCGCGATGCGTTCGAGGCCGCGCTGGCCCGTATCGCCGACGGCGGCCTGCCCGAGCAGCTGGACCTGTGCTTCTACCGCCAGTCCGGCCTGCGCATCTGGGTCCAGGTGCTGATCGAGCTGGACCGTCGCGACGGCCTGCCGACGCGCTTCGTGGTGCTGTTCCGTGACATCACCCGCGAACGCGAAGCCAACGAGCGCATCGAGCTGCTGGCCCACTACGACCTGCTCACCGGGCTGCCCAACCGCATGCTGCTGCGCGAGCAGACCGCCGATGCGATCGAGGAGGCCTGCGATCGCGGCGCGCCGCTGGCGATGCTGTTCATCGACCTCGATGGCTTCAAGACCATCAACGACACCTTTGGTCACGCCACCGGCGATGCCCTGCTCAAGGCCGCGGCCGCGCGCCTGCACCAGAACCTGCGCAACGCCGACCTGTTCGGCCGTTTCAGCGGCGATGAGTTCATCGTGGTGCTTCGCGACCTGGCCGAGCCGGAAGATGCCGGCCACGTGGCGCGCAAGCTGATCGCCTCGCTGGCCGAGCCGCTGCAGCGCGGCGAGACCACGCTCAAGGTCGGCGCCAGCGTCGGCATCGCCATGCTCGACGAGGGCCGTGGCGACTTCGACTCGCTGCTGCGTGCCGCCGACGCCGCCATGTACGCGGCCAAGGAGGCGGGCCGCAACACCTACCAGTACTACAGCCAGGATGCGTTGATGCGGATCCAGCGCAAGCTGGAGATCGAGCACGCCCTGCTGGGCGCGATCGAGCGCGAAGAATTCACCCTGGCCTACCAGCCGCTGCTGCACGCCGCGCATGACCAGCCACCGGCCATCGAAGCGCTGCTGCGCTGGCATCGGCCTGGCATCGGCTACTGCAGCCCGGCCGAGTTCATTCCGATCGCCGAGAAATGCGGCGAAATCGTCCGCATCGGCGACTGGGTACTGACCGAGGCCTGCCGCCAGGCGGCCGCGTGGGACGCGGCGGGCCTGCAGTTCGACCGTGTCGCGGTCAATGTCTCGGCCGTGCAGCTGCGCGATCGTGGATTTGCCGAGCGGGTGATCGATATCTGCCACGCGCACGGCTGGCCGCCGCAGCGGCTGGAGCTGGAACTCACCGAATCGGCCCTGATCCGCGACACCGACGTGCTGCGCCATTGCTTCGACGTCCTCGAACGCCACGGCGTGCCGCTGGCGGTGGACGACTTCGGCACCGGGTTCTCCAACCTGCATTACCTCAACCGCTTCCCGGTCGGCCGCCTCAAGATCGACCGCAGTTTCGTCCAGGGCATGCTGCACGACACCGGCACCGCCGAAGTCACCCAGGCGATCGTCCACCTCGGCCATGCGCTGGGCATGAAGGTCGTCGCCGAAGGCGTGGAGACCGAGCAGGAAGAGGCCATGCTGCGGCGCCAGGGATGCGACGAAATCCAGGGCTACCTGTATTCCCGCCCCCTGACCCCGCGCGACCTGGCCCAGTGGCTCAAAGCCGGCGGCGCCCAGATGGCCCCGCGCGACGCGCTGGTCGCCCTGACCCACGCCGTCTGACCACGCCCAACGGGTGGAGCCGAGCCACCCTCGGCTGCGCTTCGTCCGCCCCAATCGGGTAGAGCCGAGCCACGCTCGGCTGCCCTTGATCCGCCCTAATCGGTAGAGCCGAGCCATGCTCGGCTGCTCTTGATCCGCCCTAAGCGGTAGGGCCGAGCCATGCTCGGCTGTTCTTGATCCCCCCCAATCGGTAGAGCCGAGCCATGCTCGGCTGCTCTTGATCCGGTCTCCCCACGCCAGGCGTTGCCTGGCTCCAGGCCAAATGCCTGCATGTGCAATGCCAAACGCTTCGTATAGGCCGGGGGCGCACACGCATGCTGCACGGGGTGCGGTGCCGAGCATGGCTCGGCACTACCAGTGTGTGCGATCTCTGTCGGGGTGCGATGCCGAGCCATGCTCGGCTGCTCTTGATCCGGTCTCCCCACGCCAAGCAGCGCCTGGTTCCAGGCCAGATGCCGGCACGCATAATCCCAAACGCTTCGTATCGGGCAGGGGGCGCACGCGAGTGCTGTGTGGGGTGCGGTGCCGAGCATGGCTCGGCACTACCGGGGATGCGATGGCATCGGTAGAGCCGAGCCATGCTCGACTGCTCTTGATCGGGTCTCCCCACGCCAGGCAGCGCCTGGTTCCAGGCCGGATGCCGGCACGCGTATTCCCAAACGTTTCGTATTGGGCAGGGGGCGCACGCGAGTGCTGTGTGGGGTGGGTGCGGTGCGGTGCCGAGCATGGCTCGGCACTACCGGGGTGTGCGATCTCTGTCGGGGGGCGGTGCCGAGCATGGCTCGGCACTACCGGGCGTGCGATGTCTGTGGGATGTGTTGCCGAGCACGGCTCGGCACTACCGGGATGCGATGGCATAGGTAGAGCCGAGCCATGCTCGGCTGCTCTCCGCTCAGCGTTCGCGCGCGGCCTTGGCAGCGGCCTCGCCGCTCAACCCGAGATCCCAGGCCAGCCCGGCCAGCGCCGGGTCGACCGGGGCGGGCAGGGCGCCTTCGGCTGTTCCGCTGCGGTCGGCCAGCCGTGCCAGCTCGGCCTGCGCCAACTGCTCCAGTCGCCCGATCAGGGCGAGGCCCCGCAACGGTTCGGCCATCGGGGCTGGAGGGGCCTCGGCACGCGCGGCCGGCAGACCGTCCACGTCGGGGTGGGCGCCAGGCGACGGGGAGGCAGGGCTGGGGGAGGCAGTCAACGACATCGGGCGATCATCTGCAGCCAGGACGAGTGTTGGAAGCACAACGGCCCCGGGGAAACCGGGGCCGTTGCTCGTGCCGGAACCGGCACGCGTCATGTAGATCAGAACAGCTCGACCGCGCCAGCGGCCATGCTCTGCTGGGCCACCGCCTTGTGCGGCGGACGCTCCCACTCGCTGCGCATTTCGCGCAGGCGGCTGCCGGTGCGCTGCAGGGCGTTGACCACTTCCTCGTCGAACACGCCGCCATTGCGGTGCAGCAGTTCCTGCAGCGCCACCGCTTCGCGGTTGATCGCGGTCAGGCGGTCCAGGTGGGTATGCACCCCGCCCAGGGCCTGGGTGGCGATGTCCTCGAACTGCAGGGCGCGCACCGCTTCGGCCACGCTGCTGTCGATGGCACGACCACACTCGGAGATCTCGCGCATGCCGTCGCCCAGCGAAGCATTGATCTGGGCCACGTTGTCCAGCATCTGCGCCGCTTCATGACGCGCTTCGCGGGAGCGGTCCATGTCGCGCGAGGCCATGTTGGAGACGGTCTCGCGAACCTTGGCGATGGCGTCCTTGGAGCTGTGCGCCAGCTTGCGGATCTGCTCGTTGAAGGTGGTCGAGCGCTCGGACAGGTTGCGCACCTCGTCGGCGACCACCGCAAAGCCGCGACCGGCTTCACCGGCACGCGCCGCTTCGATGGCCGCGTTCAGGGCCAGCAGGTTGGTCTGGTCGGCGATCGACTTGACGTCTTCCAGCAGCGCGAAGATGCCATCCAGGTGCTGGGCCATCTGGTCGATGTGCTGCACGGTATTGCTGCTCTGGCCGCTGACCTGTTCCAGCGCCTCCACCAGCTGTTCCATGCGATGGCTGGCATGCTGGGCGAAGCGGGCCACGTCGACGCCGGCGCCGCCGTCTTCACCGGCACGGTCGACGATGCGGGCCAGGGCCTGGCTCTGCTGGCGCGACTTGCGGTTCATGGCGTCGAAACTGCCACCCAGGCCGCTGACCGCATGGCGGATCAGGTCACGGGCGCGTTCGACTTCGCCGCGCGAGCCGTCCACTTCGTTGGCGACGAAGGAGCGCAGCTCGGTCAGCAATTGGTCCTGCTCGCGCAGGATGCGGGCGTGCTCGGGGGAGCGCTGGGTCTGTGCCCGTGCGGTCCACCAGGCAAACCCGAGCCAGCTGAGCGTCATGGTGGTCAGGATCGCCCAACGCAGGGCGGCTGGCCATTCGAAGCCGATGGCGAAGGGGAGGAGCAGGGTCAGGACCAGGGGGGCGGCCAGACGGATGAAGATGCGTGAGTACATGGACGTTCTCGGGAAGTGCACGGTTGATGTATCGGCCGTACCCCCGTTTGCTTTAGTGCTGCACTGCACATTCCCTCGAAAAACCTCCCCGCGGTAGCGCCACCGCATGGGGGGCTGCGGGATCCCCGACCGCCCGACCCAGCCACCCGTGGGGTGGCTCCACCCGCGTCGATCAACGCTGGAGCCACCCCATGGGTGGCTGCACGCCGCCCGCCCCGTCGCCGTGCATCAGCGCAGCTGCCGGTCCACCGCCTCGATCATCGCCTTGCGCGAGAACAGGAAATCCCAGTACTGGCCGCCGGTCTGGCGCCACAACACCGCCGAGCGCACCGCCGCCAGCAGCAGGGCGCGGATCTCGGCCACCACCCCGGCCTGGCCCAGGTAATGCGGGTTGCCCTGGACCATCACCCGCGGCTTGAGGTTGCTGATGGTGTCCGCGTACAGCCCACCCAGCGCGGCCAGCACGTCCGGATGGGCGCTGTCGCCCAGCTCGGTGGCCTGGCGCTGGGCGCGCGCGATGCCCTGGCTGACCTTGTCCACCACCGCGTGCTCGCGCACGAAGCGGCGTTCCAGCTGCAGCACCGCCAGCGCCAGGCGCGGCAGCGCCTCGTCCTGGCCCTGGCTGCGGAAATAGTTGTGCAGCAGGCGCAGCCCCGAGGCCACGTTGGCCGGGCTGCCGTAGATGGCCTGGGGGCTGTCGGCGTCGATGCGGAACACGCTGTCGATCGCCGTGCGCACCACCGCTGCTTCGGAATGGCCGGTCTCGGCGATGCGGCGCACCTGCTGCAGGGCCTGGGCAATGCCGGCCAAGGCAAGAACGCGGTCGTCGACGGAAAAACTCATGCAGCAGATACCTCGAAGGGAGAAGGAACGGTCCGCAGCCGCTGTTCCAGCGGCGCATCGGTGGCGGCGATCACCGCGCCACCCAGGCAGACCTCATCGTCATACAACACCAGCGATTGACCGGGGGTGACGGCGCGTTGCGGGCGGTCGAAACGGACCAGCAGCGTGCCGTCGTCGTTGACCTGCACCTGGCAGGGCTCGTCCGGCTGGCGGTAGCGGGTCTGGGCGGTGCAGGTGAAGCGCCGCGCCGGGGGCGCCCCGGCGATCCAGTGCGCCGCCTCCGAGTGCAGCCGGGTGGACAGCAGCCAGGGGCTGTCGCGGTCCTGGTCCACGTAGAGGATGTTGCTGGTCACTTCCTTGCCGACCACGTACCAGGGCGCGGCCGGCCGGCCGCGCACGCCGCCGATGTTCAGGCCTTCGCGCTGGCCCAGGGTGAAATAGAACACGCCGGGGTGCTCGGCGATCAGGTTGCCCTCCGGGTCGCGGATCTCGCCGGTCCGGGCCGGCAGGTAGCGCCCGAGGAACTCGCGGAAGTCGCGTTCGCCGATGAAGCAGATCCCGGTGGAGTCCTTCTTGGCGTGGGTGGGCAGCCGCGCATCGCGGGCGATCCGGCGCAGGTCGTTCTTCTGCAGGTCGCCGATCGGGAACAGCGTGGCGGCCAGCTGGGCCTGGCCCAGCTGGTGCAGGAAATAGCTCTGGTCCTTGCTGCGGTCGGCACCGCGCAGCAGCGCCCAACGCCCAGCCACCTGCGCCACGCGGGCGTAGTGACCGGTGGCGATGCGCTCGGCGCCCAGCTCGCGGGCCGCATCCAGGAAATGCTTGAACTTGACCTCCCGGTTGCACAGCACGTCCGGGTTGGGCGTGCGCCCGGCGGCGTATTCGGCCAGGAAATGTTCGAACACGCCCTGCCAGTACTCGCTGGAGAAGTCGCGGAAATGGAACGGGATCCCGAGCAGGCCACACACGGCCACCGCGTCGCGGCGGTCGTCCTCGGCGCGGCAGTCGCCGCTGCCGTCGTCGGCCCAGTTCTGCATGAAAAGCCCGGCCACCGGCTCGCCCTGCTGGACCAGCCGCCATGCGGCCACCGAGGAGTCCACCCCGCCGGACACGCCGACCATGATCCGTGGCGTGCTCATGCGATGTCCTTCACCAGTGCCAAGGGGTGGCGCTGGCCGCCAAGGAAGTCCTCGACCACCTGGCGCACCAGCGGGCTGCGCAGGCGCGCCGGATCGGCGCGCAGCTCGGCCGGGGTCAACCACAGCGCGCGGATGATCCCCGTGTCCAGCGCCCGCGCCGGATCGTGGGCGACCGGGGTGGCGGCGAAGGCAAAGCGCAGGAAGGCGGTCCCGTCCGGCGCGGTCCACTGGTAGACGCCGATGAAGGCGGTCAGACGGACCTCCCAACCGGATTCCTCCAGGGTTTCACGCAGGGCCGCCGCGGCCAGGCTTTCACCCGGCTCCAGGTGGCCGGCCGGCTGGTTCAGCACCCGCTGGCCGTCAATAAGCTCTTCCACCAGCAGCAGGCGCCCGTCATCGACCACGACCGTGGCGACGGTGACATGCGGCGTCCAGCGCGGGTCCTGCACGGCAGTCACCTCAGTATTCGTCCGCGTGGGTCAGTTCGGCTTCCATCGCATCGGCGGTGCGCATGGCCGCATCGATGGCGTCGCTGAGCACGTCCTTGTTGGCGTTGGCATCCACCTTGACCACGAACATCGCCAGCTGATCCTGCTTGACCCACGCGCCCAGCTTGGCGTCCTGCGAGTCTTCCAGCAGGCGGTTGGCCACCGCGGCCGGGAACTGCTTGTCCGGGGAGGTGTAACCGGGCGACCAGATCTCGCGGATCCGGTGGCTGCCGTACTCTTCCACCGTCGAGCGCACGAAGACCAGCTGGCTGCGGTCGTCGCCGGCGTCGAAGACCAGCTTGTAGTCGCCGTCCTCATCGATCTCGTAGGGGTACTCGAGCTGCTTGAGCACCTTGCCGACGGCCTTGTCCGGTTCGGCTGCGTGCGCGCCGGACACGGCAGCGGTCAGCAACAGCGCGGTGACGATCCTTTTCATGAAAACCCTGTGAAAGTATGGGTGGGGGTGATTGTGAAGCATGCAGATTGTGAAGGTCGACAGAGGCAACGTCCAATCCCGCTATAATGGAGCGATGCCCCGCGAGCCCTCCCAAGAACCCCACCACGATCACGGCGTCATGCTGGAACCGGCCCGGCCGGAGGTGGCACCGCCGCCGTTCTACCAGGTGATGCTGCTGAATGACGACTACACCCCGATGGATTTCGTGGTGACTGTCCTGCAGAGCTTCTTTGCCATGGACCTGGACAAGGCCACCCAGGTGATGCTCCACGTGCATACCCGCGGTCGCGGCGTGTGCGGGGTGTTCACCCGGGAAGTCGCCGAATCCAAGGTCGCCCAGGTCAACGAATTCTCGCGCATGAACCAGCATCCGCTGCTGTGCACGATGGAAAAGACCGGCGCCTAGTCCGTGCTTGCGCCCAGGCGCTGCAGTGCCAGCCTCGCCACGGCCAGGTTGACCGCCGCCGGGTCCCCGTCGGCCAGGAACCCTACCGCCGACAACCCGGCGCTGGCCGCTATCCAGCGCAGCAGGCGCGTGCGTTCCAGACCCGCCAACGCCCCCACCTGGGCCAGCCGCCGCTCGAACACGGCGTCGCGGGTGGCCACGTGGATACCCGGGCCGCACAGGTCCGGGTTGCAGAACAGCACCGTGTAGTCGAAGGCCCGGTCCCCCAGCAGCCGCTTGGGGTCGATTGCCAGCCAGCCGCGGTCGCCGCCATCCAGCACGTTGTCGTGATGCAGGTCGCCATGCAGGGGGCGGATGTCGATCTGGGCGGCAAGTACCGACTGCGCCAGTGATCTGCACTGTTCCAGCAATGGAGGCAGGCGGATCGGTGGGGCCAGCAGATCGGCGAACCAGGTGTGCAGGTCGACCAGCCCGGCCGGCGCGGGGCCGCGCGGGCGATGCAGGCGTGCGGCCACCGCGCACAGGATCGCGGTGGCCTCGGCATCGCCGCCGTCGATGGACATCCCGCGCAGGCGGTGGCCCGGCACCACGCGCTCCAGCAGTACCGCCGCCTGGTCATGCGCCAGCAGCCGCGCCGCGCCATCGCCGGCCCACCAGTCCAGCAGGCGGTGGCCGTTGCGCTCCTCCTTCGCCGTGCTGATCTTCAACATGGCCGCCGTGCCGTCGGGGAGGCGGACCGGCCATAGCCGGGCATGCGGCGTGGCGATGACGTCGCCATCACGCGCAAGCTGCCATTTCGTGAGCGGTAGTTCGGGCATGATGAGGTCGCTGGAATGGCCTGGGGAATCCGGGGTAGCGGTGGACTGCTAACGCCGTCTGAACGCACCGATCCGCTAGGGTGATGGAAATTGAGCAGCTAGGCCGCATATTGTTTCCACCTGCCGCCGGAGTAGAACATGTTCAGTAAAGACCTCGAACACACCATCGGTCAGTGCTACAAGCGCGCCCGTGAGGCCCGGCATGAGTTCATGACGGTGGAACACCTGCTGCTGGCACTGCTCGACAACCCGTCCGCCCAAGCCGTGCTCAAGGCATGCGGGGCCGATGCGGAGCGGCTGCGCCAGGAGCTGGAACAGGCCATCGAGGCCTCGGTCTCGCGTCTGGCCGAAGACGACGGGCGCGATACCCAGCCCACTTTGGGCTTCCAGCGCGTGCTGCAGCGGGCCGTGTACCACGTGCAATCCTCGGGCAAGAAGGAGGTCACCGGCGCCAACGTGCTGGTCGCCATCTTCGGCGAGAAGGACTCCCACGCGGTCTACTACCTCAACCAGCAGGACGTGACCCGGCTGGATATCGTCAATTATCTTTCGCATGGCATCGCCAAGCTGGGCGAGGACGGCGAAGTGCCGCCGGCCGCCGATGGCGAGGGCCGCGCCGAGGGCGGCGAAGGCGAGGGCAAGGGCGACGCCCTGGCCGAATTCGCCAGCAACCTCAACGAGGCCGCGCGCAACGGCCGGATCGACCCGCTGGTCGGTCGCGCCGACGAGATCGAGCGCACCATCCAGGTCCTGTGCCGCCGCCGCAAGAACAATCCGCTGTACGTGGGCGAGGCCGGCGTGGGCAAGACCGCCATCGCCGAAGGCCTGGCCAAGCGCATCGTGGAAGGCTCGGTGCCGGACGTGCTGGCCGACGCGATCATCTACTCGCTGGACCTGGGCGCGCTGGTGGCCGGCACCAAGTACCGCGGCGACTTCGAGAAGCGCCTCAAGGGGGTGCTGACCGCACTGAAGAAGATGCCCAACGCGGTGCTGTTCATCGATGAGATCCACACCATCATCGGTGCCGGCTCGGCCTCGGGCGGCACGATGGATGCCTCCAACCTGATCAAGCCGGCCCTGGCTTCTGGCGAGCTGCGTTGCATCGGCTCGACCACCTTCCAGGAATACCGCGGCATCTTCGAGAAGGACCGCGCGCTGGCGCGGCGCTTCCAGAAGATCGACATCGTCGAGCCGACCGTGGGCGAAACCTACGAGATCCTGCAGGGCCTCAAGCCCAAGTACGAGGCGCACCACGGCGTGACCTATGCCGATGACGCGCTGCAGGCCGCGGTGGACCTGTCGGTCAAGCACATCGGCGACCGTCTGCTGCCGGACAAGGCGATCGACGTGATCGACGAGGCCGGCGCCCGCCAGCGGCTGCTGCCGGAAGGCGAGCGCAAGGAACTGATCGACATCGAGGAGATCGAGACCATCGTCGCCAAGATGGCCCGCATCCCGGCCAAGCAGGTCAGCGCCACCGACAAGGATGTGCTGCAGCACCTCGAGCGCAACCTGAAGATGGTGATCTTCGGCCAGGACCCGGCCATCGAGACGCTGTCCTCGGCGATCAAGCTGGCCCGCTCGGGCCTGGCCAACCCGGAAAAGCCGATCGGCAACTTCCTGTTCGCCGGCCCCACGGGGGTGGGCAAGACCGAGGTGACCAAGCAGCTTGCGCTGCAGCTGGGCATCGAGCTGGTCCGCTTCGACATGAGCGAGTACATGGAGCCGCATTCGATCAGTCGCCTGATCGGCGCGCCCCCGGGCTATGTCGGCTTCGACCAGGGTGGCCTGCTCACCGAGAAGATCGTCAAGACCCCGCACTGCGTGCTGCTGCTGGACGAGGTGGAAAAAGCCCACCCGGACATCTTCAACATCCTGCTGCAGGTCATGGACCGAGGCGTGCTCACCGATACCAACGGGCGCGAAGCCAACTTCAAGAATGTGGTGCTGGTGATGACCACCAACGCCGGTGCGGCCCAGGCCTCGCGCCGTTCGATCGGCTTCACCCGCCAGGACCACGCCACCGACGCGATGGAGATCATCCGCAAGAGCTTCACGCCGGAGTTCCGCAACCGCCTCGATGCGGTGGTGCAGTTCCAGCCGCTGGGCTTCGAGCACATCCTGCGCGTGGTGGACAAGTTCCTGATCGAGCTGGAGATGCTGCTGCAGGAAAAGCACGTCAGCCTGTCGGCCACCCCGACCGCGCGCGACTGGCTGGCCCGCCACGGCTTCGATCCGCTGATGGGCGCCCGCCCGATGGCACGCGTGATCCAGGACAAGGTCAAGCGCCCGCTGGCCGACGAGCTCCTGTTCGGCAAGCTGGTCAACGGAGGCCGGGTCAGCATCGACGTCCGCAACGACGAGCTGTTCGTGGAAACCCAGGCCGAGCCGGAACGGCGCCTGCCTGCCACGGTGGAATAAGCCACCCCTGCGCCACGACCGTCGGTCGTGGCGCGGGCTGCTGGCCGGTCACGGCCGGGGTCGTGACGCTGCCGCTGCACGTGAGCCAGCCCCGCAAGGGGCTTTTTCATGCCCGCTTGATCGCTCGGCGATCAGCGCCGGGCACGGGCGCGCGTGGCGAATTCCTGGGCGGTGATCAGATCCACGCGGCTGATGTCGCACGTCTGTGATTTCGTGCGCAGGCTGCTGATGCCGCCACTGCAGATCTCGCCCGCGCGGTCGGGGGTCACGAACGCCAGTTTGGGTGACTGCGCGGCGCTGGTGCAGCTGCTGTTGAAGCGCACGATGTAGTGCTGGTCACCATTGCGCAGCAGCACGTCGCTGTTCGCGTTGGCGCGCACGATCTGCTGGTCGGCGCTCAGGGTGATGCAGTCGGCCGCGGGGGCGGCGGCCGGCTCGGCGGCGTGGGCAGCAACAGCGGTAGAGGCGACAACGAGCAGGCTCAGCAGGGAAAGGGTCTTCATGGCGGGGGCCAACGGTGGCGATCCGGAGTGGACCGGCAACCAGCGTGCGCGCTTGCCCGCCAGGGCGAATCTGCAGCAAGGCAGCCTGACCGATGTCAGGGTGCACAGGGTCAGGGTGCCGCTTGGCAGGGGCGGCCGCTTTTTCGCGCCCACGCAAAAAGGCCAGCTCCTGGCTGGCCTTCTGGCGGGGCTTCTGTGGGGAAGCCGCCCCGAACCGCTTACTTCATGCGGTACGTGATACGACCCTTGGTCAGGTCGTAGGGCGTCATTTCGACCTTGACGCGGTCGCCCGTCAGGATGCGGATGTAGTTCTTGCGCATGCGGCCGGAGATGTGGGCGATGATTTCATGCCCATTTTCCAGTCGGACGCGGAAAGTGGTGTTCGGCAGCGTCTCGCTGACGGTGCCTTCGAACTCGATGGAGTCGTCTTTCGACATGTAGTCCTGTGCAGTTCTGTAAACGGCCGAGCTGGCCTTAAGAGCGGGCATTTTACGCGCTCTTCCCCCTGGATGCAAAGTTTGTGTTAATCGGGCACGTTCAGCGGTCCCAGGCAGTGCCGGCCCGCGTTTGGCGCCAGGCGGTCCCCGGCGCGGCTGGGGCGCCGAGCGTCGACCGGCCTCCGCGATCGCCCGATGTCAGGCCAGCGCTGCCGCGCCGAACGTACCGAAGGCCTGCGTCCAGGACCCGGGCGCTCCACCCGCGCCCACCTGCTCGCGCACAACCTGCAGAAATCGCGCCCGTGGCCAGTGTTCGGCGCCCATGCTCAGCAGGTGATCGTTCTCCACCTGCGCATCGATCAGCGGCCAGCCCCACTGTCGCAAACGCTGCGCCAGGCCGGCCAGGGCCACCTTGGAGCCGCCGCTGGCCGCGCTGAACATGCTTTCCCCGAAGAACATCCGGCCGATCGCCACGCCGTAGATGCCGCCCACCAGGCGGTCGGCGCTGAACACCTCCACCGAATGGGCGTAGCCCAGCGCATGCAGGTCGATGTAGGCCGCCTGCATCTGGCCGGTGATCCAGGTGCCGTCCTGCCCGGGGCGCGGGGTGGAGGCACAGGCGGCGATCACTTCGGCAAAACAGGTATCGGCCCGCACCACCCAATCGCTGCCGCGCACGCTGCGGCGAAAGCGCGAGGAGAGGCGCACGCCGTCGGTACGGAACACCATGCGCGGATCGGGTGACCACCACAGCAGTGGCTGGCCCTCGGAAAACCACGGGAAGATCCCGCCCGCGTAGGCATTGAGCAGCCGCACCGGCGACAGGTCGCCGCCGATCGCCAGCAGCCCATCGGGGTCGCGCAGTGCGGTCTCGGCGGGCGGGAAGGGGGCGTCGGCGCGCGCGTCCAGCGCCCAGGGCAAGCGGCGGCTCATGCCGGGTCCGCCGCCTTGAAGGGGCTGTGCTCGGCCAGCGCCTGCGCATAGCGCGCCACGTCAGCGCGCTCGCTGGCACACCAGTCCGCCAGCGCCTCGGCGAAGGCCGGCTCCGCCACCCAGTGCCGGCTGCGCACGGCTGTCGGCAGGAAGCCGCGCGCCAGCTTGTGCTCGCCCTGCGCGCCGGGTTCGAAGCGGGTCAGGCCCTCGCGCAGGCAGTACTCGATGCCCTGGTAGTAGCAGGTCTCGAAATGCAGGCCGGGCAGGGTGGCGCCCCCCCAATAGCGCCCGTACAGCGTATCCGCACCGCGCAGGCACAACGCCCCGGCAACCGGGACGCCGTCGCTGTGGGCCAGGAAGATGACCAGTTGGCGTGGCATCGCGGCGGCCAGGTGGCGCAGGAACGGCAGGGTCAGCGCCGGGGCATTGCCGTACTCGGCGAAGGTCTGCAGGTAGAAGCCATGCATGGCCAGCAGATCGTCCTCGCTGGCGTCATCGCCGTGCACGATCCGATAGGTGACGCCGCTGCGGGCCAGCTTGGCCCGTTCCTGGCGGATGTTCTTGCGGTGCTTGTGGTCCATCGCGGCAAGGAAATCGCCGAAGTCGCGCCACTCGCCCGGGTTGTGCCACTGGAACTGGATGTCCTCGCGCAGCATCCAGTCCGCCCCGAAGGCCGCATCTTCCTCCGCGCGGTGGAAGTTGACGTGCGCCGATGACCAGCCGATGCGCTGCACTTCCGCGCGCAGGATCTCGGCCAGCGCGGCGCGATCGACATCGTCGCGGGCCAGCAGGCGCGGCCCGGTCACAGGCGAGTAGGGCACCGCACCCAGCCACTTGGGGAAGTAGTCCAGCCCGTGCCGCGCGTACGCATTGGCCCAGGCATGGTCGAACACGAATTCGCCGTGCGAGTTGTCCTTCAGGTAACCCGGTATCGCTGCGACCAGGGCGTCGCCGTCCCAGAGGGTGAAGTGCCGCGGGCGCCAGCCCCATTCCGGGCGCAGACAGCCGTGTTGCTCCAGCCCGGCCAGGAAGGCGTGGCGGACGAAGGGATTGCTTCCGTCGTGCAGGGCGTCCCAGTCGGCGGCGGGGATGTCGGAGAGTCGATGGAGGAAGCGTGGATCGGGCATGGGGAGAGGATAGGGCAGGGCGATGGCGAATGGGGGCTGAGGGTGGATCAATGCCTTTTGCGGAACTGATTGAAAGTCTATTCGGCACCTCGCGACAACTGGGCGGTAGCGCACCGATTGGGATGACAGCGGAAGGCGCGGTAAGCATGCGCAAGCCGTATCGAGGGCGCGGGCTTCATTCACATGATTGGGGGAATCAATATGAGGACTTGCGAGTGTCAATGGGAGTGACGCAGGACTGGATCTTCTGCTCACCCGAGAAGCGCAGCGGCTTCTCGACGCTGACCGCATCAAGCGCTCCCAGGCGGCCAACGCAACTGTCTCGGCTCAGGTGGATATTGAACGGAGAATGCTGGGGATCAACTTCGGGCCAGGCTTTCTCCCCATTGAAGAAGACGGCTCCACAGAGGAGATCGAGCAATTAATGGACAGGCAGCCGCGCCGGAGCTGACAGCTGCCGTTATTACGGCGAAGGTCTGGGTGAATCTGGGCAGCGGAGAGGTGACCGTGCTGTCGATATAGATGTGCTGGGCGCAGGGGTCGGTTTAGTGAGTAGGTCTTATCAATTTGTTTCGTTGCATTGATTGGATCAAGGTTCCGCGGGCTCAGCGAAGCGTGCGGAAACGCGCGTTTAGCGTTGACAGGGCGGGGCAATCTGATGACGAGGTGATGCGGCCATGCACGCCCCTTGATCCTACGGAGAACGTCAATGTCACGCCAAGTCACTTCCATTCTACTGCTGGTCGGATTGATTGCAGGGGCGAATCTTCTTCTCGCCGCGTCGGTGCGCGGTGCAAGTGCAGAGTCGCTGCAGTTAGAGCGCGATGTCGAGCTCGATACCTTGTTGACGCAGCGCGTTCGATATGCCTTGGAACGGGTGGCGCTGGTAGACGGTCAGTCGCGCCCCCGGCATGTCAATGCCTCGCTGAACATCGCAACCGGGGTTATTACGGTGCGCCTGGACAGGTCATTTCTTCCTGAGGACTACGGCCCTTCATTCGAGGACCAGAGAAGCAACATAAACAACGGCTTGATCTATGAAGCCGAAAAGTTCGCTCCAGTCAGTGCCGTGGAGTACCTGTACGACGGCAAGGATATCTACCACTACTTTCCCGAGGTCAAGGCTGCCGATGACGCTGCCCGCCTGGAAGGCGAGCGGCGGCAAGCGGCGGAACGGTCCGGGCTGGCAGTTGTTGCGGCAGGTCATGGTTATTTCATGAGCTACAGGACTAATACGTGGGTAACCTCCCGCGATGAGCACAACGGTGTAAGCGAGGGGTTGCTGATGCCTTTGTATGCAGGTGAATTGAGGGCTTTGGTGGAGGCTCGTAGTGGTATGGCAGTCACACGGGCACGCGTACAGGAGCCAGGTACGACTCATCCAGAGAGTGGATTCGAGTGGTGGACCATGGCCGCGCGCTATGCAATCGCGCAGCAATACCCCATGGAGACCGGGATATGGAATACATACGCAGGCAGTACGCTATGGGACAGGGAGGAGCGGGAGGACATCAATAGCAGGCCAAAGCTAGCCAACCACGTCGGGGCAGATGTGGTCATACATCTTCACAGCAATGGCGAAGACAGTGGCGTGGTGCGTGGTAGCCGGGTCATAGTCCAGCCGGGCCGGGCTGTTGACGCTGCACTGGGACGTAGTGTGCTGTGCTCAATGAAAGAACTGATACAAAGTAGGGCCGGCTATGAGACTTTCGTGGTGGCGCCCGCCCCGCATGTTGATAACAAAGGGGAGAATCGAGAGGCGCACATGCCGTCAATAATCGTTGAAACGGCATTTCATACCAATGCTGCTGATGCAGCTGCGCTACTCGATCCAGAATTTCGCGCCGCCTCAATGAAGGGCGTCGAAAAGGGCTACCGCCTGTTCCGCGAAGGCAAGGACTGCAAGCCGCTCAAGGGCGAAGCCATCGAGGATGTCAGCATGTCCCAGGGCGCTTCCCGCGAGATCGAGGTGCCGTTTGAGGGCTATCCGCAGTATCCGTTGCGCATCGTGACGCGCAACGTGGGGTGCCCGCCGGGCTGGGTCTGCCGAGGCAGCGAGATCACCGTGGAGGTACCGCAGCCGACGCCGTTGAAGATCGCGTTGTCCTGCAACAACGGCGGTTCGGCCCCATTGTTCTGGGAGACCTCGCTGGTTGATGATGACGGGGTCAAATCGGTGCCGGTCCGGCATCGGCAGCAGTGCATCCGTCGTCCATAGGCCGGGTTTACACGGGATGGCTGCGCCACCGTTGGCTCAGTATTCGGGTAGCCGCGTTTGAGCTTCGTTGGCTGGGAGTGAGCATGAAGACATTCCGTCGTTCCAGGGCCATATTCCCGGGAGGGCGGTGAAGCTGCGGACAAAAATGACGCTGGGTCACGCCGCTATGCGTCGCAGCTGCCAGGCTTGAGCTGCCATGGCGCCCCATAGCCCGCACCCCTAACAAAAAGACCGGCGCACTGCGCCGGCCTTCCGTTGCTGCTGCGCCGGTGCTGCCCGGCCTCAGCCCAGCTCGCCCTTCGCATCCAGGTAGCGCTCGGCATCCAGCGCGGCCATGCAGCCGAAGCCGGCCGAGGTGATGGCCTGGCGGTAGTGCTGGTCGGCCACGTCGCCGGCGGCGAACACGCCCTCGACCGAGGTCTGGGTGGCGTTGCCGCCCAGGCCCGAACGGATGTCCAGGTAGCCGTTGTTCATGGTCAACTGGCCCTCGAACAGACTGGTGTTGGGGTGGTGGCCGATGGCCACGAAGAAGCCGTGGGCCTCGATGTCGCGGGTGCTGCCGTCCAGGGTCGACTTGACCCGCACGCCGGTCACGCCGGCATCGTTGCCCAGCACTTCGTCCACCTGGTGGTGCCACACGGTCTCGATCTTGCCGGCGGCGACCTTGGCGAACAGCTTGTCCTGCATGATCTTCTCCGCCTTGAGGGTGTCGCGGCGGTGGACCAGGTAGACCTTGCGGGCGATGTTGGACAGGTACAGCGCTTCTTCGACGGCGGTGTTGCCGCCGCCGACCACGACCACGTCCTGGTCACGGTAGAAGAAGCCGTCGCAGGTGGCGCAGGCCGACACGCCGCGGCCCTTGAACGCCTCTTCCGATTCGATGCCCAGGTACTTGGCGGTGGCGCCGGTGGCGATGATCAGGGCGTCGCAGGTGTACTCGGCGCTGTCGCCGATCAGCTTGAACGGGCGCTGGGACAGGTCGGCGGTGTGGATGTGGTCGAAGATGACCTCGGTCTCGAAGCGCTCGGCATGGGCCTGCATGCGCGTCATCAGGTCCGGGCCCATCAGGCCATGCGCATCGCCCGGCCAGTTGTCCACTTCGGTGGTGGTCATCAGTTGGCCGCCCTGCTGCAGCCCGGTGATCACCACCGGCTTGAGGTTGGCGCGCGCGGCATAGACGGCGGCGGTCCAGCCGGCCGGGCCGGAGCCGAGGATGACGAGCTTCTGGTGGCGGGAGGGCAGGGAATGGCTCATGTAGACTCGCGTAAGAGGGGTGGGGCGGGGCGCCGGCGGTGATTGCGTGACGTCCAAGACAGGTCATAGAGTGGCGGCAGGGGCGGGGCGATTCAAGGCGGCCGGTGGAACGGGGCGGTCCGCAAGGGCCATGACCGGGCCCCGCGCCATCGATTTGACGGCGGCAACTGAATTGTCCAGCGGTCGGCACTGAAAAGCGCGGCCCAGTCGTTTATTATCAAGCACTAACAGTGCATTCCCAAGGTGTGGTCTAAGGTGGCGAAGCAGCTCCCGGAACGATCCAAGTCTCCCGACAGCAAACCGTCGCGCAAGGCTGCGGCGGCGCCTGCGCCTGCCGACAATTCGGGCCGTCAGCGACTGTGGCGCGACCTCGGCCTGATCGCGATCGCCCCGGCGTTGCTGTATCTGGTGGCCAGTCTGTTCACCTATTCGGCGTCCGACCCGGGCTGGTCGCATACCGGCAGCGTGGTCGCGCCCATCCACAACATGGGCGGCCGTGTCGGCGCCTGGATCGCCGACGTGCTGTTGCAGCTGTTCGGCTACATCGCCTTCGTGCTGCCGATCGTGCTCGGCGCGCTGGCCTGGATCGCCATGTTCGGGCTCAAGCGCGAGAGCAAGGGCGGGCATGACCTCGACCCGGCGCTGCGCCTGGTCGGCCTGGTCGGCTTCCTGATCGCCGGCACCGGCTTCCTGCACGTGCGCCTGTTCACCGGCGACGTCGCCCATGCCGGCGGCATCCTCGGCCGGCTGGTCGGCAATTCCCTGAGTGCCGGCTTCGGCGCGTTGGGCGCCAACCTGTTCGTGCTGGTGCTGCTGCTGGCCTCGATCACCCTGGCCACCGGCATCTCCTGGTTCGTGGTGATGGAGAAGATCGGCCGCTGGGTGCTGGCGCTGCCGCCGCTGTTCAACAAGAAAAAGGAACAGGCCACCGAATGGCAGCAGACCCGCGCCCTGCGCGAGGAGCGTCAGGAAGTGCGCAAGGTCGATGCCGAGGTCCGCGCCAAGCGCGAGCCGGTCAAGATCGAGCCGCGCCCGGAGCCGGTGCTGGAGAAGAGCGACCGGGCCAAGCGCGAGACCCAGATTCCGATGTTCCGCGGGGTCAACGGTGACGGCTCGGACCTGCCGCCGCTGGCGCTGCTGGACGATCCCAAGCCGCAGCCCAAGGGCTACGACGAAGACACGCTGGAAACGCTGTCGCGGCAGATCGAGTTCAAGCTCAAGGACTTCCGTATCGAGGCCCAGGTGGTCGGTGCCTATCCGGGCCCGGTGATCACCCGCTTCGAGATCGAGCCGGCGCCGGGCATCAAGGTCAGCCAGATCAGCTCGCTGGACAAGGACATCGCCCGCGGCCTGTCGGTCAAGTCGGTGCGCGTGGTCGACGTGATCCCGGGCAAGTCGGTGGTGGGCCTGGAAATCCCCAACGTCACCCGCGAAATGATCTACCTGTCCGAACTGCTGCGCTCCAAGGAGTACGACAAGTCGGCCAGCCCGCTGACCCTGGCGCTGGGCAAGGACATCGCCGGCCGCCCGACCGTGGCCGACCTGGCGCGCATGCCGCACCTGCTGGTGGCCGGCACCACCGGTTCGGGCAAGTCGGTGGCGGTCAACGCCATGGTGCTCAGCCTGCTCTACAAGGCATCGCCGAAAGACCTGCGGATGCTGATGATCGACCCGAAGATGCTTGAACTGAGCGTCTACCAGGGCATCCCGCACCTGTTGGCACCGGTGGTGACCGACATGAAGGAGGCCGCCAACGGCCTGCGCTGGTGCGTGGCCGAAATGGAGCGCCGCTACAAGCTGATGAGCGCGGTGGGCGTGCGCAACCTGGCCGGCTTCAACAAGAAGGTCAAGGATGCCGAGGACGCCGGCCAGCCGATGATGGACCCGCTGTTCAAGCCGAACCCGGAGCTGGGCGAAGCCCCGCGTCCGCTGGAGACGCTGCCGTTCATTGTGATCTTCATCGACGAATTCGCCGACATGATGATGATCGTCGGCAAGAAGGTCGAAGAACTCATCGCGCGCCTGGCGCAGAAGGCGCGTGCGGCCGGCATCCACCTGATCCTGGCCACCCAGCGCCCGTCGGTGGATGTGATCACCGGCCTGATCAAGGCCAACATCCCCACCCGCATCGGCTTCCAGGTCAGTTCCAAGATCGATTCGCGCACCATCCTGGACCAGTCCGGTGCGGAGACCCTGCTGGGACACGGCGACATGCTGTACCTGCCGCCGGGTACCGCGCTGCCGGACCGCGTGCACGGTGCGTTCGTGTCCGACGAGGAAGTGCATCGCGTGGTCGAGCACCTCAAGGCCAGTGGTCCGGCCGATTACATCAGCGGCGTCCTCGACGAGGTGCAGATGATGGGCGACGGCGTGGTGGTGGGTGCCGGTGGCCTGCCCGAGGCGAGCAGCAGCAGCGGTGACGAGTCCGACCCGCTGTACGACGAGGCCCTGCGCATCGTCACCGAGACCCGCCGCGCCTCGATCTCCGGCGTGCAGCGCCGGCTGAAGATCGGCTACAACCGTGCCGCGCGCCTGATCGAGGCGATGGAAATGGCCGGGGTGGTCAGTCCGCCCGAACACAACGGCGACCGCAGCGTGCTGGCGCCGCCGCCGCCGAAGTAACGCCGCGCCGCCAGGCCATGGGCATCGCCCCGTACAAGGAACCTGCAATGAAGCCGATGGTCTGGATGCTGTGGGGCGTACTGGGGGTTGCCCCGGTCGTGGCGCATGCCGATGCGACGCCTGCGGCGGCGCCGCCGGCGACGCCCGGCCCATCGGTCGCCAGCGACGCGCAGGCCAGCAACAATTTCAGTTTCGTGCGCTACCGCGCGGACTATGCCGTGCGCGCCGATGCCGGCAACACCCAGACCGAAGAGTACGAGATCCTGCTCAAGACCAAGGCTGCGGTCGAGCAGTTCAGCCAGGTGCGGCTGAGCTATAGCGAGAAGATGGAAACGCTGGAGGTCCTGGCCGCCTACACGCTGACCGCCGACGGCCAGCGCCGCGACGTGCCGGCCGACCGCATCTACACCCAGGAAAGCTACTCCAGCGCGTCGGCGGCAATGTACGCCGACCGCAAGGTGCGGGTGGTGGTGTTCCCCAACCTGGCGCCGGGCACGCGCGTGGTCTACACCACCCGTCGCACGCAGAACACGCCGTATTTCCCGGGCTACTTCGGCCTGTGGGAAACCTTCAGCGTGTTCACCCAGTACGACGACGCGCGCGTGACCCTGACCGCACCGGCCAGTTTGCCGATGTTCGTGCAGCAACGCGGGGTGCAGGGCAGCGACCGGCCGACGATCCGTGACGGCCAGGCCAGCTGGGCCTGGCGCTACCAGCGCGGCACCCCGATGCAGTCGCAGAACTGGTCGGCCGCGCCCTGGGAATTCAGCCCGACGATCATGGCCAGCACCTACCGAGACTGGTCGCAGGTGGCGCGCGCGTACCAGCTCAAGGGTGGGCAGGCCGCGCAGGTGACACCCGGCATCCAGGCGCTGGCCGACCAGTTGACCGCCGGCATCGACGACCGCCGCGAGCAGGCGGCGGTGCTGTATCGCTGGGTGGCGCAGAACATCCGCTATGTGGCGGTGTACCTGGGCAATGGCGGGCTGGAGCCGAATCCGGCACAGAGCATCCTCGACAACCATTACGGCGACTGCAAGGACCACGTGGTGATCCTGGAGGCGCTGCTGGCCGCGCGCGGCATCCAGAGCAGCGCGGTGCTGATCGGCGCGGGTGGCGGGCCGAGCCTGCCGGCGATTCCGCTGCTGGGCCGCTTCAACCACGCCATCACCTACATCCCCGAGTTCGACCTGTTCCTGGACTCGACCAGCCCCTATGCGCGCTTCGGCCAGTTGCCCGACGCGGACCTCGGCGCGCCGGTGCTGCTGACCCGCACGGCCACGCTGTCGCGCACGCCCGACAACGATGCCACGCGCAACGGCAATGGCCTGCAGGTCGATTTCCGCTTCGATGCGCTCGGCAACCTGACCGGGCAGACCGTGCAGCAGCCCAGCGGGGTCACCGAGATCGGCATGCGGGGCTCGTTTGCCCGGCTCAACGCGCAGAACCGCGCGCGGGTGGAGGAGTCGATCATGGCGTCCTCCGGCTTCGACGGAACCGGCGCGCTCACCCTGCTTGGCGACCCGCAGGACCTGGCGCAGCCGTTCAACTATCGCTACGACTTCCACGCCAGCGATTACGTGGACTTTGGCGTGGTGGGCGGCATGCCGCTGCCGGACGCGCCCGGAGCCGAGTCGGTGCGTGGCATCTACGCGACCACCTCGGCGCCGCAGAACGACGCGCCGTTCTACTGCACCGACAGCCTGCGCGAGGAGACCTATCGCCTGCAGTTCCCGGCCGGGGTGCCGATCGTGGCGATTCCGCGCGGCCAGCAGTTCAGCAACGCCGCCGGTGAGTACACCCTGGACTGGAGCCGCCAGGGCCAGACCATCATCGCCCACCATCGCCTGCACCAACGCGCGGTGCGCGGCGCGCAGGCGTTGTGCCAACCGCAGGATTACCCTGCGTTCCGCGAGCTGTACCAGCAGGTGCGGCGTGGTTTCCGCGGCCAGGTGGTGTACGGCGACCTGAAGACCGTCCAGGCCAACCCCTGAGGGGTCGCCGCGGGCGTAGCGTGCCCGTGCCACCCTGTGCGGACTGCCCCTGATCGCCCATTCAGGTTTAAATGGGCACACTGCCGCCATCCTTCCCATTTTGTCTGGATACGCCCATGCATACCCCTTTCCGCCGCTATCTGGTTGCCGCCACCCTGGTCGTGGCCAGTGTCGGGTCGGCCTCGGCCTGGGCCGGCGCCCGCGATGAACTCAACCGCTTCACCCAGGGCCTGAAGGGGCTCGATGGGCAGTTCAGCCAGCAGGTGTTCGACAGCAAGGGCAAGGTCAAGGAGAACACCAGCGGCCGCGTCGCGCTGTCGGCGCCGCGCCTGTTCCGCTGGGAATACATCAAGCCGCACGAGCAGCTGATCGTCGCCGATGGCAAGAAGGTCTGGGTGTATGAGAAGGATCTGGAGCAGGCCACCGTGCGCCCGCAGGGCGCCGAGGAACAGAACAGCCCGCTGACCGCGCTGATCAATCCGGCATTGCTGGACAAGCAGTACGACGTGAGCGAAGAAGCGGCGGCCCGCGATGGCCTGCAGTGGTTGTCGCTGAGCCCCAAGCGCGAGACCGACACCGCCTTCCAGTACGCCGCGCTGGGCTTCAATGCCCAGGGCCTGGCGCGGATGGAGGTGGTGGACGCGGTGGGTCAGCGCACGGTGATCAACTTCACCGGCTGGAAGCGCAACCCGGGCTTTGCCGCCGGCACCTTCAGCTTCGCACCGCCCAAGGGCACCGACGTCATCGGCGAATAAGCCGGGACGGGCGAGCGTAGCCCCGGGCCAGTGAGACGGGAGGGGGGTAGAGCCAGGCCATGCCTGGCTGGGGCCTTCCTGATATCCCGTGCGCCGCACGGAGAGCAGCCACCCATGGGGTGGCTCTACCGGCATGCGAAATGCGTCCGCCGCACGGAGAGCAGCCACCCATGGGTGGCTCTACCGGTGCCGATCCGACGTGGGTTCACGCGCGCTCGCGATAGAATACGCGGGTGGCCAGAAACCGAACGACATTCAACGGCCCCGATCTCCTGACCGTGGATCGGGACAACATGCGTCCGCTCGCCGAGCGGATGCGACCGCAGACCCTGGACGAGATGGTGGGGCAGAAACGCCTGCTCGCCCCGGGCAGCGCGCTGCGCCGCGCGGTCGAATCCGGGCACGTGCACTCGATGATCCTGTGGGGGCCGCCGGGCTGTGGCAAGACCACGCTGGCGCTGCTGCTGGCGCACTACGCCGATGCCGAGTTCCGCGCGATCTCCGCGGTGCTGTCCGGTCTGCCGGAGGTGCGCCAGGTGCTGGCCGAGGCGGCCCAGCGCTTCGCCGACGGCCGCCGCACCGTGCTGTTCGTCGATGAGGTGCACCGGTTCAACAAGGCGCAGCAGGATGCGTTCCTGCCGCATATCGAACGCGGCACCATCGTGTTCGTGGGCGCCACCACCGAAAACCCCTCGTTCGAACTGAACTCGGCGCTGTTGTCGCGCTGCCGTGTGCATGTGCTCGAATCGGTGTCGCCGGCCGACATCGTGGAGGCGCTGGAGCGCGCGCTGCAGGACGGCGAACGCGGCCTGGGCAGCGAAGCCCTGCAGGTGGCCCCGGAATCGCTGCTGGAAATCGCCACCGCCGCCGACGGCGACGTGCGCCGCGCCCTGACCCTGCTGGAGATCGCCGCCGAACTGGCGGGCGGGGATGGGGGCCGGATCAGTCCGGAGATGCTGCTGCAGGTGCTGGCCGACCGCACCCGGCGCTTCGACAAGGGCGGCGAGCAGTTCTACGACCAGATTTCGGCGTTGCACAAGTCGGTGCGCAGCTCCAACCCGGATGCCGCGCTGTATTGGCTGACCCGCATGCTTGATGGCGGTTGCGATCCGTCCTACCTGGCGCGACGGCTCACCCGCATGGCGATCGAAGACATCGGGCTGGCCGATCCGCGCGCGCAGTCGATGGCGCTGGAAGCCTGGGACATCTACGAGCGCCTCGGCAGCCCGGAAGGCGAGCTCGCGTTCGCGCAGTTGGTGCTGTACCTGGCCAGTACCGCCAAATCGAATGCCGGCTACGCCGCGTTCAACAAAGCCAGGCAGGAAGTGCGCGAGACCGGCACGCAGGAGGTGCCGCTGCACCTGCGCAACGCGCCGACCAAGCTGATGAAGGAGCTGGGATACGGCAAGACCTACCAGTACGACCACGATGCCGACGGCGGCATCGCGCTGGACCAGACCGGCTTCCCTGATGCGATGGGCGAGCGCGTGTATTACGAGCCGGTGCCGCGCGGGCTGGAGATCAAACTGAAGGAGAAGCTGGACAGGCTGCGCGCGGCGCGTGAACAGGCGCGGGCCGAAAAGGGTGGGCAGTGATGGGCGGCTTCAGTGTGTGGTGGCAACAGCTGGGCCTGGTCATGGCCGGTGGCGCGCTGGGCGCGGCGCTGCGTTTCATGGTGGGCGATGCGATGCTGCGCCAGTTAGGCGCCGGCTTTCCGTGGGGCACCTTGACGGTGAACCTGGTCGGCGCCTTCGCCGCCGGGTACGTGATGGTCTGGCTGCAGAGCCGCGGCAGCGCCGCACTGTATTGGCGCGCCTTCCTCATCGTGGGGATCATCGGCGGGCTCACCACGTTCTCTTCGATGATGCTGGAGACGCTGGTCTTCGCGCGTGCCGAGCGCGGCCTGATGATGCCGCTGTACCTGGGCATCAGCCTGGTGGGCGGGATGGCGCTGGTATGGGCCGGCGCACGGGTGGCCGAGGGCTGGCGCTGAGCCGGCGTCGGCGCTGGGACCGCAACGGGATGCAGAAAAAGCGCTGAAAACGCTGGATTAAAGTGATGTCTCACGATATCGTGCGCGCCCCCGTTCGCATCCTCGTCCGTCATGCGCGATGAACAAGACCCCGGCACCCTGGAGCTGACGCTGCCGCGCAAGCGCGGTCGTCCGCCCACGTTCGGCTACGCCATGACCGACGCGCAGCGTGCGGCCCGCTACCGTGCGCGCCGCGCCGGGCAAGCCGGGCATGCCGATGTGCGCACCTGCAGCGACATGGTGCTGCTGGACAAGATCCGCGCGGCGATCAGCAGCAAGGACCCGGAGTTGACCGGCTTCCTGGTGCACGTGCTGTGGCAGCGCTACCCGCTGCAGCTCAAGTAGTCCCTGCTTCGATCTGCGGCACGGCGTCCTGCAGGTAGGCCAGCAGGCGGTCGGCCTCGGCCCAGCTGGCCGCCGACGCCAGGCCCAGCTCCTGCAGGTCGGCAGCGGTGTCGGCCAGGTCCTCCTGGCCCAGCATGCGCAAGGCGCCGGTCAGGCGATGGGCATGGTGGCGGATGAGCCCGGCCTGCCGATGGGCGCATGCCCGCTGCATCGCCGACAACTCGTCGCCGAGCGACTGCAGCAACGGGGGAAACAACGGATCGCTGCGGGCCATCGCAGGCGCGGCGATGGCGGCGTCGGGATGGTCCAGCCCCAAGGCGGCGAGCAGCTGCCGCTCATCCAATGGCTTGCACAACACCGCGTCCATGCCGCTGGCGTGGCAGCGCTGCACATGGGTAGGGGAGGTGGCCGCCGACAAGGCCACCAGCAGTGCGGGCGGCTGCGATTGTGCGGCTTCCAGTCGGCGCAGCGCCTGTGCCAGCTCGTAGCCACTCACCTGCGGCAGGCTGCAATCGATCAACACCAGCCGTGCCGGTGCGGCGGCCTGGCGCTGCAGGGCGCCGGCCGCATCGCGACAGGCGTGCACGGCAGCGCCGAGCGCTTCCAGCCGGCGTGCCACGAAAGCGCGGTTCAGCGCATGGTCTTCCACCAGCAGTACCGCGTAGCCCGCCAGCGGGCGGGGCGCCGGCGGGGTGGTCGCAGGCTCGCTCACCACCGGCAGGATGACCTCGAAGCGGCTGCCACGGCCCGGTGCGCTGCACAGATGGATGCGGCCGTGCAGGGCCTGCACCAGGTCGTGGCAGATCGACAGGCCCAGGCCGGCGCCGCCGAGGACCTGGGACTGGGTGTCGTGGGCCTGCGCGAACGGCTTGAACACACCGGCCTGGCGCTCGAGGGGAATGCCGATGCCGGTATCGCTGACCGTCAGGCACAGCTGCTCGCCGTGCGCCTGCGGGCGCAGCGATACGGTCACATCGATGCGCCCGCTGGCGGTGAACTTGAGCGCGTTGCCCAGCAGGTTGTTGAGGATCTGGCGCAGGGCGGCGGCATCGGTACGCAGCCTGGGCAGCGGCGCGGGTGGCGCGTGCAGGCAGAGCACCAGGCCTTTGGCGTGGGCCGCCGGGTGCAGTGCGGCGATGCACTCCTGCGCCAGGTCCGCCACGTCGTGCCAGTCCAGGACCGGCTGGAAGTGACCGGCGGCCATGCGCGAGTAATCCAGCGCATGCCCCAGCAGCTGGCGCAGGCCGACGCCGGCGGCGCGCGCGGCGTCCACCAGTTGGCGCTGGCCCTGGTCCAGGTGCGATTGTCCGAGCAGGTCCACCGAGGCGACCAGCGCCTGGGCGGCGTTGCGCACCTCGTGGCTCATCACCCCGATGAAGCGCGCCTGGCGCTGTTCGCTGCGTTGGGCTGCCCGGTGGGCGCGCGCCAGCCAGGCGCCAAGCACCAGCAGTGCCGCCAACGCCGCGCAGGCGGCCGCCAATTCCCAGCGGAAGTGACGCATGAGTGCGGCGGGCGAGGGCGGGTCGAATGGACGATGGGCGGCCACCTCCGTGAGCACCTGGGCGTGTTGCCGAGGGGTGATCGCCCGCATCGCCGTGTCGATGTCGTGCAGCAGGGCTTGGTCGGCCGCACGGGCGACCAGGAAGACATCGGCGGGCAGGTCGGCCGGCGCGCTCTGCAGCTGCAGGCTGTCGGCGAAGTCACGCCGGACCAGCGGTCGAATCAGCACGTCCAGGCCCAGTGCCGCGTCGGCGATGCCGGCCTCGACCGCGGCCAGCGCGCCCGGCAGGTCGGGGGCGGGCACTACCTGCAGGTGCGGGTAATGCCGGCGCAGCCAGCTGGGATAGCGGCTGCCCCGGACCACGGCAATCCGGTGCGGGCGCGTGTCGGTGAGCGACAGCCTGGCGCGGTTGGCGTGGCGGCTGGCAAGCAGGGTCTCGCCGCGGTAGTACGCCACCGACGATGCCAGTGCGCACGGCGCCTCTTCCAGGGGGCCAAGCATGAGCATGAGGTCGGCGCGCCGGTCGCACACCGCGCGCAGCGCCGCCTGGTGCGAGGGCACTTCGTGCGCGTCGAAACGCACGCCGCTATGGGTGCCGATCAGGGCGGCATACCCGTGCGCCAGGCTGGCCTGGCGCGACGGCAGCGCGCTGGCGACGAGTGCCCGGTGCTGGCCCGGGTCCAGGGCGACGTGCACGGTGCGGGCGGCGGCCACGGCGTCCGCAGGCGTGGCCACGACCGCCGCCAGCGCTGCCGCCAATGCGCGGCCCCGGGCCCGGCTCATAGCGGCGCCAGTTGGTGGCGCAGCATGTACAGCTCGCCGTCGCTGCGCAGGCCGAGTTTGCGGAAGGCGGTGTGCTTCTGCGTGCTGACGGTCTTGATGCTGCGGTGCCGGTGGTGGGCGATCTCGGTGACGCTCATTCCGGCCAGGCACAACCGCAGCACTTCGCGCTCGCTGCGGGACAGCGCCAGGGCATCCATGTCGCTGGCAAAGCCGTCCGGCAGCCGGCACAGTCCGGCCGCGACATGCACGACGGCAACGGCCAGCGCATCCAGGCGCTCGGTCTTGCTGACCACGCCGCTGGCGCCCGCATCCATCAGGCGCGACAGCAGCACCTGGCTGCAGTGCGCGGTGAACAGCAGCAGGCGGACCCAGGGAAAGTGCGTGCGCAGCAGCGGCAGCAGCTCCAGGCCGGGCAGGTCGTCGATGGACAGCGCGTAATCGACGACGGCCACATCCACGTGCGTGGATGACAGTGTGTCGAACAGTTCGCGGCTGTGGGCATGGCTGCCGACCACGTCGAAGCGCGGATCGCAGGACAGGTGGACGAAGCTGCCGTGCCGGACAACATCGTGGTCGTCGAGCAGCGCGATCTTCAGGGTGCAGGGGGTGGCCTGTCCGCTCATGGGATCTGTTTGCTGTTGGACAAAGGGGGCTACGCGATAGGAAGTGTTGGGAGATTCTCCCCGGTTGGATGTGCAGCAATGTCGCTTACACCCGAATTTACGACGATTCCTAGCAGTGGTACGCGAGCCTCGTCACTATCCGGGCCGTTGGCACGCGGCGTCAGCGGTGCTCGCGATCGAGCAGTCGGGCGAAACGGCCGGCCAGCTCGCGCACCAGGGGGTCGGCACCGGGGCGATGCAGCAGGGCGATCTCCATGCCGTCCATCGGCGGCAGGCCGTGCCGGCGATTCAGTGCGCGATGCTCGCGTGTCATGGCGCGGGCCGGCAGCAGGCTGATGCCCATGCCGTCGGCGACCGCGCCCTGGATGCCGCTCAGGCTGGAGCTGGTGAAGCTGATCCGCCAGCGCCGGCCCATGGCTTCGACCGCGGCGATCAGGTCGTCCCGATACAAGCCGCGCAGCGGGAAGGTCACCAGCGGGATCGGGTCCAGTGCGATGCACGGGGTGCGGGCGCTGTCCACCCAGCGCATCGGCTCGGGCCAGCAGGCGGTGGCTTCGCGGCTGTTGCGGCGTTGCTTGATCAGGACCAGGTCCAGTTCGCCGTGGTCGTAGCCGTTGGCCAGGTCGCGGCTCAGCCCGCTGGTGACCTCCAGCTTCACCTGCGGGTGGCGGCGGTTGAAGCGGCCCAGCAACTGGGTGGTGCGCGCGTTGACGAAATCCTCCGGCACGCCCAGCCGCACCGTCACCGCCACCGTGGCACCGGCCAGTGCCTGCAGCATCTGTTCGTTCAACGCCAGCATCTGCCGGGCGTGGCCGAGCAGGGTCTGCCCGGCGTCGGTGGGGTGCACATCGCGATTGCCGCGCACCAGCAGCGGGTGCCCGGCCATGTCTTCCAGGCGACGGATCTTCTGGCTGATCGTGGACTGGGTGGAATGCAGGCGCGCGGCGGCCGTGGTGAAGCTGCCACAGTCGGCGACCGTCACGATCGCGCGCAGCAGGTCGAGGTCGAACAGGCTGCGATTGGGTTTTTCACTGGCGGCCACGCTGCCATCCACGTTCGGCATGGGGATGAAGTCTTGCACGCGGCCCCGGGCCCGGCAAACCGCCGCGCCCGGTCACGTGCCGGGTGCAGGCGCGGGTGTGGCGCGGGCCAGCCCACGTGCAACCCGCTCGCCGGCGTCACGCAGCTTCTGCTGCAGGGCGGGCGGGCCGAGGACCTCGAATTCCAGCTCCATCGCCATCAGCCAGTACACGAGTGAGCCGAGCGCGCCGGCGCCGCAGACCAGCAGGCAGCGTTCCGCGTCCACCGCCTCCAGTGCCCCGGCCGAGGCCGGGATCTGGCGCTGCATGCTGGCCAACGGTGCATGCAGGATCACCCGGGCCTGTTCGCTGTACTGGCCGAGCGCCAGCGAGCGCGCGACCCACTCGCGCAGGTCGCCGTTGCCCGGCGGCGGGCGCGGGCTGAAGTGGGCGCCGACCACCGGCGCGGCCACGATGCGGTCGATGCGGAAGGTGCGCCAATCGCTGCGCGCGGTGCACCAGGCGACCAGGTACCAGCGCCGGTCGGCATGCACCACGCCCTGTGGCTCGAGCCGGCGATGGCTGGGTTGGTTGTGTCGGTCGGCATAGTGGACGTCCAGCTGCAACTGGTCGCGGCATGCGCCGGCCAGGGTGGCCAGCAGGCCGGCGTCGACTACCGGCCCCGACTGGTCCAGCGGCAGGATGGTCGAGCGCAGTGCGTCCAGGCGCTTGCGCAGGCGCGGCGGCATCACCTGTTCCAGCTTGACCAGTGCGGTGATCGCGGTCTGCTCGATGCCGCTGACGGTGCCGGTCACGGCGGTGCGCAAGGCGATGGCCGCCGCCAGGGCTTCCTCGTCATCGAGCAGCAACGGCGGCAGTGCACGTCCGGCGCGGAACGCATAGCCGCCGGCGACGCCGCTGCTGGCCTGGATCGGGTAGCCCAGCTGGCGCAGGCGATCGATGTCGCGGCGCAGGGTGCGCGGGTGCACCTGCAGTCGCTCGGCCAGGTCATTGCCACCCCAGTGCGGCCGCGATTGCAGCAGGGATAGCAGGCCGAGCAGGCGGGTGGAGGCGGTCAGCATGGGCCCAGTGTGGCGGTTGATCGAGGACGGAACCTGTCCGCAATGGTGGCTAGCCTGAATCCAGGGTGCAAGCCTGGCAGGCCGGCACCGTTCCCGCACCATCATCCTCAAGGAGTTCCCGATGTCCCTCGTCTTCTATTGGCACCCGATGTCCAGTGCCACCCCGGTCGCCTGCGCGCTGGCCGAACTGTCCGTGCCGCATGAGCGGGTGCGGATCGATATCCGCACAGGCGAGCAGCGTACGCCGGCATACCTGGCGATCAATCCGAACGGCAAGGTGCCGTGTCTGGTGGTGGACGGCACGCCGTTGTTCGAGGGTGTGGCGATCCTGCAGTGGCTGGGCGGGCGCTACGGCGTGGCGCAGGGGCTGTGGCCGGCCGATGACAGCCCGGCGCGGCTGCAGGCGCTGGCCTGGACCAGTTGGGCCTATGTCACCTATGCGGCGCTGCTGAGCCGGCTGTCGCTGGCCACCGCCGATGAGGCGCTGCGCAACCACGCGCATGCGGCGGCTGCACTGGCCGGGGTGGATGGCTTGCTGGATCTGCTGGACGCACACCTGGCCGAGCGACGCTGGATGCTGGGGGAGGCTTACTCGCTGGTCGACCTGGTGGTGGGCTCCGTCGTCGGCTATGGCGTGTACGTGGGTGCGGACGTGGATGCCCATCCGGCGGTGAAGGACTGGCTGGGCAGGCTGCAGGCGCGCCCGGCCATGCAGGGCGAGGTCTAGTCGCCGGCGACGCGACGTGCCCTGTCGACGCCGGACGGCGCGGCAGGGCATTTGCCTTGTGCATGCGGCGCATGCCGAAATTTAACTGGTGCATGCAGGCGGCACGGTCTTAAGGTGGCCCGTCTTCCTTCCCTCCCTGCCGCCCCATGAAAACCACGCTGTGTGCCTTGGTTCCCGCGCTGTTGCTGCTGGCCGCGCCCGCATTCTCCGCCGAACAGGCGGACCTGATCATCCGCCACGCCACCGTGGTCGACGTGGAGCACGCCCGTACGCTGGCCGACCAGAGCGTCGTGGTGCGCGGCGCCGACATCGTGGCAGTGGGGGATGACACCGTCATTGCGCGGCAGTGGTCAGCCACGACCAAGGTCGAGGCCAAGGGCCGCTACCTGATCCCCGGGCTGTGGGACATGCACGTGCACTTCGGCGGCGGTCCTGCGCTGATCGAGGAGAACAAGGCGCTGCTGCCGCTCTACATCGCCCACGGCATCACCACGATCCGCGATGCCTCCGGCGATCTGCCGGCGCAGGTGCTGGCCTGGCGCGGCGATATCCGTGACGGCCGCCTGGCAGGGCCGCAGTTGTTCACCTCCGGCGCCAAGATCGAGGGCATCAAGCCGGTCTGGAAGGGCACCCTTGAAGTGGGCAGCCAGGCCGACCTCGATGCGGCCTTGCTGCGGCTGAAGCAGGACCGGGTGGATTTCGTCAAGATCACCGACAGCACGCTGACCCCCGAGCTGTTCCTGGCCGCAGTGCGTGGCGCGCGCGCCAACGGCCTGCGCGCCTCCGGCCACATCCCGATGGCACTGACCGTACAGCAGGCAGTGGACGCGGGGATCAGCTCCATCGAACACCTGGACTACGCCTACAAGGCCGGGGTCAAGGACGAGGCGGCGATCGCCGCGGATTTCGCGGCCGGGCGCATCGATCGCGCCGAGGCCAATCGGCGCCTGGATGCCGGCTTCGATCGTGACACGGCGATGGCTGCCTACCGCGGCTTTGCCGCCAAGGGCGTGTTCGTGACCCCGACGCTCAACGGCGGCCGCATCCTGGATTTCCTCGACCAGGACGACCACGCCAACGATCCGTACCTGGCCTATATCGGCCCGAAGCTGCAGGCCACCTACGCCTGGCGCGTTGAACGTGCGGCGAAGGCGACGCCGGCACAGGTCAAGGCGCGCCACCAGGAATACCACCAGGTCGCCGCGGTGCTGCCGATGCTGCAACAGGCCGGCGTAACGATCATGGCCGGTACCGATGCCGGTTTCCTCAACTCGTTCAACTACCCCGGCATCGGCCTGCACGACGAGTTGTCGCTGTTCGTCGAGGAGGGGCTGACCCCGGCGCAGGCATTGTCCGCGGCCACGCGCGCGGGCCCGGCGTGGTTCGGCACGCTGGACCGCTACGGTGGCATCGCCAGCGGCAAGGCCGCCGACCTGGTGCTGCTGGACAACAACCCGCTGCAGGACATCAACGCGACGCGAGCGATCGACACGGTGGTACTGCGTGGGCAGGTGTACGACCGCAAGGCGCTGGACGCATTGCTCGAACAGACGCGGGCCAAGGTGGCGGCGTGGCGCACCGCGGAAGGGTGAGCGTGTCAATACCGGAAGTGCCAATCAAAAACGGCTGAACAACTGCTATCCTGCGCGCCGCCCTGCTACGTGGGCCGCAGTCGCGGCCATGGAGAGGCAGGTCTTTACACTTTCAGGATGAAGTGAATCCCATGAATTCGATGTTGATCCCGCTTACCCGTTACGCCCAGTTCGACGGCCGTGCCAGCCGCAAGGAATTCTGGATGTTCTACCTGTTCGTCATGCTGGTCACCGTGGTCGGCTACATCGGCATGGGGATTGGTGCGGCCATGGGGAGCGACGTGCTGACGATGCTGTTCGGCGCGATCGTCATCCTCTTCATCCTGGCCACGCTGGTACCGTTTATCGCGGTGTCCGTGCGCCGCCTGCACGACACCGACAAGTCCGGCTGGTTCATGCTGCTGGGGATGATCCCGTTCGCGGGCATCGTGTTGCTGGTGTTCTACGTGCTGCCGGGCACCCCGGGCGACAACCGCTTCGGCCCCGCCGCACCGGCGGTCTGACCGATTGCACCACGCTGGACCAAAGCGCCCCGCATCGCGGGGCGTTTTTTTTGGTACGTCTCCCACCCAGCGCCTGGAAGAGTGCTCGGCTCTCAGCCTCTACCGCAAGCGAGTGCCATAGCAGCAGCCGGCAGGACTCTGGGCAGAATAAAGCAGGAGGCCGGCTGCGGCCGGGGAACATGTGCGCCGAGGGCCTGCCGGCTGCTACGAAGCCCAAGCGCTCGCGGTAACCCCGAACGCAGACACCCGCCGCCTCCACGCGCCGGCGGTACTTGCCGTCAACATGGGTAGCTCGCGCTCACTCCGCAACGACCTTTGCAACCAGGCGCTCCTCAGATGGGAGCGGCACCTTCCTGGGGCAAGCAGGAACGCGCGTCCTGCCCGATCGACCGACCCAGTGCGTAGCCGGCCTGCAGATGCGGCGTCGCGTCGCCTGCGTCCACCGCCAGCAGCACGGTCGCGCTGACCACCGGGGCGCCGCAGTAGTCGAAGATGCCGGTCTCGATCTGGGTCTTCATCGCCACATCGTAGCCACGCTTGCTCCAGGTACGTTCATCGGCGCCGCCCAGGCCGAGCAGGTGCACCCTGAGTCGCCCCAGCTTCTTGCGGACAGCGCCGTCGCCGGCATCGTCATACGCCCATCCATTGGAGAACACCCGGTCGATCCAGCCCTTGAGCTGCGCCGGCATCGCCCACCAATACACCGGAAAGACCAGCACCACCGCGTCGGCGCGATCCAGGCGCGCCTGCTCGGCGAGGACATCGGTGGGGAAGGGCTGCCGGCGGTGGTGGCCGTCCAGGTCGGCGCGGGTGAACCGCGGGTCGAAGCCTTCCGCGCTGAGGTCGGCCAGTTCCACGCTGGCGGCCGGGTCGGCGGCGGCGATGCCGCGGCTGACTTCCGCGGCGACGGCATGGGTGAGGGAGGTCGGGTCGGGGTGGGCAATGACGATCAGGGTATGCATGGGCTGTCCGATGACGTTGGGGGGCGGGTGGCGGTATACTTTTGGTAAGTTACGACCCTTAAGTTACGATTGGTATATAGCCATGTCAAGCTCGCCCAGTGCCGCTGTGCCCTCGCCACGCCGACGCCTCAGCCGCGCCGACCGGCTGCAGCAACTGCTTGCCCAGGCCTGGCAACTGGTCCGCGAGGAGGGCACCGAGGCCCTGAGCCTGGGTCGACTGGCCGAACAGGCCGGGGTCACCAAGCCGGTGGTGTATGACCATTTCGGGACCCGGGCCGGGTTGTTGGCGGCGCTGTACCGGGACTTCGACCAGCGCCAGGGCGTGGTGATGGACGCCGCGCTGGCCGCCAGTGGCCCGACGCTGCAGGACAAGGCCGGGGTGATCGCGCAGGCCTACGTGGCCTGCGTGCAGACCCAGGGGCGTGAGATCCCCGGGGTGATCGCAGCGTTGGCCGGCTCGCCGGAACTGGCGCGGATCAAGCGCGAGTACGAGGCGATCTTCATCGAGCAGTGCCGCACCCTGCTGGCCCCGTTCGCGCGCGACGGCGTGCTTCCGACCGCGGGATTGTGGGGCATGCTCGGCGCCGCCGAAGGCCTTTCGTATGCGGCGGTGAACGGGGATATCACGCCGCAGCAGGCGCAACAGGAGTTGGCGGACACCATCATCGCGATGGTGGCGCGGGCCTGACGCACGGCGTGCGCGACGCAGCCGAGCATGGCTCGGCTCTACCCCGGTACGTGTCACGCTAGAGCGGCCGAGCATGGCTCGGCTCTGCCTGGTGCGTGTCACGCTAGAGCAGCCGAGCATGGCTCGGCTCTACCTGTGCATGCGCATGTCAGGCGGCGGCTCGCGCGCGGTAGCCACCGTGCGCATGTGACACCGGAGTGGACGTTCGCGGCCGCGTTCTGAATTGTTTACCGAGATGTCGATGGCGTCTACGCATGATGGCAGGCAGCGCACGCGCCGGTAACCTCATCGCGTCTAGGGTGCATCCACCGGCATCATTTCGTTGCCGCATTCCGGAGATGCACAGATGGGTACCAACCAGAACCCGCAGCAGAACCAACAGAATCAGCAGGACCAGAAGAATCCGGGCCAGCAGGGCCAGCAGGGCCAGCAACAGCAGCAGCGCGACCCGCAGCGCCAGGGCCAGCAGCAGCAACAGGACCAGGACCAGAAGCGCGAGCGCACTGCACAGCAGGGCGGGCAGGACGAGGAAGAATAAGTCGTCTGCCAGTTGAATATCGTGCCAAGGCCCGGCCATTCGGTCGGGCCTTCGCATGTGCGGTACCGGCGTATGATGCTCGCCCGTTCCGCGTCGGCCGCACGTCGATGCCATTGCAAAGGATTGTCTGTATGTCTGTTGTGTTCCCGCGTTGCACGCTGTTGGCCATTGCGTTGTTCAGTGCCGGTGCCAGCGCCGCGCCCGGCGCCATCGAGCCATTGCTGGAGCGCAGCCCGAACGTGACGTTCACGCAGGGCGGGAGCGATGGAAAGCCTGTGTTCCGTGGCCAGCTGCAGCAGTTCGCCAACGGCGATACGCTGCTGCGCGTCGGTGAGGGCGAGGGCCAGCCGGTGCTGCTGATCCTCTGCTCGCAGCAGGGGTGGATCAATCCCGTCGGCGAAACCGGTAGCGGCAAGCGCCTGGCCGGGAAAGACCTGCAGGCGCTGCGCATGATGCAGTACATGGGCACGTTGACCGGCGTTGCGATGGTGCAGGGCATCGGCGGCGAAACGTTGCAGGTGCCGTCCTCGGACGCGGCAGTGGCGTCCACCGGCAGCAACGCCTGGGCCTACGGGCGCGAACAGTTCACCGTGAGTACCCGGCACGTCGCCGGGCAGGGCCTGCAGGTGCGCGCGGTCAAGACGTCGCACGGTGCCACCGCCGCTGCCGACGATCCGGACGCAACCTTCAGCACCGCCGATGACCGCCAGGCACGGTTGGCCGAGCTGGAGCCGGTAGGCACCTGGCGCGAGCTGGTCATCGCCGACGGCGAGCGGCCGGCATCGGTGCCGGCGGCGATGTCACTGCGTGGCTGGCTGCCGAGCGCGCCGGGTGGCAAGGCGGTTGCCACGGTGGGCGAAGGCCGGAGCGCCTGCAACGCGGAGTGAAACACGGCGTGGACGATACACGTCGACACACCGATCGATGTGATAAGCATTCGCATTTGGGGTAGACTGCGTCGTCCCCATGTGAAGCGGGTGCGCGGCCTGTCGCCGCCGCCCCTGAGTGCCCATGACGTTGTCCTTTGCCGCCTGCGGTCGCCGCTTGCCCGCCCTGTTGCCGCTCGCCGGCCTGCTGTTCGGCCTGGCCTGTGCCGTGCCGTCGGCGTCTGCGCAGCAACGCAACCCGCAGCAACGGGTCAGCAACACGATCTTCGAGCAGAAGGCCGAGAGCTACCGCTTCGAGCGCTTCACCCTGGAGAGCCCGGACGGACAACGCCGCTGGCAGGTCAACATCGGCATTCCCGCGCGCGCTGGCAAGGCGCCCGCGCCGGTGCTGTACATGCTCGATGGCAATGCGGCCGCACTGGTGATGGACCAGCCGCTGCTCACCCAGCTGGCGGCCAGGGCGGCGCCGGTACTGGTATTCATCGGTTACGACAACGACCTGCGGATCGACTCGCCCGCGCGCACCACCGACTACACCGCGTGGATCGATCGGGCCGATGACGAAAACGGCACGCCGGCCGTGGTCGGGGGCGGTGCGTTCGCCTTCCAGGACCTGATCGAGCGCCGGATCAAGCCGGAAGTGGAGAAGCGCGCCAATATCGATCGCGGGCGGCAGGCGTTGTGGGGGCATTCGCTGGGCGGGCTGTTCGTGCTCAGCAGTCTGTATACCCGGCCGGCCGCGTTCCAGTATTACGTCGCGGCAAGCCCGTCGTTGTGGTGGAGCCAGGGTGCCCCGCTCGGCGACATGGAGCAGCAGTTCCTGGCCAACCAGCATGGCCAGAAGGCCCATGTGTGGGTGATGCTCGGCGGCGCCGAGCGCATCGGCGATCGCGGCACGCGCGACCTGACCAATCCGCGCGTGGTCGCGCACCTGCGCCGCATCGGCGGCGCCACGCCGGATGCGGCCATGCAGCTCTCGCAGCGCCTGGCCAAGGTGCCGGGGCTCGAGGTGCAGTACCGCGAATTCGACGGCCTCGGCCATGGCCCGATGTTGCAGGCCTCGCTGCAGGCCACGCTGGCCGCGCTGTATGGCGTGGACGACCGCAGCAAAGCTGCGCCGGCGCAGCCCTGATTGCCGCATTGAACCACCGCGCGCCGTGCCGCGCACCCGCTACCCAGGCTCCCTGTGCACCCTCGCACCGGCCCAGGCAATCGATGAACCGCCGCGCGATGCGCGGTACCCCGTGCAAGGAGCCTGTCATGTCGTTCCATTCCTCACTCCGTCTCTCCACCCTGGCCGCCGGCCTGCTGCTGGCCGTGGCCAGCCACGCACAGCCGGTGTTCGACCAGCCCGCCAGCGTGTTCAAGGGCACCGTCGTCTCGCGCGGCGAGAATGTCGTGCCCGGCAGCCATGCCGAGGTGATCGGCCGCGGCTTCGTGCCGGGCCAGCAGGTCAGCCTGGTGCGCGGTGAGACCGTGCTCAACGCGCAGCCGCTCAGCGTGGATGCCGAGGGCAACTTCAAGACCCAGCTGCAGATCCCCGCCGACGCGGTGCCGGGCACCCACCCGGTGGTCGTGCGTGCCAGCCAGCCGGCCGCCGCCACCGTGCTCAAGCTGCGGGTGTCGCCGCAGCTGCCGTTGTCGGGGCAGGAGCGGTTTGCCAGCCAGTCCAACAAGCTGGTGCAGGGCCTGTACCAGTCGGCCTACAGCGCGGCCAGCAACGCGGTGTTCGTGACCTCCGCGGTCGGCCGTCCGCCGGTGACCCGGTCGCAGCTGCTCAAGGTGGACCCTGGCAGTCTGAAGGTGGTCAAGGCGATCACGCCGGCGCAGGTGCCCGATGCCAAGGGGGGCAGCGTATTCGCGGTGTACGGCGTGGGCGTGGACGATGCCAACGGCAACGTGTGGGTGACCAACACCCGCCAGGACAGCGTGGCGGTGTATCGCCAGTCGGACCTGTCGCTGGTGCACCAGTTCCCGGTCGGGATCGTGCCGCACGCCCGCGACGTGGTGGTCGATGCCAAGCGCGGCAAGGTGTTTGCCTCGGCCACCGGCGAAGACCACCTGTCGGTGTTCGATGCGAAGACGTTCAAGGCGTTGGCGCCGATCACGCTGGCCTCGGGCGTGGACGATGGAAAGTTCACTCCGATGAGCCTGGTGCTCGACGAGGCCAGCGGCAAGCTGTTCACGGTCAGCATCGGCACCCCTGAAGCAGCGGTGATCGACGTGGCCAGCGGCAGGGTCGACAAGGTGATCGACCTGGGTAATTCGATCAGTGCGTCCGGCGTGGCTTACGACCCGCAGCAGAACCACCTGTACGTGGCCTCGCAGGGTACCGACAACCTGCTCATCGTCGATGTCGCCAGCGGCAAGGTGCTGCACGACGTGGCGGTGGGTGCGGGCGCGCTCAACGTGGCCTTCGACGCGAAGACCGGACTGGCCTACGTGACCAGCCGCGGTGCCGGCACGGTGACCGTGGTCGACCGCAGCGGCAAGGTGGTCGGCAACCTCGACGGCGGCACCTTCCCCAACCATGTGCGTGCGGACGGCAAGGGCAACGTGTTCGCGGTGAACAAATCGCGTGGCACCGACGATGCCAAGGGCGACCGCATCACCCGTATCGCACTGCGCCAGCCATAAGCCACAGGGCAGGGCGGCAGCGTGCCGTCCTGCCGAAGGAGCAACGACATGAACATGACCCATTGCGCGCGGCTGCTGCCGCTGGCCACCGCCCTGTTGCTGGCTGCCTGCGGAGGCACGGCGCCGCCGCCGGCGGCCGACGCAGGCACGGCCGCGGTGACCGCCAGCAAGGGCGCCGACGCCGCGCCCGCACTGCCGACCGGCTGGACGCGGCTTGACGGTGGCGCGCTGCCGAGCCTGACCGGCCAGGCGGCCGTCCTGCCGGCCAAGGTGCGCTCCGACGACGGCGCCGAGGTGGAGGTGGACGACACCGGTCGGATCATCGTTGGCGGTGATGATGTGATCGCGGTGATCGATGCGCTCGGCCTGGGGGCGCAGGTGTTCGCCGCGCCGAAGAACACCACCACCGCGTCCGGCCGCGCCGCGCCGCACCAGTTCCTGTTCAACCGCACCACGGGCGTGGAAGGCGTGCTGAGCCTGCAGGGCTCGCTGTTCCTTGGCAACAGCCTGCGCCGGCATACCGAGCTGGCGCAGAAGCTGCGCGCGGTCGGTGAGCCGGCGGTGGTGGTCGACGACCTGCAGCCGGCGCCGGACAAGGTGCGCAAGATCGCCGCCGCACTCGGGCTTGCCGCCGCCGGCGAGCAGTTGGCGGGCCAGGTGCAGCAGCAGCTGGACCAGGCCGCTGCGATCGGCAAGGCCAGTGGGCACGCCCCGCGGGTGATCCATGTCTCGGCCACCGGGGCCGGCGGCGCGCCGACGGTAGCCGGCGCAGACAGTGCATCGGCCCAGCTGATCACCCTGGCCGGGGGTCTCAACATCGGCACCGAAGCCGGCGTGGCCAACTACTCCGCGTTGAGCAACGAGGGCGTGGTCGCTGCCGCACCCGAGGTGATCCTGGTCACCGAGCATGACCTGCAGTTGTTCGGCGGCGCCGATGGCCTGTGGAAGGCCTATCCGACGCTGAAGCAGACCCCGGCCGGCCAGGCCAACCGGGTCTGGGTAATGCCCGATGTGCAGCTCAAGTACGCCAGCGTCGGCTCCGGCGTGGGCGCACTGGCGCTGGCCAGGGCGTTGGCGGCGCTGCCGCCGGCATGAGTCCGGCGGATCGGCGGCGGCGCAGGGGGCGGGGCATGCTGATGCTGGCGGCAGCGGCCCTGCTGCTGGCGGTGCTCGCCTCGTTTGCGGTGGGGCCGTTGCGGTTGCCGCCGCTGGAGGTACTGCAGGCGATCGCGGTGAAGCTGGGGCTGGCCGACCCGCAGTCGGTCAGCCCTCGCGACCTGGCAGTGGTATGGCAATTGCGCATTCCGCGCGCGCTGCTGGGCGCCATGGTGGGGGCGGCACTGGCGATGGCCGGCGCCAGCCTGCAGGGCCTGTTCGGCAATCCGCTGGCCGACCCCGGCATCGTCGGCGTCAGCCAGGGCGCGGCGTTGGGGGCGGTGGCCGCGATCGTGCTCGGTGCGGCCGGCGCCGCCGGCTGGATCGTGCCGGTGGCCGCGTTCGTCGGCGGGGCGCTGGCGATCAGCCTGACCTACGTGCTGGCGCGCCCGGGCAAGGGCAGCGGCAACGCCACGCTGCTGCTGGTGGGGATCGCGATGGCCGCGTTCTGTTCGGCGCTGATAGGCTTCCTCACCTACATCGCCAGCGAGAGCGAACTGCAGTCGCTGGTGTTCTGGCAGATGGGCTCGCTGGCCCGTGCCAGCTGGGGCGACGTCGCCGCGGTGGCGCCGTTGTTCGCCATCGGCGTGCTGGCATTGCAGCGCCTGGCCACGCCACTGGACATGCTGGCGCTTGGGGAGCGCCAGGCCCAGCACCTGGGGCTGGACGTGGCGCGCACCCGGCGGCGCCTGGTGGCGTTCAGTGCGTTGCTGGTCGGCGCCGCGGTGGCCTTCGCCGGGTCGGTGGCGTTCGTGGGCCTGGTGGTGCCGCACGTGGCGCGCATGCTGGTGGGCCCGGGACATCGCTGGATGCTGCCGGTGTCCGGCGTGCTCGGTGCGGTGTTGATCGTGGTGGCCGATACCGCCGCGCGCACGCTCGATCCACCGGCGGAGATTCCGCTGGGGCTGTTCTCGGCAGCCCTGGGCGCGCCGTTCTTCCTGTGGCTGGTGCTGCAGCAACGTCGCAAGGAGACCCCATGAGTCCCTTGTTGCGCCTGCGCGGGGTGACCGTGCGTCGCCAGCAGCGCGAGATCCTGCACGGCATCGACCTGGACGTCGTGCCGGGCACCGTCACCGCGCTGGTCGGCCCGAACGGGGCGGGCAAGTCGACCCTGCTGGCGGTGGCGTCCGGCGATCTGCCCGCCGATGCCGGTGAGGTGCTGCTGCAGGGCCAGCCATTGGCCGGCTACAGGGCCGGGCCGCTGGCGCGGGAGCGCGCGGTGATGCCGCAGGAACATGGCGTGCGCTTCGCCTTCAGCGTGGAGGAAGTGGTGGCCATGGGGCGGCTGCCGCATCCGCCGGATCCGGCACGCGATGACGCACAGGTGGAGCAGGCGATCGACGCGGCGGAACTGCAGGCACTGCGCCAACGCGAGGTGCAGCAGTTGTCGGGCGGGGAATCGGCACGCACCACCTTCGCGCGCGTGCTGGCGCAGCAGACCCCGCTGTTGCTGCTGGATGAGCCGACCGCCGCGCTGGACCTGCGCCACCAGGAGCGCACACTGCGCACCGTGCGCGGCCTGGCCGATGCCGGTGCCTGCGTGATCGTGGTCCTGCACGACCTCAACCTCGCCGCCGGCCACGCCGACCGCATCGTGCTGCTGGAGCAGGGCCGGATCGCGGCCGACGGCACGCCGGCCGAGGTGCTGACCGAAGCCACCCTGGGCCGTGTCTACCAGCAGCCGGTGATCGTGCTGCGCCACCCGCAGCGCGGCGTGCCCCTGGTAGTAGTGGCCGACCCAACGTAGAGCCGACCGTTGGTCGGCTGCACAGGTAACGTGCCGAAGTACAGTCCGTAGAGCCGACCGTTGGTCGGCTGCACAGGTAACGTGCCGAAGCGGAGTCCGTAGAGCCGACCGTTGGTCGGCTGCACAGGTAACGTGCCGAAGCGAAGTCCGTAGAGCCGACCGTTGGTCGGCTGCACAGGTAACGTGCCGAAGCGCAGTCAGTAGAGCCGACCGTTGGTCGGCTGCACAGGTAACGTACCGAAGCGCAGTCAGTAGAGCCGACCGTTGGTCGGCTGCACAGGTAACGTGCCGAAGCGAAGTCCGTAGCGCCGACCGTTGGTCGGCTGCGCAGGTAACGTGCCGAAGCGGAGTCCGTAGAGCCGACCGTTGGTCGGCTGCACAGGTAACGTACCGAAGCGCAGTCCGTAGAGCCGACCGTTGGTCGGCTGCACAGGTAACGTACCGAAGTACAGTCCGTAGAGCCGACCGTTGGTCGGCTGCACACGCATCCCGATCAAGGCCACCAAAACGCCAACCGTCGGCCGGCTCCAAACACGAAGACAGGTGAGCCAGCGCCCGGCGCTGCCGGTGACCCGCCGAGGCGGAGTTACCAGCCGAACCTCGCCGTCGCCATGACCGTGCGACCGCTGCCGTAGTAGCACGACGACACGCCGGTGCAGGTCGAGACAAAACGCTTGTCGGCCAGGTTGCTGCCGTTGAGCGCCAGTTGCACGTCGGTGCCGCCGATGCGGCCGAGGTCGTAGCGGATGGCGGCGTCGAACAGGGTGTAGGACGGGATCCGGTAGAGGTTGGCGCTGTCGCCATAGCTGACCCCGTTGTAGCGGGCGCCGGCGGCCAGGCTCAAGCCGCGCAGTGCGCCGCCCTGGAAGGTGTAGTCGGCCCAGAACGAGGCCGTGTAATCGGGCACCATCGCCAGCGCCTTGCCCTTGTAGGGGGCCGAGCGGATCATCTCCGAGTCCATCCGCGATGCCGCGCCGATCAGGCTGAAGCCCTCGATCGGAGTGATCCGGCCCTCCAGTTCGATGCCACGCACGCGCCCTTCATCGCCCTGGATCGAACAGGTGGCGGTGCCGGTGGCGCCGCAGTTGCGGTGGCTGGCCACCGGATCGTCGACGATCATGTTCTGCTGGCGCAGGTCGTACACGGCCAGCGTAAGCAGGCCATCGACGGCGGCCGGCTGATATTTCAGGCCCGCCTCCCATTGCGATCCGGTGACCGGCTCGAACGCGGTCTGGGTGAAGCTGTCCAGCGGCGACTTGGTCGAGGGCTGGAACGACTCGGCATAGCTGACGTACGGGGTGAGGCCGTTGTCGAACACATACAGCAGGCCGGCGCGACCGGTGAATGCCTCGCTCTTGATCACGCTGTGCCCGCCAGGCGTGGAAACGCCGGTGGCGATATTGCGGTTGGCGCTGCTGCTGTCGTCCTTGGTCCAGTCATACCGCCCGCCCAGGGTGAGGCGCCAGTTTGCCAGTGCGATCTGGTCCTGCAGGTACACGCCGCTCTGGCGGTTGACCCCGGCGGTGGGCGTTTCGGTGCTCAGCGTGGGCGCGTAAGTCGAGTACACCGGGTTGAAGATGTCGATCGGGCGCGGGCTGCTCATCGCGCTGCGCACGCCTTCCCAGTCGGCACGCTGCCAGTCCCAGCCCAGCAGCACGGTGTGGTCTGCCGCACCGGTGGCGAAGCGGGCCTGCAGACGGGTATCGAACGTGTCGCCGTCCGAGTCGCCGGTGCCCATCACGCCGCGACGGTTCTGGGTGCGGCCATCGGCGTTGAGTGCGCCAAAGGTGACCACGCCCCGGTACAGCGAATCCACATGCGTGCGGCGCGCGCTCTGGGTCAGGGTGAGGTGGTCGTTTAACGCGTGCTCGAACATCCAGCCGGCCGTCCACAACGTGCGGTCGAAGGTGTTCCAGCCCGGCTCGCCGATGAAGGTGCTGTTCTTCATGTAGCCGTAGCGGGTCGGGTTGAGCGTGCCGGCGGCCGGCAGGAACTGGTACGTCGAGCCGCCGTCGTCCTTCTGGTACAGGCCCAGCAGGGTCAGGCGGGTGCGCGCGGCGATCTGCCAGGTGTAGCTGGGTGCCAGGAACCCATGCGTCTGCCGGGTGTGCTTGATCTGGGTGTCGCCATCGCGGTACAGGCCGACCAGGCGGAACAGATGGTCGTTGTCGGCGGTGCCGGTGCCCACGTCGAAGGCGGCGCTGTACTGGCCATTGGCATCCACGCCCAGGCGCAGTTGCTGCGCCTGGTCCGGCGTGGGGGTCTTGCTGACCTGGTTGACCATGCCGCCGGGGGCGATCTGCCCGTACATCACCGCCGAGGGCCCCTTGAGGACCTCCACGCGCTCCAGGTTCCAGCTGTCGAACATGCTGCGGTTCCACTGGCTGCCCTGCGGCGCACGCATGCCGTCCAGGGTGACGTTGTTGGACCAGCTGCCGGCATCGAAGCCGCGGATGCGGAAGTCATCGACGCGGTTGTCGATGCCGCTGCTTTCCAGGCTCACCCCGGCCACGTAGCGCATCGCATCGTTGAGCGACTGCACACCGCGCGCATCCAGTTCGGCGCGCTCGATCACCGACACCGACTGCGGCGTTTCGGCAATGCTGGTGCTGGTCTTGGTGGCACCGCTGGTGCTGTTGGCGGCGCGGTAGGCATTGACCTTGACCGCGTCGAGATCGGTCGCGGTCTGCGCGTGCGCGGGAAACACGCCGGCAGCGGCCAGCACACAGGCCAAGGCAAGCAGGTTGGGGCGCAACCGGCGGGAGGATTCGGTGGGGAAGGGCATGACGGATGACTCGAAGGCACGGAAGGGGGTGCGGGGACTGGCTTGCGCAAGGCGGCCCGGAGCCGCGACCCGCGTCGTTCGCGTCGCCTGGGGCGACGTTTGCCCGGAGCATTCTAGGGATTTCGCCGCATTATGCAATTGCGACCCATTCGCATATACGGGACACGTATCGTCGGCAATGTGCAACATGGCTGGAGCCTATCCGCCACCGGGCGCCTCAGCGTTCCATGCATGAGTGCAATAAAGGCTTGCGCATGCCGCGACGAGGTCTAGAATGCGCGCATCCACCCGATTCCGCCGCCATGACCTCGATGCCGCTCCTGACGTTTTTTACCCAGACCCGCGCAAGCGCGGTACGGGGGCGTCTGCCCTGCGGCTCATCAGGCGGTTGACCGGTTTCCGGTCACCCTGAAAGACCCCAGACAGAGCGCCCAACCGGGCGCTCTTTTCGTTTCAGCGCTTCATGACCCATGCAAAGGAGAACGTGCCATGCACCAGATCGCCGAGCCCCAAACCTGGCCGCACGCCCGTTAGCCAACGGCGGCGTGCGGCTCCTCGATGTTGGCGATGAGAGCAATCACCATGAACACCACGACCCACACCCTTTCCCACTGGCGCAACCTGGGCATCATCGCCCACATCGACGCCGGCAAGACCACCCTCACCGAACGCCTGCTGTGGAAAACCGGCGAGATCCGCCGCGTCGGCGAAGTCCATGATGGCGCGGCCACCACCGACTTCTCGGCGATCGAACGCGAGCGCGGCATCACCATCGGCGCCGCGGCCGTGCAGGCGCATTGGGCGCCGCGCGGCGGCGAGGACCATCGGCTGACCCTGATCGATACCCCCGGGCACATCGATTTCGCGATCGAAGTGGAGCGCTCGCTGCGCGTGCTCGACGGCGCGGTCGCGGTGTTCTCCGCCGTCGATGGCGTACAGCCGCAGTCCGAGACCGTCTGGCACCAGGCCCGCCGGCATGGCGTGCCGCTGATCGCCTACGTCAACAAGATGGACCGCATCGGCGCCTCGTTCGAACGCGTGCTGGCCCAGTTGCAGGACAAGCTGCAGGCGCGTCCGTGGGCCGTGGGCTGGCCGCTTGGCGATGAAAACCACTTCCACGGCTGGGTCGATTTCATCGCCCGGCAGGTGGTGGAATGGGACGACGCCGGCAACCCGACCCGCAGCGACTGGACCGCCGAACAGCAGGCGCAGTGGCAGCCGCATCGCCTGCGCCTGATCGAGGCGGTCGCCGATCACGACGACACCCTGGCCGATGCCTGGCTGGCGGGCGCGGTGGTGGACGATGCCGCGCTGCGCGCCGCGCTGCGCCGGGCCACGCTGGCGGGCGCCGGCGTGCCGGTGCTGGCCGGCGCTGCGTTCAAGAGCAAGGGCATCGACACGCTGCTGGATGCGATCGTCGACTTCCTGCCGTCGCCGCTTGACCGTCCTGCGGTGGTGGCGACGCGTGGCGAGAGCGAGGTGCGGTTGCCGCCGGACCCGAACGGGCCGCTGGCCGCGCTGCTGTTCAAGATCACCCACCAGGCCCATGCCGCATTGAGTTTCGTGCGGGTGTACTCGGGCACCTTGAAGGTGGGCGACCAGGTGGCCAGCTCGCAGCACGCACAGGGCCGCCGCATCAGTCGGTTGGTGCGGGTGCAGGCCGACCAGACCCGCGACATCACCGAGGCGGTTGCCGGTGACATCGTGGCGGTGATCGGCTGGAAGGATGCGGTGAGCGGTGAAACGCTCAGCGCGCCATCTGCGCCGCTGCTGCTGGATACCATCCATGCCCAGCACGCGGTGCTGGCGTGGCGGCTGGGCGCGGAGAAGGCGTCCGACCTCATCCGGATGAGCCAGGGCCTGTCGAGCCTGGCGCAGGAAGACCCCTCGTTCCGCGTCGCTACCGATGCGGTGACCGGGGAAACCCTGATCTGGGGCATGGGCGAGCTGCACCTGGAGGTGATGGTCGAGCGCCTGCGCAGCGAGTGGAACGTGCCGGTCAAGGTGGGCGCGCCCCGCGTGGCCTACCAGGAAGCCCCGGCGCGGGCGGTGCAGGGCGTGGAAGGCAAGGTCGTCAAGCAGACCGGTGGCCAGGGCCAGTACGCCCGGGTGCTGGTGGATGTGACGCCCACCGGCGACGACGCGGTGCGCTTCATCGACCGCACGGTCGGTGGGGTCATCCCGAAGTCGTTCGTGGCGGCGGTGGAGAAGGGCGTGCGCGCGGCACTGGAAGAAGGGCCGCGTGGACATCCGGTGGTCGGGATCGAGGTGGTGCTGACCGACGGCCAGACCCACGCCAAGGACTCCTCGGAGATGGCCTTCCACCGGGCCGGCAGCGAGGCGCTCAAGGCGGCACTGGCCACGGCAGGCACCCGCCTGCTGGAACCGGTGATGGAAGTGGCCATCCATGCGCCGTCGGGCAATGTCGGCGACGTGGTGGGCGACCTCAACCGGCGCAGCGGGCGGGTGGCCTCGATCGAGGACCATGGCGCGCAGGTGGAGGTGGTGGGCTATGCGCCGCTGGCGCGGCTCGCCGGTTACACCACCGCGCTGCGCTCGCTCACCCAGGGAAGGGCGACCAGCGACATGCGCTTCAATGGCTATGAGGAAGTGCAGGCGGCTTGATGGGGGACGGCCGGCCGTGAGTCGGCATGGACATCACCCTCCGCTGATGAAGAAGATGAAGGGGGCCGGGAAACCGGCCCCTTTTTCGTGGGCATTTACGCCAAATGAACCAGGCGTCGCCGCGCCGCGCATTTCGTACTAGTTGCATTGGGTCCGGCACGCACATCCGGACAATGCGCCACAAAGGAGGTCGGGCGCGACATGCGATTGCGTGCGGTTTCCTCGCCCTTCGCCCGCCCGTGATACCCGGTTGCCGCTTTCGCAGGGCATCGCACCCCGCGATGTCTGCGTGGCGCGGCGCTGCTCTCCTTCTTCTGGATGCCTCCCATGAATGCTCCCTCCCTGCGTGGCAACACGTTGTGCCTGGCCGTCGCTGCCGCCCTTGCGGTATCCCTGGCGCCGATGGCGGCCGTCGCCGCCGAGACCGTGATCATTCGTGACGCCGAGCTGGAATTCATCCAGCCGGTTACCTACGGCCACGCGGAAATCTACGACTCCCGGGTGATCAATCACGCCAGTGGCAGCGGCGCTGGCCGCGAAGCCGTCCGAATTGATCGTGGCAACCTGCGGATGGAGCGCACCGAGGTGGTCACCCGCGGCGATGAAATGAGCGCGTTGTCGTACTACGGCGCCGAGTACTACAACAATGGCGTGGTCTATGACGCGGTGATCGTGGATTCGGATGTCCGTACCAGTGGCGACAAGGCGGTTGGACTGTTGTTCAGTTCGACAACGTTCGACAGCAGCACGGGTGCGTTGGACAAGGTCGGCCAGATCACGGTCCAGGGCAGCACCGTGAGTACGACCGGCGTGCAGTCCCACGCGATGGGGGTGGCCGGGGTCAATGCGGTGGACGTGACCGGCACGCAGTTCACGACGGCCGGGCAGGGCGCTGCGGGTGTCAGCATGATGGGCGGCATCCTCGCCATGCGCGACGGGTCCAGCGTGACGACCACCGGCGATGGCGCGCACGGTATCCATGCGCGTTCGATGCGCTGGAGCATCAGCGGCAGACCGGGCGTGGTTTACCGCGCCGACGTTACCCTGGCCGACACCACGGTGACCACCTTCGGCGCTGGCAGCGTCGGCATCCTGGCCGGCTACCAGGACAACGGCACGCCGGTCGGCATCGGCGCGCGGCTGCGCCTGCAGCACGCCGGCGTGAGGTCGGCGCAGAGTCACGCGGTGCAGTTCCTGCGCGGCCAGGACAACACGCTGGACCTTGGCGCCGGCAGCGTGCTGGATGGGGGCGATGCGGTGGTGTTTGCCGGCGAAGCCGATAGCATCAACCGCGTCACTGCCACCGATTCGTCGTTGATCGGCCGTGGCGCGCAGGCGCTGGTGGCCGACAACGGTGCGCGCCTGGGCGTTCAACTGGACAACAGCGACGTCCAGGTGGCGGGCGGCATGGGCCTGGCGCACGCGCGCAATGGCGCCGCCATCGACATCCACGCCACCGGCTCGCGCCTGCAGGGCAGCGTGCAGGCTGACGAAGGTGCGTCGCTGGCCGTGCAGCTGGACAGCAGCCGCTGGAATGCGTGGGGCCCGTCGCAACTGGACCAGCTCAGCCTGCGCAACGGCAGCGTGCTTGCGCTGGGTGCCGGCAGCGTCGGCGACCGCCTGATCGTGCGCGGTGATCTGCGGATCGAAGACAGCACCCTGGCGTTCGACAGCGCCCTGGGTGATGACGGCTCGCCGACCGATCATCTGTGGGTGAAGGGCGATACCGCCGGGCGTGGCGCGGTCGTGGTCAACAATGCAGGCGGCCGCGGCGGCCAGACCGTGGATGGCATCCAGCTGATCCGGGTGGATGGCGTGTCCGCTGCCGCGCTGACCCTCGCCGGCCGTGCCGTCGGTGGGCAGTACGAGTACTTCCTGTTCAAGGGCAGCCACAGCGATCCGGCTGACGGCCACTGGTACCTGCGCTCGGAACTGCAGCCGGAGACCGATCCGTGCGCGACCGATCCCACGGCGGATGGCTGCACCGCGCCGTCGCCGGACCCTTGCCTGGCTGACCCCGGCCTGCCGCAATGCATCGACGAGACGCTGGAACCGGAGCTGCGTCCGGAGCCGGAAACCGGTCCCGCACCGCAGCCCGTGCTTCGTCCGGAGCCCGGCGCTTACCTGGCCAACCAGCGCGCGGCAGTACAGATGTTCGCTTCGACGGCGCAGGATCGTGATGCGGCGCGCGGCGGCAGCGAGCGCGGCGCATGGGCGATGGTCAGCGGCAGTCGCGCCCGCTACGGTGCCGTTGCCGATCAATTGCATGTGCGCGGCGACAGCGTGGCGGTCCAGGTGGGCACGGATGTACTGGACTGGGGGCAGGTCGGTCGCGGCCAACTGGGGGTGATGGTGGGCAGCGGGCGCGCCACCAACACCAGTGCCTCGCGCCTGACCGGCTACCGCGCCCACGGTAAGGTCAGCGGCCAGGTCGTGGGCGTATACGGGCAGTGGCGGCAGGCCGCGGGCAGTGACCGTGGCCTGTACGCAGGCGCCGCGCTGCAGCACGCACGCTTCGACAACAGCGTGCAGGGCGATGCCTTGCGCAAAGAGCGCTACGACAGCCGCGGCACCGCGGCGTCGGTCGAGGTCGGGTACGCCTTCGCACTGGTCGACAGCGGCGCGCGCGCGCTGTACGTGCAGCCGCAGGTGCAACTGCGCCATACCGCCTTCGATGCCGACCCGCATACCGAAACCAACGGCACCGTGATCGATGGCGCGGAGGCCGATGGCCTGAGCAGCCGGGTGGGCGTGCGGGTGTTCGGTCATGCCAACACCGCCGGCCACCACCGCGTGCAGCCATACGTGGCGGTCGACTGGATCCGCGAAAGCGGCGACAACCGCCTGCGCTTCGATGGCGAGCGGGTGGCCGGTGGCGTGCCGCGCGACCGGGTTGAGGCGTCGGCCGGTGCGCAGGTGCGCCTGGGGTCGCGGTGGAGCGCATGGGGCGACGCGGGCTGGCAGCGCGGCGATGGGGGGTATCGGGAAGGGACTGCCTCGTTGGGGCTGCGCGCCGCCTGGTGAGCCGGCGCCACGGGTTCGCCCGGGTTGGCTGCAGCGTTCAGCTCGGCGGCGCCGGGCAGCCTGGCCCGCGGCCGGTCGGGTAAGCGGCGCTGGGCGCACAGGGATAGAATAGCCGGCTGCACCGTATTCGATCTTTGGAGCCGCTTGATGACCACCGCGCATTTCTACCCGATCGGCACCCCCGGCCAGCCCTGGGGTGACGCCGAGCGCGCGCAATGGCGGGCGGCACAGCAGCGCCAGCGCAGCTACCACGATGACGTGGTGGCCGCGCTCGAACGCCTCGGCGAACGCTTCGAGGTGGTCCAGTACGGCCAGCTCGACTACGCGCCCGATCACTACCCGTTGTTTGCCGTGGTCAACCAGGACTGGGATGCCACGCTGCCGACCGCGCTGGTCACCGGGGGCGTGCACGGCTATGAAACCAGCGGCGTGCATGGCGCGCTGCAGTTCCTCGACGAAAACGCCGAAGCCTACGCCGGCCGCATCAACCTCATCGTTGCGCCGTGCGTCAGCCCGTGGGGCTATGAGCGCATCCAGCGTTGGAATCCCGACGCGATCGATCCCAACCGCAGCTTCCGCGAGGGTGGCCTGATCGAAGAAGCACGTGCGTTGATGCAGTGGGTGGTCACGCGCGGCGACACCCTGCTGGTGCACCTGGACCTGCACGAAACCACCGACAGCGATCTGCACGAGTTCGACCCCGCGCGCTGCGCACGCGACGGCAAGGTTCTCGTGCCAGACATCATTCCCGATGGCTTCTACGTGATCGGCAACAGCGAAGACCCGCAGCCGGCCTTCCAGCAGGCGCTGATCGCAGCGGTGGAGAAGGTCACCCATATCGCCCCGGCCGATGCCAACGGCGAACTGATCGGCATGCCGCTGCAGTCCAAGGGCGTGGTCTGGGGCGAGTCGCGTTCGATCGGTGCCTGCGCCGGCTTCACCGATGCACGCTTTGCGACCACCACCGAGGTCTACCCGGACAGCCCGCGTACCACGCCGCAGGAATGCAACGACGCGCAAGTGGCGGCGGTGTGTGCCGGACTGGATTTCGCGCTGGCCCAGCGTTGAACGGCGCCTGACAGCGTACCCGGGCGATGACGGCGAGGCCGCTTCGTCCCGGCCTTTGCTGGGCGATCAGCGCTGCCTCCGTTCGAGGCGTTATGGCGGCCTCTTGATATCGCGTGCAGGGCCGGTACAGCGGTAGTTTCAGTAGATTTCTTGCATTTGCTCGGCGTGTGCTCTTCCCGTGCCAGCGGTTCTGAATCCATGACCACGCCCGGACAGTGGGCGACCACGCTCAGCCATGGCGGCACCCCATCTGCGGCCTCCGCGGTCAGCGCTGCCGTGCAACACATTCCTGCGCGGGAGGCTGGTTTTCGACGGCTGCAGATGCACGCAGCACTGCCAGACTGGCCAGACTGGGCAGACGATTGTCGGCTCGTTGTGCCATTTCGATCAGCAGGGCGCCCAGGACGGCGAGATCGGGGTCCAAGGCGCCTCGCTCACCGCCCCCTTCAGTACGGCATGCGCCGCCGTCCGTATCCGCTGATGCCAGATCCCGGGCTTGTCCTGTCCCCGGAGCGCATCCGCGGCGCGTAGCGCGCGCGTTGAGGGTGTAGAACCCCGGCACGATCGCCATCGGATGACTGACCGCAGCGGTGAATGACCCGTAGCGTCGCGTTACCACAGCACCTTGTGAAGCGTCGCGTGCCTCGCTGCGTCACCAAGGCGCAGCTTGCCGCGGCTTGGGCGGAGATCGCACGGGGCACATTGGCGCGGTCACAGAGATGGCTGAAATGCGCGTGATAGGGGGCGGTTCTTTCGGCCACGATCAGCTTGCCAGGCATGCAAGAACTAGTAAAACGCCGTAATGAACGCGTTTTTAATAGGACTTGCATAGCTGCATTGATGTCCTGAGTGGTCTCCTGTGCCCCGGCCGATCCGTGGTGCTTTGACGGGTCGTGCCAACTTCTATCGTTGCTCAAAGGACATGTATGAACTTCCGTAGCCAGACGCGCCTCAACACGGCTTCGCGCCAAGGTGGCTTCACCTTGATCGAACTGATGATCGTCGTCGCTATTATCGCCATCCTCGCCGCCATCGCGATGCCGCAGTATCAGAACTACGTGGCAAAGGCCAAGACGGGCGCCGCGCTGGCCGAGCTCTCGCCGGGCAAGATTGGTGTGGAGACGAGCGTGGGCGAGGGCGTTGCGGTGGCTGCTCCGGCGGCGCTGGGCCTGCCAGCATCCAGTGACACGTGCGCCACCATTGCGGCAACGTTCGCTGCTGATGGGGCGGGCAGCCTGGTATGCACCTTCAGGCCGGCATCGAAGATCAAGGCGTCGGATACGCTGACGGTCGCACGTGCTGCGGACGGCGCGTGGACCTGCACCAGCAGCGTCACCCCCGCCGAGCTGGTTCCGGTCAGCTGCCGCGGCACCCCCTGATCACCCCAGGCGCGTACGGCAGGATGCATTCCACATCCTGCCTCTCCCTGCCGATGACCCCGTGTCGGCCACAGCACAGGCAACCCACGCGACAGCGCAGCAAGGCCGCGCTGTCGCCGCCCAGTACCCATGACCTGCTTCCACCAGATTCCTTTCACGCCAGATCCGGGCGCCGCCGAACCGGTGTCCGCTCCGCTGGGGTTCGTGCACCGGCTGCGTCAGCGACTGGCTGCCGACAAGGTCCCGCAGCTTCACCTGCATTGCGCTGCTGTCATCCTGGAGGAGAACGCATTGTGCTGGCTGAACATCGAGCAGAACCTGGTGCTGGTGGCCGAGCCCGCAAGTATTGCCTTGAAGCAACTGGAGATTGCACTTGGCACGAAACCGGAACGGCTGAGCCTGGAGCCGTTCGCCCGCGAGGCATTTGACGTGCGTTCCAGGCACACCAGGACCACGCCGATGCGGCCGTTGTTGTGGCAGACCGGTTTGAACGTGCTGGACGGCAGCGCACCGATGCCACCATTGTCCGCGGATAGCTGCCTGCAATTGCGTCGATGGCCGGACTTTCGCGTGCTCACCCGTCGCCACGATGACTTCCGCATCTGTGCGCTGCTGATCAGGCGCGGGCTGACCGTGCAGCACGCGTGCGATGCCCTGAATCTTCCGCAGAACCAGGTGCAGGCGTTCTTCAACGCCGCCTATCTCAGTGGCTATGCCTTGCCTGTTCTTGCCACCGATGCGCCCACGATTCCGCCCAAGGCCGGGCGGCTGGCCACGCGATGGCGCGATGTACGGTCCCGCTGGAGCCAATAATCCATGCAGGAATACAAGATTGTGGTGCTTGGGCCGATGGGCGCCGGCAAATCCACGTTGGTCCAGGCCCTCGCGGGCGGGCGAGCCGTAAACACCGACGTGCGCAACAGCGACCCGGGCGCACAGAAGGCATTGACCACCGTGGCCATGGACTACGGCGATATTGCCCTCCCGGGTGGCGACCGGCTGCGTCTATATGGAACCCCGGGCCAACGGCGGTTCGCGTTCCTGTGGCCGATCCTGCTGGAGGGTGCCAGCGGTGCGATCGTGCTGGTGGATGCCACCAGCGAAGCCACACGCAACCTGGCGATCAGCCACCTCGAGGCCATTGCGGGCCATAGCCCCTCTCTGCCGGTGGTCATCGGTTTGACCAGGCAGGACAGCTTCTCCGTGTCGCAGCTAGGCGACTGCGGGCACTGGCTGCAATCGACCGCCCCCTCGCTACCTGCGATTCCCGTTGACCCGCGCAAACCGCAACAGGTGCTCACGCTGATGGATGTGCTGATGAGTCAGATCGAATGCCAGTCCCTGGTACACGCCCTTGACTGAAGCGATCCCACATCGCGCGTCGCATCCTGCGCTGGATCGCCATCTGACCACGTTGGTGGCCGATGTCACCGGCGTCCACGGCGCGGTGGTGGCCAGCATGGATGGCTTCGCACTGGCGCAGCGGGGCGGGCAGGCAGGCACCGTGGACCGCCTGGCCGCGATGACCAGTTCGATGCTCGCACTGGCCACCGCGCTGGGACGGGAGCTGGCGATCGGTGCGCTGGAAACGCTGATCCTGGATGCCGAACGCGGCAGCGTGCTGATGCTGGCCGTTCCCGGCGAACCGCCCAGCCTGCTGATGGTCGCCTGCGACGACGCGTACGTCATGGGCACCGTGCTGTGGCACGCCAGGCGGTGCGTGCGTGGCATCGCCACCGCAGCAACGTCCCCCGACTGACGGATCACACCGCCGAATCTTCCCCTTTTACAACCACTCAGAGAATCGAATGAACACTTCAATCAACAAATGCCTGGACACCCTGATGCAGATCAACGGCGCGCAGGCGGTGGCCCTGGTCGATTACGACAGCGGCATGCTGCTCGGCGAAGCGGGCTCGGGCGTGGACATGGAACTGGCCGCGGCCGGCAATACCGAAGTCCTGCGCGCCAAGATGAAGACTGCCGAAGCGCTCAAGCTCAACGACAGCATCGAAGACGTGCTGATCACCCTGGGCCGCGCGTATCACGTGCTGCGTCCGGTGGCCGCCAAGAAGGGCCTGTTCTTCTACGTCGTGCTGGACCGCCAGAAGTCCAACCTGGCGCTGGCCCGGCGCATGGTGCTGGACGTGGAAACCTCGCTGTCGCTGTAAACGGCGGTATTGCGCACGCGCAGCGCCGCGGCATTGGGGATGGAGGCTGTCCTGTCCGCCCGAAGGTGGGGCGGACAGGACATACCGGCGGTGGCGATCCATCGGTCGCTGCCCCGGCAACTGGTTTCGCTGGCAGCCTACAGAACATCCCCGTACGCGCAGCCCACCGTCACCCAGCCGGGCGAGTAACCCAGGTCCACCAGCACGCGCACGTTGCGGTTGTCGCTGAGCGGCTTGCGGTAGTCCATGCCCTTCCAGCCGTAGGTCGCTTCCATGGCGGCCTGGTCCGGGCGCGGCGCCATGCCGCCGATGCGGTCCACGATCGCCTTGCCGCGGGCAAGTTCCTGGCCCGGGGTGACCTTGAAGGCAAGCAGCATCTCGGTGGTGCTGGACAGGTGCACGAGGTCGGAGGTTTCACCCCAGGCGGTGACGGGCGCATCGCTCTTCCACAGGCTCAGGGCCGCATCACCGGAGGCGTCCGAGCCGGCGTGGGCGAAGTCCTGCACGTCCTCGGCGTTGATGCGGTCGGTGAACGCGGCGACCTCGGCGGCGGTGAGCTTGCATTCGAGCAGGCGCGACAGCGTGGATGCGGTGCTGTCCTGGGCGATGGCGGCCGCAGGCGCGAGCAGGCCGAGCAGGGCGCACAGGGTGGTGGTCTTGATGGACATGAAGCCTCGATGGGTTGGGTGTTCGTGCTGTGTGTGCCGGGCGCACGTTCCGTGTGAGCACGTCGCCGCGGCCGACGAATTCTGCCCGATTTCCCGCTGTTTTTGCATGCGTTGAAGGGCTGCGCTCGGGTGGCGTGAAGGTGCGATAAAGATCACATTTTGGATGTGTAGTATCATGGCGCGCTTGATCATTGCCTCGGGCCATTGCCCGTCTCTCGGTCATCCTTCCTGCAGCGCCGTGGAATTCCACGCGGCCGTCCGGGATCGCCTGTTGCCACCCCTCTTCGCGCATCGTGCCGCGTTCTTTCGGAGGCGGTTCTTTCCTGTGCCGTGCGCGGGACCTCGGGCGTGGTGATGGCCATGCTTACAGGAGAAAGCACCCATGCAGGACCGCCACGCCGCACATGCCCATTTCGGCTGGTTCAAACGCCGCCGCCAGGTACAGGTGGACGAAGTCACCGTGGTCGACCGGCCGATGCTGAAAAAAGCCGTGGGCGCCGCCGCGCTCGGCAACGCGATGGAGTGGTTCGATTTCGGCGTGTACGGCTATATCGCCGTTACCCTGGGGCAGGTGTTCTTTCCCTCCAGCAATCCCACCGCACAGCTGATCGCCACGTTCGCCACGTTTACCGTGGCCTTCCTGGTGCGGCCGATGGGCGGGGTGGTGTTCGGTCCGCTGGGCGACAAGTACGGACGACAGAAGGTGCTGGCCTTCACCATGATCCTGATGGCGCTGGGCACCTTCAGCATCGGGCTGATTCCCTCCTACGACCGCATTGGCCTATGGGCGCCGGCGTTGCTGCTGCTGGCGCGGCTGGTGCAGGGCTTTTCCACCGGCGGCGAATACGGCGGCGCGGCCACCTTCATCGCCGAGTACTCCACCGACCGCAACCGCGGGCTGATGGGCAGTTGGCTGGAGTTCGGCACGCTCGGCGGCTACATCGCCGGCGCCGGCACGGTGACTGCGCTGCACATGGCGCTGAGCAGCGCGCAGATGCTGGACTGGGGCTGGCGCATCCCGTTCCTGGTGGCGGGCCCGTTGGGGCTGCTCGGCCTGTACATGCGCATGAAGCTGGAGGAGACCCCGGCGTTCCGCGCCTACGCCGAAGAAGCCGAGAAGCGCGACCACGCGCGTCCCGGGCTGGGAGCGTTGTTCCGCGTGCACTGGCCGCAGCTGCTCAAGTGCGTGGGCCTGGTGCTGGTGTTCAACGTCACCGATTACATGCTGCTGACCTACATGCCCAGCTACCTGAGCGTGACCATGGGCTATGCCGAGAGCAAGGGGCTGCTGCTGATCATCATCGTGATGCTGGTGATGATGCCGCTCAACGTGGTCGGCGGGCTGTTCAGTGACAGGCTCGGCCGCCGCCCGATGATCATCGGCGCGTGCATCGCGCTGTTCGCCCTGGCCATCCCGTGCCTGAAGCTGATCGGCACCGGCAACGACTGGCTGATCTTCCTGGGGCTGATGCTGTTGGGGCTGGCCCTGGTGTGCTTCACCAGCTCGATGCCGTCCACGCTGCCGGCGCTGTTCTACACCCCGGTGCGCTACAGCGCGCTGTCCATCGCCTTCAACGTGTCGGTGTCGCTGTTCGGTGGCACCACGCCGCTGGTCACCGCGTGGCTGGTGGAGCGTACCGGCGACCCGCTGGTGCCGGCGTACTACCTGATGGGTGCGGCGGTGATCGGGGTGATCACCATGCTGTTCGTCAACGAGACCGCGCGCATGCCGCTGCGTGGCTCGCCGCCGGCGGTGGCCAGCGAGGCCGAGGCGCGTGCGCTGCTGCGCAGCGATGCGCCGATGACCGTGGACAGCGCCCAGCCCACGCTGCCTGAAGCGGCGGTGCCGGACGAGGCGCGGCCGGCGTAACCGGGGCGCCAGGCCGACAGGATGGCGGCGGTCGGCCACGCGCCCGCCGTTGGGGCATACTGGGCCCAATTCACCAGGAGCTGGACCATGACACGGATTGTGATGGGGCGCGTTCTGCTCCTGTTGGCTGCCTTGCCCGCCACCGGGACTGTGCTGGCCGGTGATCGGCCGACATTGGACGCCGCGCGGCGTGCCGTCGCGGCGACGCTCGATATGCTCCCGCCCGACGACATCGTGTTCGATTACCGTCCGGTCGAGATCCGGGTGGCCGACCTCGACGGCGCGGGCACCCGCGGCATCGTCTATACGTACACCGCGACCACGTCCGGCTCGACCGGCAGTCGACCCAACGAACTGGTGGTGATGACCGCGCTGCGACCCGGGGACCGGCGAGGACAGTCGCCGTATCCCGGCAACGTGCCATCGGATGACCGCTCGTTCGCGATCCTCCGCGAGGTGGGATACGCCGATGATGTGTCGGTGCATATCCCCGGCGAGCTCACCGGGCTCGAGGTGGTGGGTGGGGAGATTCGGGTGCGCTTCGAGAGTCGGCTTGATTCGCCCACCTGCCAACGCGCGGCCGTCACCGCCGGCGGTGAGCCGCGTGCCAGCGACTGCCCGCCACCGGGGCCGCACCTTTGGCGCTATCGCTGGACACCGGGGCAACTGACGCGCGTCGCGCGCGATTAGTCCGTCACCGTGGCCGGTGGTGCCGCAGGGTAGGGCGCGCCGATCAGGTTGGACGCGCGTCCGGAGCCGGTGCCCGATTCGAGGATCGGTGGGCCGCGATCCTGAATGCTCGCCAGCATTCGTCGGCGTCGTGAATCCGGTTTGCCCGATTTGAAACTAGTTGCATGGTGCACCGGATGGGCTGCCAGCATTCTGCACGCTCCTCTCCGACCCCCTCCCGTCCTGCGCGGGTGGCAAGCCTGTGCCCTCTCTACGTTTCCCTCTCCCCGTGCGCCTTCCGCCATCGGCGCGCCTGCGTCGCCTCGGCGCGCGCATCAGCGCGCTGGCGGCGGCGCTGGCGGCCTGCTCGCAAGGAATCGCATGGGCCGGCGGCAGCGGCGCGCCGATGGAGTTGGACTTCAATGCCGACTTCCTCATGGATGGGGCATCCGGTGCGGACCTGGAGCGCTTCCGGCACGGCAATCCCGTCGAGCCCGGGCATTACGACCTGGACGTGCATCTCAACGACGCGTTTCTCGGCCGGCACGGCATCACCTTCCATGCCGGTGCAGACCCGCTGCGTGCGCAGGCATGCCTGCCCCAGGCACTGCTGCGCGAAGGCGGCGTAAAAGCCGAGCACCTGGAAGAAGATGACGCCGGCTGCGTGCCCCTGACCCGCCGTGTGGAACACGCGCAGGCACACTTTGATACCCACGCGCTGCGCTTGAACCTGAGCGTGCCGCAGCAGGCCATGGACACCCAGGCGCGCGGCACCGTCAATCCCAGCCAGTGGGACCCCGGCGTGACCGCCGGCATGCTCGACTACGACGTCAACGCGCAGCGTACCGACCAGGGCGTCGCCGCGTACGCCGGCCTGTCCTTCGGCTTCAACCATGGCCCCTGGCGGCTGCGTCATCATGGCACCTGGCGATTGCACGAAGGCGACAGTGGCTATCAGGCGGGGCACACCTACCTGCAGCGCGACATCGTGCGCTGGCGCAGCCAGCTGCTGCTTGGGCAGTCGATGACCACCGGCGAGCTGTTCGACGGGATGGCCTTCACCGGCCTGCTGCTGTCCAGCGATGAGCAGATGCTGCCGGATGCCCTGCGTGGTTACGCGCCGGTGATCCGCGGCATGGCGCGCTCGGCCGCGACGGTCACCGTGCGCCAGGGCGGCTATGTGATCCACGAGATCCGCGTCGCGGCCGGGCCGTTCCTGATCGATGACTTGTACCCGTCCAATTACGGCGGCGACCTGGAGGTTGTGGTCACCGAAGCCGATGGCAGTGAGCAGCGCTTCACCGTGAACTTCGCCGCCGTGCCGCAGGCCCTGCGCCAGGGCGTATCGCGCTACAGCGTGGCGTCAGGGCGGCGGCGCACGTTTGGCACCCGCGACGGCCTGGCCGAGCCCGTGTTCGCACAGGGCACGTGGGGGCGCGGCATGAACAACTGGCTGACCCTGCTGGCCGGCGCGCAGGCGACGGAAGGCTATCAATCGCTGCTGACCGGCGCGGCGATCAACACCTCGATCGGCGCCTTCGGTGCCGATGTCACCCATTCGCAGGTCAGCCTGGACGGCCACGGTGCGCGCCGCGGCAACAGCGTCCGCGTGAACTACCAGCGCAACGTGGCCAGTACCGGGACCAATGTCGGCCTCGCCACCTACCGCTACAGCAGCCGCCATTTCGTGACCCTGGACGAGGCGATGCAGTGGCGCGCCCATCCCGGCGACGATTCCGGCCAGGCCATCCTGCAACGCGCCAAGCGCCGCATCCAACTGGATTTCTCACAGCGGCTGGGATCGCGTTCGTCCGCGTTCGTGCGTGCCAGCCATGTGAGCTACTGGAACGCCGCCCAGGCACAGACCGACTACCAGATCGGCGTCCAGAGCAGCTGGCGGCGGGTGAGCTGGAGCCTGAGCGCGATGCGGGTGCGTTCCAGTATCGGGCGCCGGGATGACCAGGTCCAGGCGCAGTTCGAACTGCCGCTGGGGCGTGCGGAACGGCCCGCCGCGGTCAGCGTGTCTCTGGCCCAGCAGCAGGGCGGCACCAGCCAGTACGTCAACATGAGCGGGCGCGCACCGGGTGCGCTGCCGGTGGATTACGGTGCAGGCGTCTCGCGCGCGGCCGATGGCAGCCAGGCCGCCAATGTGAGCGCCCAGCTGCAGACGCCGGTCGCCCGGCTCAGTGCCGGTTACATGTACAGCGAACACGACCAGCGGCTGGTGGGCGGTGCGTCCGGCGCGGTGGTCTGGCATCGCGGCGGCATCAACGTCGGGCCGTCGCTGGGCACTACCTTCGGCATCGTGCGCGTGGACGGCGGCAAGGGCGCACGCGTTGGTATCAACGGCTCGAAAGTCGGCCGCAACGGCTACGCGCTGCTGCCAGGGCTCAGCCCCTATCGTTGGAACGACGTCACCGTGGCCGCCGATGGACTCTCGCTGGACCTCAGCCTGCTGCAGAACAGCCGGCGCGTGGCACCGACGGCCGGGGCCGCGGTGGCGCTGGATTTCCAGACGCAGCAACAGCATGCCGCGTTCGCCTATGTCACCCATCCCGACGGCACTGCGCTGAGCCACTTCGGCAGCCAGGTGTACGACACGGAAGGCGCGGTTGTCGGCGTGGTCGGGCAGGGCGGCATTGTGCACCTGCACGCGCCGATCAATGGCTGGCTGACCGTTGGCACCGGTGCAACGGTGCACTGCGCCATGCAGTTCAGTCAGGCCGAGGTGCGCAGGGAGCGCGGTCAGCGCTGGGCCGAGTCGGTCTGCCACGACACGGACAGCGTTGCCGAAGATGACGCCGCGCCGCCCACCTCGCCTTCCACCGAGCAGGCCGCATTGCGGCCTGCACCGCTTCCCTCTACTTCTTCGACAGGTGCTCCATGACCATGACGCCTTCACGCGCAGCGCTCGCGTGCACCGCACTCCTCGCCCTGGCAGCCACTGCCGCACCGGCCGCGGCGCAGCAGCGCGCCACCGCGAACTTCGCCTTGACCGGCCAGATCGAGGCCGGCACGTGTGCCATTGGCGCAGTGAACCGCACCATGCCGACGGCATCGGCCAGCGACTTCCCGAACGCGGCGGCCACCGTGGGCGGTGCCGTGCCGAGTTTCGATACGTTCAATCTCGCCCTGACCGGTTGCAGCGGGGTGACCGGTGCCACGATCACCTTTGGCGCCACCGCCGATGCCGCGACCGGCCAGACCGATGCGTTCAAGAACAAGGCGGCGGCCAATGCCGCGCCCAACACCGGGGTGCTGCTGAAGGAAACCAACTGCACCACCGGCGCCACCGTCACCCCGGGCAAGACCTTGACCCGCACGTTTGCTACCGCCACCCACAACGTGCCGCTGTGCGCGCAGTACTACAAGCTCGCGGGCGGCTTGGTAAGCAAGGGCGCGATCAGCACCACCTTCACTCTGACCGTGACATTCCGCTGAGCCATGGCGACGATGCGTCCAACCCTGCTGCTGTTCGCCCTGGCCTTGCCGGTGGCTGCCGGGGCGCAGACCGGGCCCACCGCGAGCGTGGCGATGGGCGGGCAGATCGAGGCCGGCACCTGCGCCGCGAGCACGGTGGCCAGGAGCATGCCGGAGGTGGCCGCCAATGCCTTCTCGCAGAATGCCTCCGGCACGGCCGGGGTGCCGTCCAGCTATACGGCGTTCGCACTGGCGCTGACGCGCTGCGCCGGCGTGGTGGGGGCCTCCTTCGCGATGGGCACGGCGGCCGACGCCGAGCCGACCCATACCAACGCATTCCGCAACAAGGCGGTGGACGCGGCGCCGTTCACCTCGATCTGGCTGAAGGCCGGCACGTGCGCCTCGGGGACCACGATCACACCGGGCGGGACGATCTCGCGGGATTTCAACACGCCGGAGTACGACCTGGCGTTGTGCGCGCAGTACCACAAGCACCGCGGTGGCCTGGTGACCCAGGGCGCAATCAGCACCGATTTCACCGTGACGATTACCTACCGATGAGCACGTTGATGCGATCGCGTCTGCTTCTGACGGCAGTGCTGCTGGGCGGCCTGGCACCGGCCCGTGCCCAGAATGTCGGCACCGCCAATGTCACGTTGAATGGCAGCATCGGGCCGGGCACCTGCACGGTGGCGGCGGTCAATGAACGTTTTCCAACCGTCATGGCGAACACGTTCAACAGCAATCCCGCGAACGAGAACAGCAATTCCGCCAGCTGGCTTCCGTTCCATCTCACATTGACGGGGTGTGCCGGAGTGACCGGCGCAACGCTGGTGTTCGGGACAGCCGCAGATGCAGAGCCGTCCCGCGTGTCGATGTTCCGGAACAAGGCTACGGCGGATGCCGCACCGTACGCGGCCATCTGGCTGAGGCCCACCACCGATTGTGCCACCGGCGGAACCATCGCGCCCGCCGGAACGCGCAACGAAACCATCAGTGGTGCCACACACCAGGTTCCGCTATGCGCGCTCTACGTAAAACTCGCCGGAGGCGTCGTTACGCGCGGGACGATCAGCACGACCTTCACCGTCACCATCACGTACCGATGAGGATCAGCATGAACCTGTTTACTGTGCTGGGCCTGCTCACGCTGTTACTGCCGATGTCGGCAGTCGCACAGACCATCTCCACGGCGCGGATCGACCTCAACGGCACCGTGCAGGCCGGCACCTGCACCGCCGCGGCGGTGACCAAGAACATCCCTGTCGTCGGCGCCAACGTGTTTCCTCAATCGGCGAGCGCCACCGCTGGCGCGGTCGCCAGCTACACCAATTTCGACATCGCACTGACTGCCTGCGCCGGGGTCACCGGTGCGACGTTCCAGATCGGTGTGGCCGGCGATGCCAGCCCGCAACAGGCGAGCGTCTTCAGGAACAAGGCGACCAATGGGGCGCCCTTCACCGGGTACTGGATACGGGAAGGGGCGGGGTGCACCAGCGGGAACACCGTCGTGCCGGGTGCCTTCCTCAGCCGCAACTTCACCACCGCCACGTACAACCTGCCGCTATGTGCGCAGTACCACAAGAACGCCGGCGGCCTGGTCACCATGGGCCCGCTGTCCACCAGTTTCACCGTCACCATCACCTACCGATGAGGCCTTCCATGATGCGTTTCGCTGTCTGTACTTTCATTGTCCTGTCATCGCTCGGGCTGGCCCCGGCCCATGCCCAGAACATCAGCCTGACCGGCACCGTTCGCCCCGGTACGTGCACGGTGAACAACCCGTCCCACACGATGCCACCGGTCGGTGCCGAGAAGTTCCCGGCCACCGCCGGCGGCGGCGTGGTCGACAGCTACACCCCGTTTTCGCTGGAACTGACCGCGTGCAGCGGCGTGAAAGGCGCACGGTTGACCTTTGGTACGGCGGCCGACGCAGCGCCTGCGCCGGACGCCACCCGCTTCCGCAATACCTTGACCACCGGCGCAGCGCCTAATACGGGGATCTGGTTGCAGAGCGGCGCCTGTTCGGCGACCGGCATCACGGTGGCACCGGGCAGCACGCTCACCCGGGCGTTCAGCGGCACGCACACCGAAGCCCTGTGCGCGCAGTACAGCAAGGTCGGCAGCGGGGAAGTGACCGCCGGCGACATCGCCAGCACGTTCACCGTGACGGTCGATTACGAATGAAGCGCGCACCCGCCAGCGCATCAGGGCCGTGCCGCATCGGCATGGCGCTGTGCCTGATGGTCTCGCCGTGGGCGGCATCCGCTGGCGCGGTGGTGGACCTGTCTGGCAGCGTGCGCCCGGGCACATGTGATGTGCACGCCGAAGACCAGGCCAAGCGCGTGGAATTGCCGAAGGTGCAACTGCATGTGGTTGGCGCGGCCAATGGCGTGGTCCTGGCCACGGAGCTTGACTGGGAGTTTCGCCTGGTCAATTGCCGGGGGGTGCGGCGCGTATCGCTGGTCTTCGCCGGCCCACCCCATGCGCCGGGCCAGCCCCAGTACGCCAACACCGGCAGTGCCACCGGCGTGAGCCTGCACCTGGTCGATGACCGCACGGACGCGGTGATGCCCGCCGATGGCCACCACGCCAGCCTGACCGTCACCGGAAGTGCGGCGACTTATCACGGCCGCAGCTACTTCTACCGACACAACGGCACGCCCCTCCAGCACGGCAGCTTCAAGAGCGCCGGCACGGTGGTCGTGACCTACGACTGAGCCCCAGGGCGCCAGCCTGTCGCTTGAGCAGGCCGGACCAGCGCATGTTCTCAAGCCCACTGTAACAAGCCCACTGTAAAAGGAACCGCCCATGAAACCTTCCCTCACCCGCCTGCTGCTGGCCACGCTGCTGCTGCCGGGCCTGGCCTCGGCCAACACCATCGATTTCGACGGTGAACTGCTGACCAGCACCTGCACCATCGCCGCCGCCACCAAGATCGATGTGAAGTTCGGCAAGCTGGATGTGGCCGACCTCAGCGCGGCCGGCAAGGAAGCCGGTCGCAGCGCGATGCCGATTACTCTGGAGTGTCCCGGCACCACTCCCACCGGCACCGTCGCCGTCCGCTTCGAGAGCCTGACGCTTGGTGACAGCGTCACCGGCAACCTGCGCACCACGGCCGCCAGCAGCGCCACGAATGTGCAGATCGCCATCGACAACGCCGCAGGCACCCGCCAGGTGATCAACGGCCTGGCCACCGCGGACTCGTTCGTGCCGATCAAGACCGGCGCGGTGGTGCTGGACTACACCGCGGTGTATGTCGCCGTCGGCGGCCCGGCCGGTGCTGGTACCGCCAAATCCAACGCGACCTTCGTGGTGGCGTATCCCTGACCGCCTGTCGCAGCGGGGCCGCGCAAGCGTGCCCCGGTGCAGGGCAGCCCGGCGTCGCCGGGTCTACCGGAGTTACCTCATGCGCCTTTCTTCCCTTCGCCACCTGCTGGCCTGCGCCCTGCTGGCCGCCACGGGCATCGGCATGCTCCCCGCCGCGCACGCCGGCGTGGTCATCGTCGGCACGCGCATCATTTTCGATGCCAAAGACAAAGACCGCACCATCCAGCTCAACAACCAGGACGACGCCCCGGCCATGATCCAGGCCTGGATCGACGCCGGTGACGCAGACGCAAAGGCCAGCGAGATCCGGGTGCCGTTCGTGCTGACCCCGCCGCTGGCCCGGATCGAGCCGCGCCAGGGACAGTCGCTGCGTCTGCTGCACACCCCGCAGGGCATGCCTGGGCTGCCGGTGGACCGCGAGTCGGTGTTCTACTTCAACGTGCTGGAAATCCCGCCGCGGCGCGACGCCGGCCCGGACGAGAACCTGCTCCAGCTGGCGGTGCGCAGCCGGATCAAGCTGTTCTACCGGCCCGAGGGCCTGGAAGGCAAGTCGCGCGAGGCGCCCGCCCGCCTCACGTGGAAGCAGGGCAGGGATGCTGACGGAGCGTACCTGGAGGTACACAACCCAAGCCGCTATCACGTGTCGCTGGCCGCGGCCTCGGTGGGCGGGGCAAGCGCGAGCGAACCGGCGATGATCGCGCCCGGTGCAACCTCGCGAATGATATTGGACAAGGCCCCGTTGGCCGGCACTGCGGTGCAGTTCGACTGGATCGACGACTTCGGCGGGCATCTGCCTGCGACTGCGACGCTCACGCCATGAGTCGCGCGCCGGGGTGGCTGGTGATGGCCTTGCTCCCATGCACGTTCTCTGCCTGGGCGTGCAGGCCGGACAACGCAGGAACCCATGCCCAGACAATTGGACCGCAGGCAGGCAGCTCGCCGATCGGCGGCGTATGGGCGACCGGAGCGAACCGTACCTACAACACGCCGGCTGGCAACACCCCGTGCAGCAACAACGTGGTGTACTTCGCGATCGGCTACTCCTCGGGTTGGCGTTATGACACCGCTAGTGGCGAATGGTGGCACGTGAATACGCCGGCGTTGGGGCTCAAGCTGACCATCGGCCCGTTGACCGGCACTCAGCTTCCCGTCGTACAAGCCCGTGGCCAGATTACAACCAGAAACAACACTACTCTCTGGGTTACTACAAAGTTGACCCGGCGCGCAGGTGCGGGCTTTGGTCAAAGCCCGAACCCGCTTGAACTGTATATGTGGTCCGCGGCCGATGGAACCGCGTTCCCAGGTCCGGGTAAACGCTATGCCGTGTATACAACCACGGTGAATGGTTCCTTGAGTACCTGCACGGTCGCCAACGCGGCGCCACCGCTGGTCACGGCGCGCGCGGCATCGCTGCCGTCGGTCAACTCAACCACCAGCGCCAACGCTGGCTTCAGCATGCCGGTGACGTGCATCGACAATCCGTACAACGCCCGTGAGACGCCGTTGAGATTCACGCTGCGCGATGCCAACGCCACGGGCAATACCTCCAACCAGCTGACGACCATCGCCGCAGGCACCACCTCTGCCGGGGTCAGGCTGCAGCTGCTGCGCAAGGATGCGTCAGGTACCTACGTGCTGCAGAACATGGGCAGCAGTTGGGACCAATCGGCGCACCGCGGCACCGGTACCAGCGCGGTGGATCTGGCAGCGCGTTACATCCGTACCGGTGCGATCACGCCCGGCACGATCCGCAGCCAGGCCACCCTGACGATCGACTACCGCTGATGCGTGGCGTTGGCCGCTCAGTCCATGCCAGCGCGCCCTGGTTCGCGCCCGCCCTTTTTGACACTGTGAGATGCACCCATCATGAACTTCACTCCTTCAGGGGCCCTGCGCGGCGCGGCGTCGATCGTCGTCGTGGTGCTGGCCTTGCTCGTCACCAGCTCGGCCTTCGCCTGCCAGGGAACCAACCGGCAGTACCGTGAGTACACGGCACCCACGAATGTTGCGCTCCCCGCATTGGGAGGGCGCCTGAGCCTGACCACGGCCACCAACTTCAATTTTTCGGGGTGCCACCCGACCAATAACATTATCTACTTCTGGGTGTTCGGCTCGAACTACGATGCCGCAACCTCAGCCTTCTACGACTCGAGAAACGCGCCGGGCCTGGGGGTGAGGATTCGTTTCAATGGCACGCTGATCACCAGCGAGCGTTTCAAGATGTTGAACCCGCCTGCGTCTGGAAGCTGGCCGATCACCTATGAGGTGATCCGACGCAGCACGGCAAGCCTGGTGCAATCGGGGAGCGTGCCGCATGTTTTCGTGTCGATCTGCGGACACGCAGCAGTTGCTGGTAGCTTTGGCTGCCCGCTTGTGGAAGGCAACGACACCTTTATCAACCGGCTTTATTATCCCGCCCAGCCAGCAACGTGCCAGTTGAGCGACATCGCGCCGCGGCTGGCCGTCCTCCGCGCGGCCGATCTGCCCGCGGTAGGCAGCACGGCGGCAGGGAACGCAGGGTTTGCCGTGCCCATGACCTGCGCCAACGGCAACATGTCCAGCGTACCGATCCGCTTCACCTTGAAGGACGCGCAGGCGACCGGCAACACCTCCAACCAGCTCACGCCGATCCCGGGCAGCACCACCAGCGCCGGCGTGCGTCTGCAACTGCTGCGCAGGCCCGCGGGCGGCAGCTACGCGGTGCAGAACATGGGCGCAAGCTGGACCCAGACAAAGACCCCGACCGGCACGTTCCCAGCGCCCGATCTGGCGGTGCGTTACATCCGTACCGGCGCCATCTCCCCCGGCACGATAGGGAGCGCGGTGACACTGACGATGGACTACCCGTAGCCGTCGGAGCCACGTTCTGCTGCGTTTCGTAATCGTTGTAGGGACGTGCGGGCGGGTGTCGTGCAGGATGGGTCATCGGGCTTGGCGGCCGCACTCGCGCCGTCCTCACGATGATTCCACGCGATGCTGCCTGCGCCGCGGCTAACCTGACCTTCCCGACGAGACGTTGCTTCCCATGACCACAGCACTACATGATCTGGAGGCCCTTGAACCCATCGACATCGATGGGCTCAAGGCTCAGGGTGTGCCGCCGGTCGCCCAGTACCTGGTGGACCAGGAAAAATTCGTCCTGCTCGGTGGCAAGCGCGGTATCTATCGGCTGGCCGGCGCGGACAGGGCGTGCTACTTCACCAGCCTGGACCAGATCCGGTTGCATCTGCTCGGGCAGTCACTGACCCGGATGACCGTGGAACTGGCCTAGCGGCTCAGCGTCCGCCGAGCGGGAAGGACAGCTGCCCATGCAATGTCGACGACATCGTGCATCGGCGTACCGCGGCGGGGACGAAGAAGGGGGGCGCTGAGGATTGCAGGGTTGGTCAGTGCATCACCCACTGCGCAGTCACGGTGCCGGCCGGGACGACCGGCGCCGGGGCACCCGCACCGCAACATGCGGCGTCGCCGCGACGGTGCTAGGATCGATACCACCTGAATCGATCTAAATTCGACGCCATGACAAAGAAAGGGACGGTGCAGTGGTTGGGGCTCGCGGTAGGGGCGATGTTGGTGGCGGGCATGGCCACCGCCGCACCGGCCAAGGTCGGGGAGCGCGCTTACGCCGCTGTCGATCCCTTCATCGGCACCGGCGGGGAAGGGCATACCTATCCCGGCGCCACGGTCCCCTTTGGCATGGTGCAGCTCAGCCCGGATACGCGCATCCAGCCGCGCGAGAAGGCCTACGGCTGGGCCGCCGGTTACCGCTACGACGACAGCAGCATTGTCGGCTTCTCGCATACGCATTTCTCCGGCAGCGGCCATTCGGACCTGGGCGATGTGCTGGTGATGCCGTTCACCGGCGACCCCGGCCTGGACCGCGGCGATCCGGACACGCCGCGCAGCGGCTACGCCTCGCGTTTCCACCACGACAACGAAACGGCCGAGCCCGGCTACTACGCGGTCACCCTGGACGACTACAAGGTGCGCGCCGAACTCACCGCCAGCGCGCGCACGGGCGTGCATCGTTACACCTATCCGCGCGGCGAGAAGGCGCGCGTGCTGCTGGACCTGCGCACCAGCCTGTACGACTACCCGGGCAAGATTTCCTGGTCGCGGTTGCGCCTGCAGCCGGATGGCACGGTCACCGGCTTCCGCGAAACCCGCGGCTGGGCACCGGGGCGGCAGCTGTATTTCGCGATGCGTTTCTCGCGTCCGCTGACCGCGCATGCGCTGCACAACACCGAGACCGACATCGCCTACAAGGGCTTCCCGCCGCCGGGGCAGAACGATCCCGGCCAGCGCCCGCAGATCGAAGGGCGGCAACTGGTGGGCACGTTCGATTTTGGCGTGCTGGACGCCCCGCTGGTGGTCACCGTGGCGATCTCCTCGGTGAGCGAGGCCGGTGCCATCGCCAACCTCGACGCCGAGGCCAGGGACCAGAATTTCGACCGCGTCCGTGCCGAGGCAAAACAGCAATGGACCCAGGCGCTGTCGGCGGTGGAGATCGACGCGCCCGCGCATGACCGCCGCAGCGCCTACACCGCGCTGTACCACAGCATGCTCGGCCCGACGCTGTTCATGGATGCCGACGGCCAGTACCGCGGCTCGGACAATGCGGTCCACCAGGCCGAAGGCTATACGAACTACTCCACGTTCTCGCTGTGGGATACCTACCGGGCGCTGCATCCGCTGCTCACCCTGGTGCAGCCGGAAAAGCGCAACAGTGACTTCATCAATTCGCTGATCGCCCACCAGCAGCACAGCGCCTACGGCATGCTGCCGGTGTGGGCGTTCCACGGGCAGGAGACGTGGTGCATGATCGGCTACCACGCCGTGCCGGTGATCGCCGACGCCTACGTCAAGGGCATCCGCGGTTTCGATGCGGACAAGGCGCTGGACGCGATGGTCGCCACCGCCAACTACGGTCCCTACGATGGCATCGCGCAATACCGCGAGCTGGGCTGGGTGCCGATCGACGAGGAAGGCGAGGCCGCGAGCAAGACGCTCGAGTACGCTTTCGATGACTGGACCATCGCGCGCATGGCCGAAGCGATGGGCCGCAAGGACGTGCAGGCCACCTTCGATACGCGCGCCGGCAACTGGCGCCATGCCTTCGACGCGGGCACCGGTTTCATGCGTGCCCGCAAGCGCGATGGCAGCTTCCGCGAGCCGTTCGATCCGTCGGCCAGCGGGTACGGCACCGACTACACCGAAGGCAACGCGTGGCAGTACTCGTGGTACGTGCCGCAGGACGTGGCCGGGCTGGCCGCCGCACACGGTGGCAGCGACACGCTGCTGGCGCGCCTGGACCAGGTGTTCGATGCCAAGGTCGACCCGTCGATCTTCGAACACATGGAAGACATCACCGGCCTGATCGGCTGGTACGCGCACGGCAATGAGCCCAGCCACCACGTCGCCTACCTGTACGCCTACGCCGGCCAGCCGTGGCGCACCCAGGCCCGGCTGAAGCAGATCATGGACACCCAGTACGCCGACCGTCCCGACGGCCTGGCCGGCAACGACGACCTGGGCCAGATGTCGGCCTGGTACGTCTTCACCGCGCTGGGCTTCTACCCGGTCGCGCCGGGCAGTGGCGAATACATCATCGGCCGGCCGTTCCTGCCCAGGGCCACGCTGCACCTGCCCAACGGCAAGACCTTCACGGTCATCACCGAGGGCATGGGCAAGGGGCACGACTACGTCGGCACGGTCACCCTCAATGGGCAGCCGTTGCAGCGCACGTTCCTGCGCCATGCCGAGATCCTGGCCGGCGGCGAGCTGCGCTTCACCCTGCAGGCCGAGCCGAACCGGTCATGGCCGGGGCAGGGGGCCGAGGCGCCCTACTCGATGTCGCGCTGAGGCGGGCGTACCTTTGTCGGACCGGGGCTGGCCATCACGGGCCTGCCCCAGCGGCGGCCGTGGGGCGGGGGACATGGGTATTTATTCCCAATTTACCCAAAAGGGGTATTATGTCCCCACCTCTTCGCGCTGGAGCGCGCCATGACCCTGCCACTGGATCTGCCCGGCCTTGAGAAGGCCACCGCGTCATCGGTGAAAACCCGTGGCTGGCCGAGCCTGATGCGCACCGTGCGCGAGAAGCAGGCGCTGGTGATCACCAACCACAACCACCCCGAAGCGGTGATCGTGGACATCAAGGCCTACCAGGAACTGCTGGCCAGGGCCGCCGGGGCGGCGGGCGACGCGCGAGGCGGTACGCTGGAGCGCCTGCGCGCCGAGTTCGACGCGCAACTGGTCGGGCTCAATCGTGATGGCGGGCTCGGCAAGGTGCTGGGCAAGCCGATCCATCGCGGCAAGATCACCCCCGGCAAGTCGCTCTGACCGATGGGGCGGATCCTGGTGCTGGCCGGCGTCAACGGCGCCGGCAAGAGTTCGCTGCTGGGCACCCTGCTGGAAGCCCAGGGATTGTCCTGGTACAACCCCGACGCGTTCACCCGCGCCCTGGTCCAGGCGGGCTGGGTAGAGGCCGAGGCCAACGCGATGGCATGGCACGAAGGGACCCGGCGACTGCGCCAGGCGATGGCCGATGGCAGCGATTTCGCCTTTGAAAGCACGCTCGGCGGCAACACCATTCCGCGCCTGCTGGGCGAGGCCTGCGCGTCGCATGAGGTGGCCATCTGGTTCTGCGGCCTGGACAGCGTGGACCTGCACGTCGAGCGCGTGGCGGCCCGGGTCAGCCGTGGGGGCCACGACATCCCGCAGGACAAGATCCGCGCCCGCTACGACGCCTCACGCGAGAACCTCATCGATCTGCTTCCGTCGCTGGCCGAGCTGCACGTCTACGACAACAGCGCCCCGCTGGACGAGCAGGGTCGCGCCGACCCGCGGCCCCTGCTGCAACTGGACCGCGATGGCCTGCATTACCCGGTGTCGGTCGCCGAATTGCTGCACACCCCGGACTGGGCCAAGCCGATCGTGATGCGGGCGATGGAACTGCACGCCGGCGCTGCCTGACGCAGCGGGCAGGGGGCGGTGCACACGCGGCGCACACATCCGTATGCGCGGTGCTTACATGGTGCTGCCTACCTTGGACCCAGGGCGCAATGGCGACCCGTTTTCCCAAGGAGTCCACGATGCAGCAGCACATTCCCGCAGGCACCCTCGTCGTCGTCGCAGATGGCGGCTCGGCCCGTGTGTTCACCAACGTCGGCGATGGCCGCACCCTGCAGCTCAAGCAGCACGATGAGCTGAAGGTCCAGGACATCAGCGCACAGGGTGTCTCCGGCCAAGGGCCATCGGGCTCGATGCCGCAGGACATGAGCATTTCGCAGATGAACGAAGCCACCTTCGCCAAGCAGCTGGCCGGCCAGTTGAACGAAGACGCCCTCAACAACCGCTATGCCCACCTGGTGCTGATCGCCGATCCGCAGACGCTGGGCCGGATCCGGCCGCAGCTGCACAAGGAAGTCCAGTCGCGGTTGCTCGCCGACCTGGCCAAAGATCTGACCAACGCCCCGCTCGAAGACATCCAGCGGGCGCTTGAGCAGGCGCGATGAGCTACAGCCGCGACTACGCCAGCCAGGAGCCCTCCCGCGCCGACATCGACGCGGGTAGGGGCTGGCAACTGCTCGAGTTCGGCGCGCCGTGGTGCCCGCACTGCAGTGCCGCCCAGTCGGTCCTCAAGGACTGGCTGGACGTGCACGAGATGCCGCACCTGAAGATCGAGGACGGCAAGGGCCGGCCTGGGGGCCGCTCGTTCAAGGTCACGCTGTGGCCGACGGTGATCCTGCTGCGCGACGGGCAGGAGGTGGCGCGGGTGGTGCGGCCGCGCGGGGATGGCGATCTGGCGGTGTTCGGTCACGCGCTGCAGGGCTAGAATCCCGGCGTTGGTTGTTTGCCGGGATCCACGCGTGCCCTATGGAAAAAAGGACATCACCGCCGCCGATGGGCAGGGCCGCAGCGTGCCCTTCGCGCCGGATGCGCCAGTGCTGTGCCGCGCGCGCGACTACCCCCCCGGCACCGTGATTCCGCTGCACCATCATCCCGACCGCCATCAGCTGGTGTACGCCGAGACCGGCGTATTGGTGGTGCAGGCAGGTGCGGGGCGATGGGTGGTGCCAAGCACGCGCGCGATCTGGATGCCGGTCGGCATGGGCCACAAGGTGAGCTGCATCGGCGCGGTCGGCATGCGCAGCCTGTACATCCTGCCGTCGGCCATCGCCCACCCGCCGGGCACGGCCTCCACGGTCTCGGTCACGCCGTTGCTGGCCGCGCTGATCCGCGCCGCCGTCGAGGTGCAGCAGCCGTATCGCCAGGACTCCCGCGATGGCCGGGTCATGCAACTGATCCTCGACGAACTGCAGACGCTGCCGGTGTTGCCGCTGCACCTGCCGCAACCGCGGGACCCGCGCCTGCAGGCCATCGCCCGCCGGCTGGAATCCGCCCCGGATGATCCCTCCACGCTGCAGGACTGGGCGCGCCGCCTGTCGGTGGACGTCAAGACGATCCAGCGCCTGTGCGCGCGCGAGCTGGGCATGACCTTCGGCCAGTGGCGGCAGCAGGCGCGGTTGCTGCGCGCCCTGGAGCGGCTGGCGCACGGGGACAAGATCATCGATGTGGCGCTGTCGCTGGGGTATGCCAGCCCCAGCGCGTTCACCGCGATGTTCAAGAAGCGCTTCGGGGAACGGCCGAGCCAGTTCTTCCACTGACGCCGCGCACGGACCGCGCGCAGCGTGGTATCAGTGCGGCCGGGTTTTCGGCAGGAACGCCGTCGCCAGGCCCAGCAGCGGCAGGTACGAGGTGAAGTGGTAGACCCACACGATGCCGTGGATGTCGGCCAGCTTGCCCAGGCCTGCCGCGCCCACGCCGCCGATGCCGAACATCAGGCCGAACATCAGCCCCGACACCATGCCCACGCGGCCCGGCACGGCTTCCTGCGCATACACGACCAGCGCGGCGAAGGCCGAGGACATCACCAGGCCGACCGCGATCGCCAGCACCGCCGTGCCCATCAGGTTGGCGTAGGGCAGGGCGAGCGCGAACGGGGCCACGCCAAGGAACGAGATCCAGATCACCGCCTTGCGCCCGATCCGGTCGCCGACCGGGCCGCCGATGAAGGTACCCAGCGCGATCGAGGCCAGGAAGATGAAGAGATACATCTGACTCTGCTGCACGCTGAGGTGGAAGCGTTCGATCAGGTAGAAGGTGAAAAAGTTGGTGAACGAGGCGATATAGACGAACTTGGCGAACATCAGCACCGAGATCACCACGATCGCCTGCACTACCTTGCCGCGGCTGAGGCCGGTGCCGTGGTTGCGCGCCAGGCTGCTCATCTTGGCCTGGCCATGGCGCACGGTCCAACCGGTGAGCCGGAACAGCACGAAGATGGCGACCGCGGCGATCAGCATGAACCAACCGATCGCACGCTGGCCGTGCGGGATCACCACGGCCGCCGCCAGCAGGGGACCCAGTGCCGAGCCGGTGTTGCCGCCCACCTGGAAGGTGGACTGCGCCGTGCCGAAGCGACCGCCCGAGGCCATCCGCGCCACCCGCGACGCTTCCGGGTGGAAGGTGGCCGAGCCCACGCCGACGACGGCGGCCGCCACCAGCAGCATCTCGTAACTGTTGGCCAGGGCCATCATCGCGATGCCGATGAAGGTGGCCACCATGCCCGACGGCAGCAGGTACGGCAGCGGGCGCTTGTCGGTGTACATGCCCACCCATGGCTGCAGCAGCGAGGCGGTGACCTGGTAAACCAGCGCGAGCACGCCGATCTGGCCGAAGCTCAGCTGGAACTCGCTCTTGAACATCGGGTACACCGCCGGCAGCACCGCCTGGATCATGTCGTTGAGCAGGTGCGCGAACGCGGCCGCGCCGACGATGCGGATCGCAAAGCCCTGGTTGACCGGGGCGGCGGGCGTGGCGGCGGGAATGTTCGAGGGGGAGCTGGGGGCGGGGGGCGGTGCAGTCATGGGCGGCATCAAACGCAGGAGGGTCGCGATACCAGGCGCGGGGCGCGGCTGGCCCCGGACCGGCGGACGGGGGAGATGGATAAGCGTAGGCGCTCGACGGCGTCCCGTCTCGCGCGATTTGGGCGGCCGTCGTCGCGATTGGGGCACCGTTGCCGCCACGCGCAGTGAACGCGCGCTTCAGTCCCGGCCTCTACAATGGAGCGCTCGTTTCAAGGAGGTCACGGCATGAATGCCGATACAAACAGGGACGGCGCAGCGAGCATCGCGCGCCATCGTAGTGCCGCCGAGGTGGCCTTCAACCCGGACTACGGTTCGGCCAACAGCGAGTACCGCGCCGGCGTGGGGGCCCACGCGATCAGCTGGAATCCCGGCGATGGGGCAGTCAAGGGCGCCACCGAGCGCGACGTCGCCAAGCTCGGCGCGACGGCGCAGACCCAGGGCCAGGCGGTCACCTTCACCCACGCCAGTGCCGATGGCCTGGTGAACTACCAGGTGCAGATGGAACAGATGGCCGGGGTGCGCGCCGAGCACGGCGGCAGCGGCAGCCGTGGTGCCGCTGCCGAAGTGTCCAGCACTGCCGGCACGCGCGGTCGCTATCTGGTCAGCCTGCCCGCCGGGCAGGATGCGACCGACGCGGCGCGGGTGTCTCCGTTCGATCCCACCTCGATTCCGGTCGGTGGCCGGGTCACGCTGGATGGGCAGGCGTTCCAGGGCACTGCGCTGGATGCCAGCTTCCGCCACATCGCCACCCAGACCCAGCTCACCGAGGCCGCCGGGGCCAGCTACCGCGTGGACCGCGTGGATGCGCAGCATGTGCGCGTGAGCATGGGGCCCAACCAGGCGGTATCGGCGTTCAACGGGCTCGGTGTGTCGGCCGGTGGCGTCAGCGCGATGCTCGGCCGCCAGGACGCGCTCGGCCAGTCCACGGTGAAGACCGCGACCTTCGACCTCGGCCAGGCCGATGGCCAGGCCGCCTACGCGCATTTCGTGGCGACCGGCGAAATCGCCGCGCAGACGCCCGGCGTCGAAGCGGCCGCGACGGTGGAACGGCTCGGGATGAGTTCGCAGACGCGTCTCAAGGTAGGCATCGGTGAGCACCTGGGCGCGGACCTGGGCGGCGCACGCAATGCCGGTGAGGTAGTGCGCACGCGCTTCGACGACGGCAGCCATGTCGATGCGCGTCGCGTGGAATACAGTGGCAACGTGCCGATGACCCGGCTGAGCGTGCACGCCGCCGATGGCACCGAGAATGTCCAGGCACGGCGCTATGAGTTCCAGCTCGACCTGCGCAACCAGCCGCACGCCGAGCAGATCGCCGGCATGCTCAACACCGCGCTCACCGGCGACACCCGCCGCGAGGGACCGGTGCAGGCCGGCGACACCCTCACCCTGCGCTTCAGCGAGCCGCAGATGCGCGCGTTGATGGCGCAGACCCAGGCGCTGGTGAAGGACAACCCCGGTGCCGACCCGCGTTGGCACGTGTTGGCCGATGACGGGCAAGGCAGGCCGCAGCAGGATGTGGATGCGTTCGCCACCACGATGGCGCGCATGCAGGGCCAGTCCGCGCATGGCATGGCCGAGCGCCTGTTCAAGCTCTCCAACGCCGCCGACGGCGATCCGCGCGGCGGCTTCGTCCCGATTGACGCCAGCGTGGACAGCCCGCGGCTGCGCAACCTGCCGGCGCCGACGCCCCTGCTGCCGCAGGACCCGCGCCATGCCGACAGCCCCGACCACGGGTTGATGCGGCAGGGCCAGTCGGCGGTCGGTGCGCTGGACCAGGGCATGGGTCGCCAGTCCGATGCGATGAGCGAGCGCCTGTACATGGGCCTGCTGGTGGCGGCGCGGCGCGAGGGCCTGGAGCGGATCGACCAGGCCGTGCTCAGCGAGAACGGCCAGTACGCGTTCGCCGTCCAGGGCGACCCGCACGGCGCGGACCGCCGGCTGGCGCGGGCCGAGACCACCGAGGCGGTGGCGACGCCGGTGGGCGAGCACGTGCGTGCGTTGCAGACCGTGGCCGAGGCGCGGGCGCCGGCGCCGGAGACCGCGCGCGCGGCCGAGCAGGTGCAGGCCAGTGAGATCGCCCGCCAGGCATGACGCATGGCGCGCGTAACGTGCGCCTCCCCCCTATCCACGAGTCTGCTGCATGCCGTTTTCCCTGCTTGCGCTGGCCGCCGTCCTGGCCAGCGCCGAGGCCGCGCCTGTCGATCTTCTGCAGCCGGGCCTGTACCGGCTGGACCCGGAGGCGTACCTGTCGGCACCGCCGGCCATCGCGCCGCCTGGCCAGGCGTACCGGCAACGCGTGGAGCACGCGCTGCCGGTGGCGGCCAAGGTCCGCTATGCCTACGTCTCGCGTGACCGCCAGGCCGGGCTCAACAAGCTGGTGTTCGTCACCGATGCGGACGATCGCGACGACGGCAACCCCGTGCATCGGCTGTGCCAGGCCTATGCGTTTCCGGGCTGGAACGCCCGGTCCGACGCGCAGCCGTTCTGTCGCACCCACATCGGCACCGACGGCAGCGAGGCGGTGATCGAGTGGACCGCAACCCGGTTCACGGTGCGCTGGGACGACCAGAAGCGCGCCACCGGGACCGAGCAGGTTCCGGCGGTGCGCACGCCTACGCCGGAGGAGGCCGGCATCTGCGCCATCGCCGATGTCTGCGCGCCGGAGGCGTATGGGCGCAGCATCCAGCACTACGAGGTGACCCACTACCGCGACGGCTTTGCCCTGGCGCAGGCGCGCGACTACCAGGACGTGCTGTACCTGCCCAACGCGATTGCGCTGCACGCGCATGCCGGCCAGGAAGGCGGCGGCACCCCGTTGGCGGCCGGCAGTTTCGTGGCGGTGCTCGCGCGCACGCCGTCGTGGTATCGGGTAGAGCAGGTGGCGGCCGATGGCGGCAGCAGGACCGGCTGGATCGATCGCGATGCACTGTCGCGGCCGCTGTGGGTGGAACAGGCCGCCAGCGCACCCGGGTTCCGGTTTCGTCTGGGGTTCGAGCGTGACACGCAGGACGAGGCGCGACGAGTGCTGACGGCGATCGAGGTGCTCGACGCCCGCACCGGTGAGCGCGTGCAGGTCCTGAGGGATTTCGATACCGAGCCGGTCCTGGCGGGCGAATCCGACCTGCTGCAGGTGGTGGACGCCGACGCCGACGGCCACCCCGATCTCCTCCTGCCGGCCTGGTCGGGCGGCGCCGGGGGCGAGGGCACGTTCAATGTCTTCGTGTTCGATCCGGCCACGCACCGGTTCGTGTTCGATCCGGCGCGCTCCGATCCCTGAGCGCGGGTCGCCCCGCGCCCTGCCGCGCGCTTACCAGTCGGTCGGCGCGTAGTCCTTCAGGAACTGGCCCCAGACGTGCTCGCCGGTGTTGAAGCCATGGATGATCGGGTCGACGATGCGCGCGGCGCCGTCGACGATATCCAGCGGCGGGTGGAAGCGCTCTTCCTGCACTTTCTTGGCGGCGATCTCCGCCGGATCCTCGTCGGTCACCCAGCCGGTGTCCACGCTGTTCATGTGGATGCCGTCGTTCTGGTAATCGGCCGCCGAGGTGCGCGTCATCATGTTCAACGCGGCCTTGGCCATGTTGGTATGCGGGTGGCGGGTGGTCTTGAAGTTGCGGTAGAACTGGCCCTCCATCGCCGACACGTTGACGATGTGCTTGTCGCGCTCGGGCGTGGCCAGCATCAGCGGCTTCAGGCGCGCGTTGATGATGAACGGCGCGATCGCATTGACCAGCTGGGTTTCCAGCAATTCCACCGACGGTACTTCGGCCATCAACAGGCGCCAGGAATTGCGGCCGCGCAGGTCCACCTGCTGCAGGTCCTGGTCCAGACGGCCCTCGGGGAACAGATGCTGCTGGCCCACCAGCTCGTCTTCCAGCAGCGCCACCTGCGACAACTCGGCCGCGCGGGTCAGGCCATCGGCCCCGTTGAGGCCGCGCTCCTGCACCGCCGGCAGCGCGATCGCCGAGGCGTCGCTCAGCAGTTCCGGGCTGCGCAGGCCTTCGTACTGGCCGACCAGCTTGCGCACCGTTTCCGGCAGCTCGTGCAGCGCGGCGGTCTCACCGGCCATCATGTGCGCGTAGAACTGCGGCGGGCGGCGCACGGTCTGGCAGGCGTTGTTGATGATGAAGTCCAACCGCGTACGGGTGGCCAGCAACTCGTTGCAGAACGCTTCCACGCTGGGCGTATGGCGCAGGTCCAGGCCGTACACCTGCAGGCGGTGGCCCCACTCGGCGAAGTCCGGCTCTTCGGCATAGCGGGCCGCCGAGTCGCGCGGGAAGCGCGTGGTCACGATGAGTTCGGCACCGGCACGCAGCAGCTTCAGGCCGGCCTGGTAACCGATCTTGACCCGGCCGCCGGTCAACAGCGCGACGCGACCGCGCAGGTCGGCGGTCTCGGTGCGCTTGGTGAAGTTCAACGCGGCGCAGGTCGGGCACATCTGGTCGTAGAAATGGTGCAGCTGGGTGAACTTCTGCTTGCACACGTAGCAGTGGCGCAGTTCCGGCGAATGCACCGGCTCGGGTGCTGCCGCGACGCCTTCGCCATTGTGCGCGTCATGCAGGCCGGCGGCGTGCGGCGGGAAATAGTTCGGCGTGCTGAACACCGGCTTGCGGCGCAGCGTGCGGATGCCGGTCTGCTCGAGCAGGGCCTCGGCCTTGCGCACCTTTTCCTGGTGGCGCTGCTTGGCCTGCTGCTTGAGCATCTGCCGGCGCGCCTTCGGCTCGGGGTGATAGACCTTGGCCACCACCTGGTGCAGGCGCGCGCGATCGGCGTCGGGCAGGGTGTCGAGCACGCTGCGGTCGGCCTCGATCGCCTCCAGCAGGTCCAGCGCGACGCGCAGGCGGTCGGTCAGGGGCAGATCGTCGGCGGCGAGGGGAGGGGCGATGGCGTTCAATTCAGATCCGGGAGCAGCGGTAGGGAGACAGCGACGGACGGCAGAGCGATGAACGCCTCGATGCGGGCCCACGCTGTAACTGACCGGGGCATCCGGTCGCCGGCCATTGTCCCCGATCCGGGGGTGTTGGCGCCAATCGGGTCGGCGGCCGCGTTGTTCAGCTTGCCAGCGGCGTCCCGCAGACGTGGGGCGGCCGGTGCTACCGGGCGCATGTGCCTGGCAGCGACGGACAGCGGCGCAGTGGCCGGCGCTTGCCGGCCACTGCGCGATGGCTGCGTTACCCGCGTTTTTTCCAGCTCGCCTCGTCCTCCGCGGCCGCCTCGGTTGCGCGACGCACCGCCTCCTCGGCGGCGGCATCGGCGCGCCGGAGGGCCTCGTTGGCAGCATCAATGGCCTGTTGCGACGCGGCCATCGCCTCACGGATGGCCTGCTCGCTGGCGACCATGGCCGCGTCGGCCAGCGCCTGGGCGATCTGCAGCGGCGACGTTCGCGGGGTGCGGGCATCCTCTGGCGTCGCCGGGCCTGGCGACGGCACCGGCGGGGGGATGTCCCCGTCCCCGGAGGATGCCAGTGTCCCGCCGGTGCGCGCGCCCGGCATGTGCAGCAGCGCGGCCCGCGCGCTCGCCAGGGTCTGCTCGGCCTGCGCCCGCGCCGCAGCGAGGTCCTGCGGCGCGGCAGGCTCGGCATCCCCCTGGTCACTGTGCGGGGCATCGGGCGTAGCCTCGGCGGCACGATCACGATCACGATCACCGGACACAAGCGTGTACTCGGCCAGGGTAATGGCGTCGTCCTCCACCTGCAGCACGATATGCACGCCTGGAGCCTCGATGGGGAAGCGCACGCTGGTGCCGTCCTGTCCCAACTGCCCGTGCTGGAGCGGGTAGGTGCGCAGGACGGCATGGACATCGCGCAGCAGTTGGCGCGAGGCGGCGTGGATCGTGGGCTCTTCCAGGGCCAGGCCGCGCAGGATGGGCGCGACCTGCTGCACCGCCAGCGAGATGCGTGCAAAGCCTATCCGCTGGCCCGCTGCCAGGGTCATGTCGATGATCTGCCGCGCTTCCTGCAGGGAGGGCAGATGCTGCACCTGTGGCGCATCGAGCGTATCGAACCACAGGGGGCGCAGTGCGTTAAGGGAACGCGTGGCGTTGGCCAGCCGCTGCCCGGCACTCCCATCGGGATGCTCGACATGGAGGTAGAACCGATAGTAGTCGCAGAACTCGAGCGGATGGCGCGCATGTTGCAACGCGAAGCCGGCCGCTTCAGCATGCGGGCCGCTGCCGTCGGCCGCCGCGCCGTATTCGGCGGCCAGGTGCCACAGCGCCACGCTGCCGCGGAGGTCCAGCTGCTGCAGCAGTGGCGCGTCACCGGCACCGATGGCGGACAGGAACGATTGCGACGACTTCAGCATCGCGTTGGTGAGCAGCGCATGCCGCGACAGCACGGACGCCACCTGCCCGGCAAGCGCGCTGCCGTTCTCGCCTTGCTCCAGCCGGTATAGCGCATCGAGGTCGTTCGCTCCCAGGCTGAGCAGCTTGCTCGGGCTTACCTGCAGTCCGACCCGTGGCAACCAGGCCAGGCCCGAGCCATGCAACCCTTTCTGGAGGCCATCCAGCAGCCGGGGCTCATCGGCGAAGTAATAGCGATGATCCTGGTTGCCAATGGCCCACTGCAGCCACGCGTCCGCGTCGTCGATCAGGTGCACGACCCGCCGGCAGCGCTCACTGAGCAGGCGAGGGTGGGAAATGGAACGATCAGCAACAAAGAGTGTCATCTACGCGTCTCCTTGGCGGCCATGACGGGCCGGACGTCCTTCGGGATGGAATGCGGCGGTTTACCAACACGCGCGGTGGCGAGGACCGGGCGGGGCGGTCCAAGGATAAACACGGATGGGGGCGTGCTGGTTACGTCTATCCTTGGAATGCGCGTCCCGCTCACCGCGTGCTTGTTGGCCCGGGCGCGCTACCTTAGGATCGGTGAGAGATCCGCGTTGGGCGTGTGCGATGACAGAGGTAGACCCGCGCCACTACCGCTGGATGGGGGCGTGTTGAACGGGAGGGATATGAAGCAGGTGAGTGACAGGGGCGGTGGCCAGCTCAAGATCGCCATGGGTGTGGCAGTGTTGGCAACGGCGGTGGCGGATGGCCGGTGTTGCTCGAACCAGCGTCCAGCGGTTTCGCGCGCCCATGCGGCCCCGACCGGGCATTGCGTGGACGTGTGTTGAACCTGCGGCTCGCGGAACGCTGGAAGCGTATGGGTAACCGTGGTCCCGACGTGGGGGTGATGCTGCTTTTTGCACTGCTGGCCGGGCTCTTCCTCTGGGGCGCCCATGCCATGGCTTATCCGGAGCACGGCTGTGTTCGGATGGGCAAGGGCAACAGCGGCCCGCTGCAGTGCAGCCCGCGGCAACTGCTCGATAACGCGCGCTGGCTGCTGTTGCTCGGGGTGCTTGCCGCCCTTCCCGTCGTCTACATTGTGTGGGGCTGGATCCTGGCGATGGCGCGTCCCTTGTCGCCAGAAAAGCAATGGCCGGAATAACGGAGGGCGACCAATGTCCATCGTCGAAATGAACATCCACATTTCGTACGCGCAACTGTGCGTTTTCTCAAGCAACCTCGATCATCCCTTCAACCAGTGGAGCGAACGGCACGTCAGCCAGGGATTCTCCTGGCGCGACTGCAGCGTGTCCTTCAGGACGCTGCTGGAGGAGGGGAGGTGCGTGGTGCGCGCCTATGTGGACGAGCCCATCCCCAGCCTTGGCGTGGACGTGGTACGTGCCTTCAAGGTTCCTTTCGTCACCACCGACGGCCACATAGAAATCGGCAGCGTTATCGATACGGTGCCCTTGCAGCTTGCGCCCGGCGATTATGTCCTTCAGGTGGAGCTTCTGTGGGCATCGCCTGATATCCAGCAGGCCAATGTCAGGTTGAACAAGGGAGCAGGGCAGCTCGACATACTCAGGGCGGATGGCAGCATTGAACGGGACGGCGCGTTGGACGCCGTTGCTGTTGCTGCGCTGTAGGGGGCGCAGCGGCGGCACCGCGCCATGTGCGCCCGGCAATCCGATCAATCGCCGTGAGACGTCGTGCGGCCCTCCCGCGTTGGCGGGCGCTCCGTCGCTGGCAGCGGCCTGGAAACGGACGCGCGCGTGATCAGCCGGTGCGCGAGCACATGGTTGACCGTGCCGCGTGGCGCGGACGCGGGGCGTCGGATCTCGCGCAGCAGGATGTCGATGGCGGTGTCGGCCATCTCCGCCACCGGTTGATGGATCGTGGTCAGCTCAGGCCACACCATGGTCGATGCGGAGGTGTCGTCGAACCCCACCACCGACAGATCGCCCGGTACGGCCAGGCCACGACGATGCGCGACGGACACAACGGCCGAGGCCATGTCATCGTTGCTGGCGAAGATCGCGCTGGGCGGCGCGGACAGGGCCAGCAGCCGCTCGGCGGCTTCCAGTCCGGAGCGATAGGTGAAGTACCCCGGCTGGACGAGTGCATCGTCATGGTGGATGCCGGCGGCGGCCAGCGCATCCCGATACCCCTGCCAGCGGTGCGCGCTGGCGGTCTGGTTCGGATCGCCCGTGATGTAGCCGATGCGGGTGTGGCCGTGGGCAATCAGATGCGACACCATTTCGTGGCTGGCCCGACGATCATCGATCCGCACGCAGGACAGCCGGTCGCTGAACTGGCTGGAGGCGATGGAGACCACGGGAATGCCTGCACCGACGAACGCGTCGACGATGTCCTCCGATTCGCATAGGGGCGGCGGCAGGATCACGCCCGCAACGCCGCCGGCGAGTTGCCGCGCCGCCTCGCGACGCGCCGGGGTGCCCAGCTCATCCCAGCTGGCGATCACCAACTGTGCCGCCGCCCGGGTCGACCCGCGCAGCGCGCCGACCAGCAGTTCGCGCAGGTAGCTCGAGCTGGGATTGGTGTAGATCAGCGCGATGCAGGTGTGTTGCGCCGCGGCCAGGGCGCTGGCGGCCAGGTTGGGCCGGTAGTCCAGTTCGTGCACGCTGCGCATGACGCGCGCGCGGTTGCCTTCACGCACGCCGGCATGGCCGTTGATGACGCGCGATACAGTCATGGCGGAGACGCCTGCATGCGCCGCCACGTCGTCGATGGTGATGGCGCTTGCCTTTCGACGGACCGCTTTGTGACTGCTCTTCAAGGCCTGGCTTCCTTTGTTGCGCTGCATGATGACAAGCGCAACCCCGGATGATTAGTCTGCGCCCGTGACGTGATGGTAGCGCTACCACTGGGCCGGAGTAAGGCCAGCAGGTACCCCCCCTTTACCACGCGGCTGTTCTGGCAAGCCTGAAAGCGAGTTTGAGTCGCAGTTTGCGCTCGGCGCACTGCGATGTTCGGTGTGGAAGACGGGCATCGCCCGTACGTGCCCCCAGGAGGGGCGGTACATCCATTCGATCGTTATGTCAGAGGGGAGAGTCATGCGCGCATCTACGTTCCGTCGTACCCCAGGCCGGAGGGCTCGTTCATGAGCCGGACGCTGGCGAAGTTCACCTCCAGGGCCATGTTTACCTTTGTAGGCGGCGTTCTGGTCATCAATCCCGCATTCGCACAGGATGCGGCAACGCCGCCTCCCGTTGCCCAACCGCAGGCCCAGCCCAGCCCGACACAGCTGGACGCCGTCCAGGTGACCGGCATCCGCAACAGCCTCAGCCAGGCGATGGACATCAAGCGCGACTCGGCCGGCGTGGTGGATGCGATCAGCGCCGAGGACATCGGCAAGTTCCCCGATACCAACCTGGCCGAATCGCTGCAACGCATCACCGGCATCTCCATCGAACGCCGTGATGGTGAAGGCGCCCAGGTAACGGCGCGGGGCTTTGGCCCGCAGTTCAACATGGTCACGCTCAATGGGCGGCAGATGCCGGGTGCCGATGCATTCGGTGCCGCCGGACAGGTTGCCATCGGCGGTGTCGACGGCGGCACCCGTGCCTTCAACTTCGCCCAGTTGGCCGCGGAATCCATCAATGGCATCGAGGTCTACAAGACCAGCCAGGCCAATGTTCCCAGCGGTGGTATCGGCGCCACCATCAACATCCTGACCGGACGCCCGTTCGATCATGAGGGCACCGTGGCCAGTGCCGGCGCGAAAGTCGTCTCCGACCAGAGCCAGCCGTTCGACAACGACCTGACGCCCGAACTGTCCGGCATCTTCAGCTACAGCAACCCGGACAAGACCTTCGGTGTCGGGGTGAGTGCCAGCTACCAGAAGCGCAAGGGTGGCTCGGTCCAGGCCACCGACAATTACTGGAACGTGCAGCCGTGGACCGGCACGATGCCCGGCAACCCGACCGTGGTCAACGCCCCGGCGGTCGGCGCGCTGTATGCCCGTCCCAACGACCTGCGCTATGCGTTCTCCGAGTTCGAGCGCGAGCGCATCAATGGCCAGGCGGTGCTGCAGTTCGCCCCCACCGACGCGGTGACGCTGACCCTGGACTACACGTATTCGACCAACGAGATCACCGAGAATCGTGGCGAGCAGGGGATGTGGCTGCAGAACAGCAATTACACCGATGTCACGTTCGATACCAGCGGCGCGGTCGCGACCCCGATCTACATCCGCGAAATCGCCGGGACCAAGGACTTCGGGCTTGAACAGCAGCGCAGCATGCAGAAGTACAAGCTGGGATCGCTCGGCTTCAATGCCCTGTGGAACGTCACCGACCGGTTCAAGCTGACCTTCGACGCGCACGATTCGAAGAACGAAAGCCGGCCGAACGATCCGCTGACCGGCGGTGGCTCCATCTTCAGCAGCATCGCCGGTACCAACAACTGCACCAGCGGGCCGCATTGCGGCGGGTCGTGGGTGCAGGAAATGAACTTCAACAACGGCCTGCCGGTGGGCACCCAGGTCTGGTACCCGAGCACGGCCGATGCCATCGCCAAGACCAACGGCGTGGTCAACCCGGGCTTTGCGCCGGGAGAGATCGGTTCGCAGGTGCTGCGCATCAATTCGCAGACCCAGGTCAGCGAGATCAAGCAGGGGCGCATCGACGGTGAGTGGAGCTTCGACAAGGGACGCTTCCAGTTCGGCGTGGATTCGAGCAAGCAGACCACCCACCGCATCCAGGCAGCGGAGAATTACAGCACCCTGGGCGACTGGGGCGTGGCCAACGTGGACGGGGATGTCGCCAACGGGCTGATGGACCTGCTGCAGCCGGTCAACATCGTGGGGTTGTTCAACGACTTCAACGCCAACAGCTTTACCGCGTGGCGTGGCGATGCGGGCCGCATTGCGCAGTGGGCTGCGGACAACTACAACGCCAGTCTCGGCGTGAGCCCGCAGCGCGCCGCCGACAACCTGGTGGAGGAAAAAACCAAATCGGCCTACTTCCAGGTCGAGCTGGACGGCGAGCTGGGCGGCATGCGGACCAATACCCGCCTGGGCGTGCGCTATGAAACCACCGACGTGGTATCGACCTCGGTCATCGCCATCCCGGAAGCCATCGAATGGCAGTCCAACAACGACTTCCGCGTGGTGTTGTCCGACGAGCAACAGCCGTTCACCGAGAAGAACAGCTACAGCTACATCCTGCCCAACCTCGACTTCAGCATCGACCTGATGGACGACCTGAAGGGGCGCGTCTCGTTCGGCAAGAGCATCGCGCGCGCGCCGATCGGCAACCTCTATGCGGGCCCGACCGCACAGCAGCCGTTTGGCTCGGTGCTGATCGATCCGTCGTCGCGGGCCAGCGGCACCGCGCAGAACCCGCAGCTGAAGCCGCTGGAATCGGACAATCTCGACCTGGCGCTGGAGTGGTACTTCGCCGACGCGAGCTACGTGTCGTTGACGTACTGGAACAAGTCGGTCAACAACTTCATCGGCAACACCATCGTGCAGGAAAACCTGTACGGGCTCAGGGACCCCACCTCCGGTCCGGATGCGCAGGCAGCGTTGGCGTTCCTCAACAGCGGCGCCTGCATCACCCAGGTGGGTGCGGCCAACGCGGCGGCCTGCTCGGCCAACGATACGGCGCTGTTCACCGCGCTGGCCCTTCTGCGCAACAACCCGGCCGGGCTGGGCGCCTATAACGGTACCGACGCGCAGGTCCTGGCGACCGAAGCGGCCTACGATCTTTATGGGCAGGCCGGCGACCCGCTGTACCAGTTCAACGTCAACCGGCCGATCAACCAGAACCAGGCCAAGCTGCACGGTTGGGAGCTGGGCGGGCAGTACTTCTTCGGGGATACCGGGTTTGGCGTCCTCGCCAATTACACCCTGGTGAATGGCGATGTCGGCTACGACAACGGGGGCGACCCGGGCATCGACCAGTTCGCGCTGACCGGCCTCAGTGACACCGCAAACGCCGTGCTAATGTACGAAAAATACGGTTGGTCGGTGCGGCTTGCGTGGAACTGGCGTGACCAGTACCTGATCCTCGCCAACCAGGGGGCCAGCCGCAATCCGTACTACGTGGAAGCGTACGAGCAGTGGGATCTCAGCGTGAATTACACCCTGGATGATCATTGGTCGTTCGGTCTGGAAGCGATCAACCTGACCGGTGAGGACGTCCGCTGGCGCTCGCGCACCTCGCAGATGATCGTGAAGCTGGCTGACCAGAGCCCGCGTTACATGCTCGGCGTTCGTTACAGGTTCTGAACGGTGGGTGCCGCTGTCGATGCAGCGGCACCTGTTCACGGCTGACGAGGGGATTGGACAACACCATGCCGCGTTACGAAATGCTCAACAACATCGCCCATCGCGACCTGCGCGTGGCCACCGATTTCGGTCCCGAGTTGGGTGATGCGGTGGGCATGGTGCCGGCCTACCCGAGTGAGTTTGCCGAGCTGCAGCGGGAATACCCGATCTTCCTTCGCAAGGACCCGGCCACGGGTGACTGGCAGTCGGTGGCCCTGCTGGGGTTTGAACAGCACGAGAATCTGTTCCTGCAGGACGGTCGCTGGAATGCGGCCTACCTGCCCGGGGCGGCGGCCAAGGGGCCGTTCCTCATCGGTTTCCAGGAGAGCCGGATCGATGGCGCGCTCACCCGGGAGGCGGTGTTGCACGTGGACCTGGAGCATCCGCGCGTGAATGCGACGCAGGGGGAGCCGGTGTTCCTGCCGCAGGGGGGCAACACGCCGTATCTCGAACATATCGCCGGCGTGCTGCGCGGCATTCACGATGGCCACGCTTTTGGCGCGGCGATGTTTGCCGCGCTCGATGCGCACGGGCTGATCCAGCCACTCACGCTCGACGTGCAGATCGATCCGCAGCACCGGGTCGGCATCAACGGCCTGCACGCCATCGACCGTGACCGCCTGGCGCTGCTGGACGGTGCCGCATTGGCCGAGCTCAACAGTGCCGGTTATCTGGAAGGTGCGTACCTGATGCTGACCTCGCTGCACAACATGCGCCGGCTGATCGCCGAGAAGCAACGGCGCCTGCGCATGGCCGACGCCGGCGTCGCTGCCGGCAGGAACTGACCGGTGCTGGACGGCATTGCCATGCGGACACTGGACGGCGTTGAGCCCACGGCGTTGCCGCTGGAGGCGCTGGTGGCCGCCGGGGAGCCGGTGGTGCTGCGCGGGATCGCGCGCGACTGGGCACTGGTGCAGGCCGGGCTGCGCTCCACGCACGCGGCCATGGCGTATCTGCGCGGCTTCGAGGCGGGCGTGCCGGTGCCGTATTCCTTCGGCGGCCCGGAGATCGACGGGCGTCCGTTCTACACCGAGGATTTCACGCAGTTGAATGTCGAGGTGCGCCGCGGGCTGCTGACGCAGGTGCTGGATGCAATTGCAGACACCCTCGAAGACCCGCGGCCGCCCACCTACTATGTCGCGTCGCTGCTGATCGACCAGGCGCTCCCCGGATTCGCGCAGGCCAACGACGCCGGCCTGGCCGGGCAGGGCATCGAGGCGTCGGCGAGCATCTGGATCGGCAACCGGGTGACGGCCTCCTGTCATTTTGATACCCCGCAGAACCTGGCGTGCTGCGCCGTGGGCCGGCGTCGGTTCACCCTGTTCCCGCCCGAGCAGATCGACAATCTGTATCCGGGGCCGCTGGAACCCACCCCGGGCGGGCAGGTGGTGAGCGTGGTGGATATCGACCACCCGGACGTCGCGCGCCATCCACGATTCGCTGACGCGCTGGCAAGCGCGCAGACCGCCGTGCTGGAACCGGGCGATGCGATCTTCATCCCGAGCATGTGGTGGCACCACGTGCGCAGCCTGGAGCCGTTCAACGTGCTGGTGAACTACTGGTGGCGCACGTCGCCGCGTTTCCTGCCTTCACCGTTGCCGGCGCTCCAGCATGCGATGTGGGCGCTGCGCGATCTGCCGGCGCGCGAGAAGCAGGCCTGGGCAGAGATCTTCACGTACTACGTGTTCGGTCCCGGCGATCGCGCAGGGCAGCATCTGCCCGACGCCGCCCGGGGTGAGCTGGCGCCGTTCGACGAGACGCAGGCACGGCGCACGCGCGCCCAGCTGCTGGCTCGACTCAATCGCTGATGGGAGCATCGCTTTGAACGTGGCGAACACAACAGAAGGGCGGATCCGCAAGGTGGTCATCGCCGGGGGTGGCACGGCGGGCTGGCTGGCCGGCTGTGCGCTGGCCCACCAGTTCCGTGACCAGCTGGAGATCACGCTGGTGGAATCGGAGCAGATCGGCACCGTGGGCGTCGGCGAGTCGACCGTGCCCCCGATCCGGGCGTTCCATCGCTTTCTGCAGATCGATGAGCAGGCGTTCCTGCGCGCGGTCGCCGGCACGTTCAAGCTCTCGATCTCGTTCGAGAACTGGCGCCGCCCCGGCGATCGTTTCATCCATCCGTTCGGCACGATCGGGCAGGGGACGTGGGCCACGCCGTTCCACCACTTCTGGCTGGACAGCCTGCGCCGCGGCATGCCCTCGGCGCTGGGCGACTTCTGCCTGGAGAGTGTCGCCTCGCTCGGCGACCAGTTCTCGCTGGACACGCAACCGCAGGTCAACTACGCCTATCACTTCGATGCCGGGCTCTACGCGAAGTTCCTGCGAAGCAAGGCCGAAGCGCATGGCCTGCGACGGGTGGAAGGCAAGATCCGCGAGGTCCGGCAACACGACCATGACGGCGCCGTGGCGGCCCTGGTGCTGGAAGACGGGCAGGTCATCGAGGGCGACCTGTTCATCGATTGCACGGGGTTCCGTGGCCTGTTGACCGAGCAGACCCTGCACACCGGCTACGAGGACTGGCACGACTGGCTGCCCAGCGATCGCGCCGTGGCGGTGCAGACCGAGTCCGTCGCACCGCCGGTGCCGTACACGCGCGCCATCGCGCACGAGGCCGGGTGGCGGTGGCATATCGCGCTCCAGCACCGGGTCGGTTGCGGGCTGGTGTTCTCCAGCCGCCACATGTCCGACGACGAGGCGCACGCCAAGCTGCTGCGTGATATCGACGGCCCGCCGCTGCGGGACCCTTGGCTGGTTCCGTTCCGCAGCGGGCGCCGGCTGAAGGCGTGGAACAGGAATGTGGTGGCGCTCGGGCTTGCCAGCGGCTTCATCGAGCCGCTGGAATCGACCAGCATCCACCTGACCATCAGTGCCGTGGTGCGCCTGATCCAGCTGTTCCCCTTCGACGGCATCAGCCCGGCGCTGGTGGCGTTGTACAACGACGTCAGCCGCCAGGAGATGGAGCACGTGCGCGACTTCATCATCCTGCACTACCACGCCAACCAGCGTGAGGAGCCCATGTGGGCGGCCTGTCGCGAGATGGCGCTGCCCGAGTCGCTGGCGCTCCGGCTGCGCGCCTGGCGCGAACGCGCACACGCCTGGCAGGACCCCGGTGAACTGTTCCGCGTGGACTCGTGGACCAGCGTGTTGATGGGGCAGGGGATCCAGCCGGGTCCGCCGCATCCGCTTGCAAGGGCCATCAATGACGCGGACCTGCGCACGCTGTTGGCGCGGATCCGGCAGCCGGTCCAGCAGGCGGTCGCGGCGATGCCGTCGCAGGCGGCGTTCATCGAACGCTACTGCAAGGCGGCGCCGGGTGTATGGCCGCGGGCATCCGCGCTGGCATAACCGGCGCGCACGCTGTTGCGCAGAAATGGTAGCGCTACCTTCAGGCATGGGCGGAGTGGAATACATGGATCTGGTTGCCGGAATCGACGCAGGTACGCAAAGTCTGAAAGTGGTGGTCTACGACCCTGCGGGGCGTCGCCTCGTGGCCAGTGCCAGCGCGCCGTTGAGCTTGACGTCCGCCGCCGATGGCAGCCGCGAACAGTCGCCGGCCGATTGGGTCGCGGCCCTTCACGCCTGCTTCGGTGCGGTGGATCCCAAGGTGCGCGCCCGTGTTGCCGCGCTGGCGGTGTCGGGCCAACAACACGGCTTCGTCCCGGTCGATGCGGCAGGGGAGGTGCTGGCACCGGCCAAACTGTGGTGCGACACCAGCACCTCGGCCGAGTGCGTGCAGGTCATGGACGCGGTCGGCGGGGCCGCGCGCACCATCGCGCTGGCGGGCAACCCGGTGCTGACCGGCTACACCGCCTCCAAACTCCCGTGGACGAAGACCCATCGGCCCGAGGCCTACGCGCGGCTCGCCACCATCCTGCTGCCGCACGATTACCTCAATTTCGTGTTGACCGGCCAGCGCTTCTGCGAGTACGGGGATGCGTCCGGCACGGGGTGGCTGGACGTGCGCACCCGCACCTGGTCCAGCGAGCTGCTGCGCGCCACCGACCCGGCGCGCGATCTTGCCCAGTGCCTGCCGCGCATCGCCGCGCCCGAGGAGGTGTTCGACATCGACCCCGCCACCGCCGCGGCACTGGGGCTGCGCGCGACGGTGAAGGTGGCCGTCGGCGGGGGCGACAACATGATGGCGGCCATCGGTACCGGCTGCGTCGTCCCCGGTCGCCTGGCGATGAGCCTGGGCACCTCGGGCACCCTGTTTGCGTACTCGGACACGCCCGTGGTCGACCCGGACGGGGCGTGGGCCGCGTTCTGCTCGTCCACCGGCGGCTGGCTGCCGCTGATCTGCACGATGAACTGCACGGTGGTCACCGAGCAGGTGGCCGATGCCTTCGCCTTCAGTACGCGCTATGGCGATGGACACCTGCGGGCCACGCCGCCCGGTGCGGACGGGCTGGTGATGCTGCCGTTCCTCAATGGCGAGCGCACGCCTAACCTGCCGCTGGGCAAGGGGGTGCTGGCCGGCCTGGACACGACCAATATGACCCCGGCGCACTTCTATCGCGCGGCCATGGAAGGGGCGACGTACAGCCTCAAGTACGGGTACGACGCCTTTGTCCGCGCGGGCATGCGGTTCGACCGCATCGTGCTGACCGGCGGCGGCAGCAACAGCGCGCAGTGGCGCCAACTGGTGGCCGATATCTTCGGCCTTCCGGTGGACGTGCCCACCCAGTCCGAGGGCGCGGCATTCGGCGCGGCCCTGCAGGCGCTGTGGGCCATGGGGCACGCGCGCGGTGACGCCGCCTCCATCGCCGACATCGTGGACCGGCACGTTGCCCTCGACCCGCTGCAGTCCGCACAGCCGGACCCGGCGCGCACGCCTGCTTATGCCGCGGCCTACGCACGTTTCCTGCGACATCTCGACGCCATCACGCCGCTGTATCGCGGCTGATCTCCCTCTTACGCGACCCCCGCACAACGACAGGAAGACGCACCATGAGCAATCAGCCCTTCATCGGCGCCAAGGAATATTTCCCCGGCATCGGCCGCATCCCCTTCGAAGGCCGCGGCTCGGACAACCCGATGGCCTTCAAGGTCTATGACGCGACCAAGGTCATCGGTGGCAAGACGATGCAGGACCACCTGCGCTTCGCGGCCTGCTACTGGCATACCTTCTGCAACGCCGGGCATGATCCGTTCGGTCCGGGCACCCGCCAGTTCCCCTGGGAAGTCGGCTCGCCCATGGCGACCGCCGAGGCGAAGGTGGATGCCGCATTCGAGTTCTTCACCAAGCTGGGCGTGCCGTACTGGTGCTTCCACGATATCGACCTGGCGCCGGATGCCGACGATGTCGGCGTGTACGAGAAGAACCTGACGCACATGGTGGGCCTGGCCAAGGCACGCCAGGACGCAACCGGGGTGAAACTGCTGTGGGGGACGGCCAACCTGTTCTCGCACCCGCGCTACATGAACGGCGCGGCGACCAATCCCGATTTCGCGGTGGTGGCGCGTGCGGCGGTGCAGGTGAAGGCGGCGCTGGAGGCGACGGTGGAACTGGGCGGCGAACATTATGTGTTCTGGGGCGGTCGCGAGGGCTACGCCTCGCTGGTGAACACGCAGATGAAGCGCGAGGTCGACCACCTGGCGCGGTTCCTCGGCATGGCCCGCGATTACGGCCGCAGCATCGGCCTGAAGGGGAACTTCCTGATCGAGCCCAAGCCGATGGAGCCGATGAAGCACCAGTACGACTTCGACAGCGCCACCGTGGCCGGCTTCCTGAAGGCGCACGGCCTGGACAAGGACTTCAAGCTCAATATCGAGGCGAACCACGCCACGCTCTCCGGCCATACCTTTGAACACGACCTCCAGGTCGCGTCCGACCACGGGCTGCTGGGCAGCATCGATGCCAACCGCGGCAACGGGCAGAACGGCTGGGACACGGACCAGTTTCCCACCGACCTGTACGACACCGTGGGCGCGATGCTGGTGGTACTGCGGCAGGGCGGGCTGGAGGGCGGCCTGAACTTCGACGCCAAGCTGCGCAGGGAATCGACCGACATGGAGGACCTGTTCATCGCCCACATCGGCGGCATGGATGCGTTCGCGCGCGGGCTGGAAGTGGCGCACGGGCTGCTGACCGACTCGCCGTGGGAGCAGTGGCGCACGCAGCGGTATGCCAGCTTCGACAGCGGCGCGGGCAAGGACTTCGAGAACGGCGCACTCGGCCTGCCCGACCTGGTGTCGCTGGCCAGCAAGGCCGGGGAGCCTGCGCAGGCCAGCGGCAAGCAGGAGCGCTACGAGAACCTGCTCAACCAGTACCTGCTGCGCTGAGCGTGAGCGCGCGCAGCGATGACACCGAACCGGGGAGGAGCACAGCAGTGAACCAGGCGATGAGCGGCGGCGAGAACACCCGGCTGATCATATTGATCAGCGTGGTGGCGACGATTGGCGGATTCCTGTTCGGGTTCGACAGCGGCGTGATCAACGGCACCCAGGACGGCCTGCACCAGGCGTTCAGGTCCGGCGAGTGGATGCAGGGGTTCGAGATCGCCTCGATGCTGCTGGGCTGCGCGGTCGGTGCGTTCAGCGCCGGCCGGCTGGCCGACAGCCTGGGGCGGCGCAACGTGCTGATCATCTCGGCGATACTGTTCCTGCTGTCGGCGATCGGCGCGGGTGCGGCGTCGTCCTCGGCCATGTTCATCGTTGCGCGGGTGATGGGCGGCTTTGCGGTGGGGGCGGCCAGCGTGATCTCGCCGGCGTACATCGCCGAAGTCGCGCCGGCGCGCTACCGCGGGCGCCTGGCCACGGTGCAGCAGATCGCCATCATCAGTGGGCTCACCGTCGCCTTCCTGTCCAACTATCTGCTGGCGGCCACCGCCGGCGCCTCGACCGAGGCGCTGTGGGGCGGGCACGCGGCGTGGCGCTGGATGTTCTGGATGCAGGCGCTGCCCTCGCTGCTGTTCCTGGTGCTGTTGCTGACCATTCCGGAGAGCCCGCGCTACCTGGTGGCGAAGCGCCGCAAGGAGGCGGCGCTGGTCGTGCTCACCCGGTTGTTCGGCGCTGCCGGGGCACAGACCAAGCTGGTCGAGATCGACGCCTCGCTGTCGACCGACCACCATCGCCCGCGACTGTCAGACCTGCGCAACACGGTCACCGGCAGGATCCGCCCGATCATCTGGGTCGGCGTCGGCCTGGCTACGTTCCAGCAGCTGGTCGGCATCAACGTGGTGTTCTACTACGGCGCGGTGCTCTGGCAAGCGGTCGGCTTCTCCGAAAACGATGCATTGCTGATCAATGTCCTGTCCGGTGCGCTCAGCATCGGGGCCTGCATCGTCACCGTGCTGCTGATCGACCGTATCGGGCGCAAGCCGCTGTTGTGGGTCGGCTCGGCGGGCATGGCGGTGTCGCTGGCGCTGCTGGTGGTGGCATTCGCCAGTGGTTCGCTGGTGGACGGGCGCCTGCACCTGCCCGGGGGCATGGGCACGCTGGCGTTGGTGGCGGCCAATGCCTACGTGGTGTTTTTCAACCTCTCCTGGGGGCCGGTGATGTGGGTGATGCTGGGCGAGATGTTCCCCAACCAGATCCGTGGCTCGGCGTTGGCCGTGGCGGGTGCCGCGCAATGGACCGCCAACTTCGCCGTCACGGTGACATTCCCCATCCTGCTGGCCGGCATCGGGCTGGCGGCGACCTACAGCATCTACCTGGTGGCGGCGATCCTCTCGGTCTTCTTCGTGCTCCGGTACGTGCACGAAACCAAGGGCAAGGAACTGGAGCAGATGGAAGGATGAACACAATGACGAATCGACGCCTTGCGCGCGCCTGCAGTGGCGTCTTGCTGACCGCGCTGCTGCTGGCACTGGCTGCCTGCGCGAACGATGACACGCCCGTTGCAGCGGCGGTGGCCGAACCGGAGCCGCAGCCGTGGCCGCAGGTGGCCTGGCCGCTGGCCGAGGACGCCGCGCTCGAGAAGCGCATCACCGACCTCATGGCCGGCATGACGGTGGAGGAGAAGGTGGGCCAGCTGGTGCAGGGCGATATTGCCAGCATCACCCCGGATGACCTGCGCAAGTACCGGCTCGGCTCGATCCTGGCCGGGGGCAACTCCGACCCGGGCGGCCGCTACGACGCCGCGCCTGCGCAATGGCTGGCGCTGGCCGATGCGTTCTACGAGGCGTCGATGGATACCTCGCAGGGCGGCAAGGCGATTCCGGTGCTTTTCGGCATCGATGCCGTGCACGGGCAGAGCAACATCATCGGCGCGACCCTGTTCCCGCACAACATCGGCCTGGGCGCCACCCGCAACCCGGACCTGCTGCGCCGCATCGGCGAGGTCACCGCGCTGGAGACCCGTGCGACCGGGATGGAGTGGGCGTTCGCGCCCACCGTGGCGGTGCCGCAGGACGATCGCTGGGGGCGTACCTACGAGGGCTATTCCGAATCGCCCGAGGTGGTGGCCAGCTATGCGGGAGCCATGGTCGAGGGCCTGCAGGGCAAGGTCGGCTCGCCTGCATTCCTGGATGGCCGCCATGTGATCGCCTCGGTCAAGCATTTTCTCGGTGACGGCGGCACCACCGATGGCAAGGACCAGGGCGATACCCGGATCAGCGAGGCCGAGCTGGTGCGCATCCACGCCGCCGGCTACCCGCCGGCCATCGCCGCGGGCGCGCAGACCGTGATGGCGTCCTTCAACAGCGTCAATGGCGAGAAGATGCACGGTCACAAGCCGTACCTGACCGATGCGCTTAAGGGTCGCATGCACTTCGGTGGCTTCGTGGTGGGCGACTGGAACGGCCACGGCCAGGTCAAGGGCTGCACCACCACCGATTGCCCGGCCACGATCAACGCCGGCCTGGATATGGCCATGGCGTCGGACAGCTGGAAGGGTTTCTATGAGACCACGCTGGCGGCGGCAAAGGACGGCACTCTCTCCGCGCAACGCCTGGACGATGCGGTGCGCCGGATCCTGCGGGTGAAGATGCGGCTGGGGTTGTTCGAGGCAGGCAAACCGTCGTCGCGCGCGGTCGGCGGCCAGTTCGCGCTGATCGGCGCGCCGGCGCATCGTGAGGTTGCCCGGCAGGCGGTGCGCGAGTCGCTGGTGCTGCTGAAGAACCAGGGCGGCGTGCTGCCGCTGTCGCCGACGCAACGCATCCTGGTGGCCGGTGACGGCGCCAACGATGTCGGCAAACAGTCCGGGGGTTGGACGCTGAACTGGCAGGGCACCGGCACCACCCGCAAGGATTTCCCGAATGCCGACACGATCTACGAGGGCATTGCGCAGCAGGTAAACGTCGCGGGCGGCCACGCCGAGCTTGCGGTGGATGGGAAATACGTGACCAAGCCGGACGTCGCCGTGGTGGTGTTCGGCGAGAACCCGTATGCGGAGTTCCAGGGCGATCTGCCCACCCTCGCGTACAAGCCGGGCGACGACACCGACCTTGCCCTGATCAAGCGGCTCAAGGCCGACGGCATTGCGGTGGTCGCGGTGTTCCTCAGTGGCCGCCCGCTGTGGGTGAACCGCGAGATCAATGCCGCCGATGCGTTCGTGGCGGCGTGGCTGCCCGGGTCGGAAGGTGCCGGCATTGCCGATGTGCTGCTGCGCGGGGCGGACGGCAGCGTGCAGCACGACGTCAAGGGAAAGCTGAGTTTCAGTTGGCCGCGCACGGCGACGCAGTACGCCAACAATGTCGGGCAGAAGGGCTACGCCCCGTTGTTCGCGTTCGGTTTCGGGCTGACCTACAAGGACAACGGCGATCTGGCCGCGCTGCCGGAGGTCTCCGGCGTTACCGGCAACGAAGGCGCCGCCGGGGTGTTCTTCGCGCGCGGAGATGCCGGCGCCGGCATGGCCCTGCGGCTGGAGGGCAGCACGGGGCAGGGCGTGACCGTCACCAAGGTGCCGGAGTCCCTCGAGGGCGGCCTGTTGGCGGTCACCGGCGTGGATCACCTGGCGCAGGAAGACGGCCGCCGCCTCGCCTGGACGGGCAAGGGTGAGGCGATTGTCGCGCTGCAGTCGCACACGCCGCTGGACCTGCAGCGCGAGAGCAACGGCGACCTGATGCTGTTGACCACGCTGCGGGTGGACGCCGCGCCGCGAGGCGAGGCGTGGCTGTCGGTGGGCTGTGGCACGGGCTGCTCGGCACGGGTTGCGCTCGGGCCGACACTGGCCACGTTGCCCGTGGGCCAATGGACCCGCGTGGGCGTGCCCTTGAAGTGCCTGGCGGCGGCAGGCGCGGACGTCGGCAAGCTGGATCGCCCGTGGTCCATCGGCACGTCGGGAGTGATGACGCTCTCGGTATCACGCGTCGCGCTGGGCGCGTTGAACGAAGCGGAGGCCACCGTCGCATGCCCGGGCGCGTGACCCTGCGTCGTGCGCCATCAGCGCTTGGGCGGTTGCGCGACCGAGTCGCGCACCACCAACCGGTGGGGCATGATGTGATCGGTCAGTGCACGCGCTTCGTCGGGCTTGCGGCGGATGGCGCGCAGCAGGATATCGATGGCGGCATCGGCCATCGAGGCGATCGGTTGGTGGATGGTGGTGAGTTCGGGCCAGACGGTGGTTGCGGCCGAGGTGTCATCGAAGCCCACCACCGAGAGGTCGCGGGGTACCTCGAGGCCGCGTCGGTGCGCGACGGAAATCGCGGCGGCGCCCATGTCGTCGTTGCTGGCGAAGATCGCGGTCGGTGGCCGGCGGTGCGACAGCAGCTTCTCGGCGGCGGCCAGGCCCGAGCGGTAGGTGTAGTCCCCCTGCTGGACGAGGCCGGGGTCGACCTGCAGCCCGGCGTCCTGCAGGGCGCTGACAAAGCCGTCGTAGCGCCGCGCGCTTGCGCTGAGGTCGTTGCGGCCCCGGATGAATCCGATGCGGCTGTGGCCCTGCTGGATCAGGTGTTCGGCCAACTCCTTGCCGGCCTGGAGGTCGTCGATGCGCACGCAGGAGATGGCGCTGCCCAGGTGGCCCGGTGCGATCGCGACCACGGGGATGCCGGCCCTGACGAGCTCGGTCACGGCGGGCTGCGACTCGCACAGCGGCGGCGGCAGAATGACGCCATCCACGCGGCCGGCCAGGGCCCGCGCCGCCTTGCGCTCGGCGGCGGGGTCCAGGTCATCCCAGTAGTCGACCACCAGCTGGATGGCAGCGTTGGACGCGACACGCAGCAAGCCCACCAGCAGTTCGCGGAGGTAGGCACCGCTGGGATTGGTGTAGATCAGCGCGATGCGGGTGTGCTGCGCGGCCGCCAGCGAACTGGCCGCCAGGTTGGGCGTATAGCCCAGTTCGCGCACCGCGCGCATCACGCGCTCACGGGTGGCATCGCGCACCTTGCCCTGGTTGATCGCCCGCGACACGGTCATCGGCGACACGCCGGCCAACGCCGCCACCTCGTCGATCGTCACGCCGCTGGTCTTGCGGCGGACCGATTTCTTCGGCTTGTCCACTCCGTGCTCCCGTTCTTCTTTGTGACGCTGTCGCATCCAAAGCACGTCCGGAGCTTACAAGGTTTGCGGTCCGTGCTGCGGCCGCGTTCGGGTGTCGAGCGGTGTCATTGGATGCTCGGTGCCGCGATGGTCCTGTTGGGCTGCATGGGCGAGGCACGCGCCGAGGATGGCTATGCACTTTGGATGCGCTACGTCCCGCTCGAACCCGCACTCGCGGCCGACTGCCACGCGCGCCTCGCGGACGTAGCGGCGCCCGATCAGACACCCACCCAGCGTGCCGCGCGCGAGGAGCTGAGGCGTGGTCTCACCGGGCTTACCGGCAGCCCGCCACGGATGCAGGGTGACGCCAGCCAGGCGTCGCTGGTGCTGGGTACACCGCAGTCGTCAACGTTGATCGCCCCGTTCCGGGCAGAGATTGCATCGCTGGGCGACGAAGGTTACCTGCTCAGGCGCACCCGGATGGGTGGGCGCGACGTCGTTCTGGTGGCGGCGCGCCGGGATATCGGGGTGCTGTATGGCGTGTTCCACCTGCTGCGACTGCTGCAGACGGGCGCGTCACTGGACAGCCTGGACGTGCGCGAGTCGCCACGGCTCCGGCTGCGCGTGCTCAACCACTGGGACAACCTCGACGGTCATGTCGAACGCGGCTACGCCGGGCGATCGCTGTGGGAGTGGCAGACGCTGCCGGAGTGGCGCAACCCACGCTACACCGACTACGCGCGCGCCAACGCCTCGGTGGGTATCAACGGCACCGTGCTCAACAACGTCAATGCCAGTGCGCAGAGCCTTGCGCCGGCGTATCTCGACAAAGCGGCCACGCTGGCGGACATCTTCCGGCCCTACGGCATCCGCGTGTACCTGAGCGTGCGCTTCAGCGCCCCCATCGAACTGGGTGGGCTCGACACTGCCGATCCGCTCGACCCGGCGGTACAACGCTGGTGGCGCGACAAGGCCCGCGACATCTACGCGCGCATTCCGGATTTCGGCGGCTTCCTGGTGAAGGCCAATTCCGAAGGGCAGCCTGGCCCGCAGGATTACGGTCGCTCGCATGCCGACGGGGCCAATCTGCTGGCCACTGCACTGGCCCCGCATGGCGGGGTGGTGATGTGGCGCGCCTTCGTCTATGCACACGATGTGCCTGCAGACCGCGCCACGCAGGCATACGCCGAATTCGCCGGGCTGGACGGTGCGTTCCTCCCGAACGTGATCCTGCAGGTAAAGAACGGGCCCATCGATTTCCAACCGCGCGAGCCCTTCCATCCGCTGTTCGGAGCCATGCCACGCACGCCGCTGATGATGGAAGTGCAGATCACCAAGGAGTATCTCGGCTTCGCCACGCACCTGGTGTACCTGGGGCCGCTGTACGAGGAAGTGCTTCGTGCCGACACCCGCGGCGGTCGCGGGGGCGCCACGGTTGCGCAGGCCCTGAGTGGCATGGCCGGCGTCGCCAATGTCGGTGCGGACGCCACCTGGAGCGGGTCGCACTTCGATCAGGCCAACTGGTACGCGTTCGGCAGGCTTGCATGGGACCCGCAGCACGCCGCCCGCGCCATCGCGGCGGACTGGGCCGCGATGACATTCGCGCCGGATCCGGAGGTGGTGCAACCCATCGTCGGGATGATGATGGCCTCGCGCGAGGCCGCCGTGAACTACATGACCCCGCTGGGCCTGCACCACCTGATGGCGCGCGGGCACCACTACGGGCCCGGTCCCTGGGTGGACGGCGGCCCGCGCGCGGATTGGACGTCGGTGTACTACCACCGTGCCGATCGCGCGGGGATCGGCTTCGACCGGACCGCCCGTGGCAGCAATGCGGTGGGCCAGTACGCGCCCGGGGTGGCTGCCATGTACGGGGATCCGGCGCGGGTGCCGGAGCCGCTGCTGCTGTGGTTCCACCACGTGCCCTGGGATCACCGCATGGCCTCCGGCAGGACACTGTGGAACGAACTGGTCGGGCGCTATTCGCAGGGCGTAAGCCAGGTGCAGGCCATGCAGGCGACCTGGGACAGCCTGCAGGGTAGGGTGGATCGGCAACGATACGCGCAGGTCGCCGCCTTCCTCCGCATCCAGCGGCGCGAAGCACAGTGGTGGCGCGATGCGAGCGTGGCCTACTTCCAGTCGGTGAGCGGGCTGCCGTTGCCGGCGGGCGAAGCCGCGCCGCCACATCCGCTGGCCTGGTACGAAGCCCTGCAGTTCCCCTCTGCGCCGGGGGATGGGCGATGAACAGAACCTGGTGGCTGGGCGGCCTGTTGGCCATCGCCCTGGGGCACGGCGCTGCACCGTCCATGGCGCAGCAACCAACGACGCCGCTGCTGCATCCGCTGTTCCAGGACCACGCCGTCCTGCAGCGCGACCAGCCCATTCCCGTTTGGGGCAACGCGGCCCCCGGCATCACGGTTTCCCTGACATTCGCCGGCCAGGCGCTGACTACCCGCGCGGACGCACAAGGCCACTGGCAGGCGACACTCAGGCCCGCCCCACCTGGCGGACCTCACGAAATGACGGTGCTGGCAGGGCAGGCCACCCAGACCGTGCGCGACGTGCTGCTGGGCGATGTCTGGTTGTGTGCCGGGCAGTCGAACATGGAACTTCCCGTGCGACGCACGCTTGACGCAGATAGCGAGCTGGCCGCTGCCACGCGGCCGGACATCCGCCTGTTCACCGTGCCGAAGGCGGCCGCGTTGACGCCCGAACCCGCGTTCGCCGCGCCGGTGTCGTGGCAGCCCGCGTCGCCGGGCACGGTCCGCGATTTTTCCGCCGCCTGCTTCTACTTCGCACTCGAGCTGCAGAAGACCGTCCGCGTGCCGATGGGGCTGATCCAGTCGGCGTGGGGCGGGTCGCGGATCGAGGCCTGGACCAGCACCGAGGCCCTGCGCACGCAGGGTGGCATGGCCCCGGCGCTGGACGTGCTCGCGCTGTATGCCAGCGATCCTGTTGCGGCCAATGCCCGATGGGGTCGGCAGTGGCAGCAGTGGTGGACGGGGCGCGAGGGTGCCATCGGCGGCGACACGCCGTGGCAACCCGGCGCAGGCGGCACGGGATGGCAGGACGCACCGCCCGGGCTCGGGGCTTGGGAGCGTTGGGGCGTGCCGGCGCTTTCCGAGTACAACGGCATGGTCTGGTACCGCACCCGGGTGACCCTGAGCGCCGCCCAGGCGGGGCAGGGGGCGCGCCTCGAACTGGGCGCCGTCGATGAGACCGACCTGACCTGGGTGAACGGCGTGGCCGTGGGCAGCCAGTACGGTCCGGGCGAGGCGCGGTCGTATCCGCTGCCCGTCGGTCTGTTGAAGGCAGGCGTCAATACGGTCGTGATCAACGTGCTCGACACGTACGGCGACGGCGGCCTGGCGGGCCCTGCACATGCCCACAGCGTGCGACTGGACGATGGCACGCGGATCGCCCTGGACTCGCCGTGGCAGTACCGGGTGGCCCCCGCTGCATCGACACCGCCACTCGCGCCGTGGCACGCCGCGACGGGCCTGTCGACGCTGTACAACGGCATGATCGCGCCGCTGGGCCGCTATGGCCTGCGCGGCATGGTGTGGTACCAGGGCGAATCCAATACCGGCGACGGCGCCGCTTACGCCGCGCGGCTGCGCAGCCTGCGCGACGACTGGCGCGGGCGTTTCGGTGCCGACATGCCCTTGCTGGTGGTGCAGTTGGCCGGCTATGGCCAGCCGCCCAGTGCGCCCGGCGACAGTGGTTGGGCACAGGTGCGCGAAGCGCAGCGGCGGGTCGCGGCGGACGACCTGCATACCAGGCTCGCGCTGGCCATCGACATCGGCGACGCGTACGACATCCATCCGCCCAACAAACAGGAACTCGGCCGGCGTCTGGCGCGGGCGGCCCGGCATGTGGTCTACGGCGACCGGTCCGTCGCCGCGTCCGGCCCCACGCCCCGCCAGGCGTCGCGCACCGAAGCCGGCGTGCGGATCGCGTTCGACAGCGTCACCGGCACCTTGATCACCACCGGTGCGAAGGGCCCGATCGGCTTCGAGGTCTGCGATGCCGGTGCGCGGCACTGTGCCTATGCCGATGCGGTACTGGACGGGCGTGACGTCGTCCTGCACGGCCCGCCGCCCAGCCCTGGCGCACGCGTGCGCTACTGCTGGGCCGATGGCCCGGTCTGTACGCTGCGCGACAGCAGTGGTGCGCCGGCGGGCCCGTTCGAGCTGTCCCTCACCACTGTAGAGGTGCCTTGATGCGTCTGCTGCTCGCCACGCTGGTCGTGCTGTTGTCCACCTTGGTGCAACCGCTGGGCGCCGCGCCCGCGCCACCGGTCTACTTCGACTGGTTCGAGTACGCGGGGCACGATACGGCCTTTGCAACGCCACTGCCCGCCGGGCACTACCGCAACCCGATCCTGGCCGGCTTCCACGCGGACCCGAGCATCGTCAGCGCGAACGGTCGCTTCTACCTGGTCAATTCCAGCTTCACCTACTTTCCCGGCATCCCGGTGTTCGAGAGCGTTGATCTGGTGCATTGGAAGCAGATCGGCAACGTGATCGAGCGTCCCACCCAGTTGGACTTCGATGGCCTGAGCGTGTCCCGCGGCATCTTCGCGCCGGCCATCACGTACCACGATGGCGTGTTCCATGTGGTCACCACGGCGGTCGACAGCGGTGGCAACTTCATCGCCACCGCGCGCGATCCGGCGGGCCCGTGGTCCGACCCGCACTGGCTGCCAGGCGTCGACGGCATCGATCCCTCGCTGTTCTTCAATGACGACGGCACGGTTTACCTGCTCAACAATGATGCGCCCCCGGGCCCGCCGCGCTACGAGGGGCACCGCGCGATCTGGATGCAGCAGCTCGATCTGGCCACCTTCAGGCCGGTAGGCCCGCGCAGGGTGCTGATCGACGCCGGCGTGAAGCCCGCAAAGAACCCGATCTGGATCGAGGGCCCGCACCTCTACAAACGCGATGGCTGGTACTACCTCTCCGACGCCGAAGGGGGTACCGGGCCGCAGCATTCCCAGGTGGTCCTGCGCAGCCGTGATGTCTGGGGGCCGTACATTCCGTATGCGGGCAATCCGATTCTCACCCAGCGCGACCTGCCCGACGACCGGCCGCTGCCGATCACCAACGCGGGGCATGCCGATCTGGTGGAAGGTCCGGACGGCTCCTGGTGGGCGGTGTTCCTTGCCAGTCGCAATTACCAGACGCAGCACTACAACACAGGGCGGGAAACCTATCTGCTGCCGGTGCAATGGCGTGACGGCTGGCCGGTGATCCTGCCGGCCGAGCAGGCCATCCCGTACGCGGTCAAGGCGCCGTCGTGGATGCAGGGCGAGGCATCGCAGGCGCCTGCCACCGGCAACTTCGTCGATCGCGACGACTTCGATGCACCGATACTCGGCACCGGCTGGCTGCGGGTACGGGTCCCCAAACAGGCATGGGCAGACCTGGGCCTGCGGCCGGGCGCCCTGGCGGTGCATCCGCTGGCGGAGAACCTGGACACGCTGCGCAACCCGGCCTTCCTCGGGCGTCGCCAGCAGCACCTGCGGTTCGAGGCCAGCACCGCCATGACGCGCCCGGCGACGGGCGTGGCGGCCGGCCTTGCAGCGTTCCAGAACGAGGACTACTGGTATTTCCTCGGCGTGCGCAGCCTGGGCGGCGATCGCGTGGCGATCTTCCTCGAAACACGCGACGGTCGCGGTGCGACCCGCACCCTGGCCACGCGCGACGTGGCCGCGTCCACGTCACTGGGCTTGAAGATCGGCGGTGACGGGGGCCGCTATGCGTTCGCGTTCGATACCGGCGATGGCCGTGGCTGGCAGACGCTCGCGGGCGACGTGGACGGAACGGTATTGAGTACGGATCGCGCAGGCGGCTTCGTCGGCGCCCTGCTGGGACCATTCGCGCGCGACGAGCGTGCCTTGAGGAGCAAATGATGATGCGTACGCCTTACCTGTGCAGCCGCCGTCGCGCCCCCATCTTCCGTACGTTGGCGCTGTGTGCCGCGATGGCGATGGCCACCGCAGGTCATGCAGCCGATGCCCAACCGTGGCTGGACACGTCGGCCAGCTTTGAAGCCCGGGCCGCGGCACTGGTGGGGCAGATGACCCTGGAGGAAAAGGCCGCCCAGATGCAGAACGCCGCGCCCGCCATCGAGCGTCTTGGCGTACCGGCCTACGACTGGTGGAACGAAGGCCTGCACGGCGTCGCGCGGGCGGGGCAGGCCACGGTGTTCCCGCAGGCCATCGGCCTGGCCGCCACCTTCGACGTGCCCTTGATGGGGCAGGTGGCCACTACCATCAGCGACGAGGCGCGGGCCAAGCATCACCAGTTCATCCGCGAGGGATCGCATGGCCGCTATCAGGGGCTGACCTACTGGTCGCCGAACATCAACATCTTCCGCGATCCGCGCTGGGGGCGGGGCCAGGAAACCTATGGTGAAGACCCGTACCTCACCGCGCGCATGGGCGTTGCCTTCGTGCAGGGGCTGCAGGGCGACGACCCGGTGTACCGCAAGCTGGACGCCACCGCCAAGCATCTGGCCGTGCACAGCGGCCCCGAGGCCGACCGCCACCACTTCGATGCGCGCCCCAGCAAGCGCGACCTGTATGACACCTACCTGCCGGCCTTCGAGGCGCTGGTGAAGGAGGGCCAGGTGGATGCGGTGATGGGGGCCTACAACCGGGTGTACGGCGAATCCGCCAGCGCCAGCCGGTTCCTGCTGCGCGACGTGCTGCGCCGCGACTGGGGCTTCAAGGGCTACGTGGTGTCGGATTGCTGGGCGATCGTCGATATCTGGAAGCACCACAAGATCGTGCCCACCCGCGAGGCCGCCGCGGCGCTGGCGGTCAAGAACGGGACCGAACTGGAGTGCGGCCAGGAATACGCCACGCTGCCGGCAGCGGTGCAGCAGGGCCTGATCAGTGAAGCGGAGATCGACGCGGCGGTGACGCGCCTGTTTACCGCACGGATGCGGCTGGGCATGTTCGATCCGCCCGAGCGCGTGCGCTGGGCGCGGATCCCTGCGGCGGTGAACCAGGCCCCGGCACATGACGCCCTGGCCCTGAAGGCTGCACGGGAATCGCTGGTGCTGCTGAAAAACGACGGCGTGCTGCCATTGTCACGCACGCTCAAGCGCATTGCCGTGGTCGGCCCCACGGCCGACGACAGCATGGCGCTGCTGGGCAACTACTTCGGCACGCCGGCGGCACCGGTGACCCTCCTGCAGGGCATCCGCGAGGCGGCCAAGGGTGTCGAGGTGCGGTACGCGCGCGGCGTGGACCTGGTCGAGGGGCGCGATGATCCCGGTGCGACGCCGCTCATCGAGGCGGCGTACCTGCGGCCCTCGGCCGACTCTCCGGAACGCGGGTTGCGCGGCCAGTACTTCCGCACGCCCGATCTCTCAGGGACGCCCGCGCTGGTCCGCACCGACGCCCAGATCGGCTTCCGCTGGGACCGCGGTTCCCCGACCGACAACCTGTTGGCGCGCGGGGAAGCGGCGCCGGGGCAGGGCATTCCCGGCGATGGTTTCAGTATCCGTTGGCAGGGCCAACTGCTGCCGCCGGTATCGGGCCGTTACCGGATCGAGGCCGCCGCCGACGACGGCTTCCGCCTGTACGTGGATGGCAAGCGGGTGCTGGATCATTGGACCCGCAGCGATCGCCTGCGCAGCGATGGGGTGGACCTGGACCTGCAGGCAGGCCGTGCCTACGACCTGAAACTGGAGTACTTCGATGCCGAGCGTGACGCAGGCGTGCGGCTGGGCTGGCGCATGCCCGGTGCGAAGCCACCGTTCGAGGAGGCGCTCGATGCTGCCCGCAGCGCGGACGTGGTGGTGTTCGTCGGCGGCCTGACCGGCGACGTCGAGGGCGAGGAGATGACGGTCAATTACCCGGGCTTCGCCGGCGGTGACCGCACCGACCTGCGCCTGCCCGCCACCCAGCGGGCGCTGCTGGAGGCGCTGCACGCCACCGGCAAGCCGGTGGTGATGGTGCTGACCGGCGGGTCGGCGCTGGCGGTGGAGTGGGCCCAGGCGAATCTGTCGGCGATCCTGATGAGCTGGTATCCCGGGCAACGCGGCGGCACCGCCGTCGGCGAAGCGCTGTTCGGCGAGGTCAATCCCGGCGGCCGCCTGCCGGTCACGTTCTACACCGCGGACCAGGCGATGCCCGCGTTTGACGATTACGCGATGGAAGGCCGCACGTACCGCTACTTCCGCGGCACGCCGCTGTATCCGTTCGGGTTCGGGCTGTCCTATACCCGCTTCGACTACGCAACGCTCAGGCTCGATTCGCCCCGCATCGCCGACGATGGCGCGCTCAGGGTGGAGGTGGAGGTGGCCAACACCGGCGAGCGCGCGGGCGATGAAGTGGTGCAGCTGTATGTGCGGCGGTTGGCGGCCGGGGCCGGCGATGCGCAGCAGACGCTGCGCGGCTTCCAGCGGGTGCACTTGGCGCCTGGCCAGCGGCGCACGGTGGCATTCGCGCTGGACGCGCACCAGGCGCTGCGGCAGTACGATGACGCGCGCGGCACCTATGTGGTGCCACCGGGGGCCTACGAAGTGCGGATAGGCGGCTCAAGCGCCGATGCCCGCGTGCAGGGCCGCTTCACCGTGGAGGCGGCGCGTGACTGATTCCCGCCACATGGACACCCCCGAGCACACGCTGTCGGTCCGCGAGAAGCTGGGCTACAGCCTGGGCGACCTGGCCGCCAACCTGATCTTCCAGACGCTGATCACCTACCTGGCCTTCTTCTACACGGATGTGTACCGATTGCCGCCCGCTACCGCAGCGACCATCATTTTCGTGATCGGCCTGCTGGGCGCCTTCGTGTTCACTCCGCTGATCGGCATCGCCGCCGACCGCACGGCCACCCGCTGGGGCAGGTTCCGGCCCTGGATCCTGTGGACGGCGATCCCGTTCGGCGTGCTGGCGCTTGCTGCCTTCAGCACCCCGGACCTGGGGCCGCGCGGCAAGGTCATCTACGCGCTGGTGACCTACGGTCTGCTGATGCTCGTGTATGCGGCCAACAACCTGCCGTACTCCGCGCTCAGCGGGGTGCTCACCGGCAGCATGGCCCAGCGCAACAGCCTGTCGGCCTACCGCTTCGTGGCCGTCATGATCGCGCAGTTCATCATCCAGGTACTGCTGCTGCCGCTGGTGCTGATCCTCGGTGACGGCGACCGGGTGCAGGGCTTCGAACGTGTGATGACGCTATTTGCGGTGGTGGGCACCGTGTTCTTCCTGATCACCTTCGCCACCACCCGCGAGCGCATCGTGCCGGCGAAGGAGCAGAGCAGCGGCGTGCTGCAGGACCTGTCCGACCTGCTGCACAACCGGCCGTGGAAGGTGATGCTGGCCCTGACGGTCCTGGTCTTCATCAACCTGGCGCTGAAGGGCGGCACCTACATCTATTACTTCCAGTACTACATGAGCGAGGCCGCCCTGGCGGGCTTTCTTGACCGCTCCGGCTTCAACGCGTTCATCGGGGAATTGAACGCAACGCTCAACGGGTGGGGGCTGTCCGGTTTCACCTGGCCAAAGGATCCGGCCACCTCGGCGTTCAGTCTGTTCAACGCCTGCGGCATCCTCTGCATGATCCTGGGCATCGGGGCATCGCGCCGCCTCGCCGACCGCTACGGCAAGCGCGATGTGTTCGGCGGCGCGCTGCTGGTGTCCACGCTGTTCCTGCTGGTGTTCTATTTCCTGCCGCCCACGGCAGTGGCCGTGGCCTTCGGCGCGTTCATGCTGCACGGGTTCTGCTACGGCATCACCATCCCCTTGCTGTGGGCGATGATCGCCGACGTCGCCGACTATTCCGAATGGAAGAACCATCGCCGCGCCACCGCGATCATCTTCTCGGCGATGCTGTGCGGGCTGAAAATCGGCCTCAGCATCGGCGGTGCGCTGGTGGCCGGCATCCTCGCCCATCACGGCTATCAGGCCGGCGCCGAACAGCAGGCCCAGCCCGTGGTGGACGGCATCCGCCTGACCGTGAGCGTCTACTGCTCCCTCCCGTTCCTGGCCGCGGTGGCGCTGCTTTTCTTCTACAAAATCGACAAGCGCATGGAGACCCGCATCGAACATGACCTGCATCTGCGACGTCAAGGAAGCACTCTGGAGCACCTCGCGGCACACGCCATCGCCCAACCGCTGGTGACCCACCTCTACACGGCCGACCCTTCGGCCCACGTGTTCGAGGGGCGCCTGTACATCTACCCGTCGCACGACATCGACAGTGGCGCGCCGTTCGACGATGAAGGCGGTCACTTCGGCATGGAGGACTACCATGTGCTGCGGATGGATTCGCCCGAGGGCGAGGCCACCGACTGCGGTGTGGCGCTGCATGTCCGCGACGTGCCCTGGGCCGCACGGCAGATGTGGGCGCCGGACGCAGCCAGCCGCGATGGCCGCTATTACCTCTATTTTCCGGCCAAGGACGGGGAGGGCACGTTCCGTATCGGCGTGGCGGTGGCGGATCGTCCGGAGGGCCCGTTCACCCCCGACGCCGAGCCGATGGAGGGAACGTACTCGATCGATCCGGCCGTCTACGAGGATGACGACGGCACGCATTACCTCTATTTCGGCGGCATCTGGGGCGGTCAGTTGCAGAACTACCGGGACAACCGCTTTGACGCCGCGCACAAGGAGCCCACCGGCGATGCGCCTGCGCTTGGGCCGCGCGTCGGCCGGCTGGACCCGTGCATGACCCGGCTGGCGGAGCCCACGCGGGAGGTCATGATCCTGGACGAGCACGGCCAGCCGCTGCGCGCCGATGACCACGCGCGTCGCTTCTTCGAAGGGCCGTGGTTGCACAAGTACCAGGGGCGGTATTACCTGTCGTACTCCACCGGGGACACGCACCTGCTGTGCTACGCCATCGGCGACAGCCCGTATGGACCGTTCACCTACGCCGGGGTGATCCTCACGCCCGTCGTCGGCTGGACCACGCACCACTCCATCTGCGCCTTCGAAGGCCAGTGGTATCTCTTCTACCATGACGCCCTGTTGTCCGGCGGGGTGACCCACCTGCGCTCGGTCAAGTGCACCCCCCTGCACATGGAGGCCGACGGCAGCATCCGGACGATCGATCCCTATGGCGCTTGAAACGGCCTCACCCAAGGATGATGCGGAGGCGCCGCTGCCTGGTGGGCGCCTGTACTGGTTGCGGGCCGGGAGGCTGGAGGTGGCGCTTGCGCCGGAAGCCGGTGGCCGCATTGCCCATCTGCGCTACGACGGCGTGGAGTGGCTGGTGGGCGAGGAGGAGGTTGGGGCGGCTGCGATCGGCTGGGGGTGCTATCCGATGGTGCCGTGGGCCGGGCGCATCCGGCAGGGGCGCTTCGTCTTTGAGGGCACGGCGTTTGAGCTGCCGCTGAATTTTGGCGCGCACGCGATCCATGGGGTGGGTTTTTCACGACCGTGGCATGTCGACAGCCTCGGTGCGGATGCCGCGACGCTGTCGCTGGCGCTTCCTGAGGATGCGTATTGGCCGTTTGGGGGGCGTGCCACGCAGGTGATCCGTGTGACGCCCGACTGTCTCGAGCTGCGGTTGGCCGTGCAAGCCGGCGACAGGGCGATGCCGGCCGTGCTTGGCTGGCACCCCTGGTTTCGCAAGCCGGATCAGGTGGTGTTCGCCCCCAGTGCGATGTATCCGCGGGACGGGGAGGGGATTGCGACATTGCCTTGCGTCCGCCCCGTGCCTGGGCCTTGGGATGACTGCTTCCTCAACCAGCAGGAGGTGGCGATGGTGTCTGGGGAACAGGTGCTGCGTATGCGCGCAGACACCGGTCACTGGGTGGTGTACGACGGCGCGGCGCATGCAACGTGCGTGGAGCCGCAGACGGGGCCGCCGGATGGTTTTACGTTGCTGCCGGGCCGGCTGGAGCCGGGGCAGATGCTGGAGCTGACGTTCGAGCTGCAGTGGGCCGATGGCAGTGGCAACGGCGATGAAGCCCGGTGAAACTCCAGTGATGCGCTCCGCTGGAGAATTCACGGCGGAGGAACTGGACGGCGGCGACCCTGTCAGGACCTCCCCTTGAAGTGAAGCGTCTCTTTCCATGTCCACCAAGCATCTCACCACGATCAATCCGCTGACCGAAGAAGTGCTCGCCACCTATTCCTACATGTCCGACGCTGAGGCTGCTGCGGTCGTCAAGGCAAGCCATGAAGCCTTTATGCAATGGCGTCTGCGCAGTCTCGATGATCGAGCAAACGTCATTGCGGGCATCGCCAAGGCCCTTCGCGAGCGCAAGGAAGAGTTCGCACAGCTGATGACCGACGAGGTCGGCAAGCTCATCGAGGACAGTCGCACTGAAGTCGAACTGTGCGCCGCCATCTGTGACTACACCGCCAAGCAGGGGCCTGTCGTGCTGGCCGATGAGGAGCGCGATGTGGAGGGTGCCACCGGCATTGTGACCCACGCCCCGATCGGTGTGGTGTATGGCATTCAGCCGTGGAACTTCCCGGCGTACCAGGCGATCCGCTATTCCATCGCCAGCCTGATGGCCGGCAATGGCGTCCTGCTCAAACACGCCGAGAGCTGCACCGGTAGTGGCTTGCTGCTGCGCGACATCTACGAAAGTGCCGGGCTGCCCAAGGGGCTGTTCGGCGTGCTGTTGATCAGCCACGACCAGTCCAATGACATCGTGGAAAACGATCTGGTGCGCGCGGTGACCCTGACCGGGAGCGAAGCGGCGGGACGCACCGTGGCAGCCAAGGCCGGTGCGGCCCTCAAGAAGACCGTGCTTGAGCTGGGCTCCAACGACGCTTATCTGGTACTGGACGACGCCGACCTGGATCTGGCCGTGGCAACCTGCGTCAAGGGCCGCCTGTTCAACAACGGGCAGACCTGCGTCAACGCCAAGCGTTTTATCGTGACAAAGAAGAACTACGAGGCCTTCGTCAGCGCCTACGCAAAGGCCTTCGAAGCGATCCGGATGGGCGACCCGAACGCCGAGAACACCCAGCTCGGCCCCATGGTCTCCAAGGCGCAGCGCGACAAGCTGCACGAACAGGTGACCAGGAGCGTCGCGCAGGGCGCGCGTCTGGTGGTGGGCGGTGACGTGCCGGACCGCACCGGCTGGTTCTACCCGGCCACGGTGCTGGCGGACGTGGCACCGGGGCAGGTGGCCTACGAGGATGAGCTGTTCGGCCCTGCAGCGGCCATCATCCGCGCCGAGGATGATGAGGATGCGCTGCGCATCGCCAACGACAGCCGCTACGGCCTGGGCGGGGGCATCTTCAGCCGGAACGTGCAGCGCGCCCGGGAACTGGCGAGCAAGTACTTCGACACCGGCATGGTCTTCATCAACACCTTCGACGTCGCATCCCCGGCGCTTCCGTTCGGTGGTGTGAAGGCGTCCGGCTATGGCCGTGAGCACGGTCCGGAAGGTTTGAAGGAGTTCGTGAACGTCAAGTCGATCAAGATTCCGGCTGCAGCGTCGGCTTGAGTTCAACACTGGCGCCGCGCGGCCCGGCATCGCGCGTGCGCCTTTCGTCCAAGTCGGGGGAGAATGGCTTGGTGGAAGCAGAGGGGGCGCCGGTAAGCGCTTGGTCAGGGATGGCTAGGCGCGAAACCGGAAAGCGAGTGGTGCGTTACAAGGTGCGAATACAGCACTATTTTCACGCCAATCTCAAAAATTCCTAACCCTGATGATAAGGGCTCGTTATCAGGGGGCGGGTAGGGGGCCGCTCGTCGCCGAACGCGGACGCACGGTTGTGGACTGCAGTCAGCAGGATCCAACTATTGAGTAGGGGTCTCTGTGGCGAAAAGAGCGCCGGGCTCGGTTTTACTACACGTCGATGACCAGCATGCCCCGGCTTATTCGTAGCGCAGGGTCACCGTCGCCGTCGCCGCGACGCTGCCGACGCCCGGTGTCTGCCCAGCAAGACGCCAGTAGCCGGCGCGCAGGCGCAGCCGCGCCGCTTTTCCGGTCACGGCGGCGGCACGCTCGCTGTCCGAGCCGTCCGCCGCGATGACGCGGTCGTCTTCCGATACGAGCACTACTGCAACGCCGGCAGCATCGCCGGCATTGCGGAAGTGGGTGGGTTCATCCGGGTCCGGACTGCCGTTAAAGCGGAAGGTGGCCTGTCGGACCGCAGGCGCGCATCCCTGCAGGTTCAGTTCGAAGCTGACGTAGTGCGAGCCTCCCGATGCAGGCAGCTGGCTGGCAGCGACCGGGTCGAGCATCACCAGCCTGTCCGCGCTGCCTAGCGACCAGTCGCAGGTGCCGATCATCACCTCACCGGTCAGGTTGAAGTCTGTTGCCTGCACCGGTGCGGCGGCGAGTGCGCAGGCCATGCCGACAACACTGCAGAAGGGTGGGGACGCCATCGCCGTTTACTCAGTTGTAGGACAGCGTGACCGTCACCGGCGAGCTGATCCGGCCGGCGGCCACGCTGGCGGCGGACTGACGCAGCCGCGCACGCAGCAGGTAGGTGCCGGTCGTGGTGGTGTACGGCAGCGTGGTGCCCGCCGGCACCACAGCCGCGCTGGTGGTGCCCTGCTGGATTTCGATGCCAACCCCGCCCAGGCCACGGAAATATGACGCCTGGGCGGTATCGGCCAGGCCGGTGATGCGCATGGCGATGCGGGTGATCAACGGATCGCAGCGGGTCACTTGGATGGGGACGTTGACCCAGGCGCCGGCGTAGGCACCGGTGAACTCGGTGGCGTAGTACGTGCCCAGGTCAACATCGCTGGCGGTGAACTGGCAGACGCCCGGCAGGATCTCGCCGGTGAGGTTGAAGGTCACCGACTGGGCGTGTGCGGTGTTGGCAGCGGCAAGCAGCAGTGCCGCGGTCAGGCAGTGGCGGGTGTACGTCATTGGAGTCCTCAGTTGTAGGTGAACTGCAGCGTGATCGGGGTGCGGACCTGGCCGGCGCTGACCCCGGCGCGGGTCTGCACGAAGCGCGCCTGCAGCTGGTAGATCGCGGTGCCGGCACCGGCGGCCCAGTCGAACGCGGTGCTGTTGGGCACCATGCGTTGATTGCTCAGGTTGCCCAGCTCGATGGCGATACCGGTAAGCGATCCGCTGGCCGTGCGTGCGGCGAAGTACTGGCTGTTGTCCGCGCTGGCGGTGCCGTTGGCGCGCAGGTGCACCACGGTGATGTCCGAGGTACAAGCGCTGCGAGTGATGGTCAGCCGACGCCAGCCGGTGCTGGTGCTGCCGGTGAACGTGCTGGCCTGGTAGCTGCCAAGGTCGGCGTCGGTCACCGAGAAGGCGCAGGTGCCCGGTTGGAAACGGCCGGTGAAACGCACGGTCAGGTCGGCCGCAGTCACGCTGCCCGCCCCCAGCGCGCCGGCCGACAGCGCAAGCATCCGCATGCAACGGACGGTGCGCGTGTTCACTGGTACACCAGCGTGATGGTGGCCGCGCCATTGGCCTGGCCCGACGTGGGCGTTGCCCCGGTCTGGTAATAGCGTGCCTTCAGCAGGAGGGTGTAGCTGGAACCGTCGACCTGGTTCAGCGGGAGGCCGGCGTTGCGCGGCGTGCCGAAGCCGACCGGCACAAGCGTGGAGGTACCGACCTGGATGCCGATACCGGTGGCGGTCTGGTTGACCCCATCCGGCTGCAGGGCCATCACCGACTGGGCCGTGTTGACGATCGCAGTCACTGGATCCACCCGGTACTGCAGGGTATTGGCCATGCCGCCCTGCGTGGCCTGGCCTCGGTCGTTGTAGGTGCCCGACAGGCTGCGCGCATGGAAGGCCGGGCAGTTGTTGAGCCGTACCGGCACGTCCACCCATGCAGTACCCGTGCCGACGCCGGCCAGCGCGGTCATCGGGTGCGTGCCCAGATTCACCAGCACATCCGGCGTGCTGCAGGTGCGCGAGACGATGTTGACCTGTCCGGTGAACTGCGCCTGCAGCAGGTCCAGCCGGTTGTCGCCCTGCACGTTGAACCAGGGTGAAGGCAGGCCGCTGCCCTGGATGCTGCCGGCGCCGACGGTGGCAGCGGTCTTGAACAGCACCAGGATGTACTGGGTATCGGCGAACAGCGAGATGCGCGGGTTGCCGGGGGCTGCGCTGTAGTCCAGTGCGTTCTGCACCGGAAGCGCGGTGGTGCCCGGGCCGATCAGCACCGCGGCACCGATGCCGGGCACGGCGGTGGTGTAGATGCGCGCGCCATACGTGGGGTGGGTGTAGCTCGACAACGGGTACGGCGTGGCGCTGTAGGCACGGTGGTAGGTATAGGCCGCGCGGTCGCAGGCCACGGTGAAGTCGCGGGTTGTGGAGAAGCTGCGCCGGTAGATTTCCGCACCGATGGGCAGGTCGCGACCGACGGTGATGGTGCCGGTGATCGGCACGCTGAAGCGCAACGCGGTGGGGAACTCGGGCAGGTAACTGCAGCGCCCTGCCTGTGCCGGCGAGGCCCACAGCAGGCCGAGCAGCGCCAGGGCGGCGGCGGAGACGAGGAGGGAACGGAAATGCGGGCTCATGGGGCACCGGAATCCTGCAGTCGTGCACTGCTGGAGGAGGAGGGCGGCCGCTGCGTGGGATGGGCGGCGGTGGTCGGCGCCGGCTGCTGTTCGCATACGGCCTGGAGGGTTTCGTAGCCACCGCGCGGTCGCGCAGGGTGCTTGTGCAGGGTCACCCGGACCTGGCAGCGATCCTGCAGGCCGTCGCCCCAGCGCACGCTGATGTCCCCGGAGTGCTGCAGCCCGTTGAGGAACAGCCGGCTTCCCTGTCCGGCCACGCCGACCACCTGGCCCTGCGCGTCGAGCACGTCCGCGCCGAAGGGGATGGCGCGCCCGTCAGTCAGCGTGGTCTCGATGATCACCGCGCGTCCTGCGCTGCTGTCGTAGTCCAGGCGCACCACCGCGCCGGCGCGCGGCACCACCCTGCGGTTGGTTTCCTTGAAGGTCACGCCCATGCCGGCGCCGCGCGGATCCAGCGCGATGTCATTGAGTTGGTAGGGGATCAGGTAGGGAACGATGGCGTAGCCGCGCGCATCGATGCGCGTGCCTTGTCCGTTCTCCACGCGCGCGCCCGCCGCGCCGGGTGCATGCACCAGCCCGACGGTATCGCCCAGCGGCGGCGACAGGGTCAGCCCCCCTGCGTGCAGCACCATCCCGCCGGACATGCCCGCGCCGAACTGGCGATAGCCGGGGCCGCGGCTGGCGTTGGCCGTGAGTTGTCCGTGCTGGCCGGCGTACTGACCATGCAGGTCCAGCGCAGTGGCAGACGCCGCGCGCGACAGGCCCGCGCCCCAGCTCAGCCGGTCCTCGCTGCCGCCCGTGCCGCTGACTGCCAGCCGGGTCGTGCTGCCGCCCTGCTGCGAGCGATTGACCAGCGCCGTCAGCGCCGGTGCGCGCGGCGCACGGCCAAGCGGCACGCTCAGCGTGAAGTAAAGTCGTGTGTCGCTGCGCTCGGTGCGCAGCGCAGGTGCGGTGGCCTGGACCGCGCCGGGAATGCTGTCGCGCAGGCCGCCGGCCTGCCACGGCGCCAGGCTCTCGCGGGTGCGTTGCACCGACAGGCCATAGCTCACGGCGCCCCAATGGTTGCTGTAGCCGGCGGTGAAATCCAGCTGGCGGCCGGCATCGCCCCAGAAACTGCGCTGCGAGCCGATCAGGTACAGCTGGCCGGCGCGTGCGCCGAGCGACTGGTTGACGCTGATATCCATGCGGTTGCGCTGGCGCGACACGATGGCGCTGCCCTCGCCGCGCGCCTGCGCATCGCGCATCAATGACACGTCCTGCAGGCTGACAAAGCCGCTGGTGGAGTACCGGTAGGCGGCCATGGCGAGATCGGTGCCGGTGCCGACGAAATTCTTGTTGTAGCTCAGCCTCATGCTGGCGCCGTGGCGGGCGGGCTCGGTGCCGATGTGGGTGCTGGCGCGGGTCAGGTCGAACGCGTACGCGCCACTGCGCGTATTGAGTGCCGCACCGGCCAGCACGGCCTGGTAGCCGCTGCCTGCGATCGCACCGGTGTAGCCGGTGAGCGCATTGCCGAGCCCGCGCTGGTAGGTGGCTTGCAGGATGTCAGGCGGGTCGCGGCGATCCGGATCGGCGACCCGGCCAGCGGTGATGCTCCAGCGGCTCTGGCCGGGGCGCAGCAGTTGCGTCACCGCCGAAAACGGCACGCTGTAGCGTTTGACCCGGCCGTCGGCTTCGGTGATCTCCACGTCCAGGTCGCCGCCGTAGCCGGTCGGGTACAGATCGTCGATGGCGAAGGGACCGGCCGCGACGCTGGTTTCGTGGACCACGGCGCCGCGCTGGCGGATCACCACGCGCGCGTTGGTATCGGCGATGCCGCGCACCACCGGTGCAAAGCCGCGCAGCGACTGCGGCAGCATGCGGTCATCGCTGGACAGGCGTGCACCGCGCATGCGGACGCTGTCGAACAGTTCTCCGGAGGTGAAGGTATCGCCCACCACGAGTTGGGCCTGCCAGGCGGGCACGTCGTGCTGCAGGTAGGCCGCGCTGCTGCGATAGCGGGCGTGGCCGTGTTCGCTCCAGCCCAACGCGCCCTGGTGCCTGAACTGCCAGCCTCGCGCGTGCAGGGAGCCGTTCAACCCCAGGTAGCCGCTGAGCTGGCCGGTGCCATTGCCTGCGCTGCGATACAGGTTGGTGGTATATCCCAGCACTGCCGCCGGGATGCCCGCATCCCACTGCGAGACATCGACCAGGCCACGGGCGTGGCGCAGCGTGTGGATCTGCGGCACCGACAGGCGTAGCACCTGGTTGCCGGCATCGAAGGTCGCCGTCGCACCGGGAATGTAGTCGCCCAGCGGCCCGCAGAAGGAACCGGCCGGGATCGTCTTGCGCGGCGTATCGACCGGGTCGTCCTGCAGGTGGTCCAAGTCCACGCCGTAGCGCCGCAGCGCCTCGGCGGTGAAGCAGGGCTGTGGGTCGTCCTGATCGGGGGCGTCGATGTAGACGATGTCCGTGCGCGCGCGCCACTGCTGGTTCATCACCACATCACCGCGATAGGTTCCCGGTGCGACGTAGCCGCTGCGACCGAACCGCGCCAGATCCACGGCCGCAGCGCTGCCACGCGGGAAAAAGTCCGCATCGAAACTCACGTTGCCGCTGGCGGCGGCGCTGCCGGCACCGGTGGCCAGCGTGGACGCGCCGGCACGCGCCGACAGCGCCAACGCGACCAGCATCGGCAGCATCGCCGCGCGTGGCAGGCCTGCTTGGCGGGAAAGGGGGAGGCTCATGGAGAAGCGCCGTGCCGTGAGTGAGACGACACTCAGGGCGTGAGCGGCCGATCCAGCAGGTTGAGCGCGCCGAAGTCGTTGATCACCGCAAACTCTGCCTGAAGCGCGCCGGCCGGACGGTGCATTACATCCTTCAGCGGGAACACGGCCACCGCGCCGGGCGCGACCATGCCGCCCCCCTGGTCACCCAGTGTTCCCTGCGCGGTCTTCAGACCCACCTGGGCGAAGTTGACGTGGTAGGCGCCGGGGTTGCGCACCTGCAGGGCAAGGCCCTTGCCGGCGGGCGCATCCACCAGCGACCAGGTCAGCCCGTCGACGGTGCCGGCGAGATCGCCGCGCAGGCCGACAGGCCGGAAAAACAGCTTGATCCGGGTGCGGAAGGCGAACTGCAGGACATTGCGTTCGCTGCTGTTGTCCGCCTTCGGCGGCACTTCCAGCACGTTCACCCAGAACAGGGATTCCTTGTCGGTGGGCAGCGCCTCACCGGTATACATCAGACGCACCGCCTGGCTGGTCTGGCCATCCATGCGGAACATTGGCGGCGCCACGTTGAACGGGGCCTTGGCGGTGTCGGGCGTAGAGCGCTCGTCACCGTCGTCCAGCCAAACCTGGATCAATGCCGGCGAGGTGCTCTCGTTGTTGAGCTTGAGCGTGACTTCCTGGTCCTGCGCCGGGTACACCACGCGGGTGCCGCCAATCACCACGCTCGCCTGGGCGGGCGCGGCGAGCATGCACGCGATCGACATCACGGCGGCCAGGCCGCAGCGGATCAGAGGGTTCATGGGTTGCTCCAGGCAAAGTGCGTCGGCGGGTCGGGCGACCCGCCGACGCAAACAGACCCCGGGGGAGGTCAGTTGTAGGAAACGGCGTAGACCACGCTGGTATCGACCAGGCCGGGGGTTGCCGCACCGGTGGCCAGGTACTGGCTCTGGAAATCGATGATCGCGGTGTTGTTCACGATGGCCGGGCTGCGCACGCCATTGGCCGGGTCGGCCATGTTGATCGGGGTGCCGTCGCCTTCCATCACCTGGACCTGGGTGAGGGTGGCTTCACCGATGAGTGCGTTGGTGAGGGCGCCGGTCATCGGATCGATGCGCGGGCTGGAGGCCAGGAAGGACATCGTGGCGACCTTGCCGTTGACGCAGGAGCCCTGGCCCGGGCCGCCGATGATCACCTGGAACGGCTTGGCACCGGCGACGTCGCCGGCAGCGGCGAGCAGCGATGCGCGCACCGGATCCAGCGCCACGACGAAATTTCCCGTGCCGCCATCGGTGCCGGAACCGCCGCTGATGGTGCAGGTTTCATCGGTGACTGCGCCGGTGAAACGGATGGTGCCGCCGGTGGCGGCCGCGCTGGCGGCGCCGACAACGGTCATGCCCAATACGAGGCCGAGGGCGGAGGCAAGCTTGATGTGCTTCATTGCGATCACTTCTTCAGGAGGAGGTGGACTGCCGTAACCGGAACACGTCCGGCCAAGCGCATCGTAGGCAGTCGTGCGCGGTGCCCCTATCGGACTGGACCCATTTGCGCGCTGGCATCGGCCTGGCTGGAAGGCGCAGCCGTATCGGCGTCCAGGACATGCCGCACCCAACCCTGGCGCAAACGTTCGCGCTGGCGCGGAGAGGCGTAGAGGTAGCGATTGACCGCTGCCAGGAAATCGTCCTGCCGGCGCTTGTCCAGCGCGCAGAACGCCAGCAACAGGCGCTGGATGCGGTATTGATCGGGTGATTTCACGGTGTGCCACCTCGGGGAAATCCGTTCCGCCAGGTACAGAACGGCCACCTCCAGAGTAGGTGGCGATGGCGCGAGGGCAATCGGACCGGGCCCGGATTTGGCCCTGCGCCGCACGCGCCTCAGGCGTCGTCGTCACCGGCGTTGCTACGCGATACCTGCGAGGCCTGCACCAAGCCACTGCTGATCGCATACCGGAAGATGTCGCCATCGCGGGCAAGGCCCAGCTTGCGCATCGCCGACATCTTCTGCGTGCTGATGGTCTTGCGACTGCGACCGACGCGCTCGCCTATCTCGGCCACAGAAGAACCTTCGGCGAACATCCTGAGCACCTCGCTCTCGCGTTTGGTCAGCGTGCCCTGCGCGGCGGAATCACCGGGCGCGGGCGGCTGCTCCAGCAGGCGCTGGATCACCGGCGACAGGAACGGCTGCGCGGCCCTGGCACAGCGAATGGCGTGTTCCAGGTGCAGGTGCGGATCTGTCTTGCCGACGATCACGTCCACGCCCACCTCCTGGATGCTACGCAACACCCGCGGATTTTCCACGCCGGTCAGCACCAGGCGGCGCACCTGCGGAAAACGCCGGTCAAGGAAACGCAGCAGCGCGATGCCATCGCCGTAGCGACCCTGCGGCATGGAAAAATCCGCGACCACCACGTCCACCTGCTGGCTGGCCAGCAGGTCCACCATGCCGGTCGAATCGGCGGCCAGGCCGACGATCTGGATGTCTGCTACAGCGGCCAGCATGTGCTCCATTCCGGCCAGCAGCACGGGATGGTCATCGGCGATAACAACGCGGATATTCAAGGCGATGCGTCCTTTGATGGGGAGGGGGTACGGCATCTGCCGCGCCCTGGAACTACCGCTTGCGGGGCTATGATACGCTGACCCACGTCGGCGTTTTTGTGCCTTGCGCTGCCCTGCAACCGCCTGGAGAACTGCATGAATACCAAGCCTTTCCGGGTTGCCGTGGCCGATGACCACCCGATGGTGCGCATGGGCATCGAGAGCAGCCTGGACGCTTTCCCGATGATCCAGGTGATCGGCGCCGTGGCCGATTCGAGCGAACTGGTAGCGTTGCTCGATGCACAGCCCTGTGATGTGCTGATCACCGATTTTGCGATGCCCGGCGGCGCCCATGGCGATGGATTGCAGTTGCTGGATTTCCTGCATGCGCGCTACCCCGGCATGTTGATCGTGGTAATGACCGGCATCGACCAGCCGGTGATGATCCAGGCCATCCTGTCCCGTTCCGTTGCCGGCCTGCTCAGCAAGGCAGACGATGTCTCGCACGTTGCGCTGGCGGTGACTGCCGCGCATGCCAACCGCCGTTACCTGTCACCGACCATCGCCGCACTCTCCCCGTCGCTTCCGGGCCAGCGGCGCACCACGCAGTTGTCGCCGCGTGAACACCAGGTGCTGTCGTTATACGTGGGCGGCCAATCGATCAGCGCGATCGCAGAACAGCTGCAGCTGCGCAAGCAGACGGTCAGCACGCAGAAGGTCAGCGGCATGGCCAAGCTGGGGATCGAACGCGACGCGGACCTGTTCAAGTACGCCGCCGAGCTGGGCCTGACAGGCCCCAGCGACGACCGCTAGCCGATTCAGGGCGACGCCGCATGCGGCAACGTGGCCTTGCCGGCGATGCCGTCGACTTCGTTGGCGGGCTGGGCGATGGCTGGTGCCGGTGCGGCCATCCCGGCGACCACGATTGTCCAGCCTGGCGTTGCCGCGCCCAGGCGCCCGCGCAGGGCGGCAACGGCGCCCGGGTCCAGCGCTGCGTCCGCGCCCGTCGTGGTCGGGGGCAGGGTCACCACGATGCGCTTCTGCAGGCCATCGAGCATCACATCGGCGGTGATGTCGCCCAGCAGCGTGCGGATATGTTCCAGGGTCCATGCGTCCGCCTCGGCGCGCAGCTGGCGGGTCTGCTCGGAGAGTGCGTTGACACGCAGCCGCAGTCCATCCAGGTCGGCACGGTCGCGGCGGCCATCGTCGCTGGCTTCCAGGGTCTGCCGCACCCGCAGTGCAGGCGCCTTGGGCAGCCGCGCGGCCAGTCGTGCACCCAGTTCAAGCTGGGCATTGCCGATGTAGGCCGGCACCATCGCCACCAGGTCCACCGCGTAGCCCTGGCCGCGGCGTTCCACACTGATCTGCTCGATCGATCCGCCACGTGCCTGCAGGTATTTCTGCACCACCGCACGGGTCTGGTTCGCCGTCCAGGTCTGTTCGCCGATGTTGCGCAGCGCCAACCCCAGCGGCAGCGCCAACAGCATGAAGGTGGAGGCAATGACGATGGCCTGCCACGCCGAATGCGTTGGCGAATTGTCCACGCCGAAGCCGTACCATTTGGCGATCAGCGTGACGCTGAGCGCGATCGCGAGGAGATTGGTCATGAACAGGAAAAACGCGCCGCCAGCGATGCCCAGGTCACCGGTGGCCAGCCCAAAGGCGACCACGGCCATCGGCGGCATCAGTGCGGTGGCGATGGCGACCCCGACGATCGCCTCTCCCTTGCGGGTGATAACCGCATAACCGCCGGCCAGGCCGGACAGAATCGCCACCAGCAGGTCGAACAGGGTCGGCTGGGTGCGCGCCAGGATTTCGCTGGTGGCCTCGCGCAACGGCGACAGCCACACGATGCACATGGCCGTGGCCAGCGCCAACAGCACCCCGGCCAGCAATGCCAGCAACGCCCGGCCCATCATGCGGAAGTCCACCACGCACAGCGAAAAGCCGAGCTGCACGATCGGGCCCATCAGCGGGGAGATCAGCATCGCCCCGATCACCACGGCCGCCGAGGACTGCAGCAGGCCAAGGATGGCGATGCCGCAGGACATGACGGCCATGAACGCAAAGCGCGGACTCAAGCCGCCTTCATCGGCCACGTTGTCGATGACCGCCGCATGGTCGACGTGATGGGCCAGGCGGCCACGCAGTCGTCGCCACAGGCGATGCAGCGTGGTGAGCGGCGCGGCGGAATGAGAGGGCGCAGACTTCATGGGGCCATGCCCCCGCGCTCGTGCATATTGCCGCGCTGCAGGCGGGCGAAGTACCACAGCAGGTCCAGGGCTTCGAACAGGTTGCGGCGGCCCGCCAGCAGCTGGCGTCCGCGCATCACGTTCCAGTGCCCGTAGCTGGTGCGGAACAGATAGTGGTGGGTGGCATCAGGCATACAAATGCTCCGGCGGACGACATCGACCGCGCGGGGCATCATCGGCGATGCCCGTTCATCGCCCCATCAGACGCGGCCTATTTGGGCCGGTCATCCCGACTGTCGCCGAGGTCGTCGTCACAGGCGTCCAGCAGGGTCGACAGATCCTCGATCAGCTGGCGTATCGGCTCGGCCAGCGTGTGGGTCGGGGCATCGTGCAGCGCCTGCTCGAACGCGCCGCAGCGCTCGGCGAGCGTGCGCTCGCCCAGCATCTGCAATGCCCCCTTGAACGAATGCAGGCGCTCGATGGCCCGCACGCTGTCGTCTGCACGCAGCGCGTCTGACAACTGGGCCAGGTCTTCGCGTCCGGTGTCCACGAACAGACGCAGCACCCGTGGCGGGAATCTGTGCGCCTGCGCCTGCGCCGGTGCCGCAGGTGCAGGGACAGGGACAGGTGCGCCGGCGCTGACGCGGGAAGGGGGTTGCTGCGCGTCGGCGTGCACATATCGGGCCAGCATCGCATCCAGCGCACCCAGGCTCATCGGCTTGAGCAGGATGTCGGTGATGCCGGCGGCCCGGCAACGCTCGCGCTCGCTCGACAACGCGGTGGCGGTGATCGCCAGGATCGGTAGGCGCGTATCGCGTTCGCGCAGGGCGGTGGCCAGCTCGTAGCCGTTCATCACCGGCATGTTGATGTCGCTCAACACAGCCACGTAGTGACCGGGCGCCCAGCGCTGCAGGCCCTGTTGGCCGTTGTCGGCGGTATCGACCAGGAAGCCCAGTTCCTCCAGCTGCTGCAGGATCAGCTCACGGTTGACCGCGTTGTCTTCCACCAGCAGGATCCGCCCGCGCCGGGCGGGCGGCGCGGCCGGTACGGTGGGGCTGGCCACGGGTGAGCGCGGGTGCGCCAGGATCGCGTCGACCAGCGCCGCGCTGGCGTAGCAGGACACCTGCAGCTGCCCATCCACCAGCCGGGCGACCAGCGGCCCGGCGGCATGCGCGCGGATCACCCGCGCATGCGCGTCCACCAGGCGTTGTTCCTCTTCCTCGCTCCACGCCCGGCGTTCCCCGACGATCACCAGCACCGCATCGCCCGGTTCCATGCTGCGGGGGCGGTCCAGCACCGTCAGCGACGCGCCCAGTCCGCCAAGCAGCGTATCGAACTCGGCGCGCCACTCCGACGCTGCCGACAACAGCGTGATCGCCAGCCCCTGGAGCACAGGCGCTGGCGGGGTCGCCTCGGCGGAGCACGCTACCGGCACCTCCAGGGTGAACACGCTGCCCACGCCTGGCGTGCTGTCTGCGTGCAGGCTGCCGCCGAGCAGGTGGGCCAGCTGCTGGCACAGGGCCAGGCCCAGGCCGGTGCCACCATAGCGGCGCGAAATGCTGGCATCGGCCTGCGAAAACGGCTGGAACAGATGCGCCATCTGCGCCGGCGTCATGCCGATGCCGCTGTCCACCACCTGGAACCGCAGCATCGCCGTGTCCTCGGCCGCGCCCGCTGCCTGCGTCACCCGCAGCAGCACGCGTCCGTCGTCGGTGAACTTGATGGCATTGCTGAGCAGGTTGTTGAGGATCTGGCTGATCCGATGGGCGTCGGCGACATAGCCACCGGCCAGGGCTGGATCGATCGCATGGAACAGCTTGAGGCCCTTCTGCTGCGCGGCCGGTGCATACAGCAGCGCGGACTGCTCGATCAGCGCGCGCAGCGTGAAGGGCAGGGGGTCGATGTCCAGCTGGCCCACTTCGATCTTCGAGAAATCCAGCACATCGCTGATGGTGGCCATCAACGAATCGGCTGACAGCCGGATGCGGTCCAGGTGCTCGTGCTGGGCCTCATCCAGGCGCGAGCGCGAGAGCAGCTCAAGGTGTCCCAGCACGCCGTTGAGGGGCGTGCGTATCTCGTGGCTCATGGTGGCCACGAACGCGCTCTTGGCGCGGCTTGCCGATTCCGCCGCCAGGCGCGCGCGCTCGGCATCCTGGCGCGCGGCATCCAGCTTTTCCTGCAATTCCAGCTGCGCGGTGACATCGCGCAATGCGCACACCCACACCGGCTGGTCCTGGTACGACGCCGTGGCCATCACCACCTGCAGTTGGCGGGTGCTGCCGCCGGCATCCTCCAGCGACCAGTGGAATTCCTGCGGCACCGCGCTGGACGGGCTGTGCACGTGTGCCACCAGCCCCGCATACAACGTGCGCTGCGCCGGTGGGTGCCCGGCAATGGCCCGGGCCACGTCGTTCTCGGCCAGCGGCGTGCCATCGCGCGGGTCGAGCAGGCACAAGCCGACCGGCGTGGCTTCGATGATGGTGCGGCTCAACGCTTCGCTCTCATAGACGCGCGATGCATCGGCCAGGGCCGGTGCGAAGACGCGCCGGTCGAGCAGCAGCAGCAGCGCCCAGAGGATGCCCAGGATCAGCACGGTCGCGCCCGCACGCAGGGCCAGGTCGTCGCGCTGGTCGGTGAACAGATCCCGCCAGGTGTAGAAGTGCACCATGGTCCAGTCCACGCCGCCGATCGGGCCGGCAACCATGAACAGTCCGTCGCGGTGCAGATAGACCGGTGTGCCGCGTTGGAGCGGCAGCGTCAATCCACGCAGGGCGGCGTCCGCGTTGGCCGGCATCGTGCCGCTGGACAGCACGTGCTTGCCACTGCGCGTCACGATCAGGAACGCGCCGGGGGTGGATGCGGCCAGCCTGGCCTGGACCAGGTCGAGGCGTTCAAGGGTGACATGGCGGATGTAAGCCTCTCCATGTGTGGCAAGCGTCAGCACCCCCACCAACGCCTGCTGGTGGGTCAGCGGGTTTTCGCCCATGAAAGACACCAGGCGGCCTTCGGCATAGGCGCTCTGCAGCGGGCCCGGTGCCGGGCGGATGCCGGCCAGCCGTTCTTCATGCACGGTTAGCCGCTCGAAGGCCTGCGCGCGGGTGCCGACCTTGAGCATCTGCAGCAGTTCGACCTCGTCCCGCACGCCGGTCACCGCGACCAGCCTCCGGGACGGATCGTAGACGTACATGGAGGGCGTCGCCCCAGCCTGCAGCGCGGTGATGCTGACCGCCGCGTAGGAGGAGTACTCCTGGATCATGCCCAGGTAGGCGGCCAGCACCTGCGGTGGCAACTGCTGCGTGTCGCGCCCGAGCACCAGCCAGGGCACGGCAGTCTTGCCTTCGGCACGGATCACCAATTGCTCGCCGGCGGCGGCGAACGCCTGCCGCAGCGGCTCGCCGTTGCGCGCCAGCAGCGGTTGCTGCGCGCTCCAAAGCGCGTCGTTGGCGTTCATCGCATTGGCGTAGGCGCGGTCGCGCTGGCCCAGGTGGAAGTCCACCGCCTCTTTTGCATGCAGGTACTGCTGGCGCTGGCTGGCGTGGAAATCGCGGATGCCCAGCAGCACGCTGATCGCCGCCGTGGAGAGGATCAGCACCGTCACCAGGATGCCGCCGCCAAACAACAGCCGGCGCTGGTGCCGACGCAGCGAGGACAACCGTTCAACCGGGCTGGAGGGTCTGCTCATGCCCAGATGGTGCGCCAACAGGCCTGTGATTTCCATCGCAGGGCGCCCCACCGACGGCGTCACCGCGGCCCATCGCCGGGAGGCGTTGCGGGTCGGGTCCTGCCACGCAGCAACTGCAGCAGTGCGTCGCTGGCGTAGCACGACACGCTCCAGCCATCGGCGAGGCGCTGCGCGGTGAGCGGGCCGTCTGCGCGCACGCGCACCACCGCGGGGTGGTTCCGGTACGCCAGCGGCAGCTCCACCACGCTCGTGGAGCGCTCGAAGACGATCACCGCATCTGCCGGCATGTCCTGTTCGTCGTCGGACGCTTCGGGATCGGCGCGCACCGCGACCTGCGCGCCCCATCCTTCCAGCCGGCGCACCAGTTCGGTCCGCCAGTTGGCCGAGCGCGAGACCAGCGCCAACCGCATGTCCGCCAACGGGTAGTCCTCCGAGGGGGTCGGCAGCCGCTGCACCGGCACCTCGAAGTGGAACACGCTGCCCACGCCGGGCGTACTGTTCACAGCGATGCAGCCGCCCATCCGCGCCACCAGTTGCTGGCACAGCCACAGGCCCAGACCGCTGCCCCCGAACCGTTTTCGGATCGATGCATCGGCCTGCACGTAGGGCTCGAACAGGCGCACGCACTGCTCGACACTCAACCCGATGCCCGAGTCGGCCACTTCCAGCCGGAGCAGGGTCTGTCCGTGCTCCTCGCGGATGCTCGCGCGCAGCACGATACGACCGGACAAAGTGAACTTGACCGCGTTGCTGACCAGGTTGCGCAGTACCTGTTCGATACGCCCCTGCGCGCCGCGGTAGACCGCGCCGGTGCATTCGGCCAGTGACACGTCCAGGTCCACGCTGCGTTCCAGCGCAAGCGGCGCATACAGCATCGCCACCCGCTCCAGCATCTGGGCCGGTTCGAACGTGGCCTCGTCGATGCCCAGTTCGCCAGACTCGATGCTGGACAATTCCAGCACGTCGCTGATCGTGGCCAGCAGGGCATCGGCCGACTGGGTGACGCGTGACAGCCGTTCCTGCTGGGCGTCGTCCAGGTTTGACCGTGCCAGCAGCTCCAGGTGCCCGAGGATGCCATGCAGCGGCGTGCGCAGTTCGTGGCTGATGGTGGCCACGAACATGGTCTTGGCCTGGCTGGCGTTCTCCGCGTCGATGCGGGCGCGCTCCTGCCGTTCTTCCAGCTGGATGCGTGCGGTGAGGTCGCGCAGGGCGCACAGCAGTACCGGTCGGTCCTGGTAGATCGCCCGGGCCGCGCCCACCAGTAGTTCGCGCGGGGGGCCGCCATCCGGATCGGGCACGGCCATCTGGTACTCGCGGCCTGCGGCGGTGATCGGGGCGCCCTCGAAGCCGCTCACCAGGTTCTGGTACAGCGACTCGCCCGCGCCATCGACACCGGCGGCATAGCTGCGCACCTGTTCGTTCTCCAGCACCGGGCGGTTGCGTTCGATGTCGATCAGGCACAGGCCGACCGGCGACATTTCGATCAACGCGCGGTTGACCGCTTCGCTCTGGTAGACGTGCACGGCGCGTGCGATGAGCGGCGCCAGCACGCGCCGATCCAGGCGCAACAGCAGCAGCCAGACCCCGGCCATCAGGCTCAGCCCCAGCGCGACCATTGCCGCCATATTCCAGCCGCCGTCGCGCAGGATGTCCTGCCAGCTGTAGACATCCACCAGCGACCAGTCGGTGTCATGCACCAGATTGGCGATGTAGTAGCACCCGTCCTGGCCGTGACGGGTAAGCGCGGCGCGCTCGGGTGTCCATAGCCCGGCGGCGTGCAGCGCGCTCAGCGGGATGGGGGCCGCAGCAGGGCGGGTACCCATCAGCACCCGGCCATTGGGGGCCAGCACCATGAGGTGTCCATCATCGCCACTGCCCAGCAGGGCAGCGAAGCGCGCAATCGGCTCGAAGGCAACGAACGTGCCCACGTCGGTGTCGCCGTCGAGAACTGAAAACGCCGACACGAGGCTAAGCTGCCCGCTCACCGGGTGCGCTGCGATCCCGCGCCGAACCCGCGCGCCTTCCCGGGAGGGATGCAGCCCCGGGATGGTGTGACCGGAGTGGGTCGGCGGCGCGAGCTGGCCATAGGCGAGCAACCGCGCGAACAGCGCGTCGCGGGTGTCCGCCTGCAGCGACCGGGTCAGGTGCGCTTCGGTCAGGCCCTGGTTGAGCACGATCAGTCGCCCACGCGCGTCATGGAAGAAGGCGGGTTCGGCAGCGGCCTGCTGCGGATCGGTACTGGAGACGCTCATGATGATCGACAGCGCCGTGGCAAAGCGCAGGTAGCGCTGCAACCGCGCCCGTTCCCATCCTGCGGTGCCCCGGCCCAGAACCATCTGCGGCACGCTGTCGGCGCCGGCATTGGCGAGGTCACGCTCGTGCTGGCGCAGGAACGTGGTCGCGGGATCGTCGCTGTCGAAGCTGCTGGTCCACACCTCCGGCGGATGCCGCCAGGCGTATTCAGCCATGTTCTGCAGGCGCGCCAGATCGACATCACGCTGGGCAAGGGCGGTGTTCAGCGCCGTGGCGGCGCGACCGAAGGCGGCCTTGCGTTCGTCGTGGTAGCGCTCCACGTGCATCGCGACGGCCGCGAGCATGCCCAGCGCGATGACCAGGCTCAGCAGGCTGCCACCGGCGAAGAGGATGCGCCGGTGATGCCGGTGCAAGGCCATTACATCCTGCTGTGCTCCGGTATCCCGGGCAGGCAACGGGGCGTACAGGCGCCGCAGTGCGTTGAACATGAGGGGCTCCGGCAACGGGCAAGGCAACGACGCCCGCGCGCCGCGACAGTGATGAGGATCGGGCACGCCAGACGGCGTGCGCGGAGGAGGCCAAAGGATGGAGAGCGCTCCCTGCCGCTCCCATAGGACCGGGCCCATTCCCGCCGCCTCGCCGGGCCAGGGCGTTGAATCCATTGGGGAATCGCTGCTGAAGCCTGCGCTACCTGCGCGTCGTTTTGGGCCGTGTCCGATGGGGCCGGCGCGCCCCCCCACCTAGCCTGTACTCCGACGCAGCAGCGCCATCCCGGTGCCGTCGCCCTTGTCCCTTACGGAGTACACCCATGAACATCATCTATCGCATTGTCAGGAACGCGACGACCGGCACGTGGATCGTCGCTTCGGAATTCGCCAAGGGCCGCGGCAAGCAGCCGACCCGTCGCGCCGCGGCGCTCGGTGGCCTGTTGTCGCTGTCGCTGGCCGCCGCTGCCGGTGCCAGTGAACCCATCGCCGCAGAGGATGCGGCGTGCGTGGACGAGCACGGCATCCAGGTTGCCTGCGCTGCCGAAGGTGCTCGTTCGATCGGTGTGTTCGCCGATACCGACCCGGTCAATGTGGGCCAGCTGCGCGGCAGCGTGCAGAGCGTCGCCGATGCACTGGGCGGCGGTGCGGGCGTGGATGCCGCCGATGTACTCACCGCGCCGAGTTATGTGCTGGGTGGCGCGACGTACACCAACGTCGGCAGTGCGCTGACCGGGCTGGACGCGCGCGTGACCAGCAACGAAGAAGCGATTGCCAATATTCCCAATGGCAGCCGGTTCATCTCCGCCTTCAACGGCAGTGGCACCGCGGCCTCGACCCCGACCGGCCCGAATTCGCTGGCGGTGGGTCAAAACGCCTCTGCCAGCGGCAACGGTGCCAACGCGTTCGGTACCAACTCGCGCGCGAGTGCCAACGGTGCCTTCGCCGTGGGTGCCGGTGCGCAGTCGTCGGGCAACAACGCCAGCGCGCTGGGCTACGGCGCGGTGTCTTCCGGCGGTGGGAGCACGGCCGTGGGTGGCGGCGCGCGCAGCACGGCGGCGTCTGCTGTAGCCATCGGCCAGAATGCCACGGCTGCGAGCGTCTCCTCGACCGCGATCGGGCAGGGCGCCAACATCGCCGCAGCCAGCACCGGCTCGGTGGCGATCGGCAACGCAAGCACAATCACCGGCAGCGCGATCAATGCCGTGGCCCTGGGCACCCAGAGCCGCGTCACCGCCGCCAATGCCAGCGCCCTGGGCGACCAGGCCCAGGCTACGGCCAGCAATGCCGTGGCCATCGGTTCGGCCTCGCTCGCCGACCGCACCGACAGCGTTTCCTTCGGCACCGTGGGCGCCGAGCGCCAGCTGGTCAACGTGGCCGACGCCACCGAAGCGACCGATGCGGTCAACCTGGGCCAGCTCAGCGCCGCCTCGTCGAGCGCGGCTGCCGCCCTGGGCGGCGGTGCCGGCGTCAATGCAGACGGCACCCTGAGCGCACCGAGCTACACCGTGGCCGACCTGGCCAATGGCGGCGATGCCACGGTCGACAACGTCGGCGATGCGTTGACCACCCTCAACAGCAGCGTGCTCAATGTCGATGGCCGCGTCAGCGCGCTGTCCACCGCGATCGACGCAGGCACCGTCGGCCTGGTCCGGCAGGCCGATGCCACCGCCGATGTCACCGTGGCGGCCGCCAGCGCCGGCAGCCGGGTCGACTTCAGCGGTACCGCCGGTGCCCGCGTGCTCGACGGCGTGGCCGATGGCGCGCTGGCTGCCGGCAGCCAGCAGGCCGTCAATGGTGGCCAGCTGCAGGCCACCAACGCACAGGTACTCAACAACACGACCAACATCGCCAACCTGCAGGACGGGCTGAGCGGTGCCACCCGCTACGTCAAGACCAACGGCCGTGGCGACGACAGCGATGACGCGCAGGCGACCGGCCTGGGGGCGGTCGCGCTGGGACGCCTGGCCAACGCCGGCGTGGCCGATGCCATCGCCATCGGCACCGCGGCACGGGCGCAGGGCACGGCCAGCATGGCGCTGGGCGCCAATGCCAGCGCCACGGGAGAAGGCTCCGTCGCCCTGGGCGCGGGGTCGGTCGCCGACCGCGAGAATGTGGTCTCGGTCGGTGCCGGCCCGCTGATCGGCAACGGTACCCGCCAGATCATCAACGTCACCAACGGCACCGAGAATACCGATGCGGTCAATGTGCAGCAGCTGCGTCCGGTCGTGTCCGCCCTCGGCGGCGGGGCGGCGATCAACGCCAGCACCGGCACGGTCACCGGCCCGCGCTACAGCGTTCAGGGCACCACGCATGACAACGTCGGCGATGCACTGGGCGGCGTGGATACAGCACTGACCACCCTCGATGGCCGCGTGACCACCACCGAGGGCGACATCACCACCATCAACACCGTGCTCGGCAACCTGTCTGGCGGTACCGCTGGCCTGGTCCGTCAGGCGGCCGCCGATGCGGTGGTGACCGTGGCAGCCGCCAGCGGCGGCAGCCGCGTGGACTTCAGCGGCACCGACGGTGCGCGCCAGCTCAAGGGCGTAGCCGATGGCACCGACACCACCGATGCGGTCAACGTGGCGCAGCTGAGCGCGGCCATTGATGGCGTACGCGGCGGTGACACCCGCTACTTCAAGGCGGGCGGCAAGAATGACGGTAGCGACGACGCCGTCGCTGCCGGCGGCGGTGCGATCGCCGCCGGTGCCAGTGCGCAGGCCAATGGTGCCGGCTCCGTCGCGCTGGGCCAGGGCGCACAGGCCCGGGCCGACAACAGCATCGCACTGGGGGCCAACTCCATCGCCGACCGCGCTAACGCCGTCGCCGTCGGTGCGACCGGTGCCGAACGCCAGATCACCCACGTGGCTGACGGCAGCGAAGACACCGACGCGGTCAACCTGCGCCAGCTCAAGGCCGCCGGCCTGATCGGCGATGCCGGTCAGAGCCTGGATGCAGTGGTCTATGACCAGGACAGCCAGCGTTCGCAGGTCACCTTTGCCGGTGCCAACGGGACGGTGCTGGCCAACGTTGCCGACGGACGCATCGGTGCGGGCAGCCGCGACGCCGTCAATGGCGGGCAGGTGGCCGCACTGCGCGACCAGCTGCAGGACCGTATCGGCGACATCGACAACCGCGTCACCCATATCGAGAACAATCCCGGTGCCGGTAGTGGTGACAACCCCTACTACGACGCCTCTGCCGGCGGCGGCAGCACGGTGATCCCGGCTGATGCTGGCAGCGTGGCCAGCAATGGTGGCCCGGCGACGGCAACGGGGCAGGGCGCCGTCGCTGCTGGCGCAGGTGCCAGTGCCTCGGCCAACAACGCCGTCGCGCTGGGCGCCGGTGCGGTCGCCGACCGCGAGGACACGGTGTCGGTGGGGCGCGCCGGTGGGGAGCGTCAGATCACCAACGTGGCGGCTGGCGTACAGGGCACCGATGCGGTCAATGTGTCGCAGCTCAATGAGCGCATGGCTGATGCCAACGCCTACACTGATGGTCGCATGCAGGACATGTGGGACAACGTCAACGATCGCTTCGACCACGCCAGCCGCCAGGCCAACCGGGGTATCGCCGGTGCAGCTGCCTTGGTCCAGGTGACGCCGTACCTGCCGGGCAAGTCCGTGCTCAATGCCGGCATGGCCACCTATCGCGGTGAGACCGCGCTGGGCGTGGGTGTGTCGCGCTGGAGCGACAACGGCCGGGTCAACGTCAACGCCGGTGTCTCGGCGGCTCGTGGCGACCGCCCGATCTTCCGGGTGGGCGTGGGCGTGGTGCTGGGCGACTGATTACGCCGTGACAGTTATCGGATAACGGGCGCAAAGCGCCCGCTATCCTCACTTGTAAGTCATGCTTACATGATCACCGCGAGGCTCGAAGTAGCCGGATCCAACAATCCACAAGTTCAAGGTGCCGGCAAAGGTGTGGCAAGGCCTATCTATGCTCACCGTGTTTCTGCTGCTGTTGTGGGCCGGCTGGTCATACCTCAAGCCAAAGCCGCAACACCCAAAGGCGCAGGCCTCCATTTCCCCCGATGAGTACGCTGCCCGCCATAGGCCTCGGATCGCCACCCTTCCATGGTCAGCCCCCGTGTTTGATGAGCGCTCTGTGGTGTCCCAGCCGGAGCTTTACTGCATGTCGTCAGGGCAGGGGCCTGAGACCACCTGTACGTGCCTGACCGAGCAGGGAACTAAGGCCAGGGTGCAGCTTGAGATGTGCAAGCACCTCGCCCTCAACGGGCCGGCTTACAACCCCTATCGCGCGCCTCGCGAGCCTTCCCCGGCTGGCCAGGTCGCTGCCGCCTCGGTCTCGCACGGCTCGTTTGCGCAGCCTGTTTCTCCCGCGGGAAGTGCGGTCATTGCAGTGGCGGATCGCCCAATGGCGACGTTCCCTGAGTCGGTGCAGAACCGCTACACCGGGAATTAACGTGACGGATCACGGCTCGGCGCGGGGTGCAGGGGCGCACAGCCCCTGTACCAAGGCGGGTAGGGGATTCCCCTACGGTCAAGTGGACCGAGAGTTAGATACCATTCCCGCAGGACAAGGGGGCGGTATGGAACTCAGATGGATTCTGATGGCGGTTTTCGCGCTTTCCGGCGATGCAGCTGCCCAGCAGGTGCACAAGTGTGTCGAGAGCGGCCGCACAATCTACCAATCGGACCCCTGCGTGACCGGGCCAGCGGCCAAGTCTTGGAATGCGGCGCCAGAGGCTCCGAATCCGTACCAGCAAGCTCGGCTTGATGCCATTCGGCAGGAGCTAGAGCAGCGCAGACAAATTGAGCGTCCAACCTATCGGTACGCACAGAGTGGCGTTCGTGGCATATCGATCAGTAAGCACCGTGATCCTGACCGGTGCGAGTCGGCAAAGGCGCATCGAGCGTCCGTGTTCAACGCTGCTGGAATTCATAGGTCGTTCGAATTGACCCGCCGGATGGATGACATGGTGTTCGACGCGTGCAAGTAGTCCGGCCCGGGGTGTAGGGGCGCGCAGCCCCTACGATGACGCTCTCATCCAGCAGATTGCCCGAAGTGTCGTTCTCGGAACTCGCCCAGGTCCACAACGACGACCTTCACCATCTGGCGCTGACCAGCTTTTCCCATGCCGGCCTCGGCCTTGCGCCGGGAGGCATATCCGGCCAACCTCAATTCCATCTGATCACGCCATGCCAGCCCGGCAAGGCGTTCGGGCGTCATCGGGTCGCCATGCGGGCTGACAAGGTAGTTGCCGCGAAGGCTCCAGCCTGCGAAGGGGCCGCTTAGGTACTGACACATTCATCAATGCTCGCTTTGTCCTTGGGACCCTTGGCAGGCAAGATCGATGCCAGGACCAGCTTGGGCAGGCCGCCGTAGTAGCGCACCCGTGCGATCAGAGACTTTACATAATATACATTATGCGAAATCAATGATGGCCCGTCTTCTGGCCTTTGTTGGCTCTCGCTGGCGCTGGATCAAGCTCTGGATCGGCTCTTGCTTCCCTGCTCGTTCCCCCAACAAGGACGAGATCGAAGCATGAGCGAAATGGACACGCACGAACGTATCGACCTGACCGGCCCTTGGGCCGGTTTTGGCTTTCAGGCAGGCCACATGTTCACCCCCGAGGGTCACAGCCTCGAACCGTGCGACATGACCTGGTGGTCGCTTACCTGCAACATTGCCCGGGAATGGCGTTTGATGATGGAGGAAGCCCGGCCGCGGCCGACGCGATCGCTGCCCTCTGGAAAGCGCTGCGCCACAATGGATTCCAGCGTCGTATACCTGCGCGAGTACGTCAGAATTCGCAGAGAACGGCGGCTGGGCATCGGTGACCCCGGCGCCGGCGCCGAGCCGTCCAATGTGGTCCATATGTCCCGTGGGCCACGACGCCCCAAGCGCGGTTGAGGCGTTGACCGTAGGGGCAAGGCCCCTACACCCCTCGCAGCCAACGGGTCTACAACGCTCGCCCACGCTGATGATCTCGCTCAAGATGCCTTTGCTCTTCGTTGATCACCGAGTAAATAAGGTGCTGTAGGTAATGAAATAGCGACACCTCATGCCGATTGAGGCGATTCTTGCCTGTATGGACGATCTTAGATCGGATCTTATAGATCTCTCGAAATGCATCGATGATGTCTGATCGTGCAGTCGGCGTCTTGGCAATCAGATATGCGCAGCGATTTGCCATGAGCGTGGTTAGGCCTATGCTGGCATCCTGATCATCGTCACCGAGAAGGATCTCGATAGATGCTGCCGCTTGCACATAGGCAAGGAGTTGGTCGCGACCGCAATGACTATCGAACAGCCACCGGGCTGACAGCCTGATCTTTTCGCCAAGCTTGCTGGTAAATACCGTGCCAATGCGATTCAGCCTCTCGGCGAGCAAGGCTGGATCGTCGGTAATCTCCGTGGGCGTGGACAGCGTTTGGATGCCAGCTATGTGCTGCTCGTCAAGGTTGATGAAGCTAGGGCCTTGCCACCTGCCCTCTTCTAAGCAGTGAACGAAAAGCTGAGTAATTTCAGGGCGGGCGCCCAGGTCGAATATAGGTATGTCGACGAACAGCCCGAGAGCTAGACCCAGCCCGAAGAACGAAAGAACATCGTCGCGCGCGGACAAAATTGGCTCGGTTAACGCATTCCGGTAGTACCCAAGTGCCTCGACCTGCAGATAGCCAGCCTCATCTTCCCAGCCATCGGAATGCCGCGTCCCAGTGAGGAAATTGAACTTAAGGCCTGGGTTGGCGTGAGGTGGGAGCTCGTGCGTTTTTCTGAGCTGGGCGCCCGAAATTATGATGTGTTTCTCTGAGAGCTGAAAACGTCCCCCATTCAACCTGAGTAGCTCCCTAAACACATCAGGCAACCTTACACAAACGTGATAGGTCCATGGCAGCGTGCAGAAGCTCTCCACGATAGCCGTCGCCATTGGAGTGACGTCCTCGTAACCGGGAACTGATGTTAGAGGTGACCAAGTGCCCTCTGGGTTGAATCCCGGTCCTTTGAAATGCCGTCTTATCTCATCTGCCACGAAAACCTCAAAGGCGCTCTCCCCAACATAAAGGCGAAGTTCTTCGGCTAGATTTCCCTTGTCCGGAAGGCTTCGAATATCCCGAAGGCCGTGCAACATGTGTCCGTAGATGAATGCGTCGCAATAGACATTTGCCCCCCTAAGCTCAGAACTTAGTTGCTCGATGAGTCGCACCTTGCAGCCAGGGTTGATATCGATTGACATAGCTCTCTGCGCTCCTTGCTTGTGCGTTCTGCTGAGTCTAGCGGTCGAGGATGGAGCTTCGCTAGCAGGGACGATGCCGGACTTTGGGTGGATTTAGGGCTAGTGTCGCCAGTTGCATGGGCCTCATTGGAAACGGCTGTAGCGCGCCGAGGAGGCGTTGGCAGCGACTTGCCGGACTAGTGCTAGTCCCTCTGGGGTTAAGTAGGCATACGAGCGGTGCCAGATGGAATAGCTCGTGACGCAGATAAGGCCAGCAGACCGCAGACCCCAATAAGGCTCCACGCGCCGGTTGCTGCAGCGATGTGCCGTATCGATCGACACGGCACTTTCCTGCAGGAGCTGGCGCAAGATGGATCGCTGTGGCTTGGACAGGTCGCCGTAGATGCTCATGGGGTCCTCATGCCGGCATGGTGCCGTGTCAGGCCGTGACGCGTCACGATTAGCCGCCCGTGTATCGGTTCTGCACCGACTCCGGGAACGTAGCCATCGGACGGTTCGCGACACCGATGATGGTGCCGCCCGACTGGGTGGATGCGCGGACGCCGGCGCCGCCCCCACTCGCTCCGCTCGCAGGTTCAGCGCCGCCGCCCTCGCGGTCCAGCCGGTATAGGCGGGCCTCGGGCTCTCGTCGCGGAGCCTGCCGTGGCCACGCGGTGGCGACGGACTCGTACGTCCTGGCGCTCAGGGTGACGCCGAAGGCCGCGATCTTGACCTTGTAGCCCATGGCGATGAGCTGATCGAAGGTGAGTTGATCGGCCGTATTGCCGGAGCTATCCACCCATTCGACCATGCCGACCTCGCGATCACCCATGCTCGCTCGAAACACGAGTCGGATGCGGTTGACGTTGGTCAGTTCGGCCACGTATCGCTGCTCGATGGTCATGCCGGCGAACGGATCGGGCGGCGGTGCTGCCTTGGGCGCCATCGGCATGACCGGTGCAGGGTTCGCCGCGGTTGGGCCTAGGGCACGCGATCCGGGCACGGCCTGCACCTTCCCACTGCCCTCGCCCACCTTGCCGTCTTGGAAAAAGAAGCTGACGAAGAAGTAAGCGCCGATCAGGCCGACCGTGCCGAAAATGATGCCGCGCAGCGCCATGGCGCGCCACACGTTGGTCCCGCCCTCATCGTAGACCTCCGTGTTTTCCGCACCCACCGCGTAGCCGTGGTAGAGCGGATAGATGGCCGGATCGTACTTCTCAGTCTTGCCGCCGACCTTCTCGTATTTGCCTGGACTGGTGGTGTGCCAGAACGTTACCCGGTACCGCGATTTGAGGCCTACCGCCGTGAGTTTCTGAAATACGTTCTTCCGCTCAATACGAGCGCGTACCGCCTGATGCACGCGGTTGATCCACTGGGTCATGATCACCGCATCGCCGCCGTTCTGGCCAAGCAGCGCCCAGAAGTTCTCTACCGCATCGGGCAGCGGCAGGCGCTGGGACACGTAGAACTCGTGGACCTCATCGATCACCACGAGCGAATCCTTGAACTGATCGGGGATGCACCACTGCCCGGTTTCAGCGTCTTTCTCGCAGGCAAACAGCTTGGACACGTCCTTGGTGTCCACCAGCACCAACAGATCCTGCACCTCATCAAGCGGCATGCCCAGGTACGCGGCGATGCGCTCGTGGCTCAGGCCGTTGAGGCGCGCAAACACGCGGCGGCGCTTCTTGAGGTTGGGCAGAATGTGATTCTTGACCGCATCGTAGCTCTTGCCGGCGCGCGGCACACCTTCGTTGAATACGAGCATCTCACCATTTCCCCAGTGTCAGGATTTTGCGCAGCATGCGGAAGGTGATCGCCGCCGAAATCATGGCAAAGCACTCTGCCACCTGAAACGTCTCCACGAACCAGCCGACGACCGGGCCGGCTTTGCCCAGCATCGCGTTGAGGCTGTTTTGTTCCAGAAATTCCGGCACCGGCAGCATCTCAATCACCCGGGCTACAAGCTCAAGGGACTGATCGATGGCGAAGAGAACGAGATCCTTGAAGAACAGCACGATGGCGTCCCACAGGCGCTCGACCTGCTTGCGCAGGAATTCGCCCAGGTCACCGAGCCAGCCGGCATGCATGAGGGTGAGAAGTAAGTTCATCACATGAGCGCAATTTTGGCCGCCTGATAGGCAGCAAGGGAAAGAAGGACCCAGCCCATCAGGGTCAGCATTTCGGCGAACTCGCCGCCGCAGTGAACATCGAGCGTCATGGCCTGCCAGTAGTCGCTTGCGGGCAACTCAAACACCGGGCAGGACCCGCCGACGTTAATCACAAAGAAGCCGGTGGTGGCCTTGTATATCTCTGACTGGGCCACGCGGTCCTTGAACTTGTCCAGGACCTCGCCGACATTGCCGGTGGAATACTCTTGGGTATAGAGCGGCCCGCCCCAGTCGCCGGGAAGGCCCGGATCAGTGCCACCACCCTCCCCCGGGTTGCCGGGGTTGCCGGGATTGGTGCCGCCGCCCTCATCAGGCACGCAGATGCCGCCGACTTCCTTTTCCCCTTCCTCGCACTCTGGCCCCTCTTCGTCGGGGCGTACCTCCACAGGCTCGGGGGCGTCACCCGCCGCGCAGGTCGCGCCGGTAGGAGAGAACATATGGCCGCTGGGCGCGTCGACATCCAGCGCGCTGGTGTACATGCAGCCTTGATAGCAGACATTGACCGAGGCAGCGGTCGGCCCACCTTTCCAGTTCCATTCATACGAGCGATCGCTGCACATGCCCACGAAGTAGTGCATGAAATATCGGGGGGTCGCGACGAAGGCGCTACTACCGACGCGGCAATACACGGCGACCGTGAAAGAGTTGCCGGACTGAGAGTACGAGGCGGTGATCTTCGGTCCGTAGTAGGTCATGGTGGGATAGCCCGGAGTGGGCATGCACAGGATCGGCCCTACTTCGTCTGCACTGGCGCGAGCCACCTTGTAGGCACGGCCCTCATCGCAGCCGTCCTCAAGGTCGCCGCATTCCTGCGACCCCTCCTGGGCATCCGCAGGTTGTACCGCGATGGCGCAGGCGACCGCCAGCAGCAGGGCAAAGATGAGCCGCGTCACTGGGCGATCCCCAGCGCGACGGCGATGCCACACAGGGCGCTTATGAAACCAGCGAACAAGCAGACGATCATCACGAAACTCCTTTTCAGTGTCCGGAAATGAAAAGGGGGAGGTTGCCCTCCCCCGCTTCACTTACTTGCCGAAGAAGCCGGCGACCTTCCTGCCGCCCCAGGTGGCGAAGCCCACCAGCGCGAGGATGGCGCAGGCGCCGAGAACTGCGGTCACTGCGGTGGACGCGTCGACGCCGGTCAGAATGTTGCTGAAATCAATGCCCGTACCCATGGTGAAGCTCCTTTTCTGTGATTGAGGTTGATGCCGGTCAAGCTTTGTGGAACACCGCCGCGACGGAACCGGCAACCCGCGCGACGACGAAGAGGAAGACGATCAACCCGAACGGACCAGCCGCCCACGTTGCCAGCACCTCTTTGTCTGGAATTTCGAATGCCTGAGCGATCAAGGCGACGGTAGAAACCTCTGCGCCGCTGAGCAGCACATATCCGCTGCACTCAGCCACAGGCTGGCCCGTGGGGACGATGGTCCCGTTCTCAGTGAGTGCGACGCAGAGGCCCATGGTTTTAGGCCTTGACCGGCGGCGGGGCCGACTTGGCCACCAGCGGAATCAGGTCGACATAACGCTTGAGCGTCAGGTCGCCGTACTGGCCCAGCGCGAAGGACTTGGGGTCGATGTCGTATTCGCCAGCCGGATAGGCCGGGCGTTTGCCGAGGCCAACGCGGAACGGCAGTTCGAAGTCGTTGCCCAGGTCGAGGCCGACCATCTGGGAACGGATGATGGTGCCGGTCTTCTGGTTGTGCTCTTCTTCGACGGCGGCGGATTTTACGCGGCAGATGGGCATAGTTCTTCTCTCACGAATTTGTGTAGGGCGTCACCCTTGGCGATACCTCTGAACCTTCCGGGGTGACCGTCGCGGAGGATGAGGGCTTCAACGACGTCCGACCACGAATGGCCATATGCGCCGCGCAGAACATTGAGCAAGGGGCCAGCGGACCGGTTGAGCCAGTTCACTGCCGCCTTGGCGGAAACTTCGACTTGCTTGCGGATCGTCTTAAGGCGGGTGCACACGCCTTGGATCAACTCGCGCATGACGCTGTATGCCCCGCGCAGGTACGCGCCGGGATCGAGCAGCACATCAAGCGGCACGTCAACGTGCTTGCCGTACAGGCGCACCTCTGCGCGCACCCATGGCGAAGACGGCAGGCCCAACTGCTTGCCCTTCTCGTAGACGCAAAGCTCTTTATGGCCTTTGCCGCCGATGTAGAGCGTCGAGCCGGTGCCGTGGCCTTCGTCGGACATAAAGCGATGCTTTGGTGGACAGCCGCCCTCGCAGAAGTCACCAGCGGCAGCGCGCTCTCGGAGCGCATGCACGTCCAGGCGGGTGCCTTCGTAGTCGTCGTGCGCGCAATCAACGCGGCTGATCTTGGCGCGCAACTGCTGGGACGCCTTGTAGGTGGTGCGCCAGTTCTTGACCCACTTGCAGCCTGCGCCGGTCAGGCTGACGCAGATCGTTTCCTTGTTGCCGCCAGCGCCGATGCGCCCGACAAGCTCACCCTCGCGGTCGATCAAGACGGCGGACAGGGTGTAGAAATTCCAGTTCTTCTCGCGAAGCGGACCGGCGCGAACTTCACCCCGGAAGCCGAACAGCTTGAACAAAAGCAACTCGATGTTGGAGCAACGAAAATCCTCAACAGCGGATTGGGGCATCACAAGTGTCAGGTAGTCGATAATTGCGGTTTGCTGACACTTTTGGCCCGTGTTACTCCCCGGGCCAACCTGCCCTGCCCCTTCGCGTCTTTCCACCGGCCCAGCCGGTAAAAACTGCTGTGCTACGCGAGTAGCACACTCAGCCGCAGCGCGACCGCGCGCCCAAAATTCACTCTCTGCAAGCTGCATGCGTGCGGAATCAGTCACGGGGCTGCACCTCGTCCTGAGTGAGGCAGACGCAGGTGCGGCGGCAAAAGCAGTAGCCGGGCGTGCATTGAGGCGTTCGCCACAGCCAGCGGTAGGCGCGGTCGAGCAGCACATCGAGCCAGGCACTGAGTGCGCCCCATGCAGCGCCGATAAGGCCAGCGGCGGCGAGCAGCCCGAACACGATGAACACGCCGTCCGTCTGCGGCAGAAGGTCGCTGGCGATGCACGACAGGGCGTCAGACATTGCGCGCCTCGATCCGTGCCAGATCGCGGGCGGTTCGCTGGGCGAGTTCGGCGCGTGCCAGGGCAACAAGATTGGCCTGCCGGGCAGCGCTGGAACGCTGGGAGGCGCGGTGATGCGCCAGCCAGCTAACCAGCCGGGAGGCCCCAAAGGCCAGCAGTATGCATGCGCCGATCAGGCACAGGGTGCAGATGACGGCGCTCATGCGAGAATCCCCCCATCCGGAAAACCGACTGAGGGGGCGGCATGACGAACTGGAGCACAAGGAAGATTGAAGTCAGAGACGTGCTGGTCGTCAGCGTGATAGCGGCCCTTTGGGGTGCCGTGCTCAGTTGGTTGATCTTCGCGTGGACCGGTGAACCTGCGAAGACTTTTGACATTGGCAGCGTCTCCGACTGGGCCGCGGCTGCCGGTACGTGGGTCATTGGCTATGGGGCGTGGAAGTACGCAAAGGAATCGCACTTGCAACGCGTGGCAGAGGTTCGCAGCACGCTGAGGAGGGAGAATAATGCTCTCTTGAACAAGCTCAAGATTGCGAAGAACAGGGCTGCGGCGGCGGCTCGGGGCAGATCCTCGATCGGAGACTTTTTCGAGCGTGAAGACTCCGAACGCACCCTGCTTAACGCACGTGCACGAGTTGAGGTCGCCGAAAAGTTCTTGACGCGCCTCCACTGGGACGACGCGGAGAAGGTTGTTCTTTATCCAGGCGCTCTGGATGTTCTTGACAAACTTGAGGTACGCGTGGCGGCCTTTCTGGACATGGCTGCGCGCTTTCGAGATGAGTATCCCGAGATTACAACTGACCCCGTAACGGACGACACCCTTTGGATTGCTTACCTGATCGAACAGGCGAACGCCGCCGGGGCCCTGAGTGACGAGCTGGTCGGTCTGATTGAAGCGCAACATGCGGGAGTTAGCGATGCGATGCAGGAGAATGATCTGCCGCACATAGACGTCAAATGACTTCGGATCCCGCATGTCCACCCCCTCTCTAGCCCCTAGAAGCCACGCTAGCGGCTTAGGGGCCGGCTGACGGGCGATGTCAGCAGTGTGCTGACATCAGGGCGCGAATGTATGCTGGGTGCTGACACTGTGTCAACCGGGTGCTTACATGAGCCAGAGCTACGACCTCTTCTGCCGCTGGAAACACGTTAAGAAGATCCAGAGCGACAACGCTGGTGCCATCGCTTTGGGGGTGACCCGCGCGACGGTTTCTAGCTGGAAACAAGGGAAAAATGCGGAAATCCAGTACATCGAGCAGATGGCGTTGGAGATCGGTGACAGCCCCGAAACGTGGTCCGCTCTGGTTATGGCCGAGCGCAGTAATTCGGAGGCCGAGAAAGCGGCTTGGAAGCGAATTGCGCAGAAGTTAGCGTCGGTCGCTATGGCCCTAGCGCTGGGGGTAGGCTTCGCCTCGCCTCGCGAAGTACAGGCAGCCGTGGGCGGCTTTGATGTGGCACCTTCTATACATTATGCGAAATGACGTAACGGCCCGTCTGGAGGGGTTCGCAGGCTCCCGCTGGCGCTGGATCAAGCTCTGAATCGGCTTTTGCTTCCCTACTCGTTCTCCCAACAAGACGAGATTGCAGCATGAGCGAGATGGACCCGCACGACCGTATCGACCTAACAGGCCACATGTTCACCCCCGAGGGCCACAGCCTCGAACCTTGCGACGTGACCTGGTGGTCGTTGAGCTGCAACATTGTCCGGGAATAGCGGCTACACCCCGACAGCCTGGAAAGTCACGACCTGCGCGATGGCGATGACATACACGACGCATGCCACCACTGCCACGACTTGGATCATGCAGAGGACTTTAGTCCACTCAACTGCGCGAATTAGAGTATCCCGGCTAGCTATGTCGAGAGGTTTCTTGAGTTCGGACCTCATCCTGCGGCGCACTTGCCAAGGCAATATTTGGAGAATTGCAAGCTGCACGCCTTGTGGCAAAGGGTTCACGTGTGAAGGCATCTCATTGCCAAATGCTTTAACAGCCTGCTCGTATCCGTCCCGAGCAGCATTGTGGCTGATCAAACGATATTTGACCCAGAAGCCGAGCATTATTCCGAAGCCAAGGAGGCCAAGGATGTTTAAGAGTGGCAGAACGCCGCTGCCCACGACGGGCGTCATACGATCTGAATTGGAGAGCACGAGGGCGAAGGCGGCGGCGCAGCCGCCCGTAATCCAACCAGAGAATTGCCCTGCTTCCTTCGCCACGCTGAACGCTGCCGCCCTGCAAATTACCAGGGCGGCCGCCTTTTCACTTTCGGTGGGTGAAATGCTCATCTTCGCTCCCCTGTATCGAGCAGTGGTTATTGCAGCAGCCAAGAAAGAAATCAATGCCCTGCCTTTCCTGCTATTCGCCAGCGTAGCGATTCTGCACCCTCACCGCCTGCACAACCCGCTCTGCCTGCATACGCCGCAGCCGTTCAACATAGGCCAGTCGTCGACGCGACCCCCGCCTTTCATTGGCGCCAGGTCACTCCGCGGCACATTCCTGCACCCAACCGGGTTCACCCACTAGAATGGCTGCCGGCTTCTCTTGGGCATGGGACATGGACGACCAACGCACGGCAAACGCGATTCATACGATCTGGTGGCAGGTGGCGCTCGGCGGCTTCCTTGCGCTTACCGCCCACAGTGTCGTGGAGGCGGCGTACGCCAGGTACCAGCTTCAACAGGTTACTCGGCAGTTCGAGGCGGACCTCAAGGCGATGCCCTCCTCGCTTTTGCCGGACGCGCCGACGCCGCCGCGCGAGCACCCCATGCCATTGCGCCAGAACGAGCGCTGCATACAGGGGCGCCGGTTTGAGCGGGTGCAGAACGGCTGGAGGCAGATCAATGCCCCGTGCTAGGTCGCGCATGCCGCGTGCATTGGCCGCAGACCCACGGGCACGAGCGTGAGCGCTGGCGATACGGGCCGCAGCGCCGCCCGCTGGATAGCGCTCGTGGTGTTTCTGGTCATGTTGTTCGGCATTCCGCACAATTCGCCGTGGTTTGGCCTGGTGCTGCTGTATCTGCTGCTGGGTGCGCTGTATGTCGTCGGCGCGATCCTGTGGGTGGCCCTGCGTAGCCGCGGCGCGGCAGCGGCCCTCGGTCGTACGCCGCCGGTGCGCGCGTTGCTTCCTCGCGAGAAGGAGGCGCTTGACTGGTTTGGCCAGCCAGAGCGGGCAATCTGGCGCATGCCGCGCGGGAACGTGGTGGACCTGCTGGCTGCCGTGCGCGCCGCTGGCGCGGCGCCTTCGGTCCACGCGCTGAGCGGTCCGTTCGTGCGGACGGCGAGTGCCGGGGTGTATGAGCGGCGCGATTGCATCGGCGGCGTCGAGGTCCTATTGCTGCCGGGCGCAGAACAGCACCTGCGCCCGGGCAATGACGCGGATGTTCTGCTGTGTGGGCGGTTCGCGGTCGTGCTTGCCCTGAACAAGACGTGGCGTATTGATCAGGCGCGCTCGCTGCTGAAATAGGCGCGGCGGGGTTCGCCCGTCAGCCGGTCCAGTCCGCCGCCCCGTGCTCGATATCCACCCAGTCACTGCACAGCAGCTGCGTCCGGGGGATGGCGGTTGCAATGCGTACCGGACCGTCCTTGCCGTTGATCGCGCCCTCGAACTGTCCGTCGCTCATCGGCGCGACCGGGATGCAGAGGCGGACACGCTTGATCGCGTCGGCGCCCGGCAGGGTTTCCCATGCTTCCACCTGCACCCTGCCCTTCGGGGTCAGCTCCAGTGCCAGCAGCCGGGCATCGGGCGTGCCCGTGGGCTGCGCCGGGAAGTCCAGCGTGACATCACCGTTCTCGATCCGGATCGTCGGCCGCGCCACCTTCCCGGTCGGCCCGACCGCATCGAGCGACGTGTCGAGGCTGCCACGGTCGAATACGGCAAGCGGGGCGGCGCCGTCGTTGGTCAGGGTGTAGCGGAAATCGAGCAGGCGGTTCTCGGTGTAGTAACGGAACTGCGCAACCAGGACGGCGAGCAGTCGGCGGCTGTCTGCCGCGGCCTGCGGATGGGGGGCGGAATCGTGCGGCATGGCGGGGGTGACCGTTCCTTGGAGTGTGTGGCCGTGGCTGCAGCCACTGAGGAGCGCAGCGAGCAACAGGGCTGGCAGCGCAGCGTGGCGGACGCGTGCGGCAGTGTGCTGGCGCGGCGTGGGAGGTGCAGGTTGGTGGGAGCGATGCATGCAGGTGCTCAGCGTTCCAGGACGGGCTCGGCGCGGCCCTGCGCGTGTTCCGGTACGGGCGCCCCACGTTCGGCAGCGGCGTCCATCTGCTGTTGGAACTGGCGGCCTGCGTCGCTGTCCATCAGGCCCTCCAGGGCCTTGCCGAGGGCTGCGTCATCGCCGCGTCGGGAGGCGTCGAACAATGCGTCAAGGTGGGCGCCATGCGTGTGCGGGTGGGCGCTGGCCGGCGCGGCATTCGGTTGGCCAGGCGACACCAGGGCGCCAGGGCCGACGCTGTACTCGGTGCGGTCGGGCAGCCCCATCTCGCGGCGGACGGCGTTTTCGGTCAAGGGCGCCGGGTTGGCCTGGGTCGGCGGCGTGGCCGGGTCGTTGTCGAAGTCGAAGCTGGCACCGTCGTGCGGCAGGCCGACCGCCTGGCGCTCCCATTGCCCGACGGCACCACTGCGGCCGTCGGTGTCGGCGCCCCGGTACATGTCCGGTTGCAGGGTGCCGTTGACCACGTTGTAGGCATGCGACAACTCGTGCTGGAGGATCACGCCCGGTGCCGGGAAATGATCGCTGTGGAAGCTGGGGTTGTAATGGACCATCGCCGGCGTGCCGGCACCGGCCACCATCGCCCCGGTTTCCGGATCCGGCTCGAGGAACATGTCATCGTGCATCTGTAGCGGCTGGCCCGGACCGGCCGGATGGCCGCCGGCCGCGCCATTGGTCTCGTTGGTCAGTTCGGCGATGGTGACGGCGTTGCCCTTGCCTACCGGCGGCGCAGCCGCGGCCTGGTCGAGTGCGGCCAGCATCTGGCGCCCGGCCGGCGAGCCGCGCATCTGTTCCAGGTCGGCTTCCACGCGTTCGCGGAAGCTGTCGGACCCGGAAATCAGGATGCTGGACCCAAGCGAGGGGTCATGCGCACCCGGGTCGACGACACGGTTGCCAGCGCCCTCGGCGGCCGACACGGTGTCCTCGCCTGCCCTGCCATACACCACGTCCTGGCCACCGCTGTTGTGCACGGTGTCGGTGCCAGCCCCGGCGTAGATGTGGTCGACGTCGGCGCCGCCACGCAGGGTGTCGTTGCCGAGACCCCCTGAGAGAACGTCGCGACCCTCCTCGCCATCGATGACGTCGTTGCCGCGGCCACCGTCGAGAACGTCGTTGCCGCGCCCACCACGGATGCGGTCGTTATCGTCGCCACCGTAGACGACGTCGTTGCCGGCCCCCGCATCGATGCGATCGTTGCCAGCGCCGCCGGACACGTCATCGCGGCCGTTGCCGGTGAGGATCGTGTCGTCGCCGCGGCCTCCGTCGACGCGATCATTGCCGGAGCCGGTGATGATCACATCGTCGCCATCGCCGCCGCGCACGTCCATGTCCACGCGCACGGTGCCGGCGCTGGCGACGGTCTGCACGTAGAAGGGATCGACGCCCTCGGTCAATGCCGGCGTGGTGTTGCTGGCAATGATGCGGTCGTTGCCGCCGTTGCTGCGCACGCCCAGTTCCTGGTCGCGGCCCAGGGTCAGTTCATAGGCCTGGCCGTTGACGGTCGCGGCCAGCACCCCATCGGGACGCTGGCTCAATCGGATGTCATCGTCCCTGTCGCCGGTGTGCAGGGTCATGACATCGTCGAACTGGTTGCCGCCGGTCACCCGCTCGCGGGTGATGCGGACCTGGTCGTCTCCGGTTCGCCCGTTGTCGTACAGCAGGTCACTACGGGTCGGCTTGCCGTCCGGGGTCATGCCGATCACCGGCGTGCCGATGGGCGAGCCCGCGCCATTGACCGCAATCGGCGGCGGCGGTGGCGGTGCGCCGCCCGCGCCCGAGGTTCCCGTTGCGGTAGAAGCGTCCGTTGCCATCTGCGCATCCCATTCGTCCATGTGATGAGGCGCAATATATACGAGGGCTCGCCGCGGCGTGAAGGACGGGTGTCACGCGGCGCTGGCGAGCCACACAAAAACGGCAGGCCGTAGCACCGGCCTGCCGTCATCGGGTCACGCGGGGCGCGACGATCAGAAGCGGAATTCGCCGCCCACGCTGACCGTCTCCACCTCGACGTCCACGCCGCTGAACTCGCCCTTGCGGCGGTCGTAATTGAGGCTCAGGCCCCAGCGGCGGTTGAAGTCGTACCCCACATTGACCCCGTAGTAGGGCTTGGTCGAGCTTTCGTCATCGACCACGTCGAAGGTGTCCTCGCGGACCTGCGCGGTCATGCGCGCGACGCCCGCACGTGCACCGATGAAGAAGCCGGTGTTGTCGGCGCCGAAGTTCTTCTTCGCCACCACGCCCACGCCGATCGAGACCAGGTCCAGCTCCTCGTCGTAGCCGAGGTCCTTGTTGTACAGCGAACCGACATGGCCTTCGACACCGATGTTCGGGGTGAACCAGTAGCCGCCGCCGACCACGCCGGAGGTGTCGGACTCGCTGCCGCGGAACCCGTCATAGCGCACTTCGGTATCGCTGCTGCCCAGCTCGGCGCGGAGGAATGCCTGGCCGGCCATGGCGTCGGTGGACAGGGTGGCCAGCGCGATCGCGGCGACCAGGGTCACGTACTTGTTCATTCAGATCCTTCCAAAAAGTGGGTTGCCCCTCTGGGCGGCGCCACTCTGCCTCCTGTTCATGTTTGTGTCAATTGCGTTAAGTGAGAGCGCGCTCGGATGTGTGCCAACGTCGCATACGCGATCAGGGCGACGTCGCAGGCGCGTCCTTGAGCGAGGCGTCCAGAAGCGCTGAATAGACGTCCAGCCGGGTGCGCGTGCCGACCAGGACCCAGCCGAGTGCATACAGCAGCACCATCGAAAAGATGAGAAGCCCCAGGACCGGGTTGACGTCGAACCCGCCGGCCCAATCGCCCGGCGTCCACGTCCGGAATTGAAGGTACAGCGCAACCAGTACGGGAAACGGACCCAGCTTCTGCAGCCCGCCGTACATCAGTCCCATGCGGTCGGTCATGGTCTTCTGAAGCGCAAGGACGAACCGAAGTCGCTCTTCCCGCTCAGCGGCGGGGAACGCGCTGAGCTGCTTCACCAGATGCGTCCAATAGGCGAAGTTGGCGTCCATTTCGGCCGCATGCGAGAGCCGCGGGCGGAGGTATTGGCCTCCTTCTCTCTTGAGCATCAGGAACAGGAAAAGAGTGAAGCCGGAGACTTCGATGGCCAGGCAGGCGGTGAGAACCATCAGCGCCCACGACAGCGGCAGCACGCTGACGGGCAGCATCCCTGTGGTCAGTCCTGCCGCAGTGGCGGCGACCCCTGTCCCGAGCGCCCAGCGCTCCAGCCGAGAGGCCTTGGGATGGATGCTCTGCTCGTTGTACTGCTGCACTTGCCTGTACAGCCACGAGAAGGACAGCCCGGGTTCCGGAACTACCTGCATATCCATTGCGGCTCATCCTCCTGTCGATGGACACCCGCCCTGCCCAGTGGGTTGCAGACCCGCCGGCGCACCATCTTACCGGCAGGACGCTGCCAGCGCGCCGCGATCAACACTGCGCCTTAACCGGCCTTGCCTATCCTGCGGGCAGCCGCTGCCGCCCACCGCGGTGTTCGCGCAGGGAGGCGGATGCGGCGCGTTGGACCTGGTCGAACCACTCAAGGAGCATCATGAAAAACCTCAATGCCGTCATCCTCGCAGGCTGCCTGTTCGGCCTGAGCAACAGCGCCTTGGCCGATACGGTCAACCTGACCAACAGCGCCGATGGCGCCACCCGTGATGCGGGCCTTGCCGCGGTGAAAAAGAAGCTGCAGGACGCCTGCGCCGAGCGCAAGGGCACGGCGATCACCGACTCATTCGAGGTCGTCTTCGAGAAGACCAGCGCGAACCCGGGCGTGCCCAAGCCGTACTACGTGGACGGCAGGATGCAATGCGATCTTCCGGGCTGATCGGGGCGGCCTTCGCGCCCGGTTCGTCGCGACGGCGCCCCTGATCGCCCCTGCCCTGCTGCTGATATAGTCGGCCGGCATGACGGGCACCCTGCCCGTCCACGTATTACAGGGAGTTGGTCATGGGTCTGGTACAGGCGGTGAAAGGTGCAGTCGGTGGTGTTCTGGCCGACCAGTGGAAGGATTTCTTCACCGTGCCGACGGGCCTGCCGTCCACGGCGGCCCTCTTCGCCGCCGTCCCGCGCGGCACCAATGCCGGGCGCGGCTCCAACACCAGTGCGTCCTCGAACATCATCAGCAATGGGTCGAAGATCGTCGTGCCGGAGGGCTACGGCCTGCTGCTGTTCCAGGACGGGGCGATCACCGGCTTCGTCGCCGAGCCGGGTGGCTATGAATGGCGTTCGGACGATGCCAACTCGCAGTCGATCTTCGCTGGCGATGGGCTGGTCGGGCCGTTGATCAAGCAGAGCTGGGAGCGCTTCAAGTTCGGCGGCCAGCCGGGCTCGCAGCAGGCGGCGTTCTTTGTGTCGCTCAAGGAACTGCCGGACAACCGTTTCGGCACCCAGTCGGAGATCTACTGGGACGACGGTTTCCTGGGCACGCAGGTCGGCGCGCTGACGCGCGGTTCGTACACGCTGAAGATCGTCGATCCGATCCTGTTCGTGAAGAATTTCGTGCCGGCCAGCTACCTGCAGCCGGGCCAGGTGTTCGACTTCACCGATCTGGACAACGCGGCAGCCAGCCAGTTGTTCAATGAAGTGGTGGGCTCGCTCGCGCCGGCCTTCAGCCTGTATACCAACGACCCGGGCAAGGGCAACCGCATCACCAAGCTGCAGCAGGACTCGCTCGGCTTCGCGCAGAGCCTGTCGGCCGCCGTCGAACAGGGCTACCAGTGGAAGTCCGACCGCGGCCTGGCCATCGTCAAGACGGCGATCGTGTCGATCGAGTACGACGCCAACACCCGCGAACTGCTCAAGACCGTGCAGCGTGCCGATGCGCTGGCCGGTTCGCGCGGCAACTCGAACCTGCAGGCCAGTGTCGCCCAGGGCATCCAGTCTGCCGGCGAGAACGGTGGTGCGGCCGGGTTGGTGGGCGTGGGCATGGCGTCGGGCATGTTCGGCGCCGGCGCCCTGCAGCAGCCGGCCACGCCTGCGGCCCCGGCCGCGGATGACCCGGTGGCCAAGTTGAAGAAGGCCAAGGAGATGCTGGATCTGGGCCTGATCACCCAGGACGACTACGACACGCTCAAAGCCAAGGCGCTGGGCCTGTAAGGCCCAGGACGCGCGTAGACCATGTCCGATTCCAGAATTCCGCCGCCGCTGCCGTCGTCGGCGCCGCCCCCGTTGCCGCCTGCGCCGCCCTCGCCCGTGAGCGGCCCGGGCTCGCCACGGGAGGTGCCGCCGTTGCCGGGCACCTTCCCGGTCGACCCGACCACCCTGCCCCCGCCGATTCGTGACGAACTGCTGGCGCCGGACCCGGTCGCCCTCGATACCGCCGCCGAGGAACTCAAGGACGGCGTCAATCGCTGTCCGAAGTGTGGCTCGAGCGATGTCCGGCTCCGGATCGGCACGGACGTGCTGGTCTGCCAGTTCTGCCGCAATGAATGGCATGGTGCGCTGGTGGAGCAGGAATTCGGGCTGGGTGACGGCATCGACCAGCTGCGGGGCACCGTCATTGCCTCCGGTGCGCGAGATATCGAGGCCGACACCGCCAGCCTGATGAGTTTCAAGTGCACCGGCTGCGGTGCCGAGGTGACCATCAACACCGAGAGCACGATGACCGCCCGCTGCCACTGGTGCCGGCACGTGTTCGGCGTCAACGAGCAGGTGGCCAACGGAGCGGTGCCCGATGCGGTGCTGCCCTTCCGGATCAGCAAGACCGATGCGGTGGCCCGCATCCGGCAGTTCGTGGACAAGCGTCGCCTGTTCGCCTTGAAGGCGTTCAAGCAGGAGTTCACTCCGGAAAACGTGATCGGCGTGTACCTGCCCTACATGATCGTGGACAGCAACGTGAGCGCCGCGGTGGCCGGCAAGGGCGAGATCAAGACGCGGGAGTACACCCGCGGCACCGAGAAGAATCGCAAGACGTACTACGATGCCAATGTGTACCAGGTGGAGCGCCAGGTGGACTTCACCGTGGACGACCTGCCGCTGGAGTCATCGGCCGAGCGCGGCAACCTCGACACGCGCACCAACACCAACAACATCATCAACACCATCCTGCCGTTCGATACCAAGAATGCGCTGAAGTGGAATGCGTCCTACCTGATGGGGTTCACCACGGAAAAGCGCAACCTGGACGTGGAGAAGCTGCGCCCACGGCTGGAAGACCAGTTGCTGTCCATCGCCCGTGCCCAGGTCGAGGGCTCGGTGCGGCGCTACGACCGGGGCGTGCGCTGGGAGCAGGAACGGCTGGACGTGCACGGCACGCGCTGGGTGTCGATGTACCTGCCGGTATGGCTGTATTCCTACCACCAGCCGGGCAGCAACGGCGGCATGCTGCACTACATCGCGGTGAACGGGCGTACCGGCGAAACCATGGGCAGCGTGCCGGTGCAGCAGTGGAAGCTGCTGCTCGCCGCGCTCACCACGGGCACGATCATCGAAGCGCTCGTCCTTTTCTTCCTGGTGGCTTCCTCATGAGTGATGACAGTGGGCTCTGGTTGCTGGCCGCAGGTCCGGCCGGCGCGACGGCGCTGTACTGGGCGCTGTACCGCTACTACCGCAATACCGACAAGTCCCACGCATTCGAGCGCGAGACCGAGGTGGAGGCCAAGCCGGTGACCGGCTCGGACCGCCTGGTGGACACGGTGACGGGCACGCAGGAGACCCGCATCCGCGGCGACAACGTGCGTGCCTACCGCAACCGGGTAATGCGCGACAGCAGCTGAGCGCCCGGGTTGCGGGCACGAAAGTGCCGTGCCCGCCCCTTCCCCGGGCGGGCACGGCGTCCCCATGATTCACGGGCGCCGGGATGGCGCCAGCGCTGTTACATCAATGCGCGGCGTCGCTCGGGAGCGTGGCGGCGAGCCGGCGTACGCACTGCTTGGCGTGCCACAGCACCTGCCCCATCGCGCTGGTCTGGTCGCATGCGGCCATCAACAGTTGCGGCGGCTGCACCGGGATGGTCAGCATGAGCACTTTGCCGTGCGAGGCTTCGAGGATCAGCGCGCCGAGCGAGCCGATCGCCAGTTCGCGGCCGAGCGCCTCGGCCAGGGCCAGCATCGAGCTGGTCATCGCGGCCAGGCGGCTGACGGTTTCTTCTTCGCGCCCGACCTGTGCAAGGGCGAAGCCATCCAGGCTGGCGACCACCACGCCCATCAGCCCGTCCACGTCGTGCACGAGGGTGCTCAGGTGTGCGTCGACCTGCGCACGCACCGGGGCGATCGCCGCCATGGGGGAGGCGTCACTCATGGCAGGCCACCAGGGCTTGGCATTCAATCTGGCTCATCAATACATCCATTACGGTAAGAACCTGCATCGGATCGCGCGGATCCACCATCACGATGGGCAGCTGTCCCTCATCGCGTTCCAGCCATTGTTCGCAGGCCGCGCGTCGGGTCGGGCTGGCGTCATCCATCCGGGTAATCCCCATCACCACCGGCAGCGGCGCGGGATGGCGGTCGACCGCGTCCAGGTACGGCCTTATCTGCTGGTCCGGTGGCCCCGCATCGGCGTTGACCAGCACGATCGCACCGCTCGCGCCTTCCAGCAGGATCGGCCACAGGAAGTCGAACCGGATCTGGCCGGGCGTGCCGTACAGGCGCAGGCGGTCACCGCCGGGCAGGTCGATGTCGCCGTAGTCCAGGGCCACCGTGGTGAACGGCTTGGCGGCGCTCGGGTCGGTATTGCGCACCTCGGTCGAGACCGCCCTGCCCTGCGCCAGGGCCTGGACCAGCGTCGACTTGCCCGCGCCCATTTCACCCAGCACCACGATCTTGTATTCACGCATTTTCATCGACTCCAGCGGTTGCGCACATCGCGCCACATCCGGGCCAGCGCATTCCCGCCGGCCCGCGCCGCCGGGGCTGCCGTCAGCCTCGCTGCCGGGTCCGTGTCGGTGTGCGCATAGCCACTCAGATAGGCGGCATTGAAAAAGGCCTGGACCTCCTCGCGAGGCACGCCCAGGATCGAACTGCAGGCATCCACGTCGAGTGCATGCTGGATCAGCAGCGCGCAGATGCGGAAATCGTCATGGCGGTGGGCCAGGACGCGGAAGTCTGGCCAGCGCCCCAGCTTCACGCAGCTGTCCCGGCGCAGCGGCGGCAACGGCGCGTGGTCCGCGCAGGCGCCCAGGCCCACCTGCCAGAGCAGCGGGCGCAACGCCACCGGCCGCGCCCGCCGCGCCTGCACGTCGAACAACGCCCGCGCGATGGGGAGCAACTCCAGGCGCGGCACCGCATCCACCAGGGCCGCCTGGAGCATTGCCAGCGACACCGCGGAGGGCTCGGCCAGCACCGCCTGGCTCTGCTCTGTGTCCAGCCAGCCCAGCAGCTTGCCGTTGCAGATGATGGCGACGCAGTGCACCGGCCCGTGCTGGCGGCGCTCGCCCGTCAGGCGGCGGCGCAGGTCCTCCACGAAGGGGGGCGGCACCATCGCCATTGAAGGCAGTGCCGTGCATGCATCGAACGGCGCGGGGCGGCAGCGGCTCATGTCGCGCGCCTTGTCGCGGCCGCGGTCGATGAAACGGACAACATCATGGGGGGCTTCGTGTTTGAGCGGAGGCGTGGCAGGCGCCGCAGGGCGGTCACGTTGCGACGAGGCCTAGAAGACCATCCGGTGCCCTGCGCTGGCGATGCAAGAAGTGCGAAAACGCACCCGGCGCCGGCGTTTTGCAATGATTTGCAGCGGTGCGGCGCTACTGTGCATCACTGCGAACGGTGCAGCTCGCCTTTCGCACTATTTGTATATACAACAAATATTGAATTGCCGAGAATTTCGGCTCAGAACGAGGTTCGGTGCAGCCGGAAGCGCACCTGCAGGCGTGCGGCAACGTGCCCGCGTCGTTTCCCCTGTTCGCCCGCAAGGAGTTGCACCGTGACCATTCGCGTCATCATCGCTGACGACCATCCCGTCGTGCGCATGGGAGCCCGCGCCCTGCTGGAAAGTGCGGGGCGCTATCGCGTGGTGGCCGAGGCCGCCACCCCGGACGAGCTGCTGGGCGCGCTCGAACGCGCCCCTTGCGACGTGCTGATGACGGACTTTTCGATGCCCGGCGGATCGTCGCCCGACGGCCAGGCCATGCTGGCCATGATCCGGCGTCGGTATACGGCGCTGCCCGTGGTACTGATGACCATGGTGTCGAACGTGCCCACGCTGCGCATGGCGTTGAAGAACGGCGTGCGCGCGGTGATCGACAAAGTGTCTTCGGTGCAGGACATCCCGCGGGCGATCGACGAAGTGCTCGCCGGTGCGCTGTACATCAGCAGTGGGTTGCGGTCGCAGCTGTGCGCCGACGAGGAGCATGTCGGGTCGCTGTGCGCATGCCTGTCGCCGAAGGAACTGGAAGTGCTGCGGTTGTACTCCTCGGGGCTGAGCATCACCCAGATCGCCACGCGCCTGGATCGCAGCATCAGTACGATCAGCCGGCAGCGGATCTCAGCAATGAACAAGCTTGGCCTGCGCGCCGAGTCGGAGCTGTATGCGTTCGCCAGCGAGCATGGCCTGTCCATGTCGCCATCCTTGGCCCCGCACGCCCGCCTGCATACGGCGGCCTGACGCCTGCCTCGGCCGCGCCGGACTGCGCGCGCGGGCACTCCCGGGGCGCCACACCCGGCGGCGCCCCGGTCACCACGCGTTATTCGGCGGTGATGCGTGCCTCGTCACCGTTGCCATCGACGATCACCCGGCTGCCGACGGACAGGCCCGAGACGTTCTCGCGCAACTGGGTCGTGCTCAGCACGCGGCCCCCATCCAGGCGCACCTTGACCATGTAACGCGTGGCCGGGCCTTCGCCGGCGATCTTCTCGCCCACCACGCCGCCCACCTTGGAGCCGCCGGCGGCCGCGACCGGCACCGCGATCACCCCGGCCTCAGCGTGGCCGGCGTTCGACAGCCCCGTGGCCGCCGCGAGGCCGCCGAGCATGCCCAGGTTCTGGCCCACGGCGCGCCCGAATCGCGTGCGCTTGGAGGTGTCCTCGCCACGGTTCTGGATGGGCTGCATCTCCTCGATCACGCCAGGCCGCTGCTTGGCCCATGCCGGTGCGGCCATCGTGGCTGAAACCAGCAACGCGGCCAGGACGGCGCGCATGGGCACGCGGAAAACGTTCTGCATGGGGCGAATCTCCTTGAGTGTGTGTGGGGCCGAACGACGTGCGCGGTCAGCGCCGCGGCTTGGGCCCGACGATGTCGGTGTCGCACTGGGGGCCGTCATGCTCCCAGCGGCGGATGATGCCGTCGCGGTCGGCGACGTAGGTGATGTCGCAGCGGTGTTCGGGAGGGTGTTTGACCTGGTGGTCGATGTATCGGAGGTCACCCACCGAGCCGTAGACGTTTTCGGTCCAGCCGGGCTTCTTGGTGTTGGAGGTGTAGTAGGTTTCCATCGAGGTATCGTCTTCGTCGATCTCGAGGCGGCCACCGTCAACGCGCAGCTGCACCAGCAGTTCGGACGCGTCGCGGCCGATCCATGCGTCGGCGCGCGCCTTGGCGTCGGCGCTGAGCGTGCCCTCCGCGCTCGACGTGCCGGCCAGGCCGAGGCACAGCAGTGCGCAGGCCATGACGCGTGGCGTGAATGACAAAGCGTTCATCGGCAAGACTCCCCGTCCTGGTGGGATGCTGGTGCTGCAGCACGCCCACGGTCTAAATGGTTATCTTGGTGAGTCTAGGTACGTGATCGATGGGCGCCTATCGGGATTGATTGGATGTTCGGGTAGGGATACTCCTACTCGATCTGGCGCCCCGGCGGCGGTGGACGACCTGGCGGCGGGATGACCGCTTCGGTGGGGATCGCTATGCTGCCCTGCCCCCTTTCGAGGAACGTCGCATGCGCACGCTTTACCCGGCGATCGCTCCCTATCGCGAGTTCGCACTGGCCGTCGATGGCCTGCATACGCTGCACGTCGAGGAATGTGGCCGGCCAGACGGCATTCCGGTGGTGTTCCTGCACGGCGGTCCGGGTGCCGGCGTCTCGCCTACCCATCGGCGCTTCTTCGATCCGGCCCGCTACCGCATCGTGCTGATCGACCAGCGCGGCAGTGGCCGCTCCACGCCCTTTGGCGAGCTGCGCGACAACACCACCGCGCACCTGGTGGCGGACATCGAGACGGTGCGCGCGCACCTGGGCATCGAGGGCTGGCTGGTCTTTGGCGGCTCGTGGGGGTCCACGCTCGCACTGGCCTATGCGCAGGCGCATCCGCAGCGTGCCACCGGCGTGATCGTGCGCGGTGTGTACCTGGGACGGGCGGAAGAGAATCGCTGGTTCAACGAGGCCGATGGTGGCGCCCGCTGGGTGTTCCCGGAACGCTGGGCGCGCTACGAGGCGCATATCCCCGAGGCCGAACGCGGGGCGATGATCGCCGCCTACTGGCAACGCCTGGACAGCGATGACCTGGCCACCCGGATCGCGGCAGCACAGGCCTGGCTGGGCTGGGAGGACCACGCCGCCACCCTGGTGCACAACGTCGATGCGGTATCGACCGCCGACCCGCTGGATACGCTGGCCAAGGCGCGGATCGAGGCGCACTACTTCCGCCATAACGCGTTCCTGGCGCACGGGCAGCTCCTGCGTGGCATCGATCGGATCCGGCACCTGCCCGGGGTGATCGTGCAGGGGCGCTACGACATCATCTGCCCGGCCCGTAGCGCGTGGGACCTGGCATGCGCGTGGCCGGAAGCCACGCTGGAGGTGGTGCTGTCCGGGCACGGGGCGACCGAACCGGCCACCGCCGATGCGCTGGTGCGGGCCACCGATGCATTTGCGGACCGGATCGCCGGGCCGTCCGCGTAGGCGCCGATACCCGCACTCGCATGGCTCGCCTGCACGGGCGCGTGGCGCGCGCTTAACCTGCGCGGGTGCACGCTGCCAGGCGACTGGAAGGAGCGCGCGCCCCTCATGAATCACCTGCTTGGCATTTCCATGCTGGCCGTCGCATTGGCGGCGATGACCGGCGGCTGCACCGCCACCCCCGCGGGCACGACCGGGCCCGGGCCCAAGGCCGCCACCGGCACCGCCACCGCCGCCGCCGCCGCGCATGCCGACGCAGCTACCGGCGCGGATGGGTACGCCGAACCCGGCCGCGGGATCGCCGTGCGCAAGGTGCCCGGCACCCATGTCGTGCGTGACTTCAAACGCAGTTACCTGGCACTGGACGCCTGGAAGCTGTATCCCGCGGCAGGCAGCGTGGGCACGCCGCTGGTGGCGGTGGTGCTGGATGGCTCCAATGCGGTCACGTCGGCGGAGATGCGGGTGGGGCGCAGCGATGCCGCGCCCGATGTCCAGGACTGCCAGGTGCCGCCCGATGAAGCGATGGGCCCGGTCGATACCGTCGAGGTCGGGGGCGTGCCGTTTGCCCATGTCACGCTGGGCGATGCGGCGATGAGCCATTACCTGTCCGCCGACAGCTACCGCGCCGTGCACGGCGGCGCCTGTTATGCCATCGACCTGATCATTGCCGGCACCCGGCCGGACGTCTATGACCCGCCGCGCACGCCGCCCTTCAGCAAGGACGCCGCGACGAAGGTGCTGGCCGCTGCGTTGGCCGCCGTGCACTGGCAGCCGTAGCCGGCGCGTCCATGCCATCAGAGCGCGCAACACTGCTGCGCTGCGCACGCCGATCAGGACGGCAGGCAGCATCGAGACCCGACTGGCGGCCAGCAGTGTAATCGCCGGTTCAATCGCGTCGGTCGAGCGTTCGGCCACGAAATGCAGGGTCGACGCAGCACGGTGGGCAGGCGCCAGCCACACCCTGATCAACACGTGCGGGCTGTTGACCTGCATCGCCATGGCCACGATAAGCAAGACGTGCAGCGGCAACGTCCACACCGCAATGGCGGGGAACGCCGAACCGCCGGCGCGTCGAGGCCGGTCATCGAGGGCACATCGACTGTGTTGTGCCCCTTCTGGCTGGCCTGGGTACCCGATACCAGCGAAAACGGAACCAAGCCGACCATCACCGGCAGCGCATCCAGCAGCCCGCAGCCCGTAGGCAACTATCGGCGGCGCGGCGGGCGGCAGCGTGGACCAGGGCGTTGCCGCGCGCGTTTCGTCCCGCAGGCGCCGGCAGCCACGCTGTCGCGCCGCGCCGCGCCGATGATCGTAGCGCACCGGCCGCGGCCGCGGTCACGGCGCTTGATCCGGCGCCCACGTGCGCTGCGGCATGATCAGCGCGAAGGCAACGACGCGCGTGCGACGCGTCCTGCACCGCAATCAAGGAGATGGCGTGAGCGATTGGTCCCCCCTGCCCCGCGCGTTCTACCAGCGCCATCCCACGCTGGTGGCGCCGGCGCTGTTGAACAAGCTGCTGGTGCGCGATGACGGTCGCGCCGGCCGGATCGTCGAGGTCGAAGCCTATGCCGGCAGCGAGGACCCGGCGGCGCATTCGTATCGCGGCATGACCGCGCGCACGGCGACGATGTTTGGCGAGGCCGGGCACCTGTATGTGTATTTCAGCTACGGCATGCACTGGGGCAGCAATGCGGTCTGTGGCGATGTGGGCCAGGGCTGGGGCGTGCTGCTGCGGGCGTTGGAGCCGGTGCACGGGCTGGACCTGATCCGTGACGCGCGGCCGGCGATACGTCGTGACCGCGACCTGGCCAGCGGCCCGGGGCGGTTGTCGCAGGCGATGGGGATCACCAAGGCGCTGGATGGCGCCGACCTGGTCCGTAACGATCGCGGCGTGCGGATCGTCTGCGACGGCGTCGCCCCGCCGCCCGACCCGGCGGTGGGGCCGCGGATCGGGATCAGCAAGGCGGTGGCGTTCCCCTGGCGCTGGCATGTGCCGGGGCATACGCATGTGTCCGGGCGCGTGGGCGGCAGGGGCCGCGCCTGATCAGGGCGAAGGCGCGGCAACCGAGCGCATGTCGAGCATGCTGCCCGCCTCCCACTGCCGGCCACCGATCACGAACGGCACGCTGACCCGGGTACGCCCGATCACCGCGCGCCCGTTGGCCGTGGCCGGCACGAAGGGATGGGTGCGCAGGGCTTCCATCGCGGCGCGGTCGAGGTCGCGGCTGCCCGAGCTTGACGCCACCGACATGCCGATCGCGCGGCCTTCGGCGGACACCTCCACCCGCAGCACCGCCTCGCCCTCGATACCGGCGCGGAACGCGGCGGCCGGATAACGCGGCAGGTGGCTGCGCCAGTAGGCGGCATCGAGCGACGGCGCGACCGGCAGCGTGGCGCCGGCATCCAGCCCGAGTTGCGCGCGCACGGCAGGCTCCAGGCCCGCCGGGCAGGCATCGCTCGCCGCGGGCATGGGTTCGCTGGTGCAGCCATCGGTGTGCCCGCGCCGGCAATCGATCTGGTCCAGCAGGCGGTCCTGCAGGGCTGCGACGCACGCCTGTTCGGGCGTGGCTGGCAGGTGGGTGGGCTGGGCACGGATCGCGCGGATCAGCGCAGCGCAGCCGGCCGCCTCGCCGGCCCGGCACTGCACGGCCTCCGGACTGTCGGCGGTCGGCAGCTCTGCGGCGCTGGCCAGCGTGGCCCAACCGCCCAGGATCAACAGGGCCATCGCCCGGCCCCGGGTGTGTCTTTTCATGGCGCTGCTCCGTCCCTGATGGCGGCAGCGATGGTAACTGAATGGGAGTGCCGGGCCGAGGCCGCTGGCCGAGGGCCAGAGCCGTTCAGACAGGCAAATCGTCATTCCGGTGTAAAATTCATCGTTTTAGCCGGAATCATGGCGAAAGCCCCCTACCGACCGCCCGTGCCCGGCCCGGCCTTCATCCGCCTGCTGGCGGGGTTTGCCGATGGCCCCCTGCCTGCCGCCAGCCCGGACATGAGCGACCGCCTCAGCCAGTGGGTGGACTGGAACCGCGCGGTGGCGCTGTCGCGGGCGCTGGATGGGCGGCTGCCTGCACTGGCCGAGGACGCGCCGGTGTTCGACAGCGCCGAGCAGGCCGAATGCGCGCGGGTTCGCACGGTGTTGGCGACGTCGATCACCGCCGCCGCGGAGGGGCGGCGCGCCACGGCCAGCGACGACTATGCCCCGCACCGCCAGCATTGCATGGCCGTGCAGCGCTCGATGCAGGCATCGACCGGGCGCCTGCGTGGTCGCTTGCGCGACATGCTGGGTCATGCCGGGGCGCCGATGGCACGCCTGGCCGAGGTGGACGCGGTGATGGAGCAGACCCTGAGCCCGCGCGAGCAGGTGCTGCTGGGCACGGTACCGACGCTGCTGGGCCTGCATTTTGAACGTCTGCGCGCGGCGGCCTCGCCCGCGCCGGACGACAGCGACAACGCGCAGGCGCTGCCGGCACCCGCCCACGAGGGCTGGCTGGCGCGCTTCCACAAGGATATGCAGGACGTGCTGCTGGCCGAACTGGATGTCCGTTTTCAACCGATCGAAGGCCTGCTTGCAGCGCTTCGCCCCCGATAACTGGGACGCCATGTTCAGAACGAGTCTTTATTTTGTTGTCTTCCTTGCCGGCCTGCTGGCGGCGTGCTGGATCGGTGCCGGTTACCTGGGCAGCAATCCGGTCGGCGCGGCGGTGGCCGCGGTGATCGTGGCCTGTTACTGCGCCGGTGCACTGGAGCTGCTGCGCTATCGCCAGGCGACGCTGGGGCTGGGCCGCGCCGTCGCGGACACTTCGGCCGCCGCATCGGACCTGGGCGCATGGTTGCAGCGGGTACCGGCCGGGCTGCGCAACGCGGTGCGGCTGCGCGTGGAAGGCGAGCGCGTCGCGCTGCCGGCGCCGGTGCTGACCCCTTACCTGGTAGGGCTGCTGGTGCTGCTGGGCATGCTCGGCACCTTGCTGGGCATGATGGCCACCCTGCGCGGGACCGGGCTGGCGCTGGAGAGCGCGACCGACCTGCAGGCCATCCGCGGCTCGCTTGGCGCGCCGGTCGAGGGCCTGGCGGTCGCGTTCGGTACGTCGATCGCCGGCGTGGCGACCTCGGCGATGCTGGGCCTGCTGGCCGCGCTGGTGCGCCGCGAGCGGTTGCAGGTGGTGCAGGCGCTGGATGCGCAGATCGCCAGCCAGTTGCCCGCGCATTCCAGCCACTGGCAGCGTGCCGAGGGGCTGCGCATGGCGCAGGCCCAGGCCGAGCTGATGCCGGTGCTGGTCGAACGCCTGCATGCGATGACCGTGGCCATCGAGGAACGCAGCCACCAGGCCCAGCAGCAGCTGCTGGAGAGCCAGGCACGCTTCCATGCCAAGGCCGATGCCGACCATGCGCAACTGGCCGCGTCGGTCGAGCTGGCGCTGAAAGACAGCGTGGCCGCGAGTGCGCGTGCGGTGGGCGAGGCGCTGCAGCCGATCCTGCAGGACACCCTGGCGGCGATCACCCGCGACACCCGCGCGTTGCAGCAGCACGTCGGCGATGCCGTGCAGCAGCAGTTGAGCGGCGTCCATGCCGGGTTCGAGGCCAATCAGCTGGCCAACGCCGCTACCTGGCGCGACGCACTGGCCGCGCAGCAGCAGGCCGAGCAGCAGTCGCGCAGCGCGCTGCACGACATGCTGGAGCAGCTGGCGACCCGGCATGACGCACGCGCCGCCGGCCTGCTCGATGCGCTGTCCGAGCGCATGGACGCCAACGTGAGCCATTGGGGCAGCGCGCAGCTGGCCCAGCAGGACCGCCAGCAGGCGCTGGCCGACGACCTGCGCGCCAGCCTGGCCGACTTCACCGAACAGCACGGCCGCCACGCCACCGGCCTGGCCGATGCGCTGGCCAGCCGCCTGGACGCCACCGCCGCCCGCTGGGCGGCCACCCAGCAGGCGCAGCAGCAGGCCAACGATGGCCTGGTCGCCGCACTCGACGCCGCGCTGCAGCGTTTTGCCGAGCAGCACGACACCCGCGCCACCGACCTGGCCGATGCCCTCGCCAGTCGCCTGCAGGACAGTGCCACGCACAACGCCGCGGCGTGGCGCGACGCACTCGCCCAGCAGGAGGCCAGCACGGCCCTGCTGGCCGAGCGCAACCAGGCGGCGCTGTCGGCGGCTGCCGCGAGCTTCGATACCCATGCCACCGCGCTGGTGGCGGCGATGCAACAGTCGCAGCACGCCCTGCAGGACGCCCTGGAATCACGTGACGCGCAGCGCCTGGCCAGCTGGAGCGCAGCGTTCGACACGCTCACCGGCACCCTCGGCCAGCAGTGGACGCAGACCAGCGCCGCGGTAGCGCAGCGCCAGCAGGACATCTGTGATGCGTTGGCGCGGACCGCGCAGGACATCAGCGCGCAGACCCAGGCCCACGCCAGCGAGACCATCGCCGAGATCTCGCGGCTGGTGCAGGTCGCCTCCGAAGCGCCGAAGGCGGCCGCCGACGTGGTGGCCGAGCTGCGCCAGAAGCTGTCGGACAGCATGGTGCGCGACACGGCCATGCTGGACGAGCGCAGCCGCCTGCTGGCGACGCTGGAAACCCTGCTCGATGCGGTCAACCATGCCTCCACCGAGCAGCGCACGGCCGTGGATGCGCTGGTGACTACCTCGGCCGACCTGCTGGAACGCGTGGGCAGCCGCTTTACCGAGCACTTGGCGGCCGAGACCGACAAGCTTGGCGCGGTGGCCGCGCAGGTGACGGGCAGCGCAGTCGAGGTGGCGAGCCTGGCCGACGCGTTCGGCGATGCGATGCAGGTGTTCGGCAGCGCCAGCGCCGGCCTCGGCGAGCGCCTGGAGCAGATCGGTGGCGCACTGGATGCCTCCTTGGCGCGCAGTGATGAGCAGCTGGCCTATTACGTGGCCCAGGCGCGCGAGGTGATCGACCTGAGCGTGCTCTCGCAGAAGCAGATCATCGACGAACTGCAGCAGTTGGGCAGCCGCCGTGGCGCGGGCAAGGCCGCCGGCGCATGAGCGATGAAATCGAGGTCGACGGCGAATCCGGCGCGCCGATCTGGGCCGCATTCGGCGACCTGATGTCGGTGCTGCTGGGCGCGTTCGTGCTGATCCTGGTGGGCGTGGTGGCGCTGCAGCTGGAGCTGTCCACGCGGCTGGACCATGAGGTCAAGCAGCGCCAGGCCGAGGCCGCACGGCGCAAGACGCTGGAGCAGGCGTTGGCGGTACCGCTGGCGGCCGGCCGGGTGACGCTGGTGGATGGCCGCATCGGCATTCGCGGCAGCGTGTTGTTCGCGTTGAACTCCGACCAGCTCCAGCCCGAGGGGCGCGAGCTGCTCAAAAGCCTGGCGCCGCCGCTGGCCGAGTACCTGTCCTCGCGGGAAGAGATCCTGATGGTCAGCGGCTTCACCGATGACCGGCAGGTGCGCGAGGGCAATCGGCAGTTCGCCGACAACTGGGCGCTGTCGGCCGAGCGGGCACTGACCGTGACCCGGGCGTTGATCGCCGAGGGCGTGCCGTCCTCAGCCGTGTTCGCTGCGGCGTTCGGTGCCGAGCAACCGGTCGGCAGCAATGCCGACGAAGAGGGACGCGCCCGCAACCGGCGCGTGGAGATGGCTCCGATCCCGCGGCCGAAGGCCACGGTGGCCACCGATGCCCCGTAAGCCGGTCGACCCGCGCACGCGGATCGCGGCGTGGCGCGAGGACCCGACGCACCGCCACGACCCGGTGGGCCTGGCGATGCTGGATGCGTTCCAGGCCCGTGCCCTGCAACACCAGGGCCCGGCGCGGGAGCTGCTGGAGCAGCGTCTGGCGGCGCGCGTGGCCGAATACGCCGACCGGCTGCCGCGCGGCCGCAAGGGCGCGCCGATGCCCGCGGCCGCACGGCCTGCGCCGCTGGCCGCGCTGGCCGCCGAGTTGGCCGCACGCGCAGTGCCCACCGATGCCGCCAGCGCGTACCCCGCGCTGCCGGCGATCGAGGAATTCCGTACGCTGTGGGCCACCGTGCGCAGTCGCGGCCAGGTGCGCCAGTCGCTGGCCGCCGCCCCCAGTGATGGCGGCCCGCTGAACTCGGCGGTGCTGGTGCAGCGGGCGATCACGCTGATGGGCGAGACCTGCCCGGAGTACCTGAAGCACTTCCTGGCCTACCTGGACAACCTGTCCTGGCTGGACCAGCTGCAGCCGCGCAACGCGGCCCCGGCCAAGGACGTGGGCCGCATTCCCAAGCCACGCCGCAGCCGCACGCCCAAGGGCTGATCCGCCGCGCCACCCGGTGCCGGCGTGCCGCCGCTATACCAACGTATATCCGAACGAACCCACGGGACGCTAGGCCGGAGGGCTGCGCCTGCGGACAATACGCGCACCGGCCTGGCGCACTGCGTCGCGCCGCTCCCCTTCTTCCGCCACCGGAGGTTCCCATGGATCCCGATCCTGCCGGGCGCCGCGCGCCGCTGCTTCCTCCCCTGCCCTGTTCGACCCCGGCGCCTGGCCGGCGGCCTGCGCGCGACTGAGTCCGGGCAGGCCGGCCGGGCGTTGCCTGCCCGGAGGCTGTCCGATGCACTACAAGATCCTCTACATCACCCAGCGCCGCCTGATCGGTGAGCGCAACGTGGCTGCGTTGCGCAGCCAACTGCTGGCGCACGGCGCGCCGCTGTTCGCCCGCGCCCTGGTGCTCGGCTCGGAGCGGGTCATTGCCGATGCGCTGAGCCTGTTGCCGATCACCGAGCGCATCCGCGTGTTGCGGCACCTGCCCGCCCCGCTGCGGGCGGCGATGCAGCCGCTGTGCACGCAAGGCAGCCCGCACCCGCTGCGCCCTGCCAGCCCGTTCGTCACCGCCTGCGCCCAGCACGCCTGAACCCTGCATGCGCTGCCGCGCCCGAGCGTGCGCGGCAGTGCCCGCCTTTTCGAGGAGTTTGCCCATGACCCTGCTGCATGCATGGTTCGATGCCTTCCTGCGCAGCCGTCGTGCTGCGAGCCTGTTCCGCCGCCGTGCCCTGCCCGATGCCGGCGCGGGGCGCGGCGCGGCATCGGCGATGCCGGACGATGTCAGTGCCGGCCTGCTGCGCCTGGCGCACGCGCCGCTGGCGGCGGCGCTGGCCGGACTGGACGCGCACCCGGAAGGACTGAGCGCGGACGAGGCGCGTGAGCGGCTGGCGCGGCTCGGCCCCAACGAGATCGATCACGAAAAGCCGCTGCCGTGGTGGCGCCACCTGTGGCAGTGCTATCGCAATCCGTTCAACCTGCTGTTGAGCGTGCTGGCGACGGTGTCCTGGCTGACCGAGGACATCAAGGCCACCGTGGTCATCGGCACCATGGTGGCCCTGTCCACGCTGATCCGCTTCGTCCAGGAGGGCCGCTCCAACCGGGCGGCCGAACGCCTGAAGGCACTGGTCGGCAACAATGCCCGGGTGCTGCGGCGTGCGCCCGGCACCGAGGTCGCCGAGCTGGCCGACACCTGCGTTGGCGCGCACCTGCACAGCCGGCGCCCGGCGCAGCAGCGCTCGCTGCCGATCCGCGAGCTGGTTCCCGGCGACCACATCGTGCTGTCGGCGGGCGACATGATTCCCGCCGACTGCCGCGTGCTCGGCGCCAAGGATCTGTTCGTGGCACAGGCGGCGATGACGGGCGAGTCGCTGCCGCTGGAGAAGTTCGCCGAGCCCGACCCGCAGCAGGCCCACCTGCTGGACCAGCCCAACCTGTTGTTCATGGGCACCAACGTGGTCTCCGGCTCGGCCACTGCCGTGGTCCTGGCCACGGGCAACCGTACCTGCTTCGGCACCATCGCCCAGCGCAGCACCGCCAGCGAGCGCGCGCCGACGGCCTTCCAGGCCGGGGTGAACAGTGTGAGCTGGCTGCTGATCCGTTTCGCGCTGGTCATGGTGCCGTTCGTGCTGCTGGTCAACGGCGTGACCAAGGGCGACTGGCCGGAGGCCTTCCTGTTCGCGCTGTCGGTGGCGGTCGGGCTGACCCCGGAAATGCTGCCGATGATCGTCACCTCCACGTTGGCCAAGGGCGCGGTACTGCTGTCGCGGCGCAAGGTGATCGTCAAGCGGTTGGATGCGATCCAGAACTTCGGCGCGATGGACGTGCTGTGCACGGACAAGACCGGCACGCTCACCCAGGACCGCATCGCGCTGGAGCGGCATACCGATGTGTTCGGCAATGATTCGCAGGACGTGCTGGCCTTCGCCTACCTCAACAGCCACTTCCAGACCGGGCTGACCAACCTGCTCGACCGCGCGGTGCTGGAGCACGTCGAGCTGCAGACCGAGCTGCGCCTGGCCCAGGACTACCGCAAGGTGGACGAGATTCCGTTCGACTTCGAGCGCCGCCGCATGTCGGTGGTGGTGTCCGAGCGCGAGGACCACCATGAGCTGATCTGCAAAGGTGCCGTGGAGGAAATGCTGGCGGTGTGCAGCCACGTGCGCGAGGACGGTCGCGACCTGCCCCTGGATGCGGCCCGCCTGGCGCGCGTCCGCCAGACCACCGAGGAACTCAACGAGCAGGGGCTGCGCGTGGTGGCGGTGGCGATGAAGGAGACCCCGGCAGACCGCCAGGTGTACTCGAAGGCCGACGAGCACGCGTTGACGTTGCTGGGCTATGTGGCCTTCCTCGACCCGCCCAAGGAATCCACCGCGCAGGCGTTGCAGGCATTGGCCGCACACGGGGTGGAAGTGAAGGTGTTCACCGGTGACAACGAACTGGTCACCGCACGGGTGTGTGCCCAGGTCGGGCTGCCGGCCGAGACCATCGTGACCGGGCCGCAGCTGGAACGCATGGACGAGGCGGCGGTCTGCGCGGCGGCGCTGCGACATCGGGTGTTCGCCCGCCTCACACCCTTGCACAAGGAACGACTGGTGCGCGCATTGCGTGCGCACGGCAAGGTGGTGGGCTTCCTGGGCGACGGCATCAACGATGCCCCGGCGCTGCGCGCGGCGGACATCGGCATCAGCGTGGACAGCGCGGTGGATATCGCCAAGGAAGCCGCCGACATCATCCTGCTGGAGAAGAACCTGATGGTGCTGGAGGACGGCGTGATCCAGGGCCGGCGCACCTTCAGCAACATGCTCAAGTACATCCGCATGACCGCCAGTTCCAACTTCGGCAATGTGTTCTCCGTGCTGGTGGCGTCGGCGTTCCTGCCGTTCCTGCCGATGCTGCCGCTGCAGTTGCTGGTGCAGAACCTGCTGTACGACGTGTCGCAGATCGCCATTCCGTTCGACAACGTGGATGAGGAACTGGTGCGCCAGCCGTTGAAGTGGAACCCGGCCGATATCGGGCGTTTCATGGTGTTCTTCGGCCCGATCAGCTCGATATTCGACCTGAGCTGCTTTGCGCTGATGTGGTACGTCTTCGACGCACGCACGGTGGCCGACCAGAGCCTGTTCCAGTCGGGCTGGTTCGTGGTGGGCCTGCTCACCCAGACCCTGATCGTGCACATGATCCGCACCCCCAAGGTGCCGTTCGTGCAGAGCATCGCCGCCCCGCCGCTGCTGCTGATGACCGGCCTGATCATGGCCATCGGCGTGCTGCTGCCGATGAGTCCGTTGGCCGGCTATTTCAAGCTGCAGGCACTGCCGGCGGGCTACTGGCCGTTCCTGGTGGCGATCCTGTTCGGCTACGCGGTCCTGACCACGCTGCTCAAGAAGGTGTACATCCGCCGTTACGGGTGGCAGTGATGGAGTTCAATCCGCACCTGCCGGCCTTCAACGCCGGTGCCACGATCAGTACCCTGATCAGCCTGTCCACCGCCTTCGTGCTGGGCGCGGCGATCGGCCTGGAACGGCAACTGCGCCAGCGCACCGCCGGGCTGCGCACCAACACGCTGGTCGCGGTGGGCGCGGCGGTGTTCGTCGACCTGGCCGTGCGCTACCACGCCCTGCACGGCGGGCCGCCCTCGCCGCTGCATGTGGTGGCCTATGTTATTTCCGGGGTAGGTTTCCTCGGTGCCGGCGTGATCATGAAGGACGGCACCCAGGTCTCCGGGTTGAACACCGCCGCTACCCTGTGGGGTTCGGCGGCGGTCGGGGCGTGTGCCGGGATCAAGCTGCTGCCGGAAGCCTTGCTGGCCGCGCTGTTCGTACTGGCGGCCAACACGCTGCTGCGGCCGGTGGTAAACCGCATCCAGCGGCAGCCGCTGGAGGAGGCGTTCAGCGAGGCCACGTATGCGGTCACCGTGGTGTGCGAGCGCGATCGCCAGGCCGACGTGCTGGACCGGCTGCTGCTGCTGCTCGAGCAGGCGCACTACCCGGTGCGTGCGGTGGAGCCGCGTCCGTTCGGCGAGCGTGAGGTGCAGATCGAGGCCGTGCTGTATGCGACGGCGGTGGCGGCCGACGAACTGGACGCGGTGATGGCCACGTTGTCGGCCACCGACGGCGTATTGCAGGCGTTCTGGAATGCCACCCTCGACGAGTGACACGAGCGGCGCACCGCGCCGATGCTATGCTCCGCGCGCCGCACCATGCGGCGCTCCACCGGCACCACTGGGAGGTGTCCCGATGCCCGCTTCGCCTTCGCGACGTACCCTGGCCCTGCTCGGGCTGGGCCTGGTGATGGCGGCGATCTTCGCCGCCGATACGCTCACCGACTATGCGGTGGCAGCCGCATGCTTCTATGCCGCGGTGATTCTTGCCGCGTCGCGGATTCTCAACCCACGCGGGCTTGTCCTGCTTGCGGCGGCCTGCGTCGCGCTGACCGGGGTGAGCTTCTTCCTGACCCGCTTCGGTACCTACCGGATCGGCCTGGTGAACTCGGCGATCGGCATGCTGGTGATCGTCATCACCACCTACCTGTCGTTGAAGATGGAGGCGGCCAAGGCGGCCGTGCAGGAGGCCCAGGCGCGGTTGCTGCGGGTGGCGCGCGCGTCCACGGTGGGTGAGCTGACCACCTCGATCGCGCATGAAGTGAACCAGCCACTGGCCGCCATCGCCAGCAGCGCCGAAGCCAGCCAGCGCTGGCTGGCGCAGGATCCGCCGAATGTGGACAAGGCACGCCAGACCCTGGCGCGCATCCTCGCCGATGCGCACCGCGCCAGCGACGTGATCGCGCGGATCCGGGGGCTGACCCGCGGGGCGAGCCCGGAGCGCCGCGGCTTCGATCTCAACCAGGCGGTGCTGGAAATGCTGGCACTGTCGCGCAGCGAGCTGGAACAGCACGCGGTTATCGTGACCACCCAGTTCGACGACGAACTGCCACTGGTGCTCGGCGACCGCGTACAGGTGCAACAGGTGATCGGCAACCTGATCCTCAACGCGGTGGACGCGATGGACGGGATTCCGGCCGCGGCCCGACGCCTGACCCTGCGCAGCCTGCGCGTGGATGGCGGGCGTGTCGCCTTGAGCGTGCGTGACCATGGCAGTGGCCTGCCGCTGGAGGCGCCGGAGCGCGTGTTCGATGCCTTCTGGACCACCAAGTCCGGCGGCCTGGGGCTGGGCCTGAGCCTGAGCCGCAGTATCCTGGAAGCCAACGGTGGCCAGATCCGGGCCGAACCCGCCGAAGGCGGCGGCGCGCATTTCGTGTTCGAGTTGCCGATCGATGACGGGGCGGCGCATGGCTAAGCCCCTCGCCCCCGCCGCTGCGCCGGCCCCCATCGTCTACGTGGTCGACGACGACCATTCGGTGCGTGCCGCACTCGAGGACCTGTTGGCGTCGATGGGAATGCAGGTGCGCGCGTTCGACTCGATCGCCGCGTTCCTGCAGCACCCGCGCGAGGACGCGCCGGCCTGCCTGGTGCTGGACGTGCGCATGCCCGGCCAGAGCGGCCTGGAGTTCCACCGGCAGATGGCCAGCCATGGCCTGGCCTTGCCGGTGGTGTTCATCACCGGCCACGGCGATATCGCGATGGGCGTCGCCGCGATGAAGGAAGGCGCCATCGAGTTCCTGACCAAGCCGTTCCGTGACCAGGAACTGCTGGATGCGATCCACCTCGGTATCGAACGCGATCGCCTGCGCCGGCGCGACGACGAGGCCGTGGATGCACTGCGACAGCGCTGGGCACTGCTCAATCCCGGCGAGCGTGCGGTGGTCGATGGCGTCGTGCGTGGGCGGCTCAACAAGCAGATCGCCGGCGAACTGGGGGTCAGCGAGATCACCGTGAAGGTGCGCCGGGCCAATGTCATGCGCAAGATGCAGGCACGCACCCTGGTGGACCTGGTCAGGATGTACGACCGGTTGGGGCGGGGCTGATCACCACCGGTAGTGGCCAGATGAGCAATGGGCATGAACCGGCCGCGCTGCGGGCCGCGGCGGCTTCCTAGAATGCGGGATGGCCGCAGACGCGGTGCCCTTCCTGGAACCTGCCGATGCGCGCTGCCTTGCCCTTTGCCCTGCTCACCCTGTGCGCCGCACTCGCCGCGTGCCAACAGGCGCCCTCTGCCAGTCCGGTGGCCACCGCCTCGGCGGCTCCGGTCGCCGAGGCGATCGCCTGGCGCCACGGCGATGTCGAGGACGCCTTCGCCGACGCGCGGCAATCCGGCAAGCCGGTGCTGCTTTACTGGGGCGCGGTCTGGTGCCCGCCGTGCAACAAGCTCAAGGCGACCCTGTTCCGCGATCCGGGCTTCATCGCGCTGACCCGCCAGTACATCCCGGTGTACCTGGACGGCGACCAGGAAGGCGCGCAGGCCCTGGGCGAGCAGTTCGGCGTGCGTGGCTATCCCACGCTGATCGTGCTGGATCCGCAGCGCCACGAAATCACCCGCCTGGCCGGTGGCAACGACAGCGCCGAACTGACCCGCGCGCTCACCCTGGCGGCCGGTCGCCGCACCGCGGTGGCCGATGTGCTGCGGGTGGCGGTGGTGTCGCCGCAGCGGGTGTCCGAGGACGACTGGCGCGTCCTGGGCGACTATGGCTGGGAAGTGGACGCCAACCGCCTGTCCGGGCAGCGCGACCCGGCGGCGCTGTTGCGGCAATTGGCCGCGTCCGCACCGGAACCGGCGCTGCAGCGGCGCTTCGCCCTGCTTGCCCTCGGCGCGGAAAGCAGCGGCAAGGACACGACGCCGCCGACGCCGGAGGCGCGGGAACAGGCCCGCGCACTGCTCACCACCGTACTGGCCGCCCCGGCCGAGGTGCGCGCCAACCGCGACCTGCTCGGCTACCAGGGACCGGCGCTGGTGGCCCGCGCCGCCGCGACGCCGGCGCAGCGTGAGCCGTTGGGCGGCCTGCTGCTGGCCGCGCTGGAGCGCGCCGACGCCACCACCCAGGACAACGCCGTCGATGCGCGGCTGTCCAGCGTGATCACCGAGCTGGCCCTGTACAAGCAGCAGCATGCCGGTGCAACGGTGCCGGCGGCACTGGTGGAGAAGGCGCATGAGCGGGTTGCCGCGGCCGACGCAGCGGCCACGACCCCGCACGAGCGGCAGGCGACGATCAGCACCGCGGTGTACGTGCTGCGCGAGGTCGGCGACGATGCGGCGGCGGAAACGCTGCTGTTGGCCGAACTGGATCGCAGCCAGACCCCGTACTACTACATGCCGGACCTGGCCGAACTGGCCGAGGCGCGTGGCGACAAGGACGCCGCGCTGGAGTGGCTGCGCAAGGCGTACGCAGGCGCGCAGGGGCCGGCAACCCGGGTGCAATGGGGCGTGTTGTACGTGGAAGGCCTGGTGCGCCTGCGTCCGGACGATGCCAAGGCCATCGAAGACGCGACCGCGGAGGTAATCGCGGAGCTGGACGCGCAACCGGCCGGCTACCACCAACGCACGCGCCAGCGCTTCGAGCGGTTGGCGGGCACGCTGCAGACCTGGAGCCGCGCCCATCACGGCCAGGACACGCTGGGCCGCCTGCAGGCGCGGATGGGGGAATCGTGCGCGAAGGCTGCGCCGGGTGCGGATGCCAGCGCGGCCTGCGACCGTTGGCTGAAAAGCTGACGGCACGAGGTCGTGCCGGCCGTTGGTCGGCTCCCCCGAACAACGAGGGCTGCGCAGACCGCAGCCCTCGCCGGTTCAACTCAGAAACGCATGCCTTCAAACAGATTCCAACTCTGCCGTTGCAGGCGCTCCTTCTGGTAGTACGCGTAGTTGCAGGCCAGCCCCGCCAGCATGCTGCAGCCGATCGATGCCCCGAACTGCAGGCGCGGCGCCAGCCAATCCGGTGCGAGGGCGCACAGCACCTGCAGCGCGATGGCGATCAGCAACCACATGATAGCCTTCTTCCACAGGCCGAAGGCGAACAGCGCGATCGCCCCGAAGAAGAATGCCCAGACGTTGAAATTGACGCGCAGCTTGTCACTCCAGCGCGGCAGCGCCTTCAATGCCTGCTTGAAACCCGGTGCATTCGGGGCGCCGTGTTCCTTGAAGAACGCAAAACGCTGCTCCCACTTTTCCCCGCGGGGCCTGACCATTGACGACATCCTGCTGTTTTCCTGCCTGTAGAGCAGCGCAGGATGCACGGCTGGCGGGCCGGAATACATGCAACTAGTACGAAACACGCGCCACGCCGCTCACCCGCGCAGGGTGGCGCCGCCGTCGACATACAGATCGCTCATGGCGATGTGGCCGGCCTGCTCGGAGAGCAGGAACATCACCGCCAGGGCGATGTCGGCCGGGGTAGCCAGTTTACGCAGCGGGATGCCGGCCTTGTAGGTCTGGGGAGTGCCGTCGATCACGCGCTGGGCGCCATCGGCGTCCTCCCACATGCCGGTCTGCATCGGGGTCAGCGTGGAGCCCGGGGCGACGATGTTGCAGCGGATGCCATGCGGGGCAAGTTCCAGCCCCAGGCAGCGGGTGAACATGCTGGCGGCCGCCTTGGACGCGGCATAGGCCGCCATGCCGTGGCGCGGCACACCGGCGGCGTTGGAGCTGACAGTCACGATGGCGCCGCGACGCCGCGGCGTCATCACCCGTGCCAACGCGCGCGACACATGGAATACCCCGTCGGTGTTGACCGCGAACACGCGCCGCCACTGCGCGTCATCGATCTGTTCCACCGTGCCGACCTGCAGCACGCCGGCAACGTTGATGCCGAAGCCGATCGGGCCGAGCGTGGTTTCGGCCCATGCGACCAATGCGTCCACGGCCGCCGCGTCGCTTACGTCCAGCGCCTTGGCGTGCAGATTGGCATGTACGGGGGCGTCCGGCGCAGTGAGGTCGGTGGCGATAACCACGCTGCCGCTGTCCAGCAGCAGCTGCACCAGCGCCGCGCCGATGCCGCCGGCCGCGCCGGTAACCAGGGCCAGGGTGCCGTCGAATCCGGTCAGTTTCATGCGGGACTATCCTGTTTTGATGCAACCACGGTGGGGGCGTCCCAGCGCTGCAGATGGCGCGACAGCCAGGGCGCGAGCTGCGCCACGGCGTCGCGGCCGGTCAGCTCTGCGTGCAGGAACGGCAGTTCATGCGCATCCACCTCCCCGGCATGCGGCTCCCAGAGCGCGGCGTGCAGATGCGGGCGTGCGACGTGGTCGCGGCCGGCGCGCACGTGCCGCAGCCGGCCGCCGTAGCGGCCATGGTGATGTGCGCGGATAAGGCTGTTGGTGCCGGTGACGGCGCGCACCACGCCGTCGAGTACGGCGTCTGGCAGGTTGCCCAGTGCGCTTTCGCCGCGGCGCAGGAACGCCAGGATGCGGGCGCGGCTGTCCAGTTCGGGATGTGCATCGGGATCGTGGCCGGCGATCGCCAGCAGGGCGCGCAGGGCGGCGATCGGGTCGGGGGCCGGCTCGGCACGCCAGCATTCGCTGGGGTAGGCATCGAGCAGGACCAGCTCACCCACCGTGCGCCCGAGCGCCTGCAGGCGTACCGCCATGGCCTGGGCGATGATCCCGCCGACCGACCAGCCCAGCAGGTGCACAGCGCCCTCCGGTTGCACGGACAGGACGCGCGCCACGTAGGTGGCGGCCAGCGCGTCGATGCTGTCGGGCAAGGGGTCTGCCGGGTCGAGCGCCGGTGACTGCAGGCCATGCACGCTGCGCGCAGGCTGCAGGGCACGGGCCAGGTCGCGGTAGTTCCACGCGATGCCGCCCGCCGGGTGCACCACGAACAACGGCGCCCTGCCCGGCTCGCCAGCGGCCAGGGTGATCATCGGTGCGAGGCCGTGGTCGATGTCGCCCGACGGCGCGTCCAGCAGCGCAGCCAGGCCCGCGACGGTCGGGTGCGAGAACACCGCACCGAGGCCGGGGTCGCGCCGCCAATGCTGCTGGATCGCCAGCAGCAGGTGCACCGCAGACAGTGAATCGCCGCCCAGGCTGAAGAAGTCCGCGTCGGCGCCGACCGGCGCATCCTGGCCCAGCACCTGCGCGAACAGCCCGGCCAGCACCTGTTCGTTTGCCGTCCGCGGCGCACGGCCGGTGGACGCCTGCGCTGCCGGGGCGGGCAGCGCGGTGCGGTCGAGCTTGCCATTGGCGGTGACCGGCCACTGTTCGATCTCGACCAGGGCACTCGGCAGCATATAGTCGGGCAGGCGCGCGGCGATCCCGGCACGCATCCGCTCGATGTGCAGCGCGGTGCCGGAGACGTAGGCCACCAGCCGGCGGTCGCCGGGCCGGTCCTCGCGCAGCATCACCTCGGCCCGCGTCACGCCCGGCTGCGCATGCAGCGCGGCCTCGATCTCGCCCAGTTCGATACGCAGGCCCCGCAACTTGACCTGCTGGTCGCTGCGGCCGAGGTACTCGAGTGCACCGTCGGCGCGCCATCGCGCGATATCGCCGCTGCGGTACAGCCGGCCGCCGGGCACGTGCGGATCGGCGATGAAGCGCTCGGCGGTGAGATCGTCGCGGCCGAGATAGCCGCGCGCCAGCTGCACCCCGCCCAGGTAGAGATCGCCGGGCACGCCGGCAGGCAAGGCGCGCATGCGCGCATCGAGCACGTACAGACGGGTGTTCCAGACCGGGTGCCCGATCGGCACCGGCTGCGAATGGTCTTCGCGGCCGGCCGGCCACCAGCTCACATCCACCGCAGCCTCGGTCGGGCCGTACAGGTTGTGCAGTTCCGCCGCAACGGTGGCGTGGAAACGATCGCGCAGCGCCGGCTCCAGTGCCTCGCCGCTGGTGAACACGCGGCGCAGTTGCAACCCGCGCACCGCGGGCACGGCCAGGAAGGCGTCCAGCATCGAGGGCACGAAATGCACGCTGGTGATGCGCGCGTCGCGGATCAACCCGGCCAATGCGACGGGATCGCGGTGCAGCCCGGGCGCGGCGATCACCAGCGTGGCGCCGCACAGCAGTGGCAGGAAGAACTCCCAGACCGACACGTCGAAGGTGGCCGGGGTCTTCTGCAGGATGCGCTCATCGGCGCCGATGCCGTAATGGCTGCGCATCCACAGCAAGCGGTTGACGATGGCGCGGTGCTCGACCAGCACGCCCTTGGGCTCGCCGGTGGAGCCGGAGGTGTAGATGACGTAGGCCGCGTCGTGCAGCGCGGTGGCGTCGATCAGTGCCTTGTCGCTGGCCGTCGCCCAGTGCGCTGGCGCCAGCACCGGCACGCTGCCGAAACGCTGCGCGTCGTCGCCGGCGGCCAGCACGCAGACCGGCTGCGCGGACGCCAGGATCCGTGCCAGGCGATCATCCGGGTGGGCCAAGTCGAGCGGCAGGTAGGCGCCCCCCGCACGCAGCACGGCGACCAACGCGACCAGCAATTCCAGCGAGCGCGGCAGCGCTACCGCCACCGTGGATTCCCGCCCTACCCCCTGCGCCTGCAGCTGCAGGGCCAGGGCACGGCTGCGCTGCTCAAGCGCGGCATAGCTGAGCCGGGCATCGCCGAACACCAGCGCGGTCGCGTCCGGGCTGGCATGCATCGCCGCCACCAGCAGCGCGCTCAAGGTCACCTCCGGCACCGGGTGCGTGGTGGCATTGAGCTCGACCAGATGGCGATGCGCCTCGGCAGGCGTCGCCAGGGCGATGTCCTCCATCCGCCCGCCCTGGTCGTGCACGTCCAGGGCGGAGGCGATGAAGTGCAGCAGGCGCTCGGCATGCGCGGCCACCGTCTCGGCCGTGTACAACGCCGGGTTGGCCTCGATTTCCAGGTCCAGCAGCGCGTGGCCATCGCCGCGGAAGCCGAATGTGATGTCCTCGACCGGGCCGGTGCCCAACACTTCCAGCCGCGCCTGCACGCCGGCCAGCGGCAACGGCCGGTAGAACGGCTGCAGGTTGATCAACGGCCCAAACAGGCGGCGCTGGCCGCCGATGAGGCCGAGGTCGCGGCGCAGCTGCTCGCCGCGGTAGCGGCCGTGCCGACGGCCGCGCAGCAGGTCGCGCGCGATCGTGCGCACGACGCTGGCCACGCTGTCGTCGGCCGCGCCCACCCGCAGCGGAAGCACGTTCATCACCATGGCCGGAACACGCGCCGACGCACTGCCCAACCGGCCCATGAACGGCACGCCGACGACCACCTCGTCCAGCGCGCTGAAGCGGCGGCAGTACGTGGCCGCGAATGCGGCCAGGAGGTCTGGCCAGGGCTGCCCGATCTGCTGGGCGGCGCCATGCAGCCGCGCCCGCAGTGCAAAGGGCACGTCGCGGACCTGCCGCAGCGCGTCGGCCGCGGCGGCGGCGGCGGCGCCCGCCAGCCCCTCGGCGGCCGGTGCCCCCGCCATGTACTGCTGCCAGTACGCGGCATCCGTCGCCCGCCGCTCGCCGTGCCGATAGTCGGTGTCCTCGGCCAGCACCGGCGCCAGCGCTGCGAGCGCGGGGCTGTCGTGCCCTTCCCCGGCATACAGCGTGCTGACCCGCTCACTGAACACTGCCATGCCGTAGCCATCGGTGGCCAGGTGATGCACGCGCAGGTACCACGCGTAGCGTTGCCCGCCCAGCACGAACAGGCATTGCCGGGCGACCCGGTCGCGGGCCGGGTTCACCGGCAGCAACCGATCCCGGTCCATCGCCGTACGTGCCGCAGCCGTCGGATCGGGCTGTGCGGTCAGGTCCACCACCTGCAGCGCGGGCGCCTGCGCGGGATCGTGCCATTGCCGTGGCTGGCCCGCGTCATCGGTCGCGAACCGCAGCGCAAGCGCCTGCGCCTCTGCCGCCGCGGTGTCGCAGGCGGCGATGAACCGCGGCAGCGATAGCGCGCCGTCGATCCACAGCACGTGCGCGGTGTTGAACGCGGCAGGTTCGCTCGCCAACTGCTGGGCGTACCACAGCCCGGCCTGCGCCTCGGTCAACGCAACGGGGGTGATGTCGCTCATGCGCGCTCGGTGCTGGCCTGCAGCCGCTGCACCACGCGCCACCACCCGGCCAAGGTGGCGTGCTCGGCCAGGTGGCTGAACTCCAACGCGATGCCGGTGTTGCTCCAGGCCAGCACCAGCCCCAGCACGCGCATCGAGTCCAGGCCAAGGTCGATCAGGTTGTCATCGTCGCCAATCGCCTCGGGGGCTTCGCCAAGCATGCCGGCCACGTCGGCGCGCATGCGCTCGATGTCCAGTGCCGCACTGCGGGTGTCGGGGGTCATGCCAGTGCCTCCAGCAGCTGCGCGGTGGTGAGCGGGACGCCGCAGGTGCGGGCGATCAGGTGCAGGGCCAGGTCATGGTCGGCGCGCGAGAAGTCGGCCACCGCATCGGCGGCGATGAAGGCCTCGATGTCGCGTTGGAACGCCTCGCTCACCGTGGCCGTGCAGCCGATATGCGCGTAGACACCGGTCACCAGCAACTGATCGCGGCCGCGGGCGCGCATCAGGGTCTCCAGATTGCTGCGCTGGAAGGCGCTGTAGCGGTGCTTGACCAGCACGTGGTCGCCAGCCGCCGGGGCCAGCGCCGCCACGATGGGTTCATGATCCGGCGTGGCGTGCATGCCGGGCCCCCACAGGTCGGCCTGCAGGCCACGGTCGCGGCGGTCCTGGTTGCCGCGCTGGGCGGTGTAGAACACCGGAATGCCGCGTGCACGGCAGTGCGCCAGCAGCCGCGCGATGTTGGCCAGGACCGGTGCCAGCGGTGCGCTGTCGGCGTCGAAAGCGGCCAGGAAATACTGCTGCATGTCGTGCACCAGCAGGGCCAGGCGCTCGCTGCGCGGTTGCCAGGGGCCGCGCGCGACCGGCAGTTCGCTGGCCAACGGCAGCGGATAGGGGGAAATCTTCGGCAGCGCCATCAGCGCGGTTCTCCTGTCTGTTCGAGGTAACGCGCGCGCAGCTGCGCACGCAGTTCGCGGCGGCTGACCTTGCCCACCGCCGTGGTACCGAAGGCATCGACGAACACCACCTGGTCGGGCACCTTGAAGGCGGCCAGGCCGCGTCCGCGCACCCAAGCCTTGAGGCTGGCCGCGCTCGGCGGCGTGCCACGCGCGATCACGAAGGCGCAGCTGCGCTCGCCGAGGTAGGGATCGGGCATGGACACCACCGCCGCGTCAAAGACATCGGCATGCGCCAGCAGGTGGTCTTCGATTTCCTCGGCGGAGATCTTTTCGCCGGCGCGGTTGATGTGGTCGCCTGCCCGTCCCTGCACCACCAGGTAGCCGCCGGGCAGCTGCTGCACCATGTCGCCGGTGCGGTAGTAGCCATCTTCGGTGAAGGCGCGTGCATTGGCGGCTGGATCATTGTGGTACGCGCGGATGGTGTAAGGGCCGCGCGTCAGCAGGTGGCCGATGCCGCCCGCGGCGACCGGGTGGCCGTGGTCGTCAACCACCAGCACTTCGTCATCCGGCGAAATCGGCCTGCCCTGCGTGGTCAGCACCACCTCCAGCGGATCATGCAGGCGGGTGTAGTTGACCAGTCCTTCGGCCATGCCGAATACCTGCTGCAACGTACACCCCAGCGCATCGACCACGCGCCGGGCGGCCTCCGGGACCAGTTTGGCGCCGCCCACCTGCAGCACCTTCAGGCTGGACAGGTCGTGCGTACCCGTGGCGGCGGCCTGGGCCCAGAGCAATGCCAGTGGCGGCACCAGGCCGACGCAGGTCACGCCCTCGCGCGCGATCAACGGGAAGGCCGCATCCGGCCCCGGGCCGGGGCTCAGCACCACCCGTGCACCGGCGTACAGCGCACCGAAGAAACCGGGCGAGCTCATCGGGAAATTGTGCGCGGCCGGCAGTGCGACCAGGTACACGCTGCTGCGATCGATGCCGCAGATCTCGTTGCTGGCGCGGAACGAATAAATGTAGTCGTCGTGGGTGCGTGGGATCAGCTTGGACAGGCCGGTGCTGCCGCCGGACAACTGCAGGAACGCGACGGACTGCGGGTCTGGATCGGCCGGCAGACCGGTGTCGTCCCCGGCCAGCGCGGCGACGGCGGTGAACTCGGCGGCATCGCCGACGATCAGCACGTGCTGCAGCGCCGGCTCGGCGGCCTGCAGTTCGCGGGCGAGCGTGCGGTAGTCGAAGCCATCCTGCACGGCCGCAGCGATGTAGGCCCGGGCCTGGGCCTTGCGCAGCACATGGCCGACCTCGGTGATGCGGTGCGCCGGCAGGGCGAACACCGGCACCAGCCCCGCCCGGAACAGGCCGCAGACCACGCTCACGAATTCGGGGACGTTTCCCAGCTGGACCACCACCCGGTCGCCCGGCACCAGCCCGCGCGCGAGCAGCCCCGCGCCGATCCGGCCGGCCTCCTGCCACAGGGCGGCGTAGCTCAGGCGTACCGACCCACCCACCACCGCGATGTCATCGGGGTAGCGCGTGGCGCGGTCGCGCAGGAAGCCGGGGAACGTCTCCCCGGTCCAATACCCTGCGGCGCGGTAGCGCGCCACCGATCCGGGCGGCCAGGTCTGGCGCAGCGGCACCAGCGCGGATGTGGGGGCAGCAGTCATCAGCAACTCCGGTTATTCATGAGGCGGGCACCTGGTCCACGCCGAGCGCGTTCAACAGGGCCCCGAACTTGGCGGCGGTTTCGGCAACTTCCAGCGCCGGCTGCGAGTCGGCAACGATGCCGGCGCCGGCGTACACGCGCGCGTGGTCGCCCTGCAGGCGTGCGCAGCGGATCGCCACGTACCAGTCGCCATCGCCCTCGGCATCGATCCAGCCGACGGCGCCGGCGTAGAAGCCGCGCGGCACCGGCTCCAGTGCCCGGATGGTATCCAGCGCCAACTGGCGCGGCGTGCCGCATACCGCCGGCGTGGGGTGCAGCGCCGCGACCAGGCTGGCGACCGATGTCGTCGCGTCGGCCAGCGTGGCGGTGATGCGCGTGCCCAGGTGCCACATGGTGGCGGTGGCGTGCAGTGATGGACGCGGCTCGGCCTCGATCCGCGCGCACCAGGGCGACAGCGCCGCAACGATGGCCTCCACCACGTGGCGGTGCTCGTCATGGTCCTTGGCCGAGGCCAGCAAGGCCTGCGCGGTACGTGCATCGTCGTCGGGATCGCGGCTGCGGCGCGCCGAGCCGGCCAGCGGATGCGACAGCACCTCGCGGCCGCGGCGCGAGACCAGCAGTTCCGGCGTCGCCCCCACCAGCCACGCCGGTGCCGCATCGGCCGCGACCGGCAGCGGCACCAGGTAGGTGGCCACGCTGGCGTCATGCCCAAGGCGCGTGGCCAGCTCGCGCGGCGCGACCGGCGGGTCGCAGCGCAGGTGCAGGCTGCGTGCCAGCACCACCTTGTGCAGTGCCGGTCGGGCCTGCCGCAGGGCGGTCAATGCATGCGCCACGCTGTCGGCATAGCGCGCGGCGCTGGGCTCGGCGGCGATGCTGCCGGCAAAACGCGGTGCGGGTGGCGCGGTGCTGGTGGCGTTGCCGGACAGCCATTGCGGCTGGTGCAGCGCATCGTGTTCAACCGGATCGAACGGCAGCGCACCGACCAGCAGCGGCAGGCCTGCGCGTGGCGTGGCAAAAAAGGCGGCCACGCGGTCGGCCAGCGTGGCGAGGCTGCCGCGCGGTAGCGGCGCGCGACAGCCGTGCGCATCCAGCGAGCGCAGCGGCGCGCGCAGCAGGAACGGGGTGGCATCGCTGGCCTGCGCGACGCACACGCCGGCATCGACGTGGGACGCACCCGGGTGCAGCACCTCGTTCATGCCGCTGCCCCCGCCCGGTGGCGCAGCGCCGCGATCGACAGCAGCACCAGCAATGCGCCCACCAGCAGATACGGCGCACTCGGCCGCCACTGGTACAGCAGCGTGCCGAGCATCGGCCCGATCACCATGCCCAGGCCCTGGACCGACGCCACGGTACCGGCGGCGGCACCCTGCTCATGGGCCTGGACCGAATCGGCGGCCAATGCCTGGAACGAGGGAAACACGAAGCCCATCCCGAACGCGGCCACGGCGTACGCGGCCAGCAGCGCCCAACGGCTCTCCACCAGCGCCACCGAGGCGAAGCCCACGCCGCTGATCAACGCGCCGATGGCGATCCAGCGACGCGCCGGCACGCCGGTCAGCTTCATCACCAGTCCCTGCGCCAGGATGAGGCCCACGCCCACCGCGGTGAGGGCGAGCCCGGCCGCACGCGCGCCATCGGCCGGAGACAGGTGCAGGCGGTCGATGGCGAAGAAGCCCACGGTCACCTGGGCGATGGTGACCGAGACCATGGCCGCGAATACCGCCAGGATCGGCAGGCGCAGGCGTGGATCGGCCCAGTGCAGGGGGGTGCGTGGGGCGGTGTTGGCGGGGGTGCGCGGTGCGTCGGCGGGCAGGCGCCAGGCGATCACCGCCAACGACAGCAGCGGCAGGACGGCGGCGACGTACAGGGTGAGCGACAGCTGGTGGAACGCGATCCAGCCTGCGGCCGCCGGCCCCACCACCATGCCCAGCGCATTGGCGCTGCCGAGCTTGGCCATGGCGGCAGCGCGCTGCCCGGGCGCGGCGCCGTCGGCCACCAGCGCCGCCGCGGTCGGGGGCACCGCGGCATAGAACAGGCCGACCAGCGCACGCGTGCCCACCAGCACGGCGACGGACAGCCACAGCGCGGGCGGGCGCGCCAACGCGGTGTCGACGAACACGGCCAGGGCCACGTAGATCACCACATAGGCGGCCAGTGCGATCAGCAGCACGCGCTTGCGCCCGACCCGGTCGCTCAGCACGCCCCAGCGGCGTGCCGACAGCATCCACAGCACGCCCGCGGCGGTCACCGACAACCCGGCGTGCCACTCGGCCAGGCCGAGCAAGCGCACTACCGGGCCGATCACCGCGACGAAGGCCATCATCGCCATCGTCCCGGTCAAGGCCGCAAAGACCAGGGCAGGCAACCCTGGCACCACCGAACGCTCACCCATGCACCACCACCACGCCAATCAAGGAAAGGTCGCGCGGCGCGGCAGCGCGGCGCGTCGGACTGATCGGCTTCGACGATCTGCATCGACGTGGCTATCCGCACAAATGATAACAGGTCGTATTCGCGATTTGGCCGAGGTGCGCCCGCGCGTTCATCCACGCCGCAGCCTTGCCACGGCATTGATGTCGATCAACCCGCACACACAGCGACGCGACTAAGCTGGCCTTACCCCACCACGGCCTCTGCAATGGCGTCACTCCCACCCGGCACTGCCCTCCCCCGCATCGTCGCCGATGCAGCGCACGGCCTGGCCGTGCAGATCATCAGCCTGACCGGCGAAATCTGGAGCGGCGACGTGCGTGAGATCAGCCTGCCCGGCAGCGAAGGACGCTTCGGGGTGCTGGCCCGGCACGCGCCGCTGCTGGCCACGCTGCGCGAGGGCATGGTCTCGGTGTTCCCGGTCGGTGCCGAGCCGCCCCTGCATGTCTATGTGTCCGGCGGCCATGTGGAGGTGCAACCTGGCCGGGTGATCGTGCTGGCCGACCTCGGCCTGCGCAGTGAGGACCTCGACGACGCGCGGGCCCGCGCCGCGCGCGAGGCGGCCAGCGCGCCGATGGCCGCCGAGCTGACCGACCCGGACAACGCCAAGGTGCATGCCGAACTCGCCTGGCTGCGCGGTCAGCACCTGCGCGCCTTGCCCTGGAAGTAACACCGCCGCCCTGCCCGCAAGGACTCCCGCGATGCTCAAGCGACTGCAGGACCTGTTCCGCTATTTCAATGGCGCCGTGCCGTTCCGGCTGGTGCCTGCCCTGATCGCAACGGCGGTGCTGGTCACCCTGTTGCTGCTGCCCTGCCCCGACGGGCTCACGCCGAAGGCATGGGGACTGGTGGCGATCTTCCTGACCACCATCGTGGCGATCATCCTCAAGGTGATGCCGATCGGGGTGATGGCGCTGATGGCGATCGTGATCGTCTCGCTGTCCCAGGTCACGTCCAACTCCTCCAAAGGAGCCATCACCGACGCCCTCGGCAGTTTCGCCAGCCCGCTGATCTGGCTGATCGTGGTGGCCATCCTGATTTCGCGCGGGCTGAAGAAGACCGGGTTGGGCAGTCGGATCGGGCTGATGTTCATCGCCCTGCTCGGCAAGCGCACGCTCGGGGTGGGCTATGGGCTGGCGATATGCGAGCTGGTGCTGGCCCCGTTCACCCCCAGCAACACCGCGCGCGGCGGCGGCATCGTGCACCCGGTGATGCGCTCGATCGCCAATGCGTTCGATTCGGACCCGGCCAAGGGCACCGAAGGCAAGGTCGGCACCTACCTGGCGCTGGTCAATTACCACGCCAACCCGATCACCTCGGCGATGTTCGTCACGGCAACCGCGCCCAACCCGCTGGTGGTGGATTACGTGGCCAGGGCCACCGGCCAGCAGCTGCACCTCAGCTGGACCACCTGGGCGCTGTGCATGCTGGTGCCCGGCCTGGTCTGCCTGCTGCTGATGCCGCTGGTGATCTACCTGCTGTCGCCGCCGCAACTGAAAGCCACGCCCGATGCGGTCGACTTCGCGCGTGGCGAACTGGCACGGATGGGGCCGCTGGCGCCCAGGGAGAAGGTGATGATGGGCACCTTCGGCCTGCTGCTGGTGCTGTGGGCGAACGTGCCGGCCATGCTGTTCGGGCCCGCCTGGACACTGGACCCGACCGTCGTCGCCTTCCTCGGGCTGTTCGTGCTGATCATCACCGGTACCCTCGACTGGGACGACGTGCTGTCGGAGAAGAGCGCCTGGGACACGCTGGTCTGGTTCGGTGCCTTGGTGATGATGGCCGAGCAGCTCAACAAGCTCGGCGTCATCGGCTGGTTCTCCGAGGGCATGAAGCACGCCATCGTCGCCAGCGGCATGGGCTGGCAGGCCATCGCCGCGGTGCTGGTGCTGGCCTTCGTGTTTTCGCACTATCTATTCGCCAGCACCACCGCGCACATCAGCGCGATGCTGCTGGCCTTCCTCGGCGTCGGTGCGTTGCTGATTCCGGCCGACTATGTGGTGCCCTTCATGCTGATGATGACCGCCGGCTCGGCGATCATGATGACGCTCACCCACTACGCCACCGGGACGTCGCCGATCATCTTCGGCAGCGGGTACGTCAGCCTGGGCACCTGGTGGCGGGTCGGATTTCTCATGTGCGTGTTCGAACTGCTGGTGTTCGCCGTCATCGGCGGCGCGTGGTGGAAAGTGCTCGGCTATTGGTGATCCTGCGCCCTCGCGCCGCTGCGGCGTTTGGTCACGCCCGGCACTGCCTCAACCCAACATATGATGTTGACGATGAGGCAGACCCACACTATGTTGTGTTTATCGGCTCCCCGCTTCCGCCAGGCCCGGTTCCCCGTCACGCCCTTGCATGCCCCCTCGGCTGCACGGCATGACCACCCGAACAGCGCCTGGAAGCGAGCCCCCTCCCCGGTCAACACCGCGGACGATCCCCCTGCCTCCATGACGCCCGCCCGGCCGTCGCGATGTCCGCATCGCGACGCGACATCTGCGCACCGCATGGACTCCCGATGATCAACGAAGACACCACCGTTACCGATACACCCCCGCAGTTGGAGGCGATTGCCAGCGGCAGCCAGCCGGGCCTGTGGATCAGCAAGGAAGGCGGCAACCGGCGCATGCCCTTCGAACAGGCGCGCCTGCTGCGTTCCATCCAGGCCGTGCATGCCGAGTTCCCGCACCTGGACCTGGCCGACTACCAGCGCAGCGTGCTGGCACTGGTGCACCGTCGTGAACAGCTCAACGCCGATGAACTGGTCGACCTGCTGATCCGCGAGGCCGAATCGCGCATCGACCTGGTCGCGCCGGACTGGGAACACTTCGCCGCACGCCTCTACCTGCGCCGCCTGTACAAGCGCGCCAGCAAGAACCGCTTCTACGATGCCAGCCTCAAGTACGGCTCCTACGTGGGCCTGCAGGAAAGCCTCGCCGATCGCAACGTGTATTCGATCGATATCCTCAAGGCGTACTCCAAGGACGAGCTGGAGGAAGCCGGGGCGATGATCGAGCCCGAGCGCGACCTGCTGTTCGCCTACAACGGGCTGTACCTGCTGGCCACGCGCTACCTGGCCACCGACCACTCGCGGGGGGTGTACGAGCTGCCGCAGGAGCGCTGGCTCACCATTGCGCTGTACCTGATGCAGAACGAGCATCTCAGCGGCGACCGCACCCGCGCCCGGCGCATGCGCCTGGTCCGCGAGGCCTACTGGGCGCTGTCGCACCTGTACATGACCGTGGCCACGCCGACCCTGGCCAACGCGGGCAAGGTGGGCGGGCAGCTGTCGTCGTGCTTCATCGACACGGTGGACGACAGCCTGCAGGGCATCTACGACTCCAATACCGACGTGGCGCGCGTGTCCAAGCATGGCGGCGGCGTGGGCGCCTACCTGGGCTACGTGCGCTCGGCGGGCGCGCCGATCCGTGGCGTGGCCAACTCGTCCGGCGGCGTGGTGCCGTGGATCAAGCAACTCAACAACACGGCCGTCAGCGTGGACCAGCTTGGCCAGCGCAAGGGTGCCATCGCGGTCTACCTGGATGTCTGGCACCGCGACATCGAGGCCTTCCTCGACCTGCGCCTGAACAATGGCGACCAGCGCCTGCGCGCGCACGATGTGTTCACCTCGGTGTGCCTGCCGGACCTGTTCATGGAGGCGGTGGAGCGGCGCGGCGACTGGTATCTGTTCGATCCGTACGAAGTGAAGCGGATCAAGGGCTGGTACCTGCAGGACTTCCACGATGAGCAGCGCGGCCAGGGCAGTTTCCGCGAACGCTATGCCGAGGTCGTCGCCGACGAACGCATCGGCCGCCGCACGATCAAGGCCATCGACCTGTTCAAGCGGATCATGGTCAGCCAGCTGGAAACCGGCAATCCCTTCATGTTCTACCGGGACGAAGTGAACCGGATGAACCCCAACAAGCACGCCGGCAAGGTGTATTCCAGCAACCTGTGCACCGAGATCCTGCAGAACATGAGCCCGACCCGGCTGATGCAGGAGATGATCAGCGGTGACCAGATCGTCACCACCCGCCAGGCCGGTGATTTCGTGGTGTGCAACCTGTCCTCGATCAACCTCGGCCGTGCGGTCACCGCCGCGCCGGACCTGCTGTCCAGCGATGTGCTGGAGCGGCTGGTCCCGATCCAGGTGCGCATGCTCGACAACGTCATCGACCTCAACCAGCTGCCGGTGCCGCAGGCCACCATCACCAACCGCAAGTACCGCGCCATCGGGCTGGGCACGTTCGGCTGGCACCACCTGCTGGCGCAGCAGCAGATCCACTGGAATGACGTACAGGCCGAGGCCTACGCCGATACCTTGTACGAGCGGATCAACTACCTGGCGATCCATGCCAGCATGCGCCTGGCCGAGGAGAAGGGCCGCTACAGCACCTTCCTCGGCAGCGACTGGCAGACCGGCGAGTACTTCCGCGCGCGCGGTTACGACAGCCCGGCCTGGCAGGAGCTGGCCGCGCAGGTCAGCGTGCATGGCCTGCGCAACGGCTGGCTGCTGGCGGTGGCGCCGAACATGAGCACCGCGCAGATCGCCGGCTCCAGCGCCTCGATCGACCCGGTGTACGGCGCGTTCTACTACGAGGAAAAGAAGGACTTCCGCCGCCCGGTCGCCGCGCCCGGCCTGTCGCTGGAGACCTACCCGTATTACGAAAAGGGCGCCTACCGGCTGGACCAGTTCGCCAGCATCCGCCAGAACGCCCGCCGCCAGCGCCACGTTGACCAGGCAATCAGCTTCAACCTGTACGTGCCCAGCACCATCCGCGCCAGCACCCTGCTCGCCCTGCACATGAGCGCCTGGCGCGAGGGCCTGAAAACGACCTACTACGTGCGCTCCAACGACATCGACATCACCGAATGCGAGTGGTGTGGGAGCTGACGACCGCCGGTCGTCAACGAGTAGTGCCGGCCGTTGGTCGGCCACCAGGCAAACGCACGTAACCGATAACCAGGATACCCCCCATGGCAACACCCCTCGAGCGCATCAAGATTCTCGAACCGCGCCACCCCAACCGCTCCACCGGCATCATCAATGGCCGCACCAGCGGCATCCTCAACTGGAACGACATCCCCTACCCGTCCTTCTACCGGGCGTACAAGGAGCTGTCGACCAACTTCTGGATTCCCGACGAAGTGGACATGAAGGGCGACGCACGCGGCTACGGCGAGCTCAACGCGCGCGAGAAGAACGCCTACGATTCCATCATCGGCCTGCTGGCCACGCTGGATTCGCCGCAGACCCGTTTCATCTACAACGTGGCCGAGTACATCACCGACCCGGCCGCGCACGCCAACGCGGCGATCATCGGCCAGCAGGAAGTGATCCATAACGAGAGCTACAGCTACGTGCTGGCCTCCATTGCCGGGCTGGCCGACCAGAACCGCGTGTTCGAGATCGCGCGCACCCACCCCACGATCCAGGCGCGCAACCAGCCGATCATGCAGTCCTACGACGACTTCATGCGCGAGAAAACCGCCGAGACCCTGATCCGCTCGCTGATCCAGTCCTCGATCCTGGAGGGCATCAATTTCTATTCGGGCTTCGCGTTCTTCTACAACCTGGTCCGCCAGAACCGGATGACCGGCACCGGCAAGATCATCAGCTTCATCAACCGCGACGAGCTGGCCCACACCAAGTTCATCAGCGAGCTGATCCGCGCCATCATTGGCGAGAACCCGCAGCTGCAGGGTGACGCGCTCACGGCCTACGTGCACGACGCGTTCGAGCACGCCATCGCGCTGGAAACGCGCTGGACCGGCGAGGTGCTGGACGGCATCGACGGCATCGACGTGGACGAGATGATCCGCTACGTGAAGTACCGCGCCAACAAGATGGCCGGCATGCTCGGCATCGAGAAGCTCTACAGCGACACCAACGTCAACGTGATGCCGTGGATCAAGGCCTACGCCGACAATTTCACCGAGACCAAGACCGACTTCTTCGAGATGCGCAACGCCAGCTACAAGAAGACCAATGCGGACAATGGCTTCGACGATCTGTGAGCCGCCCATGCGCATCCTGCTGGCCTATGCATCGTTGAGCGGCAACACGCGCGAGGTCGCGCGGCAGGTCGCGGCACGTTGCCAGGCAACCGGCCACTCGTTGCAGCTGCTGGACGTGGACGGCGATGCCGCCGCCGCGCTGGCGCAGCCACGCGATGCGCTGTTGCTGGGCTGCTGGACCGACAACGCCGGCCGTACCCCGGCGGAGATGAAGGCCTTCGTGGCCACGCTGCGCGATTCCGCTGGGCTGCCGCCCGGCCCTGGCGTGGCCGTGTTCGGCACCGGCGAAACCCAGTGGGGCCCGGAGTACTACTGCGGCGCCGCGCACCGCCTGGCACGGTTCTTCGGCTCACCGCACCCGGTACTCCAGATCGAGCAGATGCCACACGGCCAGGCCGATACCCATGCCATCCACCAATGGACCGACACCGTGTTGGCCCGCATCGAGACCGCTATCCATGCAGATCCTGCACGCCGCCACGCCTGACGCCTATCGCGCCGCCCTGCGCGACCATCCCGCCGTGCTGGTGGATTTCCACAAGGACAACTGCCCCGGCTGTCGCATGCTGGACATGTCGCTGGCCAGCGTCGCCGACTCGCCACGGGCCGCGGGCATCGTGCTGCTCAAGGTGCACCTGGAAACCATCGGCGACGTGTTCTTCCGCAGCCTGGGCCTGCGCCAAACGCCCACCTTGCTGCTGATCCGTGACGGGCAGGAAGTGGCGCGGATGGCCGGGTATCAGTCACCGAAACAGATCGGTGAGGCGCTGGCCTCGCTGATGCCGGCCTGAAATGCCCCGCCAGGTGAAGGCCAGGTCGGCCCGGGCGGTGAGCCATTTCGTGCCGCCGAGCAACGCTCGGCGCTACCGGTGTGGTTGCGTGGTTACGCCGTTTGACGGCCCAGCAACCCGCGCCGTTTGAACCACCACTCCAGCGGCAGCGTCACCAGCGGCGGCACCGCGGCCAGCAATGCGAGGCCCGCCGCCCACCACGGCCAACGCAGGCGCACCGCCGCCAGCAGGGTCACCACCACGTACCCCATGAAGGCGACGCCATGCAACGGCCCGAACACGCGCACGCCCACCGGGGTGGGATCGGCGGCGTGGTATTTGAAGTACATGCCGATCAGCAACCCGGCCCAGGTCAGTGCTTCGATGAAAGCGACGGTGGCGAATACGCGACCCATCGGGCGCATCGGAAGAGTGGCGTTCAAATCAGGCTCGGCTCGGCACGGGACAGAACGCCCATGATAGCCGCGAATCGAGAATGCGACCCGTTTACAGACCTCCGCCGTCGCCACGGGCGTGCACGGCGACCGCGCACGCCCGCATGCCTCAGACGAACATGCCGCCCGAGGCTTCCACGCGCTGCGCATTGATCCACGCGGTGCGCGGCGACAACAGCGCGGCAGCGACCGGACCGATGTCATCCGGCTGGCCGGCGCGGCCGAGCGCGGTGATCGAGGCGACCATGCCATTGACGTGCTCGTCGTCGCGCACCCGGCCGCCGCCAAAATCGGTGGCGATGGCGCCCGGCGCGAGCGTGTTGGCGCTGATCCCCCGTGCGCCAAGTTCCTTGGCCAGGTAACGGGTGAACACCTCGATGCCGCCCTTCATCATCGCGTAGGCCGAACTGCCGGGCAGCGAGAACCGCGCCAGGCCGCTGGACACGTTGAGGATGCGTCCACCGTCCGCGATCAGCGGCAGCAGTGCCTGGGTCAGGAAGAACGGCCCCTTCAGGTGCACTGCCACCGCGTGGTCGAACTGTTCCGGGGTGGTGTCGGCGATGCTTGCGTACAGGCCTTCGCCGGCGTTGTTGAGCAGGCCCTGCAGGTGCGTGGCACACCAGCCACCCAGGACCTGCTTCACCTGCCCGGCGAAGGCGGCGAAGCGGCCGCTGTCGGCCACGTCCAACGGCAACGCGGCGGCGCGACGGCCCAATGCCTCGATCTGCGCGACCACCTCCAGGGCGGCGTCGGCCTGGCTGCGGTAGGTCAGCACGATGTCGGCGCCATCGGCGGCCAGGGCCAGGGCGGCATTGCGGCCCAGGCCACGGCTGCCGCCGGTGACGAGGACGATACGGGAGGAACTGCTCATGTCCATTCTCCAACGTTGAGGTGTGGGTACAGCCTATTGATCTTGCGGCGCCGCATAAATCACGCGATCCTGATTTGACTGTTCAACATCAGATAACAATCCATGGACCGCCTCGATCAGTTGCGCAGCTTCCTGCGCGTCGCCGAACTCGGCTCGTTCACCGGGGCGGCCGACAGCCTCGGCCTGCCCAAGGCCAGTGTGTCGCTGGCGGTGCAGCGGCTGGAGGCCGAGGTGGGCGTGCAGCTCCTTCACCGCACCACCCGTCGCGTCCAGCTCAGTGCCGACGGTGCGCAGTTCCAGCAGCGCGCTCGCGACCTGCTCGACGACATGGAAGAGCTGCAGGGCATGTTCCGCCGCCAGACCAGCCAGCTCAAAGGGCGGCTGCGGGTGGATATGTCCAGCGGCCTGGCCCGGCAGCTGGTGATCCCGCACCTGCCCGGTTTCCTGGCCCAGCACCCCGGCCTGGAAATCGAGCTGAGCGGCACCGACCGCCGCGTCGACCTGGTGCGCGAGGGCTTCGACTGCGTGCTGCGGGTGGGCAGCCTGGACGACAACACGCTCGTCGCCCGCCCGCTGGGGCTGATGCAGATCGTCAACTGTGCCAGCCCGGCGTACCTGGCCGCGCATGGCACCCCGCACGAACTGGCGGACCTGGCCGATCACGCCCTGATCCACTACGTCGGCACGCTCGGCCAACGTTCCCCGGGGTTCGAGTATCCCGACGGCGCCGGCTACCGCAGTCTGCCGATGCGCGGGCCGATCACCGTCAACAGTGGCGAAGGCTACAACGCTGCCGCGTTGGCCGGGCTCGGCATCATCCAGGTGCCCCGGCTCGGGGTGCGCCAGGCGCTGGCCGCCGGCACGCTGGTGGAAGTGCTGCCGCAGCTGGCCGCCGAGCCGATGCCGGTGACCCTGCTGTATGCGCAGCGCCGCCACCTGCCGCAACGCGTCACGGCGTTCATGGACTGGGTAGCCGGGGTGATCCAGCCGGAACTGTCGCGGGAGGACTAGCGCAACCGCGGGGGGGGTAAACATTCTTGCACGATTGAATGCGCGGTTATGCGCATTAGCGCGCACGTTTCGGTATAGTGTGCCGCTCAAGACGGCGAGAAGATGCACGTTTTCGCCGGGTTGACCGACATTCCCTGCACCTCCCATGTCCTCCGAGTCGTTCATGACCTCCGAAGCCCTGCCCGGCGAACGCCAACAGACCATCCTGCGCCTGCTGCGCGAACACGGCCGTGTGTTCTCCGCGCCGCTGGCGGTGCAGATGGGGGTGTCGGAAGACTCGATCCGCCGCGACCTGCGCGATCTGGCCAGCCAGGGCCTGTGTCGCAAGGTGTACGGCGGCGCCCTGCCCGCCGCGCCGGCGTTCCCGCCACTGGTCGACCGCCACGCCCAGCAACGCGAACAGAAGCAGGCCCTGGCCCGCGCCGCTGCCGCGCATGTCCGCCCGGGCGAGCTTGTGCTGCTCGACGCCGGTTCCACCAACAGCGCCATCGCCGCCTGCCTGCCCGACCAGCAGGGCATCCGGGTGATCACCAACGCGCCGGATATCGCCGTGCTGTTGATGGCGCGCAGCGGTATCGAGGTCAGCCTGATCGGCGGCCGGCTGGACCCGCGCATCGGCGCGGCCGTCGGTGCGCAAGCGCTCGAGGCGATCGCCGCGTTGCGGGTGGACGTGTGTTTCATCGGTACCTGCGCAGTGGACGCGGAAGCCGGGATGTGGGCCGTGGATGGCGAGGAGGCTGCGCTCAAGCGCGCGATGCTCGCCGCGAGCAGCCGCTGCGTGGTGGTGGCCAGCAACGAAAAGCTCGGCGCGCAGGCCGCGCATCGCATCGGCGGCGTCGAGCAGATCGACATCCTGGTGCTCGAAGCCGACGCACCGTCCGCCCAGGCCGAGGCGTTCGCGCGTCGCGGCGTCGATCTCCACCACGCCCGCGCAGAGTGAGCCCGCCCCCGATGTCCACGCTTACCCGTTCCGCCCTTGCCGGCACGCGCACCGAACAGCACGCCACCCGCGCCGCGTTCTTCCTGCCCGGTTTCGCCACCGCCGCGTGGGCGCCCCTGGTGCCCTTCGCCAAATCCCGCACCGGCCTGGATGAAGGCTCGCTCGGCCTGGTGCTGCTTTGCCTTGGCGCCGGCTCGCTGCTGTCGATGCCGCTGGCCGGCATGTTGGCCGCCCGCCATGGGTGCCGCGCGGTGATGATCGCAACCCTGATCATGGTGATTGCCACCCTGCCGCTGCTGGCCATTGCGCCCTCGCCGTGGACGCTGGGCCTGGCCCTGTTCGTGTTCGGCGCGGGCGTAGGGGCCTGCGACTGCACCATGAACATCCAGGCGGTGATGGTCGAGCGCGACAGCGGGCGCCCGATGATGTCCGGTTTCCATGCCTTCTACAGCATCGGCGGCGCCGTCGGCGCGGCGGCGATGACCGCGCTGCTCGCCCTGCATCTGCCGCCGTGGCTGGTGTGCCTGCTGGGGTCGGCGGTGATGGCCGCGCTGCTGGCGGCCTCGCTGCCGTTCTGGCGCAATGACAAGGCAGCGTCCGGCGCACCGGTATTCGCCGTGCCGCAGGGCGTGGTGCTGGGCATCGGCGTGCTGTGCTTCGTCGCCTTCCTCGCCGAAGGCGCGATGCTCGACTGGAGCGCGGTGTTCCTGCATGAAGTGCAGCACGTCGACCCCTCGCGTGCCGGGCTGGGCTTCATGACGTTCGCGATCGCGATGACGGTCACGCGACTGGTCGGCGACGGCGTGGTGGCTCGGTTGGGGCGACACCGCGCGATCCTGCTTGGCAGCCTGGTCGCCGCAGGCGGTTTCGCCCTGGTCACCTTCGCCCCGGCACTGCCGCTGGCGCTGCTCGGCTACGCGCTGATCGGCCTGGGCTGCGCCAACATCGTGCCGGCGCTGTTCTCGATGGCAGGCAACCAGAAGGCCATGCCCGAAAGCCTGGCCATCCCGGCCATCACCACGCTCGGTTACGCCGGCGTACTGGCCGGGCCGGCGCTGATCGGCTTCGTCGCCCAGGGCAGCAGCCTGGTGTTCGCGTTCTGCCTGGTCGCCGCTGCGCTCTTGCTGATCGGGCTGTCGGCGCGCTGGCTGAAGGCCTGAGCCCCACTCTGACCCATGCAGCGGCGCCCAGCCTCACCTGCGCGCCGCTGCGTCGGCCGTGCGCATCCGTTCCCCGCAGCGTGCGCGGCGGGGTCGCACGTGGCGTAGCCGCGCTGGCTGTACCGGCAGGGCACCCTCGCGTGTCGAGTTGCCGGCGCGACGCGGCCCACGCGGTCGCGCAGCGCAGCACGGCGCTGGCGGCAGCTGGCGTTACCATCGGGTGACTGCTTACCGGATGCGCACCATGACGGCCCTGGCCTTCGATCCCCGCCCCCGCCGCGCGGCCTTCCGTGCGCTGCATGACACGGGCTGCTTCGTGCTGCCCAATCCGTGGGATGCGGGCAGCGCACGTTACCTCCACAGCCTGGGCTTCCAGGCATTGGCCTCGACCAGTTCCGGCTATGCGTGGAGCCAGGCCCAGGCCGATGGCACGCTGACGCTGGAGGAAACACTGGCCAATCTGCATTCCCTCGCCGCTGCCACGCCGCTGCCGTTGAACGCCGATTTCGGCGATGGCTTCGGCGCTGTCGAGGAGGTGGGCCGCAATGTCACCCGCGCGATCGCCACCGGCGTGGCCGGCATCTCCATCGAAGACGCCAGCGTGGATCCTGCGAGCCCGTTGCGCACGCTGGACGATGCCGTGGCACGGGTGCGTGCCGCGCGCCGCGCGATCGACGCGTCCGGTGAGGACGTGCTGCTGATCGGCCGCGCCGAGAACTTCTTCGTCGGTCGTCCCGACCTGGACGATGCGATCACCCGCCTGCGCGCCTATGCCGAGGCGGGCGCGGACTGCCTGTACGCACCGGGCATCAGCACCGGCGAGCAGATCGAGGCCGTCGTGGCTGCGGTGGCGCCGCGGCCGGTCAACCTGCTGGTCGGCAGCGCGTTGCCGTTCACCCTGCAGGATATCGCGGGGATGGGGGTACGCCGGGTCAGCGTCGGCGGTGCGATGGCGCGCACCGCCTGGGGCGGAATGATGCGCGCCGCGCAGTTGCTGAAGGACGAAGGCCGCTTCGACGGCTTCGCCGATGCGGCCTCCGGGGCCGTGCTGAATCAACTGTTCCGCTGACCCGGCTCAGTGGCTGGACAGCACCCCCACCGCGCCGGTGACCAAGGCGATCCCTGCCCAGCCGATCGGGCGCAGGCGGTTGCCGAACAGCACGCGCCCGCAGAGGGCGGTGCCGATCACGCCCATGGCACCCCACATGGCATAGGCCGTAGCCAGATCCAGTGTCTTGACGGCCTGGCCGAGCAGCGCGAAGGCGATCCAGACCAAAACGATCGCGGCGAAGCCCCAGGCCGGCTTACGGAAACCATCGGACGTGGCGACCATCATATTGGCGGCGATATCGATCAGCGCCGAGCACAGCACGAACAGGAAAGCGGTGAGGTTCATGGCGCGTGCTCCTCGCCGAGGGTGACGCAGACGATGCCGACCGCCGCCATCACCAGCCCGATCATCTGCTGCACGGACAGGCTGTCCTTGAACACAACGATGCCGACCAGCGTGAGAAGCGTCAGGCCCAGGCCTTCCCAGACGGCGTAGGCCACGCCCACCGCGATACCGCGCACCGACAGCGCCAGGAAGTAATACGAAATGGCCAGGGCTACGGCCATGACGGCATAGCCGAAGTAACCGCCATGACGCGCGGCATCGGCCATGAACGAGGTACCGACCACTTCGGCGACGATCGCCACGATCAGGCAGGCCCAGGCGATCAGACCGCCACGGGCACGGGGTTGGGAATGCACCTGTGTGTGCATGGAAAGCTCCTTGATTGCGGCCGGTACGCGCCGACGGAACGCCGGGCACCGGGCATCGGCCGGGAGGGCGGATGCGGATGTGTCGCTGCTTGCCGGTGACGTGGGTGGCGACACCGACACGAGGACCGGTAAGGACCGACCGATGATCGGCACGCGGCCCTGCGATGGCACCCGAGCGACGCGGCCAGTATCATCGTATTTTCCATCAGGGCAAAGATGGTACCCATCGACAAAGGCGATACATCCATGCGCTATGGCCCGGAATCCCTGCACGCCTTCGTCGAGGCCGCGGCACTCGGCTCGTTCTCCGCCGCCGCGCGCCGGCTGAAAAAGACCCAGTCCACCGTCAGCACCGCAATCGCCACGCTGGAGGCCGACCTGGGCCTCACCTTGTTCGACCGCAGTGGCCGTTATCCGGTGCTGACCGAGGACGGTCGCAAAGTGCTTGGCCATGCGCAGGAAGTCCTCGCCGCCGCCGACCGCCTGGAGCAGCTCAGCATCCGTCTCGCCGATGAGGTGGAGCCGCGCCTGAGCCTGGTGTTCTCGGATATCTACCAGCTCAACCCGGACCAGCACCTGCTGCGCCGGTTCGAACAGCGGTTTCCGGATATCGACCTGGAATGGCTGGATGCCGAAGGCAGCGACGTGCTGGAGGTGGTGCAGCGTGGCCGCGCCCATCTCGGGCTGATCCCGCATCAGCCGGCGTACCCCTCCGAACTGGCGGTGCGCGCCCTGCCCCTGCGTGCGGAGATGGCGGTGTTCGTTGCCGCCGATCACGCGCTGGCCGCGCTGCCCGCACCGGAGGAATCGCACCTGGCCCGTCATCGCCAGATCTGCCTGAGTGGCGATGCGCTGCGCGACGGCCACGCGCGCGGGCGCACGTGGTCGGCCTCGGACTACCTGATGGTGCTGGAGATGGCCGAGGACGGCTTTGGCTGGGCCGAACTGCCACGTGCCCTGGTCGCGCGCTATGGCCGGGGCATGCTGGTGGAGCTGCCCCTGCCCGGCTGGCCACGGTTGGTCGGTGCCGATGCGGTGTGGTCGCGCGATACGTCGCTCGGCCCGGCGGCGTTGTGGCTGCTGGATGAGTTCCTGCAGTTCCCCCATTAGTGGCTGCCGCGGGCAGTGCTTGAAGGCGGCATCCCGAACGACTGGTGCAACGTCGCCGAATGCCGGCTGAAATCTCCTCGCTGCGCGCGGCGGGAGCGGTTGCATTGTAAGAAATTTCCCGACGCGTCCAGCGAATCTACCGATTGCCAGGTCGGACCAAGTCATGCTTACATCGATTCTCTCCATGGATAGGATAGCCCAATGAACACACATGCCACGCCGTCAGTCGACGACACCGATTCCGTGCACGGCGGAGTCAGACAGGCCCTTCTCTCGTCACTAAGGGATCAGGAGACAGTCGTCATCTCTCTGAGCGGCCCATGGGGCTCTGGAAAGACGTCTGCCGTGGAAAGAACGATCAAGGAGATGAGCGAGTCAGGCACGCACAGCTTTGCATGCGCCTCGTTGTTCGGGCTGAAGTCCCTGTCAGAACTTAAGCTGGTCCTCCTCGACGACAGCATGTCGCGTACGGGGGGTCTGAGGGGACTGCTCCACGAGAAGACCCGCGGGGTGCGAAAGGAATTGGAGTCACTGCTAAGCAAAGCACATACGCTCGGTCCCATGGCCAATGAGCTTGTGCTGCTTCGCTCCGGCGCGGCCTTGGCGGAGCACATCATCGTGCTGGATGACATCGAGCGAAAACACGACCAGCTCGGTATCGATGAAATCTCAGGATTCATAGACGAGCTTCGCATGCTGCACAAATGTCGATTCGTGCTGGTCATGAACGATGCCAAACTTATAGATGAAGAGAAATGGCAACATATCCGCGAGAAGATCGTCGACAGGGAAATCAATTTACGGCCGCGGCCTGAGCAATCGCTGGACGTCGTATTTCCGGTACCCGACAGGCTGCGAGCCGCGTTGGCGCCCCTGATTGTCTACTGCGGAATCACCAATATCCGTGCAATCAAAAAGATCGCGGCCGAAGCCAGGCTGGCGCCCGCAGATGTGCCCGCCGACAGTGCAACCATGCGCGACTTCCTGGCACCATTGGTGCTATTCATGAGTATTCATTTCCGCGCGCAAACCGCATTCCCGGCATTGGAACGGCTGGAATTCGACGACGCGCACCACCTCATCAGCACGCCTGAGCTCGAGCAGGCGGCCAAGGCACTTGGATTTTCGATCGATGGGCCATTCACGAACCTGGTCGCGCGATTGATGTTCGACGGACATCTACCCGTTGAACGTATGCGGACCCTGTTGCAGCAGGAGTACTCTCGCGAAGATCAACATAAGCTCACACAGGAAATCAGACAACTGCGGGATCGCTTTGACTGGTATCCTGAGTGGCCGACCGAAGAGGCAGTCACCGCCGCGCGGAGTTGCGCGACCCGCGCGGCGCAGTACGTCAATCACGCCCTGTTCGACGAGTCTCTCGGGCTGCTGGGCGAGGTTGATGCATCGGGGGCGCTTGTGGCCTCGGCCATCAGCGACTATGAAAGACGTCTTCCTGGAAACGCAGAATCGGCCCGTATCTCAGGGTGGGATGCGGACCGCCTCAACACCAAGCTTGCGAAACTCCTGCGCGAGCGCGAGCTCGTTGACGATCTGGCCGAGGCAGGCGAACCTCTTGAAGAGTACGACGTAGACTTGCGCTACATGCAAGAGATCGCAATCGGCGGCTATTCCTTTGGGCCGTCGCACATGACGACAGAGTGGTTTCTGAGCCAGTTGCAGAAACTGGATTCGACGCAACTTCGAAAGACGGTGACCAAGCTGCTTCATCATGGCGCGTCCCGATCTCTGCCGGTAGGGCACGAGGAGCATGCTCGCGCATTCAGCGATGCGTGCAAATCGATGTCGCAGAACGCATCGAATGCACGCCACGCTCGCATGCTCAAGCTCGCCTTGGAGGGCGAGCGGCCCAGATATGAAGGCTGGGGTCAGGACGACCCGTGATCCTCTGAGGGTAGTGCTTATCAACTATTGAGGCGGTGCCAAGAGCGATCGGCCCGCCTCGACGTGCTATTTCTGCGCCAACGCGTAATCGATCGCCGCGCAGATCGCCGCCACCTGGGCGTCATTGCACTGCTGCGGGGTGGCGCGCGGGCTGTCCGGGTAGACCTCGGTGGTGGTGGTGTATTTCGCGCCGCTGACGCTGGCGCACAGGCCGAGCTTTTCCAGCGGATACTCGATCACGCCCGGGGCCACCACGGGCGAGCCGATGATCTCGCCCTTGTCGTCGGCCGGGGCGATATGGGTCACCCGCTCGACGGCCGCATTGACCGCGGTCTGGAACGCAGGCTGCGGGTTCTCGCTGTCATCCACCAGATAGAAGCCATCCGGAATCAGGCCCGGCTCGAACGGCTTGCCATCGCGCGCGGCCAAGGCCGGGCGGAACTCGGTTTCATCGGTGTCCGTGGTTTCGTGCAGGTCGATATGCATCGCGATGCTGCCGCGCAACGGCGCGACGAGCGCGATCAGTGCGGCCGATTCGGCCGCCGGGCTGTCGGCCATGAAGGAGCGGTTCGGATCGATCGCCTCGGCGTTCCAGCGCTGGATGCGCTCGTAGCCCCACGGGCTGACGCAGGGCACCACCAGCAGATTGGCGCGCCCGGCGTACTCGGCCGCGCGGGTCTGCAGGAACTGCAACGCGCCCTGCACGCCACTCGTTTCGTAGCCGTGGATGCCCCCGGTGACCAGCATCGTCGGCAACGCCGGATTCCAGTCGCGGCTGCGCACGGCGAACAGGGGGTACTGGTCCGGGGCGTAGTCGAGCGTGCCGTACTGACTGACATCGAATGCGTCACGCAATGCCTCCACCACCGGCAGCACATCGTCGGCATAGCGCCGCTGGGGCAGCTGACGGGCACGCCACTGCGCCTTCTCCGCAGCTCCCCAGGGCTGGCCAGGGGTGCCGATGGGATAGAAGGGGGCGTCGTTCATGGCGTGCTCGTCTGTGTCGCGGTGTGGAAACGCGATTTTACCACTGCCGCACCGGGCGGCCCCGCTTACGCGTGGGCAAGCGCCGCGATTGCGTCATGGACAGGCTGGTCGCCTTCGGTCAGCTCGATGATCGTGCGCCGCACCCCCGGATGTTCCACCAGCGCGACCAGCGTGGCGGCGACATCCGCGCGTGGGATGTCGCCATAGGCGATCGCCGGCCCCGCGGCGACGCGCCCGGTGCCCGGTGCATCGCTCAAGGTGCCGGGGCGCAGGATCACCCAATCCAGATCGCTCGCGGCCAGATACACATCGGCGCGCTTCTTGACCGTCATGTAATTCTCGAAGCCCTCGCCCATCGCCATGTTGCGACCGGCTTCCGGGAACGCCGAGACCAGCAGGAAACGACGCACGCCTGCCTGCCGGGCGGCATCCACGGCCAGCGCCAGGCCACGGCCATCGATGGCGTTGGTCACCTCCACGCCCGCGCCGCCCGCACCGGCGGTGAAGACCACCACATCGCTGCCCGCCATGCAGCCGGCGAGCGTATCCACGTCGATGGCGGTGAGGTCACCGGAGACCGGCGTAGCCCCCAGTGCGCTGAGTTCATCGCCCTGCCCGGCACGACGATGCAGCGCGAGCACGCGATGCGCTCTATCAGCCAGCTGTTTGACGAGATGACGGCCAACCTTGCCGGCGGCGCCGACGATGAAAACACTGCTCAAGACCATTCTCCTGTGTCGATCTGCCTGGGAGGGTACGCAGGCGGATGTGACACGGCCGTCCGCATCGCGCGCCGACGTTCAGCCGCCGCTGTACTGCGCGTCGCTGACCTGCTCCATCCACGTTACCGGCGAGCCGTCGACCGCTTCGGCGATCGCGATATGCGTCATCGCCGTAGTGGCCTGCGCGCCATGCCAGTGCTTGACGCCCGGCGGGATCCAGACGATGTCGCCCGGGCGGATCTCGCGCGCGGGCTTGCCCCACTCCTGCACGCTGCCCACGCCTGCGGTCACGATCAGGGTCTGGCCCAGCGGATGGGTATGCCATGCGGTGCGTGCGCCGGGCTCGAAGGTGACCGTGGCGCCGCCAACACGTGCGGGCGCATCGGCCTGGAACGGTGCATCGATGCGGACGCGACCGGTGAAGTAGTCCGCCGGACCGGCGGCAGAAGCGGTGGTGCCGGCGCTGGTGATGCGGATGGGCGCCGTCGCGGCGGGCCCGGTGGCGGCCATCGACAGCGATAGCGCCGCATTGAACAGGTCCATGAAGCGATCTCCTGGGGGAGCGACGGATCACGCCGCGGGGAAGATCACTGTAGGCGTGCCCCGGGGCGGGGACTACCCACCGCAACCGGGATGCAGCCATGACCATGGCTCATCAATGCAAACAGAACGCGGCTTGAACTCATCAGTCTGGCCCGCGCATCATGGGCGCGCATGACTGCCATGCGCCCTTGGCCCCGCCCCATGGCCCGCGAGAACTTCAACGATCTGCAGGTGTTCATCACCGTCGCGCGCGAACGCAGCTTCACCCGCGCCGCCGCCCAACTGGGCGTCTCGCAGTCCGCGCTCAGCCATACCGTGCGCGGACTGGAGGAACGCCTGGGCGTCCGCCTGCTGACCCGGACCACGCGCAGCGTCTCGATGACCGAGGCCGGCGAGCGGCTGTATGACACCGTCGCCCCGCGCATGCAGGAGATCGAGGCCGAGGTGGCGGCGATCAGCGAGTACCGCGACCGCCCGGCCGGCACCATCCGCATCACCACCGCCGAGCATGCGGCCAACACGATCGTCTGGCCGCGGCTGGCCGCGGTGCTGCCGGCCTACCCCGACCTGCATGTGGAACTCACCGTCGACTACGGCCTGGCCGACATCGTCGCCCAGCGCTACGACATCGGCATCCGCCTGGGCGGGCGCGTGGCCAAGGACATGATCGCCGTGCCGATCAGCCCGCCGCAGCGCATGGCGATCGTGGCCAGCCCGGGCTACTTCGCCACGCATACCGCGCCGCAGGTGCCAGCCGACCTGGCCGCCCACAACTGCATCGGCCTGCGCCTGCCCACCCATGGCGGGCTGATGGTCTGGGATCTGGAGAAGAACGGCGAGGAAGTGAACGTGCGCGTGGACGGCCAATGGACCTTCAACGGCAGCAGCGCGATCCGTCGCGCGGCGCTGGCCGGTGCCGGCCTGGCCTATCTGCCCGAGGACATGGTCCTTGATGACATCGCCGCCGGTGCCCTGCGGCGTGTCATGCAGGACTGGTGCGACCCCTTCGACGGGTACTACGCCTACTACCCCAGCCGCCGGCAATCCTCCAGCGCGATGAAGGTGGTGATCGAGGCATTGCGCGCGGACACGTAGAGCCGACCGTTGGTCGGCTATCGCGGTACCCGGCCCAACGTAGAGCCGACCGTTGGTCGGCTATCGCGGTGCCAAACCCGACGCAAATCCGACCGTTGGTCGGCTATCACGGTGCCAGGCCCAACGTAGAGCCGACCGTTGGTCGGCTACCGCGGTGCCCGATCCAGGGCAGCCGACCAACGGTCGGCTCTACCGATCCGGCGACGGCCTCACGGGCGCGGCAGCACCTCGCCGTTGCGGCCCGGCTCGAGGCTGGCCTTGGCGGCATCGGCCACCTCATCCAGTAAATCCGAGCGTCGGTTGGCTATCGCCGTACCAGACCCGACGTAGAGCCGACCGTCGGTCGGCTATCCCGGTACCAGACCCAACGTAGAGCCGACCGTTGGTCGGCTATCGCGGTGCCCGATCCAGGGCAGCCGACCAACGGTCGGCTCTACCGATGCGGCGCCGCCCTCACGGGCGCAGCAGCACTTTGCCGTTGCGGCCCGGCTCGAGGCTGGCCTTGGCGGCATCGGCCACCGCATCCAGCCCGAACACACCGTCCACCGGCAGGCTCAACCCACCGCGCGCGGCCAGTTGCAGCAGCTCACCGACCAGGCGGCGTTTGTCGTCCGGGGCCATGGCCTGGCTGACCTTGCTGCCCCAGAAGCCCTTCACCGTGGCCTGCTTGAAGATCACGTCGCCCGAGTTGAGCTGCATCGGCTCCCCGGTCATCGAGCCGAACGACACCAGCGTGCCCCCATCGCCCAGCAGGGTCATCAGTTCGCTGCTGGCGCGCCCGCCCACCGAGTCGACCGCCGCGGCGATCGATGCCTCGCCGACCGTGGCCTGCACCTGCGCCATCCAGTCCGACCTGGCGGTGGAAATCGTGTTTTCGATGCCCAGCGCGTCCATTTCCGCGACGCCGGCGTCGCGGCGCACGAGGTTCACGCAGTGCACGCCGCGCGCCTTGGACAGCATCGCAAGCGCCTTGCCGACCGCGCCGTTGGCGGCGTTCTGCAGGATCCACTGGCCCTCGCGTACCTGCAGGAACTCCAGCAGCATCAGCGCGCTCAGCGGCATCGCGATCAGCTGCGCCGCGGTTTCATCATCGATTGCATCCGGCATCGGAATCACCATCTTCGCCGGTGCGATGAACTGCTCGGCCCAGGTGCCATGCACTGACGCGGCGCTGACCCGCTGGCCTACCGTCAGGCCTTGCACGCCCTCGCCCAGCGCATCGATCACGCCGGTCGCTTCACTGCCGGCAACGGCCGGCAGCGTGGGCTTGTAACCGTACTTGCCTCGGACGGTCCACAGGTCATGGTTGTGGATGGGGGCCAGCACGGTGCGGATACGCACCTCGCCCGCGGCCGGTTGCGGGGCGGGCACCTCGCCTCCGTGCAGCACGACGGTGGGATCGCCAAAGGTGTCATGCAATGCAGCGCGCATGGAATTCTCCTGTTGCCAGTTCAATGGGGGATTGCCGGGCAGCGCCCGGCCTTGCAGGGGCACGCGCGGTGCCCGGAAACGCGTAGGACCTCAACGCCGATGGCGGTGCGCGGCCACGACCGCTACGGTCGGATGACGCCACGCCCGCGTGCGAAGCAGCAACGTCTGCAGCACCAGCAGCGCGGCAATCGCCAGCGCCAGCACCGACACCGTATCGGCACCCGGCAGGCGCCAGCCCGACTGCTTCACGTACACACCGACCAGTGCCCACACCACGGCGGCCGGGTAGGCAAAATGCCCGCGCAGCCGCTGGTTCATCGCCCAGGCCAGCAGCGTGGCCAGGGCCAGCAGCACCACGCTCCAGCCGAACATGTCGGCGGAGGGCAGCCACTGGTAGGCCACGATCACCTGGGCCGTGTTGAGGAAGGCGGCCATCGTCAGCCAGCCGGCGTGCAGGGCCAGTGGATACGCCGCCCAGGCGCGCTGCCCGCCGGTCGCGTCGAGGGGCGCGGCACGCACGGCTGCCATCAGCAGGCACACCAACGCGGCCCAGATGATCGCCAGCGCGGGCAGGAACCACAGGTTGGAAAACACCGGCATCCACGCGGCCGTCAGCGCGAAGCCCGCTGCCGCCCAGCCACGCACCCCGGGCAGGTCCGGGCGACGGCGACGGAGTTGCCACAGCCCGAAGATCACGTCCCACAGGAAGATCACGCCCCAGATCGCAAACGCGTACCCCGCGGCCACCAGCAAGGTGGGATAGCGGTCGGAAATCGCGCCATTGGTCGGGCCGAATGCGCCGGATTGCGAGAACCACGACACCACCGGCATGGCCAATGCGGCCAACAACACGATACAACGCATGCATCCACTCCAACTCAAAGAGCGGTGACGATACGCGGTTCAGGGTTAAGGCGTTGGGAGGCCGCAGATTGCAAAGCCTTGATAACATAGCCTCTGCTATATTGCGGCCGTGGACATCCAACGCCGCCCCGACACTTCCCCCGCCTGGCGGTCCCCGGACAGCCACAGCCCCAGCCTGGGCGAGCTGAACGCCAGCGTCGCCGTGCCCACCGGCGGCCATTGGTGGTTCCGCTTGTTGGCCTTCCTTGGCCCGGGCTACATGATCTCCGTCGGCTATATGGACCCCGGCAACTGGGCCACCGACATCGCCGGCGGTGCACAGTTCGGTTACCTGCTGCTCTCGGTGATCCTGCTCTCCAACCTGATGGCGATCGTGCTGCAGGGGCTGTCGGCGCGGCTGGGCATCGCGACCGGGCGCGATCTGGCCCAAGCGTGCCGCGACCACTATTCGCGGCCGGTCAATCTGGGCCTGTGGCTGCTGTGCGAGATCGCGATCATTGCCTGCGACCTGGCCGAAGTGATCGGCACGGCGATCGCCTTGAAGCTGCTGTTCGGCATCCCGCTGCTGGCTGGCGCGATCATCACCGCCGTGGACGTGGTGCTGGTGCTGCTGCTGATGAACCGTGGCTTCCGCGCACTCGAAGCGTTCGTGATCGCGCTGCTGCTGGTGATCTTCGGCTGCTTTGCGATCCAGATCTTCATCGCCGCGCCGCCGCTGCAGGCGGTGATGGCCGGGTTCGTTCCGCACGCGCAGGTGGTGACCGATCCCAAGGCGCTGTACCTGGCGATCGGCATCATCGGCGCCACCGTGATGCCGCACAATCTGTACCTGCATTCGTCCATCGTGCAGACCCGTGCCTACCCGCGCACGGATGCCGGTCGCCGCAGTGCGCTGCGCTGGGCGGTGACCGACAGCACCATCGCCCTGATGCTGGCGTTGTTCATCAACGCCTCCATCCTGATCCTGGCCGCGGCGGTGTTCCATGCGCATGGCCGGACCGACGTGCAGGAGATCGAGCAGGCCTACGAGCTGCTCGCGCCGATGCTGGGGGTCGGGCTGGCCTCGACGTTGTTCGCGGTCGCCCTGCTCGCCTCGGGCATCAACTCCACCGTGACCGCGACGCTGGCCGGCCAGATCGTGATGGAAGGTTTCCTGCGGCTGCGGATCGCGCCGTGGGCGCGGCGCCTGATCACCCGCGGCATCGCGATCGTGCCGGTGGTGGTGGTCACGGCCATCTATGGCGAGCAAGGCACCGCACGCCTGCTGGTGCTGAGCCAGGTGCTGCTCTCGATGCAGCTGCCGTTCGCGGTGGTGCCGCTGGTACGGTTCGTGTCGGACAAGGCCAGGATGGGCGCGCTGGTGGCGCCACGCTGGCTGGTCGTGCTGTCCTGGCTGATCGGCGGGCTGATCATCGTGTTGAACGTGAAGCTGCTGGTGGACGTGGGCCGGGGCTGAGCGGCGTGGCGCGGCGCATCAAGGCACGGAAACGCGGGCACGCCAGGTGACTGCTCGCGCGGCAGGCGGCGGCATGGCGCAGGCCGTCGCGCATCGCGGTCATCCGGGCGATGCCCTGGTCGAGCGCATCGGCCCGGGCCGCCAAGCGTGCGCGGTCGATGCGGGTGCCACCGTCAGCGCTGAGCATCGCGCCGATCTCTTCCAGCGAGAGTCCCGCCGCCCTGCCCAGCGCGACCAGGGCCAGGCGCTCCATCACCTCCTCGGCAAACACGCGGCGCAGCCCGCGCCGGCCCACCGAGCGGATCAGGCCCTTTTCCTCGTAATACCGCAGGGCCGATGGGGCCAGCCCCGCCCGTCGCGCCACCTCGCCGATATCCAGTTCCTGCATCCGCTTGACCTCAAGCCCACTTGAAGTGCCACAGTGCGACCTTCCCATCCCACTGGCAAGCCCGGACCGAGCCACGCAATGACCGATACCTCGCAGCACGCGTTATGGAATGGCCCGGCCGGTGAGGCATGGGTGGAAGCGCAGCGCATTCTCGACCAGATGTTCGCGCCGCTGGCCAGCCACCTGCTCGACAGCCTCGCGCCGGGCGCCGACGCGCAGGTGCTGGACGTGGGCTGCGGCACCGGCGCGGTGGCATTGGGAATTGCCGCCAGCCTGGGTCCGGAAGCACGCGTCGCCGGGGTCGACATCTCCGCGCCGATGATCGCCTTGGCGCGCGAGCGCGCGCAGCGCGCCGGGCTGGCGGTGGACTTCCTCGTCGCCGACGCGCAGCGGCATGCGTTCGCCCCAGGGCGCCTGGACCGGATCGTGTCGCGCTTCGGCGTGATGTTCTTCGATGACCCGGTACAGGCGTTCGGCCAGCTACGGCGCGCCGCCAGGCGCGGCGCGGTGCTGCAGGCGCTGGCCTGGCGCGGGGCCGAGGAGAATGCCTTCATGACCACCGCCGAGCGCGCCGCGTTGCCCTGGCTGGCGTTGCCACCGCGCCAGCCCGGCGCACCGGGTCAGTTTGCGTTTGCCGATCAGGCCCGGGTCGAGCAGATCCTGGGCGACGCCGGCTGGGAGGATGTCGAGCTGCTGCCGCTGGATGCCGTGTGCCGCATCGACCGTGCGGATCTGGCCACGTACGTCTCGTTGCTGGGACCGGTGGGAAGCGCACTGCGCAACGGCGCCCTTGCTGCGCACATCCGAACGCAGGTGCTCGACGCGGTGCTGCGTGCGTTCGAGCCGTTCCTGGACGGCGATTGCGTGACGTTCACTGCCGCCTGCTGGGACGTGCGGGCCCGGGCAAGGTGAGCGACGGTGGAATCAGCGCCGGGCCGTCAGCGTGCCGATCCGCTGCAGCGCCGACGAGGTCGGCGCGAGCAGGCACATGGCAGCGCATTCCCCCGGGCCGTGGCCGTTGGCCGGGTCAGCCGCCGGTCACCGCCAGGCGTCGCCGCAGCGAGTCAACGATGGCCTGCTCGCTCATGGCGTAGCCATAGACGTCCTGCAGTTGCCCGTCGGCACCGAGCAGGAACCACGACGCCGTGTGCTCGAACGTTGCCAGGTCCCCTTCGCCGACGCGCCGATAGCTCACGCCCAGGCTCTCGGCGATGGCGCGGGTACCGGCCTCGTCGCCGGCCAGGCCCAGGAACGTCGTATCGAAGGCCGCCAGATACTCGCGCAGGTGCGCCGGCGTATCGCGCTGCGGGTCGACGGTGACGAAGGCCACCTGCAGGTGTTCCGCCGCAGGGCCCAGCCGCCGCTTGATCTGCACCGCCTTGACCAGGCTCAGCGGGCACACCTCGGGGCATTGGGTGAAGCCGAAGAACAGCAGCGTCGGCTTGCCTTGCAGGTCACGGATCGCAAGCGTGCGCCCGTCGCTGCTCGCAAGCGTGACCGTCCCGAGGGCCGCCTGGCCCATCACCGGCGCCGCGCCATCGGCGCAACCGGCCAGCAGCGCCGCCGTCACGATACCCGCGGCCAGCCAGCGCCTCACTTCGCCGCTCCGTGCGGCACCAGCCCATCACGCACGCTGAAGTCCACCCCCTGCGGTGCGCTGCGGGCGAACTGGAGCGTGACCCGCACCGCCTGCCCCGCCGACAACGGCCGCCGCGGCTTGAGCAGCATCAGGTGGTAGCCCCCGGGCTGCAGCGCGACGCTCTGGCGCTCCGGCAAGGCCAGGCCGTCGGGCAGCGCCTGCATGCGCATCACGTCACCGTCCATGCGCATGGCATGGATCTGTACCTCGGCAAACGCCGGGGACGCCGCCGACAGCAGCCGGTCCTCAGCGCCGCCGTTATGCAGATGCACATACCCGGCGGCCACATTCGCCGCTGGCGGTGGCAGGCGGACCCAGGGATCGCTGACCGACACCGTCGGCGTGGTGGGGGCCTGCGCGGCCGCAGCCACCGCCGGCATCACCGGGGAGGACAGCAGCAGCCCGGCCAGCAGGGCTGCGCGGGATGAGCGGCTCATGGCGTGCCCGACATCTGCATCGGCATCATGTTGAGGTTGGCGTTGTGCATCACCCACAGCGATCCGGCCACCACGATGGCGATCAGGAACGCCGTGCACAGGAAGATGCCGGTGTTCTCGCGCTGGCTGCGCCCTGCCCCGATGTGCAGGAACAGCACCAGCTGCGCCACCAGCTGCACCACGCACAGCACCACGATGGCGGTCAGCCGCAGCGGCTGCGGGAGCAGATCGGTCATGACCACGCCGAACGAGGCGCCGGTCAGGGCCAGGCACAGCAGCAGGCCGAGGATGTAGCCCTTCAGCGTGGCGTGGCCGCCACCGTGATCGCCATCAGGCGCGTTCGCGCTCATACAAACTCCCGCAGGTAGACGAAGGTGAACACACAGATCCAGATCAGGTCCAGGAAGTGCCAGAACAGGCTCAAGCACGCCAGGCGGCGGCGCACGATCCCGTCCAGGCCGAAGGTCAGCACCTGGTGGATCATGATGGCCAGCCACAGCAGGCCGAAGGTGACGTGCAGGCCGTGGGTGGCCACCAGCGTGAAGTACGCCGAGAGGTAGGCGCTCACATCCGGTGTGGCGCCTTCATGGATCAGCTCGGCGAACTCGTACAGCTCCATGCCGATGAAGACCGCACCGAGCACGCCGGTCACGGCCAGCCAGCCCACCACCCGGTTGCGCCTGCCCGCCTGCATGCCGAGCATCGCCAGGCCGAAGGTGAAGCTGCTGAGCAGCAGCACCACCGTTTCGGAGAGCACGAACCCGAGCTTGAACAGTTCCTTGCCGCTGGGGCCATCGGCCGTCCCGTTGAGCAGCACGCCGAAGGTGGCGAACAACACCGCGAAGATCAGGCAGTCGCCCATCAGGTACATCCAGAACCCGACGACGGTCTTGTTGCCCTCGTCGTGGTGCTCGTGGGCAGGGTCGTGGTGACCGGCCGCGAGCTGTGCGTGCTGCGTGGCAGCGGTCAGGGTATCGCCGCTCATGCCTTGGCTCCTTCCAGCTTCGCGAAGTACGCGTCTTCGATGCGCTTCACCTCGGCGGCGGGCACGTAGTAGTCCACGTCACGGTCATACGAGCGCAATACGAAGGTGGCGATCGCGCCTACGAGGCCAATCGCGGCCAGCAGCCACATATGCCAGACCAGGGCGAAGCACAGCACCAGGCTGAACGCGGAGATCACCACGCCGGCGGCGGTGTTGCGCGGCATGTGGATGTCCTCGTAACTGTCCCGGCGCTGCCAGGCACGGCCGTGCTGTTTGTCGTCCCAGTGCTGTTCCAGCGAGGTGATCGCGGGCAATGTGGCGAAGTTGTAGAACGGCGGCGGCGACGCGGTGGCCCACTCCAGGCTGCGCGCGTTCCACGGGTCGCCGGTGAGGTCCAGGTTGGCCTTGCGGTCGCGCACGCTCACATAGAACTGGATGAACATCGCGGCGATGCCGGCGGCGATCACCAGTGCGCCGATGGCGGCCACGATCAACCACGGCTGCCAACCCTCCACCGCGTAATGGTTCATGCGCCGGGTCATGCCCTTGAAGCCCAGCACGTACAGCGGCATGAAGGCCAGGTAGAAGCCGACCAGCCAGCACCAGAACGAGACCTTGCCCCAGCGCTCATTGAGGGTGAAACCGAACGCCTTCGGGAACCAGAAGGTGATGCCGGCCAGACAGCCGAACACCACCCCGCCGATGATCACGTTATGGAAGTGCGCGATCAGGAACAGGCTGTTGTGCAGCACGAAGTCCGCCCCCGGGATCGCCAGCATCACGCCGGTCATGCCGCCGATGGCGAAGGTGACCATGAAGCCGATCGTCCACATCGTCGAGGAGTGGTAGCGGATGCGGCCGCGGTACATGGTGAACAGCCAGTTGAACAGCTTCACCCCGGTCGGGATGGAGATGATCGAGGTCATGATGCCGAAGAAGGCATTCACGTTCGCGCCCGAGCCCATGGTGAAGAAGTGGTGCAGCCAGACGAAGAACGACAGCACGCCGATCGAGCAGGTGGCGTAGACCATCGAACGGTAGCCGAACAGCGGCTTGCCCGAGAACGTGGCGATGATCTCCGAGAACGCGCCGAAGCACGGCAGGATCAGCACGTAGACTTCCGGGTGGCCCCAGATCCAGATCAGGTTGACGTACATCATGGCGTTGCCGCCGGCGTCATTGGTGAAGAAGTGCATGCCGAAATAGCGGTCCATGCTCAGCAGGACGAGGGTGGCGGTCAGCACCGGGAAGATCGCCACGATCAGGATGTTGGTGATCAGCGCCGTCCAGGTGAACACCGGCATCTTCATCAGGTCCATGCCCGGCGCACGCATCTTGAGGATGGTGACGATGAAGTTGAGGCCGGTCAGCGTGGTGCCGATGCCGGAAACCTGCAGCGACCAGATGTAGTAGTCCACGCCCACCGTCGGGCTGTACTGGATGCCCGACAGCGGCGGATAGGCCACCCAGCCGGTGGCGGCGAAATCGCCGACGAACATCGACAGCATCACCAGTGCCGCGCCTACCGCCGACAGCCAGAAGCTGAGCGAGTTGACGAATGGGAACGCCACGTCGCGCGCGCCGATCTGCAGCGGCACCACGATGTTCATCAGCCCCACGATGAGCGGGGTCGCCACGAAGAAGATCATGATCACCCCGTGCGCGGTGAAGATCTGGTCGTAGTGTTCCGGCGGCAGGTAGCCGGCGGCATCGTTGGCCGCGATGGCCTGCTGGGCGCGCATCATCAGCGCATCGGCGAAGCCGCGCACCAGCATGACCAGGGCCAGCAGGATGTACATCACGCCGATCTTCTTGTGGTCCACCGAGGTGATCCACTCGGTCCACAGGTAGCCCCACTTCTTGAAGTAGGTGATCGCCGCGATGATCGCCACGCCCAGCAGCAGCGACCCGGCCAGCGCCGACATGATGATCGGGTCGTGGTAGGGAATCGCTTCGAGGTTCAACTTTCCAAGCACAATCAGTTCTCCGCGGTACGGCTGGCGGCAGGCGCGGCCAGGCTCACGAGTTGGGTTTTCGCCCCGGGCGCCTCGCCCGGCAGGCAGATCTCGTCATCGGGCATGCCGCCGTGGCGGCGCACGATGCTGTCGAACAACCCGCTATCCACCGCACTGAAGCGAAGCAGCGGCGAGCCGTGGGTAGGCGTCTCCAGTTCGGCCAGGCGGGTGGCGCCGAGGTGGTCGCCACTGCTGCGGGCCTGCGCCAGCCAGCGGGCGAAATCGGCGTCGGTGACTACCCGTGCCGGGAACTTCATGTCCGAGAAGCCGGCGCCGCTGTAGGCCGAGGACATCCCGGCATAGGTGCCCGGGGTGTGCCCGATCAGGTGCAGGCGGGTCTGCATGCCGGCCATGGTGTAGACCATGCTGCCCAGCTGCGGTACGAAGAAGGCGTTCATCATCGACTCGGAGGTCAGCTTGAACGCCACCGGCGTATCCACTGGCATCACCAGCTCGTTGACCGTGGCCACGTTGTGGTCGGGGTAGATGAACAGCCACTTCCAGTTCAACGCCACCACTTCAACGCGCAGCGGCGCCTTGTCCGATGCAATCGGCCTGTACGGGTCCAACGCGTGGGTGCTCTTCCAGATCAGCACCGCCAGCACCACGATGATCAGGCACGGGATGGTCCAGATCACCACCTCGATGGCGGTGGAATGCGACCAGTCCGGCGCGTAGGTCGCCGTGGTGTTGCCCTCGCGGTAGCGCCAGGCGAAGTACAGCGTGAGCAGGATCACCGGGATCACCACCAGCAGCATCAGCCCGGTGCAGACCAGGATCAGCTGCATCTCCTGCTCGGCGATGCTGCCCATGGGGTTGAACAGTTCCAGCGAACTGCACCCGGTGAGCAGCGGCAGCAGCGCTGCCGTGCCCAACCAGCGTGCGGCGCGGGCCCTACCGGCCAGCGTGGTGCGGCGAGCGTGTTGTGTAGCGGGGTTCATGCGGGTCGGCCCTTCCAACGCAGTGCCGGGCCCTGTGGCCCGGATCATGAGAAGTGGCGAACACCCCCCTGCATGACCGATATGCATGGGGGGTGCCCGCCGCAGCCGCGTACGTTAGGCAACGACATGATCCCTACATGATGCGACACACTGTCGCAGCCGCCGACCGGTGCGGGCGTAAGATGCGCCGATGCAGTGGAACACCCTCATCGCCGATGGCCACGGGCCGATCTACCTGCGTATCGTGCAGGCGCTGGAGCGCGCGGTCTGGTCCGGTACGCTGCGCCCCGGCGCCCGCCTGCCCGCCCAGCGCGCCCTCGCCACCGCGCTGGGCGTGGACCTGACCACCGTCACCCGTGCGTTCACCGAAGCACGCAAGCGTGGGCTGGTCGATGCACGCGGCCCCCTGGGCTCGTTCATTGCCCCGCCCACGGTGGCGCTGGACCAGTTGGTGGACCTGAGCATGAACCTGCCGCCGCCCCCGCCCGGTGGCGAGGTGGCCGACATGCTGCGGCGTGGCCTGTCCACGGTGCTCACGCGCAGCGACGCCGGCAACCTGATGACCTACCACGTCGGCGGCGGCAGCCGCGCCGATCATCTGGCCGCGCAGCAGTGGCTCAAGCCGATGTTGGGCAAGGTGGACAGCGATCGGCTGGTGGTGACCGAAGGCGCACAGGCCGCGCTGTCGGCGCTGCTGCTGGCGCTCACCGATGCCGGCGACACGATCCTGTGCGAACCGCTGGTTTATCCCGGCCTGCTGCATGCGGCGCGGGTCCTGCAACGCACGCTGCAGGTGGTGGCGTGCGACGAGCACGGCATGCGCCCGGATGCACTCCGCCGGCAGGCACGCGCGAGCGGGGCGAAGGTGGTGTACCTCAACCCGACCGCGCAGAACCCCACCGCCCATACGGTGCCCGACGCGCGCCGGGCGCAGCTGGCGGAGGTCCTGCGCGCACAGGACCTCCGCCTCATCGAAGACGACCCGTACTGGCTGTTGGTCGACGATGCCCCTGCCCCGCTCGCCCTGCTGGCGCCGCAGCACACGTGCTACATCGCCACGTTGTCCAAGTGCCTGAGCCCGGGCCTGCACACGGCGTTCGTCCACCTGCCCGACGGCGTGTCACGCCAGGGCATGCTGGACGCGCTGCGCGCGGTCAACCTGATGGCGCCGCCGTTGATGAATGCCCTGGTCACCCAGTTGATCCTGGATGGCTCGGCCACCGCGCTGCTCACACGGGTGCAGAACGAAGCGGCCGAGCGCCGCTACCTGGCACAGTCGGCGCTGTCGCCGACGCTGCTGCAGCACTGCGCCGGCGTGCACGCATGGTGCCGCGTGCCGCCACAGTGGACCGCCGCCAGCCTCACCCATGCGGCGCGGCTGCAGGGATTGGGCATCGCCTCGTCGTCGGCGTTCACCCCGGACGGCGTGGCCATCCAGGACGCGGTGCGGATCTCGCTGGGGGCGGCAGCGAGCCGGCAGGAACTGCACCGGGCGCTGCGCCAGCTGGACCAGTTGATGCATGTGGCCGCCGGCCAGGGCGGCTGGACGGTGTAGGCCGGCGCTGTCAGTCGGTTACGGGTGCGACGCGAGATCGTCGCGGTCGGCTGTAACGCCTGCCCGGATTGCCCACATACTGGTCCATGGAGCGGCGACCGTCCGCGGTCTCCACCGTCACCTGGAAATGCGGGCCTGCCACTCTGTCGGTACCGAAACGTGCGGAGAGAACCCGGATCTGGCCGATGTCCAGACCGTGCCCCGCCGCCAGCGCGGGCAGTCGCTGTGCGAACTGGCCGACGGCTTGCTTCACCTCGGCCGAGGCCGGGCTGCCCGCAGTCTCCCCTGTCAGGAAATCGACCACGATTTCGCCCTCGCGGGACGCTGCGGCCTCCGCAAAGATATCCAGCGTGTAAAAGCCGATCATGAAGCACAGGCCGCTGGCCAGCGAGTCGGCCACGTTATGGCCGAAGGCAGTGAGCTCACCCAGTTTCATCGTCAGCCCTGCGCAACAGATCGTGCAGGTCGATGCCGTCCGGGTTCAGCAGCGTCCGTTCACGGCCCGTGTGGAACAGCTCGAACCTGCCCTTCTCATCGTCGACAACGCGCGCCCCGTCCAGCACTGCCAGCATGCCGAACAAGGTCGTTGCAGTGGCCTCGGCCACCACGCTGCGCACCTGCGCCTGGTCCTGTGCCGACAAGCCGTTGTACCACGCAGAGCGTTCGCGACGCGCCTGCGGCGGTCGTCTTCCCGGTGGCGATTGCAGGACGCTGATCGTCGCGTCCGTCGCCGCATCCTGCACGTACGCTTCCAGCGCGGCGACAAACTGCTGGCTGTTCATTGCGCGGCCCGATCCGCATCGGCGCACAGGCGCTGCTCGCGCAACCGATGAACCCGTGCCTGGTCGGCCTTGTCGGCCCGGAACCTGAAGAAAAAGAACGCGGCCAGCGCGCCCACCAGCAGGGCCGGCGTCAGCGTGTACCCCAGCGCATAGCCGAAAGCGGCCGGTGGCAGGTCCGCGCGCACCGCGTTCACCACCATGTAGACGGCGAAGACGAGGGTGAGCAGCAGATGGATCGCCGCACCATTGACGGTCAGCCTGCCGCGGATCGCGTTGACGGCCTTTGCCAGGCCCATGCACAGCAGAAACACCACGAAGAAACCGAGAATCGCCATCCCAAGCCCCCTTGGCGCAGCGCGCCTGTTCCCCGCCGGTCCGCGCTGCGGCCCCGGCCTGGACATTCCCTTTCCATTGCCGTCCGCACGGGGCGATACCGGCTCCCTGCCGCACCGGATCCGATGGCGGCGAGAGCCGACTCTACAGGCGCTGCCGCCACGCCGACAAGGCCGGCGGCGGAGCGCCATCCTTCATCGCGGGAATGACGCCAGCAGTGCCTCGTTGCTGGTCACGAATTCCGGCGGCGCCAACGCCAGTTCCGCATCGTGCACCTCACCGCCGGCAAGGAAGGTGGCGATGGTGGCGGCGATCGCCGGGTTGCCCAGCCACATTTCGTTGTCATGGCTGGCCCCGCGAACCAGCAGCGCGGTGCTGTGACTGAATCCCGGCCGCAGCGCCTCGGCATTGGCCGGCGGGGTGCGTCCGTCCAGCGTGCCGCTGATGAACAGCACCGGCACATCGCTGCGCAGCGGAGCACGAAAGTCCTCGCCGAGGTCGGCCAGGCCCAGGCCATCGACCAGGGCCGGGAATGGGAAGTTCAAGGCATCGCCGAACAGGCTGCGGCGCGCCTGCTGCTCGACCAGGGCACGGCGCTGCGGGCTCTGCCCGGACGCCACGTCCATCGCCAGCGGCATCGCCGCGAATGCACCCAGCTCGCCGCGCAGGAACAGCACGATGTCGGCCAACGGCCGGTAGTCGCCCCGTTCGGCCTGGCGCAGGGCGAACGGGATCCACTGCTGGGTGGTGCGGCGGCCCAGCATGGCCGCCAGCGCGAGCTGCAGGTCGTACGCGCCCAGGGTCACCTGCCTGTCCGGGTTCACCAGGCTGCGCGCCTGTTGTGGCTGCCCGCGCACCGTGGCCAGCACGCGGCGTGCCGCGCCGGTGAGGTCATCGAACCCCGCCCCTGCCGCGAGCACGCCCAGCTGCGCGAACAACGCGTCGGCCGCCATCGGGGGCTTCAACGTGTCGTCCGGCCCTTCGCTGCCCATCAGCACCACCCGCTCCAGGCCTGCCCCGTGCAGGCGCACCGTGGCCAGCGCCAGATGGGTGCCATAGCTCATCCCCCACAGGCTGAGCGTGCGCACACCCAACGCTCGGCGCAGGTCATCGATATCGCCCGCGCTTTCCGCCGTGGTGTAAGCGCCCAGGTCGACGCCGGCGTGTTTCCAGTACGCGACGCAACGGGCGGCCGTGTCGCGCAGGGCCGCCAGCGTGGCCTCGCGCTGGATCGGCTGCGCATCCTCGAAGGTGTGCGAATGCGGGCACGCCGGCGGCGGCTCGGACTGGCCGGCGCCGCGCTGATCAAGCAGCAGCACGTCGGTCTCGCGCCGGACCTGGTCGAACACCGGCCAACGCGGCCCGCGTGCGGTGCCGATGCCCGAACCGCCGGGCCCGCCGGCCAGGTACACCACCGGTGCGGCGCGGCCGTCGCCACCGGTGGCGCGCAGCCGAACCACCCGCAGGCGCATGCGTGGTCCGTCCGGCTGTGCGTGCCGACGCGGCACCTCCAGATAGGCCGCCTCGGCCGCGATCGTGCCGTGCGTCTGCGTCTCCAAGGCATACGGCTCAAATACCAGCGGCGCCGCGCCCTCGCCTGCCAGAGCCGGTGCCGCGGCGGCGAACGCCACGTACGCGGCAACCAGCCCGGCCTGCAGACGCGGGTGGACGAAATGTGTCTTCAACAGGGATGGAAGGGTCATGGCAGGCTCCAGGGATGGCAGGGGGTTGGATCGGCCGAGGTGGGCCGGTGCCTCCAGCATCACTGCCGCCGCTGCGCGGATGTCACGCCGGCCTGCCGAACAGCTCCCAGCGGGGGACCACTGTCTCCACGCAGCCGATAGGATGGGCGCATGCACATCCTCCGCACCCTGACCGCCTTCGCCGTGTTGCTTGTCGCGGTCGCCGCGTGGCTGTGGGCGGTGGCACCGCCGACGGGAACGATCTGCCTGGCCGCCACGGACATGGCCCCTGCCACGATCGGCGACGGCGTCCCCGCGACGCCACCGCGCGACATCGCCTGGCAAGCGCTGGATCAACGCGCCCTCGCAGGTTGGCGGGGGCCGTACTGGCTGCGCTGGCAACTGCCGGCAACCTCGGCGGCGCGGACGGGCGACGCTGCCGTGCGGCTGTCGCTGCGCGCCGCCAGCCAGCCCTACTGGCATGGACAACCGCTGCCTCCCAACGGCGTGGTGGGGCGCACCGCCGCGCAAGAACGACCCGGCCAGATCGACGTCCTGCGCATGTTGCCAGCCGTGGCCGGCACGGCCGACGATGCGTTGGTCGTGCTTGCGTCCAGCCAGCACCAGTGGCCGCGCCTGGCCAGCGCCGATGCGGTCCTTGCGGTGGGGCCCATCGCGTCGATCTACGGGTACCGGCTGACGCCGTGGCTGATCGCCGCGTTCGCGGGTGGCGCGCTCGGCGCGGCCTGCCTGTATTTCCTGGCCGCCCAGCGTGGCCGGGCACCGGTGCCCGGCGCGCGCCTGTTGCTGGCCCTGGGGGCGGTGGGCCTGGCGCTGCCGGTACTGGAAGGCTGGCGCCCCCTGCTCGGCTATGCCTACCCGTGGCACGGCCCGCGCCTGCTGGCATTGCAGGCCCTGCATCTTGCCGCGGCGGTGCTGTTGCCGGCGTACCTCGCGCGCCGCTTTGACGTGGCGCTGCCGGCGAGCGTGCGCATCGGCTATCTGGCCGCACTACTCGTCGTGATTGCCTGGGTGCCCGGGTTCGACAACCGCGGGGCCGCGCTGTTGCTGTTGAGCCTGCTCGGTTCGGTCGCACTGCTGCTGCGTGCACGCGGCGAGCGCGAGGAACGCTGGCCGATCCTGGCGCTGGTCGCCGCCGGCGCGCTGGCCATTCCGCTGCTCGGCGGCGTCTTCCTGGATGGCCCCTACTTTCTGTTCCTGGCGGTGCTGATGGGGTTCCTGCTGGTGCGCCACGCCGCCCAACTGCGCGCCCTGGACCAGCACAACGCGCTGCTGCGCGAGGAGCGCGCACGCCTGGCGCTGCAACTGCTGCAACGGGGCATCCAGCCGCACTGGCTGATGAACACCCTCACCTGCCTGCAGGAATTGATCGAGCAGGCACCGTTGCGGGCCAGTCGCCTGGTCGAGGCGCTGGCCGAGCAGTTCGACCGCCTGCGCGACAGCAGCAGCCAGTCGAGCGTCACGCTGGACGACGAACTGGCCCTGTGCCGCAACCACCTGGACATCGTCGGCATGGCCATGGAGCAACACATCGGCTTCGAGGTCGAGGCCGACCCTGCCGGTCTGTGGCTGCCGCCGGGCGTGCTGCATGCGCAGGTGGAGAACGCACTCACCCACGCCGGCGCCCCGGCCTGTGCGCAGCATCCGTTCCGCCTGCGCGTGCAGCGGCACGGTCCGTGCTGGGTACTGGAACTGCGTAGCGCGCAGGGCGTGGCCGCGCATCGTGGGCGTGGCACGGGGACCGCCTACATCGAAGCCAGCCTGGCGGCGGCGTGGCCGGGCCGCTGGCGGTTCGTGCAGGGGCCCGATGGCGCGGACTGGTGCAGCCGGATGGAGCTGCCATGCGCATCCTGATCGTCGAGGACGAACTGCTAGTGCGCCAGCGCCTGCTCCGCCTGTGCAGCGAGCTGGCCGGCAGCCGGGCCCGCTTCGATGCGGTGGCCGACCTGGAGAACGCGGGCGACCGGCTCCAGCGCAATGTCTACGACGGCCTGCTGCTGGACCTCAACCTGGGTGGGGAAGACGGCTTCGAGCTGCTGCGCCGCGCCGTTGCGGGGCGCTACCACTGCGTGGTGGTGTCGGCCCATCGCGACCGTGCGCTGCAGGCGTTCGAGCACGGCGTGCTGGATTTCGTGCCCAAGCCCTTCTCACGCGAGCGCCTGCAGGCCGCGTTGGCGCGACTGCTGGAGGTGGGGCACGTGCGCGCGGGTGCGGCGCGCTACCTCGGCATCTGGCGCGCGCAGGGCACGGCGGTGGTGGAGCTGGCCGACGTGCAGTGGATCCGCGCCGACGGCGACTACAGCGAACTGCACCTGCGCGATGGCCGCTGCGAACTGCACGACAAGTCGCTGGCCAGCCTCGGCGCGGTGCTGCCGCCCGACTTCGTGCGCTGCCACCGCTCCCACCTGGTCAACCTGCGCCACGTGCGCAGCCTGCATGCCGCGACCGGCAGCCGCTACTGGCTGCTGCTCAACGACGGCACCGAGCTGGCCGTCGGCCGCGCGCACCTGGCGGCGCTGCGCGACGCGCTGGCGCTGGGCTGAGCGCGCTCAGCCGCCCGTGGTTGCGGCCTTGGCCTTCTTCCACGCGGCCTCGAACTCGCTCGCGGTGATGCCGTCGTCCGAATCCAGGTCGAACCAGGACAGCGGCTGGTCGGCCAGCAGGAAGCGCGCATCGCTCTGGCCGGTCTTGTCGGCCCAGGTGGTGAGGCTGCGGTACATCTCCACCTGCCGCACGATCACCTCGCCCACCGCTTCGATGTAGACGTTGCCCTGGCCCAGGTCGGACTCCGCCCAGTGCTTGAAATACTGCTTTTTCGGGGTGCTCATCGAGAAGGTCCGGCGGTGGCGCAAAAAGGGGGGCGAATATACCTCAGCGCCGCCGTGACGTCGCCCGCGGCTGCAGGGCGTCCAGCGCCCCCGCGTTGCGCCGCGCCCAGTCGTAGATCAGCTCGATCGGCTCCACCAGCTGCACGCCGAGGGGCGTCAACGCGTATTCCACCGACGGCGGTACGGTCGGGTATTCGGTCCGCAGCACGATGCCCGCGCCCTCCATCTCGCGCAGGGTCTGGACCAGCATCTTCTTCGAAATGGCCGGCAGGCTGCGGTGCAAGGCGTTGCTGCGCGCGGTGCCGCCGTGGCGAACCGCCAGGGTGTGCAGCACCATCGACGTCCACTTGGTGCTGAACAGCTCCAGCACCCGCCGCGGCGCGCAGTCTTCGCGCCATTCATCTTCCGGACTGCCGGTTTTCATCGCCTGGTTACCATTTGGTGCCTTCTTTCAAGGCGTACGCACCTATCCTACTGTGTGCGCCTGATTTCAGATGCAAAGGCGGCAGCGTGACGAACAAGGCACTGGTAGTGGGCGCAACCGGCATCGTCGGCAGCGCATTGGTCCGGCAGTTGCAGGACGCGGGCTGGGAGGTACATGGGCTGGCGCGCAATGCCGGTCTCCTGCCGCGCGGGGTGGGCGCGGTCGCCGCGGACCTGCGCGACGCGCCGGCCACGGCGGCGGCCCTGGCCGGGCTGGCGCCCACCCATGTGTTCATCACCACCTGGTCGCGGCAGGCCAACGAGGCCGAGAACATCCGGGTCAACGCGGCCATGGTGCGGCACCTGCTCGACGCCGTGCGCCCGGCCGGCTCGGTGCGCCACGTGGCGCTGGTGACCGGCCTGAAGCACTACCTCGGGCCCTTCGAGGCGTATGCACAGGGTGCGTTGCCGCAGACGCCTTTCCGGGAGGAACAGCCACGCCTGGCGGTGGACAACTTCTACTATGCGCAGGAAGACGAGGTATTCGCCGCGGCTGCGCGCGACGGTTTCCATTGGAGCGTGCACCGCCCGCACACGGTGATCGGCGCGGCGGTCGGCAATGCGATGAACATGGGGACGACGCTGGCGGTGTACGCCTCGCTGTGCAAGCGCAGCGGCCGCCCGTTCCAGTTCCCCGGTTCGTCCGCGCAATGGAACGGGCTGACCGACATGACCGACGCCGGCGTGCTGGCCCGGCACCTGCTGTGGGCCACGCAGACGCCGGCCGCGGCCGACCAGGCCTTCAACGTGGTCAACGGCGACGTGTTTCGCTGGTCGTGGATGTGGGGCCGCATCGCCGACTGGTTCGGCCTGGAACCGGCGCCGTTCGCGGGCGAGCCGCGGCCGCTGGAAGCGCAGATGGCCGACGACGCCGGCGCATGGTCGGCCCTGGCCGCCGAGCACGGCCTGGCCGAGACGGACATCCACCGGCTGGTGTCGCCCTGGCATACCGACGCCGACCTGGGCCGGCCGCTGGAAGTCCTTACCGACATGTCCAAGAGCCGGCGCATGGGCTTCCTCGACTACCAGCCCAGCGACGATGCGTTCTTCGCGCTGTTCGCACAGCTTCGCGCGCAGCGCCTGATTCCCTGAGGCGTTGGTTGCCCATCACCGGCAGCGCGGCATCCCGCCCAGGTTACCTTCGACACTGTGGCGGCCCGGCCGCCACCGGCTAGGCTGCGGCCATCGCCCCCAGGGGCATGCCGCGAAGCCGCCCGCCATGACCCGTGCCTGGAAAGTGTCGTCGCTGTTGATCGCGGCCCTGCCGCTGAACGTGTGTGCGGCCGATCAATGGATCGTGGCCACCGATCTGTGGGGCAACACCCACTATCAGACCCTGCACCTGGAGGTGCAGGGAACAGCGGTCAGCGGCACGCTCGATGGCGACCCGATCCGCGGCACGCTGGCCGACCACGCGTTGGCGTTCACCGCCACCGGCAGCGACGGGCAGGTCTACCGCTACAGCGGGCGCATCGACGCTGCGCGCATGCAGGGCCAGAGCGACCAGCCGGACACCAACAACCGCGCCGCGCGTGCACAGCACGCTTTCAGCGCATGGAAGGTGCCCGCGCGCACCCAGGCGACGGCGCAGCGGCATGTGTTTACGCCCACCGGGTATTCCAACACCTTCAGTGCCGACCGCGCGCCCGTGCTGGTCATCCAGCCCGGCGATTCGGTGGCGACCAGGACGCTCGATTCCGGCGGCGTGGACGAGCACGGCGTCACCCGCGCCCTGTTCGGCAACCCGCAGGTGGGGCCGTTCTTCGTGGCCGGCGCCGAGCCGGGCGACACGCTGGCGGTCACGCTGACATCGCTGAAGCTCAACCGCGACTACGCCGACAGCCTGGACGGCATCGTAAGCCGGCTGAAGACCGCGCGCGTGGCGGCCGACACCACTGCGCTGGGCAAGCCGGTACGCTGGGAACTGGATCGCGCCCGCGGGGTAGCACGCCCCAAGGACCCGAATGCTGCGCTCAAGCGCTTTGAAGTGCCGGTCAAGCCGATGCTGGGCGGCCTGGCCGTCGCCCCCGGCTTCGGCTATCCGCCGTTCTCCACCGGCGATACCGGCGACTTCGGCGGCAACATGGATTTCAATGCCGTGGTGGAAGGCAACACCGTGTACCTGCCGGTGCAGCAACCCGGCGCCCTGCTCTACCTGGGAGACGGGCATGCACTGCAGGGCGACGGCGAAACCACGCAGTGGGCGCTGGAAACCTCGCTCGACGTGGAGGTGAAGGTGGCGCTGGTGAAACGCCAGTCGATCGTCACCCCACGGGTCGAATCGCCTACCCAGATCATGACCCTCGGCCAGGCCGGTTCCACTGACGACGCCCTGCGCGTGGCCACCGCCGGCATGCTGCAGTGGCTGCGCCAGGGCTACGGGCTGAGTGTGTCCGACGCCACCCAGGTGCTCGGCGTGGCCGTGCAGTACAGCGTGGCCAATCTGGCCGGGCGCAGCGTGGGCGTGGCGGCGAAGCTGGACAAGGCCGTGCTGCGAACCTTGCCGCCGGCGGCGCCCGTCGCCAAGGACTAGGCGCGCGCCGAACACCGCCGGGTGCGGCAGCGTCAGGCGTTGACGTCGACCACCGTGCGGCCCTGCACCTTGCCCTCCAGCACCTGCGTGGCCACCGCCGGCACCTCGGCCAGCCCGACAACCCGCGTGGTGCGGGCCAGCTTGCCCAGGTCCAGGTCCGTCGCCAGGCGGGCCCAGGCCTGCTGCCGAACCGGCAGCGGTGCGTTGACCGAATCGATGCCGGCCAGGGTGACGTTGCGCAGGATGAAGGGCAGCACCGAGCCCGGCAGGTCCGCGCCCTGGGCCAGCCCGAACGCGGCCACCACGCCGCGGTAGCGCGTCTGCGCCAGCACGTTGGCCAGCGTGTGGCTGCCGACCGAATCGATGGCACCGGCCCAGCGCTCCTTGCCGATCGGCGCGCCCGGCTCGGACAGCGTGTGCCGGTCGATCACCTCGGCCGCGCCGAGTTCCTTGAGGTAGTCGGCCTCTTCCAGCCGGCCGGTAGAGGCGAGCACGCGATAGCCCAGGCCGGACAGCAGCGCGATGGCGATGGAACCGGCGCCGCCATTGGCGCCGGTCACCAGGATGTCGCCGTGCGCAGGCGTGAGGCCACCGTGTTCCAGCGCCAGCACCGACAGCATCGCGGTATACCCGGCGGTGCCGATGGCCATCGCATCGCGCGTGCTGAACGCGTCGGGCACCTTGACCAGCCAGTTGCCCGGCACCCGCGCCCGCTGCGCATAGCCGCCATGGTGGGTCTGGCTGAGCCCATAGCCATTCAGCAGCACGCGGTCGCCGGGCACGATGCCGGCGTGACTGGAACGTTCCACCACACCGGCCAGGTCGATGCCGGGAATCATCGGGAACGTGCGGATCACCGGCGAGCGCCCCGACAGGGCCAGCGCATCCTTGTAGTTCACCGTCGAGTACTCGACCGCGATGGTCACCTCGCCGGGCATCAGGTCGGCGTCGTCCAGATCCACCTGGCGGGTGCTGATCGAATCGCCATTGTTGGTCGCAAGTAGTGCCTTGAACGTCATGCCAATCTCCGGTGCGGGGGAATCAACTGTGCGCGGAAAGCGCGGTGGCATCCAGTCGCAGTGTCCTGCGGATGCCGCGACCGGCCCGCTGGCGGCCGCGACGTGGCCGCCGTCACCGCAACCTCGATGCCCCGGCACACCGGGGACGTCGAGCCACTAGACGACCGGTCTAATCCGCGGTAGAGTGGCTCCCATGAACTCCGCCTCCGCCCCTGACACCACCGACGCCCGCGACAGGATCCTTGCGACCGGCCAACGCATCATGGGCGGCAAGGGTTTCTCGGCGGTCGGGCTGAACGAGGTGCTCAGCGCCGCGGGCGTGCCGAAGGGCTCGTTCTACCACTACTTCGGCTCCAAGGAGGCCTTCGGCGAGGCCCTGCTCGAGGACTACTTCGCGGCCTACCTGGCCGACATGGAGCGTGTTTTCCGCCTGCCGGGCCTGACCAAGGCGCAGCAGCTCGATGCCTACTTCGACGCCTGGCGGGCCAACCAGTCCTTCGACGACTGCCAGGGCAAGTGCCTGGCCGTGAAGCTGGGCGCCGAAGTGGCCGACCTCTCGGCCAGCATGCGCGCGGCCCTGCAGCGCGGCACCGCCGGCATCGTCACGCGCCTGGCCGGCGCACTCCAGGCCGGCGCCACCGAGGGCTCACTGCACCTCCACGACCACCCCGCTACGGTGGCGCAGAGCCTGTACCAGCTGTGGCTGGGCGCCAGCATCATGGTCAAGATCGTCCGCTCCACCCAGCCGTTCGATGCCGCGCTGGCCACCACCCGTCAGATCGTCCCCCCCACCGGTTGACCCGCCAGACCCGGCGCATTCCTGCCGGCACACGTCGTACTGCGTTCCCTTGATTTGCCTCCAGAGTAGACGACCGGTCTACTCCCAACCTCCCAGGAGCACCCGCATGAAGATCCTCATCGTCCTTACTTCGCACGACCAGCTTGGCGACACCGGCCGCAAGACCGGTTTCTGGCTGGAAGAACTGGCTGCGCCCTATTACACCTTCAAGGACGCCGGCGCCACGCTCGTGCTGGCCTCGCCCAAGGGCGGCCAGCCGCCGCTGGACCCGAAGAGCAACGAGCCGGACTTCCAGACCGACCTCACCCGCCGCTTCGAGGCCGACGCCGACGCGACCGCACAACTGGCCAGCACCGTGCGCCTGGACAGCGTGGACCCGGCCGACTTCGACGCGGTGTTCTACCCCGGCGGCCACGGCCCGCTGTGGGACCTGGCCAATGACCGCCATTCCATCGCGCTGATCGAGGCCTTCATCGCCGCCAACAAGCCGGTCGCCCTGGTCTGCCACGCCCCGGGCGTGCTGCGCGATGTCACCACCGCCGAGGGCACGCCGCTGGTCGCGGGCCGGAAGGTCACCGGCTTCACCAACAGCGAAGAAGCCGGCGTCGGCCTCACCGACGTGGTGCCGTTCCTGGTCGAAGACATGCTCAAGGCGGCCGGCGGTGAGTATTCGAAGGGCCCGGACTGGGGCTCGTACGTGGTCCGCGATGGGCTGCTGATCACCGGGCAGAACCCGTCCTCGTCGGCGGAAACCGCCGCGGCGCTGGTGAAGCAGCTGGGCGGCAGCGCCCAGGCCTGACCCGGTGCGCCAGGCAGGGCGCGCGGTTGCCCTGCCTGGCGACACCACGGCAGCGACACGCACCCGCGTGATCGCCTGTGCTGCTCAGGCCACCGGTTCGCCGCGCGCCCACGCCTGGCGCGCGGCATGCAGGCTCATGCGATTGGCGCCGCCGGCCATGTCGGGCCGCGCGGCTTGGCTGGGGTCGTCCTCCCATCCGCAGCGGCTGCAGATCTCGTAGCCGCCGGCCTCCAGCAGGCCGCGGTGCCCGCAACAGGGACACGGCAGCAGCGGCGTAGTGGCGTTGATCGAGTTCATGGTGGCGCCATGCTATCGCAGCGTTGCACGCACTACGGCGAATGTGCCGGCCGCGATGGCCAGCCAGAACACCAGGCCGACAAGCGTGCAGGCGGCATCGGACGGCGTCTTTTCGGGGCGCACCCAGCGCAGGATCCGGTAGCCGGTGCCCTGGATGACGATCTCGATGAAGACGTCGAAGAACAGCCACGCCACCAGGCGCAGGATGCCGCCAACGACACTCCCGGTCACTTCGTCGATCGGCATTCGCACTCCCTGCGCTGCGCTCCGGGGCACGGCCCCCGCCGCGCGATCTTATCGCTGACGCTGCATCCGCGACAACGCGTCCGGGTCTTCGCCGCCACGACCGCATCTTCAACTCATCTGCCCTGAACCGTGGACACGCGCCGACGCGGTGGAGGGCGTCACGTATCCGAATGTTACAAATGCGAATGGATTGCATTACAATTGTTAACGGATTCTGAAATTCCCCACATGGACGTCCCAGCCATCGCCAGCGGACCCCCTTACCCAAGGAGTACTGCGTCGATGTTGTTCCCCTCCCCCTCCCTCGCCTCCCACCGCTCCGGCAGCGCCCTGGCCCTGGCCATCGGCCTGGCCCTCAGCGCACAGGCCCACGCCGACGCCAGCGCGGATGCGGCCTCGGCCAAGCAGATGGACACCGTGGTGGTCACCGCCACCGGCGCCCAGCAATGGATCAAGGATGCCCCGGCCAGCATCAGCGTGATCACCCGCGAGGAGATCGAGCGCAAGCCGGTCACCAGCATCGGCCAGCTGCTCAGCACCGTGCCCGGCGTGACCGGCGGTTATGCGCTGTCCGGCGCGCAATCGAAGATCAAGCTGCGCGGGCTCCCCGAGCAGTACACCCTGATCCTCATCGACGGCCGCCGCCAGGGCAATTCCGCGGGCGTCAATTACCGCGACGACCTCGGCCCGCAGGATCTGAACTGGCTCTCCCCGGACATGATCGAACGCATCGAGGTGGTGCGTGGGCCGATGTCCTCGCTGTACGGGTCCGATGCGATGGGCGGGGTGATCAACATCATCACCCGCAAGATCGCCGATCACTGGGGTGGCTCGGTCACCTTCAACTACAGCAAACCCGATTCGGACACGCGCGGCGACACCACCCAGATGGGCGCGCTGTTCAGTGGTCCGCTGACCGAGAACCTGGGCCTGCGCGTCGGCGCCAACGTGACCAACCGCGAATCCGACACCGGTGCACGGCAGACCCCGGGCAGCAAGGCCGAGAACGCCAACGCGCGGCTCAACTGGCGCATCAACGATGACCACACGGTGGGCTTCGAGGCCTCGCGTGGCGAGCAGCGCAACAGCGGTGCCGGCGCGGTCGGTGCGTGGGGCCTGTCCAAGCTGGTACAGACCGGTTACGTGGCCACCCACGATGGCCGCTACGGCGATGCGTCCACCTCCAGGACCACGCTGGTGCAGAACGATTACGAAGACAAGGGCAGCACGGTCGGCAACCACGCCAAGGAGACGGTGTTCGATACCGCGTTCACCCGCAGCTTCCACTGGGGTTTCGAGCAGAGCCTCAACGTGGGCGGGCAGTGGAAGCGCGAGGAGCTGGAGAACCGCGACACCATCGGTACCGTGCCGGTGACCTGGACCGGCAGCGGGCGCATCAGCCCGACCAGCGAGGCCGATTCCTGGGCGCTGTTTGCAGAGGATCACATCACCCTGCACGAGCGCTTCGTCCTCACCGTGGGCCTGCGCTGGGACAACACCGACAACTACGATGACAACCTCAGCCCGCGCCTCTACGGCGTCTGGCACCCGGCCGATGCGTGGACGGTGCGCGGCGGCGTTTCCAAGGGCTTCCGTGCCCCCACCCTGAAGCAGGGCACCGCCGGTGCGGCAACCCAGTCCGGCGGCAACGGTTGCACCGCACTCACCGTGGAAGGCTGGACCAACCGCTCGGTGAGCGCCGATGGCACCACCGGCTGCTACATGGCCGGCAACCCGAACCTGGAGCCGGAAACCAGCACCAACTACGAGCTGGGCCTGGGCCTGGACAAGAATGGCTGGGCGGCCTCGGCGACCTACTTCCTCACCGATTTCGACGACAAGATCCAGCAGGTGCCGCTGCGCGACATCCCGGGCCAGACCACCAGCTTCGTCAACGGCTTCTGGTGGACGGTGGCGCAGAACATCCAGAAGGCCCGCACCCGGGGCGTGGAAGCCAGCGTGACCGTGCCGCTGCATGAGCGCCTGACCTGGACCACCAACGCCACCCGCATGCTGGAATCGAAAAACCGCACCACCGGTGCGAGCCTGCTGGTGGTGCCCAAGCTCACCGCCAACACCTCGCTGGACTGGCAGGTCACCGACGCATGGTCGTTGAACCTCAGCGCACAGCACATCGGCGAGCAGCTGGTGTCCTCCACCAGCGCCACCTTCGCCAAGGCCTACACGACCTGGGACCTGGTCACCGGCGTGGACGTCAACGAGCACCTGACCCTGCGCGCGGGCGTGCTCAACCTGGGCGACGTATCCACCATCGAGGAAGGCAACAACTACGACGGCGGCGCCCGCACGTTCTTCCTGGGCGCCACCGCGCGGTTCTGACCGCCGCTGCCACGCACGCCAGGCCCGGCATCCGCCGGGCCTGGTTGCCGCCGCCGGCACTCGCCTACAACGTCCTGGCCCACAACTGCGAGACCTGCGGCTTGCCGAACAGCTGTTCGGGCTGCTCGGTCAGCAGTTCGAATCCCGCTTCGGCAAACAGTCGGCCCGCATCGACGAGCGCCGCGTTGGTCCACAACACCATCCGCCTGTAACCCACCGCCGCCGCGAACGCGATGGCCTCGTCCACCAGCCGGCGGCCGATACCCCGGCCGCGTGCGCTGGCGTCCACGTACAGCAGCCGCAGTTTGGCGGTCTGTGCGTCGTGGCGGACCACCAACACCGAGCCGACCGGCGTGCCCGCGCACTCGGCGATCCAGCAACGCTCGGTGCGCGCATCGTGCTCGCGCAGGTAGCGGGCGACGATGTCGGCCACCAGTGCCTCGAACTCGGTATTCCAGCCGTACTCGCGCGCGTACAACGCACCGTGCCGGTGCACGACCCAGCCCATGTCACCCGGCCGCGGATCGCGCAGCACGTAGTCCGTGCCAGGCTCGGACAGCAGCCGCCGGATCTGCTCCATCGCCTCGACCAGTTGCGCCCGGCCGGCGGCGCTGAGCGGGCCGAGCAGGCGCGCGCCGGCCGCGCTGGCGGCGGCGTCCAGTCGGTTGGATACGGTACGCCCGGCATCGGTCAAGACCAGCACGCTGGCCCGTGCATCGTGCACGGCAGGCCGGCGCGCCAGCACACCGCGCGTTTCCAGTCCGGCCAGCAAGCGGCTCACGTAGCCGGCATTGAGGCGCAACAGCCGGCACAGGTCGGCAGCGGTCACGCCGTCGCGGCCGGCCAGCTCGAGCAGCACCCGCACCTCGGTGGGGTTGAAATCACCGCGTACCAGGCCCTCTTCCAGCATGGCGAGGTGGCGCGCGTAATCGCGGTTGAACGCCTGGAGGCGGGCCACGTCGTTGGTCAGGGCGTCGGACATGCAGCTCCCCATGAATGCCTTTGGCAAGTATTGATTGCCTTTAGCACCTATACCAGCCTTTTTTGTGACCGCCTGCGAAGTGCATGAGGCACAAACGAAAGATGCGTTGCAGTACGGTTTACGTTCTGTTAATTATTTGTGCAGCGCATCAGGGCCCTGGCGCGCAAGGAGAACCAACGGGATGACCCAGTAGACGAACGACACCTCCGACCCTCCAACTGCAAGGTGCATGCATGAACGACCGCATTGGCAAGTGTGTTCACGCTCCAAACGCAATCTCGTCATTGGCATCTGCGGTACACGTGGCGCTGGCCGCCACGCTGTTGGCCACCAGCTCGGTCGCGCTGGCACAGGACAGCACACCTCCGGCCGCGCCGGAGGCCTCCACCCTCGACACGGTCTCGGTGTTGGGCAGCCGCACCAAACCGCGCACCGTCTCGTCCTCGGCCGTGCCGATCGACATCATCAGCGGTGACGAATTCCGCAACCAGGGCGCCACCGACGCGCTGGACCAGCTGCGCGTGCTGGTGCCATCGTTCAACGTCAGCACCATCCCGATCGACGATGCCGCCAGCCTGGTGCGCCCGGCCAACCTGCGCGGCCTGCCGCCGGACAACACCCTGCTACTGGTCAACGGCAAGCGCTTCCATCGTGCCGCGGTGATCACCTTCCTCGGCCACGGTCTGTCCGACGGCGCGCAGGGCCCGGACCTGTCGGTGTTTCCGTCGCTGGCGCTGGAGCAGGTGGACGTGCTGCGCGATGGCGCCGCGGCCCAGTACGGCTCCGACGCGATCGCCGGTGTCATCAACTTCGGCCTGAAGAAGCTGCGCGAAGGCGGCAGTGCCGAGGTGTTCACCGGCAAGTACTACGAGGGCGACGGGCTCACCACCCAGTACTCGGCGCAGATCGGCCTGCCGCTGACGGCCCGCGGGTTTGCCACGCTCACCGCCGAATGGCGCAAGGCCGACGACACCTCGCGCAGCGTGCAGCGCGACGATGCCGCCGCGGCCATTGCCGCCGGCTACCCCGGCGTGGGCCAGCCCGCGCAGGTGTGGGGCTCGCCGCAGGTGGACAACGACCTCAAGCTGGTCGCCAACCTTGGCCTGACCACCGATGCGGTGGATTTCTACCTGTTCGGCAACTACGCCAAGCGCGACGTGGATGGCGGCTTCTACTTCCGCGACCCCACCGCCCGCTCGGGGGTGTACTCCAACGACGGCGGCGACAGCCTGCTGGTCGGCAACCTCAATGGCGCCGGTGCCGGCGCCTGCCCGGGCATCGCGTTGCGCGATGGCGCCGGCAACCTGCTGCCGTACAGTTCGGTCAGCGGTGCGGTCGCCGCGCTGCCCTCCAACTGCTACACCTTCCTGTCCAGCCTGCCCGGCGGCTTCACCCCGCGCTTCGGCGGTTCGCTGGAGGACATGTCGCTGGTGGCCGGTGCCAAGGGCCTGTGGGGCGACTGGTACTGGGACGTAAGCGGCTCCTGGGGCCGCAACGACATCGACTTCATCATCTACAACACGGTCAACGCGTCGTTGGGGCCGGACCAGCCCGAGGGCCTGCGGTTCCATCCCGGTGGCAACACCCAGACCGAGAAGAACCTCAACGTCGACGTGAGCCGTGATATCGCCACCAGCTTCACCAGCCAGCCGCTGCGCCTTGCACTGGGCGCGGAGTGGCGCGAGGAGAGCTTCAAGATCAGTCCCGGCGATGGCCCGTCCACCGCGATCGGCCCGCTCACCTCGCAGGGCTTCGCGCTGGGCTCCAACGGCTTCAACGGCTTCAGTTCGCGCACCGCCGGCACCTTCGACCGCCGCAACTGGGCGGCCTATGCGGACCTGGAGGCGCAGCTCACCGAGCGCGTGCTGCTGGCCGGCGCAGTGCGCTATGAGGACTACGATTCGTTCGGCAGCACCACCACCGGCAAGTTGACCGCGCGCTTCGACGTCAACGAGCAGTTTGCCCTGCGCGGCGCCTTCAATACCGGCTTCCGCGCCCCCACCCCGGGGCAGGCCAACATCAGCCAGATCAGCACCGTGTTCGGCGGCACCGCCCTGGAGGACATCGCCACGCTGCCGCCGACCAATGCCATCGCCCAGCTCAAGGGCGCCCAGCCGTTGACGCCGGAGAAGTCCAGGAACGCATCGCTGGGTGCGGTCTGGACCCACGGCGACTGGTTGGTGACCCTGGATGGCTACCAGATCAAGGTGAAGGACCGGATCGCGCTGAGCACCAGCTTCGTGGTCACCCCCGAAGAGCGCGCGGCGCTGGTGCTCGGCGGCAACCCCGAGGCGGCCTCGATCTCGCAGGTGACCTACTTCGGCAATGCCTTCGACACCACCACCACCGGCGTGGACCTGGTGACCAGCTACAAGAGCAACCACTTCGGCGGCACCACCACCTACTCGCTGGCCGCCAACTGGAACCGCACCGAGGTGGACCGCTACGACACCGACTTCATCGATGCCGCGCGCGTGTACAAGCTGGAGAAGTCACTGCCCAGGACCAAGGGCTACTTCAGCATCCACCACCAGCGCAAGGTGTTCCACGCCAACCTGCGCCTGAACTACTACGGCTCCTGGTACGAGGACCACCTGGACAGCGGGGTGATTTCGGCCGCCGACGGCGGCCTGCCGATCTACGGCGGCAGCGCGCTGATCGTGGATGCCGACGTGGGCTGGACGTTCGACTCGGGGCTGTACGTCAGCGTTGGCGCGCAGAACCTGTTCGACCGGGTGCCGTCGAAGAACCCCTGGTCCGGCGTGGCCGGTGCGGAGTACCCGGTGCACTCGCCGTATGGCTTCAACGGCGGCTTCTACTACGCGCGGGTGGGCTGGAAGTTCTGATCGCAGGGGGCGAAGCGGCGCGGCGGGATCTGCCGGGATCCCGCCGCGTGCTGCTCATGCGCCGTCGCCAACCACCAGCGCACGCGCCCGTCGTTCCAGCTCCGCCGCGGTGAACGGCTTGGTCAACACCTGCATGCCGGGCTCCAACTGGCCGGCCCCCACCGCGGCGGAGGCGGCGTAGCCGGTGATGAACAGCACTGGCAGCGCCGGTCGCAGCTGGCGCCCGGCGTCGGCCACCTGGCGGCCATTGAGCCCGCCGGTCAGGCCAACGTCGGTGACCAGCAGGTCGATGCCCTCGTTGGACTGCAGGATCTCGATCGCGCGGCCACCTTCCGGCGCCTGCAGCACGCGGTAGCCGGAACTGGACAGCACCTCGGTGACCAGTGCCCGGATCGCATCGTCGTCTTCCACCACCAGCACCGTGCCCACGTTGCCCGCCGGCGCCGCGCCGGCCTCATCGGGCGGCGTCGGCGTGGACGCGTCGGCGGCGTCACCGAGGAAACGCGGCAGGTAGAGGTGCACCGTGGTGCCCTGCCCGGGCTGCGAGTCGATCCGCACCTGGCCACCGGACTGGCGGGTGAAACCATAGATCATCGACAGGCCCAGGCCGGTGCCCTGGCCGATGGGCTTGGTGGTGAAGAACGGTTCGAACGCCTTCTCGATGACCGCCGCGTCCATGCCGGTGCCGGTGTCGGCCACCGACAGCCGCACGTACTCGCCAGCGGGGATATCGAGCTGCGCAGCCGCCGGGTCGGCCAGGGCCACGTTGGCGGTGCCGATCGCCAGCGGGCCGCCCGCGGGCATCGCATCGCGGGCGTTGATGCACAGGTTGAGCAGCGCGTTTTCCAACTGCGGCACATCCACCAGCACCGCCCACGGCGCGGGGGCCAGGTCGGTGGAAATGGCGATGGACGGGCCCAGCGTGCGCGAGATGATATCGAGCATCCCGCCCACCATCACCTCCACCACCACGGGGGTGGGCGCAAGGGTCTGTCGGCGCGAGAAGGCCAGCAGCCGCTGGGTCAACGCGGTGGCGCGGGCCGCACTGGCCTGTGCCATCTCCAGGTAGCGCCCCACGTCGTCGTAGCGTTGCTGGTCGATCCGCAGTTCCAGCAGTTCCAGTCCGACGGAGATGGAGGTCAGCAGGTTGTTGAAATCGTGCGCGAGACCGCCGGTCAGCTGCCCCACCGCTTCCATCTTCTGGCTCTGGCGCAGGCGCTCCTCGGCCACCTGCAGCTCGGCGCTGCGGGCCTGCACGCGCTCTTCCAGGGTCTGGGTGAGCTGGCGCAGCTGGGTTTCGGCCAGCCGGCGCTCGGTCACGTCCGAGGCCGTGCCGAACCACTCGGTCACCGCGCCGGCGTCATCCAGCAATGGCACCGCGCGCATCAGCACCCATCGCACGCTGCCATCGGCCAGCAGGGCGCGGTGTTCCAGCCGCAGCGGCTGGCGCGTGGCCATCGCCTGGGCGATGGCGGCCTCCAGCAACGGGCGGTCGTCGGGGTGGACGCGCTCCTCCCGCCAGCCGGTGACCGCCGGCAAGGCCCCGTCCGCTGCACCGGCCCCGGCGATCGGCCGCATCTCCTGCCAGTCCGCCGACATCGCATACAGCGACTGCGACGAGGCACTCACCAGCGCACCCAGGCGGCGTTCGCTGTGGGCCAGTTCGCTGTTGGCACGTTGCTGCTCGGTGCGGTCGCCGAGCACCTTGACGAAGCCGCGCACCGCACCGTCGCTGTCGCGCAGGGCGGTCATCGCCCCGTTCGCCCAGAAACGTTCGCCCGACCTGCGTTGCAACCAGCGCTCGCCGCTGACCCCGCCGGAGACCATGCAGGCCCGCTGGTTGGTTTCCAGCCGCCGGGCCTGGATGTCCTCCTCGGTATAGATGCGTTCCACGCTGCGCCCGAGCATCTCCGCTTCGGTCCAGCCGAAGAGGTGCTCGGCACCGGTATTCCACAGCGTCACCCTGCCCTCCATGTCCGAGGCCACGATGGCGTAGTCGCTGGCACTGTCGATGATCTGCCGGTGGCGCGCCTCGACGTCACGCATGGAGCGCTGCAACTGCACGTGCGGGGTGATATCCAGGCCCTGCACGAACACGCCGGCCGTGTGGCCGTCATCGCCGAGCACCGGCTGGAACACGATATCGAGCTGGCGCTGGCCGCTGGCGCGATCGCCGGCGCTGGGGGGATCGTAGATGACCTCGCTGCCGATATAGGTTTCGCCGGTGCGGTACACCTGGTCCAGCAGCGGCAGGAAGCCCTGTTCGACCACTTCGGGCAGCGCGTCGCGGATGCACGTGCCCGGCACCGCGCGGTCACCGACCAGGCGCTGGTAGCCCGGGTTGACCAGCTCGATGCGGTGCTCCGGCCCGCTGAGGAAGGCCATGAATATCGGCGATTTGTCGAACAGCGCGATCAGCCGCTCGTTCTCGCGGGCCAGCCGCTGCTGCGCCAACAGCACGTCGGTGACTTCCTTGGTGACGCAGAACGCGCCGCCGACGCTGCCGTCATCCAGATAGAGGGGCGAGAACGAAAAGGTCCACCAGGTGTCCTCCGGCACGCCGCGGCGGCTCATCGCCACCGGCATGTTCTCGAACCGCGAGGACTCGCCGGCAAAGGCGGCCTCGATCGGCGCACGCACCGCGTCCCAGGCATCGGCCCACAGTTCGCGCAACGGCGCGCCCAGCGCACCCTCCAGGCGTGGGCCCAGGATGGGGCGGTAGGCATCGTTGAAGAAAAACGTCAGCGCCGTGCCCCATACCACGTACATGCTTTCCGGCGAGGCCAGCATCAGGTTCACCGCATTGCGCAGCGCGCCGGGCCAGGTGTCCACCGGCCCCAGCGGCGTGGCCTGCCAGTCATGCCGACGGACCTGCTCGGCCATCGGCCCGGTGCCACCGGGGAAGTGCACGCCGGCCGCGCTCAAACGGCAGGCTCCGGCAACGCGCGGGTCGGCGCCGCGCACGCGCGGGCGGCAGGCAATACGGGGACAGGCAACATCGGAACACCGGACCTTGGGCTGGAAGCGTTGCAGACGCAGACGAAAGGCGGCTGGCATCTGCCAGCCGCCCGTGATGGGTCAGCAATTTACGCCAATCGCGGCAATACCGCGTCAACGCAGGCGCGCCTCCTCGTGCGCGCCTGCAGGGCGGCTCAGCGCGGCGCCGCGGGCACCGTAACGGGGGTGATGCGCCAGATCGTGTTGGCCAGGTCGTCGGCCACGATCAATGCCCCGCGCGGGTCCACCGTGACTCCCACCGGGCGGCCGCGCGTGCGGCCATCCTCACCGCGGAATCCGGACACCACATCGACCGGCGCGCCCGCCGGACGCCCGTTGCTGAAGGGCACGAAGACGACCTTGTAACCCACCGGCGGGTTGCGATTCCAGCTGCCGTGTTCGCCGACGAACACACCGTCGGCGAACGGCGCGCCCATCGCCGGCGTGGAGAACGCCACGCCGAGCGCAGCCACGTGCGAGCCCAGCGCGTAATCCGGCGCGATCGCCGAGGCCACCTTCTGCGGGTTCTGCGGCATCACCCGGGTGTCCACGTTCTTGCCCCAGTAGCTGTAGGGCCAGCCGTAGAAGCCGCCCTCGCGCACCGAGGTGAGGTAATCGGGCACCAGGTTGGGGCCGATCTCGTCGCGCTCGTTGACCACCGCCCACAGCGCACCGGTGCCGGGTTGGATCGCCAGCGCGGTGGGGTTGCGCAGGCCGGTCGCAAAGGGCCGGTGCGCGCCGGTGGCGGCGTCGATCTGCCAGACCTGGGCGCGGTCCAGTTCCACCGCCATGCCGCGCTCGGTGATGTTGCTGTTGGAGCCGATGCCCACGTACAGGTAACGGCCATCGGCGCTGGCGGCCAGCGACTTGGTCCAGTGGTGGTTGATGGCCGACGGCAGGTCGGTGACCTTGGTCGGCGGTGCGGCCGCGCGGGTCTGGCCGGGCTGGTAGTCGAAACGGACCAGCGCATCCTGGTTGGCGACGTAGATCGCATTGCCGATCATGGCCAGGCCATAGGGCGCGTTGAGCTTGTCGGCGAACACCGTCTTCATTTCGTACACGCCGTCGCCGTCGGCATCGCGCAGCAGGGTCAGGCGGTTGCCGCTCTTGACCGCGGTATTGCCCTTGGCCTTGATTTTGCCGGCAATCACGTCCTTGGGCTTGAGGTTGGGCGCGCTGCCACCGCGTCCCTCGGCCACCAGGATGTCGCCGTTGGGCAGCACCAGGGTCTGCCGCGGGATGGCCAGGTCGGTGGCAATCGCGCTGATGCGGTAGCCGTTGGGCACGGTGGGCACGCGGTCGCCCCATGCGGCCGGCTTGGCGATGGTCATGTCCGGCATCACGCCACGGTGCGGCGCGGGCAGCTCGGGCGTGGCGCCGATCTGGTTCAGCGGCGGGGCCTTCTGGCTGCACGCGGCCAGCGCGGCGGCCAGCAGGGAGACGGCAAGGATCCGAACGGTACGGCGGTTCATCGCACACCTCCCACGCGCAGGCTGGCAAACCCGATCCAGGTGGCCAGCAAGGCCAGCACGGTAACGATCACCGACCACACCAGCGCACCGGGCATGATCGCCCAGGCGTCGCGGGCGTGATGCAGTGCGTTGATGAAGCCGACCACCCAGGTGGCAGCCAGCACCAGCACATACCCCAGGCGGCGCGTGCGCCGGACCAGGCCGACGATGCCGCACAACAGCGCCAGCGTGGTGAACACCATCGCCCCCACCAGCAGCCAGGCAGCGAAGTTGGCCCACTGGATTTCGTAGCTGCTCCAGTAGGCGTAATCAGCCAGCAGCGCGCCGAGGAACAGCGGCAACACGCCGCCCAGCACCGCGGCGTGGAACGGATGGATGGCCCAGGATCGGGGCGGGACGGCAGTGGACACCATGGCTGTCTCCTCGGGAACGCGGATACGGAAGCCTGGATGCTGCCAGCGCCGGCGGCTGCGTGGCGTGATGCTACGACCAGCGGCGGCCGGGCTTGCCCCTCCGCAGCACCAGCAGCGCCACGCGCCGGTGGGCCACCGTGTCCTCGCTCAGTACTGCCGCACCGCGCTCGCCGCCAGGTGGCGTTCGGCGTCGGTCACCGACGCCACCCGCGCCACCGTGAGCACCGACCACACCGGCAGCCGCCACTGCGGATCGACCACCTTGTGCAGCACCGCCACCTGCAGGACTCCGTCGGCGTGCTGCACGATCCGCTCCAGCCGCTCCGGTTCGGCACGATAATGCTCGGACACCACCACCTCGCCCGCGATGGGCGCGAACATCCAGATGCCGCCGTGCTTCTCTTCCATGCCCGTCCCTGTGCCGCGCCGACGCGGGTGGCCGGATCGCTCGCCCGTGCCGGCATTCTATCCCGCCGTGCCACTTGTGCCGGCAGGCCCTCGCCGCGTCGCGTCGTTCTGGTGCCGCTGCGCCGCTGATACGCGGGTGCTGCATCCTGGGGCGACACGCACGTTCACGGCAGGCTCGTGGCGGATGCGCATCCGGGCAGGGTCCAATGCGCCCATCCGACGGTGACGGGGGACGTGGCGCCGATGGGGCCGGCAGGCGAGTGGCTATCGGTGGGTGGGCCACCTGGCCGCGCGATCAGTGCGCGCCGGCACCGGGAAGCGCGGTGGCCGCGTCCCGAACCTCGGGGCAACGCGTTTCATAGCCGGCCAGTGGCAGCGCCTCGATCTGTCTGGCCAGCGCCTGCGGATGGTCGGTGCGCGCGACCGCAGCGGCGATGGACTGGATCGCGCTGGTGTAGCACAGGCCCGCGTCGACCTGCCGGGAGAATGCGCCGAGCCAGAAAAATACCGGCGCCACGCTGGCGATGAGCGCGATCCCGATCCACCGACGGGGACCCGACGTGTCCCGGGCCGTCAGCAGATAGGCCAACGCCATCACGATCAACCCCACGCACATCATCAGCATCGCGGCCTTCCTTGTTCCCTTCCCTGGGCGCGGGTATCACCTGCAGCCGACACCGTTGGCCACACGTTGGCACGCGGGTACCCGGGCTGGGGACGAGGCGCCGGCGGGTGCAGCCGTGGCTGCGGAGCGGACCGTTGCCGGCCGCTGCCGCCCTGCTGCTTTCACGGGCCGATCATTGCCCGGGCGCGGTAATACGCCGGTGCAACATCGCCCTTCCCTCCTGCCAGGAATGCGTATGTACAGCCGACTCCCCGGCGTCACGATACTGCTGTGTGCCACCCTGCTCAGCGCCGGCTGCGGCACTGCCCAGATCAAGCGATGGAGCAAGCCGGGCGCCAGCGAGGCGCAGAAGCAGCAGGACCTTGCCGAATGCGATTACGACGCCTCCAAGGCCACCGTGGCGGATGGCAGGGCGCCGCGCAGCACCGATGACGCGGTGGGCGACGGCGTGGTGCGGGGCATGGAGAAGTCCGACCTGATCAAGACGTGCATGCGCGTCCGCGGTTACCGCGGCTGAGGAGACCTTCTGCGATGAAATCGCTCCTGATTCTGCTGGCCGTGGCCAGTTGCGGCGTGCCGGGCGCGGGTGCCGCGCAAGCCGCGGCGAGAACCACCGATGGCATGGCCTGCGACAGCCCGAACCAGTCGCAGGCCGGGCTCAACCAGTGCGCCGGGATCGGCGCCAAGGCCGCCGACGACGAGCTCAACCGGGTGTATGCCCAGGTGCTGGCGGCCAATGCCGCCGATACCGCCTTCGTGACCCGGTTCAAGGCCGCCCAGCGTGCCTGGCTTGCCTTCCGCGACGCACAGATCGCCGCCCGCTTCCCCGATCCCCGCAATGCCGGCAGCGTGTTGCCGATGTGCCAGAGCAGCGAGTACGAACTGCTCACCCGCGACCGCGTGAAGCAGCTCAGGCAATGGCTGGACGGGACCGAGGAAGGCGACGTGTGCGCCGGCTCCTATCCGATCGGCGGCCGGTAACGGCCGGCAGCGGTCGCCGCGCGACGTTTCCGCCGCGCAGCGCAGCCCGGTGTGGCAGCCCGCGTTACTTGCTGGCCACCGCGTCCTGCAGCTTCTCGATGGCCTGGTCGGCGGTGAATGTGTTCGGCTTCTGGATCTTGGGGAAGTCGATGAAGGTTTCGTTGAACCTGGTCAGCAACGCGATCGCCCCGTAGACGATGTAGACGTGGTTGATGTACCAGTCCCAGTACGTGTTGGAGGTGACATCGGCGAACTCGTACGGGTCGGTGCGCAGGTTGTAGATCTTGGGAATGCGCATGGCCGTGAACGGTTCGCCCCAGAGCTGCATGGTGCCCTTGCAGCGCTGTTCCATGAACGTCACTTTCCAGTTGTCGTAGCGGATGCCCAGCATGTCGCCATCGTCGGAGATGTAGACGAACAGATTGCGCGGGGAGGCATCCGCCTTGCCGGTCAGGCGCGGCAGCAGGCTCACCCCGTCGATGTGGTTCTTGTAGGTGCGCCCGATCGCCTTGACGCCCTTCTTCAGGTCATCCACAACGGTCTTGTTGCCGGCCAGCTCCAGGAACGTGGGCAGCCAGTCATGGTGCTGCACGATGTCGTTGGAGATCGTGCCCGGCTTGATCTTGCCGGGGTAACGCACCACCAGCGGGATGCGGAACGCGCCCTCCCAGTTGGTGTCCTTCTCGCTGCGGAACGGGGTCATGCCGCCATCCGGCCACGAGTTGCGGTGCGGGCCATTGTCGGTGGAGTACACCACCAGCGTGTCATCGGCGATGCCCAGTTCGTCCAGGTAGTCCAGCAGCGAGCCCACGTTCTTGTCGTGGTCGATCATGGTGTCGTGGTACGGCGACTGCCAGCGCCCGGCCTGGCCCAGGCTTTCCGGCTTGGTGTGGGTATACAGGTGCATGTGGGTGAAGTTGACCCAGACGAAGAACGGCGTGTCTTCGTCGTTGGCCTGCTTGATGAACCCCTTGGCGCGCTCGGCGAAGTCGTCATCGCAGGTGAGCATGCGCTTGCGGTCCAGCGGGCCGGTATCCTCGATCTTCTGCTTGCCCACCTTGCCCCAGCGCGGCTGCTCGGTGCTGTCATCGGCATCGGTGGCGAAGCTGTGGATCACCCCCCGCGGCTTGATGGTGTCGATGAACTTGCCGAACTCCTTCTCGGGGAAGTAGTCGTACATCTCCGGCTCTTCCTCGGCATTGAGGTGGTAGAGGTTGCCGTAGAACTCATCGAAGCCGTGGTTGGTGGGCAGCATGTGGTTGAGGTCGCCCAGGTGGTTCTTGCCGAACTGGCCGGTGGTATACCCCTCGTTCTTCAGCAGCGCGGCGATCGTCACGATCTTTTCGTTCATGCCCACCGGCGCGCCGGGGATGCCGACCTTGGACAGGCCGGTGCGCAGCACGCTCTGGCCGGTGATGAAGGAGGACCGGCCCGCGGTGCAGGATTGCTCGCCATACGAGTCGGTGAACAGCATGCCCTCGTTGGCCAGGCGATCGATATTGGGGGTCTGGTAGCCCATCAATCCGTGCGTATAGCAGCTCAGATTGGAGATGCCGATGTCGTCGCCCCAGATCACGAGGATGTTGGGCTTTTTGGATGCGCTGGCCATGCAAGTCTCCGGGGACGGGGTGGCTTGATGGTCCTCGTCGTGCGCCGATGCAGCCAGCGTGTTTCTACTTAGCGGGCCTCAGTAAGTCTTCGTCTCGCCCACGCTGGGCGGCGGTCGGCCAGGCAGTGCTCGGCACGCGGCGTCCTGCCCGCATTCAGTGCGACGCTTCAGCCCCCCAACAGTGCTGCATGGGCCCCCAGCTCAGAGCACCTTGAGGCCCTTGAGCCACTGTTCCACCAGGGCCGGCCACGCAGACACCGGCTGTGCGCTGGGCCGCACGCCGAATGCATGCCCGCCGCTGGCAAACAGGTGCACCTCGGCCGGCACCCCGGCCTCGTCGAGCGCTCGGGCATACACCGTGCTGTTGCAGATCTTGTCGACCGGGTCGTCCCACGCCTGCAGCAGGAAGGTCGGCGGCGCCTCGGCGGTGACCGTCAAGCCGGGATCGAGGGTGCCGCCGGCGCGACACAGGTGCCCCGGATAGAGCGCGATGGCGAAATCCGGGCGACTGCTCACCTGGTCCACCGCATCCACGGCGCGGTAGCGCGGCGCAAGCTGGTTGCTGGTCTGCGCGACCAGATAACCGCCGGCCGAAAATCCGATGACGCCGATCTTCGCCGGGTTCACGCCGAGCCCGCCGGCACGCGAGCGCACCAGCCGGATCGCCCGCTGCGCGTCCTGCAGCGCGAACGGCACCGGGGGCGTGATGTGGCAGTTGCAGTCCTTGTTCCAGTAGTGGTTGCCGCCGGGCACGCGGTACTTCACCAGCACGCAGGTGATGCCGCGCGAGGTCACCCAATCGCAGATCTCCGTGCCTTCGATATCGATGGCGAGGATGCTGAAGCCGCCACCAGGGAAGACGACGATCGCCGCGTCGGTTGCCACGCCCTTCGGCGGCACGATGGTCAGGGTGGGCACGCTGACGTTGGCGACCGCCAGGTAGCCGTGCCCGCCCGGCGCGCTGACCGCGGTCACCGACTCGCTGGGCGCCGCCGCCTGGGCAGCGTCGGGCGCGCCGTTGGGCCACAGCGCAACCTGGGCCAGCCCAGCGGGCGGCGTCCATGCAGCGGGCGTGGCAGCCTCGGCAGCAGACGCTGCTGTCACCTTCAGGCAGGCTACCAGGCCCGCCAGTGCCCAGCGGCGCAAGCGCTCACGCATCGCCGGGGGTCCCGCAAGGCGCGCGTGCGAGTGGCTGGTAAGCCCCGTCGAAATCCAGGTAGTCCTCGTGCAGGCCCTGCACCAGGCGGCCGGTGGGCTCGCCGTCGGCATCGGTCTCCATCAGTTGCCAGCCCGGCGTGTCCGCGCCCTGCGCCATCGCGCCGTCGTCGAGCGTCATCACGAACCCGTTGCCCAGCGCCCGGCCGTAGGCCAGCAGCAGCGCCTCCAGCGCCGCAGGCGCCACGGCCGCCTGCAGGGCAGTCAAGGTGTCCTGCAGATCCGGCCGGTCGTACACCGCCTCGGCAAGCGTGTCCTGCACGGCATCGGCCAGATGGTGCACATCACGCAGCAGCAGGAACCGCGCGAACTGCGGGATGTTCTCGTCAAGCTCGCTGCTCACCCAGTCGCGGGGATCGACGCAGCCCGCCGCCTGCATCGCGTCGGCCAGTTGTGTGCGGCGGTTCGTGGGGGGTGAGGGAACAGTCATGGGCGGCGGCCTGGGCATCAGGCAATGAGGATCGAGCAGGAAAGTCTACCTGCGGTGCAGGCCGGGGCGTATCAGCGCGGGCGTCGGGCCAGCAGGCGTGCGTCCAGGATCGCCTCCACCGAGCGGTCGGTGTCCAGTTGCTCGCGCAGCGCCTCGACCACGGCCATGAAACGCCGCCGCTGCAACGCGTAGCTCACCCCGAACAGCGGCAGCAGGAGCAGCAGCGCGGCCGACGCGGGATGCGCGACCGCCACCGGCACCGACGACAGCGCGATGGCCACCACGTTCCAGTTGCACAGCCCCAGCACCCGCACCTGGCGACGCCGGGCATCGACGATGATCCGGCCGCGCATGACCGGGTAGTAGCGCCGCGCGAAACTCGCGCCCCAGCGTTCACGGAACGCCATGCTGCCATCGGGCAAGGCGTGGAACGCCAGCGGCAGCCAGCCCGCCGGGTCGACATCGTGCTGCAGGCTGCCCAGCGCAAGCTGGTTGCGTGCGGCCGCCGTGGCCGGCAGGGAGTGCTTGAACACCACGATGCCCGCGCCCCAATAGGCGGCATTCCAGAAGCCCTGCAGGAGCAGCTCGAGCAGGAGCAACGCGATCAGTGCCATGGCCATCGGCCGTCCCCGGTGACAGCGCCGTCCCCGCGCCAGGCAGCGAGCTTACCTTGCCGCTCCCGGCCCCCGGCGTAATGCAGGCCAGGCCATCCAGGGTCGGGCTGCGATCCGGGCGCAGCGGCCACTCGTCCCTGCCCACCCGCCACTGGTCACCGCGCCCCTCCCTCCATCCCCGGCCCAATGACGGCGGGGCGTGGCGGGCACACACTCACGGTCATACCGATTGCCTGCGCCAAGGAATGCCCCCGATGAAACGACGTGACTGCCTCAAGGCCAGCCTGGCCCTGCCCCTGATGCCGCTGGTGCTCAAGGCCGCTGCCGCGCCGAACGGCCCCTGGTCGCGGGTGCGGCCCGGTACCGCCGGCTGGCCAGGCGCCGACCAGTGGGATCAGTTGTCGCGCGCCGTCGGCGGGCGCCTGTCGGTGCCGCAATCGCCGTTCCTGGGCGACGCGGCCACGCACGCCGAGGCCATGGCGCAGATCCACAACCCGTTCTACATCGGCGACCAACCTGCCCTCACCCAGACCAGCGGCTACTTCGGTGCCTGGCGTTCGGTGCCCAGCGCACAGATGGTGAGCGCCCGCGACAGCGCCGATGTCGCCGCCGCGGTCCGCTTCGCGCGGCAGCACCGCGTGCGGTTGGTGGTCAAAGGCGGCGGCCACAGTTACCACGGCACCTCGTGCGCGCCGGACTCGCTGCTGGTCTGGACCCGGGCGATGAATCAGGTGCAGCTGCATGACGCCTTCGTGCCGCAGGGCGCGCGGCCCGGCACGGCACCTCAACCGGCGGCAAGCGTGGGCGCCGGGGCGATGTGGATCGACGCCTACGACGCGGTAACCACCCACGGCGGGCGCTACGTGCAGGGCGGTGGCTGCACCTCGGTGGGGGTTGCCGGGCTGGTCAGCGGCGGCGGCTTCGGCAGCTTCTCCAAGGCCTTCGGCAGCGCCGCCGCCAGCTTGCTGGAGGCCGAGGTGGTCACCGCCGACGGCACGGTGCGGGTGGTCAACGCCGACCAGGACCCGGAGCTGTTCTGGGCATTGAAGGGCGGCTGCGCGGCCAGCTTCGGCATCGTCACCCGGCTGACCCTGAAGACCCATGCCCTGCCCGCCACCTTCGGCGGGGTGTCGCTCAAAGTGCAGGCCGACAGCGACGCCAGCTGGCGCGCGTTGGCCGCCCAGGTGCTGCGCTTCTACCGCGAGGCCTTGTGCAACCCGCACTGGGGCGAACAGATCACCTTCGGCGGCGACCGCGTGCTGTCCATCTCGATGGTGTTCCAGGGTCTGGACCGCCAAACGGCGGAGGCCACGTGGCAGCCGCTGCTGGCGTGGATCCAGGCACGTGCGGGCTACACCGTGCGCGAGCCGCTCCAGGCGCTGGCGATGCCGGCGCGGGACTTCTGGGACGCCGATTTCTTCCGCCAGCACGCGCCCCGGCTCATCGCCGCAGACACGCGCGCCGGCGCGCCGCCCCGGCACATGCTGTGGAAGGGCGACCAGGGCCAGGTCGGCTGGTTCCTGCATGGCTATGCCTCGGCGTGGATGCCGTCGGCGCTGCTGGGCGAGGACCGCGTCGAGACCGCCGCCGATGCGCTCTGCGCGGCGGCCGAGCACATGGACGTGGGCCTGCACTGCAACAAGGGGTTGTTCGGTGCGCCGGCCGACGCGCTCGCCGCCAGCGCCGGGACCGCCACCCACCCGGCCGTGCTGGATGCCTTTGCGCTGGCGCTGATCGGCAATGCGGGCGGCCCGGTCTACCCCGGCTGCGGCGGCGCGGTGGACGAGCCGGATGCGCGCCGCGGCGCACTGCGCACGCGCCGCGCCTACGACGCACTCAGCGCGGTGGTGCCCCACGCACCGGCCTATGTGTCCGAGTCAGACTACTTCCAGGCCGACTGGCAGCAGGCGTTCTGGGGGCAGCACTACCCGCGCCTGCTGGCGGCCAAGCGCCGCTACGATCCGGACGGCCTGTTCGTGATCCATCACGGTGTGGGCAGCGAGGACTGGAGCGGCGATGGATTCGAGCGGCGCGCGGGCTGACAGCCAAGCGGTTCCCCTCGGGGCCGCGTGCAGGTTGTGGCCGGCTGGCGTAGCCTGCGTGCAGCCCGCGCCGCCCGCCACCGGAGATGTCCCGTGATGCCGATCCCGACCGCTTCCGCCCTGCCTGCCCTGTTGTCGCTCGCCATCGGCACAGCGCTCGCACTCGGCGCACCGGCGACGCACGCCCAGGCGCCGGCCGCCGCGGCGATGCCGCCGGCAACCGTCGCCGGCCCGCCAACACCGGTCTCGTTCAATGGGTTGCTCGATGCGCAGACCATGGCCGCGATCAACGCCGATCCCGAGTTGCGCACGATGCTCGGCATCAGTGGCGACGGCCAGGCCGACAGCTCCGACCGGCTCACCGATGTATCGCTGGGCCAGCGCGAGGTCAACCGCCGCTTCCTGGCCGACAACCTGGCGGCGATCACGCAGTGGCGTGGCGCGCCGCTGGATGCGCAGCAGCAGCTGAGCGATGGCCTGGCGCGCTGGTTCTACCAGACCCAGATCGACCTGATGGCGGTGCCATGGTCGGCGGCGTGGCTCCCGGTGGGCGGCAGCACCTATGCCGTGGACCAGTTGTTCAGCCTGCCGGTGAACCTGCCCCAGTTCATGGACAACCAGCACGCCGTCACCGATGAGACCAGCGCGGCCCACTACATCGCCCGGCTGCAGGCGATGGGGCCCAAGCTGGACCAGGTGCGGGCCAACGTGGACATGCAGGCCGCGCAGGGCGTGGTGCCGCCCGAGGTGGCGCTGCAAGGCGCCGCGGACCAGTTCCGCGCCCTGCTCACCCCCGCGCCGAAGGACAGCCTGTGGGTGCAATCGCTGCAGCGCAAGCTGGAGAAGGTACCGGCCATCACCGCCACCCGCCGTGCCGCGCTGGTCGAACAGGCCACGCGTGCAGTGGCGGATGCGGTCAACCCCGGGTACCAGCGGCTGCTGGACGATGTGACCCGATTGCAGGCGCGCCACCTTGGCAACAAGGGCGTATGGGCATTGCCGCAGGGCAAGGCCTACTACGACGCCGCGCTGCGCTGGTACACCAGTACCGACCTGGATGCCGATGCGATCCACCAGATCGGGCTGGACGAAGTGGCGCGGGTGGAAAAGCAGATGGATGCACGGCTGAGCCAGCTCGGCCTGCGCGACGGCAGCGTGGCCGCGCGCGTGCAGCAGCTACGCGAAGACCCGCGCTACCGCTATGCCGACAGCGAAGCCGGGCGCGCGCAGCTGCTGGGCGACATCCAGCAACGGCTGCGCGACCTGGACCCGATCCTGCCACGCTGGTTCGGCCACCTGCCGCCGCAGCAGCTGGTGGTCATGCCGGTACCGGCCCACATGCAGGCCACCTCGCCAGGCGGCTATTACTACCCCCCGGCGATGGACGGCTCGCGGCCGGGCACGTTCTTCATCAATCTCGGCGACATCGACGCAAATACCCGCTGGAGCATTCCCACCCTCACCTACCATGAGGGCTCGCCCGGCCACCACTTCCAGATTTCGATCGGACAGACCCTCACCGACCTGCCGCTGCTGCGGCGCAGCCTCAACCCCAGCGCCTTCAGCGAAGGCTGGGCGCTGTATGCCGAGCAGTTGATGGCCGAGGCCGGCGTCTACAAGGACGACCCGGCCGGCGACCTCGGCCGGTTGCAGGCCGAGATGTTCCGCTCGGTGCGGCTGGTGGTGGACACCGGCCTGCACCGCAAGCGCTGGACACCCGACCAGGCGGCCACGTACATGCAGGAAAAGACCGGCATGAAGGCCAGCGAGGTGCGGGTGGAGATCAACCGCTACCTGGTGCAACCCGGCCAGGCCAGCTCGTACAAGATGGGCCAGCTGCAACTGGTGGCGCTGCGTGCACGCGCGCAGAAACAACTGGGGCCACGCTTCGACATCCGCGCCTTCCACGACCTGATCCTGGGCAATGGTGCGATGCCGATGACGGTGGTCGGCCAGGCGGTGGATGCGTGGATTGCCGCCGGTGGCGCCGACCCGCACCGGGCCCCCTGAGCGGCGCCAGCATGACCTTGGCGCGCCTGCGTAGAAATACCTAGGCCGCTACGGTGTAACTCCGGTTGTCCGCTGCGACGGCGGTACGCACAGTGGGGACAGGGTCGGTGCGACCGGCCCACGTCCCGGAGCCCCTCATGCCGCACGCACGCCTTGCCTCGCTGCTTGCCCTGGCCCTCGCCGCTGCCCTGCCAGCCGCGCTGGCACAGGCCCCGACATCGCCCCCCGCAGCGGCCGCCACGTCCAGCGCGGACAACATCGACGCCAGCGCGGTGGCCGCGCTCACCCGCATGGGCAAGGCGCTGCGGGCACTGCCGCAGTTCCGCATGCACGCGACCACCAGCACCGAGTACGTGCTCGACGACGGCCAGAAGCTCGCCCTCGCCGGCACCGTGGATTACAAGGCGATCGAACCGGACCGTTTCTTCGTCGAGATCCAGAGCGACCAGCAACATCGCCAGCTGTTCTACGACGGCAAGCGCCTGACCATCTATTCCCCCCGGTTGAAGTACTACGCCACGCTGGAGGACCTCAACCGCAGCAGCCAGGCCCTGCTCGCCGACTCGGCCAGCACCTACGGCCTGGAGTTCCCGCTCGCCGATCTGTTCCTGTGGGGAACCCCGGCCTTCCCCACCGACCGCTTCCAGTCCGCGTTGCGCGTGGGCAGCGCCCGCGTCGGCGGCGAGGCGACGCAGCATTATGCGTTCCGCCAGCCCGGCGTCGACTGGCAGGTCTGGATATCCGATGCCACCGCCCTGCCCCGACAGGTGGTGATCACCAGCCACAGCGATCCGGCGCTGCCCAGCTACCAGGCCTCGCTGCAGTGGGATACCCGCCGGGCGATCAGCGCCAGCGAGCTGGCGTTCAACCCGAGCGGCGCCACCCGGATCGTGTTCGTGCCGGTGGCGGTCGCCGCGCAGGCCACCACCGCAGAGGGGAACTGAGCATGCACACCAACGCGCACCTGCGCACTGCCCTTGGCACCGCGCTGCTGGTCATGGCCGGCGCAACGCTGCTCGCCCCCGCGGCCGTGCACGCGCGACCCGGCCTGCGCGGCTTCGCCCACCCCTCCATCGGCCACGCCGGCGGCTTCGGTGGCGGCGGCTTCGGCGGTGGGGGCATGGCCCATCCAGGCGGTGGCGGCGGCATGGGGCCACATCCACCCGGCCCGGGTCCCGCACCCCAGCCGGGGCCTCATCCGGGGCCTGGTCCTGGTCCCGGTCCCCATCCTGGTCCGGGTCCCGGTCCGGGTCCCCATCCTGGCCCAGGACCCCATCCCGGCCCCGGTCCTGGTCCTGGTCCTGGTCCTGGCCCGCATCCGCCAGGCCCACCGCCGCCGCCGCCCCCGTACTGGGATCACCCGTTCTGGGATGCGGCCGCCGTCACCGCCGGTGTGGCCGTCACCTCGGCGATGATCGGCTCCATCGTCTATTCGCTGCCGCCCAGCTGCAGCACGGTGGTGGTCGATGGCATCGGCTACCAGCAGTGCGACAACGCCTGGTACCAGCCGCGCTATGTAGGCACCACGGTGCAGTACATCGTCGTGGACGCGCCGCGATGACGCGCGTAGCCGCCGTCGTCCTCGGCATGGCGCTGCTGCTGGCGTGGCCGGCTGCAGTCGCCGCGCCCGCAACCGGCAGCGGCTCCACCGACGATATCGCGCGCAAGCTGGCCGATCCTGGCGCCGCACTGATCTCGGTGCCGTTCCAGTACAACTACCTCGGGTCGGTCGGCCCGGGGGATGCGTTCCACAACCAGCAGTTGAAGATCCAGCCGGTGATCCCCTTCGTGGGCGACAACGGCAAATTCATCCTGCGCCCGATCCTGCCGCTGAGCTGGAACCACTTCCCCGAACGCAAGCATGGCAGTGGCGATCTGTTCGTGCAGGGCTACTACATCCCCAAAACAGCCGCCGAGGCGCGCGGCACCGAGATCGGGTTCGGCGCCGCCGCGCTGCTCGACACCGCGTCGCACGATAGCCTGGGCACCGGCAAGTATTCGCTGGGCCCGGCCTTCATCCTGGTCCACAAGACCCGCACGTGGACGCTGGGCGCACTGGCCAACCATGTGTGGTCGGTGGCCGGCGACGACGATCGCGATGATGTCAGCAGCACCAGCGTGCAGCCGTTCGTGACCCGCAACCTGCCCGATGGCTGGTCGCTGAGCTTCACCTCCGAGACCAGCTACAACTGGAAGGCCGCCAGTGGCAATGCGTGGACGGTGCCCGTCGGCGCCACGGTGTCGAAGGTGCTGCACCTCGGCCACACCCCGGTAAGCGTGGGCCTGGGCGGGTTCTACAACCTGGACCGGCCGGCCGATGCCAGCCGCTGGACCGGCCGCTTCATCGTCACCCTCGTCTTCCCCGAATAGGCGCTGGCGCTACGCGCCAAGGAGAGATGGACCATGCACGTGCTGCGCCCGACCCACGCCGCCGCGCTCGCCGCGGCCCTCGCCCTGTGCGCCGCCTGCAGCAGCGCCCCGCCGCGCAACGCCGACGGCAGCCCCAGCGCCGCCACCCAAGAGGCGCGCAACACGGCGCGCGTTGCGTCCACCGAGGTGCTCAGCCGGCTCTACGCGGCACAGCCCGGCGCACGCCAGGCCATCGCCACGTCGGCCGGCTATGCGGTGTTCCGCAATTTCGGGGTGAAGATCCTGGTTGCCGGCGGCGGCAGCGGGCGCGGCGTGGCGATCGAGACCCGCAGCGGTCGTGAGACCTTCATGCGCATGGTCGAGATCCAGGCCGGGCTGGGCTTCGGCGCGAAGACCTTCGATCTGGTCTGGGTGTTCAGGACGCCAGCGGCCTATACCGACTTCGTCACCCGCGGCATCGAGATCGGTGGCCAGGCCACGCTGGCCGCGCAGGTGGACAAGGCCGGCGGCGGCCTGACCGGCGCGGTGCAGGTGTCCGATGGCGTGTGGGTCTACCAGTTGACCGAAAGCGGCCTGGCCGCGGAACTGACGGTCAGCGGCACCCGCTACTACCCCGACAAGGCGCTGGACTGACCGGCAAGGAACCCACGCCATGCATACCCATCCCTGGGCCTGGATCCTCAGCCTGTTCCTGCTCCCGCTGCTGGCCGCGCTGGTGGTCAGCCTGCTCGTGCGCCATCGCGGGCTCGGCGCCAACGCCGTGCTGGCCTGGTTCGTGCTGGTGTGCTGGATCGGCGCGCTGGCGGTGATCCTGTCGCAGGTGTGGTGACGCACGCCGCGCTCACAGCGACTGCCCGAGTTCGATGAACAACACGTTCTCGCCGCCCTCGCGGAAGCCCACCCCGAAGATCAGCGGTCCGATCCACGAGTCGAAGCCGAGGAACACGCTGCCGTTCCAGATCCCGTCGGCCAGCGCCATGTCCGAGCGCCGCTGCCACGCGTTGCCGTATTCCAGCGTGGCCCCCACCTGCGCCGAGCGTCCCAGGACCCTGCCCAGTTCGTAGGTATAGCCGGTAAAGCCGAGCGCGTAGTCCTGGCCGGTCAGCTGGTTGTGCTGGAAGCCGGCCAGGCGCCAGCGCCCACCCAGCCGGTACAGGCTCTGCACCGGGGCGGTGCCCGAGGTGGTGACGTGGTAGCGCAGCCCGATCTGCAGCGCGTGGCGGCCGAAGGACCTGGCCGCCACCGCATCCAGGTCCCATTGGCCGAAGGCGGTGTCCGCGCCCAACCCGGCGCGCGACTGGTAGGTACCCAGGTTGACCAGGCGCCCGTCGCGGGGGAAGTACAGGCTGTCGATGTCGTCCAGCGTGGCCTGCGCGAACCAGGCACCTTCGTCGAAGTGCGTGCGTGGGAGAGTGGGATCGCCCACTTCCACTTCCGCATTGCCGGTGTAGCGCTGCAGCCCCGCGCTCAACGACAGCACGTTGCCCACGTGGCGCACCAGCCCCACCGTTGCACCGGCACGGCGCACGCGGAAGCGCGCGGTCTTGTCACCGTCTTCGTCGTAGAGGTTGAAGCTGCGCGTCTGCAGGCCACCCCCCACCTGGAAGGCGTAGCGGTTGCGCAGGTCGAAGGGATGGTAGTACTCGCCGGTCAGCCCCGGCTCGCTGCCCACCTGCAGCACCACGCGCGCCTCGGCGCCGTAGGGCGACAGCGGCGAGAACAAGACGCCGGCGCGCAGGTTGCTCTCGTGGTTGCCTTCCAGGTCATCGCTCAGGCTCAACCCGGCCTCCAGGTACGCCGGCCCGTTCGGTTTTGCGTTCGCGGTGACCACCACGCCGGTCCGGCCGTCGCGCTCGCGCACCTCGTAGCTGAAACTGGCGAGCGTGCCCATGCCGTAGCCGCGCAGGATACCCGCCTGCATCGCCGCGGTATCCAGCGGCTGGCCCACCTGCAGCGGCAGGTAGGACAGCAGCAACGCATCCGCGTAGCCGGTGTCGTTGACCACCTCCACGAAGTCGACCTGCGCTGGCGCCACCGCAACGCTGCGCCTTGCCCGCTGCGCCTGCCAGGCCGCATAGGCCGGCAGCGGCTGCTCGAACGCGCGCAGCGCCGGTGCGGCGGTATCGGCGGCCAACTGGCCGATCCGCAGCGCCTCCGGCGCCTTGTCGAAGTCGCCGGTGGCGACCTTGCCGGTCAGGTCCGGCGAGATCAGCAGGTCGCCCTGCCCCAGGCTGTCCAGTTGCCGTTGCGCGCTGCCGGTGGTGAGGAAACCGCTGAGCTGGCCGATCACATCCACCAGGCTGGCATTGCCGTCGAGCACCCGCAACGGCGTGCCCACGTCCACCGCGATCACCTGGTCGGCGCCCATCGCCCGGACCACGTCGATCGGCACCTGGTTGGACACACCGCCGTCGACCAGCACGCGCCCGTCGATCACCACCGGCCGGAAGATCCCCGGCAAGGACATGCTGGCGCGCATCGCCATCGGCAGGTTGCCCTGTGCCAGCACCACCGGCTGGCCGGTATTGATGTCGGTGGCCACCGCCCGGAACGGAATGGGCAGGTCGTCGAAGCGGCCGCTGACCCGCGCCCCGCCCGTGGCGCGTTCGAACAGCGCGATCAGCTTCTCGCCCTCGGAGACGCCGCCGGCCAGCGACACCGCCTTGCCCTGCTCGCCACCGAAGCCGATGCCGATCGCCGCCAGCTGCTCGTAGTCATCGGCCTTGCGGCGGAGCGAACGCTCGCGGCGCGGCAGGGTGTCGCTGAACATCGCCATCCATTGCGTGTCCAGCACCAGCTGCTCGATCTGCGCCGGGGTCGATCCGGAGGCGTACAGCGCGCCCACCAGCGCGCCAGCACTGGTGCCGGCGATGCAATCCACCGGAATGTGCTGGGCCTCGAGTTGCTTGAGGATGCGCACGTGCGCGATGCCGCGTGCACCACCGCCGCCCAGTGCCAACCCGATCCGCGGACGGGTATCGCCTGCCGTGCGTACGCCGCAACTCGTTCCCGGCGCCGACGGCGCGGGCCCGGCTGCCTGCAGCGCGGCTGGCCAGCCGGCGAGCAGCAGCCAGCACAGCCAGCGCAGGGGCGCGGTCAGCGCCACGCGCTGCCCACCTGCACGTAGAAGGTGTCGTCCTCCGGGCCCCAGGCGTAATCCACGCCGACCTGCATGCCCAGCTTGCGCGCGATCAGGTAGCGCACGCCGGTCCCCTTGGAGACCTGGCTGCTGCCCTCGCTGAAACTGTTGTGCCGGCCCCAGGTACGCCCTGCGCCGACGAAGCCGATCACTGCCCAGCGCCGGGTGACGTTCCAGCGCAGCTCGGTTTCCAGCACCGCCGCGCGGGTGTCCTGGTAACGCGCCGAGCCGATCCCGCGCAGATCGATATAGGGCAGCCGGTAGAACGGAATATCGCCGTTGGCCCAGCGTGCGTCCGCCCGGCCGCCGAGCACCAGCCGCGAACCCAGTGGCCAGTATCCGTAGGCATGCCCGCGATAGCTCTGGAACGCGGTGTCACTGCCGATCCCCGGCAGGTAGTAGTTGCCTTCGACCATCCCCAACCAGCCACTGGATGGCGTAAACGGGTTGTCGCGGCTGTCGTATTCCAGCGACAGCCCCAGCCCGGAGCTGCGCGTGGCCAGTTCATGCGGCTGGAAGCGGTCGCGATCGCTGGCGACATCGAAACCGATGTCCATGTCCATGTAGATCCAGGCCAGGCCGAGGTAGAGGTCGCGCTCGCCCAGGCGCCGGAAGCCTTGCTGGAACGACATCAGCCCGTCCACGTTGTACTCGATGCTGGTCGTGGGCAGCAGCGTGTCCGGCGTATGGAAACCCAGATTGAACGACGCCTTGGCCACGCCGCCGCGATAACGCCAACGGTCCTCGTCGAAATGCAGCGACGCGCCCAGCCCGTAGGCTTCGCTGCCGTTCTCGGTACGCATCGCGCCCCCGCCGTAGATGTCCGGGGTGACCATTTTCGGCGTGCTGCCATCGGCCGACGGCTCGGCCCGTGCATGCGGGGCGTGGAAGAACGCCAGCGCCACGCCGCCGCCGTTGCCCACCGCCGGGTCGGTGATGATGATCGGCACCGGCAGGAAGCCGCGGTGTTCCAGCAGCCAGCGCGACATGTCGAACCGGCCGTCCTCGCTGTCACGGAACACCGAGCGCAGGCCACCCGCAGCCGTCGTGGACGGCGATGGCGATGGCGATGGCGATGACCCGGCGGCCGGCTCGGCCCCGGCGCCGGCCTGGGCGGCCGCGTACACCGGCGACAGCAGCAACAGGCAGCCGAGCATGCGGCGGGGAATCGACATGAACCACCTCGACATGCCTGGAAGATGCGCGATGCCGCCCCGGCGGGAGGGAAGAGCCCGGCGCGGCACCGCGCAGTGACACCAGCGAACCTGGCCGCCGCGATCAGCGTGCGGCGCTGGCACCCGGCGGATAAGCGGCGAAGATCTTGTCCAGCCCGGCATCGACCGCAGCATTGACCTTGTCCGGCGAACCCGGCACGGTGCCGCTGGCCGTCCCGCGCCAGACCGCCTGCTTGGTGCGCGCATCGAACATGTCCACCACCAGCGTGCCGACGTCATAGGTGCGCACCTGGGTGGTCGCGCTGCCCATGGCCATGCCACCGCCCCAGCCGCCGCGCCAGCCCCAGCCACCCATGCCGCTGCCGGAGTAGAAGGTGTCCAGGGTCTGCTTCTGGGCGGTGATGACGTGCACCGCAAGGGCGATGTCGCCGCCCTGCGGCACCTCACGCAGGCCCTTGGCCTGCATGCGTGTATTGACCCCCTGCACGATGCGCTGCTGCACCAGCGGCGAACCGGCCTGGGGCGTGATGGCCCACGAATAGGTCGTGTAGGACCCGAAGTTGGCGGTGTTGTCGTAGTCGGTCTTCACCGTGGGCGAAGACGCACAGGCGACCAGCGAGCTGGCCAGGACGGCAATGACGAAGGCTTTCATGACGCAGGCTCCAGTTGCGGGATAGGACGCGCTGCGGGTGCAGCGACGACGATGACGGGTGCGGCGGCAAACGGGCTGCCGTACGCCCCACGTTAAGGGGCCCGGGGTGGCGGCGAATCCGCATTACTACGCAGCGGCGGCAGGCAAAACTACCGGTCAGCGCGGCGGGTTGATCACCACGTACTGCACGCTGGTGCCGGCATAGCGCGGCTCGTACCACGTGCTGCCGCACTGCTGGTAGGCCATGCCGTTGATGACCGTGGTGACGCAGCTGGGCGGAACGGAACTGACGATCGAGCCGATCACCGCCGAGGTCACGGCCACCCCGGCGGTCACCGCTGCCGCCGTGGCGAAGGGGTGGTCGTCCCAGTGGTTCCAATGGTCGTCGTGGTAGTCCACGTCGACGTTGACGTTGCGATTGATGTTGCGGTTCACGTTGCGGTTGACGGTGCGGTTGGCATTGACCGCCCCGCCCTGCGGCCGCTGCACGGGCCGGTTGATGTTGGTGTGTGCGCTGGCGCGCGCGCCGCCGTGGAAGCCAGCGCGCTGGGCCTGGGCGGGCGCGGCCGCGAGCGCAAGGCCCAGCACGAGCAGCGATGGCAGCAACAGCAATGGCGCGGCAGTGCGCGTTGACGTCGGCATGTCACTTCTCCTGTACAGCGTCGATGGCCACCACGGCCACGGGGACCAGTTTGATGCGGGCGGCATCGGCAGGCGCGGTGAAGGCGAAGGCGCTGTCCTTGAGGGTCCCGCGCGTATTCCAGTGCAGTTCGGCGCGGTACTGCGGCAGCGCCGGGTCGTCCAGCGCGGTGATGATCAGCTTCTTCGGCAGCGAGGTCGCCTTGGAGATCCATATCTGCCAGTCCACCTGGTCCTGCTGGAAGGCGTACTGCTCGATCGCCTCGCCATCGACCAGGCCGCCTCCCACGTGCAGCGCGCCGCGGATGGCGCTTTTGGGCGCCTTGTCGGTACCCCACAGGAACATGTCGGCCAGCGGCATCTCGATGCCGTAGCGCACGCCGACCTCCTCGACCAGCTCGGCCAGGGTGGCATGCACCCCGTCCACCTGGGCGTAGTACTTCAAGCGCGGCGAGTACACCGACAGCGTCGTGCCGTCGTAGTAGAGCTGGCGCAGCTGGCGGTCGCTGCTCAGCTCCAGGAACAGCCGGTTGGGGGTGACGACCTTGTAGGTGACCGTGCCGTCGAGTTCGATTTTCTGGCCATCATCGAGTACCACTTCGGTACTGGCCTGCGAGACCAGCGAGAACTGCTTGAGCGCGCGCAGCGCCGCGCCCATCCGGTCCAGCGCGGCCAGCGCCTCGGGGTCGCGTTCGGGCTGGACGGCAGCGGTGGCCGCGGGCGGCGACGCGGGCGTGGCAGCCCGGGTGGCAGCGTGCGCGACGGGAAGCGCCGCGAGCAGCAGGCAGGTGGTCCAGGCCATGTGGCGGGGTGCGGCAACCATGAGCGTGTCTCCAGGCAGCGGAAAGGGACGGCGCGGCTCAGAACCCGCCGCTGATCGAGACGCTCCAAGGGTCGCCCTCGAAGCGGTTGCGCACGCTGAACTCGCCGATATAGCGCAGCGACACGTCCAGGTGCTCGCCACCGGGCCACTTCTTGCCATAGGTCAGCACCGGCCCGATGCCGAACGAGCGCCCCTTGAACCCGTTGAGGCGGTCGGCGGTGTCACCGCGGTCGTCCTGCAGCTGCTGGATCCAGCCCGCCGCGGCACCGACGCCCCAGCCACTCGGCGTGCGCTTCACCAGCAACGCATCGGTGCGCGCCACCAGCCCGTTCCTGTAGTCGGTGTCGTCATTGCGGCTGTACCAGTCCACCGCACCCAGCACGCTGAATTCGAGCGTGCCCTTCTGGAACAGATGCGTGTAGCCCACGCTCGGCGACAGCGTCCACACGTTCAGGCCGGGGTTGGCCAGCTTGTCCGGGTCGTACTTGGCGGTCGGCGCGTAGACGTACAGGCCGAACGACACGTGCTGGACCGGGTCGATGTGGTAGCCGGCGATGAACGGGGCGAAATACACGTCGAACAGGTTGGAGGCACTGTCCTTGGCCTGGCGGCGACCGCCCAGCGGGCCCTCCAGGTTGGCGGTGACGTCGGCGGTGATGTACGGCACGGTCAGCATCGAGGCGAAGTTCCACTTGCCGGTGTGGGTCGGCCAGACGTACACGCCGGTGGCGGCGGTGAGGCTGATGTCGGCCTCCAGCCCGAGCGAGATCTGCCCGGCGATGGGCGCGGCGCGGCTGCCGCCGATCCGGCCGTCGTACTGCACGTAGCTGAGCGACCACTGCATGCCCGGTTCCGGCGGGATCACCCCGGCATACGAGGTGATCTGCATGCCGGTGATCGATCGTCCCAGCGCCCCTTCGGTGGCATGCGCCTGCAGGCTGGCGGCCAGCGCCAGGGCGCCCAGCAGGGCGGCGCAGATCCCGCTGGAACGACGGTAGTGACGGAAGGATGGGCTGCCCATGCGGATCACCTCTCGGGTCGGTTGCGCGTGGCCGGGTTCTGTCGCGCGGCGGCACGTCGCTGGCGTTCGCGGACCTCCTGGATATCGCGCTCCAGGAAGACATTCAGGAAGGTCCGGATCACCGCGACCGCCCCCAGCTGGCCGATGCTGTCCCAGCTGGTGTAGATCGAGGATTCCAGGATGTCGGCCGCCAGCTGCACGGTCAGCCCCGCCACCAGCCAGCGCCCGTACTCCAACCACAGCTCGCGGCGCGCCACGTTGTCGGCGTGCCCCCCCAGCAACAGACGCACCCCGCGCACGAAGGCGATCACGGTGGCCAGCACGATCAGTACCAGCGCCATCGCATCGATCACCACCACGACCGGTTCGGTGCATGCCACCAGCCAGGTTTTCAGGGTGGACATCGGCGATCCTCTGGAAGCGACGAAGCGGCACGGCGCGGCGGTTCATCCGCGCACCACGCAGCGGAAGCCGAGGTGGCAGGTGGAGGTATCCACCGGTTGGGCCATGCGGGCGGCGGGCCGGTAGCGGCGGCAATAGTTGGGCGCGCACAGGTGCGAGCCGCCCTTCATCACCCGCCGCGGCACCGCACTGGCGTCGCGCGGGTCGTGGCTGCGCTCGCGCTCGCCGCCGCGCGGGTTCTCGATGGCGCAACAGGGCCGCCCCTGCAGCTGGTCGTGGTGCTGGTACCAGTCGGTGGTCCACTCCCAGACGTTGCCGATCATGTCGTACAGACCGTAGCCATTGGGCGCATAGCTGCCCACCGGCGCGGTCCAGCGGTGGCCGTCCTCGTCCAGGTTCAACCACGGAAACTCGCCCTGCCAGGTGTTGGCCTGGTGGCGGCCGCGCACGGTGAGCGTATCGCCCCACGCAAACTCGCCCTCGGTGCGGCCGCCGCGCGCGGCGAACTCCCACTCGGCCTCGGTGGGCAGCGTCTTGCCGCTCCAGGTGGCATAGGCGCATGCATCGGCAAAGCCGACGTGCACCACCGGGTGATCGTCCAGCCCCTCCAGGTGCGTGCCCGGGCCGCGCGGATGGCGCCAGTCGGCCCCGGCCAGGTAGTGCCACCAGTTGTGCGGGTTGGACATGTCCACCGGGTGCGCCGGCTGCACGAACACCACCGAGGACGGCACCAGCAGCGCCGGATCGGCGCCGGGGTAGTCGCGCGGATCGGCCGGGCGCTCGGCCAGCGTGGTGTAGCCGGTGGCACTGACGAAACGCGAGAAATCGCGGTTGGTGACCGCGTGGCGGTCAATCCGGAACGGTCCCACGCGCACCTTGTGCGCCGGGCGCTCCTCCGGGTAGTGGTCGTTGGAGCCCATGCTGAACACCCCGCCGTCCAGCGCAACCATGTCATCGATGACCGCGCTCATCGCGCCCTCCCGGTGGGTCCAGGTACACGCCCGTTCATGCGAACGGCGCCACGTTGAAGGTCATGCCGGCGATGGCCAGCACGCCAAGCAGCCACAGCAGGCCGGCGGTGATCAGCGTCAGCGAGATCGGATAGTGGCTCTCGCCGTGGATCAGGCCTTCGCCGATCATCAGGTCGCGCTCGCTGCGCAGCTGCTGCATGTAGCGCACGTGGTAGATGATCCCCAGCGTGAGCAGCACCAGCCCCAGCCCCACCAGCGCCACGCCGAAGTTGCGCGGCGCGTGCGGGCGCAGCGTGGTGCCGGGCACCTCCAGCATGTGCCCGAAGAACTGGTAGATGGTGAAGCCAAAGCCGATCAGCGACAGCGCGGTACGGATGATCGACATGAGCGTACGGTCCGCGCTCATCCGGGTGCGCTGGAACGACATCCCGGTGCGCCGGGAGGACAGCTCCATCGAGGCCGCATCGGTGCCGCCCAGCAGGTCGCGCGCCTCGCCGAGGGTGATGGCGCGGTCGGCCAGCGCCTTGCGGGGATCCTGTGCGCTCATGGTCCACGGTCCTTGGGAGGGGTAATGGCGCGGCGGTGCAGCCACCAGCCGGCGATGCGGTTGATCGGGCCCCGCAGCAGCAGGTACGGCAGGAAGCCCAGCACCACGGCGATCACGAACGCCTCCACCGGGTACTTGAAGCCGCCGAACATGCGGACCTGGTAGATCACGTCCATGCCCACGCCCAGCAGCAGGATGCGGGCGGTGGCGGTGACCCCCTCGCGCCACGCGCTCAAGCGGTGCCCGGCATCGCTGTGGGCCAGCATCCACGCGTAGGGCGACTTGCCGGCGCGCGCGTCCTTGATGCCGTCGATCAGCGCGGTGATCAGCGCCATGGTCGGCTGCAGGAAGAAGCGGAACGTCATCGGGCCGTCCGCGCGCTCGATCATGTCGGTCCAGAAGCGGGTGAGGATGTCGATGACCGAGAGCATTACCGGATTCCCTGCGACAGGCCTCCAGCTTGGTCGTGCCGCGTCCGGCGCACATCCGGATTGGTACTGCACGCTGCCCAGTATTTTTACTGCGCCGTGGTGGCGGCGCGGCGGCGCTATGCTCTGCGCGCCGGAGATGATCGACCGCCGACCCCGCTGGGAGACCACGCAGCATGGCGCAACACGGGTATTCGCTGATGCGCGGTGGCCTGGTCCACCGCCTGCTGCATGCAGCCGGCCTGCTGCGCGGCCATGCGCACCTGTCGTGGTGGCTGGCGGCAGGCCTGCTGGCCATCACCCTGTTGCCGCCCCTGGTGTTGACCGCAGTGGCCGGCACGCTGATGCCCAGCCGCGGCGGCATGGCCCTGCTGGGCGACTACGCCACGCTGAGCCGTCTGCTGCTGGCCCTGCCCTTGCTGGTGCTGGCGGCCCCGCATGCCGACGCGTTGCTGCGCAATGCACTGCGCCAGCTCGGCCATGCCAGTCTCGTGCCGGCGCGCCGCTGTGCGCGACTGGAACAGTTGCTGGCGCGGGTCCGCCGCGGCCGCGACAGCTGGCTTCCCGAGCTGCTGTGCCTGGTGATCGCGCTGGCCCCGTTGGCGCTGGCCGGGCACGCGGTCAACCTGTTGCCGGGGATCGCCGACTGGCGCTTGCAGGACGGCCAGCTCACGGCCGCAGGCCGCTGGTACGAATGGGTGTCGCTGCCGGTATTCCGACTGCTGGGCCTGCTGTGGCTGTGGCGCTTCGTGTTGTGGAGCGTGTTGCTGTGCGGGTTGCCCCGGGTCGGCCTGCGCCTGCACCCCGAACACCCCGACGGCGCCGGTGGGCTGGCCTTCCTCGGCCTGGCCCAGGAGCGCTTCGCGATCCTCGCCCTGGCCGGCGGGCTGCTGCTGGCCGGTGCCTGCTGCAACCAGATGCACTGGCTGGGCGAGTCGCTGTACTCGTTGCGGCACCTGCTGGCCGGCTACGTAGTGGGGGCCACCGCGCTGCTCGTCGCGCCCCTGCTGATGCTCATGCCCAGCATGATGCGGGCCAAGCGCCATGCACTGTTCCGCTTCGATGCGCTGGGCAATCGTGCCGCGGCCGTGTTCGACCAGCGCTGGCAGGCGGCCGGCCTCCAGGCGAGCAGCGAGGCGGCTGACGCCGGCGCCGACAGCCTGCTCGACCACGGCGATGCGTCGGCGTACGCGGATTTCAGCGGGGTCTACCAGGGCCTTGCACGGATGTCGGTGGTACCGTTCAACCGCTGGAACCTGCTCTGGATCGCGCTGCATGCCGCGCTGCCGCTGCTGCCGCTGGCGTTGATGGCCATGTCCGTGGATGAGCTGGTGACGAAGCTGGTCGGTATCCTGGTTTGAGCGGGCGGCGCGCTCAGCGCTGCAGCGAGCGCGATACGAAGGGCGTGCCCTCCAGCGCCGCCTGCACCGCCACCAGCAGGTCGTCGCCGGCATCGGCCTTCAACACATAGCTGCATACGCCCACCCCCATCGCCTGGCGCACCATCTGCAGCTCGGCATGCACGGTGATGAACACCACGCCCAGCACGGGCCGTTGCGCGCGCAGCCGGCGTGCGGCTTCCAGCCCGCTCAGCCCCGGCATGGCGATATCGGTCACGATCACGTCCGGGAGCATGGCCACCGACGCCTGCACCAGCGATTCGCCATCCTGCACCAGGCCGATGACATCGAACTGCTGGCACAGCAGGCCACGGAGCTGGCGCCCCATCGCACATCCATCCTCGGCCAGCAGCACACGGACCGCATTCATGGCTTCCGCCCGTTCGACGCGTGGGTCGATGGTGGGCGCGCCCGGAGGGGCGAACAAGGGAAAAACAACCGGGTGGCGGCAAGTAAATCTACTTGCCGCCACCCCCGTGGCCGCTCAATGCCGGATCAGGCCTTCCTGCTCGGCCTTGCGCACCAGCTCCAGGGTGCCGTGCACCCCCAGCTCCTGCATGATCGCGTACTTGTGCGACTCGATCGTGCGCACCGACACGCCCAGTTCGTAGGCGATCTGCTTGGAGCGCAGGCCCAGTGCCACGTACTCGAGGATGCGCAGCTGTTTTTCGGTCAGGGTGTACGCCGGTCGGCCCGAGCACACGATGGCGTTGGCGGCCAGGGTCGGGGTGACGTAGGTCTGCCCGTCCATGATGCCGGCCAGGGCGCGCATCAGTTCGTCGCCGGCTGAACTCTTCAGGATGTAGCCGCGGGCACCCGCACGGATGGCCTCGGCCGCGACGCTGGACTCATCGTGCATGGTCAGGAACACGAACGGCATCGCGTAGCCTTCGCCACGCATCAGGCGCATCGCATCGATGCCACTCATGCCCGGCATGCTGATGTCGGCCACCACCACGTCGGGGGGATCGCGCCGCACCGATTCGACCAGCTGCTCGCCCGAGGCCACCAGTTCGACGGTGGCGAACGTATCGGTCAGCAGCCGTTCGATGCCCTGCGCCACCAGCATGTGGTCGTCGGCCACCACGACCCTGCGGAACTGCGTTGAAAGCGAACGCTCACACATCACGCTCATTGCGATGTCTCCGTCGGTATCAATCATCCCCTGATTGAGTCGCGGCACCCTTGGCAGTGCGACCGGCGGCGATGCCGGAGCGCAGTGCACGCAGGCGTGCAGCGCGCTGACCATGCGAGCCTTACCGTGACGAGATTGTGAGGCGGCGACGTGGCCGGCCGCGACTGCCGATCACGTACGTAGGGTGTCGCGTGGACATTCTCCAAAGACATTGCGGTACGTCACAGAAAAGCGCCCCAAATGCGAGAAACCGCAGCGCGTCGCAATGTCGGTCACGCTGTCATTGCGACCCGCCTGAAGCAGCGCACTGCGCGCCAGGTTGAGCCGCGCCATCTGGTGCCAGTGGCAGGGCCCGTGGCCGTAGACATCACGGAACAGGCGCTCCAACTGCCGCTCGCCCACGCCCAGGGCCAGTGCGAGGCCGCGGCTGTCGAAGGCACGGTCCAGCTGTGTCTTCAGGTAGCGCTCGGCGCGGCGCACGATCGCATCGCGCTGCCGCTCCACCCAGTTGCCGACCGCCCGGCTCTCCGGCCCGCTGTCGCTGGCGTACACCGCATCGATGAACACGCCCAGCAGCAGTTCGCCCTGTGCCTGCACCTGCGCCGCACTGAGCAGGCCCTGGTGCGAGGCCGCGCTGCCCAGCACGCTGGCCACGCCATCGCGCAGCGCCTGTGCGTCGGCCGGCGCGGCCGCACGGCTGTACCAGCCATGGCTGGGCAGGCGCAGTTCGCGGCCTACCCGCTGCAGTGCGCCGCGCTGCAGGACCTCGCGAGGGATCAGCAGCACCGCCCATTGCCAGCCTCCCGGGCTGGGCCGCACGTTCAACTCACTGTCCTCGGCAAAGACCATCACCTGGCCGGCACCGATCCAGCGTCCGTTCGCCCACATCGGCTGCGTGCAGGACACCGCCATCGCCAACGCGATCAAGCCTGCGCCGAAGCTGCCACTGGCGAAGATCGGCAACGAATAGGCCCCGCTGTCCAGGCTGAACTCGGGAAACACCAGCCGCTGCAGGCAGGCGCGGAAATGCCCGGCACCGAGCAGGCGCTGCTCGAAACGGGTATCGCGGACCACGCCGAGCAATGCATCGGCATCAAAGCCATCGACCACGAAGCGGGTATACGGCGCCATCGGTTCGTCCATGCCAACTCCCTGGAGCAGGTCGGAAATCGGATAGCAGGTGTACGACGGACGTGCTTAGATCGGCGCGATTGTGGGGCCGTTGGGCAGCGCCGACAAGCACCGCCTGCACGCGCCCATCCACGCACGGACGCAGACCTGCAGTGGCATGCCGAAGAATGGCGTGGTCGAGCCGGGGATGCATCCGCGTACGCGCCAACCATCCCAGCCAATGTGTGCAGAGGTGCATGGTCCAGGTAGCGAGCCCCGTCAAGCCGATCGGCATCGAGCCCGTGGACCCCGGCGTCCCCCGCTCCAGCGACGCCCACGACGAGATCTCTACGCGGCCCTCACCTGATCTGCGCACCATCTTCACCTGCGGCGCGCCGCTGTTCGCCGCCTGCCTGCTCGGCCAGCTGCTGCCCAATGTCAGCGTGGTACCCGGCCTGCGCCTGCACGTGCTGTGGCTGCCCGGGCCGCTGTTGCTGGGCTGGTTGCTGTGCACGCCGCGCGCGGCGTGGCGGACCTGCGTACTGGCCGCCTGCGCTGGCACCGTGCTGGGCGCGGCGCTGGTGCCCGATACCGCGGTCGTGCGCCTGCTTGCCAGCCTCGGCGAAATCGCGTTGGTGCTGGGGGTGGCCGCGCTGCTGCTGCGCTGGCGCGGCGCGCACTCCGCGCTGGAAGGCTATCTGGATATCGCCTGGTTTCTGCTGCTGGCCTGCATCGCACTGCCGCTGTGCAGCGCCGGCTGGCAACAGGTAGTGGGCACCCGCGCAATCGGCGCGCTGCCGCATCCGGACCTGCGTTCGGCCGCGCTGTGCGGCAGCGTCAGCTACCTGCTGATCGTGCCCGCGGTCGTCAGCCTGGCCCGCCTGCTGCGCAGCCCCGAGCGGCGGCATGGCTGGCACTGGCGCAGCATCGTACTGGCCGTGACGCTGCTCGGCGCGTTGGCGCTGTTGTGGCAGGTGGATTGGCCGCCGGGCGCGCTGACCCCGCTGCTGGCGGTGGCCCCCATTCCGTTATTGGTGTGGGCCCTGATCGTGTTCGGGGTGAGCGGGGCCAGCCTGAGCATGCTGGTGGTGGCGGTGCTGGGCATGCAGCTGGGCATGCTGGGCATGGGGCCCTTCGCCGCGCCCGCGCCGGGCCACGACCTGCTGCCCGCACAGGCCTGGACGCTGGGCACCGGCTTTGCGCTGCTGTTCTTGGGTGCCCTGTCCGAGCAGAAACTTTCCAACCACCTGCAACTGCAACAGGCCTACCGCCGGCTCGGCGAAGTCACCGGGCGCATGCTGGTGGTGCAGGAAGAAGAACGCACGCGGATCGCGCGCGACCTGCACGACGACGTAAACCAGTCGCTCGCCGCGATCTCGATCCGCCTCAGCGGCTTGCGCCACCAGGTGGCCCCGAGCGAGCGCGCCGCGATGGTGGAACTGCAGGAAAACCTGCTCGCGGTCTCCAACGACATCCGCTCGATCTCCCACGAACTGCATCCGAGCATCCTGCGCTTCACCGGGCTGGCCAGCGCGCTGGATGCGTTCTGCATCAAGCGCAACGCACGCGGCACGCTGCGCCTGCGCTGCCGCATCGAAGATACGCCGCCATTGCAGGGCGACCAGGAACTGAGCCTGTTCCGGATCGTGCAGGAAGCGCTCAACAACGTGGACCGGCACGCCCAGGCCCGGCTGGCCGAGGTGCTGGTCGCGGTGCGTGGCCAGGACCTGGTGCTGCGTGTGGACGACGATGGCCGCGGCATGCCCGCGCCGTGCAGCCGCTCGCTGGCGCCGGGGCTGGGCATGATCAGCATGGAAGAACGCGCGCGCCTGCTTGGCGGTACGCTCGCGGTAGACCGCAGCCCACTCGGCGGCACTCGCATCGAGGTGCGGTTCCCGCTGGCCGCGCGCCCGCATCCAGGCGACAGACAGTAGTTTTACTGTCGCCGCGCAGGTAGGAACCCGCTTGCCGCTCCACCGCGATGCTTCCAGATTGGAGGCCTGTCGGCCGGCACGGCCATGATCGTGGAGGTTGCCATGCGTGTTGCCACCCGGGTGGTGCTGCTGTCTTCGCTGCTGGCCGGCTGCGCATCGGGACCCCTGCAACCCGTAGCGCCGCCGTCGGCACCGTCTGCCCCTGCACGCGCCGTGCCCGAACTGCGGCCCGGGGTACCGGCCGGCTATCTCGGCCGCGCCCTGCCCGACAGCCTGGCGTTGCTGCCACCGCCACCGGCCAAGGGCTCACCCGGGTTCGCCCGCGACCAGGCGGTCAGCCGCGCATCGCAGAAGCTGCGCGGTACGCCGCGCTACGCATTGGCCAGTTCCGATGCGGACCTCCGCTTCCCGCACGTCGCCGGGACCTTCGCCTGCGCGCTGGGGGTACCGATCAGCCAGCAGGACACCCCGCGCCTGTACCTGCTGCTGCAGCGGAGCATGGTCGATGCGGGCCTGGCCACCTATGCGGCCAAGGACCACTACAAGCGCACCCGCCCGTTCGTCTACTACAAGGAAGCCACCTGCGCGCCGGCCGATGAAGCGGCGCTGCGCACCGATGGCTCCTACCCCTCTGGCCACACGGCGATCGGCTGGACCTGGGCGCTGCTGCTCACCGAGTTGAGCCCGGACCAGGCCGATGCGCTGCTGGCGCGTGGACGCGCCTTCGGCGAGAACCGGTTGATCTGCAACGCGCATTGGCAGAGCGACGTGCTGCAGGGCCGTGCGGTGGCGGCCGGCGCGCTCGCCAGGCTGCATGCCGACGCCGACTTCAGCGCAGACATGGCCGCCGCCCGCGCCGAGATCAGCGGCCTGCGCGGCAGCAGCGTGCCGGCAAGCGGCTGTGAGGCCGAGGCCGCGGCGCTGAAGCAGGTGATCCCCGGGGTGGAGTGAACGCGGCCACGGCCATGACGCTGCGTTCCGCGCGCCGCGTGCGCCGGCCCAGGCAGCGCCATGCGATGCTGCGCGCCTTCCTCCACCGCAGCAGGGCGCATCGCATGGCACAGGTCCAGATCGTTTCAGACGGCCCCCGTTACCGCCACCAGATCCGCAGCGGCACGCACCAGCTCAGCGCCGACGAACCACTCGCATTGGGTGGCCAGGGCGCCGGTTTCGCGCCGTTCGATCTGTACCTGGCGTCGTTGTCGGCGTGCACGGCGATCACGCTGCGCATGTATGCCGAAAAAAAGGGCTGGGACCTGGGCGAGTTCCGCGCCGAGTTGGCCTCCAGCCGCGACGACGCCGGCAAGCTGGTGGTGCACCGCGTGCTGCACGCCAGTGGCGCGCTCAGCGACGCACAATGGGCGCGGCTGCTCGACGTGGTGGAACGCACCCCGGTGACCCTGGTGATGCGCGAGGGCGCGGTCATCACCAGCGAGCGCGGCACGGACTGAGCCGCCGTCACCTGTCGCTAACAAGCCGGCCAATGTGCCGGGCACTGCATCCGCGGTGCCACTTCCCGCGTAGATCCAGTTGCGTCACTTGGACGCTCTGTCGGGAAGAACCACATGAAAACCTCGTTCACCGGTCTGCTCCTGCTTGCCTGCCTGTCCACCGCCGCTGCACCGCTGGCCTTCGCGCAGGCGCCGATGGCCGCGCATGACCACGCGATGGCCGCCAACCCCACGGTGGGCGGCGCGGCGATGTACGCCAACAAGGACATCATCGACAACGCCGTCAACTCCAAGGACCACACCACCCTGGTCGCGGCGGTCAAGGCCGCCGGCCTGGTGGAGACGCTCAAGGGCCCTGGCCCGTTCACCGTATTCGCGCCGACCAACGCGGCCTTCGCGGCACTCCCCAAGGGCACGGTCGATGGACTGCTCAAGCCGGAAAAGAAGGCCGATCTGACCAAGGTGCTGACCTACCACGTCGTGGCAGGCAACCTGGATAGCACCGCGCTGCTGGCCCGGATCAAACAGGGCGGCGGCAAGGCCAGCCTGACCACCGTGCAGGGTGAAACACTGACCGCGCGCCAGGCCGGCAAGGGCATCACCGTCACCGACAGCAAGGGCAATACCGCCCACGTGACCATCGCCGACGTGCGCCAGAGCAATGGCGTGATCCATGTGGTCGACAAGGTCCTGATGCCGTAACGCCGGCGTAGCGGCAAAAGGATGACCTGGCCCGCCGCCCCGATGCGATGACGGGGGAGACATCCTGCCGGGACGTCGGGCCAGGTCAAAAGGGACCCCCGGTCGATGTGGGAGAGGCACATCGGCCCGGGGCATTGACGGGGGAGGACGCGCGGCCCACGGCCGCGCAACGGCTCAGCGCGAACGCGCCAGGCCGGAAATCTCGACGCGTCGATTCGGTGCCAGGCAGGCGATCACCGCCTGCCGATCACCCTGGGTGCACTGCACCAGCGCATCGGCCTTGCCGCGGCCCTCGGCCACGATCGCCGCTACCGCCACGCCGCCCTGCACCAGCGCGTCGCGCACTGCCTGCGCACGCCGCTGCGACAACAGCTGGTTGTAACTGTCGCTGCCGATACGGTCGGTATAGCCGAGCACCTGGATGGTCTGCACTTGGCTGGCATTGCGTACCTGTTCCAGCAACGCGTCCACGCTGCGCCGCCCCGCGTCGGTCAGCACGGCGCTGTCGAACGCGAACAGGGCATCGGCGGACAGGCGCACCGGCGTCTCCGGCATCGGCGCGGGTGCAGGCGCTGGCGGTGGTGCCGGCGGCTGCAGCAGTGCCGCGCACGCCTGCGGCTTCCAGTAGCCGGCCTGGGCGATGCCCTTGCCGTCGAAGTGCACCTGGAACTGGCAGGTGAAGTAGTCGCCGCCGGGCGAGCTGCGGAAGTTGAACAGGTAATTCCAGTCGCGCACGCCCCACATGCCCTCGCCGAAGTGCGGGGTGCCCAGCAGGGTGTACAGCTGCCGCTTGCTCATGCCGCGTGCGAACAGGCGCAGGTTGTCCAGGTCCACGAACAGGCCTTCCTTGAGCGTGGCCCGCTTTGGATCGGGAAAGCGCACCGCCGCGCCCTCCCCGCGGGCGTCAGGCAGCGCGGCGGCCGCCGCCTTGGGTTTGCCGGTGCTGGCGCAGGCACTGAACAACAGCACCGCCAGGCACAGCGACAGCGAGCGCAGCAACGGTGCGTGGTCGTACAGCGTGGTCGATGCGGACATGGATTCCCCCTTGTGCGCCGCTGGGCGCCTGGACTCCCCGATGCGGCCGCTGGCGCGCACCGGGAACGATCACGTCAGGTGCTGCATCGGGCCATCACCACTGGATGCCCGCGCCGACCGACACGCCGCCTTCGCCGCGGCTGTTGGTGGTGCCGGCCACCTTGTAGATCCAGCGGCCGCCTTCGGAGACGCCGGAGATCCCCAGCGCCACGCCCGACTCGCCGTTGTAGCTGCCGGCGGCGATCGCGGCCATGCTGCGCCCGGCTTCATACGGCTGCGGCAGCCCGGCCACCGCCATCGCCGCCGCGACGCCGGCCGATGCGCGGTCGTCGGTGCGGCGCAGGTTGCGGTCGAACGAATCGAAGCGCTCGTCGGTGTAGGCCTTGGACCAGTCCAGGCTCTGGTTCATGCCGGCGCGCAGCTGGTCCACGTTGACCGCGTCGGTCCCGGCGGTCCCGGCGGCGACATTGCGCACCGTGGTCGGGCCGGTGCTGGTGCTGCCCAGGGTGACGCTGTTGAGGTTGGTGCTGCCGTTGACCGTGGTGTCGTAGCGGATCGTTCCCTGTTGCGAAGCCTGCAGCTGCCGCACATTGACCGCATCGGTGGCCGCGCTGCCGTCGCCGACATTGGTGATCTGGCGCTCGGCACCGGCGCTGCCCACCGAGACCGTGTTGTCGCGGGTCGCCACCGAGCCGGCCCCCAGCGCCACGGTGTTGGTGCCCTGCGCGCTGGCCCCGTTGCCGAGCGCGGTGCTGTTGGCCCCTGCCGCGCTGGACCCGACGCCGCCGGCGGCCGCGTTGGCGCCGGTGGCGGCCGGCGCGGCCAGGTTGTTGGTGTTGTTGACCTGGAACATGCCCGAGGTGCCGTTGTTGATGTTGTTGATCTGGGTGTCGGTGTACGCCTTGGACTGGTCGATGGCGTAGCTCACCCCGTTCTGCAGCTGGCCCACGTTGACCGCGTCGTAGCGGTCGGAGCCATCGGCCACATGGGTGACCTTGCGCTCGGCACCGGTGCTGCCCACCGAGACTTCACCGGCCGAGTTGCTGCCGCCAGCCGCGCCATAGGCGCCGGTGTAGCCGGTCTCCGCGCCCACGCTGGCCACCGAACCGCTGCCGAGCGCCACGCTGTTGTCGGCACTGGCATCGGCGCCATCGCCGATGGCGGTGCTGCCGCTGCCGGTGGCCGAGGCCACCGGCCCGATCGCGATGCTGTTGGCGCCGGCCGCGCTGGCGGCAGCCTTGGCCGAGTTGACCTGCACGAACGGGCTGCCCGCGCCCGGCTGGATCTGGCTGATCCGGGTGTTGATGTTGAGCAGCGAGTCGTCCACGGCGGCGAAGGCCACGGTGACGTTGCTGTAGTCGTTGCTCAGCACGCTGCCGTCGGTGGCGATGGACGAAATGCTGAAGGTCGGCGCGGTCCAGATGCGTGTGGCGGGATCGAAGCTGGTGGTACCGCCGAAGTAGCCGATGATCGCGTTGTTGGTCTGGAACAACTGGTTGCCGGTGACCGCATCACGGCTGCCGGCCAGCACGCTGCCGTCGGCCAGGTTGGTCAATGCCACCGCCGCGCCGCCACCGGTTCCGCCCAGCGTGACCGTATCGGTGGCGTTGCCGCCGGCATCCACGTCGTACTTCACCGCCAGCCGGTCCACCGCATCGGTCTGGTCGGCCACATTGGCCAGCGACTGGCTGACCGCGTCGAACGCCGTGCCCACGTCGCGGTAGTCGCCCGCCGTGACCTGGCCGGTGCTGGACACCGCATTGATCGTGTAGGTCGGCGCGCTGAGCACCCCGTTGGCGTCCACCGCGGCACCGCCGCCCAGGTGCGTGGCCAGCGCCTGGCTGGCATTGAACAGCTGCGCACCGTTGATCGCCTCGGTACTCACCGCGGTGACCGCGCCGGCGCGAAGATTGCCCAGGCGGGTGGTGCCGGTGCCGTTGCCGAGCGTGGCGCTGGCGTAGTTGACGCTGCCGTCGGGGTTTTCGTCATAGCGCAACGCACCCAGCTCGGAGGCCTGCAACTGGCCCAGGTTGACCGCGTCGGTGGCCAGCGTGCCGGCGGCGACATTGACCACCTGGCGCTCGTTGCCCACCGCCCCCACCGACACCGTGCCGTCACGGTCGGCCATTGCACCGGCGCCCACCGCGATGGCATTGGCCGCGGTCGCGGTGGCGCCACTGCCGACGGCGATGCTGTCGGTGCCAGCGGCGGCGGCGGCCAGGCCGATCGAGTTGACCTTCAGGTACTTGCTGCCGGCCCCGTTGCGGATGTCGGTAATCTGCGTATTGAGGTTGACCAGCGAGCCATCCACCGCCGAGAACGCGTCGGTGGCGTTGTCGTACACGCCCTGGGCGATCGCGCCGCCGTCGGACACGCTGGTGATCGCAAAGCTCGGCGCGGTCCAGGCACCGGTGGCCGGGTCGAACGCAGTCAGCCCGCCGAAGTAGTCGACGATGGCCTGGTTGCTGGAGAACAGCTGCGCGCCGTTGACCGCCTCGGTGCTGCCCGCGCCGATCGCGCCCGGGGCCAGGTTGGCCAACGTGGTCGTGCCGGTGCCACCGCCCAGGGTGATGCGGCGGTAGTCCGCGCCACCGGCGCCGTCGTCGTCGTAGGTCACCGCGAACACATCCAGCGCGTCGATCTGGTTGATCGCGCCCTGCAACTGGCGCACGTTGACCGCATCGGTGGGCGCGCTGCCGGCGGCCACGTTGGTCAGTTGGCGCTCGCCGCCGGCGAAACCGACCGAGACCTCACCGGCCGACACCTGCGGCGTGGTCAGGCCATACGCGCTGTAGCTGGCCTGCGCGCCGCGGTTGGCCACGGTGCGGTAGCCCAGCGCCACGCTGTTGGCCTGCGTGGACGTGGCCTCCGCGCCCAGCAGCACCTGACCGTTGGCCGTGCCCTTGGCGCTGTCGCCCACCACCACCGAATGGCCCATGCGCGCGGCGTAGTCGGCGGTCGGGACGCCAGTGGGGTCGTTCGGATCGTTCTGCCCTGCCCCCGGGAACGCCACGTTGGCATCCACCGGCGCCAGCTCATGCCGCGCGTTGGCGCCGATCACCACTTCGCGCGACCCATTGGCATAGGCGCCGTCGCCGACCAGCACCTGGTAGTCCTGCGCAGCGTTGACCGCCCAGCAATCGACGCTGGCCACCAGCAGGTCCACGCAGGTATTGGACCAGCCCGGGGCCTGGTCGGGCAGCAGCAGGCCGAGCAGCCCGTTGGGATTGCCATTGTTGATGTTGTAGATGTAGCTGTCGGAGGTCACACCGCCGATCAGGGTCAGGTGCGAACTGCCGCCGGTGGTGGCCCCGCCCAACCCGTTGAGCAGGGTCCCGGCCGGGGTCAGGTTGACCACCGGCAGGCCCAGCACGTTGGTCACCGAATAGGTCTGCATGACGTTGGCGCTGCTGACGGCCAGGTTGCCATTGCGCATGTAGCCGTCGCCACCGAGCAGGCCCTGCGCGGTCGGCCCGACCAGACTCGACAACGACCCCACCAGGCCGCCGGTGCCGATGATCAGTCCCGCATTGGGATCGGTGGGTGCCGGTGCCTTGGGGTGGCCGGGCGGCAGCGACGTGGGCGCCGGAAAGACCACCCCGCCCACGCCACCGACGATGTTGCCCACGGTGCCGCCGACCCCGCCCACTACGTTGCCCACCGTATTGCTCACCCCGCCCACGACGTTGCCGACGGTGTCGCTCACCCCGCCCACCACATTGCCCAGCGTGTTGCCCACGCCATTGAGCAGGTCGCCCACGCCGCCCAGCAGGCCACCGGAGGCCGCCGTCGGCGACATCGTCAGCGACGTGGTCTGCATCAGGCTGGCCCCGGCGTCCACCCGCTTTTCGTTGCGGTCGGCCACCACTGCCGCGTGCGCGAGTGCATCCACGCCCACGCCGCCGGCGACGCCGGAGGCCAGGGTGGCCTGCACCGCGTCATCGACGCTGGCGGTGACGGTGTCGGTGGCGGTGGCGCCAATCGTCGCGGTGGCCGCGATGCCGGCCTTCGCGCCGCCCGTTGCGCCGGCACCCGCCTCCAGCGCGGCCTCCGCGCCCGCCTGCAACGTGGCATCCAGCTTCACCGGGGCGGGCACGCTCGCGGCGAGCGTCGCCCGGGTCGCCACGGCCGCCTTCGGGTGTGCGGCCACGGTCGCGTTCACCGATGTATCGGCGCCCAGTACCGGCGTGCCGGCCAGCGTGACCGTCGCGTTGGCCGCCACCGACGCAGCGGTTCCGGGCACGGCCACCTGCCGCGGCAGCGCGGCCTTCAGCGTGCCCCCCACCTGCACCGCAGGCAGGGGCGCCGCCGTGCCGCCAGCCTTGCCCAGGCCCAGGTTGAGGGACACGTTGGCATCGGCGTTGAGCGCGGGCGAGCTGTCGCGGGCACGCACCACCGCTGCAAGCGCGGCGTCGGCATCCAGCTTGACCGGCAGCGGTGCGTACTTGGCGGTCAGCGCATCCAGGTCGCTGCGGGTCTGGCTCTCACCGGCCAGCGCCGTTCCGCTGCTCAGGGCCAGGGCCAGGCCCATGGACAGCAGCGACAGCGGTACCTTCAGGTGCACCACGACCGGGCCGGCCACCAGGCTGCCACGCGAGGTGGCCACTTCGGAAACGACCACCAGGGCATTCAGCCGGTGGCTCCAGACCAGTCGAAAGATACGGTTCATCAGGTATTCCCCCGTGTACGGACGATGTGGACTGCATCAGCCATGCCTCTCGGCACTTGGATGTCATTACAGTCGCCACGTCATCTGCGGGGCACTTCATTCCGGCAGCGCATGCGTGCGTTCCGGCAATACAGGGACGATAACCGGCAGCGGCATGCGCAATTCCGGCAGATTGCCGGAAACGTGCATGGCACCTGGAGGGGGGCGGCGCCTGCCGCGAACGATCAGGCCGGGCTGCCGATCTGGGCCGGCGCGCGCATCAGCGTGTCGCGCGGCAGCTCGCCGAATACACGACGGTAATTGTCGGCAAAACGGGACAGGTCCCAGAGCCCACAGCTGAGCGCGACGGCCTTGACCGACTTGCGGCTGGAGTCGGCCATCGACAGCCCGCGACAAGCCGCGCACAACCGCAACATCGACAGGTAACGGTTGGGCGAGGTGCCGAACAGGTCTTCGAAGGCGTAGCGCAGCGCACGCTCGCTGACCCCGGCGGCGTCGCAGATCTCGTGCATGTAGATATAACGCCGCAGATTGAGCCGCATGAAATTCTCGGCGCGCTGCGCGATCAGGTAATGGGCGCGGCGTGCGCGCGAGTTGGACGGCCGGTCCTCGCTCCCCGCACCCAGCAATGCCTGGATATGGTCGTGCAGCACCGTTTCCACGGCATCGGCGGCGAGCGCGCCGTCCGCCGCGGACAACTGCGCATGCAGCGCTTCGTAACGCTGCAGCAGGCGCGCCTGGCCCCCGCTGGCCTCGCTGTTGAACAGCGACAACGCCTGCCCCGAGGGCAGCGTATTGCGCAGGCTCAGTTCGGTCAGCTTGCGCTGGACGCGCTGCATCGGCGCCAGCAGCATGCTCAGCCGGGTGCCCGCGCTCAGGGCGAACTCGCTGATGCCCTCGGGAAGGACGGTCACCGCCATCCCCGCGCTGAGCGGAATGCCATGGCACCAGCTGCGCCCCTCGTCGGTGGCATGGATGAAGCCAAGCAGGCACCAGTCCTGCGGCAGCATGAAGCGACCGCGGAAGTGGAACCCGCAGTGCGCGGTGCAGAACAGGGCTTCGTCGTGGACGCGCGAATGCAAGGTCGCGCGCGGACCGTTGCCATCGAGCAGCACCATTTCCAGGTCGCAGACACGCAGCACGCCGCTCAGCGTGGCCAGGTCGTAGGACCGGAACACGCCGTCGCCGCCATTGTCGCCCACTACACCATCTACCATGACAGTGATGCCCCCTTGCGCCTGGATGCGCGCGACGCCGCTCAAGCCGGCCGCGCCCGTCTCTTCCTGTATGCACTCGGCGAATGCGCTGCATAAACCCGCCACCGGCCGCCAGCGCAGCAACGGAAAACCCTGAATACCCTGACTGCATATTGCGCGCGGGTCGCCGCCCGCTTATCGATGCGCATTTTCGGCAAGTATGCATGAACTCGCCGGAAGGTAAACCCACCCACCTCGCGGGCACTGCAGGTGAAGAAATTCCTTTGAAAACAACTTGGAACGGTCTAAATACAGCGTCAAAAACCCGTCGTCACGACGCCATCACGTTATAAACACATCTCTTTCACTTTATAAACATTAAATGGTGCTCATCGCTCATGCGGAGATAACGGGCGGATTGCGGCGATTAAAGTCGGACCCGACGCCGCCGATGATTGATTTGGATTCTGTTGATGACGCCGGACTTTCCGGCAGGCACGCATCCCGGCAGTTCCATGGCGGAAACCGGGTTTGCACGACAGGGGGATGCAATGCAGATGCTCAGGGATGTCACGCTGTTCCCGACCCGACCGGCGCAGGCGATCACGCCGCGCGGTCCGACGCTGCCTGCCCCGCCCTTCCCGCACACGGTCCGCCTGGCAATACCCAGGTAGGCCTGCGGCCGCAGGTGCGGCCGTACCCTGCGCACGGAGCGCGCAGGTCACAGGATGGATCCGGCGGAGCCGGATATCCCCCATCCATACGCAGGCAGTTCAATCCATTGACTGGAACAGGGAGTAGACCGTCATGAAAGCCTCCATCCGCACCTTCCTTGCCGAAGAAGACGGCGTCACCGCGCTCGAGTACGGCATCCTCGCCGCCGTGATCGCCGGCGTGTTGGTCGTCGCCGCCCGCACCGGCCTGACCGACATGTTCGACACGCTCTTCAGCAAGCTCAAGACGCTTGTCGAAAGCGCCAGCGGCGGCGCGCCGAGCACCCCGACCACCTGATCCAAAGCGCACTGCCCGAAGGCTGCGCCCGCAGGCCACCCTGCGGCGTCGCCAACGGCATGCCTTGCCCCTCGGTTCGGTGCGCCATCATGGAGGAACCATCGGATGTCACTGCTGCCGGTATTGGCCGTGCTGCTCAGCGCCCAGGTCGCCACCAGCGACCTGTACGCGCGGCGCGTGTCCAATCGGTGGCTGCTGTGCGCGGCGGTCCTGGCAACGGGCGCGCTGCTGTGGTCATGGATGACCGGTGCCGCCTTCCCCGGCATGCATCTGCTCGGCCTGCTGCTCGGGCTGCTGTCGCTGCTGCCGTTCTATGCGATCGGCTGGATGGGCGCGGGCGATGTGAAGTACTTCGCCGTGCTGGGGCTGCTGCTCGGGGCATCGGCACTGCTGCCGATCTGGATCGTGGCGAGCCTGCTTGCCGGCCTGCATGCGACGGTCGTCGTCCTCGCGCCCGGCCTGCGCGCCAGCCTGCCACTGCGTGCGCAGCTGCTGCAGGCACGCGTGCGCGAGCACTGGCAGACAGGCCCCGCCGCCCAGCGCCTGCAGGCCCTGCGCCAGGGCCGGACGGGCATTCCCTACGCGGCCTACCTGGCCGCCGCCACGCTGGGCTACCTGTTCTGGCAGGGCCAGGGAGCGGCTCCATGAAGGCTGCCCTCCTCGCCCGTCGCCAACGCGGCGTGGCCACCCTTGAATTCGCCTTCATGCTGATCATCGGGGTGGTGCCGCTGCTGCTGCTCACCTACACCGGCGTGATGATCATGGCCGCCCAGCAGACCCTGTCGCTGGCCTCGGCCGAGGGCGCACGCGCGTCGCTGCGCTATGCCAGTCCCAACGACCGCCGCGTCGCGGCCTGCCAGGCCGCGCAGCGCTCGATGCAATGGCTGCTCAACTTCGCCGGCCAGCAGGCCAACTGCAACAACGCCGCCGCGCCGCCGATCGTGGTGTCGGCACCGGCCCCGTGCGTGGGCCTGGCCAGCGCGCAATGCATGCAGGTGTCGGTGAGTTATGACTACAGCAGCAAGCCGTTCCTGCCCGGTACCGGGCGCATGTACGGGTGGCTGATGACCCAGCCGATCCGCAGTACCGCCGTGGCCCAGCTCGACCTGGGTACGCCCTGATGCGCGGCGCACCCTTCCCGGAGGCAGTTGCATGCTCAAGCTGACCCGCATCGCCGCAGTGGCAATGATCGCCCTGGCCCTGCTGCTGGCCGTGGTCGCGTTCCTGGTCAGCCGGCGCACGCCGAACACGGCGGCGGCATCCTCGCCGACCGTGGCCGGCCAGCCGCAGCAGTGGCCCGTTGTCGAGGCCGCCACCCTGTTGCCCGCCGGGCGTCCGATCAGCGCCGCCGACCTGCGCATCGGCGCCGCGCCGCAGGCCCCCACAGGCGGCTATGCCAACATCGCCGCCGCCAACGGCGCGGTCCCCGTGCACGACATCCCGGCGGGCACCGCGTTGAACAGCGCCCTGATGGCGCAGGGCTATGCGCTGCGCCTCAACCCGGGCGAACGCGCGCTTGCCGTGCCGGTGGATGAGCTGGTGGCCGCCGGCAACCGCATCCTGCCGGGCGACTACGTCGATGTGTTCCTCAACCTGCGTGCGCCCCCGGGGATGAACACCGATGGCCAGGCCCAAGCGCGCCTGCTGCTGTCGCGGCTGCGCGTGCTCAGCTACGGCGCCGCCGATGCGGCACCGGGGCAACCGGTGGCCACCGGTGCGGACGGCCCCACTGCCGCCGCCGGTAACGACAGCCGGGCCCAGGATATCCAGGGCGGTGCGTCGAGCAGCGCCAGTAGCAGCACCAGCACCAATGCACCGATCCGCAGTGCGGTGCTGGCGGTGCCGGTGGCCGACGCCAACCGCCTGCTGCTCGGCGCGCAACAAGGTCGCTTGTTCCTGGCCCTGCGCAATCCGGCCGATGTCGGCCAGCCGGACCAGAGCCTGTTCGCCCCGCCCGCCAGCGTGCTCGACCCGCGCCGCGAACTCAGCCCCGAACAACGCCTCGCCCTGGCCTCGCCCGAGAACGACGCCTACGCCGGCCTGGACAGCGATGCCCTGGCCGGTCGCAGCAGCGCCCGCGCCCCGCGTGCGGCGGCGCCGCCACGCGCCAGCGCACCGCGCACCGCCCCACGGCTCGATCGCGGTGTCGAGATCATCCGCGGCGATGTTTCCTCCCACAGCGGCTCTCCGTGAGCCATGCCGAGACCCTCCATGACGCCACGCCCCGCCCGCCTGCACCGTCCCACGCACCGCTGGTCCACGCGCCTGCTGCTGGCGCTGGTGCTCGGGGGCAGCCCGGTGCTGGGCATGGCCAATGCCGATGTGGTCCTGCAGACGCGCGAACAACGCCCGTGGACGCTGCCGGCCGACCTCGAGCGGGTCGCCATCGCCGACCCCAGCGTGGCCGACGTGGTGATGCTGCGCGGTCCGCGCCAGGCACTGCTGGTGGGCAAGGCACCGGGCACCACCACGCTGCTGGTCTGGCGCCGCCAGCAGAGCGAGCCGCAACGGATGCAGATCGACGTGCGCAGCGCGGTCCAGGGGGCGCTGCCACCGTCGGAGGGCCTGCAGGTCACCCTGCAGGACGGTCAGGGCCTGCTGCAAGGGAGTGCGGCAGGCCTGCTGGACCATGAGCAGAGCCGCAAGGCCGCCAGCATGGCGCTGGGCAAGGACGGCCAGCTCGCCGATGTCTCCACCATCGCCAGCGGCGGCGTGGTGCAGGTGGACGTGAAGGTGGTGGAGTTCAACAAGTCGGTACTGCGCCAGATCGGCATGAGCTTCGCCAACCAGAACAACGGCTTCTTCTACGGGATCACCCGCCCGGGCGGCACCCTGCCCGGCGTGGCGCCGATCGGCACCGACCCCGACGTCCCGGTGGTCAACAACCCGCTGTCATCCGCGTTCGGGCTGGTGTTCAAGTCACTCACCCACGGCTGGGATGCCAACATCGACCTGCTGCAGAGCAACGGCATGGCGCGCGTATTGGCCGAGCCCACGCTGGTGGCGCTGTCCGGGCAGAGCGCCAGCTTCCTGGCCGGCGGCGAGCTGCCGATCCTCGAGCCGCAGGGGCTGGGCACCACCACCATCACTTTCAAGCCGTTCGGCATCGGCCTGACCGTCACCCCGACGGTGCTCGGCCCGGACCGGATCGCGCTGAAGGTCGCCCCGGAGGCGAGCGACCTCAATTACGCCGCCGGCATCTCCTACAACGGCGTGCAGATTCCCTCGATCACCACCCGCCGTGCCGACACCACCGTCGAGCTGGGCGATGGCGAAACGTTCGTGATCGGCGGGCTGGTCAGCAACACGGTCAGCTCCAGCGTCGACAAGATCCCGCTGCTGGGCGACCTGCCGATCATCGGGTCGTTCTTCCGCAGCCTCAACTACAAACGCGAGGAAAAGGAACTGGTGATCATCGTGACCCCGCGCCTGGTGCAACCGCTGGCGCGCGACACCGTGGTGCCGCTGCCCGGCGACCGCGAGGTCAAGCCGAACCTGCCGGTCTGGGGTGCGTGGCTGCTCAGCCCGGCATCGTCGGACCAGCTGCCCGGCTTCTCGCGCTGAGCCGATGCCAGGAGCCCCTTCCCCATGTCTTCCGCCCCCATCCCGTTGCTGCATCCGATGGCGCCGCCGATGACACTGGTCCTGGTCGCGCCCAGCCCCGAGCTGCTTGAAACGCTCGGCCCACGGCTCCCGGTCGGCACCCGCGTGCACTGGGAGGACAGCCGCGGTTCGAGCATCGCGCTGGATGCGCACCGGCGCAGCGGCACCTGCGTGGTGCTGCTCGACTTCCGGCGCGAACAGGCCGCGGCATCCACCGATCTCACCCGGCACCTGCAGCGCAGCGTGCCCGACCTGGCCCTGGTGGCGGTAGGCTCCACCGCCCCCGACCAGCTCGACGGCGTGGTCGCCGCCTTGCGCGCCGGCCTGCGCGACATCCTCGACCTGGATGCCGCCACCGCCGATATCGATACGGTGCTGCGCCGCGCCGGCGGTGCCGCACCCATCCGCAGCGTGGCGCCCGAGCCCGCGCACAAGGCGCGGCTGGTGCTGGTGCTGGGCGTGCGCGCCGGCGTGGGCAGCAGCACCCTGGCCGTGCATCTGGGCGTACTGGCGCAACAGCTCGGCCACCCGGGCGGCGCCGCCACCGCCGACGCCGACCCGGCCCGGCACGACAACAGCCTGCTGCTGCTCGACCTTGGCCAGCCGGCCGGCGATGCGGCGCTGTACCTCAACCTGGACAGCCAGTTCCACTACGAGGATGCGCTGCGCAATGCCACGCGCATCGATGCCACCCTGGCGCGGACCGCGATGACCCGGCACCCGGGCGGGCTGACCCTGCTCGGCCAGCCGGCCGGCAGCGAGGGCGGCCCGATCGCCGATCCGGCGGTGCTGGTGCAGCGCCTGCGCGGCGTGTTCGACACCGTGCTGTGCGAGCTCGGCGGGGCGCCGGTGCGACAGATCCCGCGCTCGCTGCTCAACAGCGCCGACGAGATCTGGCTGGTCGCCGACCAGGCGATCGGCACGCTGGTCTCGCTGGACCTGGCGCTCAGGCAACTCGAAGCGCTCGGTGCGCGCGACGCCCGCCTGCAGCTGGTGGTCAACCGCCACGATGAGGCGGGCGGGCTGGCGCCGACCCAGATCGCCGAGCGCTTCGCGCTGCCGTTGCTGGCGACGCTGCCCGACTGCCACCGCCTGCGCGCCAGCGCCAACCATGGCCACCTGCTGCTGCAGGATGCACCGCGCGATCCCTACCTGCGTGCCCTGACTCCCCTGCTGGCGCGGCTGGACCCGGCACTCGCCGGCGCCCTGCCCCGTGGCTGGCGGGAAAAACTCGTCCTCCGCCTGAGTGGTCTCCCATGGAAGACAAAGTGACGCCGTTCGCTCCCCTGCACGCGCGCAACGAGGCCGCCCCCGCGGTCGATGCCGCGCCGCCCCCCTTCGCCCAGTCCGACGAATACCAGAAGGTGCTGGTGGCCGCCCACGAGCACCTGCTCAACAGCATCGAGGACGAACGCATCGACATCGATGCGTGGGCACCGGATACGGTGGCCCGCTACGTGCACACCCAGACCGCGATCTTCGTGCAGGAATGGCGCATCCCGGTCAACGAAGCCGAGATGGACATCGTCGCCGGCGCGCTGGTCAAGGAGCTGACCGGCTTCGGTCCACTGGACGACCTGCTGCACGATCCCAGCATCGAAGACATCCTCATCAACGGCTACAAGGACATCCACGTTTCCCAGGGTGGCCGCCTGGTGCGCGCCACCCAGCGCTTCAGTGATGACAGCCACCTGCTGCGCATCCTGCGCCGCATCCTGGCCCCGCTTGGCCGCCGCCTGGACGAATCCAACCCGATGGTCGATGCGCGCCTGCCCAACGGCGGCCGCCTCAATGCGATCATCTCGCCGCTGGCCGTCGATGGCCCGATGGTGTCCATCCGCAAGTTCCGCAAGGACCCGTTCACGCCCGACGAACTGCTGCGCATGGGCACCTTCGACCGCGCCATGCAGGCGCTGCTGCATGCCATGGTGCTGGGCCGCTGCAACATCCTGGTCTCCGGCGGCACCAGCTCGGGCAAGACGTCGCTGCTCAACGCGCTGGCCAGCTACATCCCCGCCGACGAGCGGGTCATCACCGTGGAAGACACCGCCGAGCTCTCGCTCAACCACCCGCACGTAGTGCGCCTGGAAAGCCGCATCGGCGGTGCCGATGGCCAGGGCGCGGTAAGCATCCGCGATCTGGTGCGCAACAGCCTGCGCATGCGCCCGGACCGCATCGTGGTCGGCGAAGTGCGCGGGGCCGAAGTGCTGGAAATGCTGCAGGCGATGAACACCGGCCACGACGGCTCGATGGCCACCATCCACGCCAATTCGCCGCGCGACTGCCTGTACCGCATCGAGATGCTGGCCGGGTTCGCCGGTTTCCAAGGCAGCGAGGACAGCCTGCGCCGGCAGATCGCCAGCGCGATCGACTTCATCGTGCAGATCTCGCGGCTGGGCAGCGGTCGCCGGGTGCTGGTGTCGATCACGGAAATCACCGGGGTCAGCGACAACCTGATCAGCACCCAGGAAATGTTCCGCCACGAAATCCAGATCGACGCCGACGGCCGGGAGCACGACCGCTGGGTCGGACTTGGCTTCCATCCCCACTCGCACAAGCTGGAGCCATTCCGGCGCCAGCTGCGCGAGGCATTGGACGGAGGCTACTGAGCATGACCACGGTGCTGTTGCTGTGCAGTGCGATCCTGGTGCTGGTGGCGGTGGCCATCGAGCTGTGGTGGGGCGCGGCCCGCCGCGAACGCCAGCGTGCCTCGCTACAGCACGCCGAACACCGCCTGGCCGCCCATCCGGCCACGCCGCTGCTGGCCGGCATGCCGGCACGTCCGGCCGCGGCCGCATCAACGCCGCCCGCCGCCGCACGCCCCGACGCCCTGCCCTGGGACGCGCTGCTGCAACGCGCCGCGCTGCGCACCGGCTGGCGGCTGCCGATCCTGTGGGCGCTGGGCGGCGTGCTGCTGGCCTGGGCAGCGGCGGCACGCATCGGCACCGGCTGGGTCTGGCCGATCGCGCTGGGCCTGTATGCGCTGGTCCTCGGGCTGTGGGTGTCGCGCCGCATCCTCGGCCTGCAACGGCGCCTGCTGCGCCAACTGCCCGACTTTCTCGACAACCTGGTGCGCCTGACCGGGCTGGGCAACAGCCTGCAGATGTCCTTCCAGACTGCCAGCCAGCAGGTCCCGATGCCGCTGCGTGGCCTGCTCGATGACACCCTGTCCGGCACCCGCAGTGGCCTGGACCTGGACCGCGCGCTCAGCCAGGCAGCGCAACCGTACCGGCTGGATGTGCTGGACGTCCTGGCCGTGGTGCTGGGGGTGAGCATCCGCATCGGCGGCCGCTCGGACCAGATCCTGCAGCGCATGAGCGACTTCATGCGCGATGTCGACCAGGCCCGCCAGGAACTCATGGCCACCACCGCCGAGACGCGCATGTCCGCCTGGGTACTCGGCCTGCTGCCGCCACTGTCGGCGCTGTTGATGGCGATCGTCAGCCCGGACTTCTTCGAGCCGGTGCTGCAGGTGCCATTGGGCCATCGCATCCTCGGCGCCGCGCTGCTGCTGGAGCTGGTGGGCGGCTTCCTGCTGTATCGGCTGGCGCGCTCGCTATGAGCGCCGACAGCCTGCTCATCCTCGCCCTGCTCCTGCTCGCCCTCGGCGTGGGCCTGCTCGGCATGGCCGGGCTGTGGCTGAGCGGCCAGCAGCAGCGCACCGCCGCCACCCTGCAGACCGCCTTGCGCAACCGCGAGGACGCCCCCCGCGATGCCGCCACGGCCGCCACCGCGGCCACCGCGGCCAACACCCCCACCACCGCCGACGCGGGCCCCCGTGGCTGGGCGTGGCTGGCCAGCCTGGGCGAGCGCTTCAACGGTGGTCGCCTCGAGGCGGCCCTGCTTGCGCCGGAGGACCGCCTGCTGCTCGACCAAGCCGGCTGGCACACGCGTGCCGGCACCGCCAGCTTCCTCGCGCTGCGCCTGTTGCTGGCCGTCCTGTGCCTGGTGCTGGCGATGCTGTTCTATCGCGGCGATGGCCTCAGCCGCCTGGTGGTGATGCTGGGCGCACTGGGCACCGGCGTGCTGCTGCCCAAATTCGCGCTGCGCGCCTGGGCCACGCGCCTGCGCAAGCGCGTCTCGGCCGAACTGCCGCTACTGATCGACCTGCTGCGCCTGCTGCAGGGCGTCGGCTTCAGCATGGACCAGAGCCTGCAGACGCTCGGCGACAAGCTGCGCAGCGCCATCCCGGTGCTCGGTCGCGAAATCCAGCAGGCCAACATCGCCTACATGCACGGCCGTACGCGCCAGCAATCGCTGCGCCGGCTGGCCGAATCGTTCGACGACGAAGACCTGCGCAGCCTGGTGCAGTTGATGCTGCAGGTACATGAACATGGCGGCGCGGTGCAGGAGCCGCTGCGCCAGTTCAGCGTGCGCCTGCGCGAACAGCGTCGTTCAACGCTGAAGGAAAAGGTCGGCAAGCTCTCGGTGAAGATGACCGTGGTGATGATGCTGACCCTGCTGCCAGCCCTGATGCTGGTGTTGTCCGGCCCGGCGATCATCGCCCTGGCCAACGCCGTGAACCGACTGGGATGACCACCATGCCGAACCGCCTGCCGCATCTGGGGCTGCTGCTCACCACGCTGGTCCTGTGCACCGCCTGCGGGTCGGCGCACACCGCCTACCGCCCCGACCCGCTCAGCCTGGCGCCGCTGGAGACACCGCCGCAGGACGACAAGCGCATGTACCTGGACCTGATCGGCCAGATGCAGCGCCAGGGGGCGTACTTCGCCTCGCTGGCGCACGTGGATGCCTACCGCCAGCGCTATGGCGACAGCCCTGCCCTGCGCCTGCTGCAGGCCGATGGCCTGCGCGAAACCCAACAGGTGGACGCGGCCCGCAGCCTGTACACCAGCCTGGCCAACGGCCCGCAGGGCGCCGCGGCATGGCACGGGCTGGGCCTGATCGCGGCCCGTGCCGGCGATGCGGCGCAAGCCGAAACCAGCCTGGCACGCGCCGTGCAGCTGCAGCCGCTCAACACCGACTACCTCGGCGACCTCGGCTTCGCGCGGCTGCGCGCCGGCCACCTGGCCCAGGCCCGCGAACCGTTGGCCAAGGCTGCCGAGCTGGCCCCGGGCAACGTCAAGGCCAACGCCAACCTGGCGGTGTGGGCACTGCTGCGCAACGACACCGCGATGGCCGACCAGATCATGCGCAGCGCCGCACTGCCTGCCGCCGCGCGCGACGAAGTGCAGCGGCTCGCCCAACAGTTGCGGCAGCCACCCGCCGCCGTGCCGCCCGCCACCGCCCCGGCACCGGTCAGCGAACCGGCCCGCCCGGGCGCGCCGGTTGCCGCCACCGCGGCCCGCCCCCCGCGCGCCGATGCGCGCCTCGCCCCGTCGATGCTGGAACGCTTCGGCGGCGCCGATCCCGCCCACGAGAGCACCCCATGAACGCCTTCGCCTCGCCCGCCATGCGTCTGTCGATCGCCGTGGGCTGCCTGCTGGCCTGCGCCCTCGCACCTGCCCAGCAGCGTCCGTTGACCGGGCAGATGCTCGGCGACACCGCCGCGCCGCGCACCGAGGTGCCGGCCACGGTGCCGGCGCCGCCGCCCGTGCCACCGGCCACCCCGATGCCCGCACCCGCGCCGCTGACACCGCCACCGCGCCCACAGATCGGCGACACCACCCGCGCCCTGCTGCGCCTCCAGGCCAGCGGCACCCAGGCCGGCGCCCACCTGCCCATGCTCGGCGACCAGGCCTCGCTCAGCTACGCGCGCTACCTGCAGAGCTTCACCCATCCCATCCCGGAATTCCTCGACACCAGCGTGCGCAAGGACATCACCGGGGATGGCATCGGCAGTGGCAGCGGAGACTGAGCCCATGAGCCGCCCGCAGTGCACCCCTGCCATCCGCTCGGCGTCGCGCCGGCGCCAGCGTGGCGGGATGTCGGTGACGATGATGGTGATCATGGTCGCGCTGGTCGCGATGCTCGGCCTGGTCGAGGTCGGTTACCTGTACTGGGCCAAGCGCGACGTGCAGAAGATCGCCGACCTCGCCGCCCTGGCCGGCGCGCAGCGCCTGGACCTGTGCAGCGCCGACCGCACCGACAACAGCGCCGCCCGTGGCAACGCGCTGCAGGCCAACCGCTTCGCCGGCACCCTGCGCGTGCGCTGCGGCGACTGGAACCCGACCCACGCCAGCAGCGACCATTTCATCGACAGCACTACGGTCAACGCGGTCAAGGTGATCGCCGAACGCCCGGTGCTGCCGTTCTTCGGCCCGTCCCGCGGGCTGCCGCAGGTGAGTGCGCAGGCCGTGGCCACCCGGGCGCCGCCGCTGGCGGTGTTCAGCGTCGGCTCGCAGCTGCTGCGGGTCAACGGCACCACGCCGCTCGGGAGCGTGCTCAAGCTGGTCGGGGTCGACCTGGACCAGACCACGTTGCTCGGCTATGACGGCCTGGCCCAGGCCAAGGTCACCCCCGGGGGCCTGCTCAAGGCGTTGGGCATTCCGGTGGATGCCAACATCAGCATCGGCGACTTCAACACGCTGCTGGCCGCGCACAAGGTCTCCCTCGGCCAACTGCTCGACGCCACCGCCAGCGTGCTGGCGCAGAGCGGCGTGGCCAACGTCGACCTGCGGGCCCTGCGCGATGCGCTCGGCGCGCAGCTGGACATCGACCAGCTCAACGTCCAGTTGGGCAGCAACGCGGCCGGCAGCGGCCTGTTCGGCAGCATCGTCGCCCCGGACGGCCCGGCCTCGGCCGCCCTGCAGGCCGAGGTCAACGCGCTGGACCTGATCACCACCAGCATCAGCATCGCCAACGGCGGCAAGGGCGTGGCGGTCAACCAGCTCAACATCCTCGGCCTGGTGCAGGCCAAGGCGGCGATCATCGAGCCACCCTCGATCGCCATCGGCGGCGTCGGCGCGCGCGCCTACAACGCGCAGGTGCGGGTCAGCCTGGACATCGACAGCAACAACTTCGTCCTGGGCGTGGGCCGGGTACTGAGCCTGCTCGGCATCCGCCTGCGCCTGCCGGTGTATGCCGATGTCACCAATGCGATGGGGACGCTCACCAGCCTGCAATGCGCCGCGCAGCCGGCCACCGCCAGTATCCGCGTCGAGTCCTCGGTGCTGCGCGCGTGCGTAGGCAAGGTCGATGCGGCCTCGCAGTTCTCCAGGCGCAACGTCTGCGACGCCAGCCTGCAGAACGAGCAACTGCTCACCCTGCTCGGCGCGCCGCTGATCAACGACCGGATCTCACTCAACGCGCTCACCCACGACGAGACCGTCACCCTGTCACCGGGCGACACCCGATCGACCTGGATCAACGGCGCGCAGATCGGCAACGCCGTCAACGACCTGGTGCGCGAACTGCTGCGCGTGCTCGGTGGCGTGCTCAACCCGGCCCCCAAGGGCATGGACAAGGCCGAGACCGCCAGCCAGTTGGCCGACCAGTTCCTGATGGCCACCCGCAAGAGCAACGGCCAGTTCGACGTGGACGCCAGCATCGCGCTGTTGCGCGATGGATCCACCAGCCTGGGCATCCAGCGCTTCGGCGACTGGCAGGTCAAGAACGGCGTGCCGTACGCCTGCGGCCTGCTCGGGCTGGCCACCTGCTACCGCGATGGCTCGGTGTGGGAAGCGTACCGGGTCACGGTCACCGGCCAGGGCCTTGGCGCGCTCGATGGTCTGCTCGGCACCGTCCTCGGCGGATTGGTGATCAACCGCTGCAGTGGCCTGGTCAGCGTGCTGCTGTCCTACAACAACTGCGTCAAGGGCAACCTCGCTTCGTACCTGCAGACCGCCGATGCAGGGCTGCTGGACAGCTACCAGGGCAACGGCGGCATCACCGACCCGAGCACCAACACGGTGGCCTGCAGCGGCCTGCTCTGCACCCTGCTGCGGCCGGTGCTGGAGGGCCTGCTCAAGCCGCTGCTCAACGGCGTCGGCACCCTCCTCACCCAGACCCTGGCACGGGTGCTGGGACTGGAGCTGGGGCGCACCGATGTGCACCTGCACGCGGTGCAGTGCACCCCCGCCCAGCTGGTCTATTGACCCCTCCCCGCGCGCTGGCGGCAGCGCGTGGACTGCATGCTAGACTGCCGCGGGGACTGGAATTTCACAGACGAACTTTCACCGATTGAGCCATTCGTGGACGGCCTGATGATGCGAGAGAGAAAAGCAGTGGTATCCCGTGGCCGGACGCTCCTGGCCGCCAGCCTGATGGTGGTGGCAGCAGGCATCGCGCCGCAGGCGCTCGCCGCGCGCGCGCCCAAGGGGGAGCCTGCGGAACCCGCGCGCAGCGCACCGGTGGTCCGCAACAGCGTGGACGAACTGCGCCAGCTGATGGATTCGCAGCAGCTCACCGAACTGCGCACCACTTACAACGGCAGCTACGGCGCCAGCCTGCTGTTCAACACCGCCACGCTGCAGTACTACGCGGCGCTGTTCCATGAGAAGGACTTCTGGCGCGTGATCAAGACCGACTCGGTCGACAACGCCGAGAAGGTGTACCGCACCTTCGTGCAGCAGACCGAGGAACTGGCCCAGGTGTACATCGACACCACCCGCCTGGAAGCCGGCAAGCGTTACACCGAGAACCTGGTCGCCTTCAACGAACAACGCCTGCGCAGCCTGCAGCAGGAAGCCGAGCTGCAGCGCCAGCAGTCGCTGCAGGTCAGCAGCTCGATCCAGCAGGCCAAGCAGCAGGCCGTCTCGCTGAGCACCGACCTGCGCAGCACCCACAGCCAGCTCGACGCGCTCAACCAGCGCATCCAGGCCCTGCAGGCCCAGCAGGGCAACCCGGAGCTGTCGTTGCCGCCGCCGGAAGGCAGCGCACCGGTTGCGGCCCCGGCACCGGCCGGCACCACCGGCAACCCGTAAGCCAGGCGGCTCCCTGCAGCGCAGGGAGCCTGCCGCACGCGCGCGCCCCTGCCGCGTTTTCCCGCTCCCCAGCCGCTTCCGCGTCGTCCTGGCCACGCTGCCCGCTGCCACGCGCGGTGCAGTACCCTCTCGGGTAACCGCAGGAATCCTTGCGCTCGCATGAGGAGATGGCCATGGCGACCACCGCACCGGCCCGCCGGACCCGTTCGCACCTGCCCTTGGCCCGCGCGGCGGCACTGCTGGCCGCGCTCGCCTTGTTCCCGGTGGCGCATGCTGCGCCAAGGACTACCCCGCCCCTGGACGCCGCCGCCTCCGACCCGCAGGCGCTGGGCTGGATGCAGGGCTTCCCGCCGCCGGAGGCCAAGCGCATCCGCTACACCGACGACGACTACTTCAGCTTCCCGAAGTTGCGCTGGACCGCCTGCCATTTCCGCCAGTTGATGCCGACGGTCGGGGTCAGCCGAGGCAGCGGCGCGGCCTCACCGCTGCCGCAACAGTCGGATCCCGCCATCGATGCGCTGCTGTTCACGCCATTGAACACGCACGCCACGATGACCTGGGCGCAGTCGCTGCAGGCCAACTACACCGACGGCATCGTCGTGCTGCACGACGGCGTGGTGGTCTACGAACGCTATGCCGGCTGCCTGCAGGCCGATGGCCAGCACGGCGCGATGTCGGTCACCAAGTCGATCACCGGCCTGCTCGGCGAGATGCTGGTCGCCGAGGGGGTGATCGACGAGAACGAAACGGTCGGCGCGATCATCCCCGAACTGGCCCACAGCGCCTTCGCCGACGCCACGGTCAGGCAGGTGCTGGAGATGACCACCGCGCTGCGCTACAGCGAAGACTACGCCGACCCCAACGCCGAGGTCTGGCAGTTCTCGGCCGCCGGCAGCACGTTGCCACCCGCACCCGGCTACACCGGGCCGCGCAGCTACTACGATTACCTCACCACCGTGCAGAAGCAGGGCCGCCACGGCCAGGCATTCGGCTACAAGACGATCAACACCGACGCCCTCGGCTGGATCATCGCCCGCCGCACCGGCACGCCGGTCTCCACCCTGCTGTCCGAGCGCATCTGGAAGCGCCTCGGTGCCGAGCAGGACGCCTACTACACCGTCGACTCCACCGGTACGCCGTTCGCCGGCGGCGGCTTCAATGCCGGCCTGCGCGACCTGGCGCGGCTCGGCCAGGTGCTGCTGCAGGACGGCCGCGCCAATGGCCAGCAGATCGTGCCCGCCGCCGCCATCGCACGCATCCGTGCCGGCGGCGACAAACGGGCCTTCGCCAAGGCTGGCTATCCGCTGCTGCCGGGCTGGAGCTATCGCGGCATGTGGTGGGTCAGCCATAACGACCACGGTGCCTACATGGCACGGGGGGTGCACGGCCAGGCGTTGTACATCGATCCGACCGCCAAGGTGGTCATCGCCCGCTTTGGCTCCCATCCCACCGCGGGCAACGCGGCCAACGACCCCACCACCCTGCCCGCCTTCGATGCCCTGGCGCGCTACCTGATGACCCGGCCGCTGCCCCGTACGCCCTGAACCCGTGGCCCGTCACCGGCACGCGGCGTACACGCGGTCGTCCATCTGCCGGCTCAGCGCGAAGCGGCGCGTCATCCCTGCCCGGGCGTACGCCCGCTCACGTTGGCCTCGGGCCGTTGCGCACGCGCGCGGCTGCTGATGCAGCGAAATGACCGCGCCGGGGGGTGCCGGTGCGCGCCGCCTGGGCGCACTGCCGTCACGGCGTGCCGGGCGTGGCCGGCGATGCTGATGCTGATGCTGATGCTGATGCGGTGGCGCGCGCTCGGCCTCCAGCGCCCGCTTGCGCGCCAGCAACTCGCGGCGGATCGCCTCGATCCGTGCCGCGTGCCGGCGCTCGGCCGGCACCACGTCCACCTCCCAGGCCTGCTCGGCCTGGCCGTCGGCGCAGGCATGGCGCTGGAAGGTGGCCACACCATCCACCCGGCATTTATGGATCTGCTGCACTTCGGGCGTGGGCGCCGGCGCTGCTGAGCCTGCGGGCATCAGCGCAAGCGTCCAAAGCAAGAAGCAGACAACGGGTCGTGCTGTAGATCGCGATGGCATCGGCAGTCTCCCTGACCTGCCGCCAGCATCCCGCGTACGCACTGCCGCTACCGCGACGCAGGTGGCGTTTCCGCGGCGGCGGGCCTTGCACCTACCGCGCCGTGCGGACTATCCGACCTCAAACATCGAAACGATCACACTGCCAGGCGCAACTCCAGGACCTCATCGCCCAGGTCATCGATTTCCCCGGTCGGCCGCCATCCCAGGTGGCGATAGAACCCGTGCGAGCGCACCGCGGGATCGGCCGCGCACCCCAGGAACAGACGTGCGAATCCCCAGCCGCGGAAATCCTCGACCATCCGCGCCAGCAGCGCCTTGCCGATGCCCTTGCCCTCCCAGTCCGGCAGCAACGCCAGCACGATGATCTCGCCACTGTCGCGATCACCAAAGCAGTAGCCGACCATGCGCCCGTCGACCTCGGCCACGTGGCCGGGAAACCCACCCTGCGCGATGCCCTCCGCCCAGCTCTCCACGGTGATACCCAGCGCCGCCAGTTGCGCCGCCGAGAATGCGTTCTCGCGGGTGCGACCGCGCAGGTCGATGCAATCGGCGGCATCGTCGGCGATGGCGGTGCGGTAGGTAATGGGCATGCAGCGGCGTCCTGATCGATGATTCGAACGCGGACAATAGCGCAGATGGCGCCGTCCACGCCGCGCCGTTGGCGTCATCGGCTGCACGACGGCATGGAGCACCCCGACGCTGCACGTGGATGCCGCGTGGCTGGACACACTCCGCGACACCGGCGTGCTGATTGCCCTGTCGATGTCGCTGCTGCCGTCACCGGGTGGCGGTGGATGTCGCACCTGGACCCAAGCTGCGCACACAGAGGCCCGGCGATGCCGGGTCTCTGCTGCGATCACAGCAGCGCGCCGATTACAGGAAGCGGTAATCGAACTCCAGCCACAGCTGACGGCCATACGGGTCGTAGTTGCCGACCGGATAGAACGGCCAGCCCCCACCGTTCCTGTCCGCCGGGGGCCGACTGTCGCGCAGGTTGTTGACGATCAGGCCCACGCTCGCGTTGTCCGTGAGCCTGCGGTACACGCTGGCGTTGTAGGTCATGTAAGGGGCGATGCGACCACTGCCATCGGTCTTGGGCAGCGAGCCGTAACGGATGCCGTACAGGGTGGCGGTCCAGTCGTTGATCGCCCAGGTCACGCTGCCGTTGACCTTGCTGCGCCACTGGTAGGAATCCAGCGAGTTGCGCTGGTCGATCGCCTCGTCCTCGGCGAACTGGCGGTACTCGTGGTCGATTACCAGCGAATAGGCCAGCCGCGCGGAGAACTGGCCGTAACGGCCGGCATCCCAGCGCGTGTTCGCCTTCAGGTCGATGCCGCGCACCGACTCGGAGGCGGCGTTGATCGGGTTGATCAGCACGCGCACCACCTGGTTGGGTTGCACTGCGGCGTCGGCCGGGTTGCGGATCACCCGCGACAGCGCGTCCTGGCACTGCGCCGAGTTGATGTCGCGCGCGTCCCCGCCCACGGTCTGGCCGAGGCGGCAATCGGCTTCGTCGCGCAGGATCCGCGAGGAATCCAGGTTGGTCACTTCCTGGTCGATGCGGATGTCGTAGTAGTCGGCGGTGAAGTCGACATTCGGCGATGGCGACCACACAAACCCTGCGCCATAGGACGTGGCCGACTCCGGCTGCAGCTGCGGATTGGCGCCGCTGGTGTAGTCGATGGACAGGCCGCTGTAGTCGCAGTCGTCGTACGCCTGGCCGGCACTGCGGCAGCGCCAGTAGTCCGTCATGCCCGGGTTGTAGCCGCGGGTTTCGCTGGCAAACACGTAGTTCATGTCCGGCGCGCGGAAGCTGGTGGCCGCGCTCGCGCGCAGCAGCAGCGTGTCGATCGGGCGGAACTCCAGCCCGGCGCTCCAGGTGGCCTTGCCGATGTGGTCGCCCGCCGCGCGGTACTGGTCGTAACGACCGGCCACCGTGGCGGTCAGGCGTTCCAGCAGCGGCAGCTGCAGTTCCACGCCGGCCGCATAGCGGTCACGCTCGCCGCCGGCCGGGATGCCAGCGCTGGTGTTCCAGAATTCGCCGGTGGCCAGGCGCGGGTCCGGCCGGTTGTTGTAGCCCTGGCTGCCCGCTTCCAGCACCGCCGCCAGCGCGGCACGTCCACCGGGCAGATCGAACAGCTGCCCGTTGACGCTGAAGGTGGCCGCCTGCAGCCACGCCGCGTTGCGGCTTTCCTGGGTGGCCGAGAGGTCGGCGTACTCGTTCGGGGTCAACGGCTGGTACAGCCGCGCCGGGTCCGGGGCATACACATCCACGCCGTTGCGGGTGCCCAGCTTCGGCCCGAGCAGGTAGTCGTTGATGCCGGCCAGCAGCACCGGGCGGCGCGTGCGGTTTTCGTAACGCGAACGGCTGTAGGCCGCTTCATAGTCCCAGTCCGAGCTGCCCAGGCTGCCGCGCGCGCCGACGTTGAACGACCACGAGGTCTCCAGGAACCGGTTGGCGTTGCGCTGTACGCCACCGATCTCCTCCGGCGCGAAACGGCGATACCAGCTTTCCAGCTGGCCGCTGGCCTGGTTGTAGAAATAGTTGCGCGACGACGTCCAGCTGGGCGCACGGGTGTTGTTGTAGATGCGCGCAGTGCCGATGGCCACGTCGGCAAACAGCTCCTGGCGGTCGTTGAGGCGCCAGGTCAACGCGCTGTAGGCATCGATGTTGCGCTTCTCGGTCTGCACGGTCCAGAAGGTGGCCGCGGCCTCGTTGCTGCCGCAGTACGCGCCTTGCCGCGGGTTCTGCGCCCGGAACACGCTGCCACCGTACAGGCCGGCGCTGGCATCGCAGCCGGCCAGGCCCGGGTCGATGTAGGTGCTGGTGCTGGCGTTGCGCCGATAGGCCACGGCGGTCGGCAACGGAGCCACGCCGCGCGGGTCGTCGGTCAGCGAATCCATGAAGTCGCGCTGCGAGCCGTAGATCGCCTTGCGATTGGCGATCTCCAGGCCGAAGATCGCGTCCCACTGGTCGCTCGAACTGCCGCCGACCACCTGCAGTCGCTGGTTGTCGCCGCCGCCCTGCCCGGTGGTGCCGGCCTTGAGGTTGATGCCCACCCCTTCGTAGGTCTTCTTCAGGATGATGTTGACCACGCCGGCGATCGCGTCCGAGCCGTACACCGCCGACGCGCCACCGGTGAGCACCTCGATGCGGTCGATCAGCGCGCTGGGGATATTGGCCAGGTTGACCACGTTGACCGAGCCTTCGTAGGCCAGCGGGTAGTCCGACTGGCGACGCCCGTTGACCAGCACCAGGGTGCGGTTGGGACCGAGCCCGCGCAGGTTGATGGTATTGGCGGCCGGGGTAAAGGTATTGCCGAAGTCCTCGCCCTGCACGCTGCCCGTGTTCTCGGTCAGTGCGCTGAGCGCTTCGAACGCGCTGCGGTAGCCCTGCGCCTCGATCTGCTGCTGGGTGATCACGGTGACCGGGGATGGACCTTCCACGCTGGCACGCGGAATGCGCGAGCCGGTGATTTTGACCGCCTCCAGTTCGGTGGGGGCGGCGCCCTCGGCGGCGAGCGCCAGCGGGCTGATGCCAAGCAGCGGCAGCAGGGACACGACCAGGGGACGCAGGCGCAGCGGACGACGAAGCAAAGACATGCAGGTTCCAGGATGGGGAGAGTCGCTCCGGTGCGGGCAAGCCATTGCCGCGGGGGGGCCGGAGGGCGCGCCAGTCTGCTGAATGGGCACCCGCCCCGGAAATGATCGCCCGCGATATGCATATCGGCTTTCCGCCTAAGGCCCATCGCGCGTGGCCCGCGCGTGCGATGCCTTGCCGGCTGCTGCGTCGACGTGGCGCCACGTCGTTGCGGAACCATCCCGTGTCTCTTCCCGACGACCGCGCCGCCTACGGCGCGCTGCTGCTGCAGATGCTGCAGGGTCCCGACCAGCCGCAGTGCGGGCGCCGCGGCAGCGCTGGGGCCGCGCCGGGATGCAAAACAGAAACGGCGGCCCTGCGGCCGCCGTTTCACTGCAACGCCTTGCCAGGCCGGTCAGGCCTTGGCAGCGGCCTGCAGGCTCTGCCGCTGCACCAGCGCGTTGAAGCGCGCCAGCGAGCTCAGGTGGTGGTGCACCAGCGCCAGGTAGCCGTTGCGGTGCCAGGCCAGGACGACGTCGTCGGGCAGCTTGGCCAGCTTTTCCACGTCCACCACCTGGAAGCCGTTGACCGACATCTGCTCGCCGTTGTTCAACGTCACATCGATGCTGCGATCGATCAGCAGGTCCTGGGCCTTGATCGCCGCGCTGAACTGACGGGTCAGCTCATGCTCGCGGGTGAAGTCGCCGCAGAACCGCATGGCGTTGTCGAGCAGTTCGGTCGGCTTGCCGTCCACGAACAGCGGCTCGCCTTCTTCGCTGGTGCCCTGGTTGACGTGTTCGGCACCGGCGTCGATCGCCAGCATGTAATCGCTGTCCGGTTCGCCCTGCATGAACACGAACGGGTAACGGCGCACGTACGCGGGTGCGTAGGTGTCCTGGGCCCACTTGTCGCCGTCGATGAACAGGTTGTTGCGGGCCAGGCCCACGGCCACGATCGGGGCGGCATCGTTGCCGGTGAACAGGATCGGGAAGTGTTGCGCGGCCAGGCCGAATTCACCCACCACTGCCGGGATGGCGTTGGTTTCGGCGGCGAAGGACACGGTGCCCTGCACCAGGCGCCAGTTGGCGTGCTTGTCCGATTGCAGCGGCAGCGGCTCGCGGTAGAACAGCGGGCTGGAAGCCTGGGCCGGAGCCGGCGGAGTAGTCGTTTCAGCAGTCATGGAATAAGTCAGGTACGGCGCGCCAGACAGCCCGGGCGCGAAAGCGGGCACCGCATTGATCGGCAACTATAGCGTGGCTCCATGACGAATGTGCGGCCCTGGACAACAGGGCCCCTGCATCCGGCCTGAATTGCCGCCGCGGCGTCGCCCTCTAGAGACCGGTGTAATCGGCACAGTCCGGCAACGGCGAATCCGGTTGGTAACGGGCGCCATCGAAGTGCAGGACGCGCAGGAACGAGCAGGCCGCCACGGTCTCGGTACGCAGGTCCTTGCGCCGCAGCGGCGGCTTGGCCAGCGAATCCTCGCGCCGCGAGACGCCCGCCGGGTAGCGGGTGGCGGTGGTGCGGTAGCGCAGCACCGGCATGCCCTGCCCGGCCGGGTCCAGCGTCACGTCCGCCGAGAAGGTGTACTCGTCATGGCAGGCACCCGCCCGCTGCGTGGTGTCGGCTGCGCTGAAACAGGCCCGGATCGACGCGTTGCCGTCAGCGGGCAGGACCAGCACGTCCGCGTCCACCTGGACGCCGTCGTCCTGGTGGTAGATCCGGGCCAGCCGCACCGTTGAGGCACTGGCACCGCCGCCGGAGTAGCCGGTGGTGGCTTCGTCGAGCACGCCGACCAGCACGTTCTGCAGCTGTGCCTGGGCCGGATCGGCCGGCACCTGCGGCGCACCGATGCCCGGCGCCATGCGCACGATGAACGGCCATGGCCGCACGCTTCCGGACTCGGCGAGGCCGGTCAGCGGCACAAAGCGCATGCGCGGCTCGGCGTCGCCGGCCACATGATGCTCCACCTCCAACTGGGCGGTGCCGTCCCCGGCGTCGGCGCGGGTACGCACGCACCACTGGTGGTCGGCAGTGCAGTAACGCGGCGAGGCGTCGCGATCATCGGCGTCCGGCGCGGTCGGCGCCGGTTGCTCGATCAGCGCCTCCAGCCGGTTGCCGGCGCGGTCGGCAAACCCATCGGCGGGGCGGGCGGCGAGGGCCGCGTCAGTGGCCAGCGCAAGCAGCGCGAGCAGGGTCAGACGGGAGAAAAACGGGTCACGCTTCCTTGCCATGTATCGCATCCTGCGCGCCGCAGGGCGCGTGTCGAGAGGCGGCATGATAGCCCAGCGATGCGGTGGCTCAGCGCACGCCGTCCAGCGGCCCGTCCGCACCGGTCACCGCGGCGCATGCGTGATCCTGCAGTTCTTCGCCGCTGGCATCGTTGCCGGCGGCCTCGTCCATGCGCGTGGCGAGCAGCAGGAAGCCGGGCTGGCCGTCACGGTCGTGTGCGCCGCTGACCACCAGCGACCAATGGCCCATGTCCTGCGCGCCGGCCAGTTCACCGGCCAGCAGCTGGATCGGGTCCACCTGCAGCGTCGCCCCCTGCACGCGGCGCGCCTGGTAAACATGGCCGCGCAGCGGCTCCGGCAGTGGCTTCCAGCGCGTATCGATGCCCTCCCCCATCCGCGCCAGCTGCGCCAGCACGTCCGCGCGCAGGCAGTCGATGTGGATGTGCAACTGGTGCTGCGAGCGCCCATGTGGCGAGTTCAACGCCAGGCTGGCCACCTCGCGCGGCAACGGCCGTCCCAACGCCAGCGCGGTACGCCAGCGTGCGTCCCACGCACTGGCGAAGTAATTGGGCGCGCCGGCGCGCAGCAGCGCGGGGCTCTCGATGCCGCTCACCTTGTCCAGCGGCATCAGCAGGAACTGGTAGTCCCCGTGCGCGTCCTTGAACACCACGTCGCGGCGCGCCGGCGCTGTCTCCACCGCCAGGCAATCGCCCCGGGGAGTGCCCGGCCCGATGCAGTCGCGCTGGATCAACCCCCACAGCGCATCCGGGTTCGGTGGCGGCTTGGCCGGCGCCACCGGCGCGGGCGTGGCACAGCCCACCAGCCACGCACACGCGATCAACCACACCGAACGTACCCTCACCATCGACCCCCTCGCCCGCTCAGTAGGTACTGAACGGCACTTCCACCACCAGCGCCGGGGCGCTGCCGGCGGGCTGCAGGGTGTAGCGGTCGAGCGCACCGTTCTCGTCGGCGAACGGCAGCGACGTGAACTGCAGGCGGTAGCGGTCCGCGCCCAGGGTGAGCGTGCCGGACGCGTCCATGCCGGCATCGGCCGGCAACAGCAGCCCGCCCAGATCGCTGTAGGCCTCGGGTGCATCGCTGTAGGCATAGTCGACCAGGTCGTCCACGCGCTTCATCGCGTAGACGTGCGGTTCGCCACGGCGACGGTTGTAGGCCTCGTCACCGGTCAGGTCGGCGATCCAGACGCCAGGCAGGCGGTAGCGGGTTTCAAGCGCGATCGCGTCCAGCCGCGGGCTGTCCACCACCAGGCAGCACACCACGCGTTTGGACTCGCGGTCCAGGATGGCGAAGCGATCGCCCTCGGTCGCCGCGCGTGGCAGCACCGCGAACGGCACGTCGCGCAGCATCGGCTCGGCCCCACTGGCCGAATGCAGGTTGCGCCAGCCGCCCACCAGCGGCTCGGCCGCCGACGCGGCGGAGGTGCCCACCAAGGCAGCAGCCAACAGCAGGGCCAAGCGGCCTGCGAACATCCCCTCGAACATCATCATCATCCATCGCGTCTTCACATTGCCGCGACACTATGCGCCAGCGGCTCGGAGGGAGCAATGCTGGCGTGCCGGGCACCGTTCGCGCGATCATCGGCGCTGCCACGCAACGGATTGCCCATGCCCCTTCCCCACCCGCTCCGGATGCGACTGCATCCCGCCTGTCTGTCACTCACCGCGGCGATGCTGCTTGCCAGTTGTGGTGCGGCACCGTTGCCGCCGCCGGCGCCGGCGACAGTGCCCGCCGGGGCCGCGACCGTGCCCGCGACCGTGCCCGCGACTGCGCCCGCCAGTGCGGCCTTCCAGACCTTGCCTGGGTTGTCCGCCGCCCAGGCGCAGGCGCTTGGCCTGGGCGGGAAGCGCATACCGGTGCGCTTCCGCGATCGGCATGGCGAGGGCCTGCTGGTAGTGGAACGCGCCGACCGCGAAGAAGCCGACCCGGACACCCCCGGCGACACCCTCGCCGTCGCCGTGCTGAGCGCCACCCTGCTCGAGCGCACCGACGCGCCGGGCTACCGCCAGCGCTGGCAGCGCGAGATCCGCGTGCCCTGCCCGGGGCTGGACCTGGACGCCGGCTGGCTGCTGGACCAGGTGGGCGCCACCGATCTGGACGGCGATGGGCAGGCGGAAATCACCCTGGCCAGCCACACCTTCTGCGGCGGCGGCGTGGACCCGCAGGCGATCCACATCACCCTGATCGACGGCGCGCGCAGCTACGGCATCGAAGGCGAGTCGCTGGTCAGCCTCCCCGGGGAGGAACCGTTCGGCGGCGAGCGCCAGGACGACCCCGCGCTGGCCGCTGCGCCGATCGCGTTCCGCCAGCACCTGGACGCCGTGTGGGACGCGGTGCGGGTGCTGCCGGTGCCAGACGGCGACAACGACGGCAACGGCGACGCCCCGTAAGCGCCCGTCAGCCGATCACGATGTAGTCGCTGGCCAATGCGATGCCCAGGTGCGGGCCGGGCAGCAACTGTACGTAGCGGCCGCCGACCTGGTCGATGGCGATGCAGTCGTCCACGTCCAGCAAGGCGTCGGTATGCGGCTTGATCCAGCTTGCATCGCGGCGCTGCCGGGCCTTGCGCCGGGCCTCCCCGTCGTCGTCGGCGACCAGCAGCAGGTAGTCGTGCGCTTCGCCGAGCGAGTGCGGCACATAGCCGCCCAGGTTGACGAAGTACAGCCGCGGCGCGCCTGCCGCCGGCGCGGCATCGCCGAAGCGCACCTGGTAGCCGTCGATCCCGTCCACCGCCAGCCAGCCATCCACGTGCAGGCCCTTGGCCTGGCCGAACCAGTCGCGGCGCAGCTGCGGGTAGGCGTCCTCGATCCGCTCGACGTTGGCGAAGGCCACGTCATGGATTTCGATCCGCGCCTGTGGGTGGCGCCCGCCCAGCATGAACACGTGCAGCACTGCGCTGTCTCCCGGAGTGTTTCCAACGGGCCGTAGTGTAGCCCCGCGCCCACGCGGCGCAGGGGCCGGCGGTGGTATCTTCGGCAGCAGACCCCGCAGGAGCGACCGCATGCCAGCCCTTTTCCGCCTCGTGGCCCCCACCCTCGCCGCCATGTCCAGCCTGGCGCTGGGCGCCTGCGTCAGCACCCCCGGACCGGAGGTCAAGGGCCCCGGGCTGTGCAAGGGCGCCGGCCTGGACTGGGCCGTCGGCCAGCCGGCCGATGAAGCCACCATGCGCAAGCTCTCCGCACAGAGCGGCGCCGGCCTGGTCAATCCGATCGGCCCCGGCACCATCACCACCCGCGACCTCCGCCAGGATCGCCTGCGCGTGTTCATCGACAAGGACAACGTGATCACCGCCGTACGCTGCGAGTAGCGCCACGCCACGCGTGGCTGCGCCATCCGGCGTCGGCGTTCCCGCGCGGCCCACAAGGGGGCGGCGCTACGGCTTGCAGCCGCCCCAGCCGTGCGTCTTCGGGGTCTGGCCGATGCCGGGATTGAACACGTTGGTGGGGTCCAACCTGCGGTAGAACGCCGCCAGCGCCGGCTTGGCCGGATACAGGTGGCCGACATTGTGCTCGGCCGGGTATTCCGCGCCGCGCTGGTCCAGCAACGCCCACATCGCGTGTTCGATCGCCAGCGGATCTTCGCCCTTGCGTACGATGTAGTCCTGGTGGAACACGTGGCAGAAGAAATGCCCGTAGTACAGCTTGCCGGCCAGCCGCGCATCCAGTTCGGCCGGAAGCTGCTCCACCCACTGCCGGTCGTCGCGGCGCAGCGCCACGTCCAGCGCCACGATGTCCTGCACCGTATCGCGATGCACCGCGCGGTAACGCACCGCCGCGCCGGCGACCGCGAAACGATGCAGGAAGGCCTTGCGTCCTTCCTCGGGCGTACAGCGGAAGAAGTCACCCTCGCGCTGCTCCAGGCAGCTGCGCAGGAACGCCTCGGTGGCCGCCGCATCCAGCGCGGAGACCTTCAGCAGCAGGTGGTGCTCGTAACGGTCACGGAACTGCGTCATACGTGGCGGCAGGTGGTCCGGCAGCCGCCGTACCAGCGCCTGGATCACCCGGTCGGTGACGCCGCGCAGACCGATCGACTCGAACGCCCCGTCGATCCGGCTCTTCAGCGCGAATGCCGCCGGCACCCGCGCCGTGCCCAGCCGATCGATGAGCAGGAAGGTGTCCTTGCCATAGCGCGCACCGATGTCGAAGGCCTCCCGATGCAGGTATTCGCCGGAAATCGGCAGGCGCTCGAAGGCGGTCAGCAGGTGCCGGCGGATCCCGGTCAGATCCTCCATCGCGTTGCTGCCGATGTAGAACACCTCCGCCGGCTCGCGCGCGAAGGTATCCAGGCGCACCGCGAACACCGACAGCTTGCCAGCCGAACCGGCCGCTTCGTAATGGCGCGAGGGATCGGCGTTGTAACGGGCCGGCGTGGGCGCGTCGACCTGGCGCACCTGCGCGGCGTACCGCGGATCGGCGGCGGCGCGTCCCGTGGCATTGTCGACATCGGCCTCGCGGTAGTCGCCGCGCTGCAGCCGGTCCAGGATCTGCTCCGGGTCATCACCCAGGGCGATGCCCAGGTGGTTGACCAGCTGCAGCCGCCCATGCGCATCCACCTGGGCGAACAACGCCATCTCGGTGTAGGCCGGCCCGCGCCGCACCAGCGCACCACCGGAGTTGTTGCAGACCCCGCCCAGGACCGAGGCGCCGATGCAGGACGACCCGATCACCGAATGCGGCTCGCGGTCCAGCGGTGCCAGCACCTGCTCCAGCCGGTCCAGGGTGGCGCCAGGCAGGCACACTACCTGGTGGCCCGCGTTGAGCAGCTGGATGCCGGTCAGGCGCAGCGTGTTGATGATCACCACCGGGCGATCGTAGTCGCTGCCGTCCGGCGTGGAGCCGCCGGTCAGCCCGGTATTGGCGGCCTGCATGATCACGATCGCCTGGGCCGCCACGATCGCCTGCAATACGCGCCACTGCTCCACCAGCGTGCCGGGGCGCACCACCGCCAGCACCGGGCCGTCGCCGAAACGGTAGCCCGTGCGGAACCGCCGGGTCGGCCTGTCGTCGCTCAATACGTGCGCGGTGCCGACGATGCCGCGCAATCGCGCCAGCAGTCCCACCGTGCCGTCGCCCGCACCGCTCATGGCGCACCTGCGGCGCGGCGGCTGGCGTCCACCAGGGAATCGCGACTGATCTCGGCGATGGTGCGGGCGCCGGTCAGCGTCATCGCCACGCGCATCTCCCTGGCGAACAGGTCCAGCAGATGGGCCACGCCCTCCTCGCCCCGTGCCGCCAACGCGTAGACGAACGCGCGGCCCAGCAGCACGCTGTCGGCGCCAAGCGCGAGCATGCGCACTACGTCCAGCCCGTTGCGGATGCCTGAATCGGCCAGGATCTTCAGTTCGCCCTTGACCGCATCGGCGATCGCCGGCAGTGCCCGCGCACTGGACAGCACGCCATCGAGCTGGCGCCCGCCGTGGTTGGAGACCACGATGCCGTCAGCGCCGAAGCGCACCGCATCGCGCGCATCCTCGGGGTCCAGGATGCCCTTGATCACCATCGGCCCGGTCCAGAATGCGCGGATCCATTCCAGGTCCCGCCACGAAATGGAGGGGTCGAAGTTGTCGCCCAGCCAGCCGATGTAGTCGGCCAACCCGGTCGGGCTGCCGCGGTAGGTGGAGATGTTGCCCAGGTCATGCGGGCGGCCACGCAGGCCCACGTCCCAGGACCAGCGCGGATGGGTGAGCGCCTGCAGCATGCGCCGCGCCGCGGCGTTGCGACCACTCATGCCCGAGTGTGCGTCGCGGTAGCGCGCGCCCGGCGTGGGCATGTCCACGGTGAACACCAGTGTGGTCACCCCCGCCGCCCTGGCCCGCTCCAGCGCGTTGCGCATGAAACCGCGGTCCTTGAGCACGTACAGCTGGAACCACATCGGCCGCTCGATCGCCGGGGCCACTTCCTCGATCGGGCAGACCGACACGGTGGACAGGGTGAACGGGATGCCGCGGCTGGCCGCCGCACGCGCCGCCTGCACCTCACCGCGACGCGCATACATGCCGGTCAACCCGACCGGCCCCAGTGCCACCGGCATCGCCAGCCGCTCACCGAACAGCTCGGTCTCCAGGCTCAGCGCGCCCATGTCGCGCAGCACCCGCTGGCGCAGCGCGATATCGGCCAGGTCGGCCACGTTGCGGCGCAGCGTGTGTTCGGCGTACGCGCCACCGTCGATGTAATGGAACAGGAACGGAGGCAGCCGGCGCCGGGCGGCGGCACGGTAGTCGGTGGAGGCGGAGATGATCATGGCGGTCAACGGTGGGCAGCAGGGAGCCGTGAGGCGCGTGCGCGCCGGGCGTCGTTGTCGTCGAGCGTGCGCAGCGCGGCGTGCACGAATTCCAGGTGCGCGTGCGAGGCGGCACGCGCACGCTCGGGGTCGCCGGCCAGCACCGCCTCCATCATCTCGCGGTGCTGCGCCGACAGCGGCTCGGACGTGCGCGGGGAGGCAAAGAGCATGGCGCGGCTCTGCGAGATATTGGTCTGCAACAGCTCGAACAGGCCGCGCATCACCTGCAGCAGCACCAGGTTGTGCGCCGCCTCGGCGATGGCCAGGTGGAACCCTGCATCGGCGCGCGCCTCACCCGCCGGATCGTCCCGGCCATGCGCGGCCATGAGCGTGTCGAACGCGGCGCGGATACGCGCATGATCGGCATCGGTGGCGCGCAACGCGGCATGCCAGGCGGTCGCACCTTCAAGCGCGTGGCGGATCTCGAGCACGTCGAAACGGTAGGCTGGATCGCCCTGGAACACCGGCAGGTACGGCAGCAACGGGGCATCGATGGCCGCGCGCGCCTGCGCCGTCGGCTCGCTCACGAACGTGCCGCCGCCCACCCGGGCGGTGAGCAGGCCCTGGCTGGACAGCTGCGCGATCGCCTCGCGCAGCGCGGTGCGCGACACGCCCAACTGCACGGCCAGCGTGCGCTCGGCCGGCAGCCGGTCGCCGGGCTGCAACTGCTGCGCGTGGACCAGCGAGCGCAGCTGCGCGGCCACCCTGTCGGAGACGCGATCGGCCTTCATGCCCGCACCGGCAGGCGCGCGCGTCCATGGCTGGGAGGGGTCACACAGGACGTGGCGGGACTGCATCGGCGGATCTCATCAGAAACGGAGGGCGGCCGGTGCGCGAAGACACCGGCCGGGATGCCCGCCGGGCCCCGTCATTGGTATTACCAATAATCCGCGTTACCCGGGAGGCGCCCGCGAAGCATGTCGACTTCGCGGCAGCTGCCCATTAAACCACAGCGCAGTCACCCGTGATTGGTAGGACCATTAACTGCAGCCGCAGTCGCTCGCCGGCCCTTTCAGTTCCACGCCATTGCCGTCGGGATCGCGCAGGTAGACCGACACCCCATCCCCTTCCGCGCCGAAGTGGCTCTCCGGCTTGCCGCTCAATGCCACCCCGTGCGTCTGCAGGTGCGCCCGCAACTGCTCCACATCGAAGGGCTCCACGCGCAGGCACACATGCTCCAGGTTGCGCCCCTCGGCACCCGCCGCCGCCCCGCCCGGCTTGCCCAGCTTTCCATCGATGCCGATCAGGTCGATCATCGATGCCCCGGCATGCAGGTGCACCATGCCCAGTGATGGCCGCTCGCGCGCCACCGTGCAGCCGAGCACATCGCGGTAGAAGGCCACCGCGCGCGGCAGGTCCTGCACGCGCAGCACCACGTGGTCGATACGTTGGATCTCGAAGGGGCGATCGCTGCTCATGAGGACTCCAGTTTCTTGGCGACACGGCTGAAGACCGCCAGCACGATCAGGCACAGGATGCTGACGCCGATGGCGATCACGTACTCCCCGATACCCACCGCGATGCCGATCGCGGCGGACATGATCAACGAACTGGCCGTGGTCAACCCACTCACCTGGTCATCGCGCGTGCCGCGCAGGATGGTGCCGGCGGCGACGAAGCCGACGCAGGCCACCACCGCTTCGATCAGTCGCACCGGATCAACCTGCAACAGGTCGCGGTAGCGCTCCTGCTGGAAGTGTTCGGCAATGCTGTCGCCCAGGCCCACGATCAATGCCGCAGCGCCGGCGATGAGCATGTGCGTGCGCAGACCCGCCGCATGCTTGCCCATCTCGCGCTCGATGCCGATCAGCCCGCCGAACACCATCGCTGCGCCTATCCGCAGCAATATCGATAGATCCTGTTCCCATCCCATCCGCACGTCCTCGCCTGTTCGCTCCAGCCTTGCGCGAGCGCCGTGGCAAGCCCGTGAAGGGACGCGTGAGGTAGGCGTGCACGGTCATGCGGCGTTGTGGCTGCCGCATGACCGGTGCGGGACCCGGCTTACTGCGCCAGGTAGCCGCCGTCGATGGCGTAATAGGTGCCGGTGGCGAAGCTCGCATCGTCACTGGCCAGCCAGGCCACCAGTGCCGCCACCTCGTCGGGCTGGCCGAGCCGGCCCAGCGCATGCTTGCCCTCCAGCGCCTTCTTTACCGTCGGGTCCATCTTTTCCAGCAGCGGCGTGGCGATGAAGCCCGGGCCCACCGCGTTGACCCGGATCCGGTCGCCGGCATGCTCCCAGGCCGCGGTCTGGGTCAGCCCCACCACGCCATGCTTGGCCGCCACGTAGGCGGCCGAATTGTTGAAGCCCACCTGGCCCAGGATCGAGGCCATGTTGATGATGCTGCCGCCCTTGCCGGCCGCGCGCATCGCCTGGATCTGCGCGCGCTGGCACAGGAAGACGCTGGTGAGGTTCACATCGATCACCCGCTTCCAGCCGTCCACCGGATAGTCGCCGCTGCTGGCGGACGGACCGCCGATGCCGGCGTTGTTGACGGCGATGTCCAGGCCGCCCAAGGCCTGCACGGTCTGCTTGACCGCCGCCTCGACGGCCTGCTCGTCGGTGACATCCAGTGCGATGCCAATCGCCTTGGCACCCTTGGCGCGCAGTGCGTCGGCCGTCTTCTGCACCGCGTCGTGCTTCAGGTCCCACACCGCCACCGCCGCGCCGGACGCGGCCAGCAGTTCTGCGGCGGCCAGGCCGATGCCCGACACCCCGCCGGTCACGATCGCCACCTTGCCCGTGAGCTGATAATCAATCATCGCGTTGTACCTCTGGTTGGAAACTGCCGGCAGGCATCGCCTGCACCTGGCACGACGGTACGCCCGCGAGGCGTTACAGAACGTGCACGCGGGACGTCGCAACAATGCTTCCCATCGCTGCAACGCAGCTGCCCCTATGCTGGTTCGCGTACATCCACATCCTGTCTGTCCACGCTGCACATCCGGCAGCGCCCTCCCCCAAGGTATTGCACATGACTTCTTCCAGTGACGGCCCGTTGTTCACCCCCACCCGCCTCGGCGCGATCGCGGTGGCCAACCGCATCGCGATGGCACCGCTGACCCGCAATCGTGCCATCGAAGGCCGAGTACCCAATCCGCTCGCCGTCCAGTACTACGCCCAGCGCGCCAGCGCCGGCCTGCTGATCGCCGAGGCTACGCAGATCAGCCCGCTCGGCCAGGGCTATCTGGACACGCCCGGGATCTACAACCAGGCCCAGATCGACGCGTGGAAGAAGGTCACCGATGCGGTGCACGAGACTGGCGGCAAGATCGTGCTGCAGCTGTGGCACGTGGGCCGCATTTCGCACACCAGCCTGCTGCCCGAAGGCCAGGTGCCGGTGGCGCCGAGCGCGCTGCAGGCCAAGGCGAAGACCTTCACCGCCAAGGGCTTTGAAGATGTCTCGGTGCCGCGCGCACTGGACCTGGCGGAGATCCCGGCGTTGATCCAGGACTACCGCCAGGCCGCACGCAACGCCATCACCGCCGGTTTCGATGGCGTGGAAGTGCATGCGGCCAACGGCTACCTGATCGACCAGTTCCTGCGCGACGGCAGCAACCATCGCACCGACGCCTACGGCGGCAGCATCGAGAACCGCACCCGCCTGCTCGATGACGTCGTGCGTGCGATCGCCTCGGAAATCGGCGCCGAGCGCACCGGCGTGCGCCTGTCCCCGGTGACCCCGGCCAACGACGCCCACGATTCGGACCCGCAGCCGCTGTTCGAGCGCGCCGTCGAGCGCCTGGACGCGATCGGCCCGCTGGCCTTCATCCACGTCATCGAAGGGGCCACCGGCGGCCCACGCGACAACATCGCGTTCGACTACGCGGCGCTGCGCGCAAAGTTCAAGGGCGCGTGGATCGCCAACAATGGCTACACCAAGGACACCGCCGAAGCCGCCATCGCCTCCGGCTATGCCGACGTGATCGCCTTCGGACGCCCCTTCATCGCCAACCCCGACCTGGTCGAACGCCTGCGCCTCGGCGTAGCCCTGTCCGAGCTGGACCCGGACACGCTGTACGGCGGTGGGTCGCACGGCTACACCGATTACCCGAGCGTCTCAGGCGCATGACACGGCCCCAGACCCCGTAGAGCCGACCGTTGGTCGGCTGCGCCCCATAAAGCCAACCGTCGGCCGGCCGTACCCCGTAGAGCCGACCGTCGGTCGGCTGCGCCCGTAAAGCCAACCGTCGGTCAGCTGTACCCGTAGAGCCGACCGTTGGTCGGCTGCGCCCGTAAAGCCAACCGTCAGTCAGCTGCACCCCGTAGAGCCGACCGTTGGTCGGCTGCGCCTATACCCGTAGAGCCAACCGTCAGTCGGCTCTGCGCACTCAATACACCGGCAGCGAAATGAAACTCGCCTGCTGCGGCGCGTGCCACACCTGCTGCGTCGCCTTCTGGTAATCGCCCGGCTTGGCCAGGTAGATGTTCGGCACGAAGGTCTGCGGATTGCGGTCGTACAGCGGGAACAGGCTGGACTGCACCTGCACCATCACCCGATGGCCCGGCTGGAACACATGGTTGGCCGTCGGCAGGCCGAATCGGTAATCCAGCACCTGGTTGCTCGCAATCGCCTTCGGATCGCTGAAGCTCTCCCGATAGCGCCCCCGGAAGATCGCCATCGACACCGCCAGTTCGTAGCCGCCCATCTCCGGCGTCGACGGCGTCTGGTCGGGATACACGTCGATCAGCTTCACCACCCAGTCGGCATCGGTACCGGTCGTGGAGGCCTGCAGGTTCACCTGCGGCGCGCCACCGATGCGCAGCGGCTCGGTCAGTGGTTCGCTCACGAAGGTCAGCACGTCCGTGCGCCCATCCACGAAACGCTGGTCCTTGACCAGCCAACTGGTCCACATGTCACGATCGGCGAAGCGCACCGGCCGCGGCACGAACGGTACCGGCTTGGCCGGGTCGGCCACGTACGCCTCGTAGGTGGCCTCGCCTGGCTGCGGTGCCTCGAACGACAGCTTGCCGCCGGCGCGCAGGTACAGCGGCTTGCTCCGTGCGGCGGTGCGCGGCCACTGCTGCAGCGTGTCCCAGTGGTTTTCACCGGTGTTGTAGATCAGCACCGGCGGCGTATCGGCCTTGGCCGCGCCATCCACCAGGTATTGGTCGAAGAACGGCTTGAGCACGTCGCGACGGAACTGCAGCGCGGTATCGCCCTCGAACTTCAGCGCGCCCAGGTTGCTGCCGTCGTAGTTCACCTGGCTGTGCCGCCATGGGCCCATCACCAGGTAATTGAGCGTGTTGCTGCTGTCGCGTGGTTCCATCGCTGCATAGCTGTGCACCGCGCCCCACATGTCTTCCTGGTCCCACAGGCCCTGCAACCACATGGTCGGTACCTTCAGCGGCGTCTTGGCCATCTGCGCATCCAGCGCCTGTTCCTGCCAGAACGAGTCGTACGCCGGGTGTTCCACCAGTTTGTGCCACCACGGCAACTGATCCAGCCCGTTGGCCTTGGCGTAGTCCCCGGCCGACCCGGCACGCAGGAAAGTGGTGTAGTCGTCGTAGCCCACGCTGGGAATCGACGGACCCTTGCCGCGCTTGGCCAGCTGCCCGGTGAAATAGCCGAAGTTGACCTGGCGGAACGCACCGTAGTTGAGCCAGTCGTCGCCCATCCAGCCGTCGATCATCGGGCTCTGCGGCGCGGCCACCTTCAACGCCGGGTGCGGGTTGGTCAGCGCCATCACCACGGTGAAGCCTTCATACGATGAGCCCAGCATGCCCACCTTGCCGTTGCTCTCCGGCACGTGCTTGACCAGCCAGTCGATGGTGTCCCAGGCGTCGGTGGCATGGTCCACCTTGGTGCCGTTGAGCGGGCCGCGCAGCGGCCGGGTCATCACGTAATCGCCCTCGGAGCCGTATTTGCCGCGGATGTCCTGGAACACCCGGATGTAGCCGCCGTCGACAAACACCTCATCACCCTGCGGCAGGATGTCGCGCATGTTGGGTGAGTCGATGCGCTTGGCGCGGTTGGCCGCGTCGTAGGGCGTGCGGGTCAGCAGGATCGGGGCGTTCCTGGCGCCCTTGGGCACCACGATCACCGTGTAGAGCCTGGTGCCGTCGCGCATCGGCACCATCACCACGCGCTTGTCGTAGTTGTCGTTGGCCGTGGGCGTCACGAAGCCCTTGGCCGGGATGTCCGGGGTCATCGGCGAGGTCTGCGCCGACACACTGGCGGCAACCATGAGACTCAACAACACGACAGGCACGACACGGACACGCATGGGCTCTCTCCCGGCAGGTGGTGACGACGAACCTTGGCAGCCTAGCGCCGGGCGCGCCGCCCGGGTAGGTGCCAAAGGTCGCCGTTAGGCGCATTCAGCCGCCAACCGACGTTTCCTGCAAAGCCGTCCATTGCAGTTCCCCCCCGGGGCCGATGACCAGCACCGCCAATGCCTCGCGCCGCGTCGATAGCCCCGCGGCGTCGGTCTGGTCTTCGCGGTAGCGCACCGCACAGGCGTCGCCCGGCAACGCGATCGCCGCCAGCTCGGCCACCTCGATGCGAAGGCCTGGCCGGCCGCCATGCGCGCTGGCGAAGAAGCGCGCCAATACCGGCTTGTCCAGGCGCATCCCGCCGATGCCGACCATGCTGAAGTCATCGCTGAAGCGCGCCAGCAATGGTTCCAGATCACGGGCCGGCACGCGCGCGTTGAACCAGTCTTCGATCATCACGTGCAGCAGGCGCACCTCGTCGAAGGCGGCGTGGGAGAGAGCATGCATTGCAGGGGTCATGGTGTGGCTCGCAGGGAAAGGGTCGCTGCCGGTATCCGCCACAGCAGCGGCAGGGGCAGCAGGGTCATGCCGCTGGCCAGCAGCAGCGTGAGGGCAAATGCGTGTCCGGGCAGCACGGCGGTCAATGCACCCAGCACGCACGCCAGCAATGCGGCGGCCAGGCAGAAACTGAGCTGGCGATTGAGATTCCACAGCGCGCTGCCCGGCATCAGTTCTTCATGCGCCAGGCCCTGGAACGCCAGCGTCTGCGCGGTGCTGCTGCACAGGCTGCCGCCCAGCCCCATCAGCACGAACGCCAGCACCGCCAGCAGCGGTTGCGACGGCTGCACCGCCAGCAGCAGCGCGATGCCGATGGCCTGGCAGGCCATGCCCGCGCTGAGCAGCACGCGCGGTCCGATCCGCGGCAGCGCGCTGCGGGTGGTGGCGATGGCACATGCCGAGGCCAGCGCCCATGGCAGCATGAAGCCGCCGATGCTGGCCGGGTTGTAACCGAGCCGGCTGAGCAGCAGGGTGGCCACCAGCTGGGTGCCGATGAAGGTGCCGGGCACCAACAGGTAGATCAGCATCGCCAGCCGCAACGAGGGATGCCGCAGCAGCGTCCACTGCAGCACCGGCTCTGCGGTGTGCCTGGCCGTGCGTGCATAGACGATCAGAATGCCTGCGGCCGCGGCCAGCATCGCAACGCCCAGCGCACGTTGCGGCGCCTCGGCGATCAGGCTCAGGGCCACCAGCAGCAGGCTCAGGCCCAGCGAGCCCAGCACCAGCCCGCGCCGGTCCAGGCGCGGCAATGCCAAGGGCGGTTCGGACCGGATCCACAGCGCCGCCAGCACCAGCGCCAACACCGCCAGCGGAACGCTGGCCCACAGCACCCAGCGCCACGATCCCAGCCCGACCAGCCACCCGCCCAGTGCAGGCGACAACGCCGGCACCAGCAGCGCGACCGCCATGATCCGTGCGGTCAGCCGGCCGCGCTCGGTCGGCGGGCAATGCCGATAGGCCAGCGCCTGCCCGACCGGTATCAACAGCCCGCCGCCCAACCCCTGGAGGAAGCGCCAGCCGATCAGCGCCTCGATGCTCGGCGCACTGCCGGCCAGGACCGCCGCCAGCGCGAACACACCCAGCGACAGGCACAGCAGCGCCCGCTCGCCCAGCCGCGCGGCCAACCAGCCGCCCAGGGGAATCACCAGCGTCAGCCCGAGCATGTAGGCGTTGCCGATCCATGCCAACTGCGGCACCGAGGCGTGCAGCTCGGCCGCGAGCGCCGGATAGGCGACGTTGCCGATGAACATGTTGACCAGGTCCAGCGAGAACCCGAGCAGGTACAGCCCCTCCACTTTGGTCCGGTAAGTCATGGCGCGCTCCGTTGGTGAGGACGCAGCATGCGCGCCGGCACGCGCTGGATAAACCGAACATCCAATGCAAGACTGTCAAGTCATTTTTGACATTCAAAGGCGGGGCAATGGTCAGCCTGGACCGCTTCGAGACGTTCAAGGCGGTGGTCGACGCCGGCAGCCTCACCGCCGCCGCACAGCGGCTGGGCCAGAGCAAGGCAGTGGTGAGCTTCAATCTGAAGCGGCTGGAACAGGAACTGGGTGTCACCCTGCTGGTGCGCAACACCCGCAGCCTGGCCTTGACCGAGGCCGGCGAGCGTTTCCACCAGCATTGCGTGGCCATGCTGGCCACCGCCGCGCAGGCCATCGAGGACGCGCGCAGCGAGCAGTTGCAGCTGCGCGGCACGCTGCGCCTGACCACCACGCCCGAATATGCCAGCGCCAGGCTGGTGACCCTGCTGGAAACATTCCGCGCCCAGCACCCGCAGTTGCGCCTGCACCTGTCGACCTCGCCGACACATGCCGACCTGATTCCCGAGCGCTTCGATCTGGCGATCCGGTTGGGGCGCATGGCCGACTCGGAGCTGCGCGCCACCCTGCTCGATGAGCATGCCTTGTGCGCGGTGGCTGCGCCGTCCCTGTTGTCTGCATTGCCCGACGAGGCCGCCCGCGACGACCCGGACTGGATCCGCACGCTGCCACGGCTGGGTTATCCGCGCCTGGCCGACCTGCCCCTGATCGCGCCCGACGGCAGCGACCAGCTGTTTGCCAGCAACCCCGCCGATGCGGTGGTCACCGTGGACAATGCGTCCACGCTGCGCGCCTTCGCACTGGCCGGGGCCGGGGCGACGGTATTGCCGCAGTGGTTGATCGCCGATGACCTCGCCGCCGGCCGGCTGCTGCCGATCCTGCGTGGGCATCGCTTCCCGCGCCAGGGCGTCTACGCGGTGTTTCCCAACACCGCCCATCCCTCGCGCCGGGTGCAACTGCTGCTGGCGCACCTGCGCCAGCAGCTTCCGGGCTGAATCAACAGCGGGCACGACCCGGAATCGTGCCCTGCCCGGTACTCCAGGACCGGTACCGACCGTGGGTCGTCCGCCCCATGGGTACCGACCATGGGCCGGTACCCATCCTGCTCAGCGCACCACGCCGCCGCTCAGCACGATCGGCGTGCTCTGCAGCGGCTCGCCGGCCGCGCGCGAGAGCTGCAGTTCGTAACGGCCCTCGGCGATCTTCCACTGCTTGTCGGCAGTGTCGAAGCTGGCCAGCGTCTTCGGCTCGGCCTCGATGCGGATCCGGCGCGATTCGCCCGGCTGCAGCATCACCTTCTGGAAGCCCACCAGGCGGATCGGCGTGGCGCTGCCATCGGGCAGCTTCAGGTACAGCTGCGCCACGTCCGCACCGGCCACCTTGCCGGTATTGCGGATGTCCACCGTGGCGACCAGGCGCTGGCCCTGCGACACCGCGCTGAGGTTGTCGTAGCTGAACTGCGTGTACGACAGGCCGTGGCCGAACGCGAACTGCGGGGCCAGGCCCTTGGCGGCGAACCACTTGTAGCCGACGTTGGCGCCTTCGATGGTGTAGTCGATGGTGTCGTCCGGCTTGTGCTTGGGATTGAAGCCCAGGCCGTTCACTTCCGGGCGCGGCAGCTGGCTGGCATCCACCGGCCAGGTCACCGGCAGGCGACCGGACGGATTGACCTTGCCGGTGAGCAGCGCGGCGATGCCTTCGCCACCGCGGATGCCCGGGTACCACGCCTGCAGCACCGCCGGTACCTGCTGCAGCCACGGCAGCTCGACCGGGCCGTTGGTTTCCAGCACCACCACCGTCTTCGGATTGGCCTTGGCCACCCCGGCGATCAGCGCGTCCTGGTTGTCGGGCAGCTTCATGTGCGGCAGGTCGACCGACTCGGCCGACCACTGCGTGGCGAACACGATGGCCACATCGGCCGCGGCCGCCGCGCGCGCCGCAGCGGCGACATCACGACCATCCACGTAGTCGATGCGCGCGTCGGGACGCTCGGCGCGCAGCGCCTCCAGCGGCGAGGACGGGTGGAAGATCACCGGGCCCGGCCAGGTGGTCGGCAGCACGCCCGGCACCGCGTTGGTGCCCTTGGCGGTCCAGCCCACCATCGACGAACCACCGCCACCGATCACGCCCTTGTCGGCATGCCCGCCGATGACCACGATGCGCTTGACCTCTGCACCCAGCGGCAGCACGTCGTTGGCATTGCGCAGCAGCACGCTGCCCTCTTCCACGGTGCGCTGGGCGGCGGCGAAGCCGGCAGCATCGTCGATCGGCTGGTGCTGCGGCGGCAGGTCGAAATTGCCGTTGGCGAACATCGCGCGCAGGATCCGGCGGACCATGTCATCCAGGCGCGCGCGCGGCACCACGCCACCGTTGACGGCCAGGCGCAGCGGTTCATCGAAGAACACCGCCTTGTCGAACACCTCGCCGGCCGACTGCTGGTCCAGGCCGGCCAGCGCCGCCTTGGAACCGCTGTGCACGCCGCCCCAATCGGACATCACGAAACCGGGGAACTTCCATTCCTGCTTGAGCACCTGGTTCATCAGGTAATCGTGTTCGCAGCCGTAGGTGCCGTTGATGCGGTTGTAGGAGCACATCACCGAGCCGGGCTTGCCGATGTCCAGCGCGATCTCGAAGGCCAGCAGGTCCGATTCACGCATGGCCTGCTCGCCGATCTCGGCACTGTGGAAATTGCGCGAGGTTTCCATGTCGTTGAGCGCGAAGTGCTTCATCGTCGAAATGACGTGCTGGCTCTGCACGCCACGGATCGACTCGCCCACCAGGCGACCGGCCAGCAGGGGATCTTCGCCGGCGTATTCGAAGTTGCGGCCATTGCGCGGGTCGCGCTGCAGGTTGACGCTGCCGGCCAGCAGGATGTTGAAGCGCTGCTGCCAGGCCTCGCGGCCCATGGTGGCGCCACCGGCGAAGGCCACTTCCGGGTTCCAGCTCGAGGCGGTGGACGGGCCCGACGGCATCGCCGTGGCGTGGTCGCCCTTGCGGATGCCGCCCGGGTTGGTCACGCCCACGCCGGCATCGGCCGACTGCTGCGACGGGATGCCCAGGCGCGCCACGCCCGGCACGAAACCGGCCGAACCGACCGCGCCTTCCGGCAACGGCCCGCCATCCTTGCCCAGCCCGAAGTAGCTGTGCAGCATCTGGAATTTCTCATCGTCGGTCATCTTCGCCACGATCAGGCGGGCGCGTGCATCGGCGTTGAGCGCGGTATCCATCCACGGCGTATCGCCACCGACCGGGGCGGCGTAACCGAGGGTCACCAGGGTGCCCTTGAGCGCGGTCTTGCCGGCATCCAGGCGCAGCTTGACCGCGGTGCTGGAGGAGGACTGGAACCCCTGGGAATAGGTGGCATCGCCACTGGCCTGGAAGCCGGCGGCCTGGGCGCTGGCCGCATCGGCCCCGAGCAGCACGGCCGGGGCGCCCACGCGCGAGGCGTCGACCAGTGCCTTCAGGCCGCTGCTGTCCTCGGCGCTGCGGGTGTACAGCGCCACCACGTGGCGGCCGTCGTTCAAACGCAGGTAATCCAGGCCCGGTGCTTCGACGCCCGAGGTCGCTTCCACCGGCAGGCGCGCGATCACGATGCTGCCGCGACGTTCGGCCGAGGCCGGATCGGCGCTGATGAAACGATAGGTGTAGCCCAGCTGGTCGGCCAGCGCCTCGAGCGGATCCGGCACGTGGCTGGTGTCGGCGGTATCGGCGGGGCGGTGCACGTTGCCGACGGTCAACGCATCCACGTTGAGTGCCTGCAGCTGGTCGGCCACCTGCTGGATATCCAGGTGCGCGGGCGCCTGGTCCAGGCGGAGCACGGTGAAGGCATCGCCGCTGTCGGCAACCTTGGGCGAGGACGCCCAGGCCGAAGCGGTGAGCGAGAGCGTGATGGCGGCCGTCAGGGCCAGTGGCTTTGAAATCGTTTTCATGAGCGGGCGAAACACCTTTGCTTGCGCAAAAAATCCAGGGAGTCGTGCCGCAGAAGGGTGCAGCGCCAAGATGGCGGATCCCGACCTTTGCAGGCCGGTATCGGGTACCAGCGGGCCGGCACGGCTACGACCAGGCCCCTCCGCCCGTCGATACAGCCATGCTGTCCGGTGGGCGTCGCAGGCGACACCCATCCGGTGAAGAGTCGTCCACCCTGTTCATGCCTGTCAACAGCGCGTTCAGATTCGCAGGCGCATGCGGCCGCCGCCGATTACCCTGCGGCGGGCTTCACCACCTGGGTGGCCGCCGCCTCCAGCACCTGCCCATCGGCGTCGCGCGGCAGCAGCGGGGCCAGTCCCCGGCCATCGGCGATCGTCAGCAGCTGCGAACGCGGTTCACCTTCGGCGAACAGGAAGCCCTCGCCCCATTGCCGCAGCGCCACCACCAGCGGGAACAGCGCCCGGCCCTGCGCCGTCAGTACATAGTCGTGATACCGGCTGCCATCGGCGGCCGCCTGCTGCGCCAGCACGCCGGAATCCTGCAGGGCCTGCAGGCGCTGGCTGAGCATGCTGCGCGACATGCCCAGGCTGCGTTGGAAATCGCTGAAACGGCACACGCCGTCAAAGGCGTCGCGCACGATCAGCAACGACCAGCGGTCGCCCACCACGTCCAACGCACGCGCCACCGGGCAGGTCAGGTTCGGATCGTCATGCATGGCGGGCCCTCCAGAAGTGGTTTCATTTTAGAACCATGTGCGCCAGAATCAACTGGTTCTATTTTGAGACCACCGTATGTCGCACGCCGCCTCCCTGCCCCGCACCGCCACGCCCCTGCTGCTGTTGTTCGCCTGCGCCGCCGGCCTCAGCGTGGCCAACGTCTACTACGCCCAACCGCTGCTGGATGCGCTGGCCGCCGACCTGCACATCGGCACCGCGCGGGTCGGCGCGGTGATCGCCGCCACCCAGCTCGGCTCGGTGCTGGCCCTGCTGTGGCTGGTGCCGCTGGGCGACCGCCGCGACCGGCGCCGCCTGATGGCGGTGCAGAACGCGGCGCTGGTGCTGGCCCTGTTCGGCGTCGCCTGCGCCGGCAACGCGCTGGCGCTGTTGCTGGGCATGCTCGCGCTGGGCCTGCTCGGCACCGCGATGACCCAGGGCCTGATCGCCTATGCGGCCGCCGCCGCCGATGCGCACGAGCGCGGCCGCGTGGTCGGTGCCGCCCAGGCCGGGGTGGTGATCGGGTTGCTGCTGGCGCGGGTGGTGGCCGGTGGCGTTGCCGACCTGGCCGGCTGGCGCGCGGTCTACCTGCTGTCGGCCGCGCTGATGGTGATCAGCGGCGTGCTGCTGTGGGTGCGCCTGCCACGCTTGCCGATACCGGCCGCAACGCCGCGGCTGTCCCTGCCCGCGCTGCTGCGCCAGCACCCGGTGCTGCGCCGGCGCGGCGTGCTCGGCATGTTGATGTTCGTTGCGTTCGGGCTGTTCTGGAGCAGCATGGCGCTGCCCCTGAGCGCCCCACCCCAGGCGCTCAGCCACACCGCGATCGGCGCGTTCGCGCTGGTCGGTCTGCTTGGCGCGCTGGCCGCCTCACGCAGCGGGCATTGGAGCGACCAAGGCCATGCCGAACGCGTGACCGGCGCGGCGTTGCTGCTGTTGCTGCTGAGCTGGGCGCCGCTGGCGGGGCTGTCGCTGCACCTGGGCTGGCTGGTGCTGGGCGTGCTGCTGCTCGATCTGGCCGTGCAGGCCCTGCACGTCACCAACCAGAGCCTGATCCTGGCCGCCGCGCCGCACGCGCAGGCACAGGTGATCGCCGCCTACATGCTGTTCTATGCCGCCGGCAGCGGGTTGGGGGCGGTGCTGGGCAGCGCGGTGTATGCCGCGCACGGTTGGCCTGGCGTGTGCGGCGTGGGCGCCGGGGTATCGGCTGCCGCGCTGGGTCTCTGGCTGTCGATGCGCCGCCCGGATCCTGCCCGGTAGCGTCTGCGTTCCGGGCGATGGCTTCTGTCAGCCATGCAGGCGTGGCGCCACCGGAGGTGGCAGATGAAGCATTCATCACCCCGACCGGGTTCAAAACACGGCTATCGAATGCGTTAGCATTTTTACTAATTGCGGGTAGGATTGTCGGTCTCAGCCCCTGACACGCGCCCTGCCGATACTCGCCGCCATGCCCCGGTTTCCCGCCCGCTTCCGCCTGTGCCAGCCCCCTCGGGAGGTGCGCTGATGGGCGCGGTGGTGGCCCTGGACCAGCTGCTGGAAACCCGCCAGGTCTGGCGCGGCAGCCCGCGCACGGCGCTGCCGGCCACTGCCCTGCACCCCACCGGGCATCCGGCACTGGACGCGCGCCTGCCGGGCGGCGGCTGGCCGCCGTCGGCCCTGTCCGAAGTACTGCTGGCCGCCCCCGGGCAAGGCGAGCTGGCCCTGGTCTGGCCCACCCTGGCGCGGTTGAGCCAGCAGCAACAGACCGTGGTCCTGATCGCCCCGCCCTACCTGCCGCATGCGCCTGGCTGGGCCGGCGCCGGGGTGACGCTGGGCCAGGTCCAGGTGGTGCAGGCCAGTCCGCGCGATGCGCTGTGGGCGGCCGAGCAATGCCTGCGCTCCGCCGCCTGTGCGGCCGTGCTGTGCTGGCCGCAGCAGGCCGACGACCGTGCCCTGCGCCGGCTGCAGGTGGCCGCCGAAACCGGCCAGTGCCTGGGCTTTGCCTTCCGCGACCTGCGCCAGGCCCGCAACAGTTCGCCGGCGCCGCTGCGCCTGCAACTGCAAAACGGCCAGGTGCGCGTGCTCAAGTGCCGCGGCGGCATGGCCCCTGCGCAGCCCTTGCCGCTGTCGCTGGCGCATTGAGCGGCCGCCGTGCACTGGGCCTGCCTGTTGTTGCCACAGTTGGCGCTGGATGCGGCGCTGCGCCAGCAGCCCGATCCATCGGTGCCGCTGGTGCTGCTCAACGGCCCGGCGCAGCGCCGCGTGCTGCATGCGGTGAGTCCGTCGGCCCGTCGGTTGGGGTTGCGTCGCGGCATGCTGCTCTCGGCGGCGCAGGTGCTCACCCGCGACATGCTCACCGTCGAACATGACCCGCGCGCCGAGCAGGCCACCCGTCAGCTGCTGGCCAGTTGGCTGTACGGCATCAGTTCGCAGGTCAGCCTGGCCTTTCCGCACGCGCTGGCGCTGGAGATCGGTGCCAGCCGCGCCTTGTTCGGCGACTGGCCGGCGATCGAGAAACGCCTGTGCGATGGCTTGAAGGACCTCGGCTTCCGCCATCGCCTGGTCGCCGCACCAAATCCGCATGCGGCCTGGGTATTGACCCGCGTACATGCGCGGCTGGGGGTGGAGGCCGGCCAGCTCGAGGCCACCCTGGCGCAGTTGCCGATCGAGCACAGCGGCCTGCCGGCCGAGGCGGTCACGGTATTGGCGCGCTCGGGCCTGCGCACGCTGGGCGCGGCCTTCCAGTTGCCGCGCGAGAGCCTGGCCCGGCGCTTCCCGCCGCAGGTGCTGGCCCACCTGGATGCGCTGCGCGGGATCAGCACGCCGCCGTTGCGTTATTTCCAGCCACCGGACCGCTTCGATGCGCGCATCGAGTTCGATTACGAAATCGAGTCCACCCAGGCCCTGCTGTTCCCGCTGCGCCGCCTGACCGGCGATCTGGCCGCGTTCCTGTGCTCGCGCGATGGCGGCGTGCAGCGTTTCGATCTGTGGTTCGAACACGACCAGCACCCGGACACCTGCCTGAGCATCGGCCTGCTCGCCCCCGAGCGCGATGCGGCGATGCTGTTCGAGCTGGCCCGCAACCGCGTGGACCACCTGCAGCTGCCGGCCGGCAGCCGTGGTCTGCGCCTGCAGGCCGAGCACCTGCCGCCGTTCGTCCCCGCCGCGCGCGACCTGTTCGACCCACGCCCACAGCAGGCGATGCCGTGGGAGCAGGTGCGCGAACGCCTGCGCGCGCGGCTGGGCGATGAGGCCGTGCAGGGCCTGGGACTGCGTGCCGAGCACCGCCCGGAACGGGCCAGCGGCGATGCGCACGGCGCGCCCAAGGGCCCACCGCCGCCGCTGCCGCTCCGCCCGGGCTGGCTGCTGCCGCGCCCGCAGCCGCTGCTCGATCCGCACCTGCGCATCCTGTCCGGCCCCGAGCGGATCGAATCGGGGTGGTGGGACGAAGGCGATATCCGCCGCGACTATTACGTCGTGCAGACCGCACAGGGCCAACGTGGCTGGGCCTATACCAGCGCCGATGGGCGCGGGGGGCCGTGGATGCTGCACGGCTGGTTCGCATGAGCGCCGCCCTGCCCGGCTACGCCGAACTGCACTGCCTGTCGGCCTTCAGCTTCCAGCGCGGCGCATCGATCGCCGAGGAACTGTTCGCGCGTGCCAAGGGCCAGGGCTACCGCGCACTGGCGATCACCGACGAATGCTCGCTGGCCGGCATCGTGCGCGCCTGGCAGGCGGCGAAGAAGCACGACCTGGCCTTGATCACCGGCGCCGAATTCCAGCTGGACGACGGCCCCAGGCTGGTCCTGCTGTGCACCGACCTGGCCGCCTATGCCGGCCTGTGCCAGTTGATCACCACCTGCCGCCGACGCGCGCCCAAGGGCGAATACCGCTGCCTGCGCGAGGACTTCGATGCCCTGCCGGCCAGCCTGCTGTGCCTGTGGCTGGACCGCACCCCCGGCGCGGAAGATGCGGCCTGGCTGCAGGCGCGTTTCGCCGGGCGGCTGTGGCTGGCGGTGGAACTGCACCGCGAGGCCGACGATGCGCAACGCCTGGACGCGTTGCAACGCTTCGGCACGGCACATGCCATCCCGCTGGTGGCCAGTGGCGATGTCCACATGCATGTGCGCCGCCGCCGCGCCCTGCAGGACACCCTCACCGCGATACGCCACCACTGCACCATCGCCGATGCCGGCTGGCGCCTGTTTCCCAACGGCGAACGCCACCTGCGCACCCGCCAGGCGCTGGCCGCGCTGTACCCGCCGGCCTTGCTGGCCGAGACCCTGCGCATCGCCGACCGCTGCCACTTCGATCTCAAGCAACTGCAGTACACCTACCCGCGCGAACTGATCCCGGCCGGGCACGACCCGGCCAGCTGGCTGCGCACGCTGGTCGAGGAAGGCATGCAATGGCGCTGGAAAAGCGGTGCCACGCCCAAACAACGCAGGCAGATCGAACACGAACTCGACCTGATCCACACCAAGCAGTACGAGTCCTACTTCCTGACCGTGCACGATATCGTGCGCTTCGCGCGCAGCCAGCAGATCCTCTGCCAGGGCCGCGGCTCGGCCGCCAATTCGTCGGTGTGCTACGTGCTGGGCGTGACCGAGATCGACCCCAGCGAGATGGAGCTGCTGTTCGAGCGCTTCATCTCCGAAGAGCGCGACGAGCCACCGGACATCGACATCGATTTCGAACACGAGCGCCGCGAGGAAGTGCTGCAGTACGTGTTCAACCGCTACGGCCGCGAGCGCGCCGCACTCACCGCCGTGGCCATCAGCTACCGCGGCCGCAGCGCGGTGCGCGACGTGGCCCGCGTGCTCGGCCTGCCACCGGACCAGGTCAACGAACTGGCCGCCTGCCTGGACCGCTGGAGCAGCCACGAGCCGTTGCCCGAGGCATTGCGCGAGCGCGGCTTCGACCCGGACACGCCGCTGATGCGGCGGGTGGTGGCATTGACCAGCGAGCTGGTCGATTTCCCGCGCCACCTGTCCCAGCACCCGGGCGGTTTCGTGATTTCCGAACACCCCCTGTCCACACTGGTGCCGGTGGAGAACGCGGCCATGGCCGACCGCACCGTGATCCAGTGGGACAAGGACGACCTGGACGCCACCGGGCTGATGAAGGTCGACTGCCTGGCGCTGGGCATGCTCACCGCGGTGCGCAAGTGCCTGGCCATGCTGCACGCGCATGGCGCGCCGAAGATGGGCATGGCCGATATCCCCTCCGGCGATGAGCCCACCTACGACATGATCTGCCGCGCCGACACCCTGGGCGTGTTCCAGATCGAGTCGCGCGCGCAGATGGCCATGCTGCCGCGCATGCAGCCGCGCTGCTTCTACGACCTGGTCATCGAGGTGGCGATCGTGCGCCCCGGCCCGATCCAGGGCGACATGGTCCATCCGTACCTGAACCGCCGCAAGAAGCTCAAGGAAGAAGGCATCGAGGAAATCGACTACCCGCCCGCGCTGGAGAAGGTCTTCAAGCGCACCCTCGGTGTACCGCTGTTCCAGGAACAGGTGATGCAGCTGGCGGTGGCCGCCGCCGGCTTCACTGCCGGCGAGGCCGATGCGCTGCGCCGCTCGATGGCGGCGTGGAAACGCCACGGTGGCTTGGAGCCGCACCGCGCCAAGCTGCTCGCTGGCATGGCCGCCAACAACTACAGCCGCGAATACGGCGAGCGCCTGTTCGAGCAGATCAAGGGCTTCGGCAGTTACGGTTTCCCGGAAAGCCACGCGGCCAGCTTCGCGCTGATCACCTATGTCAGCTGCTGGCTCAAGTGCCACCACCCGTCCGCATTCGCCGCCAGCCTGATCAACAGCCAGCCGCTGGGCTTTTACACGCCGGACCAGATCCTGCAGGACGCGCGCCGCCACGGCGTGCCGGTGCTGCCAGTGGATGTGCGCCACAGCGACTGGGACTGCACGCTGCTGCCGCCCACCACGCCGGGCCGCCCGTTCGGCATCCGCCTGGGCCTTCGCCTGATCGACGGCTTCAGCGAAGACGTCGCCATCGCGCTGGTGCAGGCACGCGCACGGCTGCCGTTCGAGAGCGTGGCCGATCTCAGCCAACGCGCGCGGCTGGATCGCCGTCACCAGGGCCTGCTTGCCGATGCCGGTGCATTGAAGGGGCTGAGCGGGCATCGCCATCGCGCGCGCTGGGAAGTGTCCGGCGTGGAAAAACCGCTGCCGCTGTTCGACACCGCGCGCGCCACCGTCGAAGCCAGCGTGCCGCTGCCGCTGCCCAGCGCCTTCGAGGACATGCAGGCCGACTACAACAGCACCGGCACCACGCTGGGCCGGCACATGGTGTCCTTCATCCGCCCGCAGCTGCGCCAGCGGCGCTGCCAGCGCTCGGACGAGCTGGCCGCGCTGCCGCACGGGCGCAGCGTGCGTTTCGCCGGGCTGGTGCGCATGCGCCAGCGCCCGCAGACCGCCAGCGGGGTCACCTTCCTCACCCTGGAAGACGAATGCGGCATGGTCAACGCCGTGGTCTGGCGCAAGATCGCCGACCGCCAGCATCGCGTGCTGGTCGAAGCGCGGATGATGCAGATCGATGGCCGGCTCGAACGCGTGGACGGCGTGCAGCACCTGATCGTGCGCCAGATGCACAACATCGATGCCCTGATCGACGGCGTGCGCACGCGCAGCCGCGACTTCCACTGACCGCAGCGCGCCTTACCACATCCCCTCGCGCACTGCGCTGTGCAGCGCGCTGCACGACCCGCGCGACGGCCCTCAACGCGTGATCTACTTCACGATAGATGTAAATACAGAGTTTCCCGACTGGCGTCGCAATTGCCCCTTCCGCTATTGTCGCTGCCTTCCAAGGATCTGGAGCCGCTCGTGTCCCGCGCACTCACCCTCACCACGCTGATCGTCTCCAGCCTCGCCTTGGTCGTCTCCGGCTGGACCGCCCTGCGCCTGCACCAGAGCCAGGCCGAGGACCGGGTGATCACCGCGCGTGGCCTGGTCATCCAAGACGGCAACGGTCAGGCCCGGGTGATCCTGGGGGCGCCGGTGCCCGATCCACTCAGCAAAGGCGTGTCGCAGGGGCCGCGCGCCTCGCCGTTGTCCGGCCTGATCCTGCTCGGCGCCGATGGCTCCGAACGCGGCGGCTACGGCACCGCCGATGTCGGCGATGAAGCCATGCTCACCCTGGACGATGCCAGCGGCACCACCGAAGTCTTCAAGGTCACCGCCAACCCGGATCGCGGCGCCACCCTGGTGATCAAGCACCAGAACAGCACCGGCGCCATGCTCACCTCATGGCAGGGCAAGCCGGAGCTGATCTTCGTCGGCGACAACGGCCAATCGCACTACGTGCGCCCGAGCACGCCCAGCGCGCCCTGACGCTCCAGCGCATGGCGCAGGTCCACGGCAAACCGCCGCGCATCGGCCGCGCCCAGCATCGCCGTGGTGATGCGCAGGCCGTGCACGCCCGGTTGCACGGCGAACACCTCGCCGCCGCGCAGCTGCCAGCCCCGTTGTGCCAGCGCCAGCACCAGCGGCTGGCTGTCGGCCGATAATGGCAGCCACAGGTTCAGGCCATCCATCACCGCAGGCGTGGCAATGCCCTGCTCGGCCAGCGCCTGCTGCAGCGTCCGACAGCGCTGGGCGTAGTCGCGCCCGGCCTTGGCCACCCGCGCCATCACCCGCGCCGAACCCAGCGCCGCCGCAGCTGCATCCTGCAGCAGATGGCTGACCCAACCAGTGCCGGGGGCCATGCGCAGACGCAACCGCGCGGCGGTGTCGGCATCGCAGCCCAGCACCGCCAACCGCAGGTCCGGCCCCAGTGCCTTGGATAGCGAACGCACCAGCGCCCAGCGCCGCGTGCCCGCGCCGATCACCGCGTGATACGGCTGCTGCGACAACAATGCGAAATGATCGTCGACCACCACCAGCACCTCCGGATGCCGCGCCAGCACCTGCCGCAGTTCCCGCGCGCGGCGGCTGCCGAGGCTGGCACCGGTCGGGTTGTGTGCACGCGGGGTCAGCAGCACCGCGCGCGCACCGCCCTCCAATACCTGCGCCAGCGATGCCGGCAGCATGCCCTGTGCATCGATCGCCACCGCCGCGGTGGCATGGCCGGCCGCGCGCAGTGTGTTGAGGCTGCCGAGGAAGCACGGATTCTCCACCGCCACCCGGTCCCCCGGCAGCAGCCAGCCGCCCAGCACCCGCTCGATCGCATCGACCGCGCCGTGGCTGAGTTCCACGGCATAGCCGGGCGGGCAGTCCGGGTCAAGCTGCACGCGCGCCAGCCGCTCCAGCAGCGGGTCGATGGTGGGCGCGCCATACAAGCGTGGCGCACGTGCCGGCAACAACGCACGCAGATCCGGCAACCATTGCGGATCGGGATTGCCGCTGGACAGATCGTGCAGGGCCGAACCGGCCGCGCTGCCCTCCTGCGCCCCGGGTGTGGGCGGCGCGATCACCACGGTGCCGCGGCGGCCCTGGGTCTGCGCCAATCCGGCCGCATCCAGGCGCTTGTAGGCGACCGCCACGGTGTTGCGGTTGATATCCAGTCGCTGCGCCAGTTCGCGTACCGGCGGCAGCAGTTGGCCCGGCGCGAGTGCCCCGCTGAGGATCTGTGCGCGGATGCTGTCGAACACCGCACTGGCGGTCTGGCCGGTGATTTTCATTTTGTCCTATGCCAATATATGAATCGTCCCGGGACAGTGTTGCATGCGCGAGGCCGCCGTGCAGCTGTCCCCGTTTCCGGAGTTCCGCATGACCATCGCACGCCCCGACTGGCCGCAGGCCACCACTGTCGACGAGATCGCCCACAACCTGCACGCCGTGCGCCAACGCATCGCCCGCGCCTGCGAACGCGCCGGCCGCGACCCGGCCAGCGTGCGCCTGTTGCCGGTCAGCAAGACCGTCGATGAAGCGCGCCTGCGGCTGGCCTGGCAGGCCGGCTGCCAGGAACTGGGCGAAAACAAGGTGCAGGAAGCGCAGGCCAAGGCCGAGGCCATGGCCGACCTGCCCATCCGCTGGTCGGTGATCGGCCACCTGCAGACCAACAAGGCCCGCGAGGTGGCGCGTTTTGCCAGCGAGTTCCAGGCGCTGGACAGCCTGCGCGTGGCCGAGGCACTGGACCGCCGCCTGGAGCTGGAGCAGCGCGACCTGGAGGTGTTCGTGCAGGTCAACACCTCCGGTGAAGCCAGCAAGTACGGGCTGGATCCGATCGCAGTGGCCGACTTCCTGCAGCAACTGCCCGCCTTCACCCGGCTGCGCGTGCGCGGGCTGATGACCCTGGCCCTGTTCTCGCCGGACCCGAGCCTGGTCCGCCCCTGCTTCGCGCGTCTGCGCGACCTGCGCGACCGGCTGCGCCCGACCTTGCCGGAGGGGGTCACCCTGGACGAACTGTCGATGGGCATGTCCGGCGATTTCGACCTGGCCATCGAGGAAGGGGCTACCGTGGTCCGCGTCGGCCAGGCCATCTTCGGCGCGCGTGCCACCCCGGACAGCTTCTACTGGCCCACGCCGGCACCGGAGGCAACGCCATGACCACGCCAACGCTCCGCCACGCCGTGGCCGTCCAGCATGTCGCCTTCGAGGACACCGGCGTGCTCGCCGCGCTGCTGGCCGCACGCGGCTGGCGGCTGAGCACGCTGCAGGCTGGCATCGACCCGCTCGATGACGCCGAACATGCCGACCTGCTGATCGTCCTGGGCGGGCCGATCAGCGCCAACGACACCCGCACTTACCCGCACCTGCCCCCGTTGCAGACGCTGCTGCAGCGTCGTCTGCAGGCACAGCACCCTACCCTGGGCATCTGCCTTGGCGCGCAGTTGATCGCGCGTGCGCTGGGCGCATCGGTGGTGCCCATGGGAGCCAAGGAAATCGGCTTTGCCCCGCTGTCACTGACCGACGCCGGCCTGGCCTCGCCGCTGCGCGCCCTGGTCGGCATCCCGGTGCTGCATTGGCATGGCGAAACCTTCGACCTGCCCGCCGGCGCGCAACGCCTGGCCGCCACACCCGCCTGCGCGCAGCAGGGCTTCGCCATCGGCCACCACCTGCTGGCCCTGCAATGCCACCCCGAAGTGGATGCCAGCCGGATCGAAACCTGGCTCATCGGCCATGCCGACGAACTGCACAACGCCGGCATCGACCCCCGCCAACTGCGCGAGCAGGCCGCACGCTACGCCGCACCGCTCGCTGCGGCTGCACGCGACCTGTTCGGCGCGTGGCTGGATGCATTGCCGGCGCCGGCGGTGACCGAAGTGGTGACCGCATGAGCAGCCATCGCCTGATCGTGCACCAGCACGGTGCGCTGCTCGGCCGCTTCGACAGCGACGGTCCGCAGGCGCGCCACCACCTGCACACGCTCGCCGCGCAACTGCCCGAAGCACAGGGATTCCAGTTGCAGTGGCAACAGGCCGTGGGCGAACAGCGGCTATTGAGCAGCGGGCCACAGGGATTGCGCGTGTTGAGCAGCGAGGTCGTTTACCAGGACATGCCCGCACCTCTGGATTGATCCCACGCCTCCGGCGTGCCGCCAATGCAGCGTCCCCCCTCCAGCCAGCCAGGCGCCAGCCGTCGTGGCTGGCGCACCACGGCCTGCCGCCCGTTCGCGATCTTCATCGGACAGGCAACACGGCGCCGCAAGGCGCTTACGCCATCAGCGGCATCGCGCCAGCCACGCATGGCGTGGCTGCAGATTCCAACGAATTACGGGGCCGATCCACTGGCGGGCAACAATCGCGGCTGCTGCTCGTACCACTCGCGCGCGCCGGCCAGGTGCCACTTGCGCTGCTGGCCCTTCAGCTCGATCCCGGCGCCCAATACGCCCCAGCGCAAGTACAGATCCCCCCGCCGCTGCGCATGCGCAAGATCGAGACGGGCGCGCAACGACAGCCGCTCGTTCTCGGCCTGGAGATCCTCCACGCGCAGCTCGCCACTGCGCCAGCGCAGCTGACCGCTGGCCTGCACCTCGCCCGAGTCCAGCAGGCCCAGCACCCAGCGCGGATAGGCGCTGCGTTCGGCGAACACGCCCAGCAACGGCCCGGCATCGCGCAGGCGCAGATCGGCCTGCGCATCCACCTGGAACGGCGCGGCCGCATCGATATGGCCCTTGCGCACTGCCACCGTCCCCCACCAGTTGTCTTCACCGCCGGCATCGCCGACGCGGATGTTGCGCAGATCGACCGTCGTACCGCCCAGGTCGAACTGCTTGGCGTCGAAATCGGCCCGCTGCACGAGCGCCTTCAGCTGTGCATCCCCGCGCATGGCGATGCCGGCCACCTGCAGCTGCGCACCACGGCCGCGCAGATCGGCCCGGCCCGTGCCGACACGACCGGACGAATCCATTTCCACATCGCCACTGAGCAGGCCGGTGCCCCCGAGCAGGCGCACGTTGTCGTTGCCCAGGTAGCGGTTGTAGGCGGTCAGGTCCGGCACCCGCGCATCGTTGAAGCGCAGGTGCGCGCGCACGCCGTCACGCAACTGCTGCAGGCGGGCGTCGCCGCGCAGGGTCAGCGCCATCGCGCGCCCATCGAACAGCAACGCCTTGGGCGCGTCCGTGGGCGCGGCGCGGAACTGCGGAATCTTCACGTCCAGCTGTGCCTGGGCCGGTGCGCCGGCCACGATGCGGCCATGCGCGTTGGCATCGCCGCGCAGGCGGACGCCCGCTACCTCCGCCACCGCGGCCACCTGCGGGATATCCAGCGTGCTGCCCGGCGCGAGCTGGCCGTCGGCGATCTTCAGGTCGCCTTCGAGCAACCCGCCACCGTCGAGGTGGAACCAGGGCTTGCGCACGAACAGATCGGCGATCCAGTTCAACGACTCGAACTTCCACGCGCCCTGCACCTGCCCGGACAACCGCGGCAGCAGCTCGGCCGGCGCCCGGAACGGAATCTTCGTTCCGGTCACGCGCAGGTCGGCGTGCAGTTCACTGCCGGTTTCCGGATCGCGCGGCAGGCGCGCCTGCACCCGCATGTCCTGCGCCACATCCAGCTGCAGGGACAGCAGGCCACGATCATCGGCATCGACGCCGGCATGCACCGGCACCCGCCACACCACGCGGCTGCCCGGTTGCAACGCGCCCTGGTCCAGCACCACGTCGGCGTTGAGGCGCGCGTTCGACGGCGTGCTGCCCACCTTGACATGCGGGCCGCCGGTATCGATTTCCAACGCCTGGCTGCGCGCGTCGATCTGCAGCTGGGCCCAGCTGATCTCGAACTTGCGCAGCCCCGGCGCCTGGTCACGATAGTGACGCGGGAAGTGGAAGCGTGCACCCAGATGGGCCTCGTCCAGCACCTTCACCCCGTCGAAACTGACCGTGGCCTGCTCGAAGCCGGCGGTGGAATCGAACAGTTCCGAAGGCCCGCCCTTGAGCTGTTTGAGGAAGCCGACGTTGCCATGCCCCTGCCCCACGATCAGCAGCTTGCCGAACTGGCCGCTGCGGATCGAGTCGCTATGGATGGCATCAAAGCGCAGCGTCCAGCCACGATCGCCACGCGGCGGAGGCGGGATCGCCTTGTCCACCCGCTGGATGTCCGCTTCCACGCCCGTGGCATCGATGCGCGGGATCCGCACCTCGCGACGGAACAGCGCCACCAGGTCGATCCAGGCGCTGGCGCGGTCGGCACGGAAGACGTACACGGTGCGGTTGGCCTGGCCGCGCATGCGGATGTTCCACACGACCGCCTGCCCGGGCAGCAGGGTCAGCGCCGGGCCGGTCTGCATGCTGAACTTTTCAGGCTTGCGGTTGGTGACCGCGTCGAACAGCGGCGTATTGAGAAACACGTTGCCGGCGACCAGGTACAGCGCATACAGCGCCAGCAGCGAGAGCAACGCGACGCGCCATGGCCGGGGCCAGCGCTGGACGCGCTCGGGAATCAGGGGCATGGAAATAGGCGCGCGGCAGCAGAATGACCCCTGCACTATCCCCATCCGGCCGACGCAGTCGCGTGAAGGCCCGCCGCGTAACGGCGTAGGGCCACGCCATGCGTGGCTGGCCTTCCCCGCGGCGTCATGACTGTTGCCAGCCATGCCAGGCATGGCTCCACCGCCAGTACACCACCTCACGGTTGAAGCCGGCGCACGGCCGTGACGCCCTCAGTCCGGCAGCTTGGCGATCACCTTGATCTCCACATCGAACCCGTACAGCCAGGTCACCCCGATTCCGGTCAGGGTCGGGTACGGCGCCTGGCCCCAGTATTCGGGAACGATCGCCCACACCCGCTCGAAGATCCGCTCCGGATCGACCAGGAACACGGTCACATCGACGACATCCTCAAAGGTGCAGCCGGCCGCACCCAGCACCGCGTTGAGGTTGTCGAAGGCCCGCCGCACCTGCGCTTCCAGTTCCGGTTCGGGCGAGCCGTCCTCGCGGCTGCCGACCTGGCCGGACACGAACAGGAAGCCATTGGCGCGCACGGCGGGCGAATAGCGGTTGCGCTCATACAGGGCCTGCCGGCCCGGCGGAAAGACCACGTCACGGGTTGCCATCGTTTTCTCCCGGGCCGGCGGCCCGTTGTTGTGATGTGGTTACGGTAGAGGCCGCACCGGCCCGGATAAACGTCCCAGACCGGCCATCACTGTTTGTAGAATCCAAACAATCCCCTCGAAAGGCGCCCCATGGACAGGTTCGATGCGATGCAGGCCTTCGCCCGCGTGGTGGAGACCGGCAGCTTCACCAAGGCCGCCCAGACCCTGCAGATGAGCAGGACCACCGTCACCCAGCTGGTGCAGCACCTGGAAGCGCGACTGCGCGTGCGACTGCTCAACCGCACCACCCGCCAAGTCAACGTCACCGCCGACGGCGCGGCCTACTACGAGCGGGTGGTGCGCCTGCTGGCCGACCTCGACGATGCCGACACCAGCCTGTCCGGTGCCGCCGCCGAACCGCGCGGGCGCCTGCGCATCGACGTGCCGGCACCGCTGGCGCGGCTGCTGCTGGTCCCGGCGCTGCCCGGCTTCCTCGCCCGCTATCCGGACATCCAGCTCGACCTGGGCGCGAGCGACCGGAACATCGACCTGATCGGCGAAAACGTGGACGCGGTGATCCGCGGCGGCGAGGTCACCGACCCGTCGCTGGTCGCGCGTCGCATCGGCGACCTCCAGGCCGGGCTCTACGCCGCGCCCGGCTACCTGCGCGAGGCCGGCATCCCCGACCACCCGGCAGTGCTGGCCGACAGCCACCACCGCGTCGTCGGCTACCTGCGCTCGCGCAACGGCCAGGTGCTGCCGTACACCCTGCAGCGTGGCCAGGACCGCATCACCGTGCAGGGCCGCCACCGGCTGGCGCTGGACGATGGCAATGCGTACCTCGCCGCCGGCCTGGCCGGGCTCGGCGTACTGTGGCTACCCGACTACATGGCCGCCGCGCACGTGGCCCGCGACGAACTGACCCGCGTCCTCGCCGACTGGCGGGTGGCGCCGATGCCGCTGTATGTTGCGTTTCCACCGAACCGGCACGTCAGCGTCAAGCTGCGGGTGTTCATCGACTGGGTGGGCGCGCTGCTCGCCGAGCACACGCCGGTCGAATCGATGCGCCCGCGCTGAGCGAACCACGTTCCATTCCCCAGAAAGGCCCTGCATGCACGCCCGTTTCCGCCCCGCCCTGGTCACCGCCGTCGCACTGCTGGCCCCCGCCATCGCCCTCGCCCAGACGACCGCACCCGCAGCCGCCCCGGCGCAGGACCCGCTGCTGACCGCCCTGCTCGATTGTCATTTCGGCTACGCACAGCGGCATTTCCGCAGCAGTGCCAGCGCCACCGAGATCGCCACGGCGGCGGCCTCGTATTGCGACCCGGCGTTGCAGGCGGCCGGCCTGGATACCCTCCAGCGTGCCCTCGCCGCCGGCCTTCCCGCCGACGCCGCCGAACAATCGCGGCAGCGCATGCTGGCCGAACTGCGCGCGATGCTGCCGGGCTTCACCCTCGACAAGGTGATCCAGTTCCGCGCCGACGACAGCGACACGCGGTAACGCACTGGCGTTGCCAGATGGCTGGCGCCGCGGCCCGCGTCCGACATATCCTGCGTGGCAGACGATCACGGATGATACGGCGATGACCAACCTGCTCACGTTCCATGTCCCCAATGTCCACTCCAAGGCATCCATCGATTTCATGCTGGATGCGTGGTCCTTCTTGTCCACGCAGTTCCAGCCGATTGCACCCGCAGAGACGCTGCCTGCACCAAACAGTGTCGAGATGTGGGCTGCAGCGCATGACTGTGGCTACGGAGTGAGCTGGGACAAGCGCGTCGTGTGCAGCGGCAAGGAATGGCAGGCACTTCATCGGCATCTGTACCAGCGCCTGCGGTTTCATCTCACCCTGCTGGAGAACGCAAGCCCCTTGGGCACCCCTGCCGCCTGGAAGCGCGCTGCGTACGCCTCGCTGCTGGAAACCACGGAAAGATCGGCACTTTCCTACGCCTTGGGTACGATCTACTGCCGCATCGCCACCGGACGCTGGCGTACCCGCAGCCATGCCAGCCACCCCGGATACCTGCGGCGATTCTGGCATTACAAGATAACCGCCCATCCAGCGGTCACCCTGGGAGGGGGCGGACCATCCATGAAAGGCATACAGAACCCGGACTACATGGCGCAGTGCAGTTGCGGTGCATGGTCAGCCGTGGAAGCCAAGGGCACGCTTAAGCAACTCGATCCTGGCGAATTGAAAAGGGGATTGGGTCAGGCGATGAAATTCCCGACCCTCTCACTATATTCGGCCGAGGAGTGGTCACCCTCGACCGAGCCGATCGACTCCAGCGTATGCGTGGCCACCTATTTCGACAGCAACGCGTTGCTTCAGGTCCTCCATCTGGACCCACCCATTCCGCAGGCTGCTGCACTGCCAGAACGTGAATCGGGCCCGATGGTCGTCACCGAGTTCGCCGACCTGGTGCACTTCGAACACGCCCTGCACCAGCACCAGAGTTATGAAGCAGGCACCCTCACAGACGACGATCACGGGTCCGAGTCCGTGGAATGGCGTGGCACGCCGGACCTTCCCGAGCTACGGTTCGGCATGGCAGTGCAACAGGTGGAACTGCAGGCGCGCTTGACGTGGGCAATAAATGCGCTGGGCAGGATCATGCCGGTGATCGCAGCCGCGCGTACAAAGGGCTGGTCTGGCTCGCGGCTCCGTAGTGCACTGCGACGGCAAGCAAGGAGGATTCAGTACGACACTGCGCGCACGGGTGATCCTGTCGACGCTGCGGACACCGCATGGAAGGAATTCGCGCTCTGGATCAAGCAAGAAGCGCTGGGCGAACAGAGGGACTGGAGCGAACTTCTCACCCGCCTTTGGGAGGCCCCCATTCTCTCCGTATTCGGAGCGGGCGCGAAATCACTGCAGGAGATGTGGTGGGTTCTCGACACTCTGCGGCGTGCGGGGCAACTGGATGCCAGGCTTCCGCAACCCGCCGGATCGGCATCTGAAGGTCATTCCCCGTCGATGGCGATCACGACATACGGGCTCATCGTTGCTTCTTCGGATTTCAGTCCACCTCTCCCAACGCTCTCCGGGGTCAGATTCTAGGTTGCCGTTCGCGAGCGTGGCCACGACGTGCGGCACATCCCCTTATCGGCTGCCTTGACCGATTTCCCCGCGGAAGATCGCCGCACATCGCGCAGGTGCCGGGTGCCCGGGTTTCGGGTGATGAAGCGACGCATCCGGCGCTGACGGCCAGACGGACACTACACCGGAGTGACTGCGCCGCGCGCCTTCACCCACAGCCCGAATGTCTGCATCACCTCCACCACGGGCTGCAGCCGCCGCCCATCGTCGGTCAGCGCGTACTCCACCTTGACCGGCACCGTCGGAAACACGGTCCGACTGACCAGCCCGGCCTCCTCCAGTGCCCGCAGGTCCAGGGTCAGCATGCGCTGGGAAATGGCGGGAATGTCGCGGCGCAGATCGTTGAACCGCCTCGGGCCATCCAGCAGGTAAGAGGCGATCAGCAACCGCCAGCGCCCGCCGAGCAGGCGCATCGCTTCTTCCACCGAGCAGCCGGAGACGTTGTCTTTCATCGAAGGGTTCAGGAGGTGGCAGGTAACAATTATGTACCTACACCACAGGATAGTGCCTTCTTCCGTTTTTATACCGCGCTCCTAGAATGCGCCAGGACGCCTCACCTGGAGGCCCCTCCCGTCCTGGACACCGCAATGAAGCTCTATTATCTGCCCGCCGCCTGCTCGCTCGCGCCGCACATCGTGATCAATGAACTGGGTCTCGCCGCCACGCTGGTCAAGGTCGATCACCGCACCCACCGCACCGTCGACGGCGATGACTACCTGCAGGTCAATCCGCTGGGCTACGTGCCGGCGCTGGTACTGGACGACGGCAGCGTGCTCCGCGAAGGGGCGGCGATCCTGCAGTTCCTTGCCGACCAGCATCCGGCCAGCGCCCTGGCACCGCCGAACGGCACGCTCGCGCGCTATCACCTGCAGGAGTGGCTGAGCTTCCTCGCCACCGAGATCCACAAGGGATTCATCCCGCTGCTGTACGCCACCGCCGCCGGCAAATACGTAGACACCGCACGCCCGAAGCTCGCGCAACGTTTCGCCTGGATCGACGCGCAGCTGGCCGAACGCGCGTACCTCACCGGCGACACCTTCAGCATCGCCGACGCCTACCTGTTCGCCCTGGTCGGCTGGGGCCAGGCGGCGTGGCTGACCTCCTACTACAAGGCCGATATCCACTTCGACGCGCTGGCCAATCTGCAGCGCTGGTACCAACGCGTGCAGGCGCGCCCGTCGGTACGTGCCGCGCTGGAGCGCGAGGGACTGACGCGCCCGGCTGTGGCCTGATCCGCAGCCGCCGGCCAACCGCCACGGCCCCCACTGGTGCGGCGCGCGGCGCTCGGTTACGCTGCCGCCGGCCCGGACGCATCCGGGCTGGATCCTGGGGGGAGGATCTGCCAGTCGCGGGGGCGGCTGGTCTTGCGTAGCCATGCATGGCGGGCTCTCTCCGGGCAATTTCATACAGGAGGGATTCGTCCATGAAGTTTGCCGCTTTCCAGCGTGTGTGCGTGGGCCTGGCCATGATGGCCGCATTGACCGGCTGCGTCAGCCTGCCACCCCAGCAGGCGTACAACCGTGACGCCACGCCACCAATCAAGACCATCGTGGTGCTGCCCGTAACGCCGATCGAACCGAACGTGTTGATGATGAACCACCCCGGCGCCAACTTCGGCCTGATCGGCGGGCTGGTGGCCGCCGCCAACATGGCCGGCAAGCGTGACCGGTTGCAGGCCGCATGCGACGCGGCCAAGTTCGACCCTGCGGTGTACTTCAGGGAAAGCCTGACCCAGCGCATGGCCGAACGCGGCTACACCCTGGTATGGCCCGGCGCGATGGTGGAAGCCAAGGGCAGCAAGACCGCCCGCGGCGTGTTCGGTCTGCGCAAGGCCTATACCCACCAGCCCCAGGCCGATGCCCAGCTGGACCTCAGCGTGAACTTCGTCGGTTACGCCGCCGCCGGTGCAGGTGACGATGCGCCCTACCGCCCGATGCTGAGCGTAGCCGCGCGCCTGGTCAGCCAGGACGGCAAGCAGAACTACTTCACCGACTTCGTCGTCTACAACAACGTACTCAACCAGGCCAAGGTCATCACCCTGGAACCGGAGGCGCAGCGCTTTGCCTACGCCGATTTCGATGCCCTCGAAGACGCCGGTGCCGAAACCGTGGAAGGCATCAAGCTGGCCATCGACCGCACCAGCGACGCCCTGGTCAGGCAGCTGTGAGCCGGCTGACCACCATGGTCCTGCTGGCGATGGTCGCCAGTGGACTGCCGGGGTGCGCCCACCAGGCCTACAAGGCCACGGTGCCCGATACCCGCCTGCACTGCGTGGGCAGCCTGCCGGAAGTGACCAGCCGTCCACTGAATTACCTGGCGCCCGGGGAAGATGCCGAGGACCGACGCCTGGAGTTCGCCGAGGTGGCAGCCTGCGTCACCCTGGCCGGCGCTGCGTTGCCGGTGGCGTTGTACCGGCTGGACGCGTTGGAAGGCGCCTCGGAGATCGACATCCGCGTGTCGCTTTCCGAAGGCGGCACCTTCGCCGCCAGCGCCGAACTGCTGGATGCGGGCTTCCAGCCAATCAAGCAGTATCGGTTCACCGACTTCGTCCGCCGCACCAACGAGTACTCGCTGAGCGTGTTCGTTGACCGCAGCCGTCCGACGCCGCCGGTGTACCTGCTGCTGCGCCCCGATGCCAGCCACGTGGGCAAGCAGGACACCACGATCACCTCGCAGTCCTCGGCCTTCATCACGCCCGGCGGGGGCGCCTATCGGGTCGGCACCGAGGTCAGCCGGATGCGTCCGTTGCTGGGTGCGGGCAAGCTGCAGGTAGTGGCCTATCGCGCCCGTCGCGCGGCCTTCGAGGAAGGCGCAACGCCGCACAAGTGAGCCTCGCGGGACACCCACCGATACCCGCACGCTCGGCAACCGGTCGTCAGCACTGACGACCGGCGTGCTCAGCGCGACTGCACGGCAACCGCCACATCGTCGCGGCCGCGTGGCAGCGGTGCGATCGCCAGGGTATCGCCGGTGCACACATCCACCCCGTGATAGATAGCGCGCCGGCCATTGCGGAACTGCAGCCGTATGTCGAACCGGCAGCCGGCCTCCCCCAGGCGCACGGTGATTGCGCCGCCGCCCCCGTCGAGCCTGTCGATCGGTCGGGCGACGTAGGCATCGCTGCCGGCCGGGGCCACCTCCAGCGCCACGACGCTGTCATGGGCGCGGTTGAGCAGGCCGAGGTAACGTGCCTCGCCGGCCTGCGCCGGGGCGGCCGCCAGCAGCGGCATCAAGCACAGCGAAGCGATCAGGACAGGGCGGATCAGGAACATGGCGGCGTCTCCGTAGCGGTGAAGGACGTCCGCATCAGGCACCGGGCATCGCCCCGCGCCAACCGATCCGGGACCAATCGTCGCCACGCGCGGGCCAATCGTAATGGGCCGTCATGGCGCTTCCCGCCCGCCCGGGGCCTGCCTAAGATGGGGCTCGCCAGCGATGCCTGGCCCTGGACGCCCGCATGAACATCCGCCTCGGCAGCACGCAGATCCGCCTATCACGCTATATCGCCCTGTGGACGCTGGTGGCGATGGTGTTCGCCATGCAGAACGCGATCAACGTCGGCCTGCCCCGCACCCACTGGCCGTTCTGGGACCTGGCCCGCTGGTCGCTGATCCAGTGGTACACCTGGGCCGCCCTGGCCCCCACCGTCTTCCGCCTCGCCGAGCGCTTCCCCGTGCGCGGCACCCTCCGCTTCCACGGACTCGGCGCGCAGGTGCTGGCGAGCCTGTGCGTGACGTTCGCGGCGATGGTGCTGGGCGCGCTGGTCTCCACGCTGTTCGAGCCCAGCGGTTTTGCCGAACAGCTGGGCTACTTCCTGGAACAGCACTTCGCCATCGGGCTGCTCACCTACTGGACGCTGTTCGCCATCCAGCAGGCCATCCACTTCCACGCTGAAAAGGCCCGGCGCGAACTGGAAGCGAGCCAGTTGGCCACCGAGCTGGCACAGTCGCGCCTGCTCGCCTTGAAGTCGCAGTTGCAGCCGCATTTCCTGTTCAACACGCTGCACGCGATCATCACCCTGCTCGACGAAGACAAGCTGTCGGCCGAGGACATGCTGCTGCGCCTGAGCGAGCTGCTGCGCGCCTTCCTGGAGGATTACGACGGCCAGGAAATCAGCCTTCGCCAGGAGCTGGACCTGATCGAGCTGTACCTGGGCATCCAGCGCGTGCGCTTCAAGGACCGACTGACCACCCGCACCTATATCGCCCCCGATACGCTGGACTGCGCCGTGCCCAGCCTGATCCTGCAGCCGCTGGTGGAGAACGCGCTGCGCCACGGCATCGGCCAGCGCGTGGGCAGCGACACCATCGAGATCGACGCGCGACGCGACGGCGATGCACTGTGTATCGAAGTGCGCAACCGCAACAGCACGCTGTCGGCCGAACCGACCGCCTCGGCCGGCCACGGCATCGGCATGGCCAACACGCGGCTGCGCCTGCGCGAACTGTACGGCGATGCCGCCGAGGTCCGCCTGGACATGATCTGGCCCGAAGGGGTGGCGTGCCGCATCAGGGTGCCGTTCCGCGCACTGGAGAGCGCCGAGGATGCCCCCGAGTTCCATCCGGGGCTCTCGCCGGCATGAGCCTTACCGCACTGGTGGTCGATGACGAACCGATCGCGCGCCGCGCGATCGTGCGCCTGTTGGCCGATGACCCGGACATCGAGATCCTCGGCGAATGCGGCGACGGCGTCTCGGCCGTGGCCGCCATCCGCAGCCAGTCGCCGGACCTGGTGTTCCTGGACATCCAGATGCCGGCGATCAACGGCATGGACGTGGTCGCCACCATCGGCGCCGAACGCATGCCCGCCACCGTGTTCGTCACCGCCTACGAGCAGTATGCGGTCAAGGCCTTCGAGGCCAACGCGGTGGACTACCTGGTCAAGCCGTTCAGCCGCGAGCGCTTCGCCGCCACCCTGCACCGCGCCAAGCAGCGGCTGTCGATGGCCGGCGCGGTCGGCAGCCAGGCCTCGGTGCAGATCCTGCAGGCACTGGACGCACTGCGCCAACGCGAGGACTACCTGCAGCGCATCCCGGTGCGGGTGGACGAACACGTGGTGCTGATCGCGGTGGACGACATCGTCTGGATCAAGGCCGCGCGCAACATCGTGGAGATCCACCTGGTCGACCGCGTGCACGAGCTGCGTGAAACCATGGCCACGCTGGCCGCCCGGCTGGACCCGCGCCATTTCGCCCGCGTGCACCGCTCGGCGATCGTCAACGTGCGCCGGGTCAAGGCGATCCATCCATGGTTCAACGGCCACCACGTGATCACCCTGGATACCGGCCAGCAGCTGCGCATGAGCCGCTACCAGAACGAGGCGTTCCTCAAGCTGGTGTCCACGCGCAGCGGCGACATCGGGTAGCGCCGGCCATGCCCGGCCGGGTTGCCGTCAGCGTCCGGACTGCTCGCCCGCACGCAGCGTCAACACCTCCACCCCGTCGGCAGTGACCAGCACCGTATGCTCGGCCTGCGCGGACAACTTGCCGTCGCGGGTGGTCACCGTCCAGCCGTCCTCGCTCATGTCGATGGCCGCCCGGCCCTGGTTGATCATCGGCTCGATGGTGAAGGTCATGCCTTCCTCCAGTGCCAGTCCATCGCCGCGCCGACCGTAATGCAGCACCTGCGGCTCTTCGTGCATTTCCCGGCCGATGCCGTGCCCGCAGAACTCCTTGACCACGCTGTAACCGTGCGCCTTGGCATGCTGCTGGATCGCAAAGCCGATATCGCCCAGCGTCGCGCCCGGGCGTACCACGCCGATGCCTTTCCACATCGCCTCGCGGGTGACCCGCACCAGGCGTTTGGCCGCGTAGTCCACTTCGCCGATCAGGTAGGTCTTGCTGGAATCGGCGATGTAGCCGTTCTTTTCCAGGGTGATGTCCAGGTTGACGATACTGCCGCTGCGCAGGATGTCATCAGCCGATGGCACGCCGTGGCAGACCACCCGGTCGATCGAGCTGTTCAACACGTAGGCAAAGCCATACTGCCCCTTGCTGGCCGGGCGCGCGTGCAGCTCATCGACGATGAAGCGCTCCACCCAGTCGTTGACCTGCAGCGTGCTCATGCCTTCCAGCGGCAGCGTGTCCAGCGCCTCGAACACCTGGGCCAACAGCCGCCCCGATGCGCGCATCAACGCCTGCTCTTCGAGGGTCTTGATCATGCCTCGGCCACCCGCAATGCCCCCGGCGCGACCCCGGCGGCACGCAGCTCGCGGCTGACGATTTCCTGGTAGCTCATGCCGGGGTTCATCTCGCACAGCATGCCGATCTTGATCCAGAACCCGGCCTGGGCATTGATCGAGCGGCCGGAGACGCCACTCGCGCGGCGCAGATTGTCGTGCAGTTCGTCGTCGATGTTGACGATGCCCATGGCGATGCCTCGGTCACAAAAGGTATACACATCATATACGCTTCGTATATTCCACACCAGCCGCCCGGCTCACTCGCGGTACGCGGTGGCTTCGATCTCGAACAGCATGCCGTCCAGCGCCAGCCGCGGCACCGGGATCAGCGTGCAGGTCGGGGCGCGGCCCAGTGGCCAGCGCCGACCGATCTGATCGGACAGGATGCCGAGCCGGTCCTGGTCATGGTCGACCACCAGCACGGTCAGTTTGGCCACATCGGCCAGGCTGGCACCGGCCGACGCCAGCGCGAGGCTTAGGTTGTCCAGCGCCTGGGCGACCTGCGCCTCGAAGCGCGGCGACAACGCGCCATCGGCGGTTTCCCCGCCCTGCCCGGCGATGTGGATCACGCGGGCCGGCAGCCGCACCACGGCAACGTGGGAATAGCCGTTCGTGGTCGGGTCGTACAGCCCGGACGGATTGATGAAACCAAACAGGCCGGCAGGCGCAACAGGGGCATCGGTCAACATGGGGGAGGCGTCGTCGGGGAGTGAGTGCGCAGTCTCCGGCCTCAACCGCGGTTGAGGTCAACGGCGCACACTGCAACGTTGAGATTCGCCGTCGCATTGCCCGTGCAGAGCTGCCAGAATCGCGACCGGGCATCCGGAGAACGGCATGAGCGACAAGGACGTGGCATTGGCCGGGTTTTCGGACCGGGAAAGCGCGTGGGCACAGGAATCCAGGGATCTGGGCCGACAACTGCTGACGATCTATGCCGGCACGAGCGAGGTCACCCCGAACGCGCTGGACACGGCCTTCCAGCGTTGGAAGGCCGACGATGTTGCCCAGCGCCCTGCCGACAACGTCGTGGCGTGCGGGCTGGGCATCCTCTTCGGTGATTACGTGATTGCCCATCGCGGCGGCGATTGGCGCATGCAGACCGACGCCTATGGCACCGACGCGGTAGTGGTCGGCCCCGCCAAGCTCAAGCTGTTCCCGGTGGCTTCGGTCTCCAAGCGGATGGCCCCGGACAATGAGGACATCGCCTTCTTCGAGCCCATCTGGGCCAGCCTGCCCGCGGCTCACCTGCCCGACCCGACGCCGCCCGTGCCCTGGTGGCGCCGCCTTTTAGGGCGATAAGCCGCACGCGGTACGCGTCATCCACGCACGTTTTCGTGGTGTCCCTGCCGCAGAACGCTGCGATGATCGCCGGGACCACCACTGCCCAGGCCGCCCCCCCTGAGTCCCGTCCCCGGCCTCAGGTCCAGGCCGGATCGGCGGTGAAGTCGATGGTCAACCAGAACTCACTGCCGCGCGCGTCCAGGCGTTCGGCGATCTCATCACGCAGCCGGTCCACGTTGCCGATGTTGCCGATGACCGTTTCCGGATGGGTCAGGATGTGGATCTCCACGAAACGCATGCGTCCCATCTTGGCCACGTGGCTGGTGAAATCCAGATAGCCGTGTTCGGCCACGAAATCCTGCATGACCGCCTGCACGCGCGCGTCCAGCGTGTCGGGCGCCACCTGCAGCACCTCGCGCATGGCCTTCCAGGCGCTGCGCAGCGGCACCGGCAGCACCGCCACGCTGATCGCAGCCAGCACCAAGGGGTCCAGGTACGGAATCCAGTGGGCGTGCGCGCCGCCGCGCAACAGCAGGGCGATCACGAATGCCAGCACCACCGCCAGGCTCATCAGCCCGCTCAGCAGCCAGGCCCGCACATCCAGCCACAGCAAGGATGATTGCAAGCGCAGCGCGCGGGTACGCACGAACGCCGCCATGCCGAGGTTGCTCACGCACAACACCGCTGCCCACAGCAGTGCAGGGCCCGCCTTGACCTCGTGGCCGCCGGTCGTCAACCCGATGACCGAATTGGCCAGCGCGTAGATGCAGGCCAGCGACAGGATCGCCCCGCCGAGGGCCTCCACCATCGGCTCCAGGTGCCAATACCCGTACTGGAAGCGCGGGCTCCCTTCCCGCGCCACCAGCCGCAGCACCGCCAGCGCCACCAGGGTCAGGGCCACGTCGACCAGGCTGTACACGCCATCAAACAGGATGGCCTGCGACCCCACCAGCAGGCCGCCGATGAAGCCGATGGCGCTGACCGCCACCGTCACCCCGATCGACAGTTTCAGGACCCGCTGCTCGCGTGCTGTATCCATCGCCCGCCGAAGGTCCTGCGCGTGGGCGTCAGACCTTCAGCACCTCCACCTTGTAGGTCGGCACATCGCCGTCGCGGTCGATGATAAGCCCGTGCACGTCCGACTCGAAACCCGGGAAGCGCGCGTTCTGCTCGCGGGCGATGCGCAGCGACTGGATGATCGGCTCGTCGCTGGCGCCGAACCGCTCGCCGGGCATGATCGTCGGGATGCCCGGCGGATACGGCACCAGCATGGTGCCGGCGATACGGCCGCTGATCTGCTCGATGTCGACCCGCTCGATCTGCCCGCGCACCAGGTGGTCGTAGGCCTCGGCCGGGGTCATCACCGGCTCGGGCAGGTCCACGTACATCGCGCGCATCACCTGGGCCACCGCGAACTCGCGGTTGAATTCGTGCAGCGCGTGGCACAGGTCGCGCAGGCCCCAGCCGGCGTAGGCCACCGGATAGTCCGCGGCCAGCCCCGGCAACGCCCGGGTCAACGGCGCATTGGCATCGTACAGCTCCTTGAACGCCATCAACTCGGTGACCAGCGTGCTCCACTTGCCCTTGGTGATGCCCATCGAGAACAGGAACAGCACCGAATACAGGTTGGTCTTCTCCACGGTGATGCCACGGGTCCACAGGAACTTGCTCAGTACCGCCGCCGGGATCCCGCGCTGGCCGACCGCGCCGTCGATCGACAGCCCCGGCGTCAACAGGGTCACCTTGATCGGATCGATCAGCACGTAGTCCTCGACCAGGCCGTCGAAGCCATGCCAGTGCGCGTCCGGCTGCAGGTACCACTCGCTGCGCTTGGCCACCATCGGCGCCGGCGTATCGCCCTTGGCCAGCGAACGCTCCAGCTTGTCCGGCTGCCATACGCTGAACCACCAGTCGTCGCGACCCAGGTCCTCGCGCACGTGCAGCATGGCGCGGCGGAAGGCGATCGCCTCGTCGTGCATCTCCTGCACCAGCGACTCACCGGCCGCCCCTTCCATCATCTTCGAGGCCACATCGCACGCGGCGATCACCCCGTAATGCGGGCTGGTGGTCGTGTGCATCATGAACGCTTCGTTGAAGCGCTCGGCATCGAGCTCCCGGCTGGCGGCGTTGCGCACGTGGATCATCGACGCCTGCGAGAACGCGGCCAGCAGCTTGTGCGTGGAATGGGTGGTGAAGATGATCGCATCCTGTTCGCGCGGCTTGCCCTTGGCCATGCCGTAGTGGTTCTCGTAGAACGGATGGAACGCGGCGTAGGCATACCAGGCCTCGTCGAAATGCAGGAAGTCGACCGCGCTGCCGATCTCCTCGGCGATCTTTTCGGCGTTGTAGCACAGCCCGTCATAGGTGGAATTGGTCACCACCGCGATGCGCGGCCTGGAGCCGGCCTTGAAGGCCTTGCTGGCCAGTGGGTTGGCGGCGATGGCCGCCTGCAGCGATTCGGGGGTGAACTGGTCCAGGCTGATCGGCCCGATGATGCCGTGCGCATTGCGGCTGGGGGTGAAGTACACCGGGATGCCGCCGGTCATGATCAGCGAATGCAGCAGCGACTTGTGGCAGTTGCGGTCCACGAACACCACGTCGCCACGGCCTACCGTACCGTGCCAGACGATCTTGTTGGCGGTGGAGGTACCGTTGGTGACGAAGAAGGTGTGGTCGGCACCAAAATTGCGCGCCGCCTCGTTTTCCGCTTCCTTGATCGGGCCGCTGTGGTCCAGCAGCGAGCCCAGCTCGGGCACCGAGATCGACAGGTCGCTGCGCAGGGTGTTCTCGCCGTAGAACTGGTGGAACGCGCGTCCCACCGGCGACTTGGTGAACGCCACGCCACCGGCGTGCCCCGGCGTGTGCCACGAATAGTTCGACTCGGCGGTGTGGTGGATCAGCGCCTTGAAGAACGGCGGCAGCAGGTTGGCCATGTAGTCTTCGGCCGCGCGCATGACCTGGCGCGCGATGAAGCTCTTGGTGTCTTCGAACAGGAAAATGTAGCCGTGCACGAACTTGAGCAGCTTGCTCGGCACCTTCTCGATGGTGCGCCGCTCGCCGTACAGGAACACCGGCAGGTTGGCCCGGCGCGCGCTCTGCTCGCGCAGGAAGCCGAGCAGGCGCTGGAACTGCTCCGGGTTCTCTTCGGTGCCATCGATGGAGATCAGCACCGCCGACGCGGCCACGTAGGTGCGCGCACCGGCCTGGGCGTCGGCCAGGGTCAGGCCGCACAGGACGCGCTGGTCGCTCTTGCGCAGCTCCTCGACCAGCGCGCGGATCAGGATGCCGCCGATGCGCGGGGACTCGTAATCGTCGTCGATGACGATGATCGGGTAATCAAGGGACTTGAAGTACACAGGCATTCTCCTGGGGCAATATCACGAAAGCGTCGTGCGGACGGCGGCATCCAGCGCAGGCAGGCCGCGCTGGCGGCGGCGCTCTTCGCTGAAGAACGGGTAGAACACCGTGATGAACAGCACGAACAGGAAGGCGTACTGGACGATGCTGCCGGACGAACCGAAGATCGCCCACAGGCAGTACACGACCGTGACGCTGGTCAGCAGCCAGAACGCACCGGTATGCACCAGGGTGTGCGAGCGCTCGACCACGAAGTAGCAGGCCACGCAGGAATAGATGTAGGGCAGCAGGGTCAGGACCACCGCGGCCGAGGTGATCACATCGAACTGCGCCGAGGCCGTCTCCGAGGTGGAGGTGACCAGCACCGCCAGGGTCATCAGAACCGCCACGATCAGCACGCCCTTGACGGGCACGTCGTCCTTGTTGGTCTTGCTGAAGATGCCGGGGAACAGACCGTCGTCGGAAGCCGCCTTGGCGCTCTGCGCGGTCAGCAGGATCCAGCCGCCGAGCGAGCCGGCCGCGCCGACGAAGGCGCACAGGCTCACCAGCGCCCCGCCCCAGCCGCCCACCGCGTTGGCCGCGGCCAGCGCGAACGGCGCATCGGACACCTGCAGCTCGCCGTTGGGCACCATGCCCATGATCACCGAGGAACTGGCGATGTAGGCGATGGCCGCCAGGAACACACCGGCCAGGGTGGCGCGGGCCACGTTCTTCTCCGGGTTCTCCACCACCCCTGCGGTCACCGAGGCCGATTCCACGCCGATGAACGCCCACAAGGTCAAGGCGGCCGCACTGGAGATCGCCCCGAAGTTGGACTCCCCGGACACGTTGTAGGCGCCCTTGAACAGGGTCGGGTCGAAGAAGAACCAGCCGAAGATCGCGATGCCCAGGATCGGCACCAGCGCGAAGCTGGTGGTCACCGTCTGCAGCTTGCTGACGAACGACGGCCCGATCACGTTGGCGAAGCTCAACGCCCATACCAGGGCCAGCACCGCGATGCAGCGCGGCAGCGGCTCGGACAGGATCGGGAAGAAGTAGCTGAAATAGCCCACCGCCGCGATCGGAATGGCCACGTTGCCGATCCAGTTGGCGAACCAGTAGATGGTGTTGGTCTGGAAGCCCATGTACGGGCCGAACCAGTCGCGTGCGTAGGCGTAGGGACCACCGGCCTTGGGCGCCAGCTTGCCCAGCTTGGCGAACACGAAGGCCAGCAGCAGCGCGCCGGCCGTGGTGACCAGCCAGCCCCAGATCGACGCGGTACCGATCTTGGCCAGGCTGGAGGGCAGCAGGAACACGCCCGAGCCCATCATGTTGCCGGCCACCAGGAAGGTGGCACCGACCACCCCGATCTTCTTCGCTTTCGCCATGACGCTGTCTCCTTTGCCTGGCAGGAACCCGGTCGCGCCGGGCGTTGGGGTCTACTTGATGAAGTTGTATTGCAGGCTGCCCTGCAGCCGCACCGTGTCGCCACGTTGTCCGCCCTGCTGTTCCAGCTGCCCGTACAGCAGCTCCATGCCCATCGTCCAGGACGGCGCCGGGCTCCAGATCAGGTTGAACACGCCGTAGCGGCTGCGTCGGAAGGCGTCGGCGGCCAGCGCGTCGTTGCGTTCGCTGTCGAGCTGTCCGTAGATCAGGTTGGAGCGCCACAGCGGCGACCAGTAATGCGTGTAGCCGACGAAGCCGCCGCGCAGCGAGAGCAGTTCCAGGCGTCCGTCGGCCGTCACCACCGCATCCATGCCCGAGCCGGTCAGGTCGGCGGTATACCGGGCCAGGCCCTTGCCGCCCAGCGCGCCGAACAGCAGCAGGTCCTGGTCGCCCATCGCGGCCGAGCCGCTCAACTGCAGCCCGCCGCCGATGCGGCGGTCATCGCCGGCAGTGCCGTCATAGCCCAGGCTGCGCGCCACGGCACCCAGCTGCAGGTGGCCCCAGCCGCGCTCCATGCGCGCGGTGACCGTCACATCCGGTGCCTGGTTGACCGCGCTGGTGCCGTCGCCCGGCGCGCTCAGCTGCGTGTCCGGGTCTTCGGCGGCGAAGGTCAGCGTGTTGCCCTTGCCCATCGGGACGCTGTGATGGATGCCGGCCACCAGCAGGTAGCCGGCGCCACCGGGCCCGGCAAAATCCAGCGTGTCGGGCAGGCTGTCGGCGTCCATGAAGGTCGCATAGCCGTAGCCCGCGTACGTGTTGCCGAGCTGACCGTAGGCGTGGCGCAGGCGGAACGTGTAGCTGTCGCTGCTGCCGAAGAAGTCGTTCTCCAGGTAGAAGCGCAGGTTGCCGTGCGTGGTCGGGCGCCGCGCTTCGAAGCTGAAGCGGGTCTGCTTTGCATGCAGGGTGAAGTTGGAGGCATCCCGGTGTGCACCGCCGACCGGAATCGAAGAAGTGACGAACTGTTCCTGGTCACCGGCCGCGCGCGCATCGGCAATCGCATCGAGCTTGGCGTAGCCGCCGATGCGGATCAGGGTGTCGGTGCCTGGGATGGCGAAGAAGCCTTTCAGCTCGGGATCGGTCGGGCCGGCAGCGCTGTCCGGGCGCGATGCAGCCGAAGACGGATCGGCCACCGAATCACGGGGCGGCAGGATGGCCTGGCCGACGCCGGGCACCTGTGAGGCACCGGCCTCGGTGAGCGCGCGGGGGGACGTGGCCGGTAGCGGTGCGGTCGTTGCGGCGATCGCGGGAATGGCGGGACTCGTGGTGCTCGCAGCGCTCGACGCGGTTGGCGGAGGTTTGTTGGACTCCAGCGCATCCAGGCGCTTCTCCATCGCCTCAAGCGTGTGCCGCAGCGACCGGATCTCCTGCCGCAGCGCGTCCGCCGACGCCTGTGCATGGACTGGCGCAGACGACAGCGCCGCCACGCAAGCAAACGTTACGACAGCCAGGCGCATCACGTTCTCCATGAACCGCGAACAGCCTTGCCGGCCGTTTCCGCCGCGCATGCGCGAGGGAATCCGGTCGACAACCCGGTACTGCACTGCATGTGCGGGATGCCCTCCTCATCCCGAGCGGCATGGCGGGGTTGACCCGCGCGCCAGCGCCTTGAGTAACAATCGCCGGGTGAGACATTCGTGAAGCGTCGCGAACGCAGCAGCCGCGCGGTCGTCGTGCGGCAGAGGATCGGGAGCGTGGGACGTGTGGGCTGCATGCGTACAGGCTAGTACGCATGTCGTTTTTGGCCTTGATCTAGATCAACCGCCAATGATGCAAAGTGTGACGTACAGCGCGCCGGCAGTGCACCGGCGCGCGAATCCTGCGGCCGCGCGTGGGCTCAGCGCGGCCCCATCACCCGCTCCATGTCCTTGCCCTGCGGCAAGCCGGAGAGGCGGTCGACCATCCCCTTGTCGTCCTTGAACAGGATGCCCGGGGTGCCCTGGAAGCCCATCTCCAGCATCAGCTCCTGGTTGGCATTGAGCTTGTTGGCGATCTCCGGGCTCAGCTTGGACGCCGGCTTGATACCGCCCTTGTCGAAGCCATGCTCGTTCTCCAGCAGGGCCGCACTCGGGTTGGGCGCGGTCAGGATCGCCGCCGCCTTGGCCGGGCTGTCCTCGCGGATCACCCCGACCATGATGTGGCGCAGCTGTACCTTGCCGCTGTCCACCCACGGCCGCGCCGCTTCCCAGAACTTGTGGCAATAAGGGCAGTTCGCGTCGCTGAAGGTGTAGACCACGCGCGGCGCATCCGCCCGACCGTCACGCACCCAGGCGCTGGCGTCGAGCTTGTTCCACATCCGGTCGGACATCGGCTTGGCCGCCAGCTTCTCCAGCGCGGCCGCGCCGACTTCCTCGCCGTTCTCGTTGAACAGGCTGCCCACCAGCACGTGCTTGCCGTCCGGGGTCACATAGGCGGCCGCAGGCTGCTGCCCGCCGACCACCCCGGCAAAGCCACGCAAGCCACCGGGCGCGTCGAACTCGCCGAGCACCTCGAAGCCATGCTTCTGGATGCCCTTGAGCACGGCCGGCTGTTCCCCGGTCCTGGTCGCGGCGGTGGCCGGGGCCTTGGGCGACTGCGCCTGACTGCACGCGGCCAGGCTCAACAGCAGGCCCGTGGCAAGCAGGGAACCCAACGGGCGTGGGGATATGAACAACATGGCAACTCCTGGTGTCGGCAAAACGGAAAGCAACGCGTACTCAGCGCAGCGTATCAAGCCTGGCCTGCAGGCCGGCGGCACTGAGTTCCCCCATGTGCAGGCCCTGCAGGCGGCCGTGCGAATCGAAGAACAGGGTAGTCGGATAGGCATGCACCTGCAGTCGTGTCGAGGTCAGGCTGTCGGCATCCAGCAACACGTTCTGCAGCGACAGGCGCTCGGCGCCCAGGAACCGGCGTACCTCGTCGGCGTCCTCGCCCTGGTTGACGAACACGAAACGCACCGCCGGCGTACGTTGCTGTGCCTCGGCGAAGACCGGCATCTCGCGCCGGCAGGGGCCGCACCAGCTCGCCCACAGGTTGACCACCAACGGCGTGCCGCCCTGCCCGGCCAGCGCCACTGGGGCGCCCTCCATCGATTGCAGGGTGAGCTCGGGCACGACGATGCGCGCCTGCTGCAACTGCGCCATGCCCAGCGACAGCGCGAGCCAGCACAGCAGCCCGGCCACCGCGCCGGACCAGACCGCGCGCCGGGCGCCGGGCCAGCGGCGCAGCCGCCATATCGCCCAGGCAGCGGCCACCAGCACCCCCGCCCACCACAGGAAGCCGCCGTCGCCCACGCGCAGCAACGCCCACGGATCCGCCAGGTAGGTGCGCGCATGCGCCATCACGAAGCCGATGCGGCCACCCAACAGGGCCAGCAACAGCATGTCCAGCAACACCGCGCTCGGCGCCGGCTGGCCTTCCCGCGGCGTGGGCCGCAGCCAACGCGCCACGCCCACTGCCAGTACTCCTCCCACCACCACCCACACGACACCCAGCGGAACCGGGCCGATACTGCTCATCATCCATCCATCTCCGGCCCAGCCGCACCCCGCGCGGCCGCACCCAACTGTGTATCACCCCGTCGGCATGGTCACCGCCCCAGGCCCATCGGGCAAGCCGCACCTGCACAGGCGACGACGGCAGGCCGCGTCTGCCGGCCTGCCGTTCTCGTGGGAGTGGATGCGCAGCGCGCAGCGGTCAGGCAGCCGAGCGCAACGGCTCCTCGACCTCGCACGCCGCGGCGGTACGGGCGCGCCCTGCGCGCCGCTGCGAGATGATCTGCCGGCGGTAGCGCGCCGGGGTCACGCCGACGATGCGCAGGAACAACCTGCGGAACGCGCTCTGGTCCGAATAGCCCACCGCCCAGGACACTTCGTCCACGATGCCGCCGGCCTGCAGCAGCAGTTGGGCCTTGGCGATGCGCAGGCGCTGGCAGTACTCGATCGGGCGCAGGCCGGTGGCCTTCAGGAAACGGCGCTGCAGGGTGCGCGGCTCCAGTCCGGACGACTCGCAGATGTCCTGCAGGCTCACCCCGCGTGCGGCGATGGTGTGCAGCCAGCGCTGCGCCTTGAGGATGCCACGGTCACCGTGGGCGAAATTGGGGCTGAAGCGCTCCAGATCGTCCTGCACCGCGCGCGGGATCACCAGCTGCAACTGCTGGATCGCCTCGACCATCACGGCATGTCCGTACACGCGGGCCAACAGGCGCAGGCTGAGGTACTTCCAGGCATCGGCACCGGAGGTGGTGAGCACATCGCCGTCATCCACCAGCGCGCGGTCGCCCTGCGACCAGCTGGCCACGGTGGAGGCCAGCGACGGGCAGCGGGCGATATCGGGCAGGCTCACCGTGCGCCCCGCCAGCACCCCACTGCTGGCCAGCAGCAATGCGCCCTCGTCGCAGCCCGCCAGCACCGTGCCGGCGTCATGGCAGTCGCGCACCCACGCCAGCATCCGCTCGTCCGGCGGCGGCAGCGGCCAGCTCGGTTCATTGCCCGGCACCACCACGATCGCCGGCGGCGCATCGCCGAACAGCTCGGCACCGGCGACCCGCTGCATGCCCCGCGCGGACAGCGTCCAGCGCGTGACCAGCATGCGCGCGCCCGGGCGCCGGCCAGCGGCTGCGGTGCGGTTGCAGCGCTGGGCCAGCTCGGACAGCACCGGAGCGGCCGCACGCAGGCTGCCGGGGTATTCGAGCACGGCCACTTCCATCAGCGCCGGGGTCGCCGCCTTGGGAAGGGTCGGCGGGGGGGAGACACGTGCATGCATAGACAAACTCCTCGAACAACGTCCGTAACCAGCGAAACCCACGCAGGGAAAGGGGTTCGCGAACGTGTCCGAGCGTACGGAGGGCGTGCGGCGCGAGCTATGAAACAAGTTGTATTTTCCGGCCCGTCTGCGACATCGGATGGCTGGGCTTCAGCAACCCTTGACTCTTGACCAGAGTCCAGGGTTTACGCTTCCGTCCAGCTCTTCAACGAGGTGGCAATGAACATCGGACAGCTCGCACGCCAGGCCGGCGTGCCCATCGACACCGTGCGCTATTACGAGCGCCAGCACCTGCTGCCCACCGCGCGGCGCAGTGCCGGTGGCTATCGCGTCTTCGACCAGGGCGACCTGACCCGGCTGCAGTTCATCCGGCGCGCCAAGGCGCTGGGCTTCACGCTGGAGGAGATCGGCGAGCTGCTCAGCCTGAGCGACCAGCGCGGCCAGGACATGGCCCAGGTCCGCGAAACCGCCGTGCACAAGCTGGCCGACATCCAGCAGCGCATCACCGAGCTGCAGCGCATGCATGCCGCGCTCGAACAACTGGTCGATGCCTGCCCCGGGCATGGCGACCTGCAGCAGTGCCCGATCCTGGCGGCGCTGACGGAGCCCCGCCCATGAGCCACACCCATCACCACGATGCCTCCCACGGCGGTACCGGCGGCAATTGCTGCGGCGGCACGCCCGCCACTGCGCCGGCAGCGGCACCGCCCAGCACCGGCGGCTGCTGCGGTGCCAAGGCACCAGGCGGGGCCCCCACGGTGAAGGACCTGGTCTGCGGCATGGACGTGGACCCGACCAGCACCGCCCACCACGCGCAGCATGCCGGCAGCGCCTACCACTTCTGCAGCGATGGCTGCCGGCGCCGGTTCGTCGCCGATCCGGCGCGCTACCTGGACCCGGCCTCGCACATGGCCGCCCCGGCCCCGGCCGGCACCCTGTACACCTGCCCGATGGATCCGCAGATCGTGCAGGAGGGCCCGGGCACCTGCCCGATCTGCGGCATGGCGCTGGAGCCGATGATGCCCAGCCTGGACGACGGCGAGAACCCGGAGCTCACTGACTTCCGGCGCCGTTTCTGGTGGAGCCTGCCGCTGAGCGTGGCCACCATGGCACTGGCGATGCTGGCCATGACCCCGCTGCTGCACGGGCTGTCGCCCGATGTGCGGGTGTGGATCGAACTGGCCCTGGCCAGCCCCGTGGTGCTGTGGGCCGGCTGGCCGTTCCTGCAGCGCTGGGCGCAGTCGATCGGCAACCGCAGCCCCAACATGTGGACCCTGATCGGCACCGGCGTGCTGGCGGCCTATGGCTACAGCGTGGTTGCCACGCTCGCGCCGGACCTGTTCCCGCCGTCGTTCCGCCAACACGGCCATGTCGGCGTGTACTTCGAAGCGGCCGCGGTGATCATCTCGCTGACCCTGCTGGGCCAGTTGATGGAACTGCGCGCACGGGCCAAGACCTCGGCGGCGATCAAGGCGCTGCTGGGCCTGGCACCGAAGACGGCGCGCGTGCTGCGCGAGGACGGCAGCGAAGCGGACGTGGACATCGCCCAGCTGCACCCCGGCGACCGCGTGCGCGTGCGCCCCGGTGAAAAGGTGCCGGTCGATGGCACCGTGCTGGAGGGGCGCTCGTCGGTCGACGAGTCCATGCTCACCGGCGAACCGGTGCCGGTCGGCAAGACCGTCGGCGACGGCGTGATCGGCGCCACCCTCAACGGCACCGGCAGCCTGGTCATCCGCGCCGACCGCCTGGGCGACGACAGCATGCTGGCGCAGATCGTGCAGTTGGTGGCGCAGGCACAACGCTCACGCGCCCCGATGCAGCGCATGGCCGACACGGTGGCCTACTGGTTCGTGCTGGCGGTGCTGCTGGCGGCGGTGCTCACTTTCTTCGGCTGGGGCCTGTTCGGCCCGGAACCCTCCTGGACCCACGCCGTGCTCAGCGCAGTCGCCGTGCTGATCATCGCCTGCCCGTGCGCATTGGGCCTGGCCACGCCGATGTCGATCATGGTCGCGACCGGCCGCGCCGCCCAGCACGGCGTGCTGTTCCGCGACGCCGAAGCGATCGAGGCGCTGCGCCAGATCGATACGCTGGTGGTGGACAAGACCGGCACGCTCACCGAAGGCCGCCCGCACTTCCGCGACGTGCAGGCCGTGGCGCCGTTTGTCGCCGACGACGTACTGCATTGGGCGGCCAGCCTGGACCAGGGCAGCGAGCATCCGCTGGCGGCCGCGATCGTGGCCGAAGCGCGGCAGCGCGGGCGCGCGCTTGCCGTGGTGGAGGCGTTCGATTCGCTGACCGGGATGGGCGTGCGCGGCACCGTCGAAGGCAGGGCCCTGCTGCTGGGCAACGCCGCCCTGATGCAGGAACACGGCATCGCCTTGGACGTGCTGCACGACCGCGCCGATGCCCTGCGCCGCGACGCGGCCAGCGTGATGTTCCTAGCCGCCGACGGGCGGCTGGCCGGCCTGGTCGCCGTGGCCGATCCGATCAAGGCGTCCAGCGCCGACGCGATCGCGCAGTTACGCCGCGACGGCCTGCGCATCGTGATGGCCACCGGCGACGGCAACGCCACCGCCGATGCGGTCGCGCGCACGCTGGGACTGGACGAGGTCCATGGCGAAATGCGCCCGGCCGACAAGGCTGCGCTGATCCGCAGCCTGCAGGCGCAGGGCCGCAAGGTGGCGATGGCCGGCGATGGCATCAACGATGCGCCCGCGCTGGCCACCGCCGACGTCGGCATCGCGATGGGCAATGGCACCGACGTGGCCATGTCCAGCGCGCAGGTGACGCTGGTCAAGGGCGACCTGCGCGGCATCCTGCGCGCCCGCCAGCTGTCCACCGCCAGCGTGCGCAACATGCGCCAGAACCTGGGCTTTGCGTTCCTCTACAACGGCCTCGGCATACCGGTCGCCGCCGGCGTGCTGTATCCGTTGGGCATCACGCTGTCGCCGATGCTGGCCGCCGTTGCGATGAGCCTGAGTTCGGTATCGGTGATCAGCAATGCACTGCGCCTGCGTCATCAACGCTTGCCCGATGCATGAGCGGATCGGCGTGAGTGAAGTTCATGCAACGGATGAAGAAATTCCTGCAGTTTTCTCTTGCCAATCGAAAACACCGTCGCTATGATTTCGCTCCTCACGACGTGGGGCCATAGCTCAGCTGGGAGAGCGCCTGCATGGCATGCAGGAGGTCGGCGGTTCGATCCCGCCTGGCTCCACCACTCCAATCATTAGGCCGATTGAAGTGCAGTGACAAAATATGAAGTTTCGTGCGTCCCCATCGTCTAGAGGCCTAGGACATCACCCTTTCACGGTGGCGACCGGGGTTCGAATCCCCGTGGGGACGCCAATTGAAAAGCAGGAAAGCCTCGACCGCGGTCGGGGCTTTTTTGTTCTGTATCACCGGCGTTCTGCACGCACTTTTTTCTGCGTTACGACAGAAAAAAGACTTGGCGGGAGCTTCACATCCGCGTAGAATTCCGCCTCCAGCATCGTGGGGCCATAGCTCAGCTGGGAGAGCGCCTGCATGGCATGCAGGAGGTCGGCGGTTCGATCCCGCCTGGCTCCACCACTCCTGACCTTAGGCCGTCAGGATGGCTGAAAACATTGATGAGTTCATGCGTCCCCATCGTCTAGAGGCCTAGGACATCACCCTTTCACGGTGGCGACCGGGGTTCGAATCCCCGTGGGGACGCCACTCATCAACGACATCAGGCCCGGTTTGCCGGGTCTTTTTGTCACCGCCTCCCGCGGGTTTCGTTTGGTCTTCCACAAACGTGAACAGGCAGGTATACTAGGCGGCTCGCGGTACAACGTGGGGCCATAGCTCAGCTGGGAGAGCGCCTGCATGGCATGCAGGAGGTCGGCGGTTCGATCCCGCCTGGCTCCACCACTTCTCCGGACACAGGCCGTCCGATAGAAGACAAATTCGGTTTAACGCGTCCCCATCGTCTAGAGGCCTAGGACATCACCCTTTCACGGTGGCGACCGGGGTTCGAATCCCCGTGGGGACGCCAGCTTCAAACAAACAGCCCTGACTTCGGTCGGGGCTTTTTGTTTGTACGCACCCGCCAGGGTCGGTCGCAGAAAAAGCTTCCCATCCTGCAAAAGCGCCGCTATGATAGGCGGCTCGCAGCATCAACGTGGGGCCATAGCTCAGCTGGGAGAGCGCCTGCATGGCATGCAGGAGGTCGGCGGTTCGATCCCGCCTGGCTCCACCACTTCTCCGGACACAGGCCGTCCGATGGAAGACAAATTCGGTTTAACGCGTCCCCATCGTCTAGAGGCCTAGGACATCACCCTTTCACGGTGGCGACCGGGGTTCGAATCCCCGTGGGGACGCCAGCTTCAAACAAACAGCCCTGACTTCGGTCGGGGCTTTTTGTTTGCGTGCTCGGCAGCGGCCCAGCGCCGACCCTCGCGCCTACGTGACCACCTTGGCCATCCCGACCGACCGGGGCGCGGTTTCCGCGAAACCAAACTGCGCATACAGGCGGTTGGCCTGGCCATCGGCAATCAGGCTGACATAGGCTCCCACCGCATGCGCGGCCAGCCACTGGTCCAACTGCTGCATCACCACCTTGCCCAGCCCCCGGCCCTGCCATGCGGGCAACACCGCGACATCCACCACCTGCAGGAAGCAGCCGCGGTCCCCGATCAGCCGTCCCATCGCCACCAGCCTCCGGCCATCACGGATGCTCACCCCGAACACCGTATGCGGCAGCCCAAGCGTGGCCGCTTCGTGCGATTTGGGACTGAGCCCGGCGGCCACGCGCAGCGCGCGGTACTCGTCCACATCGGGCGTCTGGGGAAAACACTGGAGGCCGTCAGGCAGGGACATGGCAGGACACGCAACAGGAAGGAACCCCCAGCATACCCATGGGTTTCTCACCGGGTGCGACGAAGACGCCTATGCTGTACCCCTGTCTGCCGCTGCCCTGCCCCATGTGCTATTCCGCCCAGATCCGCGCCGATTACACCAAACTGGTCCGCGAATTCGGCGCCATGCTGTCGCTGGACGAGTTCGCCCAGCTCTACGCGCACGACCCTGGCAAGCACCGCCCGAAGACCCCCAAGGCCATGGACGATGGCTTTGCCGGCGCGCGTACCGCCCAGGGCCAGGACATCGTGGCGAAGATCCAGCACTGGCATGCCGAGGAAATGCAGGCGCTGGACGAGGAGATCCGCGTGCAGTCCGCGCGCCTCAAGGAGGCCGAAGAGGCCCTGGCCCACCGCCCCACGCAGAAGGCACGCAACGCGCTGCGCGTTGCCGGCAACCGGATCGAGCGCGCGCAGGCGCGGTTGGACGACCTGCGCCGCACCGGCCTGCTGCCGCGTGACAGCCGCATCTTTCCTGGCGTGTACGCGCCGGTGATCGTGTCCGAGCACGGCCAGCGGGTGATCAAGCCCATGCGCTACCAGTGCCGCCTGCCTGACAAACCCGCTCGCAACGACACGCTGTATCCGGGTACCTACAACGCCCGGCGCGACAGCCTCGCCTCGTACTGGAAGTCCGCGTTCGGGCATCGCCACGGTGTGGTGGTGGTGCAGTCGTTCTACGAACACGTCCCGCGCCATGCACTGGAACAGCGCAGGCTGGCGCCCGGCGAGACACCGGGCAACGTGGTGCTGGAGTTTCGACCGCAGCCGCCGCGCGACCTGCTGATCGCCTGCCTGTGGTCCGAGTGGGAGGGCCCCGAAGGCCGCCTGCTGTCCTTTGCCGCCATCACCGATGAACCGCCGCGTGACGTGGCGGCGGCGGGCCATGATCGCTGCATCGTGCCGATCCGGGCCGAATACCTGGATGCGTGGCTCAACCCGGACCCGCAGGACCTGGCCGCGCTCTACCGCATCCTGGATGACCGCGAGCCCGTATCACTGGCCTACGCCGAGGCGGCGTGAGCCACCCGCTCAGCTGGCGACCGACGCGCCCCGCAGCGCGCGCGCCAGCGCGGCATTCAGTTCCGCGGTGAGATAGGGCTTGCCCAGCAACACGCCACTGCGGAATACGTCGGGCAGGTGGTCCGGCGCCATGCCGGTGGCAAGCACGAACGGAATGCCGCGCGCGCCCAGGCCAGCCGCAACGGCCTCACTGGTTTCGTTGTTGGCCAGCCGATAATCCAGCAAGGCAACCTGGGGATCGCTGGCCCCCAGCAAGCGCAGCGCCTCGGACACCGATGCCGCCACCCCCACCACGACCGCACCGGACTGCACCAGCTGCATCTGCAGCAGCGTGGCGCTCATCTCATCGTTTTCCACCACCAGTACCCGCAGATCCTGCAACGCGCTCATACCGGCTCCCTGTATGGTTCAGCACGGTGAGTATAGCGTCCCGCCCAGATGACGGCCGCATGGCGACTGAAGCATTCAGATCTCCCCAGACCGTCGTGTTTTGTATACACTACGCGGCCAGCCAGCCGAAGTGGCGGAATCGGTAGACGCAGCGGACTCAAAATCCGCCGCCCTTAAAAGCGTGTGGGTTCGAGTCCCACCTTCGGCACCATGGAACACGCAGAGGCCAGATCCCACGGATCTGGCCTTTTGCGTTTCAGCCGCCAGCCGTTTTGCGGCCTGATGGCGATACTGCGGTATCCGTCGCACGACCGGCCGACGGCATGCGTCGCTGCCGCGGCCGGGCCCCGGCCGACAGCGTCGATCGCATCACGGCGTCCCGCGCGCCGGGCATCGCGTAGCGGCTTGCTGCGCACGCACGAGGTGCCTACGCTGTTGCCAGGGACCGCCTCAGCGGCGCCCGTTTCCAAGGGAGTCAGGCGTGGATCGGCAAGGACGCAAACTGCTGGTGTTGGACATCGATGAAACCCTGGTGTTCGCCAGCGAACACGCGCTGGATCGCCCCGCCGACCTGTGCGTTGCCGGCTACCACGTGTACAAGCGCCCCCATCTGGACGCCTTCCTCGACTATGCGTTCGCCACTTTCGAGGTCGGGGTCTGGACGTCGTCCGGCCAAGGGTATGCGGAACCGCTGGTGGCGCAGTTGATGGGCGCGCACCCGGTTGCGTTCGTCTGGTCGTCGGCCCGCTGCAGCACCGCGCGGGATTGGGAGACCGGCCACTACGCCAGCGAGAAACGCCTGGCCAAGCTCAAGAAGCTCGGTTTCGCGCTCGACCAGATCATCGGGATCGACGACACCCCGCGCAAATACGCGAAGAACTACGGCAACCTGGTCTGCGTACGCGAGTTCACCGGCGATCCCTGCGACGACGAACTGTCCCACCTGCCCCGCTATCTGGCCCACCTCGATCGGGCACCCCGCATCCGCACCGTGGAGAAGCGCAACTGGCGGGAGCAACTGCTGCGCCTGTGATCCGTGCCGGTCGGCCGGATGCCCACGCCGTGGGCCGGTCGCATCCCATAGCGCCTATTGCTACCTGCGGGCCTGCTCGCAGTGGTCGTGCAGGCTCACGCCCAGCGTCGCGCGAAAGGCGCGCAGGAAGGTGCCGGCGTGCTTGAAGCCTATGGCGAGCGCCGCCGCGTCCACGCCCATCTCGCCACGCCGTACCCGGCGGGCGGCCTGTTTCAGCCGCACCTGCGTGCCGAACTGCAGCGGCGTGCAGCCGTAGGCGGCCAGGAACGCTTCGGAAAAATAGCGCACGGGCATGCCTAACCGGTTGGCGAGCTCGCGTGAAGGGACAGCGCGCTCGGTATGGCCGTGCATGATCAGGCAGGCGGTCTGCAGCGTGGCCAACACCTGCTGCCTGCGCGCTGGCGAGTGGCCCGGGCAGTGTGCGGCGCGGGCCGCGATCCCGCGTTGCTGGTCGGCCATGAGCAGCAGCAACGGGCGCAGATCCGCATGGCCCTGCGCCTTGCTGGCCGGTGCGGACGCGCGCCGACGCCACAGCTGGATCGCCATCCGCAGTTCGGCCGCTGGCATCTGGCCGATGCCGGGGTACATCGGCCCGGCGCCTGTGCCCAGTGCCTCCAGCGTATCGGAGGACAGGCAAACGCCGGCGCAGATCCCGAGGCGGCCCGCGCGCAGCAGCGGCGTCGAATCGGGGCCGAGCATGAGCCATCCGCCGCGACGCAGTTCCAGCCGGCCCTCGCGGCCCTCGATGACGGTCCTGCCGCGCAGTTGTACCCACAGGCTGGTGACCCCGGCCGGTATCCGCAGCGGCGGCCCGGATGCAAGCACGGCAACCGGCCGCGCGTTCAAGGTGACAGGCGCTCAAGCACGGCGGTGCAGCCTGCCGGTGCCCACTCGTTGTGGGGGGCTGCACGCGACGCGCTGGTCGTGCACTGCCAGCCGTGATCGACGCTGTAGTCGAGGGCGACGAAGTCGAGGAATTCGCCGCCGCAATACAGGTGTGCCGTGCGGGCGGGAACGATGATGTCCACCACGATGGTGGTGCAGAGCGAGGACGTTCCCTGCAGGCCAACCACGCCGGGGTTGCTGACGTAGTCGCCCTGCGCGCCGGTGTTGACCAGCCACTCGGCGCCGGCCTTGCCGTGCGAGAGTTCCTCCAGCATCGCGCTGATGCGCGAGCGTGCGGTGTGGTGCCGGTAGCCGGGAAGGGTGACCGCCAGCAACACCGCCAGGGCGCCGATGGCGACGATCAGCTCGACCAGGGTGATGCCGCGCTGGCGGTTGGCCCGGGGGCGGGATCGATTGAGATGGAGCATTTCGTTTCTTTGAAAGCGCGGGCGGTCTGTACGGCGGACGACGTGCGCATTGCCCGAATGGGCGTTCGACGCGTACCCGCTAGGAGACCACCCCACCCCCAGGCACACCATGCAAGGAGTGGTAAAAGCGCTTTCAGTGACGGGTTTTGCAACGATTCCGATGCGACACGCCGCGCACAGGGTCCCGCAGGGACCCTGCTGCCGGCATCGCGCCGTGGCGTGCTCGCCCCTGCCTAGACCAGGCGCAGCGGCGGATGCCCAACGTGCGCCACGTGGCCGCCCGCCGCGCGTGGCGTGCCCTTGCCCGCATCCACCCGGAACGCCGCTACCGTCTGCAGCAACTGCGTGGCCTGCTCTTCCATGCTGCGCGCGGCCGCGGAGGCTTCTTCCACCAGCGCGGCGTTCTGCTGGGTGCTCTGGTCGATGTGATCGACCGCCTGGTTGATCTGGCCGATGCTCTCGCTCTGCTGCTGGGCCACCGCGCTGATCTCGGTGACCAGTGCGCTGACCCGCTTCACGTTGACCACGATCTCATCCATGGTGCGCCCTGCACTCTCGACCTGGCCGGTGCCGGTGCCCACCTTCTCCACGGAGTCGGCAATGAGCTGTTTGATCTCCTTGGCCGCACTGGCCGAGCGCTGCGACAGTTCGCGGATCTCGGTGGCGACCACGGCGAAACCACGGCCATGCTCACCGGCACGCGCGGCCTCCACGGCGGCATTCAGCGCGAGGATGTTGGTCTGGAAGGCGATGCCGTCGATCACCCCGATGATGTCCACGATGCGGCGCGACGATGCGTTGATCAGCGCCATCGTGGAGACCACTTCGTGCACGACGTGGCCGCCCTGTGCAGCCACGTCTACCGCGCCGATCGCCAGTTCGCTGGCCTGGCGCGCGTTGGCGGCGGTCTGCTGCACGGTCGCGGTGAGGCCCTTCATCGAGACCGCGGTTTCCTCCAGCGACGCCGCCTGCTGCTCGGTGCGGACCGACAGGTCGCTGTTGCCTTCGGCGATCTCGCTGGCGCCCACCGCGATGGTATCGGCGGCGAACTTGATCTGGCCGATGATCGTGGCCATCGCATCGACCAGCGCGTTGATGCCTTCGCACAGCTCGGCGATGTGGCCGGTCTTGTCCGCGGTGGCGATGTGCCCGGTGAGGTCGCCGCCCTGCGCCGCGGCCACCACCTCGCGGGTCTGCGCGACGGCTTGCTGCATGGCCTGGCTGTCGCGCACCTGGGCGGTGATGTCGGTGGCGTACTTGACCACCTTGAACGGACGCCCGTTCATGTCGAAGATCGGGTTGTAGGAAGCCTGGATCCAGACCTCCCGGCCGCCTTTGCCAAAGCGCCTGTACTGGCCGGCGTCATACTCGCCGCGCCCCAGCTTCTCCCAGAACTGGCGGTATTCCAGGCTCTGGCGGTGCTCGGGGTCGACGAACATCGCATGGTGCTGGCCACGCACCTCGTCCAGCGTGTAGCCGGTGGTGGCCAGGAAATTGTCGTTGGCCGACAGGATGCGGCCATCCAGGCCGAACTCGATCACCGCCTGCGATTTGTTGATCGCCGCCAGCTGGCCGGAGACATCGGCGGCCTGCTGCATCTGCGCGGTGATGTCGGTGGCGAATTTCACCACCTTGTAGGGACGCCCGTTGGCATCCAGCACCGGGTTGTAGGAGGCCTGGATCCAGATCTCGCGGCCGCCCTTGCCCAGCCGGCGGTACTGCCCGGCGTCGTACTCGCCGCGCCCGAGCTTGGCCCAGAACTCCCGGTACTCCAGGCTCTGGGCAAGGGCCGGGTCGACGAACATCGCATGGTGCCGGCCCTGGATTTCCTCCAGCGCGTAGCCCACGGCCTGCAGGAAGTTGTCGTTGGCGTGGAGGATGGTCCCGTCCAGGTCGAATTCGATAACCGCCTGCACCCGGTGGAGCGCGGCGACCTGCGCCTCCAGCTCGCGCTGGCGCCGCTGCTGGGCGGCATCGGCGGTGCCGCGCGCATCGCGGCGGGCCACGAACGGTGCAACCAGTGCGCGCCACGGCGAAACGCCGGCGTCGGCAACCTGTTCCCGCACATGCGCATGCATGCCTGAAGTAAGCATCATCTGATCCTCGGTGCCCGGTAGCTGGTGGGATCCGGCGGGCAACATGCCCGCCGGCACATCGGTTGGCTTGGGGACGTGCGAAGACACCCGTGGGCTGGCGTCATTCCTGCGGCTTGTACAACATGGTCCTGCTTCCTGCAGACGCTGTGTTGCAAAGGCACGCGGTCCCGGCCACACGAGCGGGGGGGCAGCCAAGGGCCAGCGCGGACCCACGCGAAGGTGGCTCCAATACCGGTATCGACTGGCGCTGAGGAAAGTTTAGGGCGGACCGATCAAAGGGGGCGGTCCGGGCGGCGGGCTCAGCCCTCGCCGCCCTCGCTGGTCTCGACCGCGTCCAGCGGGTCGCTGGCCTGGCCGAGCGGTACCTCGACCTGGACGTTGTTCTTGCCCAGCGCCTTGGCCCGGTAGCACTGGGCATCGGCGGCGGCCACGGCCGAATCCACGCTCATGTTGCCGCCGATCGCCGCGATGCCGATGCTGGCGCCCACGCTGAGCCGCTGCAGGTCCCACGGGATGGTCAGGCTCCGCACCGATTCGAGCAGGTCGCTGGCGATGCGGCGGGCGCGCTTGAGCGAGCAACCGGCCAGGATCACCGCGAACTCGTCGCCGCCCAGCCGGGCCACGATGTCCGAGTCGCGCACCCCATGGCGCAGTACGTTGGCCACCGCCCACAACATCGCGTCCCCGGCCAGGTGGCCGTGGCTGTCGTTGATCGGCTTGAAGTTGTCCAGGTCGATGAACATCAGCGAGGCCGATTGCCCGGTGCGGGCCACCCGGGTGATGGCCTGCTGCAGGTGCGCCTCGAAGCCGCGGCGGTTGCTCAGTTCGGTCAACGGGTCCACCTCGGCCAGGTGGCGGGCCTCGCGCTGGCGGGCGCGCTGCTGGGTGACGTCACGGATCACCCAGACCGCCCCCGTGACCTGGCCATCTTCGCCACGCAGCCAGGCCCGGGTCACATCGACCGGCACCAGCTGTGCCCCCACCGACAGCAGCAGGTCCGAGTGCAGGTCCACCGCGTTGCTGTCCGGGTCCAGCAGCACCGCGATGTCCAGGGGCGACCGCGGCGCGTACTCGGTGGTCAGCTCCATCACGTCCTGCACCTGGCCATGGGTCAGCGGCGCGGCCCCCTCACCCGCCAGCGCGCGGGTCGCCGCAGCGTTGGCATATTGGATCTGGCCGTGCAGGTCCAGGGTGAGCACCATGTCGGCCACCGCATCCAGGGTGACCCGGGTGCGCTGCTCGGAGTCGCGCAGTTGCAGGCTGCTCTGGCGCTGGGCGGTGACGTCCTGGATCTGCGACACGAAATGCAGCGGTTCGCCGTGCTCCGAGCGCACCAGCGACACCGACAACCGGCCCCAGACCACGTTGCCGGCCCTGCCCAGGTAGCGCTTGTCCATGTGGTAGTGGTCGCGGCGCCCCGCCAGCAGGTCGCCGACCAGCGCCAGGTCGGCATGCAGGTCGTCGGGGTGGGTCAGAGTCTGGAAGTCGATCTCCAGCAACTCGGCACGGGTGTAGCCGAGGATGCCGCACAGGGCATCGTTGACGTCCATCCAGCGCCCTTCCAGCGACACCAGCGCCATGCCCAGCGCCGCCGAGGAGAACGCACCGGAGAATTTCTCGGCCGCCAGGTAGGCCTGCTCGCGCACTTCGATCATCGGGGTGATGTCCACGGCCATGCCCACATACCCCAGGCGCTGGCCGCCGGCACAGTTGAGCGGGCTGATCGACAGCCGGACCTGGCGATGCTCGCCATCCTTGCGCACGAACGTCCACTGGTGCGACCAGGTGCCCTGTGCGGCCTGGGCGGTGAGCGCCTCGAAGACGGTCGGCACGCGCCCGTCCGCGTCGGCCTGCGGGCGCAGGTAATCCATCATTTCGTCGGGGTCGTGGAACACGCCGGGGTTGGCCTTGCCGATCACGTCCTCGGCGCTGTAGCCCAGCAGCTTCTGCGCGCCGGTATTGAACAGGTTGATCACCCCGTCCACGTCGGTGGCAATCACCGCCACCTCGTCGGACGCATCCACCACCGCCTGCAGGCGCTGGCGCATGTTGGCCGCGTCCTGGCGCGCGTTCTGCAGGTCGGTTACATCGGCATGCGCGCCGGCCATCCACAGCGGGCGCCCCGCGTCATCCCACTCGTAGACGCGGCCGCGGTCCTGCACCCAGATCCAGTGGCCGTTCTTGTGCCGCATCCGGCACAGGCTGTCGTAGTGCGGCGAGCGTCCTTCCATGTGCTCGTTGAGCAGCGCGTTGGACTGGGCCAGGTCGTCGGGATGGACCAGCCGGAAGAAGGTCTCCGGGGTGATCGGGGCCAGTTCGTCGCGGGTGTAGCCCACGATCTGTGCCCAGCGCTCGTTGACCCACATCCGCCCGTCCTGGATGTTCCACTCCCAGGTGCCGGCGGCGGTGCCCTCGATGATCATCTGCAGGCGCCGATGGCGCTCGGTGATGTCGCGCAGCGCGGGGTCGCCGCCAGACCCGATGTCGGTGCGATCGTGGCTCACCGGCACGCCCACGCGCGCGGCGTCGTGCGCGATCGCACGGCGTTGGGCCCCGCCCGGTCCTCCGGTCCTGCCTGCTGCACTGTCATCTGGCCTCCCCGCCCGAGCCCCAGCCTACGGGCATTTGAGGGGAAGTGTGACCAAAGCGGGGTGAAACCAGAAGTGCCGCCGCCAGAGCAGCCGCCCGGACAGGCCGGGGCCGCACGCGGCGGGCCCCGGCACCCTGCCCGGCGGAGGCTCAGCCGCCGCGTTTGGCGCGGGCGAAGGCGTCGGCCAGGGCGTTGTTGGCGGGCGGCGCGGCGCTGCCCGGGCGCGGACCGGACGGGCCGCCCCGGCCGCCATTGCGCGGGCCCGCCCCACCACCGTCACGGCGGCCACCGCCTGCGCCGGCCGGGCGCGCATCGCGCTCGCCGGGGGCCTTGGCCGGGGCCGGGGTGTCATCCAGGCGCCGGGTCAGGGCGATGCGCTTGCGCGCCACGTCCACCTCCAGCACCTTCACCTTGACGATGTCGCCGGCCTTGACCACATCGCGCGGGTCCTTGACGTAGGTGTCCGACAGCGCGGAGATGTGGATCAGGCCGTCCTGGTGTACGCCGATGTCCACGAACGCACCGAAGGCGGCCACGTTGCTGACCACGCCCTCGAGGATCATCCCGACCTTGAGGTCCTTGAGTTCTTCCACGCCCTCGGCGAACTGCGCCGCCTTGAACTCCGGGCGCGGGTCGCGGCCGGGCTTTTCCAGTTCCTTGAGGATGTCGCGCACGGTCGGCACGCCAAACGTCGCATCGGTGAACTGTTCGGCCTTGAGCCCGCGCAGGAAGCTGCCATCGCCGATCAACGCCTTGATCGGGCGCGCGGTGGCGGCCACGATGCGTTCGACCACCGGATAGGCTTCGGGATGCACCGAGGACGCATCCAGCGGCTGGTCGCCGTCGGCGATGCGCAGGAAGCCGGCGCACTGCTCGAAGGTCTTGTCGCCCAGGCGCGGCACCTTGAGCAGGTCCTTGCGGCGCTTGAACGGGCCGTTGTCGTCGCGGTGGCGCACGATGTTCTCGGCCACCGTCGAGGACAGCCCGGACACGCGCGCGAGCAGCGCGGCCGAGGCGGTGTTGACCTCCACGCCGACCGCGTTGACGCAGTCTTCCACGCGCGCATCCAGCGCGCGCGCCAACCGGTACTGGTCCACGTCGTGCTGGTACTGGCCCACGCCGATCGCCTTCGGCTCGATCTTGACCAGCTCGGCCAGCGGGTCCTGCAGGCGGCGGGCGATGGACACCGCACCGCGGATGGACACGTCCAGGTCCGGGAACTCCTTGGCCGCAAACTCCGAGGCCGAGTACACCGACGCGCCGGCCTCGCTGACCACGATCTTCTGCAACCGGGCATCGCCCAGCGCCTTGATGACGTCGCCGGCCAGCTTGTCGGTCTCGCGGCTGGCGGTGCCGTTGCCGATCGCGATCAACTCCACGTCGTGCTTCTGGCACAGCTGCTTGAGGGTGTGCAGCGACGCGTCCCACTGCCGCCGCGGTTCATGCGGATAGATGGTGTCGGTAGCCACCAGCTTGCCGGTGGCGTCCACCACGGCGATCTTGCAGCCGGTGCGGATGCCCGGGTCCAGCCCGAGCACGGTCTTGGCGCCGGCCGGCGCGGCCAGCAGCAGGTCCTTGAGGTTGTCGCCAAACACCGCGATCGCCTCGGCCTCGGCCTTCTCGCGGGCCTGGTTGAACAGGTCCAGCAGCAGGTGCATGTGCAGCTTGGCACGCCAGGTCAGGCGGCACGCATCCAGCAGCCAGCGGTCGCCGGGGCGGCCCGCGTCGCGGATGCCGGCCTTGTAGGCGACGCGGCCTTCGGCGTACACGTGGCCGGCCTCGGCATCGTTGCCGGGGTCCAGTTCCAGGAACAGGATTTCCTCGCGGCGTGCGCGGAACAACGCCAGCAGCCGGTGCGAGGGGATCTTCGCCAGCGATTCGGCATGATCGAAATAGTCGCGGTACTTGGCGCCCTGCTCTTCCTTGCCTTCGGCGACACGGGCGCGGATGACCCCGTTCTCGCCCAGCCAGCTGCGCAGCTCGCCGACCAATGCCGCATCTTCGCCCCAGCGCTCCATCAGGATGGCGCGGGCGCCTTCCAGCGCCGCCTTGGTGTCGGCCACGCCCTTGTCGGTATCGACGAAGGAGGCGGCAACGACCTGCGGGTCCCGGGTCGGATCGGCCAGCAGGCCGTCGGCCAGCGGTTCCAGCCCGGCTTCACGCGCGATCTGGGCGCGGGTGCGGCGCTTGGGCTTGTACGGCAGGTAGAGGTCTTCCAGGCGCGACTTGGTGTCCGCGGCGAGGATGTCGTTGCGCAGCTCGTCACTGAGCTTGCCCTGCTCGTCGATGCTGGACAGCACCGCGGCGCGGCGGTCTTCCAGCTCGCGCAGGTAGGTCAGGCGCGTTTCGAGGTTGCGCAGCTGGGTGTCGTCCAGGCCGCCGGTGACTTCCTTCCGGTAGCGGGCGATGAACGGGACGCTGGCGCCTTCGTCCAACAGGGCGATGGCGGCACGCGCCTGGGCAGTCTGGGCGCCGATTTCTTCGGCGATGGTCTGGGCGATCTGCTGGGCGAGCTTGATGTCAGGCATTGCTTCCGGCCGGAGCCGCAGTACGGAAAGACCCGATTGTGGCAATGCATGGCGGCGGGGGGAAGGCGTTGACAGCCGGCACCTAACCTGTCGCCAATGGCGGGCGGTGCCGACCGCGGGCCGGCACTACCGGCTCATCGATAAAGCTGCGACGTGCGTTGATGGACCAAGTCGTCGCGCATCGACTCCAGCGCCATCACCCGGATCCGACCAATCCCGGGAAGCTCCATGAACCGTTCGGTATAGATCTCCGGCCCAGCGTCGGTATCGGCCCGTGACTTGCTGAAACCATGGGGCACCAGCCCCTTGTCGCCATCCTTGCTACCACCGACATAAAGAACGATTGCCATGTGATGTGTTCCTCCAATAAAGCATCGTGCATATACAACAGCCACCAGCTTAGCGCGGCGAACCTGACTGATACGTCATTTAGCCTAATAACCATTGTTTGCATGCAGATGACGTCGCATTGCACGACGTTTTATTTACGCGGATTTAACGGCCAGATAACGCTACGGCCACCAGCCGCGCCCGGTCATCGCATACACATCGGCGGCCCGCTCGAACGGATTGCGCGCACTGACGCCCCCGCAGAGCAGGTATACCGGCAGGTACAGCGGCCCCAGCACCAGGTACTGGTAGACGTGCGCGCGTTCGTGGTCGTGCAGGCCGATCACCGGCTCGGTGCACTCGCCCGCCTGATGGGCGTAGGTGCGGCATGGCACGTCCAGCACCGGGCCGGTGTGCAGGATCACGTTGCCCAGGGTGATCGCCCCGCCCGGCCCCCACGGCCACTCACGGAACACCACCGCCAGGTCGCGCTGATTCCATGACGCACGCGCACCGGCCAGCATGCCTGCCAGGCCGGCAACCAGTCCGATCAGGGTGTTGGGCGCAGTCCACAGCGCACCCAGCCCCTGCAGGATGCGCAGCGCCGGCGTGGGCAGGCTCAATCGGCCTCGTTGGGGATCAGCAGCCACAGGATCAGGTAGACCAGGATGCCGGGGAACGCCGCCGACAGCACCGAGACCAGCACGAACAACACCCGCACCAGGGTGGAACTCCAGCCGAAGCGGTGCGCGATGCCGCCCATCACCCCGGCGATCATGCGGTCGTTGAGCGAGCGCGACAGCGGTTGCGGGGTGGCATTCATGGCAGCGGTCTCCGGCAGCGGGCGATGGCGGACTGTAGCGCGGACGATGTCTACGGCGTGCGTTGGCGCAGGGCCGTCAAGCGGGCGCCGAACCAAACCGCGGCGGCCTGCTCGGGCTGGCCCGGGCAGGCGATGCGGTAGGGCTTGCCGCTCATGCTGCTCTGGCTGGCGGCGCGCTCGATGAACTGCTCGGCGGTGTCCACCTTGTCTTTCTTGAGCAGGTAGTCGTACTTGCGCTGCAGGTGCGCGCGCGCTTCGGCGGCATCGTGCCAGCTGCCATTGCGCTGGAAGCGGCAGTTGGAGCCATCCAACGCACCGATCAGGCCGGCAATCTCGCGGCGGGCGCTATCGGTCGGGGCGGCCAGCGCAAGGCCGGGGGCGATGAGCGCCAGGGCGAGCACGGATCGGGTGCGATGGGTCATGCGGAACGTTCCTTCAACCAATCGGTAATCGTACCGGGAACCTCGCGCTGGGCGCGTCCGGACACATAAATGCCGATGTGGCCGCCGCGGAAACTGCTTTCGGTGTAGTCCGCGCTGCCAATCCGCCCGCGCATCGCGCGTGACGCATCCGGCGGCACCAGGTGGTCCTGCTCGGCGTAGATGTTGAGCACCGGCAGGGTCACCTGCGACAACTGCACCGTGTCCTCGCCGATGCGCACGCCGTCGTGCATCAGGCCGTTGGCCTGGTAGAACTGCTTGATGAAGTCACGGAACGTCTCGCCGGCCAGGTCGGGCGAATCGAAGATCCACTTTTCCATGCGCAGGAAGTCCTCCAGCGCGGCCTTGTCGTCGAGGATGTCGAGCAGGCCGACGTACTTCTGTACGTTGAGCCGGAACGGCTTGAGCATCAGGTAGCTGGCATTCATCAGGTCAGCCGGGATGTTGCCCAGCGTGTCCACCAGCAGGTCCACGTCCACCTGCCGTGCCCAGTGCGAGAGCATGTTGTCCGGGGTCTGGAAGTCGACCGGGGTGACCATGGTGATGAGGTTGGCCAGCTTGTGCTGGCGCAGCGCGGCATAGCACAGCGCGAATACCCCGCCCTGGCAGATGCCGAGCATGTTGATCGGCGCCCCGCTTTGCACCTGCAGGTGGTCCACCGCGCCATCGACGAAGCGCAGCAGGTAGTCCTCCAGGGTCTGGTAGCGCTCGGACCGATCGGGGTAGCCCCAGTCCAGCACATACACGTCGTGGCCGAGGGCCAGCAGGCGTTGGACCAGCGAGCGGTCCGCCTGCAGGTCGACCATGTACGGGCGGTTGACCAGCGCGTAGACGATCAGCAGTGGGGTCGCATGCACCGGCGTGTCGGTACCGACGAACCGGTACAGCGCGACCTTGCCGTCGCGCCAGACCTCCTCGCGTGCGGTGGCGCCGTAGTCCACGTCCTCCACCGACGGCAGCAGGGTGAGCCCATCCAGCAGCTTGCGCTGCATGGCCAGGGTTTCCTGCAGCAGGTCGTCCGCGTTGAAGCCCAAGGGCCCTTTCATGGCGTGCGCGTCTTCTTCGGCCGGGGCGCTGCGGGGGTTGCAGCGGCCTTGGGCGCGGATTTCTCGGCCGATTTACTGCCGGCTGATTTACCGGGGGCTTTACGAACGACTTTCCCAGCGGCGGTTCTGGAGGGCTTGGCCGACGCAGCGGCGGCCGCGGTCGGCGACGCCGTGCCAGCGCGCGTGCGCGCCGGCGGCGGTGTTTTCGGCGCGGAGGAGGCCTTCGGCGCCGCATCCGCCATCATCCGCCGGACCAGCCGCTCCAGTTCGGTGATGCGGCGATGCGCCGCGTCCATCTCGGTGCGGGTGGGCATGCCGATCGCCTCGCAGACCCGCTCGATCTCCTGCTGGGTCGCTGCGCGCAGGCGCATCTGCGCATTGCCGAGCGACGCATAGATGCGCTGGAACGCTTCGGACATGGCTACCTTGGCATACGCCTCTTCGGCGGCCTCGATCCACAGGTCGAACATCGCCCGGGCACTGGTCAGCTGGTTGCCGGGCTGCTCATGCTCGGCCAGGCGCTGTTCGAACAGCTTGAACGCCTCATCGAGCGCCTGCTTGATCTGGTCCACGTAGTCGCTGGAGTGCGCCTGGTACTCCTGCTGGGCGCGCAGCAGCGCCTGCCAGCGGGCCTGGTGCTCGCGGCCTGGACCGAACGCCGGGCTCTGCAGCCACGGCCCGAGGTCGCGCTGCAGCGTTTCCAGCAGCTTCAGCAGGTCCGGTCCACCGGCTTGGGTCTGCCCGCGCGCGCCCTGCAGCATCCACTGCAGCAGCCCGTCGCCCTGGCCTTCCACGGCCTGCTTCCAGGCCTGGGCCACGTCGGCACTGCTGGCATCGCGGCCGGCGAACTGGGCCGCCACCTGCTGCATCGTGCCGTACCAGCCGCCGGCCTGTTCGCGGAAACGGTGCACCGCCGCGTCGGCCGGACTGCTGGTGGCGTTGGGCATCATCTGCGCCCACCAGTCGATGGCCTGCTGCCAGCTGCCCTGCCCCGCTGCGCCCGGACCGCCCGGCCCAGGCGGCACCGCGGCATGCCGCAGCGCATCGCCCCAGGCGCTGAAATACTGCCGCGCCAGGGCCTCGATGTCGCCTGCATTGCTGCCGCTGCCGGCGGTGCTCATGCCAACACTCCGTGCAGGATCGAATCGAACGGCATGGGCGTGTTCCGGCTCACGGTTTGGGGATGCGCAGGGTCTTGCTGATCATCAGCGAACCGGACAGCGCGAACAACAGCACCATCGGGTGCAACTGCCACGGGCCCAGCTGCCACTGGCCCAGCCACAGGTCCTGGCCGATCGCGCCCATGCTGGCCGCCACGGCCAGCACCACCACCAGCGCCAGGCTGGTCGGAATCGGCGTGCCCTCGAAGTACGGCACTTTGTCGCCTTCGCCGGCCAGGGCCTCGGCGGTGACGTTGTAGCGCGCCAGCCGGCTCACGCCGCAGCACACGAAGTAACTCAGTACCAGCCAGTCCCAGCCGCCCTGCATACCGCAGGCATAGGCCAGCGCGGCCGGGGCCACGCCGAAGGAGATGATGTCCGACAGCGAGTCGAGCTCGCGGCCCAGGGTGGAACTGGACTTGCGCCAGCGCGCGATGCGCCCGTCCAGCGCGTCGAAAATGAAGGCCAGCGGGATCAGCGCCATGCCGAAGAGCAGGTAGCTGCGCTCGCCATCCTGCAGGAAGCGCATCGCGGCGAACACCGCGCCGGTGCCGCAGAAGGCGTTGGCCAGGGTGAACCAGTCCGCCAGGTGGAACTCGCGCAGCATCGAGAAGTGACGTTTCATGGAATATCTGTTGACGGCAATCGCAAGAGAGTACCGCGACCGGCCCGAACCGTCACAGAGGAGATGGCCGCCAGCATCCCGATCCGCGTTGCCGTCGCCTTCACGCGACGACGACCTGCGGTGAATTTTTGACCACCCATCTTGACAGCAAGGAGCGGCGGGGGCTGCCACCGCTTATCCACAAACTTGCGCACCAGTCATCCACACCCCCTGTGGACAACTCAGTCTCAATAGACGCGACGGTGGTGATTTATTGATCACCCGCCGTTATCTCCGGCTGCTCCGCAGGCACTGTGCCCCCGCAGCGCGGTGCGCTATGGTGCGCGGCGGACCCCGCCGCCGCCCGTCCTGCCCGCTCCTGCCCACTCGCTTCCGCAGCGGGCGATGAGTGCAACCAGATCGAGCCGCTGCCCGTCCATACGGCGATTGCCGGCGCCTGCCAGAACGCAGGTCCAGCGGCTGCGGGCGCGTCGGTGGTGCCGGGCAGCGCAATGGCCGGCCTGGGCCGCCGTGCTGCTTACAGGCGGGTAAAGCTCCACGACTGCATCGCGCCGTCGCGGTAAGGCATCACCCCGTGGAAGGCCCGCGGGTCCTCGCCGAACACCAGCGGCAGGAAGCTGCGGTCGCCCTCCCACAGCGGCAGCGCGTCGAGCTTGTCCAGGTCCACCCACTCCAGCGTGCCCTCCGGGTTGGAGGTCAGCGGGGTGCCGGTGAAGTCATCGATGATGAAGACGAACCCGAACCAGTCCTCGCCGTTCTTGCCGAACCCCGGCCAGCTGATCGTGCCCCGCAGGCGCATGGTGCCGCATTCGATCCCGGCTTCCTCGCGGATCTCCCGGCGCATGCAGGCGGCGGCGTCTTCGTCGCGCTCCATCTTGCCGCCCAGCCCGTTGTACTTGCCGAGGTGCAGGTCGCCCGGCCGGGCATTGCGGTGGATCATCAGGGCCTGGGTGCCATCGGGTGACAGCACGTAGCCGAGGGTGGCCATGATCGGGGTATAGGGCATGAGGCGCGGGCTCTGGGAACACAAACCCCGATTATGCGCGATCGCCGCGGCGCGGTCGGCTCAGCCGGCGACCTGGGTGCGGCGGGTGTCGGCAGGGGCCGGCAACGCATCGCCATCGCGGCGCAGGGTGGCCACGCCGTGGCCGCGCTCGGCCAGGTATTCCAGCCATTTGCCGAGGAAGGTATTCATCCGCATGCGGTGGCTGATCAGCTCGGCCGGTGGCGGGTACATCCCCACCACGTCCTGCCAGCGGCGGCCGACGTAGCAATGGGTAGTCTCGGCCTGGCGCGCGTCACGGTACAGGCGCACATAGGCCGACGGGTCCGGCTGCCCGGTGACCGGGTCGGCGAAGTCGTAGGTCAGGCGCAGCTCCACCGTGTAGCGGTGGCACTCGATGACATCCAGGCGCACGTCCAGGCCGTCGCCGACCGAGGACACGTAGCTGCCGGGCACCAGCTCGGCCGGCGCGAACAGGCGCACCAGGTGCTGGTAGTTTTCCGCGTACAGCCCCATCAGCCAGCTCAGGCGGCTGAGCCTGGGGATGCGTTCGATGCGGGGGGAAGCCTGGGCCATGGGTCGATCCTACACGTTGATCCTCCAACGTGGGGGCGACCCGGCCCCGGCCAAAGGGCCCGGGCCGAAACGGTTCACCGGCCGGTGCTGGCCGTGGCCCGGCCTCAGTACAGCTCGCGCTGCAGCCCCAGCGTGGTCAACACCTTGCTGGAGATCTCCTCGATCGAGGTGTGGGTGGTGCTCAGGGTGGCGATGCGCTCCATCCGGAACATCGTCTCGGCCGCGGCGACCTCGCGCTTGCAGGTCTCCAGGTTGGCGTAGCGCGAGTTCGGCCGGCGCTCCTGGCGGATCTGCTGCAACCGGTCCGGGTCGATGGTCAGCCCGAACAGTTTCTTGCGGTAGGGCCGCAGCCGCGGCGGCAGGCGGTCGTGCTCCAGGTCCTCGTCGGTGAGCGGGTAATTGGCCGCGCGCACCCCGTAATGCAGGGCCAGGTAGATGCAGGTCGGGGTCTTGCCCGCCCGCGATACCGCCACCAGGATCACGTCGGCATCGTCGTAGTTGATGGCGATGCCGTCATCGTGGGTCAGCGCGAAGTTCATCGCGTTGATGCGCCGGTGGTAGGTCTCGAAGTCGACCATGCCGTGCGCCTGGCCCACCCGGGAGTGCCGGTTGACGGCCAGTTCGCGCTCCAGCGGCTCGATGAAGGGGGCGAATACGTCCAGCATCAGCCCACCGCTTTCGGCCAGGATCACGCTCAGGCCGCTGTCCACGCAGGAACTGACCACGATCGGCCGGACCTGGTAGCGCTCCCCGGCTGCACGGATCCGTTCACAGGCTTCGCGCGCCTTTTCCGGATCATCGATGAACGACATCCGGTCGGTAATGAAGCTGAACCCGGAGAACTGGGTCAGGAGGCTATGCCCAATGGTTTCAGCGGTGATACCGGTTCCATCGGACACGTAGAACACCGGACGGATCGTCGACATGCGCCTTTTACCCCCTCTGAAGCTTAAAAAGGCCGTCGATACAAGCTTGTGCCGACGGCGGTCTGCCCGGCATCATATCGGCTTCTTCCTACGGACGTGGCCATCCAGCCCGCCTCGGGCGATGGCCAAACGGAGCATCGCGCTTGAACGAGAACATCCTGTGGTTGCACGAACTGCGCCTGGCCGATCTGGCCCGCGTAGGCGGCAAGAATTCGTCGCTTGGCGAAATGATCGGCAATCTTGCCGGTCTGGGGGTGTCTGTCCCCGGCGGGTACGCAACCACCGCTGAAGCCTTCAAGGACTTCATCGCGCACAACGATCTTTCCAAGCGTATTTTCGACAAGCTGGCCACGCTGGACGTGGAGGATGTCGCCGCGCTGACCGCTGCCGGCAAGGAGATCCGCGGCTGGGTCATCGACGCCCCGCTGCAGCCGCAGCTGGACCAGGACATCCGCAACGCCTACCAGCAGCTGTGCGACGAGAATGGCGGCGGCGACGTGGCCGTGGCGGTACGCTCCTCGGCCACCGCCGAAGACCTGCCCGATGCGTCCTTCGCCGGCCAGCAGGAAACCTTCCTCAACGTGACCGGCGCCGACGATGTCGTGCTCAAGGTCAAGGAAGTGTTCGCCTCGCTGTACAACGACCGCGCCATCGCCTACCGCGTCCACCATGGCTTCAAGCACGAGGACGTGTTCCTGTCCTCGGGCGTCCAGCTGATGGTGCGCTCCGGCGTGGGCTCCTCCGGCGTGCTGTTCACCCTGGACACCGAGTCCGGCTTCCGCGACGTGGTGTTTGTCACCTCCTCGTTCGGCCTGGGCGAAATGGTCGTGCAGGGTGCGGTCAACCCGGACGAGTTCTACGTCTACAAGCCCACCCTGAACGCCGGCAAGCCGGCGATCCTGCGCCGTTCGCTGGGCAGCAAGGCGATCCGCATGGTGTACTCGGACGTGCCCGGCGAGCGCGTGCGCATCGAGGACACCCCGGCCGAGCAGCGCAACGTGTTCTCCATCAGCGACGAGGACGTGCAGGAACTGTCCAAGCAGGCGCTGGTGATCGAAAAGCATTACGGCCGCCCGATGGACATCGAGTGGGCCAAGGATGGCGTGAGCGGCAAGCTGTTCATCGTGCAGGCCCGTCCGGAAACGGTGAAGTCGCGTGGCCATGCCACCCAGATCGAACGTTTCGCGCTGAGCCAGAAGGACGGCAAGGTGCTGGCCGAAGGTCGCGCCGTGGGCGCCAAGATCGGTGCCGGCACCGCGCGCGTGGTCAAGTCGCTCGAGGACATGGCCCGCGTGCAGCCCGGCGACGTGCTGATCGCCGACATGACCGATCCGGATTGGGAGCCGGTGATGAAGCGCGCCTCGGCGATCGTGACCAACCGCGGTGGCCGCACCTGCCACGCGGCGATCATCGCCCGCGAGCTGGGCGTGCCGGCCGTGGTGGGCTCGGGCAACGCCACCCAGCTGATCGAGGATGGCCAGCAGGTGACCGTGAGCTGCGCCGAGGGCGACACCGGCTTCATCTACGACGGCATTCTCGAGTTCGAGCGCACCACCACGGACCTGGGCAACATGCCGCCGGCGCCGCTGAAGATCATGATGAACGTGGCCAATCCGGAACGTGCCTTCGACTTCGGCCAGTTGCCGAACGCCGGCATCGGCCTGGCCCGCCTGGAAATGATCATCGCCAGCCACATCGGCATCCACCCCAACGCCCTGCTCGAGTACGACCGGCAGGACGCGGCGACCAAGAAGAAGATCGACGAGAAGATCGCCGGTTACGCCGATCCGGTCAGCTTCTACGTCGGCCGGCTGGCCGAGGGCATCGCCACCCTGACCGCGTCGGTCGCCCCGAACCCGGTGATCGTGCGCCTGTCGGACTTCAAGTCCAACGAGTACGCCAACCTGATCGGCGGCAGCAGCTACGAGCCGCACGAAGAGAACCCGATGATCGGCTTCCGCGGCGCCAGCCGCTACGTCGACCCGAGCTTCTCGGCCGCCTTCGCACTGGAATGCAAAGCCGTGCTGCGCGTGCGCAACGAGATGGGCCTGGACAACCTGTGGGTCATGATCCCGTTCGTGCGCACCCTGGAAGAGGGCCGCAAGGTCGTCGAGGTGCTGGAGCAGAACGGCCTGAAGCAGGGCGAGAACGGCCTGAAGATCATCATGATGTGCGAAGTGCCGTCCAACGCACTGCTCGCCGATGAGTTCCTGGAGATCTTCGACGGCTTCTCGATCGGTTCCAACGACCTGACCCAGCTCACCCTGGGCCTGGACCGCGATTCCTCGATCGTCGCGCACCTGTTCGACGAGCGGAACCCGGCGGTGAAGAAGCTGCTGTCGATGGCGATCAAGTCCGCACGCGCCAAGGGCAAGTACGTGGGTATCTGCGGCCAGGGCCCGTCCGATCACCCGGACCTGGCCGAATGGTTGATGCAGGAAGGCATCGAGTCGGTGTCGCTGAACCCGGACACCGTGGTCGACACCTGGCTGCGCCTGGCCAAGCTGAAGGCCAACAGCTGATACGGCTGGCAGGTTGACGAACAAAACCCCGCGCAAGCGGGGTTTTGTTTTTGGGCGTAGAGCCGACCGTTGGTCGGCTGCAAAACCGTAGAGCCGACCGTTGGTCGGCTGCAAAACCGTAGAGCCGACCGTTGGTCGGCTGCAAGCCCGTAGAGCCGACCGTTGGTCGGCTGCCCCACCCCACATCCCCACACCGCGTATGGACATAGCCTGATTTTTTCCGCGTCAGGCCAGCCACATCCTGATGGCATGTCCAGCCCACGCCTCCATCATGGCCGCCACTCCAGCGTCGGCAACATCTATGCACTGACCAGCGTCGTCCATTCCCGTGTCCCTCACTTTCGGCAGCCTTGTCTGGCACAGCACGTGGCGCAGGTAATGCAGGCGCTGGCGCAGGAACAGTTGGTCCGCAACTTCGCCTGGGTGGTGATGCCGGACCATGTGCATTGGCTGATGCAGCTCCGACACGGCTCCCTCGGTGGCTGCATGCAGCGGTTCAAGTCGCGCAGCAGCCTGCTCGTGAATCGGCAATTGAACCGCAGCGGGCCTCTCTGGCAGGCGGGCTACTTTGACCACACGCTGCGAAACGACGAAGACCTGCGCCATCAGGCGGCCTACATCCTCGCCAACCCGGTCCGTGCCGGCTTGGCACATGCAATCGGCCACTATCCATTCGCGTGGTGTCGATGGCCCATCGACGACCTACCACCCGCAACGCCCCGTCCCCGTAGAGCCGACCGTTGGTCGGCTGCGTGTTAGTCGGCTGCCCCACGCAACGCGGTGGATCCTTCCGATACCGCGATGTCGGATCGAAGAGCAGCTGACCAACGGTCAGCTCTACGTCGGATCCTTCCGATACCGCGACGAACGCAGCACCCCGTAGAGCCGACCGTTGGTCGGCTGCGCCACCGTAGACCGTTGGTCGGCTGCCCCACCCGACGCGGCGGATCCTTCCGATACCGCGACGTCGGGTCGGAGGGCAGCTGACCAACGGTCAGCTCTACGTCGGATCCTTCCGATATCGCGACGAACGCAGCACCCGTAGAGCCGACCGTTGGTCGGCTGCCGCACGCAGTGCGGCGGATCCTTCCGATGCCGCGACGTCGGATCGAAGAGCAGCTGACCAACGGTCAGCTCTACGGCGGATCCTTCCGATATCGCGGCGAACGCAGCACCCGTAGAGCCGACCTTTGGTCGGCTGCGGCACCGTAGACCGTTGGTCGGCTGCGGCACCGTGGACCGTTGGTCGGCTGCCCCACGCAACGCGGCAGATACTTCCGATACCGCGACGTCGGATCGGAGAGCAGCTGACCAACGGTCAGCTCTACGGCGGATCCTTCCGATATCGCGGCGAACGCAGCACCCGTAGAGCCGACCGTTGGTCGGCTGCCGCACCTTACACCGTTGGACGGCTGCCCCACGCGGCGCGGCGGATCCTTCCGATACCGCGACGTCTGGTCGGAGAGCAGCTGACCAACGGTCAGCTCTACGTCGGATCCTTCCGATATCGCGACGAACGCAGCACCCGTAGAGCCGACCGTTGGTCGGCTGCCGCACCGTGGACCGTTGGTCTGCTGCCGTACGCAACGCGGCGGATCCTTCCGATACCGCGACGTCGGGGCGGAGGACAGCTGACCAACGGTCAGCTCTACGCGCGCTGCGTTGCTTGATTGTCGGTCTTGCGAGTGACCGTCAGGCGTCGGCGGTTTCGGCGACCGGGTAATCGGTGAATCCTTCGGCGCCGCCACCGAAGAAGGTGGCCTTGTCCGGCGCGTTCAGCGCCAGGCCGTGCTGCAACCGTGCCGGCAGGTCCGGGTTGGCGATGAACGGGCGGCCGAAGGCGATCAGGTCGGCCCAGCCTTTGGTGAGCGCTTCCTCGGCGCGTTCGACGGTGTACTTGCCGGCGTAGATCAGCGTGCCGCGGTAGACCATGCGCAGGGCCTCCTTGAACGCCACCGGCATCACCGGGGCATCCTCCCAGTCGGCTTCGGCGATGTGCAGATAGCCGACGCCGATGCTGTCGAGCACGTGCGCGGCGGCCAGGTAGGTGGCCTGGGGCGTGTCATCCACCGCGCCCTGCAGCGTGGTCAACGGCGCCAGACGCACGCCCACGCGCTCGGCACCGATCGCCGCTGCCACCGCCTCCACCACCTCGCGCAGGAAGCGCAGCCGGTTCTGCAGCGACCCACCATAGCCGTCGGTGCGCTGGTTGGCCTGCGAGTCGATGAACTGGTTGATCAGGTAGCCGTTGGCGCCGTGCAGCTCAATGCCGTCGAAGCCGGCATCGATCGCGTTGCGGGCGGCTTGGGCGTAGTCATTCACGATGCCGGGAATTTCATCGATCGCCAGCGCGCGCGGCATGGAGTGCTGCACCATGTCGCCGACGCCGCCCTGCGGGCCCCTGCCCTGCGGATCGACGAATACCTTGACCCCCTCGGCCAGCAGCGCCGACGAGGACACCGGCGCCGCGCCGCCCGGCTGCAATGCGGTGTGCGAGACGCGCCCTACGTGCCAGAGCTGGGCCACGATACGCCCGCCGGCGGCATGCACCGCATCGGTGACGCCGCGCCAGCCGGCGATCTGCGCCTCGTCGTGGATGCCGGGCGTCCAGGCATAGCCCTGGCCCTGCTGGCTGATCTGGGTGCCTTCGCTGACGATCAGGCCCGCGGACGCGCGCTGTGCGTAGTACTCGGCCATCAGGGGCGTGGCGACATTGCCGTCGGCCGCGCGCGAGCGGGTCATCGGCGGCATCACGATACGGTTGGGCAGCGTCAGCGCGCCCATGCGGTAGGGGGTGAACAACATGGAAGATATCCTTCGGAACAGGTCTGCCCGAAGGATGGGGGCGCACGTGGCGACGCAACAGCGTCGGCGTGGCAAAACAGTTGTGACGCCAGCGCAACGATCCCCCGGCCTCGCGGCTGCATGCCGCTACAAGCCGCTGCACGCCGCCGGTAGCGCTCAGCCGCGCTGGTCGGCCAGCATCGTGTACGCCGCACGCACCGTTTCATAGCCGTAGCTGCGCTCCAGCCGGCGCACGATGAAGTGGCCCCGCGCCATGTCCTGGTAGTAGTCGGTGAACATCGTATTGAGCGTGGCCCCGGTGACCGCGCCGATGATCGGCACCGCCTGCGCGGCGAACTTCTCGGTGACCACCACGCCAAACCGCGCGGCCACCTTCTCCACGATCTTGGCCAGCCACTTGCCGGCTTCCTTCGGCGTCAGCCCGATCATCACCCCGCCCCCGCCAGCGGCGCGACCGGCCAGCTCGGCCGACAGGTGCCGCATCACCTCGGCGGTGAAGCCACGGGTGATGTAGTACCCGGTTTCGCTGGCGTCGTCGCTGCCGGCATTGCCGCCCAGCGCGAACACTTCCAGACAGGCATGCCGGGTGCTCAGCTCACGCAGGTCGAAGCCCTCGCTGCGGGCGACGTCGGCCACCGAGCGCATCATGATCGTGGTCGAGACCGGCAGCTCGATGAACAGCGAGGTGAACCCGAATGCCCCACCCACCGCGCCGCTGGTCGCCGCAGCCAGCTTGTGCCAGCGCGTGGAGGCCGCCTTGCCGGGGGTGTTGTCCATGCTCCACAGCGCCGCCTGCGCGGACTTGAACAGCGCCGCCTCGACCGCGCCGTGGATGCGCCTGGACACCACGGCGGGCAACTTCTTCACCGCGAACTCCAGCGGCGAACCGATCAGGTTGGCCATCTTGGCGGTGAGCGTGGGCGACTCCAGCAGCGCGACGGCGCGCTGCAGGTCGGCCCAGTCCTGCGAGGTCGGCAGGATCTGCGTTTCCAGCGGGGGTGGCGTGCTGCGGGAGATGGCGTTCATGGCCCGGATCATAGCGCCGGGCGGTTGAACGGCGTGTGCGTGCCCGCCGGCGGCCGGCGCGTGGTCGGTCAGCCCGGCAGCCCCGACAGCGCGCCCATGAACTGGCGATAGTGGCGCAGCTCCTCGATGGAATCGTGCACGTCGCTCAGCGCGGTGTGGCTGGCGGTCTTGCCCACCCCGGCGGCCACGCCGGGTGCCCAGCGCCTGGCCAGTTCCTTCACCGTGGACACGTCCAGGTTGCGGTAGTGGAAGTACTTCTCCAGGCGCGGCATCTCGCGGTGCAGGAAGCGGCGGTCCTGGCAGATCGAGTTGCCGCACATCGGCGAGGCGCCGGCCTTGATCCACTGCGCCAGGAAGTTCACCGTCTGCGCCTCGGCCTGGCCCAGCGTCACCGTGCTCTCGACCACGCGCTGCCACAGGCCGGAACGGCGATGCTGGGTGCGATTCCACTCGTCCATCGCCTCCAGGCGTTCGACCGGATGGTGGATGGCGAACTCGGGGCCTTCGGCGAGCACGTTCAACTGCGCATCGGTGACCACGGTGGCGATCTCGATGATCGCGTCGTTGTCGGTATCCAGACCGGTCATTTCCAGGTCGATCCAGATCAGTCGTTCGCCTTCTGCGCCGTTGTCAGCCATGTCTACGCCTTGTGCAAGGGACGGCGCCGCGGGCGCCGACCGGGATGAGCAGGGTCGACATGATACCGCCCCGACGTCACCCGGCCGTTGCGACGGTGCTATTCCAGCAGCAGCGGCGGCTTGCCGCGCTTGGCGCGGAAATAATTGGTCAGCCGCGTGCTGGCATCCTTGGCCAATACCCCGCCATGGATCTCCACGCGATGGTTGTGGCGCGGATCGCCCAGCAGGTCGAACACGCTGCCGCAGGCACCGGTCTTGGGATCGCTGGCCGCGTAGACCACGCGCGCCACGCGGGCATGCACGACGGCCATGGCGCACATCGCGCAGGGCTCCAGGGTCACGTACAGGGTGCTGCCGAGCAGCCGATGGTTGCCGACGGCCCTGCCCGCCTGGCGCATCGCCACGATCTCGGCATGCGCGCTGGGATCGTGGTCGGCGATGTTGAGGTTCCAGCCCTCGCCCAGCACCTGACCGTCGGCCCCCACCAGCAGGGCACCCACCGGGATCTCGTTGAACTCGCGCTCGGCGCGCTCGGCCAGCGCCAGCGCATGCCGCATCCAGTGCTCGTCCCGGTCGTGGACCGGCACGCCCAGCGGCGGCGGGCTGGCTACAGACTCAACCATGGCCGTCGGCCTTGCGGACGAACGCCTCGAACGCGGCCAGGGTGGCCTCGCTCACATGGTGCTCGATGCCCTCGGCGTCGCGACGCGCCGAGTCGGCGTCCACGCCCAGCGCCAGCAGGAAGCGCTCCACGGTCTGGTGGCGGGCGCGCATTTCCACCGCCAGCGCCTCCCCGGCCGGAGTCAGGAACACCCCCCGATATGGCCGCTGCACCGCCCAGCCCTCCTTCACCAGGCGCTTGAGCGCCTTGGCCACGGTCGGCTGCGCCACCCCGAGGCGGGTGGCGATATCCACCTGGCGGGCCTCGCGGCCGTCGGCGATCAGGTCGGCGATCAGCTCCACGTAGTCTTCCACCAGTTCCGAGCGGCGCGCTTCGCGCACCTGCACGAACCCCTCCACGTGGACCTGGGCATCGATCAGCGGGGGGGTCTTGCGCACGGATGAAGGCATTGGAACTCCAGCGGGCGGCCGGCGATGGCGAGGGCCGCAAGGGCGCCAGTTTAACGCACCCCGCCAGCCGTCAACGCCCCCGGGCCCGGCCCCGCGTCGGCCGGCCGGGCATCGGCGCTCAGCGCACCCGACGCTGCAGCGCGGTTTCCAGCACCACCTCGCCGTCGAGGTTGCGCGCCACCAGCGTGCCGCCGTGGGCACGGGCGAACTCGCTGGCGATGAACAACCCAAGGCCCAGTCCACGGCTGTCATGGAAACTGGCCTTGAACGGCTCGAACAGCCGTGGCAGCAGTTCATCGGGGATCCTGCCGGCGTTGCGTACGGCCAGGTGCAAGGGCCCATTGGCGACACCGCGCAACTGCACATGCACCGGCGCATCGCCCCCGTGCAGTACCGCATTGCCGACCAGGTTGGACAGCAGCTGGGCCAACCGGTCCGGGTCGCCCTGCAGGCAGGTGTCGCCGTCCATCTGCAGCTCGATCCGCGCCTGCGGATGCGCCCGCGCGATCTCGGCCACCACCGTGGCGGCGACCTCGCCTACGTCGCAGTCGTCGTGATGCAGGCGCAGTCCGCCGGTGCGGATCTTGGAGAAGTCCAGCAACTGTTCCACCATCCGCGCCATGCGCTGGGCGCTGCTTTCAAGATGGCCGAGGGTGCGCTGCACGGCCGGGTCGGCCGGCAGATCCAGGGCAAGTTTGTCGGCGCACAGCAGGATCGAGGCCAGCGGCGTGCGCAGGTCGTGGGTGAGCACCGCCATCATGGTTTCGTTGAGGTTGAGCGCGCGCTCCAGGGCCTGGTTGCGCGTCTTCAACAATTGCTTCTGCTGGTACAGCTCGATGAAGACGTTGACCTTGCTGGTAATCACCTGCGGCTCGATCGGCTTGTGCAGGAAATCCACCGCGCCGCTCTCATAGCCCTTGAACGCGCGCACCGGGTCGTTCGGCGAGGCGGTCAGGAAGATGATCGGCACGTCGCGGCTGCGCTGCGAGCCGCGCATCAGCTCGGCCAGCGAGAAGCCGTCGATCTCGGGCATGTGCACGTCCAGCAGCGCCAACGCCACTTCGTGTTGCAGCAGCAGCTCCAGGGCCTCGGCGCCGGACGCGGCGCACAGGATGTTCAGCCCGTCACGGCGCAGCAGCGCCTCCATCGCCACCAGGTTCTGCGGCACGTCGTCGACGATCAGCAGGTTCACGCACTCGTCGGCGGTCGCCCCGGCAGGGTCGATCAGGTTCATCGTTCAAGGCCTTTCATGTGCACGCACAGGGAGGAAAGCGGAAGCACCGCATCGGCACCGGCGTAGGCCAGGGCGGAGGCGGGCATCAAGGAGGAATAGGCATCGTCGGGCGACTGGATCCAGGCCTGCCCGCCGGCCTGCCGGATCGCGGCGACCCCTTCGCTGCCATCGCTGCTGGCGCCGGTGAGCAGGATCGCCAGCACGCCGGCGCCGAACACCTCGGCTGCGCTTTCAAACAGCGGGTCGATCGCCGGGCGCGAATACAGCACCGGGGGGTCGATGGACAATGCGAGGGTATGCCGGTCCTCGACCAGCAGGTGGTAATCCGGTGGCGCGAAGGTGACCGTGCCATCCTGCAGCGGCTGCTTGTCCTCGGCTTCGCGCACCGGCAGCGGGCAGCGCAGGTCGAGCAGGTCGGCGATGCGGCTGGGACGGTCGCGCGGCAGGTGCAGCACCACCAGGATCGGCATGGCCAGCCCGGGCGGCACGGCTGCCAGCAGCGCCTGCAGGGCACTGACCCCACCGGCCGATGCGCCGATCACGATCAGCTCGAATCGACGGCGATCCGGCGCGGTATCCATCAAGCGACCTTCCGGTAGAGGCGCTGTTCGCGTGCGCAGGCTTCGAAGGCGCTCGCATGGTCGCCGAACTGCAGCGATTCTTTGCTACCCAGGCCGAGGAACCCCCGGTGCACCAGGGCCTCGTGGAACAGGCCGATGGCGCGGTCCTGCAGGGCGCGCTGGAAGTAGATCAGCACGTTGCGGCAGGACACCAGGTGGACCTCGGAGAACACCGTATCGGTGGCCAGGCTGTGGTCGGCGAAGACGATATTGCGTTTCAGGCGGCGATCGAACACCACGCTGCCGTAGCCGCTGCTGTAGTAGTCCGACAACGAGCCGGTGCCGCCTGCGGCAATGTAGTTGCGGCTGAACTGCGCCATGCGGTCCAGCGCGAACGCGCCGGATTCGGCCGCCTGCAATGCCTCCGGGTTGATGTCGGTGGCATAGATGATGGCGCGGTCCAGCAGGCCCTCCTCCTGCAGCACGATCGCCAGCGACCACACCTCCTCACCGGTACTGCACCCGGCGATCCACAGCTTGATCGACGGATAGGTGCGCAGCACCGGCATGGCGTGCTCGCGCAGCACCTTGAAATAGCCCGGGTCACGGAACATCTCCGAGACCTGCACGGTGAAATACTGCATGGCCTGGGCGAAGGTGTCCGGCTCGTGCAGCAGCCGGTGCTGCAGCTCGCCCATGGTGGCGCAGTCGAAGCGCGCCATGGCGTGGCGCATGCGCCGCCGCAGCGAGGCCATCGCGTAATCACGGAAATCGTAGTGGTAACGCTGGTACACCGCCTCCAGCAGCAGGCGCAGTTCCAGGTCGTAAAGCTCGGTGTCGTTCATCGACGCGAGCACCACACACGGCACAGCGAGACCAGCTTGTCCACGTCGATGGGCTTGGCGATGTAGTCGTTGGCACCGGCCTGCAGGCAGTGTTCGCGGTCGTCGGGCATGGCCTTGGCCGTCAACGCGATGATCGGCAGGTCGCGCCAGCGGTTGTCGGCGCGGATCTCGCGCATGGCGGTCAGCCCGTCCATCTCCGGCATCATGATGTCCATCAGCACCAGGTCGATCTCCGGGCGCAGCTTGTCCAGCGCCTCGCGGCCGTTGCGCGCGATCTCCAGGGTGACCCCCAGCGGCTCGAGCACGCTGGACAGGGCGAAGATGTTGCGCACGTCGTCCTCGGCCAGCAGCACCGTGCGCCCATCCAGCACCGCATCGCGGCGGCGCGCTTCGCGCAGCAGGCGCTGCTGGTCGCTGGGCAGGGACGCCTCCACGCTGTGCAGGAACAGGGTCACCTCGTCGAGCAGGCGCTCGGGCGAGCGCGCGCCCTTGATGATGATGCTCTTGGAATAGCGGCGCAGGCGCTGTTCTTCGTCGCGGGTCAGCGCGCGCCCGGTGTAGACGATGACCGGCGGGAACGCCACGGCGTCGTTGCCGGCCATGCGTTCGAGCAGGTCGTAACCGGTGCCGTCGGGCAGGGTCAGGTCGGTGACCATGCAGTCGAAGGTGGACCCGGCCAGCGCGTCCATCGCCTCGGCGATGGTGCCCACGCCGGTGATTTCGAGCTGGTCGCGGCCCAACAGCAACTGCAGGTTGGTGCGCAGCTCGCTGTCGTCCTCGACGATCAACAGGCGGCGCACGTCGCGCTGGCTGGTGGCCTCCAGTTGCTGGATGGCCCCGACCAGGCGCTCACGCGTAGCCGGCTTGATCACGTAACCGATCGCGCCCAGTTCCATGGCCACCTGCGAGCGCTCCAGCCCGGACACCACGTGCACCGGGATATGGCGCGTGGCCGGATCGCGCTTGAGCCGTTCCAGCACGCTCAGCCCGGACACGTCGGGCAGGCCGATGTCGAGCAGGATGCCGTTCGGGCGCAGTTCGACGGCCAGGGCCAGCGCCTCCTCGGCAGTCCCGGCGACCACGCAGTCGAAGTCCAGCTCGTGCGCCATCGCCACCAATGCCTCGGCAAACGAAACGTCGTCCTCCACCACCAGGATCATCCGGCCGGCGCGGCTGCGCTGGCCGCGGTCGTCGGCCACCCGCTGCAGGGCAGGCGCCGCGACCGCCGCAACTGGTGCCTGGCCATGCGCGCGGCCGCCGTTGAAGGGCACCGCCGGCGCCAAGGGGGCCGGGCGCACGTCCGGCGCGGGGCTGGGCGGCGGTGCGGCGCCGCCATGGGCCAGCAGCGGCAGCTCGAGGATGAAGCAGCTGCCGCGCCCCGGCTCGCTGGAGACGCTGATGCCGCCGCCCATGCGCAGGGCCAGGTCGCGCGAGATCGACAGGCCCAGGCCCGTGCCGCCGTACCGCCGGCGCGTACTGCCATCGGCCTGGCGGAAGGCCTCGAAGATCACCGCGGTCTGTTCCTCGGCGATGCCGATGCCGGTATCGCTGACCACGAACTGCACCCGCCCTGCCCCGGCGCTGCGCACCTTGAGCGACACGCTGCCGTGCTCGGTGAACTTGACCGCATTGGCCAACAGGTTCTTGAGGATCTGCTGCAGGCGCTGGCTGTCGGCGACCAGGTGCGCCGGCGCGTCGGCCTCGCGACCGATCTCCAGCTGCAGGCCCTTCTGCGCGGCCATCGGTTCGAAGGTGTCCTTCAGGCGCTGCAGCACGCTCGCCACGGCCAGGTCCTCTTCCACCAGCTCGACGTGGCCCGCCTCGATCCGCGACAGGTCCAGGATGTCGTTGATCAGCGCCAGCAGGTCGTTGTTGGACGAATGGATGGCCTGGGCGTACTTGACCTGCTCGGCGGTAAGGGTCCCGTCCTTGTTGTCGGCCAGCAGCTTGGCCAGGATCAGCGCGCTGTTGAGCGGGGTGCGCAGCTCGTGCGACATGTTGGCCAGGAATTCGGACTTGTAGCGCGAGCTGGCTTCCAGCTCGTTGCTGTTCTGCACCAGTTGCGCCTGCGCCAGCAGCAGCGCCTGCTGCCGCGCTTCCAGTTCGTGGGTGCGCTCTTCAAGCTGGACATTGATCTGTTCCAGCTCGGCCTGCTGCTGTTCCAGGTTGGCCTGGGAGTGCAGCAGGCTGCGGCTCTGTTCCTCCAGTTCCTCGTTGGCCACGCGCAGCTCTTCCTGCTGGGTCTGCAGCTCCTCGCTCTGGCGCTGGGTTTCCTCCAGCAACTCCACCAGTTGGGCACGCATAAGCGCCGCGCGCATCGCCACGCCGATCGGTTCGGCGCACTGCAGCAGCAGGTCCAGCTCCAGCGCGCGCGCCGGCGACACCCCGGCACGCCCGAGTTCGACCACGCCCATCACCACCCCATCGGCCGTGATCGGGCCCAGCAGGCGCTGGCGCACCACGCTGCGGCCCAGCGGCGTATCGATGTCCAGCGGCGACTGGTCATCCTCCAGCCGGCGCGGCATGCCTGCGCGCAGTACCTCACCCCACTGGCCGGCGGCGGCAGGCAAGGTCTCGGACAGCTGGGCCGGCAGCGCGGCCCCGCCCACCAGCACCAGGCGATCGCCCTGCAGCCGGTACAGCGCACCCACTTCGGCCCCGAGCTGGGCACATAACGCACGCATCGCCGCGTCGGCCAGCACCTGCGGCTCCGGGTCGCCACGCAGGCTCACCGTGACCGCGTTTTCGCCCTCCTGAAGCCACAGCGCGTCGGCCGCCACGCGGCGCGACTGGATCGCCTTCATCACCGTCAGCGCCATCAGGATGAAGGACACCCCGCCGATGCTGCGGTTGACGAAGGAGAACGCCGAATTGGTGCTGGACGGGGCCACGTTGTAGCCCACCATCAGCAGCACGCACGAGCCCAGCGCCACCAGCATCGGTACCGCCAGGCGTCGCTGGAACAGGGTGACCCCGACCGCCATGAAATACGTCAGCCACACCGCATAGCCCAGCGGGACCACCATCTCCAGGCACAGCGTGAGCGCCATCAGGGCGGCAGAGACGGCCCATATCCAGCGGTCGCGAGCGGTCGGCGCAGCATTCATGCGGAATTCCAGCTCAAAAGGGGGCCGATGGTACCTGAACCCAAAAAGCAGTGTTACCCGCCATTGGTCAGCCCCTTTCGCCCCTCTTTACACGTTCTTCACACCATCGCCCCTACGGTTCGGCCCCTTATAGGGGAGTGCATTACCGTCGTGGCCGAGGTCGTATCCAGCGTGGCGCCGCTTGTCGATGAAAGCCGGCAGTTGAAGCTGTTGATGGACCATGTCTCCGACCATGCGATCTACCTGCTCGACCCGGACGGCCGCATCTGCAGCTGGAACCGCGGCGGCGAGCGGGTCAACGGCTACACGGCCGAGGAAGTCATCGGCCAGCACGTCTCGATCTTCTACAGCCCCGAAGAACAGCGCCAGGGCCTGCCGCAGCAGACCCTGGACCGCGCGCGCGACCAGGGCCGGCTGGTCGGCGAAGGCTGGCGCGTGCGCCGCAACGGCGAGCGCTTCCGGGCCAGCGTGGTGATCGAGGCGGTACGCGAACACGGCGCGCTGCTCGGTTTCGTCAAGGTCACCCAGGACATCACCGAACGCTACCAGGCCCAATGCCTGCTGCAGGACGCCCAGCGTGCGCGCCAGCACCTGCAGCGTTTCGAGGGCGTGGGCCGGCTGACCCGGGGCCTGGCGCATGAATTCAACAACCTGCTTACCACCGTGGGCAATGCCCTGGACCTGATCGCCCTGCGCCCGGGCGCCGATGCGCGCACGCTGGACCTGATCGAGCTGGCGCAGGCCGCCGCCGACCGCGGCTCGTTGCTCACCCGCCAGCTGTTGGCCTTCTCCGCCGACCAGACCCTGGTGCGCGAGCCGGTCAGCGTGCCGCAGCTGCTGGACGAAGCGCTGCCCTCGCTGCAGCGGGTCTGCCCGCAGACTGTGCGGATGCGGGTGGAACTGCCGCCGGAGCTACCGCCGATCGCCACCGATGGCGTACAGTTGCACAGCGCCGTGCTCAACCTGGTGCTCAACAGCTGCGAGGCGATGCCGCAAGGCGGCACGGTGACCATCACCGCCTGTCTCGAACAGCGCCTCGCCCCGGACGCGGCCCAGCCCACCCTCCGTCGCTATGTCGCCATCACGGTGACCGACGAAGGCGCCGGCATGCCGCCGGACGTTGCCGAGCGTGCCAGCGAGCCCTTTTTCACCACCAAGGAAATCGGCAAGGGCAGCGGTCTGGGCCTGAGCCAGGTGTTCGGCTTCGTCTCGCAGTGCGATGGCTTTGTCGATGTACAGACCGCGCCGGGGCGCGGCACCACTGTCCGTTTGTTGTTACCCGCCATAGAGGAAGTCGAACATGCCTGAGCCCCTCCGCGTATTGATGGTCGAAGACCAGCAGGATCTGCGTGAACTCATTGGCCAGGCGCTGCAGGATTTCGGTATCGAGATCCATACCGCCGATGACGGCCCGACCGCGGTGCAGCTGCTGCGCGAACCGGGTGGCTTCGACGTGGTGTTCAGCGATATCAGCATGCCCAACGGGATGAGCGGGGTGGAACTCAGCGCCCACGTCGCCGAAGCCCTGCCGCAGGCACGGATGATCCTGGCGTCCGGCTACGCGCGCTCGCAGCTGCCGCCGCTGCCGGCGCACGTGGAGTTCCTGCCCAAGCCGTATCGGCTGCGCCAGCTGGTGGCGCTGCTGCAGGCCCCGGCCCCGGCGCTCTGACCCATGCACGGGCTGTCCCCGCTTCCGGTCATCGCCACCGGTCAGTACCGGCATTTCAAGGGCGGCAACTATGAAGTGCTCGGGGTCGTCCGACACAGCGAGACCCTCGAGCCGCTGGTGCTCTATCGCCCCTTGGACAGCGACGTCGGCGTGTGGGTGCGCCCCTACGCCATGTTCTGTGAGCAGGTGAACGTGGACGGTGTGATGCGCCCGCGATTTGCGCGGGTTGACGGTAGCCACTGACCTCGATCATCGCTACCCTGCCGGGCACCGCGGGCGAGTGCCCGCATCGACTGCAGGACGCAACGTGATGACGATGGTGAGTGTGGTGTGGGCCGTGCTGGCAGCCGTGATCGGCCTGGTGTGGCTGGTTGTCCCGTTCGTGATCTTTGGCATCAAGGACCTGCTGCGCGACCTCCTCGCCGAGCAGAAAAAGACCAACGAACTGCTTGCGCACGGGCCGCGCCCGGCGTTGCCCGACACGCCTGCCCCGCCACCGGTGCTGATGGCTCGCCGCTATCCCTGAAGCGGGCGGCTCAACCGGGCAGGATGCTCAATGCACGAATCCGCTGCGCGGTCTGCTGCAGCGCCGATGACGGTGCCGCCTCGGCGGCGATGCGCGCGGCCTGTTCGGCCACCGCATCGAGGGCGGCACGGATGGTCTGCGGCGACCGGTCTTCGCCGGGAGCCTGGCGTTCGTCCAGTTCCAGCTGCGCCCCCACCCAGGCGGCCAGCACCTCGAAACAGCGCACGCCGACCGCATCCAGCTGCGACGGCTGCGGGTCCAGCGCGCACATCGTGCCAAACAGGCTGCCATCACGGCGGAACATCGGCACCGAGGTAGCTTTCGAACCCGTACAGGGCCGGTGTCGGGTGGCTGGAGAACACCGGATGCAGGCTGGCCTGGTCGAACTGCACGGTCTGCTGGTGCTGGCGGATTTCGTCGCAGAGGGTGGTTTCCAGCACCAGGTCCTGGCACGGCGCCAGCCCGAACCCGAGCAGGTCGTGCACCGCACAGGCCGTCCAGCGCTCGGCAGTCACCCGCGCCACCGCCACCAACCCCATTCCTGTCATCCGGCTGGCCATGCCCAGCAATGCCGGGACCGCCGGCAATGCCAGCAACGCGGCGACATCGGCCAGCCGCGGGTCGCGCGATGCGTGCAGCGCAGCCTCCGGTCCGCCGGCCCATGCCTCATCGTCCGGGTTCTCCAGTGCCGCGATGCGCGACGCCAGGACCTCGGCCGTGACCCGGTCGAACAGCGCGCGCACCGCTGCCGACAACTCGCGGGCGTTGCGGATGTCTCCCACGAAGTGAATGCCCTGCCCGACCAGGCGTAAGTGCTCCACTCCATGGTCAAGGCGTAGCGAGGGCCAGGCCAGCCGGTCCAACACCCGCATCCACGCCTCGGTCGGAACGGCGTCCAGCAATGCGCTCACGATCACCCGCCCCGTTGCTGGCCCGTCCCGCAGGCCCGGCAGGTCGACGCCGATGACGCCGGGAAAACCGGTGCCTGTGTACATCATGGTCCTGGGTGGCGTGACGGCGTGGCGCGGCGGCGCGTGCCTGTCGCGTCATGCCGGATGGCGACCAATGTCGCACCAATGCGTGAGACAGCAGGTGATCGCGCGCCCACGCGGGCGCGGCGCACCACAGCGTCCTACGTCGTCAGCCGCTGGATACGCCGTTTTGCTGCGCCGCAACAGTACAATGCCCCGTTCCCTGATCCAACGTCGTCGCATGAGCCCCTCCCACGCCCCCTTGGCTTCGCGCCTGTCTTCGCGCGAGCGCACCTTCATCCTGCTGGCCCTGTCGCTGGGCGGTTTTGCCATCGGCACGAGCGAGTTCGCCAGCATGGGGCTGATGCTGGAAATCAGCCGCGGCCTGTCGATCAGCGAAACCCAGGTTGGCCACCTGATCAGCGCCTATGCGATCGGCGTGGTCGTCGGCGCACCGGTGCTGGCCTTCGCCGGCGCCGGATACGCGCGCCGCAGCCTGCTCCTGGCGCTGATGGGCTTCTACGCAGTGGGCAACCTGGCCAGTGCGCTGGCCCCCAACTACAGCACCATGCTGCTGGCCCGCTTCGTCGCCGGCCTGCCGCACGGCGCCTACTTTGGCGTGGCGATGCTGGTGGCCGCGGCGATCAGCCCGCCTGCGCAGCGTGGCGCGGCCATGTCCAAGGTCCTGCTCGGCCTGTCGGTGGCGATCCTGGTCGGCAACCCCCTCACCACGTGGCTGGGCCAGCAGCTCAGCTGGCGTACCGCGTTCGCCCTGGTCAGCGTGCTGGCCATCGCCACCGTGGCGATGATCGCCCGCTACCTGTTGCCGGATCCGGACGAGGTGCGCACCTCGCCGATGCGCGAACTGCGTGCCTTCAACCGCCCCCAGGTGTGGCTGGCGCTGGCGATCGGCTCGGTCGGCTTCGCCGGCATGTTCTGCGTGTTCACCTACCTGGCCCCGACCCTGGTCCAGGTGACCGGCCTCGCTGAATCCTGGATGCCACTGGCCGTGGGCATCTTCGGCATCGGCGCGATCATCGGCAACGTCGCCGGCGGTTGGCTGGTGGATCGCTTCCACTTCCGTGCCGCCGCCGTGGTGCTGGTGTGGTCCATCGTGGTGCTGCTGGCCTACCCGCTGGCGGCGCAGTCGGTGTGGAGCCTGTTCCCGATGATCATCGCCGTCGGCACCATGGGTGCGCTGGCGGCCGTGTTGCAGACCCGCCTGATGGACGTGGCCGGCGAAGCGCAGACCCTGGCGGCGGCGTCCAACCACGCTGCCTTCAACACCGCCAACGCGCTGGGGCCGTGGCTGGGCGGCATGGCGATCGGCGCCGGCTTCAGCCCGGCCACCACCGGTTACGTCGGTGCGGCCACCGCGCTGGGCGGCCTGCTGCTGTGGGGCGTGGCGGTGCTGGTGGGCCGGCAGGCGCGGACTCGACCGGCCGCCTGCGAATCCTGAGGCAGCCAACGCGTCGGGTTTTTCCTATCATGGCCGGCTGACCCACCATCGCGCTGCCCAGCAGCGTCGACCGCCGCCTGGAAACTCCCGATGACGCACCACTGGACCCCTTCGCACTGGGGCCGCCGCTTCGCGCGTACGCCGTACTGGCAACTGCGACGGGTGGGGGCGCAGATCGAGCTGCACATCGACGATCGCGTGCTACCCGTGCCGATCACCGCCCCGCCGTCGCTGCAGGTGCGGCGCGGCCTGGTGTGGACCGGCCTGGTGCTGTTTCCCGGCCAACCCGATGCAGTGCGCCTGGACGGGCTGCCCAACCGGCAGGCCCGCAGCCTTCGCCAGGCGCTGGGGGAGCTCGAGCAGGCCCGGGCGCAGGATCAACGCCTGCTCGATGCCGAGGCCGCGCTCCTGGCGATACGCGCCTGGCTGGCGCAGGCCGACGCCGCGCTCGACCAGGCCGACGCCGAAGGGCACTGGTTCACCTCCGAGCAGCAACGCGCACTGTTGCAGCAGCGCCCGACGCTGCCACTGGACGAGGATGCGCTGTGGGCGGTGTTCGACGACCCGGACCTGCGTGCCCAGCTGCCGGGGAAGGCCTCGCGGATCGAAACCGAGCTGCTCCGCCATGCGCAGGACTGGACGGCCCTGTGGGACGCACGCAACGCCGCCCACCTGCAGCGCGAAATGCTGCACAGCCGCGACCTGCTCGACCGCGTCGAGCGGCAACCGCTCACCGACGAACAACGGCACGCGGTGCTCTGCTTCGACAACCGCGTGCAGGTCGTGGCCGCCGCCGGCTCGGGCAAGACGTCCACGATGGTGGCCAAGGCTGCCTATGCGATCGACCGCGGCCTGGTCGCGCCCGACCACATCGTCCTGCTCGCGTTCAACCGCGAGGCGGCCACCGAACTGCAACAGCGCACCGACGCAGCGCTGCAGCGGCTCGGCATGCAGGGCGTGCAGGTGCAGGCCAGGACCTTCCACGCGCTCGGCCGGCAGATCATCGGCAAGGCCACGGGGCGCCTGCCGGACGTGCCGGACTGGGCAGTCGATGCCAGCCTGGGCTTCCACAGGCTGGCCGAGCTGATCGACGTCCTCAAGGACCGCTCGCATGCCTTCCGCACCCAGTGGGACATGTTCCGGCTGGTGTTCGGGCGTGATCTGCCGACCGCGGGTGAGCCCACCCCGGCCGATGGCTGGGAAGCCGACGGCAGGCACTACGTGCACACGCTCAACGGCGAGCGGGTCCCCGACATCGACACCTGCGTGATCGCCGACTGGCTGTTCTACAGCGGCGTGGCGTACAGCTACGAGCGCCCGGAACATCTGGACCCGTCCACCGACACCTATAGCCAGCCGCCCGCGATGTTCCGCTACCCGGAGACCGGTCTGCAGCACGTGCACCTCGCCAGCGGCGAGGAGGAGCCCGCGTCGGGAGCCGGCCAGCCGCCACGGCACGCCGCCGGCCTGCTCCACACCTGCGCCCGGCAGCTGCGCAGCGGCGCCCTGTTCGACATCCTGGGCGAGGCGCTCTCGGCGCACGGCATCGTGCTGGACCCCAACCCGGACCGCGAACTGCCCGAAGGCGGTGCGCGGCCGATGCCCGATGCCGAACTGATCGCCCTGGTGCGCACCTTCATCAGCCACGCCAAGAGCAATGCGCTCTCTACCGAGGACATGGCCGCGCGCCTGCAGGCCCTGCCCGAGGATCGGTTCAAGCACCGCCATCGGTTGTTCCTGCAGCTGGCGGCGCCGATCCTGCAGGCTTGGGACGACGCGCTGGCGGCCGAGCGTGCGATCGATTTCGAGGACATGCTCAACCAGGCCGCCGAGCACGTCGAGCAGGGGCGCTACGTACCGCCCTACACGCTGGTCATGGCCGATGAATTCCAGGATGCCTCGCGGGCGCGGGCGCGCCTGTGCCGGGCCCTGGTCCAGGCCCAGGGTCGTTACCTGTTCGCGGTGGGCGATGACTGGCAGTCGATCAACCGCTTTGCCGGCGCCGATGTCTCGGTGATGACCGGCTTTGCCGACTACTTCGGCCACGGCCAGGTACTGAAGCTGGAGCAGACCTTCCGCTGCCCGCAGGCGCTGTGCGATGTTTCCAGCGCGTTCGTGTCGCGCAACCCCGCGCAGATCCGCAAGCGCGTGCAATCGCGCGCGCCGCAACAGGGCGCGGCACTGCGCGCCTTCCAAGTGGGCTCGCGCGACCAGCTGCGCGATGCGGTGGCGCAGTATCTGACGCAGTTGCAGCAGCAGTTGGATAGCGGCGCAGCGGCACCGGGGCGCGACGGCAGGCTGCGGGTGTTCGTGCTGGGCCGCTACAACGCCGACCGTGCCTACGTGCCCACCGACTGGAAGGCGCGGCATGGCCACTGCATGGAGGTGACCTTCCTCACCGCACACCGCGCCAAGGGCGCCGAGGCCGACTACGTCATCCTGCCCGGCATGCTCGACCGCAGCTTCCCCAGTACGCGTGCCGATGACCCGGTGCTGTCACTGGCGATGCCGCATGGCGATGCCTATCCCCTCGGCGAAGAGCGTCGACTGTTCTATGTAGCGCTTACCCGCGCGCGGCGCTCGGTGGCCATGTTCAGCGTACGCGGACGGCGCTCGCCGTTCCTGGCCGAACTGGTCCAGGCCGGTGCGGTCACGATAACGTCGCTGGACGGGCACGCCGTCAGCGACACGCCCTGCCCCGCCTGCGGGGTCGGTGTGATCGTGCCCCGCACGGGCAGGTACGGGGCGTTCGAGTCCTGCTCGAGTTACCCGCGCTGCGAGTACAAGCCAGGGAAAGTGCCCCGGCTGATGCCTACACGCACCACGGCACGGGCTTGAATCCCCCTCAGTGCTGGAAGGGGGACGTCTCGGCTTGACCCGGACCCTTCCAGCGCCCGGAGGAGATCGCCTGAGGACAGGTCCTCAGGTACTCCTGGTAGGACTTGGTGTCATCCTGACTCCAATCCTTGCCCTTCGGATTCGGCGGCCGGCAGTACGGCATCATCATGAAGGCGCCGGTATAGGGCGGCATCGGAATCCAGCACGGCGTCGGGTTCATCTTCCTGTCCTGCCCCTTGGTGCAGAACAGGAAAGGATCGTTGTAACGATAGGTCAGTTTCCCGTAATAGCCCTGCTGCGCATCGAGCCTGAAGCTCAGCAGCACCAAGACGACCAGACCGATCTTGAAGATAATCTTCATGAAGTTCCCTCTCTACAGCGCGCCATTGCGCACTGGTCTCTAATTACGGCTGAACGCCTGGTTGGATGATAAAGCCAATTGCGTTACCACTGTCTACACACACACGCCGTTTCGGCCCCCACCGACGTACCGCACCCCTGCCGAACCCGCGCCCGGCAGGGGTGATGACTGGCTCAGCGCTGCGGGTCCGAGGAGCCCTTGGACGGCTCGGTCGGGGGCGCCTGTTCCATCGGCGGCGCCGGCTTGTCCCACTGCGGGTTCTTCATCGTCGAGGCGAACTCATCGATGACCTTCTGCACCGAGCCACTTTCAGGATTGCGTACGGCCGCGAACATCCGCTCGACAAAGCTGGACGAACCGCCCTCCTCCCGTGCCTTGTCGGGCGCCGACGGGGCCTCCCCGGCCTTGCCCGCCTCGCGCGACAGTTCGGATAGTTTGCCCCAGGTCTGCGGCCCGGCGATACCGTCGGCCTTGATCCCCTGCGCCCGCTGCAGGCCCAGCAGGGCATCGCGCGTGGCCGGGCCGAAATGCCCATCATTGGCCAGGGCATTGCCTGCGGCATCCTTGTAGCCCAAGGCGTTGAGCTGCTCCTGCAGCGCCGTCACCCCGGCCCCCTGGGCGCCGACACGCAGGATCTGCGTCGCACTGGCCGCCGGTCGCGCGCCGCCTTCGTGGGCCGCGCCCCGCTCGCTGCCGCGCAGTTCGGGCAGCGGGTCGACCTTGCGACCGTCGCGCCACAGCTCGAAATGCAGGTGGGTGTCGCCCTTGGCCGGCGTGTTGCCGCTGCGCCCCATCGTGGCGATCTGCTGCCCCGCCTCGACGCGGTCGCCATTGCGCACCGAGATCTGATCCAGGTGGAAGTACTTGGTCATCGAACCATCGTCGTGCTGGATCCGCACGGTATTGCCGGCCGCGCCGTTGTTGGGCGTCGCCGTGACCTTGCCACCGGCGAAGGCGGCAATCGGATCGCCGACGTCCCCCTGGATGTCGATGCCACCGTGGGTGCGCCCGCCACTGCGCGCCGTGCCGAACTCGCCCCGGCCTTCGCGCGGCTTGTCGGCCTCGTTGATGCGCTCATTGCCCGGCGCCGGCCAGGCGATACCCGCCGCCCGCTCCGGTTCGGCCGGCCGGTTGCGCTCGTTCTCCGGCCGCGCCTGCTGCGCCGCCAGTGCCTCGCGGGTGGCCGCATCGGCCTTGCCACTGGGATCCAGCGCATTGGCGGCCTGGAAGCTGCGCACCGCTTCGGCGGTGTGCTGGCCATAGATGCCGCTGCCGGTTTCCAGCGCATTGCCCTGGGCGTCACGGAAGCCCATCTGGTTGAGCGATTCCTGCAGTGCCCGCACCTCCTCGCCACGCTCGCCACGTTGCAGCACGCCATCGGCCAGCGGCGCGGCCACTGCCGCGGCACGCGCGGCGGGCGCCACCGCCGAGGCGGTGATGCCGCGGTCGGCAATCTCGATCGCGGCGTACTTGGCATTCCAGTACTGGGTGAAGGAGGTGGCCAGGTCGCGGTCGTTCATGTCGCGGACGCCCGCGAACGGCTGGCCGGTCACGCGCTCGAAATCACGCGAGCTGATATTGCCCAGGATATTGGCCCGGGTATCGTCACGGGAAAACTCGCCGGTGGCGATCGCACGCTGGATAGACGCATAGCCACCGCCGCCCTGCTGGTGGGCCAGGTACATGTCCAGGCCGTTGGGCTGCTCGGCGCCGGACAGGAAGGAATGCCCGGTCTGGGCCTGGCGGTCCACGATCTGGGTCCGGTTGCGCGCGTACAGGGCCGCGGCCGCCTCGGTATTGGCGGCGGGATCGAACTCACGCCCGGTCAGGCCGAACTCGGCCGCCGTGCTGGGCACGAACTGGAACAGGCCCTTCGCCCCGCTGCCGGTGTTGTGCGCCGTGGCGTTGAAGTTGCCGCCGGTTTCGATATACGCAAACCGCAGGAAGTCTTCCCGCGGAATACCACTGCGCTCTGCCTGACGCTCGATTACGTCGAGAATCTCGCCTCTGTCATTCGTGCTGGCCATCATTGGCTCCTCAGATGAAGTGCGGCCGTGGGCCGCAGGACGTCAACCGGACTCGATCCATGAGTCATTTACAGAGCGGTCAACTCGAAAGTTTATCAGGGCTGGTAACGCCCCGCCTTCGCGTTAAAAGTATAGGTCAGGGCATCGGCCGGCCCAAGGTCACGCAGCGTGCCGGGGCCCGAGATCGCCTTGCCGGCCAGCCCCACCTTCAGGGCGGGCAGCCCGGACGCGCCCGGCGCGCCGAAGGTCAGCTCGCCGGTGCTGACGGCACACGGCATGACCTTCCCATCGTCGCAGGCGGCCGAATTGTCGCTGCCGGCCGCGATGCTGCCCAGGTAGCCCCAGCGGCGGAACGACAGGTCGTCCACGTTGGCCGGGTCGAACAGGAACAGGGCAAAGGAGGCCGTGGCCACGCCGTCGGCAAACCGGCGCGTCGGCACCGCAAGCACCAGCCGGCCGTCGTCGGTGGCGTGCGACTGCGCCTTGCGCGTGGTATCGACCGGGTCGCCCTGGTCGTTGGCCCCGAACTCGCCCACGTAACCGTCGGTATCCAGCTGCGACCACACCGGCTTGGCGGCATCGCCGCCCTGCACGAAGGTCGCCTGCGCGATCGCTACGTGGCCCGGCTCCATCAGCCCGCCCTCCGCCTCCGGCCCCTCGGTGCCTTCGGTACGGGTGGCGAACCCGGTGAAGTAATGCTTGCCCTTCAAATCGAAAGCATAGCCATACCAGTAACTCACGATGACGCCGCCATCCACTTCGTACGTGAACGCACCATCGCCGTCGCGCTGGTAGATGACATACAGAATGCTATCGGGAGAAGGCGGTTTGAGCGCGGTCATACCTGGGTCCTTTTGCTGTTCCACGGCGGGCTGTGCTCCGACAGCCGTCCCTGACGTGCGTGTCGCCGCGTCGCCATCCTGCTGGCCGCAGCCGGCAAGCATACCAATGACCATCGCCAACAACGCCAATTTTGCCTGTCTCATGCATCCTCCATCGATACGTGCCGCATGGGTGGTCCCGCGCCTCAGGCGAAGCGGGCCGCGTCCTGCGACGGTGGCGGAGCGTGCTGGGCCGCGTCTCGCTGGGTCGCCGCCTGCACCTGGGCGTCCACGCGCTGCTGCCAGGCCTGGCCGGCCTCGGAGTTCTGCAGGCTGGCCGTGGCCGCACGCAGGTCCTCGGCGTTGCCGCCCCGGGCGGCATCCAGCAACCGCGACACATTATCCTGCCCCGCCCCGCCTCCTTCGCGCGTCGGGGTCGCGGCGTCGGGCGCCCGCTCGGACAGGGGCCGGCCAGTGGCCTGCGCCTCCCGCTCCTGCTGCTGGCGCGCCGGCTCACCGGCCTTGACCGGCCCGCGCACGTGGTCGACCACATCCTCGATCGCGCCTATCGGCCCGCGTGCGCCGATGGTCACCACCCTGCGCAACCGCTCCACATCGCCGCGGTAGTTGTCGATGGCGTCCTTGTGATCTTCGGCGCGTGCCTGCGCGGCCGGGTCCTGCAGCACGGACTTGTCCGGCTTGCCGTCGCCATCCACCGGCAGGAAGTTGTGCATGCTGTGCGACCCCATCGACCGCGCGGCCGCCACGACCGGCAGGTCGGGCGTGAGGAAATCCACGAACCGGTTGTCGTGATAACCCGACTGGCGCAGCACCGAGATTTCCTTCTCGGTCGCGTAGGTGCGGACCTCACCGTAGTGGCCACTGGCGGCGCTCACCACGTCGGCGGCCATCACATGATTCACCATGCGATCGTTGGGGCCCTCGGGAATGCGTCGGTCCAGGCTGCCCGCGCCGTACGCATTGAAGGTTTCACCGCGCAGGTCGTAGTGGTGCGCACTCACCTGGGCCAGCGTGCCACCCAGCGAATGACCGGTCACGGTCACTTCCGGCGGATTGACGCTGCTGTAGGTGCGCGCATAGTGCAGCGCACGGCCGGTCAATGCGATCGCATCGTCGGCCTGCGGGTTGGTTCGCGAGAGCACCATCGAACCGTCGGCCACGATGCCGTCTTTCCAGACTTCCTCGGTGCCGCGGTGCGCCACCACGATTTCACCGGAGTCCACCTTCTGGTAGATCGTGCCCTGGTAACCGGTGTTGGGATTATTGGCATGCTCGACGACACGGTATTGCGTGCCATCGATGACAACCTTCTCTTCGTCGTTCGGACCGCGCTGCCCGACCTTCAGATCCTGGTAGGAATGCGCCGCCAGCCCCGCATACTCCTGGGAGGGAACCGTCATTTGGTGGTCTCCTTGGCCGTCACGGTGATGCTGAAGAAGGCATCGCGCTGATCCGCGGCCTGTCGGCCCTGCGCGGTCTTCAGGTCGGTGTTGCCGAACTCACGGAACCCCGGCATCTCCGCACGCGGGTAATAGCCCGTCCAGAAATGCTTGGTGCGGCTGCCCTGGCCCAGGATCGCGGCGGCCGGCAGATCGGCGACGAAGCGCGTATCGGCCTCATCCTTGCCGGCCTGCAGCACAACGCGCGCCTCGGTCAGCTCCCAATGACAGACGCCTCGTCCGTAATAGTCCTCATCGACGATGCCGTCGGCATATACCGTGCCGGCATATTCGGTATCGGATACGCGCGTCAGGCTGACGGTTTCGTTGCTGGTGATGCTGAGGAAGACCCCGGCCAGCTCGTCCTTCTTGCCGCACTCGGCCTCGTTGCTGACGTCGTACTGGGCCACCGCGCTGACACGCGTGAACGGACCCGGCGCCCCGTCCAGCACCACCCGCACCTCGAAGGCGCGCCGAGGGGCCGGATTGAGCGTACGCAACGGCGGAGCGTCGGGGGAAGTCTGCAGCGATGCATTCATGGGAGCGACCGTGTTGTTTTGCCCGGAACAGGCGGCGATGGGAACGATCAAGGCACATGCCACGGCGAACTGGTGCAGCCGCAGGCGCGACGATCGTGACGATTTCTCGATGATCGGCATACTCATGGCGAGGCGTGATGACCTTGTGATGACAGCACGCGCTCGTGCGACCCACCGTAGGCGTAATGCCACGGATGAGGCTGCGTCATGCTGGGCGACGGGAACGCACGACCGTCCCCAAACGGCGCCGTGCAGCGCCGATGATCCCGCGTTGCGGGCATATGAAAATGTGATGGGCGCAGCAAATCGAGGCCAGGCCAATCCGGCGCCGGCCTTTCAGTAATATCGAGAAAATCCCCAACCACGCATGTAACAGCCATCATTGGCTCCAGAGGTGAGTGACGGCCGAAGGGCCGTTTGACGTCAACCGGACTCAATCCTTGAGTCTTTTACAGGGCGGTCAATTCGAAAGTGTATCGGGGCATGGCCCCGCCTTCGTGTTGAGGGCCCAGCTTACCCCAAGGGAACGGGCGAGGCCAAGCCCCTGGAAAACGCCCCGCCGGGGCCGGGCGAAGGCCGCCCGGGCTCGCCCACCGGCGACCGGGATCAACCGCCGGGCAGTGCGCAGCCCTCGCGGACGACCTTGCAGTCGGGGCCGCAACGACGCAGGGCGCGCTTGGTGGTCTTGTCCAGCGTGCGCTCGGCCGGCGGTGCGCTGGCGATGGTATGTCCGGCACTGCCGGCGGCGAGCACCGCGCAGGCATTGGCGAACACCGTCTCTACGACGCAGTCACCGCCGCCCTTGGCCCGACAATCGGTCAACGCCGCGGCTTTGGCCTCGTCCTCGCTACCGGCCTTGTCCATCCAGCCGTAGGCCTGGCCTTCGCCGATGGCAATGGCCCCCCAGCGGTCGGACGGAGGCGCCAGGCGCCCGGAGCGCTGGGCCGCCATCATCGCCGGCAGCGTCACCGTGTTGTACTGGACCGAGCCGGGCTGCTGGGCAAAGACGTCAGCGGAGGGAAACAGCACGATACCCGCGAAAAGAAGTGCGACATTCCATTTCATATGCAGCGTCCTTGAGTGCAGAGTGGATAGCAGTCCCGTTGACAGTGTACTGCGACCGCTGCGCGGTGAGCCACCAAGGCTTCTTGAGTCCGTACAGCGCTCAACCGGCTCCGTGTACCCGTAGGAGATATCGCGCACCCAGCGTAGCCTCACCTTCTTAACGCTCTTGCGCGCAAGGTTTCTGCCGATTGTTTCGCCGGATCTGCTTGGCCCGGGCCTACGTCCAGGAGCTGGTCGCCACGACCCCATATGCACTGACAAAGGTAACGGAGGACTCGCCCCCTTCCGTCCCATCCTTCACGCAGTCCTCGATGGCCGCCGCCTCTGCCGCCGATTCGAGCCAAGACCGACAGCGATCCCATGTGTTGCTCGCTTGCCGGTCGCGACCACGCCGCACCGGTTGATCGGCCGGGCGCGCCACACACCGCCCCATCCGAGTGCGGGAAGGAAGAAGGCGCTGTATTCAACGGCACCTGGCTGACGACCATGTGCAATGGCGGCGAAAGAGATCACGCGAGGATCGCCAATGCCGCCCGATCACCGGCCTGAAAGTCGGTGCAAAGCTATTAGATGGACGAACACCCACTCGGTCTCTTAGTCAGAACTCGTAAGCACAGCCCTCACGGATGATCCTACAGTCTTTCTCTCCGCAGCCTTTCAGCGCCCGTTCCCTCAGTGCTTTAGCAGTGTTTCGGTTTGGTGACCCACTAGACCAATAGTTCGCGCTCGGACTGCTGGCAACGGCGATGCACACATTAATGAAGACGTCCTCCACCTCACAGCTCTCCGCGCCGCCAGAGGAGCATTCCTTGATCGCGTTAGCCCTTGCCTCCTTTTCAGAGCGCGCACCTACAACAAATCCGAGCGCGTCGCCCTTCCCGGTAGCAATTGCTCCCCATCTATCCAACGCAGAGGTAGCCACCACGTCCCCTGCACCATGGCCAGGCAAATACACAGTGTTGTATTCGACTGAGCCAGGCTGCTGTGCGCCAGCAGGAGCCTGAATGGCACCGAACAACAGAAGCGCCGCACCACTGAACAGGACCGATCTCATCAGCTTCTCTCAAATAGAAGAAGTCTGCTCGTCAAGCGGAACATTCAAGCGAACGTCCCACCCAAAGGCTGGACCTTGTTATCAGCCTTCCTTCCCGCATCTTATCGCATCCGCGCATCCCGACCGCGACTGAACTCAGCGCCCCGGCAGCGAACACGCCTCACGAATGATTCTGCAGTGTGCCTCACCGCACTCGGAAAAGCATGTTTCCTTGGTCTAGGGAAGAGCCTCACCTTGATACGAAACATGGAATCGCTGCACGGAGATAGCCGACCTCGGCCCTTCGTAGTGCCAGTGAATCAAGCGAGGACACCCTGACAAGCAGTCCAGCTCAGTGCGACGGCTCGGTGCAGCACTCACGAACTATCCTACGCTCGGTCCAGAATGCTTAGTGTCGCCCAAGCCATTAGTAGGAAGAAAACGGTGTTGTACTCCATCGTGCCAAGCTGCCGCGCGGATGCCAGCGGAACCGACGTCACGATAACGCTGACAGCCAAGAGCATCCTTAGAGCGTTCATCTACCCCTCCAGAACACACAGCGCTGGCTTTTGTCGCCTCTTCAAATTCGTCGCTCGAAATTCTTGCGGCCATAAACTCTTGGCTGGGCCTGTGCCCAACCAAATCCCGCTTAAGATCCGACACACGCTACCGATTACCTCACATTCACTCCCATCTACCGACCTGCACAACTCGAGAGCAACGCCCTCACCCTCCCCTTGCTGGTCGCATCAACTTTCCAGCCTAAGCCGTCGTTCTTATCCATGGCGATCGCGATAGCCACCCACCGGTCCGGTAAGGCTCTCCGAGCGGCAATTTTTCTCTGCGTGCAGAACCTCGATGGTGTCTTGCACGGAGCCCGGCTGCTGCGCGGATGCGGAACCCGCAAAACCAGCCACCGAAAGGAGCTCCGAATGGCTATATGGCGCACCGGTCAAAGCGCCTAATCAAGGTGATGAAACCCTTCATAAACCTGATAAGGAAACCCCAAGCGCACAGCAACCAAGCCCGGAACCCTCGCCTGCAAGGCAATCAATTGGGAACTGTGCAGCCAGCACGTACAATTCTACAATCCGCCTGACCACACTTTCTTAAAGCGTCCTTTTTCGTATAAGCAACGCTCCGCCTTGTCTCGTTTGTGAAGGAGACCGCGTATTTACCGGCGCCAAATGCAAGGGCTGCGCAAGAATTGGCAAACGTTCCTATTACCTCGCACCCACCTCCTCCCACCGCCCTGCACGACTCCAACGCCCCGGCCACGGCATCCTCTTTAGTTGCAGCATTGTCTATCCAGCCCAAGCGATCGCTTTTATCGTTTGCGATCGCAATTCCGGCCCAACGGTCTGGCAGCACGTTTCGGGCGACGATTCCATTCGCAGGAAGAACCTGCGTGTTGTATTGAACGGAGCCTGGCTGTTGTGCGCTTGCGCAATTCACGAACATAGCCAACAGACAACATGCGAATAGAGTTTTCATCGACTTCATGCTCATTAGCCTTCCTTCGAATATCCGACCGCGTCAACAGACGCGTCCACGGCGACAATCCAGTCCTGCAGTACGAGCGAGCTACAGACGAACGCTGAAGCTTCTTGGTACAACGAGCAGGGACTGAGTATCGCACAAGAAGTCTGCAACACCTGAAGTCAGGGCGCCAAGCCCATCAAGATCGACAAATCAAAAATCGATCAACGGGCTCCGGGAACCGACTGGGTCTCTATTGGAGGCCGGGCAGCCAAAATGAGCAATCCTGCAATCCAGAGCACCACCGTCCTATGGCCTTCTTCTTCGGACGCGTTCGAAGCAGGCTTGGGCGGACCAAACTTTCGAACTGAGAATCTTTACCCTACGTTCGCCTGTGGATCTGTGATCAAGCCCTCGAATTAGGGCGCCGAATTCCAGGGATATGCCGAGGTTGAAACTGATCCTGGCTGACGACGCGTAGAGGCGAATGCATACTGGGTGATCTGTAGTACACCGCGACGCAGTTACAGACGTCGGCCGCGGCCTTGCTCCCGCGAATCAAACTTCGAGCAGAGAGACGCCGCTGTGTGCGACGGTGCCGGGCTGCCCACTCACTGGCAAGGGCCCAGCAAGGGCTCAACGTCAATCGCCCAAATCCTCCTGCAGGCTGTACATCACCCTTACCGGCTTGGCATCGAACAACCTTCTCGAACGATCTTGCACTCACTGCCACATTGACGGAGCACGCGCTCTTTCACCCCTGCAAGGCTCGTCTCCTCTGGATTCGAACTGGAAACTGCGTAGCGGCTAGGACTTAGCGCAAGGGCCGCACAAACGTTGAAGAAGACGTGTTCCACACGACAACCAATCGCGCCCTCATTCGAACGGCATTGTGCAAGCGCTGCCGACTGAGCAGCTTCTGCGGAATCGACGCCCAAAACCCAGCCAAACGCATCGCCCTTCCCTATCGCTGCCGCTCCCCAGCGCTTGATATCAGACGGTCGCTTGGTGTCACCCACGCCGTGGGCAGGTAAATAAACGCTGTTATATGCGGTCGAGCCCGGCTGAGGTTGCTGGGCGACAGAGTCGTTTGCCGCGATGAACACCAAGCCGACCACAAGCAGGATTGGTTTGATCTTCATTTGCATCGTCCTCGACTTCATCCAGGTAGCTGGTCCCGCCATTGAGGGGAACAAGGCGCCATTCGCCCTGAGAATTTTACTATCGGACGTCTACACTCGACGCCGCGGTCTCACCAGCCGACCGGAGCCAACGGTCGGCCCGAGCTACAATCGACCGGCCCTGGTACCTGGACCCATACTGAGACGTGCTGTTGGACGAAGACAGATTTTCGGAGCGAGAAATCCGGCTTGAGGTCAGACTGCCAACCACTGCTGTTACGGCCCAAGTTATTGAGGCTGGAATTAGCCGCAAATGAGCCCAGTGAGCCGTTGAAGAACATCGCCGCCGTTGCGCTCTTCCGAGTCAAGCAATCAAGGTACGCAGCCATCATAAAATCGAATCAGCAGCCTGTAGGCCATCAGTTTGGGACCGTGCAGCCAGAGCGAACAATCTTGCAATCCTCGAAGCCACAGTGCTTTATAGCGTCCTTTTTCGTATAGGCGACACTTCTGCGCGTGACCCCAGTGTACGACACTCCGTACCTGTCAGTGCCGATCGCGAGGGCAGCGCAAGAGTTGGCAAAGCTACCCACCACTTTACATTTGGTGGCACCTGCCAACCTGCACAACTCTAGAGCAGCGGCCTCAGCCTCTTCCTTACTGGTCGCGTCGTCCTTCCAGCCCAGGTGGTCACTCTGATCCGTTGCTATCGCAATAGCGCCCCACCTGTCTGGCAAGGCATTTCGAGAGACAATTCCATTTGCAGGCAAAACCTGCGTGTTGTACTGCACGGATCCTGGTTGCTGTGCAAATCCGGCATTTACGGACAGAACCAACAAAGAACAGGTGGAGATAATATTAATCAGCTTCGCGCTCATTGAGCCTCCTTCAAATCACAGACCACATGGCCAACCGAATTCGCGGACGTCAATCCTCATCTCGAGTGCGGCGGCCTCGGCCTCCTCTGGTGTAGTCGCATTGTCTGTCCAGCCGAAGCCGTCACCCTTGCCCTTTGCGATTACAACTGCCCCCCACCGCTCCGGTGCTGGGCGGCGATCGACGATCCCATTGGCGGGAAGCACCTGAGTGTTGTACTGCACCGAGCCTGGCTGCTGCGCAGATGCAGAATTGAGGATCTGACTTAAAATGCAAAAGGCGACGAAAATACATACAGCCTTTGGGCTCATTGGATTCCGTTCCCACAATAAGCAGAATGAACTGGAGCGGTAGACTGCCTCGCCCCAACTGTGTGAAGAGCATCGCCGCCATCGGCATGGACATGGCCATCAGTACCTACATCAACAGCCCCGCCCTGCTGCACGCATCGGAACTTATGCTTCCGCACACCCTTGACGGACGATCTTGCAGTCATCTCCACACATCTTCATAACTTGCGACTTGACCGAATCGAGAACCTGGGGCCCGGCATCATCACTGGCCCAGTTCGCCTTTCCTGGCTTGGCCGCAACCGCAACGCATTCATTAACAAACGTCGTCACTACCTTGCAGTTCTTCCCGCCACTGGCAACGCAGTCGGCCAACGCCAGCTTCTTTGCTTCTGCCTCCTCTCTGGTGCCGATGACAAAGCCAAGCACCTTTCCATCCCCGGACGCGAGCGCCCCCCAACGATCGACCGAGTTTGCCCGTGTCGTGTCGCCGACACCGTGACCTGGGAGGAAAACGGTGTTGTACTCAACCGAACCAGGCTGCTGCGCAGCAACGAAGGCCGTCGCGCACATCAGCAAGAGAAACATCGACACGCGCTTGAAACTCTTCACCCAATGATTCTCCGAGCAATGCCGCACTCTGCAGGCGCGGCGAGATAAGAACCACACCGCCTATTTATTCACTATTACCTTGCGATCGTCACCACCAGCCGTAACGTGCGCTACGTGTGAAGCCCGACAAACGAACAATTCTGTAAAGACACCGGCCTCAGAAGATCGATTTACCCCCAATTCAACCCACGGCCGGCGGAAGACATCACCGCCATTGACGCGGACATGGCTATCAGCACCGACATCAACAGGCCGCCCTGTCATTCTACACCGCAGCGAATCTAATGCCTTGGAAGAAGCAGAAGACCCATCTACCGGATGAGAAGGTAGAGTCTATCGGCACACCGGATAGTGAGCGCGAGGCCCGCGAGTGGCCACCGAATGAACACATCGGACTTTACTCCGGCGCCCGTGCTTCCGCTTAATGCGTTCTTTCACGCGATCGGTGCTGACTGTGCCCGAGCCAAGCCCTGCGACGCGAGATACGGCGCGAGAACCTCACATCGCCCAGTTGGCTCTGGATCTCCAAAGCCAAGCCAGCCTAGCATCCAAGACTAAGAAATTCGAAATCGACAAATGAAGCCCGAAACATACGTCAGCCTCAGTTGGGGATCGTGCATCCGGAACGCACAATCCTGCAATCTGCCACGCCACATTTCCTTACAGCCTCCTTTTTCGTATAAGGAACGCTTCGCCGCGTGTCAGCAGTAAACGACACTCCGTACCTATCGGGACCCAACGCAAGCGCGGCGCAGGAGTTGGCAAAACTACCTACCACTTTGCATTTGGTCGCCCCTGCCGACCTGCACAACTCGAGAGCGCTCGCTTCGGCTTGATCCCTGCTGGTCCCATCGTCTTTCCAGCCCAAGTGATCGCTCTTATCCGTGGCGATAGCAATAGCCCCCCACCGATCTGGCGAGGCATTACGGGCGACAATTCCGTTCGCGGGCAGAACCTGGGTGTTGTATTGCACAGAGCCTGGCTGCTGTGCAGATACGGAACTTACCGCAGTAGCCAACAGACAACACGCGGACAGACTGCTTATCAACTTCATGCTCATTAGCCTTCGTTAAAATGCCAAGTCGCCTCATTAGACGCATCCATGGGCACCAATCCAATGTGGTAGGGCGAGGAAGCTACCCGAAATGAAGCTGAAGCTCATCGGTACAACGGGCAGTGACTGAGCAGCGCACAAGCGGCCTCTCACTGCCCACTCGGAATTTTCGGCAAGGGAGAAGTGCAACTACCAGCAACAGCAGCATCGCGCACGGAGCAAGCCTGATGATGTGGAGCACTGGGACCGGAGGAGCGGCCCTAACGTCCTCCAGTGAAAGGCGTAGATCGCTCATACGCCGATGTCGGCTGCGCCAAGAACGCAATGCCGCTCGCCACTGCGATTAGCGCACGGGACTGGCGCATCCCTCGCGAATGATCCTGCAGTCGTCAGTTCCGCACTTGCCAAGTGCTCGCGTCCTGAGCCATTCCGCCGAATGCTTCGCCGGATCGGCCGTAGACCAGGAGAACTGGCTGGAATTCATCGTAACGACGGCGCAGGAATTGACGAAGGTCTCTTCCACCAAGCACTCCTTGCCACCGGCGGCGACGCAGTCACCGATTGCTGCTCTCTTGGCCTCACTTTCCGACTTGGCACCCACCATAAAGCCAAGCACTGCGCCTCTACCAGTGGCTACTGCACCCCAACGATTCCCAGGGTTGGGGCGCTGAGTGTCCCCGACACCGTGTGCTGGAAGGTAGACCGTGTTGTATTCAACGGTACCTGCCTGCTGGGCGTTTGCCGGAGCGATTTGCCCGAAAAGCACTGCCAGGAAAGCACACCCTACTGCAATCTTCACTGGACCCCCTCGAATTGGGCTGATGCGACCGCTCACGACGCACGGGAAGGTTTCGCTGCCGCCTCCGCGCGCTACCCCGCCTTCAGGCTGCCGCACCTTGCCATCAACTTGTCGCAGGCTCTGGCCGAGTCAAGCGCTCAAGGGACGTAGCGGTCAAGAACTGAAATCAGCACTCTGCAATGCCATCAGTTTGGAACCGTGCAGCCAGAGCGAACAATCTTGCAATCCTCCAAACCACATAGTTTTACAGCGTCCTTTTTCGTGTAGGCGAGACTTCGCCGCGTATACCCGGTATACGACACTCCGTACATGTCGGCACCGAACGCAAGGGCTGCGCAAGAGTTGGCAAAGCTACCAATCACCTCACATTTGCTCCCCCCTGTCGCCATGCACGACTCGATCGCTCCGGCCTCGGCGTCCTCCCTGCTGGTCGCGTCGTCTTTCCAGCCAAAGCGTTTACTTTTATCCATTGCGATCGCAATAGCCCCCCACCGGTCCGGCAAGGCATTACGAGCGACAATCCCGTTCGCGGGCAGTACCTGTGTGTTGTATTGCACGGAGCCCGGCTGTTGTGCGGATCCGGCACCTCCAAAGCCAATCACCAAAAGAGATGCGGAGAACACATGCCTGAGTCCGAATTTCATGACGCTTCCTTTACATGACATTGCAACTTTTGCTACGTGCTCGATTCACGCTGACCTACCAGGAGGCCGCCACCAATACACGGACACATTCGAAGCAGGCCTACGGGACAGGCGGCGCGCTAGCGACGGCATGGAAAGCGCTACTGGTCGCCAACCCGGCGTCGACGTTGGCGAACTTGATCGCCACGATACAGCGCCTTCCCAGCTAGTCTGGATGATCAATAAGCCTCTTCGGGCGGGAGCCGTTCATCGTGGAGGGCCCATTCGCCAGACCTCGCCTGAAGCAGCTGAGAATCCCGCGAGATGTAGAGAGCCGACTCCAAGCCTAGCGCTCCACCGCGCAACCTTCGCGCACAATCTTACACTCAGCACCGCAAGCGCTCATCGCCGAATTTCTAAGTGATTCGATGGACTCTGAATCAACATCGTTGACAACCCATCTAAGCTTCGTCGGAGTAGCAGCAATCACAGCGCAGCCGTTGAAAAAAGCCTTAAGGATTCTGCAATTCTTCCCCCCATTCGCCTTGCATTCTTGAACCGCACCAGCCTCCGCCGCTTTTTTCGTCCGGGCGTTTACCGTAAAGCCAAGCTCGCGGCCAGCGCCGAAAGCGATAGCCCCCCAACGGACAGGCTGGTTTTGAATAGTATCCCCAACACCGTGACCAGGGAGGTACACGGTGTTGTACTCGACAGACCCAGGCTGTTGTGCTGATGCCACTATTGGAACCAGTACAACCAAAAGCATGAATGTGCGGGCGATTTTTAGCTTCATTTGACCCTCACCTGTCCGTTAAGAGTGCGAAAAACCAAGTGCAGTGCAGCTGAGTAATCACGCTCCACCGCCGTCTTGATCTTGCTTCTTACCTGTGCGGCTGACACCCTGCGTGAAGTCCGACTGCTGACCACTACTGTTGCGCCCAACGTTACCGAAGCTCGAATTAGCAGCGAATGAACCAAGCGTGCCGTTGAAGAACATCGCGGCCATCGGCGGGGACATGACCATGAGCACCGACATCAACAACCCCACCCCGCCCTGCTGCAGGGCAGCGGAACTGATGCCCTGGCCGAAGCCGAAGGCGCCCATTACGCCACCGACTACGGAGCCTGGGTTGGCTGCGGCATAGTACGAGGCAATCATCGCTGCCGCAGAAATCGCAACAACCTTGGTGGCTACCGACACCATGAAGGAAAGCACCGCCATAGAGAACATGGTGCCAATCCCGTAGAGCAACCAGCGCTTGAACAGATCCTTGGTCTGTTCGAAAAGCAGACTCAGGATGAAGATCGGTGCAAAGCCAACGAACAGCACCAGTGCGATCTTGTACAGCAGCAGCATCGCGCCACCGATCACCGAGGGGCCAGCGATACCCACGCCGATCAGGGCGGAAGTGTTGGCCTGCTTGCCCGTATTCTCCACGTCCTTGATGGTCGGGAGGGCATCCATAAGCGTGAAGATGAACCCCATGATCTTCAGGTTTTCGTCGATCGCATCCTCGACGTTGTCATCTTTGCCCGTCACTACCTGGTGAATTTCCTGCGGCAGGGTGTCGGTCAGGAACTTGGTCAATCCAACGCCAGCGAAGGACATCGAGGTGGCCGCGATGACGATCAGGAACGCACGCAGCGAACCCACCACCAGGGACATCAGCGATTCACGACTGCGTCCGGTAATGATCATGAATCCCTGCATCAATACCCACAAGGTCAGCAGGGTCAGCGCGACGCCGCCGACCCAACCCTGGGCCCTGCCCAGCATATCGCCCTGGAACGACACCATCTCCTTGTTTACCAGATCGAACAGCTTGGCGAAGAATGCCCATTGGACGAAGCCAGAGGGGTTGAATGGGATAGCGAAGAGCAGCATAGAATTTTCCCCAATCCTTTAGAGCGACGGTACGCCGCCGAGCAGACCAGACAGGCCGCCACCGCCACCGCCGCCCTTGAGCGCGTTGCGCGTCAACGCAACCTGGGTATTCTGGATATGCAGAACCCGTGCATCGTAGGCGGCCATGTAGGTCTGGTAGCGATCCCGGTCGTTATCCATCAACGCGGTGAGTGCCAACAACTCGTTGGTGTTGTACTGCAGGTTGGCGTAGTCGTTGTCCGACAACTGTCGGCGACGGTTCTGGATGCTCTTCAGGCGATCGTAATTCTCCTTGGAGCGCTCGAACATGCGCATGGAGAATCGATACTTCGCCAGTTCCGTCTTGGCCATCTCCTGGCACAGCTCCAACTGGTGCGTAGCAAGTTGGGTGTCGGCACCCTTGACGCAGAGATTCTCCATCGACATCACCGTTGCGCCGGGCTTGATCTTGTCCAGCTTTTCATCGCCAGTCGGCTCGGCCACCATCGTAGGCGTGTCGTCGTTCTGGCGCTTGCTTACTCTCAGCTTCGTATTGACGTCGTTTAGCTGTCCGGTCACGGTGCCGTTGCTGCCGAGCTTGCTGTCCAATTTGGCCTGCGTCTTGGAGTCATTCACCTCCCACGCCGCCATGGCGACACCTGCGCCAAGCAAAGAAGCAATCGCGAACGACAGCACCAGCCAACGGTTCGCCTTCGGCAGCACGGGGCCGGCGCCGAACGTGCGGGTCCAGGCCTGGTCGAAGCTGCTTGCGGTACCAAGATTACGGTTTCCCTGGGATGCCATTTTCCACCTCCACTAGTCTCTATCTGGGTTATACAGCCAGTGCGCGCCGTATATCAGCGCGTAACCGCCCGCCTGCGTTCAGAAGTTTCCCCGCCTGTCTTGCCACCACGGCCGGAGCCCTTGCGGTTTGCATAGAAGGCTTCAAGCCATTGGTCCGGGGTCAATTCCGATCGGTCGATTTCGAGTCGCTCGGCCTGCTCGCGCACGATGCGATCCATGATTTCAATGTTGTCCGTGCTGGCCGAGATGACCGCCAGGGCGTCGTCCATGCCGCGCAGGTTGAGCTGGCAGACGGTGGAGCCGTGGCCCTGCTTGACCAGGAAGCTGCGCGAGCGTTCGTCGAGCTTGACGACCACCTCGAACTCGGCCTCGGTCAGCTTCAACCCCTCCATGTACTCCTCGCGGGACGCATTGGGGTTGGGCAGCAGGATCAATGTGGCGGTCTGTTCGATCAGCGCCGCGGAGATGTCGCTGGCCAGCGCATCTTCCGGGCTCTGGGTGGCGAAGATGCCCAGGCCGTTCTGCTTACGGATCGTCTTCTGCTTGTTCTTGGCGAAGTCCTTCAGCGCGCCACCGCCGTCGAGGATCTTCCAGAATTCGTCCATCACGTAGATCAGCGGGCGACCGTCGATCAGCTCCTCCAGCCGGTGCAGGAGGTAGTTGATGACCGGCACGCGCACTTCGACGTTGTCGATCACATTGGTGTAATCGAAGCCGATGATGTTGGCCTTTTCCAGGTCGATGATGTCGACCGGGTTGTCGAAGACCCAGCCCAGCGTGTTGCCGGCGGTCCACTTGCGCATGCGCGCATACAGGCCGTCGTCGCCCATGTTGGGCAGGCTCTTCTGGAAGTTGGTCATGGTCCGATACTGCATCGGCATGTCCAGCATGCTTTCCACCGCGCGGAAGATGTCCTCTTCTTCGCGTGCCGAATAGGTGACCTTGCCGGCCAGCTCCTTGACCAGGTCGCCGAGGAACTGCACGTTGGCGTCGGTGTTCTCGCACTGGAACGGGTTGAAGCCGGTAGGCTCGCCGTTGTCCAGCGCCAGGTAGTTGCCGCCGCAGGCGCGCACGAAGATCTCGGCGCCGCGGTCCTTGTCGAAGAAGAAGATGGTCGGCGACGGATCGTACTTCTGCACCTGGCTGAGCAGGAAGTTGATCAACGCGGTCTTACCGGTACCGGACTTGCCGATCACCATCGTGTTGCCGATCGCCTTCTCACCCAGCGAATTCTCGGCCGGGTGGGTGGCATGGAAATTGAAGTAGTACGGCTGCCCGTTGGTGGTCTGCAGCACGGTCAGGCACTGGCCCCACGGGTTGTTGTCGCGCTTGCCGGTGGCGAAGTTGTGCAGCGGCGACAGGCCCAGGAAGTTCAGCGAACTTACGTTGGCCACGCGCGTGCGGTACTTCCAGTTGCCCGGCAGCTGCGAGTAGAACGAGGAACAGACCGCGAGGTCTTCCTTGGCCGAGACGAAACCGGCGTTGGACAGCTCGGCGCGGGCCGTTGCCAGGTTGACCGACAGCGACTTCTGGTCGTCGGCGTACAGCGTCAGGATGAAGTGGTACTCGCCCAGCACGAAGTTGCCGGACGCCACCTGGTCCATGGCGTAATCCATTTCGGAGATCTGGCTGACTGCCTTGTCTCCGGAGGAAATCATCATGCCCTTGGTGCGCTCGAGGATCTTGAGCGCATCCTGGCGGCCCATCGGGCTGAAGGAATGGGTGATGACGTACTCGAAATCCAGGTACTTCAGGTTGTTCAGGATGCCCGGATAGGTGGCATCCGTGTATTCCTTGATGTTGAGGATGGCGCCGTAGTGGTTCTTGCCGCTCGGGGTGTTGATCACGAAATCGCCCGAGCGCGCCGAGAACATGTGGCGCGAGACCGGCAGGTAGTCGTAGACCGGTGCCCGCAGGACGGGCACCGGCTCTTCGACCCGGTTCAGCAGGTAGCCGAGGAAGCTCAGCACCTCCGAGAACACCACGCCGTTCTTTTCCTCGTACATGCCCAACTGGACCGGTGCATAGTCCTTCAGCACCGCTTCCACGTTGCCGGCCAGCTCCATGATCTTGCCCACGGCCTGGTCCTCTTCGGACTGCAGCCGCGAGACATCCGCGGATTTCTCCACGAACCGCTTGCCGGACACGATCGGCCGGTAGAGCATGGTCAGGTACAGCTCGTTCTGCATGATCTTTTCAGACGAGAGCCGCTGGAAGTACTCATCCGACAGCTGCTGGTTGAACACATGCTCGTACGAACTGCGCAGCTCCACCCGACCGCGTCGACGGATGTCGTGCACCCAGAACGCGACGTTCACGAAATCCGGCGCACGCAGCGTCTGCAACATCCGGTTGAAGGTGTTGTGCCGGTGCTCCAGCTCCCACTCTTCTCGCCCGACAAACGGCAACCCGTCCAGGCGCCAGATGATGAGGTAGTCGCCGCCCGTCGTTTTCACGACCTGCGGTGACACGTGCGAAGACAGCGGGATGAAATCGGCGATCGGGGTATCTGGCGCCAGCATTGGACTAGTCCGTGGAGGATTCTTCGAGCGACTTGCGGTAGCTGTTGGGTGTGAACACCCACATGCCGTTATGGTGCTTGATGTTCCTGGCCCTGAAGCGGAACTGCAGCCGCAGCCCCAGCAGGCGGAAGATCATTTCGTCCCGACGGGCCATCTGCCGCATGACCATGATGATCACCGGCAGCAGCAGCAGGAAAAACATGTTGAAGTAGAACGTGCAAAGAATGCACGCGCCCGCTGCCATGGCAAAGGGGAGATACGGCACCCCCATGAACATGGCCGGGCGTGTGCAACCGCGAAATAGCGCGTTCTTACGCATACTTCAGCAGGGATTCCGCGATGACCATGGCGGTGGAGGTCACATCGGCCGGCAGCAGCATCTTGGCGATCTGGGCGGCGGCGCCGATCAGGAAGCCGCCGATCAGGACCGGTGCCACGTCGGCGATGCGCTTGTGGGCGAAGGCGATCTGGTAGCCGGCGAAGATCACCGCGATGGTCACGACCGCGATCGAGGCGACGTTGAGGATGCCGTTGACGTTTGCGAAGAACTTGGTGACGCTGCCGGTCGCACCGCTGCCGTCCTGTGCCATGGCGATCAGCGGCAGCGCGAACAGGGTGGCTGCAGCGGTGGCCGAGGAGACCCGGCGGGCGATGGTGGAGAGGTGACGCTTGGCTTCGATCTTCATGGGTTGAATCCCCGTGGTTGTGGAAGGAGAGAACTGCGCTTTACTACAAGGCCGGGCATCGGCCGGAGTCGAAATCGACCTAGAACACCAACGCGGCATCCCTTTCAGGGACTCCCGCGGCCGGTGTCTGGTTCGAAATCGGTGAGCGTCGCCCCGCCGCCCCCGAGGGCAGCGTAGCGGGCGGCGCACCGGCCGGTTGTGAAACCGGGGGCGCACCACTGGGTTGGAGCAGGACCGGCGCGTCTTCGGAACCCTGTGCGCCGGCCAGAATGGCCTGGAGCGCGGCCTCGGGGCCGGTGCCGCCCTGCCCTGCGGCACGCCGCGCGGGCACGGCCGTGGCCGGGTACACGGACTGCGCGTTGGAGGTCGGATAGACGCCGTTGGCGGTGGAGGTCGGATAGACCGAACTGGCCTGGGACGAGGGATAAACCTGGCCGGCCGCCGCCGAGTACCCGCTGCTGCGGGTGGCCGGCGCGATCCCGGCCCCGCTCAGCGCGGCTTCCTCGATCCGGCGCAACACGCGGCTGGCCGCCGGCTCCACCGGCACCTGGATCCGGGTGACCGGCGCGCTGCCGCCGCGATTGCGGATGACCGGGATGGCACCGCCGGCGGCGGCGACCGAGCCGCGCCAGGAGGTCATGACCTTGTCCACGTAGCCGTGCCGATAGCCGGTGGTGAAGTTGCCGGAGTAGTAGCAGCTGAAGGCCTTGCCCCAGTCCTGCTTGGAACGGCTGTAGCACTCGGCCAGGATGCGCGAGCCCGCCTGCAGGTTCGGGCACATGCTGAAGGCCTTCTCATAGCTGTCCAGCCCCTGCTTCTGCAGGTTGTAGCGGTTGACCTGGGCCAGCCCCAGCGAGAAGTTGTAGCCCTCGCGTTCCAGCATCTTGGTCGTGGACAGAGCTTCGCCGAGGTTTTTGGGCTGGCGCGCCAGCCGGCCACCGACGACGCCGATGGCATAGGGATTGAAGGACGATTCCACGCGGACGACGTGGTGCATGACCTCTGCCGGCACGGCCAGTTCGGTGCATGCCGCCAACTCAAGACCTGGCAACATCAGGAGCCCCTCCTTCCAGTGGTGCGCGCAACCCGGGCACGCAACGCAGGCGAGCGTCCGCGGATGACGCTGGTAGCGATACCGGTCATTCCGCGAGCCCTCGGGTGGGATCGAAATCGATCCCGGTAATGAAACGGCGGCCGGCATGCGCCTTGATGTGCACCACCACGTCGATGGTGAGCTTCAGCAGGCGCTTGATGACCTCGAACTCCAGGCCCGAGCCTTCGTTGGAGGCCTTTACCATCAGCGCGAGCTGGTCCCAGGTCTGCGAGGTGCTGCCGGCGTGGCAACTGGTGATCGAGCCGGGGTGGCCGGATGCGCAGTTGCGGATGAAGTAGAACGACTCATCGCCGCGCAACTCGGCCAGGATGATGCGGTCCGGCTTCATGCGCAGGCATGCTTCCATGCACGACTTGGCGGTGATGTTGCTTGAGCTCTGCCCGCCCTTGGAATACAGCAGGTGGACCACGTTGGGCTGCGCCAGGAACAGCTCGCGCGCATCCTCGATGGTCACCAGGCGCTCCTGGTGGGAGATGTGGTTGACCAGCGACTTCATGAAGGTGGTCTTGCCGCTGCCGGTGGCACCGGAGACCACGATGTTCTTGTGGTACTGGACGGCCTTCTTGAAGAAGGTGGCGTAGTCGCGCTGGGCACGCAGTTCGACCAGCTCGCGGTCGTGGTCGCTCAACGTGGGCGCCTGCTCGAGGATCTCGCTGAAGAAGCCGTCTTCCTCGTATTGCTCAAGCGACTTGCCGAACCGTGCCGGCATACGGATGGTGATCGAGACCCGCCCCGAATCGCAGGCGGGCGGGATCACGAACTGCGCACGCTGCCCGGTCGGGAAGGTCAACGAGACCATCGGGTCGGCATCGGTGATGCGCTGGCCGGTGTTGCTCTCGTTGACCACCGTGGTGCAGAACTGCCGCGCACGCTCATAGGTGAGCGTGGGGGCATCGGCGCGGTGCCAACCGTCGCGGGTTTCCAGGTACAGCTCACCCGGCCGATTGATACAGATTTCGGTCACGTCGGACGACTGCATGTGCTCGCCGATTCCCAGGATATGGTACTGATAATCCAGGAAATCGTTGGAGACCTTGGCGACGGTGGCCGTTTCGCTGCTCATTACAGTGTCTTCGCTCAGCGGATCACGGCCGAGAAGTCGACGTCGCGGGAGACGTAGACGTTCACGATCGTGCCCTGATTGATGGTCACCGTGGCCGGACGGGCCATGTTGCGTTCCATGGCGACGTTGGCCATGCGCTCCATGGTGCGTGCGGTGGCGCTTTCATACGGGTTCTGCACGACGGCACCGTTGACGACGGTCGAGCTCTCCGGACCATTCTCCGCGGCGGCGTACTTGAAGGCATCCGCCAGGATGCTGATCAGCAGCGACGAGGCGATACGCTGGCCCCAATGCGCGTTGTAGTAACCCGGATTGCCGGCCGAGCCGAGGTTGTCCACGCCCGGGCTCTTCATGTTGACGTCCAGGCCGGTGGGCGTGGTGATGCGATCCCACACGATCGCCACGCGGTCACCGATGGTGTCGTCCCCGCCGTAGGAGCCCTGGATCTTGGAACCGCGCGGCAGCAGCAGGCGCTTGCCATCGAACGAGTAGACCGGCTCGGTGACCACGCACGAGGTGTAGCCCGGGAAGTCCGAGATCACGCGGGACTGCAGCACGCAGCGGATGTACGTACCGCGCAGCAGCAGCGTGCTCGGCTTGTACAGCGGCTGTGCGCTGGTCGGGCCGTCGGCGGCACGACGCGGCGGCGGCGCGGCCTGGGCACCGGGCATGCCGGGCATCATCGGGTACGGCGGCTGTGCCTCACCCTCGCCCTGCGCGGCGGCCTGGGCCGCACCGGCGTCCAGCATGCGACGCTCCAGCAGCGACATCGGCTCGGGCTGGCGCGGACCGCCGTTGTCGCCCATCAGCATCGGCTCGGGCCTGTCATCGACCACCGGCAACGGCGGCAGCTGCTCGACCATCTGCGGGGCCTGGGCGACCGGCTGTTCCGGCGGCAGTTCCGGCAGGTCGCGCGGCGCGGCAGGAATGACAACCTGCGCGCTGGGCGCCTTCTTGACCTCTTCCTTGTCGGAGGAGAGGCCGCCGGAGAAGATCCAGATGGCCAGCGCACCCAGCGCCAGCACGATCGCCGCCAGGAAGGCGAGCGCCTTGCGGTTCAGGCGCTGGACGTCGTCGGCGCGCAGGTACGGCGACGACTCACCGTCCAGGTCCGGCTCGGCGCCCTGGCTGCGGCGGGTATACGGGTTGGAGTAGTCCGCCGGCGCGGGCGCCGGGGCGCCAGCCGGTACGGGCTCGTGGTCATGCTCGTTGGGAGGAATCTGATTCACAGCTCCGGCCTCCTGCGCAGGGCGATTGCATTGTCGCCGTGCCGCACGACGAGATAGGCGTAGGTGCCGTGCACCACGATGGTGTCCCCTTCGATGGTCGAGTTGACGATGAACTCCTCGCCCGTCTTGCTGTCACGCGCAAATACCGCGGGGAAATTGCCGCTGGGGAAGCGCGAACGGTCGCCCATGCGAAGGTAGGTGAAGCGACGATCGTCATACACCGAGGCCGGCACCAGCCAGGTCGGCTGACGCTTGCGGTAGGTGTAATCGTAGTTGTAGTAGTAGTCGCGCCCGGGCACCACGTCGGTGCTCAGCTCGGAGACGGCTTCGTCTTCCTTCTTCTCCTCCTGCGCGGCGAACAGGGTGTCGGCCGGGTAGGTGAAGCGGACCTTGTACTGCACGCCGGAGGACTTGGCGTCTTCCAGGGCGCGCCAGTTGGTGGCGACCACCTTCAGTTCGAAGATGTAGGAATGGGCCGCGGTACGCACCATCAGATTGGTGTCCACGTCCACATTCTTGGGCTTGAGGTAGAACACGTTCTCGCGCCGGCTGATTTCCCAGCCGCCGCCGAAGCCGCTGCTGTAGTCCAGGATTTCTTCATGCGGACTCAGCTCGATCTGGGTGGTGATGCCCAGGCCGGTGCGGATGGTGTACACCTTGTCGGCGCCGTATTCGTACTCTTCCACGACCTTGGCCGAGGCTGGCAGTGCCAGGCCCGCCATCATCAGCAGAGCCAGGCCGCCGCGCAGGAACGCCTGCATCGGGCTACTCATCGTACAACTCCCCCTTGTTGACTCTGTGCGTTCATCTGTTCGGCTGGCATCGGTGGCAATGCGCCGGTATTGGGATCCTGCGCCGGCATCACGCCGGGTGCCGCGCCGGGCACTGCGCCAGGCACCGCACCGGGCACGCTGCCGGGTGCCGGCACGGCGCCGGGATAAGCCACCTGCGCGGCAGCAGCCGGGTCGGCCTGCATCGGGGCGGCAGCCGCGCCATCGGGACGGAACACCGCCGCAGACGGTGCGGTCGGCGTGGGCGCGAAGTCGTTGTCCACGCGGTAGTTGGTGACGCGGAACCCCAGCGGATTGGCCAGGCGGTCTTCGTCGCTCAGGCGCATGGTCTTGTCGTAGGTGTATTCCATCGTGGCGATCTTGCTGTCCAGCGGCTGGGTACGCCCGTTGCTCTTGTCATACACCGTGCGCTGGAAGCGGACCGTGGCGCCGGTAGGCACGCGCCCTTCCCCGCCGCCGATCAGCACGATGCTGAGGATGCGGACATTGACCGCGCGCGACGCGCCGTACAGCCGGAACGGGCGTTCCGGATTGCTCTCGGCGTGCAGCGCCATGTACGCCGGCGCGACCGCCGGGCCGGCCATGGACAGCGTGGTGCGCCAGTTGCGCTGGCCGATCAGGCCCGAATCGTAGGACTCGCGCGCCAGGATGAACTGCGCCACGTTGCTCTTGTTGATCGCTTCTTCGGCGGTGACCTCGCGGTCGGCGAAGTTGCCGGTGAGGCGTGCCACCGACGCGGTGCCGGTGTAGGGATCGGCCATGACCAGGTACGGGACCTTTTCCTTCAACGGCAGGAACAGGAAGTAGCCGCCGGCCAGCAGCAGCGACATCAGGATGGCCGCCCAGGCGACCATCCAGGCCCGCCGCTCGCTGCGACGCGCGCGCTCGGCCAGGGTGATCTCGAAGTTCACGCCCTGGGAGACGGCCCGGTCGATTTCGGGCGAGGTGGTTTTCTTTTTACCGAACATGCGGGGCGCCTCGACTACTGGTCAGAGGCATCGGCGGCCGAAGCCCCCGCTGCGGCGGACGCACCAGCGACGCTGACGGTGATGCGTGCGTTGTCGACCGTGACCAGCACGCCCTGCGGGGCATAGGCCGCCGACAACGCCGCCGCCGCTTCGCCCGCACTGGAGGTGCGGATCTTGGCGACCGGGCCGTACAGCGTGTAGTCGTTGGGGTGCTGGTAGGACAGGGTCAGCCCCGAATCCTTGGCCCAGCGCGTGACCAGGCCCTTGAGGGTCTTGTCGATCGGCGCGGCCTGGTAGATGTAGGACTGGTTCAAGGGAATGGCGATCGTCGTTTCGGACATCCGATTGACCGGCATCCACTTGCCACGCGGCTCGGACGCCGGCGGCGTAGCGCACCCTGCCAGGACGGCGGTCAGAGAGAGTAATGCGACGGCCATCACATTTCTATTCGGCTTACTGCAGTTCACGAAGTCACCGTAGACATAGTTTTTGTATGCAGCAGATCGCTGCCCGACACTCCCCCCGGGGGGAGCAAGCAGTACGTACCACTACTGGATTTCAGTGCGATGTTTGCCGCGTGCAAGCGACGGCAAGGGGCTCCCACACCCCGGAAGAACCTTGGCAGGCCGCGGCCCGCTCTTCTTTCCCCGTTTGACATCAATCATCTGGAAATTCCTTTTCCGACTACACCATCGACTGCTACACAACGTGGCAATCGCTTCATTCCCCGTGAAGCTGCACCAGACCTTCACACGAAATCATACGAGGCGAACACGACCGGGATGTGAAGGATTCTTCTTGTGAAGAATATTTCACGCGGACGAGTCACAGCGTTGATCGAAATGGCAATATGCCATGCGAACGATTTACGAACAAGCACTGAACACTGTCAGATAATTCTTACAATGTGTGACACGCATCAGAGTCGCCGCGCGTCATTCCAATCTGGCAACATGCGTCTCCCGCCTAGATGGCCCCCCTGATTTCGACAGGTGCGTAGTGGATCAGACACGGATGGAAGAGTTCGTCACCAATTCCGCATTGCTTGCGGGACACCTGACACAGCAATGTGACAAGGCGATTGCCGACCAGAAGCACGCCGCCGCCGAGCTGCGGCAGGCGGCCGCCGACGTTGGGCAGGGCGTTGCCGCTGGACGCGCGGAGTTGGCGCACAGCGCGCGAAGTGCGGTGCGCGAAGCGCTCTCGCAGGAAATCCCGGCGGCGGTGGAAGCCATCGCCGAATCCGGGGATCGCCTGCGCCAGCTGGCCGACCAGCTGCAGCGCGAGCACCTGTCCGCCGCATCGCGGATGCGCGCCCTGGCCTGGAAATCACTGATCGCGATCGCACTGGCCTCGGCCGCGATCATCGGCGCCACCGCCTACACCGCATGGAACAACGTGCAGCGTGCGCAACGGGCGCAGGTGGACGCACAGGTGCTCGAAGCCCTGCAGCAGGTGTCCATCACCTCCTGCGACGGGACGCCGTGCGTGAAGCTGGCCGATGACCAGCGCCGCTGGAGCAAGAACAGCGACTACCTCCTGGTCGATGGCAGCGGCGCCGCCCCGGCCCCGAAGGCGAAGTAACGCGGCCCCCCCCACGCCGCGCGGGCAACCCGGCGGCGTGGCATCATTGCCCCCCTCTGCAAACGCACGCACGTCCGAGTCGAAGGAATCGCCTTGAACAATCCCCGTATCCTGATCTCCGCCGTGCTGGCGGTGATCCTGGCCATCGCGGCACTCTACCTTTCTGGTCTGCTCACCCTGCTGTTCCTCGGGCTGGATACCGGCGCGACCAAGTTCGGCACGTACTACCAGTACGTCAAGAACCTCAACCACCCCCAGGTGATGCCCTACGCGGGGCGCATCAAGGCCGCTGGCGCCATCTCGGCCGTGCTGATGTTCGCCGGCTGGCTGGCCGTCACGGTGATGATGTTCAAGCTGCGCAGCCACAGCAACATCCACGGCAAGGCGCGCTTCGCCGGGATGATGGACCTGGCCAGCAAGGGCTTCTTCAAGCAGAAGGACGACGGCATCGTGCTGGGCCAGATGAACGGCAAGCTGCTGCGCCTTACCGGGCAGCAGTTCGTCATCCTGGCCGCGCCGACGCGCTCGGGCAAGGGCGTGGGCGTGGTCATCCCCAACCTGCTGGACTACCGCGAATCGGCGGTGGTGCTGGACATCAAGCAGGAGAACTTCGACCTGACCTCCGGCTGGCGCCAGTCGATCGGGCATGAGATCTACCTGTTCAACCCGTTTGCCGAAGACCGCCGCTCGCATCGCTGGAACGCGCTGACCTACGTGTCCAACGACCCCGCGTTCCGCGTGTCCGACCTGCAGGCGATCGGCGCGATGCTGTACCCCGATGGCGATGACAAGGACAAGTTCTGGACCGGCCAGGCCCGCAACGCCTTCCTTGCCTTCACCCTGTATCTGTTCGAGCAGGCCGAGTCCCTGCCCGGCTCGCCCAAGCCGACCCTGGGCCAGGTGCTGCGCCTGTCCTCCGGCGACGGCACCGAGCTCAAGCCGTACCTGCAGAAGATGGCCGAGGCGCCGTTCCTCAGCGCGCAGGCGCGCACCGCCTTCGCCGGCCTGCTGTCGCAGGCGGACGTGACCTTCGCCTCGATCATCGGTTCGTTCCGCGAGCCGCTCAACCCGTGGTTGAACCCGGTGCTGGACGCGGCCACCAGTGGCGATGATTTCCGCCTTGACGACGTGCGCCGCAAGCGCATGACCATCTACGTGGGCATCCAGCCGAACAAGCTGGCCGAGAGCCGCCTGATCGTGAACCTGTTCTTCAGCCAGCTGATCAACGTCAACACCAAGACGCTGCCCCAGAACGACAAGGCGCTCAAGCACCAGTGCCTGCTGCTGATGGACGAATTCACCTCGATCGGCCGCGTGGACATCATCTCCAAGGCGGTCTCGTACATGGCCGGCTACAACATCCGCCTGCTGCCGATCATCCAGTCGATGGCGCAGCTGGATGCGGTGTATGGCAAGGAACTGTCGCGCACGATCATCACCAACCACGCGCTGCAGATCATCTACGCGCCGCGCGAACAGCAGGATGCGAACGACTATTCCGAGATGCTGGGCTATACGACGGTCCAGCGCCGTTCGCGCACGCGCTCGCATGGGCCGTCCAGCTCCGTGTCGGACAACGAGGTCCTGGAGCGGCGCGCGCTGATGCTCCCGCAGGAGCTCAAGGCGATGGGGCCGGACAAGGAAATCGTGCTGTACGAAGGCCTGCCGCACCCGGTGCTGTGCGCCAAGATCAAGTATTACAAGGACAGCTACTTCACCAAGCGCCTGCTGGAAAAGGCCGAGGTGAAGCCGCTCACCCTGCAGCACTGAGGCCACGAGCCCACCCGCCATGCGCCGCCACGCCGCCCTCACCTTCGCATGTTGCCTGGGCCTGGGCGCACTGGCGGCCAGCGCCGCCGCCCACGATGCGCCGGTGGCAAGCAACGCGGCCGCTACGGCGCGCACGGAAAACGGCGTGCTGCAGGGGGCGCCGTGGCGCATCGATCTGCCGGCGCACTGGAACGGCGAGGTGGTGATGCTCGCGCATGGCTTCGAGCCGGCAGGCACACCACGCCCTGCCGATTGGCCGGCCAACCCGTCGACCGCCACCCTGCTCAAGGCGGGTTTCGCGGTGGCCCAAAGCGGCTATGCCAGCCAAGGCTGGGCCGTGGCCGATGCGATCGCCGACACCGAACGCCTGCGCGCGCATTTCATCGCCACCCAGCCGACCACGCGCCGGACCTGGGTGCTGGGGTTCTCGATGGGCGGCGCGGTGGCCATCGCCACGCTGGAGCGTTATCCGCAGCACTACGCGGGCGGCGCCTCGCTGTGCGGGGCCAACCTCCCCGGCGAGGTGCTGGCCAGCGAGACGCTGACCACCCTGCTCGCCTTCGATCATTTCTTCCCGCGCGCACGCGGGCTGCCCGCGGCGGGGCTGGCCTCGCCGGCCGCTGCCTCGATCCCGCAGGCCGACCTGTACCCGGCCATCGCCGGCGCGCTGCAGGCCCAGCCAACGGTGGCGGCACGGCTGGCCACGCGGCTGCAGGTCACCGCCGAGCAGTTGCCCGGCACGATCAGCCTGCATGCCCTGGTGCTGCACGACCTGGTCAAGCGCAGCGGCGGCATGCCGGTCGGCAACCGCGACACGGTGTATGCAGGATTCGGCGATGACGCGGCATTCAATGCCGAGGTGCGCCGGCTGGATGCCGACCCCGCCGCGCAGGCGACGCTGCGGCGCGAACTGGGGCTGACCGGCGCGCTGTCGCGGCCGCTGGTGATCCAGTACAACCGCGACGATCCGACCATCAACCCGCGCTTCGAACCGGTCTATCCCGCCCTGGCGGCCAAGGCGGGCGCCGATCCGCTGCCGACGGTGCTGGCCCGTGCCGGCGAAGGCCATTGCGGCTTCTCCGACGACGAGGTGCTGGGCGCGATCCTGGTGCAGTCGACGGTGACGCAGCCCTGACCGGAAGGTCCCGCGCGGCGCTGGCCGGGCAATACCTCAGCGCGTGACGGCGGCCGGCGCACCGGCCTCGGGCTGCGCGGCATCGGCCGCATACTTGCGCTCGATGGCCGCCTCGCGGTCCCGACGCTGGTCGGCGCACCGTTCGCGGGCCTGGGTGAGGCTGCTTTCGGCGGTCTGGCGCTCCATGCTGATCGACTGCTGCAGGCTGGCCAGCTGGGTACGCACTCCGGACTCATAGGTGGCATTGGCCAGGTTGTCGCGCGGCGCGGCCAGTTGCTGGTTGAGCTCGCCCACCTGGCGCTGGTAGCCGGCGATGCGGCTGTCCACCGGGCCGAAGATGCTCGCCCGCGCCGAGGCCACGCAGTTGCGTTCGGCGATGGACGCATCGGACAGGTCGGTGGAGCGGAACACCGCCGTACGCGTGGCGACCTCGGCGGACGAGCGCGTCGCGCCGCGGTTGGAGCGCACGTTGACCTCTTTCGCGCCGGCGCCGCAGGGGTTCTGCGCATAGACAGTCTCGCCGTTGCTGCCGGTGCACCGGTACACCTGGGCGTGGACCTGGCCAGCGGTGCCGGCCGCCAGGCACCCCAGGGCCATCGCCAGCCCGATTCGTCGTGCGTACATGGAGGTACTCCGTTACGTCCCGTGATGGCCCATTCTTGCCCGAGCAACGCCGGGGATGCCAGTGTCCCGGGGGCGACGGAGCGAGCGGAGCCTGGGGCGCGCCCATCGGCCCGCAGCCGCCCACGCGGCGATGGGCACCGATGGGGCTACCATGTGGCGCCCCGGTACTGCAGTGGTTAGAGATGAGCGGTGACATCAAGATGCGCAGGGCGATCGGCTCGCACGGCACCGTGCACGGCGTCGACGGCCTGCAGCAGCGCCACGACGCCGCCCAGACCCTGCCGGCGCTGTTCTGCGACAGCACCGGCTGCGCCGCACCGCTGATCTTCGTGCCGGCGCGGCCGCGCCCGAAGACGGATCCGGCGTACCCGGCCCCGATGCCCGGTTACTTCGCCCTGGACAAGGGCGCGGCGCACGTAACGGGGTGCCGTTACAACGTGGCCGGGCACCTGGCCGAAGTGCTCGATGCCGCTGCGGCCAGCGACCCGGCATTCGTGCAGCGGCTGGACGATGGCCGCCACGAACTGCGCCTGCTCGCGCTGCACCAGGGCCTGAAACGGGGCGGCGGCGCGCTGCCGGAGCAGCAGATGCGCCTCCTGTCCACGCTGTTGGTGCTGCGCGCGATGTGTGGCAACGACGCACTGCTGGCCGACCGCGTGGTGCTGCGGCTGGGCAAGAAGAAGCTGGCCTGGGACGCGTTCTTCCATGACCCGGCGCGCTACGACGAGGCCTGGGCACGGCTGGATGCGGCCAGCAACGAGGTGCCCATGGCCCTGCTCGGCACGGTGCGATCACACCGCTCGCCGCCTCCGGGCACGGGCGCTGGCGCTACCTATCTGAACTGCGCGCCGAAATACCAGAAGACCGGGGTGATGGATCGCCGGGAGTTCTACGAGGTCAGCGTGGGTCACGATGATGCCGCGTGGCTGCAGCGCTTCCCGGTGGGCGCGGAGATCGTGATGTTCGGGCTGTGGCGGCAGGGCAACAGCCACACGTCCACCCGGCCGCACCCCACCGACCCCCGACGCAGCATCACCAACGTGACCCACAAGCTGGCGCTGCGACCGGGTTCGCCGGGCCAACTGGCCGTGGTCGCCTGAGCAGGCAGGACGGTGTGTGGACGCGCGCCGCTGCCTGGGCCCGCGGCACCGGCAACGCCCAGGCCAACGCCGCGCGATCATCCGTCCCAGCGCAGGCCCTTGGGATCGCTGCGGAAGCCCGCCGCGCGCAGCGCATCGATCAGTGCGCTGCGTGCGACCGGCGCGTCGTCGATCAGCTCCAGGGTGAAACGGGCGCGCCGCGTGCGCCCGAGCGCTGCGGCCAGCGCTTGGGCCGCCGCGTCTAGCAGGGTGGCGTCGGCGTCGGCGTCGAGCCACGTCAGGAGATGCCGGCCGCCCTGCGCCAGGTACATCTGCAGGCGACCGCCGACGATGACCACCAGCGCGCCGGCGCGCCGCAGCGGCCGCAGGGAGGCGGTATGCGGTGGCCAGGGCAACACGCCGCCGAACGGGTTGGCCGGATCGACCACGGACAGCGCGACGGCGACGCTGGAGCGCCCGGTGCCCGACGCCTCGGCGATCCCGCGCAGCCGGTCCACCGTGGTCCGCTCGGCGAACTGCGCGCCGCCGAGCGTCGCCACGAACCGGCCGCGCAGCACGCGGCCGGCATCCTCCATGCCGCGATACACCTGCTGCAAGGCGGGGAAGCCGCCTGCGATGCCTTCGGCGACGGCCGCGCCGCGGGTGACGATGGCGTGGCGGTCCAACAGCGCGTCGGCCAGGGCCACCGCGCGCAGCGTGTCGCTGGTGGCCTGCCGATGCAGCAACGACCAGCGCCCGGCCAGCGTGGCGGCGGTGAACGCGACCACGCGCGGCGCGGCGCCGTGGGGCGCAACCGCGGGATCGTGCATCGGGATGCCGCGCACCCGGCTGCTTCGTCGCGAGGTCCTCAGTGCCCGCGGACGCGGCGGCCGCAGTCCGGCCAGCTCACGCAGCGGATTCCAGATGTCGGTGGTGAGGTAGCCGCGCCAGGCGAGGTCCCACAGCGCGGTGTGCAGCGCATCGGGACTGACCTCCGCGCCCGCCTGCCCCCCGGCGGCGCCAGGCCAGCGCGCCTGCACCGCGGCGGCAAGCTGCCAGGCGAAGTAGGCCCCGCCATCGGCCAGCAACTGCAGGATCGCCTCTTGCAGCGGCGAGTGTTCCGCCGACAGCGGCAGCGGTGGCAAGGACTCGAACGCGAACTCCTGCAGGTGCAGGGAGACCAGCCCATCGTCCTCGCCCAGCCGGCCATGGCCAGACCAGACCACGGCGCCGGTGGCAAGCAACGCGTCGAGCAGCGCCGGCACGTAGTCGTGCACGCGCGCCGGCAGGATCTGGCTTTCCCATACAGAGACAGGCGCCGGCACGCCGGCCAGCAGCTCAACCACACGGGTCACGCCGTCGATGCCGTCCAGCGCACCCGTGGTGGACGCGGTCGCACCGCGTGCGGGCGGCGTTGCATCCGCCACCAGCCCGTGCCGCTCCAACAGCAACAACGCATACGCCTCGGGCGGCACTGGCCGGGTAGCGTCGCGGGCCGCCTGCAGCGAGCGCATGCGCAGCCGACGCAGGACGTCCTCGCCCACCCACTCATGGGTGGCCAACGGTGACAGCCCGGCAGGCGACGTGGCCGCATCCTGCTGGCGACAGACGACGCCGAAACTGCCCTTGAGGACGCTGCCCTGCGTGGCAAGCCGCTCCAGCGCCGCGTCGGCCACCGCCACGCCGAGCCCGAATGCAGCGGCCGCCTCGGCGCTGGTGAACGGGCGGTGGGTGCGCGCATAACGCGCGAGCAGCTCACCCAATGGATCGGCGGAGGGCTGCCGGAACACGGCTGGCACCTCGGCCGGGAGCATCACGCCCAGCGCATCGCGCAGGCGCGCGGCGTCTTCGACAGCCGCCCAGCGCATGCTGCCGGCCACGGGCACCTGGATCGCCCGGTGCTCGCGCTCGAGCGCCTGCAGGTGTTGGAGGGCATCGGGCGTGGCGTCGGCGAGGCGCTCGGCCACCGCCGTGACCGACAGCGGCCCGAGCACGCGCAGCAGGTCTGCCACGCCTTCCTTGCCTTTGGCGCGGCGTTCCGGCGCACGCTGTTGCAGGAGATTGCCGACCTGCTCCACCACGGCGGGGTCCAGCAGTTCGCCCAGGTCGACCTGCCCCAGCAGGTCCGCCAACAGGCCGCTGTCGAGCGACAGCACCGACGCACGGCGTTCGGCGAGCGGCACGTCGGTGCCATACATGAACTCGGCGACGTAGCCGAACAGCAGGTTCGCCGCGAACGGCGACGGCACCTCGGTGGTGACCTCGACGATCTCGATGCCGCCTTCGGCCAGCCGCTGCATCAGCGCGGCCAGGGCGTCGAGGTCGTAGACGTCCTGCAGGCACTCGCGCGCGGCCTCGAGGAGGATCGGGAAATCCGGATAGCGTTGCGCGATGGCCAGCAGTTCGCCGGCGCGCAGGCGCTGTTGCCACAGTGGCGAGCGTCGGCCCGGACTGCGCCGCGGCAGCAGCAGCGCGCGCGCCGCACACTCGCGGAAACGCGCGGCGAACAGGGCCGAGCCGCCGACCGCCCGGGTCACCTCGTCGCGCAGCCGTTCCGGCTCGAACAGGAACAGCGCCGCACCCGGCAGGCGGCCGGTGGCATCGGGGACGCGCAGGAGGATGCCGTCGTCGCTGGCCACCACCGTCGGGTCCACGCCCCAGCGCTCGCGGATACGGCCGGCCAGCGCCAATGCCCAGGGATCGTGGACGCGGCGACCATAGGGCGAATGCAGCATCACCCGCCAGTCGCCGGATTCGTCGCGGCACCGCTCCACCACCAGCCGGCGGTCGGTGGGCAGCGTGCCGGTGGACTGCCGTTGTTCCTCGACCAGCCCCAGCATGTTGCGGATGGCATTGCCGGCCAGGCCACTGGCCTGCAGCCGCGCGTCCAGCGACGGCGGAATGCCGCCGTCGCCTCCATCGGCGGCTGCGTCCAGGGCGGCAAGGAACGCGCCTACCGCCGCGCCCAGTTCCGCCGGCCGGCCCACGCCTTCGCCGCGCCAGAACGGCAGCCGCGCCGAGCGCCCGGGCGCCGGGGTGACCACCACCTGGTCATGGGTGATCTGCTCGATGCGCCAGGAGGTCGCGCCGAGGGTGATCACATCATTGACCCGCGACTCGTGCACCATTTCCTCGTCCAGTTCGCCGACGCGGCGCGAGCCGGCACGCTCTTCGCCTTCGGGCAGCATCACGCTGAACATGCCGCGGTCGGGGATGGTGCCGCCGCTGGTGACCGCCAACTGCTTGGCGCCAGGGCGCGCGCTCAGTTCACCGGTGTGCCGGTTCCAGACCAGGCGCGGGCGGAAGCCAGCGAAGTCATCGGAGGGATAGCGCCCGGCGAGCATGTCCAGGGTGGCATCGAACGCGCTGCGCGGCAGCGTGCGGTACGGCGCGGCACGGCGCACGCGGGCATACCAGGCGTCCACGTCCAGCGTGTCCATCGCCGCCGCGGCGACGGTCTGCTGGGCCAGCACGTCCAGCGGATTGCGGGGCGGGTCCACCGCCTCGATGCGGCCGGCCAGCATGCCTTCGATGGCGACCGTCGCGTCGATCAGGTCGCGCCGTGTGCGTGGGTAGACCAGGCCGGTGGAAATGCCGCCGACCTGGTGGCTGGCGCGCCCCACCCGCTGCAGCGCGCTGGCCACCGAGGGCGGCGCGGCGACCTGGATGACCAGGTCGACCAGGCCCATGTCGATGCCCAGTTCCAGGCTGGAGGTGGCCACCACGCAGCGCAGTTCGCCGGACTTCAAGGCCTGCTCGATGTCGCGGCGCTGCTCCTTGGAGACCGAGCCATGGTGCGAACGCGCGATCAGCGCCGGTGCGCCGGCGGTGCGCCCGCTGGTGCCGCCGTTGAAGGATCCGTAGTGCGATGCGGGGTCGGCACTCTCCGCCGCCGATGCCGGCGCGGCGTGCAACGCAGGATCGCGTGCCAGGCGCTCTGCGTACACCTCGTTGAGGCGCGCGGTGAGTTTCTCGGCCACGCCACGCGAGTTGGCGAACACGATGGTGGAGCGCCGCTGCAGGACCTGGTCCAGGATGCTGCTTTCCACGTGGGGCCAGATCGAGCCTACCCGGCCGGGTTCGTCGCCGGCGCGCGCGGGAATGTCGGCCATGTCCTCCACGGGTACCACGATCCGCACGTCCAACTGGCGCGCCGAGGGCGGATTGACCACGGTGACGGGGCGATCGCCACCGAGGAAGGCGGCCACCTGTTCCACCGGCCGCACCGTGGCCGACAGCCCGATCCGCTGCGCCGGCTGCGCCAGCAAGGCGTCCAGGCGCTCCAAGCTCAGCGCCAGGTGGCTGCCGCGCTTGGTGCCGGCCACCGCGTGGATTTCATCGACGATCACGCTGTGTACGCCGCGCAGCGTCTCGCGTGCCTGCGAGGTGAGCATCAGGAACAGCGATTCCGGCGTGGTGATCAGGATGTCCGGCGGCCGCCGCACCAGCCGGGCGCGTTCGGCGGCCGGGGTATCCCCGCTCCGGATGCCGACCGAGAGGTTCAGCGCCGGGTCGCCGCGTCGCTCGCGCGCGGCGTTGACGCCCTGCAGGGGAACCTGCAGGTTGCGATGCACGTCGGCACCGAGTGCTTTGATCGGTGAGATGTACAGCACCCGCGTGCCGATGGGCGCAGCGGCAGCGGGCGGCTGCCGTTCGCGCTCGCGGAATAGTTGGTCGATGGCATGCAGGAAGGCGGCCAGCGTCTTGCCCGATCCGGTCGGGGCGATCACCAGCGTATGCGCACCGGCGCCGATGGCCGCCCATGCATGCGCCTGCACCGGCGTGGGAGCATCGAAGGCGGCGGCGAACCAGGCGCGGGTGGCGGGCGCGAACGCGTCCAAGGCAGCGATGGCGGGAGGAACCGGGTCGGACATGATGCCTACTCTACCTACCTGCGCGGGTGCGGCTTCAAGGCGCCACCACCACCGCCCACGTGGGGGCGTGGTCGCTGGCCTTGTCCTGCAGCCGCACCCAGCGGTCTACCCCGGCCTCCTGCAGACCGGCGGTCAGAGGCGCGTTGAGCAGCAGATGATCGATGCGCAGCCCGCGATCACGCTCGGCATGCTGGCGGAAATAATCCCAGAACGTATAGATGCGTTCGTCCGGATGGCAGTGGCGCAGTGCGTCGGTCCAGCCCTGCACCAGCAGCCGCTCGAAGGCCGCGCGCGTTTCCGGCTGGAGCAACGCATCCTTGCGCCAGGCGCGGGGGTCGTACACGTCCTCGTCGGTGGGGATGACGTTGAAGTCGCCCAGGATCGCCACCGGGTGCGGCAGGTCCACCAGCGTCCTGGCGTGCGCGTGCAGGCGCTGCATCCAGCGCAGCTTGTAGTCGAACTTCGGCCCGGGCTGCGGGTTGCCGTTGGGCAGGTAGATGCCGGCCACCACGATGCCGTGGATGGCGGCCTCGATGTAGCGGCTCTGCGTGTCGGCCGGCTCGCCCGGCAGGCGCCGCCGGCTCTGCACCGGAGTGACGCCCCTGCCCAGCAACGCCACGCCGTTCCAGCGGCGCTCGCCCAGCCAGAGCGCGCCGTAGCCGGCCGCCTCCAGTTCGGCCACCGGGAACGCCTGGTCCACCGCTTTGAGCTCCTGCAGCGCGACCACGTCCGGGGTTTCTTTGGCCAGCCATGCCAGCAGCTGCGGCAACCGGTTGCCGATGCCGTTGACGTTGTAGGTGGCAAGTTTCAGTGTTTTCCTGCGCGGCATCCCCGGGCTCCAGGCGGCCAGGACCTGATTAGACGCTGGCGGGCGTCGTCGGCGCGTCACACTGACTGGCGGCTCACAACGGCGGCCGTACCCTGCCCGCATGCGCCGCTTCGCCCAAGCCATTGCCGATGCCGCCTCCCTGCCCGGCGGCCTGCCCGTATCGCTGGCCAACGCGCTGGCCGATGCACCGGACCGCTACAACATCGGCAAGAACGGCGTGGCCACCGTGATCGCGCGCGACGGCGATGGCAGCATCGTGCCCGCCGACATGCGCTGGGGCCTGGTGCCGCGCTGGTCGAAAGAGCCGACCACGCCCTACACCACGGTCACCGCACGGCTGGATCGCGCCGCCAGGAGCCGCATCTTCGCCCAGGCCTGGCAGCAGCGGCCGTGCGTGATCGCGATGAGCGGTTATTACAAGTGGGACAGGCAACGCAAGCCGCCGTGGCCCCTGTTCGTGCAGCGCACGGACGGGTTGGCGCTGCTGGCCGCCGGGCTCTGGGAGCACTGGGAGCATCCGGACGGCGACCAGATCGACAGCTTCACCGTGCTGACCGCCCCGAACACCGCCATACCGGCCCCGCTCACGCCCGATGGCCCGGTGTTCATCGACGGCAGCGTCGCCATGGCATGGCTGGCCGGCGCACTGCAGGCTCCCGCCGACCTGCGCGCACAGGCGCGCACGCCAGCGCTGGAGGCGTATCCGGTAAGCCGCGCGTTCCGTGATCCGGACCGCGACGACTACACGTTGCTGGAGCCGGTGGATCCCGACGCCGATGCGCCTGCGGACGCGGCCAGCGCCTGGGATGACGATGCCCTGGAAGAAGACGACGGCACGCAGTGACGCGTGCCGATGTCAACGAAAGCGAAAGCGCAGTTGGCGTCGCGTTGACACGAAAAGGAACAGGATCATCTGCCCGAACCTTTCAAACCTCATGAACGGCCGTCCGAATTCTCCCCCCGCACGCAGCCTCATCCTGGTAGTGGAAGATGAGATCCAGCTGTCCAAACTGTTCGTTGAAGTGCTCACCGAGGCCGGCTACGACGTGGTCGCCGCCGACTCCGTTACCGATGCGCTGAGCACGTTGTCCTACCAGCACTTCGATGCCGCCGTGCTGGATATCGAGTTGCGCGATGGCCCGGTGTTCCCCGTGGCCGACCGGCTGGCCGCACTCGGCACGCCTTTCCTGTTCGCCTCGGCGGTCTATTTCCAGATGGTGCCCAAGCAACATCAGGGCACGCCGTTCGTCGGCAAGCCGTTCAACATCGACGAGCTGGTGACCCGCGTCGACGATGCCGTGCGCCGCGGGCGGAGCGGGCCGCCGTTCGGCAAGGCCGCCGACTAGGCGTAAAAAAGGGCCGCAGCGTGCGGCCCTTCCATGTGCATGACCGATGCGCTCACTTGTGCTGCTTGTGTGAGCCGGCATCCTTGGCCTTGGCATCCTTGCCTGGCGCGTCCTTGCGTCCAGCGTCCTGCTGCTGTTGCTTCTGGCCTGCACTGTGGGTGCTGGCGTTGGCCTTCTGATCCTAGGTGGGCGTGCGCTTCATGTCCGACATTGCGTGCTCCAACGCGATGGAATCATCGCGCCATCCACGGTGTGCCCGGCGCGGTGACGAGGCCGTGTTTCCCTCGTCGCGGGGATGAACCCCCGTCAACCGCCGGCGTCGGCCGCCAGTTGGTTGATCCGGGCGCACTCGACCACCGCCGGTGGCGACGGCATGCGGGCCAGTTCGATCATGGCCCGTCCGACCGCCGCATTGCTGGTCACCAGCGCAGGCGCAGCCCGCGCGGCCAGCGTCATCACCGGCCCACCGAACAGGTACAGCGGCTTGAGCAGGGGGTGCCGCGTGCCGGTCCCGGCGACTGGACGCACGCCGCCCGGGCGCAGCATCACGGTGCGAATCGGCAGCGCCGTCAGCGCGGCCTCGGTTTCCCCCTTGATCCGCAGCGGCATGAACCGGCTGTCCGGATCGGCGTGCGCGCCCGAGACGTAGAGGAATCGCCCGGTGGGATTGGCCGACGCCCACGCCCGGGCCACGGCCAGGGTGGCCGTCAACGTGACCGCGCGATACTCCGCTTCCGGCGTGCCGATCGGCGGCGCCCCCGCGCAGTAGAAGCACGCCTGGAAACCGGCGAGCTGCTCGCCCAACGCATCGGCGCGGGTGAAATCCGACAGGACGATCGCGCGCACGCCGTCGGGCAGCCCGCCGGCGTGGCGGACCAGTGCGGTCACGCCCTGCACATGCGGTGAGGCCAGGCAGGCGCGCAACACGCCCTGCCCGACCAGGCCGCTGGCACCGGTGATCAGGACCTGCAGGCGGGAGGGAGTGCTCATGATGCGGTTCCTCGACAGGCCAGAACGCTAGAGTTTCACGAAACGCTGCATGCTTCGCGCCAGCCAGCCGCTGAAGCGCAGCGGCGCATCCAGCGCCGAGACGCAGATGCATGGCACGCCTGGCGCGGTGACCGGCTGGTGCTCGACGTCTTCGTCCAGGTCGGCCATGTCGCCCGGGGCAAAGGTGCCGAGCGCATCATTGTAGGCGCCGCGCAGGATCTGGGTGAGCTCGCTCTGGCCGTGGCTGTGCATCGGCAGGCACTTGCCCGGCGCGATGCGCAGCATGATCAGCGAGGGCATGCTGGCCGCGCGGATGCAGTGCACGCCCGGCGCGATCCAGCGCCAGCGCAGCGTGCGCAGCGAGGGCCCGAAATACGGATGCAGGGACACCGGCAGCGGGTCCGGATGCGACGACGCGGCCGTGTCGCCGGCCACCGGCGTCGCCAGCGGGCGCAGCGGGCGCACCGGCGTATCCCGCGCTTCCTCGGCCTCAAGCTGCGCCAGCATCGCCTCGCGCATGGCCGCCTGGCGCGCACTGGCGGGCTCGGGCTGGGTCTGGTCCAGCAGCGCCGCGCCGATCGCCTCGGCATCGCGCAGCAGCTGCCGGCAATGCGCGCAGCCCTCCAGGTGCGCGCTGGCAACCACGCCCAGTGCCGGCGGCAACGCACCGGCGGCGTAGCTCATCAACGTCGATTCGTGCAGGTGGTGGCGAGGGTTCACGGGGCGCTCCGCACGGTGGATTGCAACTGCAGGAAGGCACGGCGCAGGTGCGACTTGACCGTACCCAGCGGCAGGCTCAGCGCCTGCGCGATCTCGCTGTGGCTCTTCGCTTCGAAATGCGACATCCGCACCAGCCGTGCCTGGATCGCCGGCAGTTCGTTGATCCGCTGCCGCAGCCGCGCGTGGTCCACGAACTGCTCGGCCGAGGTGCGCTCGGGCGGGTCATCCACCGCGGCGGCCTCCACCGCCTCCTGCGCCTGCAACCAGCCGCGCTCGCTGCGGAACCGGTCGATGTGCAGGTTGCGGGCGATGCGGTACAGCCAGGTACCCAGCGCACTGCGCGAGGCATCGAAGTCGGCCGCGTTCAGCCACAGCCGCAACAGGCTCTCCTGCGCCAGTTCCTCGGCGGTGCCATCGGTGGCACCCCGCCCGCGCAGGTAAATGCACAGGCGCGGCATGAAGTGGTCGTAGATCCGGATGAAGCAGTCACGGTCACGCAGGCGCGCCACGCCATCCATGTCCTGCGTCCAGTCGGGAGGGGTCGTTGTGGGCTGCGCGGAGACGGACACGATGCGGGCGGCGTGGAAGGAAAAGGGAGGCGGGTCGGGGTGACGGTACATCTGCAGGGGATGACGCCGTGTGTAGGAGGTCATCAGGTGTACGCGCCACAGGGCCGATTGGATGCAGCCAGATGTCGGCGCCGGGGCCAGGCGCGGCCCACCGGCGCCGTCGACGCCCCCCTGCACGCCGCCGGGACGGCCACTTGCCGATCATGGGGGCCTCCCCCACCCGCCCCCCACCCCCAATGGCCAAGCCCTCCGGCTCCCGTCTTGTCATCTATGCCGCCCTTGCCGGCAACCTGTGCATCGCCATCGCCAAGTTCGTCGCCGCCGGCCTGTCGGGCAGTTCGGCGATGCTCAGCGAAGGCGTCCACTCGCTGGTGGATACCATCAATGAGCTGCTGTTGCTGTATGGCCTGCGCCGCGCCGAGAAGAAGCCGGACACCGTGCATCCGTTCGGCTATGGGCGCGAGCTGTACTTCTGGAGCTTCATCGTGGCCCTGCTGGTGTTCGCCGCCGGTGCCGGCGTGTCGGCCTATGAAGGCATCCAGCACATCCGCCACCCCGAGCCGGCCACCAACCACCTGATCAGCTATTCGGTGCTGGGCATCTCGATCGTGTTCGAGGGCGCGTCGTGGTGGATCGCGCTGCGCGAATTCCGCGCCACCAAGGGCGCGATGGGCTACTTCGAAGCCTTCCGGCGCAGCAAGGACCCGACCACCTTCACCGTGCTGCTGGAAGACAGCGCGGCGCTGCTCGGCCTGGGCTTCGCGCTGCTGGGGCTGGTCGCCGCGCAGCTGCTGGACATGCCGGTGCTGGATGGCGTCGCCTCGCTGTGCATTGCCGCGGTGCTGGCGGTCACCGCCTTCCTGCTGGCCCGTGAGACCAAGGGGCTGCTGGTCGGCGAGCCGGCGCACCCGAGCGTGGCCAAGCGCATCCTGGCCGTGGCCAACACCGACCCGGACCTGCGCAACGCCAACGGCGTGACCACCATGCAGATGGGGCCGGACCAGGTGGTTGCCATGCTCAGCGCCGAGTTCGAAGACGCGCGCACCACCCCGCAGATCGAGGCCTGCATCACCCGCATCGAGAAGGCGGTCAAGGCCGAGTACCCGGAGCTGGTCGCGTTGTTCATCAAGCCGCAGACGCCGGAGGTGTTCCATGCGCGGCGCGCGCGACTTGGCGAGGCGGAGTGACAGCCAGCGCACGCGCGCCGGCTGTCCCCCGTGGGGTCAGAACATCTCGCGCACGCTGCGTAGCAGTTCGTTCACGCTGAAGGGCTTGGGCAACAGCGACATGCCGGGACCGAGGAACTCGTGGCGCACCACCGCGCTCTCGGTATACCCGGTGACGAACAGCACCGGCAGGTGCGGGCGAAGCGCACGGGCGGCATCGGCCAACTCCCTGCCGTTCATCCCCGGCAGCCCGACATCGGACAGCAGCAGGTCCACCTCGCGCGTTGAATGCAGCTCCAGCAGGGCCTGTTGCGCGTTGATCGCCTCCACCACCTGGTAGCCGGCTTCCACCAGCATCTCGCGCACCATCACGCGGACCGAGTCGGTATCGTCCACCAGCAGGATGCGTTCGGCGCTGCCACGCGGCACCTGGGTGGGGGGCGCCGTCTGCGTGGTCGCGGCCAGCTCCCCTTCCGGCAGCAGCAGTTCGATCTCGGTGCCCTCGCCGGCCTCGCTGGCGATGCGGGCACTGCCGCCGGACTGACGGGCGAAGCCGTACGTCATCGACAGGCCCAGTCCCGTGCCCTCGCCCTGTGGCTTGGTGGTGAAGAACGGCTCGAAGACCTTGGTGAGCAGTTCCAACGGGATGCCGCGGCCGTTGTCGAGCACCTTCACGCTGATGTAGTACCCGGGCGCCAGCTCGTGGTCGCGCTCGATATGGGTGCGGCCGGCCCGGATCCGGATCAGCCCCTGCCCGTCCAGGGCATCGCGCGCATTGATGACCAGGTTGAGGATGACGTTCTCGAACTGGTTGGGGTCTGCCACCGCCACCATCGGCTGCGGGCCGAGCTCCAGCTCCAGCTCGATGTTCTCGCCGATCGAGCGCAGCAGCATGTCCTCCAGCGAGCGGATCCGCGCGACCACGTCGAAGGTCTGCGGGTCCAGCGGCTGCTTGCGGGCAAACGCCAGCATGCGCTGGGTCAGCGCCGCGGCGCGGTGGGCGGAGCCGGTGGCGATCTCGACGTAACGCGAGGCCTTGTCCCATTTCCCGCTGGTGGCGGCGATCTCGATCATGTCCAAACCGGAGATGATCGTGGTCAGCAGGTTGTTGAAGTCATGCGCGATGCCGCCGGTGAGCTGGCCGAGCGAGTCCATTTTCTGGGCCTGCAGCAGCTCGATCTCGGTGCGTTGCCGCTCGGCGATCTGGAAGGCGAGCTCCGAGGCCGCGCTGGCCAGTTCCTGGCGCTGCTCGGACTCGCGCGCATGGTGTTCGGTGATGTCCTCGATCAGCACCACGCCCTGCCCGGAGGCGCGGTAGGGCGTTACCCGCCACTCGGTGATGCGCGTTGCCGCATCGGCACGCAGGGCGAACGTGCCCTGCCACCGCTCGCCTTCGGCCAGCGCCACCTTGAGCGCACTCAACGGCGCTGCCTGGTCGGCCAGCAGGGCCTCCAGCGCGCCCGACCGGCTCGCGTCGACGCCGAGCAGGCGCACGAAGGCCGCGTTGGCGTCCTGCGACTGCAGGCTGGCATCGATGACGGCGATCGGCGCATTGATCTGGCGGAAGATCTCGCCGAAACGTGCCTCGGCCTCGCGCAGCGCCTCCTCCGAACGCCGGGCGCGCAGCAGGCTGCGCAAGGTGGCCAGCAGCACATCCGGGTCCACCGGATGGATGAGGTAGGCGTCGGCGCCGGCGTTCAGGCCGGTGATCAGGTCGCCGGTGGCGATGGACGCCGCCGAGACATGCACGACCGGCAGCAGCCGCATCCGCGCATCCTCGCGCAACTGGCGCACCACATCGAAACCGCTCATGTCGGGCAGGTTCACATCCAGCACGAGCGCACCGAAATCCTGCTCGGCCAGGCGCGCCAGCCCGTCGCCACCGGTCCCGGCTTCCTCCACGCGGAATCCGTGGTGTTCCAGCACCCGGCGCACCGCGTAGCGGGTGGCCACGTTGTCATCCACGACCAGGATGCGATCAGGCGTCGGCATGCGAAGCCTCCGCCGCCAGCTTGAGCGGCAACACCACGTAGAACACCGAGCCCTCACCCACCACGCTGTCCACCCCCACCTGCCCGCCGAGCAGCTCGGCGAAGCGCTTGCACAGCGACAGGCCCAGGCCCGTGCCGCGCAACCGCTTCTGCAGCGGCGTATCGACCTGCACGAAGTCCTCGAACAGGGTGGATTGCAGTTCGGCCGGGATGCCGATGCCGGTATCGCGCACGCTGAAGCGCACCGACTGCTCGCCTTCCAGGCAGGCCGAGACGACCACCTGCCCGTTCGGGGTGAACTTCAACGCATTGGAGATGAAGTTGCGCAGGATCTGCGCCAGCTTCTTGTCGTCGGTGTAGAGCATCGGCAGCGCCGGCGGGTCGTCGAACAGCAGGTCCACGTGGTTGCCCTCGGCCAGCGGGCGGAACATGCCGCGCAGTGCCGAGAACAGGTCCATGAGGTCGAACCACGCCGGCGAGATGGTGATGCGCCCGGCCTCGATCTTGGCCAGGTCCAGCAGGTCGTCCACCATCTCGCGCAGCTCGCTGGTGGAGGTGCTGATGAAACGCACCTGACGCCGCTGCTCATCGGTCAGCGGGCCGTCCATGCCGTCTTCGAGCAGTCGCGTCATGCTCAGGATCGAACCGAGCGGCGTGCGGAACTCATGGCTCATGTAGGACAGGAAACGACTCTTGAGCTCCGAGACCTCGCGCAGTTGTTCGGCCTGCTGGTCCAGCTCGGCATACAAGGCCAGCACGCCCTGGTTGGTTTCCTCCAGTTCGGCGCGCAGTGCATCGGCCTGCTGGCGCAGGCGCTGCACCTCGTGGTCATCCGAGGGGGTGCTCAATGCAGGTCTCCAAGGCGCAGGGCGACGATGCCGACGTCATCGCGGCCACGGTCGAAATCGCGTTGCAAAACCGCCACGATCAGGCTCGGGTGGCGGTGGAACAGGCCGGGGTAGTCACGCAGGCTCCATCGCGCCTGCAATCCATCGCTGTGCATGACCAGTAGCGTGCCTGCCGGCGCGTGAAACTGGAAGGGCTGGGCTTTGCGGTACTGCACGCCGACGATGCCCGGGTGGGACGCCATGCCGCGCGAGCTGGTGGGCTCACACAGCGAGGCGGCGATATTGCCGATCCCGGCGAACTGGATGCTGCCGGTGTGCATGTCCAGGCTGGCCACGGCCGCCGCACCGCCACGGGTGCCGGACATGCCGGCATGCAGCGCGCCGACCAGGGTCGGCGCGTCGAAGCCACTGGCCTGGCCGGCCGCGGCGACGCCGGCCTGCGCGGCATCCGCGGCGGGCAGCCCGTGGCCGAGGCCATCGATCATCGTGACGGCTACCGCGCTGCCCTGGACGCGCAGGTGCCAGGCATCCCCACACGCCAGCTCATGCCGCATCGGCACACGCAACGCACCGTAGGGCAGGTCGCAGGCGCCACCAGGGCGCGCGGGATATACCCGCGCCACGATCACCGCGCCCTTCGCGTCGGACCAGGCATCGAACAAGGTGGCCTGACGGCGGATCGCACCGAGGCCATTGCCCTGGGTGCCGCCGGTGGAATAGCCATCGGGCAGGCATTGCGCCAGCGAGAAGCCGGGGCCGTCATCGAGCGTGCACAGTTCCACGCCCGGGCCGGCGCGACCCGCGGCAACGGACAGGTACATGCGCCCGCCACGCGCGTGCTTGACCAGGTTGGTGGCCAACTCGGTCGCCACCAGCGCCACGCGCGCGGCATCGGTCTCGTCGAAGCCGACCTGCCCGGCAAGCGCCAGCGCCTCGCGCCGTGCCTGCCCCACCTGCGAGGTCTCTTCGATCACCACGACCCGCGTCAGGTGCCCGGCAAAGGTCAGGTCCATTTGGTGATCGTGATGCGCGTACCTGCGCCCGGTGCGCTGTCCAGGTCGAACTCATCCACCAGCCGGCGCGAGCCGGACAACCCCAGCCCCATGCCCGACCCGGACGACCAGCCATCGGTAAGCGCCTGTGCCAGATCCGGGATGCCCGGGCCCTGGTCGGCAAAGACCAGGCGCACGCCCTTGCGCAGGCCGCTTTCGAGGATTTCCCACTCCATCGTGCCGCCGCCGCCGTAGATCACCGCGTTGCGTGCCAGCTCGCTGGCGGCGGTGACCAGCTTGGTCTGGTCGATCAGGCGCAGGTTGCAGGCCACGGCCACCTGGCGCGCGGTCTGGCGCGCCAGGACCACGTCCTGCTCGATGCGGATCGGCAGGGTCCCACTGGCCGCGGTCATGGCGTCAGGTCATCGGAACGCTGCAACAGCTGCATGCCGCGCTCGACATTGAGTGCAGTGCGCACGCCGCTCAGGGTGAGGCCCAGCTCCACCAGAGTGATGGCCACCGCCGGCTGCATGCCCACCACGACGGTGGTGGCATCCATGATCCGGGCAATGGAGGAAATCGTGGAGATCATGCGGCCGATGAAGGAGTCCACGATGTCCAGCGCGGAGATGTCGATCAACACGCCCCGGGCGGAGGTGCGACGGATCTTTTCGCTGAGGTCGTCCTGCAGGGTCAGCGCAAGCTGGTCATGCATGTCCACCTGGATGGTCACCAGCAGCAGATCGCCCATCTGCAGGATCGGGATCCGTTCCATGTCAGCGCTCTGCCCGCACCACCGTCTGCCCGGTGCGCTTGAGCGCCAGGGCAAGCGCGTCGGCCAGGTTGGCCTTGGTCACGATGCCCTGCAGGTCCAGCCCGAGGTGCACGATGGTCTGGGCAATCTGCGGGCGCACACCGCTGATGATCGCATCGGCGCCCATCAGGCGGATCGCGGTGACCGTCTTCAGCAGGTGCTGGGCCACCAGGGTGTCCACCGTGGGCACGCCGGTGATGTCGATGATGGCGATCTCCGAGCCGGTGTCGACGATGCGCTGCAGCAGCGACTCCATCACCACCTGCGTGCGCTGCGAATCGAGCGTGCCGATCATCGGCAGCGCCAGCACGCCCTCCCACAGCTTCACCACCGGGGTGGACAGCTCCAGCATTTCCTCCTGCTGGCGCTGGATCACATCCTCGCGGGTCTTCTGGAACGCCTGCACGCTGTGCAGGCCGAGCAGGTCGAGCAGTTCGGAGATCGCCCACAGCTGGTCGGCCAGCTGCGCCGAATCGTCGGCGTAGCCCTGCTGGATCAGCTCGAACAAGGGGCGCTTGAGCGAGAACAGGAAGCTGGCGGTCTCGGCCGAATTGAATCCCTTCAGCACGCGGTCGCGGGACAGGGTCTCAAGGAAGCGCCGGATCTCCTGCCACTCCGGGCCGGCCAGGCTGCCGGTGTTGGCGGACAGGGCGTCCAGCAGCAGGCGCCACAGTTCGCGCGCCTGGCTGTCCAGTTCCCGCGCGGACAACCGGGCGTCGTGGGCCTGGCTCCCTGCCGCCAGATGCTGCAGCCATTGCGACACCACCTGGTCATGGTGGCTGCGGATAAGATCGATCGTGCGCTGCTGCAAAGCCGCCATGGAGGGTCCTGATGAGAAATGGAGAGAGAAAGTGCCTCCCTTCATGGCAATGAATGGGGGCCGGGACGCGAGCTTAAATCAATTCAGGTAGCTGAGGACATACGTTGCAGCGCCAGATGTGAAGGGCGCATGCACGTGCCTGACTAGTTCAGAAATAACGCCCCCGAATCCATCGCGTCGCCGTGCCGATCTCGCCCGCCCGGCCTGCGCGGCCCCTCCCCCATCGCCGGCGCGGGTGCCGGCGGGAAAGCGGGGCCGCGTGGGCCGCCACGCCCTACTGTCGGGCGCAGGCTGTGCCGTCAGGCAGCCGCAGGCGCGCGCGCGCGGCGGCTGGCAAGCAGGGCCATGCTGCGTTCGGGCAGCGTGAGCCCGCCCTGTGCGTCCAGCGCCGGCGCAGGGCTGTCGACACTGGTCAGCAATACCCGCCAGGGCCGCTCCGGCACCCCGGGCACGTCGAAGCGCACCTCGCCGTGCCCGGCATTGAACAGCAGCAGCAGCGTTTCGTGCTCGGGACCGGGTTCGTGGCTGTGGGCGTCGTTGCCCCCCAGCTTCAACATCAGCACCCGCGCCTCCGGATCGTTCCAGTCCGCCTCGTGCATCGGCCCGCCATCGGCGCGCAGCCACTCGATCGCGGTGTCGGCCACGTCGTCGCGCGCTTCGAGGAAACGCCCGCGCCGCAACTGCGGGTAGCGGCGCCGCAGCTTCAGCGCCTTGCGCACGAACGCCGCCTGCTGCGCGCCGGCCGCCGAGCCCGCCTGCGCCCAGTCCAGCCAGGTCAGCTCGTTGTCCTGGCAGTAGGCGTTGTTGTTGCCCTGCTGGGTGCGCCCGAACTCGTCGCCGGCCAGCAGCATCGGCGTGCCCTGCGAGAACAACAGGCTGGCCAGCAGGTTGCGCATCTGCCGCGCCCGCAGCGCCAGCACCGCCGCGTCCTCGGTGGGGCCTTCCACGCCATGGTTCCAGGAGATGTTGTGGTCGCTGCCGTCGCGCCCGTCTTCGCCGTTGGCCTCGTTGTGCTTGTCGTTGTAACTGACCAGGTCGTGGAGGGTGAACCCATCGTGGGCGGTGACGAAATTGATCGATGCCGCCGGTCGCCGGCCCTTGTGGTTGAACAGGTCGGCCGAGCCCATGATGCGCGTGGCGAACTCGGCCAACTGGCCGCCATCGCCACGCCACAGCGCGCGTACGTTGTCACGGAACTTGTCGTTCCATTCGGCCCAGCCTGGCGCGAACTGGCCCAACTGGTAGCCGCCCGGACCGATGTCCCACGGCTCGGCGATCAGCTTCACCTGGCTCAGCACCGGGTCCTGGCGCACCGCATCGAGGAAACTGCCGGACGGATCGAAGCCGGAGCGCTCGCGGCCCAGGATGGTGGCCAGGTCGAAGCGGAAGCCGTCCACGTGCATGTCCTGCACCCAGTAGCGAAGCGAGTCCATCACCATGCGCAGCGCGCCGGCGTTGGTCAGGTCGAAGGTGTTGCCGGTGCCGGTATCGTTGATGTAATAGCGCGGGTCGTCGGCGAGCCGGTAGTAGCTGGCGTTGTCGATGCCCTTGAACGACAACGTCGGCCCCAGCTCGTTGCCTTCGGCAGTGTGGTTGTAGACCACGTCCAGGATCACTTCCAGGCCCGCCGCGTGCACACCGGCCACCATCTGCTTGAACTCGGCGATGGCGTTGGTGGACAGCAGGCGCGGGTCCGGCGCGAAGAAGGCCAGCGTGTTGTAGCCCCAGTAGTTGCGCAGCCCGCGCTCCAGCAGGTGCTGGTCGTCGACATGCGCATGAATGGGCAGCAGCTCCAGCGCGGTGGCACCGAGGTGCCTGAGATGGTCCAGCACGCCATCGTGCTTGAGCGCGGAGAACGTGCCGCGCGCCGCTTCGGCCACGTCCGGGTGCCGCATCGTGAGCCCACGCACATGCGCTTCGTAGATCACCGTATCTTCCCAGGCCACGCACGGCGGACGGTCATGGCCCCAGGTGAAGGCCGGATCGACCACCGCGCACTTGGGCATGAACGGCGCGCTGTCGCGCTTGTCGAAACTCAGGTCCTTGTCGCGGTGCCCGATGCTGTAGCCGAACAGGGCCGGCGCCCATTTCAACTGGCCGACGATCTGCCTGGCGTACGGGTCCAGCAGCAGTTTGTTCGGGTTGAAGCGATGGCCGGCGTCCGGCGCATAAGGCCCATGCACGCGGTAGCCGTAGCGCTGGCCGGGGCGGGCGTCGGGCAGGTAACCGTGCCAGATCTCGTCGGTGTACTCGGGCAGCACGATCCGCTCCACCTCGCGCCCGCGCTCGTTGAACAGGCACAGCTCCACCTTGGTGGCGTGGCGGCTGTACAGCGAGAAATTGACGCCCACGCCGTCCCATGTGGCGCCGAGCGGGAACGGGCGGCCGGCGCGAACGCGCGAGCCCGGTACAGTGGGATGGGCGCTCATTGGCTGCCCTCCTTGCCGGCGGCGGCTTGCAGTTCGGCCTGCAGCAACCGCTCGGCCATCAGCCAATGGCGCACGCCCTGCCCGTCCGGGCGGCCTTCGGCCTCCCAGATCTGGCGGGCCAGTTCTTCGATGCGTTCGCGTCGTTCTTGTTCTTGCATGGGTCCGGGCTTCATGGGTGGATCAACACGGTCACGGGGCTGTCCGCAGACAGCGCCCGCAGCGGAGTAAAGGCGTTCTGAATGTCTACAGGCAGTCCGGTGAGCACGTTGCGATAGCGCGCTACCGGGATCTCGACGCGTGCCGCGCCCCAGAACCGCGCCGGCAACGCGGCAGTAGCGCGCGGCGCCGGGCCTGCGGTGGTATCGATGGCCACCACCAGCACCACGCGCTGCTGGCCGTGCTCACGGCAGAGCGCCAGCACGCGGTCCGGCGCGGTGGTGCGCAGCGGGCGGTAATCCCCGTGGGCGAACAGCGCCGGCCAGCGACGGCGCACCTGCAGCAGCGCGTGCAGCAGCCGCGCCTTGACCGCACCGTCATGCCAATCGATGAGCAGTTGCGGCCACGGCCGGGCATCGTCCAGCAGTCGCCGCCGCGCGGCGTAGTCCACCGGCCGGCGGTTGTCCGGATCGACCAGGGACAGGTCCCAGCCTTCGGTGCCCTGATAAAGATCCGCAACCCCCGGCACGGTCAGGCGCAGCGCGGTCTGCGCCAGGCTCAGCCGGGCACCCGCCGGCGCCACCCGCACCACGGCCGCGTGCAGTGCCTGCCGCAGCGCCTGCCCGGCCGATGACTCGCATACATTGCGGAGCACTTCCCCGGCAGCCGCTTCATAGGCTGCATCCGGATCGCGCCAACTGCTGCGCAGCCCGCCCTCGCGCAGCGCCTTGCGCTGCCAGCCGAGCAGGCGCGGCAGCAGGTCGTCCGACACCTGTCGACCGTGCGCCGGCCATGCCGCCACCAGCGTCTGCCACAGCATCTGGCGATCGCCGGGATGGAGCGACGACCCGCCCAGTGGCAGCGCCAGGCGGTCGAGGCGGCGCGTGATCGTGCGCCACCACATCGGCCAGTGAGACAGCACCGCCAGTCGCATGCGCGCGTCTTCGCCGCGCTTGTGGTCGTGGGTGGCGGTGGCCAGCAGCGCGCGCGGGTGGGCGCGGCCGCGCTCGGCTGCGCGTGCGTGGAAGTCCTTCGGCAGCAGGCCGCGCCGCGCGGGATGGGTCCCGACCTCGTTGCGCGACAGTTGCGCCGCATACCGGTAGAAGCTGCAATCCTCAACGGCCTTGGCATTGAGCGGTGCGCTGAGCAACTGGACCTGTTGGCGCAGACGCAGCAGCCCGGACGGGCCACCCGCCGACGGGGCCTGCAACATCCACCCCATGACGTGGGTGATGACGCCGGCCACCGCGGGATCGGCGCCGGCGCGCGCGGCGGTGGCGGCCTGCGCCCAGACCGCCTCGTCTGCGGGCCCGGCGGCGGCGGTGAGGTAGCTGCGGTACACCGGGAAGTACGCCAGCAGGCGCGCGATCGCGGTCGCCAGCAGCGCGCTGCCGAAATCGGCGGCCGCCCCGCCCTCTTCCTCGGCCACCCTCGCTGCCAGGGCGACCAGCGCGTCGAACTCCGCGCGCAGCCCGTTGTCGAGCACCTCGGCGCGCGCCTGCCGCTCGACCTGCTCCACGCTGCGCGGGTCCGCCGTCAGTTGGCGCCAGTGCTGGTCCAGCACCCGGCCGCCGCCGATGTCATGCAGCACCGCGCCGGCCTCGTCCATGAAGTCGTAGCCGGTGCTGCCATCGCAGGGCCAGTCGGCGGGAAGCCGCTCGTCTGGGCCGAGGATCTTCTCCACCCACAGCCCCAGCGTACCGGCCGGCAACTGTCGCCCGGCACCGGCCACGTCGAGTGCACCGCGCAGCCGCCGCAGGTAGGCGGCGGGGTCGCGCAGGCCATCCACGTGGTCGACGCGGACGCCATCGATGACGCCCTCCGCGGCCAACCGCAACGGCAGCGCATGCACGGCATCGAAAACCTCGGTGCGCTCCATCTGCAATGCCGCCAGCGCGGTAACGGTGAAGAATCGCCGGTAATTGACCCGGGCATCGCCACTGCGCCACCACGCCAGGCGATAGGCCTGCGCGGCGAGCAAGGCGGACATGGCCTGCGTGGACGGCTCGGGCCCCGCATCGGGCAGGGCCTGGGTGGCCAACGGGTAGCGGCTACCGGCAAGCGCCAGCCAGGCATCCCCGGCGGCATCCCGTTCCACCTGCAGCTGGCCCTCGGCCAATGCCGTCGCCAGCGGCCTGTCCAACACCGGCAGCCACAGCTTGCCGTGGCGACCCGGTGCCTGCCAGTCGATGTCGAACCACGCCGCATACCGGCTGTCCCGGCCGTGCAGCAGCACGTCGGCCCAGTACGGGTTGCTCAGGTGCGCCGCCACGTGGTTGGGCACGATGTCCACGATCAGGCCCATCCCGTGGGCACGCGCCTGCGCGGCCAAACGGAGCAGCGCGGGTTCGCCGCCCAGCGCCGGGCTGACCACGGTTGGATCGATCACGTCGTAGCCGTGCGTGGACCCCTCCACGGCGCGGGTGATCGGCGACAGGTACAGGTGGCTGACGCCCAGCGCGGCGTAGTAGTCGACCTGCGCACGGGCGTCATCGAAGGTGAACCCGGCATGCAACTGCACCCGTGCGGTGGCGCGGAACGGGACCATGGCTCAGTGCTCCCCGCCGCGGGCCGTTGCGAAGCGGCGCAGTGCCGCGTGCAACGTGCGCCTGGGCAACGGTAGCGGCAGGCGGTGCCGCCAGTTGGGATACACCGCCACCGTGCCGGGCAGATTGACCTGCTCGCGCAGGCCCAGTGCGTCTTCCACGGGCAGCAACGCCAACGGTGCAGGACCGGCCGCCACGAACGCGAGGGCTGCATCGTGCAACGCCTCCGGGCACAGGGTATCGGCGCCCACTGCGCTGGCCAGCTGCGCTGCTTCCTGGCGGCGCCGCTCCATGGCCTGCGCGGTGGCCGCGGGGTCTTCCTGCCCGAGTTGCGCGCGCACCGCAATGTCCTCGCCGCGCTGCCAGCCGACCAGGGTGGGCAGATCGTGCGTGCCGGTCGTGGCCACCGCCATCGTCCGCCACAGGTTGGGCGGCAGGAACTCGCCATCGGCAGCACGCGCGAACGCCAGCACGTCCATGCCCAGTACGCCGCGCTCCGCGAGCCGCTGGCGGATGCCATCGGGCACCACGCCCAGGTCTTCGCCGATCACGATGCAGCGATGCCGCCACGACTCCAGTGCCAACAGGTTGAGCAGGTCCTCCAGCGGATAGCGCAGATAGGCACCCGCATCCGACCCCGCACCCTGCGGCACCACCCATAGCCGTTGCAGGCCGAGGATGTGGTCGATGCGCACGCCGCCGCGATCACGCATCACCGCGCGCAGCAGCGCGATGAACGGCGCGAAGCCGGTGCGCCGCAGGCCATCGGGCGAGTAGCTGCTCACGCCCCACACCTGCCCGTGGGGCGCGAACGCGTCCGGCGGCGCGCCGATGACCAGCCCGCGCAAGGCGGTATCGCCTGCCGCCGCCGCTTCGGCGCCGTCCGGTACGAAGCCGACGGCCAGGTCGGCGATCAATCCCAACGCCATGCCACTGGCATGGGCGCGATGCTGTACCTGCGACCAGCTGCGGGTGGACAGCCACTGCGCAAAGGTCTGCAGCGCCGGATCCGGCTGGCCCAGCACCGCCGCGTTGAAGATGGCAAACCGCTCCAGGTCCGCCCCGCCGGCCTGTCGATGGCGGTGAAGATCGTCGCGGATGGCGTCCGGCGCCGCGTGCATGGCCGCGTGCCAGCGCGCCAGTCGCGCCCATTTGAAGGCGGCCGCGCCTGCCCAGTCGATCAGCCCATCCGCCGTTGACGCCGGCGCGTCCAACGCAGCGTCGTCTTCCCGCAGCCACGGTGGCGGCGCGGTGTAGATCGGCTCCAGATAGCGCCGGTCACTCGGCGAGTAGGGGCTGAACAGCGGCTCGATCCGGCCGGCCGCATGCAGCGGGCTGAGTGCCAGTGCATCGCCGCCCGCCGCGCGGACGCGGCGACACCACGCGGCGGTCCCGGCACTGTCGCCAATGCCGGCGTCCGACGGCGAGCGCCCCGCGTACACCTGCAGGCTTGCGCCCCACCGGCGCGGCGTGGCCGCGCCCGTGGCGTCGTCCACGCCGAAACAGCGCGCCGGCGCCACCGCCACGGCATGCGCCTGTGCACCGACGCGCAGCGTCCAGTAGCCGGGCCGCTGCGGGCAGCGCCAGCCACCCTCGACGTCCTGGTGGGCCGGCTCGGTGTCGCCTGCTTCATCGCACCATTGCCCGGGCCCCGCATCGGGCGACCCGACGACGATGCGCGCACCCGCCTGCGCCGTGCGCAGACGCGGCTGCGCGCGCTCGGCCGCGCAGCGCCGAAGGCTGTCCGCCCGTTGCGCGGTGGTCGCCGCGCGCCATTCCAGCGCATCCAGCACCGCGACCAGCGTGTCCGGCTCCACCCGGCGCGCGACACCATGGATGTCATGCCAGTCGACCATCACGCCCACGGCCGCGGCCAGGCCCGCCAGTTCGTCCGCCGCGGTCGTCATAGCGCCACCCAGCACGCGACCAGCGATGCGGGCGCCAAACGGCCCTGGTCATCGAGGTGGCCCAGTTGCAGTACGGTCTCTCCCGCTGGCAGGGTCGTGGCGACCGGCGTCTCACCCAGGTTGAAGGCCAGCCACCACTCGCCATCGGGCAATGCCCAGCCAGCGGCGATCGCCCGCTCGGCCAACACGGTCCCACCGAGACTGCGTGCCTGCCCCGCGCCGCCCACGAGATAGCGCCGACGCAGGGCCAGGAAGGTCGTGAAGTCCTCCAGCCACGGGTTGCCCGCCAGTGCTGCCGGTGACGGCAGCGGGCAGCGCGACGCCAGGAAGGTGTCCACCGCATTGGGATCGGGAATCTTGTCGCGCGAGCCTGGATCGGCGAACGCCTTGAGCTGGCTGAACTCCTTGCGCCGCCCGTCGCGTACCGCCTGGTCCAACGGTGGCTCGAAGTCGGTGAAGAACAGGAAGGGCTCGCTGGCGCCCCATGGCTCCCCCATGAAAAACAGCGGCACCATGGGCGTGAGCGCGGTCAACGCATGCGCCACGCGCAGCCGCGCGGGCGCCACCGAGCCCTGCAGCCGGTCACCGAACGCGCGGTTGCCGATCTGGTCGTGGTTCTGCGCGAACACCACGAAATGGTCCGGCGACAAGCCCGCGCTGGGCTCGCCACGGCGATTGCCATGCCGGTTCACCTCGCCCTGCCAGGCAAACCCCTCCGCCAATACCCGGGCCAGGCGCGCGGCCGGCTCGCCGGCGAAGTCGGCGTAGTAGCTCTCGGTTTCTCCGGTCAACAGCACGTGCAGGGCGTTGTGGAAATCGTCATTCCACTGTGCGGTATAGCCCTCACCCAGCAGCGAGGCCGCGTTGTTCTCGTTTTCCACCACCAGGTCAACCGCGTGCGCGGGACCGTCGGCATGGATCGCCTCACGCAGTGTCACCAGGAAGGTCTGTGGATGGATCGCGTGCACCGCGTCCAGGCGCAAGCCGTCGAAGCGATACTCGCGCAGCCACATCAGCGCGTTGTCGATGAAGAAACGCTGCACCCACGGCTGCCGGAAGTCGATGGACGCGCCCCATGGCGTGCGCACGTCCTCGCGGAAGAACTGCGGTGCGTAGGCGGCCAGGTGGTTGCCCTCCGGCCCGAAATGATTGAACACCACGTCCAGCAGCACCATCATGCGCAGCGCATGGGCGGCATCCACCAGTTCCTTCAGCTCGTCCGGGGTGCCATACACCGACGCCGGTGCATAGGGCAGCACACCGTCGTAGCCCCAGTTGCGGGTACCTGCGAACGTCGCCAACGGCATCAACTGCAGGGCGGTGATGCCCATCGCGGCCAATGCCGGCAACTGCGCCTGCAGCGCCGCATACCCACCCACGGCGCCCACGTGCACCTCATACAGGACCGCCTCGGCCCAGGGGCGCCCCGCGCCACCGGTCGTCTGCCAGGCATAGGCGTCTTCATCGGGGACCGCGCTGGCGCCCTTCAGTCCCTCCGGCTGCCAACGCGACGCCGGGTCCGGCACGCTCAGCGTGCCATCGATGCGGAAGCGATAACGTGTGCCCGGTGCGCATGCGCAGGACACCGCATGGCAGCCATCATCCTCGGGGGCCATCGCCACTATCTCGCCGTCCAGCAACAGTTCCACGCGGTCCGCCGCCGGTGCCCATAACCGGAAGCAGTACCCGCCGTCCTCCTGCCGCCATGCGCCAAGTTGCCGCCGCGCAGGCGTCACTCAACCACCTGGAGGTAGAGGGTGGACAGTGGTGGCAACGTGAGCTCGATCGACTGCGCGTGGCCATGCATGGCGATCGACTGGGCGTCGACCTGCCCGTGGTTGCCCGCATCGCTGCCACCGTAGAAGCGGCTGTCACTGTTGAACACCTCGCGCCAGCGGCCGGCGCGCGGCACCCCCACGCGATAGCCATGCCGCGCGACCGGGGTGAAGTTGCTCACCGCCAGCAACGCCCCGCCACTGCCGTGCACGTCATGGCGGATGAAGGCAAGCACGCTGTTGACGTGGTCATCGCCGACGCTCCACTCGAAGCCGTCCTCGCTGCGATTGCCGTGCCGCAGCGCGGGGATGTCGCGCAGCAGCCGGTTCAGGTCGGCGACCACGCGTGCTACGCCGGTATGCTCCGGTTGCGCGGCCAGTGCCCAGTCCAGTTCGCCGTCGTGGTTCCACTCGGTGGCCTGGGCGAACTCGCCGCCCATGAACAGCAGTTTGCTGCCCGGGTGCGCCCACATGAAGCCGTAGTAGGCGCGCAGGTTGGCCAGCTGCTGCCAGCGGTCCCCCGGCATCTTGCCAAGCAACGAGCCCTTGCCGTGCACCACTTCATCATGCGAGAGCGGCAGCACGAACTGCTCGGAGAACGCATACATCGCGCTGAAGGTCATCTCGCTGTGGTGGTGCGAGCGGTGGATCGGGTCGCGCTGCAGGTAGCTCAACGTATCGTGCATCCAGCCCATGTTCCATTTGTGGGAGAAGCCCAGCCCGCCCTCGGCGGTCGGCGCGGTCACGCCGGGCCACGCCGTGGACTCCTCGGCGATCACCACCACGCCGGGATGGGTGGTCGTAATGGCGCTGTTGAGTGCCCGCAGGAAATCGATGGCCTCCAGGTTTTCGCGGCCGCCATGCGCGTTCGGAATCCACTGCCCGTCCTCGCGGCTGTAGTCGCGGTAGAGCATCGACGCCACTGCGTCCACGCGCAGGCCATCGATATGGAAACGATCGATCCACTCCAGCGCGCTGCCGATCAGGAACCCGGACACCTCGCTGCGCCCGTAGTTGTAGATCAGCGTGTCCCAGTCCGGGTGCAGGCCCTGGCGCGGGTCTTCGTGTTCGTACAGGCCAGTGCCGTCGAAGCGCTGCATGCCGTGCGCATCGGAGGGGAAATGCGCGCCCACCCAATCCACGATCACGCCCAGGCCCTGCTGGTGGCAGCGGTCCACGAAGCGTGCGAACCCTTCCGGATCGCCATGCCGCGCGGTAGGCGCATACAGCCCCAGCGGCTGGTAGCCCCACGAGCCACCGAACGGATGCTCGCTGACCGGCAGCAGTTCCACGTGGCTGAAGCCCAGCTGCAGCACGTAGGGAATGAGCGCATCGGCCAACTGGTCCCAGTCCAGCACCGCGCCATCGGCACCGCGACGCCAGGAGCCGGCATGCAGTTCATAGATGGAGATCGCACCGGCGGCATTGGCGGCGCGCGCCTGCATCCACGCCTGGTCCTGCCATGCATGGCCTGCATCGGACCCCACCACCGACGCGGTGCCCGGCAGCGGCTCGCACTGGCGCGCCATCGGGTCGGCCTTGTCCGTCAGGTGCGCGCCGTCTGCGGCGATGATCTCGAACTTGTAGCGGGCCCCGGCCGCCACGCGCGGCACGAAGATTTCCCAGACGCCGGCCTCGGCCCGCAATCGCATCGGATGGCGCCGGCCATCCCAGCCGTTGAATTCACCGACCACCGCGACCCGGCGCGCATTCGGCGCCCAGACCGAGAAGCGCACGCCCTGCACGCCCTGGTCGACCGCAAGCTGCGCGCCCAGGCCGGTACGGATGCTGTGCGGATCCCCGGCGGGGATGCCGGCAAGCAGGGCCGCGTCCAACTGGGTCCCGAAGCCGAACACGTCCTCGATCTCCTGCTGATGCGTGCCCCAGTCCACCCGCAGCAGCGCGACCGCCGCGCCCTCGGACGGGGACACGAACACGCCGTCGCCCAGCGCCGCCATCGGCTGCCAGCGCCCGCTCGCGTCGCGCCGCTGCACGGCCAACGCGCCGGGAAACAATACGTGCAGCCGCCAGCGACCGTGGCCGTCCTGGTGTGGCCCCAGCAGCGCGAACGCGTCGCCGGGGGCGCCAGCAGCCAGCGCAGCCAACGCCGCGGACATCGGCTCATCGGCGGTCGGCGCAGCTGAAGCGCCGTCCTGCCCCTGCGGTGCGGGCACCAGCAATTCGCACCCCATCGTCATGCGCGCGCCTCGGCGGTGCGCTGGTACAGGTCGATGTAGTGCGTGCCTGCCACCTCCCAACCGCTGGGGCGGAGCATGGCCGCGCGACGCATGGCGGCCATCAGGCGCGGCTGGCGGAAGGTGCGGAAGGCGCGCTGCACGCAGCGGCGCAGCATGTCCGCGTCCGGGCCGTTGAACAGGAAGCCGGTGACGCCGTCGTCCACCGTATCGATCAGCCCACCGGTCGCATGCGCGATGGGCAGGCAGCCAAAGCGCTGCGCATACATCTGGCTGAGCCCGCACGGCTCGAACCGCGACGGCATCAGCAGGAAATCGGCACCGGCGAACATCCGCCGCGCCAGGGTTTCATCGAATCCGATATACGCCGACACGCTGCCCGGGAAGCGTCGTGCCAGCGCGCGCACCTGCTCCTCGATCGCCGGCTCGCCGCCGCCGATGATCACCAGCTGCCCACCGGCGGCCACGATCTGCGGCGCGACGTCGCAGGTGAGATCCAGGCCTTTCTGGTGCACCAGCCGCGAGACCACCGCAAACAACGGCCCACGGCTCTCCGGCAACCCGAAGGCGCGGCGCACGTGGCGCGCGTTGTGGTCACGCCCGTCGAAACTGCGCACGTCGAAGTGCGCCGGCAAGTGCCGGTCCGTGCTCGGGTCCCAGCTGGCGTCGATGCCATTGACGATCCCGCTGAGGTGGCCCAGCGCGGCGCGGCCCGACAGCAGCCCGTCCAGTCCGCAGCCTTCGGCCGGCGCGGTGATCTGCGCGGCGTAGCTGACGCTCACCGTGTTCACCTGGTCGGCATGCACGATGCCACCGCGCAGGAACGACAGCTGCCCATGGAACGCCAGCGCCTCGCATTGCGCCTCGTCGATGCCCAGGTCCGCCGCCAGCGCGCTGGGGAACAGGCCTTGGTAGGCCAGGTTGTGGATGGTCAGCAGGCACGACGCCGCACTGCCCAGCCAGCGCACGTAGGCAGCGGCCAAGGCACATGGCCAGTCGTTGAGATGCAGCAGGTCCGGCTGCCACTCCATGCCCACTTCACCCGCGGCGATCAGTGCCGCGGCGCGCGACAGCGTGGCGAACCGCACAGCGTTGTCCGCCCACGGCTCTCCGGCATTGTCCACATAGGGGCTGCCGTCGCGTTCGTACAGCTCCGGGCAGATCAGCACATACACCGGCAGGCCATCCTCGAGCACGGTGTGGCCGATCACGCACGCCGGCAGTGCGGCGTGCGCCTCGGTCTGCCCCACCACCTGGATCGGGCCGGTGCGCGCGAGTACTTCGCTGTAGCCCGGGATCAGCACCCGCATGTCGGCGCGGTCGCGCAGCGCACGTGGCAATGCTGCCGCCACGTCGCCCAGACCGCCCGCCTTCACGTAGTCGGCCATCTCCGAGGCCACGAACAGCACGCGGCGTGCAGCGTCCGGCGCAGCATTGGAACGACCCACCAGCCCGCGTTGCAGCAGCAACGGCGGGGCCCGGCGTACGCGGATGCCATCAGGATGTGGGAGAGCATCTGCACGGTTGGCAGAAGACGCGAGGGGAAGCGGGTGCGTGGGCATGGGGGACTCGATGGCAGAGAAACACGACGCAGCAACCTCCACCTCGAACCGGACTGTCCGGCGCAAGCAATATTCAGGAGAAAACCGCGAAGACGGGGGGAAACCCCAGCCACTACTTGGGGCGTGGTTCGAATCTACTCTCCCGCCCAATCAATGCGCCGTGAACCTGGCACGACAGTTGCGTGAACCGACATGCGCAAACGGCATGTGCTTATCCATTCGCCCTAGGTGCAGCTCACTGATGACGCACAATGAATCATTAAGACTTTCTTTTCGAGCGCCCTCAATCCGCATCAAACGGACCGTGATTGCGGTGGATTCGCGCCGATAGCGATGCACCGACGCCGGCATGGGGCAGTGCCATCGACCCGACCAACGCGCCCGCCCCCCCTTTCTGCGGTCACGCAGATACCGCGATCGCGGTGCGTCTACTCGGCGCACGCCTCCGCGCGTCCGGTTTCACGGACGGCCACCCTATGTTCGTCGCCTTCGCCATCCAGCCGCCGGGCCGCGCAGGGCCAACCGGATTGACTGCCGCTGTCGCGCTCCGCCTAGAATGTGACGGCAGCGTGGGGAATACGCCGCCGTCATCCTGCGCCGGTCGCGCCGCGGGTCACTTCAACAACATGGATGTCCCATGCAACACACCGCTTCCCTGTCGCGCTTCTATGCGCTGCCCGTTACTGCCGCGATTGCCGCGGCGATCGATACGGATGTCGCCCAGGCCGACCTCGACGACCTGGTCCACGCGCACCTGTCGCGCAACCCGCTGTACTTCGGCGGTATCGACAAGACCCTGTCCGGCTTCGTGGTGCTCGACGACAGCGGCGACAACTACACCCTGCTGGACCTGCGCGGCGACGGCAGCGTGTGGTGGCAGGATCACGAAACACGGCAGCTGGAGCTGCGCTTTGCCAGCCTCGAGGACTATCTGGCCTGCAGCGCCCGGCTGGCCAGGGGCGAAGACTCCGAAGCCGCGTTGCTGGCCGAATACGCCTGCACGCCCGACGCCCGGGCCGGCGACAGCCCCGCGCTGCTGGCACGCTACCAGTGGCTGATGCACGCCCTCGCGCTGCCCGCCCGCGACCACCAGGGCAACGCCCTGCACAGCCCCAACACTCTGGCCGTCGACGCGTACACCTGTTACATCCCGCTGTTCCCCGAGCAGGGCGACGACCAGCGCTGCTTCCGGAAGGAACTGCCACGCCTGGCCGGCGACCCTCACCTGGCCCTTTACTGGCTGCTGCACGCCAGCATGCTGGGGCAGGACGCGCGCCTGGCCAAGGTGCTGGCGGCCATCGGGCCGACCGAGGTGCCGCTGCTGCAGGCCTTTGTCGCCGTGTTCGGGCACCTGGCCGATGACGCCGACATCGCGGTCGTCCCCGGGTTTGCCCACCGTCGTGCGCGCCTGCTGATCCTCGCCCAGATCGACACGGCTGCACCGCTGCAGCAACGGCTGCGCGCCATGGGGGTATCCCCGCACACCGTCGGCATGGAGCTGGTGGACGAGCTCACCCTCGCGCTGCAGAACGACCCCGACGCCTTCGATGCCGCGCAGGCCCTGCAGTCGCTCGACCGCATCCAGGCGGACGCGACGGCGGTGTGGGCGCTGCGCGCCTACCTGCAGAACCACCTCGGCCAGCCCGCCGGTGCCGCGGCCGACCGCGCCACCCGCCTGATGGCCGCCACCGCGCACGCCCCGCTGGACGCGGTGAAAACCCTGCATCCCATCCTGCCGCTGATCAGCGATGGCGATGCCCTGCTGCAGGTGGTCACCCCGTTGCTGGCGTGGGACGACCTGATGACGCGCGTGCTGGACATGCTCGAGCACGCACAGACCCTGCTGGGCACGGAGGTGATCGCCGCCGAGGCACGGGCACACCTGCGCCACCTTGCAGAAGACCTCCTCACCATCTGGGATGCGCCCAGCTTTGCCGAGGGCGTCGCGGCCGCCGCGCCGGCCACCCGCGAAGCCATGGCCATCCGCCTGACGCGGCGTCCGGAGCTGGCCGACACCGACGAAGACCGCGAATGGGCCATCCGCTTCGTGCTGGGCAGCCCCCTGCACAGCCGTGGCGCGCTGCTGCAGCGCGCCCTGCCGCAGCTGGCGCCGCGCCTGCAGCGGCGTCTGCTGCCGGACATCTGCGCGAGCATCACCGATCCGGGTGACGGGCTGGTGCCCATGCTCATCGCCCTGATCGGCGAGGAGCCACCCGCGGGCGACATCAGCGCCGAAATGGATGCCGACGCCCGAGCCGACGCCGTTCTTGCGGGCATGCAGACGCTCTGGGGTGATGCCCGCCTGTTCGAGCCGCTGATGGCGCTGCTCGCGCGGGCACCGGTGAAGAGCGTACTGGTGGACCGGCTCGGGCAGGCCATCCAGGCATTCCAGGCCGCGCTGGACACCGCCCAGCGCCAGCGCCTGTTCCACTGGGCCCTGGCGCGCGTGCAGGCGCGGCAGGACGACCATTGGTCGCCGCGCGTTCTGGATGGCTTGGGCACGCCCGACCTCGCCCCCACCCTGCGCAAGGCCCTGCAGGCGGAATCGGCGGCCATGGCCGCCGGCCAGCCGGCCAGCGAGGACGTGCTGGCCAGCCTGTACAACAGCCTGGGCGAGCTCGGCAAGCAGGATCCCGATACCGCCAGCTTCCTGATCGATCGGCTTTGGGAAGAACAGGCCTACGTGCGAGGCGTCTACTGGGCACTGCACGGCTGCTGGTCGCCGCCGCTGCATGCGCAGGTCATGCAGCGCCTGCGCGAATCGCCCCACATCGCCGCTGCCGCCACCTACTGCGTCAGCGTGCATACCTGGGACAAGCGCACCCAGCCGGCCCTGGACGTGGCCGCGCTCGTGCTGGACTGGCCGTTGCCGGACGACAGCGCCTCGCGCGCGCAGCTCAAGTACCTCCTGCTGCTGGGTAGCTCGCTGGCGCTGCTCCAGCAGCAGCCGGCCCAGGTACGCGCCTTCCATCATCGCGCCACCGCCATCGACGGGCCCGCACGGGAACCCGGTGCGCGCACCGATGCCGCGTTCGATCCCTTCAGCACGGCCGATCTGCAGGCCAGGCTGCGGGACGCGCTCGATGGCAAGGCCGAACGCGAACTGGCCAGCCTGCATGCGCGCCTCCAGCAGGCGCGTGCCGACGGCACGCCGGACACCCGCATCACCTTGCAGGCCCTGGGCCAACTGGCGGGCGGCACCGCCGCGTTCGCCTGGTGCCGCGACCCTGCCAGCGGCGCCACCCTGTTCCAGGACGTCCTGGGCAACACGCACTACTTTGACGGTTACGCCATCGTCGCTCCGCCCTTCCAGCTACAGGGCTACACGTTGCGCGACGAAGGCCCGGCGTTCTTCCACGACGCGACCGAGGTCTCCGAACGGTGGATGTGCTGGAAGGGCGAGACCTTCTATGACTGGACCCGCCTGGGCGCCGCCATCAACATCATCCACGGCGAAAACAATGCCGCCGGCCAGGTCAACCTGGCACTGCGCTTTGCCAGCGCTGCCGAGGCGGCGCAGTGGTTTGCCACGGTCACCGCCAACCCGCCCAGAGCGTTCGTGGCCTGCGACCCGTGGTACCGCGCCGGCCATGGCGAGGTGTCGCGCACCCTGCGCAACCCGCGCAAGCCCGGTGGCACCTACCTGCGCCTGCGCAACCAGGCCTGGACCGACGCCGACGGCAATCGTCTGCTCGGCGATGCCGCGCTGGCCGCGGTGAACGCGCTGGAAGTGGACGCGCGCCGCGCGGGTGGCTTCACCTACACCATCGAATACCAGGACGACTTCAAGCGGCCGCAGGATCTGTCCGTGCTGGACTGGCTCGCGGAAGTCCGCGCCGTCCACGCCGGCACGCTGGCCGAATCACTGGAGCAGACCGTGGACGTGGTGGCCAGCTACCTCGCCGCGCACGTGCTGCAGCCCGCGGGTACCGCCCTGGGCGTGCGCCGCGACGGCCCCGCCAGCGCGGCCGACATCGACGCGCTGGCCGCCTCCCGCCACCACCCCCTGCCCGCCGCGCTGGTGGCGTACTGGCAGCACCATGCCTGCACCGGCTGGCACTACCCCGGCCATGGCCGCCGCCTGCTGTCACCGGCCGAGATTCTGGCCAGCGCCGCCGTCGATGGCCACCGGCCGCTGGTGGTGGACGCCCATGGCCAGCCGCAGTGGCTGCTGGCTGACGCCGAAAATGAAGACCAACAGGTGATCCCACTCGATCCTGCCGTGGACAGGCGCTACCAGTACAGTGCCCATGGCGGGGTGCGCACCGCACTGGTGGACACCCTGCTGGATGCCCTGGAACGCGACGTCGCCGACATCGCCCTGCTCTGGCACGGCCAACGCGGCGACGCGGACGTCGTGCGTCTGCAGCTCGCCAGCGAGCGCGAGGTCACCACCCTGCGCCTGGACCGCGATGCCTGCGTGCTGGCCATCCGCAAGGGCAAGCGCGGCCAGCCAGGCCGGGTCCGCTTCCAGCACCTGGCCACGCCTGCCAAGGCCGCCGCGGCGTTCGACAAGGCACGCACGGTGGCCGAGGCCGCAGGCCAGCAGGCACAAGCCACTGCATAAAGCGGAGGGGGCCGGCTGCCGCAGCCGGCCCCCTCTGCTTGCCCGCGGCATCGCCGGTAGACAGCCAGGCCGCGCCCACGGCGCTACCATCAGCCACGCCCTGCCCCCTGCCTGCCGAGACCGCCATGCCACAGACCGTCATCCCCCAACTGCGCATGACCGATGCCGCCGTCAGCGTGCCGTTCTACCAGCGCATGGGCTTTGCGATCGACTGGGAACACCGTTTCGAACCAGGCATGCCACTGTTCGTGCAGATCAGCCGCGAAGGGCAGCTGTTGTTCCTCAGCGAACATGCCGGCGACTGCGAACCCGGTGGCGCGGTGTATTTCCACGTGCCGGACGTGGATGCGCTGCATCGCGCCTTCGTGGCAGCCGGCGTCGCGGTGTTCCGCGCGCCGGCCGACGTGCCGTGGGGCGGGCGCGAAATGATGGTCGTGGATCCGGACCACAACCGGTTGCGGTTTGCTACGCAGGGGCAGTGAGCCACGGAGGGCGGCGCGATAGGACGGCGCGCCCGTCATCCGCCGCATAACGTCGATGTGCGCCCCGCACCGTCAACACCTTGACGAATTGCGTCACCTTTCCGGCACGCGCTGCGCGGCGCAGCAGGCATGTCGCGCCCGGCGTTGATTAATTCAGCCGACTGCGCGGTCGGGTGAATCCAAATGGCCCCGGGGCTCGTACATAGGCGGCGATGGGGAAGAAAGCGGACGGCGATGCAGCGCACGTTCGCCGCTCCATCGCACTCCACCCTATGGCCGAAACGCGATGAGCCCCCCCGTCACCCAGGAAGATGAAAGACGCGCCGTTCTCGGCGCGATGCAGATGACCGATGTCGGTGCACTTCCCTCGCTGGACCACATCACCCGCCTTGCCAGTTACACCTTCGACGCCCCTGTTGCCTTCGTCTCGCTGCTGGGCGATGTGGAACAGCGCTTCGTGTCCCGGATCGGGCTGCCGGTGGCCAAAACGTGCATCCGCGCGTCCATCTGCGCCCACGCCATCACCGCCAATGACGTGTTCGTGGTCGCCGACCTGAAGGCCGATCCCCGCTTCCAGGACAACCCGCTGGTGGTCGGTGCTCCCCACCTCCGCTTCTATGCGGGCGCACCCCTGGTGGCCAGGAACGGGGTGGCCATCGGCGCCCTCTGCATCATGGACTCCACGCCCCGCGTGTTCCTCCCGCGCGACTGCGAGCAACTGGCGAGCCTGGCACAGCTGGTGATGGGGCAGTTGGAGCTGCGCAACCTGTCCGGCCGGCTGGACCCGGTCAGCGGCCTCCCCAGTCGCCACCAGCTGCATGCCGATTTCCCCGGCATCGTTGCCTCCGGCGCCACCGGCACGCACTACGCCGTGGTCGTGGACGTGCTCGACATCCCCCGGGCCAGCCAGGTCGGCCAGGTGCTTGGACTGCAGCCCTTGGAGGCGCTGATACGGCGCGCCGGGGTTCGCCTGCGCACCGCGCTGGACGGGATCGCCACGGTCTACCACGTGGGGGTGACGCGCTTCGCCTTCATCGTAAGCATGTCCAGCACGCGCCAGGTCGAAAGCCTGGTGCTGGAGTTGCGGGGTCGCATGCTGCGTCCGCTGATGGCTGCCGCCGTGCCCATGTCACCGCGTTTCCATGCCGGCGTCTGCCCCATCGAGAGTGGCGAAGGCAGCCACGAGTTGCTGCGGAAACTGCTGGTGGGCCTGTACGATGCGTTCGACGCGGGCCGCACGCTGTGCTGGTACTCCGCAGCGCGCGATCAGTCGGTCCACCGCGCCTACCGCCTGGCCTCGGATGCCGAGCGTGGCATCGCCAACGGCGAATTCCACCTGGTGTATCAGCCCCGTTTCGACGCCACTTCGCGCAATCCCGTGTCCGCCGAGGCACTGATCCGGTGGACCCATCCCGTCCTCGGGCCCATCAGCCCGCTCGAGTTCATCCCGGTGTTCGAACAGACTGCGCTCATGGCGCTGGTCACCGACTGGGTGCTGGATGCGGCGCTGGACCAGCTGCAGGCGTGGCGGACACAAGGCGTGGAGGTTCCCCTATCCATCAACCTGCCCAGCAGCTATCTCACCAGCGGCACTGCCTGGGAGGTCATCCGCGCGAAGCTGTCGCGTCGCGCCATTCCGGTTGCGATGGTCGAATTCGAGATCACCGAGGGCGAGTGGCTGGGCCCCGACTCCCCTGCCGTCGCGCAGATCCAGGCGATGACCCAAGCAGGCGTCAAGATCGCCGTCGATGACTTCGGCAGCGGCTACAGCAATTTCAGCTACCTGTCCGACCTGCCGATCCGCACCTTGAAACTGGATAAATCCCTGATCGACGGCATCGGCACGGATCCGCGCGCAAGGGCGAAAGTCTCGGCGATCCACCATCTCGCCCACGAACTCGGCTACCTCACCGTGGCCGAAGGCGTGGAGCATCAGGAACAGCTCGACGTGCTGACGGCCATCGGCCTGGACCAGATCCAGGGCTATCTGCTGGCAATGCCTGCGGACACGTCGGCGATTGCAGACCTGTTTGCCCGCGCGCGACTGCCGCTGCTGTCCGCGCTGGAGCATGCCCATCACCCGCGCGTCACAAATTGTATCGCTACGTAAACGCAGGCCCGCCTGCCTTTTAAGCGCACCGCGCTGCCGCCGATATCGGTTGTCCACCGCGCAACTTTAGCGCTCGACATCCCATCCCCCGCCCTCTCCCCAGGCTACCCCCACCATGCACCTTGTCAGCAAACTCCGCGTCGGCCAGCGCATGACCGTCGGCTTCTCCGCCGTCATCGGCCTGATGGTCGTGTTGACCCTCATCGGCATCCATCGGGTGCACCTCATCGAGAATGACCTGCACACGATCAACGACGTCAACGCCGTCAAGAAGCGCCTGGCGATCAATTTCAGGGGCAGCGTGCATGATCGCGCGATCGCGCTGCGCGACGTCGTGCTCAGTGACGACCCGCGGGCCAGGACCGAGGCCACGCGCCAGATCGACCGCCTCGCCCACGATTACGCGGCCGCCGCCACGCCCCTGTCGGCGATGATCGCGGCGAGCACCGACGGCAAGGAAGCCGGCCTGCTGGACGCCATCCGTGCCAACGAGGTCGCCACCCTACCCCTGCTGACCGACGTCAGCAGGCGGCGCGAGGCGGGCGATGTGGAGGGGGCCAAGGCGCTGATGCTCACCCGGGCCAAACCGGCCTTCGTGGCGTGGTTGGCCTCGATCAACGCCTTCATCGACTGGCAGGAGGCCAAGAGCGCCGCCACGGCGGAACAGGTGACGGCCACCGCGCGCGGCTTTGCCATGCTCATGATCGGCGCCACGGTGCTGGCACTGGCGCTGGGAACGGTCATCGCCATCGCGCTGACGCGCAGCGTGGTCGGCCCGTTGCGCACGGCCCTGCAGGCCGCCCGGGATGTCAGCCAAGGCAATCTGGACACGCCGATGGGCTCCGGTCGGGGCGACGAAGCCGGCCAGCTGCTGGAGGCCATGGAGCAGATGCGCCAACGCATCCGGCGCGTCATCACGGAACTGGGCGACATGACGGCCCGGCACGAACGGGGCGAAATCAGCTACCGCATGGACGCCAGCGCCTATCCCGGCGAATTCGGCGTGATGGTGCGCGACACCAACGACATCGTGGACGCCCATATCGCCATCAAGATGCGGCTGGTGCGCCTGATCGGCCGCTACGCGGTGGGCGACCTGGCCGACGACATGGAACGCCTGCCCGGCGAAAAGGCGATCATCACCGAGACCATGGACCGGGTGAAGGCCAACCTGTCTGCCATCAACCGCGACATCCGCCAGCTCACCCACGCCGCGTCCGAGGGCAACTTCTCGGCACGCGGCGAACCGGAGGCCTATGAGTATGACTTCCGCGCCATGGTGGAGAACCTCAACGGCCTGATGGGCACCGCCGAGCAGAACCTCTCGGCACTGTCCACGTTCCTCAACGCGGTCGCATCGGGCAACCTGGCGGCACGCATGGAGGGCGACTTCCGCGGTGTCTTTGCCGCCATGGGCGCCGATGCGAACCGGACGGCCGGCAATCTGGCTGATATCGTCCGCCGCATCCATGTCTCGTCCGAGTCCATTACCGATGCGGCGACCGAGTTGTCCAACGGCAACCAGGACCTGTCCAAACGCACGGAACAGCAGGCCGCCAGCCTGGAAGAAACCGCCGCGTCGATGGAAGAGCTGACCTCCACCGTCAGGCAGAATGCCGCCTCGGCAGACCAGGCCAATCGCCTGGCCATCGACGCCGCCGTGGTGGCCAGTCGTGGCGGGGAGATCGTGGGCGAGGTCGTCAGCACGATGGACGGCATCGAAACCGCCTCCCGCCGCATCGCCGACATCACCACCGTGATCGACGGCATCGCCTTCCAGACCAACATCCTCGCCCTCAATGCCGCGGTGGAAGCCGCGCGCGCCGGCGACCAGGGGCGTGGCTTTGCCGTGGTCGCTGCCGAAGTGCGCAGCCTGGCGCAACGCGCGGCCGGTTCGGCCAGGGAGATCAAGGCACTTATCGACGACTCCTCGGCCAGGGTGGCCGAGGGCTCCCTGCAGGTGCGCGCCGCGGGTGCCACCATGGGCGAGGTGGTGACCAGCGTCCAGCGGGTGACCGACATCATGCAGGAGATCTCCGCCGCATCGCGCGAGCAGGCCACCAGCATCGAGCAGGTCAACGCGGTCGTGGGCCGCATGGATGAGACCACGCAGCAGAATGCCGCCCTGGTCGAAGAAGCCGCCGCGGCCGCCGCCGAACTCAATGTCCAGGCGTCGGGTCTGCGGCATGCGGTGGCGGCGTTCACCATCGAGCCGGTCGCCGTGCGCCGCCACGCCCGCCTGCCGCATGCGCAGGCCGTGGCGGCCTGCTAGGCCGGCCACCCTCGATGATGAATGAACAAGGCACGGCAACCGGCCACTGCTTGAAACCCCGGCCCTGACCCGCATTGATGGAGAGCGCCCGCGGTTGGGCGCTCTCAGGAGAAATGCATGCCGCACCATGAAAAGATCGCCATCGCCGGCGTCATCGAGCACGTCTTCGCCCATCGGTTCACCGTGATGTGCGACCAGCACGCCTACCTGGCAGACCTCGGCCCGAAGGGCGCGGAGGCCTTCGCGCTCGCGCCGGGGCTGGCCGTCCGCCTGGAAGGGGAGCAACGCCCATCGGAAATCAAGGTGGCCCGCATCGCCAGGAAAGGCGGGAGCTTTGTCGAGGTGGAACACAAGAAGCCGCATCACGGGCCCAAGCACGCTCACCCCGATGCACCTGCGGATGCTCGCAGCGTCGTGGCGGCGGTGAAGAAGGCCGGCTGGACGGTCAGCGGCACACCGCAGCGCAAGCCGAAGCACTTCGAGCTGCTGGCCCAGCGTGACGCGGGCGAATGGACCGAGCTGCACGTGGACTTCGCGGGCGTCATCTACAAGCAGGTGCCCGCCAGCGAGTCAAAATGGGACCTGCCCGCCTGATCTGCAGGTGACACGCGACACCCGCGCCCTGGATCTTCCAGGGCGCATTGCGTGTCAGGCCGGTTGCGCGCGCCATTGGCGCAGCGCCGCTCCGCGCAGCGATTGCTGGCCGCACCCGGTGGGGCAGCGCAGCACGCGCGCTACCGACGTGCTCACGAAACCCTGCCCTTCCTGCGCCTTGAAGATCACCTCGCAGGACAGGCAGCGCGCCACCATCGAATACAGGTGCACGATGCGGCCGCTGCAGGGGTCCTGCAGCGCGCTCACATCCAGCAGATCGAAGTGGCAGCTATCGGGCATCGCGCGCCGCGGGAGCGGATGGGAAACGAAGGTCTGCTGGTTCACGCGGGCGCGCCATGGAGGGTGGGATGCAGGCCACTCTAGGTGCCGCGATGTGGAGCGCGGGTGCAGATGCGATGCAGCCCGCGCGAAGCCCGCACCCGGAAACATGCACGCGCGCTGCGCAACCCTGAACCGTTGGGGATGGATTTGCGCAATCCGCCGATATTTCACTCACGCCACACGCCCCCTGCAAGCAGCATGGCCACGCCCACTCAGGGCGACATAGCGAGATACTGCACATGGACAAGAACCGTACCGAAGGTGTCAAGAACCAGGTCAAGGGCACCGTGAAGGAAGTCGCCGGCAAGGTCACGGGCGACAAGGGCCAGGAACTTGAGGGCAAGGTCCAGAAGAATGTGGGCAAGGTCCAGAGTGAAGTAGGCAAGGCCAAGGACGACGCCCGTCGCTGACGCAGGCGCGCTGCTCCTGCGCTTCGGCAAAGGAGCAGTGGCTGTCGCGCCGAGCCGGGATCGCCCCGCGCTGCACAGCATCCCCATCCAGGTGCGACAAACCGTCGCAATCCGGCGTAAACCCGGCCTGGTCCCCGTGTAGGGCGCCGGATATGGCCTAGAATCCGGGCGGTGCGCGCACCCGTTCTCCACCGCTGGCTTCACGCCTGGGCATGCCTGGCCATGCTCCTGATGGTGGTCGCCCCGCTGATCAGCCGGGCACTCGCGCATCCTGTACCAACTGCGTTGCAAACCCCACACCCGATGGCGGTGCATCACGCGTCGTCCGGTCCCGTGACCCCGGCTGCCCACCCCATGCATCACGGCATGGCGCATGACGGCACGGCGCATGGCATGGATTACCACGCAGAGGCTGCGACCTCCAAGGCAGCGACGACGCCCGCGTCCCCCGATCCCCACGCCGAGCATGACATGGGCGTGGACTGCGACTACTGCCTGATCGCGGCGCGGATGATCAGCCTGGTGGTCGCCCTCCTGTTCTGGATTGCGCTGTGGCCGCCGATTCTGCGCGCGTTGGGCGGGCGGGTGCTTGCCCGGCGCGCTCCTCCCACGGGCACGCTGGGAGCACGCGGCCCGCCAGTCGGCCTCGGCTGCTGATCCGGCAACGGGCACGGGGCGCACTCGCGCACGCGCCTACCCGACCCTTGCGTCCGCACATCCCGCTTTGGCATGGAGGCATGTGCGGCGTGCTGGATCCAGCACGTGTTTTCCAGCCTCCGGCTCGCACGCCGGCTCTTCTGCCTGTCTCGATCACCCGGTGGTCGCGGCATCTCGACGCTGTGCACGATGAACACACTTCCCCTTCCCCGCCTGCTTTCCCAGGCGATCCTGGCCGCACTCGCGTGCGCGGCCATGCTGCCATCGCGGGCCGTTGCCCAGGACGGCACCGTACTCACCCTGGGCACCGTCCAGGCCCGCTCCACTGCCGACCGCGAGCTGTCGGCGCGCTCGGTATTCACCTCGGTGGACATCATCGGCGGCGACCTGCTGCAGCAGCAGAAGGTGGATCACAGCTGGGAGCTGCTGACGAACGCGCCCGGCGTGCAGGTCACCCAGTTCAAAATGGGCACCGATGCAGGCCGCTTCTCCTTCCGGGGCTTCAACGGCGAAGGCCGCATCAACGCGGTCAAACTGCTCATCGACGGCATCCCGAGCAACGACAATGCCGGCGGCATGCCGTACCTCGACGCCGTATTCCCGCTGGATATCAGCGCGATGGAGATCGTGCGCGGCACCAACGACGCCCGTTATGGCCTGCACGCCATCGCCGGGGACGTGAACGTACTCACCCGCCAGGGTGGCAACGACGGCCAACTCAGCGTCTCCGTCGGCAGCTTTGGCACCCGCGACGTGCAACTCGCCAAAGGATTCGAGACTGGGGCCTGGTCGCAGAACTACTTCGTCGGCTGGCGCGGCGCGGACGGCGAGCGCGACCACGCCGATGGCACCCAGCGCAGTTTCGCCGGCAAGTGGTTCTACACCGATCCCGAGGACCGCTGGCGCGCGGGCCTCAGCAGCCGCTACTACAAAAACGCCGCGCTGGAAGCCGGCTACCTCAGCTACCCCGAGGTGCAAGCGAATCCCAACCAGTCCCCGGCCTACGCCCGCGATGACCGCAGTGAGCGCGAGACCGTCCAGACCGCCCTGCATGCCGATGGCGCGCTTGGCAGCGCCGGTCACTGGAACGCCAAGGCCTACCAGAACAGCTACCGCAACCAGCGCTGGGTCACCTTCACCGCCGGCGGCGCGCAACAGGAGCGCTTCAACGATGAAACCCAGCGTGGGCTGATCCTCACCACCACGTGGCGCCCCAACACCGCCTTGGCCGAGGTCGTGCTCGATGCCGGCGTGGACGGGCAATGGCAGGACAACACCGCGCGCCGCTACCGCACCGCGGCACGCGAGCGCCAGGCGACGCTGCGCGACTGGGATTTCGACCTGGACACCCGCGGCGCTTACGTGCAGGCGGTGATCCGCCCCGTCGATGCCCTCAAGATCGTGCCAGCCTACCGCGTGGACCACATCGACGGCGATTTCCGCGCAGTTGCCGCAGGCACGCGCGCCCCGGTGTACGACTACGGCCTGATCAGGCAGCCCAAGCTGAGCATCTCCTATGCCCTGGGCAGCCACACCACGGCCTACGCCAACTGGGGCCGCACTTTCCAGATCGGCAGCGGCAATGGCGCCTACCGCACCCAGCCCGGCAATCTGTCGGCCTCGATCAACGAAGGCTGGGAGACCGGGCTGACGTGGGCGCCCGTGCAAGGCCTGCAGACCCGCCTCGCCTACTGGGAACAACACGCCTCCGACGAGGTGGCCACCATACTCGGCGTCAACGGCAGCGTAGGCAGCAACGAGGTCGGCAACGTCGGCAAAACGTTGCGCCGCGGCTGGGACGCGCAGCTCACCTGGCAGGCCAGCGCGGCCTGGCGCGCGTGGGCGTCGTACTCGCGACAGAAAGCGGTGATCCGGATACCCGACCCCGGCGCGCCGCAGACCCGTGGCCGGCAGATCGAGAACGTGCCGAACTGGCTGGCCACCGCCGGCGTGGAATATACGCCCACCCCCGATTGGACCTTCAGTGCCTGGGGCAACGGCCAGGGCGACTACTTCGTGGAGCGCACCAACACGTTGGGCCGTTACGGCGGCTATGCGCTGTTGAACCTGAGCGCCAGCTACCGCCTGGATGCGCGCAACAGCCTGGCCCTGCAACTGAAGAACGCCACCGACCGGTTCTACGTCTACGCGTGGTATGACAGCGGTTCGTCCGGCTACTCGCCGGGGGACGGCCGCGCGCTCTACCTGAGCTGGACCCGGGAGCTCTGACATGGATACCGCTACCTCGCCGCCGTCGCCCGATCGCTGGCGCTTCTACCGCGCGGTGTGGCGCTGGCACTTCTATGCCGGGCTGTTCGTGCTGCCGTTCATTGCCTGGCTGGCGCTGACCGGTGCGGTCTACCTCTACCAGAAGCCGATAGACCGCTGGGTCCACCATGACCTCAAGGTCGTGGAGGACCCGCGGCACGCCCGCACACGTCCCAGCGCCCAGATCGCCGCCGTCACTGCCCTCACCCGTGGCGAAGTGTTCCGCTACACCACCCCGGAGCGCCGCGATGGCAGCGTGGAAATCGGTGTGCTGGAGGCCAACGGGCGGCGCGAGGTCTACTACGTCGACCCCGCCTCGGCGCGCATCCTCGGGCACCTGCCGGACAAGGGCACGTTCGCCGGCGTCGTACGCCGCCTGCACAGTCTGGACCTGCTCGGCGACTATGCCCGTGCGCTGATCGAGATCGCCGCCGGCTGGGCCATCCTGCTGGTGTTGACCGGTGTCTACCTGTGGTGGCCGCGCGGGCGGAAAGGCGGCGTCAGCACGGTGCGTGGGCGGCCGGGCCAGCGCCTGTTCTGGCGCGACCTGCATGCGGTGACCGGCGTCTGGGTAGGGCTGGTGCTGCTGTTCCTCGCGGTCACCGGCATGCCTTGGTCGGTGGTGTGGGGCAAGCAGGTCAACGCGTGGGCCAACGGGCAGGACTACGGCTATCCGGCCGGCGTGCGCGTGCAGGTGCCGATGTCGCATCAGCGGCTGGCCGACGCCAGCACGCCCACCTGGTCGCTGCAGCAGGCGCAACTGCCGGTGTCCTCCCTGCCCCACGCCCAACACGCTCCCGCCGATAGCCACGCCGGGCACGAGGGGCACGGCGGAGGCGCACTGGGCGATCTCTCCGCCCAACCCGGCAGCATCGGCATCGACGCGGCGCTGCAACGCTTCAACGGCCTCGGCCTGGTACCCGGTTACAGCGTGGCGCTGCCGCGCGGTCCGATGGGCGTGTATACCGCCTCGGTCTACCCCGAGGACCTCGCAGGCCAGCGCGTGGTGCACCTGGACCAGTACAGCGGCCGCGTGCTGCTGGACATGGGCTACGCCGATTACGGCGCGCTGGGGCGTGGGCTGGAATGGGGGATCAACGTGCACCTGGGGCAGGAATACGGCACGGTCAATCGCCTGTTCCTGCTCACCGCCTGCGCCGCGATCCTCATGCTGTGCATCAGCGGCGCGGTGATGTGGTGGAAGCGGCGGCCGATCGGCAGCATGGGCGTGCCTGCATTGCCCAGGCAACGGCGAACGGTGGCCATCGTGTTCGTGCTGCTGTGCGTTGGCGGGGTGCTGTTCCCGTTGGTAGGTGCGTCGCTGCTGGTGGTGGGCGTGCTCGATTTCATTGTCAGCGGCGGGTGGGGCGCTGTGCGTCCGGTTCGCCATTGACGTGCCCGCGCAATCCCTTGCCAGCACCAGCAACGCGGTGCGCGCGCGGCTGCCACGAAGAATGATGCGCTGATCGTGCTGCGTGAGATCGGCAGCCATGGGCGGAGCTGCGTTGAACGTTACCTGCACAGACCACCACCTTCCGCCCAACCTGCAACAGCAAATCGCCGGGAGAATGCGCTGGGTCTGTTTGCCGGGTGCAGCGCCTCGGCGCCACGCCCACAGGGCGGCATGGCGACCATCCAGCCGGTGCACAAACGCTGAACAACGGTCGCCAGCGAGCACACTCCCCCGCGCCACACAGCCGTCACGGACGCGCGCGCATAACGTGCCGACCCCGCGATCAAACCTGCGCACGTGAATCCATCGCCGCCCGCCCTGCAGTCGTCCCGCGCGCCGGATCGCGCGCTCGACGCGGTCAACGTCTTCCTTGCCGATGTGCGCGACGGACTGGGGCCCTACCTGGCGATCTACCTGCTGGCGGTGCACAAGTGGGAACCGGCCAGCATCGGCGCGGTCATGACCGTGGCCGGGCTCACCGCCCTGGTCGCGCAGACGCCCGCAGGGGCATTGATCGACCGGGTGAGCGCCAAGCGGGCAACGATCGTGATCGCCGCGATGCTGGTCACCGTCAGCTGTCTGGTGCTGCCATGGACCACGTCGTTCACCCTCGTCGCCATCACCCAGGCGGTGAGCGCGGTCGCCGGCACGGTCTTCGCCCCGGCCATCGCGGCCATATCGCTGGGGATCGGCGGCCCGCGGGTATTCGCACGGCGCATGGGGCGTAACGAAACCTTCAATCATGCAGGCAACGCGGTTGCCGCGGTGCTGGCCGGCGGGCTGGCGTATGTGGGCGGGCCGGTCATGGTGTTCTACCTGATGGCGGCGATGACGCTGGCCAGCATCGCGGCGGTGCTGATGATTCCGGCGGCGGCCATCGACCACGAGCGCGCGCGCGGGTTGCCCTCCCCCCGCCAGGACGCGCCAGCGCCCGTCTCGGTCCTGCGGCTGCTGCACAACCGAACGTTGATGACCCTGGCGGCCTGCTGTGCGCTGTTCCACCTGGCCAATGCGGCGATGCTTCCGCTGGTGGGCCAGAAACTGTCCCAGACCAGCCCGGCGCTGGCCACCACGCTCACCGCCGCCTGCATCGTGGCGGCACAGCTGGTCATGGTGCCGGCCGCGCTGCTGGTCGGACACCGGGCCGACGCCTGGGGACGCAGGCCGCTGCTGCTGGCAGCGTTCCTCATCCTGCCGATCCGCGGCGTGCTCTATCCCTTGTCCGACGCGCCCGCCTGGCTGCTGGGCGTGCAGCTGCTCGACGGCATTGGTGCCGGCATCTTCGGTGCCCTGCTCCCCGTCATCGTCAGTGACCTGACCCAGGGCACCGGTCGCTTCAACGTCACCCTGGGCGCGGTGTCCACCGCATTCGGGCTGGGCGCCGCCCTCAGTCCGGGGTTGGCCGGGTTGATCGTGCAGTTCGCTGGGTATGATGTCGCGTTCCTGACCCTGGCGGCCATCGCTGCCCTGGCCTTCGTCCTGGCCATGGCCATGCCCGAGACCCGGCCCCAGGCCAGCGATACCACCGCCGAACCCGCGACACCGGCGTCCAACGCCAGCCTTTGAGTGTTTCCCGAGCCATTGATGCACATTCCAACCACGTCCCTGATCATCTGGACGGTCACCGCCGTCGCCACCTGCGGTGTCATCTTTCGCCCGTGGCGCGTTCCCGAATACGCCTGGGCACTGGGCGCGGCCGCGCTGCTGACCGTCACCGGCCTGCTGCCATGGAACGCAGCCATCGCCGCCGTGGCCGAAGGGGCCGACGTCTACCTCTTCCTGATCGGCATGATGGTGCTGGCCGAACTGGCACGGCAGGAAGGGCTGTTCGACTGGCTGGCCGCGTACGCGGTGAAGCACGCCAAGGGCTCGGGACAACGCCTGTTCGACCTGGTGTTCCTGGTGGGCACGCTGGTCACGGTCTTCCTGTCCAACGACGCCACCGCCGTGGTGCTCACGCCGGCGGTCTATGCCGCCTGCAAGGCCGCCCGCGCCAACCCGCTGCCGTATCTGTTCGTCTGCGCCTTCGTGGCCAACGCCGCCAGCTTCGTGCTGCCCATTTCCAATCCCGCCAACCTGGTGGTCTTCGGCGATCACATGCCCTCCCTGGCCGCATGGCTGCGGCAGTTCACCCTGCCCTCGCTGGCCGCCATCGGGGTCACCTACCTGGTGCTGCGCCTGGCGCATCGGCGCCAGATCGCCCCGCCACTGGCGGCCGTGGCCGACCAACGGCCCCTGTCCGATGGCGGACGCCTGTGCGCGATCGGCGTCGGTGTCACCGGCAGCGTGCTGTTGGTCACCTCGGCGATGAACGGGCCGCTGGGCCTGACCACCTTCTGCGCCGGTGCCGCCACCCTGGCCATCATCCGTCTGCGCCAGCGCCGCAGCCCGCTGGCGATCCTGCGGCATGTCTCCTGGGGCGTGCTGCCGTTGGTTGCCGGGCTGTTCGTGCTGGTCGAGGCGGTGGCGCAGACCGGAGTGATTCGCCTCGCGGCCGACGCACTGGAAGCCTTTGCACGCACCTCGCCCGGTGAAGCCAGCTGGCTGGCCGGTGGCGCGGCCGCCGTGCTGAGCAACCTGGCCAACAACCTGCCGATCGGCCTGGTCGCCGGCTCGCTGGGCCAGATGGCCGACCTGCCGACGCAGACCCGCGCCGCCCTGCTGATCGGCGTGGACCTCGGCCCCAACCTGTCGGTGACCGGCTCGCTCGCCACCATGCTCTGGCTGGTGGCGCTTCGTCGCGAAGGCGAAGACGTGAGTGCGCTGACCTTCCTGCGCCTGGGCATCCTGGTGATGCCGCCGGCGTTGCTCGCCGCACTCTGGCTTCTGTAGCCACGTCGTTGCCTGTCGACGTGGCCCACGTGACTACAACCAATGGCACAGGAAGCCAGCGCCTCGTGCGCGCTAGATTGGAACTCACATGGAATTGAAGGAGCGCGTGTGAAGCGTCTGTTTTTCTCCTTGGCGTTGCTGCTCATGTCTGGCGCGGCTGGAGCTGCATCCAGGCCAGTGGACGGAAAGACAACCGTCATCGTACTGGGCGTGGACCACGCGGCCCAGCTCGTGGCCCGCAATGATCGGCCGGCCCTGCTTGCCGCTTTCCTGGCGCATGCCAAGCCCGACGCGATCTGCATCGAGCGCTCGCCCGAGGCTTTCGCGCGCAACGACTATTACGAGTTCACCTACGAGGTCCAGGACCTCGTGGTCCCCTTCGCCCGGCGCAACGGGATCGACCTGTGCCCCATCGACTGGGAGCCGCCGGTGGAGGACGCCCGGCTCGGGTTCGGCCTGGACCTGGGCGCAGCGCCGGAACTGCGCCCGGCCAGCGGATTCCAGCAGTTCCTTTCGTTCCCGTCCCCGAGCCATCTCACCCGGGATATCTTCCACGCCGACGACGCCAGCAACGTGGCGCGCATCGCGCAGTGGGCCGCGACCCCGGCCAAGCGCGCAACCGATGATCTGCCGCGCAGGCTGTATCTCTATCGCACCTACCTGCAGGCCCAGCGGGTGACCGCAGCAGCGAAGGCGCATCCTGGCGGCACGGTGGTAGTGGTGGTCGGGGAGTTCCACAAGCGCGATATCGAAGCGATCCTCGCCGATGCCGCCGACCTGCGCATCGTCCAGCCGTCCAGCCTCGGCAAGCCCACCGAGGCGCAGGTGCGCCAGCAGGAGCGCCGTGACTATCGGGTGGCGGTCGCCAGCTTCAACCTTCTGGGCGTCCAATCCGCCACTGGCAACATCGATCGCGCGTTCGTCCGCGACACCGTGCAGGCACTCAAGGCGGAACAGGACTCGCCCGAGGCCCGGCTGATGGAAACACGCCTGGACCTGCTCGAAGCACGCATTACCCCCGCCATGGCGGTGGACCGCTATCGCGCCATCGCCGCAGACGCGGGCGACGCGCGCTTCACCTGGACCGGGGTGACCGACGTCGCGCGCCTGGATTCCTACTTCGATCCCTTCGGCAACCTCACCGTGCGCCAACGGGCCCTGCTCGAAACGGCACGGGAGCTGCACCGTACCGGGCGTGGCGCAGAGGCGGCCGGGATACAGCAGGCCCTCGGCAGCGAACTCGGCGAGCGCAAGAGGGCCCAGCTTGCCGGCTACTGGGAACGCTACATCGTTCAACCGGCGTCGCTGTAAGTCGCCAGCGCGGGAGGCTCCATGGGAAGACGATCACTGCGGCGACAGGCGGCTGAAGCGTTGAGCCTTGGAATTTCATGACGCCCGCGGGGCCGAGGTGAACATATAAAGAGCCTATCGCATCGATATACGCCGAAGATCAATCCCGGCCTAATTGAAAACGGATGTGAATCGCCAATGAATATTTTTGTGACCGTCACCGCATTTACAACTAATTGCATGTTGTCCGATTGACCCCCTGCCTACCGTTGCGACCTCGCCCTTCCTGGCATGTCAATGCCGACACTACGAGGTTGCACACGATGAAGTCTGACGTCTCCGTACAGCGGGTCCTGTCTTTAGCCATCGCTTCGGTACTTGCGATGACGGCAACAAACGCCGCCACCGCGTTGCCGATCGTTGCCGACGGCATCCATGTCGATGCAACCAGTGACACCGTCGTGGGTGATCCCGGCTATCTCGGCCATGCCGTCAGCGCCATCAACGGCGGCACGATCATCGCCTCGGACATGACCCTGACCACCAGCGGCGAGCAGGCCTCCGGCGCCATCGCCGATGGCGTCGGCAGTCGCATCGAACTGAACAACAGCACCATCTCCACGTCGGGCTACGTGTCGCCTGGCCTGAACGCCGTGTCTGGCGGCCAGATTGTGGCCGAAGGCGTCACCTTCAGCTCCACCGGCAACAACGGGCGCGGCGTGCAGGCCACCGGCGCCGGCAGTGAAGTCACCTTCAACGGCGGCCGCATCAGTACGGCGGCGATCTACGCCGATGGCGTACGTGCGACCGACCATGGCGTGGTCAACCTGGGCCGCGACAGCGCTGGCCAGGGCACCGTCATCACCAACATGGGCGGCTCGGTCGGTCTGCTCGCCGGCAGCAGCACGGCCGGCGCGAGCGGCTCCATCAACGCCGTCGGCGTGACCGTCAACAGCAATGGCCCGGCCGCCTTCGCCGGCGGCTCCGGCGCGCGGTTGAACCTCCGCGAAAGCACCATCAATTCCTTGTCCTCCGGCGTTGTCGCCACGTTGGGCGGCCACGCGGTCATTGAAGGCACCACCATTCGTTCGGGTCGCGCGGACCGGCTCAACAGCCATGGCGTCTCCGCCGACAATGGTGCACATGTGGATGTGCGTGACACCTCCATCAGCACCATCGGCGCAAGGTCGTACGGCCTGTATGCCACCAGCGCGGGCCGCATCGACACCACCTCCACCAACGTCGCCACCACCGGGCTGAACTCCCACGGTGTCGTCGTGGACAGCGCCGAGAGCCGTATCACCCTCGCAGGCGGCCAAGTCAGCACGACCGGCCAGGAAGCCTACGGCCTTTATTCCACCGGAGGCACGATCAACGCCGACAACCTGTCCATCAACACCTCCGGCCTTGGCTCCATCGGCGCGTTCGCGCGCGGCGCCGATGCCGTGGTGACCTTGAGCAACAGCACCGTCGTCGGGGGCAACCGGGCCCATGGTGCCGCCGCGCTGGCGGGAGCAGAGTTGAACATCATCAGCTCCAGCCTCACCGCCAACGATTCCAATGGCATCACCGCGCGAAATGCCGGTACCCGGGTGAACGTCGCCGGGTCCAATATTCAGACAACCACCGAAAATTCCCACGGGGTACTGCTGAGCGACACCGCCAGTGCAACCATCGACGGCGGCCGCATCACCACCGCCGGCGACCGCAGTCGCGGCATCTGGGCCGCGGGCGGCAGCACCGCCAATGTCAGCAACGCGCGTATCGAAACCGCGGGCAACCGCACCGCCGACGCCAGTGGGCTTCCGTTTGGCGCGGCCGGCGTGGTCGCCTCGTCCGGCGGCCAGATCAGCCTGCAGAACACCGACGTCGCCACCACAGGTTACTGGGGCGATGGGGTCGATGTCGAAGGTGATGGCTCGTTGTTGCGCATGAGAGGCGGCAGCGTGCACACCACCGGTGAGAACTCCAAGGGTGCCGCAGCATACGGCGGCAACAACGCGTTGATCCTGGACGGCGTCCACATTCTCACCGAGGGCAATGCCGCACGCGGCGTGGTGGCTTCGGGGTCCGGCAGCACGGCTACATTGAGCAGCACCGCTGTGGCGACCCGCGGCGTGGCATCGCACGGACTGGATGCCGTCGATGGAGCTTCCCTGCAGGCCTCGGGCACGACCGTCACCACCGAAGGCGCTGGCGCCTACGCCGCGCGCGCGCTGAACGGCGGCGTCATCGATCTGCAAGGCGGTACGCTCAACGCCGCCGCGTCGGCGGGCCTCGGCTTGGATGCGGCCACCCTGCGCGCCAGCAATGGCACCCGCATCGAAGGCGGCAACGGTCGTCTGGCCGAGTTCCGCTCGGACCGCGCCAACACCGTTTCCTTCGAACGCAACGTAGTGGCCCTCGGAGACATTCGCTTCTCCGATGGTGCGATCGACAGCGACGGCAACGGCTCCCTCGACCGCACCTCCACCCTCTCTCTCGACCACGACAGCTACTGGAAGGGCGCCACCGATGCCGTGGGCGATCTCTCGCTGGCCAACGGCAGCCGCTGGGACGTGACCGGTGATTCGCAGATCGGCAGCCTGTCCATCAGCAACGCCACGGTCGCCTTCGACCATACCGACGGCCAGTACAAGACCGTCACCGTGGACGGCGACTTCCATGCAGACAACGCCTTGCTGGCGATGAACACCGCGCTGGGCGATGACACCTCGCCCACCGACCGGCTGCACGTGCGTGGCGACACCTCTGGCACCGCGCGCATCGCGGTGAACAACATCGGCGGTCGCGGCGCGCTCACCCACGACGGCATCCAGCTGGTCCAGGTGGATGGCGTCTCCGCCGGCAAATACCAGCTGCAGGGCCGTGCCGTGGGCGGTGCCTACGAGTACTTCCTCCACCAGGGCGGCCGCACCGATCCGACCGATGGCGACTGGTACCTGCGCTCGCAGTTGCCGGTGGCTCCCATCGACGAGTGCCTGGCCAACCCGCAGAACCCGGCCTGCCTGGACCCCGAAGTGCCCACGCCGGTCGAGCGCCCGGAAGGCGGCGTCTACCTCGCGAACCAGGCCGCTGCCGTCGGCATGTTCGACCTCACGATGCACGAGCGTGTGGGCGAGCCGAACCTGGCCGAGCGCCAGAAGAACGGCGACACGATGGGCGGCGTCTGGGCCCGCGTGACCTCCGACCACACCCGTGGCCGCATCGATGACCAGCTCGCCCGTCAGGGCCGCCAGCACCTGCTGCAGGTGGGTGCCGACCTCACCCGCTGGGGCCGCGACGACCGCGGCGTGGCCGGCGTGATGGTGGGCACCGGCGAAGCGACCGCGCGCGTACGTTCGCAGGTTACCGGCTATACCGCCGAAGGCCGGGTCAAGGGCCGTGCCGCCGGTGTCTACGGCAGCTGGCTGCGCGATGCCGCCAACGACGGAGGCCTGTACGTGGACAGCTGGGCGCAGATCGCGCGCTTCCGCAACACCACCCAGGGCGACGCCCTGCGCGCCGAGCGTTACGACAGCCGCAGCACCAGCGCATCGGTGGAAACCGGCTATGCCTTCAACGTGCATCGCGGCAGCGCCAGCGCCATGTACCTGGAGCCGCAGGCACAGGTGATCTGGAGCGACTACCGCATGGACGGCGGCCATCACGTGGAGGCCAACGGCACCGACGTGCGCGAGGCCAATGCCGTTGGCGTGCGCACCCGCGTCGGGGTGCGCCTGTTCGGTCACACCACGCTGGAGGGCATCAACCGCGTGCAGCCGTTCGCAGCCGTGAACTGGCTGCGCAGCCATGGCGGCGCCAACGCCGTGTGGCTGGATGACATCCGCCTGGAAGGAGCGGCGCCGCGCGATGTGTACGAGGCCAAGGCCGGCGTGCAGCTGCAGCTCAGCCGCAGCCTGACCGCCTGGGGCGAGATCAGCGCCGGGCGTGGCGCACAGGACTACCGCAGCTATGGCGGTTTGTTGGGGGTGAAGTACGCCTGGTGAGTTCTCTGCTCGGCCATATCAAGCCGCAGTAGGTCAATATCACTGAACTGCAGAAGGGCGCCACGTGGCGCCCTTCTTTTCAAGCCCGCCAGGCTACAGCAGCACCTGCCGCGTGCTGCGAAGATAATGATGGATCTCCTCCTCCACCGCCTCATCGATCATATAGACCGGCCGCTGGCCATTGGGGCAGCGCAGACGCGGGGTGGTCCCGAACAAGCGACAGATCAGCGGGCGCTCGGCGTAGATCTCGCAGCCCTGCTTGCCCAGGTAGGGGCAACTGAGTTCGGCCAGCGCAGCGTCGTGCTCGGCCTCGCTTTTCACCGGCAGGCGCGCCATCTCCTCGCTCGACACGGTGACCGGGCCACAGCAGTCGTGGCAGCCGACGATGCACCGGAAGGACGGGATCTGATCGCGCAGCCGCTCTAGTGCGTCGCTGTTCGTATAGGGCATTGCGATGAGCCTCGGCCACGCGTTCACGGTGGACCATTTTACAACCCGTTGCCCGGCCAGGCGGGGGACCGGCGCAATGACGCCCCTTGCGCCGCGCTCGGGGGCGGCGCGCATTCAGCATCCAGCCCTGTGAGACCATGCGCCGAGCAGACGGTCCTTCGCTCCACCGTGACCCGTAGTCGTCAAGGACACACCCATGCCAGACACTGGCCTGTTCTACCTCTTTGAAGTGTGCTGCAGCCCAACGAAAACCGCTCAGCATGCCTTACCTGAGATCGAGTTCGTCCGGGTCCAGTGCAGCACGTGCCGACACATCTTCAGGGCCACCGCGCCACCCAGCCTGGAAGCGTTCGACGGCGGAGGGGCGGCGCTCACGTGCCCCAAATGCGGAACACGGCAGGCGATCTCGGGCGCCCGTTTTGCCGAATACATGGAACGCTTCCCGAGCGGCAATTGTGAAGAATACAGGGCGTCCCCTGGCGACGCGGCCAGCGCGACCTGAAGGACCCATCAGGTGTGCCCTTCGGGTACACCGCGCTCGACGAAGCAACGCCCCCCTGGAGCGCCGATACGCAGTCGCATCCCCAAGGGCTGTTTTCGACTGGCACGCCAGTTGATACAGCCTCTCCAGCCAAAGGGCGCACTCACGACAGCGGCGATGCCCGGCAGCAGCAGCCCGTTGAGCATCCACGGACTGATCACCGCGTCTGCGGTGGCCGACAAGGCCTTGGGAAAGACGACGCCACAAAGAATGACGCCGATCACCGAGGCCGCAAACAGTAAGGCCGAACCCAAGGCCGGAGTGAACTTCTTTTCAATTCCCTCCAGTGCAGGTCACTTGGACATCAGTGACGATGGCAATGCTCGTGCACGTAACCGCTCGGAGCAACGGGCTCAACCCCGCCCTGCCAAGCCCCGACCGAGCATTCCGTCGGGTGCAGACCCTGCACATCCCATCGACGCCACTGGGCCGCGACGTTTACTCGTGCATCCGCACACTGGAGCTTCTTCGATCCCATGAAGGCTCAGCCGATGCCCGTGCCCAAATATCCAAAACCGCCGTTCAAGCCCCAGCAGCAGTCATTCCCTGGCAAAACCGACAAGCTCGATCCGCGCCCGGATCACGGTGAGAAAAGCTACGTAGGCCACGGCCTGTTGCAGGGCAAGAAAGCCCTGATCACCGGCGGAGACAGCGGCATTGGTGCAGCAGTGGCCATCGCTTACGCCCGCGAAGGCGCGGATGTGGCGATCGCATTCCTAAAGGGTGAAGAGAAGGACGCGGCCAGCATTGCGGCGCTGATCGAGGAAGCAGGCCAGAAAGCAGTGCTGTGCCCCTGCGACATCAGTGATGACGCCCAGGCCGAAGCACTCATCCAGCAGGTCACCCGCGAACTTGGCGGCCTGGACATCCTGGTCAACAACGCCGCGTATCAGCGCTACTACGAATCCTTCGACGACATCACCCTGGACGACTGGCGAAAGACGTTCGATACCAATGTGCATGCCGTGTTCAACCTGACCCGCCTGTGCGTGCCGCACCTGCAGGACGGCGGTTCGGTGATCAACACCGCCTCGGTCAACTCGAAGAAGCCGACCCCCAACATCCTGCCCTACTCCGCCACCAAAGGCGCGGTCGCCAATCTCACCATCGGCCTGGCCGGTCTGCTCGCCGAGAAGGGCATCCGGGTCAACGCGGTGTTGCCGGGCCCCATCTGGACCCCCTTCATTCCCGCCGGCATGGCCGCGGAAGAAGTCGAGCAGTTCGGCAGCCAGACGCCCTTCGGTCGCCCCGGCCAACCGGCCGAGCTCGCGTCGGCCTACGTGATGCTCGCCGCCGACAGCGCCAGCTACACCTCCGGCGCACTGCTCACCGTTTCCGGCGGCGCGGTCACCCTGTAAGGCCTCGATCCCCCTCCTCCCCCCAAGGATTCCAATGATGTCCCGCAACCAATACGACATGCAGAACCCGCTGACCCAGTTCCCGCAGCCGACCTACCCGGCGCAGGTACAGACCCCGCCCGGCACCGTTCATGCGCTCAACCCGGCGGCCGACCATGGCGAGAAGAGCTATGTGGGCTTGGGCCGCATGAAGGGCCGCAAGGCGCTGGTGACCGGTGCCGATTCCGGCATCGGTCGCGCCGTGGCAATTGCCTTCGCGCGCGAGGGTGCCGACGTAGCGCTCAACTACCTGCCCGAGGAAGAAAAAGATGCCGCCGACGTGGTGGCGCTGATTGAAGCCGAAGGCCGCAAGGCCGTTGCCATCCCCGGGGACCTCCAGGACGAGCAGTTCTGCCGCGACCTCGTGGCGCAGGCGGTCAACGCGTTGGGTGGGCTGGACGTGCTGGCCAACATCGCCGGCAAGCAGGTGGCCGTGGAGAAGATCGACGACCTCACCACCGAGCAATTCGACGCCACCTTCCGCACCAACGTGCACGCGTTGTTCTGGGTGTGCAAGGCTGCCCTCCCGCACCTGCCGGCGGGCGCCACCATCATCAACACCGCGTCCATCCAGGCCTACCAGCCCTCGCCCAACCTGCTGGACTACGCGCCCACCAAGGCCGCCATCGTGAATTTCACCAAGGCGCTGGCCCAGCAGGTGGCCGAGCGCGGCATCCGGGTCAATGCGGTCGCCCCGGGCCCGGTCTGGACCCCGCTGCAGCCTGCTGGCGGCCAGCCGCCCGAGGCCATCCCGGAATTCGGCTCGCAGACCCCGCTCAAGCGCGCCGGCCAGCCGGTGGAAATGGCCCCGGCCTACGTGCTGCTGGCCACCCAGGAATCGAGCTACATCACCGGTGAGGTGATCGGCGCCACCGGCGGCATGCTGCTGCCGTGACCCCAGGCTCCCGCAAGTCCACGCGCGTGCCTGCCACGCGCGACGCGGACGGGTACGCGCCCATCCACGCTTACGCTGCCATTGGCGATGGGCGCTCCAGCGCGCTCATCGCCCCTGACGGCAGCATCGACTGGTGGTGCGCCCCCTGCATGGACGCACCGCCCTTGCTCGACCGCCTGCTCGATGCCCCGGCCGGCGGTCGCTTCGTATTGCAAGCCCGCGACGTCCAGCAGGTGCAGCGGCGCTACCGCGACAACAGCAATGTCTTGGAGACCGACGTCCGCACCGCCACCGGCCTGGCCCGCGTGACCGAGTCGCTCAACAGCGGCCCCGCCGGGCGGCTGCCCTGGTCCGAGCTGGCCCGCCGCCTGGAGGGCCTGGAGGGAGAGGTCACCTTCGACCTGCTCTACCAGCCCGGCACGCGCGCCGGAACCTGCACGCCCTGGATGAGCGACACCCCGAACGGCTGCGTGCATCACGCCGGCCCGGTCATGACGATGCTGCGCTACTCCGAACGCGTGGAGATCGACACCTGTGACGACCGGGAACTCCGCGGCAGCCTGACGCTACGCACCGGCGACCGGGACATCATCGCGCTGCTGGCCTCCCAGGACGAAGTGCTCCCGGTGCCGCCCTTGGCCGATATCGATACCCGTATCGACCGCTCGGATCGGGAATGGCGCCAGTGGGTGGACGACCTTCACTGCGACGCCAGCCGCCACGCCGAGGTCATCCGCTCGGCCCTGGCACTCAAATTCCTGTGGTTTGCGCCGACCGGCGCCATCGCCGCCGCGGTGAGCGCCTCCCTGCCGGAACGCATCAGGGGCGACAAGAACTGGGACTATCGCTACGCCTGGGTGCGGGATGCCGCATACGTCATCAAGGCTTTCCTGCGCGTCGGTGCCCTGCCCGATGCCAAGGCCGGCTTCAGCTGGCTGATGACCACGATCGGCCGCCACCGCCCCGGGCTCGCGCCTTGCTACACGCTGCGCGGCGAACGGGTCGAAAAAGAGCGCTGCATCGACGTGCCGGGCTACCGCAACAGCCAACCGGTCCGCGTGGGCAACGCCGCCGCCGAGCAATTGCAGACCTGCGCCTACGGTGACGTGCTGGAAATGGCCAGCCGGATGATCGAGGCAGGCCACATCCTGGATCCCACCACCGCCCGCCTGCTCTTTGAACTGGCCGACGAATGCGCCGACAACTGGATGCGCAAGGACAGCGGCTTCTGGGAACTGGGCGACGCGCAGCACTACACAATGTCCAAGGTGGAATGCTGGATGGCGCTGCGGCGGGCCTGTGAGCTGGCTGAGGCCGGTCACATCACCACCGCCCGTCTGCCGCGCTGGCAGCGCGAGAAGGACCGCATCCTCGACTGGGTGGACGCGCACTGCTGGGATGAGGCAAAGCAGAGCTACGTGATGCACGCCGGCAGCGATCGTCTGGATGCGAGCCTGATGCTGGCCTCGCGCTTCGGCCTGGGCGACGTGCGTCGGGAGCGCTTCATCTCAACGCGAGAGGCCATGCGGCGCGAACTGTCCGATGACAGCGGCGATCTGCTGTGGCGCTACAGCGGCATGCAGGACTGCGAAGGCACGTTCATCAGCTGCGCGTTCTGGATGGTGGAGGCCTACGGCCTGCTGGGCGAGAAGGAAGAAGCCAATCGCTTGTTCGGTGCGCTGCTGGCCCGCGTCCAGAACGACGTGGGCCTGATGCCGGAGATGTGGGATCCCCAGCAGGAACAGGGGCTCGGCAACACACCACAGGGCCTGAGCCACCTGGCCCTGGTGCACGCCGCTTATGCGATAGACGGCCAGTGAAGCCGGTGCCAGTGGGTTGAATCCGCCGTCTTGGCGCTCCCGGCCAGCCACTGGTGTCAGCTCCAAACGGCACCGCAGCGTTGACGGACCAACGCTGCCGCCCGTCACGACAATCCCGTCACGGGTTTCCGGAGATGCTCTGATCACCCCCCCCTGTTCAGGAGCAACGATGCCCACCTCAGCATCCTTTGTCATCCGCTCCTTTGAAGCGAGCTATGCCTCTTCCGGCTCGGTAGAGCGGATCCTCGCGCTGACCGTCGCCTGCGGCCATTGCAGCACGACCACCACGTCAACCTTCGGCTCCCTGATGGAGCTTCCCGGTGGCGCGCTGTTCCGCTGCGGGCAGTGCGGCTCGCATCACGCCGTCAGCAACGCGCGGCTCTCGGCGATTGGCGAGCCTTCCAGGCGTACCGCGCAGCCACCGTTGGCACCGGACATCCAGCTCAACCCACGCTTGCCCGTGTTTGACCGGGCGCTGGCCATCGCAATCCGGTAGCCGCTCGCGGACGTCCTGGCCTCGGCCTCGACGTCCATTCTCACCGTCCTGTGCTTCCCTTGGACGTCGCATTCTGGTCCCGCTCGGATGACGCCTCAGCGTCGTCCTTCCCGGCGTGAGCATGCGCTGCGGTCGGCCACGCGCCCAATCACACGCTGCTGCTCATCTCCATCGGGGCGTCATTAATCCGTCTCGCCGGAAGCGGCGTATGCAGGGAAACCGCCGATTGACGAGCGCCGTCAGCGCCCCGATCGGGCGCCTCCGGGAACGCGGTGTCCTTCTCTTCAAGGCCCTCCTGCACCGAGGCAAGCAATCGGCTCGCACAGCGAACAGCGCTCCCGAGGGACGTGTCCAGCCCCACGAGGTAAACAAAGCAGCCGTCGAACTTCGCCGACGCCGTCTCCAAGCCTTCTGAATAGGTCATCTCCCGTTTAAGTGCCTTGAACCAGCGCTTGGGCGGCTCGGCGTCCAGTTCGATCACGACGGCGGCCTCGCCGAAGTCCAGCGGCATCGCTTCGATCCTCAAGACCTTGGGGCCTGATGGGGTTTTTACGGTAGCGGCCATTGCCCTTCTCCTCTGGAACAATGACGGGAAAGTACCCAAAGCAGGCGCCAAGACCGCGTCAAAATTCGCTGACTGCAGGGCGGTTTTCAAGCATCGCTGCGCTCCATGGCAAAGCTCACGACCGTCACGCAACTCGGCGCGTCACGCCGGTTTTGTTTGAGGAGTTCCCCGGGCGTGTGGTCGGGCCCTGCTTGCAAGGCCGCGTAGCCGTCCCAGGCCATCATCGGTGCCGCACCGCGTGGGAGTGCGGCGTCAGAAATGGCAGCAGCATGGTCCTGCTCGCGCTGAAGGTCAGCGGCGGTCACTTCCCGCACGACGTTGTCGCGATGGGGGTCCGACGGCGCGAAGCACGCGGCCAACCCCAGCAACAAAGTGCCTGCTCAAAGGGGCGTTGGCACTGCACCGCGCTTGGCTGAGAGTATCCATAGCCCACACTCGGCTGACGGGAGTGTGGGCAGCTTACTTCCAGCACCGGATGCAGGCCACCATGTCGAGCCAGGAGAGACAGCATAATTGCGACCGGATCAGGCGGGGCAAGGCGCTGATAAATGCCCAAGCCTTCGCTGATGCATCCCTGAAGAGATACTTGAAGCATCGGTTCAGTCTGGAAATTCACCAAAGGCCTCACCGAGCAACTGTTCCATGCCCTGCCACCGCCGAAGGATCGAGCGGAGAGTTTCGTTGATGCGACGATCCACGTGAGGCACCGGTGTGAGCGTGTACGAAAGCATTACCTCATGGGTTCGATCTCGCCCGGCACGATCATCTGCCGGCCTGCCTGCTACGCGCTGCTCGCTCCGCACGGCGCATCGGCCCGCGTCAGGGCGTGGACGCCCCTGACATCCGCGCCAGCACATCCGCCCGGCAGACATCCAGGAGTTCGTCCGCCAGCGCCGAATCGTCCGGGCAGGAGCGGGACAACACCATGGCCCCAACGGTCTGCGCCATCAACGCGATCCGCCGCGCGCGCGCCTGTTCGGCGGTGGCGGTGTCGGCCTGCTCTTCCGGGGTGGAAGCGGCCGCCAGCTGCGCCTCGATACCGGCCGCAAAGGCGGCCTTGACCGCCGCCGGCTGACGCGCCGCGTCGGTGCACAGCGCTGCCATGGTGCAGCCCTGGCCTGGCGCGTCCCGGTGCTCGCGGGAGAGGTAATAGCGCACAAAGCCCTCCCGGTCCGTGCCGGCCGCGGCGTCGGCCGATTTCGCCAGGCCGCAGCTCGCCGCCTCGGCCATCAGGTCCGCCTTCGACCCAAAGTGCTTGTAGAAGCCGCCGTGGGTGAAGCCGGCGGCCGCCATCAGATCTGCCACGCCCACGCCGTCGTAGCCCCGCTCCCGGAAGAGCGTGGATGCGGTGTCGACGATGTGCGCCCGGTTGGCCTGCGCCTGTGCCTTGGTGACCTTCATGACCCGGTCTCTCTTCACGCTTTGCCTTGGTGGAGCGTACTTTACCACGATAGATGACATCCATCATCAAACCGTTGACATCTAAGATGACGGTCATCATCCTTGCGGCGTACGGTCAGCCCCCCCCCCCCCCCGCCGGGCAGGCCTCCCCTTCTCGACAATCACGACCCCGCACCCACCATGACCCTCTCCCCGCTCTTCCAGTCCTACTCCCTCGGCCCACTGACCCTGGCCAACCGCATCGTGATGGCACCACTGACGCGCAACCGCGCCGGTGCCGGCCTGGTGCCGAGCCCGCTTGCGGCCACCTACTACGCCCAGCGCGCCTCGGCCGGCCTGATCATCACCGAGGCCACCCAGATCTCGGCCCAGGCCCAGGGCTACCAGGACACGCCGGGGCTCTACACCCGGGACCAGATCGACGGCTGGCGCGCGGTCACCGATGCCGTGCATGCCCGTGGCGGGCGCATCTTCGTGCAGCTGTGGCACGTGGGCCGCATCTCGCATGTGGATCTGCAGCCGGGCAACGCCGCGCCCGTGTCCGCCTCGGCCATCCGAGCGCAAACCAAGACCTTCGTCCACAACGGCTTTGTCGACGTCTCCGAACCACGCGCATTGGAGATCGACGAGCTGCCCGCCCTCGTCAACGACTTCCGCCAGGCCGCCGCCAATGCCATCGCCGCCGGTTTTGACGGCGTGGAGATCCACGGTGCCAACGGCTACCTGCTCGAACAGTTCATCAAGGACGGCGCCAACCAGCGCACCGATGCCTACGGCGGCTCCATCGAGAACCGCGCGCGCCTGCTGCTGGAGGTCACCGCCGCCGTGGCCGCGGAGATCGGCGCGGACCGCACCGGCGTGCGCATTTCCCCGGTCTCGCCGGCCAATGCCATCGCCACGGTCAGCGACCCGCAGCCGCAGTACGACTACATCGTCGACCAGCTCAGCGCGCTGGGCATCGTCTACCTGCACGTGGTCGAGGGCGCGACCGGCGGCCCGCGTGACGTGGCGCCCTTCGACTTCGATGGGCTGCGCGCCCGTTTCAAGGGGACCTATCTGGCCAACAACGGCTACGACGCGGACCTGGCCAACGCACACCTCGCCGACGGCAAGGCGGACCTCGTCACGTTTGGCCGCGCCTTCATCAGCAATCCCGATCTGGTTGAACGCCTGAAGACCGGCGCGCCCTTGAACGCGTTGAACCCCGCCACGTTGTACGGCGGCGGCGCAGCGGGCTACACCGACTATCCCGCGTTGACCGATACCACGGCGCAGTAACCCGCCGACAGCTCCCTGCCGCACATCCCCGTTCGCCCCCCCATTCCAAGAGACACCCCATGAGCCTGCTTCCCACCGTCCTCATCACCGGGGCCTCCAGCGGCATCGGCACCGTCTACGCCGAACGCTTCGCCCGCCGCGGCCACGACCTGGTGCTGGTCGCGCGCGACACGGCGCGCCTGGAAACATTGGCCGCCCGCCTGCGAAAGGATACCGGCGTCGCTGTGGACGTCCTGCCGGCCGACCTCACCCAGCGCGCCGATCTGGCCACCGTGGAAACCCGCCTGCGCGACGATGCCCGCATCGGCATCCTGATCAACAATGCGGGCATGGCCCAGTCCGGCGGCTTCACCGACCAATCGGCCGACAGCATCGAACACCTGGTCACCCTCAACACCACCGCCCTGACGCGCCTGGCCGCAGCCATCGCCCCGCGGCTGGCCAACGCCGGCGAAGGCGCAATCGTCAACATCGGCTCGGTGGTGGGCCTGGCCCCCGAGTTCGGCATGTCCGTCTACGGTGCGAGCAAGGCCTTCGTCCTGTTCCTGTCGCAGGGGCTCAGCCTGGAGCTGTCGCCCAAGGGCGTCTACGTGCAGGCCGTGCTGCCCGCAGCCACCCGCACCGAGATCTGGGAGCGTGCCGGCATCGACATCAACACGTTGCCGGAGGTGATGGATGTCGGCGAGCTGGTGGATGCCGCCCTGGTCGGCTTCGATCGCCGCGAGACCGTGACCATTCCGCCCTTGCACGTGGCCGCACGCTGGGACACGCTGGAGGCATCGCGCCAGGGCCTGCTCTCGGACATCCGCCAGGCGCAGGCAGCGGAGCGCTATCGCCCATGAAAGCCTTCCTCATCGATCGGTATGGCAAGAACGAAACGGGGCACATCGATGACGTGCCAACGCCAGCGCTGCGCGACGGCGATGTGCTCATCCGCGTGCACGCGGCCAGCGTCAACGCGCTGGACCCCAAGATCCGGCGTGGCGAATTCAAGGTGATCCTGCCGTATCGCCTGCCGCTGATCCTGGGCAACGACCTGGCCGGCACGGTGGAGCGTGTGGGCGCCGGCGTTTCCCAGTTCAAACCGGGCGATGAGGTGTACGCACGTCCCGACGATGACCGCATCGGGACGTTCGCCGAGTTCATCGCCGTCAACGCCGCCGCCGTGGCACTCAAGCCCAATAACCTCACCATGGTGGAGGCCGCCTCGCTACCTCTGGTCGCGCTGACCGCGTGGCAGGCCCTGGTCGAAACCGCCCAGCTGAAGCCTGGGCAGAAGGTCTTCATCCAGGCCGGCTCTGGCGGCGTCGGCACCGTGGCGATCCAGCTGGCCAAACACCTTGGCGCGTTCGTTGCCACCACCACCAGTACGCCCAACGTGGCATGGGTGAAGGCGCTGGGTGCGGATGTGGTCATCGACTACAGGCAGCAGGATTTCGCCACGCAACTGCGCGACTACGATGTGGTGCTCAACAGCCTGGGCAAGGAGGAACTGGAGCGCTCGCTGCAGATCCTCAAGCCGGGTGGCCACCTCATCTCCATCTCGGGCCCGCCCACGCCCGCCTTCGCTGCCGCGCGTGGACTGGCCTGGCCGCTGAAGCAGGTCATGCGCCTGCTCAGCCATGGCATCCGCAGCAGGGCCAGGAAGAAGGCGGTCACGTATACCTTCGTCTTCATGCGGGCCGAAGGGGCGCAACTGAGCGCCATCACCTCGCTTGTCGAGTCCGGCGCACTCGCACCGGTCATCGACCGGGTGTTTCCGTTCCAGGACACCCAGGGCGCGCTGGCGTATGTGGAGAGTGGGCGGGCGAAGGGCAAAGTGGTGGTGGAGCTGTAAGCAGGCGCGCGCAAGCCCGCGCTACCTCGTCGCCTTGCGCCGCACGTCCAGAAGCAACGCGTCCTGCGCCTTGCCAGACAGCTTGCCGAACTCATCAATGAGCTCGGCAAGCTGGTCGGTTTCAGCAAACAGATAGGCGATGGAAACGCCCAGGGCACGCGTAATCTTCTGCGCTGTCTCAATGTCGAAATTGTGCACGGCCCGCTCGTACCGGTTGATGCGAACGCCCGCAACCTCTTCTGGCAATCCCACAAGCACCCCCAACGCGCGTTGAGTCAGGCCCTGCTTGAGCCGGCACGCCTTGAGGCGGTTGGCGATCTCAGACCCCGCCGCCAACACCCAATCGCCCTACATGTTAATATTTCTCATTCGCACCTACCCCATCCCACCCCGATGACCCGCCCGTCGCTTCATCTCTCTGCCCTGGGCTTGTCCCTCACCCTGGCCTGCATTACGGCCCACGCCGCTCCTCCCTCCTCCCCCGATGTGCAGCAGCTCGACGCAGTGCAGGTGCTCGGCCGCGCCCAGACCCTCTACCGGGTGGACGACGCCACGGTGGGCACGCGGACGGATACGCCGCTGGCGCTGGTGCCGCAGTCCATCCAGGTGGTACCGCGTGAGCTGATTGAAGACCAGGCGGCCCGCCAGATCACCGACCTGTACCGCAGCATCAGCGGCATCAGTTTCTTCAGCTATGCCGGCGTGACCCTGCGCGGCTTCCGCCAGGAAAACGTGCTGTATGACGGCCTGCGCGGCGACCCCTATGCCGGCTTTTCGGTGCCGCAGCTGTTCAACATCGAGCGCGTGGAAGTCCTGAAGGGACCGGCCGGCGCCCTGTATGGCGGTGGCGATGCCGGGGGCGTCATCAACTACGTGACGCGCAAGCCGAACGCCGCGCCCGAGCGCCGTATCGAGCTGCAGGCCGGCAACAACGATTTCCGGGCTGTATCGATCGAGGCCACTGGGCCGATGAACACCGCCGGCAGCGTGCGCTACCGCGCCGGGCTGTACGGCGACACCGAACAGGGCGTGCGCTGGAACGCGGACAGTGAGAGCGTGATCGGGGATGCATCGCTGGCTTTCGACGTGGGCGACACCGGCGAGTTGACCCTGCAGTTCACCGACATCACCCAGAACCTGGGCGGCAACCGCCTGCGTGGCGTGCCGGTGGACGACAACGGCAGCTTTCTCACCGACCGGCGCTGGAACCACAACGAAGCCACGGACTTCCTCGACATGCGTGCCAAGGTGGCGCTGGCGCAGTACCGCTTCTCGCCCAGCACCCACCTGGACGTGGATGTGGGTGCGCGCTGGTTCGAGAACAACGAGCACCAGATCTACCACGAGCCGATGGGGCTGATCGACCGCAACCGCGACGGCGTGCCCGAGTGGATGACCCGCCAGCTGCGCAACCAGATCCGCGACAACGATGCATTCACCGCCAACGCCAACGCCGTGTGGCGCGTCAGCACCGGCAGCATCGAGCACAAGGTGCTGTTTGGCGCCGATGTGTACCAGCAGGATGCCGACTTCACCGCGCAGACCGCCAACAGCGCCGACCTGGCCCGGGGTGCCGGCCCGGTGCCCGGCATCGACCTGTTCAACCCGGTGTATGGCGCAAGTTCGTGGCCCGACTACAACCTGGCCGCCCTGCCCTGGCGCAGCACGAGCACGCGCAGCAAGCGCTATGGCGGCTACCTGCAGGATGAGCTGACCCTGACCCCGCGCTGGCATGTGCTGGCCGGACTGCGCTGGGACGGGTTCAAGGACGATGACCGCATTGCCGGCACCGCCGTGGATGGCAACGACATCAGCTGGCGGCTGGGCAGCACGTACACCGTGCGGGAAGGCGTCAATCTCTACGCCAACATCGCCAGCGGCTTCATGCCCCAGAGCGCGGCCAACCAGAGCGCCGAGGCGGGCGGCCCGTTCGATGCCGAGCGCAGCAAACAATGGGAAGTCGGGTTGAAATCCCTGCTGGCCGAGCGCGTCACCCTGAACCTGGCGGCGTATCGGATCGACCGCAGCAATATCGTGCAGGCCACCGGTGAGATCGTGGACGGCGTCAACCAACTGGCCGCCCTGGGCCTGGTGCGCAGCACGGGCATGGAGCTGGATCTGCTGGCCGATGTGACCGACCGCTGGGTGCTCAACCTGACCTACGCCTACAACGATGCCCGGGTAATGGATGCCGGCAGCAACGGCATCACCAATGCCTCCGGCGACCGCTTCGCCAACGCGCCGCAGAACAAACTTGGCCTGTGGACGCGCTATGACCTGCCGGCCATCCATTCGGCCATTGGTTTTGGGGCCGATTACGTGGATGAGCGCGTCAGCCTGGATGGCCAACGGGTGAAGCCGTACACCGTGTTCGATATGAGCTGGAAGACCCAGTGGCAGCAGTGGCAGTTCCAGGCCAACGTCAAAAACCTCTTCGACAAGGTCTATGCCGCCAGTGGGTTCACCGAGCGCACCGGCCACTTCCCGGGTGAACCGCGCCGCGTCTACGTGCAAGCGGCGTACGCCTTCTGAGCCCGCCCATGCGCCAGCCTACGCCAGCGCATCCTGATCGCCCGGCGCGTAGCGGGAGTAGCCGCCGGCTCTGGTTCGACCTGCACAGTTGGCTGGGCCTGAAGCTCTGCCTGTTCATGGGCTTTGTCTGCCTCACCGGCACGCTGGCGGTGTTCTCGCAGGAGATCGACTGGCTGCTGCACGCGCCCATGCGCGTGGCAGACGGCGGTGAACACGCCGGCTGGGGGCCCATCATCCACGCCGCACAGGCGGCACATCCGGACTGGGAGCTGGAAGGCATCACGGCCGGCCACACCCGCCTGTTTGCCGGGCGCGCGCAGATGCGCCTGCCCGATGGCAAGCGGCGCTTTGTCTGGGTGAACCCGTATACCGCGCAGGTGACCGGCGACACGGGCTGGTTCAATACGCAACGGCTGCTGCGCAACACCCACCGCCACCTGATGCTGCCGGTGGCCTGGGGCGTGCCGCTGGTGGCCTCTCTGTCCATCCCGTTGCTGCTGTCGCTGTTGAGCAGCCTGTACATCTACAAGAAGTGGTGGCGCGGTTTCTTCAAACGGCCCGACCCCTCACGACCACGCCGCCTGTGGGGCGATGTCCATCGCTTGGCCGGGGTATGGTCACTCTGGTTTCTGCTGCTGATCGGGTTGACCGGGGCGTGGTACCTGATCGAATCGCTCGGCGGCGATGCACCGGCCGCGCCGACCCTGCGACTGGCCAAGGGCGATGACCGCGTTGGCGCCGTAGACCCGGCCGCCGTCGACGCCGCAGTGCAGACCGTCCGCCAGCAATGGCCTCGCCTGGAGATCCTCGGCGCCCTACCCGCGCGCGATGGCGGGAGCATCCTCTTCCTGGGCGAGGCCGACGCCTGGCTGGTGCGGGAGCGGGCGAACAACATCGCCGTGGACCTGCACACCGGGCGCGTGATCGGCATGCATGACGGCCGTGCGCTGGGGGTCCATCAGCGCATCGCCGAAATGGCCGATCCCCTGCACTTCGGCAGCTTCGGTGGCTGGCCGATCCGACTGCTCTGGTTGCTGGCCGGCACGCTGCTGACCGGGCTGTGCTTTACCGGCGTGTATCTCTACGGGCTTCGCACAGTGGATGCGCTGCGATCAAAAGCAAAGAGGCGGCAGGCATGAGTCCTGAAAAATTGCCCGGCCCCTGGCGCGCGGCGTGGCAAGGCATGGGTCGCTGGCGCTGGCTGTGGCTGGCCCTGTTGCTGGTGTGGGCATCGCTGGTGCCGCTTGAGGCCATGAAGTAGAAGCACTCGCCCGTCGAACGATGGCATGCTGCCTGTACGTGCGGGAGAGCAACGATGCGGATGACGGGAAATTTTCTGGCAGCAAGCGCTGTCACGCTCAAGGTCGGCGTGGTGTTCTGGGTGTTGGTGGCCTGGCGGACACCGGGGGGCGAGCCGTGGGACGCGCCTGCGTTCTGGACCGTCGTCTATCCCATCGCACTGGGCATCGCCGCCGTTCTAGGCGCCTGTTTTCCCCGGCGGGCGTGGCTTTGGGGGCTGCTGCTCATCGCGCTGCAGGTGCCGGTGGTGGCCGTGACGTCTGGCGTTGGCCCGTTGTTGCTGGCCGGGCTGGTGTACGCATTGGTGCTGGCGCTGCCTGCGATGGCTATCGCGGCGGCGGCGGGCGCGCTGCGCCGCCGCCTGCATGGGAGGTCGTGAGACGCTCAGCGCTTTGTCGGCTGCCACCCTGCTCGCAGTGCATCCCCAGGACTGCAGAACATGCGCTCGCCGCGGCTCGGGTCGATGCTCGTACGCGCGTAGTCCCGCTGGCCCGGCACGTGGTAGATCTTCTTGCCCTGCTGGGAGATGTTGCCCTTGATGCGGCATCCGCCCGGCGCCGGCTGCGCGGCCACCGGGGTTCGTCGTGACGCTTCGTCACGCTTGCCGCGACGAAAGTCCGCTGGCATCTGAAACCGCCCCTGCCAGAGGTTCCGCTGGTGCTCGCGCGCGTCGGCTTCGTCTGCGATGAATGCCGTGGCGTATTGGCGATAGGCGACCGCCCAACCGGAGCGCACCATCCACCGATTGACCGACGCCCCTTGAACAAAGCACTCCGCCACCACCCTGCCGTAGCGGTCGGTGTCCTTGGGCTTGCAACGCACGGTCTGGTCCAGCAGATACGCGTCCAGCGCGGCGGCAGACCGTCGGCCACAGGGCCAGGAACGCCCGTCTTTTGCGGTGCATTGCTGGGCGCTCTCCGGCGCATCGATGCCCCAGAGGCGGATGCGCTGCTTCGCCAGGGTGAGGGTGTCCCCGTCCGTGACCGTCGCGCGGCCGACCAGCTCTGCGGCCACACCAGGAACCGACGCAACCAACAAAAGCAACACCACCAGACCTTTCAACACCATCAACAACGACGTCCTCCAAGCGCACGCTCGGGTGCGAGCGCCAGTCAAAACAGGGGCGAGCACTTTAGCGGAAGTGGCGAAAGGACGCCGACCACATCGACAGTCATTCCAGCCCGACGTCTGTTCCTGACGTGGTCGCCGTCGGTGTCTTCTACAACAACGTAGTGGCTCCAAGGCCTGCGTGGCGATCACGCAGCCACCCTGGACGCCAATGTCCGACTAAATATGAAACGCCGGACCCGCCGACAATGTCGGCGCGCTCACCCTCACTCGCAACGCAATGAGCAGGCTGGCGAGGAGCATCACCGCCGCCGCAACGGTGAGCACTGCGACGATGCCCCCCAGCCCGAACACCAGCCCGCCCAAGGCGGCGCCCGCGGCGATGGAGGACTGCACCGCAGCCACCACCATCCCGCCGGCACTCTCGGCCTGGTCAGGCACCGCACGCGCGACCCAGCTCGACCAGGCAACCGGCACGCCACCGAAGGCCAGGCCCCAGAGCGCGACCAGGATCGATAGTCCGCCAACGCCCACCGGCAACAGCAGCATGCCCAGCGCGGCTGCGCCCACCAGGGCAGGCATGATCACCAACGTGACTTTCAAACTGCGCTCCATGAGCCAGCCGGCCAGGAGCGTGCCCACAAAGTTCGCCACACCGAACCCGAGCAGAATCAGCGCCAGGCCATCAGCGCTCATCTGCCCCAGGCTCTCCAACGTTGGGCGGATATAGGTGAAAAGCGCGTACTGCCCGGTGTGCGCCAGGACGCAGCCCAGCATGCCGACCGCAACGCCTGGCCGGCGCAGGAGCGTCACCACCGACTCGGGGACTGCCGCCTTGCGCGGGGCCATCCGGGGCAGCGTGAACCACTGGAACACAAACGTGAGTCCGCCTACCGCCGTCGCCGCCCAGAAGGCGCTGCGCCAGCCCAGCAGCCCGCCGAGGTAGCTCCCCAAGGGAACGGACACCACCGTGCCGACCGCAATCCCGCTGAAGATGACGGAGAGCGCGCGAGGCACGCGCTGTGGCGGCACCAACCGCATGGCCACCGCCGCTGCCATGCTCCAGAAACCGCCCAGCGCGACGCCCAGAAGGACGCGCATCACCAGCAGGACGCCCATGCTGGACGACAGCGCCACCAGGGCGTTGGAGAGAATCATCAGGCCGGTGAAACCCAGCAGCACCCGGCGCCTGTCCATCGAGCGGGTCAGCCGCGGCACCAGCAGGCCGGCGAACAGAGCCACAACCGCAGTCACCGTCACGGCTTGCCCGGCCAGCGCCTCCGATACCCCCAGGTCCGCCGCCATCGGCGTCAACAGGCTTGCGGGCAGATATTCGGCCGTGAGCAGCCCAAACACCCCCATGGCCAGCGAAAACACCGCCACCCATGCCGGGGAAGAAGGCTCCCCGCTATCCCAGTCCACGGCATCAGGTGCGCCTGCGGCATCAACTACGTCATTGCTCATCAAAGATCCCAGTGCAATCGTGCAGCCGAGAGTCTAGGGAGCCACTTCAGGATGATCTATGATTGCCTGACCTGTATTTTTGATCGAAACCCCGGAACCTCTCGATGCCCCCTGGTGCTCCCCAGCCCACCGATCTGATCAGCGAACTGCTGACCGGCATGCGGCTCCACGGCGTTCAGTACCGGCGCATCCAGACCGGACCGCGCTTTGGCCTTGGATTTCCCCCGAAGCCGGGCCATGCCTACTTCCATTACCTCGCAGTGGGTACGGCGATTCTTCGTGGCGCGGACGGCAGCCAACACCGTCTATCCGCCGGGGATGTCGTGCTGCTTCCCCGCGGAGACGAACACGCGTTGCTGTCGGGCGAGGACCATCCCGTCCAGTGCCTGGACACGATCGACGCAGCCCCATTGGGTGACGCGGTGAGCGGGATCGACACCTGCCCGAGCACGCACGCCGTGCCAAGCGCGGTGCTCTTCCACGGCTGCATGGTGTTCGATCTGGGTGGCATGCAAGGGTTGAGCAAGGCGATGCCGGCGGTGATGTTGGCCGATGGCAGCGCCACGCAGTTCCCTGGGCTGTTGCCGATGGTCGATGCGATGAAGCGCGAGGTGTGCTCCGGGCGTATCGGCTATGCAGGCATACTCGCCCGGCTGGCGGATGCAGTGGCGGCCATGATCGTCCGTGACTGGGTCGAGCGCGGTTGCGACGGCGCATCCGGCCTGGTGATGGCCCTGCGCGACCCGCGCCTGTCGCTGTCGTTGCTCGCGTTACATAAAGACCCTGGGCGTGACTGGACCGTCGACGCGCTGGCGGCAGAATCCAACATCTCACGCTCTGTCTTTGCAGACCGGTTCCAGACCGTCGTCGGAACCGCGCCCCTGCGGTACGTGACCGAACTGCGAATGCACCTGGCCAGCCAATGGCTGACCCACCAGCGCCTGTCCATCGAGGTAGTGGCAGAGCGCCTGGGCTACGCGTCGCAGGCCGCGTTCAGTCGTGCCTACAAGCGCGTCATGGGGCACTCGCCTGGCGCGACCCGGCGCGGCCGCGCCCTGGCCTCGCCATAGGGGGCCGTTCTTTTGGGGTCAGTTGCTCAAGCCGCCTGAGCGTCGTCAACGGGCTGCAGTCGGTTGGCGATCGCATCGAAGCGCGCCGCCTCTGTTCGAAGGCGATCGGCCGCAGTCCCTCGACTGGCCCTTGCCCGCCAGTCGCCCCCGCGCTGCAGGTCCAGTGCGTCGGCCTGCTGCCACAGCGACGCCGCGCGTGCGCGCGCCCAGCGCGCTTTTCCGATGTCTGCTTTCGTCATGGGCCCAGAGTGAATGCGGGGCGTCGCACGGGGCGATACGAAGGCAACGCCGGCTGACTACGCTGCTTTGCACCGGTCGGGAGCGGTGCGCCGATGCCCAGCAGGACCGATAGGAAGTGATGGCCCCGCCATTTGGTATCGTGGGCGCCAGCTCTGCACACAATCCGAATCCCATGCCCCGCAAGCCCTCGAACACCCCCTCTGCATCGCCGCTGGACGTCCCTGCCATCGCGCCCCGTTCGGGAACCGCAACGGACAAGGCACTTCTCAGTGCAGCGACCAAGGAAGCCTACAAGCGCGTCAACTTGCTCCTGACCGCTTACTTCGAGGATTTCAGCCCTGCGCAGCAGCGCAGGATCCGCGAAGCGATCGGAGCGAACGCCCGTGCGAAGCCGCCTGGACGGGCCAAGGTCCCCAAGGTACCCAAGGCTCCCAAGGCTCAGAAGGAAGCGCTGACGCCCCGATTCTGGCTGCCCTTCAGTGGTGAGACGTGGTCTGGGCGAGGACGCCCACCGGCCGCGTTCCTCGCCTGGGAGGGAACCGTCGCCCATACCGAGTGGAAGAAGCACCACCCGGGCGAGCGATTCCCCACCTATCCAGCCTGAGTCCGGCGGCAAGATCGCAGGCGTTCCCCAGCGCCAGCGTCTTGCCCCGCCATCCACCCCTTCGCGCAGGCGCTGGACATGACCCCACTCGACAAAGCGATCCGTAGAGAACTGCAGGTCGGCGACGACACCTACACACTGACCATCGACCCGAGCGGGCTCAAGCTCGTGCTGAAAGGGCGGAGAAAAGGATTGGAGCTGCAGTGGACCGAGTTGGTCAACGGCGACGCCGCATTGGCTGCAGCGCTCCAGGCATCACTCGCCGCCAAGTGAATCCAGGCTGGCGATCAGATGGCGCGATTCTCGATCCATAGCGGATTGATCCTGGCTGGCTACGCGTCGCTGGAGAGTGGCGATCCTCCCATGCCCGTTCCTTTCGGCCGGTTCGAGCCAACCGCTGGGTATCTGGCCATTCAAAACGGGTGCCGCACCAATCACATCGACCCGTCCGGCTTGAGACTTTCAGCAAAAACGGAATCGGGCATGGTTGTTCCATCCATGGCAATTGCCATTCTGGACGGCGCTGAAGCGTTCCCGCCTGATTGCATCGAGATAACCATCCTCGGCATTCCCAGCGCTTTTAATGAAGCGTTGTTTCCCGATCATGTGATCAAGTACACCCACCCCCTAATTGCGCGCTGATGCAGGCGCTGGGTATCCACGGGACTATCGACCTCGTGCGCAAGGCCGAGGTTCCCGGCGTGATCTCTGCTCGGTTCAACAGGACGTCGGCCGGATAGGACGACGCGGGTCGGATTGACGGGTAACCGTTCGAGCCGCACAGGCCATCGAGGCCGAGCCTCAATGTCAGTAGAAATACTGAGCGGAAGACAGTGGATACGCGCTTGTCGCCTGTGTGGCCGGGAGACCACAGTGGCGTTGGACCTTCTCGGACCTCTGCACGCACGAACGTGGTGCATGGCGTGGGCCAAGCGCTGCCGGTTGCGCCCGCGAGTCGGCTCTCTCTTCACCCTGCCCCACCCAATCGAGCTCATGTCCATGCGCCCAATGCCTTGCGGTCCATTGCTTTTGATGACCATGGTCATGCTGCTTCCAGCATGCCAGCGGCAGGAACGTCAGCCGGATGGAGCGAAACCGGCGCCGGTTCCGGCCACACAGCCCGTCCAGGCGACCGCCAGCGACCGCGAACAGGCGGAGGCGCGAGCGATCGCCAAAGAGGCCTACATCTACGCGTTTGCGATGCTCGAAAACTACAACACCCTGTACAAGCAGGTGGCCTCTCCCACTGCTCCGGAATACGTCGGTGGCTTCGGGACATTCAGGCATTACTCGCAGCTCTATACACCCGACAACCATGACGTTGTGACCCCCAACAACGACACGCCCTATTCGTGGGCCTGGCTGGACCTGCGCGCTGAACCCTGGGTGGTCACCGTTCCCAAGGTGCCCGACGGACGCTACTACGTGCAACAGTGGGTCGACCTGTTCACATACAACTTCGCCTACATCGGCTCGCGTGCCACGAGTAACGACGCCGGCAGCTACTTGATTACCGGCCCCGGCTGGACGGGCGCGGCACCGAAAGGCATCAAGCAGGTATTTCCCTCGGAAACTGCCCTGGTGATGACGCTCACGCGCATCGCACTGAACGGCCCCGACGACATCGCCAACGTCAGGAAAGTGCAGGCGGGGATGAAGCTCCAGCCGCTCAGTGCCTATCTGAAAACCCAGTCTCCACCGGCAGCACCGGCGATCCGGTTCCCCCCCTATGATGCTGACAAGGTCCATTCGCACGACTTCATCGGCTACCTCAACTTCCTGCTTCAGTTCACTCAACCGCCGCATCCAAGTGAGACCGAGCTTATGCAGCGGTTCGCGACGATTGGCATCGGCCCCGGCCTTCCGTTCGATGCCAGGACGTTGCCCCCCGCCCGGTTGGCCGCGATCGATGCAGGCGTGGCAGATGCCAAGGCGGAAATGTCCGAGAAGGCCAAGACGATGCTTTCGTCCAACGGCCTGTTCGGCTCGCGCGCGTTCCTTGAAAACAACTACCTCACGCGCGCCATCGCGGCCGAGAAGGGTCTCTATGGGAATTCGATCGATGAGGCGTGGTATGGCGGCTACGAAGGCGACGGCAACAAGGCGTCACTGATCCATTTCAGCAAGGACGCCCTGCCCCCCGCCAGGTTCTTCTGGTCGGTCACGCTCTACACCCTGCCGGATCGCTTCCTCTACGCCAATGAATTGAAGCGCTACTCCATTGGCGACCGGACCCCCGGGCTCAGGTATGACGCCGATGGAGGTCTGACCCTGTATGTCGGCCACGTTTCGCCTGGCAAGGAAAAGGAAAGCAACTGGCTGCCTGCCCCGGCCGGGCCCTACAGCGCGGTGGGACGCGTCTACGGCCCGAGCCCTGCTGCGATCGAAGGCAATTGGAATCTGCCCCCGTTGCAACCGGCTGACACAGATACGCCGTGACTCCGCACGACCTATGTCGGCGAACCAGACCCCCCAGGAGAGACCACATGCGCGACCATCGAATTCCATCCGCTCCGGGGATCGGGATGCTCCTTGCCCTCGCCGGCTGCATGACACTCAGTGCCTGCAGCGAGCGGGCATCGTCCGACAAAGAGAAGGATACGGCCACCCCCGCGGGCCAATCGGCTCCGCCCGCGCAAGCGCCGGCAGACGCCTCGGCATTGGAGGAGGCGAAGACGACCGCGAGGGACGCCTATGTCTACGGTGTCCCGATGGTGGACACCTACAAGACCGTCTATGCGTTCAACGTCGACACCGCCAACCCGCAGTACAAGGGCCCGTTCAATTCCATTCTGAACATCGCCCGGGTGTTCACCCCCGACGACACCGCCTTCGTCACGCCCAACTCGGACACGCCCTACTCCTTCGCCATGCTGGACCTGCGTGCGGAGCCGGTCGTCATCACGGTGCCGACGATGGCGAAGGACCGCTACTTCGTTTTCCAGCTGATGGATCTCTACACCTTCAATTTCGACTACATCGGCAGCCGCGCAACCGGGAATGACGGCGGCAGCTTTCTTATCGCCGGGCCGGCGTGGAAGGGCGAGGCACCCAAAGGCATTACCAAGGTGATCCGGTCTGAAACCGATCTCGTCAGCGTGGTCGGGCGCACGCAGCTGTTCAACGCCGCGGACCTGGAGAACGTGAAGAAGATACAGGCCGGCTACAAGGTGCAGCCCTTGTCAGCGTTCGCGGGAACGCCAGCGCCGCCGCCGGCCCCTGCCGTCGAATGGATCAAGCCAACGCCGCCTGCGCAGGACAGGACGTCGCTGGAGTTTTTCAATCAGCTGGCGTTCCTGCTGCAGTTCGCGCAGCCCCCGCATCCCAGCGAATCTGACCTGCGTGCGCGTTTTGCCCGGTTGGGTATCGAGGCTGGCAAACCATTCGATGCCAACCGGCTGCCGCCGCCGATGCAGGCCGCGCTCAAGGAGGGCATGGCCGAGGGGCAGAAGCAGATCGATGACAGGCGCGCGTCGCTGGGAGGAAGGACCGACGCCCTGTTCGGCAACCGGGACTTCCTGAAGAACGACTACGTCGCCCGTGCCACCGGCACCCAGGTCGGCATCGGCGCGAACTCGCGCGAAGAGGCGATGTATCCGATTCTGGACAAGGATTCCGACGGCCAACCGCTGGACGGCAGCAAAGGCGCATACACGCTGCGCTTCGCCAAGGACCAATTGCCGCCCGTGGACGCGTTCTGGTCGGTCACCATGTATGGCTTGCCGCAGCAGTTGCTGGTCAAGAATCCGATCAACCGCTATCTCATCAACTCGCCGATGTTGCCGGGCTTGAAGAAAGATGCAGATGGCGGTTTGACGATTTACATCCAGGCCCAGTCACCTGGTAAGGAAAAGCAGGCCAATTGGCTGCCGGCACCCAGCGGGCCGTTCGTGATGTTCATGCGCTACTACCGTCCCAAGCCGGCGTTGCTGGATGGCCACTGGGAAACCCCCGCTGTGACCAGGACGCAAGGCAGCGATGGGCAATGACTGCGGTCCCATCGATCCCGTCGACCGCTCGCCCAGACCCGGCATACAGGCGAGCACCGCCTGGCGGCCCACGGGGATGCGCTGGACAGAGGGCCAGCGACCGGTTGGAGACTGAGTGACATGGAGGAGTATGCGTATGCGAGTGTTTCCTCGACGCGCCGCCTTCGCTCCACTCCGCCACACTCAATTGATCGTTTTCAAAATCACTGCATTATGCGCGAGCAAGGGAAAGGCTTGGATCGGATCACATTTGATCCGATCCAACCCTTTCAAAACGGTGCAGAAGGCCTGCTCGGCAGGTTTCCTCTCAATATTCCGTGGAACGGTTGGCACATCGGCGCAGGGCACTGGGGACCCGGTCGGTTGCCGGGCCTGTTTCCGCCGCTTGACTGCTATTGGTCTATCGACGAAAAATGACGGCCTGGGAGAGTGAGCACTACCTGACGCCGGTGACCGGAAGGACGTGCACAGCCACTGGCTGAAGCGGTCAGGCGACGGTCGCGACACGTTGGCGGTGGAGGGTTCAACGGTCCAATCAATCGCCCGCTCAGGATGCCATCGGGCCACATCAACGCGAAGGAGTTCGTACTTGAAGCGTGTCAGTGGTTTAGGCGCACTACTTTGGCTTTCGTGTGTCAGCGCTGGCGCGCATGCCGAAGGAAACTGCCCCGCAGGTTTTTACCCGATTGGCGGACGCGCGACTGCAGGATGCGCTCCTATTCCGGGTAATGGCGGAGGACACCAGCAAGCATCCAAACCTCCAGCGCCTGTGTGGGAGGACCGCTGGGGTGCGATTGCAGGCGACAAGCCACAAGGCATTCTCGGTTTCTCGACCGCGTTCCCGAGTGAACCTGCCGCACAGCAAGCAGCGTTGGCTGACTGCGCGTCGAAAGGCGGCAGCAGCTGCAAGATCGAAAACTCCTACAAGAACGGCTGCACAGCAATGATTGTTGGCGAACGGGTATACAACATCGCGTCCAGAGCGACCGTGGATGAAGCGATTGCATCCGGCATTCAAAAATGCGAAGAGGTCGACAGGAACTGCGTGGCCTCGTACAGTGCATGCAGTCCCCCAGTCCGCATCCGCTAGCTGAAAGCTTCAAACAAAAATAATGTTACTTGACGCATTTTACGGACGGAAATCTCCCCGCATGAGAACAAAAACCAGACTTTTCACCCTCAGCCTTGCACTCATCATGTATGGATCGGGCGCGCAAGCGTATGAAAGCACCGCTCAGGTCATCAAACGTCAAGCGCCCGCAGGCATTAGCAATGTGTTCTATGGCTGCGTTGAAAAGGCGGAGTCAGACAACATCGCACTTGCTGCATGTCAATCTGCGGAGAAGAAGCGACAAGACGCGCGATTGAACGCTGCTTACAATTCGCTGCTCAGCAAGCAGCGTGGTACGGCCAAGGACACTCTGATCCGCGCCGAACGCGCCTGGCTCGATTTCCACAGCACCAGCAATGCCTTTGAGGCGTCACTCTATGGCAGCGAAACGGTGAGCAGCTTTCAAGTCATGCAGCGAGAAATTTTCCGTCTCTGCGAACGCGCCAATGTTCTGGAAGAGTACGTATCGATCGCAAACGATCGGTAGCCGCAACGTGTCATTCAATGGAACAGCCCAGCGCCCATCAGAGTGACAACGTCGCCAGCATCCCCCGACATCGATACTCGCGATGTCAACTCGGTTGCCGGCGCCAATTATTTCGTTGTGGATCGCGGCGCCGAGGGATGCTCCTCCTCTTCTCACCTGTCCATCGCAGCTTGATCAGCCGGCAATCGAACACGGCTTGCAGATCAACAGAGACTCGCTGGACAAATGACCAGCGGCCGGTCGCAGATCGGCTCAGGTGATGGGGGTGCACATGCGAGCGTTTCCTCTGCATGCTTCCTGCCTTCCAATCGACCCGAATCACGATTTCAATTTCAAATCAATGATTTAGGATCTAGTGGCGGAGAGCGTGGGACTAAACGCTCCCATCCCTAAGCCCTTGATTTTTCTACAGAACCAAGACTGGACTGTGCCCTGGTGAGTGTCCTTGAAGTCTAGAGGCCAATCGGAACTCGGGCAACTCCAAGAGGGCAGAGCGTCACGCGCAGCAATTGGCACGGCAGTAAAGTTGCCGCCCCCACCCGCTGTCAGAGGAGCGATCAATACCCTATCCAATTTCTGCGCTGTTTTGCCGCGAACGCTCAAGATGTGCCACCTTGGCACTTCTACCTCGAAGGGGGCCAATGGTATCTGCTCTTCACCGGGCACCGACAAGCAGACGGGAATTCTGCTGTCTGCCTGACGGGGGATGCCACAGGATCGCAAGCTCCCCCGTAAAGCAGACATCTCTACAGTATTGAATTTTCGGAATCTTCTGCCGCAGGCCACCCCGTCACTCTTGAAGTCCATGGACCAGAAGGTATCGGGGATATCTGGAGACGTACAGCGGCATCCGCTCGCGTTTTGGCAGACGGCGCTTGGCATCTCTTCTCAGATTGAGCTTCATCGCTGTATAAATGCGAAAGATCCGCTTCGGATTCCAGTCAGCTCGTTTCTTGCGGAGCTGATCTCTGCGCTTCCAGAAACCTCGGCTGAGCCGCTTCTCAACCAGTTTATCCAGGACTAATATCAGTTCGGCATCATGCGCAGTCCAATCTAGTGGTGGCGCATACCAAGCCTTACGAGACAAACCCACGTAACCGCAGTACCGCCCAGGAGCCGTGCGCGCTCCTCGGTGAGGAAACGCACAGCCTTGCCTCTAACCTGGTCATACAGTTTACTTGCGATCAGATCCACCAGTGCTGCCTCGTACGGCAATGCAATGGTGAAGTCGCGACACACGGTGCTGTTGCGCCGCCGCTCCGCTTCCTCTGCTGCGGCCCAGAGATGCTGGGGATCATTGACCCAGGCAGGCGATCCAAGGGGAGCCACTCAGCAGGCTTGGATGATGCCAGCTCTGCCTCGGTAGTCATGTTTGACGCCGGATCTGGGATCAGCGAGCAAAAATCCCCGTCGATAGGCAGCTGTTGCGAGGGCGAATGACCCTTAGTTCGGCTGTAAGTTTTGATACGTGTGTCAGTCCGGGGACACGTCGCCATCGCCTGTTAGAAATGTATCGCCCGCCGCAAGCGTTCCATGCGCAACTGAGTATTTAGACATATCGGTTTCATGCCTCAGACATTGAGAATTCGCCGAATCACCGGAGAGTCGATCAGCAGATTTTCACCAAGCTTTTTCGCAAGATCCTGCAACTCGGCCGACCATCCCTCAACCTTCGGAAGCGGGACGTTGGTGAGCAAGGTCCTCCTTCCATCCGCCCCCACTCGAAACACAGCCAATTGTTTGGCATCTTCATCGACACAAACGAGATGATCGTAAATATTCATAGCTGGTTCCAAGCAATAAACGGATAAACAGGACTTCCGCTGAGGCAGATAGCGTGCTTCTGACTCGCCGGCGCCTGACAGACTGCACCAGCTCTGCAGGCGATTTTTCCGAACTGGTTCAAGACGTGAAATGCACAGCTGCCACCGCAGGCGACGTAACGGTTACGTATGAAATTCAGGGCTAAGCACATACTGCTCAGAACGCGACTTCCTCAGCCAGCCTAACATCTAACGGAGTCACGCCCCGTCAAGCAACAAAACCATTGTCACCTGGGGCATTGTCTAGCCAAGTTACCAGAGCCCCCCAAAGACAGAGCCCGCACCGCCCCGTATCGAGCTTCCGCCAACAGCGCCCCCGACAGCACAAACCACTGCTCCAGGACCCGCCGGACCGCAGCCGCAGCGCCACCCACACCGCCCAAGGCGCCACCTCCGTAGTAGCCGACAGCACCACCACAAACTGCCCCACCAGCGATATACGCATTGACACAGGTTTTTTTCTTTGCCAGACCTTTCGGGTCAGTAGACGCAGTGGGATTCAAGTCCACGTATGCAAAGGTGCTGACGCCCCCTTTCAGCCCGAGATGAACTTACGACCGATGACGACTTGCAAATCGTTGGGCACGCGCTGACGAAAGGCATAGGTGCCTGAGGTGGTGCGGATCAGGTGATGGGGGCTGCGCATTCGGGAGATGTGTCCCGATCTGGGTCCCGCTGGCAGACCCATATATTCGAATAAATTAAATTAAATTAAATTAATAACTTAGATGAGCATTGGCGGAGAGAGTGGGATTCGAACCCACGGAAGGTTTGACCCTTCGCCGGTTTTCAAGACCGGTGCCTTAAACCGCTCGGCCATCTCTCCGTATCGGTAACGCTGTCCGCGCCCCGCGTGCCCAGGTCATTGCCACCCGGGCATCCGGTCGGGGCGTCGCCCCTCCCGGCATTGCTCCCCGGCACGGGCCGGGGGTCGCATTCTCGCATTTCAGGTGTGGTTTGCCCACCCGGCCGGTGTCGGGCTCAGCCCGCATCCACCGCCAACGCCCCCAGCGCACTGGCCTTGATCTTCTCCTTGGCCCGCTCGCACGCGCCACCGCAATCGAGGCGCGAGGCCTCCAGTTGCGGCGGCAGATGTTCGGCCAGGAAATCGATGAACACACGCACCGCCGGCAGCAGGCCGCGGCGCGAGGCGAACACGGCGTGGCACACGCCCTGCGGCAGCGACCATTCCGGCAGCACCACTTCCAGCTCGCCACTGCGCACGGCGTCGGCGCAGACGGTTTCGGGCAGCATGGTGATGCCGAAGCCGTCCTTGACCATGCTCTGCAGCAGCGGGAAGTCGAAACCGGCCACGCGCGGCTGCAGGTCCACCCGGCGCACCGCGCCTTCGGGGCCATGGAGTTCCCAGCGCTGGCGGGCTTCGTCCTCGCTGATGCTCAGGGTGACGTGATTGGCCAGTTCGTCCGGGTCCTTGGGGCGGCCGGCGCGATCGAGGTATTTCGGGCTGGCCACCAGCAGTTCCTGCACCTGGCCGAAGCTGCGCATGACCAGGCTGCCGTCATCGTCCAGCCGCGAGCGCACGCGCAGGGCGACGTCGTAGCCTTCGTTGATGATGTCCACGCGGCGGTTGCTGATGTTCAGCTGCAGCCGCACCTTGGGGTACTGGGCCAGGAACTTGGGCAGCAGCTTGGGCAGTTGCATCTGCGCCAGCGACACCGGCACGCTGGCGCGCACCAGGCCGCGTGGCTCGGCGCTGAGCCGGTCCACCACTTCGCGCGCGGCCTGGGCCTCGGCGAGCATGGTCTGGGCGTGGCGGTGCACGCTGGTGCCGACGTCAGTCACCGCGAAGCGGCGCGTGGAGCGCTGCAGCAGGCGCACGCCCAGGTCGGTTTCGAGCTGGCTGATACGGCGGCTCAGGCGGGATTTGGGGATGCCCAGCGCGCGCTCGGCGGCGGCGAAACCGCCGTGGTCGACCACCATGGCGAAGTAGTAGAGATCGTTGAGGTCTTGCATACCGAAGTTCCAGATATAGAACAATACGTGGTATTCAACCACCTTTATCCCAGTCAAGCAACAACCTAACCTGTTCTTCGTCGGCGGCGCCTTGCCCGCCCCTCCCCAGATAACAGGTGACTGCCATGAAGCTTCTTCACATCGATGCCAGCGTCCTTGGCGACAACTCGGTTTCCCGCCAGCTCTCGGCCGCCGTGGTCCAGCAGTGGCGCGACCAGGTGCCGGGCCTGGAAGTGACCTACCGCGACCTGGACGCCCAGCCTGTAGCGCACCTGCGCAGCAGCTCGTTTGCCCAGACCGACGCGACTGAAGTGGCGGACGCGGCGCTGGTGCTGGAGCAGTTCCTGGCCGCCGACGTGGTGGTTATCGGCTCCCCAATGTACAACTTCAGCGTGGCCTCCACCCTCAAGGCGTGGATCGACCGCCTGGCGGTGGCCGGCAAGACCTTCAAGTACACCGAAAATGGCCCGGTGGGCCTGGCCGGCGGCAAGCGCGTGATCGTGGCCAGCAGCCGCGGCGGCCTGCACACCGGCGCCCCGACCGACTTCCAGGACCCCTACCTGCGCCAGGTGTTCGCGTTCTTCGGCATCGACGACGTGGAATTCGTGCGCGCCGAGGGCATCGCCTATTCGCCGCAGCACCGCACCGATGCCATCGCGCAGGCGCTGGCCGCGCTGCCGCAGCCGCGTGAGCTGGCTGCTGCCTAAGAGGTAACCCCACGCCACTCCCTCCCCCTCGTCGTGGTGGCGTGGTGCGCAGTGCCGGTTTTCTCTCCCTTGCCGGCGTTGCGCCTGATGGCCCCTTTTGGGGCCATCTTTTTTTTCGATGATGCAAGTGCGACGGCGATGCTGTGCGCCCGCCAGCGGCAGGCCTAGGCTGATGGGCTCACCGTGTTGGAGGGCCCGTCCATGCGCTACCTCGTGATTGCTCCGCACCGGAGCGCGTTTCCGCACCCGTTGGCGCTTGAGCGCGGGCAGGCACTGGAGGTGGGCGAGCGCTACCAGGGCACCGAAGCCTGGGACGATTGGTACCTGTGCAGGGTGCCCGGGCAGGCGCCAGGCTGGGTGCCGGCGCAGATGATCGGGCGCGATGCGCAGGGGCGCGCCTTCGCACAGGAGGCGTACTGCGCCCGCGAGCTGGACGTGGACCCGGACCAGGCGCTGCTGGGCAGGCGTGTGGTCAATGGCTGGGCGTGGTGTGTGCCGGCCGAAGGCGGGGTTGAAGGCTGGGTACCGCTGCGGGTGCTGCAGGCAGTGTATTAGCCCCCGTAGAGCCACCCCATGGGTGGCTGTGCGTGATGCCCGAACGATACGCAGCCACGCATGGCGTGGCTCTACGATTCTCGGCGCCCCGGTTGCAGGATCGCCGCGTAGAGCCACCCCATGGGTGGCTGTGCGTGGTGCCCGAACGGTACGCAGCCACGCATGGCGTGGCTCTACGAATCTCGACACCCCGGCTGCAGGATCACCCGTAGAGCCACCCCATGGGTGGCTGCACGTGGTGCCCGAACGGTGCGCAGCCACGCATGGCGTGGCTCTACGATTCTCGGCACCCCGGTTGCAGGATCGCCGCGTAGAGCCACCCCATGGGTGGCTGCACGTGGTGCCCGAACGGTACGCAGCCACGCATGGCGTGGCTCTACGAATCTCGACACCCCGGTTGCAGGATCGCCCGTAGAGCCACCCCATGGGTGGCTGCACGCGGTACCCGAACGACACGCGGTGCGCAGCCAGTGCCCCAAAAAAACCCGCCTTCCGGCGGGTTTTTCGTCAATCAGGCAATGGTGTCCAGGCCGCCCATGTAGGGCTTGAGCGCGTCCGGCACGGTGATGCTGCCGTCGGCGTTCTGGTAGTTCTCCATCACCGCGATCATCGCGCGGCCCACGGCCACGCCGGAGCCGTTGAGGGTGTGCAGCAGCTCGGGCTTGCTGGTCTCCGGGTTGCGCCAGCGGGCCTGCATGCGGCGGGCCTGGAAATCGCCACAGTTGGAGCACGAGGAGATCTCGCGGTAGGTGTCCTGCGAGGGCAGCCACACTTCCAGGTCGTAGGTCTTCACTGCCGAGAAGCCCATGTCGCCGGTGCACAGCAGCACCTTGCGGTACGGCAGGCCGAGCTTCTCCAGCACCACTTCAGCGCAGCGGGTCATGCGCTGGTGTTCGTCGTCGCTCTGCGCCGGGGTGCAGGCGGCCACCAGTTCCACCTTCTCGAACTGGTGCTGGCGGATCATGCCGCGCACGTCGCGACCGCCGCTGCCGGCTTCGGCGCGGAAGCACAGCGAGTGGGCAGTCATGCGCAGCGGCAGCTGGTCGGGGTCGATGATGTCATCGCGCACGATGTTGGTCAGCGGCACTTCCGAGGTGGGGATCAGATAGCGCGTGGACTCGCCCACCGCGGTCTTGAACAGGTCGTCCTCGAACTTGGGCAGCTGGCTGGTGCCGCGCAGCGAGTCGGCATTGACCAGCGCCGGCACGTTGGTTTCTTCGTAGCCGTGCTCGCCGGTGTGCAGGTCGAGCATGAACTGCGCCAGCGCGCGGTGCAGGCGGGCGATCGGGCCGCGCAGCACGGTGAAGCGCGAGCCGGACAGCTTGGCGGCGGTCTCACCGTCCAGCCAGCGGTTGCGGGCGCCCAGCTCGACGTGGTCGAGCACGGGGAAGTCGAACGTGCGCGGGGTGCCCCAGCGCTTCTGCTCCACGTTCTCGGTCTCGTCCTTGCCGGCCGGCACGTCGTCGGCCGGCAGGTTCGGGATGCCCAGGGCGATGGCTTCGATCTTGTCGCGCAGTTCGTCCAGGGCCACTTCCGAGGCCTTCAGCTCGTCGGCGAAGGCGGCCACTTCGGCCATGATCGCCGAGACGTCTTCGCCCTTGGCCTTGGCCTGCCCAATGGCCTTGGAACGGCTGTTGCGCAGGCTCTGCAACTCCTGGGTCCGCACCTGGATGCGCTTGCGATCGGCCTCCAGCGACTCCAGCCCGGACACATCCAGCTCGAAACCGCGCGAGGTGCGCAGGCGTTCGGCAAGGTCGGCGGGGTGTTGGCGAAGCAGGGCTGGATCAAGCATGGCGGTGGCAGGTGGGTTCGGGTACGGAGGGGGATTATCGCCTGTTACGCGGATTTCTGCCGCCCACGGGCGGCCATGTACCCCTCAGTCATTGCCGGCGTGGCAGAATCGGGCTGTTCACAACGGTATGGCTCATGTCCGCTTCCCGCTCTACGTCTGGCAAGAACATCACCTTCCACCTGCCCCGCCGCAGCCTGATGATCGCCGGTATCGCCTTCGGCGTCGGCATCGCGCTGTTCCTGGTGGTGTGGCTGAGCAGCCGCAACGACGAGTTCTACAAGGCCGGCCCGGCGGCCACGCCCCAGCAGGTGGCCGAGATCGAGCCGCTGCCCGAGCCGTTGCCGGCCGCCGCCGGCTCCAGCGACATGCCCGATGCCAAGACCCCCCCGGCGGGCGAGGACACGCCGCAGCTGGTGGAAACCGCGCCGCCGGCACCGCCGGCCGCCGCGCCGGCACCGGTAGCCGAGGCTGCCCCGGCAGCCGCCGCGGCCGGTGACCGCCCGCAACCGATCGCCGAGCAGTCGCCGCCGCCCTCCTACCCGCCTGCCGCATTGCGCCGGGGCGACTCCGGCAGCGTGGTGGTGCGCGTGGACGTGGATGCCACCGGCTATCCGTCCAACGTGACGATCATCCAGCGCAGCGGTTCACGCGATCTTGACCGCGCGGCCGCCGAGGCGGTGCGCCGCTGGCGCTTCCATCCGGCACAGAGCAATGGCCAGCCGGTGCCGGGCAGCATTGAAGTGCCGTTCGACTTCAAGCCGCAGTAACGCGCACTTCGCCCGGCCCTCACGCGGGCCGGTTGGGCAAGGGCTCATCAAGCTGAACCTCGTCGGGAATGCAGTCGTCACGTTGACGTTGCGCTGACACACTGGCAACCGTGCACGGGCAAGACTGCGGCTGTCACAACGACACCAGGAGTCAGCCATGAGTGTTACCCATGCCCAGGACATGCACGCGTCGCCGCACAACCAGCGCGACGTGACCGATGAACCCGCCCGCCGTGGCACTTCGCCGTGGTTGTGGATGGCGCTGATCGTGGCGATGTTTGCCGCCGCGCTGGTCTGGTTGCGCTACGCCAACCCCGATGACACCAGCACGGCGCCCGTCGGCGAGCGCATGCTGCCGGCGACCGAGACCCCGGTTGCCACGACCACTCCGGCCCCGGCCGCACGCCAGGCCGCACCGGCCAATACCGCCCAGCGCAAGGCCACCCCGGCGGTGCGCAACCGCGAGGCGCGCCCGTTGGCCAGCAACACCAAGCCGACCTACCCCGCCTCGGCGCTGCGCAATGGCGTGCAGGGCAGCGTGGTGGCCAGCTTGAACGTGGACCCGCGTGGCCACGTGACCGACGCCAGCATCGTGCAGCGTACCGGTTCGCGTGATCGCGATCTGGACCGTTCGGTGCTCAACACCGTGCGTGAGTGGCAGTTCGAGCCGGCCATGAACAATGGTCGTGCCGTGGCCAGCGTGGTGCGCGTGCCGGTGGATTTCCGCACCGAGCGTTAAGCGGGTGCGTTGAGGCGTAACGAAAAGGGAGGCCATTGGCCTCCCTTTTTCGTGGTGGATCGCATTGGTCTGCTCAGGATGCGCATTCAGCGCGCACCGGTAGTGCATCACGCACCGGCAATGCATAACGCATCGGTAGTGCCGAGCCATGCTCGGCAGCCAGGTGTGCAGGAAACAAAGCGCAAGGGCAAAGGAGCAGAAGCGGAAAAGCAGCCGAGCATGGCTCGGCTCTACCGGTTGGGTCTGGGAGGCAACTTGAGGGTGGATCCGCGTGCCGACGTGACTGACGCCAGCATCGTGCCGCGTAGCGGCAACGCGTCACGCATCGGTAGTGCCGAGCCATGCTCGGCAGCCAGGTGTGCAGGAAACAAAGCGCAAGGGCAAAGGAGCAGAAGCGGAAGAGCAGCCGAGCATGGCTCGGCTCTACCGGTTGGGTCGAGTGGCCAGGTTGAGGGTGGATCCGCGTGGCGACATGACTGACGCCATCGTGCTGCGCACCGGCAATGCATCACGCATCGGTAGTGCCGAGCCATGCTCGGCAAGCAGGTGTGCAGGAAACAAAGCGCAGGGGCAAAGGAGCAGAAGCGGAAGCAGGAGCAGGAGCAGGAGCAGGAGCAGAGCAGGAGCAGAGCAGGAGCAGAGCAGGAGCAAAAGCGAAAAGCAGCCGAGCATGGCTCGGCTCTACCCGGCTTTCTCCCCTGTCAGCCTTGGCGCAGCCCGAATCCTGCTCGCGTCGCCAGGCCGTCGAAATCCGGGAACGAGGTGGCCACGTTGGCGATGTCGTTCACCCGGACCTCGCCGCTGCTGAGCTGGCCGGCAATGGCGAACGCCATGGCAATGCGGTGGTCGCCGTGGCTTTCGATGGTGCCGCTGCCCAGTACCGCGCCGCCATGGATGGTGGCGCCGTCGTCGGTTTCGTCCACCTGCACGCCCAGCGTGCGCAGGCCGGTGGCCATGGCCGCGAGGCGGTCGGATTCCTTGACCCGCAGTTCGGCCGCGCCGCGTACCACGGTGTTGCCCTGCGCGGCCGCGGCCGCGACGAACAGCGCCGGGAACTCGTCGATCATGTCCGGCACCAGCGCTTCGGGAATCTCCGCGCCATGCAGCGGGGCGTAACGCACCACCAGATCGGCGACCGCTTCACCGCCCTGCTCGGCATGGTTCTCTTCGCTGATGTCCGCGCCCATCAGGCGCAGCGCGGCCAACAGGCCGGTGCGGCGCGGGTTGAGGCCCACCGCGCGCAGGCGCAGTTCGGAGCCGGGAATGATGCTGGCAGCCACCAGGAAGAACGCGGCGGAGGAGAAATCGGCCGGCACCACGATGTCGGTGGCGCGCAGGCGCTGGCCGCCACGCAGGCGGGCCTTGCCGGGCGAAAACGCGATGTCCACGCCGAAGGCGCGCAGCATGCGCTCGCTGTAGTCGCGGGTGGGGTGCGGCTCGCTGACCGAGGTCTCGCCATCCGCATACAGGCCGGCCAGCAGCACGGCCGATTTGACCTGCGCGCTGGCCACCGGCGAGGCGAATTCGATGCCGGTGAGCGACTGGCCGCCGTGCACGCGCAGCGGCGGGGTGCCATCGGCGTCGGTATCGATCTTCGCGCCCATCAGCGCCAGCGGCCCGGTGACCCGGCGCATCGGCCGGCGCGACAGCGATTCGTCGCCCACCATGACGCTGTCGAACGGCTGCGCGGCCAGCAGGCCGGCGAGCAGGCGCATGCCGGTGCCGGCATTGCCGCAGTCCAGCGGTGCGCTCGGCGCCTTCAGGCCGTCCACGCCCACGCCGTGCACCACGCGCTGCGACGGCGACGGGGTATCGATGCGCACGCCCATCTGGGCAAAGATGGCGGCGGTGGCGCGGGTGTCTTCGCCTTCCAGGAAGCCATCGATGTGCGAGACGCCATCGGCCAGCGCGGCGAACATCACCGAGCGGTGCGAGACGGACTTGTCGCCGGGAATGGTCAGGCTGCCCTGCAGGGGCTGGCCCTTGTGGGCGATCCAGTACGGTGAAGCAGTCATCGGGAATCCTAAGGGGCGGGCCGCCGCGGCGGCGATGCAACGGTGTGCGGGAGTGGCCTCGGCACCCGCGAGTGCGCCGGGCCGGGCGTAGCGCGCAACGCGGCTACGCCACCGGGATCACGGGATGGCGACCGGATAGGAGCCAAGGATCTTGATCTGCGCCGAGTGCGCCTTGAGTTCGGCCAGCGCGGCCTGCATGGCCTCGTCTTCGACATGGCCGGCCAGGTCGATGAAGAAGCCGTATTCCCACTTGGCGTTGTGCGAGGGGCGCGACTCGATGCGGTTCATGCTGATGCCGTGGCGGGCGAACGGGCTGAGCACGTCGAACAGCGCACCGGGCTTGTCATGGATGAACACCAGCACCGAGGTGCGGTCGTGGCCGGAACTGGGGAAGATGTTGCGGCCGACCACCAGGAAGCGCGTGGTGTTGTCCGCATCGTTCTGGATCGGCTTGGTCACCACCTTCTTCAGGCCGTACACGTGCCCGGCGCTCTCACCGCCGATGGCGGCGGCGTCGTCGGCATTGCGCGCGCGGCGGGCGCCTTCGGCATTGCTGGAAACCGGGATCTTCTCGGCCTTTGGCAGGTGCGCGCGCAGCCACGAGGAGGTCTGCATGAACGACTGCGGGTGGCCGTAGACGCGCTCGACATCTTCCAGCCGGCCACTGCGCGACATCAGGTACTGCTGCACGCGCAGTTCCACTTCGCCGCAGATCTTCAGGTTGGAGGTGAGGAACATGTCCAGGGTGATCTGGATGGTGCCCTGCCCCGAGTTTTCCACCGGCACCACGCCGAAATCGGCGTTGCCCGCTTCCACTTCCTGGAACACCTCTTCGATGCTGGCCAGCGGCAGGCCCAGCGCCGAGCGGCCGAAGTGCTTGAGCACGGCCTGCTGGCTGAAGGTGCCTTCCGGGCCGAGGTAGCCGATCTTCAACGGCTCCTGCTGGGCCAGGCAGGCCGACATGATTTCGCGGTACACATGGACCAGCACTTCATCGCTGAGCGGGCCTTCGTTGCGGTCCACCACCATGCGCAGCACCTGCGCTTCGCGCTCGGGGCGGTAGTAATCGACGGCGGCGGCGAGCTTGCCCTTGGCCTTGCCGACCTGGTGGGCGAAATTGGCGCGCTCGGCGATCAGCGCCTGGATGCTGCGGTCGATGTGGTCGATCTTGGCGCGGACGTCCGACAGCACCGGCGCGGCATCGGGCTTGACCGCAGGCGTGGCGTCCGGCGTGGCCTTGGCGGCGGCCTGGGTCTTGGTCGGCGCGGGCTTGGCGGTCTTGGCCTTGGCGACGGGCTTGGCGGGTTGTTTGGCCATCAGGGGATTCCAGGTGCAGTGGGGCGGCATGCGCCCCGGTCGAAACGAGTGACTCAGCCGTGGCGCTGCTGGAAGTCGGCCATGAAGGCGGCGAGCGCCTGCGCGCCTTCCACCGGCAGGGCGTTGTACAGCGAGGCACGGATGCCACCGACGGCGGCGTGGCCCTTCAGCGCGAGCAGGCCGGCGGCCTTGGACTCGCTGACGAACCGCGCGTTGAGGGTGTCATCGGGCAGGAAGAACGGTATGTTCATGCGCGAGCGCGCAGCCGGCACCACCTCATTGCGGTAGAAGCCGCCGGCGCCGTCGATGGCGCCGTAGACCAGCGCGGCCTTGGCGGCGTTGCGGCGGGCGAACTCCTCCACGCCGCCCTCGGCCAGCATCCACTGGAACACCAGCCCGGCCAGGTACCAGTTCCAGGTGGGCGGGGTGTTGAGCATGGAATCGCGGCCCACGTGCGAGCGGTAATCGAAGATGTCCGCGCGCGGCTGGCCGCTGCGCGCGAGCAGGTCGCGGCGCACGATCACCACCGACACGCCGACCGGGCCGAGGTTCTTCTGCGCGCCGGCGTAGATCAGGCCGTATTTGCTCACATCCAGCGGCTCGCTGGCGATGGAGGAGCTGAAATCGGCGAACAACGGCACCTGGCCCACGTCCGGGGTGTCACGGAACTCGACGCCGTGGATGGTCTCGTTGGCGGTGATGTGCACGTAGGCGGCATCGGCCGAGAGCTGCCAGGTGTCGCGCGCGGGGATGTCGTGGAAGCCGTTGGCTTCGCTGCTGGCGGCGATGTGGACGTTGACGTAGGGCGTGACCTGCTTGATCGCGGTCTTGCCCCAGTGCCCGGTGAGCACGTAATCCACGGTCTGGCCGGGCTGGGCGAAGTTGAGCGCGAGCAGGGCCTGCTGGGTGGTGGCGCCACCGGCCAGGAACAGCACGGCGTAGTCATCGGGAATGCCGATCAGGCGGCGCAGGTCGGCGTCGGCCTGGGCGGCGACGGCCATGAACTCCGGGCCACGGTGGCTCATTTCGACAATGGAGGCGCCCGCGCCGTTCCATTCCAACATCTCTTCCTGCGCCTTGCGCAGGACCGATTCCGGCAGGGTTGCAGGGCCGGCACTGAAATTGAACGCGCGCGTCATGTCACACCTATGGGGCAAGACCCCTAGTATGCCGCAGCGCACCAGGCTTTAGGCCTTGCAGGACCGGGCGAATTTGGTTGCAAACGAATCTATCCGCAGCCCGGTGCTGCAGGCCGTTGGCCCGCCACACGCCCCCCTGAGTCGGGGGGTGCGATGTCGCTTATCGCGCGCCGAACCAGAGCAGGCCGCTGATCACCGCCGCCAGCAGCAGCGCGCTGGCCAGCAGCCACGGCCAGCGGCGCACCCGCCTCGGCTTGACCGGTGCAGTGACCGGGGTGGGCAGGTCGAGCAGGTCGTCCTCGTCCTCGCTGACGATGCGCACGCGGCTGTCATGCGGCACTTCCAGCACGAAACGGTGCTGGGTGTCGAAGACCAGCTGGTCGCCCGCCTGCAGCCAGCAATGGCGTACGGCCACGCCGTTGACCCGGGTCGACTCGCCTACGCCGAGGTCGCGCAGCAGGACGCGGTCGCCGTGCAGCTCCAGGCGCGCGTGCTGGGCGGCGAAGGCCGGGTCGTCGATGACGATGTCGGCCTCGGGGCTGCTGCCCACCAGGCGCGGCCGGTCCAGGGTGAAGCTGCGGCCGTGGTGCTGACCGCCAAGCCCGCGCAGCAGGCGCTGCTCGTCGCTGCCGTCGTCGTTGCGCGCGGGCGCCTGAGCCAGCGCCTCGCACTCGCCCTGGATGACCATCTCCACGCCGTCGGCGTACACCGCGTCGCCGGCGCGCAGCATGGCCATGCGCCGCACCGGGCGACCGTTGACGTGGATGCCGCGGATGCCATTGGCGACCTGCAGCCAGAGGCCACGGTCGTCCAGGCAGAACTGGGCCAGCAACAGGTTGCCGACCGCATCACTGCTGAGCCGGACGCTGCCCGAGGCGTGTCGCACGATGCGTTGCACCCCGGGCCGCAGGGGCTGGTCGGGGTGTTGGCGATGGGTGAAGTGAACTAGCAGGTTCTGCACGCGGCGCAAGCCTAGCAGGTTGGATGTCATCGAAGAAGAAGTGTGACGCAGACCTTGGAGTTGAGCGCGAGGATGCGCACAATGCACGCCCTTCCCGCAGCGGCCCGCCAGGAGCCCTCCATGTCCAACATCGATATCCGCCACGCCCATGCCCTGCCCGCCGACGGCGCGCGCCAGGCGATCGAAGAGGTGGCGGCCAAGCTCTCCGAGCGCTTCGGCCTGCAGAGCAGCTGGGTCGGCGACGTGCTGAACTTCAACGGTTCCGGCGTGGACGGGGCCATCGAGCTGCAGCCGGGTGCGGTGCGGGTGACCGCCAAGCTGGGCTTCCTGCTGTCGGCGATGAAGGGCATGGTGGAAAGCGAGATCCAGCGCGTGCTGCAGGAAAAGCTCGGCTGAACGGTGCCGCGGGCGCCGATCGCGCCGGCGCGCGCCATCACATCGCGCAAAGCTGGCGCTGATTAGCATCGGGGTGTCCACACACAGGATCCCCCCGATGACCGCACACGACGACTTCGACGACCGCGATACCCGCAGCCCCGACGACAAGCCCTCGCTGCAGGAACAGGCCGAGCGCTTCTCGCGCAAGCTGACCGGCTCGGCCCAACAGGTGTGGCTGGCCGGGCTGGGCGCCTTCGGTCGCGCCCAGGCCGAGGGCAGCCGCGTCTTCGATACCCTGGTGCGCGAAGGCGAAACCATCGAGGCCCGCAACCGGGAACAGACCGGCGATGCACCGCGCTGGCGCGACAATGTCGAGGAACACCTCGGCGAGGCCCGCGAAAAGGCGGCCGGCACCTGGGACAAGGTGGAGAAGGCCTTCGACGAGCGGGTGCAGGGCGTGCTCAAGCGCCTGAACATCCCCACCGCCGAGGACGTGGCCGCACTCAACGCCCGGATCGATGCCCTCAACGCCCGGGTCAACCGCGCCGAAGCGCGCAATGCCTCGCCCAATGCGGACCCGGCCCCGGGCACGCACCAGGCCCCCGGCGGCGCCTGACCCGCCGCCCCCGCTCCATATCGATTGTTGCAAAGCAGCACAACTTTGTTGACAATCGAAATCGACCCGCCAATCGCTGTTGCGCCGTTTGTTCCCTCCCCTCACGGCTATGGATTGGCGGGTTTTTTGTGTCCGCTCGCCGGCAAAGTGAGACATCCGTCACCGGCTGCGATGACAGCCCGGCTGCAACTGCCGTGATGCGGCCCCGCAGACGCCCACAAGCGCATATAAACTGTCACTTGCACCCTCGCGTTCAACCCTAGCGCCTCATGTTCTCCTGGATTCTCGCTTTACTGTTGGCCCTCATCGTCTGGACGCTCTGCGCCGCCTGGTTCTGGCTGGTCAAGCGCCGCCGCAAGGAGACCCGGCTGGGTCTGAACGCCCTGGCGGGCATGCACTGGCGCGACTTCTCCGAGATCGTGCGGCGCGCCATGCGCGAACAACGCGGGCTGCAGGACGTGCCCGGCGAGGTGGACGACAGCCGCGAGCCGCGCAGCGATTTCCTGATGCACGATGACCAGCACCGCTGGCTGGTGTCGTGCAAGCATGGCCGCGCCTACCGGATCGGTACGGCGGCAGTGAACGAACTGGGCGCGGCCGCGCGCCTGGCCGGGGCCCGCGGCGGCATCCTGATCACCGAGGGCATGGTCGAGCGCGATGGCCGCGTGGCCGCCGAGAAGCAAGGCGTGGAGGTGCTCGACGGCCACATGCTGTGGCCCCTGCTGCAGCCTTACCTGCCCGGCGACATGGAAGCGCGGGTCAAGAACGCCGCCCGCCGCGAGGCCATCCGCCGCATCTCGATCGCCGCACTGGGCTCGCTGACGCTGGGCCTGCTGGTGGGCATGGGCTACCTGACCTCGCGCTTGGAACGCCAGCCGCCCGCCGCCCCGGCTGTCGAGGCGAACACCCCCGCGCCGCCGGACACGGCCCCCGCTCCCGTGGCAGCGACCGAACCGGCCACGGCCGCGCCGGTGGCAGCGGTCGCCACGCCGGCCACCGCGCCGACGCGCCCTGCCCCGGGCATTCTGGGCGATGAGCCCGATCCGGACCCGGCCACGCTGGCGCGCTATCAGAAGGAACTTACCCGCACCCTGGCCACCCAGCCCGGCGTGGTGAGCGCGTTCTGGCTGACCCGGCAGACCCTGGCGGTGAACCGCAGCGACGAGATCGACACGATCTGGCCGCGGGTCTGCACCGAGGTGAAGCGCTATCCGGCGCTGCGCACGGTGCGCATCCAGCTCAATCCGCGCCCGGGCGTGGACGAGCCGGTGCGTTGGCGGCAGTGCGCGACGCTGTGATCGTTGGCGGGTAGCGCAGCCGGCCCAAGGCCGGCACCGCCCGGATTGAGGCGGCCGACGGCCGGTTTTAGCGCGCGCCGGGGGCGAACCTGGCGACCAGGTCCCAGGCATCGCCCAGGAACATCTGGCGCACGCAGGTGATCGGCTGCTCGCCGCGCCAGGTGAGGCGGTCGATCACCAGGCAGGCGGTGCCGGGCTTCACCTCCAGCAGGGCGGCGGCGGCGTCATCGGCGCCCCAGGCACTGATGCGGTGCTGGGCGCGCGTCCACGAGACGTTCTGCAACAGCCAACTGCCCGGCGCGGTGGTGTCGAAATCCACCTCCAGCACCTCCGGCACGCCGACCGGGCTGATCAGCCGGTGCTCCAGCGCGAACGGGCGGCCATCGGCGCGATGCAGGCAGCGGATCGCCAGCAGCTTCTCGCCCCCGGACAGCGCCATTTCGTCCTCGGCCTGCGCACGCGGGCGCCGGTAGGCGCGCTCCAGCAACTGGTAACCGTAGGTGTGCCCGCGCGCGCCGACTGCCATGGCGATGTCGGGGATTTCCAGCGCCACCTGCTCCAGGTGCGGCGGCTGCCGGGCCACGAACGAGCCCGCGCGGCGGCGGCGCTCGATCATCCCGCTCTCGGCCAGTGCGGTCAGCACCTTGTTCACGGTCATCCGCGAACAGCCGTACTGCTCCATCAGTTCGTGCTCGTACGGGATCCGGAACCCGGGCGGCCACTGCCCGCTGAGGATGCGGCTTTCCAGGTCGGCGCGGATGCGCTGGTTGAGGGTTTCTGCTTTCTTGCCCGTCACTCGGGAGTCCTGGATGGGTGCGACCGGCACTCAGCCGGCCGACAACAACGTGCGCAATGCGTGGGCGAAACGGGCGGCCACCGCGTCACGCTGCAGGTGACGGCCCTGATGGACCAGCTGGCGCCCCTGGCGCCACACCGAACGCACTGCACCATTACGTGCGGCGAACACCCAGCTGTCAAGCAAGGCATCGCCGTCGCGGGCGATCAGCGCCGGATGGCCGGGATCCAGCTCGACCACGTCAGCTGGCGCGCCCACCTGCAACCCGGTGGCCACGCCCAGCGCCTGGCCGGCGCCATGCAGCGACTGTTCGAACAACCAGCGGCCGCTGGACTGGCCGGTGCCCGGGGCCAGCACGTTGCGCCCGCGCAACTGCAGGCGCTGCCCGTACTCGAGCAGGCGCAGCTCTTCGGCCGCGTCGATGAGCACGTTGGAATCGGAGCCCACGCCGAAGCGGCCACCGGCCCGCGCGAAGGCCTGCATCGGGAACAGCCCGTCGCCCAGGTTGGCCTCGGTGATCGGGCAGAGCCCGACCACGGCCTGGCTGGCCAGGATGCGCTGCACCTCGTCGTCATCCACGTGGGTGGCATGCACCAGGCACCACCGCTCGTCGACGGCAGCGTGCTCGTACAACCAGCGCACCGGACGCAGGCCGCTCCAGGCCACGCAGGCGTCCACTTCACGGGTCTGTTCGGCGATATGGATGTGGACCGGGCCGGTGGTGAGCGGCAGCAGGGCGGCCAGCTCGCCACCGGTAACCGCCCGCAGGCTGTGCGGGGCGATGCCGAGCACCGCGTCATCAATGCCTGCCAGTGCGCGGGAGCAGCCCTGCAGCAGGTCGGCAAAGCCATCCACGTCGTGGATGAGGCGGCGCTGGGCCGGGTTGGGCGGCGCACCGCCGAAATCGGCATGCGCGTAGAACACCGGCAGCAGCGTGAGGCCGATGCCGCTGCCGTGCGCGGCGGCGGCGAGGCGCTCGGCCATCTCGGCCCGGTTGGCATAGGGCGCGCCGTCCGGCGCGTGGTGCAGGTAGTGGAACTCGCCGACCCGGGTGAACCCGGATTCGAGCATCTCCACGTAGGCCTGCTCGGCGATGGCCTGCACCGCCTCGGGCTGCAGGTGGGCCAGGAACCGGTACATCAGCTCGCGCCAGCTCCAGAAGCTGTCGCCGCTGTTGCCGCCGATCTCGGTGAGCCCGGCCATGCCGCGCTGGAAGGCGTGGCTGTGCAGGTTGCCCAGGCCCGGCAGGGCGATGGCGAGCGCGGTGTCGCCAGGCTGCGCGGCAACACCCGCGGTCACCTCGCTGAGCGTGCCGCCGGCGCAGCTGATGCGCACATCGCGGGCCCAGCCCTGCGGCAACAGCGCATGGGCGGCGTGGAAAACAAGCGGCGGATTGGCCGAAGCGGCGGGGCTGGCTGGCATCACTGGACATCCCGGAAGTGGCGCCTATATTGTATAGACATATACGCCGACGTGGTTGCTGCCATGCACTGTGACACCCTCTGGTACCACGCCCACCTGATCACCGTCGATGGCCCCGGCCTGGGCCTGATCGAGAACGGCGTGCTTGCCGCGACCGATGGCCGCATCGTGCACGTGGGCGCGGCCGGTTCCGAGGCGCACCTGCAACCGGCCCGGCGCATCGATTGCGGTGGGCGCTGGATCAGCCCGGGCCTGGTCGACTGCCACACCCACCTGGTCTATGCCGGCAACCGCGCCGGCGAGTTCGAGCAGCGCCTGCAGGGGGTGAGCTACGCCGACATCGCCCGTGCCGGCGGCGGCATCGTCTCCACGGTGCGGGCCACGCGCGCGGCCAGTGAAGCCGACTTGATCGCGGCCAGCCTGCCGCGCCTGGACGCGATGCTCGCCGAGGGCATCACCACCCTGGAAATCAAATCCGGCTACGGCCTGAGCCTGGAGGATGAAACCAAGCAGTTGCGCGTGGCGCGTGAACTGGGCCGGCTGCGTGCGGTGGAGATCGTGCCGACCTTCCTGGGTGCGCACGCGATTCCGCCCGGCCGCCAGGCACAGGACTACATCGACGAGGTCTGCAACGTGATGATCCCGGCGGTGGCCGCGCAGGGCCTGGCCGAGGCCGTGGACGTGTTCTGCGAGAACATCGCCTTCAGCGCGGTGCAGGCCGAGCAGGTGTTCGTGGCGGCACGCCGGCACGGCCTGGCGATCAAGATCCACGCCGAGCAGCTGAGCAACCAGCATGGCGCGGCGCTGGCTGCACGCCACGGCGCGCTGTCGGCCGACCATGTCGAACACCTCGATGCCGATGGCATCGCGGCGATGGCGGCCGCCGGCACGGTGGCGGTGCTGCTGCCGGGCGCCTTCTATTTCACCCGCGACACCACCCTGCCCCCGATCGCCGCCCTGCGCGCGGCCGGGGTGCCACTGGCCCTGGCCACCGATTCCAACCCGGGCACCTCGCCACTGACCAGCCCGCTGCTGGCGATGAACATGGCTGCCACCCTGTTCCGCATGACGGTGGACGAATGCATCGCCGGTTTCACCCGCGAAGCGGCGCGCGCGCTGGGCCGCCACGACCGCGTGGGCCGGCTGGCGACCGGCCTGGATTGCAACCTGGCCCTGTGGGACATCGAGGCGCCTGCCGACCTGGTGTACCGCATGGGCTTGAACCCCCTGCACGCGCGCGTGATGCGCGGCGTTTCCGTCTGATCTTTGTGATGTCTGGAGATTCCATGAGCACTACCCTGACCCTGCAGCCCGGCGCGGTGACGCTGGCGCACTGGCGCGCCATCTACGACGGCGCCCGCGTGCGCCTGGACCCGGCCTCGGCCGCCGCCGTGCTGCGCAGCGCGCAGACCGTGGCCGACATCGTGGCCAGGGGCGCACCGGTGTATGGCATCAACACCGGCTTCGGCAAGCTGGCCAGCGTGCGCATCGAGCGCGACGACCTGGAAACCCTGCAGCGCAATATCGTGCTGTCGCATGCCGCGGGCGTGGGCGAGCCGATGCCGGCCCCGGTGGTGCGGCTGATGATGGCCCTCAAGCTGACCAGCCTCGCCCAGGGGGCGTCGGGCATCCGCCCGCAGACGCTGGCGCTGCTGGAAGCCTTCCTGCAGCACGACATCGTGCCGGTGATTCCCTGCCAGGGCTCGGTGGGCGCCTCCGGTGATCTGGCCCCGCTGTCGCACCTGGCCAGCGTCATGATCGGCGTGGGCGAAGCGTTCTCGAACGGTGAGCGCCTGCCCGCCGCCGAAGCGCTGGCGCGGCTCGGCCTGACTCCGCTGGTGCTGGGCGCCAAGGAGGGCCTAGCCCTGCTCAACGGCACCCAGTACTCCACCGCCTACGCGCTGGCGGGGCTGTTCGAGATCACCACCGTGTTCCAGGCCGCGCTGGTGACCGGCGCGCTGTCGGTGGAAGCGGCCAAGGGCTCGGACACCCCGTTCGATCCGCGCATCCACAGCATCCGCGGCCAGCGTGGCCAGATCGCCACTGCGGCTACGCTGCGCGCACTGATGCAGGGCTCGGCCATCCGTGAGTCGCACCGCGACAACGACGTGCGCGTGCAGGACCCGTACTGCCTGCGCTGCCAGCCGCAGGTGATGGGCGCGGCGTTCGATGTCATGCGCCAGGCCGCCACCACGCTGGCGATCGAGGCCAATGGCGTGTCCGACAACCCGCTGGTGTTCACCGACACCAACGAGGCGCTGAGCGGCGGCAACTTCCACGCCGAGCCGGTGGCCTTCGCCGCGGACATGCTGGCCATGGCGGTGTGCGAGATCGGCTCGATCAGCGAGCGTCGCACCGCGATGCTGGTCGACCCGGCCCTGTCCGGCTTGCCCGCCTTCCTTACCCCGAAGCCCGGCCTCAACTCCGGCTTCATGATCCCGCAGGTGACCGCCGCCGCGCTGGTCTCGGAGAACAAGCAGCGCGCCTACCCGGCCAGCGTCGATTCGATCCCGACCTCGGCCAACCAGGAAGACCACGTGTCGATGGCCGCGCACGGTGCGCGCCGCCTGCTGGCGATGGCCGAGAACGCGGCCAACGTGGTGGGCATCGAGCTGCTGGCTGCCGCGCAGGGCTGCGATTTCCACGCCCCGCTGCGCTCCAGCGACGCCCTGGAAGGCGTCCGCGCACGCCTGCGCGCGCAGGTGCCGACGCTGCAGGACGACCGCTATTTCCACCCGGACATGGTGGCCGCCACCACGCTGGTGCGCAGCGGCGCGTTGGCCGAGGGCCTGGCCGACGTGCTGCCGCAGGTGGAGCCACTGGCATGACCACCCACCCGGACTGGCTGCAGGTGCATGAAGGCGATGCGCCGCTGGTGGTCAGCTTCCCGCACACCGGCAGCGAGCTGCCGCACGACCTGATCGACCGCTACCACTCCCCGTGGCTGGCCCGCCGCGACGCCGACTGGTGGGTGCACGAGCTGTACGACTTCGCGCGGGGCATGGGCGCGACCACGGTGCGCTCGGCGATCTCGCGCTCGGTGATCGACCTCAACCGCGATCCCAGCGGCGTGTCGCTGTACCCGGGCCAGAACACCACCGGCCTGTGCCCGCTGACCACCTTCGACAACCAGCCGCTGTACCACGCGGGCATGGAACCGGACGACGCGGAAATCGCGCGCCGCCGCGACACCTATTTCGCGCCGTACCACGATGCGCTGGCTGCGCAGATCGCGCGGCTGCGCCAGCGCCACGGCACGGTGGTGGTGTACGACGCGCACTCGATCCGCTCGCACATCCCGCACCTGTTCGAGGGCGAACTGCCGCAGTTCAACCTCGGCACCGCCGGCCCGTCGGGCACGGTGGACACCGCCTGCGACAACGCGCTCAGCGATGTGGTGGAAAACCTGTGCCGGATCAGCGGCCTGTCGCACGTGCGCAACGGCCGCTTCAAGGGCGGCTGGATTACCCGCCATTACAGCGACATCCCCGGCGGCGTGCACAGCCTGCAGATGGAACTGGCCTGCCGCGGCTACATGCACGAGCCGCTGCCCGACCAGGTGGACGAGCACAGCTGGCCCACCCCGCTCGACCCCGACCACGCCGCACCGCTGCGCCACACCCTGGCGCAGGTGCTCAACGCCTGCCTTGCATTTGCTACGAACCGGAGCGCCGCATGACCCGCAACGACCCGTCCCGCACCATCATCGCGTCCACCGGCAGCACGCTCACCGCCAAGAGCTGGCTCACCGAAGCACCGCTGCGCATGCTCATGAACAACCTGCATCCGGACGTGGCCGAGCGCCCGCAGGAACTGGTGGTGTACGGCGGCATCGGCCGCGCCGCGCGCGACTGGGAGAGCTTCGATGCCATCGTGGCGACGCTCACGCGCCTGGACGACGACCAGACCCTGCTGGTGCAGTCGGGCAAGCCCGTGGGCGTGTTCCGCACCCACGTGGACGCGCCGCGCGTGCTGATCGCCAACTCCAACCTGGTGCCGCGCTGGGCCAACTGGGACCACTTCAACGAGCTCGACAGGAAGGGCTTGGCGATGTACGGCCAGATGACCGCCGGCAGCTGGATCTACATCGGCGCCCAGGGCATCGTGCAGGGCACCTACGAAACCTTCGTGGAGATGGGCCGCCAGCATTACGACGGCAGTCTGGCCGGCAAGTGGCTGTTCACCGGTGGGTTGGGCGGCATGGGGGGCGCGCAACCGCTGGCGGCGGTGATGGCCGGTGCGTCGTGCCTCGCCGTGGAGTGTCGCAAGAGCAGTATCGAAATGCGTCTGCGCACCGGCTACCTGGACACCTGGACCGACGACCTGGATGAAGCGCTGCGCCTGATCGAGGAATCGTGCACGGCCAAGAAGCCGCTGTCGGTCGGCCTGCTCGGCAATGTCGCCGACGTGCTGGACGAACTGCTGGTGCGCGGGGTCAAGCCGGACTTGCTGACCGACCAGACCTCCGCCCACGACCCGGTCAACGGCTACCTGCCGCAGGGCTGGACCGTCGAGGAATGGGACGACAAGCGCGTGTCCGCTCCCAAGGAGGTCGAAGCCGCCGCGCGCGCGTCGATGGCCAACCACATCCGCGCCATGCTCGCCTTCCACGCGCTCGGCGTGCCGACCGTGGACTACGGCAACAACCTGCGCCAGATGGCGCTGGAAGAAGGCGTCGAGGATGCTTTCGACTTCCCCGGTTTCGTCCCGGCCTACATCCGGCCGCTGTTCTGCCGGGGCATCGGCCCGTTCCGCTGGGCCGCGCTCAGCGGCGACCCGGAAGACATCGCCAAGACCGATGCGAAGGTCAAGGAGTTGATTCCGGACAACCCGCACCTGCACCGCTGGCTCGACATGGCCGCCGAGAAGATCAAGTTCCAGGGCCTGCCCGCGCGCATCTGCTGGGTGGGCCTGGGCGATCGCGACCGGCTGGGACTGGCCTTCAACGAGATGGTCGCAAGCGGCGAGCTGAAGGCGCCGGTGGTGATCGGCCGCGACCACCTCGACAGCGGCAGCGTCGCCTCGCCGAACCGCGAAACCGAGGCGATGGCCGACGGTTCCGATGCGGTGTCCGACTGGCCCCTCCTCAACGCGTTGCTCAACACCGCCAGCGGCGCCACGTGGGTGTCACTGCACCACGGCGGTGGCGTGGGCATGGGCTTCTCGCAGCATGCCGGCATGGTGATCGTCTGCGACGGCACCGAAGCGGCCGCCAAGCGCATCGCGCGCGTGCTGTGGAACGACCCGGCCACGGGCGTGATGCGGCACGCCGACGCCGGGTACGACATCGCGGTGGAATGCGCTAAGGAAAAGGGCCTGGATCTTCCGGGGATTCTGGGCTAAGGCACGCAGGTCTCGACCACCGGCCAGCACCTGCCGCCACGTAGAGCCACGCCATGCGTGGCTGCGCCTTGCATCCGGCACCGCGTGCAGCCACCCATGGGGTGGCTCTACGTGGTGCAACGAAAGGCCACGACAGACCGGCGCGCGCACCGTAGAGCCACGCCATGCGTGGCTGCGCCTTGCGTCCGGCACCGCGTGCAGCCACCCATGGGGTGGCTCTACGTGGTGCAACGAAACGCCACGACACACCGGTCCGCGCACCGTAGAGCCACGCCATGCGTGGCTGCTCTTCAATCGGCACCGCGCGCAGCCACCCAAGGGGTGGCTCTACGTGATGCAACGAAACGCCACGACAGACCGGTGCCAGCATCGTAGAGCCACGCCATGCGTGGCTGCGCTTCAATCCGGCACCGCGCGCAGCCACCCATGGGGTGGCTCTACGTGATGCAACGAAACGCCACGACACACCGGCGCGCGCATCGTAGAGCCACGCCATGCGTGGCTGCTCTTCAATCGGCACCGCGTGCAGCCACCCATGGCGTGGCTCTACGTGGTGCAACGAAACGCCACGACACACCGGCGCGCGCACCGTAGAGCCACGCCATGCGTGGCTGCGCCTTGCACGCAGATCGCCACCCCAGGAGCCCCGATTGCACCGGCTTCGGCAGCCACGCGTGGCATGGCTCTGCACTGCACCCCGGCACTCAATCACGGCCATACGCCCCTGACGGGTGACCTTTCAGGCAACACCTGTTAACTTGCGCGCCAGTTTTTTAGTTTACAGCCCTCCCCATGTCCCTGCTGTCGCATCGCCCTGCCCTTACCCGGATCTCCCTGGTCGTCGCCGCCGCACTGTCGGCCACCGCCCACGCCGCCCCCCAGGCCACCACCCTCGACGTGGTCAACGTGACCGCCGCCAGCGAGACCGAGCAGGCCCGCGCGGCGCTCAAGCGCGTTCCCGGCGCCAGTAACGTGGTGGACCTGACCAACGCCGACCGCCGCCTGTCCACCAGCGCCGATGTGCTGGCCTACCAGCCGGGCGTCAGTGCGCAGTCGCCGGGCAATGAAGGCGCCAAGGTCTCGATCCGTGGCTCGGGCATCAACCGGGGTCCGGGCGCGCATGCCTCGGGGATTTCAGTGTCGCTGGATGGCCTGCCCCTGACCGGCCCGGGGGGCACGCCGTATGAGCTGCTTGAGCCGCTGTGGCTGAGCCGGGCCGAGGTGCTGCGGGGTGCCAATGGGTTCGAGCGCGGCGCGTTGGCGCTGGGCGGTGCCATCAATTACGTGAGCCGCAGTGGGCGCGATTCGACCGGCCTGGACGTGCAGTACGAAGCCGGCAGCCGCGGCTACCAGAAGCGCAGCATCGGCTATGGCGGGGTGAGCGGCGATGTCGACTACTACCTGGCCTACACCGATACCGAGGCCGACGGCTACCAGCGCCACGCCGCCAGCGACGGCAAGGGGGCGATGGCCAACCTCGGCTGGCAGATCACCCCGCAGCTGGAAACCCGCTTCTTCGTGCGTTACCGCGAGACCAATCACGAAACGCCCGGGCGCCTGACCCGCGACCAGATCCGCAACGATCCGCGCGCGGCCAATCCGGCCAACCTGGCCATCGACGCGCGCCGTCCGCAGCCGGGCAGCACCTGGATCGGCAACATGACCACCTGGCAGATCGACGAAGCTTCTTCGCTGCAGGCCGGGCTGGTGTACCACACGTACCCGATGGACTTGAACGAGAGCCTGTATCGGCAGCAGCTGGACTACAGCAACCTCAACGCCACACTCGACTACCGCCACCGGCATGTACTGTTCGGCCGCGACAGCGTGACCACCCTCGGCCTGCGCGTCACCCACGACCTCGATGCGGACGTGCGCGAGACCCTGCGATTTGCCAGCAACGGCTATGCCGCCGGGACGCACACGCGCGATTTCTCGCACCACGGCACCGACAGCACCCTGCGCGTCGGCAACGACCTGGCACTCACCGAGGCGCTGCACCTGCAGACCGGGCTGGCGCTGATCAATACCCGCCGCGATGTGCAGGTCACCTGGCCGGCCACGCCCGAGCGCCTGCGCGAGCAGCAGTGGGATTACGCACCGCGGCTGGGTGTCACCTGGCAGCAGACCCCGCAACTGCAGTGGTTCGGCAACCTGAGCCGCTCGGTCGAGCCAGCCCATCCGTGGTCGATGATCTGGGGCTCGAACCAGTACTTCGGCCCGGGTCATGGCGCCTCCACCGGCCGCCAGCGCGCGCCCGTGCCGCTGGACAACCAGACCGCCACCACGCTGGAACTGGGCGCGCGCGGCGACAGCGTGCTGGGCCGCTGGGAGCTGACCGGCTATTACGCCCGCGTGTTGCACGAACTGCTTACCGTGGAGGTAATGCCGGTACCGAACCTGTTCGTGGCCGAGAACAACGCCAGCCCGACCGTGCATCGCGGCCTGGAAGCGGGGCTGGACAGCACGCTGTGGGAAGGCCGCGAGGGCCGCCTGGCGCTGCGCCAGGCGTACACCTTCAGCGACTTCCGTTATCGCCATGACGCCGTCTTCGGCAGCAATCGCCTGCCGGGCTTGCCGCGCCATTACTACCAGGCCGAGCTGCGCTACGACCACCCGACCGGCTTCCATGCAGCGCTCAACACCGAGTACGCCTCGAAGATGTTCGTGGACTACGCCAACAGTGTCAGCGCCGACAGCCACGTGATCGTTGGCAGCCGGGTGGGCTATGACGCGCCCGGTGGACGCTGGCAGGCCTGGGCCGAACTGCGCAATATCGGCGACCGCCATTACGCCGCCACGGTGACGCCGGGCTACAACGATGCCGGAAAGGATGTGGCGCGCTCGACCCCGGGCGAAGGCCGGGGCGTGTATGCCGGCGTGCGCTGGCGGTTCGAGTGACCGCCTGAGCGCAGCGTTGGCCGCGTTATGATCGCCGGCTCACATCGAGCGCAGGGAGCACGTGGATGACCGGACGTTTTGGCTATACCCATGGCGCGGTGCTGCGCCGCGACCGCCTGTACATCGCCGGGGTCGCGCTGGAGCTGGAGGAGCAGGACGTGCCCCACGCGATCCTGTTCGCCCGCCAGGGGGACGCGCTCGATACCTGGTCGTTCGAACAGCGCCTGGCCGGTCTGGTGGGCGTACCGCTGGAGGGGGTGGACACGGCGGTCACGGTGGGTGAGGAAGGGTATGTCGAGTGGACCGATGACGACGGTGCGGCCGAAGACCGCATCGGCGACGAGGATCCTGCTTCCTGGCCGAACCGCCTGCGCCGACTGCGTGGCGTGCGCCAGATCGATGGCGTGCTCTATGCGTTTGGTGCAGGCCGCCAGGTGCATCGGCGTGCGCTGGATGAGGCGGCTTGGGCGCGCTGCGACGCTGGTTGCCGGGTCGGTGCAGGCAGCGGTGATCCCAGCAGCGTGCATGACCTCGATGGCAGCGGCCAGCACGACCTGCTCGCGGTGGGCAGCGGCGGTGCGCTATGGCGCCGGACCGGCGCGGACTGGTCGGCATTGCCCACTGCCACCGACGATGCGCTGCATTGCGTCTGCCGCAGCGCCGACGGCTACGTGGCGGCGGGCGACCGTGGCACCGTCCTTGTGATCGACGGCGCGCGCGTGCACGCGGTGGCGCACGCGCACGGCGAACACACGTTCTGCGGCATCGCGCCCGCATTCGGCCGTGTGTACCTGTGCAGCGAGGCGGGCGCGCTGTTCCAGCTCCAGGGCCAGGTCCTCTCGCCAGTGGACGTGGCGCCGGATCCGCAGGGCGGCGGGCACCTCTCCAGTGCCGATGGAGTGTTGCTCTGGGTGACCGCTGCCCAGGTGCGCAGCTTCGACGGCACGCACTGGCGGGACATCACCCCGGAATGACGGCGCGGTCGGCGCCCGTGCCACCGGCGTTCAACCAGTAAAAGTACTGGGCCGATCCGCGGGGATTTGCCGTGGTGCGCGCTGCGCGCCTGCTCGACACTGGCGGCATTCCCGTCGCTGGAGCCTGCCGTGATCTCCTCCGCAACACGCGCCCTGTGCGCACTTACGCTGGCGGTGTGTGCCGTGGCCCTGGGCCACGCCCAGGACACGCCCACCGCGGCGACCACCCGCTTCGCGTTGCTGGACCGCAACCACGACGGCACGCTCAGTGCGGACGAGTACGACAGCGGTGCGGTGTTCCGCGAACTGGACACCAACCAGAACTACCGGATCAGTCTGGATGAACTGCAGGCCGCGCTGGGCCCGGATCGGGATGGGCAGCTCTCTGCGGCCGACCGTCTGCGCGTGGCCGACCTCAACGGCGATGGCGACCTCAGTGGCGAGGAAGCGGGCCGGTTCGCGCAAATGCGCTTCGAGGGCCTGGATACCAACCACGACGAGCAGCTGGATCTGGCCGAGTTCCAGAGCGGGTTCCGCCGGTAGTCAGATCGCACTGGCGTGCGCAAAGACCGCCAGGTACATCGCCACCACCGCGATGCTGCCGGCGACCAGCATCGAGGCCAGGCCGACCACGCCGGCCAACCAGCGCCCATGCATGCCGCCGAAGCGCCAGACCAGCAACACCACCAAGGGCCCCAACCACGCCACCGGGTAGCCCGCGGCGAACGCAGTGGTGAACGACGGCGGCGCCATGCCCTGCGCCTGCAGGGGGGCCAGCAACCGTGGCAGGATCACGGCTCCCATCAGGGTCGTTAGCAGTGCGGTCACCCCACTGGTGGCCAGACCCACCACCAGTGCGCCCACCCCAACGGCGCGGTAGGCGGTCGATGTCGTCACTCCAGCCATGGTCATGTATCCCGTAAGGTCTGCAGCACATCCATCAAGGTAGTGGCGTGCGGTGCGATCTCCTGCGCGATCCAGCCGAGCGCGGCGAAGAACAGCAGTACGCCGAGCAGTGGCCAAACGGTATGCGCAAGGCACAACCGCCACCAGCCCTGCGCCTGCATGCCCTGCATGCCCTGCATGCGCCGGTACAGGCCACCGGCGATGGCCGCATCGACCAGCAGTTCGGCCATGAGCACCGGCGCTGTCCAGATCACCCAACTGGCCGCCACCACGGCGGCAGCCACGACAGCCACGACACCAAGCAGCGCGAGGATCGGCAGACCTGCTTCGTCATCGGCAAGGTCCAGCATCGCGCCATCGCTGGCGCTGCTGGACGTGCTCCCCTCGCCCCACGAGGCGGAGGCACCGCCGCCACCGGAGCGACCGCCACTGCCGAACCAGTCCGGTCCCCCGCCGGGTGCGGCGGAACCGCCCGCCCCACCGGCATCCGGGAGCACCGCATCGGCAGCGACATCGCCGCGCCAGCGCAACCATGCCCACATCAGCAGCAGGAAGATGGCATACGCCAGCAGCACCGCCAGCGGATAGCGCAGCAGCATCGTATCGATGCCGCCCACTCGCAGCAGGTGCGAGGCCAGCAGCCCGGCGACGCCGGTGACCAGCACGATGGCCGCCATCTGCAGGCGCGGCCAGCCGCCGCGCTGGAGCTGCTGGCGGGCACGCGCGATTTCGCTGCCGCGGGTCAACGGCAGCAGCAGCGGGTGGCTGGGCCGTGGTACGCGCCGCTTCACGTATCCGCCTGCTTGGTCACCGCTTCGATGCGATGGCCATCGGGATCGATCACGAAGGCGGCGTAGTAGTGATCGCCATAGTCCGGGCGCAATCCAGCCGCGCCGTTGTCCTGGCCGCCGGCGAGCAGCGCGGCGTGATGGAAGGCATTGACGGCAGTGCGCGTGGGCGCACTGAAGGCAAGATGGAAACCCGGTCCAGGCGCGGCCGCATCATCGTGCAGCTTCAGGCACAGCAGGTCCTCATCGTCGACCCGCCCATAGCCAATCGCGGTGTCGTCCTCGAACACACGGCGATAGCCCAGTGCACCCAGCACGGCATCGTAGAACGCGCCGGCCAAGGCGAGGTCGCGGACCCCAAGTGAAACATGATGCAGCACGAGGACGTCCTTGCCGTGGAATGCGGAATGCATGCCCGCATTCTAGGGCCGCTGCAGACGTCCGTGAACATGCCCTCGCGCACTGAACGCCTACGCCGCCCGGATGGTGGCCGGGACCAGGCAAGGCGCGTGATCGGCGGTGGCAAGCGCCTGCAGGCGTTCACGTCCCCGCACTTCCACTTCGCGCCCGTCGACCACGACCAGCCCTTCGGCCTGGAACCGGCGCAGCAAGCGGCTCAACGTCTCCGGTGCCAGGCGCAGATAGCTGGCGATATCCATTCGCGACATGGTGAGCTGCCAGTGGGTGGAGGAGTAGCCGCGCGCGCCCATGCGATCGGCCATGCCGATCAGGAACGCAGCCAGGCGCTCGTCGGCGTTGGTGCTGCACGACAACCGCGCCGCGCGCGCGATCTCGCGGCTCATCATGCCGAACAACCGCGCCTGCAGTGCAGGCATCCGGGTGGTCAGGTCCAGCGCACGCTGGAAGGGCAACCTGCACACCGTCACCGTGTCCAGCGCCACGGCGTTGCACGGATAGCGGCCCTCGTCGATGGCGCTGAAGCCGATGACATCGCCGGGCATGTGGAACCCCAGGATCTGCTCGCGGCCTGCGCGATCGACCGCGTAGGTCTTGACCGTGCCCAATCGGACCACCGAGATGCACCGGAACGGGTCGCCCTGGTGGAACAGGAAACTCCCCGCATGCGCCGGGGCGGCGTGCTCGATCAACGCATCCAGCTCACCCAACAGGTCCGCGCCCACCGCCCCGGAAAAGCCCGCCGGACCCAGCGGGCAGGCGTCGCACTCCCAGCAGCGCGCCGACGGCGTGACAACACTCCTGGCCATGGTCGAGATCTCCAGCTCTGGATGCCGCCCCCTTCCCCACCCCATTGCAGCCAACCGTGCCACCGCAAGCCAGCAGGTTATTTTGTGCGATGCCGCGGTGCAATGTCGCCACCACCAGTATTTCTACTGGTCACCCACATTCAGCTTATCCGGCGCGGTTGGATGAAGCGTTTGGCCGACCGAAACCCCCGCCAGGGCCATCGCTCCGTCGCTTGACCCACATCAAGTGCCAACCCGGCCCGTCGACCTATCGTGTGGGTACCGGGCACATCGCCGTCGCTTACCCCGTCCCCGCCCATCTCTGGAGCCTTTCCCATGAACCGCACGTTCCGCCTCATATCGCTGGCACTGATCCTCGCTGCGGCTGGCGCAAGCCAGGCCCAGCAGCCCACCGTCAACATCGGCGAGCGTCACGGCAACCTGCGCGCCGCCCAGGAGCACATCGTGCAGGCGTATCAACTGATCGGCGTGGCACAACAGGACAACGACTCACGCCTGGGCGGCCATGCCGGGCGCGCACGCGAACTGCTGATCCAGGCCGACCAGGAGCTGCGCCAGGCGGCGAATGTCGCCAACAACAACGGACGACCGTAATGAACCAGGCCTCTGCGGCCTGGCCGTCGCGGAGGCCGGCAGGCGGGTCACGCAGGCGTGGCGAGGCTACTTGCCTGCCATGGATGTCGAGCGTGCACGCGACGGAGCGGCGGCCAGGGCGGTGACGACCCGGCGGGCCACCTGCGCCTCGTCTGCGGTACGGCCGAAGTGGTCGACATAGCGGCCTTCGCGGTCGAGCAGGAACAGGAAGGTGGAATGGTCCATCATGTACTGTCCGCGACTGCCATACGGAACCTTCTGGTAATACACGTGGTAGCGGTCGGTGACCTCGGCAATCTGCGCCGGTGTGCCGGTCAGCCCCACGAAGTCGGGCCCGAATACCGACACGTAGGCCTTCATCCTGGCCGGTGTATCGCGGGCGGGATCAACGCTGACGAAGATCGGGACCAACGATGGCCCGCCCAGCGACCGCACGCGCCGGGCAATGCGCGCCACGCGCGCCAGGTCGGTGGGACACACATCCGGGCAGGAGGTAAACCCGAAATACAGCAGCGCCGGTTTGCCCTGGAAGCTGCGCTCGGTGACCTCGCGTCCACTCTGGTCGGTAAGTTTGAACGCGCCGCCAGTCCGCGGCGGGCTCTGCGCCGCCAGCGGTGGCGTCAGCAGCAGCGACACCACAAGAGCAGCCGCGAGGGCCTGCCATCGGGATCGTTCCATGTCAGTGCGCTCCACTGTACGTCAGTGCGAAGCCGACCAGGTTGGAATCCTGTCCACCCCGCGACTGGCTGCCGACGGACAGGGCAACGGTCAATTGACCGGTCACCCGGTAGCCGCAACTCAGTTCGTTGAGGTAGTCGTGCCGTCCGGCTCGCGGTGCCCACGGCCGCCGTTTGTCGGTGCGGGTGGCGCCCACGACCCAGCGGCCATAATCGATCGTGACCGAGGTGGTGAGGTAGCGGGTGTCGTTGCCGGCGACGGCGTCTTCGTTCTGCACGGCCGCGTACTCCAGCAGCGGTACGACGTCGACGTAGCGGCCGCGCAACGTGGTGTCCAGGTCGGCGCTGGAATCGGGTGCCCAGATATAGCGCGCTGAGACGATGCGGATCACTTCATCGTCGGCAGGCCCGGTGTCTGGCTGCGCCGGCCCGGCGCGGTTTCGCATGTAGCCGGCCTGCAGTTCCAGGAATGGCAGTGCGGGAATCGCATCCCAGTTCACCGTCAACGCGTAGGAATCCAGTTTGCCGGTGTTGGCCGGGCCGCCGTCGGCACGCTGGGCGCGCCCACCACTACGGAAGAACGGCCGGCTCAACTCGGTGGTGTCGGCGGTGTAGAGATTGACCCCGCCCTGCAGCATCCCCAGCCTCTGGCCGAACCAGCGATACGCGTAGGTTGCGCCGAGCACGCCGCCCAGATCGTAGGTCGAGACGAAATCATTGGTATACAGCCCCGGTGCGGCATCCATCGCGCGCCCGAACGGCACCTGCAGTTTGCCCACCTGCAGCTGCGTGTGCTGGGTGAGCGCGTAGTAATTGAGCTCGTTGACCACCAGGCCGATGTCACCGAAGGTGCGTTTCTCACCCGCGCCCGGCGGGTTGATCGGGTTGAGTTCGGTGGACAGCCGGATCTGGTCGTTGGGGCTGAACCGCACGTAGAAACTGCTCTGGATGTCAGGGTAGAAATCGGTGGTGTTGCGCGGCGCGGTGGCCCCATCGCCCTCGACGCGACTGAAGTCATACTGCATCACCGCGCTGTAATCCATGCCGAAATTGGGGTAATAGCCCTTGTCGGCACGGGCCTCGCCGGACAGCACGGCCAACCCGCCCACGATGCCCAGCGCCAGGCTGCGTCTGCATAGTGCGTCCATCACGGACCCTCCGGAGGCAGCTGCACACTGGCCGGGAGGGTGAACTCGCGCCCGCTGTTCGTGAGGTAGCTGCAGGTCTGGTTGTCGCCGTAGATGCCCCCCAGCGGCGCCAGCTTTACCGCCTGCGCATAGTCCTCGGGGCGTACCACCTGGATCACCTGCATCATCCCGCCGTCTTCGTGTTCGAGGATGTGGCAGTGATAGACGAACTTGCCCAGCATCACCGGGTCACGGAACGGGATGCGCACTGTGATCGAGCCGCGCGCGGGGATGAACACCGTATCGCGGTAGCCGCTGAACGGCACCGGCTTGTCGTTGATCGCCACCACCTGGAAATCGGTCTGATGGATATGGAACTGGTGCAGTTCCTGGGAGGGGTTGTACAGTCTCCACTCCTCCACATCACCCAGCTTGACGGTGGTATTCACGCGGCGCGGGTCGAAGCGCTCGCCATTGATCAGGAATGCATCGCCGTCGGTGGCCGAATCCTGGAAGGCGAACTGGCGGACGTTGGCGACCTTCACCTTGCCCAGGTCCTCCAGCACCGGGTATGCACTGGAAATGCTGCGTGTTGCCAGGGCCGCACCGGTCACCCGCAGCGTGGCGATGCGCGCGCCCTTGTACTGATCGCCGGCCGCACCGGTGTTGCCGGCGGCCAGCTCCACGGCATGGTCGCCGGTAGTGGCGCCCACCACCAGGATGCTGAAGCGTGCCGACGGCCCGATCAGCAGTTCGTCGGTCATCACCCGCTTGTTCACCGTGTTGCCGTCGCGCGAGAGGATCTGCACGTTCTGGCCGTTGATGCGGATGCGGAAATACTGGTTGGCCGAGATGTTCATCAGGTGCCACAGCTGGGTTTCGCCCGGCTGGATCGTGATCACTGGATCGGCTTGCCCGTTGACGGTGCGGATGGACGGTGCGCTGGTGACGATTTCGCTGGCCAGCCTGCCGGTCAGGGTCTTCTGGAAGTTGCGCAGGACCAGCACGCGTTCCTTGATGCCCTTCAGTTCCGGGAACGGATCCAGGATGCCGTCGACCAGGATCGGCCCGGCGATGCCCGATTCCACCTGACGCTGCGCGCCGCCGTGGAAATGGCTGTGGTACCAGTACGCGCCAGGACTGTGGTCGGGGGGCAGCTTGAAGCGGTACAGACCCTTTTCGTGCGGGCCGACCTCGCGGAAGATGCTGTCGCCCGAATCCAACGGGGTGACGGTCATCCCGTGGAAATGCAGGTTGGTCTTCTCGTCCATCTGGTTGTCCAGCGTGATCGACACCGTGCCACCGGGACGGGTGCGGATCAGCGGCGCGTCGTAGTCCCCGTTGAACACCAGCGCGCGATAGGCTTGCCCGCCTACCGACACCGCCGACATCGCCGGGCGCAACGTGCCTTTGCTGATGCCGTCGGCCCCGTAGCGGATTTCCGCCGGCGACTGCAGCAGCGCCCCGGGTGCGGCGGTGTCTAGCGGGGATCGGGCCACGGTGGCCCCGGTCCACAGCAGCGTGCCGATCAGCACCACGGCGTAAAGATCGTGCAGCCGTCGTGTGCGTGACGAATGCGGAAAAATGGCGGGATGATCCATGGATGTACCTGCTAGGCGACGGTTCCGGGGTGGGATCAGGTACCGGCAATGGCCCAGGTGATGAAGCCGGTGGCGACGGCACTCAGCGCCAGCCCGGCCAGGAACAGCCAGTCGGCCATCACCTCCAGCATCCGGTTGCGCTTGCGCCTGCGTGTGCGCAGCGCGCCATAGGCACACAGGCACGAGGCCAGGTAGATCAGCGAATCGATGCTGAGCAGGTCATCGCCCAGGGTGTCCACCTTGCGCAGCACTGTGACCACGTGCAGCACCCCGACCACGGTCATGCACACGCCCAGCATCGCGGCCGACGTGGTGAAAATGTGGACGCAGATGTCCTCGTCCAGATGCGCATTGCGTGGCAGTGACGGGTCAGGTGGGGGCGACGGAACCGGGGCCATTGGCGTTCTCGCTGGCAGCGTCCGGAAACGCTCCGGGCACGGGTCAGCCCGACCTTAGCGAGCACCATCCGCCCACTTCATGACCTGGATCAAGCCGACGCGGATCATGCGGCCGGGCGCGCGCATTCAGCCGTCGGCGACCCGCGGACGTGGTCGCCGCGGGCTTGACCAGGATCAAGCCACCTTCACTGCCTGCGCGGCATGGTGCGCACTGGTCCCGCACGCGCGCCGCCGCGCCTCCTGCCTGCCATGTGGAATGACTTCAGCCATACCTTCCTGGTGATCTTCACCAGCCTGCTGCCGGTGATCAATCCGCCCGGGGCGGCATTGCTGGTGCTCGGCCTCCTGCCTGACGCCACCGTGGCCCAGCGCGCGCGGGTGGCGCGTGCGGTCGCGTTCAACAGCCTGGTGATGCTCGCTGCATCCGTCGGAATCGGCGCTTACGTGCTCTCGTTCTTCGGCATTTCCATTCCGGTGCTGCGGCTGGCCGGCGGCCTGGTGATCGCCGCCACCGGCTGGCGCCTGCTGCAGGCCCCGGCGCAGAGCGAACACGGCACGCTCGCCGGCGCGGCGCAGGCGGAGGCACGGGAGGACGTCGACGCCACGTTGGAATCGCAGTTGTTCTACCCTTTCACGCTGCCGCTCACGGTCGGTCCCGGCTCGATCGCGGTGGCCATTGCGGTGGGCACGAGCTCCCCTGCCGAAGGACCGGAGACGGTGCATGTCGCTGCCGCGGCCAGTGCGCTGGTGGCGTTGTGCATGCTGATCTACCTGTGCATGCGCTATGCCGGCCGCCTGCAACAGCTGCTCGGGCGCACCGGTACCCAGGTCGTGTTGCGGCTGCTGGCATTCGTGCTGCTGTGCATCGGCGTGCAGATCGGCTGGCTGGGATTGTCTGAGCTACTGGGGCTGCCGGGCGTGCATTGAAGCACGCCGATGGCGCGTACTCATGCCGTGCGGGGCGCCTCCGCCAGCGCCAGCAACTGCGTGGCCACCCGATCAAACGGCCCGATGTCCTGCATCGCCCGGCACATCGCCACCGCGCCCTCCACGCCGGCGATGATCATGGTCGCCTGCACGGCCGCCTGCGCGGGGGCGTGGCCGGCCTCGATCAGCGCGTTGCCAAGCCGCTGCTCCCAGCGTGCGAACACCACCGCCGCCGCCCCCCGTGCCTGGCTCGGCACGGCCTCCACCGGCGCTTCCACCGACGCGGCCAGCACCGGGCAGCCGGCATCGAAGTTGCTGCGCAGCAGGCGCTCGCGCCACAACTGCAGGAACTGCGCGATACCCGGTGCAGCGCCCTCCTGCAGCAGCTTTTCGAGCAGGGCATCCACCTTGTCACCGGCCAATGTGGTGGCGCGGGCCAACAGTTCCTGCTTGCCGCCGGGGAAGTGATGGTAGGTCGAGCCGAGTGGCGCGTGGGCCGCCTTGGTCACCTCGCGGATGCTGGTGGCGTTGAGCCCCACCCGCGCGAGCATGTCCGCTGCGGCGGCGACCACACGTTGCGGTGCATCGGTCGTTCGCGGTCCCATGGCCCCCTCCTTGCTAAGACAGTCGTCATAGCCTAGCGTATCCGCTCTATTACAGTCGTCATATTCCGCATGAATCTCTGGTTCCGCCTGCTCTACCTGCTCCTGTGCAGTTACTTCCGCCCGCGCCTGGCGGCACCGTTCGGGGTCTCCAGACTGCCGTTCCGGGTGCTGCCCAACGACCTGGACAGCAACCTGCACATGACCAACGGGCGCTACTGGAACATCTTCGACCTGGGCCGGCTGGACCTGATCCTGCGCATGGGCCTGGGCCGGGTGGCGCTGCGCGAGAAGTGGGCGCCGATCGTGGGCGCCGGCACCATCCAGTTCCGCCGCGAGCTCAAGCCGTTCCAGCGCTTCACCCTGGAAACGCGCCTGGTCGGCTGGGTGGGCACGCGGGTGATCATGGAGCAACGGGTACTGCTGGGTGAGGACAAGATCGCCACCCGCGCCCTGCTGGTGACCGGCATCTACGACCGTCGCCAGCGCCGCTTCGTGGACATGCCGCGCATGATGCAGTCCATCGGCGCCGAGGATGTGCCCTCCCCGCCGCTCGGCAAGGCCGCCGACGCCTTGCTGGCGGCCGACGCCGCGCTCAAGCAGGACGACGCCTGAGCCGCCCTCGCGTCACGGTGCCGCGCGTACCGGATGCACCTGCTCGACCTGCACCATCTGGCTCCTGCCGCCCACGTGCAGCACGTACTCGAAGGTCTGCTTCATCGTGCTGTAGGCCTTGCCGTCGGGCGCGCCGTAGTTCGCGCCCACGCTGAGGGTGTGGCGGCCGCGCGGCAATGGCGTGAGCATCAGCCAGTAGCCGTCGGCTGCGGCCAGCGCCGAGGTGTCATCCTCCGGATCGAGGCGGAAACAGCCGTTGCTGGACACCCGGTGCGCCCGCATGTCGCCCAGCGGCTGCCCATCCAGGAGGACCACCGCGCTGAGCAGGTGCTCGTTGTTGACCGCCGCGCGCGCCTGCAGCGCCGTGCACTCACGCCGCCCGGGCGACGCGAAGATCACCATGTTGATGATCGGCAGCAGCAGGTGCTTGCCTTCGGGAACCACGCACTCGCGACGCGGCTGGAAACGACCGTTGGTACCCGCCAGGAACCACACCGGCCCGTCCTGGTCGATGTCGCACAGGCGGCCGTCGGGGTCCATGTACGGCGCAATCGGCCGCGCCGCCGCCCACCGCCACCACTGTTCCGTCCAGCCGGCCAGCGTGGTGCCCTGCACCGCCGCGCGCGTGATCGGCGCGGCCTCGGCCTGCGGGCTCCCCGCGTTCGCAGCGGTCATGGTCATGGCCAGGGCCGTCAACACGCCCCTCCCCACGCCGGCCAGGCGCGCCTGCAGTCGTTCGTGCATTCCCTTGTCCTCGTTGCTCCCTGCCCGGCGACACAGCGCCGCCCGGCTGCCCGGGAATCTACCGCATCAGCGCCGCCGTGCGTGCAGCGCCCGGGCCACGGCGGCCTCGGCCAGGGGCGCCATGCGCGCATAGCCAGCCGCGGTGGGATGCACGCCGTCGGCGGCCAATGCCGCATCCAGGCCGCCATCGCCGTTGGCCAGCGCGTCGTAGTAGTCCAGGTACACCAGGCCCTGCGCATCGGCGTACTGCCGCAGCGCCGCGTTGAGCGCGCGCACCTTCGGCGCCGGCTGCACGCCCGGCTGCCAGGGGTAGTCACTGACCGGCAGCACCGAGGCCAGTACCACCGCGATGCCATGCGCCCTGGCCAGTTCCACCATCGACCGCAGGTTGTCTTCGATCATCGCCTGCGTGCTCGGGCCGGTATTGCCCGCGATGTCATTGGTCCCGGCCAGGATCACCACCACCGCGGGTTGCAGCGCCACCACGTCCTGGCGGAACCGCAGCAGCATCTGCGCGGTGGTCTGGCCGCTGATGCCGCGGTTCACGTATCCCTTGCCCGGGAAGAACGACGCACTGCCGGTGCGGCCCCAACCTTCGGTGATGGAGTCGCCGAAAAACACTACGCGTGGCTGGCCTGGCGCGGCGGCGGGCAGCGCGGCATTCTCGGCGCGGTAGCGCTGCAATTGGGGCCAGTCCAGCAGGCGCTGCTGCATGCCGTCCACCTGCGCGGGAGTCAGCTCCTGCACGGGCGTGCGCAACAGCGGGTTGACCGCCGGGCCGTCGGCGTATGCGGCGGGGATCAGCAGCGACAGCGTCGCGGCCGCGACCAGGGCATGCGGCAATGAAGGCATCCGGAACACTCCGACGGGGATCACCACCAGCCTAGCATGGGGTCGTGGTGCCCTTGCCAGGCAGCAGGGCGCGCCACAGGGTCCAGGATCGCCACCAGCGTCGGAACGGCCGTCTGGCGCGCCGACGCAACCCCGCATCGCCGCTGCAGAGGCGCTGTTCGACCGCGGCCAGCACACGCTCGGCCGCCCGCGCATCGGTTGCGGGGTGGATCTGCATCGCATACGCGCGCCGCGCCTGTGCCGCTGCCCCGGGCATTGCCAATGCCGCGTCGATCGCTGCATCGATCTCGTCCGGCGAGCGCACGTCGTGCATGCACGGCTGTGGTTGGCGGTGGCAGACGGTCACCACCGGCTTGTCGAGCAGGATAAATTCTTCCACCACCGAGGAGGTGTCGCAGACCAGCACGTCGGCGGCCTGCATCATGGCCACCACGTGCTCGGCCTCCAGATAGCACGCATTCGGGCCGGCCAGCGCGCGGTAGCGCTCGCGCACCGCGGGGGGCGACATCGGGTGCAGGGTCAGCAGCCAATACCGGTCGCCGCGCGCGATGAGCGCCTCCAGCACCGGCAGGCACCGGCTCGCCTGGCTCAGGGGCGCATTGAACGTGGAGGCGTACATCACCCGCGGCCGCCCGCCTGCCGCCGCAAGCAGTGCCTGCACCTGCGTGCCGGGCGCAGCGAACAGCGCATCCAGTTTCGGCCACCCTGTCTCGACCACCCCGAAGTCCCGGCGCTGGGCTGCCAACTGCCGCAGTGGTGCGGTGGTGGCCGGTCCGTGCGAGCAGTACAGGTCGAACAGGCCCAGCATGCGGAACTGGCCCTGCGCCGGGTCGCGCTTGTGCAGGTTCAATCCATGGAACAGCTGCACCTGCAGGCCGGGGAAGAACGGCGGGATCCGGTTCACGGTGGCAAACACCGCGTGCGGCTTGAACGCGCGCAACTGCCAGCCACTGCCAATCCGCTGCTCGCCCGGTTGCAGGCGCGCGGCCACCGCGTCCGGTGCCAGCCACAGCACCTGGTGACCGCGTGCCTGCGCGCACGCCGCCAACGGGCGCAGGATCGGCAGCGCGTACGCCTCCGAGGCGAGCATCACCCAGCGCCGGGGCGCGTGCGGCGGCGGGACGGCAGTGGGCATCAACGTGGCCGCCATGCGCAGGTCAGGAAAGGACGCTGGCAGCGGTTGGCAGCGCTGTGTCCGCCAGGGCATCGGTGGGCAGGCGTGGCGGTTCGTAGAGCACCGCACCCAGGCGTTCACGGAACGCGGCGTCGCGTTCCAGGAAGCGGGCGCGGGCCGCCTGCCCCAGCGCACTGCATTGCCCCTCGCTCAACTGCAGCACGCGCGCCACGCCGGCTTCGATTGCCGCGGCATCCACGCGATGGCGCTGGGTCAGCCCCATCGGCGCCCCCGGCGTGCAGGCGAGCAACACGCCACAGTCGGCGTCGACCAGCTCGTTCATCGGTGCCGCGTCGGTGGTCAGCACCACCGCGCCGACGCTCATCGCCTCGGCGATCGAATGCCCATAGCCTTCCGCCTCGGACGGGCAGATGTGGAAGCGGTGCGCATTCTGCAGGCTGCGCAGGACGGCATCGTCGAGATACCCGGGATGCAGCACGATGTTGGATGCGACCGCTGCGGCGCGGGCATGCCGGTGGCGCTGCACGACCGTCAATGGCGGCCACTCCGGGTGGCGTGCCCAGGTGTCCAGCAGCACCGCCGTGCCCTTGGCCGTGCTGCGCCCGGCGAGGTGGAAGAACGCGGGCACGCGCGGCACCGCGGGATCGAAGCGGTCCGCACAGGTGAAGCCCGTATACAGCGTCGCGCAGCCCAGCTGTGCGAACAGGGTTTCGGCATGCCGGGTCTTGCACAGCACCCGTTCGAACCGCGGCAGCAAGGCAACCCAATCGGGCGCGAACCACTCCGGGTTGGGGATCAGCAGGTTGCGCGCGGCGCAGCCCAGGGTGGGTGCATAGATGCGCTCCAGCGATACCTGCACGTCGAAGCGGCCGCGCACCCGGCAGGAGGCGCGCGTCCACCACTGGTACACGTGGTTACGCCAGCGATGGCGCCCCAGGCCCACTGCGGCAACCTGGTGACCGGCCCGCAGCACGTCGGCCACGATCGCCAGATCGCGGCTCAATCCAGCGCCGTTGTCGCGGGTGATGACACGCAGCTTGGCCACATCCTTGTCCTCGATCGCCGCGGCACCGCCGGCATGGTCGGCGCGGGTCGTCGTTTCCCTGCCGCATCATCGGCTGACGCGCCGGCCCGATGCAAGCGTCAGCGTGCGGCCCCCTGGCCACGCCACGGCAGTATCGGCGCGCGCACCTGCAGTGCCTGTTCGATGCGACGCACGCACCCGGGCTTCGGGCTCACCAGGCACCACTGCGCGCTGTTGCGCAGCAACGGCAGGTCGGCGTGGTGGTCGGTATAGGCCATCGCCCACGGTGGCGGGTAGCCGCGCGCGGTCAGCAGCGGGATCTTGTTGGGGCCCAGGCAATGCTGGTCGCTCACCCAGCCGCCCAGCCACGGGCGCAACGTGGAGGCCACCAGCGGCACCTCGGCCAGGCCACCGCGCGCCAGCAGCGCGCGTGCCAATGGCTCCCAGCAGCCGGTCGCGATGACCACGCGGTCGCCGTTGGCCAGGTGAGTGCGCAGGCACGCCACCGCGTCCTCGATGAACACCGGCTCGCCCGCCGCGAACACCGCGTCCGCATGCGCCTGCGCCAACCGGTCCAGTTGCGTGCCGCTGCGGCCGAAGGTCGCCATCCATACCGCGAACCGCACCGGCAGCCGTCGGGTGCGACGCAGTGCCAGCAGCGGCAACAGCACCGGCGCGGCCAGCACGACCACCGCCATCCGCCACGGTTGTGCCCGCAAGGCCGCCTTGAAGAAGCGCGCCGCTGTTTCCCAGCGGGTCAGGGTCAGATCGAAATCGAATACCACCACGTCGGCGTGCAGCATCGGCGGCCCTCCTGGTTGCCGACCGGCATTCTTGCATGGGTGCCAGGGAATCCAGCAAGCCCCGCCGACCGCCGCGGATGTGCCGCGGGCGTGTCCGACGTGGCAGACTTCGGCGCAGTTTCTTCTCCGCGACAAGGACCGTCATGATCGTTCCCGAGTACTGGGCAGAGGCCCGGCATGAAGTGCGGTACAACCGCAGGCGGCTGATCGTGCGCCGCTTCGGCTGGTCCGACGACAGCGTCGCCGCCGCGCAGGCCCATGCCGACGCGCGGGCGCTGGAGGCGCTGCATGCCATCGCCGCCGGGCAGCCGCTACCGCATCAGGAACGCCGCACCAAGTACGGCGTGGAAGGCGTCCCGATCCGCGAGCAGATCGTCGAGCGCCAGGGCGACGTCGTCATCACCCGCAACAGCTACGGCGCGCTGTGCCTGAACACCCCGGACGTGCTCTTCGCCGACATCGACCACCGCCCGGGCCCGGCCGGCTGCGTCATTCCCACGATGCTGGCCTGCGTGCTCTGGGCCGGGGTCGCGATCGCGGCCGGCAACGTCTGGAACTGGATGGCCGGCCTGGCCTTGGGCAGCGCAGTGCTGGTGGCGGTGAATGCGGTGGTGCTGGCCTTCAAGCGCGCCAACCACCGCGACGCGCAGCTGGAGGCGCGCGCGCTGGCCCGGGTGGAGGACTTCACCCGGCAGCATCCAGGCTGGCACCTGCGCGCCTACCGCACGCCGGCCGGGCTGCGCCTGCTGGCGATGCACGCCACCTTCTCCGCGCACGACCCTGCCGTGCAGGGCCTGTTCGATGCCCTGCAGACCGACAAACTCTATGCCCGCATGTGCCGGGTGCAGCATTGCTTCCGCGCGCGGCTCACGCCCAAACCGTGGCGCATCGGCATGCGCCGGCGCATCCGTCCGCCAGTGGCGGCGTGGTCGGCCGAGCAGGCGTTCCTGCCCGGTCGCCTGCAATGGATCGCCGACTACGAACACAAGGCGCAGGGTCATGCGGCCTGCCTGTTCCTGCGCGCCTTCGGCGACGAGCGCCGGGTGGATGCCAAGGCCGAAGCGGTACGCGCCCTGCACGACCGCATCGCCCGCGCCTACGAGCCGTTGCCGCTGGGCTGATGCCGGCGGCCGCGCTCAGAACCCGTCCAGCGTGCGCAGCAGCGAACCGAAGGTGAGATAGAACGCATCGTGCCCACCCTGGGCACGTCCATAACCCAGGAACACCGGGCCCAGGAAGGTGTCGGCGCCGACGAAGACGCTGCCGGCGGTCTGCATGCCGTCGATGTCCACCTGGTTGCGGCTGCGCCAGAAACCGCCCCATTCCAGGCTGCCGCCGACATACAGCGGGATGGTCAGCAGCGAGTCGGCGTGGGCCACCCGGCGGTAATACACCACCCGCGCCAGCGCGGTCTGTGGCGCGAAAATCGCCTCTTCCGGATAGCCGGAAAGGTTGCCCAGCCCGCCGAGGAAACCATAGGTAGCCAGCAGATCGTCGCCTCCGTGTGCCGACGATGCGCGCACGCCGCCCAGCCAGCGGTTGCGGCCGTGCGACCACGCTCCGTCCCATTGCAGCCGGGTAACGGCCGCCGAATCATCGGTGCCCAGGCTGTCCAGGTAGTGCTGGCGGGTCAGCGACAGGCGCTGGCCGCGGCTGGGAAAGGCGGAACTGTCGATGGAATCGTGGCGCACCTGCCAGCCAACGCTGCCCATGTCGGCGCGGTAGTTGCCCAGTTCGGTGGGATTGCCCACATCCAGGCGCAGGCGCTCCTGCCCACGCTCGAGGAAGGCGGCGAACTCCCAGTCCGGGTGCGGCGAATACGCCCACCGCAGGCCCCCCAGCCACTGGCTGTAACGAAACTCGGCCAGCGCCCCGCCCCCCATCAAGGCCAGGTCGAGGTCGGTGGCGCGGTACTTGGCATAGGTCGACAGCGCATGCCGGCTACTGCGGCCGAAGGGGCGGTAATACTCGGCGAACGCCTCCTCCACCTCGCCCAGCCAGACCCGCAGCTTGAGCTCGGCGCCCTGCTCGCTCAAGCCGGTACGGGTCAGCTCGCTGATCAGCTGGTAGTTGCTGCTGCCGTCGAAATCATCGGACAGGCGCAACGCGAAGTGCAGGAAATCCGGCCCCCAGCGCTTGTCCTGTGGCGCCAGCACCAGGCCTTGGCGCCCCTCGCGCTCGTCCAGCCGCCACTGCACCTGCTCATAGCGGCCCTCACCATAGGCGGTGGCCACCTGCTGCTCCACCTTCTCCGGCGCCAACGGCTGGCCGATCTGCGGCTGCATGCGCTGCTGGAGATACCGCGCCGTGCGGGTGTCGCCCTGCAGCACCTCCACGAAGGCCACAATCGGTGCCGCGTAGGCCGGCGGCCGGTGGCGATGCTGGAAGGCGGCATAGCGTTCCGCGTCCACCTGGTAGCGACGGACATCCACCACGCTGGCCTGCGCGGCCTGCTCGCCAATGCCCACAGCCTGCGGCGAGCGGTTGAAATCCTGGCTGCCCATGTCGCCCAGCGGCGGCGTGATCAGCAGGTCCTGCGGCCCCAGCGTGGCCAACTGCGCCAGCACCTCGCGCTGCATCAGCACGCTGGCCATCTGGTGGCTGATCGCCAGGGGCGAGTCCAGTTGCGCCTCGGTCATCAGCGGCGTGCCCACGCGCGAGACGATCAGGCGCTGGGCACCCAGGCGTCGCGCTTCGTCGATGGGCACGTTGTCCACCACGCCGCCATCGACCAACAGGCGATCCTGGTAGCGCACCGGTGCGAACACGCCCGGCACCGACATGCTGGCGCGGATCGCCAGCGCCAGGTCGCCCTCGGCAAACACCACTTTGTCGCCGTTGACGATATCGGTGGCAACCGCGCGGAACGGGATCGGCAACCGGTCGAAATCGCGGACCTGCCAGGTGGGCAGCAGTAGCCGGCGCAGCAGCATCTCCAGCTTCTGGCCCTGGATCAGCCCGCGCGGAAACGCGATCCTGCCATTGCTCAGGCCCACCTCCACGCCGCCCAGCAGGCGCAGGTCATCCTCCTTGCGGCGCATGCTGCGCTCGTTGCGCGGCGGCTTGTCGTGCAGCACCTCGGCCCAGTCGATCCGATCGAGCACCAGCTCGATCTCGTCGGCGCTGTAGCCGGAGGCGTACAGCCCGCCCACCACCGCGCCCATCGAGGTGCCCACGATGCAGTCGATCGGCACGTGCTCGCGCTCCAGCACCTTGAGCACGCCGATATGTGCCGCGCCACGCGCACCGCCACCACCGAGGACCAGGCAGGTGCGCGGGCGCGCGCCGGGTTCTGGCATTGGCTGGGAAGCCGCATCGGCCTGCTGCGCTCCGCCCCATGCCGGCGCGCACAGCAGCGCGCCGAGGGCCAGCAGCCGGCGCAAGCGTGCCCGCATTCGTCGTGCGATTCGATCCATCCGCCCTCTCCCTCCGGTGCACCCCAGCACCGTTTTTCCAGCAGCACTCTGCCTGCCACGCGCGGCGGCGTCCAGACGAATGAAAATCGGCCGCCCATTGCGGGGCGGCCGATCGGGTGCAGCGGGACCGTCGACCCACGCGCTACGTCAGCGGGCGTTCTTCACGTAGGTGTCGAACCAGTTGAGCATTTCGTAGACCAGTTGCTCATTGGATTCCAGCGCGGTGTACCAATGCGGCTCATTGGGCAGCATCACCAGGCGGGTGGTGCCGCCGTTGCCACGGATCGCCTGGTACAGCTTGCGCGACTGGAACGGCTCGGTGCCCGGGTTGGCGTCGTCCTCGCCGTGGACCAGCAGTAGCGGCAGCTTGATCTTGTCGGCGTAGAAGAACGGCGAGGCCTTCAGGTACACGTCCTGTGCCTGCCACACCGAGCGACGCTCGTTCTGGAAGCCGAACGGGGTGAAGGTCTTGTTGTACGACCCGCTGGTAGCCACGCCGGCCTTGAACAGGGTGGTGTGCGCGATCAGGTTGGCCGTCATCAGGCCACCGTGGCTGTGCCCGGTCACGCCGATCCGGTTGCGGTCCACCACGCCCAGGTCCACCGCCTTGTCCACCGCCGCCTTGGCGTCGGCTTCCAGCTGTTCCAGGTAGGTGTCGTACGCGTTCTTCGGATCGCCCACGATCGGGAACGAGGCGTTGTCGATGATCGCGTAGCCGGCCAGCAGCATCAGCCGGTACGGCGCCAGGCGGGTGAAGGTCTGCTGCGACCCGGAGACCTGCCCGGCCTGCGCGGCGTTGGCGAAATCGGCCGGATAGGCGTACAGGATTGCCGGCACGCGCTGGCCTTCCTTGTAGCCCGGCGGGGTGTACAGGGTGAAGGACAGGTCCACCCCATCGGCGCGCTTGTAGGTCACCAGCCGCTTCTGGATCTGGCGCACTTCCGGGGTCGGGTCGGTGAGTCGGGTCAGCGCGGTGGCGGTGGAGGCGTACTGCGCCTCACCGTCCTTCGCCGCCGTTGCGCGCTCGCCCTGCTGGCGCACGAAGGCGTTCGGCGGGTCCATCACCGACTGGTGCCAGGTCAGGTAGCGGCCGGGCGTGGCGGTCAGGCCCAGCACCTGCTCATACGCATCGGCACCGCTGCGGAACAGGCGCTCGGTCTTCAGCGAGCCCAGGTCCAGGCGGTCCAGGAACGGGCGATCACCTTGCGGCGAGGCACCCTGCCCGCGCAGGAACACGAACGCGCCGTCCTGGCGCACCACCGGGGCCCCGTTGGGCAGGCGCTTGAACACCAGGTTGCCCGGGTCGGCGTACTGCTCGTCGCTGGACAGGTCCCACAGCAGGCGGCCTTCCTTGTTCGGCTGGTCCACATCGACGATGCGGGTCTGGCGCCAATGCCGGTTCTCGTCGTTCTCGAACAGGAACGACACCGCCGGATCGGCGCTCCAGGCGATGCCTTCGAAGCGCTGCGCAGTACGGGCGATTTCCTGCGGCTTGCCGGTAAACGGCGCCTTCAGCGACAGCACGCGGTCGCGATGCGGCACCGTTACCTTCCAGTCGCCCTTGTCCAGCGCTTCGGCGTAGACCAGCGTGGCCGGGTCGGTGGAGCGCCAGTCGAACTCGCGCGGGCCTTCCGGCACGCCATGCACCGGCACGCGGTCGGCCAACGGCAGGCTGGCGATCGGCGTACTGCGGCCGGTGCCCAGGTCGAGCACCGCCACGTCATTGGCGAACCGCTGGTACGTCACCGCATGCGAGAACGGTGCCTTCAAGGTTTCCGTCAGCACGTGCACGCCATCGGGCGCGGCGTTGACCCCGTCGTAGAGGGCCGGCGCACCGACCGTGCGCACGCTGCCGGCGACGACATCCACCACCGCCAGCTGCGAGGCGCCGTAATAGGCGAACAGCTGCTCATCGTGCGCGCTGGTAAGCGTATCGCGTGCCTCGTAGGTGCTGCTCTCGCCGCTGCCGCCCAGCGACTCCTGCACGTCCGGGCCGCCCGCGCCGGTGCCACTGGACGGTGCCGGGCCCTGGTTGGGGGGCACCAGCTTCACCAGCAGCTGCTGGCCACCGCCCAGCCACTGCACCGTGCCGCCGAAGATCGGGTTGAGCTGTACGTTGGGAATCTGCTTGACCTGCCCGGTCACCGCATCGCCCACCCACAGCTGCACCGCGGTATCCACCGCGTTCTGGAACGCGAAGCGCTGGCCGTCCGCCGACCATTGCGCCGCACCCGCGCAGCCCTGCGGCAGCACCACCTTGGTGTGCTTGGCGGTGCCCACATCCACCAGGGTGAAATCGGCCACGCAGGCCGGGATCCCATAGCCACCCTGGGTATCGTGGCGGCTGCGGTTCTTCGGCTCCAGGCGCACGCCGGCCAGCTTGAGGTACGGCTGGGCGACGCGCTCGATCGACGGATAGGTCTGCGCGGTGGTCAGCAGCAGGCGCTGGCCGCTGGGGTCCAGGCTGGGCACGGGCGGCGGCGGTGCCTTGAGCACCTTGAGCAGGTGCTCCGGCGGTTTGTCATAGCCGGCGAAGGCCGGCGCGGCGGCCAGCAGGCCGAGGGTGGCAACGGCGACGGCCGCGGCCAGCGAGGTACGACGGATGAGCATTCCTGTCCCCTGTGTGGTGGTGGTTACCCGCGAACGGGCATCCACCGAATCTAGCACCACCGGCGCACTCGGGGATGGGCCGGAAGTGCTAGCCGCCCGACGCCGCAAAGGCAGCCCCTCGACGGCGTCGGGTCCCCCGGTCCCGTTACTGCCGCGCGTGCAGGTCCCAGGTCACCACATAGTCCGGATCGACCACCGTGGCCCCCGTGGAAAGCATCCGGTACTCGCCCGGCTCGGCAGCCATGTAGTTGTCCAGCATCGGCGGCAGATAACGCTCGTGCCCGTCGACATCGTCGGCCAGCACCACGCCTTCGTCGAAACTGATCCGCAGCACCCTGCCAGCATATTGCTGCAGTCCCTGCACCTGGCCATCGCCGCCGTAGCGGGTAACACCGACCAGTACCACCTTGCCGATCATCTGCGCGGCCTTGGGGCCATCCAAGGGCGGCATTGCGTGAGTCGCTGTGTCGTTCATGCGTGCACCTCCGCGATGTTCACGGACATCCTAGACCAGTTGCGCGCGCTATTGCGCACGTGCGTTTCGGCTTAACCTGCGCTTCACCTGGCCGGCCCTACGGTCAGCGTCCATCACGCAAGGATCGCTCATGTTGGGGTACGTGTTTTCGCGGCCTTGGACGGTTGCCCTCTGTGTATCCGCCTTCTGTGCCTGTGCGAATACAGCGGCGTCTTCGCCCGCTGATCACACGCGAACGCATCCGGCACCGCTTTCTGCTCAAGATGCACCGTCAGGCGCTTTCACTCCCGAGCAGTGGGTGACGCGCCTGCTGAACCTGATCAGGACGACGAAATCGATCAGCGCGATGACGACTGTGCAGCTTTCGACAGCCATGAAGCAAACCGGCAAGATCATTCGGCTCGTGAAAAATCCGGCTTCAGCGCTAGCCTCACTTCACAGTGGGGCTTTGCACTGGTACTGAGAAATGCGGGCGAGTCACGGGCGCGGCTGGATGTCGAGTTCCTGGATGGCATTCCACGCAGAGACACGTCTGCGACACCGATCTGCAGTACCGACGTTGACTACGTCGCCTCCGAACTGGAAGCCGCCGGCGTCAAACGAGAGACCGTCCATGGAGAGCATGGACGAGTAATACAGAGCGGCCTCACCGACCTGGCCTCTCAGTTGAGATGGATTCCATCCGTGAACCGAGCGCCGCATCATCCGAAAGATTGCCCCGCTCCTGCATACTCGCGCTTAGGATGCAGTGACGCACTGCTCGGGGACCCGCTACTCCAGCGATCGCGGGCTGGCGGCAAACGTGTGCAAGGTGTCGCCCTGGAACATGAACGCCAGTTGCAGGGTCACCGGGTGCGTGGCGGTACCGCCTTTGGCCTGCGGATCGTCCACCAGGCACTCGGTGAGGTACGAGGCAACAGCGGTCTTCTCGCACTGAAGCACCAGGTGGTGGGTGGCCGCGAATGCGTCCACCGCCGCACGGGATTGCCCCCGCAGCGCGGCATCGTCCACCTGCTCCTGCCAGTACGCCTCGCGCGCTCTCACGTTGGTGCCACCGGCCACTTCGTCGAACTGACCGGTCGCCCACAGCATCAGCGCACCGATGACCGTCAGCGCCAGATACGCATATCCCTTCCCCATCGTCTCGCCCCGCGCCTGTGTGGCCGGCAAGATGGCATGCCCGCCACCGCTTGCCAATCCGCCCGAGGCGGAGACCGTCAGGCCGCTACGGCTGGGGGGCCGTCATTGCCTGGCGCGATCGAAATGTGCCGTTCGCAGCACCGGCTGGCCGTCCCGGAAATAGGCCTCGGTTTCGGTCAGGACCTTGCCGTCGGCGCTCACGGTGTACACGCGGGTGGAGCGCGGAATGTTCTGGTAGATGAACTGCACCACCAATACCCCGGGCGCCGGCATTTTTGCCGCTACGCGGTCCACCGGATAGGTGCCGGTGGCCGGGGCGGGCGTGCCATCCAGCAGCATCGTGGAGGCAGCGTCCAGCCGATTGCCGCTGTGCTCGACGATGGCGACCCGGGAGGACCATTTGCCGCCGGGCACTTCCGCGAACTCCAGAGTGACGCTCTGCGGTCGCGCCTCCGCAGGCATCGGCAACGTTGCCACATCCAGCGTCCAGCGCCCTGCCAGCGGCGAAACCGTCGGGGGCGCGGCAAATGTCGAGGAGGCCTGCAGCAGCAACAGGGCGAGCGATGCGGCAATGACGTTCTTCATACGACCTCCACTGCGAACCGGGGTTGACCCCTGCCTTCTAGACCCCACCCGTGGGCCGGTCAAGACGCAGCGCACGATGCCCGCCCACCCGCCAAGGCGGCCCAGCGTCCGCCAGCGGCATGCGTCGTGCGTGCCGTCAGCCAGCACGCGCGCGCGGCGTCACCACGCCCTTGAAATCGATTGGAATGGCAAACCCCTCCAGTTTCATCCACGGGGCGGGCTCGGCCTGGACCTGGATGTCAAAGTCACGGGTGATCAACGCACAGAACAGCACCAGCTGCGCGTGCCCGACCGCACTGCCGATACACGCGCGCGAGGAAAACCCGAAGGGCACGTAGGCACCCTTGTTGGGCTGCCGGCGCGATGGCAGCCAGCGGTCCGGATCGAACACGTCGGGCTGATCCCAGAATTCGGGGGAATGATGCTGGTAGTACGAGGACAGCTCGTAGGCCGCGCCCCTCCTGATGGACACGCCTTCGGCCTCGATGTCGTGCCAGGCGGGGCGCCGCAGCGCGAACAGCCCCGGCCACACCCGGATCGTCTCCTTGATGAAACGCGACGTACACGGCAGCTCGCGCATCGGCAGCGTGTACAGCGACTCGAGGCTGAGTGCGCTGGTCTCGGCGCGGATCCGTTGCTGCCACTCGGGGAAGCGGTGCAGTGCATACAGCAGGCTCGCGGCGGTGATCCCGGGCAGCCCGGACATACCGGCCAGCACGGTCGAAATGAGGTAGGCCACGCGATCCACGCCGATACGGCCGACCAGGGGCAGCAGCGACTGCAGGAAATCGTCATGCACGTCGGTATCGCGCACGCGCCGTTTGATATGGCGCACCACCGTGCGCGCCGCCTTGCGCGACAGGTGGAGATTCAGCAGGCGGCGGAAGAAGCCGAAATCCTGCAGCACGATGCCACTGTAGCGGGTCTTCTGCTCGCCGATCAGCGCATCGGTATCGCGCGCATCCATGCCATCGATCAGCAAGGGCAGCAGCGGCTCGGAGATCGCCCACCAGCTGAGCTCGCTCAGGTCCTGGACCGCACCGCAGCGCCGGGACAGGAAGGCGTGCATGCGCAGATACAGCGCACGCATCTGCTCGGGTGCAGCCAGGCGACCGCCCTGCTCGCTGAGCAGCGCGCGCACCTCGCGCCACGCCACCGGCGGCGCGGATCCACGCAGCCCGAGATAATCGATCAGCGAATCCGGCACCGTGTGCTGGTCGGTGTTCGCCTTGTCGACTTTCACCGCCAGGGCCGGGTCGAAAATACCCACCACATCATTCTGGAAGTTGAGCACCGGGCCTTCCTGGCGGACCCGTTCCAGCAGATCATCGATCGAAATGACTTCCGTGCCTGCGCTGCGATCCGCCATATGCCCTCCGAAGCCAGGGGTGGCCATCGACCACCCCTGGAGGTTCATGAAAACACGCGAAAACCGCTGCGCTTAGAAGATGATCCAGTAGATGTACTTCGAACGGATGCTCTGGGTCGGACTGTGCGAACGCAGATTGAGGGAAACCTGCAAGGCGCGAACAAGATTAGCCATGGTATGACTCCTTAGTTTCGTCGTGGTCCCAACATCGAATACCAGGCAAGGCTTGCCTGGCGCCCTCTTGTAACACGCAAAACCCGGGGCGACCGATATTTCACCCGATTAACACGAAGCACATCGGATTCGCCAAAATTTCACTGACGAGCACTCATATTCAACGAGAAACTCATCACATTTCGACGCCCTTTCAGGCGACGGCGCAGACCTCAGGACACCGACTCGCGCCGAGCGCGTCCAACCGGCCGCGCGCCGCTGGCGGCAACGCGAGTCGTCCATGGAGCGGCTCCGGGAAGCCCATCACGCATGCCCGACCGCCACGGCTCGGCTCGGCTCGGCTCGGCTCGGCTCGCCCCGGCTCGGCTCGGCTCGGCTCGGCTCGGCGAGTACACAACCACGGCATGCCCCCGCCAGCGACCCGCATCATGCGCAGCACGGCGTCTTCCCGTGCTTCGGCCATGGATGCCACACGCTAGAATGCCGCCATGCGAACCGTGCACGCCCTGCGCTACATCACCCCCCTCCGCGAAGGCGGCTCCCTGCCCGCCGTGGTCGAGACCGACGACGATGGCATGGTCGTGCTCAAGTTCCGTGGGGCCGGGCAAGGCCCCAAGGCGCTGATCGCCGAGCTGATCGCCGGGGAAATGGCGCGCAGCGTGGGGCTGCCGATCCCGGAGATCGTGTTCGTGGAACTGGACCGTGAGTTCGCCCGCACCGAGCCCGACCCGGAGATCCAGGACCTGATCCGTGCCAGCGAGGGGCTCAACCTGGGCAGCGACTACCTGCCCGGGGCTATCAACTACGACCCGGCGGCGATGCCGGTGGACGCCGACCTGGCCTCGCGGATCGTGTGGTTCGATGCGCTCACCAGCAACGTGGACCGCACCGCGCGCAACCCCAACCTGATGGTGTGGCACCGCACGCTGTACCTGATCGACCACGGCGCGGCGATGTACTTCCACCACGACTGGGCCAACGCCGGGGATGCCTGCGAGAAGCCCTTCGTGCTGATCCGCGACCATGTGCTGCTGCCGTTCGCCACGAAGATCGCCGAGGCCGATGCCGCGCTGGCGGCCCTGCTCACCGATGCCGAGATCGAACGCATCGTCGGCCTGGTGCCGGACAGCTGGCTGGTGGATGAGCCGTATTTCGACAGCCCGGCGGCCTATCGCCAGGCCTATGTGACCTATCTCAAGCGCCGCCTGCAGGTGCGTGCCGTCTTCGTCCAGGAGGCCGTCCGTGCCCACGCTGCACACGTATGACTACGCGGTGATCCGCGTGGTGCCCCGCGTCGAACGCGAGGAGTTCATCAACGTCGGGGTGATCGTGTCGTGCCCCGGGGCCAGGCACCTGGAAGCGGCCATCGACATCGATCCGGCGCGCCTGCATGCCTTCGCACCGGCCCTGGACCTGGACGCGCTGCAGCCGTGGCTGGATGCGATCGTGGCGATCTGCCGCGGCGATGCCGACGCGGGCCCGATCGCGCAGCTGCCGGCACGTGCCCGCTTCCACTTCCTCACCGCCAAGCGCAGTTCGGTGGTGCAGATGTCCAGTACGCACGTGGGCCGGACCGCCGAGCCTGCAGGCGTGGTCGAGCATCTGCTCAACCGCATGGTGCGGGTCCCGCGCTGACGCCTGCGGTGGGCCCTACTTCGGGGCCGGCCCATCCCAACGACTGGTGATCTGGCTGCGGATCGGCGTACGCGCCGCATTGCGCGCGGTCGGCTCGAAACGCATGGCCTTGATCGCGCTGACCGCCCAGCCGGTGTGCGCGCCCGCGGGCGTGGCGTCGATCACCTGCACGTTGGTGGTACGACCGCGCGCGGTGATCGTGTAGGCCAGGGTGACTTCGTCGGCGAACGCAACGCGCTCGGGGTCGGCCATCGTCCTGGGCGTGAACGTACCCGGCGCCGGCGTCCAGTAAGTGAGCCCTTCGGCGGGCGTCAGTTCCAGGGGCGCCCCCTCGGCAGCGAGGGCGGCGGGACTGAGGGCCAGGACAAGCGCCACCACGGTGGTGCGCAACAGGGACAGGTGCATGGTCTTCCTTGTGTGCCAGTGAACCGGAGGCCCAAGAGTACCTGCAACCTGCGCCCCGGTCCTAGGGACTGCGCCTCACCACGCCCACGCGGATCTCGAAACCGGGAATCCGCGCCCATTGCTCGCGCGGATAACGCACGGTCTCCACCCCCATGCCGATGTCGTAGCCCACTGCATCGGGGCCCGCACGCCATGCATACGGCGCACCGCTGCTCCAGCCGCAGCAGGCATAGGTCAACATGGGCATGCCGAAGGTCTGGTGCAGGTAGGCCTCCACCGCGACCGCGGACGCCCCGCTCACCCGGTAGCGCGCGGTCATCGGTTGCAGGTAGGAGGCGTCGTCCTGCTCGCAGCCCAGGTACTCGATGGTGGCCGGTTTGCGGCCCAAGGCCAGCAGGAAGTCCTGGCACTGGGTATCGGGCCGCGCCAGCCCATCGCCGCGGCCATGCGCCTCCCAGTCCGCCAGCGCCGCGTCCGCGCCCTGGGTGCCGGCGGCGGCGTGGCCGGTCAGCGCGAGCACGCCGCACAACGAGAGCGATACCAGGTGCGCGGCGCGGGTCGTGCTCATGGGTGCTGGTGAGATGCGGGAGGTGGGCGCATCGTAATCGATGCGCCCACCCGACGCCGCTTACTTCGGCAACGCGTAGGCAATCACGTAATCGCCCGCGGGGGTTTCCATGAAGTGATGGCCGCCGGCCATGATCACCACGTACTGGCGCCCGCCGAACGCGTAGATCATCGGGTTGGCCTGGCCGCCGGCCGGCAGCTTGGCGTGCCACAGCTCCTTGCCGGTCTTCAGGTCGATCGCGCGCAGCAGGTCATCAGTAGCCGCGGCGATGAAGATCAGGCCGCTGGCGGTGACCACCGAGCCGCCGTTGTTGGGCGTGCCGATCTCGATCGGCAGGCCGGAGCGGATGCCGAACGGGCCATTGCCGCGCGCACTGCCGAACGGGCGGTCCCACAGCGTCTTGCCGGTGCGCAGGTCGACCGCGCGGATGCCACCGTACGGCGGCTGCTTGCACAGCAGCTTGGTGAACGGCAGGCGCCAGCCGGCGTTGACGTCGATCGCATACGGCGTGCCCACCTGCGGGTCGCCCGCGCCTTCGGCACCGCCCTTGTCGGCGCGCACGTCCTCGCGCGGCACCCATCCCAGCTTGTCGGCCTTGGCGCGCGGCACCAGCAGGTTGTAGTTGGGCATGTCGTTGTAGTTGGCCACGATCACGCCACGGCGCGGATCCACCGACACGCTGCCCCAGTCCGAGCCGCCGTTGTAGCCGGGATACTCGATGGAATGACGGTCGGCGGTGGGCGGGGTGTAGAACCCTTCGTAGCTGGCCTTGCGGAACTGGATGCGGCAGACCAACTGGTCGATCGGGGTGATGCCCCACATGTCGCGCTCGGTGAGGTCCGGCTTGCGCAGCGTGTGGTACAGCGAGAACAGCTGGGTGGGCGAGCGCTGCCCGGGCTCCACGCCACCGGCGGGCACCTTGCGCTCCTCGGCCGGCGTCAGCAGCTGGCCGGTGCGGCGGTCGAGCACATACATGTCGCCCTGCTTGGTCGGCAGCAGGATCGCCGGCACCTTGCCGGCGGCGGTGGGGTAATCGACCAGCGTGGCCTGCGAACCCATGTCGTAGTCCCACACGTCCTTGCGCACCGCCTGGAAATGCCAGGCCGGCTTCCCGGTGTTGACGTCGATGGCCACCAGCGAGGTGGCGTACTTGTTCTGGTTCTCGGTGCGCGAGCCACTCCAGTAGTCGCCCGCCGAATTGCCCATCGGCAGGTAGACCAGGCCAAGCTGGTCATCGCCGGTGGCGGTGGTCCACATGTTGGGGGTGCCACGGGTGTAGGTCTTGCCCTGCGCCGGCAGGCCGGTCAGTTCCGGCTGGTCCATGTCCCAGGCCCAGCGCAGCTTGCCGGTCACCGCGTCATAGGCCTGGATCACCCCGGACGGCGCGTCGCGACGCTGGCCGTCGAGCACCTGGTGGCCGGTGACGACCACGCCCTGCACGATCGCCGGCGGCGAGGTGATGGACACGTAGCCGGCCGGGCTGTCGCCCATGCCCAGGGTGATGTCGACCTGCCCGTTGTTGCCGAAGCCGGCGCACGGCTTGCCGGTGGCGGCATCCACCGCGATCAGGCGGCCATCCAGGGTGCCTTCGATGATGCGCGCCGCGCAGGCGCTGCGCGGCAGCTGGGTGAGCACCGGCACGCCCGGCGCGGCATTGGCCAGGTCGGCGGCAACGTCCGCATCGGCGGCCTGCTGCGCGATGGCCGGCACTTCGTAGTACGACACACCACGGCAGGCCGCCGTGTACGGAATCGACTTGTCCTTGATCTTCGGGTCGAAGCGCCAGCGCTCGGTGCCGTCGGCGGCATTGAGCGCCACCAACTGGTTGCGCGCGGTGCACAGGTACAGCGTGTCGCCCACCTTGAGCGGCGTGGTCTCCGCGCCCCAGCGCTTCTCGGGCAGGTCGCCGGTGCGGAACAGCCAGGCCTGTTCGAGCGTGCCGACGTTGTCCGGGGTGATCTGCTGCAGTGGCGAGAAACGGGTGGCGGCGTTGTTGCGCCCGTAGGCGGCCCAATCGCCGTCGGCCGGCTTGTCGGCCGGCTGCAACGGCGCATCGGCGGTGGGCGCGAGCCCGGCACTGGTCATCGGCTCGGGGAAGTCACCATTGGCCGCGGTGATGCCGTGCGGCACGAAGGCCAGCACGAACGCCGCCACGAACACCGCCGCCAGCACGCCGGCCAAGCTGCGCGAGAGCCGCCGGGTGAACGGCCGGTCCAGCGTGGGCAGCAGCAACGCGAGCACGAAGCCGATGCCGACGATCAGTCCAAGCCGCGGCACCCAACGCCAGTAGTCGCTGCCCGACTCCCACGCGGTCCACAGCAGCGTGCCCACGAACACCGCGCCGAACCACAGCGCTCCGGCACGCCGGTTGCCCCACAGCAGCACGCCGGACACCAGCAGCCCGATACCGGCGAGCAGGTAGTACCAGGAGCCACCGAGGGTGGCCAGCCACGCGCCCAGCCCGCCCAGCACCAGGCCGAGCAGCACCAGCACGAGCGACAAGACGGTGACCAGGCCGTGGCGCGGGCGTCGCACGGCGGATGAGGAATCGGGGGGGACGGCGTGGGGTGAGGCGGACATCGTGCGCTCCTGGCGGCACAGCCGGAGCGGCTCCGACTGCAGGGGGAAGGCCATCGCGGACGCAAACGTCCGCTGGTTCGGGTGCCGTTATCCCACCGTGCCCGTGAAGTGCATGCGTTCTTTCGCCCGGCCGCCACGATCGGCAAGGTGCGTCGCGGCCGCACCCGGCGCGGAAACGACAACGCCGGCACGAGGCCGGCGTTGTCGTGGTACCGCAAGGCGCTGCGATCAGCCCTGCGGGGTCTCGCCACCGGCAACCGGTGCGATCTCGACGCTGCCTTCGACAGGCGGCACCGCATCCACCGCCAGTTCTTCGTCTTCGATCGAGGCATCCATGCGCTCGACGGCCTGGAGCTTCTCGTCCTTGGACAGGCGGATCAGGGTGACGCCCTGGGTATTACGACCCACGCGGCTGATTTCCGAACCGCGGGTGCGCACCAGCGTGCCGCCATCGGAGATCAACAGCACTTCGTCGGCCGCGCCCATCAGCACCGCGCTCACCAGCTTGCCGTTGCGCTCGGTGGTCTGGATGCCGATCACGCCCTGCGTGCCGCGGCCCTTGCGCGGGTAATCCGGCAGCGGGGTGCGCTTGCCGTAGCCGTTCTCGGTGGCGGTCAGGATGTACAGCATGTTGTCGTCGTCACCGACCTCGATCACGGCGTCGCCGTTTTCGATCGCGACTTCTTCGACGTTGCCGTCATCCTCGTTCTCGTCCTCGTTGCCGCCGGCACTCTCGGCCACGATCAGGCTGACCACTTCCTCGCCCTTGGCCATCTTGATGCCGCGCACGCCGGTGGCGGTGCGGCCCATCGAGCGGACCTTGTCCTCGCCGAAGCGCACGGTCTTGCCGTTGGAGGCGAACAGCAGGATGTCGCGGTCGCCATCGGTCAGGCCGACGCCGACCAGCGCATCGCCCTCGTCGAGGTTGATCGCGATCTTGCCGCGCGCCAGGCGGAAGGCGAACTCGCTGAGCGGGGTCTTCTTGACCGTGCCGTTGCGGGTGGCGAAGAACACGAACTGGCGTTCGGCGTACTCGCGCACCGGCAGCACCGCCTGCACCCGCTCACCGGGTTCCAGCGGAATCCAGTTGATGATGGGGCGGCCACGGGCGTTGGAACCGGCTTCGGGCAACTGGTGCACCGGCAGCCAGAACACCTTGCCGGCGCTGGTGAAGGTCAGCAGCGTGTCGTGGGTGTTGACCAGCCACAACTGCTCGATGAAATCCTCTTCCTTGGTCGACGCGGCGCTGCGGCCACGGCCGCCACGGCGCTGTGCGCGGTAGGCGCTGACCGGCTGGCGCTTGACGTAACCGGCGTGCGACAGGGTGACCACCACGTCTTCCGGGGCGATCAGGTCGAGGATGTCCAGGTCTTCTTCGCTGTGGCGGATCTCGGTGCGGCGCTCGTCGCCGAACTCGGTGCGCACGTTGATCAGCTCTTCGCGGATCACCTGCAGCAGGCGGTCCGGATCTTCCAGGATGTGGATCAGCCCGGCGATGGTTTCCAGCAGCTGCTTGTACTCTTCGGTCAGGCGGTCCTGCTCCAGCCCGGTCAGGCGGTGCAGGCGCATTTCCAGGATCTGGGTGGCCTGGATCTCGGTCAGCTGGTAGCCGCCGGTGATCAGGCCCACGCCCTTGGGCAGGTCTTCCGGGCGCGAGGTTTCCGCGCCCGCAGCGCCCAGCATCGACCCGACCAGGCCCGGCTCCCACAGGCGCGCGAGCATGCGTTCGCGGGCCTCGGTGGGGTTGGGCGAGGTCTTGATCAGCTCGATCATCTCGTCGATGTTGGCCAGCGCGACGGTCAGGCCTTCCAGCACGTGCGCACGGGCGCGCGCCTTGCGCAGCTCGAACACGGTGCGACGGGTGACCACTTCGCGGCGGTGGCGCACGAAGGCCTCGAGCATCTGCTTGAGGTTCATCAACTGCGGGCGGCCATCGACCAGCGCCACCATGTTGATGCCGAACACCGACTCCATCTGGGTCTGCTGGTAGAGGTTGTTCAACACAACTTCCGCCGACTCGCCGCGCTTGATCTCGATGAAGATGCGCATGCCGTCCTTGTCGGACTCGTCGCGCAGTTCGCTGATGCCTTCGAGCTTCTTTTCCTTGACCAGCTCGGCGATCTTCTCGATCAACCGGGCCTTGTTCACCTGGTACGGGATCTCGGTGACGATGATCGACTCGCGGCCGTTGTCGGCCACTTCGATCTCCGCCTTGGCGCGGATGCGCACCCGGCCACGCCCGGTCCGGTAGCCGGCGACGATGCCGGCGGTACCGTTGATGATGCCCGCGGTCGGGAAGTCCGGGCCCGGGATGTACTCCATCAGGCCGTCGACGTCGATCTCGGGATTGTCGATCAGCGCGATGCAGGCGTTGATCGATTCGGTCAGGTTGTGCGGCGGGATATTGGTGGCCATGCCCACCGCGATGCCGGCCGAACCATTGACCAGCAGGTTCGGGAACCGGGTCGGCATGACCGTCGGCTCCAGTTCCTTTTCGTCATAGTTGGGCTGGAAATCGACGGTTTCCTTGTCCAGGTCCGCCATCAGCTCATGGGTGAGCTTGGACATGCGCGCTTCGGTGTAACGCATTGCCGCGGCGGAGTCGCCGTCGACCGAACCGAAGTTACCCTGGCCATCGACCAGCATGTAGCGCAGCGAGAACGGCTGCGCCAGGCGCACCAGGGTGTCGTACACCGACTGATCGCCATGCGGGTGGTACTTACCGATGACGTCACCGACGATACGCGCCGACTTGAAGTAAGGCTTGTTGGCGTGCGCGTTGAGTTCACTCATCGCAAACAGCACGCGACGATGCACCGGCTTGAGGCCATCGCGCGCATCCGGGAGTGCGCGGCCCACGATCACGCTCATCGCGTAATCGAGGTAACTCTTGCGCATCTCGTCTTCCAGGTTGACCTGGATGATTTCCTTGGCGGTTTCTGCCATTCGGGTTCCGTTGTCTGGGTGCGGTCCAGTCCGCCGCGCCAGCCCTTTCGGGGCGGCCGCGTCGGAATCTCGATTAACCGTTGGAGTCTACCACAACGGGCCGTTTTCCGCCTGCTTTTACAGGGGTTTTACCGGCAAGAATCAGGAACTTACGGGGCGTTGCGCGCCCGCCTGCCGGCGACCGGCCGGCACTGCCCGGGCGTTGGCCGCAGCGGCAGCCGGTCCGCGCAGCCAAGGGGGTGCGGGGCGCCGCCGCAGCCGGCCTTCGCGCGCGGCGCTGACGCTGGCCGTGGTCGCTTCCCCGTACACCGCCCGTCATCCGCGCCGGGGCCCGCGCCCCGGCAGCGCTGCCGCTCAGCCGAAGGCGGCCTGCATGTTGGCCACCGTCGGGTTCAGGATGACCCCACGCTCGGTCACGATCGCATCGATCAGGCTGCCCGGGGTGACGTCGAACACCGGGTTCCAGGCGGCGATGCCCTCGGCCACGGTGCGCATGCCCCCTACCCCGTACAGCTCACCCGGATCGCGCTGCTCGATCTCGATCTGCTCGCCGTCGGCAGTGTCCATGTCCACGGTGGAGGACGGGGCCACCACCATGAACCTGACCCCGTGGTGGCGGGCGGCGATGGCCAGCTGGTAGGTGCCGATCTTGTTGGCGGTATCGCCATTGGCGCAGATGCGGTCCGCACCGACGATCACCCACTGCACCGCCCCGGTCTTCATCAGGTGCGAGGCGGCCGAGTCGGCGATCAGGGTGGCGTCGATGCCGTCCTGCTGCAGCTCCCACACGGTCAGGCGCGCACCCTGCAGCCACGGCCGGGTCTCGCCGGCGAAGACCTTGGCGATGCGGTGCTGGGCCATGCCGGCGCGGATCACGCCCAGCGCGGTACCGAACCCGGCAGTGGCCAGCGAGCCGGTGTTGCAGTGGGTCAACACGCCGCTGCCGGCCTCGATCAGGCCGGCGCCCAGCGCGCCCATGTGGCGGTTGGCGGCCAGGTCTTCCTCGGCGATGGCCTGGGCTTCATTGGCCAGTACCTGCTGCCAGTCGGCCCCGGCCGCGGCCAGGGCGCGGCGCATCCGCGCAAGCGCCCACGCCAGGTTGACCGCGGTCGGGCGCGAGGCATTCAGCCGCTGCAACGCCGGCTCCAGCTTGGCCAGCGCCTGGGCGCCGTCATCGGCCTGCACCGTACCGGCGGCCAGCACCACGCCCCAGGCGGCGGCAATGCCGATCGCCGGCGCGCCGCGCACGGTCAACGCATGGATGGCCTCGGCCACGGCATCGCTGTCACGGCATTCCACGTGTTCCACCACGAACGGCAGCTTGCGCTGGTCGAGCAGTTGCAGGGAATCGCCGGTCCACAGGATCGGGCGGATATGGTCGTAGCGGGCGTAGTCGATGTCGGTGGATGCGTTCATCCGCCCATTGTAGCGGCGCGCGTGCGCGCCGCCATATCCGGGCTCAGTTGACCTGGAACTCGGCCCGGCAGCCGTTGTCCACCCACACCCCGCGCGCATCCCAGCCCCAGCCGCGGCCTTCCTCGCAGGCGCTGCCGGAGAGCTGCCTGGACAGGCGCACGCCCTTGCTGATGGTGGCCCCGCAGAAGCGGCGCTGGCGCGACTTGGATTCGCAGACCAGCGTGCGCGGCATGTCCAGGAAGCCGGTGCCGTCGGCGGCGCCGATCTCGAAATCACCCTGGCAGCCACGCGTCACCCACACTTCATTGCGGCGCACGCCCCAGCTATGGCCTTCGCGGCACGGCATCGAGGACAACTGCCGCAGCAGCCGCACGGGGGCGCCCTGCAGCACCACGGGGCAGTTCTGCGGGCGGCCGTTGGATTCGCAGCGCAGGACGCGGCGCACGTTGCGCGCCTGACCGGCACCGGCGGCAACGCGGCTGCGGAACTCGCCGCGGCAGCCCAGCGTCACCCATACCCCGGAACGGTCGGTCCCCCATTCGGTGCCACGCACGCAGCTGTTGCCGGACAACTGGCGGACCAGGTCGACGCCATTGGCCACCGGCATGTCGCAGTGCACCCACTCCATGTCACGCGATTCGCAGCGCACCACCTGGCCGGCATAGCCGGTCTCGGCCGCGCTTGCGTGCAGCGGCAACGCCGTACTGCACAGCACCAGCGTCCACCACGTCCACGTCCAACGCGGCGCGTTCCACGACGGCAGGTCGGCTACATCCAACAGCTTCATCAACACAGTCCCCGCCGCACCAGAACGATCACATGACCACCTTCGGACATCCGGTGTGATCAGAGCATCATCATGCAGGGCGCGCAAGACACCCGTGCGTCGAAAACCGGCGCAAACGGCCGGCAAAACCGTTCAGGCCCGCGCGAACTCGATCGCCAGCACGTCAGCAATCCGACCGGTGCGGTTCATCGCCATCAGCAGGCGGTCCACGCCCACCGCCACCCCGGCACAGGCCGGCAGCGAGGGCAGCGCGGCGAGCAGGTGCTCGTCCAGCGGCGGCAGCACGTCGCCACGACGACGGCGGGTGGCGTGGTCGCGTTCGAAGCGCGCACGTTGTTCAGCTGCATCGTTCAGCTCGTGGTAGCCGTTGGCCAGCTCCACCGCCCCCAGGTACAGCTCGAATCGTTCAGCCAACGGCGGCGTGCCCGGTCGCACCCGCGCCAGCGCTGCCTGGCTGGCCGGCCAGTCGTGCACCACCGTCATGCAGTCGTCATCGAAATGCGGTTGGATGCAGTGGGTCATCAGAAGGTCCAGCCAGTCATCGCGGGTCAGCCCGTCCGCATCGATGCGCACGTCGGCCAGCGGGGCCTGCAGCTGCGCCAGGCTGGCCTCGAACGGATCCACGCCGGCGTGCTGTCGGTACAGGCTGCGGTAGTCGATGACGTGCACGCGCGCGGTGCGCTGCACCAGGCCGAGCGCGGCATGCACCAGCGCGACGGTCTCCTCGATGAGCCGGTGGTGGTCCCAACCCACGCGGTACCACTCCAGCATGGTGAACTCGGGATTGTGGCGGCCGCCGGCTTCGCCGTTGCGGAATACCCGGCCCAGCTCGTAGCAGTCGCCCACGCCCGCGGCCAGCAGGCGCTTGAGCGGGTACTCGGGCGAGGTGCGCAGCCAACGCTGCGTGGTGCCGGCGTCCACGTGGCCGCTGAAGCGGGTCTGGAAGCTGTCGATGTTCGGCTCGGTGTTGCCGGCCGCCGACAGGATCGGGGTTTCCACTTCCAGCACGTCGCGCTCGGCGAAGAAGCCACGGATCAGCGCATTGAGCGCGGCACGCTGGCGCAGGGCGGCGATCATGCGCGCGCGTCCTTCAGCCGCTCGGCCAGCGGCAGGGTCAGCAGGTCGCGGGTATCGTCGACGTAGCCAGTGGCCAGGTAGAGCCGCCGCGCCAGCTCGTTGTGATGGTTCACTTCCAGCCGCATGCGCGCCACGCCGCGCGCGTTGGCGCGCTGTTCGAGGATCGCCAGCGCCTGCTTGCCGCGGCCGCGGCCGCGCGCGTCATGCTGCAGATACAGCTCGTCGAGCAGCGCGAAATGACCGCCCTGCTCCAGGCTGAAGCCCATCGCCAACGCGGCATAGCCGACCACGTGGCCATCTTCGGCCAACCACAACAGCACTTCGCCATTGCGCGGTTCTTCCAGCAACGCGGCGAGCGCGCGGCGCACCCGATCGTTGTCGAAGTCGAGCTTGTCTTCGGCATAGAACGCGCGCATCAGGCCGATCAGCAGCTCGGTATCGGCGACGGTGGCAACGCGGAAATCCAACGGGACGGTGTGCATGCGGGCCTCTCAGTGCTGCGCCAGGAAGGCGACCAGACGATCTTCGTCCCAGACCTCGATGCCGAGCTCGCCGGCCTTGGCCAGCTTGGAGCCCGCCTCGGTGCCGGCGACCACGAACGCAGTCTTCTTCGACACGCTCCCGGAGACCTTCGCGCCCAGTGCTTCCAGCCGCGCCTTGGCTTCATCGCGGGTCATCTGCGCCAGGGTGCCGGTGAGCACCACGGTCTGGCCATCAAGCGGGCCGGCCACCTGCTCGGCCTGTTCCGGTGCGCGTGCCAGCAACTGCTGGCGGCACTGTTCGGCCTTGAGCAGCATCGGCCCGTGGCCGTCGCTGTCCAGCCAATTGGCCAGGCCCAGGGCGACCTCGTTGGGCAGCCCGGCGGCCACGAACCGCACTGCCTCGGCATCCAGCACGGCGGCGGCATCGGGCAGCATGGCCACCAGCTTTTCGGCGCGCAGGCGGGTGATCCCGGGAATTTCGGATTCAACCAGCACCTGCGCGAAATCCAGGCCCTCGCGCAGCTTGGCCGACGGCGCATGGGTATCGGTGATGCGCACCTGGCCGACCTGCAGCAAGGCATTGATCGCGTCCTGGTTGCCGGCCTGCTCGAAGAAGTGGCCCAGCGAGCGCGCCACTTCACCGCCGATGTCGGGCACGCGCTTGAACAGCGGCCACGGCAGTTGCCGGATCAGCTCCAGGTCGCCGAACCAGGTCGCCAGCGCCTTGGCGGTGCTCTCGCCCACGTGCTCGATGCCGAGCGCGAACAGCAGCCGCTCCAGGGTGGTGTCGCGGCTGGCGTCGATTGCCGCGATCAGATTGTCGGCCCATCGGGTCGCGATCTTCTTCGTGTTCCAGGTGAACGCGGCCGGCATCGCCAGCGCCTGCGCGCGCCAGCGGTCGTCAGTGCCGTCCAGCTGGAGGATGCGGCGCAGGTACTCGCCACTGCCTTCCGGCGGCAGGTGCAGGCCGATCTGCGCGGCCAGCGCCTCCGGCGATTCGGCGTCGAGCACCAGCTTGAGCTGCAGCAGCTGGTCGCGGGTGAGCCGGTACAGGTCGGCCACGCCACGCACGATGCCGGCGTCGACCAGCGTTTCGATGTACTTGCCGCCGAGGCCGTCGATATCCATCGCGCGACGTGAGGCGAAGTGGGCGATGGCCTCCTTGCGCTGCGCCGGGCAGCTCAGCTCGCCCGAGCAGCGCCACGCGGCCGCATCCTCTTCGCGCACGATCTCCGAGCCGCACACCGGGCACTGGCTGGGCATGCGCCACGGCGTGGCGCCATCCGGGCGACGGTCGGCGATGACGCTGACCACTTCGGGGATCACATCGCCGGCGCGGCGCACGATGACCGTATCGCCCACGCGCACGTCGAGGCGTGCGATCTGATCGGCATTGTGCAGGGTGGCGTTGGAGACGATCACCCCGGCCACCGCGACCGGGGCCAGCCGCGCCACCGGGGTGGCGGCGCCGGTGCGGCCGATCTGGATCTCGATGGCTTCCACCGTGGTGGCCTGCTCCTGGGCCGGGAACTTGTGCGCGATCGCCCAGCGCGGTGCGCGCGAGACGAAGCCCATCTGCTCCTGTCCGGCGCGGTCGTCCAGCTTGTAGACCACGCCATCGATATCGAAGGCCAGGCCATCGCGGCGCTCGCCGATATCGCGGTAGTAGGCCAACAGGCCGTCGCTGCCCTCCACCACCTTGCACAGATCGCTGACCGGGAAGCCCCACGCGCGCAGCTGCGCCAGCGTGGCCGAGTGCGTGGCCGGCAGCTCGCCGCCCTGCACCTGTCCGGTGCCATAGGCGTAGAAGCTCAGTTTGCGCCTGGCGCTCATCTTCGGGTCGAGCTGGCGCAGCGAGCCGGCGGCGGCGTTGCGCGGGTTGGCCAGCACCTTGCCTTCATGCAGGCGAGCCTGCGCGTTGTAGGCCTCGAAATCGGCGCGCGCCATGTACACCTCGCCGCGTACCTCCAGCACCTGCGGCCACCCCTCACCGGCAAGCGACTGGGGAATCACCTCGATCTGGCGCAGGTTGGCGCTGACGTCCTCGCCGGTCGCACCGTCGCCGCGGGTAGCGCCCTGCACGAAGCGGCCGTTCTCGTAGCGCAGGCTGATCGCCAGGCCGTCGAGCTTGGGTTCGGCCGAAAAATACAGCGCATCGCGGCGCAGGCGCTCGCCGATGCGGCGCACGAAATCCTGCACTTCCTCGTCGCTGAAGGCGTTGCCCAGCGACAACATCGGCACCGCGTGGCGCACTTCGGCAAACCGCGACGATGCCTTGCCGCCCACGCGCTGGGTGGGCGAATCGGCCTGGACCAGATCGGGATGGGCTGCTTCCAGCGCCTCCAGCTCGCGGACCAGCCGATCGTAGTCGGCATCCGGAATCAGCTGCTCGTCGCGCTCGTGGTAGGCCTTGCCGGCTTCGTCGATCTGGCGGCGCAGCACCTCGGCACGTTCAGCGGGGCTGGGGCTCATGCGGGAAGCATCCTGACGGGGCAGTAGATTTTATGGCCTGTCGGCTGCGCCAGCCACCCCGCAGTTCGGCGCCCGGACTATTGCCGTTACCCGACCACGGCGCTAGCGTGCGCGGAGTCCCTCACTGCAGGTGTCCCGTGACCGTGACCGCCCCCTCCCGCCGCTCGTTCCTGCAACTGGCCGGCACCGGCCTGGCCCTGGCCGGGCTGGGTGTCCCTGGCGCGGCGGCAGCCGCACCGCGCACCGCGGCAGACGCCCCGGTCCTGCTCAACTTCAACGAATGCCCGTACGGCCCGGCCCCGGCCGCGCAGGTGGCCGCACGCGACATCGTGGCCGGCAGCGGCCGCTACCTGTTCGGGCTGGCCGGTGAACTGCGCGATCTGTTCGCCCAGCAGGAGGGCCTGGGCACGGCGCAGGTGCGGCTATACCCAGGCTCCAGCGAACCGCTGAACCGCGCGGCGATCCTGTGGACCTCGTCCAGCGCCGGGCTGGTGGTGGCCGACCCGACCTTCGAGGCACTCGGCGACCTCGCTGCCGCACGTGGCGCCACGGTGGCGAAAATCGCGCTGCGCGCAGACGGCGCGCACGACGTGCGTGCGATGGCCGCTGCCGCGGCACGGATCAACGCCGGCCTGCTGTACCTGTGCAATCCCAACAACCCGACCGGCTCGATCACCCCGGCGGCGGACATCGCCTGGTTGCTCGCCAACAAGCCGGCACAGACCCGCGTGCTGGTCGACGAAGCCTACCTGCAGTACAGCGACCAGCGCTCGGTGATCGGCCAGGTGATGCAACGCGAGGACCTGATCGTGCTGCGCACGTTTTCCAAGCTTTACGGCATGGCCGGGCTGCGCCTGGGCGTGGCCGCCGCCCACCCGGACCACCTGCGCGAGCTGGCCAGCCTGGGCGACAACCCGTTGCCGGTGACGGCCCTGGCCGCCGGGTTGGCGAGCCTGCGCGAACCCACGCTGGTCGCGCAGCGCAAGGCCGAGAACACCCGCGTGCGCCAGGCCACCGTCGGCTGGCTGGGCGCGCGCGGCTTCAGCTGCGTGCCGTCCGAAGCGAATTGTTTCGTGGTCGACGTAAAGCGCGACGGCACCGCGTTCATTGCTGCGATGGCAGAGCGCGGCGTGGTGATCGGCCGCAGTTGGCCGATCTGGCCGCAGCGGGTGCGGGTGACGGTGGGTACCGAAGCGGAGATGGCCCGGTTCCGCGACGCGTTCGCGGCGGTGGTGGGCGCCTCGTCCTGACGGTCCACGCAGCCGAGCATGGCTCGGCTCTACCCCGCCCACGGCGACACCCCCTCCTCCGGTAGAGCCGAGCCATGCTCGGCTGATCGCCCGCCGCGACGCCCCTTCATCGGTAGAGCCGAGCCATGCTCGGCTGATCGCGAGACAACATCGCACAGATTCCCGACAGCAGATCAGGCACCAGGCCGATCCACGCGTGGCCGCCACACGGGCAACGTGTGGCGATGACCAGCCCTCGACTGCAGATTGGACGTCACTCCGAAATCGCCCAGGTCTATGTGGTCACCACCGTGACGCTGGGGAGAGCGCACTTTCTCGCAGTACCCGCAAACGCCGCGGTCATCATCGATGCCTTGCGATTTGTCGAAGGCACGAAACGCACGTGTTCACTGGCATGGGTGGTGATGCCCGACCATGTGCACTGGATGTTCCAGTTACGCAGCGGGACGCTTGCCGCCTGCATGCAGATGTTCAAGTCCCGCAGCGGCCGGCTGCTGAACCAGACGCTCGGACGCGAGGCGTCGCTGTGGCAGCCAGGGTACTTCGACCACGCGGTGCGGTGCGATGAATCGCTCCGCCGGCATGCGGTCTACATCGCCGCCAATCCCGTTAGGGCGGGACTGGCCGACAGACTGGGGGAATACCCCCATGCATGGTGCCGTTGGCCATTGCAGGAATGAGCTCGACAATCAGCCGAGCATGGCTCGGCTCTACCGTCCGCCGCTACGCCCTTTGCCGGGTAGAGCCGAGCCATGCTCGGCTGCACCACCGTCCGTCGCTGCGCGCCGCCACCCTTCCGCAAGGTAGAGCCGAGCCATGCTCGGCTGCACCACCGTCCGTCGCTGCGCGCCGCCACCCTTCCCCCAAGGTAGAGCCGAGCCATGCTCGGCTGCACCACACCCGATCGCCTTACCAGCGCGGGGCTTTGGTCAGCGGCGGGGCCTGGTGCTGGCGATCATAGGCGCGCAGTTCGTCACGGATGTGCGCGACACGCTGGCGGCCGAGCGTAGCGCGGCTGTCATCCAGCACCACGCCGTCGAGCAGTTCGCCCATGCGCTGCACGGTGGGCAGCATTTTCTCCCACGCATCCAGCGCGGTCAGCGGCGCGGGCAAGGTCAGGAAAAACGCGATGGCCGGGGTTTCCATCTCGCGGATGTTGGCCATGTCGAAGCTGCCCGGCTTCATGATGCTGGCCATCGAGAAGATCGGACCGCGCTCAGGGTGGCCTTCGACCAGGCGGTGGAACACGTTCATGTGGCCAAACACCAGGCCGGTCTTCTCCGCAGCCACCACGATGTCTTCGCCGCGCAACTGCTCGCCGGCGCGGGCGGCCACGAACAGCGACACGATCTTGTCGAAATCCTGGTTGGCGCGCTTGCCCAGGTCGCTGGCGGCGGCGCCGTCGACATCGGACAGGCCCAGCTCGGCCTGGGTCACCCCGTCTTCGCCGGGGACGCCATCACGGCCGGCCTCGGCGCTGTCGCCTTCGCCCAGGCTCGGCTCACGACGCGCGCCGGCGCCGGTATCGGCCGCGTCGACGCGGCGACCCTGCGATTTCTTCTTCGGGCGGCCAAACAGGAAGATCGCGGCGATCAACAGCAGGCCGGCGGCCAGGATGCCGATGCGGAGCAGTGCCATGTCGGACATTCGGTGGGGGTCTCCGGCTAAATACGTTCAGGTAAGCATGGCACGTCAGGCGGCGCCCGCCAATCGTGCCGCCTCTTCCAGGTCCACGCTGACCAGTCGGCTGACGCCCGGCTCGCGCATGGTGACGCCCGAGAGCTGGTGCGCGGCTTCCATCGTGGCCTTGTTGTGGCTCACGAACAGGAACTGCACCTTCTCGCTCATCTCCTTGACCATGTTGGCGAGGCGGCCGACGTTGGCTTCGTCCAGCGGCGCGTCCACCTCGTCCAGCAGGCAGAACGGCGCGGGGTTGAGCTGGAAGATCGCAAACACCAGCGCCACCGCCGTCATCGCCTTCTCGCCACCGGACAACAGCGAGATGCTTGACACGCGCTTGCCCGGCGGCCGCGCCATGATGGCGACACCGGTGTCGAGAAGGTCTTCACCGGTGAGTTCAAGGTAGGCATGGCCACCGCCGAACAGGCGTGGGTACAGCTGCTGCACGCCGGCGTTGACGCGGTCGAAGGTGTCCTTGAAGCGGCCGCGGGTCTCGCGGTCGATCTTGCGGATCGCGTCTTCCAGGGTTTCCAGCGCGGTGGTCAGGTCGGTGTTCTGCGCGTCCAGGTACTCCGAGCGCTGCGAGGCTTCGCCGTACTCCTGGATGGCGGCCAGGTTGACCGGCTCCAGGCGACGCATGCGCCCGTCGATCTGGTGCACCGTCTGTTCCCAATCGGACACGCGCGCCTCTTCGGGCAGCGTATTGATCACGTCCTGCAGCACGAACCCGGCCTTCTCCACCGACGCCGACAGCTGCTCGGCGCTCAGCACCAGCGCCTGCTGGTCGAGCTTGCGCTGGGAAATACGCTCGCGCTGGGCCAGGGCCTGCTCGTCGCGCTTGTGTCGGGTCTGCTCGAAATTGCGCAGTTCCGCATCGATGCCGTCCAGCAGCGTCCGCGCCTCGCCCAGCACGCGGTCGGCACGGACGCGTTCGCTCAGCGCGTTCTGGTGCTCGGCCTGCAGGCTCTGCACCGGCGAGTCGCCCTGGTCCAGCTGCGAATGCAGCTCGCCCAGGCGGGTGTCGAGCTGGCCACGCTGGGTGCTCATACGCTCCAGCGCCTGGCTCAGCGAGGCGATCTGGGTGCGCTGCGACTCCAGGGTGAGGGCCAGCGAGTGCGCGCTCTCGCGCACGTTGCGGGCCTGGTCGCGCGCCTGGTCGCGGGCATCGGTGAGCTGGCGGCGCTCGCCTTCCAGCGCGGCGCGCACCGCTTCCAGGTCGCCCATGCTGGTAACCGCATCGTCGAGGCGTGCGCGTGCTTCGCGCACCTGCTCGCGGCCGGTATCGAGGGTTTCCAGCAACTGCACCAGCTCGCCTTCGATGCGGTCGATGCGGGTCCGGGCGGCCTCGACCTTGCCCTGCTGGCTCTGCAGCTGGCCACCGAGTTCGGAGACGCTGCGATGGGCCTGGTAGAGGTGGCGCTGCGCGTCCTCGCGATGCTGCTCGCCGGCCAGCAACTGTTCGCGGAAGGCGGAGAGCTGTTGTTCCAGCGCGGCTTCGCGCTCCTGCAGGGTATCGATCTGCGCGCGCAGGGTGACGATCTCGCGCTCGCGCAGCAGCGCGCCCTGCTTGGCCGCGCCGGAGCGCGACACGCGCACCCAGCCTTCGCCCAGGCGTTCGCCGCCGCGGGTGATGACCGAATCGCCTTCGGCCAGCGTGGGTTGCAGCGCACGCGCCGCATCCAGGTCGTCCGCCGCGTGCAGGCGCGCGAGCAGGCGACGGATCGCGGTCGGCCCCTGCACCTTGGCCGCCAGCGAGGTGGGCGCGACATTGAGCGCCTCCTGGCTGTCGGACACCAGCGCGATGCGGCCGTCGCCGAGCTCGGCCAGTTCGCCGACCAGTTGCTCGGGAGCGGCCACCAGCACGCCTTCGATGAGCTGGCCGAGCGCGCTTTCCACCGCGTTTTCCCAACCGCTTTCGACGGTGAGGCGCTCGCCCACGCGCGCGCCGGAATCCAGCCCACGCGACTTCAGCCACGCCACGGCGGCGCCCTGCTCCTGGCCGAGGGCGGCCTGCTGCAGGGTTTCCAGTGACGACAGGCGACCGCGCGCGGCCTGTGCCTGCTTGCGGATCTCGGCCAGTTCGGTCTGGCCCGTGCGCTGGCGGTCCTGCAGTGCGGCCACGGCCTGCTTGCGTTGCTCGACCAGTTCGGTGAGCCCGTCCAGCGACTCCTTCTGGGCTTCATGCTGCAGGTGCAGTTCCTCGAACACCTCGGCCAGCGCGTCCAGGTCCAGGCCGGTGCGTTCGGCGCTGAGCGCTTCACGGCGGCGGTCGGCCTCCAGCACCTGGCGATCGAGGTAGTCCACGCGGGTGCGCTCGACTTCGCCGGCGCGCGAGGCCTCGGAGGTGCTGCGGGTGTGGGCTTCCCAACGCTGCTGCCAGTCGGCGAGGCGGGCTTCGGCATCGCGCAGGGCTTCCTGCTTGATCTCGTTTTCTTCCTGCAGTTGTTCCAGTCGCGGCTCGGCCTCGTCCACCGACTCGCGCAATACGGCCAGCTTGGCTTCGTCGCCGCTGATGTGCTGGCCAAGTTCGGCCAGGGCCTGCTGTGCTTCGTCGCGCGCCTTGTTCAGGCGCTGCGCCATTTCGTGCTGGTGCTGGATCTGCTGCTCGAGGCGGGCCAGCGTGCTGCCCACCTGGTAGACCTCGGCCTGTGCGGTGCTGAGCGCATCGGCGGCTTCCTCGCGGCGCACGCGGCTGGTTTCGATACGCGCTTCGGCGTCACGTTGTTCGGCGATGAACTGCTGCAGGCGGGTTTCTTCCTGCGAGAGCGCTTCGCGCAGGCCACTGAGGCGGCCATCGAGGCCGCGATATTCCAGCGCCTTCCACTCGGCATCCTTGACCCGGCGCTCTTCCTGCAACGCCTGGTACTGCTCGGCCTGGCGGGCCTGGCGCTTGAGGTGTTCGAGCTGCTTGCCGATTTCCTCGCGGAGGTCGCCGAGGCGGTCGAGGTTTTCGCGGGTATGCCGGATGCGGGTTTCGGTTTCCTTGCGGCGCTCCTTGTACTTGGAGATGCCGGCGGCCTCTTCCAGGTAGACGCGCAGGTCTTCGGGGCGGGCTTCGATGATCTGGCTGATCATGCCCTGTTCGATGATGGAGTAACTGCGCGGCCCCAGGCCGGTGCCGAGGAACAGGTCGGTGATGTCGCGACGTCGGCACTTGGTGCCATTGAGATAATAGTTGCTGCTGCCGTCGCGGCTGACCTGGCGCTTGACCGAGATTTCGTTGAACGAGGCGTACTCGCCGGAAATGGTGTGGTCGGTATTGTCGAAAATAAGTTCGACGGTCGCCTGGGAGACCGGCTTGCGCGCGGAGGAGCCGGAGAAAATGACGTCGGTGAGCGAATCGCCACGCAGGCGGCTGGCCGAGCTTTCGCCCATGACCCAGCGCACGGCGTCGATGATGTTGGACTTGCCACAGCCATTGGGCCCCACCACGCCGGTCATGTTGGTCGGCAGGTGGAGCGTGGTCGGATCGACGAAGGACTTGAAGCCGGACAGCTTGATCGTGGACAGACGCATGGCGGGGTTGGTTTCCGGGGCGAGGGCCTGAAGCGACCCCCGCCAGGGTGGATGTCGGGGCGATTCCCACCTTCAAGCCATTGATGTTGCTGGGTTTCAATGGCCCCAAGGGCGACGCGATAGCCTGAGTATAACGGGGCAGCTGTTTGCTGGGGGTTGGGGGTTTTTGAATGCTTGAAGGCGTCAAGGCGCGGAGCCAGCGCCAAAGCCAAAGCACGGCTTCTCACCTGCGGCGCACGCGGGGCGGTGCGGGAGGGGGCGCGGGACACGCCGTAAACCCCGCTCCGCGGTCCGGCAAAGCGAGAGGGTGCGGGAGAGCGTAGCGCCACGCCATGCGTGGCTGCCTTTGCCGCTCCTATTTACCGCTCGCCTCCTCAACATCCATTTCTCACTACCCCGCCAGTGACGTCGGCACCGCTGCAGCCCCACCCCAACCGCCCACCCCGATATCCCCTGCAGAGGGTGGCGGGTAGCCTTGGCCGGGACCGTTGTGCGCCATGGGTCCGGCGCATGCGCCGGACGGGTTGGGCCGGACGCCCAACCCCGGTCTTGCCGCTTGTGCAGGATTGCACGAGCGCGCAAGGCGCACATCGAGCCCCCATGGACGGGTTTACGGCGTGTCCCGGCCAAGGCTACCCGCCACCCTCCCCCGGAAAGCCAAGGCGCCAGCGCGTGCCGTAGCCTTGGCTCCCCCACAAACAAAAACGGGCACCCTCGCGGGCACCCGTTTCAGCGATTCCAGCCTTTCGGCAGGGATCAGGCCTTTTCGGCTTCCACCACCACCTTGACGGTGGTTTCGACGTCGGCGTGCAGGTGAACAGTCACCTCGTACTCGCCCACGTTGCGGAAGGCGCCTTCGCCCAGGATCACTTCGCTCTTTTCCAGCGGCAGGCCGGCAGCGGTGAAGGCTTCGGCGATATCGCGCGGGCCAACCGAACCGTACAGCTTGCCTTCGGTCGACGCATTGGCGGCGATCGTGACGCTCTTGCCTTCCAGCTTCGCCTTGCGGGCTTCGGCGTCAGCGTGGATCGACTGGGCCTTGGCTTCGTATTCGGCGCGCTTGGCTTCGAATTCGGCAACGTTGGTGCTGGTGGCCGGAACGGCCTTGCCGGTCGGGACGAGGAAGTTGCGGCCGTAGCCCGGCTTCACGTCGACCAGATCGCCCAGACCGCCGAGGTTGGTGACCTTCTGAAGAAGAATCAGCTTCATGGTGTAACTCCAAATATGTATTCGTTAGCGAGGCAGGGCCCCGCAGCGGATGGCTGTCCGAATATCCGAACGGTAGACCGTGAAACCGCCCGACGCTCTGCAGCGCGGGCGGCCAGGTCCACGAAAGCGGCGACCGAAGCCGCCGGCTTTCATCAGACGTCGTGGTTGTCGGTGTACGGGATCAGGGCCAGGAAACGGGCGCGCTTGACGGCCGTTGCCAGCTGGCGCTGGTACTTCGACTTGGTACCGGTGACGCGGCTCGGCACGATCTTGCCGTTCTCGGTCAGGTACTGGCGCAGGGTGTTGAGATCCTTGTAATCGATCTCCTTGACACCTTCGGCCGTGAACTTGCAGAACTTGCGGCGACGGAAGAACTTGGACATGTCAGTGCTCCTTAAGCGGCCGAAGCGGCGTCTTCGCCGGCATCGGTGTCAGCGGCGGGGGTGGTTTCACCTTCTTCGTCATCACGACGACGACGCTCGCCACGCTCGGGCTTGTCACCCTTCTCGTCCTTGCTCTTCATGATCAGCGACTGCTCGGTGTCGGCTTCGTCACGCTTGATGACGAGGTTGCGCAGCACGGCGTCGTTGAAGCGGAAGCTTTCCACCAGCTCGCTCAGCACGGCCTGGTCGCACTCGATGTTGAGCATGACGTAGTGGGCCTTCACCAGGTTCTGGATCGGGTAGGCCAGCTGACGACGGCCCCAGTCTTCCAGACGGTGGATGGTGCCGCTGCCGTTCTCGACCAGCGCCTTGTAGCGCTCGATCATGGCCGGGACCTGTTCGCTCTGGTCCGGATGGACCAGGAACACGACTTCGTAATGACGACTCATGTGTTTTTACCTTTCGGATGTGGCCCTTTGGGGGCCGGACAGCCCCCCGCAGGTGAACGCGGTGGGGCAAGGGTCCTGCCCGGAATCAGGCAGGAAGCCGCAAATTATGGCACAGATGCGCTGTCACGGAAACCACAGCAGCGTTCACGGGCGCAGGCCGAAGATCGCGCGCCGCCGAGAATACGCATTACCCAATGTTTTCAGCAACTTATCCTAGCTCATATCGACATGCAGCCGATGCTGGCCGCACTGCAGGCACTGAAAAAGGCAGCCCGCCATCGCCCCATCGCGACCGAGGTGTTTCAGCACCCCGTCGGGATCGCGAGGGCTTACCTCGCGAATGTCAGGCAGGACCTGGTCCAGGTACGGCGCCAGATCGTCAGCCCCTGCATACCCGAGGAAGGCACACGGGCGGTCGCAATGGGTCAACCAGACCGCCTGCTGCCACGCAGGGTAGCTCGGCGTCCGATCGCATAGTTCCAACAGCAGCTCGCGGGGAATCGCGGGCGGCGGATCGGCCGGATCGGGGGACACCCCTTCGATATCGGCCCAGCCGATGAACTCACCCGAGAATCGGGCGGCGGCCGAGCCATCGGCGATGCACCAGGGGCACAGGTAGCCTGGCGTCTCCCCGGCACAGTAGAACGAGCCCCGGTATCGCACCGAACGGCGCTGCGTGCAGCAGTCGCAGACACCCTCGACCTCCTCGAAGGATATCGAGTAGGCATTGGGCTGATACCGGAACACGGGCCGTTCGGTCATGGCAGGCGGACGATGCGGCCAACCTGCCGCGCCAAGGCCGGGCGCACCCCTGCCCCGCTCAGGCCTTGTCGGCCTCGGTGGTGAAGCTCTCGCCGCAGCCGCATTCAGCGGTCGCGTTCGGGTTCCTGAACGTGAAGGTTTCGCTCAGCCCGTGCTTGCCGAAGTCGATCTCGGTGCCGTCCACCAGCGCCAGGCTGGGGGCGTCCACGTAGATGCGGACCCCATCCTGCTCGAAGACGGTGTCGCCATCGCGCTCATCGCGGGCCAGGTCGGTGATGTGGCCCCAGCCGGAACAGCCGGTGCGGGTCACGCCGAAACGCAGGCCCAGCGCGCCGGGGGTCTGCTCGACGAACTTCTGCACACGGGCAAAGGCAACAGGGGTAAGGCTTACGGCCATGACAGGCAACTCCAGCGGATCGTGATCATTATAGAGGGTATGGCGCGGCCCGGCTTCGACGGCCGTCGCTGCGGTTCACATGGCGCGCAGCCCCGGAGAGCGCGCGAAAAATGCCTCGCAAGCCGAACACCGCACCCGTTAAACTCCGTGTTCAGAGATCGAGTCGATCAACAGAGGATTCAAGTCATGACGGTGGTCAGCGTTGAACATGCGCTTGCCGGGAAGATCCCGGAAGGCGGCGAGGCAACAGTACGCGGGTGGGTTCGTACGGTACGCGGCTCTGCGGCGCTGGCCTTCGTCAATGTCACCGATGGCTCCTGCTTCGCCCCCATCCAGGTGGTGGCCAATGACACCCTGCCCAATTTCGACGACATCAAGAGCCTGACCCCGGGCTGCTCGGTGATCGCCCGCGGCACGCTGGTGAAGTCCCAGGGCAAGGGCCAGTCGTTCGAAATCCAGGCCCACGACATCGAGATCGTCGGCCTGGTCGACGACCCGCTGACCTACCCGATCCAGCCCAAGCCGATGAGCGCGGAGTTCCTGCGCGAAGTGGCGCACCTGCGCCCGCGCACCAACCTGTTCGGCGCGGTCACCCGCATCCGCAACTGCCTGTCCCAGGCGGTACACCGGTTCTTCCACCAGAACGGGTTCAACTGGATCAGCACCCCGATCATCACCACCTCCGATGCCGAAGGCGCCGGCCAGATGTTCCGGGTCTCGACCCTGGACATGGCCAACCTGCCGCGCAACGACAAGGGCGAGGTCGATTTCAGCCGTGACTTCTTCGGCAAGGAAACCTTCCTGACCGTGTCCGGCCAGCTCAACGTGGAGGCCTACTGCCTGGCGCTGAGCAAGGTCTACACGTTCGGCCCGACCTTCCGCGCCGAGAACTCCAACACCACCCGCCACCTGGCGGAATTCTGGATGATCGAGCCGGAAATCGCCTTCGCCGACCTGGCCGAAGACGCGCGCCTGGCCGAGCAGTTCCTGAAGTACCTGTTCCGCGCGGTGCTCGACGAGCGCGGCGACGACCTGGCCTTCCTGGCCGAGCGCGTGGACAAGAACGCGATCACCAAGCTGGAAGCGTTCATCAATGCCCCGTTCGAGCAGATCGACTACTCCGAGGCGGTGAAGCTGCTGCAGAAGGCCGACAAGAAGTTCGACTTCCCGGTCGAATGGGGCCTGGACCTGCAGACCGAACACGAGCGCTGGCTGACCGAGGAGCACATCGGCCGCCCGGTGGTGGTGACCAACTACCCCGAGCACATCAAGGCGTTCTACATGCGCCTGAACGACGACGGCAAGACCGTCGCGGCGATGGACGTGCTGGCACCGGGCATCGGCGAGATCATCGGCGGCAGCCAGCGCGAAGAGCGCCTGGACGTGCTGGACGCGCGCATGGCGCAGTTCGGCCTGGACCCGGCGCATTACGGCTGGTACCGCGATTTCCGCCGCTACGGGTCGGTCCCGCACGCCGGTTTCGGCCTGGGCTTCGAGCGCCTGGTGGTGTACGTGTGCGGGCTGGGCAATATCCGCGACGCGATCCCCTACCCGCGCGCACCGGGTACCGCCGAGTTCTGATCCACGCGCGCTGGTCCATCCAAGGAGGCCCTGACCCATGACCCTGTTCTTCGCGCTGTGTTTCGTCGGCGTGGCGATCGCCGGGTTCAGTGCCTTCGTGATCTTCTGGCCGCTGACCCTGATCCACATCCGCGACCGCCACCCGCCGCTGGCCGAACGCTTCGGCAGCGGCGCGTTCCTGCGCCCGGACGCGCTGCGCTGGCTGCTCGGCCGTGACTACCGGCAGACCCCCGACCGGGCGCTGTCCGGGCTGGCGACACCGGCCTGGGTGTCGCTGCTGACCCTGCTGGCCGGACTGGGCATGGCTGCCCTGCTCTGGCTGCTTTCGATGGTATTGATATGAACGACACCCCCACCCACCGCGACGAGTGGTTCCTGGCCAGCCTGGGCAACACGCTGATCTGGGCCCGTCTGCGCGTGCGCCCCGCCGGCACCGCCGAGGTGCTGGACAGCGACGGCAACACGCTGAGCTACGACAGCGAAGACACCGCGCGTTCGCAACTGTTCGACGCCGAGTTCGTCGCCTACGACGGCCTGGACGAAGAAGACGCCCTGATCCGCGGCTTCTCGCTGCATGAAGTGCAGCCGCCGCAGGCCGACAGCGACGATGCCCTGCACGGCCGCATGATCCAGAGCCTGGGCGCCCGCGCGTAACCGACGATGTTCATCCCGTCCGCCTTCGTCGAGACCGACCTGATCTGGCTGGACCGGCTGCTGGCGCGCGATGCGTTCGTCACCCTGGTCACCACCGGCGCCGACGGACTGCCGCAGGCCACGCGGATGCCGGTGCTGTACCGGCGCGACGCCGATGGCATCCTGATCGAAGGCCACTGGGCCAAGCCCAACCCGCAGGCGGGCCATGCCGGCCCCGCGTTGATGCTCGTGCACGGCCCGCATGCGTATGTCTCCCCCGGCTGGTATCCGGACAACGCCGTCAGGAACGGCGTTGGACAGCCCAAGGCTGGCCCGCAGGGTGAGCCCCAGGGACGGGGTGAACACAAGGCCGCACAGGCGCGTGTGCCGACCTGGAATTACGCCGCCGCGGAACTGCGCGGCGTACTGGAGCCGGTCACCGATGATGAGGCACTGATCGCGATGCTGGATGGCCTGAGCGCGCACTACGAAGCGCAGGTCGGCGGCGACTGGGACCTGCTGCCGATCGAGCCGCGCCAACAGCGCATGCTCGCCGGCATTGTCGGTTTCCGTTTCCGCCCGGCGCAGGTGCAGATCAAACTCAAACTCAGCCAGAACCATCCCGAGGCCAACCAGTCCAGCGTGATCGACGCGCTGTCGGCACTGGACGCCCCGGCGTCACGCGAGCTGGCGCAGTGGATGCGCTGGCGCCGCGAGGGCGGCACCGCCGCCGACTGACCTCCCCCTCCTGCGACGACGCGGCCGGCCTGGCCGCGCCTTGCCCCCACCCGACGTCAGGGACCCCGCACGATGAAAGACATCCACAAGCTGCTGCAGAACAACCGCGAATGGGCGGACCGGATCGAAAAAGAAGACCCGGAGTTTTTCCACCAGCTGGCCAAGCAGCAGCACCCGGAATACCTGTGGATCGGCTGCTCGGATTCCCGCGTGCCGGCCAACCAGATCATCGGCATGGCGCCGGGCGAAGTGTTCGTGCATCGCAACGTGGCCAACGTGGTCGTGCATACCGATCTGAACTGCCTGAGCGTGATCCAGTACGCGGTGGACCAGTTGAAGGTGAAGCACATCCTGATCGTGGGCCACTACGGCTGCGGCGGCGTGCACGCCACCCTGCACAACACGCGCGTGGGCCTGGCCGACAACTGGCTGCGGCACGTGGGCGACGTGGCGCAGAAGCACGCGTCGATCATGGATGCGATCGACGACCCGGAGCTGAAGCACGCGCGGCTGTGCGAACTGAACGTGATCGAGCAGGTGGTCAATGCCTGCCGCTCGACGATCGTGCAGGACGCCTGGGCGCGCGGCCAGAAGCTGATGGTGCACGGCTGGGTGTACAGCCTGAAGGACGGGCGGGTGCGCGAGATGGGCATCGACGTCGGTGCGCCGGAAGACCTGCAGCCGGCCTATGAGCGGGCGCTGGCGCACGTTCCGCGTCGCGGCAAGCGCGACTGACCTCCCCCACTACGGACCTTGCGCCATGCTCCCGATGCCGATCAATCTGCTGGGCTGGATCGAAGAACACCGGCACCTGCTCAAGCCGCCGGTCGGCAACAAGATGATCGAGGACGGCGACTTCATCGTGATGGTGGTGGGCGGCCCGAACAGCCGCACCGACTTCCATTACGACGAGGGCCCCGAGTGGTTCTATCAGCTTGAAGGCGAGATGACGCTGAAGGTGCAGGAGGATGGCGCAGTGCGCGACATTCCGATCCGCGCCGGCGAGATCTTCCTGCTGCCGGGCAAGGTGCCGCACTCGCCGCGCCGCCCGGCTGGCGGCGTGGGCCTGGTGGTGGAGCGCAAGCGGCTGGCGCACGAGCGCGATGGGCTGCTGTGGTACTGCGAGCGCTGCAACCACAAGCTGTACGAAGAGTACTTCGCGCTGGAGAACATCGAGACCGACCTGCCGAAGGTGTTCGCGCGCTACCAGTCGTCGCTGGATCTGCGGACGTGTGATGCGTGCGGGCACGTGGATCCGTTGCCGGGCAGTGCGGTGGCGGTTGAGGGGTGAGGGCTCGGACGCGGATGGATGCATGTGCGCGTTTTGTGGGCTGGCAGATGCGGGGGAGAAGGGGCCGGTAGGGTCGATCCTCGATCGAGTGCCGATACCTCTTCTTCATGCGATGGCAGCATGACCTCTGAATGAAGAGCAGCCGAGCATGGCTCGGCTCTACCAAGCGTTTTCCGCGTTTTTTCCGCCTTTTTTTTCCGCGGTTGCCGCGGTTGCCGCGGTTGCCGGCGTTCCGGCGTTCCGATCGTTTCCGACGTTTCCGGCGTTCCGAGTTCCGACGTTCCGACGTTCCGACGTTCCGACGTTCCCAGCGTTTCCCGTATTTCCTATTTCCGCCGTTCCCCACGTTTCCCGGCGTTCCGAGCGTTTCCGGGCGTTTCCGAGCGTTTCCGGGCGTTCCGGCGTTCCGGCGTTCCGGCGTTCAGGCGTTCCCAGCGTTTCCCGCAGTTCCCGTATTCCGACGTTCCCCACGTTTTCCCGGCGTTCCGAGCGTTTCCGGGCGCTCCCGGCGTTCCCGGCGTCTCCAGCCTCTCCAGCGTTTCCGGCGTTTCCGGCGTTTCCGGCGTTTCCGGCGTTTCCGGCGTTTCCGGCGTTTCCGGCGTTTCCGGCGTTTCCCGCGTCTCCCGCGTCTCCCGTGTTCCCCCGTGTTCCCCGTGTTCCCTCTGTTCCCCGTGCCCCCCTGTTCCCAGCATTTCCCGGCGTTTCCCTCATTGCCGGAGTCTTCCCGCGCTTCCCGGCATTTCCGGCATTTCCGGCATCTCCGGCATCTCCGGCATTTCCGGCATTTCCGGCATTTCCGGCATTTCCCATGGAAACCGACCCACTGCTGGGGGGTGCGTGTGCGTGTGCGTTGCCGGGACCGTGTGTTGCCATGGATGGCAACGCCGAGCCCCCGGGAGTGAGGGCGCTTTGCTTGCGAGGCACCGCCTCGCAAGCGCCCGAACGCACAGGCGCCAGCGGCTGGGCCGGACCGCCGCGCGGGGTTTGCTGCGTGTCCCGGCACCCCACCCGCACCGCGCCAGCCCAGCCGACGACCCGACAGGACGCCATTGCTGTTACGGCTACCTTTACCAACACACACCCCACGACACCCCACACCCCCACCACCGGATAAACTGTCGGTCACTGTCACCGCTGGTCGCACCATGTCCGACATTCTCAGCCGCACCCATGCCGTTGCCCTGGACGCCGCCGATCCCCTGCGCGCCATCCGCAGCGAGTTCGTGTTCCCGCAGCACAACCATCGCGACCAGGTCTACTTCGTCGGCAATTCGCTTGGCCTGCAGCCGCGGGCTGCGCGCGCGGCGGTGCAGGAGGTGATGGACAAATGGGCCAGCCTGGCCGTCGAAGGCCACTTCACCGGCGACACCCAGTGGCTGCGCTACCACCGCCTGGTCAGCGAACAGCTCGCCCGCGTCGTGGGCGCGTTGCCCAGTGAAGTGGTCGCCATGAACACCCTCAGCGTCAACCTGCACCTGATGATGGTCAGCTTCTACCGGCCCAGCGCGCAGCGCCCGGCGATCCTGATCGAAGCCGGCGCGTTTCCCACCGATCGCCACGCGGTCGAATCGCAGATCCGCTTCCATGGCTTCGACCCGGCCACCGACCTCATCGAGGTGCAGCCCGACGAACCCAACGGCACGATTTCCCTGCAGGCCATCGAGCGTGCGATCACCCAACATGGCCCGCGCCTGGCGCTGGTGCTGTGGCCCGGCGTGCAGTACCGCAGCGGCCAGGTGTTCGACCTGGAGGCGATCACCCGCATGGCCCGCCTGCAGGGCGCCCGGGTCGGTTTCGACCTGGCGCACTCGGTCGGCAACGTGCCCCTGCACCTGCATGACATCGCGCCCGACTTCGCGGTCTGGTGCCATTACAAGTACCTCAACGCCGGCCCGGGCGCCGTGGCTGGCTGCTTCGTCCATGAACGCCACCACCGCGACACCACCTTGCCGCGTTTTGCCGGGTGGTGGGGACACGAAGAGGCTACCCGCTTCAAGATGGCCCCGCAGTTCGTGCCCGCCATCGGCGCCGAAGGCTGGCAGTTGAGCAACCCGCCGGTGCTGGGCCTGGCGCCGCTGCGCGCGGCCCTGGACGTGGTCGACAAGGCCGGCGGTATCGCCATGCTGCGCGCCAAATCGTTGCGCCTCACCGGGCTGCTGGATTCGCTGGTGCGCGCCCGTCTGGCCGGCGTGCTGGAGGTGCTCACCCCCAGCGAACCCGAGCGTCGCGGCTGCCAGCTCTCGCTGCGCGTGGTCGGCGGGCGCGAGCGTGGGCGCAGCCTGTTCGAGTACCTGCAGACCGTCGGCGTGCTCGGCGACTGGCGCGAGCCCGACGTCATCCGCATCTCGCCCACCCCGCTCTACAACCGTTACCAGGACCTGCACCACTTCATCGATGAAGTGGGCGCCTGGGCCGGCCACTAAGCCGCGCCCCCTCCCCCTTGCGGACACCGACTTGATCGCTACCCCCTCACGCTCGCTGAGCATCATCGGCGCCGGCCTGGCCGGCTCCCTGCTCGCCATCCTGCTGTCGCGCCAAGGCTGGCGCATCACCCTCTACGAGCGCCGCGGCGACCCGCGCATCAGCGACTACGAGTCCGGCCGTTCGATCAACCTGGCGCTGGCCGAGCGCGGACGCAATGCGCTGCGCCAGGCCGGCGTGGAAGACGCGGTCATGGCCAAGGCCGTGATGATGCGCGGCCGGATGGTGCATCCCCGCCAGGGCGAGCCGCAGTTGCAGCGCTACGGCCGCGACGACAGCGAGGTGATCTGGTCGATCCACCGCAAGGACCTCAACACCACGCTGCTGCAGCTGGCCGAGGACGCCGGCGCGCAGGTGCACTTCCACCGCCGCCTGCACACCGTGGATTTCGATGCCGGCTACGCCCGCTTCATCGACGACCGCGACGACCAGCCGCATGACATCCGCTTCGACACCCTGATCGGCGCCGACGGTGCCGGCTCGGCGCTGCGCGCGGCGATGAACCGCAAGCAGCCGCTGGACGAGCGCATCGAGTTCCTGGACCACTCCTACAAGGAGCTGGAGATCCCGCCGACCGCCGACGGCGGCTTCCGCATCGAGGCCAACGCCCTGCACATCTGGCCGCGCGGGCATTACATGTGCATCGCCCTGCCCAACGACGAAGGCACCTTCACCGTCACCCTGTTCCTGCCCAACACGGGCGAGCCCAGCTTTGCCACCACCACCACGGGCGCCGAAGCCGAGGCGCTGTTCGCGCGCGACTTCCCCGATGCGCTGGCGCTGATCCCCAACCTGCGCCGCGACTGGGAAGAACATCCGCCGGGCCTGCTCGGCACGCTGCACCTCACCCACTGGCACCTGCAGGGCCGCGCCGTGCTGCTCGGCGATGCCGCGCATGCGATGGTGCCGTTCCACGGCCAGGGCATGAACTGCGCGTTCGAGGACTGCGTGGCGCTGGCCGGCCACCTGCTGGCGCAGGATTCGCTGGCCGCGGCCTTCGCCGCGTTCGAGGCCGACCGCAAGCCGAATGCCGAGGCGATCCAGCAGATGGCGCTGGAGAACTACCTGGAGATGCGCGACCGCGTGGCCGATCCGGCGTTCCTGCTGCAGCGCGAGCTCGAACAGGCGCTGCAGGCACGCTGGCCGACCCGCTTCGTGCCGCACTACACCATGGTGACCTTCCTGCACACACCGTATGCGGTGGCGCTGGCGCGCACCGAACTGCAGCGGCGCATCCTGGAGGACGCCACCGCCGGGCATGACAGCATGGACCACATCGACTGGCCGGCGCTGGAGCGGATCGTGCACGCGCAGTTGCCGGTGCTGGAGGGCGCACACTGATGGCAGACAGCTTCCTGTTCTACGACCTGGAGACCTTCGGCCAGGACCCTCGGCGCACCCGCATCGCGCAGTTCGCCGCGATCCGTACCGATGCCGAGCTGAACATCATCGAGGCGCCGGTCAGCTTCTACGTCAAGCCGGCCGACGACCTGCTGCCCTCGCCGGTGGCCACGCTGATCACCGGCATTACCCCGCAGCACGCGCTCGCCACCGGCGTCAGCGAGGCCGACGCGTTTTCGCGCATCAACGACCTGATGGCGCGACCGGGCACCTGCTCGCTGGGCTACAACACGCTGCGCTTCGACGATGAGTTCGTGCGCCACGGGTTGTTCCGCAACTTCTACGATCCCTACGAGCGCGAGTGGCGCAACGGCAATTCGCGCTGGGACCTGCTGGACATGATGCGCCTGCTGCACGCGCTGCGCCCCGAGGGCGTGGTGTGGCCGCAGCGCGAAGATGGCGCCACCTCGTTCAAACTCGAGCACCTGGCCACCGCCAACGACGTGCGCCAGGGCGATGCCCATGAGGCGCTGTCGGACGTGTACGCCACCATCGGCATGGCACGCCTGTTCAAACAGGCGCAGCCGCGGCTGTGGGACTACGCCCTGAAGCTGCGCGACAAGCGCTTCGTGGCCAGCCTGCTCGACGTGGAGGCGATGCAGCCGGTCCTGCACATCTCGATGCGCTATCCGGCCCAGCGCCTGTGCGCCGCCCCGGTGCTGCCGCTGGCACGCCATCCGTACATCAGCAACCGGGTCATCGTGTTCGACCTGGACGGCGACGTCGACGCGCTGCTGGCATTGCCCGCCGAGACCATCGCCGCACGCCTGTACACCCGCGCCGCCGACCTGGCCGAGGGCGAACAGCGCGTGCCGCTCAAGGAAGTGCACGTCAACAAGGTGCCTGCGCTGGTCGCCTGGAACCACCTGCGGGCCGCCGACCATGCGCGCCTTGGCCTGGACGTGGCCGCCATCGAAGCCAAGGCCGCGCGCCTGCGCGAGCTGGGACCGGCATTGGCCGAGAAGGCCCGCCAGGTGTTCGGCGGCGAACGTGCGCTGCCCCCAAGCGACGTGGATGCCTCGCTGTACGACGGTTTCCTGGCCGACGGCGACAAGGCATTGATGGCCCGCATCCGCACGAGTCCACCGGCCGAACTGGCCAGCTTCGCCGAGCGCCTGCGCGACCCGCGCATGCCCGAGCTGCTGTTCCGCTACCGCGCACGCAATCATCTGGACACCCTGGACGCGACCGAGCACTCACGCTGGAACGACTATCGTCGCCAGCGCCTGCTCGGCGACACCGCGCTGGGCGAGCAGAACCTGCCGCAGTTCCGCCAACAACTGGATGCACTGGCCACCGAGCACGCCGCCGACCCGGCCCGGCTCGCCCTGCTGCAACAGTTGCGCGACTGGGGCACCCACCTGGAGCAGAGCCTGTGAGCAGCTATTTCACCCCCAAGAGCTTCACGTTCCTGCGTGGGCTGGCCCGCAACAACGACAAGAGCTGGTTCAACGAGCACAAACCGCAGTACGAGGAGCACGTGCGCCAGCCGTTCCTGCGCCTGATCGCCGACCTGCAGCCCGACCTGGCCGCAGTCAGCCCGCATTTCCGCGCCGACCCGCGCGGCGTGGGTGGCTCGCTGTTCCGCATCTACCGCGACGCGCGCTTCTCCAACGACAAATCGCCCTACAAGAGCTGGCAGGGCGCGCGCCTGTTCCATGAGCGCCGCAGGCAGGTACCCGCGCCGTCGTTCTACATCCACCTGCAGCCAGGCGAAAGCTTCGTCGGTGCCGGCCTGTGGCATCCCGAGCCGGCCACGCAGCGCAAGGTGCGGCATTTCATCGTCGACAACCCGGGCAGCTGGAAGGCCGCCGCGCACTCGCCGGTGCTGCGGAAGAAGTTCGACTTCGAGGAAAGCGAAAAGCTGGTGCGTGCCCCGCGCGGCTTCGAGCCGGACTTCGAGTTCATCGATGACCTCAAACACCGCAACTGGGTGTTCTGGCGCGCGCTGGACGACGCCACCATGACCGGCCCGCGCCTGCGCCAGACCATCGCCGCCGACCTGGTCACGCTGGGGCCGTTCGTGGACTACCTGTGCGCCGCGCTGGACCTGGAGTTCTGAGCCGCATGCCGACGCCGTCTCCCGTGGCGCTGCGCCCGCTCGGCCGCAGCGGCCTGCAGGTATCGCAGGTCGCGCTGGGCTGCTCGGGCTTCTGGGGCCATCGCCGTTTCGCCGAAGACCAGGCCGAGCGCATCGTGCGCTACGCGCTGGAGCGCGGCGTCAACCTGTTCGACACCGGCCACAATTACGCCGCCTTCAATGCCGAGCCGCGGCTGGGGCGCATCCTCCAGCGCGCGTTCGCCGCGCACCCGCGCGATGGGCTGGTGATCTCCAGCAAGGCCGGCACCCTCACCGGGCAGGCCGGGGTAAGCGGTGCCGAACACCGCGATTTTTCCCCGGAGGCCATCGAGCGCAGCTGCGCCGCCTCGCTGCGCAACCTGCACTGCGACCACCTGGACATCTTCCAGCTGCACGGCATCGGCGTGCCACAGATCACCGACGAGCTGCTCTCGGCACTGGCGCGCATGCGCCGCAACGGCATGTTCCGCCTGCTCGGCATCAATACCCACACGGCCGGCACCATGCGGTTCATGGCTGCCCACCCCGGCATGTTCGATGTCGCGCTGATCGACTACAACGCCCTGCAGCAGGACCGCGAACCGCTGATCGCGGCCATGCACGCGGCGGGCATCGGCGTCCTGGCCGGCACCGTGCTGGCCCAGGGCCACCTGCTGCCCGCACGGCCGCGGGTGCCGCGCCTGGCCGACGCGTGGTACCTCGCCCGCGCGTGGTTGAAGCCGTCCAGCCGCGAACTGATGCGCAGTGCGCGCACGATGCAGCGCGCGGTCGCCACGGTGCGGTCGCAGACGCCCGCGCAGACCGCGTTCGCCTACGTGCTGCAGAACCCGGCGATCGCCAGCGGCGTGCTCGGCACCACCCGCATCGGCAACCTGGCGCAGGTCCTGGACACGCGGGTGGACGCACTGCAAGCGGACGAGCGCGCGCGCCTGGTGGCCGCCTTCCAGTCAGGGCGATCGCCAAGCCAGTAAGCCTTCACATTTCCCGACACCCACTGCGGCAAGCTCAACCCGATGCCCTGCAGATGCGTGATGTGATGAAAAAGCTTCCCTGGTTGCTGCTGGCCCTGCTGCTGCTGTTGGCAGGCGTGTTTTTCAGTGGCCCCTACCTCACCGTGCGCGGCCTGTCGCAGGCCATCGAAACCCGCGACACCGCCAAGCTCGACCGCTACGTGGACTTCCCGATGCTGCGGGCCAACCTGCGCGCGCAGCTCAACGACTACGTGGTCCGCCGCGCCGGCGCTGACGTGCAGTCCAACGTCATCGGCGCGCTGCTGCTGTCGGCCAGCGAAACGCTCACCGGCACCGCGGTGGACGCGATGGTCACCCCGACCGGGATCGGCGCGCTGCTGGAAGGCCACACCCTGTGGAAACGCGCCCGCAACGACCTGGAAAGCAGCGACGCGTACGCGGCACCGCGCAAGGCACGGCCGCTGCAGGGCGCCACGCATCGCTTCGAGTCGTTGTCGCGCTTCACCGCCACCACCCACACCCCGGATGGCACCCCCGTGGTTTTCGTGCTGCAGCGCTCCGGCCTGCGTTGGAAGCTGGTCGACATCCGCCTGCCGCTGGTCAGCGCGCCGGATGTGCCGTCGGGCCTGCCGCTCCGGTAAGCACGGCCGCGGCCCGCCACGGCGATAGGTCAGCCGTCGTTGGCCACGCCATGCGGTACGTGGCCGGCGGCCACGCGCTGGTGCTGGCGGGCGCTGTCGATGTTGTGCTGCGAATCGTCGAAGAAGATGTCGGCCCCGAACGCTTCCAGGAACGGCCCCTTGTGCCGCCCGCCCAGGAACAGCGCTTCATCCAGGCGCACGCCCCACTCGCGCAGCGTGCGGATCACCCGCTCGTGCGCCGGCGCCGAACGCGCGGTGACCAGCGCGGTGCGGATCGGGGCATCCTCGCCCGAGGGGAACACGGCCTGCAGGGTGTGCAGGGCGGAGAGGAAGTTGCGGAACGGGCCACCGCTGAGCGGCTCGCGCGCGTTCTCGCGCTCGTGCCGGCCAAACGCTTCCACGCCCTGCTCGCGCGAGATGCGCTCGCTCTCATCGCCGAAGATCACCGCATCGCCATCGAAGGCGATCCGCAGCTGGCCCAGCGGCCGGCCCAGGTCGACCTGCTCGGCCGCGGCGATGGTCTCGCCTGGCGGCTTCGGCAGGATGGTGGCCGCCGCGATGCCATGCAGCAGCGCGCGGCGCACCGATTCCGGGTTGGCCGACAGGAACAGGTCGGTACCGAACGGCTTCACGTAGGGCCAGGTCGGCTCGCCGGCAGTGAACGTGGCGCGGATGATGCCCAGGCCGTAGTGCTGGATGGAATTGAAGATGCGCAGGCCGGTGTCGGCCGAGTTGCGCGAAAGCAGGATCACTTCCACGCGCGGCGACTCCGGGGACTGGCCCTGGTTGAGCGCCAACAGCTTGCGCACTACCGGGAACGCCACGCCGGGGCGCAGTACGTCGTCCTCGTGCTTGCGCTGGTACTCGGCGTAGGCGTCCACGCCTTCGGCCTCGAACAGCGCGTGGCCTTCTTCCAGGTCGAACAGCGCGCGCGAGGTCACCGCGACGGTCAGCAGACGGGGGGTGTTGTCGCCCATGGCACTCAGCAATCCAATGCGGCCGAAGCGGCCGGCCAGCCATTGTCCCACAGTGCGCGGCCGTCACGCCCGGGTGGGCTCAGAACATGAACTGTTCGCTGAGGATGCGGTCTTCCAGGTTGTGCTCCTGGTCGAACAGCAGCGTCACCCGGCGCTCGCGCGACTCGCGGATGGTCACTTCCACCACGTCGCGGGTTTCGTGCGAGTCGGCGGTCACGCTGACCGGGCGCTTGTAGGGGTCCAGCACGCGGAAGCGCACTTCGGTGTCGGCCTTGAGGATCGCCCCACGCCAGCGACGCGGGCGGTACGGGGCCAGCGGGGTGAGCGCGATGGTGTGCGAGCCCAGCGGCAGGATCGGGCCGTGCGCGGAATAGTTGTAGGCGGTGCTGCCGGCCGGGGTGGCCACCAGCACGCCATCGCCGATCAGCTCGGCCACCCGCTCCTGGCCATTGAGGTCCACGCCGATGTGCGCGGCCTGGCGGGTCTGGCGCAGCAGCGACACATCGTTGTACGCCAGCGACCCGGTGGTGGTACCCGATTCGGTCAATGCCAGCATCTCCAGCGGGCGCAGATTGGCCGGCTCGGCCGCCGCCAGGCGTGCCGGCAGGTCGTCATCACGGAACTGGTTCATCAGGAAACCCACCGTGCCCAGCTTCATCCCGAACACCGGCTTGCCCAGCGCCGCGTAGCGATGCAGGGTCTGCAGCATGAAGCCATCGCCGCCGAGCGGGCACAGCACATCGGCCTGCTCGGGCGCGCACGTGCCATACCGGGCCAGCATGACGGCCAAGGCCTGCTGCGCGGCCTCGGTGTTGCTGGCCAGGAAGGCGATACGGGGGGTGTCGCTCATCGGTGGATCCGGGTGGGGTATGCCAGCAAGAGCATACCCGGTCGTGCCGGCCGCTGGCCGGGTCCGCGCATCCGCCGTCGGGTCGATGCGATTGCCGGGCAGCGGCGAGCACCACGACCGGAAACGAAAACGGCCCCGCGATTGCGGGGCCGTTTCCTTTTCATGCCACCGGGCAGCGCCCGGCGCTATCGCTTACGCGCCATGGGCCGCCAATTGGCCCAGACGCTGGACGGCCACCGACACCGTCGGGTAGTCCAGGGTCTTCTGCTCGGCCAGTTCGGCCAGCATCGACAGCGTGAAGCGCAGGCTGCTGTCGTCACGACCGATCCACGCGGCCACCTTGGCTTCGGCACTGCCGCCCTTCATCGACAGCACCTGGGCAGCCAGGTTGCGGTGATGGGCGGCCAGCTCGTCGCGCAGCACGCCACGGGCCACGGCGTGCCAGCGGCCATTGACCTCCAGCGCGTCGATCTGCTCGAACAACCACGGCAGCTGCAGGGCATCGCCCAGGCGGAAGTGGATCTTGGACACATCCACCGGCTTGAGCTTGCGGGTACGCGCCAGTTCGATGATGTCGAACGCCGGTTCCAGGAACTGCAGCTCGGACAACTGCTGCGCCAGTGCCGGCGGCAGGCCCTTTTCCTTCCACTCGGCCACGCTGGCCTCGTAGGCCGGGCGCTGGGAATCGGGCAGCACGCCGGAGGCGACACGGATGTCGTTGAAGGCCGCCTGGTAGCGGTTGACCGCCTCGGTGATGCCCGGCATCGCACCCGGGCGCGACAGCAGCCAGCGCACGAACGAACGCTGCAGCTTCCAGATCACTTCCAGCGCGTCGATCTGCACCGACTCCGGCAGCGTGCCGTCGAGGGCGTCGATCTGTGCCCACAGGGCGCGCGCGTCCAGCGTTTCACGGCTGATCGTGTAGGCCTTGGCGACCTCGGCGATGCTGCGGCCGGTGTCTTCCTGCATGCGCATCAGGAAGGTGGCACCCATCCGGTTGATGGTCTGGTTGGTCACGGCCGTGGCGATGATTTCGCGCTTCAGGCGGTGACGTTCCATCGCGTCGGCGTACTTCTTCTGCAGCGGCGTGGGGAAGTAGCGCTGCAGTTCCTTGGACAGGTACGGGTCTTCGGGGATGTCCGAATCCAGCAGCTGGGCGAACGCGACCAGCTTGGAATAGGACAGCAGCACCGACAGCTCCGGCCGGGTCAGGCCCTGGCCACGCGCCTTGCGCGCGGACAGCTCGGCGTCGGAGGGCAGGAACTCGATCTGGCGATCGAGCAGGCCCTGCTGCTCCAGCGTACGGATGAAGTGCTGCTTGGAGCCCAGGCGCTTGACCGCCATCCGCTCCATCAGGCTCAGGGCCTGGTTCTGGCGGTAGTTGTCGTTGAGCACCAGCGCGGCCACTTCGTCGGTCATCGACGCCAGCAGCTTGTTGCGCTGTTCGACGGTCAACTTCTTGGCCCGTACCACGTCATTGAGCAGGATCTTGATGTTGACTTCGTGGTCGGAGGTATCCACGCCGGCCGAGTTGTCGATGAAGTCGGTGTTGAGCAGCACGCCGGCCTGGGCGGCCTCGATGCGGCCGAGCTGGGTCATGCCCAGGTTGCCGCCCTCGCCCACCACCTTGCAGCGCAGCTCGCCACCGTTGACGCGCAACGCGTTGTTGGCGCGGTCGCCCACATCGCTGTGCTGCTCGGTCGAGGCCTTGACGTAGGTGCCGATACCGCCATTCCACAGCAGGTCCACCGGCGCCTTGAGGATGGCGCTCATCAGGTCGTTCGGCGACAGCGCCTTGACGTTGTCGTCCAGGCCCAACGCCTCGCGCACCTGCGGGGTGATCTCGATCGACTTCAGCGAGCGCGGGTAGATGCCACCGCCCTTGCTGATCAGCTTGGCATCGTAGTCGGCCCAGCTGGAGCGCGGCACGGTGAACAGGCGCTCGCGCTCGACGAACGTGCTGGCCGCATCCGGGTTCGGGTCCAGGAAGATGTGGCGGTGGTCGAACGCGGCCACCAGGCGGATGTGGCGCGACAGCAGCATGCCGTTGCCGAACACGTCGCCGGACATGTCGCCCACGCCCACCGTGGTGAAGTCCTGGCTCTGGCTGTCACGGCCCAGGGCACGGAAGTGGCGCTTGACCGACTCCCACGCACCGCGCGCGGTGATGCCCATGCCCTTGTGGTCGTAACCGACCGAACCACCGGAGGCGAACGCATCGCCCATCCAGAAGCCGTGCGCGATGGCCAGGCCGTTGGCGATGTCGGAGAAGGTCGCGGTGCCCTTGTCGGCGGCCACCACCAGGTACGGGTCGTCCATGTCGTGGCGGACCACGTCCACCGGCGGCACGATCTTGTTGTTGACGATGTTGTCGGTGATGTCCAGCAGGCCCTGGATGAACAGCTTGTAGCAGGCCACGCCGTTGGCGAACACCGCATCACGGTCGCCGTTCACCGGCGGAGTCTTGGCGAAGAAGCCGCCCTTCGCGCCGACCGGCACGATGACCGTGTTCTTGACCATCTGCGCCTTGACCAGGCCCAGCACCTCGGTGCGGAAGTCTTCGCGACGGTCCGACCAGCGCAGGCCGCCACGGGCCACGGCACCGAAACGCAGGTGGGTACCTTCCACGCGCGGGCCGTACACGAAGATTTCGCGGTACGGGCGCGGCTTGGGCAGGTCCGGCACCCGCGCCGAATCGAACTTGAAGCTGATGACGTGGCCCGGACGGCCATCGGCATCGGTCTGGTAGTAGCTGGTACGCAGGGTCGCATCGATCACGCCCATGAAGCTGCGCAGGATGCGGTCCTCGTCCAGGCTGGAGACGCGGTCCATCAGCTTGACCAGCGCGTCACGCGCGGCATCCATCTGCGCGGCACGGTCGCCCTTGCGCGCATCGACCACGGTCTTGAGCACCTTCAGGGTGGCCTCGTCGCCGCCGGCGAGCACGGTCAGGTGCGCACGCAGCTGGGCCTGGCCCTCGGCGATGGCCTCCTTGCTTTCATGCCCGGTGGCCGGGTCGAAGCGGGCTTCGAACAGCTCCACCAGCAGGCGCGCCAGCAGCGGGTAGCGGGTGAAGGTGCCTTCCACGTAGGCCTGCGAGAACGGCACGCCGGTCTGCAGCAGGTACTTGCAGTAGCCACGCAGCATGGCGACCTGGCGCCAATGCAGGCCGGCAGCCAGTACGAGGCGGTTGAAGCCGTCGTTCTCGGCATCGCCGTGCCACACGCGGGCGAAGGTTTCGCCGAAGGCGGCATCCACGCTCGGCGCGTCGATGGCACCGGCCACCGATTCGACCTCGAAGTCCTGTACGTAGACCGGGGCGTTGTCGACCGTCAGGCGGTACGGACGCTCGGCGATCACGCGCAGGCCCATGTTTTCCATCATCGGCAGCGCGTCCGACAGCGGGATGTCGTCCAGCTGGCGATACAGCTTCAGGCGCAGGCCGTCACCGCCGTCGCGCTGCACGGCCTGCAGGCTCAGGCGCAGGTCGTCCGGACCGGTCAGCGCGTCGAGCTGGCTGACGTCGTTGGCCGCGATCTCGGTGCTGGAGTCTTCGATGTAGCCGGCCGGCAATGCCTTGCCGATACGCGCGGCAATGCGCAGGCCTTCGCTTTCGCCGTGGCGGGCCACCAGCGCTTCACGCAGGTCGTCCTGCCAGTTGCGCAGCACCTGGGCCAGCTTCTGTTCCAGCACGCTGGTGTCCACTTCCAGGGTCTGGCCAGCCTTCGGGCGCACGATCAGGTGCACCTGGGCCAGCGGCGATTCGCCGAGCACCACCGAGCTGTCCACGTATTCGCCCTGCAGGGCGTCCTTGAGCATGGCTTCGATGCGCAGGCGCACATCGGTGTTGAAGCGTTCGCGCGGCAGGTAGACCAGCGCGGAGATGAAGCGGCTGTACTTGTCGCGGCGCAGGAACAGCCGGCTGCGCACGCGCTCCTGCAGGCCCAGCACGCCCATCGCGGTGCGGAACAGCTCGTCCTCGCTGGACTGGAACAGCTCTTCGCGCGGCAGGGTTTCCAGGATGTGGCGCAGGGCCTTGCCGCTGTGGCTGCTCGGCGCCAGGCCGGACTGGGTCATCACGTATTCGTGGCGCTGGCGCACCAGCGGGATTTCCCACGGGCGGCGGTTGTAGGCGCTGGAGGTGAACAGGCCGAGGAAGCGCTGCTCGCCGATGATCTTGCCCTTGGCGTCGAATTCCAGCACGCCGATGTAGTCCATGTAGCCGGCGCGGTGCACGCGCGAACGGGCATTGGTCTTGGTCAGGATCAGCGCGTCCTTCAACCCGGTGGTGGCGTTGAGGCCCTGCGCGGCCAGGGTCTTGACCGGACGGGCGGCGGACTTGTCCTTGCCGCGCATCAGGCCCAGGCCGGTTTCATTGAGCGGTGCCAGCACCTCTTCCTTGCCCTGCTTCTCCACGCGGTATTCGCGGTAGCCGAAGAAGGTGAAGTGGTTGTCGGCGGCCCAGCGCAGGAATTCCTGCGCTTCGGCGCGCGAAGCGGCATCGATCGGGAGCTGGCGGCTGCCGAGGTCCTCGGCCAGGCTCTGCGCCTTGGCACGCATCGCGTCCCAGTCGTGGACGATGGCACGCACCTCGTCCAGCGCCTTGACGATCGCCTGCTCGACGTCGGCCATGGCATCGGCCGGCTGGCGGTCGATTTCCAGCAGCATCACCGACTCGGCGTTGCCCTCGCTGACGCCGCTGAGCTTGCCGGCCTTGTCGCGCGCGAAGCGGATCACCGGGTGGCCCAGCACGTGCACGCCGATGCCATGCTCGGCCAGCGACATGGTGACCGTGTCGACCAGGAACGGCATGTCGTCATTGACGATCTGCAGCACCGTGTGCGGCGATTCCCACCCGTTGGCCTTCAGGCTCGGGTTGAACACGCGGACATTGGCCTTGCCCGGCTTGCGGACACGCGCGAATTCCAGCGTGTCCGCCGCCAGCGCGGCCCACTCCTCGGCGGTGTGGTGGGGGAACTCGTCCGCCTCCATGCGCTTGTAGAAGTCGGCGGCGAAAGCCACTGCCTCGGCCTGCCCGGCCGCCGGGTAGCGCTTGCGCAAGGCCGTGTACACCGGCTCCAGCGAGAAGCCCACTGGCGAAACAGTCTGCGTATCGGCTGGTTTGGATTTGTTTTTCACGGTCTTGGCTGCTGGTTTTTGCGGTTTCATGGCAGAGCGGTGCGTGTTGCTCAGTTGGGAAAATGAAATTGTAGGCCTACCGCACAAAAATACCTTGCTGCAGGACGGAATAAGGCAAATCGGGTTGGGTGGCGTTTACGTCGCGATGGTCAATCCGCACGAGTACGGACGCTCGCGTAGGAGATCCACGCAGGCAAGCATCGGCCACTTCCGTGGCAACTTGACGATGGGTATCAAATCCGCGGCAAACACAAGGCTTCTCCAATTCTGAACTGGACGGTATAGTCCATCGCGTGAATCCCCCCCACCCCGCCGCCAGCACCCTGGATGCGCGCGATCAGCGCGTGTTCGATGCCGTGCGCGATCTGTTCTCCACCCAGGGCATGCAGATCAGCATGGATGCGGTGGCCCAGCAGGCGGGCTGCTCCAAGCAGACCCTCTACAGCCGCTACGGCAGCAAGCAGGAACTGCTGCGCCGGGTCATGCAGCGGCATGTCAGCCGGGCCACGGCCGGCCTGCACAGCCTGGACCAGGGCGACCTGCGCGGCAGCCTGCTGCAGTTCGCCACCGACTACCTGGAGCACTGCAACCAGCCGCACGTGGCCCAGGCCCGGCGACTGATCGCCGCCGACTCCCCGCATTTCCCGCAGGAAGCCCGCGCCCTGTACCGCGACGGGGCGGGCGCGCTCGTTCTTCACGTCGCTGAATGGCTCCAGGCGCGCACCGCGCTGGGCCAGTTGGGGCATGACGACCCGCACTTCATGGCCGAACTGTTATTGAGCATGATCGCCGGCTTGGATTTCGAGAAACAGCGCTTCCACACCCCCCACCGCGCTGACGCCACCGTGCGCCGCCGCTGGGCCGAATTCTCCGTTGACAGCTTCCTGCGCGCGTTCGCCGTGCCGGAGACCGCCGCGGCATCGCATTCAAACCAACACCGGAGTTTTTCCTGATGATCGCCCCACTCCGCAGCCTTGCCCTGACCTGCGCAGTTGCTGTCGCACTGACCGCTTGCAAGAAGCCAGAGCAACAGACGCCCCCGCCGCCGGAAGTGGGCGTGATCGATGCCAAGCCGCAGACCCTGCCGTTGCAGCGTGAGCTGGTCGGCCGCCTGTCACCCTACCGCAGCGCCGACGTCCGCGCCCGCGTGCCCGGGGTGCTGCTCAAGCGCGTCTACCAGGAAGGCGCCGACGTCAAGCAGGGCCAGGTCCTGTTCCTGATCGACCCGGCCCCGCTGCGTGCCTCCTTGAACGCGTCGCAGGCCGAGCTGGCGTCCGCACAGGCCACCTACGCCAACGCCAAGGCCGCCGCCAACCGCGCCCGTTCGCTGGCGCCGCAGAAGTACGTCTCCAAGTCGGACCTGGACGCAGCAGAAGCCACCGAGCGCACCGCTGCGGCGGCCGTGCAGCAGGCCCAGGCGGCGCTGACCAGCGCGAAGATCAACCTCGGCTATGCCGAAGTGACCTCGCCGATCAGCGGCCGCGCCGGCAAGCAGCAGGTCACCGAAGGCGCGCTGGTCGGCCAGGGCGATGTCACCCTGCTGACCACCGTGGACCAGCTGGACCCGCTGTACGTCAACTTCTCCATGAGCGTGGACGAGCTGACCCAGATGCGCGCCGCGCAGGCCAAGGGCCAGCTGGCGCTGAGCGGGGACGGCAAGTCCACCGTGCAGGTCAAGCTGGCCGACGGCACCCTCTACGACCAGCCGGGCACGCTGGACTTCTCCTCGACCACCGTCGACCCCACCACCGGCGCGGTCTCGCTGCGCGCGGTACTGCCCAACCCGCAGCAGATCCTGCTGCCGGGTGCCTTCGTCAGCTTCCAGGCCACCCTCGGCGAGCGCAACAACGCGTTCCTGGTGCCGTTGCAGGCGCTCCAGCGCGACACCACCGGCGGCTACGTGCTGGTGGTCGGCAAGGACGGCAAGGTGGCGCGCAAGAACGTCAAGAGCGAGGGCCAGCAGGGCGGCAACTGGCTGGTCAGTGGCGGTCTTGATGCGGGCGACAAGGTGATCGTGGCAGGCGTGCAGAAGGTCAAGGAAGGGGCGCCGGCCACGGCCAAGCCGTGGGATCCGGCCAGCGCCGCAGCCAACGGCCAGGCCCCGGCCGCGGGGGGTGCCGCACCGGCCGCCGCCAAGCCCGACGCCGCTGCAAAACCCGCCGACGCGACTGCCGACAAGGCCGACGCGGCCCCGGCTGCCGAATCGAACAAGCAATAACGGGAACCCTCCGTCATGCCTAAATTTTTCATTGAACACCCGGTATTCGCCTGGGTGGTCGCGATCCTGATCTCGCTGTCCGGCGTGATCTCGATCCTCGGGCTGGGCGTGGAGTCCTACCCCAGCATCGCACCGCCCCAGGTGACGGTGAGCGCCACCTACCCCGGCGCCAGCGCCGACACCGCCGAAAAGTCGGTCACCCAGGTGATCGAGCAGCAGCTGACCGGCATCGATCACCTGCTGTATTTCAGCTCGTCCTCCGCGTCCAACGGCCGCGTCACCATCACCCTCACCTTCGAGACCGGCACCGACGCGGACATCGCCCAGGTGCAGGTGCAGAACAAGGTGTCGCTGGCCACGCCGCGCCTGCCGACCGAAGTCACCCAGCAGGGCGTGGTGGTGGCCAAGGCCAACGCCGGCTTCCTGATGGTGGTGGCATTGCAGTCGGACACCGCGTCGATCGACCGTGACGCGCTGAACGACATCGTCGGCTCGCGCGTGCTCGACCAGATCTCGCGCATCCCCGGCGTCGGCAGCACCCAGCAGTTCGGCTCCGAGTACGCCATGAACATCTGGCTCAACCCGGAAAAGATGCAGGGCTACGGCCTGTCGGCCAGCCAGGTGCTGGCCGCGATCAAGGACCAGAACGTGCAGTTCGCGGCCGGTTCGCTGGGTGCCGATCCGTCGCCGGAGGGGCATTACTTCACCGCCACGGTGTCGGCCGAAGGACGCTTCAGCTCGCCGCAGGAGTTCGAGAACATCATCCTGCGCGCCAACGCGGATGGTTCGCGGGTGATGCTCAAGGACATCGCACGCATCGCCTTCGGTGCCAACAACTACGGCTTTGACACCCAGTACAACGGCAAGCCGACCGGTGCCTTCGCGATCCAGCTGCTGCCGGGCGCCAACGCCCTGAACGTGGCCAACGCGGTCACCGCCAAGATGGACGAACTGGCCCCGAGCTTCCCGGCCGGTGTCAGCTGGTTCTCGCCGTACGACAGCACCACCTTCGTGAAGATCTCGATCGAGGAAGTGGTCAAGACGCTGATCGAAGCAGTGGCACTGGTGTTCCTGGTGATGCTGATCTTCCTGCAGAACTTCCGCGCCACCCTGATCCCGACCCTGGTCATCCCGGTGGCCCTGCTCGGCACCTTCCTGGGCATGAGCGTCATCGGCTTCACCATCAACCAGCTCACCCTGTTTGCGATGGTGCTGGCGATCGGCATCGTGGTCGATGACGCCATCGTGGTGATCGAGAACGTCGAGCGGATCATGACCGAGGAGAAGCTGCCGCCCAAGGCCGCTACCCAGAAGGCCATGACCCAGATCACCGGCGCGGTGGTGGCGATCACCGTGGTGCTGGCGGCGGTGTTCATCCCGTCCGCGCTGCAGGGCGGTGCCGCCGGCGAGATCTACAAGCAGTTCGCGCTGACCATCGCCATCGCGATGGGCTTCTCCGCGTTCCTGGCGCTGGGCTTCACCCCCGCACTGTGCGCGACGTTCCTCAAGCCGACCCACAGCGACAAGCCCAACGTCGTCTACCGCACCTTCAACAAGTACTACGACAAGATCAGTGGCACCTACGTGGGCCACATCACCTCGGCGGTGCGCCATGCGCCGCGCTGGATGATCCTGTTCGTGGTGCTCACCGTGCTGTGCGGTTTCCTGTTCACCCGCATGCCGGGCAGCTTCCTGCCCGAGGAAGACCAGGGCTACGCCCTGGCGATCGTGCAGCTGCCGCCGGGCTCGACCAAGGCCCAGACCAACCAGGCCTTCGCGCAGATGCGGGGCGTGCTCAAGGACCAGGAAGGGTTCGAGGGCATGCTGCAGGTGGCCGGTTTCAGCTTCGTCGGCTCGGGTGAAAACGTGGGCATGGGCTTCATCCGCCTCAAGCCCTGGGCGGATCGCAAGGTCACCGTGCCCGAGTTCATCCAGAAGATGAACGGTGCCTTCTACGGCATCAAGGAAGCGCAGATCTTCGTGGTCAACCTGCCCACCGTGCAGGGCCTGGGCCAGTTCGGCGGCTTCGACATGTGGCTGCAGGACCGTGGCGGCGCCGGCTATGAACAGCTGACGCAGGCGCGCAACATCCTGCTCGGCAAGGCGGCGCAGGAGAGCGACCTGCTCACCGGCGTGCGCCCCAACGGGCTGGAAAACGCACCGCAGCTGCAGTTGCACGTGGACCGCGTGCAGGCCCAGACCATGGGCCTGTCGGTGTCGGACGTGTACAGCACCATCCAGCTGATGCTGGCCCCGGTGTACGTCAACGACTTCTTCTACGAAGGCCGCATCAAGCGGGTGACGATGCAGGCCGATGGCCCGTACCGCACCGGGGCCGAATCGCTCAACAGCTTCTATACGCCCAGCAGCCTGCAGACCAACGCGGACGGCACCCCGGCGATGATCCCGTTGAGCACCGTGGTGAAGTCCGACTGGGTGTCCGCACCGCCGTCGCTGAGCCGCTACAACGGTTACTCGGCGGTCAACATCGTCGGTTCGCAGGCACCGGGGCGCAGCTCGGGTGAGGCGATGCAGGCGATGGAGCGGATCGTCAGCGACGACCTGCCGGCCGGCTTCGGCTACGACTGGTCCGGCATGTCCTACCAGGAAATCCTGGCCGGCAACGCCGCCACGCTGCTGCTGGTGCTGTCCATCGTGGTGGTGTTCCTGTGCCTGGCCGCGCTGTATGAAAGCTGGTCGATCCCGGTGGCGGTGCTGCTGGTGGTGCCGCTGGGCGTGCTCGGCGCACTGGCGTTCTCGCTGGCGCGCGGCCTGCCCAACGATCTGTACTTCAAGATCGGCCTGATCACGGTGATCGGCCTGGCGGCCAAGAACGCCATCCTGATCGTGGAGTTCGCGGTGGAGCAGCGTGCGGCGGGCAAGACCCTGCGCGAGGCCACCATCGAGGCCTCCCGCCTGCGCTTCCGCCCGATCCTGATGACCTCCTTCGCGTTCATCCTGGGCGTGGTGCCGATGGCCATCTCCACCGGCGCCGGCGCCAATGCCCGTCACGCCATCGGTACCGGCGTGATCGGCGGCATGGTGTTCGCCACCTTCCTGGGCCTGCTGATGATCCCGGTGTTCTTCATCGTGGTCCGCCGCATGCTGGGCGACAAGCTGGACGAACCGTCCAAGGAGTTCCTGGAACGCCAGGGCGAAGCCAACACGGCGCACCGTCCGGATCGTTGATCCGGGCAGTACGCTGCTGAAACGAAAAGCCCCGGCTCGCGCCGGGGCTTTTTTTTGCGTCTTCACCCGTATGCGGGGCAAGCACGAAGTGCGCGCTCAATCCTTTGCCGCGCGGCGGTCGGAGCATCGGGCGCTGGGGCCCCTGCGCCCGATCCACCGACCAGTATCAGAAAAGCCTTGCTTCGGCCTGCTTACCGCAAGCCGAGCCCCTTAGCGGCCGGTAGGCTCCTGGGCAAAATATAGGAGGACGCCACCAGGCCGGAGGACACTACGCCAAGGGCCTACCGGCCGCCAAGGGGCCCTCACGCGCGCGACAGGCCCAAGCGGAGGCACAGCCCGATCCACACACGCCGCCGACCCTACCTCCGGCGCCCGAGCGCGATCCTGACGCGCGCAACCAACCCCCACGCGCACGCCTTGCGGGGGTGGGGTCGGTTCCCAGACGACCGCCGATAGCGCTCGTCGGCGCTGTAACGCATGACCCCGAACAACACAGCGCCCTCGGTGATCCGGCGACGCGTCAGCGAAGCAGCGCCACCACTACGCACGCGACGACGATGGCCAGCGATGGCCACTGCATCGGCAGGAAAAAGAAATGGTGGCGGGCATGCTCGCCAGCCGCGCGCGGGCCGCGATTGAGCACCAGACCCAGCAGCACATTGAGTGCCGCACCACTGCCGAATCCAAGCAGAAGCTGGGTCAGCGAGGTATTGCCCTTGGCAACGCTGGGATCGGGCCACAGCCACATCAGCAGCAGCAAGGTGGCGATGGGCGTGAGCAGGGTCAGAAATCCTGCGCCTCGATAGATGAGCATCGGAACTCCTGGCGGCGCTGTGCCGCATTGCGGGTCGGCATCGTACAGCGCTGGAGATGCCCGTGGCGATCCGCGTGGCGCCTCGGTCCTCGGCGCGGCGCGCGCGCAAACGATGTCGCAATCAACACGCACCACATTTTCTGTACGCCGCAACACAATTTCGTGTGAGCAGCCACGCTACAAAGAGCTTCCCATCCATATCCGATGATCGATTCACTGCACAAAGAGGGAGAACAGGCATGGCACGTTCTGGATTCAACCCACACTGGCCCGCAGCCCTGCTGGTTCCTTGGCTGGCGGTGGTGTCCCCCGCGCACGCAGGCGGTGTTGTCGTGTGCGACAACTGCGCCAACCCGAAGCAGGCCGCCGTAGGGTCCGGCGCGGGAACCACGCTCGTGGTCGACTTGCTGCAGGTGAAGATCAGCGGCTATGAGGTCGAGTACGACCGGGAACTGAAGCGCTACCGCGCACTCCCGACCCAGATCCCCGCGCCGGTGAACGAGGCCTTCCTGCGCGTCATGGCCCTTGCCGAATCACACGGCGCGGCAGGTGCTGCGGTCACCCCACAGGCAGGCGGCAACGGCGCGGTCATCCCGGTCCATCCCGACGATCCCGGCGGCGCCAATGGCATTTCGTTTCCGGAGGATTTCAAGGGTCTCACCGCTTACGATGTCATCCAGTCCGCCACCACGCGATCGCAGCTTGAAACGCGTATTGGCAGCGCGTTCTCCGGCGCTACGACCGGCAGCACCGTGTGGAATTCGCTTTCCACCACACTGTCATCGGTAGGATTGAGCTTTGTCAGTCGCCTGTTTGGTGTCAGCTCCGTCACCTACGCCGTCACTTGGCGGGACGGATCACAGACCCTGCTTAAGCTGGAGCCGGACTCCGTCCACCAAGCGCAGTATGTCAAAGGCAAGAGCCGTGATGCGCAGGGGAATCCCATTCCCGATGCAGCCGCCACTGGCCCGGAAGCACCCGACATCTTCGGCGGCGACTATCACTTCCAGGATCGCCACGCGATCGAAAACTGGCTGCAGGCAGCCAAGCTCTATGGCGTACATGTCGACAATGTGGGTATTGACAGCCTGCAGCTGCGATGCACATGGAATGGCCAGACACTTGCCTGCAGCGGCCGCTGACACGGAGCGGCCAAGCAACGTTCTGGTCAACAGCCTTCAGGGCGCGGACGGCGTCCCCACGCGGGAACGCCGTCACATGACTCAGCGCAACCCGGTCTCGTTGCGCGCGATCACCAGCCGCTGGATCTCCGAGGTGCCCTCGTAGATCTCGGTGATCTTGGCATCACGGAAGTAACGCTCCAGCGGCATTTCCTTGGAGTAGCCCATGCCGCCGTGGATCTGCACGGCCTGGTGGGTGATCCACATCGCCGCTTCGGACGCGGTCAGCTTGGCAATCGCCGCTTCATTGCTGAAGCGCTTGCCCTGCCCCTTCACCCAGGCCGCGCGCAGGGTCAGCAGCAGCGCTGCGTCCAGCTTGCACTTCATGTCGGCGATCTTGGCCTGGGTCATCTGGAAGGTACCGATGGCGGCACCAAAGGCCTTGCGGTCCTTCACGTACTCCAGGGTGGCTTCATACGCCGCGCGGGCAATACCAATCGCCTGCGAGGCGATGCCGATGCGGCCGGCGTCGAGCACGCCCATGGCGATCTTGAAGCCCTCGCCCTCCTTGCCCAGCACGTCGTCGGCGCTGGCCACGTAGTCCTGGAACTCGATCTCGCAGGTGGCCGAGGCGCGGATGCCCAGCTTCGGCTCGGTCTTGCCGCGGTGGAAGCCGGCCTTGTCGGTGTCGATCATGAACGCCGTGATGCCGCGCGCGCCCTGGTCCGGGTCGGTCATCGCGAACAGCACGATGTATTTGGCGACCGGCCCGGAGGTGATCCAGCTCTTCTTGCCGTTGATCACGAACGTGCCGTCGGCCTGCTTGACCGCGCGGCAACGCATGGCGGTGGCGTCCGACCCGGACTGCGGCTCGGTCAGCGCGAACGCACCGATGGCCTCGCCTTCGGCGATGGCGCGCACGTAGGTCTGCTTCTGCGCTTCGGTGCCGTGGGTGAGGATGCCGTTGCAGAACAGCGAGTTGTTGACCGACATGATGGTCGAATGGGCGGCGTCGCCGGCGGCGACCTCCACCATCGCCAGCACGTAGGCGATCGGGTCCATGCCCGCGCCGCCATACTCGGCCGGCACTTCGATGCCCATCAGCCCGTTCTCGCCCAGCAGGCGGATGTTCTCCAGCGGGAATTCGCCGGTACGGTCATGATGCTCGGCGCTGGGCGCGATCTTTTCCTGCGCGATGCGACGCGCGACGTCCTGCAGCATCAACTGCTCTTCGGTAAAGCTGAAATCCACAACACCCTCCCAGGAACATATGGTGATAGGGCCGCGCAGTGCGCGCCCCGGTGGGGCGATTGTACCGGGGGCGGGTCGATCCCGGCTGACTTGACCCCGCACCGGCCCAGGGACGAAAATATCTCTATATCGCGATAGGTAGATATTTATGGATCTCGAGGATTGGTCGGTCCGGCTGAAAGTATTCGCCGACGCCACCCGTGTGCGCCTGCTGACCCTGCTGGAGCAGGAAGAACTGACCGTGGCCGAGCTGTCGGCCATCACCACGCTGGCCCAGCCACGCGTGTCCACCCACCTGGCCCGGCTCAAGGAGGCCGGCCTGGTGCGCGACCGGCGCGCCGGCGTCTCGGCGTATTACCGCTTCGATGACGCCGCGCTGGACCCGGCGCAGCGTGCATTGTGGCATGCGCTGAGCACCGGCAGCGACGACCCCCTGCTGCGCCAGGATGCTGAACGGGTGGCGGCCGTGCTCGCCAGCCGCGCCGCCGACCAGAACTGGGCCGACAGCGTGGCCGGCGACATGGAGCGGCACTACTCGCCCGGCCGTACCTGGGAAGCGCTGGCGCGCACCGCCCTGCCCCTGCTGGAAACCGGCGACGTGCTCGATATCGCCTCCGGCGATGGCGTGCTGGCCGAACTGGTCGCCCCGCATGCCAAGCGCTACGTCTGCATCGACACCAGTGCACGCGTGGTGGCGGCCGCCAGCGAGCGCCTGCGCCGCCTGGCCAACGTGGAAGTGCGCGAAGGCGACATGCACGCGCTCCCATTCAAGGACCGCAGCTTCGACCTGGTCGTGCTGATGCACGCGCTGACCTATGCGGCCAAGCCGGCCCAGGCCGTGGCCGAGGGTGCGCGCGTGCTGCGCTCCGGTGGCAGGCTGTTGCTGTGCAGCCTGGCACGGCATGAGCACAAGGCTGCCGTGGAGGCCTATGGCCACGTCAACCTGGGCTTCTCGGACAAGGAACTGCGCAAGTTCGCCGAGAAGGCCGGGCTGGTCGTCTCCAGCCTGGAAACGGTGACCCGCGAGAAGCGGCCGCCGCATTTCGAAGTCATTTCGCTGATCGCCAGCAAGCCCTGAGGCCCGCCATGTCATCCCTTCCCTGGCTGCATCCCGACCGCGTCCATGCCCTGCAGGACGCGCTTGCCCGGCGCATCCTGATCATCGATGGCGCGATGGGCACCATGATCCAGCGCCATGGGCTGGAGGAGGCCGACTACCGTGGCGAGCGCTTCGTCGCCGGCTACGACAGCGCACACGCGCATGGCCCCGGCTGCGACCACGGCACCCCGCCGGAAGGCCACGACCTCAAGGGCAACAACGACCTGCTGCTGCTCAGCAAGCCGGAGGTGATCGCCGGGATCCACACCGCCTACCTGGAGGCCGGCGCCGACCTGGTGGAAACCAATACCTTCAACGCCACCTCGGTCAGCCAGGCCGACTACCACCTGGAACACCTGGTGTACGAGCTCAACAAGGCCGGTGCCGCGGTCGCGCGCGCCTGCTGCGATGCCGTGGCGGCGACCACGCCGGGCAAGCCGCGCTTCGTGATCGGCGTGCTGGGCCCGACCAGCCGCACCGCCTCGATCAGCCCGGACGTCAACGACCCCGGCTTCCGCAACACCAGCTTCGACGCGCTGCGCGAGACCTACCGCGAAGCCATCGACGGCCTGATCGACGGCGGCGCGGACACGCTCATGGTCGAAACCAGCTTCGACACGCTCAACGCCAAGGCAGCCCTGTTCGCCATCGAAGAGGCCTTCGACGCCCGCGGTGCACGCCTGCCGATCATGATCTCCGGCACCATTACCGATGCCTCCGGGCGCACGCTGTCGGGGCAGACCGCCGAGGCCTTCTATGCCTCGGTCGCGCACAGCCGGCCGCTGTCGGTCGGGCTCAACTGCGCGCTCGGCGCCACCGACATGCGCCCGCACGTGGAAACCCTGTCGATCGTGGCCGACTGCCTGGTCAGCGCGCACCCCAATGCGGGCCTGCCCAATGCCTTCGGCGAATACGACGAAACCCCCGAGGAAATGGCCGGCACCCTGCGCGAGTTCGCCAGCGCCGGGCTGCTCAACCTGGTCGGCGGCTGCTGCGGCACCACGCCGGCGCATATCCGCGCCATCGCCGACGCGGTGGCCGACCTGCCTCCCCGTGCCCTGCCTGCCGCCGCGCTGGACGATGCCGCGTGAGCGCCGTGTTGTCCGCATGCGCTTGATCCCCCTTCGCCAACCGATGCCCGCCCGCCCATGACGTCTTCCCGCCATACCCGCCTGTCCGGCCTCGAACCGTTGGTGATTACGCCGGACCTGTTGTTCATCAACATCGGCGAGCGCACCAACGTCACCGGCAGCGCGCAGTTCCGCAAGCTGGTCAAGGAAGAGCGCTACGAAGAGGCCGTGGAAGTGGCACGCCAGCAGGTGGCCAACGGCGCGCAGATCCTCGACGTCAACATGGACGAGGGCCTGATCGATTCGGAAAAGGCGATGACCCGCTATCTGAACCTGATCATGTCCGAGCCGGACATCGCGCGCATTCCGGTGATGGTCGATTCCTCCAAGTGGAGCGTGATCGAAGCCGGGCTGAAGTGCCTGCAGGGCAAGAGCGTGGTCAACTCGATCTCGCTCAAGGAAGGCGAGGCGCAGTTCATCGAACAGGCGCGCAAGGTGCTGCGCTACGGCGCGGCGGCGGTGGTGATGGCCTTTGACGAGGATGGCCAGGCCGATACCTGCGCGCGCAAGGTGGAGATCTGTACCCGCGCCTACCGGATCCTGGTCGACCAGGTCGGGTTCCCGCCGCAGGACATCATCTTCGATCCCAACATCTTCGCCGTGGCCACCGGCATCGAAGAGCACGACAACTACGCCGTCGACTTCATCGAAGCCACCCGCATCATCAAGCGCACCCTGCCGCATTGCCATGTCTCCGGCGGCGTCTCCAACGTGTCGTTCTCCTTCCGCGGCAACGAGACGGTGCGCCAGGCGATCCACGCGGTGTTCCTGTACCACGCGATCGCGGCGGGCATGGACATGGGCATCGTCAACGCCGGTGCGATGCCGATCTACGACGACCTCGATGCGGAACTGCGCGAGCGCGTGGAGGATGTGATCCTCAACCGTCGCCGCGACGGCACCGAGCGCCTGCTGGAGATCGCCGAGCGCTACAAGGGCAAAAAGGGCGAGGTCAAGGGCGAAGACCTGGCCTGGCGCGAGAAGCCGATCGACGCGCGTCTGGCGCACGCCCTGGTGCACGGCCTGGACGCCTGGGTGGAGGCCGATACCGAAGAGGCTCGGATCCGCTCCAGCCGCCCGCTGGACGTGATCGAAGGCCCGCTGATGGATGGCATGAACATCGTCGGCGACCTGTTCGGCGCGGGCAAGATGTTCCTGCCGCAGGTGGTCAAGTCCGCGCGCGTCATGAAGAAGGCCGTGGCCTACCTGCTGCCCTACATCGAGGCCGAGAAGGCGCGCAGCGGCGATACCGCCAAGAGCAACGGCAAGATCATCATGGCCACGGTGAAGGGCGACGTGCATGACATCGGCAAGAACATCGTCGGCGTGGTCCTGGCCTGCAACAACTTCGAGGTGATCGACCTCGGCGTGATGGTGCCGGCGCAGAAGATCCTCGACGCGGCGCGCGCCGAGAACGCCGACATCATCGGCTTGTCCGGGCTGATCACCCCGTCGCTCGAGGAAATGAGCCACGTCGCCCGCGAAATGGAGCGCCAGGGCTTCACCCTGCCGCTGATGATCGGCGGCGCTACCACCTCGCGGGCGCACACGGCACTGAAGATCGATCCCCATTACAAGGCACCCACGGTGTGGGTGAAGGATGCCTCGCGCGCGGTGGGCGTGGCCCAGTCGCTGATCTCCCGCGAGCTGCGCGACGCGTTCGTGGCCGCCAACGAGGCCGACTACGCCGACATCCGCCAGCGCCATCGCAACCGCGGCGATGCCAAGCGCCTGGTTCCCCTGGCCAAGGCGCGCGCGCAGCGCTTCCAGGGCGACTGGGCCGCGTACACGCCCCCGGCGCCGCGCAAGCCCGGCCTGCATGTGCTGGACGACTACCCGCTGGCCGACCTGGTCGAGGTGATCGACTGGACCCCGTTCTTCCAGGCCTGGGAGCTGGCCGGCAAGTTCCCGGCCATCCTCACCGACGAGATCGTCGGCCCCCAGGCCAGCGAGCTGTACCGTGATGCACGCGCGATGCTCGACCGCATCGTCGGCGAGAAATGGCTGACCGCCAAGGCGGTGTTCGGGCTGTGGCCGGCCAACAGCGTCGGCGATGACGTGCGCGTACAGCACCCGGATGGCGAGACCACCCTGCACTTCCTGCGCCAGCAGGTGGACAAGCCGGTCGAACGCCCGGACTTCTGCCTGGCCGACTTCATCGCCCCGGCCGACAGCGGCAAGCAGGACTGGATCGGCGCCTTCGCGGTCACCGCCGGCATCGGCATCGATGCGCACGTGGCGCGCTTCGAGGCCGACCACGACGACTACAACGCGATCCTGCTCAAGGCCCTGGCCGACCGCTTCGCCGAAGCGCTCGCCGAGCGCCTGCACCAGCACGTGCGTACCGACTACTGGGGCTACCAACCGGACGAACAGCTGGACAACGAGGCCCTGATCGCCGAGAAGTACAGCGGCATCCGCCCGGCCCCGGGCTATCCGGCCTGCCCCGAGCACAGCGAAAAGGCCACCCTGTTCCGCCTGCTCGACGCCGAGCGCAACGCCGACATGCACCTGACCGAGAGCTTTGCGATGCTGCCCACCGCAGCGGTGTCCGGCTATTACTTCAGCCACCCGCAGAGCCAGTATTTCGTGGTGGGCCGGGTCACCCGCGAACAGGTCAGCGACTACGCCAAGCGCAAGGGCGTGGACCGCGTGCAGGCCGAACGCTGGCTGGCCTCGAACCTGGATTACGACCCGGAGTGAGCCGCACGCCCACCCGCGGCGGGGTGCTGCGGTCATAATGCATCGGTAGGCCCCCCGCGTTGCGGGGTGCGCGCAACAACCGGGACCCTGCATGACCGCCTCCACCCGCGACGCCGTTCCGGCCGTTCGCCTGTCGTCTTTCTATCTCTTCTACTACGCCGCGCTCGGCGCGTTCACGCCGTACTGGAGCCTGTTCCTCACCTCCCGCGGCATGAGCGTCACCGCGATCAGCGTGATGATGGGCCTGTGGTATGCCACCCGCATCGTCGCGCCCACCACCTGGACCTCGATCGCCGCCGCCTCGCCGCGCCCGATCTTCTGGCTGCGCATCGGCTGCGTGCTCACCCTGCTCACCTTCTGCGCGTTCCTGCTGCCGCTGCCGCAACCGTGGCTGTACCCGGCCATGATCGCGTTCTGCTTCTTCTACAACGCGGTGATGCCGCAGTTCGAATCGATCACCCTCACCCACCTCGGCAGCGACAGCCATCGCTACGGCCTGATCCGGGTCTGGGGTTCGCTGGGCTTCATCGGCGTGGTGATGCTGTTCGGCTGGATCATCGAGGGCCACGGCGGCGCCGGCAACGCACACCTGCTGCCGTGGCTGATGTTGCCGTTGTTCGGCCTGCTCACCGCCTCGGGCTTTGCCAACCACTACGCGCGCAACCTGCAGCGCCGTGATGGCGACGCCACCGGCTTCTGGCAGATCGTGCGCAAGCCGCAGGTGCTGGCCTTCTTCCTTGCCGCGTTCATGGAGCAGCTGTCGTTCGGCCCGTATTACACCTTCTTCTCGGTCTACATGGACCACCATGGCTATGCCACCTCCACGCTGGGCGTGTTGTGGACGGTCGGGGTGGTGTTCGAGGTGGGCGTGTTCTTCACCATCGGCCGCTTCTTCCGCCGCTACGACGCGAGCTGGATGCTGCTGATCGCCCTGCTCAGTTCCACCGTGCGCTGGGCCGTCACCGCCCTCTTCCCGGACAACCTGCCGGTGATGCTGGTGGCCCAGACCGCGCATGCGCTGGGGTTTGCCGCCTTCTTCGCCGCCGCGATGCAGATGCTGGCCACCTACTTCCCCGGCCGCCTCAACGGCCATGGCCAGGGCTTGCTGTACGGGTTTTCGTCCGGCGTGGGCGGCGTGCTGGGGGCGTTGATCGCCGGCCAGTTGTGGAACATCGACCAGGGCCGCACCGCGTTCCTGGCCGGCAGTGGCTTTGCGCTGGCCGGCGCGTTGCTGTGTTTCTTCGCGATCAGCCTGCCGTTGCTGCGCGCGCGCAGGCGTTGATCGCCCGCCGCGGGTAGCGCCGGCCGCCGGCCGGCAACCCGGTCCCCCGGATGGGGTAGGCTCAAGCCTCCCCCTGACTGGAGCCGCCCATGCGATCGACCCGCCTGTGGGCCCTGCTGCTTGCCGCCGTCGCCCTGCCTGCCGCCGCCGCCGAACCGATCCTGCTCGAGAACGCCCGTGTATTCGACGGCCAGCGTGACCTCGGGGTCACCCCGGTACTGATCGACGGCGCCCGCATCGTGCATGTCGGCACGCCGCTGCCGGCCGCGGCCACCGGCGCGCGCCGCATCGACTACACCGGCAAGACCCTGCTGCCGGGGCTGGTCAGCGACCACGCGCACGTCGGCAACACCCAGGGCCTGGACCACGGCGACCGCTTCTACACCCAGGACAACGTGGTGCGCGACCTGCGCCAGTTCCAGCGCTACGGCATCACCACGGTGACCGCGCTGGGCATGAACGGCGCGGACTTCTTCGCCATCCGCACGGCAGTCAATGCCGACCCCGCACTGGGCGCCCAGCTGTACGGCGCCGGCGGCGGCATCGGGGTGCCGGACGGTGCGCCCCCGGCCGACAGCATGGGCCTGAGCCACGATCCCGTGGCGCGCCCGCGCAACGCCGAGGAGGCACGCGCGGCGGTGGCCACCCAGCAGGCCGATGGCGTGGACCTGATCAAGCTGTGGGTGGACGACATGGGCGGCAAGCGGCCGATGATGACCCCGGAGGTGTATCGCGCGGCGATTGCCGAAGCGCATGCGCGCGGCCTCAAGGTCGCTGCGCACATCCACGACCTGGCGCAGGCACGCGCGCTGGTAGACGCGCAGGTGGACATCCTCGCCCACGGCATCCGCGACCGTGCGGTGGACCCGATGCTCGCGCGCAGAATGCGCGACCAGGGCACCTGGTACATCGCCACCGTCGCCATCGACGAGGCCAACTACTGGTATGCCGAGCATCCGCAGTACCTGCAGCAGCCGTTCCTGCGCAAGGCGTTGCCCGCCGATGTGCTGGCGCGCTGGTCGCAGCCGGCCTGGCAACGTGCGCAGCTGGCAGGCAGCGACATACCCGCTGCACGCAACGCGGTGGCAACCAACCTGGACAACCTGCGCCGGCTGCACGCGACCGGGGTCCGGCTCGGCTTTGGTACCGATGCCGGCGCGATGCCGCAGCGGGTGATCGGGTTTGCCGAACATCGCGAACTGCAGTTGCTGGTAGAGGCCGGGCTGACCCCGACCGAAGCGTTGCGGACCGCCACCGCCCAGGCTGCCGACCTGCTCGGGTTATCCGACCGCGGTCGCATTGCCGCCGGCAAACGCGCCGACCTGCTGGTGCTGGATGCCGATCCGCTGGCCGATATCGCCAACAGCCAGCGCATCGAGGCGGTCTGGCAGGCCGGTCGGCAGGTGGCTGGGCCGATCACGGAATGATGGATGCCGTCGCGGCGCCATGACCCCGCGAATATCCCCCCCGACGCACCCCGCTCCGTTATCGCGGGCGGGTTGCCAGCGTGGCCTGCAACGACGGCAGCAGCAGCCGATTGCCATAGCCGCTCAGATGGTCGCCATCGAAGAACAGCGGGCGGCCATCGCGTTGGGCGCGGCAGGCGTCGGCGTCGCACAGGATCGGCAACGGGTCCCAGATCACCGCGCCGGGGAGCCCCGACGCGACCTGTTGCAGCGCCACCAGGGCCGGGGCGCGATAGTCCTCCATCCAGGCGCGCTGCACCTGCAGGCCATTGCGACATACCGCATTGGCGGCATTGAAGCGGTCCGAGCACCGGTAAGGCGGCGCCGGCAGCACCGGCTTGGGCGCCTCCAGCACCACGCGCACGCCGGCGTCGGCGAGCGGGCGCCAATCGGCGATGGCACGCTCGGCTTCGGCCGCACGCCCGGCATAGCCCTGCTCGCTGTGTTCGCTGTCGCGCTGCTCGCGCGCGTCGAACAGGATGAACTGGTCGGACAGGCGCGGCACCCGCAGCGAGACCAGCAGCACGACATCGCCGGGTGCGGCGCGGCGGGCGATGTCGGCCCGCACGGCGGCGTCGTATGCCTGGCAATCCGGCGAGGCCCACCGCCACTCCTGCAGGCCCAACTGCGGGCAACCGCCCCGCCCGTACTGCCACACGGTCGCACCGGTCTCCAGCGCCAGCCGGCGCAGCAGTTCGTTATAGGCCATCGCATGCGAATCGCCGGCCACGAACACGTTGCGCGGCATCCCCGCCGGCACCGGGCGAACGCAGTCGCCGGGTGAGAACGTGCGCGCACGCCCCCCCTCGAAGCGCTCCTTGCCCACCTGCAGCGTGCAGCCCGGGTAATCGGTGGCCACGGATTCGCCATCGGGATACCAGTCCAGCGGATGGCGGCTCACCGTGCTCAGGGAAAGATGCGGCGACTGCCAATACAGCAACGCCTGCAGGCCGCCGGCCAGTGCCAGCGTCGCGACGCCCACCAGCACCCAGCGGGGCGCGCCAAGGCGCTGCGCCAAGGGGCCGCGGAACGGCCGCTCCACCCAGCGCCAGGACGCCCAGGCCAATACGGCCACCAGCAACGTGGCGAACACCCGCTGGCCAGGGGTGTCCAGGCCCACCGTCCAGCGCATCAGCACGAACACCGGCCAATGCCACAGGTACAACGAATAGGAGAGCAGCCCGATCCGGCGCAGTGGCGCGCTGGAGAGCAGCCGGCCAACCAGCGCGCGCGGGTGGAAATGCAGCGCCAGCAGCAGCCCGGCACTGGCCAGCACGGCCCACAGTCCGTCCGGCCAGGGCGAGTGCCCGGCCCGTGCCGACCACAGGGTCCAGCCCAGCGCCACCAGCGCCGCCACGGCCAGCAGCGACCACGCCACGCGGGCACGCCCCGGCGCCGGCACGCTGCCGGCGTCATGCTGGCGCAGGTGCAGCCCCTGGAACAGCAGCACGCCCGCGCCCAGCTGCCAGAACCGGGTGGAGGTGGCATAGAACGCCCGCACCGCCTGCTCGGGATGGCTGCCGGCATACACGGCGTGGCCGATCGACAGCATGCTCGCCAGCGCGAACAGCCCCAGGCTCAGCCGGCGCCCGCGCCCACCGCGGCTCCAGGCGAGGAACAACAGCGGGAACAGCAGGTAGAACTGCTCTTCCACGCCCAGCGACCAGGTATGGGTGAATGGATTGAACTCCGCGCGTGGCGCGAAGTAGTCGCTGCCCACGCCCACCAGCACCCAGTTGCTCAAGCCGACAAAGGCCATCAGCCCGGTCATGTCGCTGGCTTCGCTCAACCACGACTGTGGAATCAACAGCACGCTGGCGACGCCGGATACCAGCAGGCAGGCCACCAGGGCCGGCGCGATGCGGCGCAGTCGGCGCGAATAGAAGCGCTGCAGCGACGGGCGCAGCGGCAACGGCGGCAGCCGGTGTACCGAGGCACTGACCACGAAGCCGGAGATGACGAAGAAGACGTCCACCCCGGTGAACCCACCGGGCAACCAGGCCGGGTCGAGGTGGAACAGGATCACCGCCAGCACCGCGATGGCACGCAGCCCGTCGATATGCGGCACGTAGCCGTGACTGGGGTCAGCCGTCATGCGCATCCCTGCAACGAAAGGGTCGCGGTGGCCGCGACCCGGATGGAATCACCAAACCAGGTCGTCGGGGACCTGGTAAGCCGGATCGGCGTAGGGGTCTTCGTCGGCGGTGGCATTGGGGTCCACGCGCAGGGCTACCGACGGGGCGAACACCGCTTCGGCCTCGTCGAGCACGGCCGCGGTCACCAGCAGGTAGCGTCCGTTCTGCTGCAGCACACCCAGCTCGCCGGCGTTGAGCGCCTTGAGCTGTTCGGCGGTGACGTAGACGCGCTTGATCTTGCCGCCGTAGTTGAAATGGCGCGCGATCTCGGCCGCGGCATCGTTCAACGACTTGCCTTCCAGCAGCACGTCGAGCTTGGCCTTGGCTTCGCGACGCAGGCGTGCCTCTTCCTGCTTCACGCGCTCGGCTTCGATGCGGTCGTCCTTTTCCTTCTGCGCGCGGATCGCGTAGGCCTTGGCCAGGTCGATGTCCTCGCGCGAGCGCGGCTTGCCCTGGCCGGAATTCTGGCCTTGGCCGGGACGGGCGCCGCCGGGACGGCCCTTGCCGTGCGCGGCACGCCGTGCGGCGTCGCCTTCGCGCGGCGGACGCGCGGCATCGCCGGGCTTGGCCGGTGGACGCGCGCCCTGCGGTTTGTTGCCCGGCCGGCCATCGCGGCGGGCATCGGGCTTGCGTTCGGGTTTGCGTTCGGGCTTGGGCGCGGCTTTGAAGCCCAGGCCCAGCAGCTGGTCGCGGAGTGTATCGCTCATGACGTTGGGTCGATCAGTAGTGCGGGGGCGGTGGTTCTTCGCCCGAATCGGAATACAGCGCGTTGCGGACCTTGCCCAGGTCCTCCAGCAGCAGGCGGGTCAAGTCGGCGTTGCGGCTGCCTTCGATGCGTGCATCGGCCAGGGCTTCACTCAGCTCGGCCAGGGCCTGCTCCTGGAAGGACACGCGCATTTCCAGCTCGACCAGGCGCGCTTCCAGCGCCTGCTCACGCGATGAGGGGGTGGAATCATGCATGCAGCGAACGTCCCCGGCCAATGCCGTAATAGGCCAGGCCCGCGGCTTCGATCTCCTGCGGGTCGTACAGGTTGCGGCCGTCGAACACGACCGCATCGTTGAGCATCTCGCGCAACCGGGCGAAATCCGGGCTGCGGAACTGCTTCCATTCGGTCACCACGACCAGCGCATCGGCGCCTTCCAGCGCATCGTAGGCGTGCTCGCAGAACACCAGGTCCTCGCGCTCGCCGAAAATGCGGCGCGCTTCCTCGGTGGCTTCCGGGTCATAGGCCCGCACCGTGGCGCCCGCTTCCCACAACTGCGCCAGCAGCCGCCGGCTGGAGGCTTCGCGCATGTCGTCGGTGTTGGGCTTGAAGGCCAGGCCCCAGACCGCGAAGGTCTTGCCGCGCACGCCTTCATCCTCGCCACGGTCGTAATGGCGCTGGATCAACTGGTAAAGATGCCCCTTCTGCGCATCGTTGACCGCCTCCACCGCATTGAGCAGCTTCGGCTCATGGCCGTACTGCTGCGCGGTGCGCGCCAGCGCCTGCACGTCCTTGGGGAAACACGAGCCACCGTAACCGGCGCCCGGGTAGATGAAATGCCAGCCGATGCGCGGGTCCGAACCGATGCCCTGGCGAACCTGTTCCACATCCGCACCGACCTTCTCGGCGATGTTGGCGATTTCATTCATGAACGAAATCTTGGTGGCCAGCATCGCGTTGGCGGCGTACTTGGTCAGCTCCGCCGAGCGCACGTCCATCTCCACCACGCGGTCGTGGTTGCGGTTGAACGGCGCATACAGGCGGCGCATCAACGCCACCGAATCGGGGTTGGAGGCACCCACCACGATGCGGTCCGGCCGCATGCAGTCGGCGACCGCGTCGCCCTCCTTCAGGAATTCCGGGTTGGAGACCACGTCGAACGCGATCTCCACCCCACGTGCGGCCAGCACCTCGGCAATGGCCGCGCGCACTTTGTCGGCCGTGCCTACCGGCACGGTCGACTTGTTCACCACCACGGTCGGCACGCGCATGTGCGTGCCGATCGTGCGGGCCACCGCCAACACGTACTGCAGGTCGGCACTGCCGTCCTCGTCCGGTGGCGTGCCCACGGCGATGAAGATCACCTGGCCATGCGTGATCGCGCTGGCAGCATCGCTGGTGAAGGCCAGCCGCGACGCGGCGTGGTTGGCCTTGACCATCGGCTCCAGGCCCGGCTCGTAGATCGGGATGACACCACGGTTGAGGCCGTCGACCTTGGCCTGGTCGATATCGACGCAGACCACCTGATGACCCACATCGGCCAGGCAGGTACCCGTGACCAACCCGACGTAGCCGGTACCGAAAATCGCTACACGCATGTCCGTGGTGACTCCAATTCCGATTACGGAAGGACGTTGAGCAGTTCGACGTCGAAGGTCAGCGTCGCGTTCGGACCGATCGGACCGCCCGGCGTACCCTGTTCGCCATAGGCCAGCTCGCCCGGGATCCAGAAGCGGTACTTGGCGCCGGTCGGCATCAGCGACACGCCTTCGGACCAGCCCTTGATGACCTGGTCGAGGCCGAACTCGATCGGCTGGCCGCGCTCGTAGCTGCTGTCGAAGACGGTGCCGTCCAGCAGCTTGCCTTCGTAGTTCACGCGCACCTTGCTGGTCGGCAGCGGACGCTCGCCCGACCCCGGACGCAGCACCTGGTACTGCAGGCCCGACGCGGTGGTCACCACGCCCGGCACGGTCTTGTTCTTGGCCAGGAAGGCGTTGCCTTCGGTGCGGTTGGTGCCGGCCTTGGCGGCCGCCTGGGCCTGCATTTCGGCCTGCTTGCCGGCCATGAAGCCTTCCAGCGTGGCCTTGGCCTGCTCCGGCGTCATCTTGGTGGCGCCCTTGTTGAAGGTGGTACCGATCGCGTCGAACAGCGCGTCCAGGTCCAGGTCGTCCTTCAGCGGGGCCAGCGACGGGCCGACCGCATAGCTGCCCAGCATCAGGCCGACCTTTTCACGGTCCACCTTCGGCGCCGGGGTACCCGGGGCAACGCCCGGCACCGGCTGGCCGCTCTTGGCGGCCATGGCCTGGCGCAGCGCGCCGTCGGTCTTCTGGGCTTCTTCCTGGCTGATCAGCGGCTGCTTGCCTTCAAAGGCATTGGTCACCGCGCGACGCAGCGCCGCCAGATCGATCTCGCTGGAGATCGGAGCGAACGAGTTGGCCACATCGATGCCGATGGCGTAGCCGAGCTTTTCCCGTTGGGAGTTCAAAGCGGAAGTCTCCTTGGCAGCCGCAGGCGCGGCCGGTTGTTGCGACATCACGGTACCGGTGGCACCCATCGCCAGAATCAGAACCGACGCCGCGGCGCCGCGCATTCCCATCTTCATTCGCTGCTTTCCTGGAAGTGACTGGACGCCGACGTCGGCGCGAAAGCGATCATTGTCGCACGCACGTGCGAGATGTCGAGGTTGTCAGCGCTTTGCCGGCGTGACGGACAGCTCACGTTCGATCGCCGCAACCAGCCCGGCATCATCCGGCTTGACCTTGCTGGGGAACTGCGCAACCACCCGGCCATCGCGCGCGATCAGGTATTTGTGGAAATTCCAGCCCGGCTCCACGCCGGTGGCCGCCGCCAGGCGCTGGTACAACGGCGTGGCATCCTTGCCGGTCACCTGCACCTTCTGGAACATCGGGAACTTGACGCCATAGGTCAGCGTGCAGAATTCCTGGATCTGCGCCTCACTCCCGGGCTCCTGGCCCTTGAAGTCGTTGGACGGGAAACCCAGCACCGAGAAACCGCGCGCGGAATATTTCTGCTGCAGCGCCTCCAGGCCTTCGTACTGCGGGGTGAAGCCGCACTTGCTGGCGGTATTGACCACCAGCAGCACCTTGCCGCCGTACTGCTTCTGCAGGTTGACCTCGGCCTTGCCGGCCAGCGGCCGGTAGCTCAGGTCCAGCAGCCCGGCCGCATGGGCGCCGGTGGCGGCCAGCAACCCGCCCAGCAACAGCGTGGCACCCCAACGGCGGGCACGGCCCAGGGCAGCGCGGCGCGGGGACGACTCGGGACGGATCTGGGGCATTGCAAGACTCCACGAAAGGGTCGAACGGGATGGGTACCCCGTGCGCCGGGCGCAGCGGCGCACGGCCGGCAACGGGCCGTTTCGCACTATATCACCGGCACTTTTGCCCCATCGCGGCCGTCCCCCTGGCCGCGATAGGCCTGGCCGCGCGTACAGCGATGCGATGGTTTCCAGCGTCACCCGTGACGGAATTGCCGAATCTGGCGGTCTGTCCACGCGACGCCAGCAGCGGCTGCATTCACCTGAATAGCCACGTGACCTGCCCTACCATTGCTTAGGCTGAACGAAGGCGGCAGCCCAGCCGCCAGGCGAAATCGATTGAATCCATTTAAAATCAATCACTTGAACAATATCAGGGCGCATTGTCATGCCCCTGCCATCAGTTGGGGGCATGGACCCGTTGCACTTCGGCGTGCCGGTGTTATAGTTGCATACAACACCAGTCACCTGATGCAGGGGAAGCCCATGAACCGCATGCGCCGCCAGTCCACCAGAGCCGTTACCGCCGCCTCCGCGCTGCTGTTGCTCGGCTGGTTGGGCACCCCCGCCGGTGAGGTCGGCAGCAGTGCCGCCACCGGTGCGTTCGAAGGCCCGCAGGACGCAGGCGCGATCATCGAGGCAGGGACCGCCGACGGCGCCCCCACGCCCCCCCGCCGGCTGCACAGCTCCCTGTCCATGCCTTACTTCTCATTCGCACAGTCGCTGAACCCACGGAGCTGACCATGAGCGATATCCAATGGAGCGATGGTGCTCCGATCTACCGTCAGCTGAAGGAACGCGTGATCGCCATGATGCTTGACGGCATCATCAAGCCTGGCGACGCCCTGCCCTCGGTCCGGCAGGTCGCCGCCGAGTACCAGCTCAACCCCATCACCGTATCGCGCGCTTACCAGGAACTGGCTGACGAAGGCCTGGTCGAGAAGCGCCGCGGGCTGGGCATGTTCATGACCGAGGAAGCGGCCACGCAGCTGCGCAGCAGCGAGCGCGACCGGTTCCTCAATGAAGAATGGCCGCTGGTGCTGGAGCGCATCCAACGCCTGGGCCTGAATCTCGACGAATTGCTGCCCCAGGGGAAATCCTCATGAATGCCGTTGCAAGTGATGTCGTCATCTCCGCCCGCGGCCTGCGCAAGGCCTACAAACAGACCCTGGCGCTGGACAACACCAGCTTCACCATCGCCCCCGGCCGGATCACCGGCCTGATCGGCCCCAACGGCGCCGGCAAGACCACCCTGCTCAAGGCCCTGCTCGGCCTGACCACGGTGGAAGGCGAGCTGCAGGTGCTCGGGCTGGACCCGGCCGTGCAGCGCAATGCGCTGATGAACGAGGTGTGCTTCATCGCCGACGTGGCCGTGCTGCCGCGCTGGATGAAGGTGCGCGAGGCGATCGACTTCGTCGCCGGGACCCACCCGCGCTTCGACCGCGCCCGCTGCGAACGCTTCCTGGCCTCGACCAAGCTGCAGCCCAGGCAGCGCGTGCGCGAACTGTCCAAGGGCATGATCGTGCAGCTGCACCTGGCCCTGGTGATGGCCATCGATGCCAAGGTCCTGGTGCTGGACGAGCCGACCCTGGGCCTGGACATCCTGTACCGCAAGGAGTTTTACCAGCGCCTGCTGGAAGACTACTTCGACGAACAGAAGACCATCATCGTCACCACCCACCAGGTCGAGGAGATCGAACACATCCTCACCGATGTCATGTTCATCCGCGACGGCCGCATCGTGCTGACCACCGACATGGAGGACATCGGCGAGCGCTACAGCGAAGTGCTGGTGTCGGCCGAGACGCTGGAGGCCGCGCGCGCGCTGCAGCCGATCGACGAACGCTCGCTGCCGTTCGGCAAGACGGTGCTGCTGTATGACGGGGTGCCACGCGCCCAGCTCACGCCCCTGGGCGAGATCCGCAGCCCCGGGCTGGCGGACCTGTTCGTGGCCATCATGAAGGGAACCTACGCATGAACACCGTCCACCACCCCATCAGCAAGGCCAGCACCTTCAAGTGGATGCTCAAGCGCGAGTACTGGGAGAACCGCGGCGGGTTCCTGTATGCCCCCCTGATCGCCGGCGCCATTTCGCTGGTGATGAGCCTGGTCGGGATCCTGTTCGGCCTGCTGGCGATGCATCGTGCCGCCAAGAGCGGCAACTTCGTCATCGACGATGAAAACGTCAACGTCAACGGGCTCGACCTGGCCCTGCTGACCCAGAAGCTCGACGCGGAGGCCCTGCACAACCTGGCCAACGGGCTCGACCTGACCTTGATCCTCAGCTCGCTGTGGCCATTCATCGTGCTGGCCTTCGTGGTCTTCTTCTACTGCCTGGGCGCCCTTTACGACGACCGTCGCGACCGCAGCATCCTGTTCTGGAAGTCGCTGCCGCTGTCCGATACCCAGACAGTGCTGTCCAAGGCGGTGAGCGCGTTGCTGGTGGCGCCGGTGATCGCGGTGTTCGCCTCGATCCTGACCATGTTCGGCTTCCTGCTGATCATCAGCGTGGTGGTGCTGGCGCACGGCGGCAACCCGATGACCCTGATCTGGGGGCCGGCCAGTCCGTTGAGCATCGTCGCCGGCCACCTGTCCTGGATCCCGGTCTACCTGTTGTGGGCGCTGCCGAGCGTGGGCTGGCTGCTGCTGTGCTCGGCCTGGGCCAAGACCAAGCCGTTCCTGTGGGCGGTGATGCTGCCACTGTTCGCCGGCATCATCGTCAGCACCACCCACCTGATGGGCGCCTTCGGCAGCACCAGCGGCTGGTTCTGGAAGAACATCGTGGGCCGCCTGCTGCTGGGCACCCTGCCGGGCAGCGATGTGTTCTACCGCACCGACCAGCTGCGCGCGGTGATCGGCGACCGCGACAACCTGGTCGCCGCGCTGGCCCCGTCCAACCAGCTCCTGGCACTGAGCGTTCCGGACATCTGGATCGGCGCCGCGATCGGCGTGGTGTTCATCATCGTCGCCATCCGCCTGCGCCGCCGCGCCGGCGAAATCTGACCGCCCGCCCTTCGACCCACCGTTCCCAGGAGTCGCACATGATCCGCACCCTCGCCGTCGCTTCCCTGCTGTTGCTGCCGCTGTCCGCGCTGGCCGACGAACCGCAATGCAAGTTCAACGCACCACGCGAGCTCAAGCTCGACCTGGCCGGTGCCAAGGCCGTGGTGTTCGAGGTCAACCAGCACGACCTGGTGCTGACCGCCGGGCCCGGCCCGGCCCAGCTCGGCGGACGCGCCTGCGCGTCCAACGCCGACTGGCTGCGCGAGCTGACCGTGACCCAGCAAAAAGTGGACGGCAAGCTGGTGGTGCGGCTGCTGCGCGAAGGCCGCAACCACGTCACCACCGGCGGCAACTACGCCTACCTGGACCTGCGCGGCAGCGTGCCGGACACCCTGCTGGTACAGATGAAGGTGGGTTCCGGCGACGCCAGCGTCAGCGGCGCGCACTCGCTCAGTGCCGACGTCGGCTCGGGCGACATCACGCTGCGTGACATCAAGGGCCTGGTCACCGCCGCGATCGGCTCCGGCGACGTGGATCTCGACGGTGCCGGCGCACTCAACGTACTGTCGGTCGGCTCGGGTGACTTCAAGGCACGCAACGTGCGCGGCAACGCCACGATCGGCACGGTCGGCTCCGGCGACCTGACGCTGCACGGTGTGCAGGGCAACGTGGAGCTGGGCACGGTGGGCTCGGGCGATGTCGACCTGCGCGAGGTGAAGGCCAACGTCAGCGTCGGCAACGTGGGTTCGGGCGACCTGGAAATCCGTGGCGTCGGCGGCAATGTCAGCGTGGAGCGGCATGGCTCCGGCGATGTCACCGCGCGCGATGTCGGCGGCAACCTCACCGTGGCCAACAGCGGCAGTGGCGACATCCGCCACAGCGGCGTGGGCGGCCGCGTGCAGTTGCCCCGCGGCAAGTGACCTCTACTTTCATCCCAAGGAATGCGCGCATGACCACCCGACTGCTGCTGCCCACCCTGCTGCTGTGCCTGCCGCTGGCGGCCTGTGGCAACCACGATGCCGACAAGGCCGCCACCGCTTCGGGCAAGGGTGCCTCACCCACGGCCGAGACCACGTCGGTGGGCAGGACCGTGCAGGAGGCCACCGACAAGGCCCGCGCGGAGATCGCCAAGAAGAACATCAGCATTTCCAACGGCCAGTCGGACAAGGCCGAGATCACCCCGCAGGGCGAACTGCTGATCAACGGCAAGACGGTGACCACCACCGCCAGCCAGCGCGCACTGCTGGTGGACTACCGCAAGCAGGTCGAAGCGCTGGCCGGGGCCGGCATGGACATCGGCGTGGCCGGGGCCAACCTGGGCGTGAGCGCGGCCGGGGAGGCGCTCAAGGGCATCCTCGCCGGGGATACCCAGGGCATCGAAGCGCGGGTCAACGCCGAGGCCGGCAAGATCGAGGCACAGGCCAGGAAGCTGTGCGCCCTGCTGCCGGGGATGATGGCCAAGCAACAGGCGCTGGCGGCCGAACTGCCGGCCTTCAAGCCCTACGCCACGATGGACCAGAGCGACATCGACGACTGCGGCAAGTAAGCGCCACGGCTGCGACGTTCGGTCGCAGCCCGGCCCGCAGGCAAGGGGGGAGGACTAGAATGGTCCTCCCCCTTTTCATGTCTGCCACCTGCCCATGAAGAAGCTGTGCCTGCTCCTGTTCGCCCTGTTCTGCGTGGCCGCCACCGGTTGCGACCAGGAATACCGCAACCACCGCGCCGAGCGCGGCAAGCCGAAGATCACCGTCAGCGACGGCATGCTCACCGTGCGCCGCGCGCCGGCGCCGAACATCATCGTGCTGCCGAACGGCCACATGAAGATCGACGAGATCGAGATCCCGCTGGACGCCAGCCAGCAGGCGCTGCTGCAGGGGATGTTCGGCCAGCTCCAGGTGCTGCGCCAGAACACCCTCACCGATGCCCCGCCGGACCCGGCCAAGCGTTCGGTCAAGATCCAGGTCCCCGAGGGTATGCAGCCGATCCCGCCGGACCTGGTGCAGCGGATTCCGGAGTTCAAGGACTACACCGAGACCTTCGACAACCTGCAGGCCGATCGGCACTGACGGTCTGATCGCGCGGGGGTCGGTGGGGCGGGCGCTGGGCCCCCATATCTTTTTCGGCGACGGCTCCGGTGTCGGGCGGCGGCCTCCTCCCTTTATTTCGACTCCAGCGGCCGTCGGTGGGTCGGGCGCTGGGCCCCCATGCCCTTTCCGGCGAATGTCCTCCGGCGTCGGCCTGCGGCCGACACCTCCCCCTTTATTTCGCCTCCAAGGGCATGGGGGCCCAGCGCCCGACCCACCGCCCAGCGTCAAAACAGACTTGGCGTCTACCTTCTTGCCGCAAGCCTAGCCCCGTAGCGGCCGGTAGGCTCCCGGGCAAAATAAAGGAGGAGGCCGCCAGGCCCGGGGGACACTACCTCAGGGGCCTACCGGCCGCTGCAGGGCCCTCACGCGCGCGGCACGCCCGAACGGAGACCTGCCCCCGCACGCGTGACCCGGACACTCCCGCCACGCGCGCATCGCCGGACGCCATCTGCCATGCAACAAGCCGCTACCCGCCGCTGGCAGGAGAGCCAAAAAAAAACGGGCCTTTCGGCCCGTTTTTTCGTTCTTGACGCCGGCGTCAGCCGCCGCCGCTGCTACCAGCATGGATGCCGCCGGCGGTCAGCGCTGCCGGATCGAGCAGCGTGCGCAACTCGGCTTCGGACAGGCCACTGTCTTCCTTGGCCACGTCCAGCACCGGGCGCTGCTCCTTGTAGGCGCGCTTGGCGATCGCCGCCGCTTTCTCGTAGCCGATGATCGGGTTCAACGCCGTCACCAGGATCGGATTGCGGTCCAACGCCTCGCGGACGCGGTCCTCGCGCACCTTCAGCCCCGCGATCGCCGTATCGGCCAGCAGCCGCGAGATGTTGGCCAGCAGCCCGATCCCGTCCAACAGGTTGGCCGCGATCAGCGGCAGCGTCACGTTCAACTGGAAATTGCCGGTCTGCCCCGCCACGGTGATCGCGGTGTGGTGGCCGATCACCTGCGCGCACACCATCACCGTCGCTTCGGGAATCACCGGGTTGACCTTGCCCGGCATGATCGAGCTGCCCGGCTGCAATGCCGGCAGTTCGATCTCGCCCAGGCCGGCCAGCGGACCGGCATTCATCCAGCGCAGGTCGTTGGCGATCTTGATCAGCGCCACCGCCAGTGCATTGAGCTGGCCCGACACTTCCACCGCGTCGTCCTGCGCGGCCAGCCCCTCGAACTTGTTCTCGGCACTGTCGAACTTCACCCCGGTCTGCTGCTTGAGCAGCTTGGCCACGCGTTCGCCGAAGCGCGGATCGGCGTTGATCCCGGTCCCGATCGCCGTGCCGCCCAGCGGCAACCGGCGCAGCCGCTTCAGACTGTCCTCGATGCGCTCCTGCGCCGAGGCCAACTGCGCCGACCACGCACCGAACTCCTGCTCGAAGGTCAGCGGCATCGCGTCCATCAGGTGGGTGCGGCCGGTCTTGACCACCTTGCGCAGGCTGCGGCCCTTCTTGTCGATGGTCTTGCGCAGGTGCACCAGCGCCGGCAGCAGCTGTTCCTGCACGCCCAGCAGCGCCGATACGCGCAGCGCAGTGGGAATCACATCGTTGGAGCTCTGCCCCTGGTTGACGTGGTCATTGGGGTGCACGGCCAGCTTGCCGGCCTTGCCGGCGCGGTTGGCCAGCGTGGCGATGACCTCGTTGGCGTTCATGTTCGAGGACGTGCCCGAACCGGTCTGGTACACATCGATCGGGAAATGCGCGTCGTGCTGGCCACTGGTCACCTCCGCCGCGGCCGCCTCGATCGCCTTGCCGATGTTCTTCGGCAGGTGGCCCAGTTCGACGTTCACCGCCGCCGCCGCGCCCTTGACCAGCCCCAGCGCGCGGATGAAACCACGCGGCATGCGCTGCCCGGACACCGGGAAATTGTTCACCGCCCGCTGCGTCTGCGCGCCCCACAACGCATCATTGGGCACCTGCAGCTCGCCCATGCTGTCGTGTTCGATCCTGAAACCCTTGCTCATTGCATCACTCCGCGTTTCTTTCGGTTTGGAAAGGGAACCTGCGGCTGGCAACGGGCCTGATTCCCTGGCTGGCGGCTCTCGGCACGATACTCCCAAGGCGGACTGAAACCCAAGGGCGCGGGTGATCGGCTAGACTCGGGATTCGTGTTCATTCAGAAAGCCTTCCGCCCCCATGGGTGACGACCCCCACAGTAGTCCCTGGCCTGCCCATGCGCAGTGCCGCGCCCCTTCCGTCACCGCGCCTGCCGCGCCGTTGACCGGGGTCCGCCGATGATCGGCAACCTGCTCCTGCTGCTGCTTGCCTTCGGCCTGGTGCTGCTCAACGGCTTCTTCGTAGCCGCCGAGTTCGCCCTGGTCAAGCTGCGCCACACCCAGGCCGTGGGCCTGGCCGAGAGCCACGGCTGGCGCGGCCGCCTGCTGCTCAACGTGCACTCGCACCTGGATGCCTATCTTTCGGCCTGCCAGCTCGGCATCACCCTGTCCTCGCTGGGCCTGGGCTGGGTCGGCGAACCGGCCTTCGCGCACCTGCTGAAGCCGCTGTTCGATGCGCTGGGCATGGGCGCGGAGGCCTCGCAGCTGACCTCCTTCATCATCGCCTTCAGCGTGATTTCGTTCCTGCACATCGTGCTGGGCGAACTGGCGCCGAAATCGATGGCGATCCGTCGCCCGGACCGCATGTCGCTGTGGACCGCCGCGCCGCTGTACCTGTTCTACTGGGCGATGTACCCGGCCATCTGGCTGCTCAACAACAGCGCCAACGCGCTGCTGCGGCTGGCCGGCTGGGGCGACGTGGAACACACCTCGCACCGCTACTCGCGGGAAGAGCTCAAGCTGATCGTCGGCCGCCAGCAGCCCACCGACAGCGCGCCCGACCACGGCCTGACCCTGATGAGCCATGCGCTGGAGCTGCCTGAACTGGTGGCCGGCGACCTGATGCGCCCGCGCGACCACATGCGTTCGTTCCGCGACGGTATGGCGCTGGCCGAGGTGATGGCCGAGTTCGCCGAAAGCCGCTACAGCCGTTACCCGTGGTTCGACCGCGACGGCGAGGATGTGCTGGGCATCCTGCACATGAAGGATCTGCTGGTCGAGATCGCCCGTGGCAACCCCACCAACGACCTGCGCGCGCTGCTGCGCCCGGCCAACCTGATCGCGCTGGAGACCCCGGTGCCCAGCGTGCTCGAACGCTTCCGCACCGGCACCACCCACCTGGCGCTGTGCGTGGAAGAGCACGGCCGCATCCTGGGCTTCTTCACCCTGGAGGACCTGCTGGAGGTGGTGGTGGGCGATATCGAGGACGAGCACCCGCACATCGTCAAGGACGCGCCCACCCGCGGCGCCGATGGCAGCCTGCTGGTCGCCGGCTCGACCTCGATCTTCCGCCTGGAGCGCCTGCTCGGCCACGACCTGGAGGCGCCCGAACACCTCAATTCGGTCGGCGGGCTGATCGTCCACCAGCTCCAGCGCCTGCCCGACGAGGGCGAGCAGCTGGAGATCGACGGGCATCAGTTCACGGTCAAGCGCATGGCCGGGCACCGCATCCAGGCCGTCACCGTACGCATGGCACAGGCCGAGGCCCCCGGGGCAGCGTAGAATGACGGCCCCCGCCGTCATAGCCCCGCGCCTGCCATGTCCGAATTCGCCCTGCTCGCCCTGTCCCCGCTCGATGGCCGCTATGCCGGCAAGGTCGACGCGCTGCGCCCGATCTTCTCCGAATATGGCCTCATCAAGGCCCGCGTGAAGGTCGAAGTGGAATGGCTGCTGGCACTGGCCAACGAGCCGGGCATCGTCGAACTGGCGCCGTTCTCGGCCGCCGCCACCGCCCGCCTGCGCGCCCTGGCCGATGACTTCGCCCCGGCCCACGCCGCGCGGGTCAAGGACATCGAGCGCACCACCAACCACGACGTCAAGGCCGTGGAATACTTCATCAAGGAACAGCTCAAGGCCGACGCCGAGCTGGGCCCCGCGCTGGAATTCGTGCATTTTGCCTGCACCAGCGAAGACATCAACAATCTCAGCTACGGCCTGATTCTCGAGCAGGCCCGTCGCGACGTGCTGCTGCCCAGCCTGGACGGCGTGACCGCCACGCTGCGCGCCCTCGCCCACGCCCAGGCCAGCCAGCCGATGCTCTCGCGCACCCACGGCCAGACCGCCTCGCCCACCACCCTGGGCAAGGAAGTGGCCAACGTGGTCGCCCGCCTGGAGCGCCAGCGCCGCCAGATCGCCGCGGTCGAGCTGACGGGCAAGATCAATGGCGCCGTGGGCAACTACAACGCCCACGTCATCGCCTACCCGGCGGTGGACTGGCCGGCCTTCGCCAAGCGCTTCGTGGAAAGCCTCGGCCTGGTGTTCAACCCATACACCACCCAGATCGAACCGCACGACAACGTCGCCGAGATCGGCGATGCCGCGCGCCGCGCCAACATCATCCTGATCGACCTGGCCCGCGATATCTGGGGCTACATCTCGCTGGGCTACTTCAAGCAGAAGCTCAAGGAAGGCGAGGTCGGCTCCTCGACCATGCCGCACAAGGTCAACCCGATCGATTTCGAAAACGCCGAAGGCAACTTCGGCATCGCCAACGCGCTGTTCGAGCATTTCAGCGCCAAGCTGCCGATCAGCCGCTGGCAGCGCGACCTCACCGATTCCACCGTCCTGCGCGCGGTCGGCACCGCCTTCGGCCACACCCAGGTGGCCCTGGACTCGCTGGCCAAGGGCCTGGGCAAGCTGACCGTCAACCCGGAGCGCCTGGACGCCGACCTCGACGCGTCGTGGGAAGTGCTGGCCGAGGCCGTGCAGACCGTGATGCGTCGCCATGGCCTGCCCAACCCGTACGAGCAACTCAAGGCCCTCACCCGCGGCCAGGGCATCACCGCCGAGTCGATGCAGGCCTTCGTCGAGTCGCTGGACCTGCCCGAAGACGCCAAGCAGGGCCTGCGCGCCCTGACCCCGGGCGGCTACATCGGCCTGGCCGCGGACCTGGCCAAGGCGATCTGACGATCGCGCCCACCGTGTGACATGGAAGGGACGCTGGCGCCACCAGCGTCCCTTTTTCGTTGTGGCCGACCGCGCAGCCGGGCATGGCCCGGCGCCACCGCAGGATTCGATCCCTGCACTGCGTGACCCGGGCGCAGGCACCGCATCGGCCGTCGGTTGGAATCGACCGTACCCCGCGCATTGCCGCGCCACGACCAAAGCCACACCCCGCGACACCCCACCGCAGGTGCACATCCGCCTCAACCAGCGGACAATAGCCCCGCTCGCGCCGGCCCGCGCCGCGCCCCGTTTTCCGTCTATACGCTCCAAGGATTCCCCCATGGCTGCCCGCAAGACCAAGACCCCCGTCATCGAAATCCAGGCCCGTCCTGGCCTCCCGCTCGGCATGCCCGCCGCCGTGTTCCTGCGCGACTACTGGCAGAAGCGCCCGCTGCTGATCCGCGCCGCCTTCCCCGATTTCCAGACTCCCGTCCAGCCCGAAGACCTGGCCGGCCTGGCCTGCGAGGAAACCGCCCTGGCCCGCCTGATCACCCACGATCGCGCCACCGATGGCTGGACCGTGCGCAGCGGCCCGTTCCAGGAAGAGGAATTTCCCGGCATGCCCGACCACGACTGGACCCTCCTGGTCCAGGACGTCGACAAGTGGGACCCGGACGTACGCGCCCTGATCGGCCACTTCGACTTCCTGCCGCGCTGGCGCATGGACGATGTGATGATCAGCTTCGCCGCCACCGGCGGCTCGGTCGGCGCCCATGTCGACCAGTACGACGTGTTCCTGCTGCAGGCCCATGGCCATCGCCGCTGGCAGATCGACGCCAGCGAATCGACCAAGGGCAAGCGCCCGCCGCTGGACTTCCGCGACGACGTCGAACTGAAGCTGCTGCGCCGCTTCAAGCCCACCCATGACTGGGTGCTGGCCCCCGGCGACATGCTCTACCTGCCGCCCAACGTCCCGCATAACGGCGTGGCCGAAGATCCCTGCCTGACCTTCTCCTTCGGCATGCGCGCGCCCGCCTCGGCCGAGCTGATCAGCGACTACCTGGACACCCTGATCGAGGGCGCCGACGAATCCATCCGCTACCAGGATCCGGACCTGACCCTGCCCGAGGACCCGAACGAAATCGACGTGGTGGCCATGAACCGCGTGGTCGACGCGCTCAACGCCATCCGCATGAACGACCCGGACAAGCTGGGCGACTGGTTCGGCCGCTTCATCACCACCTACCGCGCTGCCGGCGAGGTGATGCCCGGCGGTGAGCCGGTGCCGCGCGAGGAGATCGAAGCCGCACTGGCCGCTGGCCTGGACCTGCAGCGCCATCCGTGGGCGCGCATGGCCTGGCGCCGCGCCAAGCGCGGGGCAAGCCTGTACTGCAGCGGCCTGGAGTTCGCCCTGCCGGTCAAGGACGCGCAGGTGCTGGCCGCGACCGAGCAGCTCGGCGCCGCGCTCTACCAGAAGCTCTCGGCCAAGGGTCGCGATGCCGTCCAGGACCTGGTCTCCGGCGGCTATTACCAGCTGTTCGACGCCCAGGCCTTCGATGACGAAGACGAGGACGAGGCGGAGTACGAGGACGAGGACGGCACCTTCGCCGACGACGCCGTCGTCGACGGCACCGCCGCGGTCGAGGTCGACGACGCCCAGCCCGACGTCCACGAAGTGACCATCCATGAGGACGGCATCGAAGTGATCGTCGATTTCGACGACAGCGACGACCAGGACGACGGCAAGCCCGCCTGAGCATGGCCAACGGCATCCAGGTCGAGATCGTCCCCTACCCGGCCCAGCGCGACGCGCTGCACCGGGTCCGGCACCGCGTGTTCGTTGACGAACAACAGGTGCCGGCCCACCTGGAGATCGACGCGCTCGACCCGCTCAGCGTGCACGTCCTGGCGCGTAGCGGCGACGGCACGCCGGTCGGGGCCGGCCGGCTCACCCCGGATGGCCGGATCGGTCGGATGGCCGTGCTGGCCGATTGGCGCGGCCACGGCGTCGGCGAAGCGCTGCTGCTGGCCCTGGTCGAGGTGGCCCGGGCCCGCGGCTGGCCCGAGGTGACCCTGCATGCCCAGCTGCCGGCCCGGGTGTTCTATACCCGGCAGGGCTTCCTGCCGCACGGCGAGGTGTTCGAGGAAGCGGGCATCGCCCACCAGCACATGCGCCGGGTGCTGACAGGGGCGGCCCAGATCGATAATGCCGAGGAGGCGGTGGCGATCACCACCGCCGTGGTCCACCGTGCCCGCCGCCAGGTGTGGATACACAGCCGCCAGCTCGACCCCGGCCTGCTTGACGCCCCGCCGGTGCTGGAGGCCCTGCGCCGCTTCGCCACCGCCCGCCACGACAAGCAGGCCTGGCTGATCGTCCACGACCCAGCGGCCATCGCCCACGCCGGTTCACCCCTGCTGGGCCTGCTGCAGCGGCTGCCCAGCGTGTTCCGCCTGCGCCAGCCAACCGACCCGATCGACCGCGCACTGGCCTCGGCCTGCCTGCTCAACGATGCCGGCGACTACTACTTTCGTCTCAGCGGCCAGCGTTTCGATGGCGAGGCAGGGCTTTCGCTGCCAGCACGTTCGCGACCGTTGCAGGACGGTTTGCAGCGCGTATGGGAACGTTCGCGGGAATGCAGCGAACTGCGGGCCATCGGCCTGTAGCTCACGCCACGGGCTCGAACCTGTCTGGGAATGACACCGCAGGTCCTGCCACGGCCGCCGCGGTGCCCCTTCCTGTCCCGATGGGGGTACAATTTGTGGAGTTAGATACCGCCCGCGCAGGGCTATTCACTTTTCCCTGCCGGATCATCGAAGCCTTACCCCACAAGCGAATCCGACCCTCCATCGTGGACAATCTACTGAAGCAGTTTGCGCAGTCTTCGCAGCTCGCCGGCGGCAACGCCTCCTATATCGAGGATCTGTACGAGCAGTACCTCGTTTCTCCGGACAGTGTCGATCCCAAATGGAAGACCTACTTCGACGGCTTCAAGGGCCGCGAAGCCGGTGACATTCCGCACTCGGCCGTCATCGCCCACATCACCGACGCTGCCAAGAACGCTGTCAACAGCGGTTCGGCCACCGGTGCCGGCGATGAGCGCGAGCGCAATGTCGGCCGTCTGATCACCGCCTACCGTTCGCGTGGCCACCTCGGTGCCCGCCTGGACCCGCTGGGCCTGACCCCGCCGACCAACCCGCCGGACCTGGGGCTGCCGTTCCACAGCCTGTCCGAGAGCGACCTGGGCAGCGAGTTCAGCACCGGCGGCATCGCCGGCCAGCCGCGGATGAAACTGCGCGACCTGCTGGAGCGCCTGAAGAAGACCTACACCGGCTCGATCGGTGCGGAATTCATGCACATCTCCGAGGTCGAGCAGCGCCAGTGGCTGTACCAGCGTCTGGAAACGGCCGGTGGCAACTACAACCTGGATGCCGACACCCAGCGCCGCACCCTGGAGCGCCTGACCGCGGCCGAAGGCCTGGAGCGCTACCTGCACACCAAGTACGTCGGCCAGAAGCGCTTCTCGCTGGAAGGCGGCGATGCGCTGATCCCGATGATGGACACCATCATCCGTGACGCCGGCAAGGATGGCGTCAAGGACGTGGTGATCGGCATGGCCCACCGCGGCCGCCTGAACGTGCTGGTCAACACGCTGGGCAAGAGCCCGCGCAAGCTGTTCGACGAGTTCGAAGGCAAGTTCGAGCACGACGACCACGCTTCGGCCGGTGACGTGAAGTACCACATGGGCTTCTCCGCCGACGTCTCCACCCCGGGCGGCGCCGTCCACCTGGCGCTGGCGTTCAACCCGTCGCACCTGGAAATCGCCGACCCGGTCGTGGCCGGCAGCGTGCGCTCGCGCCAGGAACGTCGTGGCGATACCGCCCGCAAGCAGGTGATGCCGATCCTGATCCACGGCGACGCGGCCTTCTCCGGCCAGGGCGTGGTGATGGAGCTGTTCCAGATGTCCCAGGCCCGCGGCTTCGCCGTCGGTGGCACGGTGCACATCGTGGTCAACAACCAGGTCGGTTTCACCACCTCCAACCCGCTGGACACGCGCTCCACGCGCTATGCCACCGACGTGGCCAAGATGATCGCCGCGCCGGTGCTGCACGTGAACGGGGATGACCCGGAAGCGGTCGTGTTCGCCGCGCAGCTGGCCTTCGAGTTCCGCCAGAAGTTCGCCAAGGACGTGGTCATCGATCTGATGTGCTACCGCCGTTGGGGCCACAACGAGGCCGACGAACCGGCGATCACCCAGCCGCTGATGTACCAGGTGATCCGCAAGCACCAGACGACCCGCGAGCTGTACGCCGCGGCGCTGGAAGCTGCCGGCGTGATCGAAGCGGGCGGCGGCAAGGCGATGGTCGATGCCTACCGCAACAAGCTCGATGCCGGTGAAGTGACCACCGAGCTGGCCCAGGTCGAAAAGACCCCGGCCACCAGCAGGATGTACGTCGATTGGCCCAAGCTGCTCAACGGCAAGCTCTCCGACGCGGTCTCCACCGCCGTCGGCATGGAGAAGGTCAAGCAGCTCGCCACGCTGATCAACACCGTGCCCGAAGGCGTGGAACTGCACTCGCGCGTGGCCAAGGTGTACGACGACCGTCGCAAGATGGCTGCCGGCGAGATCCCGGGCGACTGGGGCTTCGCCGAAAACCTGGCGTACGCCACCGTCCTGGACGAAGGCAACAGCCTGCGCCTGGTCGGCCAGGACGTCGGCCGCGGTACGTTCACCCACCGCCACGCGATCCTGCACGACCAGAAGACCGACAACTACTACCTGCCGCTGCGCCAGCTGGTCGAGTCGCCGGAACAGGCCACCATCATCGATTCGCTGCTCAGCGAAGAAGCGGTGATGGCCTATGAGTACGGCTTCTCCACCACCGATCCGAACACCCTGTGCATCTGGGAAGGCCAGTTCGGCGACTTCGCCAACGGCGCCCAGGTGGTGATCGATCAGTTCATCGCTGCCGGCGAAGCCAAGTGGGGCCGCATCACCGGCCTGACCCTGCTGCTGCCGCACGGTTACGAAGGCCAGGGCCCGGAGCACAGCTCCGCACGCCTGGAGCGTTTCCTGCAGCTGTGCGCGCTGGAGAACATGCTGGTGTGCGTGCCGTCGACCCCGGCGCAGGCGTACCACATGCTGCGTCGCCAGATGCGCATGACCACCCGCAAGCCGCTGATCGTGATGTCGCCCAAGTCGCTGCTGCGCCACAAGCTGGCCGTGTCCAGCCTGGAAGAACTGGCCAATGGCGAGTTCCAGCACCTGATCGGCGATGCCAACGCAGAGGCCAAGAAGGTCAAGCGCGTGGTGCTGTGCTCGGGCAAGGTCTACTACGACCTGCTGGAAGACCAGACCAAGCGTGGCCAGGACGATGTGGCCATCATCCGCGTCGAACAGCTGTACCCGTTCCCGCGCGTGGCCCTGGCCGCAGAACTGAAGAAGTACGGCAAGGCGGCCGATGTGGTGTGGTGTCAGGAAGAGCCGCAGAACCAGGGTGCCTGGTACCAGATCCGCCATCACCTGCAGGCCTGCCTGGCCGATGGCCAGAGCATCCATTACGCAGGTCGCGCCCGTTCGGCGTCGCCGGCCGCTGGACACATGGCGGACCACATCATCGAACAGCAGAAGCTGATCGCCGATGCCCTGGTCAACCCGTTCAACGACTCGGTCGCTGAATAACCCCCTCCCTCATTCTAGAAAAGACAAACCAGGAAGCTCCCGCATGGCCACCGAAGTCAAAGCCCCGGTACTGCCCGAATCCGTCGCCGACGGCACCATCGCCACCTGGCACAAGAAGGTCGGCGATGCCGTCAAGCGCGATGAAAACCTGCTTGATCTGGAAACCGACAAGGTCGTCCTGGAAGTGCCGTCGCCGGTCGATGGCGTGCTGAAGGAGATCAAGTTCGAGGTGGGCGCCACCGTGACCTCCAGCCAGGTCGTGGCCGTCATCGAAGAAGGCGCCGCGGCGGCTGCCCCGGCTGCGGAAGAGAAGAAGGCCGAGGCCGCCCCGGCAGCCGCAGCACCTGCTGCCGCTGCGCCGGCCGCTGCCGCCGCGCCGGCCCCGGCCGCCAAGTCCTCCGCCGATGCCCTGCCCCCGGGTGCCCGCTTCACCGCGATCACCGAAGGCGTGAACCCGGCCGACGTGGACGGCACCGGCCGTCGCGGCGCGGTGACCAAGGAAGACATCGTCAACTTCGCCCGCAACGGCGGCGCCGGCAAGGCCGGTGGCGCACGTCCGGAAGAACGCGTGCCGATGACCCGCATCCGCAAGCGCATCGCCGAGCGCCTGATGCAGTCCAAGAACAGCACGGCCATGCTGACCACCTTCAACGAGGTCGACCTGTCCAAGGTCTCGGCCGCGCGCAAGGACCTGCAGGACGAGTTCGTCAAGGCCCATGGCATCAAGCTCGGCTTCATGAGCTTCTTCGTGAAGGCCGCCGCCAACGCACTGCAGCGCTTCCCGCTGGTCAACGCCTCGATCGACGGCGACGACGTCATCTATCACGGCTACTCGGACATCTCCATCGCCGTGTCGACCGACAAGGGTCTGGTGACCCCGGTGCTGCGCAACGTCGAGCGCATGTCGTTTGCCGACATCGAGAAGACCATCGCCGACTACGCCAAGAAGGCCCGTGACGGCAAGCTGAGCCTGGAAGAACTGCAGGGCGGCACCTTCACCGTGACCAACGGCGGCACCTTCGGCTCGCTGCTGTCGACCCCGATCATCAACCCGCCGCAGAGCGCCATCCTGGGCATGCACGCCATCAAGGAGCGTCCGATCGCCCAGAACGGCCAGGTCGTGATCGCGCCGATGATGTACCTGGCGCTGTCCTACGACCACCGCATCATCGATGGCAAGGACTCGGTGCAGTTCCTGGTGGACATCAAGAACCAGCTGGAAAACCCGGGCCGCATGCTGTTCGGCCTGTAAGACCGCCTACCCCTCCGCGCCTGCGCGGAGGGGTATTGGTTTTACGGCACGGTGCACCCTGCTCTCTCCCCGGCGCCTGCGCGCCACCGGCTTCGACCGAAGCTCGGGACTGCAACAAGGAATATCTCAATGGCTGAACAATTCGACGTCGTCGTCATCGGTGCCGGCCCGGCCGGCTACCATGCCGCCATCCGCGCCGCGCAGCTGGGTCTGAAGACCGCCTGCATCGACGCTGCCCTGGGCAAGGACGGCAAGCCGGCCCTCGGTGGCACCTGCCTGCGCGTGGGCTGCATTCCGTCCAAGGCGCTGCTGGATTCCTCGCGCCAGTTCTGGAACATGGGCCACATCTTTGGCGACCACGGCATCAGCTTCAAGGACGCCAAGATCGACGTCGAAGCGATGGTTGGCCGCAAGGACAAGATCGTCAAGCAGTTCACCGGCGGCATCGGCATGCTGTTCAAGGCCAACAAGGTCACCGCCTATTACGGCTTCGGTGAGCTGCAGCCGGGCAACGTGGTCAAGGTCACCCAGCACGATGGCGCCATCGTCGAGCTCAAGGGCACCAACGTGATCATCGCCGCCGGTTCGGATTCGATCGAACTGCCGTTCGCCAAGTTCGACGGCGAGACCATCGTCGACAACGTCGGCGGCCTGGACTTCACCGAGGTCCCCGCCCGCCTGGCCGTGATCGGCGCCGGCGTGATCGGCCTGGAACTGGGCAGCGTCTGGAAGCGCCTGGGTTCGGAAGTGACCATCCTGGAAGCCCTGCCGGACTTCCTGGCCGCCGCCGATACCGAGGTGGCCAAGGCGGCCGCCAAGGAATTCAAGAAGCAGGGCCTGGACATCCGCCTGGGGGCCAAGGTCTCCAAGGCCGAAGTGACCGCCAAGGGCAAGAAGAAGGAAGTCGCCCTGACCTACACCGACGCCGAAGGCGAGAAGAGCCTGATCGTGGACAAGCTGCTGGTGGCCGTCGGCCGTCGCGCCGCGACCAAGGGCCTGCTGGCCGAAGGCACCGGCGTCAAGATCAACGAGCGCGGCCAGATCGAAGTGGACGACCACTGCCACACCGGCGTGGATGGCGTCTGGGCGGTCGGTGACTGCGTGCGCGGGCCGATGCTGGCGCACAAGGGCTTCGAGGAAGGCATCGCGGTGGCCGAACTGATCGCGGGCCTGCCGGGCCACGTCAACTTCGACACCATCCCGTGGGTCATCTACACCGAGCCGGAGCTGGCCTGGGTCGGCAAGACCGAGCAGCAGTTGAAGGCCGAAGGCATCCCGTACAAGGCCGGCAGCTTCCCGTTCGCCGCCAACGGCCGTGCCGTGGCGATGATCGAGCCGGCCGGTTTCGTGAAGGTGCTGGCGCATGCCGAAACCGATCGCATCCTGGGCATGCACCTGGTCGGCGCCAACGTCTCCGAACTGGTCCACGAAGGTGTGCTGACCATGGAGTTCAGCGGCTCGGCCGACGACCTGGCGCGCATCTGCCACGCCCACCCGTCGCTGTCCGAAGCCGTGCACGACGCCGCCATGGCCGTGAGCAAGCGCGCCATCCACAAGGCGAACTGATCGCCCTGCGGATCGTGTAACGAAAAACCCCGCCAAGGCGGGGTTTTTTGTGCGTGCTTGCCCGGTGGCAACCACTGCCGGCGGCGCCTCGAACATGGCTCCGGTGGTCCGGGCTGCTGGCGGGCGCGTCGACCCTCTCTGGTAGCGCCGGCCGCTGGCCGGCACTACCGGCGCGATTCAGTCAGCAGCACTGCAAGCCCAGCCAGGTCTGCGACAGATCCCGCGCGGCCAGGTCCTGCCGGCGGACCCAGGCGTACAGCATTCCCGAATCGCCCCACATCGCCTCGTCGTCCGAATCCAGCTGCAGCAGCATCGCCCAGTCGGCCACACCAGCCGCCAGCGCAGCGGCGCGGGGATCGCCATATCCGCTCGGGTCGCCGCAATACAGGCCATGGCTGACCAGCTGCGCTTCCAGTGCCATGTCGCCCTGCACGTTATGCGACCACCCGCCCAGGCCGTGCCGCTCGCGCGGCGTCGGGGAGCCCAGGTCGGCGATATCCTCCACCAGTGCGTAGTAGCCCTCCTCGGCCGCGTCGTCCCAGCCCAGCCCGGCGTCACGCAGCGCCTGCGCCACCTCTTCGCCCTCGGACGTAAACGAATGCGGCAGGCTCCAGGCCTGATGGAACGCCAACGCGGACGGTACCAACGCGGCCTCCGCATCCGGCGGAGGCAGGCGCCGCAACCCGTCCGCGTCGAACAGGCCGATGACATGCCCACTGCGATCGGCCGGGTCATAGCCCCACGGTTGCGTCTCGGTGTCGTAGAAGAACGACAGCACGCCCTGTGCGGGCAGATCCAGCCCGCACTGCAGACCCTGCACGTCGGCCAGGTTGATCTGCAGCAGGAAATCCAGCGCCCTGCCCTTGTGGTTAGGCCATTCAAAGCCGGCGGGGACATCCGGCCCGCCGCCGATCCGCGATGCGCCGATCGGTGCATCCGTCTGCGCGCGGCGACTGAACCGTACGCGCGGCCGCAGCCACGGCCGCGGCACGCCGACATGCGCGCCGAACCCATGCGATGCGCAGAGCGCGGTGAATTCGTGTTGAGTCAGCGTCATGACCACCTCCCTGTCTGAAAGCAGACAGCAGTCTAGGCGCAGCACCGACAAAACCGGTAGAGCGCGTCGCTGGCCGGCTCCACGCAATGTCCACGAGCCGGCCACCGGCCGTGCCCATCGACATCACGTACGTGTCCGGATCGTCTCCGGCGCGGCCGCAGCCGGCACCTTCGGTGCGTCCTCACAGACCCGATGCTGCGCGACCACCTCGCCCACTTTCCATTCCTTCACCACCCGGCAGTGTTGCTTCGGCGCGTTCTTGCCAGCCGCAGGCTCGGCACCCACCTGACCAGGTTGCTGCCGTTCCACCCACGCCTTGGGCGGTTCGGCGGCGAACGCAGGCGCCGCCAACCACAGCGCGACCAGTCCAGCGCACAGCCGGCTCATGCGGCCACCGGGCCGCCGCCCAGCATCCGCGCCGGCAGCATGAACAGCGCGCGCAGGAACGCGAACAACGCCGAGAAGGTGATCCCGACCAGGCGGAACGGCAGGCTCAGCAGCCACACGAACGGCCAGGCCACCAACGCCAGGATCGCCAGCGGCCAGCACAGCACGAACAGCAGGCACCACACGCCCAGCGCGAACAGGGTCGTCATCATCGGTCTCCACCGCACGGGGCGTCATTGCCCACGGCTCTACACTGCGACCGCGCCGATCGGCCGGCAAGCCGCATGCGACGAACATCGACCAGCGCCGACGAACGTGGGAATACGCGGATGAATAACAGCACGACACAGCGGAAGGGGGCAGAGCCGAGCCATGCTCGGCTGCCTACACGCGGAGGTAGAGCCGAGCCATGCTCGGCTGACCAAAGGCGGGAGGTAGAGCCGAGCCATGCTCGGCTGACGCACCCGGAGCGCTGCCGGAAGAGCAGCCGAGCATGGCTCGGCTCTACCCTGCTCCGGGACCGGTGCTGCGGCGTACCGCCCAACGGTCGTCACCTCCCGGGTTGGATTCACCCGATTCACCGAAGTGCAGCCCACCTCCAACACCACCGCCAAGGTACAAGGGGGTAGAGCCGAGCCATGCTCGGCTGACCATAGGCAGGAAGGTAGAGCCGAGCCACGCTCGGCTGGCCAAAGGCGGGGGGTAGAGCCGAGCCATGCTCGGCTGACCATAGGCAGGAAGGTAGAGCCGAGCCATGCTCGGCTGACCATAGGCGGGAGGTAGAGCCGAGCCACGCTCGGCTGACCAAAGGCGGGAGGTAGAGCCGAGCCATGCTCGGCTGACGCGCCCGGCGCGCTGCGGGAAGAGCAGCCGAGCATGGCTCGGCTCTACCCTGCTCCGGGACCGGTGCCGCGGCGTACCGCCCAACGGTCGTCACCTCCCGGGTTGGATTCGCCGGATTCGCCTTCACCCGATTCACCAGAGTGCAGCCCACGGCCAACACCACCGCAGGGCCTGCGGCGTTATTCGAACGACCCCACCGAATCGTGCGACAGGTTGTCGAAGCGGGTGTATTCGCCGAAGAACTTGAGTTTGCACGAGCCGGTCGGACCGCCTCGGTGCTTGCCGATGATGATCTCGGCCAGGCCCTTGTCCGGCGAGTTTTCCTTGTTGTAGTAGTCGTCGCGGTAGATGAACACGATCATGTCCGCGTCCTGCTCGATAGCGCCGGATTCACGAAGGTCGGCCATCACCGGGCGCTTGTCGGTACGCGTTTCCAGCGAGCGGTTGAGCTGGGACAGCGCAATCACCGGCACGTTGAGCTCCTTGGCCAGGCCCTTCAACGAACGCGAGATCTCCGAGATTTCCGTCGCGCGGTTTTCGCTGTTGCCCGGCACGCTCATCAGCTGCAGGTAGTCGATCACGATCAGGCCCAGGTCGTGCTCGCGCTTGAGGCGGCGGCACTTGGAGCGCAGGATTTCCGGCGACACGCCTGGCGTGTCGTCGATGAAGATCTTGGTTTCCTTCAGCATCCGGATCGCGCCGGTGACCCGGCTCCAGTCCTCGTCTTCCAGCTGGCCGGTACGCAGGCGCTGGGCGTTGATCCGGCCGTTGGAGGAAATCAAGCGCATCGCCAGCTGCGAGGCGGACATTTCCATCGAGAACACCGCCACGCCCTTCTTGGACTTGATCGCGGCGTATTCGGCGATGTTCAGGGCGAAGGTGGTCTTGCCCATGGCCGGACGCGCGGCCAGGATGATCAGGTCGGTCGGCTGCAGGCCGGAGGTCATCGCATCGAAGTCGGCATAGCCGGTCGGCAGGCCGGTGATGTTGCCACCGTTCTCGAAGCGGTTGCGCAGCTCTTCGAAGGCGTCCTTCAGCGCGCCGGGCATCGCCACGAAATCGGTGCGGCCACGTGCGCCCTGCTCGGCGATCGCGAACACCGACTTTTCCGCCGCCGAGAGCAGCTCGCTGCTTTCGCGGCCTTCGGGCTGGAAGCCGTCGTTGACGATATCGGTGCCGACCTGGATCAGCTGGCGCAGCACCGCCTTGTCGCGCACGATCTCGGCGTAGGCGGCAATGTTGGCCGCCGACGGCGTGGTGCTGGCCAGTTCGATCAGGTAGGCGCCATCACCCACCAGCTCCATCCGGCCCTGCGATTCGAACCACTCTCCCAGGGTCACCGCATCGAACGGACGATCGCGCTCGGACAACTCGCGGATCGCGCGGTAGATCATCTGGTGATCGCGGCGGTAGAAGTCGGTCTCGGTCAGCTGGTCGTTGACCCGGTCGTAGCTCTCCGGTGCCAGCATCAACCCGCCCAGCACCGCCTGTTCGGCCTCGATCGAATGCGGCGGCACGCGCAACTGGTCGATCCGCGATTCGTCGCGGTCGAAGCGGTCACCGCGGTCTTTGCGGTCGGAACGGAAGCCAGAACGGGCAGACATGTGGGGGTGTACTTCCTGCAGTGCGGAGCATGGGGCATGGTAGGCACGTAGCGACCGCCCCAGCCATGCACAACCCTGTGGATAAGCGGTGGATGAGCTGGGCATACCGGTAGTGCCGGCAGCATCGGCCGCAAGCGTCGCATTTAGTGCGACAGACGCCGTTGCGGCGCCCGTCGTCCTGCCATTATCGCAGAAGCACCCGGCTCAATGCTGACCGCCGTGGGTGGCGATCCAGGCCAGGAAGGTGTCGATGAACCCCTGCAGGAACGTCTGCGTGCCCGCGTTGCTGATGTTGCCCGCCTCGTCGATCAGTCCGTCCTTGACCTGCAGGAACACCTCCGGCTGGCCCAGCACGGGCATGTCCAGGTAGGCCAGCACGTTGCGCAGGTGCTGCTGGGCCAGCGCGGTGCCGATCACCCCGATCGAGGCACCGACCACGGCCGCCGGCTTGCCGGCGAAGGCGCTGTCGCCGTAGGGGCGTGAACCGAAGTCGATGGCGTTCTTGAGCACCCCGGGGATCGAACGGTTGTACTCGGGGGTGACGAACAAGACCGCGTCGGCCTCACGGATCTGCTTTTTCAGGCGTATCGCCTCGGCGGGGTAATCCGTGTCGAGATCCTGGTTGTAGAGCGGCAGGTCGCCGATGTCGACGTGCTCGAAACGCGCCTTGCCGGCCGCGAGCTTTTCCAGCGCGTGGGCGAGCGTCTTGTTGTGCGAGCCCTTGCGCAGGCTGCCGACCAGTACCGCGATCTTCACTTCGGCCATGGGGGATGTCTCCGTTGGGGGAAAGGTCCAGCCTAGGCGGCGCAACCTTCGGCAACGGTGAAGGTGAGGCCGCCACGCATGGCGTGGCTGTAGGGACTGTGGCTGATTGGGGGGCCGGGTGGTGCCGGCTCGTGGGGAGCTGCCTGTTGGTCAGGCGTGGTCGGCGGTCCCAGCCACGCATGGCGTGGCTCTACGCGGGGTTCACGACTGCGGGGCTTTCCCCCGCGTGGCGCCAACCTGTGGGCTGCCTGTTGGTCAGGCGTGGTCGGCGGTCCCAGCCACGTATGGCGTGGCTCTACGCGGGGGCAAGACCGCCGGCCTTCCCTCGTAGAGCCACCCCATGGGTGGCTGCGCGCAATGTCAGCCGCGTTCGACGCCGGCGCGGACGTGGCGCCAATGCGCCTGCCAGGCCTGGAACATCAGCACGTTCCACAGGTGCGTGTGCCATTTGCGCTCGCCCTGCTGGAACTGCTGCCACAGCGGCACCACCGCCTCGACGTTGAAGACTCCTTCGGCCGCCAGCCGGGCCGGGTCGAGCAGTTCATCGGCCCAACCGCGCAGGTCGCCCTTGAGCCACTCGCTGACCGGCGCGCCGAAGCCGCGCTTGGGGCGGTGCACCATGTCCTGCGGCACATAGCAGCCAAGCACCCGCTTGAGCAGGTACTTGCTCACGCCATCGCGGTGCTTCATCGACAGCGGCAGCGACCAGGCGAACTCGGCCACCCGCCAGTCCAGCAGCGGTGCGCGTGCCTCCAGGCTGACCGCCATGCTGGTGCGGTCCACCTTGCACAGCAGGTCATCAGGCAGATAGGTGTTGAAGTCGGCCAGCATCATCGCATCGGCCGGCGAGCCGGCGCCATGCAGCGGGTCGGCGAGGTCATAGAAGCTGCCCGCCCCGGCAGCTCCCTTCACCGCCGCCACCGGATCGCGCCAGCGCGAGATCCGGTTGCGGTACACATCGCCGATTCCCCGCGCCCCGGTTTCGGCCAGCAACGCGGCCAACCCGCCGGTACGCGAGGCCTCGCCCTGGGTGGTGGAATGGGCGGCCATCCAGCGCCGCAGGGGCGCCGGCACCCTGCCCAGCATCGCCCAGTTGCGCAGTGCGCGCTGGTAGCGGCCATAACCGAAGAACAGCTCATCGCCGCCGTCGCCCGACAGCGCCACGGTCACCGAGCCGCGCGCCAGCTTCGCCACCAGCGCGGTGGGCACCTGCGAGGCGTCGGCGAAGGGCTCATCGAACATCGCCGGCAACTGCGGCACCACCGCCAGCGCGTCGGCCCCGCTGACGTACAGCTCGGTGTGGTCGGTGCCCAGGTGCTGCGCCAACGCCTTGGCCAGCGGCGCCTCGTCGTGGTGGGAACCCTCGAAGCCGATGCTGAAACTGTGGATCGGCGTGCTCGACTGCGCCTGCATCAACGCGGCCACCACCGATGAATCGGTCCCGCCGGACAGGAACACCCCGACCGGCACGTCGGCCACCATGCGCAACGCCACTGCATCACGCAGCACACCATCCAGCTGCGACTCGGCCTCGGCATCGCTGCCGACGAATGGCTGCGCCAGGGCCTGCTGCATGCGCTCGCGCGCGTTCCAGAACGGTACCTGCTGCTGGTCCGGCCGGTGAGCGTCGGCACCGGCGGCCACCGTGGCCGCATCCAGCCGCAGCACCCGGCCGGGCATCAGCTTGAAGCAGCGCGCGTGGATGCAGTGCGGCGCGGGGATGTAATCCAGCTTCAGCAGCAGGGTCAGCGCATCGCGGTCGATGTCGTTGTCGAAGTGCGGGTGTTGCCACAGCGCCTTCAGCTCCGAGCCGAACACCAGTGCCTCGCCGGCCCAGCCGTAGTACAGCGGCTTCTTGCCGACCCGGTCGCGGGCCAGCCACAGGCATTGCTCGGCGCGGTCCCACAGCGCGATGGCGAACATGCCATTGGCGCGCTGCAGGGTGGCATCCAGGCCCCAGGCCACGAACGCGGCCAGCAGCACCTCGGTGTCGGAATGGCCGCGGAAGGTATGCCCCAGGGCCTCCAGGTCGGCGCGCAGGGCGGCGAAATTGTAGACCTCGCCGTTGTAGGCGAGCACGTAGCGCCCGTCGTTGGACGCCATCGGCTGGTGGCCCAGCGGGGACAGGTCCAGGATGCTCAGCCGTCGGTGCGCCAGCGCGACGCCGCCGCTGGCATCGGCCCACACCCCGCTGTCATCCGGGCCACGATGGATCAACGCGTCGCCCATACGTCGCGCCAGCTGTTCCAGTACGGCCTGCTCCATTACCGGAGCCGGCAGCAGCATTCCTGCCAATCCACACATGCGTCAGAGGTCCTGCGCCAGTACCCGGGCGGCGCTTACCAGTGCATTGTCGCTTGGAAGCACGCACATTGCTGCCCCTGCCAGTGGCGTATAGGTGTCGGCGCCGCAAACGCGCTGCAGCGGCAGGTGGCCCAGCCCCGCCTCGACCAGCGCGGTGATGACGCCCTCCCCCACCCCCGCGCTGTGCCGGCCTTCATCGACCACCAGTACCCGCTGGGCATCGGCCGCCTGTTGGGCGATGAAACCGGCATTGAGCGGCACCAGCCAGCGCAGGTCCACCACCCGCACCTGCCAGCCCAGCTCGGCCTGGAGGGTGCGCGCCGCGCGCAGGCTCATCGGCACGCCATTGCCATAGGTGAAGATCACCAGGTCGCTGGCCTCGGGGTCGTACACCCGGCCCTCGCCGGGCAGCATCGTCTGCTCCGGCGGCGGGTAGGCGAACAGCCACTGGCCGTCGCCGGGCGCGTACAGGTCCTTGGTCATGTACAGCGCGATGGGCTCCAGGAACACCGACACCCGGCCGTCGACCTGGGCCAGCGCGGCCAGGGTGCGCAACATCATCGCCGCGTCGTCGCCACGCGACGGGCAGCCCACCACCAGCCCCGGGATGTCGCGCAGCGCGGCGATCGAGTTGTCGTTGTGGAAGTGGCCGCCAAACCCCTTCTGGTAGCCCAGCCCGGCAATACGCACCAACATCGGGTTGCGGTACTGGTCGTTGGAGAAGAACTGCAGCGAACACGCCTCACCGCGCAACTGGTCGGCCGCGTTGTGCAGGTAGGCCAGGTACTGGATCTCCGGGATCGGCAGCATGCCCAGGTTGGCCAGGCCCTGGGCCATGCCCAGGATCATGGTTTCATCCAGCAGCGTGTTGAACACCCGGCGCGGACCGAACGCCTTGAGCAGGCCCTTGCTGACGGTATACACCCCGCCCTTCTGCGCCACGTCTTCGCCGAACAACAGCGTGGACGGGTACTTCGCCATGAGTTCGTGCAGGCCCTGGTTGATCTGGATCGCCAGGTGCCGCGGCGGCTGCCGCTCGGGCAACTGCGCCTCGCTGCCGAACGCGGCCAGGCGCGCTTCGGCGGCGGCCACGCGGCCTGCCTCGACCTGCACGGCCGCCGGCGAGTACGGCGCCAGCGGCGCCAGGATCTGCGCCAGGCCATCCAGCTTGGGCCGGCGGTCGGCTTCTTCGGCCGCGGCAAAACAGCGCGTACGCATCGCTTCGTAGCGCTGCAGCACCTGCGCGCCGTCCATCCAGCCCGATTCGAGGGCGATCTGCGCCGAGCGCAGCAGGGGATCGGCCGCTTCGGCCGCGCACAGCTCCGGCAGCGGCCGCCACTCGATCTCGAAATCGGTACCGGCATGGCCCATCAACCGAGTGGTGCGCAGATGCAGGAAGGTCGGCCGCCGCGTGCGCCGGCAGTGCTCCAGCGCGCGCTGCACCTGGGCATGGCCGCTGGCCAGGTCCAGGCCATCGGCAAAGAAGTAGTCCAGCCCCGGACGGTGGCTGAAGTTCTGCGCGATCCAGCCGTCCGGGGTCTTCACCGAAATACCGATGCCGTTGTCTTCGCAGACGAACAGCACCGGTGCCGGCAGTCGCTGGTAAGCCGCCCAGGCGGCGGTGTTGAACGCGGTCTGCGCGGTGGCATGGTTGGAGGAGGCATCGCCGAAGGAGCAGATCACCACGCTGTCTTCGGGAATCGGCAGCGCGTGCCCGATCCGCCGCGCGCTTTCGATCGCCATGGCCGTGCCCAGCGCCTTGGGCAGGTGCGAGGCGATGGTGGAGGTCTGCGGCAGCACCCACAACGGCTTGCTGCCCCACACTTTGTGCCGCCCGCCGCTGGCCGGATCATCGCAACTGGCGGCGAAGGACAGGGCCGCATCCAGCACCGGGTCCATGCCCGGCAACTGGCGGAAGCGCTCGGCCATGAACGCGCCCGAGCGGTAGTGCAGGAACGCCGGATCGGTGTGCCGCGCCAGCCGCGCCACCAGCGCATTGCCCTCGTGGCCGGACGAGCCGATGGTGTAGAAGACCTTGTTCTGCACGCGCAGCACGCGCGCCATCAGGTCCAGGTGGCGGCTGATCAGCTGCGACTCGAACAGCGCATCGAAGCCCTGCGCATCCAGCGTGCTGCCCGGCAGGATCGGCGCGTCCGGCGCTGGCCGCGGCGTCGGATCGCCCTGCCACTGCTGCACGAAATCGATGAAGTTGGCGTCGCAGATCTCGGCCCGGTTGAGGGCCTTCATGCGGGCGGGAATCGGATCGGGAACCACGGCAAACATCCATCAGCCTCCGTGACGCGCGGCCAAATCGACCACGCCGGGAGTCTGGCCGCAACCCGCGCCGCTTGCCAAGCGCGGGTGCAGCATGGCCATCAGGGGCCGCGTCGCGCCCGCCATTGGTCGCGCGACTGACCCCAGATTTCGATCGGTTTGCCACCGTGCGGGGGCGGCAGTTCACCCATCCGCAGCAGCGTGCTGCCGAGCTTGCGCGCGACGACCTTGGAGTTCTCGTTGGCCGCATCGATGGTGTGGATCACCTCGTCCCAGCCCAGCGTGTCGAACGCCCACTCGATGCTGGCCACGGCGGCTTCGGGCGCGTAGCCCTTGCCCCAGCTTTCACGGCGGATGCTCCAGCCGACTTCGGTGCCCGGCCAGTCCAGCGGCTGCCACGGCCCCATCCGACCGACCCAGTCACCGCTGCTCTTTTCGATCACCGAAAACATCGAAAAACCGTACAGGTGCCAACTGCCGGCCAGGCAGCAGAAACTGCGCCACGCTTGGGATGGCGCCTGCACGCCACCGAGGTGCTGCATGACCTCCGGGTCGGTGCAGAAGCGCAGGAACGCGTCGAAATCCTCTGCCCGCGGCGGGCGCAGGATCAATCGGTCGGTTTCCAGTTGCAGATCGAAGATGCTCATGCCCATGCCCTGTGCCATGCCGGCATCGATCTTCGCAGACGCTGCGCGCGCAGGCCAATGGATGTCATTGATCGGGCCCGCTGGTCGCGCCGGCTGTCACAGCAAAACGCAACAGGCCGGACTAGGCCGGCCTGTTGCTCGCCCCATCACGCGGCGCGAAACATCACTGCTTGTTCGAATCCAGCGCCGCAGTCTGGGTGACCAGCTGGCCATCGATCACCGGCAGGCGATCGCTGCTCGGCTTGTTGTCCATCTTCACGGTCTTCTCGGCGCCGTCGTAGCGGTAGGTCACGTTGTAGCCGGTGACCGCGTTGCTGGTGCCCATCGGGATGCGGTTGCCCGGCTTGCTGGCCATGCGCATCGTGCCCGTGGTGCCGTCTTCATTGCGGTAGGTCACGTTGTAGCCGGTGACCTTGGTCGACTCGGAGGTCGCCGTTTCGGTATGGCACTGGCGCTCGGTCCGGTTGACCACGCGGCCACCGACGTGACGCTTGTCGACCGTGTTGCCGATCAGGCCACCGGCCACCGCGCCAGCGGCAGTCGCGGCCTTGCGGCCGTTGCCGCCGCCGACCTGGTTGCCGAGCAGGCCGCCGATGACCGCACCGGCCACGGTGCCGCCGACGTTGCCATCGCGCTCGGGCAGGCGTTCCTGCACGACCACGTCCTCGCAGACTTCATGCGGGGTCTGGGTGGTCGAGGTTTCGCGCACCGGCTCCGTACCGATCACCGTGGCGTAGGCCTTTTCCTTCCTGGTCAGCGGATCGACCTTGACGATGTCGGCGTACTCCAGCTTGCCGGCCTTGTCGTCGACCGCGACGGCATCGGTGCGGGCGCCGTCGTCGGCCAGCGGGGTGGTGTCCAGGGTGGGCCGGGTCTGCGTCGCCGTCACCGGATCGGGGGCGGACGAGCCACTCTTCATGAAGGCAGCGGTGGCGATGCCGCCGACGAGCAGCGCGCCAGCAGCGACCAAAGCAGTGGTGGTAGTACTTTTCATATCCGGCTCCCTGCGGGCGATCCGCAACGTTCTTGAGCGGATTCCAGCATGCGGTGCCTGAACGGAATCTCCACAGTGCGTGCACGCCCCCCTTACCCATTCAGGTTCTGTGTCGATGGGGCTCGTGATAGCGTTTACAGCATCTGTCCGAGGAGTGCGTCATGGCCAATCCCCTGCTGCTGCCGATGCTGGAATGGGCGCGCCGGTTGCGCTACCCCACGCTGTTCAAGCTGACCGCCGGCCTGTTCGCGCTGACCCTGTTCATTCCCGATCCGGTGCCGTTCGTGGACGAGATCCTGCTGGGCCTGGGCACGCTGCTGCTGGCCAACTGGAAGAATCGCAGCGCAGCGGTGCCGCCCGCCCTGCCGCGCAAACGCCGCGCGTGATCCTGGTCGACAGCCATTGCCACCTCGACGCCGGCGAGTTTGATGCCGATCGCGCCGAGGTGATCGCGCGGGCACGTGCGGCCGGGGTGGGCACGCAGATCGTGCCGGCGGTGACCGCCGCCAGTTGGCCCAAGCTGCGCCAGACCTGCCAGTCGGCCGAGGGACTGCATCCGGCCTACGGGCTGCACCCGATGTTCCTGGCCGAGCACCGTGCCGGGCATCTTGACGAACTGCGCGCCTGGATCGAGCGCGAGCGCCCGTGCGCGGTCGGCGAATGCGGGCTGGATTTCTTCGTCGAGGGGCTGGACGCGGAGCTGCAACAGCAGTATTTCGTGGGGCAACTGCGCCTGGCCCGCGAGTTCGACCTGCCGGTCATCGTGCATGCACGGCGCGCGGTCGATGCGGTGATCGCGGCAATCAGGCAGGTGGGCGGGCTGCGTGGCGTCGTCCACAGCTTCCCGGGCAGTCCGGAGCAGGCCGCGCAACTGCACAAACTGGGTTTTCTGCTGGGTCTTGGCGGTCCGTTGACCTACGACCGTGCGCAGCGGCTGCAACGGCTGGTGGCACGGATGCCGCTGGAGCAATTGCTGCTGGAAACCGATGCCCCGGACCAGCCCGATGCCGGCATCCGCGGCGAACGCAACGAGCCTTCGCGGCTGCCGGTGATCCTGGAAACGGTGGCGCGGCTGCGCGGGCAGCCGGCCGAGGAGATTGCCGCGCAGACGACGGCCAATGCGCGCGCACTCTTTGGCCTGGCAGCGTAGCGCCGACCGTTGGTCGGCTGTCGGCGCAACGGCAGCCGACCGGTGGTTCACGCAACGGCGGCCGACCAATGGGCGGCGGTTCACGCAACGGCGGCCGACCAACGGGCGGCGGTTCACGCGAAAGCAGCCGACCAACGGTCGGCTCTACCAAGCGCGCGGCACGCGGGTTTCAATCGGCCTTGGCGGCCGCCGCCGGCTTCTTCAACAGCATCTCCAGCGCCTTGCCCACCGCGGCGAACGCGAACGCCCCGGTGATGTGGGTGGCCGCGCCGAGGCCGGCGCCGCAGTCCAGCTTCAACGCCGCGTCCGCCCCGAGGTTCGGGCGGATGCCGCACACGCTGCCATCGGCCTGCGGGTACTTCACGTTCTCCAGCGAATACACCGCCGGCACGCCGAAGTAGCGCGAGGCGTTCTTGGGGAAGTTGAAATCGCTGCGCAGCTTCTTGCGGATCAACGCCATCATCGCGTCGTGCTCGGTGCGCGACACATCGCGGATGCGCACCAGCGTGGGATCGGTACGCCCGCCGGCCGCGCCCACGGTGAGGATCGGCAGCTTGCGTCGGCGGCACCAGGCGATGGTTTCCACCTTGACCCGGAAACTGTCGCAGGCATCGATCACCAGGTCGAAATCGCGGTCCAGAAGTTCCACCATGTTCGACACGGTCAGGAACGAGGCGATCGCATCCACCTGGATGTCCGGATTGATCGCATGGCAGCGCTCGGCCATCGCCTCGGCCTTGTTGCGCCCGTATTGGCCGGCCAGCGCCGGCAGCTGGCGGTTGGTGTTGGACACGCAGATGTCGTCCGCATCGATCAGGGTCATATGCCCCACCGCCGTGCGCGCCAGCGCTTCGACCACCCACGAGCCGACCCCGCCCATGCCGACCACCGCCACCCGGCGGGTCGACAGCTGGTCCACGGTGCCTGCCCCATACAGCCGGTCGATGCCGGCAAATCGTTCGCGCAATACGTCGTTCATCCGCGAATTTTACCCTCCCCCCGGCCGACCCGTACGCCGCACCCACAGGACGCACCGTAAGATCGGCGGCAGCCACCCTCAAGGACGCCACCGCATGAACCAGCCCGCCCCGCCCCGCCGTCACTCCGCCGCCTATCGCTACCTGCTGGTGGGCGTGCTCGGGCTGCTGGTCGGCCTGGTCGCCACGATCATGGTCGCGCGTGCGATCCAGGCCCGCCAGGACCCGTTCCCCGATGCGCTCATGCACGTGATGAACCGGCAGGTGCAACTGCTGCACGATGCCCAGGCACAAAACCGCTGCAGCCTGGCCGACAGCGTGCCGCGCCTGCAGACGCTGCGGTCGCTGTCCAACGACGTCGACCTGGCGTTCCCCACCCTCAAGGACAGCCAGGGCTTCCAGCAGCACGCCAGCCGCCTGCGCGCCACCCTCAACCAGGCGCTGGCGGCGCCGCCGGCCGATTGCATCGCCATGGGCGAGCTGGTCGAGAAGATCCAGTCCGACTGCCAGGCCTGCCACCAGGATTTCCGCTGATTCATCTGCCAGCCACGCTGGCGGCGGGAGATTGGCGCGCTGTTCACGTAGCACAGGACAGGATCTGCGGCATGCGCCCCAGACGCATTCGACCACCCCTCTGGCCAGGAGAACCACCATGAAGATCCAACTCATCGCTGCCGCCGCCGTCGCCACCGTCGCACTGGCTGGCTGCGCGACCACCTCGCCCGGCTACGGCAGCAGTGGTTACAACAACGGTTATGGCAACAACAACGGCTACAACAACGGCCGCTGCGCCGACTGCGGCATGGTGACCCGCATCAACCAGGTCGCCTCCGGGCGCACTGCGCCGTCGGCCACCGGTGCGATCCTCGGCGGCATCGTCGGTGCCGTGGCCGGCCATGAAATCTCCGACCATACCGGCGGCAGCAAGGGCAACCAGAACGTCGCCGCCGCCGCAGGCGCGGTGGGTGGTGCGCTGGCCGGCAACCAGATCCAGAAGAATGTGACCAGCGATACCTTCGACATCACCGTGCGCATGGACGACGGTCGCACCGTGGTGGTCAACCAGCGTGACCTCGGCGGCATCCGCGAGAACACCTACGTGCGCGTGGTCAACGGCAAGGTGATCCTGCGCTGATCGCGCCTGGCCCCACCGCCGCGGAATAAAAAAAGGGCCCGCTTGCGCGGGCCCTTTTCGTGTTGCGTGCATGCTGGCATGCGGTGTGCGCTTAGAGCGGCTTCACCTTGTCGGCCTGCAGGCCCTTCTGGCCGGTGACCACTTCGAACTCCACCGCTTGACCTTCCTTCAGGCTCTTGAAGCCCTGGGATTCGATCGCACGGAAGTGCACGAACACATCTTCGCCGCTTTCACGGCTGATGAACCCAAAACCCTTCGCGTCGTTGAACCACTTGACGGTGCCCTTCTCAGCCATCTTAGCTACTCCCTAACTGTCTTGTTGTTGGATACGCCGGTACAGGCGGCTGACAGCAAGGGGGAAGCGAGGTGCAACGATGCAGCGGATCCGGAAGATCTACCATCATCAGGCCACGATCCACGGTGACCTTGCCAAGCTCAGCGTCTGCAACTTAACCCGGGCAAAACGAAAAATCAACTGGCAAATCCTTTCGGATGTCAACCCTGTTTCCTATACCATACGGTACAGCATGGACTATTCATTCATCTTCTATCTGCTAGCCCTGATGCTGGTCCTGATCGGCATCGCGGGCGTGGTGCTGCCCGCCCTGCCCGGCATCCCGCTGGTGTTTGCCGGGCTGCTGCTGGCAGCCTGGACCGATGGCTTCGTCCACGTGGGCTGGTTGCCGCTCACCCTGCTCGGCCTGCTCACCCTGCTGTCGTTCGCGGTGGACATCCTGGCCACCGTGGTCGGCGCGCAACGGGTGGGCGCCAGCAGCAAGGCGCTCTGGGGCACCTTCATCGGCAGCATCATCGGGGTGTTCTTCATGCCGATCGGGCTGCTGGCCGGCCCGCTGCTGGGTGCGCTGGCCGGCGAGTACTGGCACACCCGCGAGCTGGGCCGGTCGACCCAGGTGGGCCTGGCCACCTGGCTGGGCATCCTGCTGGGGGTGGCGCTGAAAATGGCCCTGGTGGTGGCGATGCTGGGACTGTTCGCCTTCGCCTGGTGGCTCTGAGTCCGACTGCTGCGGCAGGCTTCACGCCCCGAGCACACCACCGCCCGGCATAAACGCGCGGAGGGCTGCGACGCATGTCCGCTGGCGGGATCCAGGGCCAGCGGCCACACTGTCCCGGTCGACCCCATTCATTCTCGCCACCTGGCCTCGCTTTCATGATGATCCTGCGCCCCCGCACTGCCCTGTTCACCGCCCTGGCCCTGGCCAGCCCAAGCCTGCCGCTGGCCGCGCAGGAAGCCGCGCCCACGCCGGCCTCGCCGGAAGCCTGCGCCCTGGTGGATACCGACGCGGCGCGCCTGGCGTGCTACGACAAGCTGTTCGGCCATACCCGCGGCGTAACCGTGGCGGCCGACGCGGCGGCCACCGCTGCCCAGGAAGCCCGTCGCGAAGAACGCCAGGCCGCGCGCAGCGCCGAGGCCGATGCACCGGCCACCCAGCGTGCCAAGCAGCGCCTGGGCGAGCTGTTCAAGAGCGACGGTCACGACCAGGCGCTGGCCAACGCCGGCAAGGGTTCGTTGCTGGACAGCCGCTGGGAACTGGCCCAGGACTCCAAGCTGGGCGCGTTCCAGTTGCGTGCCTACAAGCCGGTGTACCTGCTGCCGGCGTTCTGGACCAGCGACAAGAACCAGACGCCGCAGTCGCCGAACCCGGCCAACACCGTGACCACCCCGCAGCTGCTGGACAGCAACGAGCTGAAGTTCCAGCTGAGCTTCAAGACCAAGGTGGTGGAGAACCTGTTCGGCGACAACGGCGACATCTGGGCCGGGTACACCCAGAGTTCGCGCTGGCAGGCCTACAACGCCGAGAACTCGCGCCCGTTCCGCGAAACCAATTACGAACCTGAAATCATGATGCTGTTCCGCAACGGCTACTCGATCGGTGGCTGGCGTGGGCGCATGAGCGGGATCGGCGTCAACCACATGTCCAATGGCCGTGCCGATCCGCTGTCGCGCAGCTGGAACCGGGTGATCGCCACCATCGGCCTGGACCGCGAGAACTGGGCGCTGGTGCTGCGCCCCTGGTATCGCCTGCCGGAAGACCGCAAGGACGACAACAACCCGGACATCGAGGATTACATGGGCCGTGGCGACGCGACCCTGACCTGGAACCGCAACGGCCACGAAGTCTCGTTGATGGCGCGCCATTCGCTGCGCGGCGGCGACCGTTCGCACGGGGCGGTGCAGCTCGATTACGGCTTCCCGATCAGCAACCTGCTGCGCGGCCACGTGCAGGTGTTCGATGGCTACGGCGAAAGCATGATCGACTACAACCACAAGGCCACCTACATCGGCCTCGGCGTGTCGCTGCTGGAGTGGTATTGATGGCGGTGACGATCTGGCACAACCCGCGTTGCAGCAACTCGCGCGGGGCCCTGGAGATCCTGCGCGGGCGGGGCATCGAACCCACCGTCATCGAGTACCTGAAGGACCCGCCGGACCGCGCCACGCTGCAGGCGCTGGTGGGCGCCATGGGGACGGGGGCACGCAGGCTGCTGCGCGACAAGGAGGCGGCGTACGCCGACCTCGGGCTGGCTAATCCGCTGCTGGAGGACGCCGCATTGATCGAGGCGATGCTGCAGCACCCGGAACTGATCAATCGCCCGATCGTGCGTACCCCCCAGGGCGTACGCCTGTGCCGGCCACCGGAAACGGTGCTCGAGATCCTGCCGGCGTAAGCCGCGCCTCAACCGCCGCAGCGGCTCACGCAGCGGCTGCGGTTTTCGCCGCAGGTGAGCGCGGGCAAGCGGTTGCGACAGTAGTCGGCACTGGCCTGGCAGCGCTTGCGGAGGTCCGGGTTGTCGATGGTGTCGCAGCGGGTATCGCGCTGCGTCGCCACGCCGGCGCCGCAACGGTCGCTGCTGTCGACGCTCGAGGAACTGGTCATGCAGCTGTCGAAATGACGCTGGCACTGCTCCATGCATTGGTTGGCGGCGGTCACCTCGCGCAGGCCGGGCGGGTCGTAGCTGTCGCCGCCGCTGCTGCAGGCGCTGCACAGCAGCGCCAGTACGGTGACCAGAAGCATCCTTGGCATGTGTCGCTCCTTGTTGGATCCATCGCGAGGTTATCAAACGCCTCCGGCGCACGCAGTCGCCACCGGCTCAGCGCCAGTCGGTGATGCCTTCGCGGCGGTACACCTCGATGAAGGCCGGGCGCGCCTTGAGGCGGTCGGCGTAGGCCTTCAGCACCGGCCAGCGATCGCCCGGGGTGGGCATGTTGCGCGACCAGCGCAGCAGCATCACCAGCATGAAATCGACCACGCTCAGCTGGTCGCCCAGCACATACGGGCCAGCGCCCTGAAGGTGGTCGGCCAGGCGTTGCCACGCCGCTTCCAGGCGTTGCCGCGCATGCTGTCGGGTGGCCTCGCTGTTCTCCGCACCGGCCATTTCATCGGCGTAAAACCACGCGCGGTAGGCCGGCTGCACGGTGTTGGCACACCAGAACATCCAACGATACGCCTCGCCGCGTTGTGGGCTGCCCACCGGCGGCAGCAGGCCGGCCTGCGGGTGCAGGTCGGCCAGGTGCAGCGCGATCGCCGCCGCTTCGGTCAGCACCTGCCCATCCAGCACCAGGGTGGGCACCACGCCGGCGGGGTTCAGCGCCAGGTACGCGGCCGACTTCTGCTCGCGGGTGTCGAAGTCGAGCAGCACCAGCTCGTGCTCGATGCCCAGTTCGATCAACAACCAGTGCACCACCAGCGATGCGGTGCTGGAGGAGCCATACAAGGTGGTCGGCATGCGCGGCGCCTGTTGGGGGGACGCTGCCGATTATGCCCGCTGTGGCGGCCTACGATGGATACAGATCGGCCAGCGCCGGACGCCCCGCTGTGGCTGTCGGCGATGCGGCCACCGGCCTAGCATGCGACACCCCCTTGCGCACCGGAGCGCGGCATGCCCGACCTCTCCCACCTGCTCGCCTTCGGCCTGCTTTCGCTGGGCATGGTGCTCACCCCGGGCCCGAACATGCTCTACCTGGTATCGCGCTCGATCTGCCAGGGACGCGCGGCCGGGCTGGTGTCGCTGTCCGGGATCGCCGTCGGGTTCCTGGTGTACCTGCTGTGCGCCGCGCTCGGCATCACCGCGTTGTTGATGGCGGTGCCGCATGCCTACGATGTGCTGCGAATCGCCGGCGCGCTGTACCTGCTGTACCTGGCCTGGCAGGCGCTGCGGCCCGGTGGTCGCTCGCCGTTCGAACTGCGCGAACTGGCACGCGACAGCCCGCGCCGGCTGTTTTCGATGGGCCTGTTCACCGCCCTGCTCAACCCCAAGATCGCGGTGATGTACCTGTCGTTGCTGCCGCAGTTCATCCAGCCCCACGGGCACGGCAGCGTGATGGCGCAATCGGTGGCGCTGGGGCTGGTGCAGATTGCCACCAGCCTGGGCGTCAACGCGCTGATCGTGCTGGCTGCCGGCAGCATCGCCACGTTCCTGGCCGGGCGCCCTCGCTGGCAGACGCTGCAACGGGGGCTGATGGGCACGGTGCTGGGCGGGCTGGCGGTGCGGATGCTGGTGGACGCGCGACGCTGAGCGCGGGCCGACCCGCCGGCCGACGCGCCGGCCGATCCTGGCGCGATCCATCGCGCACACCGCGCCGCGCGACGCCGCCGGCATACGCAACCAGAAACGGCGCCCGAAGGCGCCGTTCTCTGCCATCGCGGTGCCGACTGACAGTCGGCCCCCAACGGGTCAGGCCACCACCACCGGGATCTTGCCGATGCGGGCCTGCCATTCGCGCGGGCCGGTGATGTGCACCGACTCGCCGGTGGAATCCACCGCCACGGTCACCGGCATGTCCTGCACGGTGAACTCGTAGATGGCCTCCATGCCCAGGTCGGCGAAGCCGACCACCTTGGCCGCCTTGATCGCCTTGGAAACGAGGTAGGCCGAGCCACCGACCGCCATCAGGTAGGCCGACTTGTTGTCACGGATCGCCTCGATCGCGGCCGGGCCGCGCTCGGCCTTGCCGACCATGCCCAGCAGGCCGGTCTGTTCCAGCACCTGGCGGGTGAACTTGTCCATGCGGGTGGCGGTGGTCGGGCCAGCCGGGCCCACCACTTCGTCGCGCACCGGATCGACCGGGCCCACGTAGTAGATGAAGCGGCCCTTGAGGTCGACCGGCAGCGGCTCGCCCTTGTCCAGCATTTCCACCATGCGCTTGTGCGCGGCATCGCGACCGGTCAGCAGCTTGCCGTTGAGCAGCAGGGTCTGGCCGGGCGTCCAGCTGGCGACGTCTTCCGGGGTGATCGTGTCCAGATCGACGCGGGTGCCCTTGGACGCGTCGTAGGTGATCTGCGGCCAGTCTTCCAGCGACGGCGGATCGAGCATCACCGGGCCGCTGCCATCCAGGGTGAAGTGTGCGTGGCGGGTGGCGGCGCAGTTGGGGATCATCGCCACCGGCAGGTTGGCCGCGTGGGTCGGGAAGTCCTTGACCTTGATGTCCAGCACGGTGGTCAGGCCGCCCAGGCCCTGCGCGCCGATGCCCAGCGCGTTGACCTTGTCGAACAGCTCCAGGCGCAGTTCTTCGGCGCGGTTGGAGGCGCCACGGGCCTTCAGTTCGTTGATGTCGATCGGCTCCATCAGCGACTCTTTGGCCAGCAGCATCGCCTTCTCGGCGGTGCCGCCGATGCCGATCCCGAGCATGCCCGGCGGGCACCAGCCAGCGCCCATGGTCGGCACGGTCTTGAGCACCCAGTCCACGATCGAGTCGGACGGATTGAGCATGGCGAACTTGCTCTTGGCTTCCGAGCCGCCGCCCTTGGCCGCCACGATGACCTCGACGTGGTCGCCCGGCACCACCTTGACGTTGACCACGCCCGGCGTGTTGTCCCTGGTATTGGTGCGCTTGCCCGCCGGATCGGCCAGCACCGAGGCGCGCAGCTTGTTGTCCGGATGGTTGTAGGCGCGGCGCACGCCTTCGTTGGCCATGTCTTCCACGCCCATGGTGGCGTCGTCCCAGCGGACGTTCATGCCGATTTCCAGGAACACGGTGACGATACCGGTGTCCTGGCAGATCGGGCGGTGGCCTTCGGCACACATCCGCGAGTTGATCAGGATCTGGGCCATTGCCTCCTTGGCAGCCGGCGACTCCTCGCGCTCATAGGCGGCGGAGAGGCTCTTGATGTAATCGACCGGGTGGTAGTACGAGATGTACTGCAGCGCGTCGGCGATGGACTGGATGAGGTCTTCCTGCTTGATCGATGTCACGACTTGCTCGCTTGCTGGAGGCTGGCGGGGATTCAGCCCATCATTTTACCCCCCTCGCGCCGCCAAGGGGCATCGGTCGTGGGGCGACACCCGGCATCGCCACGGCGCGCCGTCTGCGGCACAGTGGTCCCAGCCCCGTCACAACCGCGCCCCCGGCGGCGTCCTCCCGGCATGACCCCGACCGATACCTTCCAGACCCACCGCCCCCGCCTGTTCGCCTTGGCCTACCGCCTGCTGGGCAGCCGCAGCGACGCCGAGGACATCGTCCAGGACGCCTGGCTGCGCTGGCAGGGCGCCGACACCGCCGCCATCCGCGACCCGGAGGGCTGGCTGGTGACCGCCACCACCCGGCTGGGGCTGGACCGGCTGCGCGCCATGCGCAACGCCAGGGTCCAGTACGTGGGCCCGTGGCTGCCCGAACCGCTGGAGATCGCGCTGGATCCGGATCCGCTGCACGACCCGGCCCAGCGGCACGCCCTGGCCGATGAGGTGTCGGTGGCCTTCTTGGCCCTGCTCGAACAACTGAAGCCGGACGAGCGCGCCGCGTTCCTGCTCAAGGACGTGTTCGACTACGACTACCCCGAGATCGCCCCGCTGCTGGAGCACAGCCCGGCCAACTGCCGCCAGCTGGTGCATCGCGCGCGCCAGCGCCTGCAGGCCGGCAAACCACGCTTCGACGTCTCGCCGGCGCAGCACCGCGACCTGCTCACCCGTTTCATGGAGGCCTCCCAGCGCGGCGACCAGGCCGCGATCCTGTCGCTGCTGCACGCCAACGCCGAGATGGTGTCCGACGGCGGCGGACGGGTCACCGCGGCGATCCGCCCCCTGCTCGGCGCCGAGCGCATCGCGCAGCTGTACTGGGCCATCGCGCGGCGCAACGGCGCGCACCCGGCCCGGATCGGCTACGTCAACGGCGAGCCCGCGATCCTGCGCTTCCAGGGGGCGCACCTGCACTCGATCACCCTGGTCAGCATCGACGGTGAGCGGATCGCGCAGGTATTGAGCGTGCTCAATCCGGAAAAACTGACCGCACTTGTCACAGCGGGTGATGCAGGCGCGTCCTCCTGATGAAGGCGGCCAGCGTGGCCGTCATGGAGTCCGTGATGTCCACCTCGCCCCGCGTTCCGTATTTCCGTCTGGCCAACGAGGCCATCAAAGGCCTGCTCGCCACCAGCAAGGCCGTGCATGACAGCTCGATCGACCCAACGCTGATGGAGCTGGTGTTCCTGCGCGTCTCGCAGATCAACGGCTGTGGCTACTGCATGGACATGCACGGCACGGCCCTGCGCAAGGGCGGCATCGAGCCGCGCAAGCTGGATACGCTGCCGGCGTGGCACGAGAGCCGTTTCTTCGACGCGCGCGAACGCGCGGCGCTGGGCTGGGCCGAGGCGCTGACCCGCTTGCCCGATGGGGCGCCGTCCGATGCGGCGTTCGATGCGCTGGCGCCCCATTTCGATGAAAAGGGCATCAGCGACCTCAGCGTGGGGGTGGCGGTAATCAATGCGTGGAACCGGCTGGGTGCCGGGCTGCTGCCGCCGCTGCCGTAGGGTACGCGCCATCGCATGCGCGCTGCCGCGCCCACGCGGTGCTGCGCAAAACGTGCGCCCCTCTTGCCGCTAGCCACACCCCCGCCGCTTCGCGGCCGCCCCCTGACGCAGGGGGCGCTTCTCCAGGCTTATCCCATCCGTTGACATGCCCCAAGGCAGAATGGCGGCCATGCCCGCCTCCCCCGCCGCCGGCGCTGCCGGCCAGAAGAATCCCAGCCTGCGCGAACGCTTCCAGGCGATGCGCAACCTGCCCCCGTTCCTGCGCCAGGTCTGGCAGACCAGTCCCTGGCTGGCATCCGCGAGCCTGGGACTGCGCCTGATCCGCGCCCTGCTGCCGGTGGCGATGCTCTACGTCGGCAAGCTCATCATCGATGCCGCCCTGCACCTGAGCCAGCACGAGGCCGGCTTCCCGCCGTTCGGCGAGGCGCTGTCCAGCGGCCTGCTCAATCCGCTGCTGGGCCTGCTGGCGCTGGAGTTCGGCCTGGCGATCGGCTCGGACCTGCTCGGCCGGATGGTCAACTACGCCGACACGCTGCTCTCCGAGCTGTTCACCAACGTCACCAGCGTGCGGCTGATGGAGCACGCCGCCGAACTGGACCTGGAAGATTTCGAAGATCCCGACCTGCAGGACAAGCTGGACCGTGCGCGGCGCCAGACCATGGGCCGGATGAACCTGATGAGCCAGCTCTTCGGCCAGGTGCAGGACAGCATCACCGTGGCCAGCCTGGCGGTGGGCCTGCTGGTGTACGCACCGTGGCTGATCCTGCTGCTGGCGGTGGCGCTGGTGCCGGCCTTCATCGGCGAATCGCACTTCAACGCGGCCGGCTACTCGCTCAACTTCCAGTGGACGCCCGAGCGCCGCCAGCTCGACTACCTGCGCCAGATCGGCGCCAGCGTGGAAACCGCCAAGGAGGTGAAGATCTTCAACCTCCACCGCTTCCTGATCGAGCGTTACAAATTCCTGGCGGACAAGTTCTTCCACGCCAACCGCGCACTGGCGCGCAAGCGCGCGTTCTGGGGCACCCTGCTGGCCGCGCTGGGCACGCTGGGGTATTACACGGCCTACGCGTACATCGCCTGGCGCACCGTGCGCGGCGACTTCTCGATCGGCGACCTCACCTTCCTGGCCGGCAGCTTCCTGCGCCTGCGCCAGTTGCTGGAAGGCCTGCTGATCGGCTTCTCGCAGGTGGCCGGGCAGGCGCTGTACCTGGACGACCTGTTCTCGTTCTTCCAGATCCAGCCGGAAATCCACTCGCGCACCGATGCGGTGGCGATCCCGCAGCCGATCCGGCAGGGCTTCGTGTTCGAGGACGTGGGCTTCCGCTACCCGGATGCGGAGCGCTGGGCGGTGCGCCACCTGGACTTCGAGCTGCGCGCCGGCGAGGTACTGGCGCTGGTCGGCGAGAACGGCGCCGGCAAGACCACCCTGGTGAAGCTGCTGGCACGCCTGTACGACCCCGACGAAGGCCGCATCCTGCTCGACGGCCGCGACCTGCGCGATTACGACCTGGACGACCTGCGCGCCAACATGGGGGTGATCTTCCAGGACTTCGTGCGCTACAACCTGAGCGCCGGCGAGAACATCGGGGTGGGCCTGGTCGAGGCGATGACCGACGACGCGCGCATCCGCGATGCCGCCCGCCGCGGCATGGCCGACGAGGTCATCAACGCCCTGCCCCACGGCTACGAGCAGCTCATCGGCCGGCGCTTCAAGCAGGGCGTGGACCTGTCCGGCGGGCAGTGGCAGAAGATCGCCATCGCCCGAGCCTACATGCGCGATGCACAGGTGATGATCCTGGACGAGCCCACCGCGGCGCTGGATGCGCGCAGCGAGTTCGAGGTATTCCAGCGCTTCAAGGAACTGTCCGAACAGCGCACCGCCGTGCTCATCTCGCACCGGTTCTCCTCGGTGCGCATGGCCGACCGCATCCTGGTGCTGGCCGACGGCCGGATCGAGGCCAGCGGCACCCATGCCGAACTGATGACCCAGGGCGGCCGCTACGCCGAATTGTTCGAGCTGCAGGCCGCCGGTTACCGTTGAAACCCCCATTCCACCTGCCTTTCCGGCCAGTCAATGAGAATTTATCTCATTTGAGATAAACTGGGCCCGACAACACAGATCAGACCCCACCCCCATGTCTTCCGCTTTCGGCGCCGAAACGGTGCTTGAGGTCCGTCACTGGACCGACGCCTACTTCAGCTTCACCACGACCCGCGACAGCGGCTTCCGCTTCGAGAACGGCCAGTTCGTGATGATCGGCCTGGAAACCGAGGCGCGTCCGCTGCTGCGTGCGTACTCCATCGCCAGTGCCAACTGGGAGGAGAACCTGGAGTTCTTCAGCATCAAGGTCCAGGACGGCCCGCTGACCTCGCGCCTGCAGCACATCAAGCCGGGCGACAAGGTGCTGGTCGGCAAGAAGCCCACCGGCACCCTGCTGATCAGCGACCTGCACCCGGGCAAGCACCTGTACCTGCTGGGCACCGGCACCGGCCTGGCGCCGTGGCTGTCGGTGATCAAGGACCCGCAAACCTACGAGCGTTTCGACAAGGTGATCCTCACCCACGGCGTGCGCTACGAAAAGGACCTCGCCTACCGCGACCTGTTCGAGAAGGAACTGCGCGAGCACGAATTCCTCGGCGAGATGATCGGCGACAAGCTGCTGTACTACCCGGCCGTCACCCGTGAAGCCTTCCCCAACCAGGGCCGGCTGACCTCGCTGATGGAAAGCGGGGAAATGCAGAAGACCCTCGGCCTGCCGCCGCTGGACCCGGAAAACGATCGCGCCATGATCTGCGGCAGCCCGCAGATGCTGGCCGACCTGCGCACCGTGCTGGACAGCCGCGGCTTCCAGACCTCCCCGCGCATCGGTACCCCGGGCCATTACGTGTTCGAGCGCGCGTTCGTCGAGAAGTAAGCGCGTGGCGCACCGGTAGAGCCACGCCATGCGTGGCTGCCGCCGTCCACGGGACCGCCGACCGCTGCCCGGGTCCCCCGCCAACCCGCCAGGCCCCCGTTCGGCTATATTCCGCGTCAGCCCGGCACCGGCCGGGCCTGACCTGGAACCGCGCCCGATGATCAGGAAGATCCGCCCCGCCCTCGCCTGCGTGCTGCTTGCCGTGGGCCTGGCCGCCCACGATGCCGCGCCCACCAATCCATCCCCGAAAGCCGGCGACATCCCGCCGCAGATCCTCGGCAAGGACCGCGAGGGCAACGTCGTCGACCTGGCCAGCCAGCGCGGCAAGATCGTCATCGTCACCTTCTGGGCGTCCTGGTGTGGCCCGTGCCGCAAGGAGCTGCCGATCCTGGGCCACCTGCAGAAGGTGATCGGGCATGACGCGCTGCAGGTGTATGCGGTGAATCTCAAGGAACCGCGCAACGATTTCGCCGCCATCGCCCGCAGCCGCACCGCCCCGCCGCTGGACTACATCCACGACGCCAAGGGCGTGGTCAGCGACGAATACGGCATCCAGGCGATCCCGCACATGTTCATCATCGGCCACGACGGCCGCATCGCGCGCGTGCATCGCGGCTACTCCGAACAGAGCCTGCCCGAGATCGTCCAGGACATCCTGGCGCTGCTGCCCGAGGACGTGCGCAACCGGCAGGCCGGCGGCTGATACGCGTCCCGCCGCACCGCGCCCTGCGTCGATGGGCGCGCGGCGATCATTGATGCGAGCGGCCGGCCAACGACCGGCATTACCCGGCCAGCGCGGCCTCGATGTCGCCGCGCAGTGATTCGGGCTTGTCGGTCGGGGCGTAGCGCTGCAGTACCTGGCCGTCGCGGCCGATCAGGAACTTGCTGAAGTTCCACTTGATCCCGCGCGTGCCGAGCACCCCGGATTTTTCCGCCTTCAACCATTGCCACAGCGGATGGGCACCCTCGCCGTTGACCTCGACCTTCTCCGACAGCGGGAAGTCCACCGCGTAGGTCAACGAACAGAACGCGCGGATCTCCTCGGCATCGCCCGGTTCCTGGTGGCCGAACTGATCGCAGGGGAAGCCGATCACCACCAGCCCGCGCGGCCCGAATTCCCGCCACAGCGCTTCCAGTCCTTCGTACTGCGGGGTAAACCCGCACTTGCTGGCCACATTCACCAGCAACAGGACCTGGCCCTGATACTGCTCCAGCGCCTGCGGTTCGCCGGCGAGGTCAACGAAGGAAAAATCGAAGGCAGTAGTCATGGGGTCGGCTCAGGCGGTAGACGGGCATCTTAGCGCCGCCGGGCGTCGGGGCGGGTCAACGGCCGCCGACCGGATCCCGCCGCGTGGGCAACATGCCTTTCGACACAAGCCCGCCGCCGTCGCCCCGGGTTACCCTCGGGCACTTGTCTGACCGGAGAATTCCTCTTGACCACCCGTCTTGCCCTTGCCGTCGCCGTGACCCTCGGCCTTGCCCTGCCCGCCTATTCCGCCGTTGCCGCCGCCCCCGCCGCCGCGGCCGCCCAGCAGGCCAACCCGTTCTTCGCCGACAGCCCGCTGCCGCTGCACTACCCGCAGTTCGACAAGATCAAGGACAGCGACTTCGCCCCGGCCTTCGACGCCGGCATGGCGCAGCAGCTGAAGGAAGTGGACGCGATCGCCAACAACAAGGCCAAGCCGACCTTCGACAACACCCTCATCGCCCTGGAAAAGAGCGGTGACACCCTGGACCGCGCCACCACCGTGTTCTTCAGCCTGGTCGGCGCCGACACCAACGACGCGCGCAAGAAGCTGCAGGCCGACTACTCGGCCAAGTTCGCCGCGCACAGCGATGCCATCGCCCTCAACGGCAAGCTGTTCGCCCGCATCCAGGCCCTGTACGACACCCGCACCCAGCTCGGCCTCGACGCCGAAGGCGTGCGCCTGGTCGAGAAGTACTACGACAGCTACGTCCGCTCGGGCGCCAAGCTCAACGAAGCCGACAAGACCAAGCTCAAGGCGATGAACGCCGAGCTGGCCAACCTGGGCACCAAGTTCAGCCAGAACGTGCAGAACGAAGTGAACGCCTCGGCCGTGGTCGTGGACGACGTCAAGCAGCTCGACGGCCTGTCCGACGAGCAGATCGCCGCTGCCGCCGAAGCCGCCAAGGCCCGCAAGCTGGACGGCAAGTACGTCATCGCGCTGCTCAACACCACCGGCCAGCCGCCGCTGACCAACCTGCGCAACCGCGACCTGCGCAAGAAGATCTACGACGCCTCGATCACCCGCGGCAGCCGCGGTGGTGAGTTCGACAACACCGCGCTGGTCTCGCGCATCATGCAGCTGCGCGCCGACAAGGCCAAGCTGATGGGCTTTGCCAACTTCGCCGCCTACAACCTGACCAACCAGACCGCCAAGACCCCCGAAGCGGTCAACGCCATGCTCGGCCAGCTCGCCCCGGCCGCCGTCGCCAACGCCAAGCGCGAAGCGGCCGACCTGCAGGCCATGATCGACAAGGAACAGAAGGCCGCCGGCAAGCCGACCTTCCAGCTCGAAGCGTGGGACTGGGCCTTCTACAGCGAGAAGGTGCGCCAGGCCAAGTACAACTTCGACGAATCCCAGCTCAAGCCGTACTTCGAGCTGAAGAACGTGCTGGAAAACGGCGTGTTCTTCGCCGCCAACCAGGAATACGGCCTGACCTTCAAGCAGCGCACCGACCTGCCGGTCTACCACGAGGACGTCACCGTCTATGACGTGTTCGACGCCGACGGCAGCCAGCTGGCGATCTTCATCTTCGACCCCTACGCACGCGCCTCCAAGCGCGGCGGTGCGTGGATGAACTCGTATGTGTCCCAGTCCGAGTTGACCGGCTTCAAGCCGGTGGTGGCCAACCACCTCAACATCCCCAAGCCGCCGGCCGGCCAGCCCTCGCTGCTGACCTGGGATGAAGTGACCACCACCTTCCACGAGTTCGGCCACGCCCTGCACGGCATGTTCTCCAACGTGAAGTACCCGTACTTCTCGGGCACCGCCGTGCCGCGCGACTTCGTCGAGTTCCCCTCGCAGGTCAATGAAATGTGGTCGGACAACCCGGCCATCCTGAAGAACTACGCCAAGCACTACCAGAACGGCACCGCCATGCCGCAGGCGCTGCTGGACAAGGTGATCGCCGCGGCCAAGTTCAACCAGGGCTTTGCCACCACCGAGTATCTCGGTGCCGCCATGCTGGACCAGCGCTGGCACCAGATCGGTCCGGACCAGGTCCCGGCCGCAAAGGACGTGATGGCCTTCGAGCGCGCCGCGCTGGAGAAGGACGGCATCTACTACGCGCCGGTTCCGCCGCGCTACAAGACCCCGTACTTCAGCCACATCATGGGCGGCTACTCGGCCGGCTACTACGCCTACATCTGGTCCGAAGTGCTGGATGCCAACACCCAGAAGTGGTTCCGCGAGAACGGCGGCCTGAGCCGCAAGAACGGCGACCATTTCCGCCAGACCCTGCTGTCCAAGGGCGGCAGCGTGGATGCGATGGAGCTGTTCCGCACCTTCGCCGGGCATGAGCCGCAGATCGAACCGCTGCTGGAGAAGCGTGGTTTGACCGGTGGTGATGGCAAGAAATAAGCGTTCGATTCAACGACGCGTGTAAACAGGACCGCCCGGCATTGCCGGGCGGTTTTTTGTTGACGATCACGTGAGAGGATCCCGCCCCCCGCCCCATTTGACAAGTGCAATATGTACAATCCAGCCCGACAGGTGCCAAATCCAGCGCTCGGCCCTAGCTGCCCTGGCTCATGGGATGGGCCCGGGCAGCAGATTCGAAACTGGCAGAATCGGCTTAAGAAGCTGATTGAAAAAGCACTTGTGAATAATTGCCACCTGCCTTTCGGGGTCTTTGATGCGGCATATGGTGGGCTGCCGGGCATGCCGCGAGGATATTGAGTTGCTTCATGATATTGATGAGACTGATGACGTCATCTTCTTGCTCTCAACCGACTGGTTCTCGACCTGGATCGTTTCCTTGGGGCAATGGAGTGGCGGACAGGCTTCAATAGAGCAGACGAAAAATGTCGCTAGGCGCGCCGCATCGGGCATTCTTTCGGAAGCCGATGACTACTATTTCGTGGATCTTTCGCCGACCAGAAAGGCGGCGACCTTTGATCGGTTCGTCAAGGAGCTGAGGCCGAGCTTGAATGAACGAGAGTCGCGGGATTTTCGTACGCTGGTGAGTTCGTTAACCGGCCATTCGCTGCTCTCCCGGGAGCAGAGGTGGGCGCTCAAGGCGGTTCTGATTCGTGAGATGGCCTGCGGTTTCGGGGCTGACGCTCACGCTGCATTGGGCGAGGGAGTGGTACTCGCGGTGATCAAAACTCTGGAGCTGCTCGGTGTCGGTGAGATTCCATTCCAGCCTGAAAGCAGGTGGGACGTGGAGCTCGATGGCAAATTTGGTGGTCTTGCTGGAAGGCTCGAGGACTACGCGAGTTCTGCCTATGCCCCCAATGTGCTCTTGCAGGAAGTGGCACGCGCCACTTGTCGTCTACAGTACGGCCCGTTTGACGTTGAGCTGCTCGCTGATTGGTGGGCGGGTGAAACTCAGGAGCTCTCAATGTATGTCGATCCGCGCTCGCTCACCATCCTGTTGTCTGAGTGTAGTGAGCTGGGTGGAGACTCGTAGACACCCCTCTGGTTTCCGATGTTAGTGGTGTCGAGTTGTACGCGGAGTCCCAGCAGGTCCAGTTTGAAGGCCAATGCTCAATCACAAGGGCTCAATCACAAGGAGATTTGACGTGAAGAAGTCTTTTCCGAAGAACGGATTATCGGCTTCCTGCGCGAAGCCGAGGCTCGTATATCAATCAATGGCCTATGCCGCCAGCACGGCTTCAGCGAGGCCTTGTATTACCTTTGACGCAGCAAGTTCGGCGGCATGAGCGTGCCCTACGCCAAGCGGCTCAAGTACCTGGACGCTGAAAGAATGTGTCTGAGGAAGCTACTCGCGGAACAGGTTGTCGAGAACGGCGTCATCAAGTACGCGTTGCGAAAAAATGGTGACCGTACCGGCGCGCAGGCTGCTGGTGCTGGGCGTGGCGTGGCGTTCGCGGTCGGGAGCAGCCACCCATGGGGTGGTTCTACCGGTTGACGGGGTTCTCAGTCGCGCGTGCAGTTGGCGGGGCAGTAAATCGTGGGGGGAGGCGGATTAATGCATGAGGGAAGCGAACTGCCTCGGCCACCGAGTTGACCTGTGAATGCACCCTCTACGCGATGGAGAGATCGTGATGTCAACCAAACCGAAGCGTGGCGTCCTTGTCCGCCTGACCCACGAGCACGGCCGGATGTTCATTCGGCTTGATGATCTTCAGGAAGGACAATCCCAGCCTGCGGCATGGCATCAACGCGAAATCGTGACGCTGAAGGAAGTCGATGCAGCGCAGTTTGGCCGGTTGGCGTTTGATGATCAGGAACTGGCGGACCTTGGCTACTACATCCTGTCGAGGCTCTATGCCTTCAAAGCCATGAATGACGGGCCGTGACAAGGCGTCATCACGCGCGGCTCGGCGACGCCGGGCCGCGCGTGATGGCCCTTTTTGTTGATCGGGGTATTCGCGTTCCGCCGCAAAAGGGCCGCGCCCGCCTCAGCCCCCCGCCGCCATCGCCTGCTCGCAATACGCGCGCAGCGCCGGCGTCATCTTCATCGTCTTGCCGCCTTCCAGCGCCTCGGTGTAGATCACATCCATGTCCACCTTGGACATGTCCGGGTCCTGCTCCAGCAGGTGGCTTTCCAGCGTGTCCAGTGCATCACGCACCACCTGGTCCCAGTCGTCGCCAAACTCGCCGCGGCAGGCCACGGCCTTGGCGACCGATTCCTGCAGCATCGCGGTGGCATCGCGCGTCTGTGCCGATGCAATGGGAGTCAGGGCGAGGGCAAGCAGGCTGCCGGCAAGAAGCATCTTGATGCGGTGAAGGGTCATATCCGTTCCTTGGGGTGTAGAAGCTGGCGTCATCATGCCTTTCCCTCTGCCGTCGCGCTAGATAAGCGCCGAAGGTGGCGTGCCGGCAACGTGCGCACGCAAAAAAGGCCGCCGGGTTTCCCCGGCGGCCTCCATTCAAAACGAGGCGCTGGAGCCAACGCTTACTTCCAATGGGCTTGTGGATCAAAGTACGCTTCCCACGTGCACGGCAATGCCGACAGCGCGCAGGCTTGGGTGAACGCCGTCTTCGCGAGTGCCGGCTCGCTCAGGTTGATCAACGCCCCCCCCACGTTGAAATATGCATTTCTGTCCCGGCTGCCCAACGCCAGCGCCCGGCGCAGCGGCGCAAGCGCTTGCTCGTGCTGACCCCGATCGAGGCTTCTTCACGTCCAATCTCCTTTTGATTGAGGATTGGACTCCAAACCGCTTCGCTACTCGATCTCGGGGGGACGTCGCCACCAAAAATCACAGTACATATTCTCGATCAATACCCGCCGTCCAGAGCCGCACTCGACTGCACGAACGATGCCGTAGTCGATATATCCGTAGTGCATCCAGTCAAAGAAATCCAAGAACTCAAGCCTGGGAAGATCTGCAGCAGCAACCAGCTCAACCTTGCTCCAGTACGTGTTTCCTTCGAGCCCTGCACTAGCCAACTGGACCGGCACCTCTGGGAACCCGAGCTTGGGCTTCACAAAAAGCCCGCTAATGGCGGATCGCCGGTAATGATCTGCCGCTGCACTTCCATCGAGCACCATACTCTGCAGCAGCGCCCGCTCAATTTCGCGAAAAGAGTCTTCGACAGCTATGTCGACGACGCCTTCGCCAGGCATCAGGTACGAATTCCAGATATGTCGACTTGCCTCTCTAAATCTCTGCATCTGCGAGTTGACGTTCTTCATGCTAGTTCCCTGGAGACCGCCGCTCGGTCGATCTGGATAGCACATGCAGGACATTGGATCCTGATTGTAGTTGATCGTATGCCAGTAGCCGTTTGCGTGGCCATGCCCAGGCCTGTTCACGTACCACCGCCCCCCGGAGGACATGGCTTGCAGTCCCCTTCACAATTTCTTCCGGGATTGACCGGCTTCAGGACTGCCGGATCGCTCTTTGCGCGAGACTCTTGAGTCGAGCCAAAAGCGCCGGTGAGCAGACCACCCAGAAGGAATCTATTGAATCCATTCGGAATGGTCGCGACGTAACCCCAGCTTGAGTAGCGGGGGATTTAGCGTCCGGTGCCGACGTTATCCCTTCTTCGCCGCCAACTGCGCGGCGTACCGGGTAGTGTCAGCCCGCCAAGCGATCGCTTGGGTCTTTCTCCGTTGGAATCGCGCCACCAGCTTTCAATGCTGGTATGGGCATGACGCAATGTCGGGAACCAGTGCCCGTTGAGGCATTCGTTGAGACCCCAACCACACGACCTGCTGGGCCGGGGCCGAGCCACTCGCCGCCCTTGCCCGTCAGGTGCAGCGTCTTGTCGGTTATCAGCCATCCAGGAAATACTGCAACAACGGAACGAAGCCCATAGCGAGAAGCATCATGACGAACGCAGCCAGCGAGCAAAGGTGAATGGACGCAACAATAGCGATCGGACTTCTAAATCTCCGCTCCCTAATGATGGCAACGCACCCGAAGAATGCGTCGCGCATTTCCATTGAGTCCCGCGATGGCAGGGCCGGGAGAGCAGCAAGCTGCTCTTCACCGGATGTTCTGTCGCGCTCTCGCTTGGCCATGACTATCGCACAGGTTCGACTAAGCACGTTAACTACCATGCAGTAGAACATGTACGGAACCAGTTCATACATTGCTTCTAGAAACCACGCCCGTAATTGATGACCTGAGGATGCCCATCAAACATTGAGATACCTTTTGGATGGGCGTAGAAGGAAGCGTCGACGCCGCTTTGCCCAGCCCACGAAAGCTCAGATCGCGCAGATCCGAGCATCAAGTCTGAGCAGCTTGCCCCGCCGCCAAGCGAGAGACCGCCACCGTAAAGGACAGGAGGGCCAATCAGATGTTCGGGGTTCACGTCCGCCGCGCCATCCTCAAGCACCACCCTTGAAATTGTATATGTAACTGGAGCACCACAACCGGCACCGAACCAGTAGACATCCAAGTCAACGATACCCCCTTTTCCGTTAACGCACTCCGATTCCAAGTGGAAATTGTACTTGGCTCCTGCAAAACCCCAGTTGCCACGAGCAATTCCATGCGCAACCAAGCAGGCTCCAGCGCCATACAGAGACATCCCGCTGCGGATCGATCAATGCACGCGGCGACCCGAGATGGTCGGACTCGATATGGAGCACCTTACCTGCCTGAATCAGTCCGACAGGCCGGGAACCTGGCCATACGACCTGCTGTTCCGGGGCACCGTTTGCACCATACCGGCCGAACCACTCGCCTCCCTCACCATGCAGGTACGGCGTCTTTTCAGTACCCACCTGCTGCAACACGCGCTGGCCTGCCGCGTTGTGTCGGTAATTGGCCTGCGCGGAGCCTTCGGGCGCCAGCCCAAATCGTAGCTGAGGTCCAGCCGGCGGCCTTCGCCGCAAGAACTCCCGCGTGCGACCACAGTGTGGATCTGAACTGCGCCCAACACCTCGGTTCTGCCGTACATCGCAAGGCTGCGGCTGGAGCTACAGCAGAGGCGTCATTCAGTGCGATAGAACCGGACTTTTTGGCCGTTCCACGACGCTATTGGCAAAGGCACAATTCGCCGCCACGCTGGATACATCTACGCCCAATTCAGCAGATCTCGTACCTCTCGTATGCCACCTGAATGCAGCCGTTCGCAAGATAGAGATATCCATGGCCACGCGCAGATGGAACCCAAGAGACAAAATTGCCAAATTTGGCATGCGATTCAAGGGACATCAAACCCAGGATTGCGGAGAGCGAGCCGACCCCTTCTATTCGAAGAACTCCCGGCGTCCTTTGCCTGTCACCGCTTGAAGCGTAGTACGCCATCTCTATTTCGACCAAACGGGATGACAAGTCAATGCAGATGCGGTGAAGCAAGGCATCGTGCAGATCATCCCTCTCGAACATTTCATCATTCATACATTACCAATCCCAGATGAATTCGCGCGCTCACCGTCTCTTGGTTAGAGACATCAATCCTTGTGCGACTTCCGGCGACAGTGCGTCGCGCCACACGTGGGCCAAGACACCCACAAAAGCCCTCTTCTCCGACATGTACGATTCAATAGCGTTCAGTGCAAATTGGCCATGCAAGCTCAACAGCGTTTCCACAGGGCCAGCCCCCAGATTTTCCAGCACCCAAGGGTCGGAGCTAAATTCAAATATCTCTACAACCACTCTCCATGCCTGTTCAGGATCCTCAATACACATCATATTGAGCTGAATGGCAGACCATTGGGAATCGCTTTGTAGAGCGGAATCATCAGTGGCGCCCTGCAAGGCAACCCAAGCACTTGCCAAAGCATGGCGGTTCAAAAATTCCATCAAAAACTACCTCGGTGCAGGCTGAGTCGGGACTGGCTTCGTTGCCCACTCCCAAGCGTCGGAAGGATAACCTTTGCAGTTCATCGCGTCTGCCACCTCAAGGTACCCGCGAAGATGCACCTGCCAAGATCGGAACTGTTGCTGCTGCCCGCCCATGACATCTTTCCGGTTGGCCGAGCAGTGAACAGGTCCATGCCATCCTGGCGCATATCCCCGATACCTTTTCTTCATGACTGCCAGGATGGTCCTGATCGTCGCATGGATTTTTTCACAGATATCCTGCAAGGGGCAGTCATCATGAGTCTTTGCGCCATCTCTCGCCAGCGATGCCGGAGCTGCAACACCGGCTGCACCGAAGCCGGATGAGGACGTTCCAGCGCTTCCAGATGAACCAATTCCCGCGGCTGCGCAGCCCAGAACATTCTCGGGACGGGCGCACATCGAGAGCGTGCTCAGCCCTGACGGATCCAAATTGATGATTGGATTGGAGCCTGCGTATCGCAGTTTTCGGCGTGTGCAGGGAGACGCGCTGGCGATCGCTGCCAAGGTCATTGCAGTTTGGGAGGATTGGCTTCGCCCAGCCACGCATGGCGTGGCTCTACGCGGAGACGCGTGGGAGACGGCCCGTGGCTCTTGCCTTACCGCGGTGCGATGTACCCGCCCGGGACGCCGTTGGGCGACAGCACCAGCTGCCATAGCTGCGCGTGCCGGCAGCGGAAACTGGCCATCGACGCGGCCAGGTAGAACCGCCACATGCGCTTGAAGCGCGCGTCGTAGCGATTTGGGTCGAGGTCGCCCCAGGCCTGTTCGATGTTCAATCGCCACGCCTGCAGCGTGCGGTCGTAGTCCGGGCCGAAGCTGTGCCAATCCTCCAGCACGAACAGGCCTTCGTACGCGGTGGTGATCTGCACCGCAGAGGGCAGCATCGAGTTGGGGAAGATGTAGCGGGCGATCCACGGGTCGGTGCGGTGCCGGGAAATGTTGCCGCCGATCGAATGCAGCAGGAACAGGCCGTGCGGATGCAGGCAGCGCCGCGCCATCTCGAAATAGCCGCGGTAGTTCTTGTCGCCGACATGCTCGAACATGCCGACCGAGAAAATCGCGTCGAAGGTTTCTTCGACGTCGTGGTAATCCTGCAGGCGGATCTCGATGGGCAGGCCAGTGCACAACTGGCGTGCGTAGTCGGCCTGCTCCTGCGAGATGGTGATGCCCACGCCGGACACGCCATAACGCTCGGCGGCGAACTTCAGCGCCTCGCCCCAGCCGCAGCCGATATCCAGCACGTGCTGGCCCGGGCGCAGGCCGAGTTTGCGGCAGATCAGGTCGAGCTTGGCCTCCTGCGCCGCGTCCAGGTCCACCGCGTCGCGCCAGTAGCCACAGCTGTAGACCAGGCGCTGGCCGAGCATGGCCTGGTAGAGGTCGTTGCCGAGGTCGTAGTGGCGCCGGCCGACCTCGAAACTGCCGCTGCCGGCCTGCAGGTTGAACAGACGCGCCTTGAGCCCGTCGGCCAGTTCGCGCCAGCCGTGCACGCGCTCGTCGAGATGGGCCAGCATCAGCTGGTGCAGGAAGCCGTCCAGCGAGGCGGCATCCCACTGGCCGTCCATGTAGCTTTCGCCCAGGCCGAGCGAGCCCTGGGCGATGACTCGCGCATAGAAACGCGGATCGTGTACGTGGATGTCGTGGGGCTGGTCACCGTCGACGGTGATGCCGGCCTCGTGCAGCAACAGCGTTACTCGTCGTTGCAGTCCCGCGTCCACACCGCCTCCGTCGATCAGCCCTGGGCGAACAACCCCGCGTAGGCCGTGCCGACATGCGGTGCCAGCACGCTGGCCGGGACATCCACGGTCTGCGTGCCATCCGAGTACGGCCCGACCTGGTACGGCGGGAACACGAAGCGTACCGCGCTGATCTTGCCGTCGGTACCGGTCAGCGGCTGGAACTGGCTGAAGTTGTCCGCGCTGGGCTCGGTGCCGTCGGCGATCATCCGGCTGGCACTGCGCAGCGATTCCTGCAACTGGCCCGGGTCCATGTCCTCGCTGCTCAGGCGGGTAGCCACGCGCTCGCGCAGCTGGTCGGCGATGTAATCGCTGACCGCCTTCCAGCCCTTGGCGTCGGCCACCAGCTTGTCGGCGGTGAGCATCTGCTGCTGCTCGGGCAACCAGACGAAACGGGCCACCAGCGGCTCGCCGTGGGCGCCGCCGGTATACCGGCTGCCGTCGGCGCTGACCACCACCAACTGCGGGGTTTCCAGCACCTTCTCGAAGCTCAGCGACAACTCATACGGCATGCTCGGCTTGTCGTTGCCCAGGCCGTCGACGGCCTGCTGCAGTTCGCCGCGGGCGGCGCTGGCATAGTCGGCCAGGGCCTTGGCCAACCCCGGGTAGCGCGCGAGGTCGGTCGGGTAGCTGATCCCGACCACGGCCTGCGGCGTGTTCTCGATGACATCGCGCAGCTCCACCGGCGCCGCCGGGGTGGCCGCGGTGTCGATGTCGGCCGGCTGCGCCGCGCTGGTAGCGGCGGCAGGTGCGGCGGTGGTGTCGCCTTCGTCGCGCTTGCACCCTGCCAGCAGCACCACGCCCACGGCCATAGCCAGGGCGCTGGCGCGCAGCGCGCGACGGTTTACTACGCTGTTCATTGCAATCCCCTTGTTGAAACCGGTCATCATGATCGTTCGTCCCTGAAGCATCGCCGGCCGCATTCATCCGGCCAGCAAATCATCGTATTCCGTGTGCCGCTGCATGAACGCCTCGGCGTACGCACAGGCCGGCACCACTTTGTATTTGTGTTCGCGCGCATAGCGCAGGGCCACCTTGGTCAACTCCCCGGCGATGCCCCGCCCGCCGATGGGCTCGGGTACCTCGGTATGGGTGATGACCATCCGCTTCCGCTTGATCTGGTAATCCAGCAGCGCCAGGTGCCCTTGGATGCGGGCCTGGAACCGGTGGTTGGCCAGATCGTGCTCCACCTCGTACGCCAATCCGGGCGGGGTGACCGAAGCCATGGGCGATGTCTCCTGCGGCGACTGACGCGATAGTGCGCAGCATGGCGCCATGATCGCGTGAAGCCTGAACAGGGGCAAGCAGCGACGCTGCGCGTCACATCCGGCCCTAAAGCTACGGCGATTCAAGCCGATATCGGTAACGGACAGGGCGTGAAAGCTGGCACGAGTTTTGCGACACCTGCCTGCCCGAATCTGCTTTACAAGGAGGTCCACATGGACAACGCAACCGCCTCCCCGGCCCCGGCCGACGCCGACAGCTCGTTGCTTGAAGGCCTGTTCCAGCTGGCCGTCAACGGCCAGACCCAAGGCTGGGAGTTCGACCAGATCGACAGCGAAGTGTATGCCCGCCTGCTGAGCGCCTACGGCGCGGAAGGCAAGAAAGCGGCGTAACGCGTCGTTTTGCAGTGGCACGACCGCCGGTCGTGCCCTGCCCCGGGGGCGGCCGAGGGGCCGTCCGGACTGCGTCACGGCCAGCGGTCGTGGCCTGCCGTGGGTTGCCGGTGAACCCGGTCCCGGTGGGTGGCGACCGTTGGTCGGCACCCGATGGCCCCGCTCACCCCAGCGGACGGAAGCTCGGGTTGCTCAGCTCGCGCAGGAAGTGATCGAAGATCGCCGGGCGCATCGCCAACATGAAGATCACCCCGAACGCGGCCCCGGCCAGGTGCGCGCTGTGGTTGATGCGGTCGCCACCGCGCTTGTCCATCCAGATGCTGTAGCCGACGTAGAACGCGGCATACACGATCGCCGGCGCCGGGATGAAGAACACGAAGATCACGCTCCACGGACTGAGCAGGATGAAGGCGAACAGCACCGCCGATACCGCCCCCGACGCACCCAGGCTGAGGTAGTTGGGATTCTTCTGGTTCTTCAGGTAGCTGGGCAGGATCGACACCACCAGCGCGCCGAGATAGAACGCCGGATAGGTGAAGTAACTGCCGGTCAGGGCCAGCATCAGCGATTCGATCTGGCCGCCGAAGAAGAACAGCGTGATCATGTTGAATGCCAGGTGCGGCAGGTCGGCGTGGATGAACCCGTAGGTCACCAACCGGTCGTACTGGCGATGGCGGTCGATCGCCGGCGGCCACAGGATCAGGCGGTCGCCGAGGGCGCGGTTCTTGAACGCCATCCACGACACGATGACGGTGATGGCGATCAGCAGCAGGTTGACGGGGGTCATGTCAGGGCTCAGGCCGTACGGTAGTTGTCGACCATACGATAGCGCCTGGCATACCAACCGAAGGCCAACGCCGCCACGAAGGCGAACCCGGCGAAGAAGAACATCAGGAACGCCGCCTCACTCAGGCCGGTACTGGCGATCTTGTGGGTCACCGTGTCGTTGCGCACCGCCGCGTTGGACAGCAGCACCCACAGGTTGCCGATGGTGGTGGTCAGGTTCCAGAAGCTCATCACCACGCCCTTCATGGCCTGCGGGGCCTGGCTGTAGGCAAACTCCAGGCCGGTGGCCGAGACCAGCACCTCGCCGAAGGTCAGCAGCGCGTAGGGCAACATCTGCCAGAAGATGGACATGACGTTGCCGCCGTCCATCATCACCTGGATGCCACCGACCACGATCCAGGCCAGGCCGCTGAAGGCGATACCGGCGGTCATCCGGCGCAGCGCGGTGGGCTCGAAACCGAAGCGGCGCAGCGCCGGGTACAGCACCAGGTTGTTGAACGGGATAAGCAGCATCACCAGCAGCGGGTTGAGCGCCTGCATCTGCGAGGCGGTGAACCAGCTCGGCATGGCCATCTGCTGGCCCTGCAGCACCCAGGTGGAAGCTTTCTGGTCGAACAGCGAGAAGAACGGCGTGGTCAGGGCGAAGATCACCAGCACGCGCAGCACCGAGCGCACGCCCTCGACCGCCTCGGCCGGGTGCACGGCGCGGGCGCGATCAAGCTGGATCCAGGTGCCACCGCCGATACCGGCCAACAGCAGCACCAGCGCGATGCACAGGCAGATCACGATGCCGAGGCTGCCGACCAAGCCCATCGAGGCCACCGCCAGCACCGCACCGAGGATGGCCAGGGTACGGCCAGGGCGGCCCTTGCCCGGCACCTGCGCCGACAGTGCGGTGCGCACCACATTGCCGAACGAATGCGGGTCCTTCGGCGGCAGCGGCACCAGCACGTAACGCTTGCGGCCCAGCCAGAACACGAAGGTGGCCACGAACATCAGGATGCCGGGGATGCCGAACGCCCACTGCGGGCCCAGGTTCTTCAGGGCCAGCGGGATCAGCAGGGAGGCGAACAACGAGCCGAAGTTGATGATCCAGTAGAACGCGTCGAACACGACCTTGGCCAGGTGCTTGTTGCTCTGGTCGAACTGGTCACCCATGAACGAAGCCACCAGCGGCTTGATGCCACCGGCACCGAGCGCGATCAGGCCCAGGCCCAGGAAAAAGCCCTGGCGGCTGTCTTCGAACACGGCCAGGCAGGCGTGGCCGGCGCAGTAGATCAGGCTGAACCAGAGGATGGTGTGGTACTTGCCGAAGAACTTGTCGGCCAGCCAGCCACCGAGCAGCGGGAAGAAATACACGCCGATCATGAAGCTGTGCATGATGTCCTTGGCCTCGCCGGCACGGCCTTCGGCGGTGATCTCCTGCAGCAGCAGCGAGGTGATCAGGAACTGCACCAGGATGTTGCGCATCCCATAGAAACTGAACCGCTCGCAGGCCTCGTTGCCAATGATGTACGGAATCTGGCGCGGCATCTTTCCCTTGCCTGCGCTGGCGGCTGCGATCGTGCTCATCCTATGGGGCTGTCCTGCAAATACGAAAGGATGCGAGCTTACCGGAAGGGGCCCCACCGGCGCACGCTGCGGCCCTACGTGACAGCACTCGCCGAACATGGCAGGCGATCGCAACCGATCGCAACGGAAGTCACGAAGCGTCGACGGCCAAAGCGTAAACTTATCGTTATGCGCATGATTCCCCCTGCTGTTACAGGACGTTGCCCCGGCTGGCTGCTGCTGTTGCTGCTGGCCACCACGGTCGCACAGGCCCATGCGCGTCAGGACGAGGCCGGCGAGCGGCTGCTCACGGTGGCCACCCTGGAGCTGCCCACCCTGGACGAAGGCCAGTGGGAGCAGCGCCGCGATCAGGTGCTGCAGATGCTGGAAGCCCTGCAGCCGGACGTGATCGCGGTGCAGCGGGTACTGCAGGCGCAGGGGCGCAACCCGGCGTGCTGGCTGGCCACCCGGCTGCGCTACAGCTGCGACTTCGTCACCGCCGATCCGCCCAGCCAGCCCTTGCGGCGTGGCAGTGCCATGCTGACCCGGCTGCCGGTCAGCGAGGACGGCGTTACCCTGCTGCATCCGCCTGGCCAGTACAGCGCGGCGGGGATGCTGCGGGTGAAGCTGAAGGAAGAACTGGTCAACATCTACGTGGCGCGGCTGCGCCCGGACCCGGACGAGCCGCAGGTGCGCCGCCACCAGGCGAGCGACCTGATGACCTGGATCGGTGCCACCGCCGAAGGCCTGCCCTCGCTGATCGCCGGCGACTTCTCCGCCGACACCGCCGAACTGGTCAGCAGCGCGCCGGGGTTCCAGCCGGCCCGGCGCAATCCCGGCGAGCGGGTGGATCCGCCGTCGGTGGCCGGCAGCGCACGCGGGCATGGCCTGGACGTGCTCTTCCAGGTCAAGCATTTCGACGGGCTCGGCCAGCAGGCTCTCAAGCTGCCGCCGCCAGACACCGGCGGCACCGAGGCCGGCCCGCTGCGGCTGGGCGTCATGGCCACGCTGCGGCTGCAGTCGCCCGCGCCGGTCAGCGCGCCCTGACCTGCGGGGCGCGCGTCGGACCACGCTGGCACACACGACGACAGAAACGACGACGGCCAGGCATTGCTGCCTGGCCGTCGGCTTACCTACCCGGCAGGATCGCTCAGGCGATGGCCGCCTGGTAACGACGCTCGACTTCGTTCCAGTCGACCACGTTGAAGAACGCGCCGATGTATTCCGGGCGACGGTTCTGGTACTTCAGGTAGTAGGCGTGTTCCCACACGTCCAGCGCCAGGATCGGGGTATTGCCGTCCATCAGCGGGCTGTCCTGGTTGGCGCTGCTTTCCACCACGATCTTCTTGTCCGGGGTCACGCTCAGCCAGGCCCAGCCGCTGCCGAAGCGGGTCAGCGCAGCCTTGGTGAAGGCTTCCTTGAACTTCTCCACGCCGCCCAGCTGCGATTCGATCGCCTTGCCGACATCGCCGACCGGGGCGCCGCCGCCGTTGGGCGACATGACCGTCCAGAACAGGCTGTGGTTGGCGTGGCCGCCACCGTTGTTGCGCACCGGGCCCTGCAGGTTCTCCGGCAGCGACTTGGTCTTCTTCACCAGCTCTTCGATCGGCAGGTCGGCGTATTCGGTGCCTTCCAGCGCAGCGTTGACGTTGTTGATGTAGGTCTGGTGGTGCTTGGTGTGATGGATTTCCATCGTGGCCGCGTCGATATGCGGCTCAAGGGCGTCGTAGGCGTAGGACAGCTTGGGGAGGGTGTAGGCCATGTGGTTCTCCTGGTAGCTCACTCACCCGGCGAAGACCGGGCGTTGCGCTGACGATGATGGGGATGGCCGGCAAGCTTACCAAGGGCCATGTAAAGGAAACTTGGTCCTGCGCATGCAGCTGTGCAGGCGATGTGATGCAGCGGTGACGGCGACGCTGCCGCGCATCCGCCGCTGTTGCGCTGCGCCTCATCGTGGCGAAGGTCGTTGACGCTACAGTAGTGGCCTGTCCCCTGCCCGTCCCTGCCCATGCGCAAGCCCCTGCTGTTGCTGGTCGCCATCGTGCTGCTGATCGGCGGCCTGGCCGCGATCAAATTTTCGCAGCGCCCGCCTCCGCCCCAGTTCGCCCCGTCGCTGACCGGCGCCACGCCACCGGCCGCTACGGTCCCGGACGACGGCCCCGCGCCTGCGCAGCAGGCCCTGCCGGCGTTCCTGCCGCCCGAAGCCCGGCGCACCATCGCGCTGATCCAGCAGGGCGGCCCGTTCCCGCACCGCCAGGACGGCAGCGTGTTCGGCAACCGCGAGCAGCGCCTGCCGCCGCGCCCGCGCGGCTACTACCACGAGTACACCGTCGACACCCCGGGTGCCGGCAACCGCGGTGCGCGTCGCATCGTCACCGGTGGCACTCCGCCCACCGGCTGGTTCTACACCGACGACCACTACGAAACCTTCCGCAGTTTTGACGTACCACCGGCCGGGAGCTGGAAATGAACCATGATGGATTCGAGTTGGGCCTGCACGACATCAACAATGCCGGCGTGTATGCGATCGGCAATGGCGACGTCGGTCCGTTGTCGGCGGCGATGCGCGATGCCGGCCTGCGCGTGGTGCAGATCGACCTGGACGGCTGCCAGGACAAGCGCACCCTGCTGATGCGGCTGGCAGCGCGCCTGGATTTCCCGACCGGCTTCGGGGGCAACTGGGATGCACTCACCGACAACCTGCGCGACCTGGCCTGGTTGCCGGCCAACGGCTATGCGCTGTTCTTCAACGATGCCGACGCGCTGCGCGCGCATGCCGGCGCCGACTTCGACACGTTGCTGGAAGTGCTCGACGACGCCAGCGGCTACTGGAGCGAGAGCAACGTGCCGTTCTGGGCGTTCGTCGCCCTGCAGGATGCAGACACGGAAGCGGGCGCCGAGCCGTAACGCCACGCCATGCGTGGCTGCTTCAGCGGCTGCCGTTGTCTTCCTGCAGTTCTTTCTTGAACGGGATGTCCGGCGGCGGCCGCGCGACGGCCGGCTGATCCTGCATGTTCGGGTCGCTCAGGCCGCAGCCGCCACCGAACTGCAGGATCGAGACCACGCAGGAAATGGACGAGCTGGTGCCCGGGATCGGGATTTCCACCGCCTTGATGCCCTTGCGGACCCACTCGGCCAGCAACGATTCGTTGGGCGCCCAGTACTTGTCGAACGACGTCGGCGTGTAGTCGTACGGCGGACGCTTGAGCCAGGTCCCCGATTGCGCGATGCGCTCCTTGGTCCAGCCATCCTTGTCACCGCCCGGCGCGCCGCGTTCGGTGTCGCCCTTGCCGTCCTGGCCGGGCACGCGCACGCTGCCGTCGGCATTGAACAGGCTGCCGCCGCTCTTGCCGGTGGCACTGACCGCGCGCCCGTTGAGGTCGGCATCCTGCGGATGGTTGGCCGCGCCCCAGTCGTCGCCACGCGTGGGCGTGGCCCAATCGCCGGGGTTCACCGCCGGACGGGCGGCGGGCGCCGCCGCGCGGGCCGTACTGGGTGACGGCGCCCGGCTGGCAGCGGGCGCGGTCGCCGTTGCGGTCGCCGCGCTGGACGTGGGCGCCACCGGCGCCGGACGATCGGCCGGCGTGGGCACGCTGCGCTCGCGGACGGCCACCTGCGGTGTGCGGGGGGCCACGCTGACCTCGCGCTGCGGCACGCTGGCCATCGCTACCGACGGCGCGGTCACCGGCTGGATCTCACGCTCGCGCACCTGCAGGTCGCGCTGCGGCAGCGTCACCTCGACGCGCGGCCCGGGCACCGTCACCTGGGTAGCCGGCGCCTCGACCACGCTCACTTCGCGCTCGCGCACCGCCAGCTGCGGCGTGCGCAGCTGCGGGTCCAGCGGACGCGGCGTCGGCGTGCTGGGACGCGGTGTCGGCGCATCGACCACGGTGACTTGGCGCTCGATGACCTGCACGTCCTGCACCTGGCGCGGCACCACCCGCACCTCGGTACGCGGCACGCTGGTCGGGGGCACCACGAAATCGGTGGTGGCCTCGGCCACTTCGGTGGCCTGCACCGGCTGCTCCACCGGCGGGGTCGCCGGCGCCGGCTGCGGCTCGCTTGGCGGTGCGGCCTCGGCACGGGGCTGCGGCGCGGTGGCCACGGCGGTGGGACGCTCGGCGGCGGGGGTGGGCGGATGGGGCGGTGCGCTGGCCGCGGTCGGGGCAGCGGCGGCGGCCGGCGCGGGCTCGCCACCGCCGTCCTCCTGCGGGGTGCCGCGGCCGACCAGCTCGACCTGCATGCGCCCACTTTCCCCACCCTGCTCCGGCTCGGTTGGCGGACGGATCAGCGCCACCCACAACAGCAAGGCGGCAAACACCACGTGCAGCAGCAGGCTGAGGGCCGCCGAGCTCCAGCGCATCCAGCGCTGGTCACGCGGTGCCGGGTCCCATCCCTGCCACAGCAGGCGCCGCACCGACTGCAGGAACCCCAGCTGCGGCAGCCGGCCAGGCGACCCGGGCAACGGGCGATCGATCAGCGTGGCGATGACCTCGCTGGAGCGGAACGGACGCGGCAAGGGGGTCAACGCGCGCAGCCAGAGGCCCCACCCGTAGGGGAGGCCCGTGGTTTTTTCGAGGATGCGCTTGTCCGGCTGGCGAGCCAGCAGCCAAGCGAGGATGTCGTCAGCCCGGCGCAGTGGCACGCAGCGCGATCAGGCGGCCGTGCCGCGCGGGATGTACGGCGCGTTGCCACTGTCGTGGTCGGTCGCGTCGCGTACCGCGGTGATGCCGGGAACACGCCCCATCAGGGTCTTCTCGATGCCCTGCTTGAGGGTTACATCGGCCATGCCGCAGCCCTGGCAGCCGCCGCCGAAGCGCAGCAGCACCACGCCGTCGGCCGAGACTTCCTGCACGGCAACCTTGCCGCCATGCGAGGCCAGCTGCGGGTTCACTTCGTTTTCCACGACCCAGCGCACGCGTTCGACCAGCGAAGACGCGTCACCGGGCGCTTCGCCCTTGATCTTGGGCGCCTTGATGGTCAGCTGCTGGCCGCCGGCGGCATTGCTGACGATGTCGATGTCGGCCCCGTCGAGCCAGCCGACGCTGGGCGCATCGACGTACAGTGTGAAGCCGTCGCAGTCCACCGCCCACTCGTCACCGAGCAGTTCGGCGGGCTCGGCGAACTCCAGGCGGGCATCGGCGCGCGGGGTGCCCGCATCGACGGCGCTGAGACGCACGCCCATGCCGGGCACGCCCTCACGCTCGATCAGCTTGCGGAAATAGGTCTGGGCAGTGTCGGATATCTGGATCATCGGGCTATTCTAGCCAATCACATGTTATGCGCTCATTCGGTTTATACACTGGCCGGCGCATCGTTCAGGCATCTTGCAAGAAGAAAGGGAGTGGAGGATTTCATGGCCGACCGGATTCCGCTGGCACAGGCCCGTTGCGTACCGCGCAAGGGCAGCGACCACAAGCTCGGCGAGGCCCGGGTAGCCGAGCTGCTGGCGCAGGTCCCGGGCTGGGAGCTGGCCGAGCACGGCCAGGCGCTCACCCGCACCTTCCGCTTCCAGGACTACCACCGGACCATGGCCTTCGTGAACGCCCTGGCCTGGGTGGCCCATCGCGAGGACCACCACCCCGACCTGGGCGTGCATTACGACCGTGCCGTGGTGCGCTTCTCCACCCACGACGTGGGCGGCCTGAGCGAAAACGACTTCATCTGTGCAGCCAAGGCTTCGGCCCTGACGGAGTGACCCCATGAAACTGCAGACCCTCGTATTGTCCAGCATCGCCCTCGCCGCCTTGAGCGGCTGCAACCAACCCGCCGCCCCCGAGGCGCCGGTGGCCGCGCCCACCGACGTGGCCGCGGTGAAGACTCCGCCGCCGCAGTACCCGATCGAACTGGCCTGCCAGGGCATCGGCGGCACCAGCACGTTCAAGGTGGTGATCGCCGCCACCGGCAAGCCCAGCCAGGTGGCGCAGGTGAGCGGCAGCGGCAATGCCCAGCTCGACGAGCAGGCCCGCAAGGCAGTGGAAGGCTGGGAGTTCAAGGCCGCCACCCGCAATGGCCAGACCGTGTCCACCACCATCCAGGTGCCGGTGAGCTTCAATCCGCCGCAGCCCAAGCCCGACGAGTGCTTCGCGGTCGAAGAGCGGCTCCGCCGCGGCGGTTGATGCCCCCGTATTGAGGTCAGCCGCAGCCAGCCTCGCCTTCGCGCGCCCCACCCGGGGCGCGTTGCACTTCTACAAGGACGCTGTGGCACATGCTCGACATTTCCGCTGAACACGTCTGGGTCGCCCTTGGCGTGACCCTGGCCGCCGGCCTGGCCACGGGCCTGGGCAGCCTGATGGTGCTGTTCTCGCGCCGCCCCAATCCTCGCCTGCTGGCGTTCGGGCTGGCCTTCGCCGGCGGCGCGATGGTGTTCGTCTCGCTGACCGAGATCCTCAACAAGGCGATCGATTCGTTCACCCAGGCCTACGACGCCCGGCTGGGGTTCGCCTACGGCACGGCCGCGTTCCTGGTCGGGGTACTGCTGATCGTGGTGATCGACCACCTGGTGCCCAACCCGCACGAGAGCCTGGACAAGCAGGACCCGCTGTTCCGCGACAACAACAAGGCCTACATCAAGCGGGTCGGCATGCTGACCGCGATCGCGATCACCGCGCACAACTTCCCCGAGGGCCTGGCCACCTTCTTCGCCACCCTGGAAAGCCCGGCGGTGGGCATGCCGCTGGCCTTCGCGATCGCCATCCACAACATCCCCGAGGGCATCGCGATCGCGGTGCCGGTGTATTTCGCCACGCAGAACAAAGGGTACGCATTCGGGGCCAGCCTGCTGTCCGGCCTGGCCGAGCCGATCGGCGCGGCGATCGGCTATTTCGCCCTGTCGGGCATGCTCAACCACGCCACCTTCGGCTGGGTGTTCGGCCTGATCTCCGGGGTGATGGTGTTCCTGGCCCTGGACGAACTGCTGCCGGCGGCCAAGCGTTACGCCAAGGGCCACGAGACCGTGTACGGGCTGGTGGCGGGGATGGGCAGCCTGGCGATCAGCCTGGTGCTGTTCAAATGGTGAGCCGGAACCGGCGCTGGCGCCGGCCGGCAGGACCGGGCGCGGTTACTTCAGGCGGTTGAGGACCTCGACCAGTTCATCGGCCAGCGGCGCGTTGAGCAGGTACGGGGTGCGACCGTCATCCAGGGCGAACTCCAGCGTGGCCGCATGCAGGAACAGGCGCTTGAGCCCGATCTGCTCGCGCAGCCGCTTGTTGACGTCCGGATCGCCGTACTTGTCATCAGCGGCCACCGGGTGGCCCAGGTGCTGGGCATGCACGCGGATCTGGTGGGTGCGCCCGGTTTCGATACGCACCTCGCAGTAGGAATGGCCGCCCTTGCGCTCCAGCACGCTGAAGTGGCTGATCGACGCCTTGCCGATCGGGTTGACCTGGACATGGCGCTCGCCCCCCTGGCGCAGCCCCACGTGCAGCGGGGCATCCACGGTCATGGTGCCGTCGGGCATCCGCCCGACCAGCAGGGTCAGGTAGCGCTTGCGGATGCCGGCGCCGTGGTCTTCACGCAGCAGCGCCTGCAGCTCACTCAAGGCCGAGCGCTTCTTGGCCACGATCAACAGACCCGAGGTATCGCGGTCCAGGCGGTGCACCAGCTCCAGGGTCTTGCCCGGGCGCAGCGCACGCAGGGTCTCGATGGCGCCGAAGCTGATCCCGCTGCCCCCGTGGCTGGCCACGCCTGATGGCTTGTTCAGTGCCAGCAGCCGATCGTCCTCGAATACGATGGCATCTTCCAGGCGCTTCATGAATGCGGCGGGCGGGCCGGCCTTGTCTCCTTCCTCAGTGAGACGAACCGGCGGCACCCGCACCTCGTCGCCCGGCTCGAGCTTGCGCTCGGCCTTGGCGCGGCCGCCGTTGACCCGCACCTGGCCGCTGCGCACCAGCTTGTAGATCAGGCTGCGCGGTGCACCCTTGAGCTGGCCGAGCAGGAAGTTGTCCAGGCGTTGCCCGGCGCGATCGGCCGGGACAGTGATGATACGTACGCTGGTCATGGCTTCAGCGGCTTTGGGGGGGGGCTCGGTAACGGTCATTGGCCTTTTATTCTGTTACACTCGGCGGGCGAGATAAGGGATTGATTTCGTTGGAAGTTGCTCTGGGCCAGAAGCCCGACTTCCCGCGATTCCGGCACAGTGCGCAGCCACCGCCCCCGGGGCGGCCATGTTAGCGGCTCACCGGCGGTCCCGGCCATCGCCGGATGCCTGACAAGCGTCTGTGCTGAAAAAACATGTCCCTGTGGCGCTCCAGCCTGTCTGACAGCTGCCTCCGGCCCGTTACACCCAAACCAAAACAAAATGAAGCGCTCCCGCGGCCTGCCGTGGTGTCGTAGCGCTGGAAACCCAAGCCGCCCTCCCCGCGCCTGCGCGATGGGCGTCGAAGCGTGACCAGAAGCGAAACCCCATGGCGTTCCGCGCGGTAGCAGCGCGCGAGGAACGCAAGAATGAAGCGAATGCTGATCAATGCCACGCAGGCTGAAGAGCTGCGGGTAGCCATCGTGGATGGCCAGACGCTGTACGACATCGACATCGAACAGCCGTCCAAGGAACAGAAGAAGTCGAACATCTACAAGGGCCGCATCACGCGCCTTGAGCCGTCGCTGGAAGCGGCCTTCGTCGAGTACGGGGCCGACCGCCACGGCTTCCTGCCGCTGAAGGAAATCTCCCGCGATTACTTCCAGGCTGGCGTCGACCCGAACAAGGCCGGCATCCGCGAGCTGTTGCGCGAGGGCCAGGAAGTGGTGGTCCAGGTGGACAAGGAAGAGCGTGGCAACAAGGGCGCCGCCCTGACCACGTTCATCTCCCTGGCTGGCCGCTACATGGTGCTGATGCCGAACTCGCCCACCGCCGGTGGCGTGTCGCGTCGCATCGAGGGCGAAGACCGCGCCGCGCTGAAGGAAGCGCTGGACAAGCTGAACATCCCCGACGACATGGGCGTGATCATCCGCACCGCCGGCGTCGGCCGCGATGCCGAAGAGCTGCAGTGGGACCTGGATTACCTGCTGCAGGTGTGGAAGTCGATCGCCGAAGCGGCGCTGACCAAGCCGGCCGCGTTCCTGATCTACCAGGAGTCGCGCCTGATCGTGCGTGCCCTGCGTGACTACCTGCGCTCGGATGTCGGCGAGATCCTGGTCGATACTCAGGAGTTGTACGACACCGCCCGCGAGTTCATGCAGCAGGTGATGCCGCAGACCCTGCGCAAGCTCAAGCACTACACCGACGACATCCCGCTGTTCAACCGCTTCCAGATCGAATCGCAGATCGAAGGCGCGTATGAGCGCAACGTGCGCCTGCCGTCGGGCGGCTCGATCGTGGTCGACCAGACCGAAGCGCTGACCGCCATCGACGTCAATTCCTCGCGCGCCACCAAGGGCAGCGACATCGAGGACACCGCCTTCCAGACCAACCTGGAAGCGGCCGAAGAAGTGGCCCGCCAGCTGCGCCTGCGCGACCTGGGCGGCCTGGTGGTCATCGATTTCATCGACATGGCCTCCAACAAGCACCAGCGTGAAGTCGAGAACCGCCTGCAGAACGCGCTCAAGTACGACCGTGCGCGCGTGCAGCTGGGCCGCATCTCGCGCTTCGGCCTGATGGAAATGAGCCGCCAGCGCCTGCGTCCGAGCCTGGGCGAATCCAGCCAGATCGTGTGCCCGCGTTGCGACGGCCATGGCCGCATGCGCAGCGTGGAGTCGCTGTCGCTGTCGATCATCCGCGTGGCCGAAGAGCATGCGATGAAGGAGAACACCGGGCAGGTGCTGGTCCAGGCCCCGGTCGAGATCGCCAACTACCTGCTCAACGAGAAGCGCAGCGCGCTGCGCGAGATCGAACAGCGCCATGACGCGCCGATCGTGATCGTCGCCGACGAGCAGCTGCACACCCCGCACTACGAAGTGACCCGCCTGCGCGAGAACGAGCTGGGCGAAGAAAGCGGCAAGCCGAGCTACCAGCGCGGCACGCCGCGCAAGCTGCCGGTGCACGCCCTGACCAAGGCCCAGCTGAACATCCCGGTCGCCCCGGTGGTGACCCAGGTCAAGCACAGCCAGCCCGCTCCGGTGCGCGACGTTCCGGAACCCGAAGCCGCACCGGCGCCGGTCGCGCCTGTCGTGGTGGCCGCCCCGGCCGCCACTGGCGTGGTCGGCTGGCTCAAGCGCATCTTCGGTGGCGAACCGGCCCCGGCCGCCGCACCGCAGCCGAGCGCCCGCCCGGCCCAGGATGGCAACCGCAACAATCGCAACAAGGATCGCAACAAGGACCGCAACGGTCGTCGCGACGAGCGCGGTGAGCGCGGCGGCAACGGCCAGAGCCAAGGCCAGGGCCAGGGCCAGGGTCGTGGCAACAAGGACCGCGGTGAGCGTGGCGAACGTGGCGGCAAGAACGAGCGCCGCGACGAGCGTCGCCAGGACGTGGCCGCACCGGTGGCCGGCAACGCCGCCCAGGTGCAGGCACCGGGCCAGGGCAAGCCACGCGGTGAGCAGCAGCCCAAGCCGCCGCGCAATGAGCAGCAGCAGCCGAAGTTGAAGCAGAAGCAGAATCCGCCGCAGGGCAAGCCGCAGCAGGCAGACGGCGAGAAGCCGGCCCGCCAGCCGCAGGCCGACGCGCCGAAGCCGGTCAACACCGCACCGGTCACCGACGCGGCCGTGGTCGCCGCTGCTGCCGTCGGCGTTGCCGAGGCGGTGGCGCCGAAGGCACCGACGCTGGACAACGACGCAGCGACTGCCGCGGTCGCTGGCGATGAGGCAGTGCTGGCCGCCGATGCCGGCGAGCAGACCGATGCCCCAGGCAACGGCGACGACGCCAATGGCGAAGGCGGCTCGCGTCGCCGTCGCGGCCGTCGCGGTGGCCGTCGTCGTCGTCGCGGCAACGGTGACGCCGCTGCCGGCGGCGATGGACTGAGCGATGACAACGGTCTGGACGATGAGTCCGACGAGCAGGACGGCGAGCAGGACGGTGGCGATACCGTCCAGGCCGAGCGTGCCGTGGCCAACAACGGCCAGCCGCAGCCGGAGTTTGAATTCGACGATGAAACCGGCTCCGCGCCGGCTGCCGCACCGGTCCAGGCCCCGCGCCCGGCCCCGGTGGCTGCCGTCGCCGCCGCCGCGCCGCTGGCAGTGGTCAGCAGCCCCGTGGTGACCGCCGGTCACGCCGAGGCCAGCCCGGCCGCGGAAGCCGCCACGCCGTCCTACACCGACCGCGTGCCGTTCGTGGAATCGCCGACGCCGGCGCCGGCCGTGGTCGCGACGCCGAAGGCCGTCGAAGCCGCCCCGGTGGTGGAAACCCCGAAGGCTGTCGAAGCCGCTCCGGTCGTTGAAACCCCGAAGGCTGTCGAAGCCGCTCCGGTGGTTGAAGCCCCGAAGGCCGTCGAAGCCGCCCCGGTGGTTGAAACCCCGAAGGCTGTCGAAGCTGCCCCGGTCGTGGAAACCCCGAAGGCTGCCGAAGCTGCTCCGGTCGTGGAAACCCCGAAGGCTGTCGAAGCCGCTCCGGTCGTGGAAGCCCCGAAGGCCGTCGAAGCTGCCCCGGTCGTGGAAACCCCGAAGCCTGTCGACGCCGCCCCGGTGGTCGACGCGGCACCGGTGGCCACCGATGCAGGCCAGCAGGCCCGTCCGGTCCAGTCGAGCATGCTCGATGCGGTCGACCCGATCCCGGCCGCGCCGGAGAAGGTGGCACCGGCAGCGCCGGTGGCACGCGTCGAAGCCGCTCCGGCTGCCCCGGTGGTGCACAACGGCCAGCTGTTCGGCAGCGCCGCCAGCGACGCCCCGGCCAGCACCGATGCCGCCGCCCACGCGGCGCAGGCCGAGGCGCGCGAGGACATCCCCACCGATGTCGCGCAGGCCGATGAAGACGCCAAGCAGGATCAGGACAAGAACGACAAGGCCTGATCCGCCACGCGTCACGTAGTACCAGACAGCGGCCTTCGGGCCGCTGTCTGCATGTGGAGCATGGCGTGGCTGTGGCATGCTCGGCGCATGGATCGACACGCGCGCCTCATGCCGTGCATCGCGATGCTGGCGGTGCTGTCGGCCTGCCAGCCCGCCCCTGCGCCACTCAGTGACGCGGCCATCCGGGTGCGCGATGCCGCGCCGGAGGATCTCTTCGTGGGTCGGCTCGCGGGTGTGGACGTTGAACTGCTGGTGCAGGACTGCAAGGTGTTCCGGGTCACGCGCGGCCCCGAACAGGCCGTCACCCTCACCGAGGTGCTGGCACCGCCGCCCTACCCGTTTTTCAGCAGTTGCGATCGACAGTCAATGCGCCACGAAGACGGCACGGTGATCGCGGTGCTGGGGCGCATGGCAGTGGGTGCGGGAGGCTGCTGCGCCACGGGCGGCACCTGGCGCACCCGCGATGGCGTGACCTGGGAGAAGATCAGCGAGCACGCGATTCCGTAACGGGGCCGGTCGCGCGCTTCCGGCGCAGGTTCGCCGCGCATAGCGTGGCGCTGGCGCTGCCGCAGGAGCGGCTCAGGGCGTGGTGGCAGCCGGGCTGCCCGGGCTGGGCGCGAACTGCAGGCGCGTCCATACGCCGTAGTGGTCCGAGGCCCAGCGGCCGTCGGCGTAGGGCTGGTCGAACAGGATTTTGGCCTCGCGTGCGAGCAGCCGGTCCTGCTGGAAGAAGATGTGGTCGATGCGCGACGGCGCGTCGTAGTAGTGGCGGTTGAGCGTACTGACCTGGGCCAGTTCGTTGTTGACGTGCACGCTGCCGAAACTGTCGCCGTACTGGTTGCGCAGCGCGCTCAGGTCACCGGCATCGACCAGCGCGTTGAAGTCGCCGGCGATCACCACCGGCGCGGTGCCGGCGGTGCTGGCGATGAACGCCAGCAGGTCGGCCACCTGCTCGCCTCGGATGCGGCTGCCGCTGTCGTCCGAGCGTTCGTTGAGGTGGGTGGCATACACGTTGACCGGCTGGCCGTCGACGTCGATGCGCAGGTGCGCCACGGTGCGGTAGTCGCCGCGCGGGGCCAGCAGGTGCTCGTTGCGCGCCAGCACCGGGCGCCGGGTCAGCAGGGCGTTGCCGTAACGCTTGAAGCGGCCCGGCGGGTCGGTGGAGACGAACTGGTAGTCGTAGCCCAGCTTGCGCGCCAGCCACGCGGCCTGGTTGCGCACATGGGGCTTCTGGATCACTTCCTGCAGCGCGATCGCATCCGGGCGCAGCGCCAGCAGTTCGCGCAGGATCACCTTGCGCCGTGCCGGCCAGTCCTCGCGGTCGTGGTGCAGGTTGAAGGTGACCATGCTCATGCCCGGGGCGGCGCTGGCCACGGCCGACGGCGGCGCAGGCGTGACCGCCGCAGCGGCCTGCCCGGCCGCGTGCGCCGCGCCTGCCAGCAGCGAAGCCAGCAGCACGCCATGGACAAAGGCACGACGCAGGCGTGCAGGCGGGGACGCGGTCGACATTACGGGGCCTTGCGCTCTGCGCGACGGACCGCCGACGGCACCTCGATCTCGACCTTGGCCGGCACCTGGGTGATGCGCAGCTCACCGTTGAGCCATTGCGCCGGTTCGCCATTGACCCGGGTCTCGCCCGGCTCGCCACTGTAGGGCCACGGCAGGATCACCCCGCCGTGCGGTGGCACCAACCCGGCCGAGACCTCCAGCACCAGCTGCTTGTCGCTGCGGCTCAGCGCATAGCTGAGCTGGCCATTGGGGGTGCGCAGGCCCTTGATCGCCACGCCCTTGCCGTCCAGCCAGCGCGTCGGCACGCCGGCGGCCAGCACCAGGCTGTCGTCGACATCGCGGTTGTAGGCGAACATGTCCAGCGCCGAGCGCACGAAGTCCGAGGCCACCCAGGCATGCGGCAGGTCGCCGACGAAGAACGGCTTGCGCGGCGTGTGCGAGACCACTTCGGCCCACTGGTTCCAGGCCTGCGGCGCGCGATCCTTGAAGAAGAACTCGGTGGCCTGCCAGGCGCGGTCGCGCCAGCCCAGGCGCACGAACGCGGCCACGTTGCGCCACTCGTAGGGGGTGTAATCCTTCCACTCGCGCTTGCCGTCGCGACGCTCTTCGAACTGCTTCCAGTAGCGCTCGAAGGTGTTGTCCAGGTACGGCTGCGGCAGGCGGCCCTGCTCGCCACCGGGGGCCAGCGCGATGGTGGTGGAGGTGGCGTCGAAATCACCCAGCTCGGCAGCACCGGGCAGGTAGTCGATCTTGTGCAGCTGCACGGCGGCCAGCAACGAGGCCTGCAGGTCGTCACGGAACTGGTCGCGCGACTCGCTGATCTGCAGCGCGTCGACCTTGCCCAGCGTGCTGGCGATCACCGCGGCGTCCTTGTAGCCGCGCAATGCCCAGAAGTTGTCCCAGTACGAGTGCATCGGCTTGGCCGAGTAGCCCTCGTGGCTGATCGACACCGGCATCATCCCGTAGAAGGCCGGGTTGCGCGCACGGTTCTCCTCGGTGCGCTCGCTGAGCCGCAACCGTTCCATGTAGCCATAGGCGCCCTGCACGTGCGGCCACATCAGCTCCAGGAAGGTGCTGTCGCCGGTGTAACGCCAGTATTCGGCGATGTTGAAGATCAGCTCGCCGTGGCTGTCGTTCTCCGGCACCGGGTCGCTGCCGCGCGGGTCGACGCAGCACGGCACCTTGCCGTTCTCGAACTGATGCGGGGCGTACCAGGTGACGTACTCGCGCACCGCATCGCTGCGGCCCATGCGCAACAGGCCCTCGGAGATCATCGCGCCGTCGCGGATCCAACTGCGCGAATAGGAGCGCGTGCCCGGCTGGATGCTTGGCCCGATCCGCGAGATCAGCATGTGTGCCAGCGCGGTGCGCAGGGTATCGGCCAACGGCTTGCCGGCCGCCGGGAGCTGCAGGCTGACCTGGTCCAGCTTGGTCCGCCACATCGAGGCCACGGCCTGCTGCGCCTTGGCGGCGTCGAAGTCCTTGGGCATGGTCCAGCTGCCGGTCTGCGGCAGCACCACCGCGATCTCGCGGCTCTGGCCCGGCTCCAGCTTCCAGCGGTACAGCAGCGCGCCGGACGCCAGGCCGGTGGGGTCGCGCACTTCGGTGGTGCCCGGCAGCTTGCCGCTGGCCAGGTGCACCACGTCCAGCTTGCCGTCGAAGGTGGTGGCGAAGGTGGCATCCGGGGCCTGCGCCGGGTACAGGCGCGGCGTGCCGTTGACCTCCACGTCGGTGGCGTCCACCGACAGGTTGTCGATGCGGCTCACGCCGCCCACGGTGTTGAGGAACTGGGTCGGCGGGTTGACCTGCCAGGGCCGCACTGCCAGGGCCAGGGTGTACTCGTGGGCCACCTTGTCCGGGTTGCGCAGGGTGTAGCGGCCGATCAGCTGGGCCTTGTCGGGCGTGCCCTGCACGAAGCCGGTCACCCGCAGCGCGGCCTTGTCGTGGGCCCAGTCGACGCTGGCGATCGGCAGGTAGTCGTCCTGCAGCGACTGCGTGCTGGTCACGTCGGCCCAGCTCAGCAGCTTCTTGCCATCGACCTGCACGAACGGCTCGACGCTGAAGCTGGCCTTGGCCACTTCCAGCGCGCCGTCTTCGCCGATCAGGGCCTGTTCGCGCCCGCCGTCCAGGCCCAGCAGCGTCCAGTACGGCTGTTCGCCACTGAAGCCACGGGGCACCGAACCGCGCGGCAGGTCGGCACCGACCGAGCGGATGAAATCGTTGGGGGTATCGGCGAAATCGAGCGGCTTGAGGCTGATGTCACGGATGCCGTAACGCCAGCTCGGCCCGCCCTTCAGGTCGAAACGCAGGTAGCGTGCCTCGGTATCGGGCAACGCCAGCCAGTCGCGGTCTCCGCCACCGCCGACCACCTCGCGCACTTCCTTCCAGCTGCGCCCGTCCTGGGAGGTGCGCACCACGTAACGGGTGGCTTCCAGCCCCGGCAACCACTGGATCACCGCACCGCCGAACTCGCGCACCTTGTGCAGGTCCAAGCTGATGGTCTGCTCGGCCACGCCGCCACTGATCCACACCGTGTCGGGCTTGCCATCGGCAATGCGGCTCTGCAGCGCCGGGGCGGTGTCGGCGATCACCGACGGCGTCAACGCCGAGGTATCCATCGGCGGCAGGCCCTGCAGGGTCAGGCGGTCGAAGCACACCGTGCCCTTGCCCCCGACCTTGCTGTAGATCGTGAATTCAATCGCGGCGCTGCGGGCGAGCGAGGTTTCCTTCGACGGCCCCCAGGCCTTCTCGATCTGGCGCGCGCGGTACTGCACGCTGCTCCAGGCCTTGGGGAAGGTGTAGCCGGGCCGGTTGACCCACCATACGTTGTCGCCGCTGGCGTCGATCAGCTTGAACTGCAGGTCGTTGGCCGGCGAGTCGCCGCGCAGCTGCAGGCCGAACTGGTAATTGGCCGGGTACTCGATGCCCAGCTCGCGGCGGATGCCCACGTAACCGGAGACGTCGTGGAAGTCGTAGTCCACGCACAGCGCGCGCCCGCCGCCACTGCCGATCACGCTGCGCAGCGAGCCGCTGACCTGGTCGGACACAACCAGTTTCCAGGGCGCCATGTCGTCGAAGCTGTCCAGCACCTTCGGTGCCGGCAACGGTGCCGGCGCGGCGGCCGGGGCCGCCATCGACCACATCAGCCCAAGACCCAGACCCACCGCGACGACGGCATGTTTCACCCTTTGACACTCCCCAGCAGCAGACCTTGGATGTAGTAACGCTGCAATGCCAGGAACAGCAGCAGCACCGGCACCACCGTGACCACCGCACCGGCCATCATCATCTCGACGTCCATGATGTGTTCGCGCGACAGGGTGGCCAGGGCGACCGGCAAAGTGTAGTGCTCCTGGTCGGTCAGCACGATCAACGGCCACATGAAATCGTTCCAGGCGCCCATGAAGGTGAAGATCGACAGCGTCACCAGCACCGGCTTGAGCATCGGCAGCACGATCTGGAAGAAGATGCGCATCTCCCCTGCCCCGTCCATGCGCGCCGCTTCCAGCAGCTCATCGGGAATGGAACGCGCGTACTGGCGCACCAGGAAGATGCCGAACACGCTGGCCAGCGCCGGCACCACCACCCCGCCGAAGCTGTTGACCAGGCCCAGCTGCTTCATCAGCAGGAACAGCGGCAGCATCGCCACCTGCGCCGGGATCACCAGTGCGGCCAGCAGCACCTGGAAGATGCGCTCGCGGCCGGCGAAGCGCAGCTTGGCGAACGCATAGCCGGCCATGGTGTTGAGCAGCAGCGAGCCCAGCGTGATCGCCAGCGAGACGCCCAGGCTGTTGATGAAGTTGTTGCCCATGCCGGTGCGCGCGAACAACTCGTGGTAGTTGGCGGTGGTCACCGAGGACGGCAGCAGCGGCGGCGGGAAATGCGCCGCCTCGCCGGTGGGCATGAACGACACCGAGAGCATCCACAGCAACGGCGCCAGGCTGACCAGCGCCAGCACGGTCAGGCCGCCATTGATCCACCATGCATGCCAGCGCGACTGGCCGATTTCACGACTCATACCAACTGCCTCTTGCGGCCGAAACGCAGCATGACGCTGGTCACAGCCAGGATGATCAGGAACAGCAGGAACGCCACCGCGGAGGCGCGTCCCAGGTTCCACCACTTGAAGCCTTCCTCGAACATGAAGTACAGCACGCTGACGGTGCTCTGCAGTGGGTCGCCGCGGGTCATCACGTAGGGTTCGGCGAACAGCTGGAAGTAGCCGGACACGGTAATCACCCCGACCACCAGCAGCACCGGCCCCAGCATCGGCAGGGTGATGTGCAGGAACTGCTTCCAGCGCGAGGCGCCGTCGATGCGCGCGGCCTCGTACAGGTCATGCGGGATCGCCTGCAGGCCGGCCAGGAAGATCACCATGTTGTAGCCGAAGTTCTTCCATACCGCGAACAGCATGATGGTCGGCATGGCCCAGTTGGGGTCGCCGAGCCAGTCGATCGGACTGATCCCCAGGTGGCCCAGGCCGTAGTTGACCAGGCCGTAACTGGTATGGAACAGGTAGCGCCAGATCACCGCCACCGCCACCAGCGTGGTCACCACCGGGGCGAACAACGCGGTGCGGAACAGCGCCTTGAAGCGCGCCGCCGGGGCGTTGAGCAGGATCGCCGCGCCCAGCGACACCGCGATCGACATCGGCACGCCGACGATCACGAAGTAGGTGGTATTCCACAGCGACTTCCAGAACATCGGGGTCTGCAGCAGGTCGATGTAGTTGCCCAGCCCGACGAAGCGCAGGTTGCCGCTGTCGGCCAGCGAATACAGGTCGAAGTCGGTGATGCTCAGCGCCAGCGCCGAGAACACCGGCAGGCCGAAGAACACGCCGATGACCAGGATGGCGGGGCCGGCGAACATCCAGCCGGCGAGCGAACGCTGTTTCATTGCGCTGCTCCCGTGGCCACGGCGCTGGAATGCACGCCGGTACCGGCGGCCTTCTCCTGCGCATCGCGTTCATGCATCCAACGGCGCTTGGCGAGGACCTTGTCCACGCGCTTGTCCAGTTCCTTCACTGCTACATCCTGGTCGAGGCCACCACGCACCACCTGTTCGGTGATGATCCGCATTTCCTGCACGATCCGCTCCCACTCCAGCACCTTCGGCGTGGGCTTGACGCGTTCCAGCTGGTCGCGGAACGGCTGCGCCAGCGGGTCGTTGGCCAGCGAGGGGTAGTCCCAGGTGCTGCGCCGCGGCGGCAGGTCGCCGATGATGGAATGGAAGCGCTCCTGGATCGCCGGGCGCGACAGGAACTCGATCAGCTTCCACGAGGCTTCCTTCTGCTGCGAGGAGCGGAAGATCACCAGGCTGGTGCCACCGGCGATGCCCGCGCCCGGGCCATCCGGACCGGGCAGCGCGGCGGTGCCCCACTTGCCTTCCAGTTCCTTGGGCTGCAGCTTCTTGAACTCGCGGATATTCCACGGGCCGGACAGGTAGAACACGTTGAAGCCGCGGAAGAACTCGTCCCAGACGTTGGAGATCTGGGTCTCGGACATGCGCGGTGCCCAGCCCTGGGCGAACATGTTTTCGTAGAAACCCAGCGTCTTGCGGAAGCCCGGGCTGCTGAAGTTGCCGCGGGTGTCCTCATCGCGCAGCAGCGGATCGGGCTGCTGCAGGGCGAAGGACAGCTGCTGCTCGAACTCGTTGATCGGCATCAGCACCGCGTAGCGCTTGGGCCCCTGCATCTTCTTGATGGCGGCCATCATCTGGTTCCACTCCTCCCAGGTGCGCGGGGGGTGGTCGTAGCCGGCCTGGGCGAGCAGGTCCTTGCGGTAATACAGCAGGCGCGTATCGACGTACCACGGCACGCCGACCAGCTCGTCATGCACGACGTTGGTATCCCAGATGCCCTGGAAATAATCGGCCGGGTCCACCACCTTGGACTGCGCCACGTACGGCTGCAGCGGCACCAGCGTATTGAGTTCGGCGAACTCGGGGATCCAGGTGTTGCCGAGCTGGCACACATCCGGCAGGCCGTCGGCGGCGAACGCGGTCAACAGCTTCTCGTGCGCGGCGGTCCACGGGATGTTCTGCACATCCACGTGGATGCCCGGGTTTTCCGCTTCGAACTCGCTGATCAGGCCACTGACCACCTCGGCCTCCCGGCCCATGGCCCAGAAGCGCACGGTGACCCCTTCCGGCTCCTTGCGGCAGCCACCCAACATCACGCTGCCGACCAGCAGCAGCAACAGACTCAACCCCAGCTTCGGGCGCGACGACAATGGCACTGCTTACTTCCCCTGCTGCTGGTTGCGGTTGGTGTTGGAATTGTTCTTCTGTTCCTGGGCCGCCGCCGCGCGCGATTCGGCGATGCCGACCGAGCGTGCCGAAGCGGCCTTTTCATCTTTCTGCAGTTCCATCGGCTGGTCCTCGCCTTCCGGGGTCAACCAGCCACCGCTGAAGCCCGCGCGTTCCAGGCCCTTGCGGATGTGCGCGTTCTTCTCCATCACGTCCCAGACGAAATCGTTCCGGTAGTTGGCGATCATGGTCAGGATCGGGCCCTGGTCGATGCCGATGTAGTCGCTGGCCACCCAGCCACGATCAGGCACCATCCGGCCGGTCTTGATCGGAATGTCGTAGTTGAAGCTGGGGTTGAACGAATCCAGGAACCCGTAGCTGGAATAGATGTAATCGCCGTAGCGCTTGTGCATCTCCAGCGTGGCCGGGATCACTTCCTCCGGGGCGAACACCACCGAGGCGATCGCCGCGGTCGGGGCGATCGTGCCGTCGTCGAAGTTCTCGCGCAGGCCGGCGCCGCGCGAAGAGTAATGGCGGAACTGGCGCTGCTCGCCGCGGTATTCCTGGGTGGTGTTCTGCGGGCCATCGCTGGCGGTCAGGCCCCACACGTTCTCGCCGTAGTCCTTCCAGTTCATCGGGTTGGCGATGGCGTATTCGCGCTGGGCCAGCGCGGCCGAGCGGCTGTTGAGGAAGTAGGTGCTGCCGCGCTCGCGCATGTAGGCATCCTGGATGTCGCGGAAGTCCACCCACACGTGCGTGTACTGGTGCCCGAACAGCGGCCCGAAGGACAGGTATTCCTGGCCCTGGTAAACACCCCAGTCGTTGTCGTAGGTGCGCGTCCACACCGTCCAGGCATCCGGGCTGACCGGATGGGTCGGCGAGCCGAGCGCGAGGATGTAGACCATCATCGCCTCGTTGTAGCCCATCCAGTCGTGGTCGATGAAGCCGCTCTCGGGGAACCAGCCCATCGAGATCAGCGGCGCACGCTGCTGCAGCCACGGCCAGTCCACGCGCTTGTACAGGGTGTCGGCGATCTCGCGGATTTCCTTCTCGCGCGCGTCGTCACCGGTGTAATAGGACTGCGCGAACAGCACGCCCATCATCAGCAGCGCGGTATCCACGCTGGAGAGTTCCACCCAGCTGTCGTAGCGGGCGCCCTGCTGCATGTCCAGGAAGTGGTAGTAAAAGCCCTTGTAGCCGCCCTTGCCGGTGCGCTGCGGCCCCATCGGCAGGTCGCGGAAGAACTTCAGCGTAAGCAGGGTGCGGTCGACCGCCTGGGTACGGCTGACCCAACCGTTTTCCACGCCGATCGGATAGGCGGTGAGCGCGTAGCCGACCGAGGCGATGCTGGCGAACGGGCGCGACGGATACCGGTCCGGGCTCAGCCCGTTGACCTCGTTGGTGGTGTCCCAGAAGAACTGGAAGGTGCGGCGCTCGATATCGTCGAACAGCGGCGGCAGTTCCGGCTTCATCGGGCGCGGCGGCACGTCGGCCTCGACCAGGATCACCGGCGGCTTGGGTTTCGCCGGGGTTTGCGGCGCCTGCTGCTGGCAACCGGCGATGGCCACGGACAGCAACGCCAGCGACACCATCCGAGATGCATTCATCCACCACCACCTTTTGCGCATGTTCGTGCTGGAGAGCATAGCCTCAACCAAGCTGAAATCGTTTACAGATCACGATCCAAAAAAATCCGCCAGGGCGGATGCCGTTCCACCGACCGCACACGCGCTTGCCCATCCGGGGACGGCAAGCGCCTGTGCAGTCCGCCGGTCGGCCTGGGCCGGCCGGCGGTGCTGCCCCTGCAACGCCGGTGAAGGCGTTGCAGGGTGATGCGGACATCAGAAGCGGAAGCCGACTTCCGCCTTGACCTGGCGCGGGGTACCGACGATGTCGCCGGTCTCGTTGTAGCTGGCCAGCAGCTTGCCGTTGGTCTTGGTGTAGTTGTAGTTGGAGAAGTTGTCGAAGTTGAAGATGTTGATGATGTCGATACGCGCGTACAGCTCGGTATCGCCCGGCATCTTGAACGTCTTGGTGGCCTGCAGGTCGACCGAACGGTAGCCGAAGATCTTGCCACCGAGCAGGAACTTGCCATTGCCGTTGGGCACCGCGGCGCCCGGGGTCGGCAGGTCGTAACCGGTCGACTGGGTGACCGGGTACCAGTCGTTCACCGCGGTCGGGGTGGCCAGGGTGACCTTGCCGCCGAAGGTGATGCCCCAGAAGCCCGCGTACGAACCGGTGACCACCAGGCGGTGGCGCGGCGCGCCGTTGGAGCGGATGGTCGGGTAGTCGCCGATCAGGCCGCGGTCGAAGGCGTACTTCTCATTGATGTCGCGGTTGTGGCGCGCGGTCGTCCAGGTATAGGCGATCGAGGAGCCCCAGCCGCTTTCCTGGGTGAACGGCTTCTGCGCCGACAGCAGCACCTGCGTTGCGCGGGTCTTGATGCCCTGCTGGCCGATGATCAGGCTGCCGAAGCCCGGCACGTTGCAGCTCCAGGCCTGGCTCAGGCCCGGGTCGGTGCCACCGCACAGGCGCGGGTCATCGAAGAACTGGCCGGTCGGGTAGCGGTTGCCCAGCGTGAAGGCGAAGCCGTCATAGCTCAGCGTACGGGAGATGGTGGCATCGGTCAGCCAGTCACCGACCTGGTTGCTCATGCCCAGGCTGAACTGGTCGGAGTACGGCACCTTCAGGTTGTTGTTGAGCAGATCCACTTCCAGGCCGGCATTGCTGGTGGAGCCCACCAGGCTCTGCAGGTTGCCGATGCCGTTGAGCAGGTTCGGGTTCCAGTCATAGCAGGCGGCCTGGCCATTGAGGCAGCTGCCGGTGGCCGGGTTGCGGAAGTAGATGGTCGGCTGCGGCAGGGCCAGCTTGGTGGTTTCCAGCTGCAGGTTGTCGAACAGGTCGCGATCGTAGGAACGACCGGCGCCACCGTGGATCACGTGCTGCTCGTCGGCGTTGATGTCATACGAGAAGCCCAGGCGCGGCTGCCAGGCATCCTTGAATGCCTTGCGGTTGTGGCCGTTGCTGATGTAATTGCTGATGTCCAGCCCGCCCAGCGCCAGCGAATCGGCGTAGGTCTGGCCGGCAGCAGCGCGCGGATCCTGCGAGTAGATCGCGTCGACCACGGCCTGCGGGGTCACGAAGTCCAGGTAGGCCGGGGTCTTTTCGTAGTCCCAGCGCAGGCCGATGTTCAGCTGCAGGTGGTCGTTGACCTGCCAGTCGTCCTGGATGAACAGGCCGATCTGCTTGGACTTCGAACGCACTTCGCCGGACACGCCCGACACGCCGGTCACCGGCTTGACGAACTGCGCCTTGTACGGGATGTCGGACGGGAAGTCCGGATCGCCCAGCGAGTAGGTGAACTGCGGATTGATCTGCGCCGCATCGGAGGCGTACAGGTCGATCTGCTTGTACTTGGCGCCCATCTTGATGGTGTGGTCACCGGCCCACTGGATGCCATCCAGGGTCAGGTTGTCTTCGATCGCCCAGCCCTTCTGGCCCTTCACCTGCGAATCCAGCGCCGAGGCGCCGCCGATCTTCACCAGGGTGCGGTCTTCGGTGCCGTCCGGCGCGGTGTAGGTGAAGCCGTTGCCCAGGGTCAGTGGGGTCGGGTTGTTGAAGGAATCTTCGTGGGTGAGCATCATTTCGTTGTAGTAACGCTCACCGCTGTGGTTCCAGCGCAGCGCGTAACGACGATCGGTGTTGACCACTTCACGGCCGGCTTCCGGCGCGGTCTGGCCACTGAACTGCTGCTGGGTCTCGTCGCGGTCCTGGAAGCTCAGCTCGATGCGATCGTTGTCGGTCGGCTCGAAGTCGATCTTGGCGAAGATCAGGTCCTGCTCGAACGGCTGGCTGGACGGGCCGAGGCCGGCGGCGGCGTCTGCCGGCAGCAGGCCGACGCGGTTGGTGACCGAGCCTTCCGGCGCGATGGTGACCGGCAGGTCGAAGCGCTTGGCTTCATAGGTCACGAAGAAGTGGGCCTTGTCCTGGATGATCGGGCCACCCAATGCAAAACCGTATTCCTTCTCGGCCGATGCCTCCTTGGTCTGGCCAGCCTGGCGCTCGGCCGGGGTCTTGGCGCGCATGTCTTCGTTGGTGTAACGGTAGAAGGTTTCACCCTTGAACTCGTTGGTACCGGACTTGGTCGCCGCAGTCACGGCCGCGCTGGAGACCTGGCCGTACTCGGCCTTGTAGTTGCCGCTGATGACCTTGTATTCACCGATGGCCAGCTGCGGGAACGGGTTGCCGGCGCTGCCGGACTGGCCGGCCACGCCGCCGCCCTTGACGTAGCTCTTCTGGCCCACGCCGTCGATGTAGACGTTGGTGCCGTCGGCATTGGTGGCACCGCCGCGCAGCGAGGTGTTGCCCTTGGCATCACGGGTGAAGATCATGCCCGGGACCGCGTCGGCGAATTCCAGGAAGTTGCGCGACACCTGCGGGGTGGTCTGGATCTGCTGCAGGCTGACCGTCTTGCCCACTTCGGAGGTACGCACTTCCTGCAACAGGGTCGGGGCGACCACGTTGACCGTATCCAGGTTGGTGGCGTTGGCGGTGCTGCCGTTGGCCGGCGCGCCGCCGAAGTTCAGGGTCGCGGCCGAGGCCACGGTCACCGTCACCTTCTGGGTCTGGCCATTGGCCACGACGTCGTAGGTGCCCGGATCCAGGCCCATCAGCGAGTAGCTGCCGTCGGCACGGGTGGTCGCGCGGCGCACGGTGCCGCTGGCCAGGTTGGTCGCGGTCACTTCGGTGCCGGCCTCGGCCTGGGCGACCTGGCCGCGCAGCGAAGAGGTGGCCGACTGCGCCATCACGCTCGGGGCGGCGCCCAGCATCAGGCAGGTGACCAATGCGCTCGTCAGCAGGCTGCGAGCCGGCGTGCGATTGCGGTGATTGGAATACGTCATGTGAATCTCCGGGTGGTGGTGGCCGTCGTTGCGGCCCCTGTCGTTTTATTTATTGCGTTGTTTTAAGGCGTCACGACCAACGGTCGTAACCTACGGCTCGTTTCTGGGTTTGCTTGAATCACGCACGATCAGGCGCGGCACAAGCGTCTGCTTGTCACCGGCCGCTTCCGTGTTGTTGCCGTCCATCAACTGCAACAGACGCGTCATCGCCTTATCGCCGAGCTCGGCGATACTCACCTGCATCGTGGTCAACGATGGGTGAACGAAACGCGCCAGCGGAATGTCATCGAAGCCCGCCAGGGCGACATCGGCCGGCACCCGCACGCCTGCCTGCGCGAACGCATACAGGCAGCCCAGCGCCATCATGTCGTTGGCGGCGAACACCGCATCGGGCAGCGCACCGGCTGCCAGCAACTCCTGTCCGGCGCGATGGCCGGAGGCTTCGTCAAAGTCGCCGGGCAACTCGATGCCGGCGGCGTCGGCACCGAACGCGGCCAGCGCGTCACGGAAACCACGCAGGCGCTCGCGAGCATCGAAGTTGAGATCCGGGCCGGAAATGAAGGCGATGCGGCGATGGCCGACATCGAGCAGATGGCGGGTCATGGCCATCGCGCCGGCATGGTCATCGATGCTCAGCACCGGATGATCCTGCTCGGGCAGGTAGGTATTGATCAGGACCGTGGGCAGCGCCTGCGGCAGGTTGTCGGTGAGGAACCCCGGGCTCTCGGCATAGGGCGACAGCACCAGCAGGCCGTCCACGCGGCCACGCATCGCGCGCAGGGCCGCGCCCTGCTGCTCCTGGTCGCCGTGGTAGCTGGACACCAGCAGGTGCTGGCGGCGCTCGCGGGCCACCTGGTCGATGCCGCGCATCAGCTCGGAGAAGAACTCGCCGTACAGGTCCGGCAGGACCACGCCAATGGTGTTGGTGCGACGGCTGCTCAGGCTGCGCGCGGCCGCATGCGGGGTATAGCGCAGGCGCGCGGCCACCTCCAGCACCAGCTTGCGCACCGGTTCGGCGACATTTTCATGTCCATTGAGCGCACGCGACACCGTGGCCACGGAGACCCGGGCTTCGCGGGCTACATCTTTGATTGTGATGGCTGCCTTGTTCACTTCGCCGCCCTCCACGGCTTAGAGATCTGGGGCTTGGCGCGGAATGTAAGCGTTTTCAATCCTGAATGTAAACACTACGTTAGGCCAATGTCGCACGGCGGTAACGCAACGCTGTCCCTGGCGGTCCCCGGAGGGACTCGCCAGGACAAGGCAGGACAAGGCTTTCAGCCGTTTTTGGCTGGCACTTCGGCGCGGATGGACAGCGCATGGATATCGGTGTCCATCATGCTGCCCAAGGCGGCATAGACCGCCCGGTGGCGCGCAAGTGGCAGCTTCCCTTCGAACGCGGCGCTGACCACATGCACGTTGAAATGGCCGCGACCGTCGCGCGCGCCCTCATGCCCGGCATGGCGGTGGCTGTCGTCCTCCACCTCCAGCAGCTCCGGGTCCAGCGCCTGCTGCAGGGCCGCGCGGATGCGCTCGACCCGGTTCACGGCAGCACCTTGCGGAACGGGCGCACCTGTACGCGGGTATAGACCCCGGCGGCCACGTAGGGATCGGCATCGGCCCAGGCCTGGGCCTGGTCGAGCGAATCGAAGGCGGCGATCACCACGCTGCCACTGAAACCGGCCGGGCCCGGGTCCTCGCTGTCGATCGCCGGGCACGGTCCGGCCAGCAGCAGCCGGCCTGCATCGCGCAGGGCGGTCAAACGGGCCAGGTGCGCCTCGCGCACCGACATACGGGCGGCCAGCACATCGGCGCCGTCATAGCCTTCAATCACGTACCACACAGGCAACTCCAGGGTTCAGCTAAACGAACCCGACGATTCTAGCCCGCCTCGCTGGACACTGCCGGCCTGAACCCGTACTCTTGGGTCCATTGCACGTGGCTGGACGCAGCAGCCCCGTCGGCAGACGGCTTCACCGCCACCCGACGACCGACCCGCTGCCCCACACCAGTCCACGTAGACGACCTCCCCGTAGTCCTGTCGCTGCCCATCGCGGCGCGCCTTGCTGTTTGAAGTGTGGAACCGCGCCGACGCAGGCGTGTCATGTCATGCCAGCCTTCGTACCGCCCGGAATGTTCCGGCCGCGGGCACGGCACGGCGACCGGTCCGTTGCAATACTGACGTCAACTAGATGACTTCCGAACTCGCGCTCGACGCGAACCCGCAAACCCGGCCGACCGCTCCACAGCAGCAGGAAATGCCGCTGGCCGTGGTGCATGGTCAACCGGTCCTGCAGATTCCGCAGGACCTGTACATCCCGCCGGATGCGCTGGAAGTCATCCTGGATGCCTTCGAAGGCCCGCTGGACCTGTTGCTGTACCTGATCCGCCGGCAGAACCTGGACATCCTGGACATCCCGGTGGCCGAGATCACCCGCCAGTACGTCGAGTACATCAACGTCATGCAGGAGCTGCGCTTCGAACTGGCGGCCGAGTACCTGGTGATGGCGGCGATCCTGGCAGAGGTGAAGTCGCGGATGCTGCTGCCGCGGCCGCCGAGCGTGGAAGGCGAGGAAGCCGACCCGCGCGCCGAGCTGGTGCGCCGGCTGCAGGAGTACGAACGTTTCAAGCAGGCCGCCGAAGACATCGACGCCCTGCCCCGCCAGGATCGCGACACCAGCCTGGCCCATGCCTTCGTGCCCGACCGGGCCGCGGTGAAGCTGCCGCCGCCGGTGGACCTGAAGGAAATGCTGATGGCGCTGCACGACGTGCTCAAGCGCGCCGAGCTGTTCACCGGCCACGCGATCAAGCGCGAGGCGCTGAGCGTGCGCCAACGCATGGGCGACGTGCTGGGGCGCCTGGAGGACGGCCGGTTCTACCGGTTTGAAACGCTGTTCACCGCCGAGGAAGGCAAGCTGGGGGTGCTGGTCACCTTCCTGGCCCTGCTCGAACTGGCCAAGGAACAGCTGCTGGACATCGTCCAGGAAGCACCGCTGGCGCCGATCTACGTCAAGTCCCTGGCCGCCGGCAACACCAACGAACCGCTGCAGTTCAACAGCGAGTTCGACGACGCCGACGCCGCCAACGAATCCGACTGAGCACCCGACCCACGCATGGATCAACCGCTGATCAACCGCATTGTCGAAGGCGCGCTGCTGGCCTCCAGCCAGCCGCTGACCCTGGCGCAGCTGCAGGGCCTGTTCCCGGAAGAGGAACCGGCACCGCCGGGCAGCATCGAACGCGCGCTGGAACTGCTGCGCGAAGGCTGCGCGCAGCGCGGCGTGGAACTGGTCGAGGTGGCCTCCGGCTTCCGCTTCCAGGTCACCAGTGAAGTGCACGGCTACATCACCCGGCTGTGGACCGAACGCAAGACCCGCTACACCCGCGCCACCCTGGAAACCCTGGCGCTGATCGCCTATCGCCAGCCGATCACCCGCGGCGAGATCGAACAGGTGCGCGGCGTGGCGGTCAGCAGCAACATCATCCAGGCGCTGGAAGAGCGCGAATGGATCCGCGTGATCGGCCATCGCGACGTGCCCGGCAAGCCGGCACTGTTCGGCACCACCAAGGGTTTCCTGGATTACTTCGGGCTCAAGCGCCTGGACGAACTGCCGCCGCTGTCCGAGCTGCGCGACCTGGGCGAGCTGGAACCGCAGCTGCCGCTGGACAGCGAGGGCCAGCCGGCCGGTCGCCTGGCTGCCGGCGCTGCGACACCGGAGGCCGAGCCGGACACGGACGCGGCCAATGACGACGCCACCCCGGCGCCGTCGGAGCCGTCGGATTCTGCAGATCCCGCGGATCCCGCAGACCAGGTGGACCCAGTGGACCCGGTCGCCGCGCGCCTGGCAGCCCGCGTGGCGCTGGCCTCGGCACGGCTGGCGGAGCACCCCGCAGACCCGGACAATGGTGATGCGTCCGCCGACGCGGACGACACCGATACCCCATCCCATGCGCCGTTGTCGCTCGCCGACGACGACGCGGATACGACCGCCAGCGATGGCGAACCCGATACCGCGCCGGGAGAGCGCGCGGCGCCCCAGAACGAAACCGAAAACAACGCCGTCGCGAAGACGACCGTGGCTGTTGACGAAGCCGATCCCGAACCAGAGGCCGACGCACCCGTCGCCGGCCGGAGCCAAGTAAATGAGTGACACCCCCCGCAAGCCGTCGTTGAACAAGCTTTCGCTCAAGCGCGAAACCGCCTCCGAACAGCCCAAGCTCGAAGAGCGCCTTCACAAAGTGCTGGCGCAGGCCGGCCTGGGTTCGCGCCGCGCGCTGGAACAGCGCATCGCCGATGGCCTGGTCAAGGTCAACGGCGAGGTCGCGCAGACCGGCCAGTCGATCAAGAGCGGCGACAAGGTCGAACTGGACGGCCGTGGCTTCGTCGCCACCGCGCTGACCGAAACCTCCCGCGTGCTGGCCTACAACAAGCCGGAAGGCGAAGTGACCACGCGCGAAGATCCCGAAGGTCGCCCGACCGTGTTCGAAGCGCTGCCTGCCCTCAAGGGCGCGCGCTGGATCGCGATCGGCCGCCTGGACATCAACACCACCGGCCTGCTGCTGGCGACCACCGACGGTGAGCTGGCCAACGCGATGATGCACCCCTCCTACGAGGTCGAACGCGAGTACGTGGTGCGCGTGCGCGCCCCGGAAGGCGAGGAGAAAGTGCCGGACAACATCGTCGACCGCCTCGCCCGTGGCGTGGCGCTGGAAGACGGTCCGGCCAAGTTCGACGAGATCGAACGCATTGGCGGCACCGATTCGCATGACTGGTTCCGCGTGGTCGTCAAGGAAGGCCGCAACCGCGAAGTGCGCCGCCTGTGGGAATCGCAGGGCTGCCAGGTCAGCCGCCTCAAGCGCACCCGCTACGGCAAGGTGAGCCTGCCGCGCGAACTGCTGCGCGGCCAGTCGGTGGAACTGCCGGCCAAGCAGGTCGAAGCGCTGCGCGCCGAACTGAAGCTGGAAGAAGGCGCGCCGTCGGCGCTGACCCTGCAGCCGGTGATCGGCCAGCGTCGCGCCGCCAAGACCACCGTGCGCGTGTCGCGCGACGGTGCCCGCAGCAACGCCTACGTCAACGGCCACAACTCGGCCGATGAAGGCCGCGAACTGCGTCGTTTCGACAACGTGCGCGAAGAACGCGGCCGTGGCCGCGGCGGCAAGGGCGGCGGCTTCAAGGGTGGCCTGACGGTCAGCGGTGAAGCGGCGGCCAAGCAGTCGCAGCGCCCGTTCAAGGCGCGCCCGGACAAGGGCAACCGCGCGCTGCCGGAAGGCAACCCGGCCGCGTTCCGCAGCTGGTACGTGCCGGACGGTGTCAGCACCGGCCCGAGCGGCCACCGCAATGCCGGCCCGGGCGCTGCCCGTGGGCCGGGCGCGCGTGGTCCGGGTGCCGGCGCGGGTGCCGGCGGCCAGGGCCGTCCCTACGGCAAGCCGAAGGGTCCGGGCGGCGCAGGCGGCCCGGGGCGTGGCAGCTACGGTGGCGGCGCTGAAGGCCGCGGCCCCTATGGCGGCGGTGGTGGTTACGGCGGTGAGAACCGTGGTGGCGAGAGTCGTGGCGGCTACGGCGGCCAGGGCCGTCCGGCCGGTGCCGGTGCCGGTGGCAACCGCGGTGGCCAGGGTGGCCAGGGCGCGTCCCGCCACCCGTACGGTCACCCGGGCAATGCCCCGAGCTTCCCGTCCGACCATGCCAACCCGGGCGTCAGCCCGTACGGCAGCGCGCGTCCGGCGGGTAACCGCGGCCCGGGTGGTCCGGGTGGCAATCGTGGCCCGGGTGGCCCCGGTGCCCGTGGTCCGGGCGGCGCCAGCGCACGCGGCCCCGGTGGTAACCGTGGCCCGGGTGGTCCGGGCGGCAACCGCGGCCCGGGTGGCCCCGGCGGTCGTGGTCCCGGCGGCCCGGGCGGCCGGCCCGGCGGCAGCCGCGGCCCGGGCGGCGGCGGTCACCGTGGTGGCGGCCCGCGCGGCGGCTGATCGCTGATACGCTGAGATCAAAAAACCCCGGCGTGAGCCGGGGTTTTTCGTTGTGGATCCACGCATCGCGTGACGTTACGGGCAGCGCTGCGTGCACCACGGAGAACTGCATGCCGTAGCGCGTGGATCCACGCCATGCGTGGATGCCGTTCGCTGGGCCACCCTTGCCTCAACGGCGCGCTTGCCTCAACGACGCTCGATCGTGAACTTGCCCAGGCCTACGCCCAGGTCCCAGCCCTTGCCGGTGCCGGCCAGGGCCAGCGACACATCGCCCTTGGTCATCACCTGCGCGTTGCTGGATTTGTCCGCGCCGGCATGCGCTTCCACCGAGGCGTACGAACCGATCAGGTCGTCGAGCGAATAGGCGCCGGAGAACTTGCCCTTGCCATCGACGATCTTGGACTTGCCCACGGTGAGCCCGCCGCCCTTGACGGTGATCTTGACCGGGATGCGCGCGCCGTTGTCGCAGCTGATGGTGCCGGTGCCGGACGCGGTCTTGTACAGCACCGACCAACCGGCCAGGTTGTAGTGCAGTTCGCAGTCGATGTTGCCGGCGGCCTGCGCGGCCGAGGCCGTGGACAGGCCGGCCAGTGCGATCAATGCCAGGGAAAACTTCTTCATGCGGTCCGCTCGTACTCAGTGGGTGACGAGGCGAATCTAGCAGCGCCGGCGTGTGGCCCGGATGAGGCCACACGCAGCCATCAGGCGTCCGTTCAGCCTGCGTCGACCGGCCCGTCGAGGGTGAACGCGTCGGCATCGAGCATCGCCGGGAAACGGGCGCGGTGCGCGGCCAGCGCGGCGGCGGAAATGGTGCTGGTGACCACCTGCTCCACCTCGCGCACTTCCACCTGCGGCTGGCCGAGGAAATCGATCACCGCGCTGTCGCCGGCGTAGTGCAGGTCGTTGCCATCCACGCCGATGCGGTTGACCGCCGCGACATAGCAGAGGTTCTCGATCGCACGTGCACGCAGCAGCGTGCGCCACGGATACGCACGCGCCGAGGGCCAGTTGGCGACGAAAATCTGCAGGTCGAAATCCAGCTCGCCGGGGCGCTCCACGTCGAAGCGGTTGCGGCAGAAGACCGGGAAACGCAGGTCGTAGCAGACCTGCGGATTGATCCGCCAGCCCTTCCAGTCCACGCTCAGGCGCTCGCTGCCGGCGGCATAGCGCAGGTGCTCGTTGCCGTAACGGAACAGGTGGCGCTTGTCGTAGTGCTGCAGCTCGCCATCGGGCGTGGCCCACAACAGGCGGTTGAACACGCCCTGCCCCGCACGCAGTTGCACGCTGCCGGTGACCGCCGCGCCCAGCCGTGCCGCCTGTTCGCGGATCCACGCCACGGTCGGGCCGTCCATGCCCTCGGCCTTGTCGATGGCCTCGTTGGAGAATCCACTGGTGAAGGTCTCCGGCAGGATGACCAGATCGGTCTGCCCGGCCAACGGCGCCAGCAGCGCACCGTAGTAATCGCGATTGCCGGCGGGATCGTGCCAGCGGGTGTTGCCCTGGACCAGGGAGATGCGCAGGTCGCCGCGCTCGATGGCTGCACTCATTACAGCACCTGCAGGCGTTCGATCGCCGCGTCCAGGGTGGCCTCGTTCTTGGCGAAGCACAGCCGCACCAGGCGCTGGCTGGCCGGCGCAGTCTCGTAGAACGGCGACAGCGGGATCGCGGCCACGCCCTTTTCAATGGTCAGCCACTTCACGAACTCATGGTCGGGCAGGTCGCTGATCGCCGAATAGTCCGCCAGCTGGAAGTAACCGCCCGGCACCGGCAGCGGGGTCAGGCGGGTGCCCAGCAACTGCGCGCGGAAGCGGTCGCGCTTGGCCTGGTAGAACGCGCCCAGTTCCAGGTGGTGTTCGGGCTCGTCGCGGATCATCGCGGCAAACCCATACTGGGCCGGGCCGAAGCTGGTGAAGGTGTTGTACTGGTGCACCTTGCGGAACTCGCCACTCATCGCCGGCGGCGCGATCGCATAGCCGATCTTCCAGCCGGTGCAGTGGTAGGTCTTGCCGAAACTGGAGATCACGAACGCGCGCTCACGGAGTTCCGGGTAACGCAGCGCCGACTCATGGCGGCGGCCGTCGTAGATGATGTGTTCGTAGACCTCGTCCGAGATCAGGTAGATGCCGGTGCCGCGCAGCACGTCGGCCAACGCCTGCATGTCATCGGCGGTCAGCATCGCGCCGGAGGGATTGTGCGGGGTGTTGACCATCAGCAGGCGGGTGCGCGGGGTGATCGCCGCGCGCACGCGGTCCCAATCGACCGCGAAGGTCTGCGGGTCCAGCGGCACGTGCACGGCGCGCGCGCCGGCCAGGTCGATGGCCGGCTCGTAGCAGTCATAGGCCGGGTCCAGCACGATCACTTCCTCGCCCGGGCGCACCACGGCGTGGATGGCGTTGAAGATCGCCTCGGTGGCGCCACTGGTCACCGTGATTTCGGCATCCGGGTCGACCTGGGCCCCGTACAGGTCCAGCGACTTCTGCGCGATGGCCTGGCGCAGCGGGGCCACCCCGGTCATCGGCGGGTACTGGTTCAACCCGCCCTGCATGGCCTTGATGGTTTCATCCAGCAGCCGCTGCGGCGCGGAGAAGTCCGGAAACCCCTGGCCCAGGTTCACGGCGCCATGCTCGGCAGCCAGCTGGGACATCACGGTGAAAATGGTGGTGCCCACCTTGGGCAGCTTGGTTTGCGGTTGCATCGGCAGGGAAGGCGAAAAGGGGGAAAGGGCAGTGTACGCAAAACCCCCGATACAATGACCGCCCTTCCCGCCGCAAAGACCCGCCCCTTGAACGCTCCTCCGTTGCTGGCCGCCCAGGGCCTTGCCTTCAGTCGCAACGATGAGCCGGTGTTCGGCCCGCTCGATTTCCACATCGACGCTGGCGAGGCGCTGCTGGTGCAGGGCGACAATGGCGCCGGCAAGACCACCCTGCTGCGGGTGCTGGCCGGCCTGCTGCGCGCCGACGCCGGGCAGGTGCAGATCGATGGCCGGGCCGCCGGGCACAAGGAACGGTCGCAGTTCGTGGCGTACCTGAGCCACCTGCCCGCCCTCAAAGCCGACCTGGACACGCTGGAGAACCTGAACTTCCTGTGCGGCCTGCACGGGCGGCGCACCCGGCAGATGCCCGGCAACGCGCTGGCCATCGTCGGCCTGGCCGGCTACGAGGACACCCTGGTGCGGCAACTCTCGGCCGGGCAGAAGCGCCGGCTGGCCCTGGCCCGCATCTGGCTGTCGCCGGCGCCCCTGTGGCTGCTGGACGAGCCCTACGCCAACCTGGACCTGGAGGGCATCAACCTGGTCAACCGGATGATTTCGGCCCACCTGCGCAGCGGCGGCGCGGCGCTGGTGACGACCCACGGCGCCTACGCGGCGCCGCCGGTGCAGACCCGCCTGCTCAGCCTGGGAGCGGCGGCATGATCGCGCCCGGTACCGAACCCGGCCTGTGGCAGACCGCCCGCGCGCTGGTGGCGCGCGACCTGCGCCTGCTCTGGCGGCGCCGCGGCGATGCGCTGCAGCCGCTGATGTTCGCGGTACTGGTGGTGGTGCTGTTCGCCCTTGCCCTGGGCCGCGAGCCGCAGTTGATGGCGCAGGTGGGCGCGGCGGTGCTGTGGCTGGCGGTGCTGCTGGCCGGCCAGTTGTCGCTGGACTCGCTGTTCCGCAGCGATGCCGAGGACGGCTCGCTCGAACAGTGGCTGCTGGCCCCGGTGCCGCTGGCCTGGCTGGTGCTGGTGCGGGTGCTGCTGCACTGGGCGACCACCGCCGGGCCGCTGATCCTCATGGCGCCGCTGCTGGCCGAAATGCTGCATCTGCCGCATGACCAACTGCCCATCCTGCTGGCATCGTTGGTACTGGGAACACCGCTGTTGAGCCTGATCGGTGGCGTGGTTGCGGCACTGACCGTCGGTATCCGGCGCTCTGGTATTCTCGTGGCGTTGCTGGCGTTGCCGCTGTACGTACCGGTGCTGGTGTTCGGTGCGGGCAGCGTGGCGGCAGCCGCGCGCGGGCAGGACCCGGTCGGCGCGCTGCTGCTGCTCGGCGCCGGCCTGGTGGTCGCCCTGGTGCTGGCACCGCTGGCCACCGCCGCGGCCATCCGGATTTCCCTGCATTGAGCCATCGTCCACCGCACCACCGTTTCCAGCGTCATCGTTCAACAAGCCGCTCCACGTCCGTTGAATCGTCGCCCTTCGTTGGATAACCACCGCCGTATGCATCCGATTGTCCGCTGGTTCCACCAAACCGCTTCGCCGCCCACCTTCGATCGCTTCGCCGCGCGCTGGTCGCGCGTGTTCTACGTGGCGGCGGTGCCGGTGCTGCTGCTCGGGATCTGGCAGGGCCTGTTCGTGACACCGCCGGAGCAGAACCAGGGCGACGCCTTCCGCATCATCTACATCCACGTGCCCAGCGCGTGGATGAGCCTGTTCGTGTTCGCGCTGATGGCGCTGTACGCGGCCATCGCGCTGGTCTGGCGGATCAAGATCTGCGAGATCCTGGCGATGGCCTGCGCGCCGATGGGCGCCGGCTTCACCCTGATCACCCTGCTCACCGGCAGCATCTGGGGCAGGGGCACCTGGGGCACGTGGTGGGACTGGGACCCGCGCATGACCAGCGAGCTGATCCTGCTGTTCCTCTATCTCGGCGTGATCGGCCTGTACTACGCCATCGAAGACCGTCGCAGCGCCGCGCGCGCGGCCGGGTTGCTGGCCATCGTCGGCGTCGGCCTGCTGCCGGTGATCCGTTACTCGGTGGACTGGTGGGGCGGGCTGCACCAGCGCCAGTCGGTCAACGTGTTCGGTGACAACGCCATCCGCCCGGAGCTGATCGCACCGCTGTGGTGGATGGTGGTGGGCACCAAGCTGTGGTTCGCCGGCTCGCTGCTGGCCAAGGCGCGCGCCGACAACCTGCTGCGCGAGGCCGGCAAGGCCTGGGTGGGCGAACGCATCGGCGGCGGTGCCGCCAGCACTGCCGGGGAGATGCCGCGATGACCCACCTGCCCTTCATCATTGCCGCCTTCGCGGTGTTCGTGCTGGTGCTGTGCTGCGATGCGTTCGGCTCCTGGCTGCGCCTGCGCCTGGCGCGCTGGCAGGCCCGGCACCGCCAGCAGCGGCTGCAGGCGCGCGCCAAGTCGCAACCCGGCGCCACGTTGGCCCCGGAGCTGAGCCGATGACCCCGGTACAGCGCCGCCGCATGGTCTGGGTGCTGTTGCTGCTGCTCGCCTCCGGCCTGGCCACCACGCTGGTCGCCTTCGCCCTGCAACGCAATATCGCCTACCTCTACACCCCGGCCGAGGTGCTGCGCGGCGATGTCGATCCGCAGTCGCGTTTCCGCCTCGGCGGGATGGTGGTGAAGGGCTCGTTCCAGCGCGCCAGCGGTTCGCTGGAAGCGCATTTCGTGGTGACCGACGGCGATGCCACCCTGCCGGTGAGCACCTCGCGGATCCTGCCGGACATGTTCCGCGAAGGCACTGCCGTGGTCGCCATGGGCCGCCTGCAGGACGGCCGTTTCATCGCCGATGAAGTGCTGGCCAAGCACGACGAGAATTACATTCCCAAGGAAGTGGCCGACAAGATGGGCCAGGCGCACAGCAAGCACGACGTGCCCGTGACCGCACCCGAGGCGCGCTGAGTGCTGCCCGAACTGGGGCAGATCCTGCTGGTGACCGCCCTGCTGATGGCGGTGCTGCAGGCCGTGTTGCCGCTGTGGGGTGCCCAGCGCGGCCGCGCGACCTGGATGGCGGTGGCGCGGCCCGCCGCGTTCGCGCAGCTGGCCCTGCTGCTGGGCGCGTTCGGCGTGCTCACCGCCGCATTCGTCACCCAGGACTTCTCGGTGCGCTACGTGGCCGAGAACTCCAATTCGCTGCTGCCGCTGGCCTACCGCTACTCGGCGGTGTGGGGCGCGCATGAAGGCTCGCTGTTGTTGTGGGCCTTGGTGCTGGCGCTGTGGAACGGCGCCGTCGCGCTGTGGTCGAAGCGCCTGCCGATCGAGGTACTGGCCCGCGTGCTGGGCGTACTCGGCATCATCGGCATCGGCTTCCTCGCCTTCCTGATCTTCACCTCCAATCCCTTCGCCCGCCTGCTGCCGGCACCGCTGGAAGGCCACGATCTCAACCCGCTGCTGCAGGACCCCGGGCTGATCATCCACCCGCCGATGCTGTACCTGGGCTACGTCGGCTTCGCCGTGCCGTTCGCCTTCGCCATCGCCGCGCTGCTGGATGGCCGCGTGGATGCACGCTGGCTGCGCTGGACGCGGCCGTGGACCAACGTGGCCTGGGGCTTTCTGACCCTGGGCATCGCACTCGGCAGCTGGTGGGCGTATTACGAACTGGGCTGGGGCGGCTGGTGGTTCTGGGACCCGGTGGAGAACGCCAGCTTCATGCCGTGGCTGGCCGGCGCCGCCCTGATCCACTCGCAGGCGGTCACCGAAAAGCGCGGCAGCTTCGCCAGCTGGACACTGCTGCTGGCCATCGCCGCGTTCGCGCTGTCGCTGCTGGGCACCTTCCTGGTGCGCTCGGGCGTGCTGACCAGCGTGCATTCGTTCGCCGCCGATCCCTCGCGCGGCACCTTCATCCTGATCTTCCTTGCCCTGGTCATCGGCGGCGCGCTGCTGCTGTACGCACTGCGCGCCGGCGCGCTGGGCAACGACGACCCGCGTCGCGGCTTCATGCCAACCTCGCGGGAGACGCTGCTGCTGGCCAACAACCTGCTGCTCGCCGCGGCCTGCGCAATGGTGCTGCTCGGCACCCTGTACCCGCTGCTGGCCGATGCGCTGGGGCTTGGCAAGGTGTCGGTCGGGCCGCCCTACTTCGGCACCCTGTTCCTGCTGCTGATGGCCCCGCTGGTGGCGTTGTTGCCGTTCGGCCCGCTGGTCAACTGGCAGCGCGACCAGCCCTCGCGTGCGCTGGCGATGCTGGCGCCGTGGGCCGTGCTGGCCCTGCTGCTGGGTGGGATTGCCTATTTCATGGCGCCCCAGGGCGCACTCAAGACCGCCGCCGGCGTGACCGCGGCGGCCTGGGTAGCGTTCGGCACGGCCCGTTTCGTCTGGAGCCGGCTGCGCGGCAACGGCCGCTTCAACGCCGAGATGGTCGGCATGCTGCTGGCCCATGGTGGCGTGGCGGTGTTCCTGGCCGGCGCGCTGCTGGTGGAAGCGCTGAACGTGCAGCGCGAGGTCGCGCTGTCGCCGGGGCAGACGCTGCAGGTGGCGGGCTACGAACTGCGCTTCGAGGGCGTGGACCACCAGCAGGGCCCCAATTACAGCGCCGATCGTGGCCATGTGCGGGTGCTGCGCGATGATCGCGAGGTGGCGCTGCTGCACCCGGAAAAACGCGCCTACGCCAGCGGCGGGCAGATGATGACCGAGGCCGGCATCCATGCCCGCCTCAATGGCGATGTGTACGTGGCGCTGGGCGAGCCGCTGGGCAACAATGCCTGGGCGGTGCGCGTGCACGTCAAACCGTTCGTCCGCTGGATCTGGCTGGGCGCCCTCTTGATGGCACTGGGTGGCTTCGTCACCGCCGCCGACCGTCGTTTCCGTCGTCCCTGAGTCCTGGAGTTCCCCGTGTCCGATCCGCGTCCCGCTTCCCGTCCGTTGCCGCCCGTGGCCATCGTCATCGGCGTGCTGTTCTTCTTCGGGCTGCTCGGGCTGATGGTGTACGGAGTGATGAAATCCGGCGCGCCGGACCGCGATGTACTGCCCTCGGCGCTGATCGGCAAGCCGGCCCCGGCATTCACGCTGCCGGTGCTGCACGACCCGACCCTCAAGGTGAGCAGCACCGAACTGCGCGGCGCGCCCTACGTGCTCAACGTGTGGGGCAGCTGGTGCGCGGCGTGCCGTGAGGAGCACCCGATCCTGACCCGCTTCGCCGAGACCAAGCGCGTGCGGGTGATCGGCTACAACTGGAAGGACGAACCGGCCGATGCGCTGCGCTGGCTGGAACAACTGGGCAATCCGTTCGTGCTGGTGCTCACCGACATCGAAGGCCGCACCGCCATCGACTGGGGCGTGACCGCCGCGCCGGAGACTTTCCTGGTCGATGCCAGCGGCGTGGTGCGCTGGAAATACAGCGGTGCCCTCAGCCAGCGGGTGATCGACACCCAGCTGATCCCCGAACTGGAGAAGGTGGAGCGCGCCAATGCCAACGCCCAGAACCCTCTTCCCGCCGCGCCCTGACCTGCACGGCTGGCTGCGCGGCGGGCTGCTGCTCGCCGCGTTGCTGCTGCCTTGGGCGGCACTGGCCCAGGCCGTCTCCGACCCCACCCCGCTGCACTACCGCAGCGCCGCCGAAGAGGCGCGCTTCCATGCGCTGGCCGCCGAGCTGCGCTGCGTGCAGTGCCAGAACCAGTCGCTGGCCGATTCCAACGCGCAGATCGCCCACGACCTGCGCCGCGAAGTACTCGCGCTGATGCAGCAGGGCCGCGACGACGCCCAGATCAAGCAGTTCCTGGTCGAGCGCTACGGCGACTTCGTGCTGTATCGCCCCGCCATGGATGCACGCAACAGCGTGCTCTGGTTCGGCCCCGTCGTGCTGCTGGTGGCCGGTGCCGGCGTGCTGGTGTGGGTGGTGCGTCGCCGCAGCCGCCAGCTGCAACCGATGGACGACAACGAGGCGCGCTGGTGAGCGGGTCCTGGTTGCCAACGGCCGCGGCACTGGCGGCAGGTGCGGTCGGGCTGACGGTGCTGTGGCCGCTGCGCGCCAGCAGCCGGCGCGCGCCCTTCATCGCACTGGTGGTGGCACTCGGCCTGGCCGGCTACGGTTTGTATTCCCTGGTGGGCACGCCCCAGGCTGCCACGCAGGCGCCGGACACGGGCGAACCGGCCACCCTCGCGGCCGGCGTGGCGCAGTTGCAGCAGGCCTTGGCGCGCGACCCGCAGCGCGCCGATGGCTGGGCGTTGCTCGGCCGCTCGCAGCAGGCACTGGGCAACCTGGCCGAGGCCAACGCGGCCTATGCACGGGCGGTGCAGTTGGCCCCCGACGAACCGGAGGTTCTGGTGGAAGCGGCGCAGGCGCGTGCCCAGGCCGACCCGACGAGGACGTTCGACGACACCGCGCTGCAATGGCTGCGCCACGCCCAACAGCTCGCCCCCGACGGCGAACGTGCCGGCTGGCTGATCGGCATCGCGCTGCGCCAGCGCGGCCAGGATGCCGAGGCTGCCGCGACGTGGGAGGCATTGCTGCCCAGGCTTGCGCCGGGCGCGGCCAAGGCCCTGCGCGCGCAGATTGCGGTTGCCCGCGACAAGGCCGGCCTGCCGGCCGCCGCGCAGGCCGCCAGCGCGTCGCCTTCGCTGGCCGTCACGGTGAGCCTGGCGCCCGCCTTCGCCGCACGGCTGCAGGTGCCTGCCGACGCCCGGGTGTTCGTCATCGCCCGCGTGCCGGGCGGCCCGCCGATGCCGGTGGCCGTGCAGAAGCACGCGCTGGCCGAGCTGCCGCTGCAGGTCACGCTGGACGATGCCGACAGCCCCATGCCGACCCAGCCGCTCTCTGCGCATCCGGAGGTGGAGGTGTTTGCGCGCCTGTCCGCATCCGGCCAAGCCAATCGCCAGGACGGCGATGTCGATTCCCCGATCATCCGCGTTCGCCTGCCGCATGCCGGGCCGGTGCCGTTGGTGATTGGCGGGCCATGAGCGGCGCTGCGATGCTGCGTGCCGCCAGCGGTGCGGCGCGTGGCACGGACCCGGCTAAAATGGCCGCATGACTGAATTCATCCCCCCCGGTACCCGCTACCACGCCCTGCCCTCGCCGTTCCCGTTCAAGCGCGGTGGCCAACTGATCGGCGCGCATGTGGCGTTTGAAACCTGGGGCACGCTGGATGCCGATGCGGGCAACGCAATCCTGATCGTCACCGGCCTGTCGCCGGACGCGCACGCTGCCGCCAACGCGGACAACCCCGCGGCCGGCTGGTGGGAAGGCATGCTCGGCCCGGGCAAGGCGATCGATACCGAGCGCTGGTTCGTGGTCTGCGTGAACTCGCTGGGCAGCTGCAAGGGCTCCACCGGCCCGGCCACGATCGATCCGGCCACCGGCCAGCTGTACCGCCTCGGCTTCCCCGAGTTGTCCATCGAAGACGGCGCGCGTGCGGCGGTGGAGGTGGTGCGCGCGCTGGGCATCCACCAGCTGGCCTGCGTCATCGGCAACTCGATGGGCGGCATGACCGCGCTGGCGCTGTTGCTGCTGCACCCGGGCATCGCCCGCAGCCACATCAATATCTCCGGCAGTGCGCAGGCCCTGCCCTTCTCCATCGCGATCCGCTCCCTGCAGCGCGAGGCGATCCGCCTGGACCCCAAGTGGGATGCCGGCCGCTACGACGACGCCAGCTACCCCGAATCGGGCATGCGCATGGCGCGCAAGCTCGGCGTGATCACCTACCGGTCCGCGCTGGAGTGGGACGGCCGCTTCGGCCGCGTGCGGCTGGATTCGGACCAGGCCGACGATGACCCGTTCGGGCTGGAATTCCAGGTGGAAAGCTACCTGGAAGGGCACGCGCGCCGGTTCGTGCGCTTCTTCGACCCCAACTGCTACCTGTACCTGAGCCGCTCGATGGACTGGTTCGACCTGGCCGAATACGCCGACGGCGATGTCCTGGCCGGGCTGGCCAGGATCGAGGTCGACAAAGCGCTGGCGATCGGCGCCAACACCGACATCCTGTTCCCGGTGCAGCAGCAGCAACAGATTGCCGACGGCCTGCGTGCCGGGGGCGCCGATGCGCGCTTCATCGGCCTGGATTCGCCGCAGGGCCATGATGCGTTCCTGGTCGACTTCGCGCGGTTCGGGCCTGCGGTCGGCGAGTTCCTTTCCACGCTCTAAGGACAGACATGCGACTGCAGGGAAAGCTCAGTGAGTGGGACGACGCACGCGGCTTCGGCTTCGTGCAGCCCAATGGCGGCGGCGAGCGCTGTTTCGTGCATATCCGCGCATTTGCCGCGCGCGATCGGCGCCCGGCACTCGGCGATGTCATCACCTATGTGGCCGAGCGCGATGCGCAAGGGCGGCCGAACGCGGCCCAGGTGCGCTTCGCGCTGCAGCGTGGTGGCGCACGCACCCGCCCTTCGGCCGAACGGACGGGGCGCGACATCCTCCCTCGCAAGGCCATCGCACTGCTCTTCCTTGCCTGCCTGGGTGCGCTGACGGCGTGGATGCACTGGCCGACATGGTTGCCGGCCGCCTACCTGGGCGCCAGCGTCGTCACGTTCCTGGCCTACTCGCACGACAAATCCGCCGCGCAGGCCGACCGCCGCCGCACCCCCGAAAAGACCCTGCAGCTGCTCGCACTCCTCGGCGGCTGGCCAGGCGCCCTGCTTGCCCAGTCGCTGCTGCGCCACAAGAACCGCAAGGCCTCCTTCCAGCAGATGTTCTGGCTGATAGTGGTGATCAACCTGGTCGGGCTGGCCTGGCTCCTGCACGACATCGCTGCATGACATCGCCGCCGGATCACTCCGGCAGCGAACCGGCCACTACGAGGACGCGACCTCCCGTGACCGAGCACCTCAATATCGCGCACACTCGATGCTTCATTCAGAAGCGACCCCGCAAACTGACGTGTCTCGACTGCTTGCGGTCGATACGAAATCCGTCACTTTGTTACTCACCAGCAGATCGTTGCCGACTCGGCGATGCTACAGCCGGTCACCCCGCCGTGCCCCTTGCGTTTTACGGCAATGTCGAGACCTTGGAGGGGCCACAGGTCGACGGTGCGGTAATCGTTGAGTTCGCCAGTCGGGAAGACGCCAGGGCGGCCTACGACGATCCGCTCTATCAAGCGGCGTTGAAGCATCGGCGTAAAGGCGCGGAATATCGCGTCTTCATCGTGGATGGGGTGACAGCGTAGAAATACCGGCTGTGCAGCTTTCACGCCGCGCGCAACGCCGGGCAACTCCAACGAAAGCATTCCAAAAAGCTAATGGCTACTTAACTACCACCTAATTCAGCCTTAATCCGGGCCGGCCAGCATACTCGCCATGTCCTGGATCCCCACCTCTCTCGCTGTCACGTTCCCGTCCCACCTGCCGCATTCGCAGGTGGTGGGCCCGCAAGACCCAAGCCGCAGCGAAGTGGAGCAGTTCATCGCCCGCGTGTATCGCGAACGCTACGGTGCCACGCTGCACGCGTTCCTGCCGCAGCTGCTTGCGTTCCGGGATGGCAAGGGAAACCTGGTGGCAGCGGTCGGGATACGCGTGGGAAGCGACGGTCCGCTGTTTGTCGAGCAATACCTCGACGAGCCTGTACAGGCGATCCTCTTGCATCGGGAGATCGCCAGCGTAGGCCGCGACCGCATCGCCGAGATCGGCAACTTCGCCGCCACCACCCCCGGCGTCGCGCGTGAACTGATTGTCCGCTTGACCGACATGCTACATGCCGCACGCGTGCGCTGGGTGCTGTTCGCGGCCACCCAACAGCTGCGGAACACCCTCGACCGGCTGCAGTTGGTGACGGTGGAACTTGGCGAAGCAGACCCGGAGCGACTTGCCGGCGATGCGTCCCGGTGGGGCAGCTATTACGAGACCCGGCCGAAGGTGGTCTGCGGGAATGTCTCTGCAGGACGTGCGTTCCTGCATCAAGCACGAAAACAGGAGGCGCGCGCCACGACCAATCCGGATCCGTCGCGGCAGGCCATGGTGGCGGCGAAATGAACGTGCAGAGCTCTCCCCTCAGCGCCAGTCTCGGCGGGCGCACGGCACGCGTACTCACTTCCAGAGCGGAAATTAACGGTGAGCAGATCCGCCAGCGCGCATTCCGATTGGCTGATCGCCTGGCCCTGCAGAGCATCCGCCGCGTCGCAAGCCAGCTGGACAACGGCATTGAGTGGCTGGTCCTGGATCTTGCCCTGCGCGAGCTCGGCGGCGTGCATGTGCCGTTGCCGACATTCTTCTCTGCCGAGCAGATCGCTCATGCCCTGGCGTCCAGCGGTGCCCAGTGTATTGTCTCCGCCGACGGTGCGCCTGCGCCCACAGGCAGCATGGGCACACCGGGGAGCTTGGATGGCGGGTTGCTCGCCCAGTGGCGGACCGATCCGGCGACGTCGATCGACCTTCCCGCTGGCACCGCATGCGTGACCTACACCTCCGGCACGACCGGCCGCCCCAAGGGCGTGTGCCTGTCGGCCGAGACGCTGCTTACGGTCGCCAGTTCGCTGGTGCAAGGGTCGTCGGCGATTGCGCCGCGCCGCCACCTCTGCCTGATGCCGTTGTCCACGCTCCTGGAGAACGTTGCCGGGCTGTATGCAACGCTGCTCTCGGACGCGCAGATTGCGCTCCCATCGCTGGCGGAAATCGGCTACACCGGCGCCTCGGGCCTGGACGTACCGACGCTACTGCGATGCCTGCACCGCTATCAGCCGGAGAGCGTCATCCTCGTGCCCCAGCTGTTGCTGGCGGTGGTGATGGCCGCCCAAAGCGGTGCCCCCCTGCCCGCCTCGCTGCGCTATATCGCCGTCGGGGGCGGGCGCGTGGGGCCGGGGCTGCTGGCACGGGCTCGGGCGCTGGGTCTGCCGGTGTTTGAAGGCTACGGGTTGACCGAATGTGCCTCCGTGGTCTGCCTCAACCAACCCGGCGCCAGCCTGGATGGCAGTGTCGGCAAAGCGCTTCCGCACGCGCGCATCGCCATTGTCGACGGTGAGATCCAGGTCGAGGGGGCACGCGCCCTGGGCTACCTGGGTGCGGAGCCGCTTCCCGAGGGGCCGATCCGTACCGGTGATCTGGGCCACGTAGACGCGGACGGATTCGTCCACGTCACCGGCCGCCGCAAGAATGTCTTCATCACCGCGTTCGGTCGCAATGTCTCACCCGAATGGGTGGAGAGCGAGCTGCTCTCCCATCCGGACCTGGCCCAGGCGGTGGTATGGGGCGAGGCACAGGCCGACAACGTCGCCGTGCTCGTTCCGCGCCGTGCCGACCTGGACGATGCCGCCCTCGCCCGCGCCGTAGCGGAGGTCAACGCCGGCCTGCCCGACTACGCCCGCGTCTCGCGGATCGTGCGCGCGCCAGCGCCGTTCTCTGCAAGTACCGGCCTGCTCACCGCCAATGGGCGCCCGCGTCGCGACGCCATCCTGTCCCATTTCCAGGCCGAGGTCGATGCGAGCTATCGCCGTCCCGCCTCCGTTCCTTCCACGGGAGTATCCGCATGAGTTTCCATTCCGAACTGCTCGCCCAGACCCAGCAGGAGCGGTCCACCCTGATCTCCGTGCCGATCATCCAGTCCGCGCTGGGCGGCCGGATCGCCCGCGAAGACTACGTCGCGTTTCTCGGGCAGGCCTACCACCATGTCAGGCACACCGTCCCGCTGCTCATGGCATGCGGCGCGCGCCTTCCTGCGCGGCTTGAATGGCTGCGCACGGCCATCGGTGAGTACATCGAAGAAGAGATGGGCCACCAGGAGTGGGTGCTGGACGACCTGGCGGCCTGCGGTGCCGACCGCGCCGAAGCCGCCGCCAGCCTCCCCTCACTGGCCACCGAGCTGATGGTGAGCTACGCCTACGACACCATCCACCGTGGCAACCCGGTCGGCTTCTTCGGCATGGTCTTGGTGCTGGAAGGAACCAGCGTGGCGCTGGCGACCCGTGCGGCCAACACCCTCCAGACCTCGCTTGACCTGCCGCGCAACGCCTTCAGCTACCTGCTGTCCCACGGCGACCTGGACATCGAGCATGTCGGCTTCTTTGAAGGGCTGATGGACCGCCTGGACGATCCGGCGGATCAGCAGGCCGTCATCCATGCCGCCCGACGCTTCTACGTGCTGTATGGCGACATCTTCCGCACGCTTCGCCAGGACGGCGTGCGCTGGGCGGAGGCCGCGTGATGAATCTCGCCGGCAGGACCGTCATCGTCACCGGCGCGAGTGGCGGCATCGGCGTGGCGCTGTGCCACGCGTTGGTCCAGGCGGGCGCCTCGATCATGGCCGTCGGGCGCAACCGCAGCCGGCTCACCACACTTGCCGCCGCGCTACCGGCCGGGCGCGTGCACACCGTGGTCGCCGACCTGTCCACGTCACTGGGCCGCTCGCACCTGATCGCCGCAATCCGACAGGCAAATGTGGCACCGTCGGTACTGGTGCTGGGCCACGCCCAGAGCGCGTTCGGTCTGTTCGAAGACCAGCATCCCGATGAGCTGGAAAACCTGCTGCAGACCAACCTGGTCGGCTCCGCCCTGCTTATCCACGCCCTGTTGCCGGTTTTGCGCCGCCACGAACAGGCCAGCGTGGTTGCCATCGGCTCCACCTTCGGCAGTATCGGTTTTGCCGGCTTCGCCACCTACAGCGCCAGCAAGTTCGGCGTGCGCGGCCTGATGGAAGCGCTCTCCCGTGAACACGACGGCACCGGCCTGAGCTTCCAGTATCTGTCCCCGCGTGCCACGCGCACCGCCTTCAATACGCCTGCCGTCGATGCGCTCAACGCCGAGCTCAAGGTCGGCAGCGATGCGCCGGAGGCCGTGGCCGCTGCGCTTGTCCACGCCATCGTCCAAGGCGATCGGCGCCGCCAGCTCGGCTGGCCGGAAAAGTTGTTCGCACGCATCAACGGCATGTTTCCCGCGCTGGTCGACCGCAGCCTGCGTGCCCAGCTTCCCATCATCAGGCGCCACGCCTCTCAGGCGCAGCCCATCCACGAGGACGCCTCCCATGAAGCAACGTCACGGTAAAACCATGCTTATCCTGCTCATCAGCGCGTTGGTCATGTTGGTCGGCATTGCCTGTGCCGCCGAGCCAGGAACGCCCATGACGGTGGCCCAGCTGCGCGACCGCTGGGCCCAGATCAACTACCAGACCAGCAAGCCCCAGCGACAGACCGCATTCGAGGCCCTGGCCAGCCAGGCGGCGAAGACCCGCCAGACCGAGCCACGTGATGCCGGCGCACTGATCTGGGAGGGTATCGTCCTCTCCAGCCTCGCCGGCGAGAAAGGTGGCATGGGGGCGCTGAGTCTGGTGAAACAGGCACGTGCGGACTTCGAGGCCGCCCTGAAGATAGATCCCAACGCGCTGCAGGGGGCGGCCTACACCAGCCTGGGCGCCCTCTACTACCAGGTGCCGGGGTGGCCTTTGGGGTTCGGCAATGACGACACCGCAGCGGCCATGCTGAGGAAGGGCCTGGCCGTGGATCCGAACGGGATCGATGCCAACTACTTCTACGGCGATTTCCTGCGCGACCAGAAGAACTGGCAAGGCGCCCAGGCAGCGTTCGAGAAGGCGATTGCAGCACCTCCCCGCCCCGGCCGTGAAGTCGCCGACGCCGGGCGCCGGGCCGAAGCGACCGCCAAACTCAAGGAGGTCCGAGGCCACCTTGCCAAGTGAACCCGGGACGACGAGACTGCCTGCATGCGCATCCTGCTCGCCGAAGACGACGCATCACTGGGTGAAGGCATCCGGACCGCCCTGCGCCGAGCGGCATATGCCGTGGATTGGGTGCAGGACGGTGCCGCCGCGCTGACCGCCATCGGCGACGGCGACATCGACCTGGTTGTGCTGGACCTGGGTCTGCCGCGAATGGACGGGATCGACGTCATTCGCAAGGTGCGCGCGGCGGGCGGAAACGTGCCCATCCTGGTCCTCAGCGCCCGCGAGCGGGCCTCTGACCGCACCCTTGGGCTGGACGTGGGTGCCGACGACTATCTGGGCAAGCCGTTCGACACGCCTGAGCTGCTTGCGCGCGTCCGCGCCCTGCTCCGCCGCAGCGTTGGGCGTGCGACACCGACACTGGAAGCCGGCGCGCTGAGCCTGGACCCTGCGCGTCTGACCGCCATCTGGAAGGGGCACACATTGGACCTGACCCGCAGGGAGTTCGCCCTGCTCAGACTGCTCATGGAACAACAAGGCAGGCCGCTTGGGCGCGAGACCATCCAGCAGCACCTGTATGGCTGGGATGAGGACGTAGCCAGCAACGCCGTCGATGTGCATGTCCACCAACTGCGCAGGAAGCTGGATCCGGGCATCATCCGCACCGTGCGGGGGATCGGCTACGCCTTGGGCGACCCCTCGGATGCAGCTGCATGACGTCCATCCGTCGCCGCTTGCTGGTCGTGTTGCTGGGGGTGCTCTCCCTGCTCATGCTCCTGGCGGCCGGTCTGAGCTACCGAGCCGGGCTGCAGGAGGCCGGGGAAATGTTCGACGCTCGGCTGGTGCAGTCCTCGCGGGTGCTGTTGAGCCTGGTGGACGAGCCGCTCAGCGATCTGAGCGCGTTTCCCGGCGACCCCATCGTCCTGCGCGGGTGGCACGGGCGCGCCGACGGCGTTGGCGAGGCATTGGCCTTCAAAGACGGGCACGCCTACGAGAACAAGCTGGCGTTTCAGATATGGGCGCCTGACGGTCGCCTGCTGCTCCGATCAGACAGTGCGCCCAATGCGCCAATGGCGAGCTTATCGCCGGGTTACGCGGATGTAGACATCGACGGGGCGCAGTGGCGAACCTTTACGCTGCGCTCGCCACAGGGTCGATGGTTTCAGTCCGCCGAGCGCTCGGACATCCGCCAGGAACTGGCCGAGGACATTGCCATCGGCACGCTGCTGCCGCTGCTGTTCGCGCTTCCGGTGATGGCCTTGGTCATCTGGTTGACGGTCGCCTGGGCCACGCGCTCGCTGCGAAAAGTCTCGACGGACATCGGTGAGCGTGACCCCGATCGGATGACGCCCTTGGATGACACGAAGCTCCCGGAAGAGGTCCACGGTCTGGTACGCGCGGTAAACGAGCTTCTGCAGCGCCTTGATCTCGCCTTGGCACGCGAGCGCCGCTTCATCGCCGATGCTGCGCACGAGCTGCGCACGCCGATCAGCGCAGTGAAGGTTCATGCAGACAACGCGCGGCTCGCCACGCTCGATGAAGAACGTCACGAGTCACAGCGGTTGCTTGCCAGAGGGGTCGAACGGGTTGAGCGCTTGGTATCACAGCTACTGTCCCTGAGCCGAACTGAACGCGGCATCGGAAAGCATGTGTTTCGCAAGCTGAGCCTGGATGCTCTGGTGAGAAGCGAGGTTGAAGAGCTCAGGGCCTTGGCATCGTCGAAGAACCAGGTCATGAACCTCGTTCTCGACAAAGCCGACGTCTTCGGCGACGAGTTCTCGCTGGGCTTGCTGGTGCGTAACCTCGTCGAGAATTCCATCCGGTATACCCCCGAACATGGGGTCGTGGTGGTGTCTACCGAACAGACGGGCGAGCAATGCGCTCTTACGGTGGAAGACTCTGGACCTGGCATTCCCAAGGACCTGCAGGGCCGCGTCTTCGACCGTTTCTACCGGGTGATCGGAAGCGGCGCAGAGGGAAGCGGATTGGGTTTATCCATTGTCCAGGAGACGTTGGACGCGCACGAGGGCGGGATCACGCTTGGGACGTCCAAATGCCTCAAGGGCTTGAAGGTGACAGTCCAACTGCCATCGGGGGCACATTGACGCGCAGCGGCTCACGATCTTTGTGACCTGTCAGCCAGGCACCGTTGCAACGCCAAACAGCACGCTCCTCAGCGTTGAGGGCCCTTTCAACACCGAGCCAAGAGCGCAGACGGTTGAAGCGAACCGTTGGCGCGGGCCCTCCGCGCACTGGGCCCCTCCCTGGATCGAGAATAACGCCAGTCAATGGCTGAGGTAGGACATCAACGCGCCCAAGCCACGGCCGCCCGCCAAGCCGCAAAGACCACACACCGAGATCTACGGGCACTGCGCCGGTTGGCCGGGATTCCGGCGGAGAGCCACTCAGCCAGGGCAGTATGCCCCGCCAGACATTCGACCGACCCGAGCCCTGAGGCGCGCGTCAAGACAACCACGGACATGCCTCATTTATCCGACACAGGCGCCTCATGGACATGATCCCTTCTTGGCACATCCACACGCGCCAAGCGCTCGGCCAGACCTCGATAGATGGGCACATGGCAGACCAGCCCTGACACCCCCCGAGCCAAGAGCACCGTCGCCAGGATGGGCAGCAACATCCCATTGGTATCGGTGAGCTCCAGAGAAATCACTGCCGACGTCAGCGGAGCTTGGGTCACGCCCGTCAGGTAGGCACACATACCGAGCAGCACGAATGCACGAGGGTCCACGGAGGGCATCACTACCGACAGGTTATGCCCGAGGCCTGCCCCAACCGCGAGCGCTGGTGAAAACAGTCCCCCCGGAATGCCGGCCACATAAGAGGCCAGGTTCGCGAGCAGCTTCATGACCCCGAACTCGTGGCCCACTACTGCGTGGCCTTGCACCAAACTCCGTGCCTGCTCATAACCCGTGCCGAACGCACCGTTTCCGAACGCCGCTGCCAGACCAACGACGACCAGCCCGCAGGCGGCGGCAAGCAGCACCGGGTGGTTACTCCGCAGCCGACCTAGCCAGGTCGGCCTTCCGGACATGCTCAAAAGAACAAGCTTGGCAAACAAGCCGCCCGCCAAGCCTGCAACGGTGCCGCACAGCAAAATGGCGAGCCACGCCTGGCCAAGCGGAAGAAGCGTAGCCACGCGACCGAAGTAGGTGTAGTTGCCAAGGATGCCTAGGGAGACCACACCGCCGACGATGACCGCGGTGAGGAGCGTCCCGGAGAAGCGGTGTTCGAACCGTCCACTGAGTTCCTCAATGGCAAAAACGATCCCGGCCAAAGGGGTATTGAACGCTGCGGCGATGCCGGCCGCCCCGCCTGCCAAGAGGAAATGCGACAGCTCACGTGGGTCCCGAAAACCAAACCAACGGCCAAAGGCATACATCAGGCTGGCGCCTACATGCACGGTAGGGCCCTCGCGCCCCACGGACGCTCCACCCAGCAAGGAAAGCGTGGTCAGCAAGAGCTTGCCGGCCGACACTCTCAGCGAGAGATTGGTAGCGCGAAAGGCATGGTCTTCCGGCTTCTCCAACGCAGCGATAACTTGCGGGATGCCGCTGCCGCGTGTTGGACGCAACACCCCATTGGTGAGCCACGCCAGCAACGCGAAGATGCCGGGGGTCAGCAGCAGGGCCCACCACAACGAGTGGCCGATGATGCGCTGAAACAACAGGAAGGCAGCATCACTGGCTTTGGCAAAGACGATGGCAACCATCGCTACCGCCACCGCGCCGCCCCACAGGGCCATTCGCCGCTTCCAGCCATCTGCCGACAGGGCTGCCCGCAGCCCGCTTTGTGGGGGATCAGGTAAGGACATGGGCGTCATTGTCCTCCTCTCGCATGTGCCGGGATAGTGTCTCGTCCTACCTCAGCGACGACTTTCGGGCGCGCGCCATGACCTGCCGCTGCGTCAGAATCACCCTTTACGGCAGCGTAGCGTTCGGCATCTGGAACGTGAACAATGTCCCAGCGGCCTCATTCGACTGCACACTCAGTGTGCCGCCATGGGACCTCGCAATTTCCGATGCGATGTAAATGCCAAGACCGAGACCCGGTCGCGGGCGCTCGCCCTTTTCGCGCGAAAACGGGCTGAAAATAGTGTCCATGCTGCTGGACGGAATGACGCCAGCGTTGTGCACCTCCAGGATGAACCCATTGGACGCGCAGTGAACGTTCAACGTGATGGGGGACGAACGTTCGCCATGCTGGGCCGCGTTTGTCAGCAGATTGGCCAGCAGTTGTGAAAGCCTGCTGGGGTCGCAGACCACAGTCCCTTCAAGCCGTATCTGAACCTGGATATCCTGGCACCCAGTGGCGATGGCGACCTCGTCCACGACCCGTTTCAGCTCCGCGTCCAGCGTGCTGGTTGCCTGCAGCGAGATGGGAATGCCGCCGCCCAGGCGCCCTCTGGCGAAATCAAGCACGTCGTTGATCAGCCCGTCCATCCTGGTCACGCCTGACGCGATGTGCGCGAGCATGCGATGCTGACGCTCGGAATTCGCGTCAATGCCCAGCGAGTCTGCGGCGATGCTGATCGCCTGGAGAGGGCTGCGCAGGTCGTGTCCCAGAACCGCGATGAACTGATCGCGCAAGTCGGCAGCGCGGTGCGCATCGGAGAGTGCACTCTCGGCCTGCAGCAGGCGATCTTCCTTGTCCAGGTAGTTTCCAATCAGCTCGGCAAGCAACTCCATCGACCGCTGGACATGGGCTTCGTCGAAGTTGCCTGGCGCCGAGTCGATGGCGCACAGCGTGCCGAAGAAGGTCCCGTCCGGCCGATGGATGGGAACGGACGCGTAGCTCTCAAGCCCGTAGATCCGGGGCGTGTGATGCGTGGAGTAAAGCGGGTGTGCGCTCGCATTCGCGAATACGACGGAGGTCGCGGACTGCCTGATTTCGTCGCAGATGGTGGTTTCGAGCACCAGTTGGCCACCTGGAACCAGCCCGAAACCCAGGGTGTCGAGTGTGGCGCACGCCGTCCAGGTTATCTCGGTCACGCGGGCAATAGCGGCGAATCGCGAACCCGTGATGTGGGCTACGGTTTCGAGGATTCGCGGCACCGCCTGGATTCGACCGATCTCAGCGATGTCGTTCAGCAGATCAGGGTCGGTCAGGGTGTCCATGCGTGAGGGGTTGGGTCGGTGGCGCATTATCTCATGGGGGGAACCCGTGCGTTGGCAGGTCCGCAGGCGTGCGGGCCAGTCGGGCTGGGCACTCAGGGCCCGGTGGGTGTCCCGACGGAGGCAAACGAGCCTTTCGTCGATACAGGGCCGTGAGCAAGGCAGCCACTGGGGGGCGACATCCAGTGGCTGATTGAACGAGGCTCGCTTCGCGTGGCAACCCACGGCCGCTTGCGCAGTTCAGCCAGGTGCTGTGACAAGGCCGGTTGTCGACTGCCGGTAGCCGCCTCCGGGCCGCCCACGGCCGACTCACCTCGACACAGCGGACAAAGAAGAACAGGCGCATCGGTGTCGCCATGCAGCAGGGCAGCTCGGCGACGCCAGCGGCCCTACCCGTCATTGCGTGGCTAGCGCCGGTCTTCGTACCTGATGCCGAACCCGTTTCCCACGCGGTGGATGCGTGCGAAGCCAAGCTCCCCCAGGTGCATGCCGGCGACCATCAGCCCATCGGCGCTGACAACATCCAGAAGCCGTGAGCGTGTGGCGGCCGCCAGCAGCGGGTCCTGGTCGAATGCGATGGATACCGCGGGGCGGGCTATCTGGATATGCGGAAAATGCACGATATCGCCCCAGATCAACGCGCTTCGCCCGTCCGACTCGATGCGGTAGCCCACGTGCCCTGCGCTATGCCCGGGTAGCGGCAGCATGTGGATGCCCGGCAGCACCTCGCCCTCCTCCGCGACCCGAAGATGGTGGCGATACCGGGCGACGACCTGGCGTGCCAGCAGGAAGTTGCCGCGTGCGCGCGCGTTGCTCCGCGCAAGGTGGGCATCGTCCTCCCAGAAGGCCAACTCGCGTGGGTGGATCAACAGCTCCGCGTTGGCGAAGACCGCCCCGCCCTGCGCGTCGAGCAGGCCGCCGACATGGTCAGGATGGGCATGCGTCAGCAGCACGGCATCCACCTCGGCAGGCTGCACACCCGCCCGCGCGAGGTTGGCCGTCAGCTGCCCACCCCATCCCTTGACGCCGCCAGCGCCGGCATCGATGAGCATCGTGCGGCCCTGCCCGCGCACGAGATAGGCGTTGATGTGGATCGACGCCGGATCGTGCACACCTGCGCGTGCCTGCAGCTGGAGGGCATCGGCCGGATCGATGTGGGAAAGGAGCTCCAGGCTGGCAGGCAGGTGGCCATCACCGAGGGCCTGGATGAAAAAGTCGCCCGTCTGCTGCGCAGGCAGGGCCGGTCCAGGCAGGGGTGTATTCATGGTCGGTCATCCGTTCCGGGCGTGCAGTGACGCGGGGGTGCAGCCAAAGCAACGGATACGCGCCGCCATCCCTGCATGCTGTTGGATCGCCAGCGCGAGCTGACGCATGAATTCGTCCATGAGCGCTGGCGTTCTCGTCGGCGAAAGACGGAAGGTCAGTTCCGCGGACGCCGGGTAGCCGCGCCCGTGACGCGCGCCCAGGTACTGGATGTGCACGTTGTCCAGGGCCGCCCCAAGCAGGTCGGTACACAACTGCGTGCATCGTTCGGTGAGCGCCGCCAGATGGGTGTGCGCCGGCATGCGTTGCTCGGTGAAGTAGATCGTCAGCCCGGGCATGTCAGCGCGGCTCCAGTGCACGGGGTGCAGCACCCTGCGGGCTGTTCAGCTGCCCGGTCAGGGGCACATAGGCGTGCACGCCCTCGGGCAGGGTATCCACTCCCGGCGCTCCCGCCTGCGCAACCGATGCCAGCCAGAGTCGTGCAGGCGTGCGGTCCAGGGCAACGGCATGCAGTGCCTGCGAGGTGATCCCCATCGCCGTCAGCGGGCCCGGCCCCGCGTGGCTCACCAGCAGATACCCGCCCGGTTCGATGGCCGGCGCCCGGGCCGGGCTGTCGTACAGAGTGCGGCGCCACTGGGTGATGTGCCGCTGCCAGCGCGCGAAATTGCCACCGCCCTTCCGGGCGTACTCCTCGCCCAGCAGAACCTCAAGGCCGTCGATCGTGTGCAGGGCGAGGTAAGCGGGGCAGCCGGGACCGCATGCCTTGAAGCGTTGCGAGGTGTGGAAGCCGCGCACGGAAATGAGTGCGGGCAGTTTCTGCAGGCTGTAGAAGTGGTTCCACTCCGCCTCACTGGCAGGATCGGCAAAGTTGCATTCGACGGCGTAGATCATGGACGTGCTCTCCTGGCCCGGGCGCGGCGCCCGGCCCTCATTGACGTTCCATCATGCTAGGCCTGCCTTTTCAGGCGCAAAAGCGATAAATCGGTATGCTTCCGTGACACAACGTCACGCTGGACGCCCTTCATGCGCAGAAAAATCCCCAGCAGCGCCGCCCTGACCGCCTTCGAAGCGGCTGCCCGCCATGGCAGCTTCGCGCGGGCCGCGGAAGAGCTTTCGCTGACCGAAGGCGCCATCAGCCGCCAGATCGGCAGGCTGGAGTCGTTCCTGGGGGTCGCGCTGTTCGAACGCATCGGCAATCGTGTCCGCCTGCTGCCTAATGGCGCGCGCTACGCCGGCCAGGTCCGTGAGCTGCTGGACCGGCTGGACCGGGACAGCCAATACCTGATGGGCCAGCCGGAGAACGCCGCGAGCTTGGACATCGCCGTTACACCGACGTTCGCGATGCGCTGGCTCATCCCCCGCCTGGCCGGTTTTAGCCGATTGCATCCCAACATCACCGTGCATCTGTCCGAGCGCACCGAACCGTTTGCGTTGGCAGGAAGCGGGGTCGATGCCGCCGTGCACTTCGAGCATCCAGCGTGGGCGGGCATGCGGACCTATCCGCTGCTGCAGGAAGTGCTTTTGCCAGTTTGCCACCCATCGCTGCTCGGCGGGCGCAAGCGCTTGCCCGCATTGGACACGCTGCCGCGTCTGCACAGGCGGCACAGCCCTGACGCCTGGCAGCGCTATGCCGAGGAGACAGGCGTGCTCCTCACCAATCCCGCGGTAGGCGCGCGCTACGACCTGCACGCGATGCTGATCGAGGCGGCGCTGGCCGGCTTGGGCGTCGCCCTGGTGCCGCGCCTGTACGTGGAGGCGGAGCTGGAACAGGGGCGCCTGGTCGCGCCGTGGGCCCACCCCACGCGCGTATCAAAGACCTTCTGTCTGGTACTGCCCGAGCCAATCGGCCTGACCGCCGGCCCGGTGCAGGTGTTTGCGCACTGGCTGCTGGACGTGGCGGGCAAGCCGGGCGCCGACCGGGAGGCCTGAGCGGCCCTGCAGCGCGTGGCCTGCAGCGCAGGGAGAGCGCGGCGTCGCGCTCGGCCAACCAGCTCTCAATGGCGTCCGGAGCGCTCCCGCTTTCCATCCTCGTGCTGCGCCGTCGCGCGGCTCTGCGCGAACTCCGGGAAGATCTCTGCCATCGACGCGTTGTCCGGCAGAACGTAGAACACACCACCGCGTTCGAACGTCGACCGCACGACGCGCTCGTAGAACTCCGAGGACACGTTGATGCAGCCATGGGTGACGCGGTTGTCATCCGGCGTGGGCGACGCGAGGCGTTCGGCGCGCTTCTCTGCCGGCGTGCCGGGCGGCGTCGGGTGGATGGACACGGCGGAATCGTAGTCCACCCACAGCACGCGGCCGGCATCGATGGAGGGGCCATAGCCGCCGACGAAACGACCGGCCGGTGTAGTGCGATCGCGCCCGGGAATCTCGCGCAGCGCGAGGCCGGCAACGCCCGGGGCGGAATGGTCGCCGGTAGCCGAGCCGAACAGCGCGGGTGCTGCGCCGCGAAGCTTGCCATCACCGCCAAACACCAGGATCTGTGCAGCGGCCTTGTCCATGACCGCGAACGGGTAGCCCTGGCTGTCCTTGCTGGCCACTACCCAGCCGGCCAGTTCGATCACGGTATCGGACACGTCCTGGCCCTGCGGAAGCTCATCGACGGCGGCGACCGGTTGCGTGGCGTTGTCTGCCGCGCTGGCCGCACCGACGCTGGTCAATGCCAGCGCCAGGGCCAGCGCAGCATGGCGTGCAATGTAAGAGTGCGTACGGATGGGAAGGGTCCTCGGAATGAAGCGCGTGCGGCTCACGGGGACCAGTGGCCAGAAGCGGCCACCGGTCCCCGATTCAAGCGTTTCTCACAGGTGGGGCAGGAGCGATCAACCGCGCGGCTTGCGTCGCGGGGCCTGTTCGAGCTGCTGGACGCGGCCTTCGATCTGATCCAGACGCTGGTTGGCCTGTTGGGCGGACTGATTGGCGGACTCGGCGCTCTGGGCGGCGCCCTGCACCTTCACATCGAGCTGGTCGAGGCGTGAGTTGATCGTTGCAAATTCGTCTTTGTAGGTGGCGCAGGAGCTGAGTCCGACGGCGACGACAATCGCCACACCGAAACTACGAGCCATCGTCAAATGCTGCTTGTTAAGGGACATTGCACACCCTCCTTTCGTCTGGGGTCTCCGGAATATAGCCGGCTTTTCGCCCGAGTCAGGAAACGCTTTCAGCTACAGTTGGAGGAAGTAGAGGGGGCGTGAAGGACGCGAAATCCGCCGTGACGGAGCCTGAATACGCGGGTGCTGCGCGACCCGCCGCGAACGTCCATTGCGGCTGATTTCGGCCAGATGGGTCGCTGGCGGTGACCCTGCCAGACTGCCTCGTCTGTCACTCTCTTCGATCCCCACCTGCGCGCTGATCCGGGCCACCCATGAAAAACCCACGCGCTTCAGCCACCCAGTCAGATACGGCGCGCGGACCGACGCCGCCGGGTCTGTTCGCCGCGTTGCGGGATCTGCTGCTGCCGTACAAGGATCATCTTGTCGTCGTGCACGACGACGACGCGCACTTCTACGCCAACGGCATGCACGCCGCCGCCAACGGCAAGGCGCAGTTCTTTGCCGCGGTAAAGATGTCCGGCAGCAGGTGTGCATTCCACTTCATGCCCGTCTACGACTTCCCCGAGCTGCTGGTGGATATCAGCCCGCTTCTGAAGAAACACATGCACGGGAAATCCTGCTTCAACATGACGGTCAATGACCCGGTCCTGCTGGACGAACTGCGGTTGCTCGTCGCACAGGGCGTGCATCGCTACACGGCGGCCGGCAAGCTCTGAGTGCGCAGGCGCGCGCTACGGCGGGCGACGTGGACGCACCTGCCCTCCCCTGACCCATCAGGAGCGCACCGTGCCGCGTTATTGGATCAAGGCATTGAACGCAGCCATGCTGCCGCTGCCTCGATGGCGTCCTGATCGCTGGGCACAGGCTGCTCGGGCTGTATGCCATGTGGGTAGGCCACACCCGAGCGATCGAGCATCATCGCCCTGGTCAGCCGCAGGGCGCCGCCATCCGGGAGCGGATAGCCGCGGTTGGCAGTGGCAAGACCCGCGGTCGGCTGCCCGAAGAAGCGGGTGCCCGGACGGGCCCTGAACGACACGGCCACCGCCTCGCCGGAGCTCCCCGTCTTCGGCCCCACCAGCACTGCCACACGATGGTGGGCAAGGTCGGCTCCGCACGCCTTGGGCGCGCGGGCGCGCCACGATGTCGCCACCCCGTTGCGATCGCGGAATGCACCGACCTCGCCATCGCCCAGCAGCGCGTGCACGCCGCTGAGCATGGGCCACATGTTGCCGCCGGTGTTCTGGCGAAGATCGAGGATCCAGCCCTTGGTGGACGTTGGGGCCAGCCGCGCGATCTGCTCGCATAGTCCGGTCGCGAAGGCTTCACCGGCGGCTGCATCGGTTCCGCGCAGGCCGGGCACCAGTACGTAGCCGAGGTCCTGCATCGGCCTCACCTCGATGGCCCGCGTCGCCACGGCTCGTTGGCGGTATGCCAAGGCTTCGTTGGGAGACTGGAGGAAGCTGTGGCGATCTGCCAGCGCGTCCAGGACCTTGCGTATCCTGCCGTACGCCTCCTGGGCGGGACGTTGTTTCAGCTCCGGCGTCAGCTGCGCCTGCTGCACGGTCGGCCAGTCAACCTTGTCGGCGTTCAAGGCGTTGGCGCGAATCGTGGCAAGGGCATACGCGACCACGTCATAGGCCGATACGCCGCCCGACGGCGCATCCTGCGCCGTCAGCGTGAGATGCTCGACTGCGACACGCCCGGGGCTGTTCAGGGTGGCCCCCAGCTTGAGATGGGTCGTTCCCGAAGGGATATAGAGCCGCAGTTCCCTCGCTTGTGCGCCGTCAGCCAGATGCACCGGCTCGTTCCCCGAACTCGCGAAGGCCAAACGCCCTGTCGGGCCATCCGCACGGATCCAGAGCGTGGCGATGCCGGCGCCATCGGTTACCTGCACGCTGCCGGCCAGGCGCGCCTCCCGCCCCTGGAACGGACCGGCGTCCAGCGAGGTGATGGCGCCGACGAATGCCTTATCACCGGTGGATTCGGCCGACAGGGTGATGGCGCCGCCGCGCGTTTCCAGGATGTCGCCCGCACCGCGGGTGACCGAGAGTGGGCTGGTGCCCGTCCAGACGGTGTCCGCTGACGCGCCACTGCTGAGCAGCGCAAGAAGGAGAAACATCGCGGTGCGGGGCATGGGCAACGTCCTTGTCCGGGTTGAGAAACCATCCTTGGTTCACCTGTACGGCCGTCGACATCCCGACATCCGCAGGGGAGCGGGTCTTTCGGATCACGACGATTCCGAGGATGTCACTCGGTGCCAGGCAGCGTGGAATGTACCGTCTGCGCATGCGTGCTTCAACCGCGACTGCCGCGCGGAAAAACCGGCATCGGGATCGAGCGCGTACATCAGTGGCGAGGATGTTCGGAACAGCACGCCCTCCTGCGTGTCGCAACGATCGAATGCGGCGTCGCGCAGCCGCGCACGATCGACGCGGCTGTCGAACTCGGGGCCAGGATAGTTGGCCATGGCCGGCCAACCCTCCCCTACCCGAGCCGCCCCTCGCGCAGCCGATAGCTGCGATGCACGATGCCCTCGGGCAATACGTCGTGGGTGATCATCAACAGACTGCGCCCACCCAGCGCCGCCACCATGTCATGCAGCAATGCATGCGCGGTATCCACGTCCAGGCCGTCGGTGGGCTCGTCCAGCAGCAGGATCGGCGAGCCACGCAGCAGCGCGCGCGCCAGCGCCAACCGCCGGGCCTGGCCGGCGGACATGGTCGCGCCGTTCTCGCCGACCCAGGCGTGCAGTCCCCCCAGCTGGTCGGCCCAAGCCTGCAGGCGCACGTCGGTTAGCACCTGCCACAGCTGCGCGTCGCTGGCCTGCGGGTCGCCCAGGCGCAGGTTGTCGGCGATGCTGCCGGCAAACACCGGCGCATTCTGCGGCAGCCAGGCGATCTGGCGATGCCACTCGGCCTGGCTGAACTGGCGGATGTCGACGCCGCCGTAGCGGACGTAGCCCGAGGCCGGGTCCCACAGCCGCAACAGCAGCGAGGACAGCGTGGTCTTGCCGCTGCCACTGTCGCCGCGGATGGCGATGCGCTCGCCCGGGCGCAGCTGCAGCTGCACCTCATCCAGGACCCGGCGTGCCTGCCCCGGCCACTGGAAGGTGACGTGTTCGACGCTGAGCAAGGCCGCCTCCACAGGCAGCGGTACCGGATCGCGTGGCTCGGCCACGCCGGGGGCCTGCTCGACGATCTGCTCCAGCCGCACCGCCGCCACCCGGCCGGACAGCCACGACTGCCAGGCCAGGCCGATGCCCGCCCACAGCTCCAGCAACGCCACGGTGAGGAACACCAGCGCGGCCGCCATGGCCGCATCGATGGCGCCGCGCTGGAAGCCAAGCAACGCCACCCACACCATCGCCAGCAACCCGGCCGCCGCGCACAGGCCATGCAGTGCATTGCCGCCGATCAGCCGCCAGCGACGGCGACGGTCGCGCGATCTCAACTGTTTGGCGGCCACCAGCACGCGCTGGTTCCAGTGCTCGCGCGCCTGCAGCGCGGTGAGGTCGGCTGCACCTTCCAACCCTTCGAACGCCTGCGCGCGCAGCTGCGCGCGATGCCATGCGCGGTCGCGCTCCTCGCCACCCGCGCCGCGCACGGTCAGCCACGGCACGCCGATGCCGATCAGCAGCGCCAACACCGACAGCAGCAGCGCGGCCGGCGGATGGATCAGCGCGGTCGAGACCACCGCCACCAGCGAAATGCCGCCCAACGCCAGCAGCGGGCCGATCGCACGGACCAGCAGGCCATCCACTTCGCCGATGTCCGACATCAGCCGTGCCAGCAGCTCCCCGGTGCGCACGCCGGCCAGCCGCGCCGGTGCCAGCGGCAGCGCGCGACGGAAGAACCACACGCGCAGGTCGCGTGCGATGCGCAGGGTGACATCGTGGCCGACCAGCTTCTCGAAATAGCGCGAGGCGATCCGCGCCATGGTCAGGCCGCGGATGCCCGCCGATGGCGAGAAGAAGTTGAACCCACTGCCGAGCCCGGCCGCGCCGGCCAGCGCCGCCGCGGTGAGGAAGCCGCCGGACAGGCCGAGCAGCGCGGTGCCGGCCAGCATGGTGATCCACAGCAGCAGCACGGTCAGCAGCAGGCGGCCGCGATGGCGGGCGAAGACGCCGCGCAGGGAATCGGTGCGCGGGGTGTGGATGCGCGGGGTGCTCATGGCGAGGCCTCCGTGGCCAGTGCCGTGCCGCCGGCGGTGAGGGTGAGGCGGGTATCGGCCCAGCGCATCGCGACCTCGCTGTGGGTGGCGATGACCACTGCACGGCCGCGTGCGAAGGCGGCCAGGGTGCGCAGCAGGTCGGCCTCGGTGTCCGGGTCGAGGAACGCGGTGGGCTCGTCGAGCAGCAGCAGCTGCGGGTCGCGCAGCAGCAACCGCGCCAGTCCGATCCGCCGTGCTTCGCCGCCGGACAGGCCGACGCCGCGCTCACCAATCACCGTGTCCAGCCCGTCGGGCAGCGCCTCGGCAAAGCGCATCACCTGCGCGGCCTCGGCCACCGCACGCAGGTGCGCATCGGTGGCCCCCGGGTCGGCCAGGCGCAGGTTGTCGGCGATGCTGCCGTGGAACAGATACGGGCGCTGGCCCGCATACCCCACGTCCATGCCCGGGCGCAGCACGATGCTGCCCGACTGCGGCGGCAGCCAGCCGGCCAGCGCCTCCAGCAGCGTGCTCTTGCCGCTGCCACTGGGGCCGACCAGCGCCAGGCGCTGGCCGGGCTCGATCTGGAAAGACAGCCCCTGGATCGCATCGTGCCGCGCTCCCACGGGGCGCAGCACCAGGTCGCGCACCTGCACCGGCGGCGCGTGCTGTTCCAGCAGCTCCGGTGCGCGCGGCACCGCCGCTGGTGCGTCGACGGCGGCCTCGGCGGCGGGCAGTTCGCCAAGCAGGCGCTCAACCTCGGCCGCAGCGGCCAGCGCGTTGGCACGATCGTGGTAGTGCGCGGCCAGGCGCCGCAGCGGCGCGTAGAACTCCGGGGCCAGCAGCAGGCAGAACATCCCCACGCCCAGCGTGGGCACCTGCGCATGCAGCGACATCAGCCCGAGGTAGCTCAACCCGAAGTACAGCGCGACCATCGCCACGCTGATCGAGGCGAAAAACTCCAGCACCGTGGAGGAGAGGAATGCGATCCGCAGCACTTTCATAGTGCGCTCGCGCACGCCTTCGGCGGCGGCGGCCACGCCATCCAGCTCGGCCTCGCCCCGGCCATACAGGCGCAGCAGGCCCAGGCCCTTGATGCGGTCGGCGAAGTGCCCGCTCATCCGCGCCAGCTCACCCAGCTGGGCACGCCCGGCCGCTTCGGCGCCCCAGCCGACCAGCATCATGAAGAACGGCACCAGCGGCGCGGTGAACACCAGGATCAGCGCCACCACCCAGTCGGTCCAGGCCACGGCCAGCACGATCAGCAGGGGCACCACCACCACTTCGATGCGGACCGGCTGGTAGCCGGCGTAATAATTCTCGACTGCATCGGCATGGGTGAGCATCAGCTCGCCCAGCTCACCGGTGCGCTGCTGGCGCAGCCACAGCGGGCCGCGCGCCAGCAGCCGCCGGTAGACCCGCTCGCGCAGCGCCAGCCGCGCGGTGTCGGCCACCTCGCCCGCCGCCGCCTGGGTGGCACTGCCCAGCAGCGCGCGGATGACCAGCACCGCCAGCAGCGCGACCAGCACCGGCACCGCGCTGGCCAAGGGGCGATGCTGCACCAGCACGGCCTGGATCAACCAGGCGATTGCCGCCGCCTGCCCGATCAACAGCGCACCGGACAGGCAGATGCACAGCGCGGCCAGGCGCTGGCGGCTGCGCGCGGCGACCGCCAGGCTGCCCAGCCAGTGCAGGCGCTGGCGGCGCAGGGCGGCGGTATCGGCAGGGCTCGCGTCAGGGGGTATGCTCAAGACAGCTCACAGAGGGACACAGGGAGGTTCCGGTCGATTGTAGTGGGTGCCGGGATGGCCCCCGTGCGGCAAGCGGTCGCAGGCTGCGCCGATCGCATACGATTCCCTCGTGGAACCGTTTGTACATTGATCTGAATCAAGGCTGTTTGAAGTTGCTGGTCACAGAATTCACTCCGTAGACCCCTTCCCGCCACCTGAAACGGCAAAACCCAACGAGGTAGCCAGGCCATGATTGATCAGACAGTCGTAGAACTGTCACGGCTGCAATTCGCCCTGACCGCGATGTACCACTTCCTATTCGTCCCGCTCACGCTTGGCCTGTCCTTCCTGGTGGCCATCATGGAGAGCGTGTACGTCATGACCCGCAAACAGGTCTGGCGGCAGATGACCCTGTTCTGGGGCACGCTGTTCGGCATCAACTTCGCCATCGGCGTGGCCACCGGCCTGGTGATGGAATTCCAGTTCGGCATGAACTGGTCGTACTACAGCCATTACGTCGGCGACATCTTCGGTGCACCGCTGGCGATCGAAGGGCTGATGGCGTTCTTCCTGGAAGCCACCTTCATCGGCCTGTTCTTCTTCGGCTGGAAGCGCCTGAGCGCGGTCAAGCACCTCACCGTGACCTGGTTGATGGCGCTGGGCACCAACCTGTCGGCGGTGTGGATCCTGATCGCCAACGGCTGGATGCAGAACCCGACCGGCGCGGTGTTCAACCCGGAAACGATGCGCATGGAAGTGGTCGACTTCGCCGCGGTGCTGTTCAACCCGGTGGCGCAGGCCAAGTTCGTGCACACCGTCAGTGCCGGCTACGTGACCGGCGCGATCTTCGTGATGTCCATCAGTGCGCTGTACCTGCTGCGCAACAAGTACAAGGACATGGCCCGCCGCTCGTTCGCGGTGGCTGCTGCGTTCGGCCTGCTGTCGTCGCTGTCGGTGGTGGTGCTGGGTGACGAGAGCGGGTATGCCGCCAGCGAACACCAGAAGATGAAGCTGGCTGCGATCGAGGCGATGTGGGAAACCGAGCGTGCCCCGGCCGACTTCACCGCCTTCGGCATCCCCAACCAGAGCACCCACGCCAATGACTACGCGATCAAGATCCCGTACCTGATGGGGCTGATCGCCACCCGTTCGCTGGACCAGCCGATCCCCGGCATCCTGGAACTGGTGGGCCGCGCCGAGAACCGCATCCGCGGCGGCCAGCTCGCCTACGGTGCGCTGGAGCGCGTGCGCAAGGACAAGAACGACCTGGAAGCGCGTGAGATGTTCGACCGCCACTGGCAGGATCTTGGCCATGGGCTGCTGCTCAAGCGTTACCGCGAGGACATCCTCAACGCCACGCCGGAAGAAATCTCCAAGGCGGCGATGGATACCGTGCCGCGCGTTGCCCCGCTGTTCTGGACCTTCCGCATCATGGCGGGCCTGGGCTTCTACCTGATCGCATTCTTCGCGGTGGCCTTCTACTTCTCCTGCCGCAACAGCTTCCAGGACAAGCGCTGGTTCCTGAAGCTGGCCGTGTGGTCGCTGCCGGCACCGTGGATCGCGATCGAGTGCGGCTGGTTCGTGGCCGAGTACGGTCGCCAGCCGTGGGCGGTGGACGGCGTGCTGCCCACCTTCTATGCCGCATCGGGCCTGGCACTGCATGAAATCCTGACCACGCTGGCGGTGTTCACCGCGCTGTACACGGTGCTGCTGGTGATCGAGGTCAAGCTGATGCTGAAGGCGATCCGCAAGGGCCCCGACGACATCCTGCCCACCCTGCAGGCCGACATCCGCCCCGTTACCCCCATTGCCGCCGCCCCCGGCCAAGCCTGAGGCAGGAGAATCCAGATGGACTTCATTGCACTTGATTACACCACGCTCCGCGTGATCTGGTGGCTGCTGCTCGGCATCCTGCTGATCGGCTGGGCGGTCATGGACGGTTTCGACCTCGGCGTCGGCACCCTGCTGCCGTTCGTGGCCAGGACCGACGACGAACGCCGGCTGGTGATCAACACCGTCGGCCCGGTCTGGGAAGGCAACCAGGTATGGCTGGTGCTGGGCGGTGGCGCGATCTTCGCCGCCTGGCCGCCGCTGTACGCGGTCAGCTTCTCCGGCTTCTACCTGGCGGTGTTTGCCATGCTGTTCGGCCTGATCCTGCGGCCGGTCGGCTTCAAGTACCGCAGTAAGATGCCGTCCAAGCGCTGGCGCGACAACTGGGACCGCGTGCTGTTCGTGGGTGGCCTGCTGCCGGGCCTGATCGCCGGCGTGGCCGTGGGCAACGTGCTGCTGGGCGTGCCGTTCCACTTCGATGACAGCATGCGCATCTTCTACACCGGCTCGTTCTTCGGCCTGCTTACCCCGTTCGCGTTGGTGGCCGGCCTGGTCAGCGTCGCCATGCTGGTCTCGCATGGCGCGGCGATGCTGGTGATCAAGACCGACGGCCCGGTGGCCGAGCGGGCGGCCCGTTACGGCAGTGTCGCGGCGCTGGTCAGCTTCGTGTTGTTCGCCGCGGCCGGCGCGTGGGTGGCCTTCGGCCTGCCCGGCTACCAGATCACCTCGCAGGTGGTCACCGACGGCCCGACCAACCCGCTGCTGAAGACCGCCGAAATCGGCACCGTGGCCGGTGGCTGGCTGCGCAACTACAGCAGCATGCCCGCCACCCTGGTGTTCCCGGTGCTTGGCCTGTTCGGTGCGCTGGCCAGTGCGGTGCTGCTGCGTGCCCGCCGTGGCGGCCTGGCGTTCATCGCCTCGGGCACGTCCATCGCCGGCATCATCCTCACCGTCGGCTTTGCGATCTTCCCGTTCCTGCTGCCCTCCTCCAGCCAGCCCACCTCCAGCCTGACCGTCTGGGACAGCTCGTCCAGCCACCTCACGCTGTGGATCATGCTGATCGCCACGGCCATCTTCCTGCCCATCATCCTGGCCTACACCACCTGGGTGTACCGCGTGTTGAAGGGCAAGACGACCGCCGAGGAAATGGGCGACAACCCCAACGCGTATTGATCCCCTGGCGCCGGCCAGCGGCCGGCCCCCACCCCCGCACATAGGAGATTGACCATGTGGTACTTCGCCTGGATCCTCGGCGCCGGCCTGGCCTCGGTCGTGGCCATCCTCAACGGCATGTGGTTCGAAGCCCGCGAAACCAGCCGGCTGGACGACGAGCAGCGTTGAAACTGTAAAAAAAGGTTGCCGATACGGCCTTCACACCGTATTCTTGGCGGCTCCTTCGGGGTGTAGCTCAGTCTGGTAGAGCGCTACGTTCGGGACGTAGAGGTCGCAGGTTCGAATCCTGTCTCCCCGACCACTTCTGGTGGTCGCATCGAAGCCTGGAAACACGATTTCCAGGCTTTTGTGTCTAAGGCCGTGGTGACACGGCACCGAAGGTGAATGAAACATCCCCCTTGCCGCCGAATGCGGGGATGGCTACAATAGGCGGCTCCTTACGGGGTGTAGCTCAGTCTGGTAGAGCGCTACGTTCGGGACGTAGAGGTCGCAGGTTCGAATCCTGTCTCCCCGACCACTTTTGGTGGTCAGTGTTAGATTCACGTTGAAAGGCTCGAAAGTTCTTGATGTTGAAGACTTTCGGGCCTTTTTCCGTTTGAGGGCGAGAGCGGGCCGACCCCACCCGACTCCCTTCCCGTCGCGCCTTCTCGAGTGGAGCGCCTGCCTTCCCCGCCTTCATGACTCGACGCGCAAGTCTCTTGGAATTCTGACAGCAGTTCCCGGATTTCCCCTACAAAGCCAGGAAGGCTGGAAGTGCGGGATTTGGATAGACTGAGCAACAGAGAGAATCAGGAACCGGGATGGCCCTTGGAGGTGCGTCGCTCGGGGTCGGCAAGACCACTATCACTCACCTGCCGCGTCACGCACTGCTGGTCAGCCTCGACTGGGCAGTAACCGCATGCGCGCGTTTGCCATTGGCGATGCCAACCTGGTTGCCCCAGGAAGTTGCCTTGACGAGCGCGGCAGATCTACCCATGCCATACGCCCTCGTCGAACGACACGAACCTAGACGACAAGAGATCGGGCGCCTGTCTCTTGCCCTACTGGGTGATTTGGGGAATAGATGACGTGCCCCAGCTCTTATCGACAAGTTCATGCAAGTCCAGATGGTGGCTACGCCGCAAACACGTGGCGGCCACCTGGCAATTCGGCTGCAGAAATCAGCCATAGACCGTCACCGACAAGCCGGCCCAACGAAAACAAAATGCCACTCCCCCCGTGGTGAATCGATCAGTGTCGGCGGAGGAAAATGATCCCTGTCGAATACAACACCGACAGCAATGGAGGAAATGCCGGACAGGTTCGCCGTCTATCGCACCTGTTCGTACTCGCCGCATTACACCGCGAATACAAAGCCGCAGGTAGAAACGGAAGGGCGTCGTTGCACAAGGCATGCGTTCCAAGCGGTTCCGCCCTCGCGGCTAAACAACAGACCGGCTCACATAGGAGTGAACATGGTGATTAGAGAAGCGCGGGCAAGCATCAGCCGCGCCCCCGCCCCCGGGATACTCCGCACTCAAACGCTTGTAATGCTCTGTATCGCGATGGCTTCCTGCTCTCACACGCCTTCCGCGACGCCCACATCCATGTCCAAGGAACCTGCCTCAATGAGCGCCTCTTCTACATTGACGCCCGACTTTGTTTCCATGCATCCGGAATTCTCACCCGAAGAAGTTGGACGCCGCTTTCTGCGCATGGTCGACAGCCTCAAGTCATTCGATGACCTGTCGGAGAGCCGGATACTTGAGAACATGCGACTACCGATTGGAAACTCCGACCCGAAGCTCGGAGGTTTTATGTCGGCGCAGATTCCCGATTCCAGTTGGCGGTACAGCTTTAGCTATCGAATAGATCCAAAGCACGCACGTTACACAAACGCAACACTGGAATTCAGCAATGACAGGGATGACGGGGCCGGAATGACGCCCGTGTGTCGCCTTGATTTCGACGCTTATGTAAAGGCACTTGAAGACGTCGGGTTTTCGGAAGTGGAGGGTTCGGCAGAGTATGAATCCCCCATGCCGCACCCCATGATCAATCCCGAGACAGGCGAGATCATTCAGCAAGAGGACCGGAGGCATTTTCGAATCCCAACCTACCTCTATTCCCGAGGGGATGTTGGCGTAGTGATCCGCCAGCGCCGTGAAGCCGACGCACCGGAAACCGATCTCCGCCATGGGTGCGTAGAGTCAATCAGCGTGGGCAAAGGATCTTGAGCCATGACGATCCCGAATGCTCAACTCCAGACTGCCCTTGACCATTTCTCAGCGCAACCAAATGTTACGCCAGCCCAGCACGACCAGTTACGCGCAGCAATCGTGCAGAACCCTGACCTTCTCCTCAAGCTGAACCAAGATGCTGTCAATGGCCAACTGAGAGGCTTCGCTCTTCCTCAAAATGGCACCCCTCCCAATCTTGTTGGCACTTACGATCTCGCCTCCGGCGTGATCACACTGCCGGCTGGAGACTTCCAAAGCGAAGGAACAACACCCGGCGCAGATCTGGCCGCTTCCTTGCGCGTGCAGAACTTGTCGCTTCGTTTCGCGCATAGCACATATCTGGATGCGAACGGCACCACCCAACCAGTCACCCAAGACATGATCACCAATCTGCAGTCCACGCTGAACGGATCTCCAGTATTGGCCGACCAGATCAAACTTGCCGTCACTCCGCCCGAAGCAGGTCAATCAGCTCCGCTGGAGAGTTTTGCCAGCCTAAGTGGCACCGTCGCTGGTGGAACCTACAACCCAACGACTCATACGATGAGTCTTCCCCCCAGTGTCCTGGCGATTCCTACCGCCCACTTTAGATCTGCCGATCTCACCTTCGTGCTGGCGCACGAGATCCAGCATGGCTTGAACGATCGGGAGATTCAGCGCGCCAGAACGCTCGCTTACGAACATGCCAAGCAGATTGCGCAGGATGACAATCCGATCAACGACTACACAGCCCCTATCGCGGCGGCAATTCAATCCGGGCGAGACGACGAGGCAAAGGCTCAGATCGCCGGCTGGAATGCGTTGCTAAGCCGCGAAAAAGTGCAGAATCCATCTGCGGACCTGATCGATATGATGGCGCTATCGAGGGCCTCAGGAGACCGTACGACACGAGTTCTAGACTTCGTTCAGCCAAACCGCCTTGACGGCAGACTTGCCGAGGCCCGGGCCGGCCTGACGTTCAATGCTGACGGAACGATGTCCATGACGCCTGGCAACGTCGCACAACTGGGACATAACTATTTCGATAAACCGCCAAGAGGAACTCCCAATGTTCCCATCCATGCGACGACAGGCCTTGGTCATTACGGAGAATCAGATTATCCGAATTATTATGGCTCCAATGTCGTAGGCAATGTGATCACCATTGATAGAGTCTACGCGCGCGCCGTCAATGGCGTGGCACCGCAAATGCACGTCAACATGGACCAACTGCATCTGCGGGAAGACCTCATGGAGCGAAATGGCATCACGATCACGCATAACCCGGAAAGGCCGCAACCATATTTTGATACCAGCCATACGCCACCGACGTTGCGTCATTTCGACCATACGCACAACCCGGAGCACGCAAACGAACAGAATTCACATCAATATGTACCCGTTGTCCCGAGTGTGTCTCAATCTACTCGTCAACCGGTAGAGCAGTATTTCACTGCGCTTAGGGCAGGAGACGAGCAGGCCGCGCGAGCCGCTTCAACCGCATTTGCAACACCTGATCGCTGGCAACAGGCAATGGCCGAGGCGGAGGAGCGTGTGCTGGCGAGACAAGGGCAGATACCTGGGCGGGAAGCCCCCCTGTTCGCACAGGCGATGGAGCATCTCGAACGTCTAGGGTCAAAGGCCGGCGGCTACCTTGACCGGGTGCAGATGGAAGGCGTGGCGGGCACCGTGGCCTATCAGGCGAAGCTCAAGCACCTCCCCTCAATCGACGCACTGACGCCGGTCCAGGAGGGTGGGCACCTGATAGCGACGTCAGTGGACCCGGGGAATCCCGCAGTGGTAAGAGCTGCGTTCATTGAAAAGGCCGACGCAGCGATGCAGCCACTGGAACAGACGCTGCGGCAGTTGACCATTGAAACGCAACGGCATCAGGATCAGGCCACGCTTCACGCGCAGGAACGACAAATGGACACTCAACAGCAGAGCACCTCTCGCTGAGGTGCCCCACAGGGACGATATGAACGACGACACATACGACTTGCTCGCAAAAATGACATTGGCCACCGGCCGTATGGACACGCTGGTTTCTGAAATGCAGGTGGCGGCAAGGAACGCGCAAGCAGCAATGAAGGAGTTCAGGGAGCAGGAGGAAGCCCGCTTCAAGCAGGCTATGCTCGCGCAGTTCCAGGATCAGCAGCATCGGCTGGAGGCTGCACTGCGCCCCAGGGTGGCGTGGGCATGGAAGGTAATCGCCGCATCGGCAGGTTTCTCGATACTGTTGCTGGTTGGCTATTTGCTGCTACTCAAACAAGCCGACGCTCGGCTACGGACGGCACAGGAACGTGCTGACGCCATTGAAGTTCAGGCAGAGCTGCTGGAAGCCGCAAGACAGGTAGAGCTAACGTCCTGTGGCGGCCGACCTTGCATCCGGATTGACCGACACACGCCCACCTGGAAAAGCAAGGAGGGCGAGTACATCCTCGTGGACGCCAGCGCTGGCAATCTGACAGCGAAGCGCCCCTGATCCAAGCGTCGGACTCCAAGTTGGCCAAATGCCCCAAGCCGATAAGCGGCCCTTCCGCAGGACCGAACGGCTGCCTACGCGCGCGCTACAACCTATTCATGCACCGCGGGTACAATGCCCGCCTTCGGGATGCGCGCGGCCTGCCGCATCCTTGCCATTGAATCCACGCTGCCACCGGCCCTGCGCCGGCGGCGGCGTTTCCGCACATCCGCCCCCACGGTGTTGCGCCACCTGCACGAGATCCACGCCCATGACGCCAACCGATCCCCCTGCCTCGTCCCTGTTGCGCGGACGCGTGCTGGCCTTTGCCGCCATCCTGCTGGCTGCGCTGAACCTGCGCACCGCGGTAACGTCGGTGACCCCGCTGCTGGACCTGCTCGGCACGACCTTCGGCTTCGGCACCACGATGACCGGTGTGCTCGGCATGCTGCCCACGGCCTCGTTCGCGCTGTTCGGCGTTACCACGCCGATGGTGGCCCGTCGCATCGGGCTGGAACGCACCGCCCTGCTCGCCATGGGCCTGGCCACCGTGGGCCTGCTGCTGCGCTCGATGGCCGGCGGCATTGGCAGCCTGCTGTTCGGCTCCATCGTCGCGCTGGCCGGCATGGGCATCGGCAACGTGGTGGTGCCGCCGCTGGTGAAGCGCTACTTCGCCAACCGCGTTGGCACCGTCAGCACGCTGTACATCACCGTGCTGCAGGTCGGCACCATGATGCCGGCCCTGCTCGCCGTGCCGCTGGCCGAAAGCGCCGGTTGGCGCGTGTCGCTCGGCATCTGGTCGATCCTCGCCCTGGCCGCCGCGCTGCCGTGGCTGATGCTGGCCCGGCGCCGCCCGCACCCGGACCCGCTGGACACCGCCGCGGATCCGGCCGCGCAGCCGCACGGCAAGGTCTGGCGCACGCCGCTGGGCTGGGGCATGACGCTGATGTTCGGCATGACCTCGCTGATGACCTACTCGATGTTCACCTGGTTGCCGCGGATCGTGGTGGAAGCCGGTGCCAGCCCGGGCTTCGGCGGGATCATGGTGGCCATCTTCGCCGCCTGCGGGCTGCTGCCGTCGCTGACCATGCCAGCCCTGGCCGTGCGCCTGCGCAACCCGTTCCCGCTGGTGCTGATCGGCTTTTCCGCCTTCCTGATCGCGTTCGCCGGGCTGCTGTTCGCGCCGATGAAGGCGCCGTGGCTGTGGGCGATCCTGCTCGGCATCGGCCCGTCCACCTTCCCGCTGGCGCTGACCCTGATCAACCTGCGCACGCGCACCCCGGCCGGCTCGGCGGCGTTGTCCGGTTTCATGCAGGGCGTCGGCTATGCCTTCAGCTGCCTGGGGCCGTTCCTGTTCGGCTGGCTGCACGCGATCAGCGGCGCGTGGTACCTGCCGTTCGGGTTCCTGGTGTTCTGCGCGCTGGTGCTGCTGACCGCCTCTTGGGTGGCCTGCAAGCCGCAGAAGCTCGAAGACCAGTGGTGATCTGACCACGGACAGCGCCCGCCGTCGGCCGACAGCGCGTGCGTTGCATCCGAGGGAGCCGGCCAATGGCCGGCTCTACCCTTTACGCGCGGGTCTGGCCTTCGCCGCGCACCACGAAGCGCTCGACCGTGAGCGCCTCCAGGCCCATCGGGCCGTAGGCGTGCAGGCGCGTGGTGGAGATGCCGATCTCCGCGCCGAGGCCGAGCTCACCGCCGTCGGAGAAGCGCGAGGACGCGTTGACCATCACCACCGCCGAGCGCAGCGCGTGCACGAAACGTTCGGCTGCCTGCGGGTCTTCGGTGGCGATTACTTCGGTGTGGTCCGAGCTGTACTGCTGGATATGCGCCAGCGCCTGCTCGAGGTCGTCGACCACGCGCACGGCGATGACCAGGTCCAGGTACTCGGCGGCGTAGTCCTCGTCGGTGGCCGGCTGCGCATCGGTGAGCCACTGGCGCGCACGGTCATCGGCACGCAGCTGTACGCCACGCGCGCGCAGTGCCGCGTCGGCCAACGGCAGGAAGGTCGCGGCGCTGTCGGCGTGCACCAACAGCGTCTCCAGCGAGTTGCAGGCCGACGGCCGGCTGCATTTTCCGTCCACCAGCAGCGCCAGCGCACGCTCCACATCGGCCGCGCGGTCCACGTACAGGTGGCACACGCCCTTGTAGTGCTTGATCACCGGCACGCGCGCGTGTTCGGCCACGAAGCGGATTAGGCCTTCGCCCCCGCGCGGGATCGCCAGGTCCACCAGGTCGTTGAGCTGCAGCAGTTCCAGCATGGTCTCGCGGCGCAGGTCGTCGACCAGGGTCAGCGCGGCATCGGCCACGCCGGCCTCGCGCAGTGCGCGCTTGAGTGCGGCGGCAATGGCGGTATTGGAATGGATCGCCTCCGAACCGCCGCGCAGGATCACGCCGTTGCCCGCCTTGATGCACAGCGCCGCTGCATCGGCGGTCACGTTCGGGCGCGCCTCGTAGATCATGGCGATCACGCCCAGTGGCACGCGCACCTTCTGCACGCGGATGCCGTTGGGGCGCACGTCGTCGCGGGTGATCGTGCCGACCGGGTCCGGCAGCGCGGCGACCTCACGCAGGGCCGCGGCGATGCCGGCCAGGCGTTGCGGGTTCAGTGCCAGGCGATCCAGCATCGCGGTGCCGACGCCCTTTTCGCTCGCGGCGGCGAGGTCGCGCGCGTTTGCGGCGAGGATCGCATCGGCATCGGCCTCCAATGCGGCGGCCATCGCCTCCAGCAGCGCCGCCTTGGCGGTGGAGGACAGCTGCGCCAGCTGCTGGGCCGCGTCGCGGCAGGCCAGCGCCTGGGCGCGGATGTCGGAGGGGGAGCTGGCGACCATCTCAATATCCTCGGGAAAAGCAACGTAGGGCCACGCCATGCGTGGCTGCGGAGTCTCGAACGACGCCCAGGTGCGCCGCCACGCAGTGCGTCGCGCGACCTCCCAAGGCGTCGATCACAGCAGCACCAGGTCGTCGCGATGGATCACGTTGCCACCGTAGTTGTAGCCGAGCACGCTTTCAATGTCGCGCGAATGGCGGCCGGCGATGCGGCGGATGTCGCTGGCCGAATACTGGCTCACGCCCCGCGCCAACCGCACCTCGCCACTGGCATCGCACAGACGCACTTCGACCATGTCGCCACGGCGGAAGTCCCCGTCCGCGCCGCGCACGCCACCGGGCAGCAGCGAGGCGCCCTTGTCGCGCAGCGCAGCTGCCGCGCCGTCGTCGACCAGGATCGCGCCCGGCTCCAGCGGCGCATGCCGCAGCCAGTACTTGCGGGCGGCCACGCGGGTCTGCGCGGCGTGGATGCGCGTGCCGAACAGGCGCCCCTGCGCCAGCGCGCGCACCACCTCGCTGTCGCGGCCGTTGAACAGGCAGGTGTCGATGCCGACCCGGCCGGCCTTGGCGGCGGCCTCCAGCTTGGTATGCATGCCGCCGGTGCCCGCCCCACTGCCGGCGCCACCGGCCATCGCCAGCACCTCGCCGGTGAGCTCGGGCACGTCATGGATCGGACGCGCCTGAGGGTCGCGGCGCGGGTCGGCGCTGTACAGGCCATCGATGTCGGTGGCGATGAACAGCACGTCGGCATCGATCAGCGCGGCCACGGTGGCGGCGAGGTTGTCGTTGTCGCCCAGCTTGAGCTCGTCCACCGAGACGGTGTCGTTCTCGTTGACCACCGGCAACGCGCCCAACCGCAGCAGCTCATTGAGGGTAGCGCGCGCATTGAGGTAGCGACGGCGATTGCGCAGGTCGTCGTGGGTGAGCAGCACCTGCGCCACCGGGCGCTCGAAGAAGCGCTGCCACAGCCCGATCAGCTGTGCCTGGCCCAGCGCCGCCAGCGCCTGGCGCGCCGCCATGGCCGCACCGGCTTCCAGCGCGCGCGGCACGATGGCGCGGCCGGCGGCCACCGCGCCGGAGGAAACGATCACCACCTCGCGCCCGGCCAGCACATTGGCCGAGACGAACTGCGCCAGCCCCAGTGCGTGGCGTGGCGACAGGCCACCACCGTTGGCGGCGAGCAGGCTGCTGCCGACCTTGAGCACCGCGCGCTTCCACGCCGGGACGGGTTGTTCGGGGAACGGCGAATGCACGGGCAGCGTCATCGGTGTGCGCCTCAGCGCGTGTTCCATTCGTGGATGCGGGCGGTGGCGCTGCCGTGTACCAGCAACGGGTCGGTGTCCACCAGCGCCTGCGCGGCGGCCAGGTCGGCGATGTCCTGCAGCACGTAGGCACCGCCGCGCTTGTCGCTGAAACCGCCGGTCAGCAGCAGCTGGCCGCGGGCGCGCACCTCGTCGAGGAAATGCGCGTGCTCGGCGCCCACCTCGTCGCGGAACGCCGGGGTCCGCGTGACCAGGACCAGGTAACAGGTTTTCATGCAGTTTCCCTTTGCCGGGCGGGCCCGGCACGACGATGAAGAAACGGCGACCTTGCGGTCGCCGTCGTGATCACACCAGTGCGGCCCAACGGGCACGCAGCTCGTCCAGCCGCAGGTCGGCGGCGGCACCGGGCGAGACGCGCGCGGCCAGGCTGCCTTCGGGCGTGCGCCCCTGCCCTGCACTGTCGGCACCGGCGGCCGCGGCCTTGTAGGCCTCGCGGAACGGTACGCCGGCCACGGCCGCCTCCACCGCCACGTCGGTGGCATACATGCCCGAGTCGATGGCGGCGCGCAGCTTGTCATCGCGCCATTCCAGGTTGGCCAGCAGCGCCGGCAACAGCTCCAGCGCGGCCAAGCCACGGCCGAAGCCGTGGAAGATGGCGCCCTTGCTGCTCTGCAGGTCGCGGTGGTAACCGGACGGCAGCGACAGCAGCTGTTCGATCTCGGTGCGCGCCGCGGCCACGCTGGCATGGGTGGCGCGCATCAGTTCGATGACGTCCGGATTGCGCTTGTTGGGCATGATCGAGCTGCCGGTGGTGTACTGCGCCGGCAGCGCGACGAAGCCGAACTCGCCGCTGGTGAACAGCGACAGGTCCCACGCGATGCGGCGCAGGTCCAGGGTCGCTCCGCCCAGGGCTTCCAGGGCCGCCAGCTCGAACTTGCCGCGCGAGAGCTGCGCATAGATCGGCGAGACCTGCATGCGCGCAAAGCCCAGCGCGGCGGTGGTGTGGGCGCGGTCCAGCGGCAGGTTGACGCCGTAGCCGGCGGCGGTGCCCAGCGGATTGGCATCGATCAGCGCGAAGGTGTCGTGTGCGCGGATCGCATTGTCGATGTAGGCCTCGGCCCAGCCGGCCCACCACATGCCCGCCGAGGACACCACGGCGCGCTGGATGTGGGTGTAGCCCGGCACCGGCAGGTCCTTTTCGGCCTCGGCGCGGTCGAGTGCGACCTTGGCGATCTCCCGGCTCAGGCCGGCCACCTGCAGCAGCTTGTCCTTCAGCCACAGCCGGGTGGCGACCAGGATCTGGTCGTTGCGGCTGCGCCCGGTGTGGATCTTGCGGCCGGCGTCGCCGAGGCGTTCGGTCAGCCGCGCTTCGATCGCCGAATGGCAGTCCTCGAAGCGCTCGTCCAGCACGAAGGCGCCGCTGCGGAAGTCCTCGCCCAGCACGTCCAGCTCGCGCAGCAGGCCGTCCAGTTCGTCGCCGGACAGGATGCCGATGTGCTGCAGGCCCTGTGCGTGCGCCTTGCTGGCGGCCACGTCGTACAGGAAGAACTCGCGGTCCAGGATCACATCATCGCCGGCCAGGAAGGTCTGGATCTTGGCGTCCACCGCCACGCCGGGCTTCTGCCACAGAAGGTCTGCCATGTCTTGCTCCGTAGGCGGAATCGTCCGCCGGGTTGTACGCGCGCACCCGGGGTCGGGTGCGCAGCGGATAAGGTTCAGTGCGGGATCGAGGCCAGTTCGTCCAGGCCCAGGGCCAGGTTGAGGTTCTGCATGGCCTGGGTGGCCGCGCCCTTGAGCAGGTTGTCCAGGGTCGCCACCACCACCACCCGCTTGCCGCCGGGGGCCACGTCGAAACCGCCGATCTGCGCGCCATGCCGGCCGGCGATCCGGCTCACCCACGGTGCCTCGTCGAGCACCTCGATCAAGCCCTCGTGGGCGTAATACGCCTGGTACAGCGCGATCACGTCCTCGCGCTTGACCACGGTGTTGAGCCACAGGTTGACGGTCATGGTGATGCCGCGGAAATGCGGCGCCACGTGCGGCATGAATTCCACCGGCACGCGCAGGTGCGCGGTCACTTCGCGCTCGTGCACGTGGTTGGTGAGCGCGTAGGGCATCAGGTTGTCGCGCAGCAGCTCGGGGTTGTTCTTGTCCGAGGGCGTGGTGCCGGCGCCGGAATAGCCGGACACCCCGAAGCACTGCGGCGGGCCGGCCAACTGCTTGATCAGCGGGCTGATCGCCAGCTGCATGGCGGTGGCATAGCAGCCCGGGTTGCTGATGTGCTTCTGGCCCAGGTAATCGCCACGGGTCAGCTCGGGCAGGCCGTAGAACCAGCTCGGCTCGAAGCGGTGATCGGCCGAGAGGTCCACGATCACCGTCTCTGGCCTGGCCGCATCCAGCGCCGCCACGAACGGTGCGGCCAAGCCATTGGGCAGCGCCAGGATCACCGCGTCCATGCCCTTGGCGGCGACCGCGTCGGCGTCCAGGTTCTCGAACTGCAGCTCGCCCTGCCAGTCGGCATGGTGGTCGGCCACGCGTTGGCCAGCCAGCTCGCGCGAGGATACGAAGCCCAGCTGCAGGTTCGGGTGCGCGGCGATCAGCTTGATCAGCTCGGCGCCGGTATGGCCGCGGGCGCCGACGATGCCGACGGTGAAAGAGGTAGTGCTCATGCGTGTGCGTCCAGGCGGTGCTGCAGGTGGCGCTTCACGCCCTGCCATTCCGCGTCGATGATGGAGAAGATGACGGTGTCGCGCGGGGTGCCGTCGGGGTGGCGCTTGTGGTTGCGCAGCACGCCGTCCTGCTTGGCGCCCAGCCGCGCGATCGCGGTGCGCGAGGCGAAATTGAACCAGCTGGTTTCGAACACCACGCTCAGGCAGTTCAGCCGCTCGAAGGCGTGGGTGAGCAGCATCAGCTTGGTTTCGGTGTTCACGCCGGTGCGCTGGGCGGCCTCGCCATACCAGGTGTAGCCGATGCTCAGCCTGGGCACGTCCTCTTCCATGCCGTAGTAACGGGTGGTGCCGACCACTTCATCGGCGGCATTGAGGACCACGAACGGCAGCACCTTGCCCTCGGCCTGCGCCTGCAGCGCGGCCTGCACGTAGCCGGTCATGCTCTTGGCGCTGGGCACCTGGGTGTACCAGAGGCTGGACAGCGTGCCGTCGCCCAGCGCGCCACGCAGCCCGTCGATGTGCGCCATCTGCAGCGGTTCCAGCCGCGCGTGCGTGCCGGCCAGGGTGGGGACTTTGGTCCAATCGGCGTGATTCATGGGCTCAGCCCTCCAGGCTGGGGCTGCGCGCGGCGCAGTGTTCAACGTAGGTCCGGATGCGCTCGAACCCATCGGCGCCGAACCAGAACACCTTCCAGGTCCCCTGCTTGTAGCAGCCATCCGATTCGGCGTAGTAGAAGTGGTTGATCGGGTTGCCATGGCGCGAGCGCCAGAACAGCTGCGGGGTTTCATCCAGCATCACGTTCCACACCGCTCGGCCCAGGCCTTCGCCCTGGGCATCATCGAGCACCGCGAACTTGTCCAGGTACACGCCTTCGGCCTCGTCGGTGAGGATCACCGCGGCGCGGTAGTTCTCGCTCACGTAGGCACGCAGCAGACGGGTCTTGTCGAAGTAGTCCGCCACCAGCGTACGGCCGAAGCTGGATTCGATCAGCTGCTTCAGGCGCGGCAGGTCCAGTTCCTCCCAGGCGGTGGCGCGCAGCACCTTCTCGCCCTTGCGCACCAGCGTGCCCGAGCCCTTGTGGGTGAACAGTTCCTTGGCCAGGTCGGCCGGGCGGGTGATCGAGACCGAGGACTCCAGCGGCAGCCGGTCCAGCAGGTCCTTGATCTGTTCGATCTTGACCTTCATGCCGCCGTGGATCCACGGCTGGGCGATCAGGTGGTCGTACTCGGTGGACAGGTTGATCGAGTCGATCACCTTGCCCTCCTCGTCGAGCAGGCCGCCGGTGCCGGTGAGGAAGATGATCTTGTACGGCTGCAGTTCCTGGACCAGCTCGTTGGCGGCGAAATCGGCGTTGACGTTGAGGATCTGCCCGCAGCGGGTTTCGCCCAGGCTGGTGATCACCGGGATGGAACCGGCGCGCAGGCTGGCTTCGATCGGGGCCAGGTTGACCTTCTTCACCTCGCCGACCAGCCCGTAGGTGGCCTGGTCCAGGTACTCGGCCTCGAACACGCCGCCGGTGATGGACGTAGCACGCGCACCGTTCTGCTGCAGGGCTTCGACCAGTTGCAGGTTGGAGGCCTGGAACACCCGGCGCACGATCGCCAGGCCTTCCGGCGAGGTCACGCGCAGGCCGTTGACGGTTTCCTTGACGATGCCCGCCGCCGACAGCTCGGCGTCCAGCTGCGGACCGGCGCCGTGCAGCACGATCGGGGTCAGGCCGACTTCCTGCAGGAACGACAGCGAGGACGTCAGCGCCTCCAGGTCGTCGCGCAGCACCGCGCCGCCGACCTTGACCACGGCGAAGCGTTTGGCGTCCAGCTGCGAAAAACGCTTGAGGTACTGGCTGATCTCCTTCGCGCTGGCCATGCTCGAGAGCAGGCGCACGATGGTCTGACGGGTCTGGCGGTGGGGCTGGGAAGAAGGCATTTCGGTATCGTCACAGGCGGCCGCGGCCGCGATGGGGGATCCGTCAGTGGCAGGCCACGACGGCGTCATGGAATCAGGCGCCTTGGGCGATGATGCGATGTACCGCGTCGGCGTAGCGCTGCAGCTGCTCCAGCGTCACGAACTCATCGGCGGTGTGGGCCTGGGCGATGTCGCCCGGGCCATACACCAGCGTGGTGTAACCACCGGCGGAGAACAGCGAGGCTTCGGTCCAGAAGTCCACCGCATTGCCGATCGGGATATCCAGCGCGTCGGCCACATCGCGCGCGGCGAGCCGGCGGTTTTCCGCTTCGGCGATGTCACCGGCCGGGAAACTCGGGCCGCGGAAGGTCTCGGTGAATACCGCGGACTCCGGTTCGGCGAACCCGGCAAAGGTGGCCAGCAACGCATCGATGTCCATCGACGGCAGCGGGCGGAACCCGAACCGCACTTCGGCAGCCGGGGCGATCATGTTGGCCTTGATGCCGCCTTCCACCCGACCGATGTTGAAGCGCAGGCCGGTCAGCCCGCCGAAGCGTGCATGCGCCAGCGAGTCCACATGGTCCAGCGCGCGGTTGCCCCAGCGCATGGCCTGGTGCAGCGCGCTGGCCGCCGCATCCTGCTTGCCCGACGCATGCCCTGCCCGGCCCTTGAACTGCATCAGCACCGAGCTGATGCCACGGTGCGCGAGCACCGCCTCGCTCATCGTGGGCTCGGCGACCAGCACCGCGTCGTACGGAATGCCACGAGCGAGGAAGGCTGCGATGCAACGCGGGTCGTTGGCCTCCTCGTCGCTGGAGAACAGGAAAGCGGCATCGCCCCCGCTGGCATTCGCAGCGGCCACCAGCGCAGCAGCAGCGCCCTTGATGTCGCACACGCCCAGCCCGATCACCCGGTCTTCCGCGCGCCGCATCACGTGCGGATCGGCGCTCCAGTGCGGCGAGTCCGGCACGGTATCCAGGTGCACGTTGAACAGGTACTTCGGTGTCCCGCGCACGGCGTACAGGCTGACCGCGCCGTCGCCATGGTCGATCACCTCCACGTTGAACCCGGGCAGGTTGGCGCGCAGGTAATCGAAGATGCCGCCGGTGGTGATCGCACGCGGCGGATTGCGCGTGTCGAACGACACCAGGGCCTGCAGGTGGGTGAGCGTCTGTTCCAGCATGTGTCGGGGGTCCTTCGCCATGGCCAGGGCCATGGCGCGAAAATTCGGCGCCGGCGGACTCAACATCCGCCGGCAAGATCACTCGATCGCCTCAGCGATTCACCTGCGCGTACAACGTGGAGCTCATGCCGAACAGCTTGATGAAGCCTTCGGCTTCTTCCACGCCCCAGTCGGCCGACTGCGCATAGGTAGCGCCCTTGGTGTTGAGCAGGTGCGGCGACTTCACCGCCACCGCATCGACGCGGCCACCGCGGGTTTCCAGCACCACTTCGCCGTTGACCTTGGCCTGCGAGGACTTCAGGAAGGCTTCGATGTCGGTCTTGAGCGGGTCGTGGTAGAAGCCTTCGTACACCAGCTCCACCCACTTGCGCGCCACGTCCGGCTTGAAGCGGTTCTGCTGCTTGGTCAGCACCGCATCTTCCAGCGCGCGGTGCGCGGCCAGCAGCGAGACCAGGCCCGGGGCCTCGAACACGATGCGGCCCTTCAGGCCGATCACGGTATCGCCGGTGTACACGCCACGGCCGACGCCGTACGGGGCGAACAGCTTGTTGAGCTTGGCCAGGATCTGCTCACCCGGCAGTGCCTTGCCGTCCAGCTCGACCGCCTCGCCTGCGACGAACTTCAGCTTGACGGTCAGCGGCTCGATCGGCCACGCGCTGCGCGGCGCGCACCAGCCGCGGGCGCCTTCGCCCGGTGCTTCCCACCGGTCGATCTCGCCGCCGGACATGGTCAGGCCGAGCAGGTTTTCGTTGATGGTGTAGGCCTGCTGCTTGGCGCGCACGCCGAAGCCGCGCTCTTCCAGGTACTTCTGCTCGTAGGCGCGGGTCTGGGTGTGTTCCTTCTGGATCTCGCGGATCGGAGCGACGATCTGGTAGTCGCCCAGTGCCTTCACGGCCAGGTCGAAGCGGACCTGGTCGTTGCCCATGCCGGTGCAGCCGTGGGCGATGATGTTGGTGCCCAGTTCGGCGGCGCGCTTGAGTGCGGCATCCACGATCAGGTAGCGGTCGGACACCAGCAGCGGGTACTGGCCCTGGTAGCCTTCGCCGGCCCACACGAACGGCTTGACGAAGCCGTTCCAGATGGCCGGGCCGCCGTCGACGGTGACATGGCTGGTCACGCCCAGCTCGGCGGCGCGCTTCTCGATGAAATCGCGCTCTTCGTCATCCACGCCGCCGGTATCGGCGAACACGGTGTGCACGTTGTAGCCGCGCTCCTGCAGGTAAGGCACGCAGAAGCTGGTGTCGAGTCCGCCGGAGAAGGCCAGGACGATGTCTTTATTGCTCATGGGGGTCAGGGTCCAGTAGGGGGATGGGAATTCGGTAGAGCCGACCGTTGGTCGGCTGGAATGTTCAATGCGCCGGTTGGGGAGCAGCCGACCCACGGTCGGCCCTACCCCTGGTTGGCGTTACCGGCCGATCAATGCCGACATGATCGCCTTCTGCACGTGCAGGCGGTTCTCGGCCTCGTTGATGGCGATGCACTGCGCCGAGTCCATCACCCCGTCGGTGGCCTTCACGTTGCGGCGCAGCGGCAGGCAGTGGCTGAAGACGCCGTTGTTGGTCAAGGCCATCTTGGCCTCGTCCACGATGAAGTGCTTGTACTGGTCGCGGATGGGCTTTTCCGGCTCCCAGTTGCCGAAGAACGGCAGCGCGCCCCAGCTCTTGGCGTACACCACGTCGGCGCCGGCGTAGGCGCTGGCGATGTCGTGGCTGACCTGCAGCGAACCGCCGCTCTCGGCCACGTTCTGCTCGGCCCAGCCCATGTAGCGCTCATCGAGCACGTAGTCCGGGGTCGGGCACAGCAGGGTCACGTCCATGCCCATGCGGGTGGCGATGGTCAGCGCCGAGTTGGCCACGGCGGTGTTGAGCGGCTTGGGGTGGTAGGTCCAGGTCAGCACGTACTTCTTGCCGCGCAGGTCCTGGGTACCGAAGTGTTCCTGCAGCGCCATCACGTGGGCCAGTTCCTGGCACGGGTGGGTGATGGTTTCCATGTTGATCACCGGCACCGGCGAGTACTTGGCGAAGCTCTTGAGCACCTCGTCCTCGCGGTCCTTGGTCCAGTCGATGAACTTCGGGAACGCGCGCACGCCGATCAGGTCGACGTAGCGGCCCAGCACCCGGGCCACTTCGGCGATGTGCTCTTCGGTATCCCCGTCCATCACCGAGCCCAGGTTGAACTCGATCGGCCATGCATCCTTGCCCGGCTGCAGCACGATCGCGTGGCCGCCCAGCTGGAACGCCCCCAGCTCGAAGCTGGTGCGGGTGCGCATGGACGGGTTGAAGAACACCAGGGCAATCGATTTGCCCTTGAGCTCCTCGCCCAGTTTGTTGCGCTTGAACAGCGCGGCCTGGGTCAGCAGGGCATCCAGGTCGGTGCGGCTCCAATCCTGGGTGTTCAGGAAGTGCTTCAGGGACATCGATCGATCCTTTGCGGCTGGTTTTCCACCGTTGCCGGCGGAGGTTGGGGGCGCCGGGGCGCGTTCAGGGCTCAAACAAACACATACAGATGAAACTTTTCAGATCGTAGAAACGAAAAAACCCAGCGCGGGGGCTGGGTTTTCCGAACAGACAGCACGAAGCTCCGGTTACCCAGCGAAAATGTGGGGTTCCGGTCGGCGGGCACGCGACGTCATGCCGGTCGCCATACGGGCGGCGCTGGTGTCGTGCTGGAAGTCGGTGAGTTTCATGGCCGCCAATCTTTGCATGCGTACGGGGTGGGTGCAAGGCCTGAAGGGAATATTCAGGCCGCGGGCCTCACGGATTGGCCGCGCTGCCCTGCTCGGCGCCGATCCACGGGGTGATCGAGACGCGGATCTTGAGCCGGTTGCCCGGATCCTCCGGGAGCCGCGAGCGGTACTTGGTGCCCTTGTAGACGTAATCCACGTCGTAGGCGATGGGGCGGCGGAACTCGCGGCCGACCGGAATGATCCGGCATTCGCGGGTGAGCAGCGGGCCGTTGTTGGCGGCCGGGGCCGGGACTTCGGCCACCGGCAGCTCTTCCTCGGTGCCGTCTTCACGGCGGAAGATCGAGCGCACCGAGTCCATGAAGCGGCCGAAACGGCCCTTGTCCTCCTGGGGTTCCTCGCCGGTCACGTTGACCGGGGCCAGCGTGCGCGTGGAGACCGGCTCGCAATGCTCTTCGGTGCGGGTGGCGCGCAACGTCTGGAACACCGGCTCGACGTTGAGCACCTGCGCGTAGTCGAACTTGACGTTCTCCACGATCACCACCCGGTTACGGACCTCGCCGTCCTGGGCACACGCCATGAAGGCGGCACCTCCCAGCAGGCAGGCCAGCGTCAACAACGAAGTGGATTTCATTGGCAACAGGTTAGAGGACAAGGCGGATAGTTTAGGCAGTGCCAGGCACAAGGGGCTGAACATTACCCTTCCGCGACGATTCTGCCCATAGCCGGTTACCGTACGGGACAGGCGGCGGGCCCCGGCGCTGGGCCGCGATGTGATCTAAAATCGAGGGCTTGCCCCCCTTCCCTCCCCACCACCGACCCCATGACCCTGCGCCTGCACAACAACCTGACTCGCCAGCTCGAACCGTTCACCCCGCTCGATCCGACCTGTCCGACCCTGTATGTCTGCGGCCCCACGGTCTACAACTACGTCCACATCGGCAACGCCCGTGGCCCGGTGGTCTTCGGGGTGCTGGCGGCCCTGCTGCGGCGCCGTTTCGGAAGCCTGCGCTACGCCCGCAACATCACCGACGTGGATGACAAGATCAACGCCGCCGCGCGTGAACAGGGCGTGCCGATCTCGACCATCACCGACCGCTTCGCCGCCGCCTACCGCGAGGACATGGGGGCGCTGGGCGTGGCCCCGCCGGACATCGAGCCGGAAGCCACCGCGCACATCCCGCAGATCGTGACGATGATCGAACAGCTGGTCGCCGCCGGGCATGCCTATGCCGCCGAGGGCCACGTGCTGTTCTCGGTCGCCTCCTATGCCGACTACGGCAAGCTTTCCCGACGTGATCCGGACGAGATGCTGGCCGGCGCGCGGGTGGACGTGGCCCCGTACAAGCGCGACCCCGGCGATTTCGTGCTGTGGAAACCCTCCAACGACGACCTGCCCGGCTGGGACTCGCCCTGGGGCCGGGGCCGCCCGGGCTGGCACATCGAGTGCTCGGCCATGGCCGCCGCCCACCTGGGCCCGACCATCGACATCCACGCCGGCGGCGTGGACCTGCAGTTCCCGCACCACGAGAACGAGATCGCGCAGAGCGAGTGCGCCCACGGCGGCAAGACCTTCGCCCGCTTCTGGCTGCACAACGGCATGCTCAACTTCGGCGGCGCCAAGATGAGCAAGTCGATCGGCAACATCGAGCGCGTCCACGACCTGGTGCGCAAGCATGCGCCGGAAGCGCTGCGCCACGCGCTGCTGTCGGCCCATTACCGGCAGCCGCTGGACTGGTCCGACGCGCTGATCGAGCAGTCCACCCGCACCCTGGACCGCCTGTACGGCACCCTGCGCGGCCTGGCCGACGTGCCGGCGACGGCGGTGATCCCGGCCGAGATCGAGGCGGCGCTGGACGATGACCTCAATACGCCGCAGGCGCTGGCCGAACTGGCCCGCATCGCCGCCGAGGCGCGCAAGGCGGCCCCGGCCGAACAGGCGCACTGGAAGACTGCGCTGCTCGGCGCCGGCCTCGCGCTGGGGCTGCTGCAGCAGGATCCAGCGGCATGGTTCGGCAATGCCCCCGGCGACGCCGACGACGATGCCCGCATCCAGGCCCTGATCGACGCGCGTAGCGCGGCCAAGCAGGCCCGCGACTTCGCCCGCGCCGATGCCCTCCGCGACCAGCTTGCCGCCGAGGGCATCGTGCTGGAAGACACCGCGCAGGGCGTGCGCTGGGTACGCAAGCGCTGAACGGCCGCCCGGCCAGCGGCCGGGCACCCCTCGACACAGACCCGGCCACGGATGGCCGGGTGCCTCCCCCGAACCATCAAGGCCAGACCACGGAAGGCGCGCACCGGCCTGGAGCCCCCCCATGACCACCGCATCCCCGTTCCCGCTTGAAGCCACCGCCGCCGAGGCCCAGGCCGCCATCGCCGAGGAGTTCGCCTTCTTCGGCGACTGGTCCGAGCGCTACCAGTACCTGATCGATCTGGGCCGCAAGCTGCCCACCTTCCCGGACGAGTGGAAGACCGAGCAGCACCGCCTGCTCGGCTGCCAGTCGATGGTCTGGATCGTGCCCGAAGGCAACGCTCAGCAGCTGCGCTTCCACGCCATCAGCGACTCGGCGATCGTCTCCGGGTTGATCTACCTGGCGCTGCGGGTGTACTCGGGCCGCTCGGCCGCCGACATCCTGGCCACCGAACCGACCTACATCCAGGACATCGGCCTGTCGCGCCACCTGTCGCCGACCCGCAGCAATGGCGTGGCCGCCATGCTCGCCTTCATCCGCGAGACGGCGCAGTCGCAGCACGCCGCCTCGTGAGTACCGACGCCCCCGCCGACCGTGCCGATGGCGCGCTGGCCCTGCTGGCCCGCCCCGGCTTCTCGCTGCTGCTGGCCTACCGCATCTGCGCGATGCTGTCCTACCAGATCGTCGCGGTGACGGTGGGCTGGCACATCTACGAGGTCACCCGCAATCCGTTCTCGCTGGGCCTGGTGGGCCTGGCCGAGGTGCTGCCGTTCTTCTGCGTGGCCCCGTTCGCCGGTTACCTGGTGGACCACCTGCCGCGGCGCAGGCTGGGCATGGTCGCCGCCAGCGGGCTGGTGCTCACGGCGGTGGTGCTGACCGCGGTGGCCAAGGGCTGGCTGCCTTTCCACGGGGTATGGCCGATCTATGCGGCGATCGCGATGACCGGCATGGTCCGCGCGTTCCTCTCGCCGATCTACAACGCGCTGTTTGCGCGCGTGCTCGAACGCCCGCAATACGCGCGCGGCGCCGGGCTCGGCGCGGTGATGTTCCAGACCGGCATGGTGGCCGGGCCGGCGTTGGGTGGCGTGCTGGTGGCCTGGGGCGGCACGGGCGTGGCGTACGGCGTGGCCGCGTCGGTGGCGCTGCTGGCCGTGGGCTGCCTGGGCGTACTGCGCGTGTCCGAGCCGGTGCACACCGGACCGGCGGCCCCCATCTTCAAGAGCATCGCCGAGGGCGGCCGCTTCGTGCTGGGCAACCGGATCATGGTCGGGGCGATGGCGCTGGACATGTTCTCGGTACTGCTGGGTGGCGTGGTCGCGATGCTGCCGGCGTTCCTGCACGAGATCCTGCACCACGGCCCGGAAGGCCTGGGCATCCTGCGTGCGGCACCGGCGCTGGGCTCGGTGTGCGTGGGGCTGTGGCTGGCGCGCCGACCACTGCAGCGCAACGCCGGCCGGGTGCTGCTGTTTGCGGTGGCCGGGTTCGGGCTGTGCGTGATCGGCTTCGGGCTGTCGCACAGTTTCTGGCTGTCGGCGGTGATCCTGCTGTTCTACGGCGCCTTCGACGGGGTCTCGGTGGTGATCCGCTCGACGATCCTGCAGTTGGCCACGCCGGAAGCGATGCGCGGCCGGGTCTCCTCGATCAACGGCATCTTCATCAGCTCCTCCAACGAACTGGGCGCGTTCTACGCCGGCACGATGGCCCGGCTGCTCGGCCTGATCCCGGCGGTGGTGCTGGGCGGTTGCGCGGTGCTGAGCGTGGCCGGCATCACCGCCTGGAAGAACCCCACCCTGCGCCGCCTAAACCTCGGCGACCTGTAGATCCACGCCATGCGTGGATGCTTTTCCGCGCGCCCCGCACAGCATCCCCCCACCCGTAGATCCACGCCATGCGTGGATGCCTTCCCGCGCCGTGCCCCGCACAGCATCCACCCACCCGTAGATCCACGCCATGCGTGGATGCCTTCCCGCGCCGCGCCCCGCACAGCATCCACCCACCCGTAGATCCACGCCATGCGTGGATGCCTTCCCGCCCCGCGCCCCGCACAGCATCCACCCACCCGTAGATCCACGCCATGCGTGGATGCCTTGCCCCATCCACGCGCCAATCGCGACCAACATGCAAAAAAAACCCGGCCGAAGCCGGGTTTTTCCATGCACTCCACCACGACCAGCGATCAGTCGCCCTGCTGCTTCTGCAGGTGCTCCCAACGCTCCTGGGCGTCGATGGTGCGTTCGGCGGTGAGGCGGGCTTCCAGGCGATCCAGGCCGATTTCCTCGCCCGTATCGACGCAGTAACCGTAGTCACCATCTTCCAGACGCTTCAGCGTGCTGTTGATCTTGCCGATCAGCTTGCGGTAACGGTCGCGGGTCCGCAGTTCCAGCGAGTTTTCGGTCTCGCGGGTGGCGCGTTCGGCTTCATCGCCGATGTCGCGCACTTCTTCCTGCAGGTTCGCGATGGTCTGCTTGGATTCCTCCACCAGATCATTGCGCCAGTGCTGCAGGCGCTGGCGGAAATACTCCAGCTGCAGCGGGCTCATGTACTCCTCTTCCGCGCTCGGCTTGTAGCCGTCGGGCAGGATCGGACGACCGGTGGCTTCGTCAGTCTTGTATTCCACCACCTTCACCTTGGTGCGCGGGGCCGGGGCGGCCGAACGCGCGGCGACGGCAACGGCGACCTTGCCGACCGGACGCGAAACAGGCTTGGGGGCGGACTCGGACTTGGCGGGGGTTTTTGCAGGCGATTTCGAAACGGGCACGGGATTCTTGTTTTGCGGGGCCTTGGAGGCGGGGGCGGCCGTTACCGGCGCCGGCGCGGAGGCCGGAGGGGTAACAGGCGTGGCCGCACTCTTGGCCGGGACAGACTTGGCCGGCGCCGGCGATGCCGGCTTCGGTGCGGACTTCACTACGGGTGCTGCCACCGGCGTTGCGGCCGGCTTGGTTGCCACGGGCTTGCTGGCGGTCTTGGCTGCCTTCACCGGCTTGGCCGGCGGCTGCTTGGCCGCCACCTTCTTCACAGGTGCAGGCTTGGAAGCCGGCTTGGCAGCGGCCGGCTTCACGGATTTCTTTGCCACGGTCGCCGGTGCGGCCTTCTTCACCGGCGCCTTGGCGACCGGCTTGGACGGCTTGGCCACCGCTGCCTTCTTGGCCACGGCCTTCTTGGCCACGACCTTCTTGGCCGGTGCAGCTTTCTTTGCCGGCGCCTTGGCGACGACCGGCTTCTTGGCGACGGCTTTCTTCACCGTCTTGGCCGGGGTCTTGGCGACCGGTTTTTTCACGGGTGCCGTCCTGGCCGCCGGTTGTTTGGATGCAGGCTTGCCAGCCGGCTTGGAGGCCGGTTTCTTGGCAACGGACTTGGCCGCCAACTTCTTAGCAACAGGCTTGGCGGTTTTCTTGGCGGCCTTGACGGCCTTCTTTGCAGTTTTTTTAGCAGCCACGAAACGCTCTTCCTTGGATTCCCCGGGGCCCGGGAAAGCGGGCCTTTATAGCCTACCCGACCAGCAGCAGCAACCACACCGCCTACTCCGTTCAGCCCCGGAGTCGCAAGGCGTGCAGCCAATCCACCGCGGGGGCGGACCGTCTTGCGCAGTTCGGTACCTGACCCGGCCAACAGCCGGGGCGGCCCGCCACGCGCGTGGACGCGGAGGGGGCCAACGGCCCATCCTGCGACAAATGCGGCCTTCATGCCAACTGCTCTAAGATTGGCAGGTGATCTCCCGCCTGCTCATCGCCCTGCTGCGCTTCTACAAGCGCTTCATCAGCCCGTTGCTGGGGCCGCGCTGCCGCTTCATGCCCAGCTGTTCTGAATACGCCATGCAAGCCATCGCCACGCATGGGCCCGCGCGCGGCAGCTGGCTGGCTGCGCGCCGGCTGGGCCGCTGCCATCCCTTCCACCCCGGTGGCATCGACGAGGTGCCGCCGCGCGCCGCGCATGACGCCACCTGCCGCTGCACAGGAAAACACTGAAATGTCCTCCACGCTCATCGTCAACGCCCGCCTGGTCAACGAAGGCGCCATCACCCAGGGCGACCTGCGCATCGAGAACGGGCGCATCGCCCAGATCGGCGCCGGCCTGGAGGCCCGTCCGGGCGAAACCGTCGTCGACGCCGCCGGCCGCTGGCTGCTGCCGGGCATGATCGACGACCAGGTCCACTTCCGCGAACCCGGCCTGACCCACAAGGGCGACATCGCCACCGAATCGGCCGCGGCCGTGGCCGGCGGGCTGACCAGCTTCATGGACATGCCCAACACCAACCCGCCCACCTTGAATGCCGAGATCCTGCAGGCCAAGTACGACGCCGCGGCCGGCCGTGCGCGCGCCAATTACGGCTTCTACATGGGCGCCAGCAACGACAACCTGGCCCACATCCAGTCGCTGGACCCCAAGACCGCGCCGGGCATCAAGGTGTTCATGGGCGCTTCGACCGGCAACATGCTGGTCGACGACCCGGACACCCTGGACGCGATCTTCCGCGACGCGCCTACCCCGATCATCACGCATTGCGAAGACACCCCGATGATCGATGCCAAGGCCAGGGAGTACGCCGAGAAGTACGGCGATGCGCTCAGTGCCGAACAGCACCCGGACATCCGCTCGCGCGAGGCCTGCCTGAAGTCCTCTGAGCTGGCCGTGTCGCTGGCGAAAAAGCACGGCACCCGCCTGCACGTGCTGCACATCTCCACGGCCGACGAACTCACGCTGTTCGAGCGCGGCCCGCTGATCCGCGCCGACGGCAGCCGCAAGCAGATCACCGCTGAAACCTGCATCCACTTCCTGCGCTTCGACCGCAGCGATTACGCGCGGCTGGGCAACCTGATCAAGTGCAACCCGGCGATCAAGGAAGCCAGCGACCGCGAAGCGCTCACCCGCGCGGTGGCCGAGGACGTGATCGACGTGCTGGCCACCGACCACGCCCCGCACACCTGGGAAGAGAAGCAGAAGCCCTACCCGCAGGCGCCGTCCGGCCTGCCGCTGGTGCAGTACGCGCTGGTCGCCGCGCTGGAACTGGTACACGAAGGCAAGCTGGAGATCACCCAGGTGGTGCAGAAGTTCGCCCACGCGCCGGCGCAGCTGTTCGACGTGAGCCAGCGTGGCTACCTGCGCGAAGGCTACTTCGCCGACCTGGTGCTGGTGGAGGACGTGCCGTTCACGGTCAAGCGCGAGGACGTGCTGTCCAAGTGCGGCTGGTCGCCGTTCGAAGGCATGACCTTCCGCTCGCGGATCGCCTCGACCTGGATCAATGGCGAGCTGGCCTGGGACGGCGAGCAGCTGGTCGGCGCGCCGAACGGGCAGCGCCTGAGCTTCGACCGCTGATGCGGGCGACGTTGCTTGGCCTGGGCCTGCTCGCGGCGGGTGCCACGGGCGTGGCCGCGCTGCCACCCTCGCCCGCCCTCGCCCAGGCCGACAGCCGGGTGGTGTTTCCGGCCAGTGCCTCGCAGGGCGCAATGGTCATCGGCAAGGTTCCCGCCGGCAGCACGGTGCAGTACGCCGGCCGCACGCTGCGGGTGAGCGGCTATGGCAGCGTGGTGTTCGGCATCGGCCGTGACGAGAAGGGCCCGTTGCAGGTGCAGGTGCGGCGCCCGGACGGCGGCAGCGACACCGTGACCATCGCGGTCACCCCGCGCGACTGGCCGACCGAACGGGTCAACGGGGTGCCGCCGAAAACCGTCAACCCGCCCCCGGCGATCGCCGAACGGATCAAGCGCGAACAGGCCCAGGTGACCGCCGCGCGTGCGCGCGACGATGACCGGCCGGATTTCGCGCAGGCCTTCATCTGGCCGGTGCAGGGGCGCATCAGCGGGCGCTTCGGCAATGCCCGCGTGTACAACGGCCAGCCCGGCGCCGGCCACTCCGGCATGGACATCGCGGTGCCCACCGACACCCCCGTGAAGGCTCCGGCCGCCGGCGTGGTCACCTTCGCCGGCCCGGACCTGTACCTCACCGGCGGCACGCTGCTGCTGGACCACGGTTACGGCATCAGCTCCAATTTCCTGCACCTGTCGCGGATCGACGTGAAGGTGGGTGACCGTGTCGAGCAGGGTCAGGTGATCGCCGCGGTCGGCGCCACCGGCCGTGCCACTGGGCCGCACCTGCACTGGGGCATGAACTGGTTCGATACCCGCATCGATCCGCTGCTGGTGCTTGAACGCGGCAAGTGATGGCGGCATGCCTGCAATGCTGGGCGCGGCCGGTGCAGCGCTGCCGGGAGGGTGCATCCCCGCGCCGATCGACACGGTCGGCAGTCGTTCGGGAACCGACCCTGGCGGTCCGCGCCCTCAGATGACGAGGCACATGGGGCGCCAGCGCCTCACTGTGCCGCGCCGCCGGGGCGCTCAGTGCCGCGGTGTACGGGCGGCCAATGCCGTCCAGTGCCGGCCCTATAGACGGGTCGCGCCGCGATCAGCCCCGACCGGCCCACCACGTGCGCAGCAGCGTCCGCAGCGGCGTGACCTTGGGCTCGCTGCCCTGCGCACGCGCCTGCAGCCGCGTTCTCGCCAGCGACGCGTACATGCGGCGCACGCGCGGGCCGGCGACGCGCGCCGGCCACCGCGCCAGCAAGTGCTGCGCCCAGCGCTGCGCGGCCGTCTCGCTACCGGCGTCCAGCAGCGCGCGCGGCACGGCGGCGACACCGGCCTCCTGGAGTCGCTGGGCCAGCGTCTGCACCAGCACGGGGGTGGTCACATCGCCGCGCGCCGGCGCCTCGAACATCACCGCCTCCACCGCCGCCACCGCGCCCGCATAGGCCTGCAGCGCGTGCAGCGCCTGGGCCGGTGCCACAGACGCGGCGCGGGCCTCGACCAGGTCCGGCAGCGCCTGCGCCAGTTCCGCCCATGGCGCGCGCACCGGCTCCAGCAAACGCCCCAGCGGATGCCGCGAGCGCTGCCCGGCCCAGCTGCGCAGTTCTTCGCCCCACCAGGCCAGCTTGGCGTCGGAAGGGGTTGGATCGCCGTTGGTATTGAGGATGTCGTCGAACTCCTGCAGCAGCGCAAACCACGCCACGGCCAGGCTGCGCTGGGCCTCGGGAACGAACGGCTCGGCCACCGACCATTCCGGCCAGCGGGTCCGCCACTTGTCCAGGAAACTGTCGAGGGCGCTGGAAGTTGTCACGGGGAAAATCCTTGGAAGAAATTGGCCGAGCCAGGCTCGGCGGCTACCGGGGATACGCACGGGCCGATCACCGGTGCATGCCTGGGTTGCGCTGCGCATCGGCCAACCGCCGATGCCTGGCGGGCGGTCAGGCGCGCGCCAGCGGCCAGGCGTCGCCGCGCTGCAGCTGCGCGGGGTGCGCGATCATGCTCTCCGCGCCCCACGCCAACGGGTCGTCGGCCTCCAGCCGGTAGCCCCACAGCGCGGCCACCGAGGCCATGCCGGCGGCATTGGCGGCCACGATATCGCGCTCGTCGTCGCCCACATAGATGCAGGTGGCCGGGTCGATCCGCATGCGCTCGGCGGCGACCAGCAACGGCAGCGGGTGCGGTTTGCGCTGGGCCAGCGTATCGCCGCCAATCAGCACCTTGCAGCGCGCTTCCCAGCCCAGCTGGGGCACGATCAGGCGGGCCAGGTATTCGGGCTTGTTGGTGACGATGCCCCACGCGCAGCCAGCCGCATCCAGCGCATCGAGCATGCCGGCGACGCCGTCGAACACCACCGCGTGCTGGCCGATCAGGGCCTCGTAGCGGTCCAGGAACTCGGGCACCAGCGCGTCGCGCTCGACCTGCCCCAACGCCGGGAACGCCACCGAGACCATCGCCCGAGAGCCTTTGGAGACCACCGGGCGCAGTGCGTCCAGGCTGATCGGGGCACGCCCGCGCGCGGCCAGCATCGCATTGGCGGTGGCCAGCATGTCCGGCGCGCTGTCCAGCAGCGTGCCATCGAGGTCGAACAACACCGCCTGCGGGAAACCGGACTCAGACACCCGCAGCGTCCGGCTTGACCGCATGGGCCAGGTAGTTGATGTCGGTGCGGCTGCTCAAGCGTGCGCGGTTGCGCCACGGCTCGTAGGCCATGCCGCTGACATCGCGCAGGTTGAAATCGGCCTCGCGCAGCCACTTGCCCAGCTCGGCCGGCTTGATGAAATCCTGGTAGTGGTGCGTGCCCTTGGGCAGCAGCCGCGCCACGTACTCGGCACCGACGATCGCCACGGCGAAGGCGGCCGGGGTACGGTTGACGGTGGACAGGAACAGCTGCCCGCCGGGCTTGAGCAGGCGGTGGCAGGCGGCGATGATCGCGCCCGGGTCGGGTACGTGCTCGAGCATCTCCATGCAGGTGACCACGTCGAAGCTGCCGGGCTGTTCGGCGGCCAGGTCCTCGGCGGCCTGCAGGCGGTAGTCCACCGTCACCCCCGACTCCAGGCTGTGCAGGCGCGCCACCTTGAGCAGCTCGGGCGCCAGGTCGATCGCGGTGACCTCGGCGCCTTCGCGCGCCAGTGCCTCGCTGAGCAGGCCGCCACCGCAGCCGATGTCGAGCGCGCGCGCGCCGCGCAGCGCCACGCGCCTGGCCACGTACTGCAGGCGCACCGGGTTGAGGGCATGCAGCGGCTTCTGCGGGCCGTCACTGTCCCACCAGCGATTGGCGAGCGCGGCGAACTTGTCCAGTTCGGCCTGATCGAAATTAGTGGAAGCGTGTGGGGTAGTCATGGGGGTCCTTGGTGCATCAAGCACGGATGTGGCGGATGCGCTCGCGCCACTGGCGGGCGTTGGCGACGATCGCGGCGGTGTCCATGCCGACCAGCTCGCGCTGGACCAGCTTGGGCTGCCCGGCGATCCAGACATCGCTGACCTGGTGACGACCGGCGGCATACACCAGCTGCGACAGCACATGGTGCAGCGGCTGGGTCTCCAGCGCGGACAGGTCCACGCAGACCAGGTCGGCCTGCTTGCCGACCTCGATCGAGCCGATGCGGTCGCCGAAGCCCAGCGCGCGGGCGCCGCCCAGGGTGGCTGCACGCAGCGTGGTGGCCGCATCCAGCGCGGTGGCATCGTTGGCCACGGCCTTGGCCAGGATCGCCGCGGTGCGGTTCTCGCTGAACATGTCCAGGTCGTTGTTGCTGGCGCAGCCGTCGGTGCCGATGGCCAGGTTCACCCCGGCGCGCTGCAGGGCGCAGGCCGGGCAGAAGCCGGAGGCCAGCTTGAGGTTGGATTCGGGGCAATGCACCACGCTGACGCCACGCTCGGCGCACAGGTGGATTTCCGCCTCGGTCAGCTGGGTCATGTGCACCGCGATCAGGCGGTCGTTGACCAGGCCGAGGCGATCCAGCCGCGCCAGCGGGCGCTGGCCGTGCAGCTTGAGCGAGTCGCTGATTTCCTGCGCGGTCTCATGCGTGTGCAGGTGGACCTGCATGTCCAACTGGTCGGACAGCATGCGCACGCGTTCGAAATTGGCGTCGTTGACCGTGTACGGTGCGTGCGGGGCGAACGAGGTGCCGATAAGCGGATCGTTGCGCCACTGGTCGTGCAGTTCACCCGCCTTGGCGAAGTACTCGTCGTCGGTCTTGGCCCAGGCAGTGGGAAAATCGATGATCACCGCACCGACCAGCGCGCGGAAGCCATGCTGCTTGTAGACGGCGGCCTGGACGTCGGAGAAGAAGTAGTTCTCGTTGGCGCAGGTGGTACCGCCGCGCAGCATCTCGGCGATCGCCAGCGTGGTGCCATCGGCCACGAACTCCGGCCCGATCACCGCCGCTTCCACCGGCCAGATGTGCTGCTGCAACCACACCATCAAGGGCAGGTCATCGGCGACGCCGCGCAACAGGGTCATCGGGTTGTGGGTGTGCGCGTTGACCAGGCCCGGCATCAGCGCCGCGTCCGGACGCGACACGGTGCGGACCGGGGCGAACCGCGCACGCGCTTCGGCACGCGGCAGGATCGCGATGATCTCGCTGCCTCGCACGGCCACGGCATGGTCTTCCAGCACCACCGCATGCGGTTCGATCGGGACCACGTAACCGGCTTCGATCAGCAGGTCACAGGTTTCGGGGATGCGTGCGGTGTCGGTCATGCGGGCTCACTGTGCTGGGCGGACGCCCCGAAGGCGTGGGCGACCGGGACGCTCTGGAACGGAACGCTCTGGACGTAGAGCCGACCGTTGGTCGGCTGCACGGGTGCCGTCGCCGACCAATGGGCGGTTCTACCGGGTGGGGCAGCCGACCAACGGTCGGCTCTACGGGGTGGCGTCCCCGACCAAGGGGCGGTTCTACCGGGTGGCGCAGCCGACCAACGGTCGGCTCTACGGGGTGGCATGGCCGACCAACGGTCGGTTCGACCGGGTGGTGCAGCCGACCAACGGTCGGCTCTACCCTCATCCGGCTTCGCCGGATTACTTGCCTGCGCGTGCGGAGTATTCGCCCGAACGGGTATCGACCTTGATGATTTCATCCTGGTTGACGAACAGCGGCACGCGGACCACGGCGCCGGTTTCCAGGGTGGCCGGCTTGCCGCCGCCGCCGGAGGTGTCGCCACGGACGCCCGGGTCGGTTTCGGTGATTTTCAGTTCGACGAAGTTCGGCGGCTGGACGAAGATCGGCTCGCCGTTCCACAGCGTGACGATGCAGACTTCCTCACCCTTAAGCCACTTCTCCGCGCCGCCCATGCCGGCCTTGGTGGCCTGGACCTGCTCGAAGGTTTCCGGGTCCATGAAGTGCCAGTACTCACCGTCGCTGTACATGAAGTCCATGTTGGTGTCGACGACGTCGGCCTTCTCCACGTCATCGGTGGCCTTCATGGTCATTTCGACCACGCGGCCGGACTTGATGAAGCGGTACTTCATGCGGGTGAAGGCCTGGCCCTTGCCCGGCTTGACGTACTCGGTCTCGGTGATGACCGCCGGTTCATTGTTGACCAGGATCTTCATCCCGTTCTTGACGTCGTTCATGCCAACAGTGGCCATGCTGAAACTCCTGAATGGGCAAACGCCGCGCAGGCGCGGCGAGCCGGATAGAATGGAAAACCCACCGGCACCGGTGGGGTGACTAGTTTTTCTGACCGACATGATAACCGCAGGCCCCCATTCCATGCAGCTTTCCGCCACGCCCCTGCCCACCCCCGTGCGCTGGCAACAGCTGTGGCGCCAGGCGGTCCGCGACCCGCGCGCGCTGCTGGAACAGCTCGGCCTGGACCCGGATGCCCTGCCCCTGTCGGCCGAGGCCGCCAGCCAGTTCGCGTTGCGGGTGCCACAGGGTTTCATTGCCCGCATGCGCCATGGCGACCGCCACGACCCGTTGCTGCGCCAGGTGCTGCCGGTCAGCGATGAAATGCAGGTGGTGCCCGGCTTCAGCCTGGATGCGGTCGGCGACGGGCTGGCCAGGAAGGCCACCGGGGTGATCCAGAAATACCGCGGCCGCGCCCTGCTGGTGACCACCGGCAGCTGCGCGATCAACTGCCGCTACTGCTTCCGCCGGCACTTCGACTACGGCACCGAGAACGCGGCCCGCGAAGGCTGGCGCGACGCGGTCGAGGCGATCGCCCAGGACCCGGACATCGACGAGGTGATCCTGTCCGGCGGCGACCCGCTGTCGCTGGCGACCCACAAGCTGGTCGAGCTGACCGACGCCCTGCGGCAGATCCCGCACCTGCGCCGCCTGCGCATCCACAGCCGGCTGCCGGTGGTGCTGCCCGAACGCGTGGACGAGGACCTGGTGCAGTGGATGGCCAGCCTGCCGTGGCCATTGGCCTTCGTGATCCACGCCAACCACGCCAACGAGTTCGATGCCGACGTCGACGCGGCGATGGGCCGCCTGCGCGGCGCCGGCGCCACCCTGCTCAACCAGGCGGTGCTGTTGCGCGGGGTCAACGATTCCCTGGAGGCCCTGCAGGCGTTGAGCGAGCGCAGTTTCGCCGCCGGCGTGCTGCCCTACTACCTGTACCAGGTGGACCGGGTCGAAGGCGTGGCCCATTTCGAGGTCAGCGATGACACCGCCAAGGACCTGCACGCGCAGCTGACCGCGCGGCTGTCCGGTTACCTGGTGCCGAAGCTGGTGCGCGAAATTGCCGGGGACAGCAGCAAGCGCCCGGTCTGAGCGCGCCCGGTGGTGATGCAGGGGGCGGCATCCACGCAGGGCGTGGATCTGCCCCCTAGATGCCGGATTCGATCATCTGCACCACGTCGGTGGCGCTGATCGGGTGGCTCAGCCAGTAGCCCTGGGCCAGGTCGCAGCCGCGCTGGGCCAGCAGGTCGAACTGCACTTCCTGCTCGATGCCCTCGGCCACCACGGTGATGCCCAGGGCGTGGGCCATGGCGATGATCGCGGTGGTGAGGGCCAGGTCGTCCGGGTCGCGCTGCATGTCGGCCACGAAACTCTTGTCGATCTTGACCCCGTCCACCGGCACCTGGCGCAGGTGGCTCAGGCCCGAGAAGCCGGTCCCGAAGTCATCCAGCCACACCTTCACCCCGGTGCGGTGCAGCTTGTCGAGCAGGGCCGCGGCGAGCATTTCATCGCCGATCACCGCTGTCTCGGTCAGCTCCAGGTGCAGCCGCGAGGCCGGCAGGCCGGTATCGCGCAGGCAGTCGGCGACCAGGCTGGGCAGTTCGCCGCCACGCAACTGGCGCGGGGAGACGTTGACCGACACGAACAGGCCTTCGCCGTCCACGCCATGCGGCCACTGCACCGCCTCCATGCAGGCCGCGCGCAGCACCTTGGGGCCGATCACTTCGATCAGGCCGCTCTGCTCGGCCACTTCAATGAACACCGACGGCGGGATCGTGCCCAGGGTCGGGTGCTGCCAGCGCAGCAGCACCTCCACCCCGACCATGCGCCGGTCGCGGGTGCGGAAGATCGGCTGGTAGACCAGGCGCAGCTCACCGCGCTCCCACGCCCCACGCAGCTCCTGTTCCATGTGCACGCGGCGCTCGACCGCATGGTCCATGGCCCGGCTGTAGTAGCGGTAGCAGTTCTTGCCGGCCATCTTGGCCTGGTACATCGCGATGTCGCCGTTCTTGAGCAGCGTGGTCGCATCGGCGGCGTCGTCGGGGAACAAGGTCACGCCGATCGAGGTGCCCAGGAACAGCTCCCGGCCCTGCACGAACAGCGGCTTGCCCAGCTCGCGCACCAGGATCTCGGCCAGCTGGCGCGCGCTGGCGGCCACGTCGCCCTCGCCCAGCAGGATCACGAATTCATCGCCGCCGAAGCGGGCCAGCAGGGCGTCGTCGCCGCCGGCCTGGGCCACGGCGGTGCTGATGCGCTGGGCGAACTGCAGCAACGCCTCGTCGCCGGCCTCGTGGCCGAGGGTGTCGTTGACCCGCTTGAAATCGTCCATGTCGGCAAACAGCAACGCCAGACGGTGGTTGGAGGCGCGCGCAGCCATCAGCCGATGGTCCAGCGCCTCGCGGAACGCCAGCCGGTTGGTCAGCCCGGTCAGCGCATCGGTGTAGGCCATGCGCCGCACTTCGCGGTCGTGGCGGGCGATCGACTCGCTCATCCGGCCGAACGCGCGCACCAGTTCGCCCACCTCATCCTGGCGCTTGCTCTGCTGCAGCTGTGGCCGGTAGTCGCCCGCCTCGATCTGGCGGGCGGCCGCGGCCAGCAAGCGGATCGGGGTGACCAGGGTGCGCTGCACGTAGATGATCACGCCCACGCCGATGCCCAGCAGCAGGCCGAGCATCAGCAGCAGCCAGCCCAGGTGGCGCTTGCCGACCTGCTGCAGGCGGTCGCCGAGGGTCTGGTTGGCGCGGTGCTCCATGGCCTGCACGTCATCCAGCGCCATGCCTACCCGGACCCCGCCGATACGCTGGTTGCCGATCATGATCGGCATCGCGTTGTCGAGTACCTTGGGCGACTCCTGGACCACCAGCGCGCGCGCCGCGACCGCCCCGGCGGCCAGCGGATCGCTCATCGGCCGGCCGAAGTCGATCACCTCGGTGGAGCCGTCGTGGACCAGCTTGCCGTCCTCGTCGAAGACCAGCACGTAGCGCACCACCTGCTGCCGCGAGGTATTGCGGACCAGGGCGCCGACCTGTTCCAGGTCGTTGTAATACAGCGGGTTGGCCAGCGCGTCGGACAGCTCGCGCGCCAGGGCTTCGCCGCGACTGCGCACGCTGCGGTCGAACAGATCGTGGATGACGTTGCCGCTGAGGTGCTTGACCTCATCCTGCATGGCCGCCTGGCGACCGAGCACCACCGCCACGATCGCGATCACCACCAGCATCGCGCCGCTCATCGCCAGCACGAAGCGTGCCTGCATTCCCGAACCCAACAGCCTCATTCCACTTCCATCCGCACGCGAGCCAGCCCTAGTTTCAGTTGATCCAACCGGTGCTGCATCTGCGCATCCACCCGATGGAACCCGGACGTACCAAAAAACGTCTGCAACGCATCCTGCGCCTGCGGATCGCCGGCGGCCTCCAGCAACACCTGCTGCAGGCGCTCGCGCACCTTCGCATCGAGATCGGCGCGCACCACTTCCACTGCCCGCGGGAACGGCTCGGTGCGGTGGATCACGCGGAAGTCGCGCAGGTAGCTGGCCGGGATCCGATGGCCGTCGGTCCAGTCCACGCTGCTCACGGCGCCGGCATCGACCACGCCCTTGTGGACCAGCGTGGCGATATTGCCCTCGCTGCGCGCGAACACATAGCCCACGGTGTCGGGGGCGGCCGCATCGCGCGCGGACAACAGGATCTCCGGGGTCAGGCCCTGCTCCAGCAACGTCATCACCGGCACCAGGTAGGCACTGGTGGAGGCCACGTTCTGCAAGGCGAGGGTGTGGCCCTTGAGGTCGGCCAGGGACACGATCGGGCTGCCGCGGCGCACGAAGAACACGGTGTGGTAGTCGCGCACGCCACTGCGCTCGGTCAGCAGCAGCGGCTGGGCGCCACTGCGCATGCCCAGCGCCACGGCGGTGCCGGAGGTCTCGGTGACCCAGTCAACGCGGCCGCGGCGCAGGTAGCTGGCCATCTGCTGGGCGTCGGGCGCCATCAGGATGCGACCTTCGGTAATGCCGACATCGCGCATGCGCGGGACCACGTAATCGAGCAGGGGCTGCAGTTGCGCATAGTGTGACTTGGGGTTGTCGCTGATCCGTCCCAGCACCAGCACGTTGTGGGGACCGGCAGCGGCGGATCCGGTCATCAAGGCGATGGCCAGACACAGCAGACCTCCCTGCAACAGCCATCGCAGACCCGGCACTCCCATTCGCCCCCCCCAAGGAATCCGAACAGCCTACCCGAAAAAATGAGAACTGCGTCAGCTCATTCGGGCGTATTGTTGGCCAATCGCGCCATCCGCTGTGCATCGGCGAGGATGCCGCGCAGCAGGCGGACTTCCTGTTCGCTCAGTTCGGTACGCAGGAACAGGCGGCGCAGCTTGCGCATCGCCGAATCCGGGGCGCGGCCCTTGTGGAAATCGATTTCGTCCAGGGTCTGGCCAAGCTGGCCGAACAGGCCCTCGACCTGGGCGTGGCTGGCCGGTTGTTCGCGGTGTTCGGGATCGGCCGGGGCGGCGCCTTCGACGCCACCGAGCACGGCCATGCGCAGCTCATAGGCCAGCACCTGGACGGCGGCGGCCAGGTTGAGCGAGCTGAAATCGGGGTGGGACGGGATATGCACGGCCAGGTGGCACAGCTGCAGTTCTTCATTGGTGAGGCCGGTGCGCTCGCGGCCAAACACGAACGCCACTTCGGCGCCCGGCTCGGCGGCCTTGGCCAGGGCGCGCTGGGCGGCCACGGTGGGCAGCAGCTCTTCAAGCTGGACGCGGCGGGCACGGGCAGTGCAGCCCAGCACCAGGGTGCAATCGGCCACGGCCTCGGCCAGGGTAGCCACGACCGGGGCATCGCCGAGCACGTCCTCGGCACCGGCCGAGCGCCTGAACGCTTCTTCATCCAGCGGCTTTTCCGGGGCCACCAGGACCAGCCGGCCCAGGCCCATGGTCTTCATGGCGCGCGCCGCGGCGCCCATGTTGCCGGGGTGCTGGGTGCCGACGAGGACGAATCGGATACGGGAAGGAGCGGTTTCAATGGACATGAACAGGCCAAACGCGAGCAGACAAGCCACAGATGGTAAACTGTGCGACCGGCCTCTGCGCCGGGACCGCTCTTTTCCCCCGCCAGTACCCCCTACTCTGCCTTTCCGGGAGCTTTTCGCCATGCAGAAACCCGCCGTCACCGTCATGGTCAAGGCCGCCCGCCTCGCCGGCAACGTCCTGTTGCGCAACATCAACAAGCTCGAGGCGTTGAACGTCGTGCAGAAGGGGCGCATGGACTATGCCAGTGAAGTCGATGCGGATGCGGAAAAGGTCATCATCAAGGAACTCAAGCGCGCCTATCCCGAGTACGGGATCATGGCCGAGGAAGGCGGCGTGCAGGCCGTGAACCGGTACATGTGGGTGATCGACCCGCTGGACGGCACCAGCAACTACCTGCGCGGCTTCCCGCACTACTGCGTGTCGATCGCCCTGGTCGAGAACGGCGAGCCGATCGACGCGGTGATCTTCGATCCGCTCCGCAATGAGCTGTTCACCGCCAGCCGGGGTGCAGGCGCGGTGCTGAACGACCGTCGCATCCGCGTGGCCGACCGCAAGGACATGGCCGGGGCGATGATCCACACCGGTTTCGCCCCGCGCGAGCGTCAGCGTACGAGCGCGCAGTTGAAGGCGGTCGACGCGCTGCTGGTGCACGCCGAAGACGTGCGCCGCACCGGTTCGGCAGCCCTGGACCTGGCCTACGTGGCGTGCGGTCGTGCCGATGCGTATTTCGAGGCCGGCGTGAAGGCCTGGGACATCGCCGCCGGCGTGCTGCTGGTCCGCGAGGCCGGCGGTCGGGTCTGCGATTTCAAGGGCGCCACGCCGGCCCGCATGGACAGCCGTGGCCCGGAGACCCAGCAGATCGTGGCGGGCAACGTGAAGAACACCGACGTGCTGCAGAAGGTGCTGGTCAACACCGGCTACGCGGCCGAGTTCGACGCCAAGTTCTGATCCACCGCTTGTGCGACACCTCGACGACGGCGCCTTCGGGCGCCGTTGTTGTTTGGGTGGCCGGCCTTGGTGGGTGGTGGGTGGTGGGCAAGTGCAACGTCAACGGCCAGGTCAACCGCTGCGGATGTGCGCCTGGGTCGGGCTGGGCGGGGGTGGGTGAGGCCGCGGGGCACGCTGCAAGTACGTCCATGTAAGCTCCTTTTGCGCCATCCATGGCGCAAAACGGGCCCCGCGACCTCACCCACCCCCGCCCCAGACAGTTGGCTGGTGGTTTTTTGCAGGCAAGCAAGGCGAGACGAGACGCAGCGAATGGGGTTCGGTTGTCCTGTACCTGCTGGCTTGCCCGCAGATACACCCACGCTTATGGCGGTGGATCTGGCGTTGGACGAAGAACCCAAAAAAACGCCCGGCCGAAGCCGGGCGTTTTCATTTCAGCGTGGCTGGCGCAGGAATCAGCTGACGGTGGCGCCTGCCGCCTTCAGCGCAGCGATGCGTTCTTCCAGCGGCGGGTGGCTCATGAAGAGCTTCTTCGCGGTCGAGCCGGCGATGCCGAATGCCGCGATCTGGGTGGGCAGCGTGCTCTGGCCATGGTTGAGCTTCAGGCGCTCCAGCGCCGCGATCATCTTCTGGCGGCCGGCCAGGTGGGCACCGCCCGCGTCGGCACGGAACTCGCGGTGACGCGAGAACCACATCGAAATCACCGTCGCGCCCAGGCCGAACACCATCTCCAGCACGAACACGATGATGTAGTAGGCGAAGCCGCGGCCACCGCCCTCGCGGTTGCCCGAGATCGCACTGTCGATGAACCCGCCGACGATGCGCGCGAGCACGATGACGAAGGTATTCAGCACGCCCTGCAGCAACGCCATCGTGATCATGTCGCCGTTGGCCACGTGCGCGATCTCGTGGCCCAGCACCGCCTCGGCCTCGTCCTCGCTCATGTTGTGCAGCAGCCCGGTGGACACTGCCACCAGGGCCTTGTTGCGGTTGGCACCGGTGGCGAAGGCATTGATTTCCGGGCCATCGTAGACCGCCACTTCCGGCATCCCGATACCCGCTTCGCGCGCCTGGCGTTCGACGGTGGCCAGCAGCCAGCGCTCGGTCGGATTGCGCGGCTCGGTGATCACCACCGCACCGGTGGAGCGCTTGGCCATCCACTTGGACAGCAGCAGCGAGATGAAGGAACCGCCAAAGCCGAAGATGGCCGCCATCACCAGCAGACCGCTCATCTGGCCCGGGTTGACGCCCAGCACCGACATGACGATGCCCGCCAGGACCAGCACGGCAAGGTTGGTCAGAAGGAAGAGGGCAATACGACTGAACATGGGGAAATAACGCTCATTGGAGGTTGATGACTGCAAATCTGCGGGGACTTCATGTTGAATTCAAGTCGCAAACTGACCGACGATTCATAGTTCATGTCCATCTCCCCCTACCGCGGCCGCTTCGCGCCCTCGCCCACCGGTCCCCTGCACCCCGGCTCCCTGCTGGCGGCCCTGGGTAGTTGGCTGCTGGCCCGGCATGCCCGGGGGCAGTGGCTGGTGCGGATCGAGGACGTCGACCCGCCGCGCACCGTGCCCGGCGCGGTTGACCAGCAACTGGCCACCCTGGCCGCCCTGGGCCTGGCCAGCGATGGGCCGATCGTCCATCAGCGCCAGCGCGACGCCCTTTACCAGCAGGCCCTCGACCGCCTGCTCGCCGACGGCAAGGCCTTTGCCTGCCATTGCAGCCGCAGCGACCTGGCCGACGCGGGCGGCATCCATCATCACTGCGTGGCACGCAGCGCGCGGGCGCAACCGGCCATCCGGCTGCGCGTGCCGCCGGGCAGCACCGTCGCCTTCGTGGACGGACTGCGCGGCGCGATCCAGCAGGACGTGTACGCCGAGGTGGGCGACTTCGTGCTGCGCCGGGCCGACGGCTACTGGGCCTACCAACTCGCGGTGGTGGTGGACGATCATGCCCAGGGCATCACCGATGTCGTGCGCGGCGCCGACCTGCTGGACTCCACTCCGCGCCAGATCCTGTTGCAGCGGGCGCTCGGCCTGCCCACCCCGGCTTACCTGCACCTGCCGCTGCTGCTGGATGACACCGGCCGCAAGCTGTCCAAGTCCGAGGCCGCGCACCCGCTCGACCCGGCCCATCCCCTGCCCGCCCTGCGCCAGGCCTGGGCCGCGCTCGGCCAGGACCCGGGCTGTCTCCCCGCCGACGGCAGCCCGGCCGCACTGCTGGCCCGTGCCAGCGCGGGGTTCGACCCGGCGCGCCTGCCCCGCCACGACATCGGCCCGGCCATGCCGCCGGCCTGATACCCATCGCCGCAGCGATGTTGCAGAATCGCTTTCCCCCTTGTTGGCCCTGCCTTTCGGAGTAGCTGCTCATGACATCTCGCGTCGCACTGGTCACCGGCGGAACCGGCGGCATCGGTACCGCCATCTGCCAACGCCTGGCCGACCAGGGCCATCGGGTCGCCACCAATTACCGTGACCATGCCAAAGCCCTGGCATGGCGCGAGATGATGCTGGCGCGCGGCTGCGACGTGGCGATCTTTCCCGGCGACGTCGCCGACCCGGATACCGCCGAGGCCATGGTCCATGCCGTGGAAGCGGCACTGGGCCCGATCGAGATCCTGGTCAACAACGCCGGCATCACCCGTGACACCACCTTCCATCGCATGCGCGCGGACCAGTGGCACGACGTCATCAACACCAACCTCAACTCGGTGTTCAACGTGACCCGCCCGGTGATCGAAGGCATGCGCCGCCGCGGCTGGGGCCGGGTCATCCAGATCAGCTCGATCAACGGCTTGAAGGGCCAGTACGGCCAGGCCAACTACGCCGCCGCCAAGGCCGGCATGCACGGTTTCACCATCTCCCTGGCCCGCGAGAACGCCGGCTTCGGGATCACCGTCAATACGATTTCGCCGGGCTACGTGGCCACCGACATGGTGATGGCCGTGCCCGACGAAGTGCGCGCCAAAATCATCGCCGACATCCCCACCGGCCGCCTCGGCAAGCCGGAGGAAATCGCCTACGCCGTTGCCTTCCTGGTCAACGAGGAAGCCTCGTGGATCACCGGCTCGAACCTGGACATCAACGGCGGCCACCACATGGGCTGGTAGAGCCGACCGTTGGTCGGCTGCCTCCCGGCCAACGTAGAGCCGACCGTTGGTCGGCTGCCTCCAGGCAACGCAGAGCCAACCGTTGGTCCGCTGCCTTCCGGCAACGTAGAGCCAACCGTTGGTCGGCTGCCTTCCGGCAACGTAGAGCCAACCGTTGGTCGGCTGCCTCCAGGCAACGTAGAGCCGACCGTTGGTCGGCTGCCTTCAGGGCAACGTAGAGCCGACCGTTGGTCGGCTGCCTTCAGGGCAACGTAGAGCCGACCGTTGGTCGGCTGCCTTCCCGACAACGCAGAGCCAACCGTTGGTCGGCTGCCTTCAGGCAACGTAGAGCCGACCGTTGGTCGGCTGCCTTGCAGCAGCGCATAGAGCAGCCGACCAACGGTCGGCTCTATGGAATCCGCGCGGGCAATACGCTACGGGCGATGTTCGAGAAAACGTTTGCAGGCCCATCCGGCTACAGCCCCGCCATGGAACCGGAAAATGCTGCACCCCGCGCAGATCCATGCTGCGCAACACGAATCGGCCGCGATACCCCGCCGCATGGGCCTTTCGGCGGTTGCATGTGCTGCTGCACTGCGCCATGCTGCGCGCCTACTGTGTGCTGAGTGACCGTTTCATGGCTGCGAACCGCATTATCAAGAAATACCCGAACCGCCGGCTCTACGACACCGAGATTTCCAGTTACATCACCATCGAGGACGTGCGCCAGCTCATTCTCGACGGCGAAGACTTCGAAGTCCGCGACGCCAAGAGCGGCGACGACCTGACCCGGTCGGTGCTGCTGCAGATCATCGCCGACCAGGAACAGGACGGCGAACCGATGCTGTCCACCCAGTTGCTGAGCCAGTTGATCCGCTTCTACGGCGATTCGCTGCAGGGCTTCATGGGCAACTACCTGGAGCGCAGCATGCAGGTCTTCCTGGACCAGCAGCAGCAGTTCCGCCAGCAGATGGGCAACCTCCTCGGCCAGACCCCGTGGGCGATGATGAACCAGCTGACCGAGCGCAACCTGGAGCTTTGGCAGGACTTCCAGCGCAACATGGGCACCGGCTTCGGCCCCCGCCCGGGCGGCACCTCCACCGGCACCGGCAAGCCGGATGCCCCGGCGCCCGGCCCAGGCACCAAGACCCGCCGCTGAGTCACTGCGGTCACCGGCAACGAAAAAGGCGCAGCCCACCGGCCGCGCCTTTTTCATATCCGCCCGCTGCGCCGGTCAGCGCTTGGGCTTGGCGCACCCGGTGCAGATGCGCTCGACCGCAAAGCCCTTGGACTTCAGCTTTTCCACCACGCCGTCATTGCCCAGCAGGTGCAGCGCGCCCACCACCACCAGCGTGCCGCCCTGGCCGGGCTGCAGGTACTGCTGCAGCTTGGGCACCCAGGCATCGTTGCGATCGGTGTTGATCCGCTTGTACAGCAGCGGGTACTGGCCGCGCATCTCCGCGGCCATCGAGGTCCACAGCAGCTTGTCGTCGCCACGGCGCCACGCGTCATGCAGGCGGCGGCCTTCGACGTCGGCCTTCTCGGCCTGGTCCAGCGCCTCGGCCACCATCTGCTGCTGCTCCTGCATCGACATGCCGGCCAGCACGCCGACCTGCGTGTCGATGTCTTCCAGGCCGGCGGTCGGCTTGCCCGCGGCGGCCGCGCGACCCATGAAGTGCCGGTCCAGGCCGAGGTTGGGGTCCAGCCCCATCTTGGTGAACTGGCCCAGGGTGATGGTGAGGCCGACGAACCACGGCTTCATCCCCTGCAACTGGGCCAGCGGCAGCTGGTTGTCGGCCGCATAGGCCTGCAGTTTGGTCCAGGTGGCAGCGTCGAGGTCGCGCTTGAGTTCGGTGCCATCGGTGCGCACCGCCGCCTGCACCAGTTTCTGGGCCAACTGCGGGGATTCCATGTCCTGCGGCGACAACTCGAACACCACGCGCCTGGAGGCGGCGAACGCCTGGTCGACGTCCGCCGCCAGCGGATAGTCCTGCGCGCGCAGCATGTGGAACGAGCCCAGCAGGTACAACCGGCTGTCGCCGGGGCCGGTCACCTTCCACAGCAGCGGCACCGGCGGGCCGGGCTTGGCGGCCGGCGCATCACCGCGCGCCTGCGCCGCACCCATGGCCCCGAGCAGGCCACCGGCGATCAACAACGAAGACAACACACGTGACAGCATCGACATGGTTCAAGCCTCTCCTTCAGGGGCGTGATAGGCCTGCTCGCCTGCGTCCACGCGCAGGTCCAGGCGGTTTTCCGGCGGCGACAACGGACAGGTCGCAAACGGGGTGAACGCACACGGCGGATTGTAGGCGTGGTTGAAATCGACCAGCACCTGGCCATTGGCATCCGGCGCAGCCAGGTCCAGGTAACGCCCGGCCGGGTAGCTGCCATGGCCGCTGGTACGGTCGGCGAAGATGACAAACAGCTCGCGGCCCGGCTCGCCAAGCGCTTCCAGCCGCCAGGTGCGGCCATCGCGCTCGAACTCCAGCGTGCCCGCATTGGGCATCTGCGTGGTGAGCCCGGTGATGTCCACGATCGGCATCGTCTTGCCGGGCTCGTGCGGGATGAAACGCGCGCTGATCCGCCACGATGGCCCGCCCGGCCAGTACTGCAGTCCGGCAAAGCTGGCGCGCGTGGGCGCGTCGGCGTGCTTGACGCGCAGCGCATAGCGCTCGCCACGATGGATCAGGCTCAACTGGCCCTTGCCGCCATCGAAGCGGATCAGGGTCGGCGTGGCGTCACGATCGCTGAAAAAGCGGATGCGCCCGGTGACCGGCGCGTCGTCCACGCTCAATGCGACGCCACGCTCAGGCGTGAACCACACGCTGTCGCCCTGGCGCGACACCATGCCCAGCTTGTCCGGCCCGACCGCCAGGCGGATGCCGCTGCCCGGGCCGCTGCCGATGTAATGGGCCTTGTATTCCAGCCAATGCAGGCCGACCAGGCTGGTCCAGCCGTCGGCGGCGTGCAGTTCCTGGTAGCGCTGCAGGCGCCACTGCTGTTGTTCGGCGGCAAACGCCGGATCGGCGGCCACCGCGACCGGTGCCGGCGGCGTGTCCCCACACGCGCCCAATCCCAGCGCCAGCATCGCCGCGCCGAGTCCCCTCGTCCACATCCGCATTTTTTCCCCCTTCAACGTCCGCGCAGGAACCAGCGGTCGATCTCCGCCAGCGAAAAACGAGCCCAGGTCGGCCGGCCATGGTTGCACTGACCCGAGCGTTCGGTGATTTCCATGTCGCGCAGCAGCGCGTTCATTTCCGGCACGGTCAAGCGCCGGTTGGCCCGCACCGCGCCATGGCAGGCCATGGTCGAGAGCAGCTCGTCGCGCGCCGTGGCGATGCGCCGGCTCTGGCCGTGTTCGCGCAGGTCGGTGAGCACGTCGCGCAGCAGCCCCTCCGGCTCGGCATTGGCCAGCAGCGCCGGAATGCTGCGCACATGCAGCGAGCCAGGGCCGGAGCGGGTGATCTCGAAGCCCAACGCCACCAACGTGTCAGCCTCGCGCTCGGCGGTATCGGCGTCGCGTTCGCCGACCGCCAGGGTGATCGGCACCAGCAGCGGCTGCGCATGCAGGCCCATGCCGTCGTGCGCGGTCTTCAGGCGTTCGTAGCCGATCCGCTCATGCGCGGCATGCATGTCGACCACGATCAGGCCTTCGGCGTTCTCGGCCAGGATATAGATCCCGTGCAGCTGCGCGACCGCATAGCCCAGCGGCGGCACGCCGCTGTCGGCCGCGGTGACCGGCAGGCCGTGCTCGCTTGGCATCGGTGGCAACCCGGCGGACACGCCGGCACCGGCGGGCGCGGCATACAGCGCGGCATACGCCGAGGGCGCATCGGCCACCTGCAGCCCCAACGGCGATTGCTGCGGCCGCCACTGCGCGCCGAAGCCGCCGCCCGCCCCGTTGCCGGCCAGGGCGTAAGCGCCTGTCGAGGGGGCATAGCCCGTGCCCGGCGAGGCCGCAGGCGGCAACCCACCCGCGTCGGCCCCGACCCCGGCCTGGGTCATGCCGGCGCGGGTCTCAGCCAGCGCTTCTTTCAGGGTGCGGTAAACGAAATCGTGGATCAGCCGCGAGTCGCGGAAGCGCACTTCGTGCTTGGCCGGATGCACGTTGACGTCGACCCGGGTCGGGTCCAGCTCCAGGAACAGCACGTAGGCCGGTTGCCGGCCATGGAACAGCACGTCGCCGTACGCCATCTTCACCGCGTGGGCCACGCTGCGGTCGCGCACCGACCGCCCGTTGACGTACAGGTATTGCTGGTCGGTGCTGGCGCGCGAGTAATGCGGCTGCGCGATCCAGCCATGCAGGCGCAGGCCGGCGCCGCTGTGATCCACGCGCAACGCCTGCGCGGCGAAATCCTCGCCGAGGGTTTCACCCAGGCGCGCATCCGAGTACAGGTCGCCGGGCTTGTAACGACGCGACGGCTTGCCGTTGTGCGAGACACGCAGCTCCACGTCCGGGCGCGCCAATGCCAGCGAGCGCAGCCATTCCTCGATGTGGCCCAGTTCGGTGCGCTCGGCACGCAGGAACTTGCGTCGGGCCGGCACGTTGTAGAACAGCTCGCGTACTTCCACGGTGGTGCCCGGCGCATGCGCGCGCGGGGTGACGTCGCCCAGCTTGCCGCCCTCGATCTGCAGCGCCGACCCGTGCGCGTCGCAGGCGCGGCGCGAGGACAGGGTGAAGCGGCTGACCGAGGCGATCGACGGCAACGCTTCGCCACGAAAACCGAGCGTGGCCACGGCTTCGAGGTCGTCCAGGCTGGCGATCTTGCTGGTGGCGTGGCGCGACACCGCCAGCGGCAGCTCTTCCGGGGCGATCCCGCCGCCATCGTCACGAATGCGGATCAAGCGCACGCCGCCCTCTTCCAGGTCGATGTCGACCCGGGTGGCGCCGGCATCCAGTGCGTTTTCCACCAGTTCCTTGACCACCGACGCAGGCCGCTCGACGACTTCGCCGGCGGCGATCTGGTTGATCAGGATTTCAGGCAGCTGGCGGATGCTCATGCAGGGCTCCGGACGACGGAGGACGCACGGGCGGAGGCGATGGGAACGTGGGGGCAGGACTTCATCGGTAGATGATAGCGTAGCGCCGCCCCGTGCCTGGCCGCAGCGCGGTAGAGCCGACCGTTGGTCGGCTCTACGGGCGGATTACTTGCTTCCGCCCGCCACGGTGCCGGCCGCGTCGATCTCGGCTTCGGCGCGGGCGGCGTAAAGCGTGCCCGGCGGCGGCTGGCGGCTGAAGAAGGTGTGCACGCCATCGAGTACCGCACCGGCGATCTGGCGCTGGTACGCCGGGTCGATCAGGCGGCGCTCTTCGTCCGGATTGGAGATGAAGGCGGTTTCCACCAGCATCGCCGGCATGTCCGAGGTGCGCAGCACCGCGAAGTTGGCGCGCTCGATGTTGGGCTTGTGGTTCTTGCCGATCCGCTTCAAGCCACCCAGCACGTGGCCGGCGGCGTCTTCAGAGGCCTTCATGTAGCCGCTCTGGGCCAGGTCCAGCAGCACGCTGGCCAGGGTCCCTTCGGTCTGCTGCAGGCGCACGCCACCGACCAGGTCGGCGGCGTTTTCCTTGTCGGCCAACCAGCGCGCGCGCTGCGAGGAGGCGCCCTTGGTGGACAGGACATACACCGACGAACCGGTCGCCGCGCGGTTTTCGGCGGCATCGGCGTGGATCGAGATGAAGATGTCGGCCTTCGCCGCGCGCGCCTTCTGCGCGCGCATCGGCAGCGGAATGAACACGTCGGTGTCGCGGGTCAGGTAGGCCTTCAGACCCGGGGTGGCATTGACCTGACGGGCCAGTTCGCGGGCCACGGCCAGGGTGATGTCCTTTTCGCGCTTGCCGGTCGGGCCGACGGCGCCGGGGTCCTGGCCGCCATGACCGGGATCGATCGCCACCACCAGCGGGCGCATGCCCGCGCGCATCTTGATGCGTGAGGCATCGCTGGGCATGGCCGGGCGCGGGATCTCGGCCGGCGGGGTCACCACCGGCGCGGGCGTGGGCGCCGACACGACGGCCGCGGTGGCCTGCCCGGCGAGGATCGCGGCCGGGGTGGCCGAGTTGCTGGCGGCGTTGGCGTTGCCGGCCGCTGCGACGTTGGCGGCCGTCGCCGCGGGCGTCGCCGGGCTGGGCACCGGCGTGGCCGCCGTGGCACTGGCCTGCTGGCGCACGGAGGCGGTGAGCAGCGCGGTGGCGCGGGCGGCATCGCTGCGCGCCTGCGCCGCATCGGCGGCCGTGGTGGTCGCGGTGGAGGTGGCCGGTGCCGCGCTCGACGTCGGCGTCGGCACGCTGGCGGGCGGCGCGCTGGCAGGCGGCGCTGACGGCGCGCTGCGGGCCACGCTGGCCGGCGCATCGCCCGGCCATTCGATCACCAGGCGCGATTCGTCGCCCTGCTTGAGCATCTGCGGGCGGAACGGCGCGACCGATTCGGCCAGGTCGAAAACCACCCGGAACGTGCCGGGCACCGGCTGGCCGGTGCGCACGGCGGTGACCACGCCCTTGGGCGCGGGCAGCTTGAGATTGCGGACGGCACTGGAGTCGGGGAAATCGACCACCAGGCGGTTCGGGCCGGCCAGGCTCAAGGTCTTGTAACCGCCACTCCCGGACAGCGCGATTTCGGCGCGGGTGCCGGTGGCACCGGTCTCCAGGCCCACCTGGCGGACTTCGCCCGCCCACGCCAAGGCGCTCGCCAGACACAGTCCGACGGCGGCACAGATGGCGGTGAGTGGTTTCCCCATTGGCATGGGTCAGGATTCAATCACCGCGCTGAATGAAATGCAACACCTTTTCCCTTAATAATCCGTAACCTGCCGGTGTTTCCTAGTGTCAGCCGACAGAAAGGGCCTGCAAGTCGCCCCCTTGGGGCAGCCGGGCGAGCCATTCACGACCCGCGTCGCTGGTCGAAGTGAGACGGACGCGACGGCCCTGCCCTTCAATGTCCAGCGCCACGTGCAGGTCGCTCGGCGGCAATGCGCCCGCGCCGCGCTCGGGCCATTCGACCAGCCACAGCGAGGCGCTGCCCTCGTCCAGGCCCAGGAAATCCAGCTCTTCGGCCTGGCCGATTCGGTACAGGTCCAGGTGCCAGGCCTCGTGCCCGTCGTCCAACGGGTACCGCTCCACCAGCGTGTAGGTCGGGCTGCGGATGGCGCCCTGCACGCCGAGGGCGCGCAGCAGCGCACGCGCCAGCGTGGACTTGCCCGCGCCGAGGTCGCCCTGCAGCTGCATCACCGCCTGCGGCGGACGGGTGGCGGCCAGCCACTGCCCAAGCAGGTCGGTGTCGTCGCTCTGGGCCAGGAAAAACGTGATCATGCGATGTCGGGTTCCGGATTGACCAGGCGGCGCAGCGGCACCAGCAGGTCGGTGGGGAGCAGGCCACGCTGGCCTTGGGCGGCGGCGCTGTCGCCGGCCAGCGCATGCACCAGTGCGCCGGCGCTCGCCGCATCGAAGGCGTCCAGTCCCTGCGCACGCAGGGCGGCGATGATGCCCGTCAACAGGTCGCCCATGCCACCCACGGCCATGCCCGGGTTGCCCGCCGCGATGACTCGGGGGCGCTGGCCCGGTGCGGCGACCAGGGTGCCGGCCCCCTTCAGCACGACCACCGCGTGGAAGCGCTCGGCCAGCTGGTGCACAGCGGCGAAACGATCCGCCTGCACCTGCGCCGTGCTGCAGCCAAGCAGTCGTGAGGCCTCACCCGGGTGCGGGGTGAGGATGGCGCCGTGGACCACCTGCGGCGCGGCGGCCAGCAGGTTCAGGGCATCGGCATCGATCACCAGCGGCGTGCCGCTGGCCAGCACCTGCCGCCACAGTTCATGCGCCCAGTCGTCCTGGCCGAGGCCGGGGCCGATGGCGATCACCTTGGCGCGCGGAAACAGCGCCTGCAGGTCGCCGGCGTTTTCGACCGCGTGCACCATGGCCTCGGGCAGTCGCGCCAGCAACGGCGCCGCGTGGGCGGCCTGGGTGGCCACGCTGACCAGCCCCGCGCCGGCACGCAAGGCCGCTTCGCTGGCCAGCATCACCGCACCGCCACTACCCTGGTTGCCCCCCACGCACAGCACATGCCCGGATTCGCCCTTGTGCGTATTGGCGCGCCGCGCCGGCAGCAACGCCGCCAGGCGCGCCTGCGCCCAGACACTGGCTGCAGGCGGCACCTCGGTCAGCGCGGCATCGGGCACCTGCAGCGGCGCCAGCCGGCGCTCGCCCACGTACTCGAGCGCATCGCCGGTGTACAGGCCGCGGTGCCTCACGATGAACTGCAGGGTGAGGTGGGCGCGGATGGCCACGCCGGGCACCGCGCCGGTGCCTGCAGCGACGCCGCTGGGCACGTCCAGCGACAGCACCGGCAGCGCAGCGGCGTTGATCGTCTCGATCAGCGCCTGCGCATCCCCTGCCGGCGCGCGGTTCAGGCCCAGTCCGTAGAGCGCGTCGACGACGACATCGGCTGCCGGCAGCGCGCCGCTGAAGCACGCCTCTTCGCCGCCGGCATCCCGCCACGCCTGCAGCGCGGCCTGCGCCAGCGGGGTGGCGGCGCCGTCGCCGGCCAGCCGCAGCACCTGCACATGACGCCCGGCCTGGCGCGCCAGCCGGGCCAGCACGTAGCCGTCGCCGCCATTGTTGCCGGGCCCGGCCACCACGCAGATGCGCCGGGCCTGCGGCCAGCGTTCCAGCAGGCACTGCCAGGCAGCCTGGCCGGCCTGCTCCATCAGGCTCGCCCCGCCGTCGCCCAGCCGTGCGCTGGCCTGCGCGTCGATCCGGCGCGCGGCGGCTACATCGAACAGTTCAGCAAGCTCAGGCATGCCGGGATTCTATACTTGTCGCCATGTCTGCTGTTCCGCTCCCCGCCCCCGTCGACCTGGCCCGCGCCGCCCAGCGCGTGCGCGAGATCGCGCGCGTGCACGGCTTCCAGCGCTGCGGCGTGTCCGGCATCGACCTGGGCGAGGACGAAGCGCACCTGGCCGATTGGCTGGGCAAGGGCCTGTACGGCACGATGGAGTGGATGGCGCGGCACGGCACGATGCGCGCGCGCCCGGCCGAACTGCTGCCTGGCACGGTGCGGGTGATCTCGGTGGGCATGGACTACGGCCACAAGGACGATGCCCAGGCCTGGGACACGCTGCACGATGGCGACCGTGCCTACGTGGCGCGCTATGCGCTGGGCCGCGATTACCACAAGCTGATGCGCAACCGCCTGCAGAAGTTCGCCGATGCGATCGCCGCGGAGATCGGCGCCTTCGGCTACCGCGTCTTCGTCGATTCGGCGCCGGTGCTGGAGCGCGCGCTGGCCCGCAATGCCGGGCTCGGGTGGATCGGCAAGCACACTTGCCTGATCGACCGCCAGGGCGGCTCGTGGTTCTTCCTGGGCGAGATCTACATCGACCTGCCGCTGCCGGTGGACACCCCGGCCACGGCGCACTGCGGCACCTGCACGCGCTGCATCGACGTCTGCCCGACCCAGGCCATCATCGCGCCGCAGCGGCTGGATGCGCGGCGCTGCATCTCCTACCTGACCATCGAGCACGATGGCCCGATCCCCGAAGCGATGCGACCGTTGATGGGCAACCGCATCTACGGCTGCGACGACTGCCAGCTGGTGTGCCCTTGGAACAAGTTCGCCCGGCGTACCGACGAGCCGGATTTCCGTGCACGCAACGACCTGGACACCGCGTCGCTGGCGCAGCTGTTCGCGTGGGAGGAAGACGAATTCCTGCGCCGCACCGAAGGCAGCCCGATCCGGCGCAGCGGGCACGAGCGCTGGTTGCGCAACATCGCCGTGGCGCTGGGCAATGCCCCCACCCACGCCGACACCCTGGCCGCGCTGCACGCGCGCCGCGAGCACGCCTCGCCGATCGTGCGCGAACATGTGCAGTGGGCGCTGCAGCAACACGCCGCGCGCGACCCGCGGCCGTGACGCGTATGCGACCATGGGCGCCCGTTCGTACCGTTTGACCCGCCCATGGACCGCAGCGCGCAGATCCTCACGCCCAGCCAGCTCAACATCCTGGCCCGCGACCTGCTGGAAGGCGCCTTCCCGCTGATCTGGGTGGAGGCCGAACTGGGCAGCGTCACCCGCCCCGCGTCGGGCCACATGTATTTCACCCTGAAGGACGCGCGCGCGCAGATCCGCGCGGCGCTGTTCAAGCCCAAGAGCCAGTGGCTGAAGTTCGTCCCGCGCGACGGCATGCGCGTACTCGCGCGTGGCCGCCTGACCCTGTACGAAGCGCGTGGCGAGTACCAGCTGGTGCTGGACCACATGGAGGAAGCCGGCGAAGGCGCGCTGCGCCGCGCCTATGAGCAGCTCAAGGCGCGGCTGGAGGCAGAGGGCCTGTTCGCGGCCGAGCGCAAGCGCGCGCTGCCCACCCACGTACGCCGCCTGGCCGTCATCACCTCGCCCACCGGCGCGGCCGTGCGCGACGTGCTCAGCGTGCTGGCGCGCCGCTTCCCGCTGCTCGAGGTGGACCTGCTGCCGAGCCTGGTGCAGGGCGACAACGCCGCCGCGCAGATCACCGCGCTGCTGCGGGCTGCCGATGCCAGCGGGCGCTACGACGTGATCCTGCTGACCCGCGGCGGTGGCTCGCTGGAAGACCTGTGGGCCTTCAACGATGAGCACCTCGCCCGCGCCATCGCCGCCAGCCAGACCCCGGTGGTGTCGGCGGTGGGCCACGAAACCGACTTCAGCCTGGCCGACTTCGCCGCCGACCTGCGCGCGCCTACCCCGTCGGTGGCCGCCGAGCTGCTGGTGCCCGACAAGCGCGACCTGCAGCTGCACGTGCGCCGGTTGGCGGCGCGGATGGTGCAGCTGCAACGGCATGGCCTGGGCCAGGCGATGCAGCGCGCCGACCGGGCGTTGCTGCGCTTGAACGCACAAGGCCCGCAGGCGCGCCTGCAACTGCTGCAACGCCGCCAGCAGGACCTGGCGCGGCGCTTGGCCAGCGTGTGGCGGCAGCAACAGGAACGCCGCCAGGCGCAGCTGCGGCATGCCGCCGTGGTGCTGCGCAACGGGCATCCGCAGCGTCGCCTGGACGCCCTGCGCGAGCGCCTGCAGCGCCTGCAGCCGCGCGCCGCGGCGGCGATCGACCGCCAGCTTCAGCGCGACCAATTGCGCCTGCGCGGCCTGGCCCGTTCGATGGAAGCGGTCAGCCCGTTGGCCACCGTGGCGCGCGGTTACAGCATCCTTACCCGCGAGGACGATGGCAGCCTGGTGCGGTCACCGTTGCAGGTGCGCCCCGGCGACGCGCTGAAGGCACGCGTGCAGGACGGGGTGATCGACGTCGTGGTCAAGGAACCGGCGCGCTGACCACGAACGCCGGCCAGGATCACTGGCGCGCGCCTTCGCAGTATTTCTGCCGGTATTCCATCGCCTTGGGCATCAGCGCCTGCAGGTTCTGGATGCGGGTGCCGGGGTTGGGATGGGTGGAAGAGAATTCCGGCGGGGCTTGCCCCCCGCTGCTCTGGCCCATGCGCTCCCACAGCGGGATCGCCTCGCGCGGATCGAAACACGCCGCGGCGGCCAGCATCAGCCCGACCTCATCGGCCTGGGTTTCGTGGCTGCGCGCATACGGCAACAGGTAGCCATAGCCCATCGCCGACATCACCATCTGTTGCTGCTGCGGGTCCATGCCGCTGGCCGCGCCGGCCATCTGCCCGATCTGGGTCAGCTTCTGCTGGGCCATGCGCTGGGCACCGTGCCGCAGCAGCGCGTGCGCGATTTCATGGCCCATCACCACCGCCATCGCATCGACCGTGCGCGCCACCGGGATCAACCCGGTATAGACGGCCATCTTGCCGCCGGGCAGGCAGAACGCATTGGCCTGGTCGGACTGGATGACATTCACTTCCCACTCGAAGTCGCGCGAAAAGTGCGCCGGCTTCAGCCCATGCTCCTCGGCCAGCGCGGTCTCCACCACGTCCACCTTGCTGATCAGCCGCTGCGCGATCGCGCGCACGTCGCGCGAGACCTGCGCGTTGGGGTCCAGCGGCCGCTCCTGGGCCAGGATCTCCTGGTAGGCCTGCAGGCCCAGCGCCTTTTCCTCGCTGGCATCGAGCGAACTGTCGATCAGCACGCTCTCCCCGGTGTACGGGTCGACCGCCCGGTTGGAGAACCAGTAGAACGCCGCATACCCGGCAAAGGCCAGCAGCACCCACCAGCGGATGTTGCCGAACATACCCGGGCGCCGGGCCCGGCCCTGTTGTTGACCACCGAATGGATCGTTGCGCATGTTGCAGATTCCTGGCGGGACCGGCGCACGCTGGCCGGCACGGCGTCATGGTAGTGGCTGCGGCGGGACGCGACGTGAGTGCCGCCCGGCACGACTCAGATACCGCGGACCAGGCGGAAGCCGATCCGGGCGCTGGTGGTATCCGAGTCCTGCGATTGCCGCCACGCCGCCCGGGTCTGGTCCGGCGCATTGGCCCAGTTGCCGCCACGGATCACCCGCTGCCGGCAGCCCGGGTTGAACCAGGCCGCACCATCGGCCGGCGCACGCCGGTAACTGGCGTGCCAGCAATCGGCTACCCATTCGCTGAGATTGCCGGCCACATCGTGCACCCCCCAGGCGTTGGCCTCGAAGCTGCCGACCGGCGCCGGCCCCCACCAGCCATCCCCATAGCCGACGAAGGCGTTGTACCAGCGTCGCCCGGTCGGGGAGACGTCCTCGGCACCGGTGAAGTTGCCCGCCCCGGCCGGCGGCGTGCCGGCATCGCCCCAGGGGTAACGGCCGCTGCTGCCGGCGCGCACCACATACTCGAACTCGGCCTCGCTGGGCAGGCGGTAGGAACGCCCGGTCTGCTCGGACAGCCAGGTCGCGTAGTTCTCGGCATCGCGCACGCTCACGTGCATGACCGGCGAATTGGCGATCGCCGGCGCGCCGTTGTAATCCGACCGCCAGTCCACCCCGCTGTGGCGCACGAAGTTGCCGCTGCGTTCGTCGTAGACGATCGAGTGCCCGCGCCGGGTCGCGCGCGGGCGTGCGTTGCTGGCCAGCACGTAGCGTCGGAAATCGGCCACGGTGACCTCGGTGATCGACATCGCGAAGCCACGCTCGAAGCGCACGTAATGCGAAGGCTTTTCGGCATCGGTAGCGCCGCGCTCGTTGTCGCCGGCGCCCATCTGGAAGCCACCGTGCGGCACCACGATCATCTGCGGCCCGCGGCCGCCATCGCGCAGCGCATCGCTGAACACCTGGCGCGGCCGGAAGCTGCCGTAGTGGGTCACCAGCTCGATGCGCTCGCGCAACTGCGCCACCACCGGATCGCCCGGCAAGGCAATGCGCAGCGCATCTTCGAGCTTCTCGCGCGCCGGCTTCAGCCCCTGCGGCGTGGTCAGGTCGCGCAGGCCCTCGTCGCGCAGCCGGGTCAGCGTATCGGCCCGGATGCGTTCAACGCGTTCGAACGCATCGGCGATGGTGATGGACGAGTCGCGCACCTTCGCCGCCTCGGCCAGCCAGGTACCGGCAGTGGCGAAATCCCCGGCGCGCGCGGCCGTTTCGGCCCGGCCGATCAACGCGCTCTCGGCGGCGGCCAGCCCCTGCCGCGCGCGCACGTCATCCGGGTTCAAGCGCAGCGCTTCGCGGAAATTGGGGATCGCGCCATCGCCATCCTCACCCACCCGGCCGGCGCGCAGGTCGTCTTCGCCGGCGCGGTTGTAGGCGATCACGCGCTGGGCGATCTCCACGCGCGACTGCAGTTGGCGCACGCGCGCATCCTCGGGCGCGATCGCCAGCAGCACCAGCGCCATGTCACTCGCCTGCGCCAGCGCTTCGCGCTGCTTCAAGGGCCGCGACAGCAGCGCACCGGCCTCTTCCAGAAGGCGCAGGCGTGCCTGCTTGAGTCCGGCCAGCGCCTGGCGGTCCTTGCCGTCGCGCTGCAGCAACGCCAGCCAGATCGGAATCGCCGCCTCTTCGTCGGCGTACAGCCGGTCCTGTTCGAACGCCTGTGCCGCCTTGCGCCGCGCGGCGGCCACCGCATCGTCGGCGATCTGCACCGCCGGCGGCTGCCAGCGCGCCACGGTTTCGGCTGCGTCCTCTCCGCCGATGGTCACCTGCGCGGCGGGCGGAACGGCCGCCGCCGCGGTGCGCGCGGCCGCCCGGGGCGCCGTCGGGGCGGCGGCCGGCGCGGGCGCGTCGGCCGAACACGCCGCCAGCGCGAGCAGCAGCGCTGCCAGCAACGGCAGGAAGGGAGCGGAAGTGCGCAACATCGGGTTCCTTGCAACCAGGGTCGAGCATGGCCGAACCGGGACGGGCCAGGCAAGCCGCACGACGACCGGTTCATGATACCGGCGCGCGCGCCCGGCACGGCGCGTTATCCTGCGTACCCTGTGCACCCCCTGCAGTAGACGGAACCCACGTGGCTTATTGGATCAAAACCCCGGCGGAGCTGGACGAGCGCTACCGCCAGCGCCCCACCCGCATCGGGCTGGACACCGAATTCATCCGCGAACGCACCTACTGGCCGCAGCTGGCCCTGGTGCAGATGGCCGTCGGCGATGAGATCCTGCTGATCGACCCGCTGATCCCCGGCATGAACGAGGCACTGGCCCCGTGGCTGGCCGACACCGCCATCCTGAAGATCATGCACAGCGCCAGCGAAGACCTGGTGACCTTCAAGGTCGCCTGCGGCGTGCTGCCGCGGCCGCTGTTCGATACCCAGATCGGCGCGGCCCTGGCCGGCATCGGCGGCGGCATGGGCTACCAGAAGCTGGTCAACGCAGTCACCGGCGTCACCCTGGCCAAGGGCGAGACGCGCTCGGACTGGATGCGCCGACCGTTGTCCGACGCGCAGCTGGACTACGCCGCCGACGACGTCGAGTACCTGTTCGCCATCCACGATGCGATCGACGCCAAGCTCGGCGAACTCGATCGCCGGCAATGGCTGCACGACGATGCCGAACGCCTGCTTGCCAGCGTCGAGCATGACGAAGACCGCTGGCCGCACGTGGCGATGCGCTCGGCGCAGTTCATGGACGCCCCCGCGCAACACCGCCTGCTGCGGCTGCTGCGCTGGCGCGACGTGCAGGCGCGCGCCAGCGACAAGCCGCGCAGCTGGATCCTGGACAACGAACTGGCGGCGGTGCTCGCCCGCACGCCGCCGGCCGATGTCCCGGCACTGGAAAAGCTGATGGAGAGCTTCCCCAAGGCGCCGCGCAAACTGGCCAGCCAGGTCTGGCAGGCGCTGGACACGCCGCTGGACGACGAGGCCGACGCACCGCTGGCGCTACCGGCCAACGACAGCAACAAGCAGGCGCTGAAGCGGCTGCAGGATGCGGTCAGCGCGCGTACCGCCGAACTCGGCCTGCCCGACGGCGTGCTGGCCTCGCGCAAGCACCTGGAAAGCTACCTGGAAAGTGGCCAGTGGCCGCCGGCACTGGCGGGATGGCGCCGGGAACAGCTCGAACCGGTGCTGGCCCCGCTGCTGCCGGCCTGAGCCGGCGGATCGGCCCCCGGGGCGAGCGCAGACTGCTGGCCCCGTCCTCCCATGCGCGGATGCACACCGCACCGCCCGGCAGCCCATCCGGGCTGCACCCGGGCGTGCGGCCTCGCGCACCTCACACGTAGCCGCGTGATTTCAGCCGTGCCCAGCGCTCGGGCCCGATCGCACGGCGCATCCCGGGTAGCGGATCAAGGTTGCCGCTGTTGTCGGCCACGGCCACCACGAAATCCTCGGTGGTGTGCAACAGCGCACGGCGTTCGGGCGCGTCCAGCCACGCGGCCACCTGCTTCAGCACACGCCTGGCCGACACCGGGCTCTGGCGCAGCGCCATGTACTGGCCGTGGCGCTGGCATGCCTCGGTCAGCGCGGGGAGATCGAACCAGTGTTCGTCGGCGTCGCCCTGTGCATGGCGGATCTCGTCGGGCGCCCACAGGTAGTAGCGGACGTCTTCGCCCCGCGCCAGTACCGCATCTCGATACGACTGCCGGCCCCAGACCAGGAATGGCGGCCATGCGGCGGTGGGGTCTTCGTCGGTGAAGCACAGCAACAGGCAATACAGGGGTTCGGTGCGTGGAATGCGCGGCAGTTGCACCGCGATCGCCTCGATCAGCAGCCGCTCGACCTCGGCACCCAGCGTTGCCAGGGTTTCACCCGGGCGTGGGCGCTGGTACTCCAGGCGCCGCTGTCCGCTGGGGCTGCCATCGGCCTCCAGGTATTCCAGCACGATCGTATCGAGCTGGCCGGCATCGTCGTAGGCATAGAGGTTCTGGCACCACCAGGTGGGCTGGTCCGACGACCAGTTTTCGATCACCACGCGCTGCAGCTGCCCGCCCTGCCAGTGGTAGGTCTGGTTGAAGCCGCGCGCCGCATCGACGAGATCCAGCGCGAGCAGGCGCCCGTCCTGCTCACGGTGCGCCCACGCTGCGTTGATGTCGCCATCGGCATCGAACCCCAGGCCGTGGCGCACCCCGGGTGCGTGCAGCCATGCCATGGTGTGACCGTTGGGCCAGCACTCGATCAGTACCCGGTCGTGCGCGTCCAGGCCGTGCTGCACGTGCACCTGCGGTTTGGCCTTTGCATCGGCGATCCAGCGCGTTGCCGGGCCACCATGGTGTTCCTGCGAGAAGGGCGTCTGCGACCCCATCGATTCGTTCGCCCAGCGCCAGCGCACCACCTGCGCCCGGCATCGGGCCAGCAGGTCGATGGCGGCGGACGGGTCCCGGTAGCGGGCATACAGTTCTTTGAGCATGGTCGGGCTCCGTTCAACGCCAGGCACCTGGACATCGCAGGCGCCGGCTGCGGCTGCGGACGATAGCACGCAGGTGTGCCAACGCCGATGCCTGCAAACGACAACGCCCTGCGGGTGCAGGGCGTTGTGGGCGATACATCGCACGGCTACCGGCACCGCGTCATCGCGGTGCCGGCACGTGCCGCTTACCAGTTCATGTTCAGCGAGACACCCACGGTGCGCGGTTCGTTGTAGACCGCGGCCATGTAGTTTTCGATCACGCCCTTGAGGTTCTTTTCGTTGGTGATGTTGCGCGCGAACAGCGCCACTTCCCACGCACCGTAGTTGCCGGAATAACCCAGCTTCAGGCCGCCTTCGAAACTGCCCTTGGAGTTGAACTCGGCCGAGTCGTACAGCACGAAGCTGGTATAGCCCTGCTTGTTCCAGTCGGTGGAGACGAAGAACACATCGCTGTCGTTGACCGGCACGTCGTAACGCGCGGCCAGGTTGATGTTGTACTTCGGCGCGTTCGGCAACGGGTTGCCGTTGATCTGGGCGAAGGTGTTGGCACCGACCTTGATGGTCGGGTCGTTCACCGTGCACACCACCGCGCCGTTCAGCGCGCAGACCTGGGCATAGACGCGGTCGTCCTGGATTTCGCTGTGCAGCAGGCTGACGCCGGCGCTCAGGCTCAGGTTCGGGATCGGGCGCAGTTCCATGTCCGCTTCCAGGCCGTAGGCCTTGGCCTTGTCGGCGTTGAACAGCACGCCGTTGCCATCCGAATCGTTGCCGTTGAGCTGGATGTCGTTGACCACGTAGGTGAAGGCAGCGGCATTCACGCGCAGGCGGTTGTCCCACAGGCTGCTCTTGATGCCTGCTTCCCAGGACAGGATGGTTTCCGAATCGGCGGTGGTGAAGTCGGCATTGAACACCGCCGAGCGACCCTGGATGGTCGGGCCGCGGAAGCCACGGGCCACGCGCGCATACACGCTGAACTGCGGGTTGAACGCGTACATCGCGCTCACGTCCCAGCTCGGGGTGGTGTCGGCCATTTCCACGTCGGTGCGACCCTTGTAGGTCACCACGCCGGCGGCGGTATCGGCGGTCTTGAGCAGGCGGGTGTGCTTCTCGTCGCGGGTCTGGCGCAGGCCGGCGGTCAGGGTGAACTTGTCGGTCACGTCATAGCTGACCTGGCCGAACCCGGCCCAGGAGGTGTTGACGTTGCGCAGGCGCACCCAGTTGTTCGGGTTGCGTGCATTGCCCTGCAGGAACCAGGCGCGCTGGTAGAAATCGGTGGTGTCGCGGCCGTCGAAGTAGAACGCGCCGACCTGCCACTTGAGGCGGTTGTCGTCGCCATTGGCCAGGCGGATTTCCTGGGTCCACTGGTCCAGGTCGCGGATCTGGCCCATCGACTGGCCGTAGCCGTTGGCCACGCCGTTGACCGGGAAGTTGGCCGCGGCGCCGCCGTCGGTATCGCCGCGGCTGTAACCGGAGGTGGTCTCGTAGGCGGTGATCGAGGTCAGCGAGACATTGCCGAAATCGTAGACCGCCTTCACCGAACCGCCGTAGGTCTTGTAGGACTGCGGGTTGTTGTCCGCCTCGTCGTAAGCCACGCGGTCGCGCGCCACGTCGGTCTTGTTGGAGCCCTTGGTCACCGCGCCACGCAGGAACAGGGTGGAGGTGCCGTCATAGTCACGCGCATGCGCCGAGGCCAGCAGCGAGAAATTGTCGCTGGGCTGCAGCAGCAGCTGGGCGCGCACGTTGCGGTCGTCGAAGCCGCCCATGGCGTTCTTGCGCGGCGCGACCGTGCCATCGGCGCTGGGCCCGGTGTAGGTGTTGTCCACGTAATCATCGCGGTGCTGGTACAGCGCCGACACGCGGAACGAGGCGATGTCATTGATCGCACCGCCCACGCCGCCGTCGATGGCCACGCTGCCGTAGCTGCCATAGCTGGCCTGCACGCGGCCGCTGGCGTCCTGGCTCGGCTTGATGGTGTCGAACTTGACGATGCCGGCGGTGGTATTGCGGCCGAACAGCGTGCCCTGCGGGCCGCGCAGCACTTCGATCTGGTCCACGTCGTAGACCGGGTTGGACTTCAGCACCACGTGCTCGAGGACCACGTCGTCCTGGATGATCGAGACCGGCTGCGAGGCACCCAGGTAGAAGTCGATGTTGCCCAGGCCACGGATGTAGAAGCGCGGGAAGATGCGCCCGGTGGTGGTCTCGGCGTAGAAGCTGGGCACCTTGCCCGACAGCGCCAGCAGGGTGTCGTCGCCGCCGGCGGTGTAATCGCGGATCTTCTCGCCCTGGACCACGCCGACCGAGACCGGCACTTCCTGCAGGTTGCGCTCGCGGTGGTCGGCGTTGACGGTGATGGCATCCAGCGAGGTCGGCGTGGCGTCCTGCGCCATCGCGGTGCCGGCCAGGCCGAACAGCGCGGTGGTGGCACAGGCCAGCGCCAGTGCATGGCGGCGCGGCAGCGCGGTGGAACGGCGGGACGACATCGACGCGGGGGTGGTGCGATAGGCAGGCATGCAGGGTCTCGGGGGTACGGATCTGGGTGGCGTGCGGCGCACGCGGATGAACAACATCGACACCGCTGCGCGGGCAGCGATGGGGCACGGTATTGCGTGGATGTTGCAGGCTGGTTGCAGGGCGATGCGGGGGACGGCCGTCCATCCCCCTCCCCTGGTCTGCTGGCTGAGCCGCCGGGATTCTGGCGCGGATTATGCCCGCTCGGAGCGCAAGCTGAAAGAGCCAGCCCTCTACTCCTCTTCAATGCACTGATGAATGCGCCCTCAATCACACTTTACAGGCAGTCGGCGGCGACTCCGTTCAAGCAGCCGAACCGCCTGCTCCAAAGATACGTATTTCAGCACAGATTTATGCGAAAAAAAGCCGCATCATAGTCAGAGTCTGCAATACATCACCCAGGAGCTAAGCCAGTGCTCGATTCAGCCGATACGCTAAACTCAAGTCGCCGCAAATTCTCATCGATCTTCGGAATAGGTAGTATCGGCGCGGCATTGCTCGCCACGCAGACCAGCAGTGCAATGGGAGGGGGCGCACAGAGCAATGACCTGACGGACACAAGAACTGTTTCTCCGAGCAGCGAAGGGGCTGCGATTTTCATCAACGTTCAGGACTTCGGTGCGCGAGGAGATGGCGTCACTGATGATCAAGCTGCCATCCAGAGAGCTATCGACAGCGCCGGAAGTCGAGGTGGCCACATCGTATTTCCTCCCGGAACCTATGTTATTGGATTTCCGATATTCATCCAAAGTCGAATTGAATCTACCGCAAGCATATTAATTACCGGTTCTGGTCCGAATTGCGTCATCCAGGCAGGCAGTGGGTACCCGGACAATGTCGCACTTGTTTATGCACTAGGCGGAGGGATTTTACTTCAAGACATTGGGCTTGACGGAGCGAATCGCGCGCAAAATGGAGTGGAATATGCATACCCGCCACCGAGTCGACCGGATGACGCAACGATTCACATAAATAGAGTATCTTTCTCTCTATTCCTGTCACACGGCTTTCACTGCGTAGGTGGAGAGGGCTATCAAATTCGTGACTGCTTTTTCAATACACTCGGGGGATACGCGGTTTGCAGCCGCAATAACGGAATAAACTCGTTCGTAGATGGAAACTACATGCTAGGCTGCGGAGGGGTGTATCTAGGCGCGACAGATGCACAGCCTGAAGGCGTCCGCATCACAAACAATACCATCCTGTGCTCAGGCGGCGCAGGCATTGGAGTATTCGTAGACAAAGGGCTTGAGATAATTATATCGAACAATGTAATTGATCAAGTAAAGACGTCATCTGTCGTAATAAGAAACAATAGCTCCTACGTGAAGTGCATTGGAAATTGGCTGTCATGCAAGACTGGCGGAATAATTATGTCAATTAACGACAATTCAAATTCCGTAACCATACTAGGCAATACGTTCGAGGGAGGCGAGTTTCAACTTTCAGTCGCGTCGGCCTTCCCGGGAATGATTCACGACATCACCGTCAGCAACAACATTTTCAATAACGCCCTGAATACCGCGATATTCATGAACAATGTTCAACGCGCCAGCATCTCTTCAAATAGCTGCAGAAAAAGCGGGGAGGAGTCTTTCTTTTGGGGTGACGGGCGATTTGGAGTGTCCATTGGAAATATCTTTTGGAAAGCACCAAATGTGGGCGCTGGACTTAGCGAAAGCATGAATACTGGCTGGTAACCCCCGCACCCAATACCCTCCCGCCAAAAACTAACTGATACGATAAATGACATCACTCGATCACCATAGTGGCCGTATTGAGTGATGTTATTTTTAGAATTCCGAGGCTATCCACTTTCGGATTTATTTCCCTCCTTCTCCGTTTCTCGGCTTGAGATGCCAATGTCAACCAACCTTCTTCAGCAACTGCTGACGGAAGGCTGATTTAGGCTCTCGATGCTGGCCCGATCTGTTCAATGCACCGGGCCGAAGGCGATTGCCGAACGCTGGTGTCACCTCGGGCCACGTAGCATGCGAACTGACGGCACGGAGCATTAGCGGCATGTTGAGACCGCAGGCGCCACCGCGCGGAATCAGGCCGCCGCGGACTCAGGCCGCCGCGGACTGGCGCTCGGCGCGAGGGCTGCCGGCCAGTCGGAAACGGCCCACTGTCTGCTGCAGGTCGGCCGACTGGGCATTCAATGCACGCGCCGCCGCCGAGGCCTCTTCCACCAGTGCCGCGTTCTGCTGGGTCACCCCGTCCATCTGCACGATGCCCTGGTTGACCTGCTCGATGCCCGCGGCCTGCTCCTGGCTGGCGCTGGCGATGTCTTCGATCAGGCCACTCAATTCGCCCACCGAGGCGACCACCCGCTGCAGGGTCTGGCCGGCCTGGCTGGCCAGCTGGCTGCCTTCGGCAACCTGGCTGCCGGAGGCCTCGATCAGGCCCTTGATCTCGCGCGCGGCCTGTGCCGAGCGCTGTGCCAGCGCCCGTACCTCCGAGGCGACCACGGCAAAACCACGCCCTTCCTCGCCTGCGCGGGCAGCTTCCACCGCCGCATTGAGCGCCAGGATGTTGGTCTGGAAGGCAATGCCATCGATGACCGTGGTGATGTCGGCGATGCGGTGCGAGGACGCCTCGATCCCGGCCATGGTCTGCACCACCTGCGCCACCGCCGCCCCGCCCTGCGCGGCCACCTCGGCCGCGTCGGTGGCCAGCCGGTCGGCGCGACGTGCGTGGTCGGCGTTCTGCTTGACCGCCGCGGTGAGCTCCTCAAGCGAGGCCGCCGATTCTTCCAGGCTGGCCGCCTGCTGCTCGGTCCGCCGTGACAGGTCCTCATTGCCCGCCGCGATCTCGGCCGAGGCACTGGACACCGATACCGCCGCCTGCTGGATGTCGCCGACGATGGCGGTCAGCTGCGCCACGGTGGCGTTGGCATCGTCACGCATGGTGGCGAACACGCCCTGGAACTCGCCGTCGATGCGGCCACGCAGGTCGCCGGCGGCGAGCGCGCGCAGCAGCCCGGACAACGCGGCGAGGTTGCGGTCGGCGGTCACCATCAGGGTATTGAGGCCCTGGACCATGTCGCGGAAATCGTACTCGAAGGCCTCCGCGTCGCCGCGCTCGCTGAAGTCGCCGGCGGCCGCCGCCGCCACCAGGCGCTTGATCTCGCCGTTGATCGCCAGCAGCCGCCCGCGCACGCCGTTGACCGCCTCGGTGATCAGCGCCTTCTCGCCAGGCAGCTCTTCCATCGACGCCGACAGGTCGCCGCTGGCGTAGGACCGCACCAGGTCGACCATGCGCATCTTGGTCTCGATGTGCGCGGCCACCAGTGCATTGGTGCCGGTCACCATCGTGCCGAACTCGCCCTCGAACCGGCTGGCGTCGATGCGGTGGCTGATCGCGCCATCGGCGTGGCGGCGACTCATCTCGTTCTGCGCCTGGATGATCTCGCGCAGCTTGGCCTGCATCTGTTGCAGTGCGCCCATCAACTGCCCGACCTCGTCCTGCCGCGCGACCACGATCTGCCGGTCCAGGCGACCGGCCGCCACATCGCGCGCCACCTGCCCGGCCTGGGCCAGCGGCGTGGTGAGCATGCGCTTGACCACCACCAGCAGGGCCACGATTACCACCAGCAGGCCCAGCCCGGCCACCAACGCGATGCGCAGCATCAGCGTGTGCAACACGTTCTGCAGCACCGACACCGGCTCCAGCCCGAGCACCGCCCACTGCCAGGGGCCGTACGCCTGGGCCGAGACGAAGTAGGCCTGCGCAGGGCCATCGGCGCGCTCGCGGATGTGCAGCGTGGCCTGGTCGAGGGTGCCGGCAAGTAGTGCTTCCAGCGCCGGCAGGTCGGCGGCGTCCACATGCGCGGTGATGGACTGGCCCTCGTCGGCCGGTGCGACGATCAGGCTGCCATGGCGTTCGCCGGGACGGGTATCGACCGCCAGGAAGTGGCCTTCCTTGCCGAGCTGCGCGCCGCGCAACCGGGTCTTCAGCGCCGTCAGCCCGTCGGAGTAGTTCTGGCCGACGAAGGCGATGCCGGCCACCTCGCCGTTGGCGTCGGTGATGGGCATGTAATGGGTCATGTAGTCCACCCCGAACAGGCGCGCCGGCCCGGTGTAGCGGCCGCCCTCAAGCAGCTTGCGGTACGCCGGATGCGCATGGTCGAGCACGGTCCCCAGCGCACGCGCGCCCTCGGCGTTGCGCAGCGAGGTGGACACCCGCACGAAATCCTCCCCGTCGCGCACGAACACCGTGGCCACGCCGCCGGTTGCGCTGGCGAAGCGATCCACGGCGGTCTCCTGCAGGTTGATCACCTGCGCCCCCAGGCGCAGCGTCGGCACCTGGCGCTCGCCGACCGCCATCGGGTGGGCGGTGTCCACGCTGGCATCGCCCTCGGGCAGCAGCGCGCGGAAGGTGCCGGCCATGCGTTCGGTGCTGTCGCTCAGGCTGCGGTCGTACAGGTCCACCGAATCGCGCATCAGCGCGGTCGAGGACTGCAGGCCGGCCTGCACCCGCTGCTGGTAGCTGCTGGCGGCCTGGCGATAGATGAGCACCGCCAGCACGACGAAGGCAACGGCAGTGATGATGCCCATCAGCAGCGCGAGGCGCGCGCCGATGGACGAGGAGAAAACGGTGGCGGCACGGGTCGTCATCGTTGGTACTCGAGGAGAAAAGTGTGGGATGTTCGTCACACTTCTTATCGGCACCCTTTCTGGTCCTCTTTACGTTTTCCTGCCTAGTCCTTTTGTACTAGGGACAGTACGCAAGTGCTTGTTTCATATGGTTCAAGCGTGAATTGGTTCTTCACAAATCCACTCGAACGTTCAGAATTCCGGCGCGCGGCCGAGGACGGAGGCCGTCGTACCCGCTTGAGGGCGTACGCACGCCCCCGTACGTGCGGGATTGCAGCGGGTCTTGGCAGCGCCCCATTCACGGCGCTAGACTAGGCCCAACGCGAGGCGGTGCCTGCGGGGTTGTTGCGGTATCCGTGGGGCCATAGCTCAGCTGGGAGAGCGCGTCGTTCGCATCGACGAGGTCAGGAGTTCGATCCTCCTTGGCTCCACCACCATTCCAGAAAAAAGCCCCGGGTCTCCCGGGGCTTTTTTCGTTCCGGCGATGCCCGCGACCGGCCGGTCGCGGTCGCGCCGGCTCACGCAGGGTTATCGTCCTTGCGCGGCGGCCGGCGGGTTTCCGCATCGTGGATCGCCTGGTCGGTCTGCGCGGGCCGCTGCCGGGCCGTTTCGTCCTGCTTGCGGTCCTGCTGGCTTTCCTTGACGCCTTCCTGCTGGACCGGCTGCTTGTCTTGGCTGCTCATGCGCTGTACTCGTCGGGGGAGGCAGCCACGCTAGCCCGCCGGTCGTGAGGCAGGGGTCAGGGTCGCGTCGGCGCCGCGTGCGCAGTCACTCCAGCTTGACCACCAGCTTGCCGAAGTTGCGCCCCTTGAGCAGGCCGAAGAAGGCCTCCGGCGCGTTGGCCAAGCCCTCGACGATGTCTTCCCGATACTGCACGCGGCCGTCCTTCAGCCACTGCTCCATCTCCTCCAGGAACGAGGGGAACAAGGTGTTGAAATCGGACTGGATGAAGCCGCGCACCGTGAGACGTTGGCGCAGCACCTGGCTCATGAAGCCGGGCAGCCGGTCCGGGCCGGGCAGGACCGCACCGCGCGCGTTGTACGTGGCGATGGTGCCGCAGACCGGGATGCGGGCGAAATCGTTGAGCAACGGCAGCACCGCCTCGAACACGTGGCCGCCGACGTTCTCGAAGTACACATCGATGCCGTCCGGCACCGCCGCGCGCAGTTGCGTGGCGAAATCCTCGGCGCGGTGGTCCAGGGCCACGTCGAACCCGAGGGTTTCAAGGTAACGGCGTTTCGCTTCACCACCGGCGATGCCGACCGTGCGCGCGCCCTGCAACCGGGCGATCTGCCCCACTGTCGCACCGACCGGCCCGCTTGCCGCCGCCACCACCAGCGTTTCCCCCGCTTGCAGCCGGCCGATTTCCTGCAGGCCCGCATAGGCGGTGAAACCGGGCATGCCATGCACCCCCAGCGCGGTACTGATCGGCAGCCCGGTGTCATGCAGCCGGCGGGTAATGGCCTCGCCATCCACCACCGCGTGGGTCTGCCAGTTGCCGGTCGCCAGCACCTGTTCGCCCACGGCGAGGCCGGGGTGCGCCGAGGCGATCACCTCCGACACCGTTCGCCCTTCCATCACCGCGCCCAGCGCTACCGGCGGCGCGTACGAGGGGACTTCTTCCATCCGGCCACGCATGTACGGATCGAGGGACAGATAACGATTGCGCAGCACCACCTGGCCCGGGCCGGGTGTCGGCACGGGCACCTGCTCCACGCGGAAATTGGCGGCCACCGGTTCGCCTTGCGGGCGCGAGGCCAGCACGACGCGGGTATTGGTGAGGTCATTCATCGGTGCAACTCCGGGCGGGTATGACGGGAGGTTCGACACTACGCGCCGTGGACGCCGCGCGGCGGCGGGGTAAAACAGCGTTCCACCGGTGCACGCCAGTGCGCGCCGCGCAGGCCTTGCGCGCCGGGGATCGCGGCCCCTGGTGGGGTTGCAGCGTTCCATCGGCACGGCGGCCCTGCCGCGACATGGTCAGCGCGCGCAGCGTGGCGCATCATCACGCCATGAACGCATTGCCTGTCCATTGGCGCCAGCGCCTGCGGCGCGCCCTGCTGCCGGCGCTGGTCTCGGCCACCACCGTGGTGGGCCTGGCCTGCTGGGCGGTACTCGGCACTGAACCGGGCTGCCGGGCCGCGCAGGGCCGCTGGTCGGGCGAGGGCCAGTGCCACACGCGGCTGTGCCTGTTGCAGGGCGACTGCGGCCGCCTGGCCTCGCCTGTGGTTGGCTGCGCTGCCGTCCATCCGGGCGATTCCCGGGCCACGGTCTATTTCCACCTTGGCAACCCGCTGCCCGGCCCGGCCGCGCAGCCACGCTGGCCGCTGGCCAAGGAAAGCAACGGCATGATCCAGGCGCGTTTCGATGGCGAGCGGCTGCTGAGCCTGGACTGCCCGGTCGCGGTCGCGGCCCCGGCGGCTGCACCGTAAACCGCGCAGCGCGGGCGCTCAGCTGGCCAGACGGACCGCCTCGCCGATCTCCAGCGCCGCCCCGCAGTGGGTGCAGCGCGACGTGCCGAACAACAGCGGCAGCTTCTCGGCGAGCGCGCCGCCATGCGTCTGCGCCATGCCCAGCAGCCAGGCCTCCGCCTCGGACGCCGGGGGACGGTCGCCGCCGTCGATCGGCGCCTTCGGCACGCTGCGCCCGCCGATCCATTCCTGGTCGGTGACGAATGCCTGCGCGTCATCGATCACGATGTACAGATCCGACCGGCAGGCCGGACACACCCCCGACAGCTCGCCCTGAAGCACCCCGGCCAGGTTCCGCGACCAGAGCCGTTCGCCGCGGAACGCAAGCACGGCCTGCAGCAGGTACACGACATCCGTCTCCGCACCGGGTGCATCGCGCCGCTGTCGCAGGGTCTGCACGGCGCAGTCGTCCAGCGACTGCAGCACCTGCGCATGACCGGGCAGCACCACCGGTACGTCGTCGCCATGCGCGACGATCGCACCGGCCAACACCAGCGGCTCCAGCCGCGTCTCCGGCGAGCCTCTCAGCGCCGCGCGCAGCAGATACGGCAGCGCGTGGACACTGGCCGTGTAGACCGTGGACTGGTGGCAGAGGCGCGACCAGAGTTCGTCCCAGTCCACCCCGGCAATCCCCGCACCGGCATCCAGTGCGTCCAGCATGGCGCCGGCGGATTCGGCACTGCCGTAGGCATCGTGCAGTGACATCCAATCGGGCATGGCGTTACTCCAGAGGCGGCGAACCCGCCATCGAACGAGGGAGGATTGTCACCGCGATCGCCGCCATTGCAATGGGCTGACCCCCATTTCGACCCGGAACATGTAATTGAACGCCGATGCCGAAGCGTAGCCCAGCGCATGCGCGATCACGGTCGGCGAGCGGCCCTGGGCCAGCCATTCGATCGCGCGCAGCACGCGCAACCTTGTGCGCCACGCGCGCACGCTCATGCCGGTCTCGCGCTCGAAGTGGCGTGCCAGGGTGCGGGTGGAGACGCACAGTTGCGCGGCCCATGCCTGCATGGGGCGCTCATCGTCGGGCTGGTCGTACAGCGCCTGGCACCAGCGCTGCAGGCGCGCGTCCTGCGGCCACGGCAGGTGCCGTGCATGGCGGGGCTGGCGCAGCAGTTGTGCGGCGATCACCGCGCACAACGCGGCGTAATAGGGGCCGTCGTCGTCGGCGCGGGTGCCGTCCAGTTCGATGATCAACGCCCGCAGCAACGGCGACACGTCCAGCACCATGCACTGCGCCGGCATGCCGGCGGCGATGGCATCGGCCACATAGAGGTTGCGGAACGACGCGTCGCCCAGCGCGCGGGTGTGATGCAGCGTGCCGGTGGGGATCCACAGTGCCTGCTGCGGGGAGATCACATACCGCGCGTGCGCGGCGCTGACCTGCAGCACGCCGTCGGTGGCGAAGGCAAGTTGATTCCAGCCATGCACGTGCGGGGGAAAGTGCTCACCGGGGGCCATCTGCCGGCCATGCGCGACCACCGGCCACGGCAGCGCGCGCAACGGTGGCACGGCCAGCTCGCGACCGGCAGCGCCGGAGGTGGCCGGACGGGTTTGGCGCTTCATCGACATGATGGGTCATTCTATCGAAAGACAGCCGTACCCGGATCGCCGAGGATCGCTGCGTCCCCCACCCCGCCGACCGCCGATGCCTGCTTCCCGCCCGCCCTCTCCATCGCCCCGCCCCTGGCAGGTCATCGGCGCCGGCATCTGCGCGCTGGTCCTCACCGTGGGCCTGGCCCGCTTCGCCTACACCCCGTTGCTGCCGCTGATGCGGGTCGACGCCGGGCTCAGTGCCGCGCAAGGCGGCTGGCTGGCCACCTTCAACTACCTCGGCTACCTGCTGGGCACCCTGCTGGTGGCGCGGGTGGGCGATATGCGCGTGAAGTTCCACTTCTACCGCATCGGCCTGCTACTGGCGGTGCTGGCCACCGCCCTGATGGGCATCACCACCGACGTGGCGCTGTGGAGCGCGCTGCGCTTCGTCGCCGGCCTGTCCAGCACGGCCGGGCTGCTGCTGGCCTCGGGGCTGGTGCTGAACTGGCTGCTGTCGCAGCAGCAGCGGCCTCGCCTGGGCCTGCACTTCGCCGGGCTGGGGTTGGGCATCGTGATCTCGGGGCTGGCGACGGCGGCCCTGGCCGGGCATGCCGGGTCCAGCGCCCAGTGGCTGTGGCTGGGCGGGCTGGGCCTGCTGTTCCTGGTCCCGGCCTGGCGCTGGATGCCCGCGCCGGTGGCGATCTCCAGCCACACCGACGCCAACGCCCCGGCGCCGCCCGGGCGACGCTGGCGACAGCTGCTGGTCGCCGCCTATTTCTGCGCTGGCGTCGGCTTCGTGGTCAGCGCCACCTTCATCGTCGCCATCCTCGAACAGACCCCGACGTTCCATGGCCACGGCAGCGCGGTGTGGGTGGTGGTCGGCCTGGCCGCCCTGCCCTCCACGTTCGGCTGGGACCGGCTGGCCGCGCGCATGGGCCTGATCCGCGCGCTGATGCTGGCCTTCGCGCTGCAGGCGGTGTCCTTCGTGCTGCCGCTGCTGGATGACGGGCTGGCGGCCGGGCTGGGCAGCGCGCTGCTGTTCGGGCTCACCTTCGCCGGCATCGTCAGCCTCACCCTGACCGTGGTGGGCCGCCATTACCCGCACAACCCGGCCAAGGCGATGGCCACCCTCACCCTCAGTTATGGCGTGGCCCAGATCGTGGCCCCGGCGCTGGCCGGCACGCTGGCGCGCGACAGCGGCTCCTACCAGGCGTCACTGCTGCTGGCGGCGGTGATGATGGTGATCGGCATCGTGCTGCTGTGGTGCATGCCGGACGACACGCACTGAGCGGCGCAGGGCGTGCGTGCTGAACCGATATTCATGCGCACGCACCGGGCACGCGGGCATGCTGGATCAAGCACTTGCCTGCGCCTGCGTACCGCGCGGCAACAAATGTGAAATTTTTTTCGCGAAACGCTTGCCGAACCCTGCATACCTCCGTATTATTCGCGTCCTCGCCAGCGGCAACGCAGCGATGAAGTGGCCGAGTAGCTCAGTTGGTAGAGCAGGGGATTGAAAATCCCCGTGTCGGCGGTTCGATTCCGTCCTCGGCCACCAGTATTCGAAAAGACCTGCAGAAATGCAGGTCTTTTTTTTGCGTGTTCTCTCCGTTGCGGGACGCTCTGCAGGCAGCGCCGGATCGACGGCGTCGAAGGCGAGGCGCGGACGATGCGACACCGATCAACGCACCGGGTTGGCTGCGGCGCGCGCACTCCGCACGCCCCGCACGCCCCGCACGCGGTACGGTAACGACCTGGATGCACGTCCTCCCGGTGCCAGCGGCTGGCCAGCCTGCGGTCACCCGCTCCCTCCGCGCTGACAGAACCTTTACACGCCCATGCATGCCTGCACCTAAGCTCGAACGTCCAGCCGAGAGGTCTGCCATGCATCTTCGCCCTACCCTGCTCGCCGCCGGCATGCTGCTCTGGGCTGGCCTTGCGACGGACGCCGTGGCCGCCGCGCCCGTCACCTCCGTGCCCGCCCTGGACATGGGCCGCTACGCCGGCCAGTGGCACGAGATCGCGCACCTGCCGGTGTCGTTCCAGAAAAAGTGCGTGGGCGACATCACCGCCACCTATGCGCTGCGCGCCGACGGGCGGATCAGCGTGCACAACGGCTGTCGCATCGCCGATGGGGAGCGCATCGCCGCCGAAGGCGTGGCGCGCCCGGTCGAGGGCCATCCCGGACGCCTGCAGGTACGCTTCGTGCCGGACTGGCTGGCGTGGGTGCCGCTGGTCTGGGCCGACTACTGGGTGATCGCGCTCGATCCGGACTATCAGTGGGCCGTGGTCGGTGACCCGGCCCACAAATACCTGTGGATCCTGTCGCGCTCGCCGAGCATGGACAGCGCCCTGTTTGCCCGGCTCAAGGCGCGCGCCGAGGCGATGGGCTACGACCTGGCACCGCTGAAGGTGATGGCACCGCTCGACTGAGCACCTCCCGGCCGGCTTACTCCTTGGCGCGCTGGCGATAGTCCAGCGGCGGCGTGGCGCGCTCCAGCAGCGGCACATAGCGGAACTGCGCGCCACGTCGCTGCGCGAACTCCTGCTTCGCCGCCGCCACCGTCTGCGGCGACTGCAACAGGGTTACCGTGGCCAAGGCCAGCACGCGCGCGGCGTTGAGCGCGCCCTTCGCACCGATCGGCGCCCCCGAGGCGGCCACCGCCTGCCAGCTGTGTGCCGGTGTACCCGGGACCCAGGTGGCGGTACTCAGGCCGACGGTCGGCACGTTCCAGCTGACATCGCCGACATCGGTCGAGGCGCCGCCGGCCTGCTCGGCGCTGTAGGGCTCCAGGGATGCCGCGCTTTCCAGCGCAGGGCGCTGCGGCAGGCTTTGCTGCAGTTGCTGCGCGAACGCGGTATCGGCGGCGTCGTAGATCACCCCACCCACCCGCTGCAGCGAACGCTGCATGATCTGGCCCAGCACATCGTTGGGCAGCAGCGAGTACACGCCACCGGTAGGCTCGAATGTCGCCTCGGTGCCGGTGCCCATCGCCGCACCGCGCGCGGCCAGTTGCAGGCGCGCGATCACATCGCGTACCACGGCCGGATCCACATGCCGCACGTAGTAATAGGCTTCGGCTGCGTCCGGCACCACGTTGGGGGCGGCACCGCCATTGCTGATCACGTAATGGATACGCGTGCCGTCGGGCACGTGCTCACGCATCATGTTGGCCATGTCGTTGAGCGCCTCCACACCATCGAGCGCCGAACGCCCGCGATCCGGCGCGAGCGCGGCATGCGCGGCGATGCCCTTGAAGCGGAACTTGCCGCTGATGTTGGCCAGGCTGGTGCCCTGGGCGGCGGAGTTGGCCGAGGCCGGGTGCCAGTGCAGGGCCACGTCGACATCGTCGAACAGACCCGCACGGGTCAGGTAGACCTTGCCACTGCCGCCTTCCTCGGCCGGGGTGCCATACACGCGTATCTCGCCGTCGCTGCCGCTGGCCTTCAGCCACTGCGCCACGGCCTGCGCCGCGCCGACCACCGCCGCGCCAAACAGATTGTGGCCGCAGGCCTGCCCCGCGTCCTGGCCCGGCAGCGGGCTGCGCGTCGGCACGGCCGCCTGCGCCATGCCCGGCAGCGCGTCCATCTCGGCCAGCAGCGCGATCACCGGGCCCTTGCCGCGGGTGCCATAACGGGCCACGAACGCGGTCGGCATGCCGGCCACCCCGGCCTCGATGCGGAACCCGGCCTTGCGCAGTTCCTGCTGCAGCAGCGCCGAGGCCTGCACTTCCTGGTAACCCAGCTCGGGCCGCGCCCACAGTGCCTGCCCGACCTCGGCCTGGCGGCCGGCGTAGGCGTCCACTGCCGCCAGCACGCTGTCTGGCGCATCGGCGGCGGACGCCGGCAACGCCAGCGCCCCGACCAGCACGGCTACGGCGATGCGCAGATGCCACGCCATCTCAGTAGAACCGTACATTGTCGATCTCGAACCAGATCGTCTCCCCGGCCCTGCCGGTGCCGGAGAACAGCAACTGCTGCACGTCGTCGCCGCGCCATGCCGGCAGCGGACCCGTGCTGCGGTACGGCGGCTGGCCCCGCAACGCGGTGAAGGGAATCTCGAGCGTCCGCCAGCTGCCGCTGGTCGCCAGCGGCGCGCTCCAACGGCGCCCCTCCAGGCCGCGTGCCTCCAGCCGCAGCGTGGCATCGGCACGCACGTCCACGCGCACGCCGTGCCAGCGGCGCAGGTCGGCCGGTGCCACCGACCCGCGCGTCAACGGCAGGATCACCGCTGCATGCGCATCGTCCTTGCTGGACAGCCGGGCCTGCATCGAGAGCGCCTTGCCGCCCTGCTCGCGGTCGATCACGGCGGTGACCTGCACGGTGCGGTCGTTGCCGCCGTCGGCATCGTCATTGCGCAGCGTGTCCAGCGCGGTGCGTTGGTCGGCGCGTTCGAAATCATCGACGAGCGCGTCGATGGCCAGCGGCGGCAGCGCGGTGGCACGGTTGCCGGCCGGTTGCCGTACGCCCTTGCCCACCACCTGGCGCCCGGCCACGTAGACCTGCTCGGTGTTGCGCACGTCGCTGATGCGCTCCCACGGCCGCCCCCGGACCAGCAGCAGGTCGGCGCGCTTGCCGACCTCGATGCTGCCACGGTCGCCCAGCGCCAGGGCCTCGGCGCTGTCACGGGTGCCGGCCAGCAGCGCCTCGGTCGGGGTCAGACCGGCCTGCACGAACAGCTCCAGCTCACGCAGGGTGGACGCGCCGTGCGGGGTGCCGGTCATGCCGGCATCGGTGCCGAGCACGATCGGAATGCCGGCATCGTGCAGGGTCTTGACGTTGTGCAGCGCGTTGGCGAAGTTGGCCTCGCGCTGCCGGTACGCCTCGGTGCCGGCGCGCGCCTTGCCGCTGCCATCCACGCGTTCGGGCAGGTACACCGCCAGCGACGGTGCGTAGCGGGTGCCATGCTGCTTCATCAGCGCGATCAACGCCGCGTCGGCCGGGCCGTCCTGCACGCTGTGCGCCAGCGCATCCACGCCGGCCCGCGCGGCCGTCTTGCCACGCTTGACCATCACGGTGTGCGTGAACACGCGCAGCTGCTGGCGATGGGCTTCGGCGACCAGCGCGGCGAGCGTTTCCTCGTCCATGCTGCTGTTGTCGGCGGCGTTGGAGTAGCGCCAGCCATCGGTGAACGCCTTGATGAAATCCGGCGCGTACGCGGCCACCGCCTTGACCGCCGCCGTGGCGGCCTCCGGCGAGTTGACCCAGCGCGTGGTGTTTTCATCGCCCCAGTCGGCGCCGTGGCCCAACGGGGTGCTCATGCGCGCGGCGAACTTCACATCCGGCGCGTCGATGCTGTGCAGCCATGCCCGGCGCGGCGCATAGGCCTCCGGGGGCTGGTGGAAGTCGCTGACCGTGGTGACCCCGGCGGCCAGGTAGCGGTTGGCGATCTGCGGCAGCGTCGCCGGCTGCGCGTTCGGCGTCCAGTGCGTGTGCAGGTCGAACAGGCCGGGCAGCAATGCCTGGCCTTTCGCGTCCACCTGGCGGGTGTGCGCCGGCGCCTTGAGCCCGCTTCCAATCGCGGCGATGCGCCCGTCCTGCACCAGCACGCTGGCCGCGAACGGTGCGCGGCCGGTGCCGTCGAACACCATCGCATTGCGGATCAGCACGTCCGCGTCGGCCGCGCTGGCCACCCCGACGGCGCCGGCCAGCAGCATCCCGGTCAACAGCGCCAGCCGGCGCGCGCGCAACACAGTCGAGTTCATTCGGGCGTCCTGGTTCATTGCAGTGAGCGCGGTGCGCTGTAGGAGGCGTTGTGCGGCGTGCGCAACCAGACATCGTTGCCGTTCTGCTCCACGTCCAGCCCCAGGCTCAGCGCGACGCTGCGGGCGAAGCCGATCGGGTCGTTGGCCGAGTACAGCCCGACGATGCGGCGGCTGCCGACCAGCGGGTCATCGATCATGATGCGCACATCGCTGTAGCGCAGGAACTGCGCGGCGGCCACCGAGAGCGTGTCGCCATTGAAGGAGAGCATGCCCTCGCGCCAGGCCAGTTGCTGGTCCAGGTCGTCGTGGCCCACGCTCTCGATGCGGATGCCGTGGGTGCGATTGGCCAGTGCGCGATGGTTGGCCAGCAGCCGGGTCGGTGCGATCGCGCCGCTGGCATTGGCCACATCCACGATGCCCTCGCGCACGAGCACTTCCACACCGCGGGTGCGCTGCTCGTTGAGGCTGACCGAGAAGCTGGTGCCGACCGCGGTCACTGCGGTATCGCGCGCCACCACCACGAAGGGACGGGCGCGGTTCTTGGCCACGTCGAACAGGGCCTCGCCGCGCAGCAGGCTGAGCTCGCGGCGCTTGTCGGTGTAATGCACGCGCACCGCCGCACCGGAATCCAGCGTCACCGCCGAGCCGTCGGCCAGCGGTACGCGGCGGATCTCGCCCTTGGCGGCGACGTAGTAGTCACCGGCATCGGTGTGCGGGTGCACGCCCAGCACCAACAGGCACAGCGAGGCAGCCAGCCCCATCGCCCACTGCAGGCGCGGCCGCGACCCGGCGACGGGCCTGGCCGCCGGCACCCGATCGGCACTGCCCAGCGCGCGGGCACGCCCGGTGCGCGCGTACACCGCATGGGCGCGTGCGTAAGCCCCGAAGTGGCGGCGATCAGACGCCAGCCAGCGGTCGCGCTCGGCCAGTTCTTCCGGCGGCAATGGCCCGCGGTCCTCGCGCGCTACCCAGCGCGCGGCCTCGTCATCGATCCGGTTCTCAGCGCCGCCTTGCATGGACTGCCTCCGTGTTGTCCGGTTTTCCCGTGGATCCTGCCTCACCCGTACCTTGTTTCATCGACTCCATCAACAACCGGATACCCTTGCATACGTGCTTTTCCACCGTGTTCTCGCTGATCTGCATGCGTTCGGCGATCTCGCGCTGCGAGAACCCTTCCACACGGCGCAGGATGAAGGCCTGGCGGCACTTGTCCGGCAACTGCGCGATCAACGCGGTGACTGTGTTGAGTTCCTGGCGCGAAGACGCCAGCCGTTCCGGTGAGGCGTCCTCACCGGTGATCGGCAGCCGATCGAACTCGGCCACCATCTCCATCGAGACCACCTGGGCGCGGCGCAGCTGCTGCAGCACCACCGATTGCGCCACCTGGTAGACATAGGCGCGCGGCTGCCGCACGTGCGAGACATCGGCCATCGCGGCCAGGATGGCGTAGGTCTCCTGCACCACGTCATCCACGTCCTGCGCCTGCGCCATGCGCCGCCTCAGCCAGTCGCGCAGCCCCCGTTCGCACGGCAGGACATGCTCGGCCAACCACAACGCCCGCTCTGCTGCCAATGTTGCGCCCATTCAAACTCCTGCTGCGCTGCCCGGCATCGACCGGGCAGCGATGTAAGGAAGGAACCGCGGATCAGAACGCCTTGGTCACGCTCGCATACCAATAACGCGGATAGGCCTGGTACACCGCCGAGGAATACCCGTAGCTGTCATCGGACACCGGCGGTCGCTTGTCGGCGAGGTTGTTGGCCCCCAGCTTGAGCGATACACCGTTGAACATCCCTTCGCTGTTGAAGTCGTACTTCACGAAGGCGTTGGCCAGGGTCTGCGATTTCACCGTCCACGGCGTGCCATCGGCCAGGGTCAGGCTGGTTTCATGGTAGCTGCTGGCGTAGCGCGCGCTCGCGCCGACGGTGACGTTCTGGTAGCGCCAGGTGAGGTTGCCGCTCCATTTCCACTTGGGATTGCCACCGTCACCGATCAGGTCGCCGCCGCCGGTGATGGCGATCGACGGATCGACCAGGCCGGTGGCCTTTGCATCTTCCAGCGCCTGCAACGCCGGCGAACGATCGCGATAGAACTCGATCAGGCGGGTGCCGTTGATGCCGATGTCGACGCGGCCGATGCCGGTCTCCGGCGAACTCCAGGCCAGGCTGTAATCGACCCCGCGCACGGTCTGCGGCTGCATGTTGACGTACTGGTCGGTGACATAAAGCACCTTGCCGGCCGGGTCCAGCCCGGTGCCGGCGAAGCGGGCGATGTCATCGGCGGTCGGCGCGGCACGCACCACGTTGGCATTGCTGCTGCCCTGCTGGCGCAGCAGGTAGTCCAGGATCAGGCCATTGCCTTCGCCGAACAGGCCGATGATGCCTTCCTGCGCGTACTTGTAGTAATCCACCGCGAAAGTGAAGCGGCCGAAGTCGTCCGGAATGAACTGCGGCTGGAACACGATGCCGGCGCTGGTATTGGTGGAGGTTTCCGGCTTGAGGTCCGGGTTGCCGGAGCGCCGCGCCGTGGTGGACGAGCGGTACGTGGTGCCGCAGGCATTGATCGAGGCCAGCGCACCGGAGCGCACGTCCGCTTCGCACTGGATGTAATCGGTGCGCGTGTTGGAGCGGCTCACCACCGTGGCGTTGACCTGTTCCAGGTTGGGCGCACGGAAGCCCTTGGCCCACGACGCGCGCAGGGTGAGCCCATCGACGACGGTCCAGCCCAGGGCCAGCTTCGGCTTGGTGACGTTGCCGAAATCGCTGTAGTGCTCGGCGCGGCCGGCCACCTGCAGGTCCAGCGCGCGCACCAGCGGGATGCCCATCTCACGCGACACCAGCGGCACCGAGAACTCGGCGAACAGGCCGGCGACGGTGCGCGACCCTTCGGTGTCCGGGGTCGGGCTGACACCGTACATGTCGCTGGGATAGGCGATACCGGTGATGCTGTCGGTGTAGGTGAGGGTGCCGTCCACGCGGGCATCGCGGTCGTCGCGCTGGGTTTCCCGGCGCACTTCCAGCCCGGTGGCCATGCCGACATCGCCGGCCCAGGTCCGGAACAGGTCCGGGCGCGAGGCCTTGATGTCCCACAGATACAGCTCGGTCTCGCTCTTGCGGGTGGCCTTGTAGAAGAAGCGGTCGAGCTTGCCGTAGTCGTTGCAGCCACCGCAGAACGGGTTGTAGGCCGCCGAGGTGGAATCCGCCAGCGCCTGCTGGAACAGGGTCATGCTGACCGCATCCTGGGTGTCCACCACCTTGGCCCTGGAATACAGCGCCGCCGTTTCCCAGTCGAAGCCGAAGTGGAAACCGCGCAGGCCGCCCAGGGCACGCAACTGGGTGTTTTTCACCTCGATCTGGGTGGGACGTTCGAAGCGGTAGCTGCTGATGCTGACCGGAATGCCGCCCGCGGCGACGTTGAGATTGGCCAGCCGGTTCGGGTTGACGCTGCCATCGGGAAGGCGGGTGGCACCGAAGGGATTCCAGTAGTTGCTGGCGGCCACGGTCATCGGCAGCGCGGCGATGGTGTTGACGCCCGACTGCAGGCTGCGCGCCTCCGACTGATACCAACCGGCTTCGCCGAAGGCGGTGATGCCGTTGTCGAAATCATGCTTGCCGGTCAGGAACAGGTTCACCCGGCGCACGTCGGGCGTGATCGACAGCGGGAACTGCGCCTGCTGGTTGTCCAGCAGGTTGCGGTCGGCACCGGCGGTGGCCTTGCTGCCGGACTGCACGCACAGGCCCTGGCCGAGACTGGCGTTGCAGCCTTCATTGGTGCCGGGCTGCACATGGAACGCGCCGGCAGCGGTGGTCAGGAAGGTAGTGCCCTGGCGCACGCGCGGACCGATCGCGGTGAAGTTGCCCCACGGGCTGTTGCTGTTGCGGTTGTCGGTGCCGCTCAATCCCTCGAACGCGGTGCCCACGAAATCCGGCGCGCGGTCGGCACTGCGGGTCCAGTCCTGGTCCAGCGAGTTCAGGCCGGTGGTGGAGTAGTAGTTGAAGGCCAGCGTGATGTTGCTGCGCAGGTCCTCGGAGTTCCTGCCGACCAGGCCATTGATGCCGAGGTCGCGCAGATTCGTGCCCTCGCCGATGCCGCGCTGCACGCTGATGGTGCCGCCGTCGACATCGTCGCGCAGGACGTTGTTGACCACGCCGGCCACCGCGTCGGTGCCGTAGATCGCCGCAGCCCCGTCGAGCAGCACTTCCACCCGGCGCAGGTTGGCAACGGGGATGGTGTTGGCGTTGTAGGTCAGCACGGGGACGAGGTTGCCATCGGCCTGGCTGGTGGGGTGGACCACGGTGCGGCGGCCGTTGATCAGCAGCAGGGTGTTGCCGACGCCGAGCCCGCGCAGGTTGACCGAGGCGATGTCGCCGCGCGCATAGTTGGAGCTGTTGCCGCCATTGGTGCCACTGAAGGAGACATCGCCCATCTGCGGGATGGAGCGGTACAACTCGTCGCCGGAAACGGCGCCGGTGGCTTCGATCTGTTCGGCCTGCAGGGTGGCGACCGGCAGCAACGCCGCGCTCTTGGCACCCTTGATCTGGGTACCAACGACGGTGACCGAGTCGAGGGTGACCGGCGCGTCGCGGGCCGGCTGCGGGGCCTGGGTGTCGGCCACGGCGACCGGTGCGGCGGCTTGCGTGGCCAGCAGTCCGCTGCTGCCAAGGGCGGCCAGCAAGGGCCGATCGGCGCGCAGTGTAATGGTACGGCCATCATCGGAGGCGACACTGAGCCCGGTCCCGGCCAGCAGTTGTCCCAGTGCTTGGCGGGCGTCCATCTGGCCCTTGAGGGCGGCGACGGCCACGGCGTTCTCGCGATCGCCGACGGCGGGGCTGATGATCTGGATTCCGGCCTGGCGGGCGAATTCCGGCAATGCTTCCTCGATACGCCCCCCGGCGATATCGAAACTGGCCTGCTGGGCCAGCGCGGGCATGACCATGCCCAGCACCGACACCATCAGGCCTCCGCGGATGGCGCGGGCCAACGGCTGCAACTTGTACGAACGCATGGATACTTCCCCGTGAAAGTGAACATGAGCGGCGATGTTTCGTACCCCCCTGAACAATCCAGATGCACCGGCGCGCGTGTTCCGCCATCGGCCGTGGATGTTCGTTGTTCCCTTGGGTCGACTTTACGGGCTTCTTTCTTTTTGCGGTGAAGCCGAACAGCTGAAGCGCTGGAAGCGGTGGGCTAGGCGTTCTTTGGCTTGGGGCAGCGCGCAAGGAAATCCGGGGCACGCCTCACGTCCGTCCCTGCAGGCTCGTTCTGCTCCATCCATGGCGCAAAACCTGTCCCGCACTCCCCTACGCCCCGCCCCTCGACAGTGGGTCGGTGCGCAACGGTGAGCGCCGGCGGTTCATTTCAGCGCGCGGACGCGCAGCACGTTTGGCGGTTGGAGCTGCCGAGCATGGCTCGGCACTACCCAGCCTCCCCCGCCCTCCTCTCCCCTGCCCCTCCCTGCCTCTCCCCCTCCCTGCCTCTCCCCCTCCCTGCCTCTCCCCCTCCCTGCCTCTCCCCCTCCCTGCCTCTCCCCCTCCCTGCCTTCCCCTCTGTCCTGCCTTCCCCTCTGTCCTCCTTTCCCTGCACTCCCCCGTCCCCTGCTCTCCACCATCCCCTCCCTCCCCAATCCATTGCCGTCGCCTTCCCATGCGCACCCGCCATGTGTGTGGGGAGGGGGGGGGGGGGGGGGGGGGGGGGGGGGGGGTGGGGGGGGGGGGGGGGGGGGGGGGGGGGGGGGGGGGGGGGGGGGGGGGGGGGGGGGGCGGGC
>NZ_JANUDX010000002.1 GCF_024810105.1 Stenotrophomonas sp. BIGb0135
GCGGGGCGCTGCTCCCCGCCGCGCGGCCCGTGGCCCCCCCCCCGCCCCCCCCCCCCCCCCCCCCCCCCCCCCCCGCCGCGGCGCCCCCCCCCCCCCCCCCCCCCCCCCCCCCCACCCCAGCTCTCTCCCCGACAGTACGGGCGCGCTTCTGGCCTTTGCTCCCGCTAGAACGCGGCCATAACTCCCTCCTCACATACGCGCCAGTACAGACGAAGGGCGCTGTTCGGCCTTATCATTCGCCGTTCGATTTTTGCAGGCGGATGACCGCGTGACCGATTCCAATCTCGCATTCGTGTTCCCCGGCCAAGGCTCGCAGTCGCTGGGCATGCTGGCCGAACTGGCCGAGCTGCACCCGCAGGTCCGCGAGGCCTTCACCGAGGCGTCCGATGGCGCCGGCGTCGACCTGTGGGCCCTCTCCCAGGGCGGCCCCGAGGAAATGCTCAACCGCACCGAATACACCCAGCCGGCCCTGCTCGCTGCCAGCATCGGCGTGTGGCGCGCCTGGAACGCCCTCGGCGGCGCCAAGCCGGCCGTGCTGGCCGGGCACAGCCTGGGCGAGTACACCGCCCTGGTCGCTGCCGGCGCGCTGACCCTGCACGATGGCGCCCACCTGGTGCGCCTGCGTGGCCAGCTGATGCAGGACGCCGCGCCCGCAGGCGTGGGCGCCATGGCCGCCGTGCTCGGCGCCGAAGACGCCCTGGTCCAGGAGGTCTGCGAACAGGCCGCCGGCAGCCAGGTCGTGGTGCCCGCCAATTTCAACTCACCCGGCCAGATCGTCATCGGTGGCGACGCCGCCGCCGTCGACCGCGCCCTGGCCCTGCTCGCCGAAAAGGGCGTGCGCAAGGCGGTCAAGCTGGCCGTCAGCGTGCCCTCGCACACCCCGCTGATGCGCGAAGCCGCCAACCGCCTGGCCGAGACCATGGCCGGCCTGGATTGGCGCGCCCCCGCCCTGCCGGTCGTGCAGAACGTGGACGCCCGCGTCCACGACGGCATCGACGCCATCCGCCAGGCCCTGGTCCAGCAGCTCTACCTGCCCGTCCAGTGGACCGGCTGCGTGCAGGCGCTGGCCGCCCGCGGCGTCACCCGCGTGGCCGAGTGCGGTCCGGGCAAGGTACTGAGCGGATTGATCAAGCGCATCGACAAATCGCTGGACGCGCGCACACTGTCCACGCCCGCCGATTTCGAAGCCGCCCGCGAGACCTGGGCTGCCTGATCCTTCGACTGGTCCTGCGTCGCCCGGCCCCGGCCTGGCGCGCGGGCCGGTCCCGTACGAGGAAACACAGATGAGCAAGCCCCTTCAGGGTGAAATCGCACTGGTGACCGGCGCCAGCCGTGGCATCGGCGCCGCCATCGCCGATGCACTGGCCGCGCAGGGCGCGACCGTGATCGGTACCGCCACCACCGACGCCGGTGCCGCCGCCATCGGCGAGCGCCTGGCGGCCGTCGGTGGCCATGGCCGCGCGTTGAACGTCACCGATGCCGCTGCGCTGGACGCCGTGCTGGACGGGATCGCCAAGGAATTCGGCGCCATCACCATCCTGGTCAACAATGCCGGCATCACCCGCGACAACCTGCTGCTGCGCATGAAGGACGAGGACTGGCAGGCCATCCTGGACACCAACCTGACCAGCGTGTTCCGCACCTCCAAGGCCGTCATCCGCGGCATGATGAAGGCCCGCAAGGGTCGCATCATCAACATCGCCTCGGTGATCGGCGTGACCGGCAATGCCGGCCAGGCCAACTATGCCGCCGCCAAGGCCGGCATCATTGCCTTCTCCAAGTCGCTGGCCAAGGAAATCGGCTCGCGCGGCATCACCGTCAACGTGGTCGCCCCGGGCTTCATCGACACCGACATGACCAAGGCGTTGCCGGAAGAGCAGCGCACCGGCCTGGTCAAGTCGATCGCCCTGGAGCGCCTCGGCGAACCGGGCGATATCGCCAACGCGGTGGCGTTCCTGGCCGGTCCCTCGGCCAGCTACATCACCGGCGAAACCCTCCATGTGAACGGCGGCATGTACATGCCGTAAGCATGTGGCGCATGGATTGCGCCGCAAGTGGTTGATCTGAATGATGTTTTGCAGCGATGCAAGGCGTCGCCGGTTTCCACTACACTATCCCACGGTCATCCATCTTCGGATGACGTCATTTTTGAACCACTACTCCATCTGGAGCGATATCCAATGAGCACCATCGAAGAACGCGTCAAGAAAATCGTCGTCGAACAGCTTGGCGTCAAGGAAGAAGAAGTCACCAACAGCGCATCGTTCGTCGATGACCTGGGCGCTGACTCGCTGGACACCGTTGAACTGGTGATGGCGCTGGAAGAAGAGTTCGAGTGCGAAATCCCGGACGAAGAAGCCGAGAAGATCAGCACCGTCCAGGCTGCGATCGACTACATCAACGCCCACGTCAAGGCTTGATGTCAGGCGGCTTGCGCGCGGTTGTGGCCTACGCCGCCACCGCGTGCGGCAAACCCATGGGGCCGCGCTTGCGGCCCCGTGCATTTGAGCGTTACACCGCGTCATACCCGCAACACCCGGGTCAGGAGAATCTGCAATGAAGCGTCGCGTCGTCGTTACCGGCATGGGCATGGTCTCGCCGTTGGGCAATGATATGGCCACCAGTTGGAAGGGCATCACCGAAGGCCGTTCCGGCATCGGTCCGCTGACCAACGTTTCGCAATCCTACCTGGACCGTTTCACCACCAAGATCGCAGGTGAGGTCAAGGACTTCGACATCACCGCCGACAACGAGCAGTTCGGCAAATTCAGGGTCACGGGCAAGGACGCCAAGAAGATGGACCCGTTCATCCATTACGGCCTCGGTGCCGCCTTCATGGCCTTGAATGATTCGGGCCTGGAGATCACCGATGGCAACGCCGAGCGCGTGGGTGCCATCGTCGGCGCCGGCATCGGCGGCCTGCTGGGCATCGAGGAACAGACCATCGAGTTCCACGAGGGCAAGAAGATCTCGCCCTTCTACGTGCCCAAGACCATCATCAACATGCTCCCGGGCCAGTTGAGCATCATCACCGGCTTGAAGGGCCCGTCGTTCTCGGCGGTGTCCGCCTGTGCCACCTCCAACCATTCCATCGGCACCGCCATGCGCATGATCCAGTACGGCGATGCGGACGTGATGGTGGTGGGCGGTGCCGAGCGCGGCTCCTCGCCGACCGCACTTGGCGGCTTCTGCGCCATGAAGGCCATGTCCACCCGCAACGACGCACCGGCGGAAGCCTCTCGCCCGTGGGACAAGGACCGCGACGGCTTCGTGCTGGGCGACGGCGCCGGCATCCTGATCCTCGAAGAATACGAGCACGCCAAGGCGCGTGGCGCGAAGATCTACTGCGAGCTGGCCGGCTTCGGCGCCAGTTCCGATGCGTACCACATGACCGCGCCCAGCGAGAACGGCGAAGGCGCTGCCCGCTGCATGACCATGGCGTTGAAGGACGCCGGCGTCACGCCGGACCAGGTCGGTTACCTCAACGCGCATGGCACCTCGACCCCGCTGGGCGACCTCGGCGAGACCATGGCGATGAAGACCGCCTTCGGCGAACACGCCTACACGATGATGGTCAGCTCGACCAAGTCGATGACCGGCCACCTGCTCGGCGCGGCCGGCGGCGTGGAAGCCATCTTCTCGGTGCTGGCGCTGCGTGACAACGTGATCCCGCCGACCATCAACCTGCACCAGCCGGGCGAAGGCTGCGACCTGGACTACGTGCCCAACGAAGCCCGCCAGGCCAAGGTAGACGTGGTGATGTCCAACGGCTTCGGCTTTGGCGGCACCAACGGCACGCTGGTGTTCAAGCGCATCTGATTCCACCGCTGCCGCAACCGCGCCCGGGCCGCCATCATGGCGGCCTTGGTGTATCTGGCCCCCGCGCACTCCCTGGTGTCCTGCCATGCTCCTGATCCATCCGTTGCCCGCCACCACCGACCTGCTCGCCCTGCAGCGGGTGGATCCCGCGCGTTATCCGCTGCTGATGGAGTCCACCGCCTCGGGCACCGCCCAGGGCCGCTGGGACCTGCTGCTGATGGGCAATGGCCAGGCGCTGGCGCTGCACGCCGATGGCGTGGTCCGCGATGCCGACGGCCACGCGCACGCCGGGCGTTTCCTGGACGTGCTGGACGCGCACTGGGCCGCGCTGCGCCTGCCGCGCGAAGAGACCCAGCTGCCGTTCCGTGGCGGCTGGGCGCTGATGCTGGACTACGAACTGGCCGGACAGATCGAGACCGTGTTGCAGCTGCCGCCGCGTGCCGATGGCCTGCCGTCCGCGCTGGCGCTGCGCTGCCCGGCGGCCGTGCTGCACGACCGCGTGCTCGGCCAGTACCACGCCGTGTGCGAGACCGACCACGCCGGGCTGCTGCCGGTGCTGCTGGCCGACCTGGACGCAGCCAGCGCGCTGCCGCCGCTGCCGGCCTGGCAGGCGCCGGTGGCGGTGGGCGAGGACGCACCGACGCGCTTCACCGATGGCGTCGGCAAGGTGATCGACTACCTGCGCGCCGGCGATGTGTTCCAGGTGAACCTGTCGCGGCGCTGGAACGCGCAGTTCGCTGCCACGCTGGCGCCGCAGGCGCTGTACGCGCAGCTGCGGGTGGCCAACCCCGCGCCGTTCGCCGGGCTGTTCATGGCGCAGGGCAGGGCGGTGGTGAGCTCCTCGCCGGAGCGGTTGGTCTCGGTGCATGGCGATGACGTGCAGACCCGCCCGATCGCCGGCACCCGCCCGCGCTTTGCCGGCGACGACGATGCCGCGCGCATCCAGGAGCTGGTCGGCCATCCCAAGGAGCGCGCCGAACACGTGATGCTGATCGACCTGGAACGCAACGACCTGGGCCGCATCTGCACGCCGGGCAGCGTGGAGGTGGATGAGCTGATGACAGTGGAAAGCTACGCCCACGTGCACCACATCGTGAGCAACGTGCGCGGCCGCCTGCGCGCGGGCGTCAGCCCCGGCCAGGTGATCGCCGCGACCTTCCCCGGGGGCACCATCACCGGTTGCCCCAAGGTGCGCTGCATGCAGATCATCGCCGAGCTGGAGCAGACCGCGCGCGGTGCCTATACCGGCGCGTTCGGCTGGCTGAACCGCGATGGCGACCTGGACCTGAACATCCTCATCCGCACCGCCGAGGTGGTCGCCGACAGCGCGGCCTTCCGTACCGGGGCGGGCATCGTGGTGGATTCGGACGCGGACAAGGAACTGGACGAAACCCGGGCCAAGGCACGCGGCCTGATGCGTGCGCTGGGCCGGCATGACTGAACCGTTTGGCCGCGTGCAGCGGCCGCGCGGTATGCTGCGCGGCGGCGAAAACCATTCGAGGTGACCATGGCGGGTGCGAAACGGGGATGTCTGGCCGTGCTGGCGGTGCTGCTGTTGGGGGCATTGCTGCTGGCTGCGGCAGGGGCGTGGTTCTGGCACAGCCAGAGCGGGTTCGCCGATGCGCCGTTGACCCCGGACCAGCCCAGCATGGTGATCGCCCCCGGCGATGGCCTGAACACGGTGCTCGGCAAGCTGCGCGCCGCCGGCGTGGACGAGGGCAGCGACACCCAGTGGCAGCTGCTGGCGCGCCAGCTGGATGCCGCCGGCAAGCTCAAGGTGGGCGAGTACGCGCTGGATGCCCGCCTGACCCCGCGCGAGCTGCTGCTGCGCATGCGCCAGGGCCGGGTGCTGCAGCACCGCGTGACCATCGTGGAGGGCTGGAACATCCGCCAGCTGCGCGCCGCGCTCAAGCGTGCCGAGCCGCTGGTGCACACCACCGACGCCCTGGACGACGCCGCGCTGATGAAGGCGATCGGTTTCCCCGGCGAGCATCCCGAAGGCCGTTTCCTGCCCGAGACCTATGTCTACCAGCGTGGCGACAGCGACGTGGACGTGCTCAAGCGCGCGCACGCGGCGATGGAAAAGGAACTGGCCGCGGCCTGGGACAGCCGCGCCGACAACCTGCCGTTGAATTCGCCGTATGAACTGCTGACGTTGGCCTCGATCATCGAGAAGGAAACCGCGTTGCCCAGCGAGCGCCCGCAGATTGCCGGCGTGTTCGTACGCCGGTTGAACATCGGCATGCGCCTGCAGACCGACCCGACCGTGATCTACGGCATCGGCAGCAGCTACGACGGCAACATCCGCAAGCGCGACCTCACCACCGATACGCCCTACAACACCTACACCCGCGCCGGCCTGACCCCGACCCCGATCGCCATGCCCGGCCGCGACGCGCTGCACGCCGCCGCGCAGCCGGCCGGCGGCGATGCGCTGTACTTCGTGGCGGTAGGCGATGGCAGTGGCGCGCACGTGTTTTCGGCCAATTACACCGAGCACAACGCCGCGGTGGCGCGCTACCTGCAGCAGCTGCGCCAGCAGCGCAGCCAGGCGGCACCGCAATGACCGCATCGTTGCTGCGCCACCCGCGTTTTGTCAGCCTGGAAGGCGGCGAGGGCGCGGGCAAGACCACGGCAATCAACGCGCTGCGCGATGCGCTGCGTGCGCGCGGCAATGACGTGGTGTTGACCCGCGAGCCGGGCGGCACGCCGCTGGCCGAGCGCATCCGCGCGCTGGTGCTCAAGCCGGATGCGGAGATTGCCGCCGAGCCGCTGTCGGCGGAGGCCGAGCTGCTGCTGGTGTTTGCCGCGCGCGCCCAGCACGTGCGCCAGGTCATCCAGCCGGCGCTGCGCCGCGGGGCGTACGTCATCAGCGACCGCTTCACCGATTCCAGCTATGCCTACCAGGGCGGTGGACGCGGCCTGGACCCGGCGTGGATCGCCGACCTGGAGCGCCGCGCCGTGGGCCTGCTGCCGGGCCTGACCCTGCTGCTGGACGTGGACGTGGCCGTGGGCCGGGCCCGCGCCAACGGCCGCGATATGTGGCCGGACCGCATCGAGAGCGAGCAGGACGATTTCTTCCAGCGGGTACGCGCGGTGTTCCGCCAGCGCGTTGGCGAAGACCCCGGCCGCTTCCGTCTCATCGACGCCAGCCAGGACCAGGCGGGCGTCGCCACGGCGGTGGTGGCGGCGGTGGACGCCTGGCTGGCACAGGAGAGCTGAGATGAGCGAGACCTTTTCCCCCTGGCAGCAGCGCGCCTACGACCAGACCGTTGCGGCGCTGGATGCCGGACGGCTGGGCCACGGCCTGCTGATCTGCGGCCCGGCCGGGCTGGGCAAGCGCGCGGTGGCGCTGCGCATGGCCCAGCACATTCTGTGCCGGGGCGAGCCGGCCGCGGCGCAGCGCAGTGCGCAGCTGATCGCGGCCGGGACCCATCCGGACCTGCAGCTGATCTCGTTCATCCCCAACAAGTCCGGCGACAAGCTGCGCACCGAGATCGTGATCGAGCAGGTCCGCGAGATCTCGCAGAAGCTCTCGCTGACCCCGCAATACGGCATCGCCCAGGTGGTGATCGTCGACCCGGCCGATGCGATCAACCGCGCCGCCTGCAACGCGCTGCTCAAGACCCTCGAAGAGCCGCAGCCGGGGCGTTACCTGTGGCTGATCAGCAGCGACCCGGCGCGCCTGCCGGCGACCGTGCGCAGCCGCTGCCAGCGCCTGGAATTCAAGCTGCCGCCGCGCGAGGAAGCGCTGGCCTGGCTGCAGGCCCAGGGCCACGCCGAAGCCGCTGCGCGCGAGGCGCTGGACGCCGCCCGCGGCCACCCGGGGCTGGCCGACGAGTGGCTGCGCGAGGATGGCCTGGCCCTGCGCAGGCAGGTGGCCACCGACCTGGAGGCGCTGGTCGCCGGGCGCGCCGGTGCGGTGGAGCTGGCCCAGCGCTGGGCCGGCGATGACAACACCGCGCTGCGCCTGCGCCACGCCGCCGACCTGGCGCTGGCCCAGGCCACCGGCGGTGGCTTGACCGATCCGGATCGATTGAACAAGCTGGCGGCGTGGTTCGACGCCGCCAACCGTACCCGCGATCTGCTGCGCACCACCGTGCGCGCCGACCTTGCGGTGGTGGAATTGTTGTTGGCCTGGAACAAGGTCAACGAGCGGCAAGCAAAGGGGAATAGAGCATGAGTGCCACCAACGCCCGCCAGGGCATCCTGTCGCTGGCGGTCAAGGACAAGGCCGCGCTGTACAGCGCGTACATGCCGTTCGTGAAGAACGGCGGGGTCTTCGTACCCACGCCCAAGCGTTACTTCCTGGGCGACGAGGTGTTCCTGCTGCTGACCCTGCCGGACTCCAGCGAGCGCCTGCCGGTGGCCGGCAAGGTGATCTGGGTGACCCCGGCCGGGGCGCAGGGCAACCGTGCGGCAGGCATCGGCGTACAGCTGGCGGAAGGCGCGGAAGGCGAGAACGTGCGCAACAAGATCGAGACGCTGCTGGCCGGCATCCTGAGCGCGGACAAGCCCACGCATACGATGTGAAGAAATTTACGGAAAACCGTTGACGTCGAAATTTGCCGCCCTATAATGAGCGGCTCAGCAGCATCGGGCGGTTAGCTCAGCGGTAGAGCATTGCCTTCACACGGCAAGGGTCGCAGGTTCGAACCCTGCACCGCCCACCAGTAAAATCATGAGCTTAGCATCAGCTTCGCTAATGACAGCAAAAGGGTAACTGCACAGTAACTGCATCGCGCTGGGACGAGGTTGTGAGGGGTGGCTTCGAGATGAGTCGCAAGTTCTCAGATCTGTATCCGCTTCGTTGCAAGAGCTGAGCAAGTGACCATGAGTAGAGACGAAGCCGGCCGGATGGTCGGCTTTTTCGTACGTGAGCGTTTGGTTCGCTGCCTACATGGATGGCTAGGATGAAGCGGTTACGCGATCAGCAGGCGTTTCTAAGATGGATGCACAATCGGGAACGCGCTCTTCTGCGACGGGCGGTTCGAACTCGTCGAGAAGCCTTGCGGGAGGCCGCAAAGACACTGCCTCTTCCTGGCGAGTGTCTGGTCGAGATGCCGAAGTACGTCGGTCTCGAAGGTGATTTCCATGACCAGCTTGTCGATGTGCTTCAGAAAATTCGTCGAGGAGTGGCGAACGGTCAGCCGCTGTGCCTTTGCTTCCGCTCGACCGAGTTGATGATAGCCAGCGGGACGCTCTTGCTGTTTTCTGAGATCAATCGACTCAAGGCCATTAACCCGGCGCTGATCCTCCGCTGCGTTCCGCCAAAGAGTGAGCGAGTCGCGCAAGTGCTGCAGCACTTGGGCATGTTCCAACTGATGAACTACCAGAGCTCTGTCATTCCGTCTCGTGCCGACGTAGTGAGCTGGCGCAAGGCCTCTTCATCTAAGGTTGATGGGGAGAGGGTAGGATCCGTCATCGGTGCGTATGAATCGCTTCAGGGACAGCGGGCCAAACAGCTCTTCCGAGGGGCGACAGAGGCAATGATGAATGCGATGAACCACGCCTATGAGGAGCCGAGAAACGACGGGCTCGCTGCACCTCCAGAGGAGCGGTGGTGGTTGTTTTGCCGAGAGCGCGAAGAGTCATTCCTCGTCGGCGTCTGCGACCTGGGCATCGGAATTCCACGGTCACTTCCTGCAAAGTACCCAGACGAGATCCTGAGAGCCGCGGTCAAAAGTTTGACCGGCGGCGCGCTACGTGATGACGCGAGGCTGATTCAAGCTGCAACGGAGATCGAGCGAACCAGGACTGATCGCCGAGGTCGAGGGAAGGGGTTGGCCGACCTGAAAAGAATCGTGGATGAGGTTCCCGGAGGAGTCCTTTCCATATTTAGTAACCGTGGTCTGCTGAGTTATGACGGTACGTCGACGAAGCGCCAGAATTTCGGTCGTTCCATCAAAGGAACGGTCGTCCTTTGGGAGATTCCCTTGAGTGCGCAAAATGTCCATGTCGAAAATTAATGTGGGCCGAGATTTCAGCCGCTACCCGGTCGGAAGATATCGAGCGGACGGCGAGAGCAATGGCGAAGCATTCCGAGAGGATCTGCTGCGCCCAGCTCTGGTAAAGGGTTCTGTTCAGATTTTCATGGATGATGCGTTCGGTTACGGGTCGTCGTTTCTTGAAGAGGTATTTGGCGGCCTAATTCGTACCGGATACACCCTCGCATCGCTTGAGCCAATCTTGAAGATTGAGAGTAGCGACGACTCTTTGTTGGAAGAGATCAAAGGCTACATGCGCGATGCAGAGGCGCTGAAGAGGAAGGCCTGATGAGCCAGGAGGCAAGTTGCGTGGCAGCTTTTTGGTCCTTCATTGTTCAAGTTCTCACTTGGGGACTTGTCATCCTAGGCTGGCTGGTCGTGGTCGACCAGACGGAGTACCGGGAGTTGACGAAAATTGCGCTTGCCAGAATCGCAGCTCTAAGGGACCAGTTGCGCGCTATCGAAGAGCTGGCCATTAAGTTTCATACCAGCCCTTATGACCAGGCAAGCTCGCGTGAACTCACTCGAAAGATTAAGAAGTTCAGTGAGGAAATAATGGATCTTAAGGCTGCTGGGCACGTGTCACATGCGTCGGCGAGCTGCAGTATTGATGTTCGTAAGGCGGTCACGCTGCAGAACTTTGATCAATCCTCGCACCAGGTTCTGGATCGGCGCGCTGACTTGGTTACAGACATTGAGGCGGTGGCTGACAGCACGGACACGCAGCTGATGAGGTGTGCTTCCAGCGCGAGCGCGAAGCCGCGTAAACTGCGAATGACCTTCCAGGGTCTGTGGAAACGAATCTAAGTTGCGAGGAGAGGGCTGTGACGCGCGATGAACTTGAAGCTGAGTTAAACGACGTTGAGTCAAAGTTGGCCACTTCTTCTTCCAGGATGTAGCAGCTTCTGCAGAGCTTCGCAACCTCAGTTGCACCTGATGTGTCCGCTTGGATCGAAGATGCTGCTGTGCGCGGCGTCGAAGAAAACCACGAAGCGACCATTGCTGGAGGGGTAAAGTTTGTTCGCGCAGTGAGGGCAGACGTAACGGACCTTACGCGAGATGCAGTTTCCATTTCGATAGCTGCGCTCGGAGCTCCGGAGCAATGGCCGCACAATAGAGAACTCACCGCATCGGATTTCTATTCGAAGAGGAACGATTTCTTCGGGGCAGTGCATCGACGTGCTGTATCTTCATTGGGTAAAGTTCTCTCTTGGCCGATTCCACGACGCTGGGATTGAGGCGCTTGGATTGCTTCATGGGCTCGTAACTGCCCGGTAACAGCAAAACCCAGTGTGCGGCCAAATTCAGCGGGACGCAATGACACTGTAAAACAAGGGCTTCAAGACGACTGCGTTGCGCCGCAAGGACATTTGCCATCCTTCACACGGCAAGGGTCGCAGGTTCGAACCCTGCACCGCCCACCACACTGCAACATGAAGAAGCCGGCCCTTGGGTCGGCTTTTTTGTTGCCTGCCGTTCCCCGAGCGGGTTCGGGTGCGCTGCCCGGTGCGTACGGCTCGCGCGCCCGCGGCCACGCCGGCTTGTTGCCGCCTTCCTGCCCGCATTAACATCGATGCGGACGGGCCGCTCGCGCCCTTGGCTGACAGGATGTTGGGCATCGCATGAAATGGCGTGAACCCTGGGGCGTCTCGCTCCGGCACCAGGCGCGATTCGATCCGCTGGGCAAACCGGTACGCACGACGTTCCTCGGGTTGTTCGGCGCGTTCGCTGTGGTGTTCATCATGGCCAGCTGGGGCAAGGATGCGGCCGGGTGGTGGGAGAACCTGACGACGGTGTCGTGGATCGTGCCGGTGTTCTCCGCCGTGCTGGCCCTGTTCGTGCGACTGGTGACCTGGCTGAGCCCACGCCGAATCGACTATGCACCCCACGGCATCATCGTGTTCAAAGCGGAAGACGTGTTGCTGATTCCCTGGGGGGCCATCGGCAGCCATCGCTTCACGACGGTCGAGGGCGATGCGGCGTTGGAGATCACCACCCTCGCGGGCGACGTGATTCCCTTGTTCCTGCCGTCCACGGTCAGCCGCGCCGCCATCGAGCGCGAGCTGGCCGAGCACATGCGCAAGGCGGCCGCGCACGCATAGCAGCGGGTGCCGGCCGTGCAGGGCGCGCATTGCCGATTTTGTGGATGCCCGGGCTCAGGGCCGGGCTATCGTGTGCATGCGGCCCTCTCCGCCGCCTTCCTGACACCGCCCCAGGAGCACCGCATGGACCCCGACGCAACCGATCCCACCCTGGGCACGCCCGCCGATTACAGCGATGCGCTGTACCCGGTCTACTTCGAAGTGGGCGAGTGGCAGCATGTGGCACGTGATGCGCTCGTCGCCTTCCTGGTGCAGCGCAGCGAGGATCATCCTGCGTTCGAGTTTGAACCGGCAGCGGTGCGCTGCAGCGCGCATGGCTATGAGGTGGACCTGCCGATGCAGTTGATCCCCGAGGTCGTGCGCGCGCTGGCCGAGCACAACGTGGCCGTCTACCAGGTGGTGCGGCTTGCGCGGGAATGACGTCGACCGGCTATGCTCGGCGCACGACAGGGAGGCGACGGGGACGGGCATGGAAACGCGTTTCAAGCGAAGGTGCTGGTTGCTGCCACTCCTGCTGCTGGCCCCCCCGCCGGCGATGGCCCGCGATTTCCCCGGCATGCTGACCGTGTTCGTCGGCTTGCCGCTGCTGGTGGTGGCCGCGGCGGTGATGGCGCTGCTACTGGTCTTCCGGCGCCGCGGCTGGGCGAGGGTGATGGGCATCCTCGTCGGCCTGCCGGTGCTGCTCACCGGGGTGTATGTCGCGTGCGTGGACACCTGGCGGTTCTGGCCGAGCCTGGAGAGTGGGGAGTTGGGGTTCCGGCTGGTCGTCATTCTCGGCTGCGCCGCGCTGTGGGCGTGCGTGTTGGCCATCACCTGGCGACTCTGGCGCGGCGCGCCGCGCGCTGCGTCTTCCCTCCACTGACCGCGAGGCCACCCATGGCAGACCCCTACAACAGCAGTCCCCGTGCCAGCACCGCCATCCGCCTCGACGATGCGATGGTTACCACCGCTTTCGAACTGCCCGGCTACCGGGTGGTGCGCAGCCTGGGCGTGGTGCGTGGCATCACCGTGCGCTCGCGTTCGATCGTCGGCAACCTGCTGGGCGGCCTGCAGACCCTCTTCGGCGGCAACATCACCATCTACACCGAGCTGTGCGAGCAGGCCCGCGAAGAGACCTACCGCGACATGGCCAAGCATGCGCGGCTGCTCGGCGCCAACGCGATCATCGGCATGCGTTACGACGCCACCGATGTCATGACCGGGCTGACCGAGGTGCTGTGCTATGGCACGGCCGTGGTGGTGGAGCCGGCGCGCCTCTAGGACGCTGCGGCGCGACCGGACCGTGGTCGGCCATGCGGCCACGCCCCCTTTCACACTGGCTACGGTGGATTGCATGCGTCATCTGACATTTTTTGTACTCGCATTGATGTGCTTCCCGGTCAATGCGCACGCCGCAACGCCACTGGCGCCGGATGCCGCCGAACAGGCCCTGAAGGCGTGGCTGGCTGCGTTCAATGACGCTGACCGTGACGCGCTGACGGCGTTCCGCGCGCAGTACGGAATGCGCCCGGACACGCAGGGCGATCTTGAGTTCCGCGAGGAGATGGGCCGCCTGGCGGTGCTGGAGGTCGTCGCGACCACCGCTGCCAAGGCGCAGGTGCTGGTGCTGCCTGCCACCAATGATCGCGCGATGCGGGTGACCACGACCCTGAACCCGGACACGGGCGCGGCCGAGTTTGTGTTCGAGGGCGCAGAAACGCCCGCGAAGTACCAGCCTGCACGCATGGCCTTGACCGATGTGCTCGTTGAAGCGCGCACGCGCCTGCAGGCATTGCAGGGCTCCAACGATCTGGGCGGCGCATTTCTGGTGGCCGAGGGCGGGGAGATCCGCATGGCATGGCACGGCGGGCTTGCCGATCGCGAGCACCGCGTGGCGGTGGACCGGAACACACGGTTCCGGCTGGCGTCGTTGAACAAGATGTTCACTGCCGTGGCCATTCTGCAGCTGCAGGACGCCGGCAGGTTGTCCCTGGACGATACGCTCGCCAAGCATCTGCCGGCGTACCCGAACCCGACCGTGGCCGCGTCGGTGACGCTCCGGCAGATGCTGACCCACACCAGCGGCCTTGGCGACATTTTTGGTGACAAGGCGACCGAACACGTCGACAGCCTGCGCACGCTCCAGGACTACTGGGCGGTATTCGGCGCAGAACCCCTGGCCTTCGCGCCGGGCGAGCGCGACCAGTATTCCAACTACGCGTTCGTGCTGCTGGGCAGCGTCATCGAGGCGATCTCGGGCCAGTCGTACTACGACTATGTCGATGAACATATCTACCGCGTGGCCGGCATGCGCTCGACCGGCTCGGCGCCGGAGTCCACGCCCGTTGCCGACCGGGCCAGGCCTTACACCCGCGTCGATGGCCGCTGGACGCTTGAGAAGGCATCGCTGCCCTGGCGTGGCACGTCGGCCGGTGGCGGCTATAGCACGGTCGACGACCTGCTGAAGTTCGGCGAAGCGCTGCGTACGGGCAAGCTGCTCTCGCCGGCATCGCTGGCCATGGCCACTTCGCCACAGAACCACAACGCTTGGTACGGCCATGGCTTCATGGTGCGCGGACAGGGCGATGCCCGGTTGTATGGGCATGAGGGTGGCGCTCCCGGTGCCAACGCGGTGTTCTACGTGATGCCGGAACAGGGCTATGTGCTGGTGGGCCTGAGCAACGTGGACCCGGATGCGATGGGGAACGTGGTCAATTTCGTGGCCAACCGGTTGCCGCTGTAGCGGCGGACGGCGCGCGATACCCGCAACGTATCGCAGCAGCACACCATCGGTATTGGCCCGGCGCGCAGCCTGCGCTGCATGCTGCCTGCATGGATCGACACGACCCCCTCTCTTTCACCGGCCAGGTCGGTCTGGTCACCGGCGCTGCCGGTGGCCTGGGCCTGGCTTACAGTCGCTTGCTGGCACGACGTGGCGCGCAGGTGGTGATGCACGACGTCGGTGCGGGCGTGGATGGCCGTGGCGGCGATCCACGGCGGATCGCGGGCGTCGTTGCCGACCTGGCTGCGCAGGGCCTGGCGGTGCATCCGGCGCACGGGCCGATCGACACGCGCACCCATTGCCGGTCACTGGTCGCCGATGTCCTGCAGCGCTTCGGTCGCCTGGACTTCATCATCCACAACGCCGGTTGGGTCGAGTACCAACCGATCGATGCGCTGGAAGAAGACCGCTTCGACGCGATGATGGCGATTGCCGCGAAGGCGCCGCTGTGGCTGGCGCAGGCTGCGTGGACGTCGATGCAGGATGCGCGCTACGGACGCATCGTGCTGACCACCTCCGATCGCGCGCTGTACCCGCAGTACGTGCAGAAGGGGCTGGCCGCGTATGCCGCCGCCAAGCTGGCGGCGGTGGGCATCGTCAACGTGCTCGCCGCCGAGGGGGCGCCACACGGGATCGTGGTCAATGCGGTGTCGCCGGTGGCCAAGACCCGCATGTGGGGCGTGGAAAGTGAGCCGGATGAGCTGCACCCGGACGCGGTGGCGCCGGGCGTCGCGTTCCTGGTGTCGGCCGCCTGCGTGGACGGCGGCTGGATCCTGCGCGCCAGCAATGGCCAGTTCCACGCCACGCGCAGCGAGGAAGCCGAGGGCGTGACGTATCCGCGTGACCTGCGCGCGGTGCAGGCGGCCAGCGTGGAGGAGGTCGCCGCGCAGTGGGCCCGCGTGGCCCAGGCGGCCGTCGAGCTGCGCTGAGCCGGAGCGGTTACGCTGGGCGCTGGTTTTTGCCGTGGCACCTTCGATGGTCGATCTCCGCCAACTTCGTCAGTTCGTCGCCGTCGCCGAGGAACTGCACTTCCATCGCGCCGCCGCACGCCTGCACATGTCACAGCCGCCGCTGACCGCGGCGATCCGCAAGCTGGAAGAACACATCGGCAGCGCATTGATCGAGCGCGGCAACCGCACGTTGGGGCTCACCGCTGCCGGCGCGGTGCTGTTGGCCGAGGCACGGCTCACCCTGCAGCAGGCCGACCACGCGCTGGCTGCGACCCGCGACGCCGCGACAGGACGCACCGGCAGCGTGCGGCTGGGGTACGTGGGCAGTGCGTTGTACGGGCGCCTGCCGCAGGTGATCCGCGCGTTCCGGGGCAGCCACCCGCAGGTGCGGCTGGAGCTGATCGAAGCGACCTCGTCAGCGCAGGTCACGATGCTGCGCGAGCAGCGCCTGGACGTGGGCGTGGTGATTCCGCCGGTGGTCGACGCCGGCGACATGCACCTGCAGGCGTTCGATGTCGACCATCTGGCCATCGCCCTGCCGCGTGCACACCGCCTTGCGCAGCGCGCGCCGATTGCGCTGTCCGCGCTGGCGGGCGAGCCCTTCGTGCTGTGGCCGGCACGCGAGGGGCAGGGCTTCCACGCCCAGGTGATGCGGCTGTGCGCCGTGGCCGGCGTTGTTCCGCGGGTGGTGCAGGAGGCACACGGCATGCATGCGGTGCTGTCGCTGGTGGCGGTGGAAGCGGGCATCGCGATCGTGCCGGCCAGCATGCAGGGTTTCCGCAGCGACGAGATCGTCTACCAGCCGCTGCAGGGCGAGGACAGCGGCTTCGCACTGCAGTTGTGCACCCGCAACGGGCCGATCACGCCGGCATTGCAGCAGTTCCTGCACACGGCGGTGGCGCCGGCCTGATCCACGGCGCAGCAGTCTGGCCCGCACGCCCAGGGTGGGGGCGGGGTGGCTGAGGTCGTCGTAGAACGCCGCGAGCGGGCACCCCCCCGTTCCGGCTCATGCCCGCCGCTCATCCAGGACGGCCTCCAACGCCGTCATCGCCTGCTCGGCCACGCCGACTGGATCGTGCGCGTTGAGCGTGTCATTGAATACTTCCAGCCCGATCGGGCCGGCATAGCCGATGCTGGCAAGCCGCTGCACCAGCGTCGCTAGTGGCCAGATGCCGGTGCCCGGCAGGCAACGTGCATGCCGCGCCTGCTGCTTCACTGCGCCCGGCTGCGGTTGCGCGGTGACGTCGGACAGCTGCACCAGGGCGATCCTGTCGGCGGGGATGCCCTGCAGGTCGTCCACCGACCGGCCGGCGGCGAACAGATGGAAGGCATCCACGACCAGGTCCAGGTTGTCGGCGGCCACCGCCTGGATCTGTTGCCAGGCCGACGGCACGGTGGAATGCAGGTGGCTCCACGCCATGCCTTCGTATGCGATGCGCAGGCCACGGTCGGCGGCCCGTGCGCAGAGCCAGCGCAGGTCCGCCGTCACCTGCTGCGTCTCGCAGGCCGGGTCGGTGCTGGCAGGCACCAGCACGGTGCCGGCGCCGACGGCGACGGCCATGTCGAGCAGCGCGCGTGCTTCGGTGCGCTTGGCCTCGCGGAGGGCGCCCGATGCGCCGTCGAAATCCAGCAGGACCTGCAGATCGGTCAGCTGCAGGCCCGTGGTGTCGAGCACGGTGCGCACGGCCTCCGGCGAGGCAGCCTGCACGTCCTCGCGCCACAGTTCCACCTGGGCGAAGCCCGCCGCGGCGGCGGCGCGCAATTTCTGCGCGGTGCCGCCACCGAGCAGCACGGTGTTGAGGAAACGCGGGCCTGGCAGTAGCGACATGGTCACGTCCTACGCGGAAACAGGCCCACGATGCTAGCGGTGGCGCGATGCACTGCATGTGCACGTGCATGTGCAGTGCAGGTGCGTGCAGTGCGCCGGCTGTTACCCGCTCAGCGCGTGCGCTTCACCCACGCGCGCAGCACCAGCCCGATCAAACCGGCGAACACCAGCCAGGACACCACATTGAACACGCCGTCGCCGACCAGGGCACTGACCAGGCCGAGCACGCTCGCTGCGGCGATCCAGGCCGGCGCGACGAACGGGCTGCGGGGAGCGGGTGCGCTCATGCGACGGCTCCGGTCTGCGCGGCACGCTCGATCTCGGATACGCGCGCCTCGGTGCTGCCGCGCTTGACCCACAGGTACAGGCCGCTGACCAGGACGGCGATGGTGAGCAGGTCGAGCAGTGCCCACAGGATCTTCAGCGGCAGCGCGCCGTAGTCGCCGAAATGCAGCGGCTGGCTGAGCAGCAGCACGCTCATGTAGAGCGGCAACTGCGGTTGCGCGGTGAGCGCGCCGGTCTGCGCGTCGATCAGCACCGGGCGATACAGGCGCTCGGTCAGCGCGGTAGTGCCCTGCATGAACACGCCATAGTGATGGTCGCCGCTGTAGCCGGTCCCCGGGAAGCTGACAAAGGCCGGGCGCATGCCCGGTTCGGCGGCTCGCGCGGTCTCCACCGCGGCCTGCAGCGACGCCAGCGTGGTGGGCCGCGGCTGGCCGGCGTAGCGGGCGGCGAACTCGCCCAGCTGCTGACCCTGCCACGCCTGTTCGAGCGGTTTGGCGATGGTGTTGATGGCGCCGGTGATGCCCACCACCAGCGCCCAGCCGAGGGTGACCACGCCGAGCACGTTGTGCAGGTCCAGCCATGCCAGCCGGCGGCTGCGCCCGGTGCGCAGCGTCCCGAACGGCTGCTTGCGCATGAAGGGGCCGTACAGCACCAGCCCGGAGATGATCGCCACGGCGAACAGCAGCCCCATCGCGCCCATGAACAGCATGCCGGGCAGCCCCAGGAACAGGTCGGTGTGCAGTCGGTACAGGAAGTACATCACCCCTTCGTTGAACTGCGCGGCCGGCACGACCTCACCGGTGATCGCATGCAGCAGCGCGGTCTGCATCTGCGGCGGCGGGGTGTCGGCGCGTGCGCCGGTATTGACGTATACCGTGGGCGCATCCGGGTCCCAGCCGACGAACAGCGGCACGTTGCCGGGGTACTGCGCCACGGCGGTGCGGACCTGCGCGTCGAGGTCGCGCGGTGGTGCATCGCTGGCCGCTGCATCCACGTGCGGTTCGGCCAGGTGGGCGATCTCTTCGCCGAACACCAGCGGCAGCCCGGTCAGGCACAACAGCAGCAGGAACAGGGTGCAGACCAGGCTGGTCCACTTGTGGACGAGGAACCAGGTTTTGAGGGTGGCACGTTGCATGGGGCTGGCGCAGGGCTGGCGGGGATGCGGGCGATGGTACGTGATGCGGCCGGAGCGGTCAGCGGCGGCTGCGGCGCTGCGCTGGCGCGGCAGGGGCGGCAAACAGCTGCTCGGCCATGAAATCGATGAATACCCGCAACCGTGCGTTTGGCTGGCGGTTGCCCGGCCACAGCAGCGAGAACTGGCCCGGCTGGCGTGGTTGGTCGGGCAGCAGTTCCTGCAGGCGACCGTCGGCCAGTGCTTCGGCGGCGAGGAAGTCGGGCATCCATGCCACGCCCATGCCGCCGATCGCCGCGGCCAGCAGTGCCTCCATGTTGTTGCAGGTCATCACCGTGTCCAACGCGGCGCCGGCGTCGCCGTCATGCCCGGGCAGCGACCAGGCCTGCAGCTTGCCGGTGGTGGGAAAACGGAAGCGCACCGCAGGTTGGGTGGCCAGCTGCGCCAGCGTGGCCGGTCGACCGTGCGCATGCAGATGCACGGGCGCTGCGCACAGCACGAAGTGGAACGGGCCGAGCCGGCGTGCCATCAGGCTGGAGTCGGCCAGCTCGCCGCTGCGGATCACCACGTCCAGCCCTTCGCTGACCACGTCGACCAGCCGGTCGTTGAAATCCAGCTCCAGTTGCACGCCGGGGTAGCGTTGCCGGAACAGCGGCAGCAGTGGCAGCAGGAAGCGGTAGCCGATGGTCGGCAGGCCCACCCGCAGCAAGCCGCTGGGCGACTGTTGGCGCTGGCTGAGGTCGGCGCGTGCTTCGGACAGTTCGTCCAGCGCGCGCTTGCACCGCTGCAGCAGCACTTCGCCCTCGTCGGTCAAGCGCACGCGCCGGGTGGTGCGCTGGAACAGGCGCACGCCCAGGTCCTGTTCGAGCCGGGCCACGCGCTTGCCAACGGTGGAGGGCGACAGGCCCAGGCTGCGGGCGGCACCTACGAAGCTGGCGGCCTCGGCGGTACGGACGAAGGCGAGCAGGGCGGTAATCGAGTCCATGCCGGGATCATTACGGAAGAAGTGTCCGTAATCAAACGCATCTGGCGCGGTTTATCGCAGATAGCCGCGCCTCTATCGTCAATGCTCGACTTCGTTGGACGATCCCATGTGCCTGTTTACCCTTGAGCCGTCCCGGCGCGATCCGCGTTGGGGCGTGCTGGCCGTCTGCCTGGCGGCGCTGGCCCTGCCGCTTTCTTTTTCCGCCGGTGCGGTGGCGGTGCCGGCATTGGGCGACCGCTTCCAGGGGTCACCCGCTGCGCTGGCGTGGGTGACCAATGCCTTCCTGCTCAGCTTTGGCAGCCTGCTGCTGGCCGCCGGTGGCCTGGCGGACCGGCTCGGGCGTCGTCGCCTGTTTCTGTGCGGCAGCGGTGGTTTCGTACTGGCCACGCTGGCGGTGTGCCTGGCGGTGGATCTGCGCGGGCTGGATCTTGCGCGTGGCGCGCAGGGCGTGGCGGCCGCCGCTGCGCTGTCGTCCGGCGGCGCGGCACTGGCGCAGCGCTTCGCTGGGCATGCGCGGACGCGGGTGTTTGCGCTGATGGGCACGATGTTTGGTGTCGGCCTGGCATTGGGGCCGCTGCTGGCCGGGATGCTGCTGCAGGCGCTGGGCTGGCGCAGCGTGTTCGCCTCGGGCGGGGTGCTCGCGTTGGCGGCGTGGGCGCTGGCATGGCGCCATCTGGACGAGAGCCGGGGCGAGTACGTGCGCCTGGATGTGGCCGGCATGATCAGTTTCAGCCTGATGCTGGCGGCGCTGACCGTGGCCCTGTTGTTGCTGGGCGAACATGGGCTGCGCTCGCCAGCCGTGGTGGGCGCGTTGCTGGCCACGGCGGTGCTGCTGGTCCTGTTCGTGCGGATCGAGCGCCGCCAGCGGCAACCGCTGCTGGACCTGTCGTTGTTCGCGCAACGCGGCTTCCTCGGCGTGCAGTTGCTGCCGGTGGCGACCTGCCTCGGTTACGTGGTGCTGCTGGTGGTAGTGCCGCTGCACCTGCTGGGCGTGCAGGCGCAGTCGCCGCTGCAGGTGGGCCTGCAGATGCTGGCGTTGTCCGCGCCGATGCTGGTGTTGCCCATGCTGGCGGCGGGATGGGCGCGACGCCTGGGTGCGGCACGGCTGTGTACGCTGGGTCTGGCGGTGTGCGCGGTGGGCCTGTATCTGTTGTCGCAACGCGCCCTGGATGTGGCCCCCACGCAGTGGTGGCCGGCACTGCTGCTGATCGGCGCCGGCACCGCGCTGCCATGGGGCTTGATGGACGGGTTGTCGGTGAGCGTGGTGCCGGTACAGCGCGCTGGCATGGCCGCCGGCATTTTCGGCACGGTGCGGGTGGCGGGCGAGGGGATCGCGTTGGCAGCGGTGACGGCATTGCTGGCGACGCTCGTCGCACAGCGGTTGGCGCCGGGCAGTAGTGCGTCGCCGGCGACGCTGGGCAAGGCCGGTGCCTACCTGGCCACCGGCTCGCTGGCGCAGGCCTCGGTGCTGCTGCCGGGATTGCCGGTGGAGGTATTGCAGCAGGCCAGTCGCGACGCGCTGGTCTGGCTGCTGCGGGGCTTGGCCGCGCTCACCGCCGGCAGTGCGTTGCTGATCCACGCGTTGCTGGGCCGGCAGCGGATGCCTGCGGCGGCGACACCCGATGAATGATGGTCAAGCCAGCGTGTCGGCGAGGCAACGAAGGCTCAGCCACGCGCCGCCGTCGGGCGCATCGCCGGTGCGCAGGCCGAAGCCGTGCAGGCCGGCGATGGCGGCGACGATCGACAGGCCCAAGCCGAACCCGTCGCCCGGTCCGGTCTCGTCGGTGCCACGGAAGAAGCGCTGGTAGACCAGGGCGCGGTCCTGCGGCGCAATGCCGGGGCCATCGTCGATGACATCGATGCGGGTAGCGCCCGCGTCCTCCACCGCGCGCAACAGGATGCGGCCGTGCTCGGGGGTGAAGCGCAGCGCGTTGGACAGCAGGTTGGCCAGGGCCTCGAACAGTAGTTCGCGGTCGCCGCTGACCGGCGGCAGGGGCGCGGCGATCTGCAGGTCCAGCACCTGCTGTTTTTCCTCGGCCAGTGGCAGGTAGAACTGGTGCAGTTCCTGCAGCAGGTCGGCCACGTCCACCTCGACGAAGGCCGAACGGCGCTGATGGCTTTCCAGTTCGGACACGCGCAGCAACGCGGTGAAGCGCGCCATCAGCAGATCGGCCTCGAGCAGCGCCTTGTCGATCTGATCGGCGTGCGGATCGTGTTCGCCAAGGGCGACGCGGGTCCGGTAGAGATGTGCGCGCAGCCGGGTGAGCGGGGTGCGCAGGTCGTGGGCGATGCTGTCGCACACGCCTTTGACCTCGGTCATCAACTGCTCGATGCGTTCGAGCATGGCGTTGACGATGCTGGAGAGCCGGTCGATCTCGTCCGGGCGCCCCGATACCGGCAAACGCTGGGCCAGGTCGCCGGCGATGATCCGTTTGGTCGCCGCCTCGATCTGCTGGATGCGTTTCAGCGGCCGGCGCCGCAGAAGGTGCCAGCCGGCCAGGCCGGGGATCACGCTGAGCCACACGCCCCACAGCAGCGCGTCGAGGATGATGCTGTTGATCGCGCTCAGCTTGCCGCTCTGGCGGACGAACACCAGCAGCCGGCCATCGTGGGTTTCCACCCCGAGCGCGCGGCCGGGCTCCTCGCGCGGGCCCGCGACGAGCGTCCAGGCGTCCACCGGATGCGAGCGGCCGTCGATGCGCAGTTCTTCGGGGATGGCCAGCAACGGGCCGGCCAGATGCTGGCCGCCGGTACTGAAGATGCCGTACGCGTAGGCACCGTGGATGTCGTAGCGCAGGCTGTCACGCAGCGCATCGTCCAGGGCCTGGCCTTCGAATTTCTCGAACAGGTGCGCGCGCTGCAGCAGGCCCGATTCGGACAGGTCGTTGAGGTAGTCCGACACCCGCCAGTACATCACGCCGAGCAGCACGCTGGACCAGGCCACGAACAGCACGCAGTACAGCCCGAGCAGCCGGCTGCTGGAAGAGCGCCACTGGTCAGACATGCGCGTCGAGGACATAGCCGGTGCCGCGCAGGGTGCGGATCGGTTGCGGCCGGCCGGGCTGGTCGATGCGCTTGCGCAGCCGCCCGATATGCACGTCGATGAGATTGGTGCCGGGGTCGAAGTGGTAGCCCCACACTTCCTGGAACAACATGCTGCGGGTGACTACCTGGCCGGCGTTGCGGACCAGGAATTCCAGCAGTTTGAATTCGGTGGGCAGCAGCGTGATCGCCTCATCGCCGCGGCGCACCGAGCGGGTCATCAGGTCCAGCTCCAGGTCGCCGGCCCGCAGCACGCTCTCGACCACGCCGGCCTGGCCGTGGCGGCGGATCAGGACTTCCACGCGGGCGGACATCTCATCGGAGGCGAACGGTTTGGTCAGGTAGTCATCGCCGCCGGCGCGCAGGCCGCGCACGCGTTCATCCACGTCCGACAGCGCGCTGATCATCAGCACCGGCGTGGTGATGCCTTCGCGACGCAAGGTGGTGACCAGGGCGAGGCCGTCGAGGCCGGGCAACATGCGGTCCAACGTGATGACCGCGTAGTCGCCCGCGCGCGCCAGGGCCAGCCCGGTGCCGCCGTCCGCGGCCAGGTCCACCTCGAAGCCGTGGCTGCGCAGTTCGGTGGCGATTTCCTCCGCGGTGACGAGGTCGTCCTCGATGGTGAGTACGCGCGGCATGGGCCATCTTGAATACTGGGACCTGCGCATCCTCGCAACAGCGGCCGGGCAGCGCAAATGAAAAATGTTTCATGCGTTTTTCGCAGGTTCCACGCGTCGCGTCTCCTATATTCAGGCCCCAGCGCTCCCCCACGCCTGGAACCCCGCACCCGATGATCCGCCCGATTCGCCCTGCCCGCGCCCGTCCCCGGCGGCTGCCCCGATCCTGCCGCGCGGCATTGCTGGTGGTCGCCGTGGCCAGCCTGCTGGCCGGCTGCGGCAAGGACGCCCCCAAGGCCGCGCCCGCCGCGCCGGAGGTGGGGGTGTTGACCCTGCAGACCCAGCCGCTGGCGCTGGACCAGGAATTGCCGGGGCGCAGCATCGCCTCGCAGGAATCGGACGTGCGCCCGCAGGTGGATGGGGTGCTGGTGGCGCGCCTGTTCGAGCAGGGCCAGATGGTGCAGGCCGGGCAGCCGCTGTTCCAGATCGAGCCGGCGCTGTACCAGGCCGCCCTGAACGAGGCGCAGGCGAACCTGAAGACGGCCGAGGCCAGCGCGGTGGCCGCGCGCCTGCGCGCGCAGCGCCTGCAGGCACTGGGCAAGGACCAGTTGGCCGCACGCCAGGACGTGGACGATGCGGTGGCCAATGGCCAGCAGGCCGCCGCCGCGGTGCAGGCGGCGCAGGCCGCCCGCGATACCGCGCGCACCCGGCTCGGCTTTGCCACGGTGACCGCGCCGATCGCCGGCCGCATCGGCCGCGCGCTGTTCACGCCGGGCGCGCTGGTTACCTCCGGCCAGGCCGAGCCGCTGGCGCGGATCCAGCAGGTGGATCCGATGAACGTGGATATCACCCAGTCCAGCAACGAGTACCTGGCGCTGCGCCGGGCGATCGCCGCGGGCGGCGTGCAGGCCAGCACCGCACCGGTGCGGCTGCAATTGTCCGACGGCACCGACTACGCGCTGCCCGGCACGCTGGAGTTCGCGGATATCGACGTGCAGCAGGACACCGGCAGCATCACCTTGCGCGCGCAGTTCCCGAACCCGGACGGGCAACTGCTGCCCGGCATGTACGTGCGCGCCCAGGTCGGGCAGGGCACCCGCCAGCAGGCACTGCTGGTGCCGCAGGTGGCGGTGGACCGCAGCCCCAAGGGCGAGGCCCAGGCCTGGGTGGTGGACAAGGACGGCAAGGCGCGGCAACGCACGTTCAGCACCGCGCGCGCGGTGGGCAACCAGTGGCTGGTGCTGGACGGCCTCAGCGCCGGCGAGCGGCTGGTGGTGGCCGGCAGGCAGGGGCTGGCCGATGGCATGCCGGTGCGGGTGAAGCCGGCGGCCGCGGCCGTCGCCGGCAAGGACTGAATACATGCTGCCGCGCTTTTTCATCCACCGCCCGGTGTTCGCCTGGGTCCTGGCGATCTGCATCATGGCGCTCGGCGCGATCGCGGTGACCCAGCTGCCGGTCGAGCAGTACCCGGACATCGCCCCGCCGCAGGTCAACATCACCGCCAACTACACCGGCGCGTCGGCGCAGACGGTGGAGGACAGCGTTACCCAGGTGATCGAACAGCAGATCAAGGGCATCGACCACCTGCTGTATTTCTCCTCGACCAGTTCTTCCTCGGGCCAGTCGCGCATTACCGTCACCTTCGACCAGCGCGCCAACCCGGACATCGCCCAGGTGCAGGTGCAGAACAGCGTGAACCAGGCGATCAACCGCCTGCCGCAGGAAGTGCAGCAGCAGGGCGTCACCGTGGCCAAGTCGCAGGGCGACGCGCTGATGGTGGTGTCGCTGTATGACACCAGCCGGCGCATGGAACGGGTGGACGTGTCCGATTTCCTGGTCAGCAACGTGCAGGACCCGATCAGCCGCATTCCCGGCGTGGGCGAGATCAACGTGTTCGGCGCGCAGTATGCGATGCGTATCTGGCTGGACCCGCACAAGCTGCGTGCCTTCGACCTGATGCCCTCGGATGTGCGCAGTGCCATCGAAGCGCAGAACACCCAGGTCACCGCCGGGGAGTTGGGGGCGCTGCCGGCCGCGCCCACCCAGAGCCTCAATGCCACGGTGACCGCGCAATCGCGGTTGCAGACCCCCGAACAGTTCCGCGCGATCATCCTGCGCACGCTGCCCAATGGCGCGGCGGTACACCTGTCCGACGTGGCGAGGGTGGAGATCGGTGCGGAGAACTACCAGACCAGCAGCTATCTCAACGGCTACCCGGCGGCGGGCTTCTCGGTGACCCTGGCCTCCGGCGCCAACGCACTGGACACCGCCGATGCGGTGCGCGCGGCGATCGAGAAGCTGCGTCCTGGTTTCCCGCCCGGCGTGCAGGTGGCCTATCCGCGCGACAGCACGCCGTTCGTGCGGGTCTCCATCGAGGGCGTGATCCACACGCTCATCGAGGCGATCGTGCTGGTGGTGATCGTGATGTTCCTGTTCCTGCAGAACGTGCGCGCCACGCTGATCCCGGCCATCACCGTGCCGGTGGTGCTGCTGGGCACGTTCGGCGTGCTGGCGGTGGCCGGCTTCACCATCAACACGCTCACCCTGTTTGCGATGGTGCTGGCGATCGGCCTGCTGGTGGACGATGCGATCGTGGTGGTGGAGAACGTGGAGCGCATCATCCACGAAGAACACCTGCCGCCGCGCGAGGCCACCGAAAAATCGATGGGCGAGATCACCGGCGCGCTGGTCGGCATCACCGTGGTGCTGGGCGCGGTGTTCCTGCCGATGGCGTTGTTCGGGGGCTCCACCGGCATCATCTACCGCCAGTTCTCGATCACCATCGCCTCGGCCATGGCGCTGTCGGCGCTGGTCGCGCTGACCCTGACCCCGGCGCTGTGCGCCACGCTGCTCAAGCCGTCCTCGGCGCAGAAGCCGCCGGGGCGCTTCTTCGCCGGGTTCAACCGTGGCGTGGAACGCAGCCAGGAAGGCTACCAGCGGCGGCTCGGCGGCGTGGTGGCCGCACCGAAACGCTGGATGGCGTTCTACCTGCTGGTGATCGTGGGCATGGTGGCGCTGTATGCGCGCATGCCCACCGGCTTCCTGCCGGTGGAGGACCAGGGCCAGGTGATGTTCCAGTTTTCCACCCCGGAAGGCACGCCGATGGCGCGCACCGAAGCGCTGGGCGCGGCGATCAGCCAGTACTTCATGGACAACGAAAAACAGAACCTGGACGTGGTGTTCGTGGTGGTGGGCCGCAACAACGCCGGCACCGGCCAGAACGCCGGCCAGGGCTTCCTCGCACTCAAACCATGGGGCGAACGCGACGGCGACAACACCGCCGCGGCGATCATCGCGCGCGCCAACGCGCACTTCCGTGGCCTGGCCGATGCCAAGGTCAACGTGCTGGCACCACCGGCGGTGCGTGGGCTGGGCCAGTCCAGCGGCTTCGAGCTGTGGCTGCAGGATGCCAGCGCCGCCGGGCGCGGCGCGCTGCAGGCCGCCCAGCAGCGGGTGGTGCAGGCGGCCAACCAGGACGACGGGCTGAGTTCGGTGCGCTTGAACGGACTCGGCGACAAGGCCGAACTGCACCTGGACATCGACCACGCCCAGGCCAGTGCGCTGGGGCTGGCGCAGGGCGACATCAACGCCACGCTGGCCGCGGCCTGGGGCGGCACCTACGTCAACGACTTCCTCGACCGCGGCCGGGTCAAGCGTGTGTACCTGCAGGGTGACCAGCCCTACCGCAGCGTGCCCGATGACATCGGCCAGTGGTACGTGCGTGGCAGCAATGGACAGATGGCGTCCTTCGCCAGTTTCGCCAGCAGCCACTGGGCGCGTGGGCCGCAGTTGCAGCAGCGCTTCAACGGGCTGCCGGCGATGGAGATCCAGGGCAGCGCCGCCGAAGGGCGCAGTTCCGGCGAGGCGATGCAGCGCATGCAGGCGCTGATCGCCGACCAACCCGGGTTCGAGCTGCAGTGGAGCGGGCTGTCCTACCAGGAGCAGCTATCCAGCAACCAGACGCTGTGGCTGTACGCGGCGTCCATCGCCTTCATCTTCCTGTGCCTGGCCGCGCTCTACGAGAGCTGGACGGTGCCGGTGGCGGTACTGCTGGTGATTCCACTGGGCGTGATCGGCACCGTGCTGGCGACCACCGCGGCCGGTTTCGTCAACGACATCTATTTCCAGGTGGGCCTGTTGACCACGATCGGGCTGTCGGCGAAGAACGCGATCCTTATCGTGGAGTTCGCCGAGGCCCGCTACCGTGCCGGCAGCAGCGCGGTGGAGGCGGCACTGCAGGGCGCTCGGCTGCGCCTGCGTCCGATCGTGATGACCTCGTTGGCGTTCATCGCCGGCGTGATTCCGCTGGCGCTGGCCACCGGCGCCGGCGCGGTCAGCCGGCGCGAGATCGGCATGAGCGTCATCGGCGGCATGCTCTCGGGCACCGTGCTGGCGGTGGTGCTGGTGCCGCTGTTCTTCGTGCTGGTGCGGCGCATGGGCAAGGCGCGACCGGTTGCGTAGCGGCCCCGGGCGATCGTCACATGGTTGTCGTGCCGGCCTCACCTGGCCTATGCCGGGGCGTCGGTAGCGTAAGGGTCCCGTCCCCCACGGAGACCTGCCATGTGGTTGCTCGACCGACTCTGGCCCACGCGTACCGCTGCCGCCGTCCCGCCTGCCCCGCCGGCGGAGGCCTCGCCACGGCGCGCGTTGTTCAAGCGCCCGTTACGCGCCGGGCGCACCCGGATGGCGCCGTGGCAGAAGGTGGCACCGCCGCCGCGGCGGCGTGGTCACTGAGGGGGCGTGCGGTCGGCGGGGTGGTTGACCCCGTCGTTGACCGGCACCTCACCCAGCGCATAGGGATTGATCCCATCCAGGCAGCCCAGGTTGTAGCCGTACTCGTCCGGTGAGGAGCGCCGTTGGTGGTGGGTGTAGATCCCACAGGTGCCGCAGAACCAGTGCTTGGCCACATGGGTGTTGAACTGGTACAGGCGCAGCACGTCCTGGCCCTGGATGACCTCCAGATCGGCCAGCTTGGCCGAGCCGACGATGGCGCCCCTGCGCCGGCACAGCGAGCAGTCGCAGCGCCGGGGCGAGAGCACCCCGTCCGGCAGATGCAGGCGCAGCACCACCGCGCCGCAGTGGCAGCGCGCCAGGTGCTCCCGTTGGATGGGCACGCCGCCGATCGAATGCAGACCCTGCATCAGACCCTCCTACCTTCGTCGCCATGGGCCCCGGAGTATGCCGTGTGCCCAAGCTGAACGCGCGGACATGTTCCCGATGCGCCGGTTATGGCTAACTAGCGCCCCGACCAACGATGGAACGACGCGTGAAGAAGGCAGGACGATGGGGGCTGGCGCTGCTGATGCTGCTTGCGGCGCTGTGGGTCACCGGCATGCTGGCCTACCAGTTGCCGGGTCCAGGCTGGCTGCGCGGGGTGGCGATCGTGGCGTGGGCCGGCGTCGCGCTGACCGCGCTGGTGGCGGTGGCGCGTGCACGTGGCGGACGTTGGCCGGGTGCGGTGTACGTGGCCGCGCTGGTGGCGTGCGGGGTGTGGTGGCTGCTGCTTACGCCGCGCCAGGACCGGGTCTGGGCCGACGACGTGGCGCAGCGGTTGAAGGTGGTGAGCTTCGACGGCCGCCACGTGGTGCTGGACAACGTGCGCGACTTCACCTGGCGCAGCGAGGACGACCACGACGTGCGCTGGGTGCGGCGCAGCTACGACCTGGACCAGCTGCGTTCGGCCGACCTTGTGATGTCGTACTGGATGGGCCCGATGATCGCGCACACGCTGGTGTCCTTCGGCTTCGCCGACGGCCGCCAACTGGTGTTCTCGCTGGAGATCCGCAAGGAACGCGGTGAATCGTTCTCCGCGCTGGGCGGCTTCTTCCGCAAGTTCGAGATGACACTGGTGGCGGCCGAGGAAACCGACATCATCCGCGTGCGCAGCAACGTGCGCGGCGAGGATGTGTACCTGTACCGCCTGCAGGGCATGACCCGGGAACAGCTCAAGGGCCTGTTCGTGTCCTACCTCGGCGAGGCGCGCAAGCTCGACGCCGCTCCGGCGTTCTACAACACGCTCAGCAGCAACTGCACCACCATCGTCTACGCGCTGGCCAAGCAGATCGCGCCGGGCCTGCCGCTGGACTATCGGCTGCTGGTCTCCGGCTATTTCGCCGAGTACGCGCGCGACCTTGGCGTACTGGTGCCGGGCGTGGATTTCGCCACGCTCAAGGCGCGGGGCCGCATCACCGACCGCGCACGCGCCGCCGGCGATGATCCCGCTTTCTCCCGACTGATCCGCCAGGGCCTGCCCGGCGTCGAGCAAGGACGCGTTCCATGATGGCTGTAACCGACGGCGTTCGGCGCCGGATGCTGCCGCTGCTGGCAGTGGCCCTGTCGCTGCTGCTGTCCAGCGGCTGCGCGATGGTGACCATGAAGCAGGTGGCACCCACCGACTACCTGGCCAACAAGCGCGGCGACGTGCTCACCTCCGGCAAGTTGAGTGCGGCCTCGCAGGAAACCCTGAGCGTGATCGGGCTGGACGAGGACCTGTGCGCCAAGGACGTGGTGAGCTGCCAGAAGACCCTGGAAGACACCGCGGTGTTGCCCGAGGAACAACGCCTGTCGGCACTGTCCGAACTGTGGGTCAAGACCGCCCTGGGGCTGAGCCCCAAGCCCAAGGACCGCGACAAGCATCCGATGAGCGATGCCGCGCTGGACGCCTGGCTGGAGGCCGCGCGCTATGCCTACGCCTACCTGTTCTTCAGTGGCCGCACCGCGTCCGATCGTGCGTTCGAAGACCGCCAGACCCAGGTCCGCGACTACTACAACTACGCTGCCGAACAGACCGCCGCGGTGGTGTTCAAGCGTGCGCGCGAGAGTGCGCTGGAAGGCGAGGACTACAACGCGCCGGTGGAAGGCGAGCGCTGGACGCTGACCTCGGACTTCGGCGAACTGCGCATGTCCAGCATCCCCACGCGGATGGTCCCGGCGTCGTCGCTGAGCTTTGCCGGCCTGCGCAGCACCTACCGCCGCGACGGCTTCGGCGCCGAGCTGGTGGTGGTGATGGACCCGCCCAAGCTGGTGGCGGCCGCCGACGGCAGCAAGGCCGAGATCCCGCAGTACAGCGAGATGTCGGCGATCAACGCGACCGCGCTGCTGCGCTTCAAGGGCGACAGCCTGCAGCAGGTCCTCGACACCACCCAGGTGCTGTTCGACGTGTACTCCCCGGAGTCCACCGAGAGCGTGGACCTGCACGGCGAGAAGGTGCCGCTGGCCGGCAATTTCACCGCCGCCTATGGCATGTGGCTGGCCCAGTCCGGCTTTGCCACGCAGTCGCTGCGCACGCTGTTCGGGCTCAGCGAGGGCATCGGCGAGCCGCACATGTACCTGATGCAGCCCTGGGACCCGAACCGCCGCATCATCTTCATGCTGCACGGCCTGGGCAGCAGCCCGGAGGCCTGGGTCAACGTGGCCAACGAGATCATGGGCGACCCGGAACTGCGCCGGCACTTCCAGGTCTGGCAGGTCTATTACCCGACCAACGCGCCGATCGCGCTGAACCGCTTCGAGATCAACGAAGCCTTCACCAACACCCTCAAGCACTTCGACCCCAGCGGCACCTCGCCGGCATCCAGGGACAGGGTGTTCATCGGCCACAGCATGGGCGGCGTGCTGGCCCGCCTGCTGGTCACCTCCTCCGGCGACGTGCTCTGGAACGACCTGCTGGCCAACTACGACCTCAAGGGCGAACGCCTGAAGCGGGTGCAGGCCAAGCTGGGCCCGTTGCTGCATTTCAATGCGGACGCCAACGTCGAGCGCGCCATCTTCATTGCCGCACCGCACAAGGGCACCGACATCGCCGGCAACCGGGTAGGGCGGCTGATCGGGCGCCTGGTGCGCCTGCCGATCACCCTGCTGGGCAAGTTCGAGGACGTGTTCCAGACCTTGCAGCAGGCCGAGGCGCAGTCCGCGCAGCCGACCAAGCTGCAGATCCCCAACAGCATCGACAACCTCAAGGCCAGCGATCCGTTCGTCAAGGCCGCAGGCGCGCTGCCGATCATGCCGGGCCTGAAGTACCACTCGATCATCGCCCAGCGCAAACCCGACGTGCCGCTGCAGCAGTCCGACGATGGCCTGGTGCCGTACTGGAGCGCGCACCTGGACGGGGCCGTGTCGGAGAAGGTGATCATCTCCGGGCACAGCGTGCAGGAAACGCCGCAGGCGGTGCTGGAGATCCGCCGCATCCTGCGCGAGGACCTGAAAGAGGTCGGCGATTCGCGGCGCTGACCTGCCGTGGCGCGGGGCCGGGCTCAGATGCGCCGCGCAACCACCACGCCTGCCACCGCCAGCACCAGCATGATCGCGTAGGTGAGCAGGTAGCCCAGCGCCACGTTGCCCTGCAGGAACAATGCGAACAGCGACCCGGAAACGGCCAGCGTGGTGGCCACGGCCAGCGCTTCGCTCAACTGCAGCGCGGAGGTGTTCGCGCCCTGCTGCGCCGGTGGTGACAGCGACAGTGTCAGCACCGACAGGCCGGGGTAGATCAGGCCCATGCCGAACCCGGTCACGCTCCAGCCGGCCAGCGCCAGCCACAGCGGTGTGCCGGGCTGGATCGCCGACGAGGTGGCGAAGATGCCCACGCACATCAGCAGCGCACCGCCCTGCAACAGCTGCCGGCGCGACCAGCCGCGCTGCTGGTGGCCCTGCAGCCACGAGCCGCTGAACCAGCCCAACGCGCCCAGGCTCAACGCCACCCCGGCCAGCAAGGGGCTCAGGCCACGCTCGCGTTGCAGCAGCAGGGGCAGGAAGGCTTCGCAGCCGAAGAACGCGGAGGCGGCGATCCCGCGCATCGCGATCACGCTGGGCAGGCCCCGGCGCAGGCGCAACGTGCCGGCGGGCAGCAGCTTCCAGCTGCACACGGCCAGCAGCCCCAGTGCCGGCAGCAGCAATGCCAGGGCCAGCGCGCCACGTTGCTGGCCGCCCACGTACAGCAGCAGGGCACCGGACGACGCGCCGACCGCCCAGCCGATCACGCTGGCCTTGCCTGCCGGCGGTGCCAGCGCCGCCTGCACATCGCGCAGTGCAGGCCGCAGCAGCAGCCCGGCCGGGATCGCCAGCAGCGGCACGATCAGGAACACCCAGCGCCAGCCCAGGTGCTGCACGATCCAGCCGCTGATGCTGGGCCCGATCAACGACGGCACCACCCAGCCGGCGGAAAACGCGGCGAACACGCGCGGCCGCATCGCTTCGGGAAAGGTGCGGCCCACCATCACGTACAGCGCCACCGACATGCCACCCGCGCCCAGTCCCTGCAGCAGTCGGCCGAGCAGCAGCACCGGCATGTGCCGGGCGAAACCGGCCACCAGCAGCCCGCCGATGAAGCAGCCCAGCCCCAGCCACAGTGGCCGCGCCGGCCCGCGCTGGTCGCTCCAGTAACCGGCCAGGGTCATCCCGATCACGCTGGTGGCCAGCGTGCCGCCAAAGGCCAGGGCATACAGGCGCAGTCCGTCCAGCTCCTGCGCCACGGTCGGCATGGCCGCGGCCACCGCCAGCGCCTCGAAGCCATACAGCGCCACCAGCGCGACCATGCCGATCGTGGTGGCGCGGTAGGCCGGCGACAGGATCGAGGGCACCGGCACGGCAGCGGACGCCGGCGGGGTGGGGGCTGCAACATCGGAGGACATGCGGGGATTCCAGGAGGGGCAAGGGCAGGGGAGCGCTTGCAGTGCACCCCGGCGTCGCGCAGGATGCCACCTTAACCATGGTTGAGGTCAAGGCTGGTGATCGCGCAGGAACTGAGTGTGGGTGAGGTGGCCAGGCGCAGTGGCGTGGCGGTATCGGCGCTGCATTTCTATGAGCGCAAAGGGCTGATCCGCAGCCTGCGCACGGCCGGCAACCAGCGCCGCTTCGCCCGCGACGTGCTGCGCCGGCTGGCGGTGATCCGCGTGGCGCAGCGGGTGGGGTTGCCACTGGAGGCGGTGGCCACCGCGTTCGCGGCGCTGCCGGAAAACAAGACGCCGACCAAGGCCGAGTGGGCGAAGATGTCCGCGCTGTGGCGCAGCGAGCTGGACCAGCGCATCGCCCAACTGCTGCTGTTGCGCGATCAGCTCACCGACTGCATTGGCTGCGGCTGCCTGTCGCTCAAGCGCTGCCGCCTGACCAATCCGGACGACGCGTTGGGCGACCAGGGCGATGGGGCGCAGCGGTGGGGGTAGGCTGGCCCGGTACTGCCGACCAACGGGCCGGCACTACCGGGGGACCTCACCACACGTTGAATACCTGCCCACTCTGCACGCCTTCCACGCTGCGCTGGTAAGCCAGCGACGCGCGTTGCGCGGTGACCGCCTCGAAGCCCGGGAAATACGCGCCGTAGTCGTCCAGCGATTCGACCAGCACGTTCGGGCTGACCACGTTGATGCGCAGTCCGCGCGGCAGCAGTTCGCAGGCCGCCCCGCGCACGAACCCCTCCAGTGCCGCGTTCACGGCGGTGGCATTGGCGCCATCGCGGATCGGCTGCGCGCCGACGATGCCGCTGGTCAGCGTGATCGACCCGCCGTTGTTGAGATGGTGCTGGGCGACCAGGGCAAGCCGCACCTGGCCCAGCAGTTTGTCCTGCAGGCCGAGATTGAACTGCGTCGGGCTCATGTCGGCCAGCGGGCCGAAATGCAGGCGGCCGGTGGTGGCGATCACCGCATCCACCGGCCCGATCCGCGCGAACAGGCCCTGCACGCTGGCGTCGTCGGTGAGATCGACCTGCGCATCACCGCCATGGCGGCCGGCACGGATCAACTGATGGTGGGTGCCCAGCGTGGCGGCGACGGCTTGGCCGAGGGTGCCGCTGGCGCCGACGAGAAGGATCTTCATGCGGGGTGCTCCAGGGAAGGACGTGTGGGCAGTCTGCGCGCACCGTGCCGGTTAGGTAACCGGCGTATGCTTTGCAGATTGCAAACCCGTGGTTATCAATGGACACCTTGCGCTGCATGCAGGCCTTCATGGCCGTGGTCGACCAGGGCAGTTTCGCCGCCGCTGCCGAGCGGCTGGCGGTGTCCTCGGTGATGGTCGGCAAATACATCCAGCAGCTGGAGGCGCACCTGGGCGTGCGCCTGCTGCAGCGGAACACCCGCCGCCAAAGCCTCACCGACGCCGGCCGTCACTACCTGGCCGGATGCCGCGCGGTGCTGGACCAGGTGCAGCAGGCCGAGGCCAGCGTGGCCGGCCTGCAGGCCCAGCCGCAGGGCGTGCTGCGGATCAGCGCGCCGGTCACCTGGGGCAGCTGCGTGCTGGCGCCGTTGGTGGCGCAGTACCTGGCCGCGTACCCGCAGGTGACCGTGGAACTGGACCTGAGCAATCGCCGCGTGGACCTGATCGAGGAGCAGTTCGACGCCGTGGTGCGGATGGGCGCGCTCGGTTCGGCCGAGTGGGTGGCGCGGCCGTTGCCGGCCTATGCCATGCAGATCTGCGCGGCCCCGGCCTACCTGCAGCGCAACGGGGTGCCGCGGCACCCGGCCGAGCTGCGCGACCACGACTGCCTCACCCACCTTGCCTGGCGCGGCGGCCATGGCTGGCGCCTGCGTGGCCATCCCGAACAGGACTGGTCCGAGCATTCGCGGTTGCTGTGCAATGACGGGGATGGCCTGCGCCGCGCCGCGCTGGCCGGGGCCGGGTTGATCCTGCAGCCGGCGGTGCTGCTGGCCGAGGACATCGCCGCCGGGCGCCTGCAGCCGGTATTGGCCGACTACCTGCCCGAGCCGCGCCCCCTTCACCTGGTGTACCTGCCGGACCACCGGCCGCGGCCGAAGCTGTCCAGCTTCGTGGAATTCCTGCTGGCCCGGCTGGCCCCGTAGCGCCACGCCATGCGTGGCTGCTCTTCGATCCGGCGCCGCGCGCAGCCACCCATGGGGTGGCTCTACGGGATGCACACGTGGCGCCATGCCATGCGTGGCTGTATGTCTATCCGGCGCCGCGTGCAGCCACCCATGGGGTGGCTCTACGGGATGCACGACGTGGCGCTTTGTCATGCGTGGCTGTATGTCGATCCGGCCTCGCGCGCAGCCACCCATGGGGTGGCTCTACGGGATGCACGACGTGGCGCCATGCCATGCGTGGCTGCTCTTCGATCCGGCCTCGCGTGCAGCCACCCATGGGGTGGCTCTACGGGATGCACATCGTAGAGCCACGCCATGCGTGGCTGTATGTCGATCCGGCCTCGCGTGCAGCCACCCATGGGGTGGCTCTACGGGACGCATATCGTAGAGCCACGCCATGCGTGGCTGTATGTCGATCCGGCCTCGGGTGCAGCCACCCATGGGGTGGCTCTACGGGATGCACGACGTGGCGCCATGCCATGCGTGGCTGTATGTCGATCCGGCCTCGCGTGCAGCCACCCATGGGGTGGCTCTACGGGATGCACGGCGTGGCGCCATGCCATGCGTGGCTGCTCTTCGATCCGGCCTCGCTTGCAGCCACCCATGGGGTGGCTCTACGGGATGCACGGCGTGGCGCCACGCCATGCGTGGCTGCTCTTCGATCCGGCGCCGCGTGCAGCCACCCATGGGTGGTTCTACGGGATGCGCACGTGGCGCCATGCCATGCGTGGCTGTATGTCGATCCGGCCTCGCGTGCAGCCACCCATGGGGTGGCTCTACAAGACGCATATCGTAGAGCCACGCCATGCGTGGCTGCTCTTCGATCCGGCGCCGCGCGCAGCCACCTATGGGGTGGCTCTACGGGAATCCGGGGGGCGTCCCTGCGTCAGTCGTTCGCCGCCGACAGCGCGTGGCCGCGCCGGGTTGCCGCGTCGATCGCGCGCGCCACGATGGCCTCGAAGCCGTCGGCCTGGAATGATTCGATCGCGGCCTGCGTGGTGCCGTTCGGCGAGGTCACCCGGCGGCGCAGTTCGACCGGGGCTTCGCCGGATTCGTCCAGCATGCGGCTGGCACCGAGCAGGGTCTGCACCACCAGCGTGCGCGCCGCGTCGGCCGGCAGGCCCTGTGCGATCGCCGCCGCTTCCATCGCCTCGGCCAGCAGGAACACATAGGCCGGCCCGCTGCCCGATACCGCGGTCACCGCATCCATGCGGGCCTCATCGTCGATCCATACCGTGCGCCCGGCACTGGCCAGCACCGCGTCGGCCTGGCGGCGCTGGGCCTCACTGACGCCTGCGGTGGCGAACAGCCCGGTCACGCCCGCGCCCAGCAACGCCGGCGTGTTGGGCATCGCCCGCACCACCGCCGGGTTGCCGCCCAGCCAGCGCTCGAGTTGGGTGCTGGTGATGCCGGCGGCGATCGACAGCACCAGCGGCTGCTGGCTGCGGGCCAATGCCGTGAGCGAGGCGCATACATCGCGCAGCACCTGCGGCTTCACCGCCAGCACCCAGACCGCGCCCTGCGCGGCAGCTTCGGTGGCGCTGGCGTAGGTCTTCACCCCGAAGTCGGCGGTCAGCTGTTCGCGCAGTGCAGTGACCGGTTCGGCCACGTGGATGTGCGCCGGCGCGGTGCCCTGGCGGATCAGCCCGGCGATCAGGCTGCGGGCCATGTTGCCGCCGCCGATGAAGGTAAGCGTGGATGCGCTCATGCGATCTCCTTGGAACGGGGGAAAAGAAAATCAGGCCGGGCGCGGGCGCGCACCGAACAGGGCCGTGCCGATCCGCACCATCGTCGCGCCGTGGGCGATCGCTTCCGGGTAGTCGCCGCTCATGCCCATCGACAACGTATCCACCTGCGGGTACTGCGCCGCCAGCGCCTGGAACAGGGTACGCATGGCCTCGAAGGCCCGCGCGCGCCGCTCGGCGTCCGGCCACGGCGCCGGGATCGCCATCAGGCCGCGCAGGCGCAGCCGCGGTTCGGCGGCGATGGCCGCAGCCAACGCCGGCACCGCATCCGGGCGGCAGCCATGCTTGCTGCCTTCATCATCGATATTGACCTGCACCAGCACCTCCAGCGGGGGCAGCCCGGCCGGCCGGTGGGCCGCCAGCGCCGCCACCAGCCTGGGCCGGTCCACGCTCTGCACCCAGTGGAAGTGGCGCGCGGCCAGCTCGGCCTTGTTCGACTGCAGGTGGCCGATCAGGTGCCACTCCAGGCCCAGCGCGGCCAGTGCGTCGATCTTGGCCACCGCTTCCTGCACGTAGTTCTCGCCGAACGCGCGCTGGCCTTGGGCGGCCAATGCCGCCACCGCGTCGGCCGGCTGGGTCTTGGACACCGCCAGCAGGCGGGGGGCTGGCCGGCCAGCGGCGGCGGCCGCGTTGTGCAGGTTCAGCAATATCGTCGGCAGGGGCAGCGCGGACACGGGCGTTTTCCGGTAGATCAGGAACGCTATACTGCCGCCCGGGGAAAGAACCTTCCAGTCGCAGCAGTCATGGGGAGTAGCAGCGCATGGATATCGCCGAACTGTTGGCGTTTTCCGTAAAGAACAAAGCGTCGGATCTTCATCTGTCGGCAGGCCTGCCGCCGATGATCCGCGTCGACGGCGATGTCCGTCGCATCAATATCCCGGCCCTGGACCACAAGCAGGTCCATGCGCTCGTCTACGACATCATGTCGGACAAGCAGCGCCGCGATTACGAGGAATTCCTCGAAGTCGACTTCTCGTTCGAGATTCCGTCGCTGGCGCGCTTCCGCGTCAACGCGTTCAACCAGAACCGTGGCGCGGGTGCGGTGTTCCGTACCATTCCCTCGGAAGTGTTGACGCTCGAAGACCTGAACACGCCGCCGATCTTCCGCGAACTGATCGACCAGCCGCAGGGCCTGATCCTGGTCACCGGCCCGACCGGTTCGGGCAAGTCGACCACGCTGGCGGCGATGATCGACTACATCAACAAGAACGAATACGGCCACATCCTCACCGTCGAGGATCCGATCGAATTCGTGCACACCTCGCAGAAGTGCCTGATCAACCAGCGCGAAGTGCACCGTGACACGCACGGCTTCAACGAAGCGCTGCGCTCGGCCCTGCGTGAAGACCCGGACATCATCCTGGTCGGCGAATTGCGCGACCTGGAAACCATCCGCCTGGCGCTGACCGCCGCGGAAACTGGCCACCTGGTGTTCGGCACGCTGCACACCAGTTCGGCGGCCAAGACCATCGACCGCATCATCGACGTGTTCCCCGCCGGCGAAAAACCGATGGTGCGCTCGATGTTGTCCGAGTCGCTGCGTGCGGTGATCTCCCAGGCCCTGTTGAAGAAGGTCGGTGGCGGGCGTACCGCCGCGTGGGAAATCATGGTTGGCACCCCGGCCATCCGCAACCTGATCCGCGAGGACAAGGTGGCGCAGATGTATTCGGCCATCCAGACCGGCCAGCAGATGGGCATGATGACCCTGGACCAGCACCTGCAGGACCTGGTCAAGCGCAGCCTGATCACCCGCAACCAGGCGCGCGAGTACGCCAAGGACAAGCGGATTTTCGAATAAGCAACGAGGCAGGGCAGGGCGCCCGGCATGGCCACCGTGGCCGCCGGGCGCCGGTTTTCTCCACCTACCGCTACGTTTCCGGAGTACACCGCGATGAGTACCACCACCATCGACTTCACCTCGTTCCTCAAGCTGATGGCGCACCAGAAGGCGTCGGACCTGTTCATCACCGCCGGCATGCCGCCGGCGATCAAGGTCAACGGCAAGATCTCGCCGATCACCCAGACCCCGCTGACGCCGCAGCAGAGCCGCGACATGGTGCTCAACGTGATGACGCCGGCGCAGCGCGAAGAGTTCGAAAAGACCCACGAGTGCAACTTCGCCATCGGCCTGTCCGGCGTTGGCCGTTTCCGCGTGAGCTGCTTCTACCAGCGCAACCAGGTCGGCATGGTGCTGCGCCGGATCGAGACGCGCATCCCCACCGTGGAAGAGCTGAACCTGCCGCCGATCATCAAGACGCTGGCGATGACCAAGCGCGGCATCATCCTGTTCGTGGGTGCCACCGGCACCGGTAAATCCACCTCGCTGGCGGCGATGATCGGCTACCGCAACCACAACTCGACCGGGCACATCATCACCATCGAAGACCCGATCGAATTCGTGCACAAGCACGAGGGCTGCATCATCACCCAGCGTGAAGTGGGCATCGACACCGACAGCTGGGAGGCGGCGCTGAAGAACACCCTGCGCCAGGCGCCGGACGTGATCATGATCGGCGAAGTGCGCACCCGCGAAGGCATGGACCACGCCATCGCATTTGCCGAAACCGGCCACCTGGTGCTGTGCACGCTGCACGCCAACAACGCCAACCAGGCGATGGACCGCATCATCAACTTCTTCCCCGAAGACCGTCGCAACCAGTTGTTGATGGATCTGTCGCTCAACCTCAAGGGCGTGGTCGCCCAGCAGCTGGTGCCCTCGCCGGACGGCAAGTCGCGCAAGGTCGCCATGGAGATCATGCTCGGCACGCCGCTGGTGCAGGATTACATCCGCGACGGCGAAATCCACAAGCTCAAGGAAGTGATGAAGGAGTCGGTGCAGCTGGGCATGCGCACCTTCGACCAGAGCCTGTTCGAGCTGTACCAGGCCGGTGAGATCAGTTACGAAGACGCGCTGCGCTACGCCGACTCGCAGAACGAAGTGCGCCTGCGCATCAAGCTGTCCCAGGGCGGCGATGCACGCACCCTGTCGCAGGGCCTGGACGGGGTGGAAATCTCCGAGATCCGCTGAGGCCTCCACCGCGCCACGCGGCCACCGGCAGGCCCACGAACCTGCCCGTGGCCGGCGCATGCCACCCCGCTGGCGCACCGGATTCTTCTTTGGCATAGTCGCGCCGCGCCCCGATCGCGGGCGCGGTACCGGCCGCCGCCGGGCCACACCCTTCCAGGCAAGACCGCATATGGACATGCACAACCCCTACAAGCCGCCGGGCCAGGCGCTGCCCTCGTCGGGCCAGCCGATGTCCGCGCCCCTGCCGCCGGACCAGCGTGCCGCGCTGCTGCAGGCGATCGACAAGCCGATGTACTTCGCGCCCTCCACGTTCAAGCTTGCCGCGATGTCGCTGGTGACGTTCGGCCTTTACACGATGTACTGGTTCTGGCGGAACTGGCAGGCCATCCAGCGCGAAACGGGCGAATCCCTGTGGCCGTGGGCACGTGCACTGTTCTGCCCGCTATGGTCCTTTTCCTGCTTTGCCCAGCTTGCCGACCTGGTACGCGGCCGCCGTCGTGAACTGGCCTTTCCAGTGGCGCTGCTGGGCATCGTGTTCCTCGTCCTCACCCTGGCCGGCCGGCTCGACAACGCCGCCTCCCTGCTTGCCTTCCTGAGCTTCGTCCCCTTGTTGCCGGTCAACGCGCTGCTGCGCCAGTACCATCGCGACGAACGCATCGACAGCACGCGACTGGACCGCCTGACGATCTGGCACGTCCTGATCCTCCTGGCAGGGGGCGGGTTGTTGCTGATGCTCCTGCTGGTGATCATCCTGGGCGAGGTGACGATCAACCTGCCTGAGGGCACGCTGAGCTGAATTGATGATCAGGGTTCATGACCGAGTGCGCCTGGACGCCTCCAATCCCGGTCAGGGCGGTCTGTATGGTGGCAGTCCATCCACCGCGCGCCTGCTGGGCGCAGGAGAGCTCCCATGCAATCACGAGAACTTGGCAACAGCGGCCTGCGCGTTTCCGCGCTCGGCCTGGGGTGCATGGGCCTGAGCTTCGGCTATGGCCCAGCCACCGAGACCCGCGCGGCCACCGCGCTGCTGCACGCGGCAGTGGAGCAGGGCGTCACCTTCTTCGACACCGCCGAGGCCTATGGCCCGTTCCGCAACGAGGAACTGCTTGGCCAGGCGCTGGCGCCGTACCGCGACCAGCTGGTGATCGCCACCAAGTTCGGGTTCAAGGACGGGCATTCGGATGCCGGCCTGGACAGCCGTCCCGAACGCATCCGCGCGGTGGCCGAGGCCAGCCTGCAGCGGCTGAAGACCGACCGCATCGATCTGTTCTACCAGCACCGGGTGGACCCGAACGTGCCGATGGAAGACGTCGCCGGCACCGTCCGGGACCTGATTGCCGAGGGCAAGGTGAAGCACTTCGGTTTGTCCGAAGCCGGCGTGGACAACATCCGTCGCGCACATGCGGTGCAGCCGGTGGCGGCGCTGCAGAGCGAATATTCGCTGTGGTGGCGCGAGCCGGAGCAGGACGTGCTGCCGGTGCTGGAGGAGCTGGGCATCGGCTTTGTGCCGTTCAGTCCGCTCGGCAAAGGCTTCCTGACCGGCGCGATCAACGTCGATACGCGGTTCGCCGCCGACGACTTCCGCAACAGCGTGCCACGCTTTGCCGCCGAGGCGCGCCAGGCCAACCAGGCCCTGGTCGAGCGCATCAGCGCGATCGCCACCGCCAAGGGCGCCACGCCGGCACAGGTCGCCCTGGCCTGGCTGCTGTCGCGCAAGCCGTGGATCGTGCCGATTCCCGGCACCACCAAGCTGCATCGACTGCAGGAGAACCTGGGCGCGGTGTCGCTGCAGCTCGATGCAGACGACCTGCAGCAGATCGGCGATGCGCTGGACAGCATCGCCATCGTCGGCGACCGCTACAACGCCGCGCGACAGAAGCTGGTGGCGCGCTGACGCACGGCGCGCCCGCACCAACGTATCGACTTTCAGCGTATCGCCGGAAAGTTCAATCGACCCGCATTCAACAATGAGTTCGGCGTCGGGTTTCCGAGCGGTGCATTTCCCTAAGGTGTTCTGGCGGAGTCGACCGCTGACGGGAGATGGAGATGAATCGGAGTGTTGCGGTGTCCTTGTCGTCACCGCTCGGCCTGTCCACGACGTCATGCGACTCGGTCGCGCCAGCAAGCACCAAGGCACGGTGTACGCTTGAAGCGGGCGGAGGCGGAGAGCACGCCAATGGCGCAGGGGCCGATTCCGTACGCTACGAGATCATTCCTTTCCGATCGAACGTCGGATCGGGTACCCAGACTATTGCGGGCATTTCGTCCTGCGAAGGGCGTGAGCTCAACCGGTTCTCCGTTGTCTTTGACGGAACGCCGGATTGCCCGGGGTATCCCACCGATACCGAGTGCAGGGAGTGAAACACACCAGGAGGCGCGCACGCGCGGGTCAGTGCGTCCTCCACGTCGCTCGAATTGCCGGCCGTACCTGCCAAGTATGCTTCGGCGCGCGCGGCATGATGCTCGTGGTTGCGTTGTCACTCGCGGGCTGTCGATCCTACTTTCCGGCCGAGGTGACGCGACAGGTCTCCGAAGCAGGTGCGATAGGTCTTTCCTACGGCGGTACCCGGCGCGTGTCGTATCTCATCACCACGCAATTCATTCCTGGACGATCCCTCCCGTCCCGGGCGTCGCAGCAACGCGTCCAATGCGGAGAGGACGTACCCCGGATCCACGTGCGTTGGCGCGATCCGCGTATCGAGCCGGATCAGGCCGAAGCGCTTTGCCGTCGGATCGCAGCAGCGGCGAGCTTTGTGGCTGGCTACAGCCAGGGGCGCAACGTCAGCACGATCCACGTGGATATCGTCGGCGTAGGCGAGAAGCAGGATGCACGCTGGCTGAGCGTTGCCGCGCCGGGAAAGCTGTCCATGCGCCTGGCAGTGCGCTGGTTGGCCGACGAGGAGCATCGTGCTACCGAGGCCGTTTCCCAGGTGGCCCATGAACTGACCCACGTCGATGCGTATTTCCTCATGCCGGGTCATACCCGTGATACGGAGGAGCTGGCGTATCTTGCCGGCGCTTGCGCGCAGTGGCGTGTCGTTGGCGTATTGGCCACGCGGGATCTGATCGCCGCCCCCCTGCAGGGGGTGGAGGACGTCTTTCGGCGATCCTCCCAGGTCGCGCATCGGATCTGGAGCCTGCTGCATCATTTCGTTGCGGCAGCGCCACTGACCGGCAGTTCGCCACAGGCGGCGGAGTTCTCGGCGCTGTGTGAACGTCGTCTTCGGGCAGGATTCGCAGCGCTGCGCGAGCACTGAGCGATCACGGCAGCGGCGCGTCCGCGCCGCTGCCGCGGGGGCCGGTCAGCCCCGGATGAAGGCCAGCAAGTCGGCATTGATCACCTCGGCATGCGTGGTGCACATGCCATGCGGGTAGCCCTTGTAGACCTTCAATGTGCCGTGTTTCAGCAGTTTGATCGACAGTTCAGCGGAGTCGGCGATCGGCACGATCTGGTCGTCGTCGCCGTGCAGCACCAGCACCGGCACGTCGATTTTCTTCAGGTCCTCGGTGAAGTCGGTTTCCGAGAACGCCTTGATGCAGTCGTAGTGCGCGTTGATCGCGCCGGCCATGCCCTGCCGCCACCAGTTGTCGACCACGCCCTGCTGGACCGGCGCGCCGGCGCGGTTGAAGCCGTAGAAGGGAATCGGCACCTCGCGGTAGAAGTTGGCGCGGCCGGCCGCCAGTTGCTGGCGGAACCCATCGAAGACCTCCTTCGGCGTACCGCCCGGGTTGGCCGCGCTCTTGATCATGATCGGCGGCACCGCACCGACCAGCACCGCCTTGGCCACGCGGCCGGGTTTGGCCTGGGCCACGTAATGGGCCACCTCGCCACCGCCGGTGGAGTGGCCGATATGGATCGCATCGCGCAGGTCCAGGTGGTCGGCCAACGCATTGACGTCGGCCACGTAGGTGTCCATGTCATGGCCCCCGCTGGTCTGCGAGGAACGGCCGTGGCCGCGGCGGTCGTGGGCGATTACGCGGTACCCCTGCAGCAGGAAGAACTGCAGCTGGGTGTCCCAGTCGTCGGCGCTGAGCGGCCAGCCATGGTGGAACACGATCGGCTGGCCGTTGCCCCAGTCCTTGTAGAAGATCTCGGTCTTGTCGGGGGTGGTGAGGTAGGGCATGTCGTGGACTCCGGGTGAGGGAAGGGAGGCGCGGGACGGGGTACCGTTTCATGCTGCGCAGCAGCGCGTTCAGCCGGCATGAAAGGCAGATGTCGATTCCGCGCCTGTCACGGCGTCATAGGTGCAGGACCGGCCATTCCGGCGGGTCGTCCAGCGAGGCAGCCAGCATGAGCGATACCCCGACAGTGAAGGGCCCGGCGTCCTATTTCCCCTCCATCGAGAAGACCTACGGCCAGCCGGTCGGGCACTGGTTGGCGCTGCTGGTGGCCCAGGGCGGCGCCCGGCACATGGAACTGGTGGGCTTCCTCAAGACCGAGCACGGGCTGGGCCACGGCCATGCCAATGCGCTGGTGGCACATCATCTGGCCGCGGCACGCGTGGGCTGAGCCGGGAAACGGGCCGTGCCGGGCGTGAAGCCCTGCGGCGATGGCATGCTGTGCGCCCTTGCCGCCGACAGGAGTCGACCCGCGATGTCGCGCCTCAACGAACTACGGGTGGATTCCAGTCCCGCGGTCAGCCGCCACGGGCGCGAGCCGGCGGGCCTGGCGTTCCGGGCCGACGCGTACCACGTCGCCGCGCTCTTCATGGCGGCCCTGGACCGCGATTACGTCCTCGATGGGGCAAGCCTGCTCACCCTGCAGTGCGGTCCGGCCGGCGACGAGCCGCGCTATGAGCGCTTCCCCGGTGCCAGCGTGGTCCGCGTGGACCCCTTCGATGTCGCCGCGCACGCCCGCGCCGATCCCGCCCAGCGTGAGCGCACCGTGCTGGCGCTGATCGAACAGCACGGCTTGGCCTTGATCGACCGCGTGGGGGCCGATCCGCAGCCGTGGCGGGCGGCGGCGGCCGGCGTCCGCGCCCAGGGCCTTCAGCTGGAGTCCGAGATGACGGGGCTGGGCCGGGCGCTGCCGGGCCGCGCCGGCCGGATCCGCGTTTATCGCTGCCTGGGGGCGGGCTTCGGCGAGCGATGGGAGGCGCGCGTGCTCGACCGCAGCGGGACCGTGATCGCCTGCCACCCGATGCGCGCGCCCGCCGCGCTGGACCAGCGCGACTGGTTCAAGCGCTCGGCCTGGGAAGCGGGGGTGTTCGTGGTGCGCCAGCGGCTGGGGCAGCGCGTGTTCTCGCTCGCGTTGCCCACTGACGAGGCGCCCGCGCACTGCTGGTCGGCCCTCTGAATCGATTTCACCTGCAACTGTCACGCTGATCGTGTCTAATACCGCTCCCCACGTACAGCCCCCACCCCCATGTCCCTTGATTCCCATGGCCCCGCGCCGTGCGACGACGCTGACGGCCACCTGGTCACCGCCGGTCCGCTGACCCCGCCGCCGGACAGTGCCGGTACCGTCGCCGACGACAAGGCCCTGCGCCATTCGGTCGCCGAGGACGTGCAAGGCATGATCCTGGCCACGCTGGTGGCCTCGCTGGGGCTGGCCATCTTCGCCAAGGGCGGGCTGATGATCGGCGGCATGGCCGGGCTGGCCTTCCTGGCCCATTACGCGTTCGGCTGGAACTTCGGGCTGGTGTTCGTGCTGGTCAACCTGCCGTTCTACTGGGTAGCGGTGCGCCGGATGGGCTGGGAGTTCACCCTGAAGACCTTCGCGGCGGTCACCGCCTGCGGCGTGCTCACCGACCTGCTGCCGCGCTGGGCCGACTTTGCCCACATCGCGCCGCTGTACTCGGCGCTGGTGGGCGGCGCGCTTGCCGGGCTGGGCATCCTGTTCTACATCCGCCACCGCGCCAGCCTGGGGGGCATCGGCATCCTGGCGGTGTACCTGCAGCGCACCCGCGGCTGGAGTGCCGGCAAGGTGCAGATGTCCTTCGATACCCTGCTGATGTGCGTGGCGTTCTTCGTGTTGTCCCCGTCGCAGGTGATGTACTCGGCGATCGGTGCGGTGGTGCTCAGCCTGGTGCTGATGTTCAACCACCGCCCGGGCCGCTACATGGGCGTCTGACCGGCCGGTTACCGGCCCGGGATGGCGCCCAGCGTCTGCAGGCGCGCATACACCGGGCAGTCCGGGCTGTGCGCGCCGGGCAGGTAACCCAGGCTCATCAGGAACTCGCCGGTGATCTCGCCGCCGGTGAAGCGGAACGTCTTCTTGAACAGTTTCACCCATGCCGCCTTGTCCTGCGGGTGGTGTGCATCCAGCCACGCCGCGAAACTGCCATGGCCGGCCCGCAACTGCTGGATCACCTGCGCGTTGTGGACCGCCGCGTGCACCTTGAGCCGGTTGCGGATGATCCGCGCGTCGCCCAGCAGGCGTTCGATGTCGCGTTCGCCGTAGGCGGCGACCGCATCCACATCGAAGCCCGAGTAGGCCGCGCGGAAGCCCTCGCGCTTCTTCAGGATGGTTTCCCAGCTGAGCCCGGCCTGGTTGATCTCCAGCAGCAGTCGCTCGAACAGTACGCGCTCCTCGCGCTGTGGAAAGCCGTATTCGTGCTCGTGGTAATGGCCGTGGACCGGATGGCCGGGGGCGATGAGGCAGTAACCACTCATGGGCGGGGTTCCTTGGGGACCGATTCGTTGAGGCTCTGCTGCGGGCCACCGTCGAGCGAGAGGCGGCCCCAGCGCGGCGGGCTCACCTCCAGCACGCCGTCCCGCACGCTCTGGTTGGCGCGCGCTGCGGTGTGCTTGCCCTGGACCGGGAACTCCACCTGGCCGGCATCGCTCCACGCCGCTCCCTGGCGTGCATGCACCTTGCAGCGCGGGCCCAGGTAGCTCTGCAACTCGCACAGCAGCATCTCGTCGACGCCATCGGCGTCGAGGTCGCGGCGCAGTGCCGCGCACGCCGTGTCCAACCGCAGGCACCTGCCCACGTCCACCTGCCGCGCCAGCAGCGCGCGCCACCAGTCCGGATCCGGCGTGGGCGTGTCCTTGGCGAGCGTGATGTGCTGCTGCAACACCACCGGGTCGGTGATGGTGAGTCGCTGTTTGTAATCCTGGTCGCAGAAATAGCGCGACTGCTTGGCCAATGCGGCCGCGATGATGCTGCGGGCACGGGCGTCCTGGCTGAAGGCGGGGTCGTGCTGGAGCGCCTCCAACGCACGTGCGCCACGTCGGCCGAGGCCGAAGCGCAGGGTTTCCGCATCCATCACGTCGATGGCCGGCGCACCTGCCTGGAGGCGTGCGACCTGGCTGTTCACGCTCAGCCGGATCGGGTCGAGCAGCGGTGAATTGGCCAGCAGGGCAACGCCCAGCACGCACAGGCACATCCAGCGGTTGACCGGCTCGATGCGCTGCAGCCAGTGGTCACGTGGGCGCAGCACGGCCAGCGCATAACCCACTGCGTACCCGGTCACCAGCAGCGCCACCAGCAGGGCCCAGGTGCGGTCCAGCGTCCAGCCGTATTGGCCGATGCGCAGGCCCATCGCGTACAGCGCCAGGCCCGCGTAGACCGGCAGCGCGAGCAGGCTGGCACCGATGAAACGACGCAGCCAGGCCGGGTACGGCGGGCTCGCGTTGTCGTGCTGGTAGACCGCGTTGACGAACACCACCAGCAGCAGCGACAGCGTCAGCAGCAGGCCGGCGGCCGAGCGGGTCCGCCACAGCGGCTCCAGGCCGGTGAACGGCAGGCTCAGTACGAAGGTCACCGCAATCAACGCCAGCAGCGGCAGCAAGCCGCGCCCGACCGCGAACACTACCGACCGGATCATCTGGATGGCGCGGTGCTGGGTACGCCCGATCAGCACGCCGAAGCCCATCAGGCTGCCGGTGGCCAACGCGATGAATGCGTCCTCGCGGAACAGGGAGCGGAAGAAGTGGATTTCCACCAGCACGAACAGCTCCGCCCACAGCCACAGCAGCAGCCAGGTCAGGCAGGTGAAGGCCACGGCCAATGCCAGGGTCAGCCCGTTCTGCCACGCCCGTTCGAACAGGGCCGCGTACGGGGCGTGCCAGTGCCCTTCCTGCAGGCGGAACTGCCACCACGGCAGGCTGACGAACGCGGCGATGGCCATGCTGATCGAGAACGGCATCAACAGCCCGTCGTGGTCCAGGCCCGGCGCGTCGCCGCCGACGTTCCAGCCGATCCAGCTGGCCAGGCCCAGCACCAGTACGGAGGCCAGCGCGGCATGCAGCCACAGGCGGCGATCGCGCAGTTCCACCAGGGTCAGCGCGATGGCGGTGGGCACGGTCAGCACCCAGCTATACCAGCGCACCCGGTTGCCGATATCGTCGAACGGCCAGCTGCCCGTCGCCGTGTCCGCGGCATACAGCATCAGGCCCTGCAGCAGGGCGATCAGCACGATCGCACTGCGCGTGGTGGTGGGGAGTGCCGGACTGGCATGCATGTGGGCGGATCCTTCCGGGAAAGCACGCATGCTAGCCGAGCGCTCACGCCCGTGTCCCGGGCGCAGCGGTTAGAATGGGACCCATGTCCGAGCTTTCCACCTCTCTCGCCCATCACCTGCTGGTCGCGTTGCCGTCGCTGACCGATCCGACGTTCGCGCGCAGCGTGGCGCTGATCTGCCAGCACGACGACAACGGTGCGATGGGCGTGCTGGTCAACCAGCCGTCCGAATACACGCTGGGTGACGTCCTCGCGCAGATGGAGATCGTCACCGACGACCCCGCGCTGCGCGGCCAGGTGGTGCTCAACGGCGGTCCGGTGCACCCCGAGCGCGGCTTTGTCATCCATGACGACGCGCGCGACTGGGATTCCAGCCTCGCGGTGGGCGAAGGCGTGTACCTGACCACCTCGCGCGACATCCTCGAGGCGATGGCCCGTGGCGAAGGCCCGCGCAATGCGCTGGTCACCCTGGGCTGTGCCGGTTGGAGCGAGGGCCAGCTGGAAAACGAGCTGGCCGAAAACAGCTGGCTGGCCGTGCCGGCCGATGCCGACCTGCTGTTCAGTACCCCGCTGGACCAGCGCTGGCAGGGGGCCGCCTCGCGGATCGGCGTGGACCTGTTCCGCCTCACCGATTACAGCGGCCATGTCTGAACCGGCCGCGCCAGCGCCCGCCGCAGGCACGCCCGCGACCATCCGCCGCGATGGCACGGTGCTTGGTTTCGATGTCGGTTCGCGCCGGATCGGCGTGGCGATCGGCAGTTCGTTCGGCACCCACGCACGCGCCATCGCCGTGGTGGACGTGCATGGCAACGGGCCGGACTGGCTCGCGGTCGAGCGCCTCATCAAAGAGTGGCGGCCCGACGGCCTGGTGGTCGGCGATCCGCTCACCCTGGATGGCCAGGACCAGCCCAACCGCAAGCGCGCGCAGGGGTTCGCCCGCCAGCTGCGGGAACGCTTCAAACTGCCGGTGGTGCTGGTCGACGAGCGTTCCAGCTCGGTCGAGGCGGCGCGCCGGTTCGCCGTCGAGCGCGCCGAAGGCCGCAAGCGTCGCCGCGATGCCGCCACCCTCGATGCCGTGGCCGCCGCGGTGATCATCGAGCGCTGGCTGTCCTGTCCCGACGACGCCACCCCCGTTTCCTGACTCCCCAGACCCTGCCCATGACCCCCTCGCAACTCGATTCCGATGGACGCCTGCGCCACCTGCTGACCCTGGAAGGCCTGCCCCGTGACACCCTGTTGCAGTTGCTGGATCGCGCCGGCCAGATCCGCGATGCGGCGGTCGGGCGGGTCGGCAACAAACGCCACGTGCTGGGGGGCTCGGCGGTCTGCACGCTGTTCTTTGAACCGTCCACGCGCACCCGCAGTTCGTTCCAGCTGGCTGCCCAGCGGCTGGGGGCGGACGTGCTCAACTTCGATGCGTCGACCTCGTCCACGCGCAAGGGCGAGACCGCCTGCGACACGCTGAAGAACCTGGAAGCGATGGGCGTACGCGGCTTCGTCGTGCGCCATCCCGATGACGGCGCCGTGGCCCAGCTGGCCGCCGCCGCAGGTGAGGGCACCGCGTTGATCAACGCCGGCGACGGCCGCAGCGCACACCCCACCCAGGGCCTGCTGGACATGCTTACCCTGCGCCAGGCCAAGGGCAGTGATTTCTCGAAGATGAAGGTGCTGATCGTCGGCGACGTGAAGCACTCCCGCGTGGCGCGCACCGACCTGCATGCCCTGCGTACGCTGGGCGTCGGCGAGATCCGCGTCTGCGGCCCGCAGTCGCTGCTGCCCGACGATGACACCCTCAAGGGCTGCATCGTCGGCCAGGACTTCGACGCCCTGCTGGAGGGCGCCGATGCGCTAATGATGCTGCGCCTGCAGCGCGAGCGCATGGAAGAAGGCCTGGTGCCCTCGATCGAGCAGTACCACGCGCAGTACGGCCTGGACGCCGCGCGCCTCAAGCGCGCCGGCACCGATGCCGCCGTGCTGCACCCGGGCCCGATCAACCGCGGCGTGGAAGTCACCGACGAAGTGGCCGACGGCCCGCAGTCGTGGGTCCTGCGCCAGGTCGCCAACGGCGTGGCCGTGCGCATGGCGGTGCTGGAAACGTTGCTGGGCTGACGCCCGCCAGCCGGCGCCGCGACGGCTCGCGGTGTGCTGGGCAACGGCCGGCTCCCCGTGCAGTCGGGTCGCGTGGAGCCGGCCAACGGCCGGCACGACCCGTCCATCGGCCCGCCGCACCCCACGCAGCGGGAGTCTGCGATCTGTGCGCACCTGCCCGACGCGACCGGATGACCCGGAATGCCGTCAGCGCGCCGCCGCAGCGACGCGTGGGTCCTGACCGCGTGGTCGTGGCTACCCGATTGCCATAACGCGCCGTGGCATCCCGCCCACTCATTCCACCCAGGTGTGCTGGACGTCGTGAAGCACCGTGCAACCCAACAGGGTGGCCGCCGCGTCCGGGTCCTCGCACCCGCGCCGCTGAGTGCGGCAGACCAGCGTCAGGACGTCGGCCGGCCCAGGCAGCGCGCAACGGCCGACGCGCAGTCGAGCGGCGCGCATGGCGCATCGTCGACGTCTGCTCCGTCGGCTGTCACTACCGACGCTGTTCCTGCTGCAACTGCTCGATATACGCCAGCTCATGCTTGGCCGTGGGGCTGTCCGGGTCGAGCTTCTGCGAGGCGATATAAGACGCGCGCGCGTTCTCCAGCTCGCCCAGCTCGATGTGCGCGAAGCCCACGCCGCGCAGGGCCAGGGCTTCCATGTGGCGATTCTCGGGCTGGCTGCGGGCCAGCATCAGGGCGCGGTCGTAACTGACCTTGGAACCCTGCCAGTCCTTGCGACGGGTGAGTGCCGCGCCTTTTTCGCACAGCGGCTCCACGTCGTAGGGCGCCACGGCGATGGCCTTGTCCAGCCAGCGCAGCGCCGCGTCGATGTCGCCGCGCTCGATCTCGATGTAGCCCAGGTGGGTGTAGGCGTTGGCGCAGGCCATGTCCAGCCATTCGGTGGGCGTGCCGCGGCCAGGGCCGTCCATGTACAGCGCGTACTGGCGGTGGCTCTGGAAGCTCAATGCCTTGCGCCCGGGCACCTGCTGCTGCGCGTCGCAGTAGCGCACCGCCTCGGTCAACACGGGAATGGCCGCCTCATGGTTGCCGGCCAGGCTGGCCTGGATGGCCTGCCTCACCGCGGCACGGTGCTGGGTGCCCAGTGCCGGCTCCCCGGCGGGCGACTGCAACGGCGTCGTGGTCAGGTAGCTCGCGCCGGGCCCCTCCTGCGCGAACCCGACACCCGGAACGGCCAACGCGGCCCACAGCAACAACGATCGAATACGCATCCTCGGCCTCCATGCAAAGCAGATGTGAGGGCCGACGATAGCGTGTTCGCGCGCGTTGCGTCAGTGCCGGCGCTGCGCCCACAGCCACGTCCACATCGTGGCATCGGCATAGGTCGCGTCCCAGGCGTTGTGGTTGCCGTCCGGGTACTCGGTGTAACGCACATCGGGCGCGCCCGCCTGTTGGAACGCGGCCTGCAGCCTGCGGTCGTCCGCCGGTGGCACCACGTCGTCGCGCGCGCCATGGAAGATCCAGATCGGGGTCTGGGTCAGGCGGGCGGCGATGGCGGCGTACGGGTCGCTTTCATGCGCCACCTCCTCCACGAACAGCGTGGGGCGCACCGCGCGTGGCGCCAGCACGGCGCCGCAGACCGGCACGATGGCGGCAAACCGCTGCGGGGACGCCAGCGCGATGTTCCAACTGCCATAGCCGCCCATCGACATACCGGTCAGGTACTGGCGTTGCGGATCGGCGCCGAACTCGGCCAACGTCGCATCCAGGGCGGCCAGCGCGGCACGGTTGTTGTCGCCCGACCACTCCTCATCGCCTGGCACCTGTGGCAGCACCACCAGTGCCGGGAAGGCATCCGCATGGCGGCGCAGGTAGGGGCCGAGGCCAGCCTCGGTCTGGGCCCGGTTGTCGTTGCCGCGCTCGCCGGAGCCGTGCAGGAACAGCACCACCGGCAGGGCGCCGGAGGCCGCACGCGCACCGCGTGGGATGAACACCTGGTAATAGCGGGTGCGCCCGTCGAGCTTGACCGCCCGGGCCTCGAAATGGCCGACGTCGCTCCGCGACGGCGCGCAGCCGGCCATGCTCAGCATCGCCAACACCAACACCAACGTCCATGACAGCCACCGCGCGTGTCGTCGTGCCATTGCCCATCCTCGACTGGAATCGTTTTCAGTCTAGGCCGCCTGCCAGCGCCGGGCATCTTGCAGTGCGTCAGTGCGGGCGCGGTGCCGAGGCCAGGATCGCCATCTGCTCGATCGCCTCGGGATGGCCCTCGGCAGCGGCCGCCTGCACCTGCGCCAGGCTGGGGTGGACCACCAGCAGCAGCGGGTTCTCGCACTGCGGGCAGTCGAACTGCGCCTCGTCTTCGTGCAGCTCCATGGGCATCTGCCGCGCCGTGCCCTGCCATTCGCACGCATCGCAGGTGTGGCGACGGTCGCGCCAGCCGGGGAGGAAATAGTTGTCGAGGGTCAGCGCCATGTCGAGGTCGTCCGTCAGTGCAGCAGGATCAGGGTGGCCAGGCCGAGGAAGCTGAAGAACCCCATCACGTCGGTGACGGCGGTGACCACCACGGTGCCGGCCACGGCCGGGTCCACGTTCATGCGCTTGAGCAGCAGCGGCAGCAGCACGCCGGCCAGGGCGGCGGCGCAGAAGTTGATGATCAACGCCAGGGTGATCACCAGCGACAGCAGGAAACTGTGGAACCACAGGTAGGCGATGATGCCGACCACGGTGCCGATCAACGTGCCGTTGATCAGCGCCACCCGCGACTCCTTCCACAGCAGGATGCGGGCGTTGCTCTGGCCGACCTGGCCCAGCGCGATGCCGCGCACCATCAGGGTCAGCACCTGCACCGCGGCGTTGCCGCCGACGCCGGCCACGATCGGCATCAGCACCGCCAGCGCGACCACCTTCTGCAGGGTCATCTCGAACTGGCCGATCACCGTGGCCGCCAGGAACGCGGTGCACAGGTTGATGCCCAGCCAGACCACGCGGCCGCGCACGGCGCGCTTGATCGGCGAGAACAGGTCTTCTTCCTCGTCCAGGCCGGCCGCGCCGAGGGCCTGGTGCTCGGCCTGCGAGCGGATGATGTCGACCACGTCATCGATGGTGATGCGGCCGAGCAGGATGTTGTTGTCGTCCACCACCGGGGCGGAGACCCAGTCATGGTCGGAGAACTGGCGGGCCACTTCGTCGGCGCTCTCGCCGACGTCGATCGCCGGCTGCTCGTCGTCGATCAGCCGGTTGATCGGCGTGTTGTCCTCGTGGGTCACCAGCGCGGCCAGCGACAGCCGGCCCAGGTACTGGTGGCGACGGCTGACCACGAACAGGTGGTCGGTGTGGTCGGGCAGCTCGCCCCGCAGGCGCAGGTAGCGCAGCACCACGTCCACGTTGACGTCGGCGCGCACGGTCACCACGTCCGGGTTCATCAGGCGGCCGGCGCTGTCCTCGGGATAGGACAGCACCTGCTCGAGCCGCTCGCGGTTCTCGCGGTCCATCGACTTGAGCACTTCATCGATGACCGTGTCCGGCAGGTCTTCGACCAGGTCGGCAAGGTCATCGATGTCCAGGTCTTCGACCGCGGCGATGATTTCGTCCGGGTCCATGTCGGCCAGCAGGCTTTCGCGCACTTCCTCGCCGACGTGGACCAGCACCTCGCCGTCGTCTTCCGGGTCGACCAGGCCCCACACCACCTCGCGCTTGCCCGGCGGCAGCGATTCCAGCAGGTTGCCGATCTCGGCCGGCGCCAGCGTATTGACCAGGCGGCGCACCGGACCCAGGCGCCCGCTGTCCAGTGCATCGGACAACAGCCGCAGCTGGCGTGCCGTCTTGTCGTGGCGTACGGCTTCGGCCATGGGCAGCTCCTGCGGAAAAGAAAAGGCCGCTATCCCGGGCAGGATGCGGCATCGGCGGTGGTCACCGCGTCATTATCGCGTGCTTGTGTGTCAATCGGGTAGCGGCGCACGCCGCAGCGCGGCGCGTGTGGACCCATGCATTGGATGAGCGGTAGTGCCGGCCGCTGGCCGGCGCTTGCGCCGGTCGATCCGAACGTTGATGCGGTTGCCGGACAACGACCGGCGCTACCGGTCGATGCCGGCCTTTTCGATCCAGCGTTCGATCCCGCGGCGGTCGCGCGCCTGCAGCAGCTTCGGCGCCATGGCCTGCAACACGGACAGGTCGCTGTCGCGGATCGCACGCCGCACTTCCAGCAACGTGCCCGGGTGCAGGCTGAACTCGGTCAAGCCCAGGGCCAGCAGCAGGCGGGTCATCAGCGGGTCGCCCGCGATCTCCCCGCACACCGCCACCGGGATGTCGTAGGCCTGGCCGGTGCGCAGGATATGCGCCAGCAGCCGGACCACCGCCGGATGCAGCGGCGAGTACAGTTCGCCGACCGCCTCGTTGTTGCGGTCCGCGGCCAGCAGGTACTGCACGAGGTCATTGGTGCCGATCGACAGGAAGTCGACCAGGTCGATGAAGCTCTCCAGCGCGATCGCCGCGGCCGGCACTTCGATCATCGCGCCGAACGGAATGTGTTCGGCCACCTCGTAGCCTTCGGCGCGCAGCAGCGCGGCCTGCTTGTGCAGGCGCCGGCGCACCGCGAGGATCTCCTCGCGGGTGCTGACCATCGGGATCAGGATGCGCAGCTTGCCGTACGCCGAGGCGCGCAGGATCGCGCGCAGCTGCGTGTCGGCGACCTTCGGCCGCGCCAGTGACAGGCGCACGCCGCGCAGGCCCAGCGCCGGGTTCTCTTCGTTGCTCAGGGTCAGCCCGGTGCGGTCGGCCTTGTCAGCGCCCAGGTCCAGGGTGCGGATGGTGACCGGCCGCCCGCTCATGCCGAGGGCGGCATCGCGGTAGGTCTCGAACTGCTCCTGCTCGTCGGGCAGTTCGTTGCGCTGCAGGAACAGGAATTCGGTGCGGTACAGGCCCAGACCATGCGCGCCCAGCGCATGCGCCTGGGTGACGTCCTCGCTGGATTCGGCGTTGGCCAGCAGGGCGATGTCGACGTTGTCGCGGGTGCGCGTCGGCTTGGTCCGCAGGCGGCCCAGTTCGCGCTGCTCGCGCGCGTGCTCGCGCAACCGCACGCGGTAGCCGCGCAGTTCCGGTGCCTGCGGGTTGACGGTGACCGTGCCGTCGCTGCCATCGATGATCAGCACGTCGCCATCGGCGACCTTCTGCAGCACGTTGGGCACGTTGACGATCAGCGGCAGGTGCAGGCTGCGCGCCAGGATCGCGCTGTGCGAGAGCGCACTGCCACCGGCGGTGACGATGCCGACGACGCCGTGGGCCTGCAGCTGGGCCAGCTCGGAGGGGGCGATGTTGTCGCAGACCAGGATCTCCCCGGCCATGCCTTTCACGTCCGGCGGGCGCTTCTGCAGGAAGGCATGGATGCGCCCGATCACATGGTCCAGGTCGTCCATGCGGCTCTTCAGGTAGGCATCGTCCATGCCGTCGAAGACCTTGGCCAGGCGGTCGCGCTGCACGCGCAGCGCATAGCCGGCGCTGTACGGGCCGCTGCGGATCAGCTCGTCCAGCCCGAACAGCAGCTCGGGGTCGTCCAGCAGCAGCGCATGCAGGTCGAGGAACTCACCGACTTCCTGGTTCAGGGCGCCGTGCAGGCGCTGGCGCAGGTCGTGCATTTCCGCACGCGCGGCATCCACCGCGACGTGCAGGCGCGCCAGTTCTGCGTCGATTTTGGCCGGCGGGATACGTTGTTCGGCCACTTCCAGCGCGTGCGGCAGGCGCACCCGGGCCCGGCCCAGGGCATTGCCGCGCGAGGCGCCGTGGCCGGCCAGCAGCAGGGCACCGGACGCCGTCCGTGCCGGTGTGCCGGAACCCGGTCGCGACGGCGGCGCCGGCATGCTCAGCTGTCCTCGTCGAAACGCCGCTCGAACAGCGCGACCACCGCCTCCATCGCGGCGGCTTCGTCTTCGCCGTCGATGCGCACGGTGACCGGGGTGCCCTGGCCGGCGGCCAGCAGCATCACGCCCATGATGCTCTTTGCGTTGATCTCGCGGCCCTTGGCGGCCATGGTCACGTTGCAGCGGAACGGGGCCAGCTCCTGCACCAGCTTTGCAGTGGCGCGGGCATGCAGCCCCAGGCGGTTGGATACGGTGAGTTCACGTTCAAGCATCGTCGACAATCGCTCCATTGCGAGTGCCTGCCGCAGCAGTGGCAGGTAGTTGATCCAGTCCCTGTTCCGGATAATTCATCACCCGCAACAACATCGGCAGGCTCAGCGCCGAAACCCGGCGAACCGGGGTGCCCAGACGAGCCAGTTGCCCGGCCAGATTGCTGGGGCTGGCGCCGTACAGGTCGGTCAGGATCAGCACGCCCTGGCCACTGTCCACCCGGCGCAAGGCGGCCGAGGCGAGCGGTAGCAGGACGTCCAGGTCTGCGTCGAACGGTACTTCGAAAGCGTCGGTCTTCAGCGGCAGGTGCCGCAGCAACCGGGTCGCCACCTCCAGCAGGGAGGTGCCAACGCCAGGATGAGTTACGAGGAGAATGCCACAGGTCATCTTCGAACGTTAACAGGTCAACATGAATTGGGGGTAGGGGGAGCCGCAGGGTCTGGCCCGGGAGCCCCCGGTCGTTACCCGGGTGACGGCCGGAGGATGCCGGCGACCGCCGTGCGATCAGTCCTGTTCGCGATGGAAGGTGGCCACCTCGGCCCAGCCCTGGTCGCGGGCGTGCCGGGCCATGCGCTCGGCCATGTACACCGAGCGGTGCTTGCCGCCGGTGCAGCCGAAGGCCACGGTCACGTAGCTGCGGGTGTCATTGCCCAGCCGCGGCAGCCAGGTGTCCAGGAAGTCGACCAGCTGGGCGGCATAGCGTTGGACGTCCGGCTGCGCGTCCAGGTGCTCGCGCACGCCGGCGTCGCGGCCGGTCATCGAGCGCAGCGCCGGGTCCCAATGCGGGTTGGGCAGCACCCGCACGTCGAACACGAAGTCGGCCTCGGCCGGCACGCCGCGCTTGTAGGCGAAGGATTCGAACAGCAGCGACAGCTTGTTGCCATGGGTGAGGGCGAACTCGGTCACCACCTTGCGGCGCAACTGGTGCACGTTGAGGCTGGTCGTGTCGATCACCGCATCGGCGGCGCGGCGCAGCGGCGCGGTCAGTTCGCGCTCGCGCGCGATGGCTTCCGGCAGCGACAGGCCCAGCTGGCTCAGCGGGTGCCGGCGGCGGGTGTCGGCGTAGCGCTTGAGCAGGGTCTCGTCGGTGGCATCGAAGAACAGCAACTGCGCGTCCAGGCCGGCGGCCTGGGCTTCTTCGCGCCAGTGCGAGAGTTGGCTCAGATCGCTCTGCCCGCGCACGTCGATGCCCACCGCCAGCCGTCGCGGGGCATCGGCATCGTGGCCGGCCAGCAGGCTGCGGACGAAGTCCGGCAGCAGGTTGATCGGCAGGTTGTCCGAGCAGTAGTAGTCGAGGTCTTCCAGGGTCTTCAGCGCGACCGTCTTGCCCGACCCGGACAGGCCGCTGACGATGATCAGGGTCGCGGCGGCTGGGGCGGAGGCGGGGGTACTCATGGCGTTCGTCGTTCCAACAGGTTGCTGTGGCGGGCGATGAACATCGCCGCGGGGTCGATACCCTTGGTACGCAGAATGTGCAGCCGGGTGGCCGCCTCGGTGAGTACCGACAGGTTGCGGCCGGGCATGACCGGCAGGGTGATCAGCGGCACGTCCAGGTCCAGCACGTGGCGGGTGCCGGAATCGCCGGTCAGGCGCTCGTAGCCGTGCGGGGTGGGTTCGGTCATGGGCTTGGTCAGGTGCACGATCAGGCGAAGGTACTTGTTCTTCTTTACCGCCGTATCACCGAACATCTCGCGCACGTTGAGCACGCCCAGCCCGCGCACTTCCAGCAGGTCCTGCAGCAGTTCCGGACAGGTGCCGTCGAGCACGTCCGGGGCGATCTGGGTGAATTCGGGGGCGTCGTCGGCCACCAGCCGGTGGCCGCGGCTGAGCAGCTCCAGCGCCAGCTCGCTTTTGCCCGACCCCGCCTCGCCGGTGATCAGCACCCCGATCGAGTAGATCTCCATGAACACGCCATGCAGGATCACCCGCGGCGCCAGGGTGCGGGCCAGGTGGTAGGAAAGGTGGTTGAGCAGTTCGTGGCCACGCTTGGGCGAGATCCACAGCGGGGTCTGCGATTCGTCGGCGGCCGCGCGCAGGTCTTCCGGGCAGGGCTGGTTGCGGGTGATCACCAGCGCCAGCGGGTGCGACTGCATGATCCGTTCGATGGTTTCCCAGCGCTGCCGCGAATCCAGCGAATCCAGCCAGGACAGTTCCTCGGTGCCCAGGATCTGCACCTTGTTGGGGTAGATCGCGTTGAGGTAGCCAGCCAGCGACGGGCGCCGCGACACGGTGTTGCCCGCTTCCAGTTCGCGGCGTTCGCCCTGCTGCCCGGCGATCCAGCGCAGGGCCAGGCGGTCGCGTTGCTGTTCGAACAGCTCACGCGCGGTGATGCTGGTATTCATGCGGCGCTCGCCGGCGGGGGAAATTCGATGACCCGACGCAGTGCCTCGCCGTCGCGCGCTTCGCGCAGCGCCTGGCGGATGGCCGGCTCGGAAAACAGCTCGGCCAGCTCGGACAGCAGCATCAGGTGTTGATGGGTGTAGTGGGCGGGAACGGCAATGGCGAACACCAGGTCCACCGGTTCGTCGCCGCCGAACGCGATCGGCGCTTCCAGCCGCAGCAGGGCGCCGCGGGGGCGCTCGAGCAACGGGGCGCGGCCGTGCGGAATGGCGATGCCATGCCCGATCGCGGTACTGCCCAGCAGTTCGCGCTGGCACAGGTTCTGGTAGATCTGCTCGGCGTTGGCTTCGCGGCAGGCCAGCAGCCGGGCGGCGGCGAGCAGGACGCTGTCGCGATCGGCGGCCGGCAACACTTGCGTGCGCACGGCCGCCAGAAGATCAGTCAAGGGCATGTCGGGGGAAGAGCGAGGACGTCAGTCGTCATTGTCGCCCACCGGCAGCGGTGCGTGCTGCTGTTTTTTCTCCTTGTGCTTGATGACAAGGCGGTCGAGCTTGTCGGCCAGGATGTCGATGGCGGCATACATGGTCTGGCCGCCGGCCTCGGCATGCAGGGTCTGGCCGGGGACGTTGGCGCTGGCGTCGACGTGGTGCTCGTTCTTGCGCAGGCCAAGGGTCACGCGCACCTCGCAGTGCTGGTCGAAGTGCTTGCCCAGGCGCTGCAACTTGGTCTCCACATACTCCTGCAGGGCCGGGGTCACTTCTACATCCTTACCAAACGTCTCGATGCGCATCGGGTTTCTCCTTTGTTCGGATTTGCCAATGAACCTTCCCGCCTGGCGCGGTGAAGCGTCAGACGATTCTTACCCTTTCGTGCGAGGCGGAAATGTTCATGGCCTCACGATACTTCGCCACGGTGCGGCGCGCCACCGGTATTCCCGAGGTTTTGAGCAGGTCAGCCAGCTTGGCGTCAGAAAGCGGTTTGCGCGGGTTCTCATCATCGATCAGGCGGCGGATCATGGCCTGGATGGCCGTGCTGGACGCTTCCCCGCCGCTGTCGGTGTCGATGCCCGAGGCGAAGAACGCGCGCAGCGCCAGGGTGCCGCGCGGGGTGCGCACGTACTTGCGGGCGATGGCGCGGGAAATGGTCGATTCGTGCAGGCCCAGTTCGCCGGCGACCTCGCGCAGGGTCAGCGGGCGCAGTGCCTGTTCGCCGAACTCCAGGAACGCGGCCTGCTGCTGCAGCAGGCTGCGCATGACCCGCAGCAGGGTCTCTCCGCGCGCCTCCAGCCCCTTGAGCAGCCAGCGTGCTTCCTGCAGGTGGGCGCGCAGGTAGCCGGCGTCGGCATCGCCGCAGCGGCGGATCATCTGTTCGTAGCCGCGGTGGATCACTACCTTGGGGCCGGCGTGGGCGGCCAGGGCGGCGCGCCAGACCCCGTTCTGGCGCCAGACCACGCAGTCGGGCACCACATAGCTGTCGTGGGCCAGTTCGCCGATCTGGGTGCCGGGGCGCGGGTCGAGCGAGCGCAGCAACTGGACGGCGGTGTCCACCTCGGCCAGCGGTTGGCGCAGTTCATGGGCCAGACCGGCGACGCCGCTGCGCGGCAGCCGCTCCAGCGGGCCGTCGGCGATGCGCCTGGCCAGGGCCAGGCCGGGGGTCTCCGGGGCGAGCACGTCCAGCTGCAGCTGCAGGCATTCGCCCAGGCTGCGCGCGCCCACCCCGATCGGGTCGAAGCGCTGGATCTGGTGCAGCACCGTGAGGATCTCGGCTTCATCGGCGTGAATGGCCGGCAGCAGGGTTTCGGCGATCGTGGACAGCGGCTCGCGCAGGTAGCCGTCGTCTTCGAACGCGTCGATCAGGGCCGCGCCGATGCTGCGGTCGCGGACGGACAGGTGCGACAGGTGCAGTTGCCACAGCAGGTGGTCGGCCAGGCTTTCGGTCTCGGCCACGCGCTCGGCGGCGCTGCCGTTGTCGTCATCGTCGAACGACCCGCCGCTGTTGCCGCTGCTCCAGTCGCCCTCGCCGGGCGCCCAGTCATCGCTGGCCGTGGCCTGGTGCTCGCCGTCGGTGTGGGTATCGGTGGGGGGGGCCGGGCGATCGTCGTCGCCGGGCGCCACCTCCAGGCCGGGCTCGGCGTTTTCCGCCCAGTCCAGCAGGGGGTTGGTTTCCACCGCCTCGGCGATTTCCAGCTCGAGTTCGGCGCTGGACATCTGCAACAGCTTGATCGCCTGACGCAGCTGCGGCGTCATGACCAGTTGTTGCCCCAGCGATGTCTGCAGCCGTGCTTTCATGCCTGTGCCGAACGAAGGGAAGGCGTTGCGACGGCCGCCGGTCAGAGCTTGAAGGTGTCTCCAAGGTAGACGCGACGGACATCGGCATTGTCCAGGATCGCGTCCGGTGACCCCTGCGCCAGTACGCTGCCTTCGTTGAGGATATACGCGCGGTCGCAGATTCCCAAGGTTTCGCGCACATTGTGGTCGGTGATCAGGACGCCGATGCCACGCTGCTTGAGGTGGGTGACGATGCGCTGGATCTCCCCGACCGAGATCGGATCGACGCCGGCGAAGGGTTCGTCGAGCAGGATCAGGCGCGGGCGCGCGGCCAGCGCGCGGGCGATCTCGCAGCGGCGGCGCTCGCCACCGGACAGGCTGGCGCCCAACTGGTCGGCCACGTGGCCGAGCTGCAGTTCATCCAGCAGCGAATTCAGCTCTTTCTCGCGCCCGGCCTTGTCCAGGTCCTCGCGCAACTCCAGCACCAGGCGCAGGTTGTCGGCCACGGTCAGCTTGCGGAACACCGACGGCTCCTGCGGGAGGTAGCCCACGCCCTGCTTGGCGCGGGTGTACATCGGGTCGGCGGTGATGTCCTTGCCGTCCAGCACGATGCTGCCGGCGTCGGCCTCGACCAGCCCGACGATCATGTAGAAGCAGGTGGTCTTGCCGGCACCGTTGGGGCCGAGCAGGCCCACCACTTCACCGGCTTCGAGGGTCAGGCCGAAATCCTTGACCACTTCGCGCTGCTTGTAGCGCTTGCGCAGGCCTTTGGCGACGAGCATTACTTCTTGCTCCCGGCGGTGGGGACGGTGGTCTTGGTGGCCGGCGTGGCCGCCGCCGGCGCGGCGGTCTTGTTCTTGGGCGGAATCACGGTGCGCACGCGGGTGCCGTCGCCACCGCTGTTCATTTCGCCGGTGCGGGTGTTGTAGGTCATCTTCTGGCCGGCATTGGTGCCGCGCGCGCTCTTGACGTGGTAATTGCCGGTCATGGTCAGCACTTCGGACTTGATGTCGTAGTCGATGCGGTCGGCGCTGGCATCCATCCAGGTGCCGTCATCGAGCTGCTGCTTGAGCTTGGCCTGCTTGCCGGTGAACACCGCGCGCACCGCCTCGCCGTCCTTCATGTAGATCTCCGCGTCCGAGGAGCGCAGGTCCAGGGTGCCCTGGGTGACGATCACGCCCTGGGAGAGCACGGTCTTGCCATCGCCGACCAGGGTGCCCGACTGGGCGCCGGCGTCGATGGCCATGTCTTCGTTGCGGTCGGTGGACTTCGCGCTGACGGCGAAGGCGGGGACCAGAAGGCTGATCGCACAGGCGGCTGCAAATAGGATCTTCATGGAGTTGGTTTGTCCTGCCAGTGTTGGGGGCGTGGCCGTGGGCGGCCGGGCATCGTCGGGGTCGTGGCCAGGCGGGGGCGCGGCCGGTGAATCGGGTGGTACTGTGCCGCCGGCGCCGGTCCTGAGGACGTCGCCCGGGCGGCACCGGCTCAGCGTTGGGGCGTGTAGCGGCCCTTGGACTGGCTCAGGAACTGGTAGGTCTTGCTCTTGGAATCCAGCTCGAAGCCGACCCCGGACTGGGTCATGCCCGGACGGGTCATGGTGACCAGGGCATCGGTTTTGGCTCGGTTTTCCTTGGGAAACACGTCCAGGTGGTCGGTGCGGAAGGTGGTGGGCGGCACGCTGGCGACCTTGGGGCTGTCGCCGCTGACGTTGCCGCTGAGCTTGAGCTGGTCGCCCTTGGCGCTCACCCAGCCCTTCTCGCTGCGCAGTTCCCAATGGTTGCCTTCGTTGTCGGGCAGCAGGAACAGCGGGGTGGCGATGCTCATGGTCTCATCGCTGCGCGAGCGCTCCAGCAGCGGCGCCTGCAGGGTGGTGGACTCCTTGCCCTGGTCGTCCAGCGCCACGATCTGGAAGTCGTGCAGCACGTAATCCTTGGTGCCGTCGTCGACCACCTCGGCCGCCGGTTTGTCGCGGTGGCGCAGCAGCGACCAGCCGCTCAGCAGCGCGGCGACCAGCAGCAGCCCGCCCAGGGCGGTGCGCCAGCTCATGCGCCGAACCTCGCCAGAACCGCATCCACCTGGCCCTGCGCGGCCAGCAGCACGTCGCACAGCTCGCGCGCGGCACCGCGGCCGCCGTCGGCACGGGTCTGCCAGTGCACACGCTCGGCGATCCAGGGGTGGGCATTGGCCGGGGCCACGGCCAGGCCGACGGCGCACAGCGGGGCCAGGTCGGGCAGGTCGTCGCCCATGAACGCCACCTGGTCCAGGCCGATCCCGTGGGTCTCGCACAGCGCGCGCACGCTGGCCAGCTTGTCGCCGACCGCGATCTGGGTGTCGATGCCCAGGTCCGCGCCGCGCTTCTGCGCCGAGAGGCTGTTGCGCGCGGTGATCAGCACCGGGTGGATGCCGTGCTGTTGCAGCAGTTTCAGGCCAAGTCCGTCCTGCACGTAATACGCCTTGCTCTCGTTGCCCTCACGGTCGTAGTAGAGCCGACCGTCGGTGAGCGTGCCGTCCACGTCGAAGCAGGCCAGCCGGATGCGGCCGGCGATGGCATGCAGGTGGGACGGGAAACCGGGCAGCGGGGAGTAGGGCATCGGCAGGGGGATCTGGCTGAATGGCGGAAGGGAACTGTGGTTTAAACCACCCGCGCCCGCAACAGGTCATGAATGTTGAGCGCGCCGACCAGCCGGCCGGCCGCGTCGACCACCATCAGGCCGGTGATCTTGTGGGTTTCCATCAGCCGGGCGGCTTCGGCGGCGAGCTGGTCGGCGCCGATGGTGCGCGGGTTGCGGGTCATCACCTCGGCGATCTTCGCGCTGCGCACGTCCAGTTCGGTATCCAGGGCGCGGCGCAGGTCGCCGTCGGTGAACAGGCCGATCAGGCGCTGGTCGGCGTCGACCACGGCGGTCATGCCCAGCCGCTTGCGGCTCATTTCCACCAGCGCCTCGCTCAGGCTGGCGTCGGCGCCGACCTGCGGCAGCTCCTCGCCGCTGTGCATCACATCGGTGATGTGCAGCAGCAGGCGCCGGCCCAGGCTGCCGGCCGGGTGCGAGCGGGCGAAGTCGTCGGCGGTGAAGCCGCGCGCGTCCAGCAGGGCCACCGCCAGCGCATCGCCCATCGCCAGCGAGGCGGTGGTGCTGGAGGTGGGGGCCAGCGCCAGCGGGCAGGCCTCGGCTGGCACGCTGACGTCCAGATGCACGTCGGCGGCCAGGGCCAGGCTGGACTGCGGGCGGCCGGTCATGGCGATCAGCCGGTTGCCCTGGCGCTTGAGCACCGGCAGCAGCATCAGCAGTTCGTCCGACTCGCCGGAATAGGACAGCGCCAGCACCACGTCGTCCTCGGTGATCATGCCCAGGTCGCCGTGGCCGGCTTCACCGGGATGCACGTAGAAGGCCGGGGTGCCGGTGGAGGCCAGGGTGGCGGCGATCTTGCGCGCCACGTGGCCGGACTTGCCCATCCCGGTGGCGACCACCCGGCCCTTGCCCTGCAGCACCAGCTGGCAGGCCTGGCTGAAGGCATCGCCGAGGCGGTCGGCCACCGCGGCCAGGGCATCGGCCTCGATCTGGAACACGCGGCGGCCGCTGGCGACCAGTGCCGCAGCGTCGGCCGGATGAGGGAGCAGGGGCGATACAGCCATGCGGGCGCCACGCGGAAGAGTAGAATGAGCGCTCATTTTATTAGGAAAGCCCGTTGGACGCCGAGACCATCCGCAATCTGATCGAAACCGGCCTGCCTGGCGCCCGCGCGGACGTGCAGGGCGACGATGGCGTGCACTTCGAGGCCACCGTGGTCTGCGACGCCTTTGCCGGCAAGCTGCCGCTGGCGCGCCACCGCATGGTCTATGCCACCCTCGGCGATCTGATGGGCGGGGCGATCCACGCGCTGGCGCTGAAGACCGTGACCACCGCCGAAGGCGCCGGTTGATTCCGGACGCCCCCTCGCGCGTTATTCAGCCGACCCACGGTCGGTTCTGCTCAGCCGACCAACGGTCGGCTCTACCTGCCGACCCACGGTCGGCTCTACCTGACCCCAAGTAGACTCCATGGCCAAGATCGTAGTGACCGGCGGCAAGCCGCTGCACGGTGAAGTGAACATTTCCGGCGCCAAGAACGCCGTCCTCCCCATCCTGTGCGCCACCCTGCTGGCCGACGCACCGGTGGAAATCACCAACGTGCCGCACCTGCACGACGTGGTCACCACCGTGAAGCTGCTGGGCGAACTGGGGGCCAAGGTCACCATCGACCAGGGCACGCTGTCGCGTGGCAGCGCGATCGTGGTCGATCCGCGCCCGGTCAACCAGCACGTGGCCCCGTATGAGCTGGTGCGCACCATGCGCGCCTCGATCCTGGTGCTGGGCCCGCTGCTGGCCCGCTTCGGCGCCGCGGAAGTGTCGCTGCCCGGCGGCTGCGCGATCGGCTCGCGTCCGGTGGACCAGCACATCAAGGGCCTGCAGGCCCTGGGTGCCGAGATCACCGTGGAGAACGGCTTCATCAAGGCGCAGGCCAAGCGCCTGAAGGGCGCCCATTTCACGTTCGACATGGTCAGCGTCACCGGCACCGAGAACGTGCTGATGGCCGCCGTGCTGGCCGAAGGCACCACCGTGCTGGACAACGCGGCGATGGAGCCGGAAGTCACCGACCTTGCGCACTGCCTGATCGCACTCGGCGCCAAGATCGAAGGCCTGGGCACCGCCCGCCTGGTCATCGAAGGCGTGGAGAAGCTGTCCGGCGGCCGTCATGAAGTGCTGCCCGACCGCATCGAAACCGGCACCTTCCTGGTGGCCGCGGCGATGACCGGCGGCAAGGTCACGGTCAACCGCGCCCGCCCCAACACCATGGACGCGGTGCTGTCCAAGCTGGTGGAAGCCGGCGCGAAGATCGAGACCACCGACGACAGCATCACCCTGGACATGGAAGGCAAGCGCCCGCGCGCGGTCAACCTGACCACCGCGCCGTACCCGGCCTTCCCGACCGACATGCAGGCCCAGTTCATGGCGCTCAACTGCGTGGCCGACGGCGTGGGCGTGATCAACGAAACGATCTTTGAAAACCGTTTCATGCACGTCAATGAACTGCTGCGCCTCGGCGCTGACATCCAGGTGGAAGGCCATACCGCGATCGTGCGCGGCAGCGAGCACCTGAGCGGTGCGCCGGTGATGGCCACCGACCTGCGCGCGTCGGCCTCGCTGATCCTGGCCGGCCTGATGGCCGAGGGTGACACCACCATCGACCGCATCTACCACCTGGACCGCGGCTACGAGAACATCGAAGAGAAGTTGTCCTCGCTCGGCGCCAGCATCCGGCGCGTGGCCGCATGATCCTGCGCGGGACGTTCACCCGCCGCCGCAAGGCGCTGCTGGTGCTGGTGCTGGTGGTGCTGGCGTGGCTGGGCTATGCCTGGTACGCCGACATCGCCATCACCCAGGGCATCGAGCAGCAGGACATGGACTGGAATGCGGACGGCACGGTCAGCCGCAACGAAGTGCTGCAGGCGTTCTATGCAGTGGGCATCAAGAGCACCCAGGAAGGCAACCGGCACTGCCGCACCTTCTACTGGCGCAGCAGCGGCGAGCAGATCCGCGTGGACTGCAAGACGGTGTTTGGCGAGGACGCCAGCAAGGAATGAAAAACGCCCGCGCAAGCGGGCGTTTTTCATCGGGCGGGCAGCCGACCCAGGGTCGGCGCCATGCCGTCAATTCATCCCTTTGATCGTCAGATCCAGCGCGTCCTTGCCGCTCTCACGCTGCAGCAGGCGGGCCGGCACCGGGAACTCCTTGACGATCCAGGCGATCAGTTCCTTGTTGCCATCGGTGCGCGAGACCTTGGTGGCGTCGTAGGACTTGCCAGCGACGTTGATCTTTTCCTGGCCGACCACCTTGTAGGTCATCGGCTTGATCCGGCCCTCGTCGACCATGCGGTAGGTGAGCGGCTTGCCGGCGGCCAGGTCGCGGGCGATCGCCAGGTTGATCAGCAGTGCGTCCATGTCGCCGGTCTTCAGCGCGACCGGGCCGCGGCGGTCCGGCTTCACGTCGCCGGTCCAGGTGGCCTGGTTGCTGCTCCAGTTGTAGGTGGCATCCACGTTGCGCTTCTTCACCAGCAGCACCGAGCGATCGTTGCTGCTCAGCGGGCGCAGGCGACCGTTGCTTTCGTCGAAGACCGTGCTCTGGCTGAGGTCGGCGAGCTGGTTCTTCACCTTCAGGCTGTAACGCCACTTGTTGGCGCCTTCGCTGGTGAGGGTCATCGTGCCGTTGGCCTGCATGCCCATGTAGCTGGCCAGGTAGTCGGCCTTGAACGGCTCCAGGGCCATGGCCGGCAGGCTCACCAGGGCCAGTGCGCCGGCGGCGATCCAGGTCAGCGGGCGGTTGATCAGGTTCATGCTCAGACTCCTTGGTATTCGATCAGGCGCAGATCAATCCGATCTTCGCCATCTTCGCGTTGCAGGATGCGCACCGGCGTGGGGACACCGTTGGCGATCCAGAGGATGGTTTCGTCATTGCCGCCGTTGGTCCGATGGACCCGCAGCGCGTTGTAGGAGAGGTCGCCGACCTGCACGTTCTCGGTATCCGCGGCGGCCTGGTAGTCGTGCTGGCGCACGCGGCCCACGTCGACGTAGCGGTAATGCATCTGCCCACCGGGGCGGGCGTCGCGCATGATCGCCAGGTTGATCAGCAGCGCGCTCTGGTCGCCCGGCTGCAGCGCGATCGGCTGGGTGCGCTCTTTCTTCAGGTCGCCCAGCCACTGCGCCGTGCCGGCCTGCCAGTTGTAGGTGCCGCTGACCTTCTTGCCCAGGAACAGGCCCTTGCGCACGGTGGCCTGGCTGATCGGCACGTAGGTGTCGCCGCGCTTCTCGAACACGGTGCTCTGTTCCAGGTTCAGCCCGAGCACGCTGGCGAAGCCGCGCCGGCCGACCACCTGCATGTCCACCCGCCACTGCGCGCCGCCGGTGTGGGTGACCCGCATGGTGGCATCGCCGGCGTCCTTGCCCTTGTACAGGGCCTGGTAGGTCGCGGTGAACGGTTCCAGCGCGGGCGCTTCCCAGCTGATCGCCGGCACGGCCGGCAGCGGCGGCGTTGCCGCTGGCGCCGGCGGTTCCTGCGCCTGTGCGATCGCCACGGTGCACAGCAGGGATGCGAGCAGCAGCACTGGCTTGGACGAAGTGATCTTCATGCGGACGGGAAAAGGGGGGAGGGGAGAGGATGCCAGCGCAAGGATCAGCGGCGCGTGTGCGCGCGGCTCACCCGTTCAGCTTGCCGGCGCAATCTAGGCGCAACGGGATAAACAGGGGGTGACCGTCCACCTCCAGATGTCCCTCGCGTTCAGCCACGCGGCCGGCCACCAGCCATTGCAGGCTCGCGATCAACAGCGGGTGTTCGACCGCCAGCACGCGCTGGGCAAGGGTTTCCGGGCTGTCGCCGGGCTCCACCGGTACCCGCGCCTGGGCCAGCACCGTGCCGGCATCCAATTCGGGCACCACGAAATGCACGCTCGCGCCATGCTCGGCATCGCCGGCCTCCAGCGCACGTGCGTGGGTGTGCAGGCCCTTGTACAGCGGCAGCAGCGAGGGGTGGATGTTGACCAGGCGGCCCGCGAAGCGCGCCACGAACGCCGGGCCAAGGATGCGCATGTAGCCGGCGCAGACCACCCAGTCGGGGCGGAAGCCGGCCAGCGCATCGCCCAGCGCCGCATCGAAGCTGTCACGGTCGGCGAACGCCTTGGGCGAGCGGGCCCAGCGGCGCTCGCTCGCCACGTGGTGCAGCGCCGGGGCGTCGGGTTTGTCGGACAGCACCGCGACCACCTCGGCGTCGAGCCGGCCGGCTTCGATCGCGGCCAGGATCGCCTGCAGGTTGCTGCCGCGCCCGGAGGCCAGCACCGCGATGCGGCTGCGCGTGCTCATCGGCCAGCCTCGCGGCGGGCCAGCGGCCACACCAGCACGCTGCCAACGGTGGCCAGCAGCATGTCCGCGTGCGCATCCCACATGTCGCCCTGCTGGCCGTTGTAGGCCTCAGCGGCTTCCGGCGAGAGCAGCAGTGCGATGCCCCATTCCAGCCATTCGTATACGAGGCTGGAACACATCACCGCCATCACGGCCAGGCTGAAGGCCTGGCCGATGCGCAGCGCCGGCCAGGCGTGCCGCGCCAGTTGCACCAGCGCCGGGGTGAAGCAGATTCCGTAAAGCAGGTGGATCAGCCGGTCGAAGTGATTGCGCTGCCAGCCGAACGCCGCATTCGGCGACCAGCCGGTGGCGGTCTGCAGCCAGGCGTCGTACGGCACGTTGGAGTACAGCCAGCGCGCGGCAATGCAGTGGATGGCGATGAAGCCGCAGATCGCCACGAACGCGCCGTTGCCCAGCGGCCAGCGCCGATTGACCCACCACAGCGCGGCGAGGCCGATCACCGCCAGCGAGCCGTGCAGCGCCTGTTCGGCCGGCCACAGCGGATGGATCCAGGTCGCCACGAACACGGCCAGTACGGCGGCGAAGGCAGCCTTCTGGGCCATCGAAAACGGGCGGGCGCTGCGGCCACGGTGGTTCATGCGCGTCAACCGGGAAGTCAGGGCGTGGAAGGCTGCGCGGTGTCGCCGTGCAGGAAGCGCTCCCGCACCGAGGAGCGCGACAGGATCACCACGGTGAAGATGCCGAGGATGGTGCCAAGGGGGATGGACATGCAGCACAGGCCGGCCGCGATCATGCACAGCGTGTGGCGTTGCTGGCGGGCCAGGCAGCGACCGGCGTAGCCGATCAGGCCGGCCGCGGCGAGCATCAGCGCGAAGAACGCAGCGCCCAGGCCGGTGAACACCCATCCCATCAGCCGGGCTTCGCCCGCCGAGGAGACGGTGTCGCTGTCCACCGGCAGGACCCCGCTGAGCACGGCAATACCGACCGCCAGGTAGATCGCCGGAAACACCGAGCCCAGCCCGATGAACCCGGCCATCACGTAGTGGAAGGCCGACAACAGGCGCAACTGGGCGAGGTCGTCGGGCGCGGCGCGCGCCGTCACCGGCGCGGAGGCCGGCAGCGGCGGCGGAGCGATGCCATCCATGCGGGGTTGCATCGACTGGATCAGCCGATCCTGACGCGCTCGGCACCGCTGGCGACGGTGACCTCGCCGATGCTCCAGTGATCCAGGCCCTGCGCGGTCACGGCGGCGGAGACCGCCTGGACCTGGTCGGCGGCCACGATCAGCACGAAGCCGATGCCGCAGTTGAAGGTGCGCCACATCTCGCTGTCGGCGACCGCGCCTTCCTTCTGCAGCCACTGGAACACCGGCGGCAGGGTCCAGGCGTCGGCCTTGATGTCCAGGCCCAGGCCCTCGGGCACCACGCGGATGATGTTCTCGGTGAGGCCGCCGCCGGTGATGTGGGCCATGCCGTGGATGGCCGGGCCGTGGCTCTTCAGCAGGGCCAGGATCGGCTTGACGTACAGGCGAGTCGGGGCCATCAGCGCATCGACCAGCTTGACCCCGCCGTCCAGCTCCAGGTCGGCCGGCTGGCCGGCGCGGTCATAGATGCGGCGCACCAGCGAGTAGCCGTTGGAGTGCGGGCCGGAGGAGGCGATGCCGATCAGCACGTCGCCGGCAGCCACGCTGGCGCCGTCCTTCAGTTCGCTCTTCTCGACACCGGCCACGGTGAAGCCGGCCAGGTCGTACTCGCCCGGGGCGTACATGTCCGGCATTTCCGCGGTCTCGCCGCCGATCAGCGCGCAGCCGGCCTCGGTGCAGCCGTTGGCGATGCCGCCCACGACCGCCGCGGCGGTGTCGATGTCCAGCTTGCCGGTGGCGAAGTAGTCCAGGAAGAACAGCGGCTCGGCGCCCTGCACCAGCACGTCGTTCACGCACATGGCGACCAGGTCGATGCCGATCGTGTCGTGCCGGCCCAGCTGTTGTGCCAGCTTCAGCTTGGTGCCCACGCCGTCCGTCCCCGACACCAGCACCGGCTCGCGGTACTTGTTGGACAGGTCGAACAGCGCGCCGAAGCCACCCAGCCCCCCCATGACCTCCGGGCGGAAGCTGCGCTTGACCAGCGGCTTGATGCGCTCGACCAGTTCGTTGCCCGCGTCGATGTCGACGCCGGCGTCGCGGTAGGTCAGGGGGGAGGGGTTGGACGGGGAATTGGTCACGGGCGTCGGCGCTGCGCTGGGGTGAAAGCGCGATTTTAACAGGCCACGTTGGCGCGCAGGCCCTATTCGGGCAACAATTCCCCCCGGATACGCTCAATGGAAGTCCTGATGCGCCGCAGCCTCTTTTTGATGATGCTCCTCACGCTATGCCTGCCGGTGGCCACGATGGCCCAGAGCGGACTGCGAACCGAAGGCGACGTGGCCACGGCCAGCGGTGCTTATGAAGCCGAAGTCCCGGTCAACAGCCAGGCCGACGGCGACCGCAATGGCGCCCTGGCACGTGCGCTCGGCGTGGTGCTGGGCAAGTTGTCCGGCGACCGCAGCGTGATGGGCCGCCCCGGGGTGGGCCAGGCGCTGCGTGGGGCCAAGGATTACGTGGCCAGCTACGACTACCGCCAGGACCAGAGCACCTCGGCCAGCGGTGCACCCAGCTTCCGCACCATGCTGGTGGCGCGCTTCCGCGAGGACGACGTGGATGGCCTGATCGCCGCGCTGGGCCTGCCGTTGTGGCCGCAGCCGCGGCCCAAGCCGGTGGTCTGGCTGGCCATCGACGATGGCTCCGGCCCGCGCCTGGTCAGCGTGCAGCAGGCCAATGCGGCCCGTCCGCTGCTGAACCGTGCGGTCGAGCGTGGCTACAAGCTGGGCCTGCCCGGCGGCAGCGCGGCCGAACAGGCCCTGGTCGGGGCAATCTGGCGCCAGGACACCGCCGCGGTCGCCCGCGCCTCCTCGCGCTATGCCCCGCCGATGCAGCTGGTGGGCAAGCTGTACCGCGCCAACGGCGGCTGGGTGGCCGACTGGGTGTTCGTGGACGGCGGCAAGGAACTGAACAAGTGGACCACCAAGGACAGCGACGCCCGCCGTGCCATGGCCGGCGGCGCCGATGGTGCCGCCGATGCGCTGGTGCGTCGCTATGCCAAGCCCGGCGTGGCCACCGGCGCGGCCGGCAGCTACACCATCGTGGTGGTGGGGCTGGACAGCGCCGAGGACTACCTGCGCCTGGCCGCCGGCCTGCGTGAGAACCCGGTGGTGCGCAACATCACCCCGCTGCGCGCCTCCGGCAACCGCCTGGAGCTGTCGCTGGACATGACCACCGGCCTGGCCGGCCTGAACCGCATGCTCGGCGACAACGGCGTGATCGCGCCGCTGGCCCCGCTGCCGGTGCCGGTCGATGCCAATGACCCGCCCGGCACCCCGCCGCCCCCGGCCAGCAACGAGTACCGCCTGCGATGATCCTGACACCCGAAGCAGAGATCGCGCAGTTCCTGCGCCGCCTCAAATACGTGTTGGCGGCGCTGGCGGTGGGCTGGGTGATCTGGCTGCTCGGCCCGATCCTCACCCCGTTCGTGCTGGCCCTGGCGCTGGCCTGGCTGGGCGATCCCCTGGTCGACCGGATCGAGGCCACCGGCCGTTCGCGCAATACCGGCGTGGTGCTGGTGTTCGTGGCGATGGTGCTGATGCTGACCGCCGCGCTGCTGATCCTGGTGCCGATGATCGAGCGCCAGATCGCCACCCTGATCGCGGCCATCCCGCAGGCCCAGCAGTGGCTGATGCAGACCGGCATCCCCTGGTTCGAGCAGAAGACCGGGCTGGAGATCATGCAGTGGATGGACCCGGACCGGCTGATCGAGTGGGTGCGCAGCCATTGGCAGCAGGCCGGCGGCTTCGCCAAGACCTTCTTCGGCTACGTCTCGCGCTCGGGCTTCACCATGGTGACCTGGGTCGTCAACCTGCTGCTGCTGCCCATCCTGGCGTTCTACTTCCTGCGCGACTGGGACAAGCTGGTGGAGCGGGTGGCCTCGATGATCCCGCGCAACCACATCGGCACCATCACCAAGCTGGCGCGCGAGTCCGATGAAGTGCTCGGCGCGTTCATCCGCGGCCAGTTCCTGGTGATGATCGCGCTGGGCGTGGTGTACGCCGCCGGCCTGTCGCTGGTCGGCCTGAAGCTGGGCCTGTTGATCGGCCTGGTGGCCGGCCTGATCAGCTTCATCCCGTACCTGGGCGCGACCACCGGCATCGTGATGGCGATCGCCGCCGCGCTGGTGCAGGCACAGGGCTTCGACCTGAAGCTGCTGATCCTGGTGGGCGTGGTGTTCACCGTGGGCCAGTTGCTGGAAAGCTACGTGCTGACCCCGCGCATCGTCGGCGACAAGATCGGCCTGCACCCGGTGGCGGTGATCTTCGCGGTGATGGCGGGCGGCCAGCTGTTCGGCTTCCTCGGCATGCTGCTGGCGCTGCCGGTGGCGGCGGTCAGCAACGTGCTGCTGCGCTATGCGCACCAGCGCTATCGCCAGAGCGATCTGTATGCCGGTGAGAAGTCGGCGATCGTGCTCGATGCCTACCTGGACAAGCCGACCATCATCGTGGATACCTCGCCGAAGGCGCCCGACCCGCAGTGAGCGTCGTTCCGCAGCTGCCGCTCGCCCTGCGCTACCCGCAGGACGAGCGGCTCGAGACCTTCATCGGTGCACCCGACGGTGCGCTGGCGCAGCTGCGTGCGATCGCGGTGGGGGCCGCGCATGACTGGGTGTACCTGGAAGGCGCGGCCGGCACCGGCAAGACCCACCAGGCGCTGGCGATGTGTTCGCTGGCCGAGCAGGCCGGGCGGCAGCCGACCTACCTGCCGTTGAAGGCGGTGGTGGGGCGCACCCGCGCCGCACTGGAGTCGCTGGAGGGGCGTGATCTGGTCGCGCTGGACGGGTTGGATGCCGTCGCCGGGCAGCGCGAGGACGAAGTGGCGCTGTTCGATTTCCACAACCGCGCGCGTAGTGCCGGTATCACCCTGCTGTACACCGCGCAGCATGCACCGGACCAGCTGGGCCTGGTGCTGCCGGACCTGCGCTCGCGTCTGCAGCAGTGCGTGCGCCTGCACCTGCAGCCACTGGACGACGAAGGCCGCGCAGCCGTGCTGCGCGAGCGCGCGCTGCGCCGCGGGCTGGCGATCGACGAAGCGGCGATCGAATGGTTGCTCACCCGCACCGGCCGTGAACTGGGCAGCCTGGTGAGCCTGCTGGACTGGCTGGACCGCGAATCGATGGCCGCGCAGCGGCGCATTACCGTGCCGTTTCTGCGCCAGGTCCTGGAAGACGGCCCACACCGCCTGTAGAGCCGACCGTTGGTCGGCTGCTCTTCTGGCCTTTTCACGGCAGCCGACCAACGGTCGGCTCTACGAGCGCCGGTTGGTGGGCTGCTGTTCTGCGCCAGGTCCTGGAAGACGGCCCACACCGCCCGTAGAGCCGACCGTTGGTCGGCTGCTCTTCTGGCCTTTTCAAGGCAGCCGACCAACGGTCGGCTCTACGAGCGCTGGTTGGCCGGCTGCTGTTCTGCGCAGGTCCTGGAAGACAGCCCACACCGCCTGTAGAGCCGACCGTTGGTCGGCTGCTTTTCTAGCCTTTTCAGGGCAGCCGACCAACGGTCGGCTCTACGAGCGCCGGTTGGTTGGCTGCTGTTCTGCGCCAGGTCCTGGAAGACGGCCCACACCGCCTGTAGAGCTGACCGTTGGTCGGCTGCCTTTCTGGCCTTTTCACGGCAGCCGACCAACGGTCGGCTCTACGAGCGCCGGTTGGTTGGCTGCTGTTTGCCTGGCCTTTTCACGGCAGCCGACCAACGGTCGGCTCTACGGGTGATCAGGCGTGGCGCCCGCTCTGGTACCCGTGCCGTCAGCGCAGCTGCGCATCCAGCTGCGCCAACCGCTCCGGGGTGCCGACGTCGGTCCATTGGCCGCGATGGTGCTGGCCGCTCACGCGTCCCTGTGCCATCGCGTGCCGCAACAACGGCGCCAGGCCGAACTGCGGCGGCTGCATCGCCGCACCGGCGGTGTCGCCGATCACCGTGCGCCAGCCGTCGAGGATGCCCGCCCGGTATACGCCGATACCGGCATAGGTCAGGCGCGTTGCCTCGCCCACGTCGTCGACCCGGCCATCGGCATGCAGGATGAAATCCCCGCGCGGGTGCTGGGCGGGATTGTCGACCAGCAACAGGTGGGCGTCGCCGGCCGGCGAGGCGGGCAGCGAGCCGAAATCCACGTCGGTCCACACATCGCCATTGACCACCAGGAACGGCGCATCGCCGAGCACCGGCAGTGCATTGAGGATGCCGCCGCCGGTTTCCAGCGGTTCGGCACCCTCGGCGATCAGGTGCAGGCGCAGGCCCCAGCGGCTGCCGTCACCCAGCGCTGGTGCGAACTGATCGCCCAGCCACGCGGTGTTGATCACCACGTCCTCGATGCCGGCGGCGGCCAGGCGCTCCAGGTGCCACACGATCAGCGGCTTGCCACCGGCCACCAGCAGTGGCTTGGGCGTATGCAGGGTCAGCGGGCGCATGCGCTCGCCCTTGCCCGCCGAGAAGATCAACGCCTTCATGGGCGCGCCGGGATCGGGCCGGCCAACTGCGCCAGCGCCGGCTTGATGCGCCGCTGCAGCAGGTCGTCCAGCGCGGCCAGTTCGGGGTGGCGCGGCAGCACTTCGTCCAGGTAGGCGATGAAGCGCGGCGCATCCTCGAAGTAGTGGCCCTTGCCGTCGCGATCGCGCAGACGCACGAACAGGCCGAGGATCTTCAGGTGGCGCTGCACGCCCATCCAGTCGGCATCGCGCAGGAACTGCGGCCAGGGCCGCACCGGCAGGCCGGCGGCCAATGCCAGGGCGTGGTAACGCGCCAGCCAGGCGTCCACTTTCTCCAGCGGCCAGCTCAGGAAGGCATCCTTGAACAGGCTGACCGGGTCGTAGGCGATCGGGCCGCGCACCAGGTCCTGGAAATCCAGCACCGCCGGGCCGCCGTCGACCGGCATCAGGTTGCGCGGCATGAAGTCGCGGTGGGTGAGCACCTGCGGCTGGTTCAGGGCGTTGTCCATCAAGCGGCGATGCGCCAGCTGCAACTGTTCCAGCTCGCCGCAGTCCAGCTGCAGGCCGAGGTGGCGCTGCAGGAACCATTCGTCGAACAGGCCGGCATCGCGTTGCAGCAGTGCCTCGCCGAAACTGCCCATGCCCTCGGGCACGGGAATCTGCTGCAGGCGGATCAGCTGCGCGAAGGCGGCGTCGAACCACGCATCGGCGTTGTCGGCATCGATGTGCCGGGCCAGCGTGGGGCCACCCAGGTCTTCCAGCAGCAGGAAGCCCTGCCCGACATCGCGTTCCAGCACGCGCGGCACGCGCACGCCGTTGGGCTCGAGCAGGTCATGCATGCGCAGCCACGGTCGCACATCTTCCAGCCCGGGCGGGGAGTCCATAACGATGTGGCTGCCGGCCGCGCTGGTGGTACGCCAGTAGCTGCGGAAACCGGCGTCGACCGAGGCGCGGTCCAGCGCCAGGTGCGGGTCGCCGAGCGCGGTGCTGGCCCACTGTCGGCGAAGCTCGGCGCGCAGGGGATCGGAAGCGGGATCGTTCATGGACGGGTACGTCGAAGCGGCACCGTGCAGGCGCCAGGGAAGGGGGAGGAGGCGGAGATGATCAGCGTTTGCCGCTGACCAGTCGCAACAGGGCCAGGATCGCCACGGCACCGAGTACCGCGCCGAGGAAACCGGCCGGTTCGCCGGCGGCATACCAGCCCATGTACTGGCCGAACCAACCGGCCAGCAGGGCGCCGACGATGCCCAGGCCGATGGTCAGCAGGCAGCCCATGCGGTTGTTGCCGGGCATGAAGAAGCGCCCGAGCAGGCCGACCACGAAGCCGACCAGGATGATGTAGAGCCAGCTGGTGCTGCCGAACAATCCGTTCATGCCATCTGCGCCTTCGGAGGGTGGACGCAGCCTAGCAAGGCCAGGCTGCGTCCGTCACGACGTGTGCGATCAGCAGCAGCCGTGGCCGCCGTGGCGGGTGCCGCTGTCGGCGGCGACCGGCGAGCCGCTGGTCTCGCCACGCAGGCTGGCCGCGTAGTGCTCGCTGATCACCTTGGACACGCAGGCAGTGACTTTCTTGCCCATCGGGATGTGCAGGAATTCGTTCGGACCGTGCGCGTTGGAATGCGGGCCGAGCACGCCGGTGATCATGAACTGCGCGCCCGGGAACTTCTCGCCGAGCATGCCCATGAACGGGATCGAGCCGCCTTCGCCCATGTACATCGCCGGCTTGCCGAAGAAGGTCTGGCTGGCGTCGTCGATCGCCTGGGTCAGCCACGGCGCCATCGCCGGCGCGTTCCAGCCGCTGGACGCCTTTTCCAGGTCCAGCTTCACTTCCGCGCCGTTGGGCGGATCGCGCAGCAGGGCTTCCTTGAGCAGCTCGCCGCAGGCCTTGCCATCGGCGGTCGGCGGCAGGCGCAGCGAAAGCTTCACTGCGGTATGCGGGCGCAGCACGTTGCCGGCCGAGGCCAGCGGCGGCATGCCGTCCACGCCGGTCACCGACAGCGCCGGGCGCCAGGTGCGGTTGAGCACCAGTTCGGCCAGGTCATCGTTCATCGGGCGCAGGCCGTCGACCATCGGGAATTTCTCGAAGATGGCGGTGTCCACCACCTCGGCAGCACGCTTGGCCTGCTCCTGGCGCTCGGCCGGGATCTCCACGTGCATGCCATCGATCAGGATGCGGCCGGTGTTCTCGTCCTCGATCCGCGACAGCAACTGGCGCAGCAGGCGGAAGCTGGACGGGATCACGCCGGAGGCATCGCCGGAGTGCACGCCTTCGTTGAGCACCTTGACCGAGAAGTTGCCGCCGGTCAGGCCGCGCAGCGAGGTGGTGCACCACAGCTGGTCGTAGTTGGCGCAGCCCGAATCCAGGCACACCACCAGCGACGGCTTGCCGATGCGGTCGGCCAGGTGGTCCACGTAGGCCGGCAGGTCGTAGCTGCCCGATTCTTCGCAGGCTTCGATCAGCACCACGCAGCGTGCATGCGGCAGGCCCTGTTCCTGCAGCGCCAGCACGGCGGCCAGCGAGCCGAACATGGCGTACCCATCATCGGCGCCGCCACGGCCGTACAGCTTGTCGCCGCGCAGCACCGGCAGCCACGGACCGAGATCGGCATCCCAGCCGGTCATTTCCGGCTGCTTGTCCAGGTGGCCGTAGAGCAGGATGGTGTCGTCGCCGGTCTCGGCGCCAGACGCCGGAATTTCCAGCAGCAGCAGCGGCGTGCGGCCTTCCAGGCGCACCACCTCCACGGTCAGGCCGGGCAGGTTCTGGGCCCGGGCCCAGGTTTCCATCAGGGTGACGGCCTGTTCCATGTAACCGTTGGCGACCCAATCTGCGTCGAACATCGGCGATTTGTTGGGAATGCGGATGTAATCGACCAATTGCGGGACGATCTCGCTGTCCCACTTTTCATTGACGAATTGGCCGAGTTTGGCGCTGTCCATCTGAAACTCCGGATGCATTGGCTAGTCCTCACATTCTACGCCGCTGGCAGGGGTAGGGATTTCCCTACACCACGTCAGGTATTTGGCTGGCTGTGTGAAGGGGCTGTGGACGATAGGCTGTGTGTATGTGGCGAGGGATGCTGGGGCCTCCGACGGGATAGCCGGCAGGACCCGGTTCCGAGCCACAAGGAGTTGCAAGGTGGGGTCTTGGTTTTCGTGGAAGGCGCTTGCGCTGGGACTGCTGTTGATCGGGGCTGCTCAGGCGGCCAACCGCATCGACATCAATACGGCTGATGCGTCGACGCTGCAGCAGGGATTGACGAACGTGGGGCCGCACAAGGCTGAAGCGATCGTTGCGTACCGGCGACAACACGGACCTTTCCTCCGGGTCGAGGACCTGGCACGGGTGAAGGGGATAGGGACGAGAACGGTCGAACGGAATCGACAACGGATGACGACGGGGGTCATGGAGAGCCCCGCCGCGGAACCGCCCAGGAGGGCGTTGCCGGCAGCCGTACCAAGACGCTGACCAACAGGACAGGTCGGAGACAGGCAGGAGCCCGTCATCGCCGGTCGCGCAGGATGCGCGGCGGCACCGGCACACGCAGGGAGGCGGTACGCAGGGATGCGGCGCGGAAGGATCGGCGCGGAACCACCAGGACGGTGGCGCCCAGGCTCGGGAAGGGCTGTCATGGCGGAGCGATATTCGGCCGAGTGCAGGGAGCATGGCCGGCACCCAAACTGGGCAGGATGCACAGGGGGAAGGCGGGAAGCCGACAAGGATGTGATGATTGCCCGGTACTGCGCAGGGATGCGTGGCCGGGCAATTTCTTTATGGGCGTCTGCCTGCGCGCGCCAACACCTGTTTCATGCAGTGCGTTGGTGTAGCGTCGTCGCATTACTGCATGGAATGAACCACATGGCACCACGCCGCGCATTGCTCACCCTGGCCCTGGCCACCTTGTTCGCCACCGGCGCCTGCGCTGCGACGGCCGCGACCCCGCCCGCCAGCAGTGCCACCGATACGGCCGTTGCCGCGCCGCGCGGTCCCACCGATCTCAAGCCCGGTGAATTCCTGTGGCATCCGGAAATCTCGCCGGCTGGCCCGATCGTGCTGGTGGTCAGCCTGGATGAGCAGCGCGCCTATGTGTATCGCAACGGCATCGCCATCGGCCTGAGCACGATCAGCTCGGGCAAGACCGGCCACGAAACCCCGACCGGCGTGTTCACCATTCTGCAGAAGGACAAGGACCACAAGTCCAACCTCTACAACAGCGCGCCGATGCCCTACATGCAGCGGCTTACCTGGGACGGCATCGCCCTGCACGGGGGCAATCTGCCGGGGCACCCGGCCTCGCACGGGTGCGTGCGGCTGCCGCAGGCGTTCGCGCAGAAGCTGTTCAGTGCGACCCAGCGCGGCGACACGGTGGTGGTGGCCGATGCCAAGAGCGCGCCGATGACGCTGGCCTATCCGGCGGTACTGGCGCCGGTCAACAGCACCGGCAAGCCGCTGCTGGAGACCACCGATGCGCCCGACCACTACTGGAACGACGCGGCTGCGCCGAGCGGGCAGGTCGGCATCCTGGTGAGCCTGCACGACCAGCGCCTGTACGTGCTGCGCGACGGCGTGCTGATCGGTGAATCGCGGCTGCAGGCCAAGGCATTGCCGGCCTTCGAAGGCACCACGCTGTTCGTGATGCAGCAGGGCTATTCGGACGTGCCCAGCCCGCTGGACGCGCACCAGCGCCTGCACAAGTGGACCGCCTATCCGCTGCTGGGGCAGAGCGCGGGCAACGCCAGTCCCGACCTGCTGGCCACCCCCAGCCTGCCGATGGCGCTGCCGCCGGCCTTTGCCGAGCAGCTGTACCAGGCGCTGGTGCCGGGTACCACGTTGCTGGTGACGAGCCTGCCGGCGGTTCGCCCGGTGGCCGATGAACAGAACCTGCAACCGGTGTTGGAATCGGACGCCGGCGGGTCCACCTTGTAGGGATTGGTCCTGCCGGTACGCCGTCGATGCCTGTGTCCCCGATCTCCCGAGTTGCCCTGTGTGCGTTGGCGTTGGCCGCGTCGGCGGGCGCCGCGCAGGCGGCCCATGCCGCCTCGGCGGCCGCCGCGCAGGCGGCCCATGCCGCCTCGGCGGCCGCGCCTGCGGCGCTGCCGGCGGCGCAGATGGCCGACATGCTCGCGCGCGCCGCCCCCGGTGCCGACCGCAAGGTGTTGCAGTTGGCGGCCAAGGCGATGACCTGCGCGCTGCGGCGGCCGGAGCTGGGCATCGACCCGACCCGGCTGAGCGTGATCGATTACTCGCGCCCGTCCACCGAACAGCGCATGTGGGTGTTCGACCTGGCCCGGCAGAAGCTGCTGTTCGAGGAGTGGGTGGCGCATGGCCGCAACAGCGGCGGCAACCAGACCGAACATTTCTCCAACCGCGATGGCAGCTTCATGTCCAGCCTGGGCGCGTTCACCGCCAGGGAAACCTACATGGGCGGCAACGGTTATTCGCTGCGCCTGGAAGGCCTGGAACCAGGGTTCAACGACCATGCCCGCGATCGCGCCATCGTGATCCACGGCGCGCCCTACGTGAACCCGACGATGGCCCGGCTGCAGGGCCGGCTGGGGCGCAGCCTGGGCTGCCCTGCGGTGCGCCTGACGGTGGCCAGGCCGCTCATCGACAGCCTGCGTGGCGGTGCGCTGGTATTTGCCTATTACCCCGACAAGGAGTGGCTGGCGCGTTCGCAGCTGCTCGGCGCGGACTGCGCCGCCAGCCCCGGCTGAGCGCGTACTGAGGCACACTGGCGGCATGTCGACTGATGCCATCCTGGGCGCGGCCACGCGCGTCATTCCGAGTGTCGAGTATCGCCGCGAGCGCTGGCGCAACGGGCTGGGCTGGACCCGCGAAATCCTGCGGGTGCCCGACACCGATGCCTGGCAGGTGCGGCTGTCGATTGCCGAGATCGAGCAGGACGCGGCGTTTTCCAGCTTCCCGGGGGTCGAGCGCGAACTGGTGCTGCTGCGTGGCGAAGGGCTGCGTCTGCGGTTTGCCGATGGCGCCGTGCACACACTGCTGCCACCGCACGACCGGCTGCGCTTTGCCGGCGAGGCGCAGGTCGGTGGCGAGCTGGTCGACGGCCTGACCCACGATTTCAACCTGATGTGGCGACGCGACCTGGTCGACGCCGAACTGCTGCACCGACCGTTGGTGGGCAGCATGTTCTTTTTCACCGAGCCGACGACGGCGTGGGCGATCCACCTGCTGGCTGGCCAGGCCGAATTCGAGGGTGACGCCGGCTTGCCGCCGTTGGAGGCGGGTGACACCGCCTGGTTGGCCGCCGGCGCGCGCACGCGATTCGCGTTGCGCGGCGGTGGCGAACTGCTCGCGATCCGGCTGAGCCCCCGGTAGCGTCGCCTCCCGATCGACTGCCGGTAGCCTGCACCTTGTTCGGTGGGGGCATGCCCGCGGTCGAAGGTTGCCCCGGTGCAGGGCAATGCGTTCGCCGTTGCCCTCAGTACACGTCGCGACGGTAGCGACCTGCGACGATCAACGCTTCCTTGCCGTCGCGTCCCAGTGCCTGCTCGATCACCGCATCCACCGCCGGGGCCATGCCCTGCAGGCTGCCGCAGACCAGGAGCGTGGCGCCTTGGCGCGACCATTCCCACAGGGTGTCGAGGTGGGCCTGCAGACGATCCTGCACGTAGCGGTGTTCGCCGCCGTCGCGGCTGAACACCGTATCCAGGCGCTCGATCCAGCCGGCCTGGTGCCAGGCGGTCAGCTCGTCGCCGAAGTAGAAATCGTGGGCGGCGGTGCGTTCCCCGAACAGCAGCCAGTTGCGTCGTGCGCCGGCCGCGATGCGTGCACGCAGGTGCGCGCGCAGTCCGGCGATGCCGGTGCCGTTGCCGATCAGGATCAGCGGGGCATCGTGGGCCGGCGCGTGGAAGTTGGGGTTGCTGCGGAAGCGCAGGTCGATCTGCCCACCCAGGGCGGCGTGGTCGCACAGCCACCCGCTGCCCAGCCCCGGGGTGCCGTCCGGACGCAGCTGGCGGCGCAGCAGCAATTGCACCTGGCCCTCATCGGGCATGCTGGCGATGGAGTATTCGCGATGCGGCAACGGACGCAATGCGGCCACCAGGGCGCCGGTGTCGGCGGCCCGCATTTCTTCGGCGGTGGGCAGGTGCGCGCGTGACAGATGCGCGTGCAAGGTGTCGCCGTCGATCACCTGCGCGCCGTCCAGCGCGGCGTCGGCCAGCCAGGCATCGACGGCACTCGGCGCATGCCGCGGGCCGATCTCGACCACGTCACCGGCCTGCCATGACGGCACGATGCCGTCGGCGGGGACCAGCGCCACCTGCCAGGTGGGCGCACCCGGGCTGCCGGCATTGACCAGCGCGCGGCTGCGCAGCCGCCACGGCAGGTAGTCGGCCGGGGTCCAGTCGGGCAGGTCGGTGGCGTCGCCGCCGAGCTGGCCCAGCAGTTGCTGCCAGTGGCGCAGTGCGGCCGGGTCGGCGTTGTCCACCTCGACCGTATCGAACAGCGGGTGCGCGCCCCGCTGGCGCAGCCAGGTATCGAGCTGGTGCCCGAACGCGCAGAAATGGCCGTAGCTGCGGTCGCCCAGCGCCAGCACGCCGTACTGCACGTGCGGCAACGCCAGGGGCTGCGCCATCGCGCCGCGCAGGAACGGCAGCGCGTGGTCGGGGGCGTCGCCTTCGCCGGTGGTGCTGGCGATCAACAACACCTGCGAGGCCCGCTGCAGCGTCGCGGCATCGACCTGGTGCAGGCCTCGGATGCGCACCGGCATGCCGGCCGCGCGCAGGGCCTCGGCGCTGCGGTCGCACAGGTGCCGCGCAAAGCCGGTCTGGCTGGCCCAGACCAGCAGCAATGGGGCCTGACCATCGCTGCCGCGACGGTCATCGCGTGCTCGCCCGCGCCACCAGATCATCCCGCATAGCCCGGCATACGCCAACACGCTGCCGAGCGCGATGCGCCAGTGCGAGGCCAGCGGCGCGCCCTGCCACCAGCGCTCCTGCAGGTGCAGGCGCAGCAGCAGCCCGGCCAGTACCGCCAGCAGGGCGATCACCAGCAGGTTGCCGAGGGTGGCGCGCGAGGGGCGGGTCATGCGGGCGACGCCGATGCGGCAGCGAGCAGGTGCTCGAAGGCCGGGCTCATGTGTTCGGTGATGCCGTCCGCGCCGCGGCTGACGAAGCGCGCCGCCAGCCCGTGCGTCCGGGCGAAGGCCAGGCCCTGCTCCAGGCCCATCACGGTCAGCGCGGTGGCCCAGCCGTCCGCCTGCATGGCGTGGCGCGCGACCACGCTGACCGCGGCGGCGGCATGGTCCACCGGGGCGCCGGTGCGCGGGTCCACGGTGTGGCTGAAGTGTGCGCCGTCCTGGTCGAAGTGGTGCCAGCGGTCACCGGAGGTGGCCACGGCCAGATCCTCCAGGGCCAGCACGCGCGGGGGATGGTCGGCCAAGGCGCTTTCTTCGGGGCCGGCTTCAACCAGCACCCGCCAGGGCTGGCCATCGGGCTTGCGGCCGTAGCCGTGCAGTTCGCCGCCCACTTCCACCAACGCGGCACGCACGCCCTGTGCGCGCAGCCACTGGCTGGCCTGGTCGACGCCGAAGCCCTTGGCGATCGCCGACAGGTCCAGCGCGACCGCGCCGGGTTGCTGCAGGTTGCCGTCCTGCCAGTGCAGGCGTTGCCAGCCGCAGCGGGCGCGGGTGGCGGACAGCGCGGCGGGGGTGGGAATGCGTTGGGCATGCGCATGCGCGCCGAAACCCCACAGTGCGACCAACGGGCCGACGGTGGGATCGAAGGCGCCACCGCTGCGGGCGGCGATGTCCAGCGCGGCGTCCAGGACCTGCGCGAACAGCGGCGGGACCGGCTGCATGCTGCCGGCCTCGGCGCGATTGAAGCGGGAGATATCGCTACCGGCTTCCCAGGTGCTCATCTGCGCCACGATGGCGTCGAGCCGGGCCTGGATGCCCGCGTGCAGCGGATGCAGGTCGCGCGTACGCGCGACCACCAGCTTTACCTGCCAGGTGGTGCCCATGGTGTGGCCACCGAGGCTGGCGATGTCGAGATCTGCGTTGTTCATGGGGTGGGCATAGGGGCCGGGTCGACCCGATTGCCGGCATCTCGGGGGTAAAAAGCCCCCTTCGCGTGGAAGGGGGCCGGTCAACGGCGTAGCGTTGTTGCGGGACTGCGCGGCAACCGCGGTGGGCGGTTACTGCGGCAGCACTTCCAGCGTGGCAACGTAGTTCAGGCGACGCTTCTTGGCCTGCTTGAGCGAGGCCTTCTTGTCTTCGCTGCTGGTTTCCAGCCAGTACATGCCGGCCTCCGGCCAGGTGATGCTGAACTCGCCCTTCTTGTCGCTGGTCACCTTGATCTCGTCCTGCGCGTTGCGGTAGCGGGTGCCGCCCCGGGTGATTTCGAATTCCAGGCCGGCGCGCGGCTTGCCATCGACCAGCACGCGGAAGCGGGCCGGTTCACCGGCGACCAGGTCGTTGGGATGGCCCAGGGCGATCATCTCGATGCCCTGCTTGGTCGGCTTGAGCGCAGTGGCGTTCGGGGTCCCGTTGGTGACGAAGGTTTCGATGCGGTTGACCGACTGCGCGACCTCCAGCTTCTTGGCCTTCTTCGGCACTTCGTTGGCGAAGGTGGCCGGGGTGCCGCGCCAGCGCTTGGGCGCGCCATTTTCTTCCCAGGTGGCCGACAGGCCGGTGCTGACCGACGCCAGGCGGTAGGTGCCCTGCTGGGTCAGCTCCACGTCGAACACGCTGCGGAACTTGCCGGTGGAGGCGTTCTGCGGCTGCACGATGGTGCCATCGGGTGCGGTGATGACCAGGCTGTCCAGGCGCAGCGGCACGTGGTTGAAGTAGAACAGGTCGTTGGACACGGCCGCATCCACGGTGATCCACGGCTTTTCACCGGCGATCACGGTCTGCGAGGGCTGCAACCAGGCCTTGTGGGCCAGGGCGGAGAACGGAAGTGCGGCGGCCAGGGCGGCGGCTAGGACGAGCGAGCGCTTCATCAACAACTCCATGTAAGGGACAACGTCAGTGGACAGGGGGCCGAGTGGCCGATGCTACCCGCCGTGGAGGGCGGGCGGTGGATCAGGGTTTGGCGGTCAGGGTAACCAGGCCCAGTTCGGTACTGCCCTGGGACTTGCCGTTCTGGATGCTGGTGGCCGGCCAGGTGAAGGGAATCTTGACCAGTTCACGCCCACCGACCTCGCGCACCGCTTCCACCACCAGCGTGTAATTGCCGGGCGCCAGTGCCTTCAGCGCGGGCTGCTTGTCGTTGAACGACAGCGCCTGCTTGCCGGCCGGGCGGGTGGGACCGGTGACGCCATCCACCGGCACGTCCAGGGTGCGGCCGCTCTTGCGCCACCACTGGCGCAGGTCGGGCAGCCACTTGGTGCCATGGCCTTCGCTGTTGCCGGTCTGCTGGTACCAGACCGAGAGGTTGGCGGCGACCTTCTGGTCGGCCCCTTCCAGCCACACCGCCACGTACGGGCGATGGTATTCGGCAACGGTGAGCTTGGGCACTTCGACGTTGATGTCGAGGGTGGCAGCGTAGGCCGGGGAGGTGGCCAGCAGGCCGCTCAGGGCGATGGTCAGGGTAACGCGCATGGTGCGGCTCCGTGGAGGACGAACGGTGGAAGTACGAATCAGTGGATCAGGATCAGCGCGATCAGCAGCGGCACCATCAGGCCCAGGCCGACCAGCGGCCAGGTCATGCGGCGCTGGCGGGCATGCAGGTGCAGCAGGAACAGGCCGGTGATGCAGAACACCAGGCAGGCGACGGCGAAGATGTCCAGGAACCAGCCCCAGGCCGGGCCTGCATTGCGGCCTTTGTGCAGGTCGTTGAAATACGACACCCAGCCGCGCGTGGTGGCCTCGTATTCGACGGCGCCGGTGTCGCGATCGATGCTCAACCAGGCGTCGCCACCGGGGCTGGGCATGGACAGGTAGACCTCGCCGTCGGACCACTCGGCGGGGCGGCGGCCGATGGAAATCACGAGCTGGTCGTCGAGCCAGCGGCTGGCGGAACGCGGCAGGGGCGCCTGGCCGTCGGTACGCTCGCCGAGCGAGGCCAGCACGGGCGCGGGCAGCGTGAGCTGCCGGTTGACGACCTGGGGCGTGGCTTCGATCCTGCTGGCGTGATTGAGGGTGATGCCGGTCGCGGCAAACAGGAGCATGCCGATCAGGCAGACGGCCGAGCTGATCCAGTGCCACTGGTGCAGGGTGCGCAGCCAGAAGCCGCGACTTTGTTGCTGCTGCACGCTGGAAAGGGGAGTGGCCACGGTCACGACATTGGGATTTGAATGGCGAATTACACCATTGATGAGAATGGTTCGCAATTTCTGGCGAACGACGGTGCCGTGGACCCATACCCGCCGTCTCCCGACGGTGGGACGGTGCGCGCGGGGAAGCAGGGGCCGTGTCGTTTTTTTCTTGAGGGCTGCCGAGCATGGCTCGGCACTACCGGTGATCCGCGCAGCACCCGCGGCGCGGCGCCGCCGCGGGCGGCGGTGCAATCGGTCGCATGCGTCCGATCCATCGCGAACGACGGTGCCGTGGACCCATGCCCGCCGTCTCCCGATCGTGGGACGGTGCGCGCGGGGAAGCAGGGGGCCGTGGCGTTTTTTTCTTGAGGGCTGCCGAGCATGGCTCGGCACTACCGGTGATCCGCGCAGCGCCCGAACGTCCGCTCGGCGGCGCGGCCCAGCCGGTCGTGCGCGCAGCCCTGGTAGAGCCGAGCCGCGCTCGGCTGCTCTTGCTCTTGCTGGTGCTGCAAGGCCCGCGGCGCGGCCCCGCCGCGGGCGGCGGTGCAATCGGTCGCGTGCGTCCGACCCTTTGCGAACGACGGTGCCGTGGACCCATGATCGCCGTCTCCCGATCGTGGGACGGTGCGCGCGGGCAAGTAGGGGGCCGTGCCGTTTTTTTCTTGAGGGCTGCCGAGCATGGCTCGGCACTACCGGTGATCCGCGCAGCGGTTGAACGCCTGCTCCGGGCGCGGCCCAGCCAGTCATGCGCGCAGCGGTTGAACGCTCGCTCTGCGGCGCGGCCCAGCCGGTCATGCGCGCAACGGTTGAACGCCCGCTCCGACGCGCGGCGCAGCCAGTCACCCGCGCAGCGGTTGAACGCCCGCTCCGGGGCGCGGCCCAGTCGGCCGTGCGCGCAGCCCTGGTAGAGCCGAGCCGCGCTCGGCTGCTCTTGCTCTTGCTCTTGCTCTCAATGCGGCGCCCCACCGCCCCGGCCGGCATTCCGCCGGCCCTCGGCGGTCGCCGTCGCCCTCAGAACGTCGCGTTCACCGAGATCCAGTAACTCCGGCGCTGGTCCTTGGTCGCGTAATCGTCCACGCAGTTGTAGTCGCTGTCGCTGATCAACACGCACGACTGTGACACGAAGTCCTTGTCGAACAGGTTGTTGACCCGCGCATTGACGGTCAGCCATGGGGTGATGTCCCAGCTGCCGCCGAGGTGGAAGATCGTGTAGTCCTCGTAATAGCGCGTCTGCGAGCTGCTGACGCCGCCGACGTTGCTGACCAGGGTGTCGCGGTAGCGGTCGTAGCGGCCTTCGCCGATCAGCGACAGGCTGACCGCTTCGCTGACCTGCCAGTTCAGGCTGGCATTGGCCATGTGCCTGGCCGGGTTGCCGGTGATCGGCAGGCCCTTGCCGCTGCCGCTGGTCTGTTCGCTCCTGGTCCAGGTGTAGTTGCCGCGCAGCTGCAGGGTGTCCAGCAGGTCGACTTGGGCGGCCGCTTCCACGCCACGGGTTTCGGCCTTGTCGATGTTCACGCTCTGGCCGAAGGTGCTGTAGCCCAGCTCGGCCCAGCCCGGCCCGATGTCCACGCAGTAGCTGCCATCGTTGGGGGCCACTTCGCAGTTGGCGAAGGTGCCGCCGCTGGCGATCTTGTCATCGAACCTGTTGAGGAAGCCGGTGACGTTGAAGCCCCAACGATCGCCTTCGTAGTACGCGGCGATTTCGTAGTTGGTGCTGGTTTCCGGCGTGAGGTTGGGCGAGCCGACCAGCGGCGTGACGCCCTGGCCACCGAAGCCGACGATGCCGGGGAACAGCTGGTCCGGGCGCGGGGTCTTGTAACCGGTGCTGACGCCGCCCTTGACGGTCCAGGCAGCGTTGGCGTTCCACACCAGGTAGGCGCGCGGGCTGACGTGGCTGCCGAAGATGTTGTGGTCGTCGTAGCGCACGCCGACGGTGGCGGTCAGGCTGTCGGTCAGCGACCAGTTGTCCTCGGCGAACAGCGCCCACATGCGGTGCTGCTGCTTCACGTTGTTCTTGTAGCCGGCGCCATCCATGCCGAACACGCCGTCGATCATGTCGGTGTCGTTGTACTGGCCGCCGACGGTGAGCTTGTGCGCGCCGAAGGTCAGGTCGAGCATCGTGTCCAGCACGTTGCCCTTGAGTTCCATGGTGCGCAGCGGACGCGGCAGGAAGGCCTGCAGGCGCGCCAGCTCGGCGGCGTTGAGTGCGCCCAGCCCGTTGCGTGCGCCGGCCGCGCAGTTGGCGGCGGCGCCGGTGCGACGGCAGACGTCGTTCCACAGGCCCTGCAGCTCGGCGCGTTCGTCCAGCGTCAGCGGCAGCGAGCGGCCGAGGTTGTTGCTGGTGATATGGGTGAGCGTGGTCTGCCAGGTGCCGAATCCATAACGGCCCTGGTGGGTCAGCGCCCACTGGTCGCGCTCATAGCGCTGGTAGGCGGTGTAGCCCACGCGCGGCTGCACCACGCGGCGGGTGATGTTGCCCGGGCCGTTGGGATTGCGGACCGTCGCATTGCCCACGCGCCACAGGCTGGCCAGGCTGTCCAACGTGCCGGTCTGGCCTTCGCTGTTGTCGTACTTCTGCCGCGACGCGTCGTAGTCCAGCCACAGTTCGTGGTCGTCGTTGACCATGAAGTTCAGGCGCATGCCTGCGTTCCAGTTGGTGTTGGCCACCGCCTTGCCGCCGGCACCGAAGCCGATCTCGCGCGACCACAGGGTGCCGTCCGGCAGCGGCAGGTCATCCCACGCCGGATTGGATGCCTTGGCGTCGTAATAGCTGCCGCGTACCGATACGCCGAGGCGGTCCTTGAGCAGCGGGCCGCTCAGGTAGACATCGGTGCTGCGCGCGTCACCGAACTGGTCGTCCTGCTGCACCGTGAACCCCTGGGTGACCGCGCCGCGCCACTCGGCCTGGTTGCGCCGGGTGATGATGTTGATCACCCCGCCCATGGCGTCCGAGCCGTACAGGGTGGACATCGGGCCGCGCACCACTTCGATCCGTTCGATCGCATCCAGCGGCGGCATGTACGAGAACTGGCCGCCGCCGAAGTTGTTGGGGTACAGGTTGCCGGCGTTGCTCTGGCGGCGTCCGTCGATCAGCACCAGGGTGTAGTCCGAGGGCATGCCACGCATGGAAATGGTGGCACGGCCGTTCTTGTCGGTCGGTTCCATGCCCACGTCGATGCCTTCCACGTCGCGCAGCGCATCCACCAGGCTGGTGTACGGGCGCTTGCTCAGTTCCTCGCGGCTGATCACGCTGATGCTGGCCGGTGCATCGGCGATCTTCTGCTCGAAGCCGGCGGCGGTGACCACCACCTTGTCCAGCGTGGTCGGCGCGGCGGCGCCGTTGGCGAAGGCGGGTGCACTGAGCGCACCGAGCAGGGCGATGCTCAGCGAGCACCGGGAAAGGGACGTGCGACGACGCTGGCGCTGGGCCATGGCAATAACCTCGAAGGAAAGCGAACGGACGCATGCAGGCACGGCCGGCAGGCCGTGACACGCGCAACAGATCAGGAGAGCGCCCGCGGGGCGGGCAGGCAGGCGGTGGGCGGCATCGACGAGGCGATGCCGGCGATCAGCCCTGCGGCGGCGCCTGGCCGCGTTGGACGCGCAACCCGGGGGCGGCAGGCAACGGCGTGGCCGGTGCCGAATCGATGGCGGGCGATACCCGCGGTGGCAGCGCCACCTGCATGGCCATCAACGCATCCAGCGACGCGAGGGGGTGCGGGTGCGGTGGCAGCGGGGCAGTGGCGGCACGGGTACCGGCCATGCGCCGCGGCTTGGCCGGACTTTCTTCCTGCACCGCGGTGTCGCCACCGCCGGCCGGGCGTTCTTCCGCCGGCAGGTGCAGCACCCGCGCGGCGCCGCCGGGCAGGGTCCGCTCCAGCACCGGCAGGCCGGTGAACAGCATCGACAGCAGTGCCAGCCAGGCCAGTACGCTCGCCAACGCCGGACGCTGCCCGCGCATGGCGGGGGCAAAGCTGCGGTGGCGGTGCGGGTGGCGCATGGACGTCCCTGTGAGCGGCCAACCTGCGGGCGGATGGCAATGCGGCGCGATTGTAATGAGATACGCCTACAGACGCAAATGGGAATGATTTGCGATTGAGCCGGCGCAGCCGTGGTGTCTCCCGACGGGCTGGCTCAGATCTCGCTCCAGCGCCGCAACAGGTTGTGGTAAACGCCGGTCAGCTGCAGGACCGCGGCGCCGTCCGCGCCGCTGGTGCGCAGGGTTTCGATGGCGCTATCCATGTCCAGCAGCATGCGTCGCGCGCTGTCGTCGCGGACCATGCTCTGCACCCAGAAGAACGAGGCCAGGCGCGCACCGCGGGTGACCGGGGCGACCCGGTGCAGGCTGCTGGAGGGGTACAGCACCAGGTCGCCGGCAGGCAGCTTCACTTCGTGCTCGCCGTAGGTGTCGCTGATCACCAGTTCGCCGCCGTCATATGCCTCCGGCGGCGTGAGGAACAAGGTGCAGGACACATCCGACCGCAGGTGGCTGCGCTGGCCTTCCGGGCCGGTGACCATCACCGCGCCGTCGACGTGGAAGCCGTATTGGCCCCCGCCCTGGTAACGGTTGAAGCGCGGCGGCAGGATTCGCAACGGCAGGGCAGCGGCGAAGAACAGCGGGTGCCGCTCCAGTGCCGCCAGCACGATCCGGCCCAGCTCACCCTTCAACGGCGATGCGTCGGGAAGCTGTTCGTTGCGCTTCACCCGTGCCCCCTGCGCACCCACGGTCTCGCGGCCATCGGCCCAGTCCGCCGCGTCCAGCATGCGCTGCAGGTAGGCCAGTTCATCGGCGGTCAGTACGTTGGGGACATGCAGCAGCATGGCAGGGTCCTTGTGCGGCGCGAGGGGTGCCCCCGCGCCGCCGTGCATCAGAAGCGGAAGTCCGCGCTGAACAGGAACGAACGCGGAGCGCCCGGGGTATAACGGTAGCCGCTCTTGTTGATCGCGGCCACGTACTGCTTGTCGGCCAGGTTGTAGGCGTTCAAACGCAGCACCAGGTGCTCGTTGACGGCATAGGAGGCGACCGCATCGAATACGGTGTACGCGCGGGTGAACGCCGGCGTGCCTACCGCGCCATCGGTGCCACGGTGCATGGAACCGGCGTAACGCGCGCCACCTCCGATGGTGAGGCCGAACGGGAACGTGTAGCTGGTCCAGCTGGTGAAGGTGTCGCCCGGGGTGTAGGTGAGGTTGCGGGTGCCATCGGCGGCGACGTTGGCGCCTTCCTCAACCTCGGTATCCAGGTGGCTGTAGCCGGCGCTCAGCGACCAGTTCTCGGTGATGCGGCCCACCGTGGACAACTCGATGCCCTGCACCGACTTCCTGCCGGTCTGGGTGGGGTTGCCGGCCTCATCCAGCACCTGGGCGTTGATCTCGTTGCTGACCTCGGTCTTGAACAGGGCCAGGTTCACGGCCAGGGCATCCTGCATGAAGCTCCACTTCGTGCCCACTTCGAACGTCTTGGCCTTCTGCGGGTCCAGGCGCGGGTTGTCGGCGCTGCTGGTGGAACTGCTCAGCTGGAAGTTGCTGCCGCCCGGGGGCTGCTGGGAAATGGCGTAGTTGGCGTACAGGCTGACGATGTCATCCACCTTGTACACCGCGCCCAGCTTCCAGTTGATGAGAGTGTCCGAATGCGCCAGCGTCGGATTGGTGATCACCGTGCCGACCGGGCTGGTGCCGCAGGCGGGACCGCGGCCACCGCAGACAGCGGCACTCTGGTACTCGGTCTTGTAGTGGTCGGCGCGCAGGCCGGCGGTGACCAGGAAACTCTCGCCGATGTTCAACGTATCGAACAGGTACACCGAGGACGTGGTGGTCTTGCCGCGGCTGTCGGCGCCATTGTGGGCCCAGGTCAGGCCGGTCGCGTTCCAATCCGGCGCGTACAGGTTGGCCGGCGACCAGGTGGTGCCGCCGGTGGCGGCCTGGCCGAAGCTCTCCAGCTCCTCGCGGGTGAACTCCAGTCCGGTGCTCAGGTTGTGTTCGATGGCGCCGGTGGCGAAATCCGCGCGCAGGTTGAGCTGGTCGGTGAGGATGGTGTTCCGCTGGTCCTTGAAGGTCGGCAGGCTGCGCGCGATCGTGTAGCTGCCAAGGTCGGCGGCATTGGCGTAGCGGATGTTGCCGGTCGGTGCGCCGTTGGCGCCGCGCGTGCCGGTGCCCATGAACGCGGTCAGCATGTAGTCCTGGTCGGTACGGCCCCAGCGTGCGGTGTTGGTCAGCCGCACGTTGTCGTTGATGTCGTGTTCGATGCGGAAGGTGGCCATCTTCGCGGTGACGTCGTCGTGGTCGGCGCGCGTGCCGTAGAAATTCTCCGGATCCACTGGATGGCCCGCCAACTGTTCGAGGGTCGGCTGCGCGGTCCAGCCCGGCAGGCCCAGGGTGGGGACGCCGCCGTCAGGCACGTTGCTCTGGTCCACGTACAGCAGGTTGAGGTAGTACCGGGTGCGGGTGCCCAGGCCGAAGGCCAGTGACGGCGCGATGCCCCAGCGCGTGTTGTTGACGTGGTCGCGGCCCGGCTGGTCGCTGTCCTGCCACATCGCGTTCAGGCGCAGCGCGCTGGTCGCGCCGAGGGTCTGGTTCCAGTCTGCGGTGCCGCGCTGTTGATCGTCGGTGCCGGCCGAGAGGGTACCCGACACGGCGTTGTGAAGGTTGGCCTGCTTGCTGACCATGTTGATCGAACCGGTCGGTGCCGAGCGCCCATTGTCCGTACCGGCCGGGCCCTTGGACACTTCCACCTGCTCGGTATTGAAGACATCGCGTGAGATGGAGCCCAGGTCGCGCACCCCATCCACGAAGATGCTGCTGGAGGTATCGAAGCCGCGCATGAAGATGCTGTCGCCAGTGTTCGTGTTGCCGTTCTCGCCCACGTAGAACGTGCCCACGCCTGGGCTGTTGCGCAGCGCATCGGTCAGCGTGGTGGCGCCCTGCTGGTTGAACAGGTCGCGCGTGATCACCTGGATGGTCTGCGGCGTGTCCTGCAGGGACTGGGTGAACTTCGGCGAGGCGATCCTGTCGGCCTTGAAGCCACGCACCCCCAGCACATGGATCTGGTCGAGCGTCTGCGCCGTGGCGGTGTCGCTGGATTGGGCGTGGGCGACGACCGGCAGGACCGCCAGGCCGAGGCCGGTGACCAGGCCGGCAGTGGCCAGGGTGGCTGCCGTGCGGGGGGAGGAGGAGTGCTTGCGACTCTTGATCATGTTGGCGATCCGGAAAGGCGGGTAGGTCGAAGGGCGCGGCGCCGCGCGGGGGCGGCGCAAGCACGGCATCGGGTTGCAGGCAGGACAGACACGGGTGGGCCGCACAGGGGGCGGCCGTGCACCGCGCAGGGGGTGGGCGAGCACCGCGCAGGGCACGGTGCCGGAATCAGGGGCGGGGAGGGGCGTGGCCGGGATTGAGCCTGAGCGCAGGTTCCATCCGCTGCCAGGCCAGCGCACCGGCCGGCCACCGCGGCACCACGGCTACCCAGGCGCTGCGGCGCAGGCGGGGGCTCACGGCGTCCGGGCTGGACTCGGGGTCTGCGCCTGCTTCGAGCACGGACGGCTCACCGGCGGGCGCTTCCGGCGCCGGGGCCGGCAGGGCAGGTCCCGAGCGACTGTCGGCCGCGTCCGCCAACAGCGCCAGGGCGTGGGATGCGGGGCCGGGCCGGGCGTCTGTCTGGCCACCGCTCAGCCAGCCGGCCGCCAGCAGCACCACGCAGAACGTGGCCCACAGGGCAGCAACACCGATGGCGGAACGGATGGCGGGCACGAAGGACCAGGCAGGCGCGGCCGGGTGGCCGCGGCGCACATGGTAATGCTAGCGATTCGCATTTTCAAAGCGCCCGGCGTTCAGTCGCGGTCGTCGCGGGTCCAGACCCCATCGAACTCACGCTTCACCGGGAACCGGGCTACCGGCGAGTAGGCCGGGGCGCACAGGGCACGCCCATCGCGGACGTCGAAACGCGCCCCGTGCAGCACGCATTCGATGCTGGCCTCGGCGGTGTCGAAGGTGCCCGAGGACAGGTCGAACTCATCGTGGGTGCACTGGTCTTCCAGGGCGTACAGCTCGCCGTCCAGGTTGAACACCACGATCGGGGTGCCGGTGACCTCGTCGAAGGTGCTTTTCATCTCGCCGGGCAGCAGCTCGGCGCTGGCGCAGACGAAGGTCCAGGTGTCGCTCACGGGCGGGCCGCCAGTGGCTTTTCCAGGATCTCGAAGCGCAGGTCGTCGCGCTTGGGGATGCCGAAGCGTTCGTCGCCGTAGGGGAACGGCTTCTTGATGCCGGTCCGCGCATAGCCGCGGCGCTCGTAAAAGGCGATCAGCTCGTCGCGGACGTCGATGACGGTCATCTGCATCACCGGCACGCCCCATTCGCGCGCGGCGTGCGCCTCGGCGGCGTCCATCAACTGCTTGCCGATGCCGCCGCCCTGCTGGGCGGGGTCGACCGAGAACATGCCGAAGTAGCCCTTGCCGCTGTCATCGGCCACGTGCGCGCAGGCCAGCAGGTGGCCATCGCGCTCGGCCAGCAGGATGGTCGAACGCGGCCTGGCCAGGTCGGCCTGCAGGCCCTGCGCATCGATGCGGGCGCCGTCCAGCAGGTCGGCTTCGGTGGTCCAGCCGGCGCGGCTGGCGTCGCCGCGGTAGGCCGAGGTGACCAGGGTGATCAGGGCGGGGATGTCGGCGGCGGTGGCCGATCGGAAGGTCAGGGTGCTCATGCCTACATTCTAGGCGGGGGCGCCCATGCAGGGGAGGGGCGGTAGTCATTCGGCGGCGGGTGGGCGACAGAACGCGCAGGCGAGCGAGCCGAGCGTCGACGGTCACGCGCGCTCGCCTGCTCAGCGCATGAAAAACTCCACCGGAAACGACAGCTCCACCGGCGCCGGGCGCTCATCGGGCACGTCGGGCAACGGTGCCGCGCGGCGGAAGGTGTCCAGCGCGGCCTGGTCGAGCAGCGCGAAGCCGGAGCTGCGTTCCAGCGAGAGGTGCAGCAGGCTGCCGTTGCGGGCCACGCTGACCCGGAGCTGGGCGATGCCCTCCTGGCGGCGTGCGCGCGCGGCAGCGGGATAGCGGCGGAAGCGCTCCAGGCGCGCCATCACCCGGCCTTCCCAACTGTCGCGCCCGGGCGTGGTCTCGCTGGGGCCGGTCGGCAGCGGCGGGCTGGGCGGGGCGGCGGCGACCGATGCCTCCTGTTGCTGCGGCGCCGTGGCGTCCACGCGCGGTTGCGGCGGGGTGGGGGGCGGGATGATCCAGTTGGCAGCGGCCCGCACGGGCGTGGGCGGCAGCGGGCGCGGTGGTTCCGGCGCTTGCCTGGTCGGCGTGGCGGCGGTGCTGGGGGTGGGGGCGACGATGTCTTCCAGTGGCACGTCCGGGGCCTGCGGCGGCAGCAGGATCAGCTGGGTACGTTCGGCTGGCGGTGGTGGCAGCGCGACAGGGGCGTAGGCCTGGGTCCAGAGCACCCCGACGAACACGCCGACATGGGCCAGCAGCGTGATGCCGGCCGCCACGGCCCGCGCAGGGCGTTCACCGATCGCGGGCAGGCGGGGCGACCACGTCGGATCCAGGCGGGGATGGCCCGTGGGAAGAAGGGGAGATAGCATTGCCAACCGCGCAAATGAGAAGTGTTCGCATTATCTCATTGTTGCATGCGGGTGCGGCGACCGTTTGGGCGACGCTGCGCGACGGGACGTTGGGCAACCAGGAGCGAGCATGGACGGCGTGCGTGCGGCGATGGCGGTGATGCTCGTGCTGCACGGGGCGAGCGCGCAGGCGGGCGTGGCGCCCCCGTTGGCGGGGATCTATTCGAATGTATGCATGCACCCGGAGAGCGGCGACCTGCTCGGCACCGAGCTCACCTTTGCCGGCCCCGCCGACCCGGGCCGCGTGCAGTTGCAGCGCTACGAAGGCGCTGCCGTGGCACCGGAGCAGTTGCGGATGACCGCGCGCGGCACGGCGTGGTACCTGGATGGCGGCGACGGTGCGGCAATGATGCTGCTGCAGCGGCAGGGGGCGGCGCTGCGGGTGATCTATCTGGATGGCCAGCAGGCCAGCGACGGCGGAACGAGCGAGACGCTGGTGGTCACCGCGCCGGGTCGCGCCGACCGCCAGCGCCCGATATGCCGGTAGCGGTGGAACGCGCCTGAACGCGGAACGCCGCGATCTCTCGCGGCGTTCCGGGGTAGGCGAGAATCGGTGGCCGTCAGCCCAGCAGCTTGCGCACCTTGTTCAACGCCACGATGAAGCGCTCGATCTCCTCGTGCGTGTTGTAGAAGGCCAGCGACGCGCGGCAGGTGGCGGCCACGCCGTAGTACTGCAGCAGCGGATGCGCGCAGTGCTGGCCCGAGCGCACAGCCACGCCTTCCAGGTCGAGCAGGGTCGCCAGGTCGTGCGAATGCGCGCCATCGACCAGGAAGGAGACCACGGCCGCCTTGTCCGGCGTGGTGCCGAAGATGCGCAGGCCGTCGATTTTGCCGAGCTCTTCGTTGAAGTGGGCCAGCAGCTCGGCTTCGCGTGCTTCCACGTGGTCCAGGCCCAGCGAGTCGAGGTAATCCACCGCCACGCCCAGCCCGATGAAACCGGCGATGTTGGGGGTGCCGGCCTCGAACTTGTGCGGGGCATCGTTGAACACCGTGCCCTCGAAGCTGACTTCCTTGATCATCTCGCCGCCGCCGATGAACGGGGGCATCGCCTCGAGGTGCTCGCGGCGCGCCCACAGCGCGCCGGTGCCGGTCGGGCCACACATCTTGTGGCCGGTGATGGCGTAGAAATCGCAGCCGATCGCGGCCACGTCGACCTTGCGGTGCGGCACCGCCTGGGAACCGTCGACCACGGTGATGATGCCGCGCTTGCGTGCTTCGCGGCAGATCTCGCGCACCGGGTTGACCGTGCCGAGCACGTTGGACACGTGGGCCACGGCCAGCAGCTTGACCTCGGCGGTCATGGCACGGCGCAGGGCATCCAGGTCGAGCGCACCGTCGGGGGTGATCTCGGCCACGCGGATCGTGGCGCCCGTGCGTTCGGCGACCAGCTGCCACGGCACGATGTTGGCGTGGTGCTCCATGCGCGAGACCAGGATGACATCGCCCGCCTTCAGCCGCGGCAGCGCCCACGAGTAGGCAACCAGGTTGAGCGCGAAGGTCGTGCCGCTGCACAGCACCAGTTCGCTGGGGCGCACGTTGAGGAAGCGTGCCAGCTTGTTGCGCGCGCCCTCATAGGCGTCGGTGGCCTCGGTGCCCAGCGCATGCACGGCGCGGCTGACGTTGGCGTTGTAGCGCCGGTAGAACTCGTCGACCGCGCCAATCACCTGCACCGGCTTCTGGCCGGTGTTGGCGTTGTCGAAATAGACCAGCGGCTTGCCGTGCACTTCCCGCATCAACAACGGGAAATCCAGGCGCACGCGGTCCCAGTCCGGGGCCACCGCGGTATCGGTGGCCGGGCGCGGGGTGGACAGGTTCATGCCACGCCCGCCCGGGCCAGGGCCAGGTCGAGCTGGCGGCGCAGCTGGTCGGTCAGGCGCGCATCGAGCGCGTTCAGCGGCTCATGGCAGAACGCGGCGCTGAGCAGCTGCTGCGCCTGCTCGGCGGCCAGGCCGCGCGAGCGCAGGTAGAACAGCGCGTTGGCATCGAGCTGGCCGACGGTGGCGCCGTGCGCGGCCTTCACTTCGTCGGCGTCGATCACCAGCGTCGGCTGGGTATCGATTTCGGCGTCGGCCGACAGCAGCAGGTTCTTGTTGGACAGGTTGGCATCGGTGCCGTCGGCGCCGGCGCGGATGTGGATGCCACCATGGAACACCACGCGGCTGCGGTTGGCGGCCACGCCGCGCCAGACCATTTCCGAGGACGTGTCGCGCGCGATGTGCTCGATGCCCAGGCGGGTATCGACATGGCGGCGGCCGTTGCCGAGCAGCACGCCGTTGGCGGTCAGCTGGGCGTTGTCGCCTTCCAGGCGCACGTTGAACTCGTGGCGGCTGAGCGCAGCGCCCAGTTCCAGGTCGATGCGGCGGTACTGCGCGTTGCGGGCCAGCACGGCGTCGGTGCGCAGCAGGCTGGTGGCGCGGGTACCGTCGGCCTGCACGCGGGCGTGCGAGAGCACGGCGTCCTGGGCCAGGTGCACGTGCACCAGGGTGTTGCCCAGGTGCGCGGCATCGCCGACATGCAGGTGGTGCTCGACCACGCCGAGGGCCGCGCCACTGCGCAGTTCGATCAGGTGGCGGTGGTGCCAGGCCAGGTCGGCGGCGCCGGCCACGCTGACGAACACCAGCTGCAGCGGCAGGTCGATCTGCGCATCGTCGTCCACCCGGACCAGCACGCCTTCATCGGCGAGGGCAGCGTTGAGGCGGGCGAAGACTTCGTCGCTGCGTTCGAAACGACGGCCGAGGAAGCGCAGGGCGTCATCGCCGGCGGCCAGCGCCGAGGACAGCGTCTGCAGCTGCACGCCGGCCGGCAGCGCGCCCAGGTCGCTCAGCGCGTCGGACGGCCGGCCGTTGACGAACACCAGGCGCGGCGACGGGATGTCGGCCAGCAGCGCGGCATCGACCTCGACGGCCGCCAGCGGCGCGGGGCTGAAGCTGCGGCGTTCGAGCTGACGCAGCGAGGTGTACTTCCAGGCTTCGGTGCGCGGGCCGGGCAGGCCGGCCTGCAGGGCGGCATCCAGTTCGGCGCGACGTGCGTCGCTGCCGCAGAAGCCGCTGGCGAGGGAATCCAGCAGGACGCTCATCAGACCGCTGCCTCGGGGACGACGCGGTCCTTGAGGAAGTGGTAGCCATGGGCTTCCAGTTCCAGGGCCAGTTCCGGGCCGCCGCTCTGCACGATCTTGCCGTCGGCCAGCACGTGCACCACGTCCGGCTTGATGTAATCGAGCAGGCGCTGGTAGTGGGTGATCACGATGAACGAACGGTCCGGCGAGCGCAGCGCGTTGACGCCGTCGGCCACGCTCTTGAGTGCGTCGATGTCCAGCCCGGAGTCGGTTTCATCCAGGATCGCCAGCTTCGGCTCGAGCACGGCGAGCTGGAAGATCTCGTTGCGCTTCTTCTCGCCACCGGAGAAGCCTTCGTTGACGCCACGGTGCAGCAGTTCGTCCTTCAGGTGCAGCACGGCCAGCTTCTGCCGTACCAGCTTGAGGAACTGCATCGAATCCAGCTCTTCCTCGCCACGTGCCTTGCGCTGGGCGTTGAGCGCGGCGCGCAGGAAGTAGGTGTTGTTCACGCCGGGGATTTCCACCGGGTACTGGAAGGCCAGGAACAGGCCGGCGGCCGCGCGTTCTTCCGGCGCCAGGTCCAGCAGGTCACGGCCGTCGAACTGCACGCTGCCTTCGCTGACGTCATAGCCGTCACGGCCGGCCAGAACGTTGCCCAGGGTGGACTTGCCGGCGCCGTTGGGGCCCATGATGGCGTGAACCTGGCCGGGCTTCACGTCCAGCGACAGGCCCTTGAGGATGTCTTTCCCGCCGATGCGGGCGTGGAGGTTGTCGATCTTCAGCATGATACGAATCCGGGGTAGCGCCACGCCGTGCGTGGCTGAAAAATTCAAACGAAGGCGGCTGTCGGGTTAACCGACAGACCCTTCCAGCGAGACTTCCAGCAGCTTCTTGGCTTCCACCGCGAACTCCATCGGCAGCTCGCGGAAGACCTGCTTGCAGAAGCCGTCGACGATCATCGACACCGCGTTTTCCTGGTCGATGCCGCGCGCGCGGCAATAGAACAGCTGGTCGTCGGAGATCTTGGAGGTGGTCGCCTCGTGCTCCACCGTCGCGCTCGGGTTCTTGACCTCGATGTACGGGAAGGTGTGCGCGCCGGACGTCTTGCCGATCAGCAGCGAATCGCACTGGGTGTAGTTGCGCGCGCCGTCGGCGTTGCGGTCCACCTTGACCAGGCCGCGGTAGGTGTTCTGGCCGCGCCCGGCGCTGATGCCCTTGCTGACGATCTTGCTCTTGGTGCGCTTGCCGATGTGGATCATCTTGGTGCCGGTGTCGGCCTGCTGGCGATGGTGGGTAAGCGCCACCGAGTGGAACTCGCCCACCGAGTCGTCCCCCAGCAGCACGCAGGACGGGTACTTCCAGGTGATCGCCGAACCGGTCTCGACCTGGGTCCAGGTGACCTTGCTGCGCGCGCCACGGCATTCGGCACGCTTGGTGACGAAGTTGTAGATGCCGCCCACGCCGTTCTCGTCGCCCGGGTACCAGTTCTGCACCGTGGAGTACTTGATCTCGGCATCGTCCAGCGCGACCAGCTCGACCACCGCGGCGTGCAGCTGGTTCTCATCGCGCATCGGCGCGGTGCAGCCTTCCAGGTAGGACACGTACGCCTTGTCCTCGCAGATGATCAGGGTGCGCTCGAACTGGCCGGTGTGGCCGGCGTTGATGCGGAAATAGGTGCTCAGTTCCATCGGGCAGCGCACGCCCCTGGGAATGAACACGAAGCTGCCATCGGAGAACACCGCCGAGTTGAGCGCGGCGAAGTAGTTGTCGCCGACCGGCACCACGCTGCCCAGGTACTGCTTGACCAGGTCCGGGTGTTCCTTGATGGCCTCGGACATCGAGCAGAAGATCACGCCCTTCTCGGCCAGTTCCTTGCGGAACGTGGTGCCGACCGAGACCGAGTCGAACACCGCGTCCACGGCGACGCCGGCCAGCCTGGCGCGCTCGTGCAGCGGCACGCCCAGCTTGTCGTAGGTGTCCAGCAGTTCCTTGGGCACGTCGTCCAGCGAGGCGTACTTCGGGCCCTTGGGCGCGGAGTAGTAGCTGAGCGCCTGCAGGTTGATCGCGGCGATCTGCAGCTTGGCCCAGTCCGGCATCGGCATGGTCAGGAAGTGGCGGTAGGCCTCGAGGCGCCACTGCGTCATCCATTCCGGCTCGTCCTTCTTGGCCGACAGGGCACGGATGGTGTCCTCGTCCAGGCCAGGCGGCAGCGAGTCCGATTCGATGTCCGTGATGAAGCCCGCCGCGTATTTGCGGCCGAGCTGCTCATGGATCTCGCGGTTGGGGGTATCGCCGGCGGCGACGGTGTCGAGGATATCGGTGGCCATGGGGGCTGCCTGTGGATCAGGAGACGACGTCCGCCGCGATCACGCGGCGGGGGGCGTCAACAAGGGGAAGAGGGGGCAGGATCTGCGCCAGGCTGACCGCACGCAGTGCTTCGGACACGACGTCGTTGATCAGCCGCCAGCTGCTGCGTGCGCCGCACTGCATCTCGCGCCCGCACTGGCTGTGCTCGTGGGCGCACTCGGTGAGGCCCAGCGGACCTTCCATGGCTTCCACGATCTCGAACAGGCTGATCTGGTCGGCCGCGCGGGTCAGGCGATAGCCGCCGCGCACGCCGCGCAGGCCTTCGACCAGGCCGGCCTGGGCCAGCGGCTTGAGCAGCTTGCTGACGGTGGGCGGTTCGAGGCTGGCGAACTCGGCCAGCTCGGTGGCGCTGAGCACCTCACCCGGGCGGGCGGCGAGCACGGTCAGCACGACGGTGGCGTAATCGGTGAGCTTGGTAACGCGGAGCATGGGGAGGGCAGAACCATAAAGCGGACTGAAATTGTACGCTTTTATCCCCGGGCATCCAACCCACCCCGTTCAGGCGCGTCGCGGCGGGGTGTCGCGGGGGCGGGCGCGCGCGTCGCTTTGGCAATCACAAAGATTAAGCGAGAATCGGTCCCTACCTCTCGCAACGGCCAGCCAGATGCCCAAGAAGATCCAAGCCCGCAAGTCCTCCATCCATGGCAATGGCGTGTTCGCGCTGGCGCCGATCAAGCAGGGCGAGCGGGTCATCCAGTACAAGGGTCTGCTGCGCAGCCACGCCGACGTGGATGCCGATGATACCGGGGACGTGGAGAGTGGTCACACCTTCCTGTTCACCCTGAACGACGATTACGTCATCGACGCCAACTACAAGGGCAACGACGCGCGCTGGTTGAACCACAGCTGCGAGCCGAACTGCGAGGCGGTGATCGAAGAGGCCGAGGGTGACAACCGCCGCGAGGACAAGGTGTTCATCGAGGCGATCAAGGACATCCAGCCGGGCGACGAGCTGACCTACAACTACGGCATCACCCTGGCCGAGCGCCACACCGCGCGCCTGAAGAAGATCTGGGAATGCCGTTGCGGGTCGAAGAAGTGCACCGGGACGATGCTGCAGCCCAAGCGCTGATAGCGTCGCGCGTACCGGCCCTTGGTCGGTACCGGCCGTGCATGGCGGTGGACACCGACACGCCGTGCACATGCCGGTCACTGTTGCCCAATGCGGCGCTGCGCACACTGGACGCTCCTTTTCAACGGAGCTTTCCATGGCACACGCACTCAACGGCAAGCAGGTGGCGGTCCTGGCCACCGACGGTTTCGAACAGTCCGAGCTGCAGGAGCCCAAGCGCCTGCTGGAATCTTGGGGCGCTACCGTCACGGTGATCGCGCCGGACGACGCCAAGCAGATCCGCGGCTGGAAGGACAAGGACTGGGGCGAGAGCGTCACGGTCGACCAGTCGCTGGCCGCCGCCAAGGCCGAGGCCTATGACGCGCTGGTGCTGCCGGGCGGGGTGATCAACCCGGACAAGCTGCGCATCGACAGCCAGGCGGTGGACTTCATCAAGGCCTTCGGCGCCAGCGGCAAGCCGGTCGCGGCGATCTGCCACGGACCGTGGCTGCTGGTGGAGTCGGGCCTGGCCAAGGGCCGCGAGGTCACCTCGTGGCCGTCGCTGAAAACCGATCTTGGCAATGCCGGCGCGCGCTGGCGCGACGCCGAGGTGGTGGTGGATGGCAACCTGATCACCAGCCGCAAGCCGGATGACATCCCCGCGTTTGCCGATGCGGTCGCCAAGGCGCTGGCCGCTTGATCATCGCGGTACCGACCGGCCCACGGTCGGTACCCGCCGCGGCCCCTGACGTGGGCCGCGGCCTGGTTCGAGGTTATCGGCCCAACACACCCGCCGGCACCAGCTTGCCGAGGTCCTGGTTGAAGGTGACCACCAGCTTGCCGTTCTGCACCTGCGCCGACTGCACCTGCAACGCGCCCAGCACGCTGGCCACGGTCGGGTCGATCTTGTAGATCGGCTCGCGCCGCGCGTAGTCGGTCAGCCAGGCGTTGAGCAGGCTGCGGGTGCGCGAGTCGAGGCGGCCGCCATTGTTGGCGGGGGTGAAATCGTCCACGGTCGGCTGGTCCAGGTGGAAGCCTTGGGTCTGCGCGTCATAGCGCAGGCCGCTGCTCAGCTTGACCTTGCCCAGCGGCGCAGGCGCACTGCCGGCGGTGGCCATCGCCACGTCGAAGCCGAGGTCCAGGCGATTGCCTTGCGGCAGGGTCAGCTGCGGGTGGCTCATGGTCATGGCGATCAGGCCGCCGAGGGCATCCTGCGTGCGCGGGAAGCTGCCGTCGAGGTACTGCTGGACGTCGCTGGCCCCGACCGACAGCTGGCGACCGGAGACGCTGGGGGCAGCCTGCGCGCCGACCGCAGCGGCGATCAAGACGGTGCAGGCGGCAAGGCGGGACAACAGCGGGCGTGCGTTCATGGTGTCAGGCCGTGGGAGGTGGGAGGAAGACGCCCACGATAGCGCCTTCGGCTGAATCCAGCTTGGATACGGGGCGCACGCAGCGCCGCGGTTGCCGGCGGCTCAGTCGAGCATCGGCTGCAGGGACGCGGCATGGATTTCCCAGCCGCTGCCATCGGGCTTGGGTCGCAGGCGGTACCAGCCTTTGTAGCGCTGCACGCCGTCGACGGTGGCGGCGCGGATCCGCACGGGTACTTCGCGCAGCCGCGAGGGCTGGTCCTCGTCGCGGGCGATCGGCGCATCGGTCTCCACCCGCAGCGTGCGCAGGCCGGGCAGGTCGCGCAGGGCGGCATCGTCGGCACCGAGGGACCGACCAGTGCTCCAGAACGCATCGGCGGCGGCGCGATCACCGCGCATCACCGCATTGAGGTAGTGGCGCACCACGCGGCCTTCGCTGTCCGCACCGGCAGCCACCGCGCTGAGCGCGGGGATAGGGATGTCGCCCAGGGCGTCGCCGCTGGCGGCGTCGTTCGGCTGCGCTGCAGCGGCTGCGTGCGCGCGGCTGGCGTCGCCGGCATCGCGTTGGCAGGAACAGCCGCCCAGCAGGAGCGGTAACAGGAACATGGCACGGCGCATGGCGGTCTCTCCCCGGAGAAGGGCAGAGTGTAACGGCCGGGCGGCGGGCTCAGGGGGCCTGCTGGATGTCCTGCAAGGCGTCCAGCACCTGCCCCAGCTGCGGCTGCAGGCGGGTCAGCGGGTGGTCCGGTTCCTGCGCATGGCGGCGGGCCAGGTCGTGCAGCAACTGGGTGGCCACGATGGCCGCGGCGCGCTCGTCGCCGCTCAAGCCGGCCTGACGGCGTGCCACCTCCAGCAGCCGCATCCAGTCCTGCTGGGCGCGGTGTTCCAGTTCGATCGTGCAGCGTCCGCTGCACTGCAGCCCGTCCTTCTCGATCGGAGTGACGGTAATGCGGTAACGCTGGGAGGGACTGGTCATGGCGGCCGGCGGTGTGGGGACAGGCCCACCATAGGCGTGCCCATCGCCAGCGGCGACCGGTGCGGTCGCACGCAGTGTTCCACCTTGTGCGTTCCAGGCCTGACCGAACGGACCGGGAAGGCCGTGGCAGCGGCGTTTGCGCGCGTGCCAGGCCTGCACGCCGGCGTGGGCAACGCTGTGTTGCGCGGTCTGCCCGGATGGCAGGGCCATGCCTGCTGGGCCCCGCCCTGGACAGACGATGGATAGCCAGGCGGGCGAGCTGCAACCGCCGCACGCGTACCCCACGCAGTGCGTGCCGGAGGCGCGCAGGACAGCCAAAAAAGAACGGGACGGCCAAGGCCGTCCCGTCCGGGTGCTGCAGGAAACGCGCTGATTACAGCGCAGCGTCCTTGAGCTTCTTGAGCGGACGCACCTTCAGCTTGGTGGAGGCCGGCTTGGCGGCGAACCACTGCTCTTCCTTGGTGAACGGGTTGATGCCCTTGCGCTTCGGCTTGGCCGGAACGCTGACGGTGGTGATCTTCAGCAGGCCCGGCAGGGTGAAGCTGCCCGCGCCCTTCTTGTGCACCGAAGCGGCGACGGCGCCTTCCAGCGAGGCGAGCACGGCGCGCACGTCCTTGGCGACAACGCCGGACGCTTCAACGATGTGTGCAACCAGACCAGACTTGCTCAGTACGTCCTTGATCGGCTTGGGAGCGGCCGGCTTGGCGGCTGCCTTGGTAGCGACTTTCTTTACTGCCTTCTTCGGGGCAGCCTTCTTAGCGGTCTTTGCCATGGTTTCCTGTTCCGTGAACGGTTGGTTGTTTGGTCGCGCCGAACCCCGTCGGCAAGCGAAATGTAGGGCAACAATGCGGCGCCGCCAATAGGCAATCGCATAAATATTCGCGATTTCCCGCGTGTCGGTTACCGCAGTGCATCAGTACATAGCCGAAAAACAGGGGTCGGCGCGACCTGGGCCTGGTCCGGGCAGGGCCCGGCGACGTGTGTCTGGAGGACGCAACCCCCTTGAAAACAGCGGTTTTTTTGCGTCGCCCGGGCGCCATCGGGTGGCCGCGGGAGCGGCACTGCCGGCGCCGACACACCGGCCCGACACGGTGCTAACGCCGCACGGCCCATGCTGGTCCTGCCATTCATCCGCAGGAGAACAACCGATGGGTATTTCGCGTCATGCCACCGCGCACTGGGAAGGTGACCTCAAGACAGGCAAGGGACAATTGAGCACGCCGCAGAGCGGCCTGCTGGACAAGACCCGCTATGCCTTCAGCAGCCGCTTCGGCGATGAGAAGGGCACCAACCCGGAAGAACTGATCGCCGCCGCGCACGCCGGCTGCTTCACCATGGCCCTGTCGGCCAAGCTCACCGAGGCCGGGTTCGTGCCGACCTCGCTGGACACCGAGGCCAAGGTCGACCTGTCGATGGAAGGCGGTCCGCAGCTTTCGCAGATCACCCTGACGGTCAAGGCCGTGGTGCCGAACATCGATGCGACGCAGTTCCGTGCGATCGCCGACGACGCCAAGCAGAACTGCCCGGTGTCCAAGGCGTTGAGCGCGGTGCCGATCAGCCTGGAGGCCGAGCTGGCCGGTTGAGCGTGCCGCAGCGCGCATTGAGTGAACCCGGCAGGGGCGGCATAGTCGCCCCTGTTTCGTTGCGGGGAGCATCATATGCGCGTTCGTGTTCTGGCTGTCCTGTTGTCCTGTCTGTGTGCCGCCCAGGCGCAGGCCGATGTGCGGCTGCTGACCGCCGCGACCATCCACACCGGTGAAACCGATGCGCCGGCCGCTACCGCGCTGGCTTGGGACGACGCCAGTGGCCGCGTGCTGGCGGTGGGCGAGCGCGACGCGCTGCGGGGGCGTTACCCGCTGGCGACGGTGACCGACCTGGGCGATGCAACCGTGGTGCCGGGCTTGATCGATGCGCATGCCCACCTGATGTTCCTGGGCGCCACGCTGATGCAGGCCGACCTGAGCGGTGCGACCAGCAAGGCCGAGATCATCGCGCGGCTGCAGCGCTTCGCCGCCGACAACCCGGACGGCTGGCTGCTGGGCAACGGCTGGGACCAGAACCAATGGGCGCAGACGGATTTCCCGACCGCGGTCGACCTCGATGCGGCGTTCCCGGCGCGTCCGGTCTGGCTCGGGCGCATCGACGGGCACGCCGGCTGGGCCAACAGCGCCGCCCTGCGCGCGCTGGCGCAGCAGCCCGGGCAGCGTGCCCTGGCCGGGCGCTGGCAGCCGGCGGGCGGGCGCATCGTCCGCGATGCGCGCCACCAGCCCAGCGGAGTCTTCATCGACGGCGCGATGGATCTGGTGCGTACGGCGATCCCGGCTCCGGGCGAGGCCGCGCGCGAGCAGATGCTGGCCCGCGCACTGCGCAAAGCGGTCAGCCAGGGGCTGACCGGCGTGCATGACATGGGCGTCTCACGCGAGGACCTGGCGCTGATGCGCCGTTTCGCCGATGCCGGTCGGCTGCCGCTGCGCATCGATGCCTACGCCGATGGCAACGCCGAGGCGCTGGCCGATCTGTGCGCACACGGGGCGTATCGCCACCCGGGCGGACGCCTGGAAATGCAGGGCGTGAAGCTGTTCATGGATGGCGCGCTGGGCAGCCGCGGGGCCGCGCTGTTGGCCGACTACAGCGACGACCCGCATAACCGCGGGCTGCTGGTGACCTCGCCCGATGCCTTCGACGTGGCGGTGCGCAAGGCCGATGGCTGCGGTCTGCAGGTAGCCACCCACGCGATCGGCGATCGCGGCAACCGGATCGCGCTGGACACCTATGCGCGGGTGCTGGGCGACGGCAAATCGCGTGACCATCGCTGGCGCATCGAACATGCGCAGGTGGTGGCGCCAGCCGACATCCCGCGCTTCGCCGCGCTGGGCGTGATCGCCTCGATGCAGCCCACCCACGCCACCTCGGACATGGGCTGGGCGCAGGACCGGGTGGGCCCGGAGCGCATCCAGGGCGCGTATGCATGGCGGCGGATGCTGGCCTCCGGCGCGCATCTCGCATTGGGCTCGGATTTCCCGGTGGAGCAGGTGGACCCGCGGCTGGGGCTGTACGCAGCGGTGACGCGGCAGGACCGCGCGGGGCAGCCGCCGGGCGGCTGGCTGCCGGACCAGCGCCTGAGCGCTGCCGAGGCGCTGCGTGGATTTACCGCCGACTCGGCCTGGGCCGGGCATGACGACGCCGAGGTGGGCCGCCTGCGGCCGGGGCTGCGCGCCGACTTCGTGGTGCTCGACCGCGACCCGCTGGCGGTGCCGGCGGCGCAATTGGCCGAGCTGCAGGTGCACTCGACCTGGGTGGATGGCCGCCCGGTCTACGAGGCCGCGCGCTGAACCGCTGCGGCGCGCTTACCAGTCCAGGGTGCCGCGGATGACGGTCTGCACCTGGCCACCGGACCAGACATCGCCGGCGGCGTCGATATGCAGGTGCAGCCGCGCGTCGTGGCCGACTTCGCGGCCCTGGCTGACCACGTAGTCGCGCGCGCCGCCCGGGAGGGCATCGCGGCTGTCCAGCCACGCCGCCAGCACGGCGTTGGCCGCGCCGGAGGCCGCATCTTCGAAGCGACGGCCATTGCCGACGAAGGCGCGCACGGCCAGGTCCCATGCCTGGCCCTCGCTGCGCGCGTAGGCGAACACGCCCATGCTGTCGGTGGCCTCGGCCAGCGCGGCAATCGCGTCCCAGTCCGGGCGCAGCGCACGCAGCGTGGCCTCCTCATCCAGTTCCACCACCCACCAGCTGCGCCCGCCGGCCATGCGCGCCGGCGGCAGCGCGCCCAACGCCCAGCCGACCAGTGCGGCCTGCAGGCGCGGGTCGGCGGCGGTGGTCACCTCGGCGACGCTGGCGCGCGGGGTGCGGATGGCGATGCTGCGCGCCGCGCCGTCACCGGCCACGCGCAGCGGCAACGCCCCGGCGATGCCGTCCTGCACCAGCACCCCCTCCAGCGGCGCGGCCAACCCGGCCTCGAGCACGGCGTGGGCCGTGCCAACGCTGGGATGGCCGGCAAAGGGCACTTCCTTCTGTGGGCTGAACATGCGGATGCGGTAGCTGGTGCCGGCCGTTTCCGGGGCAAACACGAAGGTGGTCTCCGGCAGCCGGGTCCAGCGCGCGATGGCCTGCATGCTGGCCTCGTCCAGGCCCTCGGCGTCGAGCACCACCGCCAGCGGGTTGCCGGCGCCGGGGCGGGGGGAAAACACGTCCAACTGCAGGAAACGGCGGGAAGTCATGGCGGCGGGGGTCTGCGAAACGGTCGGGCAGCTTACCAACCCGGGCCGGTTCCGGGGCCGCGCGGGTGCGCTGGCTGGCCCTGCCGGGGCCGGGCTTGGCATAGAATCGGGAGTTCGGCCGGTGTGCCGGGCGAATCCCCCCTCCCACTACGAAACCCCCTTTACCTCCATGTCAGCTTCCCCCCTTGTCGATCGCTGGATCGTACTGAAGTTCGGCGGCACCTCCGTGTCGCGTCGTCACCGCTGGGACACGATCGGGAAGCTGGCGAAAAAACGTGCGGAAGAGACCGGTGCGCGCGTGCTGGTGGTGGTCTCGGCGTTGTCCGGGGTGACCAACGAACTGACCGCCATCGCCGATGGTGCCGCCGACAGCCGTGCCCGCATGGATGCGCTGGTGGCGCGCCACCGTGCGTTCCTGGTGGACCTGGCGCTCGACGCCGGCGCGCTGGATGAGCGCCTGGCGGGGTTGTCCGGGCTGCTGGATGACCCGCGCGCGGCCAGCCGCCCGCTGGACTGGCAGGCCGACGTGCTGGGCCAGGGCGAGCTGCTGTCCTCCACCGTCGGCGCGGCCTACCTGCGCGCCAGTGGCCTGGACTTCGGCTGGATGGATGCACGCCAGTGGCTGGATGCGCTGCCGCCGCAGCCCAACCAGAGCGACTGGTCGCAGCGCCTGTCGGTGAACTGCCAGTGGCGTGCCGATGCCGAGTGGGCCGCACGCTTCCGCGCGCAGCCCACGCGCATGCTGATCACCCAGGGCTTCATTTCGCGGCACGCCGATGGCGGCACCGCCATCCTCGGCCGCGGCGGCTCGGATACCTCGGCGGCGTACTTCGGCGCGCTGCTCGGCGCCAGCCGCGTGGAAATCTGGACCGACGTGCCGGGCATGTTCAGCGCCAACCCGCGCGACGTGCCCGACGCCCGCCTGCTGACCCGCCTGGATTATTACGAAGCGCAGGAAATCGCCACCACCGGCGCCAAGGTGCTGCATCCGCGCTCGATCAAGCCGTGCCGCGACGCCGGCGTGCCGATGGCGATCCTGGATACCGAGCGCCCGGAACTGCCGGGCACCAGCATCGACGGAAACGCCGCGCCGGTGCCGGGGGTCAAGGCGATCAGCCGGCGCAACGGCATCGTGCTGGTGTCGATGGAAGGCATCGGCATGTGGCAGCAGGTCGGCTTCCTGGCCGACGTGTTCGGGCTGTTCAAGAAGCACGGGCTGTCGGTGGACCTGATCGGCTCGGCGGAAACCAACGTGACCGTGTCGCTGGACCCGTCCGAGAACCTGGTCAACACCGACGTGCTGGCCGCCCTGTCGGCCGACCTGTCGCAGATCTGCAAGGTGAAGATCATCGTGCCGTGCGCGGCGATCACCCTGGTCGGGCGAGGCATGCGCTCGCTGCTGCACAAGCTGTCGGACGTGTGGGCCACGTTCGGCCGCGAACGCGTGCACATGATTTCGCAGTCCTCCAACGACCTCAACCTGACCTTCGTCATCGACGAAGCCGACGCCGACGGCCTGCTGCCGATCCTGCATGCCGAGCTGATCGACAGCGGCGCGATGCCGGTCGAAGAGGGCGAGGTGTTCGGCCCGCGCTGGCGCGAGATCGCCGGCACCGTGCGTCCGCGCGAAACCGCCTGGTGGCGTGGCCAGCGCGAGCACCTGCTGACCCTGGCGCAGGCCGGTACGCCGCGCTATGTGTACAACCTGCCCACGGTGCGCGCCCGCGCCCGCGCGCTGACGGCCATCAAAGCCATCGACCAGCGCTACTACGCGATCAAGGCCAACTCGCACCCGGCCATCCTGGAGGTGCTGGAGCAGGAAGGCTTTGGCCTGGAATGCGTGTCGCATGGCGAGCTCAAGCATGTGTTCAACACGCTGCCGACGCTGTCGCCGCGCCGCGTGCTGTTCACCCCGAGCTTCGCCCCGCGTGCCGAGTACGACGCAGCCTTCGCGCTGGGCGTGACCGTCACCGTGGACAACGTTGAAGCGCTGCAGCGCTGGCCAGAGCTGTTCCGCAACCGCGAACTGTGGCTGCGCGTGGACCTGGGCCGTGGTGAAGGCCACCACGCCAAGGTGCGCACCGGCGGCAAGGACTCCAAGTTCGGCCTGCCGATCGCCCGCGTGGACGAGTTCGTGCGCCTGGCCACCGAGCTGGGCACGCGCGTGGTGGGCCTGCATGCGCACCTGGGCAGTGGCGTGGAAACCGCGCAGCACTGGCGCCTGATGTGCGATGAGCTGGCCGGTTTCGCGCGCCGCATCGGCAGCGTGGAAACCATCGACATCGGCGGTGGCTTGCCCATCCCCTACAGTGCCGACGACGAGCCGTTCGACCTGGAGGCCTGGGCCGCCGGCCTGGCCGAGGTCAAGGCGGTGCACCCGGCGTTCCGCTTGGCGATCGAACCCGGTCGCTATCTGGTGGCCGAGGCCGGCGTACTGCTGACCACGGCCACGCAGGTGATCGAGAAGGATGGCGTGCGCCGCGTGGGCCTGGACGCGGGCATGAACACGCTGATGCGTCCGGCCCTGTACGACGCCTGGCACGACATCGAGAACCTCAGCCGGCTGGGCGGGTATGCCGAGGCCGTGTTCGACGTGGTCGGCCCGATCTGCGAGTCCAGCGACGTGTTCGGCAAGCGCCGCAAGCTGCCGGTGTCGACCGCGCCGGACGATGTGATGCTGATCGCCGATGCCGGTGCGTACGGCTACGTCATGGCCAACACCTACAACCAGCGCGAGCTGCCGCGCGAGGACGTCATCGATGACGTGCCGTGACCGCTGCCTGCCGCCCACCCTTGAAGACGCGCCGTGCAAACGCACGGCCGCTCTCTGAACCGGATACACCATGACTGCTTTCGATAAACACCAGGTTGCCGTTTTCCGCTTCGTGCGCTGCGATTTCGCTGCCGACACCGGCGTGGCGCGCCTGGTCTACGCCTTCGACGACGGCCCCGAGCTGGTCGAGACGGTGACCATCCCCGGCGCGCCGTTCGTCCTCGACGGTGCCCGCGCCGAGGCGGTGCAGCACGCGCTGCGCCTGCTGCACCTGATTGCCGGCGTCAGCTACTACAAGGCCGGCGTACCGGACCAGGTGCGCATCGACAGCTATGCCATCGACGCGGCGACCGCCGCGCTGGTGGAAACGATCTACCTCAACGGGCTGGGCGAGTTCGCCTACCGCAACGGGCTGAACCTGCGCGGCCGCTTCCGCCTGCCGGTGGATGGCGCGGCGTTTGCCGCCCCCGCGGTGGGCCTGCGCGAGCACGCGCTGGTGGCGATCGGCGGCGGCAAGGATTCGCTGGTCAGCATCGAAGCCCTGCGCGGGCTGGGCATCGCCGAAACGGTGACATGGATCGGCGGCTCGCAGTTGATCCGCGCCTGCGCCGAACGCACCGGGCTGCCCACGCTGAACATCGGCCGCGCGCTGGCCCCGGAACTGTTCGAGTTGAACCGCCAGGGCGCCTGGAACGGCCACATCCCGGTGACGGCGGTGAATTCGGCGATCATGGTGCTGGCCGCGCTGCTGCAGGGCGTGGACCAGGTGGTCTTCTCCAATGAGCGCTCGGCCAGCTACGGCAGCCAGATTCCCGGTACCGGCGAGGTCAACCACCAGTGGTCGAAGGGCTGGGCGTTCGAGCAGGCCTTTGGCGAGCACCTGGAACAGCACGTCGCCGCCGACCTGCATTACTACTCGCTGCTGCGCCCGTTGTCGGAGCTCGCGGTGGCGCGCCAGTTCGCCAGGAGCGATGCGTACGACGCGCATTTTTCCAGCTGCAACCGCAATTTCCACATTCTTGGCGAACGCCCGGTCAACCGCTGGTGCGGGGTGTGCCCGAAGTGCCATTTCGTGTTCCTGGCGCTGGCCCCGTTCATGCCCAAGACGCGCCTGGTGGGCATCTTCGGCCGCAACCTGCTGGATGATCCGGAACAGGCCGGTGGCTTCGATGCGCTGCTCGAGTTCCAGGACCACAAGCCGTTCGAATGCGTGGGCGAAGGCCGCGAATCGCGCGCGGCGATGGCCACCCTGGCCGCGCGCCCGGAGTGGGCCGAAGACGCGTTGGTGAAGCGTTTCGTGGCGCAGATCCAGCCGCAGCTGGATGCCGCCGAGCTGGGCATCGCGCCGCTGCTGGTGCTCGAGGGCGAACACCGTATCCCGGCGCCGATCTGGGAGCGCCTGCGTGCGAATTTCGCAGCTTGAAGGCAAGCGCGTTGCGTTGTGGGGCTGGGGGCGCGAGGGCCGTGCCGCCTGGCGCGTGCTGCAACAGCGGCTGCCCGCGCTGCCGCTGACCCTGTTCTGCCCGGCGGCCGAAGCGGCCGCTGCGCGCGAGGAAACCGCCGGTAGCCTGGACGTGCGCGCCGATGTGGACGGCGCCGCGCTGGCCGCCTTCGAGGTGGTGATCAAATCGCCGGGGATCAGCCCGTATGGCGAGGCGGCGCTGCATGCGGCGGCGCAGGGCACGCAGTTCATCGGCGGCACCTCGCTGTGGTTCGCCGAGCATGCCGATGCACAGGGCACCGTGCGCGATACCGTGTGCGTGACCGGCACCAAGGGCAAGAGCACCACCACCTCGCTGCTGGCGCACCTGCTGCGTGCCTCGGGCGCGCGCACCGCGCTGGTGGGCAATATCGGCCTGCCGCTGCTGGAAGTGCTGGCGCCCGATCCGGCACCGGACTACTGGGCGGTGGAGCTGTCCAGTTACCAGACCGGCGAGGTCGCGCGCAGCGGCGCGCACCCGCAGGTGGCGATCGTGCTCAACCTGTTTCCCGAGCACCTGGACTGGCACGGCAGCGAAGCGCGTTACATCCAGGACAAGTTGCGCCTGGTGACCGACGCGCAGCCGCGCATCGCCGTGCTCAATGCCGCCGACCCGCACCTGGCGGCGCTGTCGCTGCCAGGCAGCGAGGTGGTCTGGTTCAACCAGGCCGAGGGCTGGCACATGCGGGGCGATGTCGTGCATCGGGGGGCGCAGGCGGTGTTCGACACCGCGCATACGCCGCTGCCCGGCCGGCACAACCGCGGCAACCTGTGCGCGGTACTGGCCGCGCTGGAAGCGCTGGGCCTGGACGCGGTGGCGTTGGCCGCGGCGGTGCAGGATTTCCGTCCGTTGCCCAATCGCCTGCAGACCATCGGCACGTGCGATGGCATCACCTTCGTCAACGACTCGATCAGCACCACCCCGCATGCCAGCCTGGCCGCACTCGACTGCTTTGCGGGGCAGCGCATCGCGCTGCTGGTGGGCGGGCACGACCGCGGCCTGGATTGGCACGATTTCGTGCAGCACATGGCCCACGACGTGCCGCCGGTGGAGATCGTCACCCTGGGCGCCAACGGCCCGCGCATCCATGCGTTGTTGCAGCCGTTGGCCGACGCGGGCCGTTTCGGCCTGCATGCCGCCGCCGACCTGGCCGAGGCGATGCAGGTGGCGCGCACCGCGCTGGGTGGGCAAGGTGGGGTGGTGCTGCTTTCCCCCGGCGCGCCCAGTTATGGCGTGTACCGCGACTACGTCGCGCGTGGGCGGCATTTCGCCGAACTGGCCGGATTCGATCCGGAGGCGATCACCGCGATCCCGGGGATCGGAATCGCGTAGAGCCGACCGTTGCTCGGCTGCCCTTGCGGGTAGAGCCACGCCATGCGTGGCTGCGCGGTCTGCGCCGAGAGCAGCCACGCATGGCGTGGCTCTACGGGGGCGTGGCATTGACCATGGCCATCGATACGATGGTCAGGCGTCTTCATCGATGAAGACGGTCGCCGCTGACGCGAACCCGGTAGAGCCACGCCATGCGTGGCTGCGCGGTCTGCGCCGAGAGTAGCCACGCATGGCGGGATGCGCGGGGTCGACCATGGCCATCGATGCGATGGTCAGGCGTCTTCATCGATGAAGGCGGTCGCCGCTGATGCGAACGTGGTAGAGCCACGCCATGCGTGGCTGTGCGGTCTGCGCCGAGAAGCAGCCACGCATGGCGCGGCTCTACGGGATGCGCGGGGTTGACCATGGCCATCGATGCGATGGTCAGGCGTCTTTGTCGATGAAGGCGTAACCGCCGTCGATGAGCTGTTGCAGGTACGCATCGAAACTGGGGGCGATCACGGCGTAGCTGTCCGGGTCGTGCAGGTAGCGCACCACCTGGCCAACGCGGCCGCCGGGTGCGGGATCGAAATCCAGGTACAGCACCGAGGTGCCGCCGTTGTTGGCGCAGTGCGCGAAGCACAGTCGCCGGCCCATGGGCAGGTCGGCATCGATGCCCGCGCCGAGGATCGCGGGGTCTTCCTCCAGCCATTCTTCATAGATCGAACGGATGCTCTCTCCCCAGCCGTCCCACTGGACGCTGTCCTCGAACATCTGCTCGACCGAGCGTAGGTAGTAGGGGTAGCTGCCGAGGTCCGAGCCGAGCATCAGCAGGTTGACCTCGCCCTGGGGATAGGGACGGTAGTGCGTGCCATCGACCCGGCCGAGCAGGGCGAGCAGGCTGTCGGGAACCTGCGGCCAGCGTTCGCGCAGGCGCTGCAGGTCGGTGCTGCTGGCGCCTTCGATCCAGCCCCACATCGGCGCGTCGTCTGCCGGCAGGCGCGGTGCGAGGCCGGAGAGGAAGCGATCGACAAGGGTCATGCGGGGCGTTCCTTACGCGGGGGCGGCCAGCCTGCCAGATCGGGGACGCGTCCGTCGAGCCGTTGAGGGCGGCCTCTGCGATCCGTTTCGAGGCGCGGGGCGATTTCCGTGCCAGATGTGGCGAAACAGTCACCGAACGAACGGCAGCCGACCCACGGTCGGCTCTACACGGTGTCGTCAGGCGGCCGGCATACACTCGGGGTTCTTTCTGTCGGGAGCAGACGCATGAAAAGGCAATGGCGATGGGGTGCGGCGGTGCTGTTGGGGATGACGGCGTTGCCAGCCCTGGCGGCGATGCAGGCCAAGCCGGTGGAGTGGACGCTGGACGGCACCACGTTCAGCGGCGTCCTGGTCTACGACGACAGCGACAGCGACAAGCGGCCCGGGCTGGTGATGGTGCCCAACTGGAAGGGCGTGAACGACTCCGCGATTGCCAAGGCCAAGCAGCTGGCCGGCGATGACTACGTGGTGCTGGTGGCCGATGTGTACGGCAAGGGCGTGCGCCCGAAGACCGATGCCGAGGCCGGCCCGGTGGCGACCAAGCTGCGCAACGACCGGCCCGTCCTGCGTGCGCGGGCGCTGAAGGCGATCGAGGTGCTGAAGGCGCAGGCGGGCAAGGCGCCGCTGGATGCAGGCAGGATCGGGGCGGTCGGGTTCTGCTTCGGCGGTACCACCGTGCTGGAGATGGCGCGTGCCGGGGCGCCGCTGGCGGGCGTGGTGAGCCTGCATGGCGGGCTGGGTTCACCGCTGCCGGCCAAGGCCGGTGGCAGCCATCCGTCGGTGCTGGTGCTCAATGGCGCCGACGACAAGGGCGTGAGCAAGGACGACATCGCCAGCTTCGAGCAGGAAATGAACACGGCCAAGGTCGACTGGGAGTTCACCAATTACAGCGGCGCGGTGCACTGCTTCGCCGAATCGGACGCCAACAGTCCGCCGGGATGCCTGTACAACGAACGCGCGGCCAAGCGCGCGTGGAAGGCGCTGGACGCGTTCTTCGAGGAGCGCTTCGAGACGAAACGCCGGTAGAGCCGACCGTTGGTCGGCTGCACCGCGCAGGGCGCGGTGCATTCATCGGCGATCGTGGTGCCGGAACGAAGAGCAGCCGACCAACGGTCGGCTCTACGAATGCGGGACCACGTCGCCCCGGCGGTCGGCCTGTACGAATGAGGGACCATGTTGCCCCGACGGTCGGCCCGTACGAATTACGGACCACGTCGCCCGGCGGTCGGCCCGTGCGAACCATCCGGTAGAGCCGACCGTTGGTCGGCTGCACCGCGCACGGCGCGGTGCATTCATCGGTGATCGTGGTGCCGGAACGAAGAGCAGCCGACCAACGGTCGGCTCTACGAATCAGGACCACGTTGCCCCGGCGGTCGGCCCGTACGAATGCGGGACCACGTTGCCCCGGCGGTCGGCCCGTACGAATGCGGGATCACGTTGCCCGGCGGTCGGTCCGTGCGAACGATCCGGTAGAGCCGACCGTTGGTCGGCTGCACCGCGCAGGGCGCGGTGCATTTATCGGTGATCGTGGTGCCGGGACGAAGAGCAGCCGACCAACGGTCGGCTCTACGAATGCGGGACCACCTTGCCCGGCGGTCGGCCCGTACGAATGAGGGACCACGTCGCCCCGGCGGTCGGCCCGTGCGAATGGGGGACCACGTTGCCCGGCGGTCGGCCGTGCGAACCATCCGGTAGAGCCGACCGTTGGTCGGCTGCACCGCGCACGGCGCGGTGCATTCATCGGCGATCGTGGTGCCGGAACGAAGAGCAGCCGACCAACGGTCGGCTCTACGAATGAGGGACCACGCCGCCCCGGCGGTCGGCCCGTACGAATGCGGGACCCCGTCGCCCCGGCGGTCGACCCGTGCGAATCAGGGAGCACGTGGCCCCAACGGTCGGCCCGTGCGAATGCGGGACCACATCGCCCAGCGGTCGGCCTGTATGAACGATCCGGTAGAGCCGACCGTCGGCCGGCACATCCTCCGTCAGTGCGAGCGCTGCACCGCGTAGCGGGCCAGGCCGCGCAGGGCGGCGACGGCGTCGTTGTCGGCCAGGCCGTCCAGCGCGCGCTCGGCGGCGTCGGCGTACTCCACCGCGCGGGCACGGCTGTATTCCAGGCCGCCGGTGGCGTGGATGGCGGCCAATACTTCCGGCATCGCCTCGGCATCGCCGTTCTGCACGATCTCGCGCAGGCGCTCGCGGGTGGTCGCGTCGGTATGCGCCATGGCGTGGATCAGCGGCAGGGTGGCCTTGCCTTCGGCCAGGTCGTCGCCGAGGTTCTTGCCCAGTTCGTCGGCGTTGGCCGAGTAGTCCAACACGTCGTCGGCGATCTGGAACGCGTAGCCCAGGGCCATGCCGTAGTCATACAGCGCCTGCTGGGTGGCCTCGTCCACGCCGCTGGCCAGCGCGCCCAGGCGGGTGCCGGCGGCGAACAGCACCGCGGTCTTGCGCTCGATCACGCGCAGGTAGGCGGCTTCGTCGGTGTCGGGGTTGTGCACGTGCAGCAGCTGCAGCACCTCGCCTTCGGCGATGCGGTTGGTGGTGTCGGCGAGGATGCGCATGACCGGCATGCGGTCCAGCTCGACCATCAGCTGGAAGCTGCGCGAGTACAGGAAGTCGCCGACCAGCACGCTCGGGGCGTTGCCCCACAGCGCGTTGGCGGTGCTGCGGCCGCGCCGCAGGCTCGATTCGTCCACCACGTCGTCGTGCAGCAGGGTGGAGGTGTGGATGAACTCGATGATCGCCGCCAGCTGGTGGTGCTCCGGGCCGGCCTGGCCGACCGCGTGGCCGGCCAGCATCACCAGCATCGGGCGCAGGCGCTTGCCGCCGGCCGAAATGATGTGGTCGGCGATCTGGTTGATCAGCACGACATCCGAGGACAGTCGGCGGCGAATCAGGGCATCGACGGCGGCCATGTCGGGCGCGGCGAGCGTCTGGATCTGGGGCAGGCCCAGCGCGGGGCGGGTGTCTTCGGTGATGGTCATGCGGTCTGACTTTCAGGCTTGAGCTGAATTATAGGCGGTGCGGTGGTTTTCCGCCCGCGAAGGCCATCCGGGGCGGTCCGGGCCGGCCGCGGGCGTGAATACGTATGCATGCGGCGCCATCGCCGGAGGCGCGCGGATAAGCTTGTCGCTACGTTCTGGCACCCCGATGCGGGTGCCGTGGAAGCCCGGAGGGGGCCCTGAAATGTCGCAGACTCCATGGTGGCGTGGCGCCGTCATCTACCAGATCTACCCGCGCAGTTTCCTGGACGCCAACGGCGACGGCGTGGGCGACCTGCCCGGCATCATCGAACGCCTGGATTATGTGGCGGCGCTGGGCGTGGACGCGATCTGGATTTCGCCGTTCTTCACCTCGCCGATGGCCGACTTCGGCTACGACATCGCCGACCACCGCGACGTGGACCCGCTGTTCGGCCGCCTGGAGGACTTCGACCGCCTGCTGGCCAAGGCGCACGCGCTGGGGCTGAAGGTGATGATCGACCAGGTGTTCAGCCACACCTCGATCGAGCACGCCTGGTTCCGCGAGAGCCGCCAGGACCGCACCAATCCCAAGGCCGACTGGTACGTGTGGGCCGACCCTCGCGAGGACGGCACGCCGCCCAACAACTGGATGTCGATCTTTGGCGGGGTGGCCTGGCAGTGGGAGCCGCGGCGCGAGCAGTATTTCCTGCACAACTTCCTGGCCGACCAGCCGGACCTGGATTTCCACAACCCGGCCGTGCAGCAGGCCACGCTGGACTACGTGCGCTTCTGGCTGGACCGCGGCGTGGATGGCTTCCGCCTGGATTCGATCAACTTCTGCTTCCATGACGCGCAGCTGCGCGACAACCCGGCCAAGCCGCTGGAGAAGCGGGTGGGGCGCGGTTTCAGTGCGGACAATCCGTACGCCTACCAGTACCACTATTACAACAATACCCAGCCGGAGAACCTCGGGTTCATCGAACGCCTGCGCGGGCTGCTGGACGAGTACCCGGGCACGGTGAGCCTGGGCGAGATCTCGGCCGAGGATTCGCTGGCCACCACCGCCGAGTACACGGCGCCAGGCCGCCTGCACATGGGCTACAGCTTCGAGCTGCTGGTGAAGGATTTCAGCGCCGGCTACATCCGCGACACGGTGTCGCGGCTGGAGGCGACGATGACCGAAGGCTGGCCGTGCTGGGCGATTTCCAACCACGATGTGGAGCGTGCGGTGACGCGCTGGGGTGGGTATCCGGCGCAGCCGCGGCTGGCGCGGCTGCTGGTGGCCGTGCTGTGCTCGCTGCGCGGGTCGATCTGCCTGTACCAGGGCGAGGAGCTGGGGCTGGGCGAGGCGGACGTGCCGTTCGAGGCGCTGCAGGACCCCTACGGGATCACGTTCTGGCCGAATTTCAAGGGCCGCGACGGGTGCCGGACGCCGATGCCGTGGCTGGACGCGCCGCTGGCGGGCTTCAGCACGGGCGAGCCGTGGCTGCCGATCCCGGCCGAGCATCGGGCGGCGGCGGTGGCGGTGCAGGAGCACGATCCGCACTCGGTGTTGAGCGCCTTCCGCGCGTTCCTGGGCTGGCGGCGGACGATGCCGACGCTGCTGGTGGGCGACATCGTGTTCCTGGCCACGGCCGAGCCGGTGCTGATGTTCGAGCGGCGGCACGCGGGCGAGACGCTGCTGCTGGCCTTCAATCTGTCGGCCGATGCGGTGCGCGTGGCGTTGCCGGCGGGGCCATGGCAGGCGCTGCACGTGCCGGGCCCGGACGTGGGCCACGCCGACGCCGGCGAGCTGGTGCTTCCAGCGCAATCGATGTACTGCGCGCGTCGCGGCTGAACGTTTTCCGGTGGTATTGAGAGGGCGAGGCTTTTGGCCTCGCCCTTTTTTTGTTCCTGTCCCAGGGAGGGGAGTGTCTCGCTGCGATGGCGTTGGTGGACGGTGGACGGTGGACGGTGAACGACGATATGCATGTGGTCTCGGGGCGTCCCGGCGCTGCGCGGATCGGGTGGTGTCTCCGCTTGGGTCGGTCGCGAGCGTGAGGGCCCCGTAGCAGCCGGTAGGCCCCTGGCGTAGTGTCCCCCGGCCGCGGGGCGGCCTCCTCATTTACTTTGCCCATGGGCCTAGCGGCTGCCACGAGGCTCGGCTTGCGGTGCGCAGGAGGAAGCCAGGCGTTTCTGGCTTTGGTCGGTGGGTCGGGCATGGGGACCCAGCGCCCGATCCGCCGACCTGCGCGCTGCAACCTTCGATTGCCCAACAAAAAACCCGCTGCCGAAGCAGCGGGTTCTCTGTTGATGCAGCTATGGCACTACCGCATCAGAACTTGTAGTTCACGCCCAGCATGTAAGTGCGGCCCCATTCCACGTATTCCAGCGGACGGTCCTTGGTGCCGGCGTAGGTGCGGTACGGCTCGTTGGTCAGGTTGCTTCCCTGCAGCAGCAGGGTCAGCCCGTGCAGACTGCTGCTGTCGGCGAAGGTGTAGCTGACCTGCGCATCGGTGACATTCTCGCCGACCACATAGCGCAGCGTGCGGTTACCGTTGAAGTTGCCGATCTCACCGATGAAATCCGAGCGCCGACGCTGGCTGATGCGGGCTTCGAAACCGCTGCGCTCGTAGTAGGCGGTGAAGTTGTACACCCGCTTGGACAGGCCCGGCAGGCTGATCGGATCGCTGCCCACGCTGGACGCGCTTTCCGGGTCCAGGATCTTGATGTCGCTGTCGTTGAACGTCGCGCTGGCCTGCACGCCGAAGCCACGCAGGCTCTCGGTCAGCATCTCCAGCGGGAACGATGCGGTCAGCTCCAGGCCCTTCAGCGTGCCACCCTCACCGTTCTGCGGTGCCGAGAACGTGCCGGTCTGCTGCACCGGCACGATCATGCCCGGCGGCGGCACGTAGCTGGCCAGCAGGTCGCTGAAGTCGTAATCATCGCGCGACTGCGTGTACACGTAGGACTTGAGGTCCTTGTAGAAGATCGCCGCGGCCACGTAGGCCTTCTCGCCGAAATACTTCTCGTACGACAGATCGATGGCATTGGCGCGCCACGGATCCAGCAGCGGGTTGCCGCCGCTGCCGCCCGGCTTGCCCGTGGACGTGTCCACGCCGAACTCCAGGCCGGCGCGCATCTGGTCCACGCGCGGGCGTGCCACCTGCTTGGCCGCCGCGAACCGCAGCGTCTGCTGGTGCGGGAACATGAAGACCAGGTTCAAGCTGGGCAGCCAGTCTGTGTAGGTCTTGCCGGCATCGATCGGCAGCACTTCCTGGCCTGCCGGGCGCGAACGATCGAAGTAGTTGGACTGCGAGCTCTGGTCGGTGCGCACCATCTGCACGCCGATGTTGCCACGCACGCCCACGTCGCCGATATCGGTGTTGATGTTGGCGCGCACCCAGGCGGTACTGGTCTTTTCCTGCACCGTCCACGCCTTGGGAATCAGGTAGTCCAGGTTGGTGACCGGGTTGAACACCATGTAGCGGTCCACCGCCGCCGGCACGTTCCAGGACGGAATGCGGCCGATGCCGGCGAAGCCCAGGTTGACCGGGGCGTACTGCAGGTCGCTGGCGATGTTGGCATCGCCCTGGTCACCGAGCAGGATGTTGCCCTCGGCCTGGGTCTTCTCCTTGCGGCGGTCGGCGTAGTTCACGCCCACGTCCACGTCGGCGAACCACTTCATCGCCTCGGGCAGGGCGAAGGTGGCCTGCAGGCGCGCGCCCTTCAGCCGGTCTTCCACCATCGGCACCTTGCCGTAGCCGGAGCCGTAGATGGTGTTGGTCAGGAACAGCGCATCGGGATTGGAATAGTCCAGGCCCGGGCTGATCTGCGAGAAACCATCCGGCTTGACCACCACGCCCACCGAATCCAGCTGCGGCATCGGGGTGAGCTGCAGGTTGTTCTCCAGGTTCAGCTCATCGCGCGTGGCCTTTGAGTAGTTCACGTCGGCAACGACCTTCACCCGCTCGAAGTTGAACTCGTTGTTCCAGCCGAACGCGTCGATCTTGTCCTTGCGCGTGTTGTACATGCCACGCACCAGCGGATACACGCCGGTGGCCACGCCGCCGGTGAAGGTGCCATCGGCGTTGACCTGCGGGTTGGTGATCAGCAGGCCCGGGGTGTAGCCGCCGTTGTAGTTGCTGAGGTTGAGCTCGAACTGGTTGGCGGTGTCGATCTGCTCGGCTTCGGTGTGGAATGCATCCAGGGTGCTGGTCCACACGTTCGACGGGCGGAACTGCACCGTGGCCATCAGCCCGTCGCGCTTGTTGTTGCCGGTGCGGCGCAGCGCCTTGATGCCGTCGGAGAACACCGTGCCCGGGGCCAGACCGGGGCGGTTGCCCTGGTCGGTCTGTTCGGTGGTCCACGGTTCGTACAGGCCCACCTGGTTTTCCTGGATCGGCATGTCGCTGTGCGCGTAGCCGATCGCCACGCCCCAGGTGTTGTCCAGGAACTGGTCGATGTAGCTGGCGCTGAAACGGTTGCCGTACGGGTCGACGTTGGCGGCCTTGCCCAGCGAGCTCTTCTGGTAGCGACCGCTGATGGCGATCACGCGCTCGGCGAAGCTGAGCGGGCGCACGGTCTGCATGTCGATCGTGCCCGACAGGCCCTGGCCGACCAGTGCCGCATCGGGGGTTTTGTACACGGTGACGCCGTTGACCAGTTCCGAGGGGTACTGGTCGAACTCGACGCTGCGGTTGTCGCCGGTGCTGACCACTTCACGCCCGTTGAGCAGGGTGGTGGCGAAGTCCGGCGACAGGCCGCGCACGCTGATCACCTGGGCGCGGCCGGCCACGCGCTGGGCGGCCAGGCCGGGCAGTCGGCCCAGCGATTCGGCGATGCTCACATCGGGCAGCTTGCCGATGTCTTCGGCCGAGATCGCCTCGACCACCGAAGTGGCGTCCTGCTTGATCGCGATCGCGTTCTCGATGCCCCGGCGGATGCCGGTGACCTGCACGGTGTCCAGGTTGGTGGCCGCGGTCCCTGTCGGCGTAGTGGGTTCGGCGGTCTGCGCCGACGCCACCAACGGCGTCAGGGCGACGGCCAGCGCGATACTCAGCGCGCTGCGCTTGCAGTTCAACATTTTCCCCTCCCAGGCAATGTTGCCAATCGATTTTGTGGTTGCCCGGAAGACCCGGGAGCGTCATGGCGCGGTGGCCGTTGACTGCGTGGCTATGGTAGGCAGCGCGCCATCGGCGTGAATCACCCTGCATACGTATTCAATGGCGTTTACCGCGTTGGAACCGGTTACAGGTGCGTCATCGCAGTCGCGCTGCCGCGCCACGGTTTGCGTCGCACACCGCGAAGCCCTGTCTCACATACACCCGAATCCGCGTGCCTTCGGCAGCGCCCCCTGACTCAGGGGGCCCTCCTCCAGACGCGCCGACGGCCGGCATTCCGCAGGGCGCCGGGACCCTTACAACGGCGTGAAGCGGATCGCCTGGCCGCCGCCGGGTGCCAGCACCAGCGTCAGCGCGTCGGCACTGGTGACCTCGCGGGTGTCGCGGACGAAGGCGAACGGATTGCGGCGGAAATCCGCACCGTCGCCATCGCGGTAGATCTCCGCGCGGTAGCGCACGCCCGGTTCCAGGAAGCCCAGCGACACCGGCAGCACGCGGCCGTGTTCGTCGGTGATGCTGCCGAGGAACCAGTCGCGGCTGTGGCGGTCCTTGCGCACGATCGTCACGTAGTCGCCCACCTCGCCGTTGAGCACGCGCGAGTCGTCCCAGTCCACCGCCACGTCCTCGATGAAGCGGAACGCCTCGCGATGCTGCAGGTAGTGCTCGGGCAGGTCGGCGGCCATCTGGATCGGGCTGTAGATCGCCACGTACAGCGCCAGCTGGCGGGCCAGCGTGCTGGGGATGGCCTGGCCGCCACGGCCCTTGAGGCTGAGGATGCCGGGGGTGTAGTCCATCGGTCCGGCCAGCAGGCGGGTGAAGACCAGGTTGACCTCGTGGTCGGGCGGATTCGGCGGCTGCCCCCAGGCGTTGTACTCCATGCCACGGGCGCCTTCGCGCGAGATCCAGTTGGGGTAGGTGCGGCGCAGCCCGGTGTCCTTGATCGGCTCGTGCGGGTTGACCGCGATGTGGCGCCTGGCCGCTTCCTGCACCACCTTGAGGTGATGGCGGGCCATGAACTGGCCGTCGTGCCACTCGCGCCACAGCGGGCCGCCAGCCGGGTTGCGCCGGTCCACCTGGCCGTCGTCGCACACGTAGCCGCTTTTGAAGGAATCCACGCCCAGCCGTGCATACAGGTCCAGCGCGGCCCCGAGCTGGTCTTCGTAGTGCTCCACCGCGCAGCCGGTTTCGTGGTGGCCGATCAGGCGCACGCCTTTCTTCGCGCCATACGCCGACAGCGCCTCGATGTCGAAGTCGGAGGTGGGGCGGGTGAAATCGAAGGCGTCGCCGTTGCCCACCCAGTTGCCGTCCCAGCCGGGATTCCAGCCTTCCACCAGCACGCCGCGGAAGCCGTGCGCGGCGGCGAAGTCGATCACCTTCTTCGTTTTCGCCGTGGTCGCGGCATGTTTCGGGCCGGTCGCCCAGCTTTCCTGGTCCAGGTGCATCGACCACCACACGCCCAGGTACTTGGACGGCTTGACCCAGCTCACATCACCCAGCGCGTTGGGCTCGTTGAGGTTGAGGATCAGGTCCGATTCGACCAGGCCGCCGGCGCGGTCGCTGATCTGCAGCGTGCGCCACGGGGTGGCGAAGGGCAGGGTGCGCCGCACCTTCCAGCCTTCGGCCGAGGGCGACAGGTGCGCGCGCAGGCGCTGGCCGTCGATGCGGCGCAGCCACATGCCGGCGTAGTCGACCAACGCCGCCTCGTGGATCGCCACGTGCAGGCCATCGCGGCTGCGCAGGGTAATGGGGGTGTGCACCAGCGGCACCTGGTCGAGCGGCGTGCGCTGGTACAGGTATTCGTAGTGGATCGGTTCGCCGGCCGGGATCCACCACGCGGTGGCGTCGGGCGCGATCGCGAACTCGGTCAGCTCGTCATCGATGATCGCCTCGCGCATGCCGGCCTGCTCGGGGAAGCGGTAACGGAAGCCGAGGCCGTCGTCGTAGACGCGGAACACCACCTCGAACCGGCGCCCGGCACCGCCGCGCTCGCCGAGCTGGACGGCCACTTCGTTGTAGTGGTTGCGTACCCGACGGCGCTCGCCCCACGGCTGCTCCCAGGTCTCGTCGAACGAACGCGTGGCCTGGCCCAGTACGGTCAGATCGCGATCGAGCCGCCCATCGCGCAGCTGGAAGCCGAGCCGCGAGTCGGCCACCACGGTCTCGCCCAGGCGTTCGACGCGGTAGCTGGGCGTGCCGCCGTCCAGTTGCAGCGATACCGTCAACACGTTGCCGGGGGACGCGACGCTGGCCACCGTGACCGGTTCGGCGCGGGCGATGAAGGCCAGCAGGGACAACCCGGGCGCCAGCCAGGGCAGGCGGCCAGGCGCGTGCCATCCACGCACGTGATGCGGTTTCGTCGGCATTTCCCCTCCCAAGGCGGCCGGAACATGGCTCGGACTATAGCCACGCAAGCGCGGTGGTCCCGCCGCATCGCCATGAATACGTATGCAAAGGGGCGCGCATCCGGGCGTGCCGTCTACCATGGGGCCAGGCACCCTGGGAGGGGGCCGCGAGCGCAACCGTTGCCCATCGTCGTGGCGGTCTGCGTAACCACAACGCGTGCAAAGAGGGAGGGAGGCACCGGGTGCAAGCCGGGATGCCGCTTCGATGCTGAAGATGATCTGCCTGACCGCTGCCCTCGGGCTGGCGCTGGGTTCGACCGCAACCGCGGCGGACCTCACTTTCGATGGCCGCACCGCGCGCGCCACCCCTGCTGCCGACGGCGGCTTCCAGCTGCATGCGTCCGGGCACGACGTGGCGATCGCCGCGCAGCCGATGCGCAGCCGCACCGACAGCGTGCTGTTCGATGCGCTGTTCGCCCTGGCCCAGCAGGAGCTGGACGCCGACCGCGTCGACGCGATCCGCGATCCGGCCTTCAACCAGGGCAACCCGGTGCCGTGCGACTGCTTCCAGACCGGCGAACGCTGGCCGTACGTCTGGACCCGTGATGTCAGCTTCGCCGCCGACCTGGCGCTGTCGCGGCTGGACCCGGTGCGGACCCGGCAGTCGCTGCAGTTCAAGCTCTCGGCCGCGCGCGACGGGAAGACGCCGGGGCTGTTCGTGGCCCAGGACACAGGCTCGGGCGGCAGTTGGCCGATCAGCAGCGACCGCGTGGTGTGGTTCCTGGCCGCGCGCGGCCTGCTCGCCGACCCCGCGTTTGCCGACCAGGTCTGGCAGGCGTTGCAGGCCACCCTGGCGCAGGACCGCGCCGCGGTGTTCGATCCGCGCGTGGGCCTGTACCGCGGCGAGACCTCGTTCCTGGACTGGCGCGAACAGACCTACCCGGACTGGACCCGCCAGGACGTGCGTTTCATCGGCGAGTCGTTCGCGCTGTCCACCAACGTGCTGCACTACCAGGCGCTGCGCCTGGCCGAGCGGCTCGCACGCGACCGTGGCGACGACCGCGCCAGCCAGTACGCCGGCTGGGCCGATGCGCTGGCCACGCAGATCGACGCGCGCTTCTGGCGCGAGGACGCCGGCCTTTACATGAGCTACATCGGCGAAGCGGCGCACCCGGTGCCGTACGCCAAGTACGACCTGCTGGCGATCTCGCTGGGCGTGCTGGCCGATGTGTTCCCCGCCGACCGCGCGCGTCGCGCGCTGGCCAACTACCCGGCAGTGGAAGGGGGCAGCCCGGTGGTGTGGCCACAGGAGGCACGGCAGCCGATCTACCACAATCGCGCGGTCTGGCCGTTCGTCAGTGCGTACTCGCTGCGCGCCGCACGCCGTCTCGATGACGCCGCCCGCATCCAGCTGGAGATCGAATCGCTGATGCGCGGCACCGCGTTGGCCGGGTCCAACATGGAAAACTACGAGATGCGCCGCCTGGCGGTGCATGTCGACGAAGGGGCGTTGAGCGGCCCGGTGGTCAACTCGCCGCGCCAGTTGTGGTCGGTGGCCGGCTACCTGTCGATGGTGCTGGAGGGCGTGTTCGGCGTGGACGCCGACGGCAACGTCGCCCCGAAACTGCCGACCGCGCTGGTGCCGCAGTTGTTCGGCAAGCGCAGCAGCATCGAGCTGGACGACGGCACGACCCGCTACGTGCTCAAGCGCCCGCGCAAGCTGGAGGGCGCGTTGCTGGTGGCAAAGAACATCGTGCGCAAGAACAACACCGTCACCGTGCAACTGATGGCGCAGCCACAAACCGCAGCAACCGGCCCCGGTAGAGCCGAGCCACGCTCGGCTGCTCCTGCTCCTGCTCCCGCTTCCGTAGCCGCAGCCGCAGCCGCCTATGCCCCCACCACCCCCACCGCACCCGAACCGGTCAAACGCGGCAAGACCTGGTCGATTCCAGTTCCCGCCAACCACGTGCTGTGGCTGGACGGCCGCGAGGTCACCACCGCCTCGCCGCTCACCGTCCGCGACGACGGCCACCAGCACTGCCTCAGCCTCACCCGCCGCGACGGTGCGCTGGAATCCCTGCACAGCCCGACGACCTGCGTCGGCCCGCAGCAGCGCCTCAACGGGGCCACGGCCTGGGCCTGGAGCGCCGCCGCTCCCACCCGCGTGCGCGTTCGCCTGCGCTACGACAATCCCAACGGCCCGATCAACACCGGCGTCACCGCGGCGGTGAAGCAGGTGGTCGCGCAGTGCCCGGGCCAGCCGGCGCAGCGCGCCAGCGTGGTGATGCCGCACAGCGTGGGTCCGCAGGCCTCCACCGCGGTCGAATTCGACCTTCCCCGGGGCCGCTGCCGCTTCACGCTGGAAGAGGGCTTCAACATGAGCGCACTGGCGCACTTTGCCAGCTACAACGGCGGCAAGGGCGGCCGCGATGGCGTGCTCAACCAGGCCACGGTCAGCGCGTTGCTGATCGCCCCGATCGCCGCCACGGCGGAGGCAGCCCGATGAACCGCCCGGCCAAGCCCACGCTGTCGTTCTGGCAGATCTGGAACATGTGCTTCGGCTTCCTCGGCATCCAGTTCGGGTTCGCCCTGCAGAACGCCAATGCCAGCCGCATCTTCGAGACCCTCGGCGCACCGATGGATGCGGTGCCGGGGCTGTGGATCGCCGCGCCGCTGACCGGGCTGCTGGTGCAGCCGGTGATCGGTTACTGGTCCGACCGCACCTGGACCCGCTGGGGCCGGCGCCGGCCGTACTTCATGGTGGGCGCGGTGCTGACCACGCTGGCGCTGCTGGTGATGCCCAATTCGCCCACGTTGTGGATCGCCGCCGGCACGCTGTGGGTGCTGGACGCGTCGATCAACGTGTCGATGGAGCCGTTCCGCGCGTTCGTCGGCGACCAGCTCGCACCGCGCCAGCGGCCCACCGGCTATGCGATGCAGAGCTTCTTCATCGGCATCGGCGCGATCGTGGCCAGCTTCCTGCCCTTCATCCTGGCCCATGTTGGCGTGGCCAATACCGCCGGGGCAGGGCAGGTGCCGGACACGGTGCGCTACGCGTTCTACGTGGGAGCAGCGGTGCTGCTGGGCGCGATCTGCTGGACGGTGTTCAGCACCCGCGAATATGCGCCGGCCGAGCTGGCGGGCTTCGCCGATGCCGAACCGCCCGCCGCGCAACAGTCGTCGCGCAGGGCCGGCCCGCCGCCGTGGGCCCAGAGTGCGCTGTGGCTGCTGATCGGTGCGGGCTTGGCCGTGGCCATCGCCTCGCAGCGCGGCGACAAGATGCTGTACGTGCTGGCCGGGCTGTGTGCGGCCTACGGCCTGCTGCTGGCCGCCTCGCGGCTGCTGCCCGGCACGCACATGCTGGCGCAGATCGTCGATGACCTGCGCGCGATGCCGCCGACCATGCGGCGCCTGGCATGGGTGCAGTTCTTCTCGTGGTTCGCGCTGTTCGCGATGTGGATCTACACGACCGCTGCCGTGGCGGGCACCCACTTCGGCTCCACCGATCCGGCGTCGGCGGCGTACAACGAGGGCGCCAACTGGGTGGGCGTGCTGTTCGGCGCGTACAACGGCTTCGCCGCGCTGGCCGCGCTGTTGATCCCGCCGATGGTGCGCCTGCTCGGGCTGCGCTGGAGCCACCTGGTCAACCTGTGGCTGGGCGGGTTGGGGTTGATCTCGCTGGCGGTGATCGATGATCCCACCTGGCTGCTGCTGTCGATGGTCGGCGTCGGTTTCGCCTGGGCCTCGATCCTGTCGCTGCCGTATGCGCTGCTGTCCGACAGCGTGCCCGCGGCCAAGATGGGCATCTACATGGGCCTGTTCAATTTCTTCATCGTCATCCCGCAGTTGATCGCCGCCAGCGCGCTGGGCTTCATGCTGCGCACCTGGCTGGGCGGCGATCCGATGCACGTGCTCGCCCTGGGCGGCGCCAGCCTGTTCGTGGCCGGTGTGTGCGTGCTGCGCGTGCCTTCCACACAGGAGCTTGCCTGATGCATGGTTTTTCCCGGTTGTCGCTGGGCCTGTCCTTCGCGCTGCTGTCGGCGCAGGCCATCGCCGCGCCGCGCCCCGAATACGTGGGCACCACCGAGCCGTTCGCCAGCGACGCGGTGTACTTCGTGGTCACCGACCGCTTCGTCAACGGCGACCCGTCCAACGACCACCGCGACCAGGGCGGCAAACACCGTACCTTCGACATCCCGGTGCCGTGCCCGGACAAGGTCGATGGCAACATCGGCTACCTCGGCGGTGACTTCAAGGGCGTGCTCGACAACGCCGACTACATCCGCAACCTGGGCTTTGGCGCGGTCTGGATCACCCCGATCGTGGACAACCCCGACGAGGCCTTCACCGGCAGCAAGCCGATCAGTTGCAGCAGCACGCTGACCGATCGCGGCAAGACCGGCTACCACGGCTACTGGGGCATCAACTTCTACAGGCTCGATGAACACCTGCCCAGTGCCGACCTCGATTTTGCCGGGCTTACCCGTGGCCTGCATGCGGCCAACCTGAAAGTGGTGCTGGACATCGTCGGCAACCACGGCTCGCCGGCCTGGACCATGCCCACCCGCCAGCCGCAGTTCGGGCAGATCTTCGGCAAGGACGGCACGCTGATCGCCGACCACCAGAACCTGCCGCCGCAGCAGCTCGACCCGGCGCACACCCCGCTGCACGCCTTCTACAACAACATCGGCCCGGTGGATGGCAAGGACGGCTCGATCTTCGATGGCAACCTGGCCGAGTTGTCGGATTTCAACGAGCACAACCCGGCGGTGATGGACTACCTGGTCGGGGCTTACCTGCAGTGGACCGCGCAGGGCGTGGACGCCTTGCGCATCGATACCATCGGCTGGTTGCCGCACCCGTGGTGGCACGAATTCGTCGGCCGCATCCGCGCCGCGCATCCGGGCATGTTCATGTTTGGCGAGGCCTTCGACTACGACGCCGGCAAGATCGCCGAACACACCTGGCCGGCCAATGCCAACGTCAGCGTGCTCGATTTCCCGTTGCGCGGCGCGTTGTCGTCGGTGTTCGGCAAGGAGCAGAAGGGGTTTGAGTCCTTGGCCGAGCCCCTGCACCTGGTCGGCGGCCCGTACGCCAACCCGTACGAGCTGATGAGCTTCTACGACAACCACGACATGGCCCGCCTGGACGCCACCGACAGCGGTTTCATCGACGCGCACAACTGGCTGTTCACCGCGCGTGGCATCCCGGTGCTGTACTACGGCTCGGAGACCGGCTTCATGCGCAGCCGCGCCGAACATGCCGGCAACCGCGCCTATTTCGGCCAGGCGAGCGTCGACGCTGCCGCGCAGAGCCCGATCTACGGCCCGCTGCAGCGCATCGCCCAGCTGCGTGCGGCCACGCCGGCCCTGCAACGCGGCCTGCAGGTCAACGAGCGGCTGCAGGGCGATGAAGCGGTGTTCTTCCGGGTGCTCCAGCAGGGCGACACGCACCAGACGGCGCTGGTGCTGCTCAACAAGGGCGATGCCGCCCGCAACATCGAGGTGCGCCGCTATGTGCAGGCAGGCACCTGGCGCGATGCGCTGGGCGGCGGCAGCCAGCAGGTCAAGGACCGCCTGACCGCCGAGGTGCCGGCGCACGGCGTGCGGGTGTTCCTGCTGGACGCGCCGGTGGCCCAGGCCGCCCTGCAGGCCGAGTTGCAGCGCGCCGCCGCCGACCAGCAGGCGCGCAGCGCCCGCCTGGCACGGTAGCGCCAGCCACTGGCCGGCCAGCCGATCGGGGCAGGGTATGCCTCCGGCCGGCCGGCAGCCGGCACTCCCGGTACAATCCGGGGCCGCCACGCCCCGGAATAGTGCCCGTGACCGAACTGCCTCCGCAGAATCCGCTTGAAACCCTGCTGCAGTCGGCGATGGACGGCCAGTTGCCGATCGCGCTGTTCATGAAGGCCTTCGTCGCGGCCGAGGTGGTGTTGCTGACCGGTAGCCTGGTCACCCCCGATGGCAGCGGCTTCGACCCGCTGCTGTTCGACAAGCAGGGCGTGCTGCACGTGGCGGTGTTCACCGACATCGCGCGGGTCGGGTTCCACAGCCAGCAGGCGCCGCATACGATCCGCATGCAGATGATCGAGGTGCTCAGGCGCGTGCCGGGGGGCTACGGTGTCGTGGTCAACCCGGGCACCCGGTTGGGCATGGAGCTGTCGCCGGCCGGCATCGGCGAGATCCTCAAGGACTTTGCCTGAGGGCGGCCGAGAGGGCGTTTTACGCCGTTTACACATTGCTTAATCTGCTTCTAGCAAGACAGGCAGGTCACACAATATCTACACAATGCCCGTTGCTAGACTCGCCGCGTCGAAAATGGCGAACCTATGCAGACACAATCCTCCCGCATCACCACCGGCATCCAGGGCCTGGATCAGATTCTCCGCGGCGGTTTCCCGCAGGGGCGCCTGTATCTGCTGGAAGGTCCCCCAGGGTCGGGCAAGACCACCCTGTCGCTGCAGTTCCTGTTGGAAGGCCTGCGCAGGGGCGAGCGCTGCCTCTACATCACCCTGTCCGAGACCGCCGAGGAGCTGCGCGAGGTCGCCACCGCGCATGGCTGGTCGCTGGACGGGCTGCACCTGTTCGAGCTGGGCTCGGCCGAGGACGCGCTGGGCAATGGCCGCCTGCAGTCGGTGCTGCACTCCTGGGAGGTGGAGCTGGATGAAACGGTCAACCTGATCCTGGGCGAAGTGGAGCGCATCCGGCCCAGCCGCGTGGTGTTCGACTCGCTCTCCGAGCTGCGCCTGTTGTCGCAGGATTCGCTGCGCTATCGGCGCCAGATCCTGGCGCTCAAGCAGTTTTTCGCGCCCAAGAGCGCCACCGTTTTCCTGGTCGACGACCTCACCTCCACCAGCGAGGATCGCGACGGCCAGCTGCACAGCCTTTGCCACGGCGTGCTCTCGCTGGAACGGCTGACCTTGGACTTCGGCCCGGCGCGGCGCCGCCTGCAGGTGCAGAAGCTGCGGGGCGTGGACTTCATCGCCGGTTACCACGACATGGTGATCCGTGCCGGCGGCCTGGAGGTGTTCCCGCGCCTGATCGCCAACCAGCACCACGAGCAGTTCGACGGAACGGCGGTCGGCAGCGGCGTGGCCGAGATCGACAACCTGCTTGGCGGCGGCCCACTGCGCGGCACCTGCACGCTGTTGACCGGCCCGGCCGGCAGCGGCAAGACCAACGTCGCGCTGCAGTACATCTGGGCCGCCTGCGAACGCGGCGAGCAGTGCTGCATCTTCGAGTTCGACGAGCGCGTGGGCACCCTGCTGGCCCGTGCCAAGTCGCTGGACATCGACCTGCACCAGCACCTGGCATCGGGCCGGCTGGAAATCATGCAGATGGACCCGGCCGACATCTCCCCGGGCGAGTTTTCCTGGAACATCCAGAAGGCCGTCGAGGGGCGCGGCTGCAGCGTGTTGATGATCGACAGCCTCAACGGTTACGTCGCCGCCATGCCGCAGGAAAAGCAGCTCATGCTGCAGCTGCACGAGATGCTCTCCTACCTCAACCAGAAGGGCGTGGTCACCTTCCTGGTCAACCCGCAGCATGGCCTGGTGGGCTCGATGTCCACCGGCAACCTCAACGTGTCCTACATCGCCGATGCGGTCATCCTGTTCCGCTTCTTCGAGGCGCAGGGGCGGATCCGCAAGGCGATTTCGGTGATCAAGAACCGCGGCGGGGCGCACGAAGACACCATCCGCGAGCTCAAGATCGACGGTAGGGGCCTGGCGCTGAGCGGCCCGCTGAAGGAATTCCGGGGCATCCTCACCGGCACGCCGGAATTCGTGGGCGACAGTGCCGCGCTGCTGGGCCACTCGCATGCCGGATGACGACGGGGCCGGCATCGTCCATATCGTCGCACCGTTCGGCCGCGACGCCGACAGCATCGCCACCGTCCTGCATACCGCCGGGCTCAGTACGCGCATCCTGCCCACCCTGGCGGCCCTGAGCGACTCGCTCGACGAACAGGCCGGCGTGGCCCTGGTGACCGAGGAAGCCGTCGCCGGCGGAGTCGACGCGCTGGTGGCCGCGTTGGCCGCGCAGCCGGCCTGGTCGGACCTGCCGTTCATCCTGCTGCGTTCGCCGCGCGCGCACCGGCGTGCGCCGGCCGACGGACTGTTGCCGCGTTCGGTCAACGTCATCGAGCTCGATCGTCCGTTGGGTAGCCTCTCCCTGCTCAGCGCCGTGCAGGGCGCGCTGCGCGCGCGCGAGAAGCAGTACCTGGTCCGCGACCAGATGCAGGCGCTGGCCGACAGCCGCGTGGCCCTGGTGCGCAGCGAGTCCGAGCTGCGCCTGATTGCCGATGCGATGCCGGTGCTGATCGCCTTCGTCGACCGCAGCCTGCACTACCGGTTCGCCAACAAGGCCTACGAAGCGTGGTTCGACCTGCCGATCGGGCAGGTCATCGGCAAGCACGTGGGCGAGGTCGTGGGTGTCGATGTGTGGCAGGCCCGGCTGCCGGCCATGCAGCGCGCGCTCGCCGGCGAGGAAGTGCAGTATGAGGTGAGCTGGCCACGCGCCGATGGTGGGCGGCGTGACAGCGAAGTGCGCTACTCGCCACGCGTGGCCGCAGACGGCAGTATCGACGGCTTCCATGTCTTCGTCACCGATATCACCGTGGCCAAGCTCGCACTGGAAAGCAGCCAGCGCCACGCGCATGAGCTGGAGGCCATGGTCGCCGAGCGTACCCGTGAGCTGGAGGCGCAGATGGCCGCGCGCGAGGCCAGCGAGGCGGCGTTGCGGCAGTCGCAGAAGATGGAGGCGATCGGCCAGCTCACCGGTGGCATCGCACACGACTTCAACAACATGCTGACCGGCATCCTGTCGGCGCTGGACATCGTGCGGATGCGCCTGGAGATGGGCCGCGTCGACGACCTCGAACGTTTCCTGGACACCGCCACCGCCTCCAGCCAGCGCGCCGCCGGCCTGACCCAGCGCCTGCTCGCGTTCTCGCGCCGGCAGTCGCTGGACGCCAAGCCGGTGGAGCTCAACCAGCTGGTCGGCTCCATCCAGCACCTGCTGCGCAGCACCCTGGGTGAGAGCATCGTCGTGCGCACCCGGCTGGCCAGCGATCCCCTGCATGCCGTACTGGATACCAACCAGTTCGAAAGCGCGCTGCTGAACCTGGCCATCAACGCCCGCGATGCGATGCCCGGCGGTGGCGAGCTGGAACTGAGCACCACCGCGGTGCAGCTCGGCGAGGACGAGGTCGCCACCATCCCGGCTGGACGCTACACCGTGGTGGCCGTGGCCGACACCGGCACCGGCATGCCCCCCGAGGTGGTCGAGCGCGCGTTCGAACCGTTCTTCACCACCAAGCCGATCGGCAAGGGCACCGGCCTGGGCATGTCGATGGTGTATGGCTTCATGCAGCAGTCCGGCGGCCACATCGCCATCGATTCGACGCCGGGGCAGGGCACCGCCGTTTCGCTGTACATCCCGTTGGTCGAACCCGCTGCCGAGCCAGACAAGGCGCCGGGCGCGGCCACCGTCGCGCTGGGGGCGGGCCAGTCCATCCTGGTGGTCGAAGATGACGAGCAGGTGCGCATGCTGGTCACCGTGGTGCTCGAAGACCTGGGTTACCAGGTACAGGTGGTGGGCGATGCCAATGGCGCGATCCCGATCCTGCAGTCCGCGCGCGGCATCGACCTGCTCATCACCGACGTCGGCCTGCCGGGGCTCAACGGCCGCCAGCTGGCCGAGATCGCGCGGCAGTCACGCCCGCAGTTGCCGGTGCTGTTCATGACCGGCTATGCGGAAAAAGCCCAGGAGCGCGCGGCGTTCCTCGAGGAGGGCATGGCGATGATCGCCAAGCCCTTCCCCCTGGATGCATTCAGCGCCGCCGTGCGCCAGTCGATGGGCGAGGCGGTCAGCATCCAGGCATGAACCGAGGAGGTATCCGACGTTGCTGTTGCGAGAAGACTACGTCGAGGACTGCTCGACGCAGCCACCCGATCAGGATGCATCACGCTTGGAAGACTGTCTCTCGATGCAGTTGAAGATATCGGCGCTGACGCTCTGAAGGCCTTCGCCTCAGTCCTTTTGGAGGAAGAAGCTGCGCTGCGCTTTCAGGTGCCAGTATCGATGAAGTGATCAAGTGCCCCGATTCATCGAAGGTAATCAAACCTCTGTCGAAAAGTGCGTCAAGATTTGCAGTTAGCAGAAGGCCATTTTCTGGATCAAGTCGCTCCTCATCGTTTGCATCTCGCCATGGCAGGATGTGCGAAGCCCGCAATATGGAAAGGACTGTGCAGCCACTTGCGGCACATTGCTCTTCCCAGTGGCGCATGAGGGCTGTACGGAATGCGCCTTGACCCAGTCGCGCGTCTACGAGTGCCGCTCGGGTTGTTTGTGAGATCTCTCGCTGCGCGAGATCTTCCAAGTCTTCCACAACACTGTTGGTTCGCCAGTCGTCAACTGGGTCGGCAAGAGGAGCGGGCGCTGACACTGCTTGCGTAGCGCCCTTGTCAAACTTGACGCCGCGCCTGATCGTGAACGTCCCATCCGTATGGTTGAAGTCAGTGACCATCCATTCGGCGTGGTCAAGCTCCCGATAGTCGGCCTTGGAGGAATCGCCTTCGGATCCAGCACGCATACGTCCTGCGACCAAGGCAACCCGAACGGGTATTTTTTTTGCGAACGCGCGCTGCAGCCCGTTATCCAGTCGGTCGGCGCGTTTTGCCCCCGCATGATTCTTCTGGCTCTCCATGGACTTTATGGTCGGCCATAGGGAGTAAGACTGAAACACTCCCAAGGCGTCGGACTGGAGGCTTTCGAACCACAGGCAGAGCAGCGGTTGATTGTCGCCCTGTTCGAAGTACCACTCGTAGCAGTACTTGGGGTTCGTGTCTGGATTACCTGTCGTGCTGGATGCCCAATCTTCCACGTTTTGCCCGGCTTCCTTCACCACGTCAATGATCTTTCGCTTCGACGTCGGACGAAGGGCTTCGATGTCTGCGTGGACGGTATCAATGCTGATGGTCAATCTGACATTCCTTATGTCTTATCTCACTGGGGTGATGTGCGTTGCCAGCTCCGCATAACGTGCTGGACGAGCGATTGCATGTTTACAGGCTCACCTTGCGCCGGTTGTCATCGCTCACCCGGTCGATCAGCTTGTTGTACGGATCGAACCCGGCTTCATCCGGGTTGCCGTCCACCACCACCGTGATCGTCGGTGCCGCCTCGGTGATGTGGTGGCGCTGCAGGTACAGCACCTTCTGGTCGCGCTCCTTGCCCGAGGCGGCATTGGCGAACACGCCTACCTCGATCCAGTCGTCCATCTTCCCGGCCGCTTCCTTGCCGCCGCCGTCGGCGTAGCGCTTCTCGGCATGCAGGGCGAGGGTGACCTCGTACTTGCCATCGGCCCGCCTGCGCGCCTTGGCCTCCAGCAGCCGGTTGTCGTACAGGGTGATCTTCTCGAACAGGTCGGTGACCACCTGCTGGCGGTCGGCCGGGGTCTCGGCGCGGATGTAGGCCAACAGCTCGCGCGAGGTGGTGTACGGCGGTTGCTGGTAGCCCTTGTCCTCCAGGAAGCGCTTGAGCGCGCGGTTGAGCGCGGCCTCGCCGATCTCCTCGCGCAGGCGGTAGAACACCAGTGAGCCCTTCTCGTAGTGGATGTACTGCTGGTTCTCCACCCGCTCCAGCGGCAGCTCCTCGATGCGCTCGCCGCCACGTCCGGCCAGGTAACGGTCCAGTTCGGTCTTCAGGAACTGGCGCATGTGGGCGCGGCCATACGTCTTCTCCATCACCATCAACGCCGAGTACTGCGACAGCGACTCGGAGAGCACCGTGGCGCCCTGCACGTTGGCACCGATCACCTGGTGCGCCCACCACTGGTGTGCGATCTCGTGCGCGGTGACGTAGAACACGTAGTCGATCTTGTCCGGGTCGCGCAGATCGGCGATGAAGCCGATCGACTCGGAGTAGGGGATCGTGTTGGCGAAGGACTGCGCGAAACTCTGGTAGCCGGGGAACTCGATGATGCGCACCTGGCGGTGCTGGTACGGGGTGAAGTTGGCCTCGTAGTAGGCCATCGACTTCTGCACCGCCTCGATCATCCGGTCCACGTTGTAGCTGTGGCGCGCATCGAAGTACACCTCGATCGGGATGTCCTTGTACATGCCGCGCTTGACCTGCCAGCGCGCCGACAGGTACGCGTAGAAGTTCAGCATCGGCCGGTCCATGGCATAGCGGAAGCAGCGTCGGCCATCCACCGTCTTTTCCTCCTGCAGGTAGCCCGGGGCGAGGGCGATCTGGTCCGGCGCGGTGCAGATGGTGGTGCGGAAATCGAGCCAGTCGGCATCGTCGGAGATGTAGGTGTTGGCGCGTGCGGCCTCATCCTCCAGTTTCGGCATGCGGGTCGGCTCGCCCAGCCCGCGCTTGCGGCGCTCGTTGCGGTCTTCCAGCTGCGCGCGCTCGTCGTAGCCGAACGAGGGCAGCATGCGGCTGTTGAAGAAGCTGCCGTTTTCGACCACATCGGTGGGGGCCTGCCCGGCGGTGATGCCATCGGGATGCTGGTCCACGCGGAAGTGCACGCGGCGCTCCTCGCCCGGCTGCAATGGTGTATTCAAGTGGTAGATGCGGTAGCCCAGGTCGACATCATGGAAACGTAGGGTCTGCCCGCCCAGGTCCACGGCCACCAGCTGGCGGTCGTCGTCCATCGCGATATGGATGTCGGTGATGGGCGTGGCATGGCTGTTGCGCACGGTCCAGTCGGCATCGATGGTGACCGACTGGGTTTCCGGATGCAGGTCGACCCGGTTGTCCACCGCGGTGATGCGTGGCTGGGGCAGGTTGCGGTACTTGGACAGCTCACGCTCGTAACGCGCCTGCAGGTCGCGCTGCTGGTCCGGCGACAGGAATTCATTGCGGATGTTGGTGTTCCAGTACAGCCAGCCGCCGACCGCCACGAAGCCCACCATGGCCAGCGCCGCACCCACACCAGCGGGGCCGCGCAGGCGATGGCCGGCAAGAGTGATGCGCTGGCGCAGGCCCATTCCGACCCCGCGTACCCAGAATGCCGACGCCAGGCACAGCAACGCGGCCAGCAGCAGCGCCCAGTAGCTCTGGAACGCCAGCTGCCCGACCAGGAAGTGGCCGAAGCCGTTCATGTCCGAATACGGCGCGTTGGGCCAGTTGCCGAAGTTGTAGAGGTTCTGGGTGTAGTCCAGCAGGCCGAGCGCGACCTGGCCGATCATCACCACGATCAGCAGCGCATAGCCGGCGAACTTGTTGTTGGTCAGCACCTGCAGCACCAGCGCCATGCCGCCCATCAGCACATAGAACACCGAGCCCAGCGCCAGCGTCTGCAGGTACACCAGCGGCTCCAGCCGGGTGTAGCCCTGGCCCAGCTGCAGCAGCATCGACACCGCCGCGCCCACCGCCTGGAAGCAGGCGATCACCACCACCAGCACGGTGAACTTGGCCAGCAGCGGCACCCAGTTCGGCACCGGCATCGCATCGTTGACTTCATTGAGCCGCGCGGTGCGTTCCTTCCACACCAGCTCGCCGGCGTAGAACAGCACGATGATCACCAGCAGCCAGCTGTACGCGCCCTGCAGCGAGGCCAGCATCTCGGCGGTGACCGGGTAGATCGGCGTGCCGTACAACGATTCCTGCGTCAGCGCGCCGGGAATGAAGTTGGCCAGGCCCAGTACCAGCAGCACCAGGAACGGCACGCTGCGCAGCACGCCGGCGGTATCGAAGCGGACCTGGCGCAGGTACTGCTGCCAGCCCGTGGCCGCGCCGAACGCAGGGCGGATGCGCGGCACCCCCCACTGCGCGGGACGCGATGCGGCAGGTGCCGGCGCGGCGGCCTTCCGGCCCCAACGACGTCGCCCGCTGCCACTGCGCTCGGTGCGGAACAGCGCGAAGGTCGCCGCGAACAAGGCAGCGGCAACGCCCAGCCACAGCGCGCGGTTGGCCAACAGGTAACCGGCCACCTGCGGCAGCTGGGTGTTGCTCTGTTCGGCCGCCCAATAGCGCACGGTGCGCCCGAGCGCGCGCATGCCCATCGGCTCGCCCAGCGTGGCGATCCAGGTGTTGTCGATGTCGCGCAGCAACGAGGCGCTCACCCCGTACAGCACGAAGTAGCCGACCAGGCCGATGTATACCCACAGAATCGAGCGGGTGAGCGCGGCCAGCATCGCCAGCAACGCGGTGGTGAACACCAGATTGGGCAGCACGATGAAGGCGAACGTCCACGCGTAGCCACGCAGCGAGATTGGCCCCATCCGCGCCGGGTCCACCCAGGGCATGAACGGGGCCAGGAACAGGCCCACGGCGATGATCACGTAGAACAGCAGCCCGGCGCACAACGCCGCCAGGATGCGCCCGGCCAGGTAATCGCGGCGCTTGATCGGGCTGGCGAAGATCAGCTCGGCAGTCCCCAGTTCGAAATCGCGCAGCAATGCATTGCTGACGAACAGGGTGGATACCAGCATGCCCATTATGGTGAACACGCCCATGAAGCGGGCGATCACAATCGGCGCGTTGCTGTGCACGTTGCCGGCGCCGCCGCCGATCTGCACCGCATCGCTGGAGGCCGCGGCGAAGGCCAGCGCGGCGAACAGCAGCGACAACAGCCAGAACAGGGGGGAGCGGAGCTGCTCGCGCAGCTCGAAGCGGAAGAAGGCGGTGATCATGGGCGCGCTCCGGTCAGGCGGCCCGCGACTGCAGGCGCAGTCGCTGGAAGTACACATCCTCGAGGTCGGGGGCGACCGCCTGGAACCCATCGCCCGGATCGCTGGCGCTGTGCACGTGGATGACCGGGCGCCCGCCCACCAGGCGGGTGGACAGCACCACGTGGTTGGCTTCATAGCTGGCCAGTTCGGCGGCCTCCACCTGCTTGCGCCAGACCTGCTGCTGCAGGGCCTCGATCGCATCGCTGGGCTTTCCGGTCAGCAGCACCTGGCCCTTGTTCATGATGGCCATGCTCGGGCACAGGTCGGTGACATCCTCGACGATGTGGGTGGACAGGATCACCGCCACGTTCTCGCCGATGGCGGCCAGCAGGTTGAGGAAGCGGTTGCGTTCCTCCGGGTCCAGGCCGGCGGTGGGCTCGTCCACGATCACCAGGCGCGGATCGCCGAGCAGTGCCTGGGCGATGCCGAAGCGTTGGCGCATGCCGCCCGAATAGGTGCCCAGCTTGCGCTTGCGCGCGTCCCACAGGTTCACCTGCTGCAGCAGCCCGTCCACCACCTCGCGGCGCTGGGCCTTGCGGGTGATGCCCTTGAGCACGGCGAAATGGTCCAGCAGGTCCAGTGCGCTCACCTTGGGATACACCCCGAAGTCCTGCGGCAGGTAGCCCAGCCGGCGCCGCACCGCATCCTTGTCGCGCAGCACGTCGATGACCGGCTCGCCGGGAATCTCCAGGGTCACGCTGCCGCTGTCGGCTTCCTGCAGGGTGGACAGGGTACGCATCAGCGAGGATTTGCCCGCGCCGTTGGGGCCCAGCAGGCCGAACATGCCGCGCGGGATATCGAGCGTCACTCCGTTGAGCGCGTGCACGCCGTTGGCGTAGGTCTTGGACAGCGAGCGGATCTGCAGCATGGGGCGGACACCTTTCCCTGTGTTGAAGAGCGAGTTATGGGCGCAAAGCGGGGACGCTGCATCCGCCGTAAGTCATGGATCGGTGGGCGAGTGGGGGGCGGTATGGCGCAGAGCGACAATCCCGGGCTACGATCGGCGCGGACTGCCCAGCCAACGCCCATCCCATGATCGACCCCGCATCCGCGTCGCTCGGCAAGCGCCACCTCGATATCGCGGCGGTCATGTGGTTTCTGGGCGTATTGGGAGGTGCCGCCGTAGGCGTGGCGCTTTCCCATATGGGCTACGACGGCGAAGGGCTCGCCCTTGCGTTGACATGGCTGGTGAACCTGGGCGTGGCCTGGCACCTTGCGAACGCCGCACACGCTCAAGGCAGACGACGCTGGCTATGGGGGATGCTTGCTGCGATCTGGCCGGCTGCTTCGATGGGGGTATGCAGCTTTCTTAACTTCAGCCGCTGGTTTGGCTGGAGCAAACCACCTGCTTGAACGGTCTCACCCGCGCCGTGACGATTCCCGCAGCACCTGCTTCACGGCGATCGTCTGGCCGTCCACCGCCTCGCCGTTGATCAGCGCCAGCAGCTTCTCCACCAGCAGCTGCCCGGCCTGCTTGGTGTCCTGCTGCACGGTGGTGAGCGTGGGCGAGACCGAGGCGGCCAGCGGGATGTCGTCGAAGCCAGCCAGCGCCACGTCCTGCGGGATGCGCAGCCCGTGCTCGCGCAGTGCGCGCATCGCCCCGATCGCGATCAGGTCGCTGGCCGCGAATACCCCGTCGAGGGTTTCGCCGCGTGCCAGCAGCGCCTGACAGGCATCGAACCCATCCTGCTCGGTGGTGATCGCATCGTGCTGCAGGGCGGGCTCGGCGCTGATGCCACGCGCCGCCATCGCCGCGACGTGGCCGCGGTAGCGTTCCTCGAATTCCGGGTAGTGGCTGGAGGCATGGCCGATGAAAGCGATGCGCCGGCAGCCCTGGTCCAGCAGGTGCGCGGTGATGTCGAACCCGCCCTGGAAGTTGTCGCTGCCGATCGAGACCCCGGGCTGGTCGGGCAGCGCCGCGCCCCAGCGCACGAAATGGGTGCCTTGCTCAACCAGTCGCTGCAGGCGCTCGCGCGACTCGTGGTAATCCCCGTAGCCGAGCAGGATGATGCCGTCGGCCTTGTTGCTGTCCTCGTAGTCGGCCTGCCAGTCGGTGGACAGCTGCTGGAAGGACACCAGCAGGTCGTAGCCACGCAGCGCGCAGGCGCGGGTGATCGAGCCGAGCATGGCGTGGAAGAACGGGTTGATCAGCGAGTCGTCGTTGGTCGGGTCTTCGAAGAACAGCAGGGCCAGCGTGCCGGCATTGCGCAGGCGCAGGCTGGAGGCGTTCTTGTCCACCTTGTAGTTCAGCTCCCGGGCGATGCGCAGGATGCGCTCGCGGGTTTCCGGGTTGACCATCGGGCTGCCGCGCAGGGCGCGCGAGACGGTCGGCTGCGACACCCCGGCCAGGTGGGCGATGTCCAGGGAAGTGGCTTTGCCTCGGATGGTCATTGCGGGGGTACGGCGGGGACGACGACCTGCATGATGCCATGGCGCTCGGCGCCTCGGCGCCTGCCCGGACCTGGTGGCGAGGCGCCGGGCAGGCGTGGCGGTGGACGCAGTGTCCGGGCCGGCGATACAGTCGCCACGCAGGGGCCGACAGGACAGGGCAGTGGCAGGCGACCGACCAGCAAGGGATATGTGGGGCGCGTGGCGCCGCGATGCCAGGGCGGGCATCGCGTCCATTGTGGTGTGCGTGCTGGTCGCGGCGCATCCCGGTACTGCAGTCGCAGCGGGCAGCGGCCGCCACCCCACGCGCGCCACCGCCGTCAGTGCCGATGAACTCAGCCGGCAGATCATTACGCTGCTCGCCAACGAGCCGGCGGGCGTGGCTTCAAGGGGGTACCCGCGTCGCGCTGGAACCGCTTGTCCGCCACGGCGATGGCCCCATCACCGGTTCGCCCGGGCGTTATCCGGTCGCACGCGCGGGTCGCCGAGGGCTGGGGATACTGGATCGAGTCCCGGCCCAAGCCGGCGGGGCATCATGTGGTGGAATTCTATATTGTCGGCGAGCCGCCGGGCGCTGCGCCGGCCCATTGCACGTTCCCGTTCGACACATTTGCCAAGCGTCTTGTACGCCGCGGCTTCAAGTATGCGGGACGGCAATGGCCGCCGTTGTCGCCGCGCGTCAACTTTTTCTCCAGGCCCTACCTGCCGGTCACCGTGATCACTTACGTGCCAAGCGCCGCGCCCGGCAATGCGGCATGCGTGCAGAGCGTCCAGGTCCAGACGCCGGAGCAGGGCTGGACTGAACCCGGTGGATAGGCAGGGACGTGGCCTGCTCCGGGGCGGCCTCGCCGACGCGAGAGGTGCCAGGAGCGGTCGGCCATCGGCGCTGGCCCGGCCGATCCCGGGCGTTCCGGGATGATCCGGTGCGCCCCTTGCGCTACAAAGCTCGAGGCGGATTCCGGTTCGCGCCGGCGGGAATCCCGACAGGGCCGGGGACGGCGGCAATGGTAAGATGGTGCCTTCTGGACCCCCCAATTTCACCTGGGGCAGCCCGCGTATCTGCACCCCGCCCGGGGCTGTGATATGACTGCGGCCTGCCCTCGGACAACGGAAGAGCAACCCTATGGCGCGCGGCATCAATAAAGTCATCCTGGTCGGCAACCTCGGCAACGACCCGGACGTGAAGTACACCCAGGGCGGCATGGCGATCACCCGCATCAGCCTGGCCACCACCAGTGTCCGCAAGGACAAGGATGGCAACCAGCAGGAGCGCACCGAATGGCACCGGGTGGTGTTCTTCGGCAAGCTCGGCGAAATCGCCGGCGAATACCTGCGCAAGGGCAGCTCGGTCTACGTCGAAGGCAGCCTGCGCTACGACAAGTACACCGGCCAGGACGGCGTGGAGAAGTACTCCACCGACATCATTGCCGATGAAATGCAGATGCTGGGCGGCCGCGGTGAAGGCGGCGGCGGCGGTGGTGGTGGTGGCAACTATGGCGGCGGCGAGCGTCCGCAGCGCCAGCAGGCTCCGCGCCAGGAGTACGGTGGCGGTGGCGGTGGCGGCGGTCAGCGCCAGGGTGGCCAGGGTGGCGGTTATGGCCAGCAGCGTCCGCAGCAGCAGCCGCAGCAGTCGGCGCCGCCGATGGATGACTTCGCGGACGACGATATTCCGTTCTAAGCCACCGTCGCTACCTGCACACGCAAAAGGCCCGCTTCGCAGCGGGCCTTTTGCTTTTTCCTGCCTCCATCGCGGAGTGACACGCCACGCGTGTCGCGTTCGGCAGTGTTGTGCCCTGCAGCATCCATTTTCGTGCACTGCGTCTTGCATTGGCTGGATTTACTCCTCTATGGTGCAATCGATTGCATTGCGGTGAATGGTTGCGTTTGATGCCGGTTGGGAGGCCGGAAGGTGGATGTCCATCCCTTTGATCGAACCGGTCCCGGCCCAGGGGCTCACGCGGAGAGAGGCGCTGCGCATGGCGGTCGCCGGGGGCCTTGGCCTGGGCGCTTGGGGCGTCCTGCCTGCGCCCGCCGCCGCTGCGCCGCTCAAGGGCAACCTCAAGCACTCCGTCGCCCGCTGGACCTTTCCGCAGTTATCGGTGGCCCAGCTCTGCCAGACGGTGCAGGGCATCGGTTTCGCCGCCATCGATCTGGTCGGCCCGGAGGACTGGCCCACGCTGAAAGCCAGCGGCGTGTACAGCGCCATGTGCAACGGCGCGGAGCTGGGCCTGGACAAGGGCTTTGCCGGTCGCCAGTTCCATGATCAGCTGGTCGCGCGCTACCTGCGGCACATCGACCTGGTGGCCGATGCCGGCTACCGCAACCTCATCTGCTTTTCCGGCAACCGCAACGGCATGGACCCCCAAGAAGGCATGGCCCATGCCGAGGCCGGGCTCAAACGCATCCTTGGGCATGCCGAAAAGCGGGGCGTCGTGCTGGTGATGGAGCTGCTGAACTCCAGGGTCGATCATCCCGACTACCTGTGCGACCACTCCGCATGGGGTGTGGAGCTGTGCCAACGGCTCGGCTCGGATCATTTTGGCCTGCTGTACGACATCTACCACATGCAGATCATGGAGGGCGACATCATCGCCACCATTGGCAGGCATCACGCGTGCTTCAAGCACTACCACACCGCAGGCGTGCCTGGCCGGCACGAGATCGGAGATCAACAGGAGCTCCACTATCCCGCCATCTGTCGCGCGATCCGCGACACCGGTTTCGATGGCTATCTGGCGCAGGAGTTCATGCCTGCGGCGCCGGATCCCGTCGGCTCGCTGCGCGAGGCGATCCGCCTCTGCGATGTCTGAAACGCACTCTACCCAGGTGAAGCAGAACCCATGGCAGACAATCATTACGACGCCATCGTCGTTGGCTCCGGCATCAGTGGCGGCTGGGCGGCGAAGGAACTGACCGAGAAAGGCCTCAAGGTCCTGATGCTGGAACGCGGACGCAACATCGAGCACGTCAAGGACTACGTCAACGCGATGAAGGAGCCGTGGGATTTCCCACACCGCAACCGGCCCACCCAGGCGATGAAGGCCGAGTACCCGGTGTTGATGCGCGACTACGGCCTTGCCGAGAACCTGGAGGGAATGTGGGCCAACGAAAAGGAATCGCCGTACATCGAAACCAAGCGGTTCGACTGGTTCCGCGGTTATCACGTGGGCGGTCGCTCGCTGATGTGGGGGCGGCAGAGTTATCGCCTGTCGGACCTGGATTTCGAGGCGAATCTCAGGGAGGGCATCGCCACCGATTGGCCGATCCGTTACGCCGACATCGCCCCCTGGTATGACCACGTGGAGAAGTTCGCCGGCATCGCCGGCACGCGCGAGGGGCTGGACGTGTTGCCGGACGGCGAGTTCCTGCCGCCGATCCCGCTGAACATCGTTGAGAAGGACGTGGCCGCGCGGATCAAGAAGGCCTTTGGCGGCACCCGGCACCTGATCCATTCGCGCACCGCGAACATCACCCAGCCCAAGCCCGAGCAGGGTCGCGTCAACTGCCAGTACCGCAACAAGTGCATCCTGGGCTGTCCCTTCGGCGCCTACTTCTCCACCCAGGCGGCGACGCTGCCGGCGGCCATGAAGACCGGAAACCTGACCCTGCGGCCGTTCTCGATCGTCAAGGAAGTGCTCTACCACAAGGACCGCAAGCGCGCGCGCGGCGTGGAAATCATCGATGCAGAAAGCGGGCAGACCTACCAGTACACGGCCAAGGTCATCTTCCTCAACGCGTCCTCCTTCAATTCAAGCTGGCTGCTGATGAACTCGGCCACCGATGTATGGGAAGGCGGGTTGGGCTCTTCGTCCGGCGAGCTTGGGCACAACGTGATGGACCATCATTTCGGCGCCGGTGCCTCCGGCCGGGTCGAGGGCTACGACGACAAGTACTACTTCGGCCGTCGACCGTGCGGCTTCTACATTCCGCGTTTCCGCAACGTCGCCGCCGATAAGCGCGGCTACACGCGCGGGTTTGGCTATCAGGGCGGTGCCAGCCGCAACGGGTGGTCGCGCGAGATCGCCGAGTTGAACATCGGCGCCGACCTGAAGGAGGCGCTGACCGTGCCGGGCGACTGGCGCATCGGCATGACCGGCTTCGGCGAAATGCTGCCGCACCACGACAACACGATCCGCCTGGACAGGGACCGCAAGGACAAGTGGGGACTGCCGGTGCTGGCGATGGATGTCTCCATGCGCGCCAACGAACTGGCCATGCGCAAGGACATGGCCGCCGATGCCGCCGAGATGCTCGAGGCCGCCGGGGTCAAGGACGTGGAAATGCACGACCACGACTATGCGCCGGGCAAGGGCATCCACGAAATGGGGACGGCCCGCATGGGCCGTGACCGCCGCAACTCGGTGCTCAACAAGCACAATCAGGTCTGGGATGCACCCAACGTGTATGTGACAGACGGGGCCTGCATGACCTCCAGCGCGTGCGTGAATCCCTCGCTGACCTACATGGCGCTGACGGCGCGGGCAGCCGATCATGCCGTGCGCGAACTGAAAGCGGGGAACCTGTGATGGAACGTCGCGACCTGTTGAAGATGATCGTCGCCGCCACCGGCGCGGCCATGATCGGTTTGCCCGCGCTCGTCCAGGGACAGGCGCCCGCCGCAGGGGCGAAGACACCTTTCTCCGACGCCGATGTTGGCACGTTGGATGAAATCGCCGAGACCATCCTGCCGCGCACTGCAACGCCGGGGGCGAAGGACGCCGGTGCCGGTCTGTTCATGGCGCGGTTCGTTGCCGACTGCTACACGCCCCGGCAGCAGGCGACGTTCCGCGCAGGCCTGGTCGACATCGACAAGCGCGCTGGCGGCCGGTTCGCGTCGCTCGCGCCGCAGTCCCGCACCGATCTCCTGCGCGCGCTGGATGCAGAGGCCAGGAAACACGCGGTCGACGTGACCGAGACCGGCACCGCCGCGGAGGGAGAAGCGATGCCGCATTACTTCACCATGATCAAGCAGCTCACCATCTTCGGCTTCTTCACCTCGAAGGTCGGCGCGACCGACGTGCTGCGCTACGTCGCAGTACCGGGCCGCTACGACGGCGACCTGGCCTATGTTCCTGGCACGCCCGCCTGGGGGACCAGCTGATGAACCGCAACACGTTGATCAGGCCTCTCCAGGTTGCAACCGGCCTGCTGGCCACGGCATCTGTGTTTGCACAGGCCGATACCGATCCCGCGCGCGATCCAACGAAGACCGAGGTGTGGACCCCCGTGCCTGCGGTCGTGTCCACGCCTCAAGGGGGGGCGCCCTCCGACGCGATCGTGCTGTTCGATGGCAAGGATGTGGCCGCCTGGGAGTCGGAGCTGGGCGGGCGCGTACCTTGGCGCGTGGCCGATGGCGCACTCACAGTGGTTCCGGGCAGCAAGGGCATCCGCACCCGGCAACGCTTCTGCGACATCCAACTGCATGTCGAGTGGCGCACGCCTACCGACACGAAAGGATTCGACGGTCAGAACCGGGGTAACAGCGGCATCTTCCTGCAGGAGTTGTACGAGCTGCAGGTGCTGGACAGCTACAACAACCCGACCTACGCCAACGGCCAGGCCGGCTCGATCTACAAGCAGGCGATGCCACGGGTGAATGCCTCGCGTGCGCCGGGGCAGTGGCAGGCTTACGACATCGTCTGGAGGGCGCCGCGATTCTCGGCAGGCGGCGGGCTCACCTCACCCGCCCGCATCACCGTGCTGCACAACGGCGTGCTGGTGCAGGACGACACCGTTGTGTCGGGCAGGACCGAGTACATCGGCGCACCGTCGTACGCGCCGCATGGGTGCGCGCCGCTCTACCTGCAGGAACACGATTCCAGGGTGAGTTACCGCAACATCTGGGTGCGGGAACTGTAACGCCGGCCCGCATGGGCCGGCACTGGACCGTCAGTGCGAGAGATAGCTGGCGAGGTCGTCGATCTCCTGCTCGGAGAGCTGCGAAAAGGGCGGCATCAACCCGCCGCCTTTCTTGATCTTCTCCTTGATCTGCGCCGGCTGCAGCCGCTTGGCGACATCGGTGAGCGCCGGGAACGTGGGCGGAACGCCGGCGCGATCTGCACCGTGGCAGGCCGTGCAGTGGGTGGCGTAAAGCGCTGCCCCGGCCGCAGGCGCATCCTTGGACCAAGCCGTCGTCGCAAGCGTCGCACCCGATAGCAGTACGGCCAGGGTCGTGATCAGGGTCAAACGAGTGTTCAAGGGCAACTCCTTGGCTGGCTAGCGCGTTGCGCGGGCGGGCAGGTTGGCGGGCAGGTGGGCGCGCAGGTAGTCCGCCGACGCCTGGATGACCTTGGCCGGATCACGCGGATGGTCGTGCTCGACGATGTACCACTGCACGCCGGCATCGGCGGCGGCAGGCAGGATGGCGTTCCAGTCCAGGACGCCCTGGCCCACGGCAGCGAAACCCCCTTCGTCGTCGGCCTGGCCTTTGGGCGCATTGTCCTTGGCGTGCACCGCGAACAGGCGACCACGGAATTTTCCCAGCGTCACCGCCGGGTCATGGCCCGCACGCGCGACCCAGGCCAGGTCCAGCTCGGTCAGGAGGTCGGGGCCGGCCGCGGCGAACAGCAGTTCCAGGCCGGTCCTGCCATTGAACTGGACCAGCTCGAAGTCGTGGTTGTGGTAGGCCAGCCGCATGCCACCGGCCCGCGCCCGCGTGGCGATGCGGCCCAGTTCCTGGCCCAACGCGGTCCAGCCTGCCGCATCGGTCGGCCGCGCCTTCTCATCCAGGTACGGCACCACCAGCACCGTGTTGCCGATCGACCGGTTGAAGGCCACGACCCCGTCCAGGTCCCTGCGCAGTTCGGCCAGTTGGACGTGGGAGGAAATCGCCTTGATCGAATACCTGTCCAGCAGCTGCTTGAGTTCCACCGCGCTGACGTTCTGCGTGCCAACGGTTTCGACCGCGCCCACGCCGGCGTCGTGGACAATCTTCAACTGCTGGTCGAGCGAGCCGGCATCGCGCAGCGTGTACATCTGCACCGCGATGGGCGGTTGCGGTGCGGCGGCGTCGCGCGCGAAGGCGGGCAGGGCAACGAGGAACAGCAGTGCGAGCGTCGCGGTCGTGCGTACTGGGGTGTTCATCAGGCAGTCTCCCGGGATTCAGTCGATGGCGGTCCAGGCGCGTGTCCTGGCCGAAGCGATGACGCGATCAACGATCAGCGCCGAGCGCAATCCGTCGGCGAAGGTGGGCAGGCCCTGGGGCTGCTCGCCGTCGATGGCGCGATAGGTGTCGGCGACAAACGCCTCGAAGCACGTGGCGTAGCCCTGCGCGTGGCCGGCCGGCAACACCGACAGCCGGCGTTGTTCGGCACTGCCTGCGCCGGGCCCGCGCACGAAGATTTCCTCGCGCTGGTCGGGCAGGCCGACCCACAGCCGTTCGGCGTCCTCCTGGTCGAACGCCACGCTGGCCTTGGCGCCATCGATCTCGAACCAGAGGCGATTGCGGCGTCCCGCCGACACCTGGCTGACCGTCAATGACGCCAGCGTCCCCGCGCCGGTCCTGAACATCGCCGCCGCCACATCCTCGCTGGCTACGGCCTGCATCGCCCCGCCCGCCGCGGGCGCGGTGAAGCTCTGCCCGGCAAGCGAGCCGCGCTCGGCAATCACGGTGGCGAACGCTGCGCTGACGTCGACGAAACGCTCGCCGCCCACCCATTCCACCAGGTCGCACCAGTGCGAGCCGATGTCGGCGAACACGCGTGACGCGCCGCCCAGGGCCGGGTCCACGCGCCAGTTGTTGCTGGCCGGGTCCAGCAGCCAGTCCTGCAGGTAGCTGCCGTGGATCAGGCGCAGCGGGCCCAGTTCGCCCTGCGCGATGCGGGCGCGCGCTTCGCGGATCACCGGGTGGTAGCGGTAGACGAAGGGCACCGTGGCGACCAGCCCGGTCGAGGCGGCCAAGGACGCCAATGCCTGGGCGTCTTCCAGTGTCGTGGCCAGCGGCTTCTCGCAGACCACGTGCTTGCCGGCTTGCAGCGCCGCCTGCGCCATGGCGCGGTGCAGGTGGTTGGGCGTACAGACGTGCACGACCTGGACCTGCGGATCGGCGAGCACGTCGTCGATGTCGCGATAGGCGCGCGGCAGATTCCACGACTGCGCCACGTCGTGCGCGCGTTGCGGGGACGAGGCGGCGACACCGCGGACCTCGGCACCGGCCAGCAGGGCGGCGCGACGATGCACGGCCCCGATCATGCCGGTGCCGACGATGGCGATTCCAAGTTTGCGCATCGGGGGGAGGTCCTCAGGGCGTGGTGGGGGCAACCGCGACCACCGGCCGGTCGCGGAACAGCAGGAGGAAGGCGATCAACACGAGCAGCGCGACGCCGGCCGGGAACAGCCAGATCTGCTGCCAGTCCGGACCGGTCGCGGTGGTGTAGTGCTCCACCACCGCGCCGGACAGGAACGTGCCGATCAACATGCCCACGCCGTAGGTGGCCAGGGTGATGAAGCCCTGCGCGCTGCTGCGCGCGGCGGGGCCGGCATGCGCGTCGGTGTAGATCTGGCCGGTGACGAAGAAGAAGTCGTAGCAGATGCCGTGCAGCACGATGCCGATCACGATCAGCGAGAAGCCGCCGCCCGCATCGCCGAAGGCGAACAGGGCGTAGCGCACCACCCAGGCGGCCATGCCCACCGCCAGCATGGTCTTGACCCCCAGCCGCACGAACAGGAACGGCATGGCCAGCATCAGCAGCACTTCGGACACCTGGCCCAGCGATTGCAGCCCGGCGGCGCCGCGCACGCCCAGGTCGTTGAGATACGGGTTGGTGAAGTTGTAGTAGAACGCCAGCGGGATGCAGATGGCGATGGACGCCAGGAAAAACACCAGGTAGGAGCGCGACTTCAGGAGCCGAAGCGAGTCCAGCCCCAGGATCTGCCCCATCCCGGCGTCGCGCTGTTGCGCCAGCGGCGGCGTGTGCGGCAGGGTGAAGGCGTAGAGGCCCAGGGCCAGCGACGCCATCGCGGCCATCCGGAAGGTCAGCTCGAGCCGATGTGCCTGTTCCCAGCCGAGCCAGCCGATCAGCACGCCGGCCACGATCCAGCCGATGCTGCCGGCCACGCGCACCAGCGGAAACTGCTTCTCCGGCGACTGCATGTGCCGCATCGCCACGCTGTTGGCCAGTGCCAACGTCGGCATGAACAGCAGCATGTACCCCATCACGCAGGCCGAGAACGTACCGAAGTCCGTCGCCGTGGACGCCAGCCACATCAGTACCGCGCCGGCCAGGTGCAGTATCGCGAGGATGCGCTGCGCCGCGAAGTAGCGATCGGCGACCAGGCCAACCAGGAACGGCGCCACGATGGCGCCGATGGACTGGCTGAGGAAGGCCGTCGCCACCTGGCTCGCGCTGGCCTGGAGCGGGCCCTGCACCAGGTACGTCCCCAAGGTGACGAACCATGCCCCCCAGATGAAGAACTGCAGAAACATCATCGCGCCCAAGCGCGACATGGTATGCGTCATGGCTTGCCCTCCCAGGCGGTCGTGGCTCAGATCCCCAGCATGCGGCGCAGTGTTTCCGGATCGGCGCCGCTGTCGGCGAAGTCGTCGAAGGCGCGCCCGGTGACGCGGATGATGTGGTCGCGGATGAAGGCTGCGCCCTCACGCGCGCCGTCTTCCGGGTGCTTCAGGCAGCACTCCCACTCCAGCACCGCCCAGCCGGGAAAATCGTATTGCGCGAATCTGGAGAAGATCGCCTTGAAGTCGATCTGGCCGTCTCCCAGCGAACGGAACCGTCCCGGGCGATCGATCCAGTCCTGGTACCCGCCGTAGACGCCACTGCGCGCACTGGCGCGATACTCCGCATCCTTGACGTGGAAGATGCCGATGCGCTCGTGGTACCGGTCGATGAAGCCCAGGTAGTCGATCTGCTGCAGCAGCAGGTGGCTGGGGTCGTACAGCATCCTGGCGCGAGGGTGGTGGTCCACCACGTCGAGGAAGCGCTCGAAGGTCGCGCCGTCGTGCAGGTCCTCGCCCGGGTGGATCTCGAAGCACAGGTCCACGCCGCAGGCGTCGAAGGCGTCCAGAATGGGGCGCCAGCGCCGGCCGAGTTCGGCGAAGGCTTCGTCCACCAGCCCCGGCGGGCGTTGCGGCCAGGGATAGAAGTAAGGCCAGGCCAGCGCGCCGGAGAAGGTGGCATGCGCGGCCAGCCCAAGACGCTCGCTGGCCTTGGCCGCGAGCATCAGCTGTTCCACCGCCCAGGCTTGGCGGGCGGCCGGATCGCCGCGCTTGTCCGGCGGCGCGAATCCGTCGAACAGGCTGTCGTAGGCGGGATGGACCGCGACCAGCTGCCCTTGCAGGTGGGTGGACAGCTCCGTGATCTGCAGGCCATGACCGGCGAGCATGCCGGTGATGTCGTCGCAGTACGCCTGGCTGCGCGCGGCCTCGGCCAGGTCGAACACCTGGGGCGCGCTGGTAGGCACTTGTACGCCAGAATATCCCAGGCCCGCGGCCCACCTGGCCAGCGTGTCCAGCCGATCAAAAGGAGGTGTGTCGCCGATGAACTGCGCCAGGAACAGCGCCGGACCCTTGAGCGTCTTCAACGTGATTCGCCCCAATGCAATCGATTGCATTTATCCTAGCATGGGCCTCCCGCAAGACCTGTTGTGCACTGCACAGTGCGGATAAGAACTGAAACCATGGCAACCATCTACGACATTGCAAAGCACGTTGGCGTCTCCGCAGGCACGGTGTCGCGGGCGCTGTCCCGGCCGGAAAAAGTCCTGCCGGCCACGCGCACGCGCATCGAGCAGGCCGCCGCCGCGCTGGGCTATGTCCCCAACACGGTGGCCAGGACGCTCAAGACCCAGCGCAGCGGCAAGCTGCTGGTCACCGTGCCGGACATCGCCAATCCATTCTTCGCCCAGATCCTGCAGGGTGCCGAGGACGCGGCGCAGGCCGTCGGTTATGCCGTCCTGCTGGGCGATACCCAACATCGACCCGACCGCGAGGAGCGCTACGCGCAGATGCTCCGGCGCAACGAGGCCGACGGCCTGATCGTGCTCGGGCATCGCCTTCCACCGACGGCGCGCGAGATCGTCCAGCAGCTGGGCGCCGCCGCGCCGGTGGTCAACGGATGCGAGTTCGATCCCGCGCTGGGCCTGCCCAGCGTCCACATCGACAACGCGGCCGCCGCGCGCGCCGTGATGGAACACCTGTATGGGCTGGGACACGAGCGCATCGCCGTGGTGGGCGGGCCGCCCGACAATCCCCTGCACCTGCAACGGTTGGAAGGGGTGCGGGCCGTCGGCAAGGCGCGCGGCCGCCTGCGCAGCCTGGTCATCGCGCCGGGCGACTTCTCCGTGGAATCCGGGCATGCGGCGGGGGTGGCGCTGCTGAGCAGCGCGACGGCGCCGACCGCCGTGTTCTGCTTCAGCGACCAGATGGCGCTGGGCGTGCTGGCGGCCTGCCGGGACAGGGGCATCCGCGTCCCCGAGGACCTGTCCATCGTCGGCTTCGACGATCTGGCGTCCTCCCGGTACCTCACGCCGCCGTTGACGACCATCCGGCAACCCATGCGGGAGATCGGCGAGCGTTCGGTCAACCTGCTGCTCGCCATCATCGAACGGGTCGACGTGCCGCGCCAGCAAACGCTGGATTTCAGCTTGATGGTGCGGGGGTCGACCGCCGCGCCCCGGGGCTAGGGGACGGCAGGCCAAAACGCGTCATGCATGCGTCGAGGTACGCGCCGCCTACCGCGGGGACCTGCATCGGCATGCGGGTTGCCGCTGGCGGGGTGGCGGGCGCTGCCCATCCACCGCAATCTCGGCTACCGTATCCCACGCTTACACAGGGATGCCGTATGCGCCACCGTTCTTCTTTCCGCTCGCGCCAGCCCAATCCGCTGCGCCGCACCCTCACGACCCGCTGCCTGGCCCTGGTACTGCTCGCGGCGTCGGCGAGCGCCGGTGCCGTGGTCATTCGCGATGATGTCGATGACGCCCGCTACCGGGTGGATGCGTCCACGATCCCCGCGCTGGTTGACATGCCGGGCGAAGGGCATGGCGTGCTCATCGCGCCGCGATGGGTGGTGACCGCCGCACACGCGGCCCCCATGCAGGGCATGGACGCGGACGTCACCATCAACGGGATCGCGCGCCGGGTTGAACGCGTGATCGTGCATCCCGGCTACAAGCGGATGCCGGCGGCCTTGGGCGAGGCGGCGCTGGCAAGCGGAAACCCCTCCCGGATACACGCCTTCCTGGCCGGCTCGGACGACATCGCGCTGGTCCAGCTTGCGCAACCCGTGGACGACGTTGCACCGCTCCCGCTCTACCGCGGCAGTGGCGAGGTCACCCGGGTCGCCACGTTGTTCGGCAAGGGCGCGACCGGCAACGGTATCGACGGGCAGCGTGCAGGGGGCGCGCACCGCATCGACCTGCGGCGCGCCGTCAACGCCATCACCGGCGCCAACGATCGCTATCTCTGGTACCGGTTTGATCCGCCGCCGCGCGCGTTGCCGCTCGAGGGCGTGCTTGGGGGAGGTGACAGTGGCGGGCCGCTGTTGATCGACGTCGAGGGCGCGGCGCAGCTTGCCGGCCTGGGCTCGTGGATCACCGGTACGCCTGAGCACGCGCTGGCGGCCGGGTTCTACGGCCAGGTCGTGCACAACGTGCGTATCTCCCGCTACGTCGACTGGATCGATGGCGTGACGTGCGAAGCGAGCGACGGGAACTGCCCGCCGCGACCGTAGCTGCCCACGACCCAGGCGAGGGTCTGCACGCGTCACTTTCCTTTTGCCGGGAGGCCGAATGCGATACCTGTGCGACGTTGATGTGCTGTCGAACCTGCGCAATGGCAGAACCGTGGAACAACTGCTGCCGGGCAGGGTCGAGGATGCGTCGTCGATCGTCCGCTACATCAGCCTGGAGCGCGCTGGCGTGGATCGTTGGGCCGTGCGGCTTTGCGAAGTGCTGGATATCGGGAACACGGACTTCATCGATGTGTACGTTTTCCCCGCGCTGGATCCGGATGAACCGTTCGGTGCGGTGGCACTGTTTCCCACGCCAGAGGCGGCGCTGACGCACGCGCGGGTGGCGTTGTCGGCCGATCCGCGAAAGTTCGTCAACGTCGGCATGGTCCAGAGCGAGTATCAGGATGCCTGCCGCACCGGCCCGGATGGTGGGCCGCTTGATCGCGGCCCCAACCGCTGATACTGGAGCGATCTACCAGGCCCGTTCGATGCGCATGGAGGGCGGGATGCTGTCGCGCCCGCCATCGGCGTTGGACCGGGGAAGCGGTGGCAGGGTGGTGTACTCCCCGAACGCCCCGGTGGGCGAGGAGCGGGCTGGCTTCTTTGCGCCGGGTGAACGCGCTCAACACGGCCGCGGCGCGGGCAGCGTCGCATCCTCTACCATGGGCCACCTGCCAGGAAGCGCCGCCATGTCCCTCGTGATTCCCACCTTGCCCAAGCCCCCCGTCGCCCGCATCGCGGCCTGGCTGCTGATGCTGCTGGGCATGTGGCTGGCGTTGAAGCTGGGCCTGGTGGTGACGCTGCTGTCGGGGCTGCTGGTGTTCCACCTGACCCATCTGCTGGCCTCCACCGTTGAAGGCAAGCTGCCGCCGGGGCGCGCACGTGCCTACTCGGTGATCGTGCTGTCGGCGCTGATCATCGGCGTGCTCACCCTGGCCGCGATCGGCATCGCCTCGTTCTTCCGCACCGAAACCGGCGGGCCTGATGCATTGCTGATGCGCCTCATGGATATCCTCAATTCGTCCCGCCACCAGGTGCCGGCGCTGCTGCAGCCCTACATCCCCGAGGACCTGCAGGCGCTGCGCACGGCGGTGAACGACTGGGCCGCCACCCACCGCCAGCAGCTCGGCATCGCCGGCACGTCGGTCGTGCAGATCAGCGTGCGGGTGCTGATCGGCATGGTGCTGGGCGCGATGATCGCGCTGTACGACGAACTGCCGCTGCCGAAGATGGGGCCGCTGGCGCAGGAGCTGATCGGACGCACCTCGCGGCTGGCCACCGCGTTCCGCCAGGTGGTATTCGCGCAGGTGAAGATCTCGCTGCTCAACACGTTGTTCACCGCGATCTTCCTGCTGGTGGTGCTGCCGCTGTTCGGCGTGCATGTGCCGCTGTCCAAGACGCTAGTGCTGATTACGTTCCTGGCCGGCCTGCTACCGGTGGTGGGCAACATCATCTCCAACACCGTGATCACCATCGTCGCGCTGTCGGTGTCGTTCTACGTGGCGATGGCCGCGCTGCTGTACCTGGTGGTCATCCACAAGCTGGAGTATTTCCTCAACGCGCGCATCGTGGGCGGTGAGATCCAGGCACGCGCGTGGGAGCTGCTGTTGGCGATGCTGGTGATGGAGGCCGCGTTCGGTCTGCCGGGGTTGGTGGCCGCGCCGGTGTTCTATGCGTACATCAAGCGCGAGCTGCTGGACCAGCGCTGGATCTGAGATGGCGCAGCCACGCATGGCGTGGCTCTACGGGCGGGGGGCGCAGCGACGCGTGGCGTGGCTCTACGTTGCGGGTCAGCGCGGTGCGGTCCACGCCGGCTTGGCGAGCTTGCTGCGGCGCTGCTCGGTGCGGTTGGCGTGGTAACGCGCAATGCTCTGTCCCAGCTCGTCCAGCGCGCCGGCCGGCATCCACAGCTGCTGCGTGCCACGGGTCATCGCGGTGTACGCCGCGCGTACCGGGTTGTGCGCGTAGCCACGACCGAAGCCGGTGCGGAAGCAGCACATCGACATCGCGACCTGGGCGAACTCGGTGTTCTTGGCGTGCTCGACCAGCATCAACTGCAGCGGTGCCTCGTGGAAGGCGGTCAGGCGCTGGGTCAGTTCGATGAACCGATCGCGGTTGTAGCCGCGCATGAACATGCGCGGGATCTGCGGCATGTCCTGTTCGTTGCACTCGGCCAGCAGGGCCTCCCAGCGCTGGCTGCTGCCGCCGTGCGAGGTCATCTCGCGGTAGGCCTCTTCGCCGCGGTTCACCTCGCGGCCCACGCTGGACAGCGTGTCCGGATGCACGCCGAAGCTTGCCCCCGCCGCCGACAGCCGCTGCGCTTCTTCCAGCAGCCGCCACGGGTTGCCGTACACGCGTGCGCCGCGGCCGGGCACCTCGTCCCACGCGGCATAGGTGCGGGCCAGCGTCGGCTGGTCGGGGGAACCGGCGAACGGTCCGTCGAAGTAGCCGGTGGCATCCAGCGCCACGGTCTGGTTGACCAGTTGCTCGACCATCGGGCCCTGGCGCACCGACTGCACGATCTCCAGTTTCATGCCGGTGGCAAAACGCGGTGAGCGCCCGACCAGGCGCTGGTTGGGATCGCCCAGGCTGATCACCGAGCCCTCGTAGCCGGACAGCAGTGCCTTCCACGCCGGGCTCATGTCGTGGCCTTCATCGATGAGCAGGGTGCCCCAGCTGGCCGGGATCCTGGCACCGTGCAGCGCCAGCCATTTGCCGATGTGGTCGACGTTGAGGCTGAGCAGCGTGGCTTTCTGCAGCACCGGGTCAAACATGCAGCGCCACACATGCTCGGCGGCGGCGATGTAGGGGGCCGCATCGATCATCGCCCACGGCACCGCGCGCACGAAGTGGCGGGGCGCCAGGCGTTCGTCCCGCGAGCGGCACCAGGTGGCGATGCCTTCGAAGGCCACGCGCAGCACGCTGGCCGGCGGCTGGTTGCCGATCGGTTGCAGGCCGATGCGCTGGGCGATGTCGCGGAAGGACGCCTTGCTGATCTGGAAGGTCGGGCGGTAGGCGGTGCCGAGGATGCCGAGGCGGAACGCGCTGCCGGCCACCTGGTTGGCGAAGCTGATCTGCGACAGGATTTCCACCGGCAACGCCCCGCTCAGCCGACGCCGGAAGGCCTGTACCTGGCTGGGGCGCGGGGCGATGTAGGTGTAGCGCCGGGTCGCGCTGTCCAGCAGTTGCAGGATGAGGTGGGTCTTGCCGGCGCCCGCATAGGCGTCCAGGTCGATGTGCTCGTCGTCGTTGGCCACGATCGCGCGCAGTGCGCGGGCCTGTTCGGCGGTGTAATCGTGGGTGCGCTCGACGTAGGCGGGCGCCTGCAGGGCTTCGCCGCCGGTTGCATCCTGCGCGTCCGGGTCCACCGCCGCATCGGTGTAGAAGCGGATCGTGTGCGGCTCCAGCGTGGTGCGGCAGGCGGCCTGGAACGGGTCCACCGGGTAGTCCTCCGGCGACAGCTGGCAGAACTGCTGCACCACCGCCTCCGGGCCCAGCACCACGCCCTGCAGGGCCAGCGCTTCCAGCCAGTCGTTCAGGCGCGTCGGCAGGCGGGGCGCCAGCGCATGGAACTGCGCGGCGGCATCGTCCGGGTGCGCGGCGAACAGCCCGCAGGCCTGCTCGATCAGCCGGGTCAGCGCAGCGCTGTGATGGGGCTTGCCCTGGCAGAGCGCGGCGGCGAACAGCCCGGCTCGCTCCAGCGCGGCGGCCGGGATCTGCGCACCTTCAAGGAACGCGGCCAGCGCTGACGGGCTCAGCGGCAGGAAATACACAGGTTGGGTCGGCAGGGGCATTGCAGGGGGGATCGGACGGCTGCCGGCAAGGTAGCAGATGCACCCCTGCTGCGCTCAGAACGGGTGCGCCTTGGCGCAGGCCAGTGCGTGGTTGTAGTCGCTGGACATGCAGCGGTAGAACGCGCGCTTGTTGCCGGCGGCGGCCTCGCAGTCGGCCAGGCTGAGCTGGGGCAGCAACGCCCGCAGGGGCACGGCGGCGCGCTCGAAATCGGCAGCGGGCAGGTAGCCGCCCTGCACGTTCTTTTGGCCCACCTCCAGCATGGTCTCCACGCTGTAGCGGGCGTTCTCCACCGCCTTGGGACAGGCCAGCGGCGCATCGCCGTCGCGTACCTCCAGCAGCGCGGCGGCGAGCTGGTCGACATCGGCGAGGGCCTGCTCGCGCGGGCCCGCTGCGCCGGCCACGGGCGAGGCCGGCGCGGCAGGCGGCGCGGCGGCGGCCAGGCCGATGATCAACAGTGTCGCCAACATGCCCATCGGGCGCTCCTTGCCAAGATGTCCCGCACCGGCGGCGCCGCGTGCATCCGGCGCCGATCATAGCGTGGCGGCAGGCAGCCGGGTCATCGACCCGATGACCGCGCAGCAGGCGCGCCTGCGCGCGGCGTATCGGGTGCATCGCAGGCGCCGCATCGCAACGGTTGGCCTGCGCCGCTCACATTGCGCTGCCCACCGGCGTGATCCGGCGCGCGTCCTGCGCCGCCTTCACCTTGCGCCACCACGGCGACCCCGGCTGCGGTGCATCCAGGTCCAGGCGCTCGCCCATGCCCGGGGTGGCCAGGGCGATGGCGCGCTGCGCAGCCAGCGCACTCACCCGTTCAAAGGGTTCGTCCCACCGGTGCAGGGCCAGGTCGAAGGTGCCGTTGTGGATCGGCACCAGCCAGCGGCCGCGCAGGTCCTGGTGGGCCTGCACCGTCTGCTCGGGCTGCATGTGCACGAACGGCCACTTCGCGTCGTAGGCGCCGGTTTCGATGAAGGTGACATCGAACGGCCCATAGCGCTCGCCGATCTGGCGGAAACCATCGAAGTAGCCGGTGTCGCCGCTGAAGAACAGGCGCAGGCCGTCATCGAGGATCACCCAGGACGCCCACAGCGTGCGATCGCGGTCACGCAGGCCGCGCCCGGAAAAGTGCTGCGCCGGCGTGGCGGCAAAGCGCACCCCGTCCACCTCGGTTTCCTGCCACCAGTCCAGCTGGCGCACCCGCTCGCGCGGCACGCCCCAGGCGATCAGGCGGTCGCCCACGCCCAGCGGGGTGAGGAACACGTCGGCACGGCTGGCCAGGTACTTGATGGTGGCGCGGTCGAGGTGGTCGTAGTGGTCGTGCGAGAGCAGCACGCCGCGGATGGGCGGCAGGTCGTGCAGGGCGATCGGCGGGGCGTGGAAGCGCTTGGGGCCCATCCACTGCACCGGCGAGGCGCGCTTGGAAAACACCGGGTCGGTCAGCCACCAGCCGCCGCGCAATTTCACCAACAGCGTGGAATGGCCCAGCCGGTACAGGCTGTGGTCCGGCGCGCTGGCGAGCTCGGCGGCGCTGACCGCGCGGACCGGCGGGGCCTGCGGCGGGGTGGTGCCGGCCGGGCGGTCGAACAGGAATTCCCATAGCAGCTTGAGGGTGCCGGTGACGGTCTCCTTGGGCTTGGGGGCAACGTTGGTGAAGTGGCCGCCCTGCATCTGCGGCGATTGGTCGTGGTTGGCGATAGGCACGGTCAGGGTCATCCCGAGTAGTACGGTGAGGGAGAAGGCGGCAACAAGCAGGGGGAGGGCTCTCATGGCGCACCTTCGGTGAAGTGAGTGTGTACGCACTCATTTAATGGGTGAAAAAAGGGGCTCATCGCTGGATGCCTTTCCAGAACAGGTCGAAGCCGGCCTGCTGCAGCGCCTGCCGGCGCTCCGGCTCGGCCGCCATCGCCTCCAGGGTGGTTTCCAGCAGGTTGACCAGCACCCGGCCCAGGTAGAACGGCAGGCGCTCGCCATCGATGTGGTCGGCCAGGCTGGATTCCAGCCGCTGCAGCATGCTGCCGAACAGGCCGGCGCATTCGCTGCGGGTCTGCTCGCTGATGCGCTCGGATACCTTGAGCTGGCGCAGCGCCATGCGATCGACCGGGTAGGTCGACCCCCAGTCGATCAACGCATTCCAGGCGTGCAGCAGCAGCCCGTGCGCATCGGCCTCGGCGGGGAAATGGGTGCCGAGCGCCATCGACAGCCGGGTTTCCAGGCGCACGAACAGCGCGTTGAGCAGCGCATCCTTGGTCGGAAAGTAGGTGAACACCGTGCCTTCGGCGACCTTGGCCGCGCGCGCGATCTGCGCCGTCGACGCGCCGATCCCCTGTGCCGCCACCAGTCGGGCAGCCGCATCGAGGATGGCATCGTGTTTCTGTTCGCTGAGCGGGCGGGCCATGACAATGAGTAAGTGAGTGCTTGCTCATTTATAGCCCTGCGCGAGGGGCAGTGCAAGGGCCGCCCACGAGGCCGCAGGGGATCGTTCAGCCAGCGGGGCATCGGCCGCCGGACACCGCCGCCGTGCCCCGGTCCCCGGGGCAGATTGTCACCGCACGGGGCGAGGGCTATAACGCGGTTCTGGACTGCCCGCTGGAGCGCCGCACATGCCGTCTCGAACGCCCGGCACTTCCCCGCCCGACCCGCCTGCGGTGCGCCTGCTGGCCGGCGGCAACCCGCAGATCGCCAAGGGCCAGGGCGACACCCCGGTGCAGGCGTATATCGCGGCGATGCCCGGCTGGAAGCGTGCGGTGGGCACGCGCCTGGATGCACTCATCCGCGATGCCGTGCCCGGTGTGCGCACGGCGGTGAAGTGGAATTTGCCCCTGTACGGCGCGGGCGGGCAGGGTTGGTTCCTGAGCCTGCATTGCTTCCGCGGCTACATCAAGGTGGCGTTCTTCCGCGGCGCGGCGCTGACCCCGCCACCGCCGGAGCCGTCGCGGAGCGGCGATACCCGCTACCTGCACATCCGCGAAGACGCGGCGCTGGATGAAGCGCGCTTCGTGGCCTGGGTCGTGCAGGCGAGCGGGTTGCCAGGCGAGCGCATGTAGTCCACTGCCACGAGGAAAATGCGATGACCAAGCCAACCCCCGGCACCGCGCGCGCGGCCGCATCGGCCGCCGACACCGGCGCCTCCGCGGCGCAGCAGATCGACGCGACGATCGCCCGCCTGGACGACTGGCGCGGCGCGACCCTGGCGCATCTGCGCCGCATCATCCGGGCGGCGGATCCCGAGGTGGTCGAGACGGTGAAATGGCGCGGCGTGCCGGTCTGGGAACATGACGGCATCCTGTGCACCGGCGAGACCTACAAGGCCGCGGTGAAAATGACCTTCGCCCGGGGCGCCGCGCTCGAGGATCCCACCGGCCTGTTCAATGCCAGCCTGGACGGCAACGTGCGGCGCGCGATCGACGTGCATGAAGGCGAGACGATCGACGAAGCGGCGTTGAAGGCGCTGATTCGCGCCGCGGTGGCCGCGAACATTGCCGCCAGGGCGGCAGCGCCCGGCAAACGCAGGGCGACGTCGCCGCGGCGTGGTACGCACGACGCGCCCTGATCCGGTAGCCTGTGGCCAGCATTGGACGCCACTACCACGACAAGGAGCAGCATGCGTCATCTTTCCTGGGCCCTCGCGGGCCTGCTGCTGTCGCCGCTGGCGGCGGCACAACCGGCATCGCCCGCAACGCAGGCGGACACGTTCAACCAGTTGTTCGGCACCACCTGCATGACCCACCTGAACTCGGTGGACGGCCTGACCGCCTGGATGGCCGCGCGCAACCTGGCGCCGCTGGATGACACGGTCGCGCAGAGCTTCCTGCATGGCACGCCGGGACGGGCGTGGGCCATCACGCTCGATGGCGACCAGTACGCGGTGTCACGCACCGATGCGGGCCTGTGCGCCGTGTACGCCCGGCGCATGGACGGCGAGCAGCTGCAGTCGCGCTTCGCCGCGCTGGTGAGCAAGGCGCCGGCACCGATGACCGCACGGCCGACCCCGAGCCCGGCGTCGAGCACGGCGACGCGGCGTTCGGTGTCCTATCTCTGGTCGTGGCCGGACGAGACAACCTCGGGGCTGCTGTTCACCTTGACCACCTCCAGCGATCCGGATGCGCCGCTGCAGGCGATGATGTCACTGGCGCGTACCCGACTCGACGACGACGCGGCGGCGAAGGCTGCGCCGCCCTCCGCGCGCTAGCCCTCGCGGGGCGGCTGCGCGACGCAGTGTGTCGCGCATGTGGCAGGTGCGCGGTGGCACGGACGGGCGGATTCGGCAAAGATGGTGCACTGCATGATCGCCCCTGGCGACCGTGCAGGTCTCCCCCATTGAAACTGGAATGCCTGTGCTGAGTGTTGTTGGTGTGCTGCTTGCGCTGTACGTGGTGTGGCGTGTGGTCTGGCCGTTGCAGGTGTCGTTGTCCCTGCGCGGGCCGCTTGGATTGCTGGTGGTGGCGTTGGCGCTGCACCACCGCATCGTGGCCCGTTTCGCCGGCACGATGGCCTCGCCGGAGATTCCCAAGGCCGCCATCGCGGTGCTGGCCACCGGCTTCACCACGCTGCTGCTGGGCGCGGTGATGCTGCTGCTGCTGGACCTGCTGCTGCTCGGTGCACGCCTGCTGCGCTGCCCACGCGCCACCGCGGCGCTGCGCGGGGCTGCCTTGCGTCCCGCGGCCTTCGGCGTTGCCCTGCTGCTGTCCGTCTACGGCATCTGGCAGGGCATGGCGGTACCGCAGACACGCCAGGTCGAGGTGGTCATCGACGACCTGCCCGCTGCGTTCGATGGCTACCGCGTGCTGCAGTTGACCGATATCCACGCCAGCCGCCTGCTCACCGGCAGCTGGGTGGCCAAGGTGGTGGCCAACAGCAACGCGTTGAAGCCGGACCTGGTGGTGATCACCGGCGACCTGATCGATGGCAGCGTGGCCGCGCGTGCGGCCGACGTTGCGCCGCTGGGCGCGCTGCGTGCGCCGGACGGGGTGATCGCGATCACCGGCAACCACGAGTACTACGCGCAGTACGCCGCCTGGATGCAGGCCTTCCGCTCGCAGGGCATGCAGGTGCTGGAGAACAGCCATGTGCAGGTCCAGCGCGGCGGCGCGGCGCTGACCATCGCCGGAGTCACCGACCCGGTGGCCAGCAACTACGGGCTGCCGCCGCCGGACCTGGGCGCCGCGCTGGCCGGTGCCGATCCCAAGGCGCCGGTGATCCTGCTCGACCACCGGCCGATCGCGGCACCCGCCAATGCGGCACGCGGGGTGGCGTTGCAGCTGTCCGGGCATACCCACGGTGGCCACATCCTGGGCATGGACCAACTGGTGAAACGGGCCAACGGTGGTTACGTGTCCGGTCGCTACGACGTGGATGGCATGACCTTGTACGTCAGCAACGGCGCTGGCCTGTGGCCGGGCTTTGCCGCGCGCATCGGCGTGCCGTCGGAGATCACCCTGATCACGTTGCGGCGGGCGGCCTCGGCACGCTGAGCCGGCCGCAGGGAACGCGCGCAGCGCCAGTGGTGGTGACGCGTCGCGCGTGGCGTGCAGACATCGGCGCGCGCCGCAATACGGGCGTGTGGCGGGCACGCGCGATGTCATAAGACGGTCATCGCGCGGGCGCACCATTTTCACGTGAGGTCGGCAGCGCCCGTGCGCATGCGACCCCGTGGTCTGCGCCCGTCATTTCCCCTTGTCTGCATGACTGCCTGGCCCTGGCCGGGCGGAGCGTGCCTGCCCGAGTACGTTGAACACCATGAAAAAGAACCTCTTGGCCGTTGCCGTGATGCTGGCCACGGCGCCTGCCGCCTGGGCGCAGGACGCCACCACGCCCGGCACCGACAGCGCCACCGACCTCGACGCGGTCTCGGTGATCGGCAGCGGCGAGGCACGCCAGGTACAGCGCATCACCGCGCAGAACCTCGACATCCTGCCGCCGGGCACCAGCCTGCAGAAGGCGATCAACATTCTGCCCGGCGTCAATGCGCAGTCGGCCGACGCGCTGGGCACCAACGAGCAGTCGATGACCCTGAGCCTGCGCGGCTTCAATGCCACCCGGCTGGGTTACACGCTGGACGGCGTGCCGCTCGGCGACGGTGCCTACAACAACTACAACGGCCTCACCATCAACCGCGCGCTGATCAGCGAGAACATGGCCGGTGCCGAACTGGCGGTGGGCATCGGCAGCCTGGGCACGCCGTCCACCAGCAACCTCGGCGGCACGCTCAGTTACACCTCCAACAACCCACTGGCTGCGATGGGCGGCCGCCTGGTGCAGACCTTCGGGAGCGACAGCAACCGCCGTACCTTCGTCCGCGCCGATACCGGTGAACACAACGGGTTCTCGGCGTATGTGTCGGGCATGAATGCGGCCTCGGACCTGTGGAACGACCAGAGCGCCTACAACCAGTCGATCACCAAGCAGTTCAATGCCAAGGGCGTCTGGAATATTGGCAACGGCCGCATCGCCGCCTTCGTCGATACCTCGCGCACCTCGCAGGCCGACTATTTCTATCTGTCCAAGAACGAAATGGCGCGCGGGCTGGGCTGGGACTGGGGCGGCTATGCGCCGGACTGGAACAAGGCCGTGGCCAAGGCGTACTGCAACACCGCCACCTACGTGAAGGCCAAGTGCGATGCATCCGGCCCCGACCGCGATGCGGACGGTGCGTTCACCGCCGGGCAGATCCTGCGCGACGACAACCTGTACTCCCTGTCCGGTGACTTCTTCCTGGCCGATGGCGTCAGCCTTCACGCGCTGGCTTACCACCATGATGACCACGGAGAGGGCCACAACTGGAACAGCGGTGCATGGTCGAACAAGGGCACCACGCAGGAAGTGCCGATCATCTTCCGCAACACCGTCTACGAGATCGACCGCAACGGGGCCACGCTGTCCGTCGACTGGGACCTGGGCGCGCACCACATCGAAGGTGGCCTCTGGTACGAGCGCAACGAAAGCAGCGCTGAGCGCTACCAGACCGCGGTCACCGGCCCGCGCGACCTCAGTGGCATGAACAGCACCCAGACCGATGTTGGCGTGTTCGCCCAGCGCACCCGCTGGGAAACCAGGCAGGCCTACCTCAAGGACACCTGGCGCCTGCTCGACGACCGGCTCACGCTCGAATTCGGGGTCAAGAGCCCGCATGTCACCTCCGACGCGCAGGCGCTGCCGGGGACGGCCAGGACGCCGATCGCGGCCAGCTCCAACAACCAGTTCGCCAGCGGTCGGTTGAAGATGCGCAAGTCCGCGCTGCCCAGCGTGGGTGCCAATGTCCGCCTGACCGACAGCCAGGAACTGTTCGCCAGCTATGCCGAAAACATGGCGATGTTCCAGGGCGGCTTCAAGCTGGGCCCGCAGGCGGTGAGCCAGGCCACGTGGAATGCGCAGGGCGACCTGGAGCCGGAGCAGTCGCGCTCCTTCGAGGCCGGCTACCGTTACGTCGGCGCTTCCCTGCAGGCTTCGCTGGCCGCCTACACGGTGCGCTTCGACAACCGCCTGCTGCAGTACAACCCCTGCGACTCGCGCCAGCCGGTGGGACCGACCTGCGGCAACCGCTTCTACAACGCCGGCGGCGTGGATAGCCGAGGCGCGGAACTGACCGTGGTGTGGACGCCCAGCGAGCACCTCACCTGGTACAACTCGGCCTCGCTGAACCGCTCCACCTACCGGTCGGATTATGTCCAGGCCGGCGTGATGCAGCCGATCGAGGGCAAGATCCAGACCGATACGCCCAAGCAGATGTTCGCCAGCGAAATCACCTGGCGCGACCACGGCTGGTTCGCCACGCTGCGCGGCAAGTACACCGGCGAGCGCTTCTACACCTACACCAACGACCAGGGCTTTGGTGGGTTCACCGTGTTCGACGCGTCCGGCGGCTACGACTTCGGCCGGGTCGGCGTCGCCCAGGGCGTGCGATTGTGGGTCAACGTGACCAACCTGACCGACAAGCGCTACGCCAGCAACCTGGATTCCAGCGTATTCGCCCCGAGCGACCCGACCGGCACGATCTACGTGTTCCACGCCTCCGCACCGCGCCAGGTGTTCGGAACGGTCGATGTCCGTTTCTGACCGCCGGCCCGGGCCGCGCGAGGTGGTGTTCGCCGCGCTGCTTGCGCTGATGGCGGCGCCGGTAGTCGCCGCGGCCCCGGCCCGTCCCGCCGCGGCGTCGGACACGCCGGTACTCGTCGCCGCCGGCGCGCTGCCGGCCGGCACCGTGGATTTTCTCGGCGACACGCTGGGCTCGTTCTCGTCGCTGGCCGTGGATGTCGGGCAATGGACGCGCACCGCCGACGGCTACCGCGGCGTGCTGTGGACGCTGCCCGATCGCGGCCGCAACGATCCCGATGCCGGCCTGTTCTACGACTACGCCGGGCGGCTGGAACGCCTGCAGCTGCGGATCGAGATCGGCGCCGGCCAGCGCGCCGGCCAGGTTACGCTGACGCCCGACGGCGGGCTGCTGCTGCGCGACTTCAACGGCGAGCCCTTCACCGGTGCCGATCCGGGCGAGCATACCGTCGTGCAGAACGGCATCCTGCTGCCGTCGCCCGCGCAGGGCGTGGGCGCGGGCAAGATATCGCTGGATGCCGAAGCGCTGCAGTTCACCGCCGATGGGCACTTCTACATCGGCGACGAGTACGCCGCGCACGTGTACTACTTCGCCCCCGATGGTCGCCTGCTGGGGGTCATCGTGCCGCCACCCGCGGTGCAGCCCCGGCGCGACGGACGGGTGATGTTCGATTCGCGCCGTGCCCCGGACAGTGGCCGGCGCAACAACCAGGGCGTGGAGGGCATGGGTCTGTCGCCCGACGGCCGCCGCCTGTTCGTCGCGCTGCAGAGCGCGCTGGTGCAGGACACCGCCACGGGCGACGCCAGCGGCCGCATCAACACCCGGGTGATGGTCTATGACGTCAGCCGCGATCCGCTGCCCACCCGGCCGATCGGCCACTACGTGGTGCAGCTGCCCACCTATGCGCAGGATGGCAAGGGCACGCCGGACCGCACCGCCGCACAGAGCGAGCTGCGCGCCTTGGACGACCACCGCTTCCTGCTGCTGGCCCGCGACGGCAACGGGCTGGGCAGCGACACGCGCGATCCCATCGTCTACAAGTCGGTCCTGCTGGTCGATACCCGCGGCGCCAGCAACCTGGCGGGCAGTGACTACGAGCAGGGCATCGCCTCAGTCCTCGCGGAGCGCGACGGCACCGCGTTGAAGCCCGGCATCGTGCCGGCGCGCAGCCACGTGCTGCTGGACCTGCTCGACCCGGTACACCTGGCCCGCGCCGGGCTGGACACCGCGACCGCCAAGGGGGCGCACGCCGGGCTGCTGTCGGAGAAGTGGGAGGCGATGGATCTGCTGCCAACACTTGACGCGACGCGCCCGGACGAGCGGCTGCTGCTGGTGGGCAACGACAACGACTTCATCGCGCGCCACTGTGTCATGCAGGGCATGCGCTGCGACAGCGCCTACGACAACGACAACCGGGTGCTGGTGTATCGACTGACGGTGCCGGCGCAGACGGCGGATACGCACTGAACCGGCAGGCCGGCTTGGCAACCGGGCCCGGAATTGCGAGGCTGGTCCTTTCAGGTGAGCGGCGGGTGCCGATGAAAGCGATGTACACAGGCCTGGGGGCGATGATGGTGCTGGCCACGGCCAGCGGCTGCGCGACGCAGGGCGATGCGGTGCGGCGTGCGCCTGCGGCGATCCAGCCGGTGAGCGGTGTGGTGCTGCCGGATACCGAAAGCTGGCGCGTGCACGATCCGGCCGGGCGCGATTACCCGATCTGGGTGGCGTTGCCCGCCAGCTATGCGGCCCACCCCGAGCGGCGCTACCCGGTGCTGTACGTGACCGACGCGCTGTACAGCTTTCCGCTGGTGCGCAGCATCCGCAACCTGGTCGGGCAGGGCGGCGCCAACCTGGAGGACTTCATCCTGGTCGGGCTGCCGCCGCAGGAGGGCCTGACCTCGAAACAGAGTCGCTCGCGCGATTACACCCCGACCCGGCCGGTACGCCACAGCGGGGACGACTACAGCGATGACGTGGTCTACGGCGGCGCGGCGCACTACCGTGACTTCCTCGCCGCGCACGTGCTGCCAGCGGTGGACGCGCGCTACCGCACCGACCCGGCACGGAGAAGTTTTGCCGGTCATTCGTATGGCGGCCTGTTCGGCAGCTTCGTGCTGGTCACGCGCCCGGAGATGTTCCAGACCTATATCCTGTCCAGTCCGTCGTTGTGGTTCGACAACCACGTGGTCGACCCGCTGGAGCAGGCCTACGCGCAGCAGCACCGCGCGCTGCCGGCGCGGGTACTGCTGGCGATCGGCAGCTTTGAAACGATCAAGCCAGAGTCGCGCTACCTGACCCGCAACGACATGCTCAAGGACAACCAGGCCTTCGCCGACCGCCTGCGCCAGCGCGGGTATGAAGGGCTGCAGGTGGAGACGTCGATCATCGACGGCGAAGACCATCTCACCGTCTATCCCACCACGTTGACACGCGCCCTGCTGCAGGTGTTCCCCGGCAGTGAGCCGTACGACGGCGGCTGAGCGTCGGGGCGCCGGGTCAGGCCGCGCCGGTGGCCGGCTGCAGCGCGGTCGCCTGCACCAGCTCCGGTGCCAGTGCGTGGGCGACGGCCATGCGCAGCATCGCGGGGCTGACATGGCGGCGGTGAACCCGGTTGATGGCCGCCATGTAGAGCCGCCCGAAGTGATTGTGGGTACGCACCCGGGTGCCCAGCGCGACCACGGCGGCACCGTCGTCGAGCAACTGCACGCGCACGCAGGAGCGGAAGCGCAGGTGGCGGTCATCGGCACCCAGCAGCACCTCGGCACTGCGGTCGTCGGGGGACCGCGACTGCGCATGCACCGGGAAGCGCTGCGCGAACCGTTCGCCCGGCGCGTCGGACAGCAATGACGACACCGGGCACCCCAGCGGCGAGGTGCGCAACTGCAGCGGCGCGACCAGCACGTTGCGCAGCGCCATCAAGCGCCCGACGCTTGGCGGCGGATTGTGCACGAAGCCGTCCAGCACCGATTCCAGCACGGCCGCGGCGGAATGGCTGCCGATACTGCGTGGCGGCAGGGTCAGCGTGGTGTAGTCCTCGTGGTCGACGTCGCCTGCCAGGGCCTGCTGCAACAGGGAATCGGCGGGCGCGGCCGATGCACTGTGGATGGGATGGGCGGCGGCGCTGCGGCCGACGTAGCCGTGCGCCGGCCGCAGCCGGGCCAGGCCGCTGCGTACACGCCCGACCAGATCACGGCTGCGCGCGCACAGACCCGCCAACGCCGATCGTGCCGGCGCGTGCAGCGACAGGCTTACCACCGGCAACCGCGTCAGATCGGTCTGCGCCAGCACCTGTTGCACCACCGGTGGCAGTGTCTCGGTGAGGGTGGGGATGTCGGCCGCGCCGGCATCGACGCGTGCCCGTTGCGCCCCGGTCAGCGCACCACTGCGCTCGTTGGCGTGGCAGGACAGCGCGAACAGCGCCGGATGGCGCGGGTGCCGGGAGACGAACTGGTGCCAGGTGCCGCTGCCGAAGCGCACGGTGAACAGGCAGTCCGGCGGGATGTCCACGCAGCGCAGGGCGTGCAGGAAGGCGGCGGGGTCCTCCTGCAGCTGCGCGTCCGATGCGGTGGAAAAGCGCAGCTGCGCGCCGCCACTGCCGGCAATCGCGGTGAACATGCGTGGCCCGGCGTGGCGATGGAAGGGATGCCCGTGCTGGCCCACCGAGAAGGAATACAACGAGGAGGCGTCGTCGTGCGCCAGGTGCATGCCGCCCAGGCGCGCGGAGGGCTCGTCCAGCGCATCGACGAAGCGCGGGTGCGCTGCCTGGCGGATGCCGGCATCGCGAACCAGCTGGTCACCGGCACCGATCCCGAGCTGGGCGATCAAGGCCACTTCCACCGGGCTGCCTTCGCCGCAGGAGGGCAGGCTGACGCTGGGGAAGGAACGACTGACACGGGTGGTATCCAGCATGACGAGCTCCTTGTCGTGGGACGATGCGGTTCAGGTCGCCGGCTTGCGCCGCGCCCGGGCGCGGCTTTCGCGCTGCAGCGGGCCACCGACCGGACAGACCTCGGCCGCCCACGCGAACAGCGTGTTGGCCAGTGTGTCCGGCACCTGGCGGAAGTACACGAACTGGCCCCGCTTCTCGCGCTCGATCAGCCCGGCATCCTCGAGGATGCGCAGGTGGCTGGACAGCGCCGGCTTGCTGAAATCGAAGCGCTCGCCCAGCTCGCCCGCGCTGAGTTCGCCGCCGTTGAGGTAGGCCAGGATCTGCCGGCGGGCGGTGGAGGCGAGGGCGTCGAAGATGCGGTCCATGGGTGGTAGTTAACTAATTCGTTAACTGATAGTTACCCCGTGGCGTCGCGGTGTCAAGTCGCATACGACGTCTCGACGAGCTGCGCAGTATGCGAGTGGGACCGGTTCGGCGCATACTCGGCACGGACCAACCACGGAACGGTTTATGCGCACGCTGCCCTTGTCATGCGCCGTAGTCCTCGGCACGGCGCTGTGCGCCGGGTGCACGGGGGACGTCATGCATGCCGCCTACCCTGACAGGGCCGCCGCGATCCGCGACGATGCGGTAGGACGTGGCTGGGTTCCAGCGTGGGTTCCTGCCAGCGCCACCGATCTGCGCGAAGTGCATGATCTGGACAACAACCAAAGTGCATTGAGCTTTGCGACGGGCAGCGAGCGCTGGCTTCCGCCTGGAGACTGTCGCTCGGTGGCGGCGGATCTCGTGATCCCGAGTGCCCTCCAACTGCACCCTTGGCCGTCGCTGGAGGTCGTGCTTGCCCACTATGACGTGCGCCGCTGCGACGAGCCGGAGTCAGCGACCGAGAGCTTCCTTGCCATACCGCGCGACCGTGGGAGATCACTGTTCTGGCGGGTGCATCGCCGTTGAGGATGGCGCCGTGGCCGGCGTCCCACGGGGGGGATGAGCAGGCCCGGCGACCTCGCGACCCGCAGGCGTGAAGGGCACGACAGCATCCCTGCACGGCGCGGTCACCGTCGCGCGCCGACGCTGGCGGCCTGTTCCCTGCCTGGATGCGCCATGACCACCCTGACCCTGCACGACCTGGCCAAGAAGATGGCCCACATCGACTTCACCATGCTGCAGACCCACGCCGCCAGCGGCGATATCGCGGCACGCCCGATGAGCAACAACGGCGACGTGGACTACGACGGCGACAGCTGGTTCTTCACTACCGAAGACACCGACATGGTCCGCGAGATCCAGCAGGATCCGAAGGTCGCGCTGAGCTTCACCGGCAGCAAGTCCTTGCTCGGCAAGCCGCCGCTGTTCGTGGCGGTGCAGGGCAGGGCCACGCTGATCCGCGACAAGGCGATCATGCAGCAGCACTGGGTGAAGGACCTGGAGCGCTGGTTCGAACAGGGCGTGGACAGCCCCGGGCTAGTGCTGATCCACGTGGCCGCCGTGCGCATCCACTATTGGGATGGCGAGGACCAGGGCGAGATCCTGCGCTGAGGAAGCCGGGCATGGCCGCTCCCGTCACGCCGAAGGTCGGCTGTGCCGGCTGGTCGATTCCCAGCCGCTACGCCGCGCTGTTCGGTCCCGGCGACAGCGCGCTGGCGCGCTACGCCACGCGCCTGGATGTGGTGGAGATCAACTCGTCCTTCTATCGGCCGCACCAGCGCAGCACCTACGCGCGCTGGGCGGCCGCGGTCCCGCCCGGCTTCCGTTTCTCGGTGAAGCTGCCGCGCACGCTGTCGCATGATTCCGGGCTGGTCGGTGTGGGTCCATTGCTGGACCGCTTCCTGGACGAGGTGGATGGACTGGGCGCGAAACTGGGCGGCCTGCTGCTGCAGTTGCCGCCCTCGCTGGCCCTGGATACGCGCCGGGCCGGCGGATTCTTCCGCGGGCTGCGCCGGCGCAGCGCGGTGGCGCTGGTCTGCGAGCCGCGCCATCCCAGCTGGTTCGAGGCACGGGCCGATGCCCTGCTTGAAGAGCATGGGGTGTCCCGTGCTGCGGTCGACCCGCCGCGCGTGGCCGCTGCCGCTGTCCCGGGCGGCGCGTCGTCGTGGCGCTACTGGCGCTGGCACGGCGCCCCGCGCATGTATTACAGCGACTACCCGGACCCCGCGCTGGCCGACCTTGCCCGGCAGGTCCACGCGCACCGCGTCGGCCGGGACGCGCCGTGGGTGATCTTCGACAACACTGCGCATGGCTTCGCCATTGCCAATGCCCTGCGCCTGAAGGAGATCGCCGCGCATGCCTGAAGGTCCTTCCATCGTCATCCTGCGCGAGGCGGCGGCCAAGTTCCGCGGCAAGACCGTGCGTCGCGCGCTCGGCAACAGCAGCCTGGACCTCACCCGCATGGAGGGGCGGCGGGTGCTGGCGCTGCGCAGCTGGGGCAAGCACTTCCTGGTCCAGTTCAGCGGCTTCAGCCTGCGCGTGCACATGCTGATGTTCGGCAGCTACCGCATCGATGAACGCAAACCGTCGCCGCCGCGGGTGTCGCTGCAGTTCGACAACGGCGAGCTGAACATCTACGCCTCCTCGCTGAAATACATCGAAGGGCCGCTCGAGGACACTTACGACTGGCGCGGCGACGTGATGGACGACGCCTGGGACCCGCGCCTGGCCCGGCGCCGGCTGAAGCTGCAGCCGGACACGCTGGTCTGCGATGCGCTGCTGGACCAGGACCTGTTCGCCGGGGTGGGCAACATCATCAAGAACGAGGTGCTGTTCCGGACCCGCGTGCACCCGGAGTCGACGATCGGCGACCTGCCGCCGCGCGTGCTGGGCAAGGTCATCGCCGATGCACGCGCCTACAGTTTCAACTTCCTGGCGTGGAAGAAGGCCGGGGTATTGCGCAAGCACTGGCAGGTACACACCCAGCGCACCTGCCCGCAGTGTGGCGGCCCACTGTCCAAGACCTACCCGGGCAAGAGCCGCCGGCGCACGTTCTTCTGCCCCAACTGCCAGGTCCGGTACTGACCGCTCCTGCCTGGCGGTGAGCGTGCGCCGCCGGCGCTGCGGTAGGATGGGGCCGTCCCACGCCGTTACGCGCGTCCTGCGCGGTCTGTTGCCGACCGCCCGCTTCGCTCCACTTTCCGAGTCGCGCTTCCCGTCGGGAGGGCGCACTCCCCGTGTCCCACGGAGCGCACATGCCGGGCTATAGCACCCGCATCCTCACCATCCCGGTTGCCGGCCGCGACTATCGCATTCGCGCGTTGAGCGACCTGCAGCAGTTCGCCGACCCGACCGGCCGCGCCCAGCGCGCCGGCATCCATTCGTCGTTGTGGAGCCTGTTCGGCCAGGTCTGGCCTGCGGGCCGCGTACTGGCCGAGACCATGAGCAGTGTCGACGTGGCCGGCAAGCGCATCCTGGAGCTGGGCTGCGGCCTGGGTCTGGCCAGCCTGGTATTGGCCAAGCGCGGCGCCGACGTGGTGGCCAGCGACCACCACCCGCTGGCCGAATCGTTCCTGGCCTACAACGCCGGCCTCAACGACCTGCCGGCGATCCACTACCGCGATCTGCCATGGGAGTTGCCGGATACGACACTGGGCCGGTTCGACCTGATCATCGGCAGCGACGTGCTCTACGAGCGCGGCCACGCCCTGCAGATCGCCAGCATGATGGAGCGCCATGCACGGCCCCGCGCCGAGCTGCTGCTGACCGATCCGGGGCGCGGCAATGTTGGCGCGTTCTCACGCGCCATGGCGGCGCAGGGGTATGCGGTGGACGAAGCCTACGGTCTGTTCGATGACGAGGGCGATGCCCCCGGGCGCGGCCGGCTGCTGCGCTACACCCGCGAGGCGCTGCCGGCCCTGGCCGGGTAACCCCGCGCAGCGGCGATGTGGTGGCGGCGTGAGTCCGACGGCGCGGCGGGTGAAGTAGGCTCGGCGCATCCTGCCGCCGATGTCCTTGCCGATGCGTGTTCTTCGTCCCACCTGTCTCCCGCGCGTTGCTGCCGCCCTGCCGGTGGGCGGCGCATGAGCGTGTCCACGCCGCTCGATGCGTCACGCCGCACGCGTTCGATGATCGTCGCCGGCCTCTCCACCGTGGTGGAGTGGTACGACTTCACCCTGTATCTGTACCTGGCCACGGTGCTGTCGCGGGTGTTCTTCGGCGGCGGCGAAAACGCCTTGTTGGCAACGCTGGCCGGCTTTGCCGTCTCCTACCTGATGCGCCCGCTGGGCGCGTTGTGCTTCGGCCATCTCGGCGACCGCTTCGGGAGGCGCTACATGCTGCTGGCCTCGATGTTGCTGATGACCGTGGCGATGCTGGCCACCGCGCTGCTGCCCACCTTCGACCGCATCGGCGCCAGTGCGGGCGTGCTGTTGCTGTTGCTGCGCTGCCTGATGGCGTTTTCGGTGGGCGGTGAGTACACCGGGGTGGTGGCCTACCTGCTGGAGACCGCACCCCCGCGCCGGCGTGGCCTGATCACGTCGCTGGCCTCGGCGGCCAGTGAAGTGGGCGCGCTGCTGGCGGTCGCGTTGTCGGCGCTGACGGTGGCGGTGCTGAGCACCGCGCAACTGGATGGCTGGGGCTGGCGGATTCCGTTCTTCGTCGGCGCGGCACTGGCCGCTGCGATCCTGCTGGCACGCTCCACCATGCACGAGTCGCCCGAGTTCGAGCGCCAGCAGGCCGCGGGCACCGTGCCGGTCGCGCCGATCCGCGACACGTGGCGCTTCCATCGAGGTGCGGTGGCGCGCACGTTCGCGATTTCCGCGTTGGGGTCGATCACCTATTACGTCGGCATCACCTACGTGCCCGCGTTCCTGGGCTCGGTGGGCGAGGTGGGCGAATCCGAGGCGCTGTGGCTGTCCACGCTGGCGGCGGTGGCCGTGATCGTGGTGACGCCGCTGGCCGGGGCGTTGTCCGACCGGCTCGGGCGACGCCCGTTGCTGATCGTGTTGGCCATGCTCTGCGCCTTGCTGCCGCTGGGCATGTTCACCCTGATGGCCGGCGGCAATACGCTGCTGATCGGGGTCGGCGCGGTAGTGCTGGCCTGCCTGGCCGGCGGCGTGAGCGCGGTGGCGGCACCGGCGACGGCCGAGCAGTTCCCCGGCGAAGGCCGGCTCAGTGGTCTCGCGCTTGGCGTGACCATGGCCACCGCCTTTTTCGGCGGTGCCACGCCGTTGCTGGCCGAACTGCTGGTGCGGCATACCGGCTGGGCCTCGGCACCGGGCGCGATGATCGCTGCCGTTGCCGTGGTGGTCCTGCCGGTCATGTGGACCCTGCGCGAGACCCGCCCGCGGTAGTGCCGGCGGTTGGCCGGCGTCAGGCGCGCGCGGTCAGCGCCGCGCGCTCAGCTGCCGCCCTCGGTCGGCAGCGGCGCGGGCACGTTCAACAGACCGCCCGCGGTCACGTACGCGGCCAGGGCCTGGCCCTGGCTGAGCAGATGCCGTTCCATGGTGCGCTCGGCCGCGACCGGATCGCGCCGGCGGAAACAGTCCATCAGCTCGCGGTGCTCGGCCAGTGACTGCGCGGTGCGGCCCGGCGCCAGCAGCTGGCGGCCACGATGCATCTTCAGGATGCGGTGCAGGTCGTGGGTGATGCGGATCAACCACGGGTTGCCGGCGTAATGCTGCACGGTTTCGTGGATGAGGTAGTTGTTGCGGTAGTACTCGGCGATGTTGCCCGCCGTGGCCGCAGCCTCCATCGCCGCGTGCAGGTCCTCGAGCAGCTGCACCCCGGCGTCGTCGATATGCCGCACCGCCTCGTGCGCGCAACGGCCCTCCAGCATCGCCATCACCGGGAACAGCTGGTTCAGGTCTTCCAGGGTGAGCCGGGTCACCCGGCAGCCACGCCCGGCGTCGATCTGCACCAGGCCTTCGGCGGCCAGCAGCTTCAACGCTTCGCGCAACGGCGTGCGGCTGATGGCCAATGCTTCGCACAGCGCGGGTTCGTCGATCCACTCGCCCGGCGGCAGGCGGTAATCGTAGATCCGCTCGCGCACGTGCTCGGCCACCTCTTCATACAGAGGGGCGCGCTTCTTGGTGGATCGCGGGGCAGGAGCAAGGGCCATGCCCAATTGTAATCCCTCCATCCAGCGGGGGCGGGGCCGAGCATTGCCCGGCCCCGCCGATACCAGGCGTTACATCCAGCCCGGCACCACGAAGACCAGCCACGCCAGCAGCGGTCCAAAGGCCACGACCAGCCCGCTGTAGACCAGGAACTGGCGGAACAGCGACTCGCGCTCTTCCTTGGCTGCCGAGGCCACCACCAGCGCGCCGTTGGTCGAGAACGGGCTGACGTCCACGATCGTGGAAGACACTGCCAGTGCGCAGATCACCCCGGCCGCGCCCAGGTGGCCCTGCATCAGGAACGGCACCGCCAGCGGGATCGTGGCGCCGAGCACTGCCGCCGACGACGCGAAGGCGGACACGATGCCGCCGACGTAACAGACCAGCAGCGCGCCCAGCAGCGGAATGCCGATCTCCGATACGCCATTGCCGATGAAGTCCACCGCACCGGCTTTCTCCAGCACGCCCACGTAGGTGACCACGCCGCAGATCAGCAGCACCGTGGACCAGCTGATCCCGTCCACTGCGCCCTTCTGGCTTTTCGGCGACAACAGCGCCAATGCCACCGCCACCGTGATCGAGACCAGGCCGACGTTGAGGTTGTAGATCAAGGCGGCGATGCCCAGCCCGAGCAGGCCGACCAGGGTGAACAGCCGCTCGCGGGTGATGCCCACCGCCTCCAGTGCGTCGGGATCGTTGGACAGCGTGCCACCGCCGGCGGCGACCAGTGCGCCGTGGCCCTCGATCGCGAACTGCCGCGACGAGGCCTGCGGCCCACCGGCCACTGCCAGCTCGGCGTTGCCCACGCCACCGGCCACCGCCACCGCCCCACGGCGCAGCAGCGCCACGCCGCCGAAGGCGAAGAAGCAGATCGTGGCCATCATCAGGTTGAAGCCCAGGCTGGTCAGGAATACCGCCATCTCGGTCACCTCCAGCCCGGCCTTCTGCACCACCCCGTTGGTGATGCTGCCGTACACGCTGATCGGCGAGAAGCCGCCGGCCTGGGCGCCATGGATGACCAGCAGGCCCATCAACAACGGGTTGATCCGGTACTGCTTGGCAAACCGCAGCGCCACCGGCCCGATGATCGCCACCGCTGCCGGGCCGAGCGCACCGAAGGCGGTGAGCACCGCGGTCACCACGAACATCACCCACGGAATGGCCACGATGCGGCCACGCACCGCACGGACCGCCCAGTGCACCAGCAGGTCGATGGTGCCGTTCTTCTGCGCGATGGCGAACAGGTAGGTGATGCCCACCAGGGTCAGGAACAGGTCGCCGGGGAAACCGGCCAACACCTCCTTGCCCTCCATGCTGACGAACACGCCACCGATGATGAACGCCAGCGCGAAGGCCACCGCGCCCATGTTGATCGGCAGTGCGGTGGCGACGATGAACATGATCACCAGACCGATGATCGTTGCGACTTGTGGACTCATGCGCCCTCCCAGACACTTGACTCGCGTACAGCACGGATGGAAGCCCGCCATCCCGGGGTACGACGTGCTACGGCACCACGACAGCACTCACGCCAGCCGGCCCAGGGCGGCATCGACCCACGCGGCCGCACCGTCCAGGCCCTGGAATTCTTCGACCGCACGCACCTCGCAGCACGGGTAGTCGCTGGCCACCATGCGCGCCAGCGCGGTACCCGGGCCGAGCTGCAGGAACACCCGCGCGCCGCGCTCGAACGCCTGGCGCATGACCTGCGACCACTCGATGGTCTGCGCCAACTGCGCGGCCAGGGTGTGCTCCACGCCCGCGCGGTCGCGCACGGCGCGTGCATCGATGCCGGCCAGCACGGTCGAGCGCGGGGCCTGCAGCGCGGCCTGCGCCAGCGCGCCGGCGAAGCCCTCGGCGGCGCGCGCCAGCAAGGGGGTATGCGCAGGCACGTGGACCGGCAGCGGGCGGATCTCGGCGCCACGCGAGTGGGCGGCCTGCGCCAGCGCCTGCAGGGCCGCGCGCGCGCCGCCCACGATGAAGTGGTCGGCGCCGTTGGCGATGGCGATATGCACGCCGTGCGCGCTGCACAGCGCCTGCAGCGGTGCACGCGCCAGCCCCAGCACGGCCTGCATGCCCGCGGCGGGCGGGCTGGCCGCATCCATCAGGCGGGCGCGCTGCCCGGCCAGGGCCAGGCAGGTGGCCGCATCCAGGCTGCCGGCGATGGACTGCGCGGCCAGTTCGCCGATGCTGTAGCCGGCCACCACGGTGGGCGGCGGCAACCGCTCGCGCAGCCCCTGCCAGTGCGCCAGGCTGGCTGCGCACAGCAGCGGCTGCGCCTGCACGTTGTCGAACCGATCATCCGCTGCTGCCGCGTCGCAAGCCGTACGCCCGAGGACGCGCGCTGCTGCGTCCAGGACGCCCTGGGCGGGCGCCAGCCCGCGCACCCGGTCGAACATCGCCGGATGCTGCGCGCCCTGGCCGGGGCAGAGCAGGGCCAGGCTCATGCGGCCTCCTGCTGCAGCAGGAACCAGCTGCAGGCGAGCAGGTCGGCGCTGCCACCGGGGCTCAGCCGGCGGGCGACGAAGCCATCGCCGATGGCCGCCAGGTGCACGCGCCACTGCGGTGCGAAGGCACCACCGGCGGCGATGAAGTCGCGCGCCTGCAGGCGTGCCCAGGCCAGGCCTGCAGCGCCGCCCCGGTGCAGCAGGTTGAGATCGTCCACGTGTGCCACCAGCCGCATCAGGGTGTGGCACAGCGCCGCCTCGCGCGGCAATCCCGCGGCCAGCGCGTGGCGCAGGGTGGGCACGCCCAGCTCGCGCAGGATCGGATAGCCGGCGATGGCCTGCTCGCGTACGCCGGCGACGCCATGGGCGACGCGCATGCGCTGGCCGGGGCTGTTGGCATCCAGCGGCGCGCTGGCCACTGCCGGGGCCCAGCGCTGCACGGCCAGGCACACCTGTTCGGCAGCGGGTGTGCGGCCCGTATCGCGGCGCAAGGCCGCGGCAGCCGCCACCAGCAGGCCCAGGCTGAAGATCGCGCCGCGATGGGTATTGATGCCACCGGTCGCGCGCAGCATCGCCGCCTCGGCGGCGATGCCGTGGCGCCGCAACTGCGCGAAGGGAGCGGCGGACGCGCCGGCACGGGCGGCGTCGCGGAAATAGTGGCGCAGCGCGAACAGGCTGCGCAGGAAGGTGCCCGCATCCATGTCGGCGTGGCTGCCGCTATCGAACGGGGTGACCAGGCCGGGCTTGGGCGCGCAGGCCAGCTCTGCGTGCAGGCTGGCGATGGCCAGCCGCCCCAGCCGTGCGCTGTCCACGTGCGCACGGGGATGCGGGTGGGCGAGGGCGGGCATGCTCATGCCGGAACGCCCGCCGCGTCAAACAGGGCCTCGCGCGGCGCCAGCGCTGCGCCATCGCTGCATTTGAGCAGCACCTGGCGCGTGGTGCCGGCGTACTCGCGCCAGTTCACGGCCGCGCCACTGGCCAGCAGCAGCTCGCCATCCACACGTCGGCCGAAACGCACTTCCCACGCGTGCAGGCGGGTGACCAGCCGGTTGGCCACATCCGGCGAATGCACGCGCCACAGCAGGTCGATGTCCGAGCCGGCGTGCACGTAGGCCAGGCCGGTCAGGGCCTGCCACGCGAATGCGCCGAACACGCGCGCCGGCGCGATGGCATCCAGCGCCTGCAGCGCAGGCGCCCATGCAGGTGGGTGGGCGAGGCCGGGCGCGGCGATCAGCTCGGCCAGCGTCGGCGGCGCCTGCTGGCGCGTGATGTCCAGCAGCGGCACGCGCAGCGCCAGCCGTTGCTTGCCCTCGCCGGGCGGCAACGGCACGCCCAGGCGCAGGCGCGGGTCGGGATCATCGGCGGCGCGCCGCGCCACCACGGCGGGCCAGCCGCGCGCGAACCATGCGGCCAGGCGCGCCTCCTGCGCGGGCAGGTCGGCTTGCCAGTCGGCCTGCGCCGCCAGCCAGACCAGCGTGTGGCGGGCGGGCTGCTCAGGCATCGCCGGCGGCCACCCGGGCGGCAACCGATGCGGCCAGGCCGCGGCCGCCGCGTTCGGCACCGCGCACGGCGCGCCGGTCGCCGTCGACCGGCGCGGCCAGTGACTGCAGCAGCGCCGCCGCGAGGTCGCCGTCCCACACCGATTGCACCGCGCCCATCGCGACGTAGTTCTCCACGCCGGGAGCGAACACCGGCGAGCTCTGGCTGAGTGCCTGCAGCTTCTCCAGCGGCTGCTTGGTCACCCGGGCCATCGCGCGCAGGTCCATGACCCGCACCTGGGCACTGGGCAGGGCGTGGATGTGGTCGGCCATCAGCCCGAAGGAGAGGAAGCCGCCGCTGACCGATTCGCCGTACACCAGCGTCACCAGTCGTGCGCCGCGGCGGCGGGCCAGGTCCAGGCTCTGGGCCAGGTGCGCGAAATAGCCGTTGATGCCCAGCAGTTCGTCGCGGCGCGCCAGCCGCTGGCCGGCGGTGTCCACCAGCATCACGATCGGGCGTTGCGGATCGGCCGCCGTGCTGGCCAATACCGTCTCGGCCAGGCGCAGGGCGTGGTCCACGCCGACCTCGATCTTGTCGGTGGTGCCGATGACGGTGACCTCGCCGGCGGCGATGCTGGCGGTGCCGGTCAACACCGCATCGTGCACGGCGATGGCATGGCCGGCGGGAAACAGGGCGTCCAACAGCGGCGCCAGCGCGGGTGACGAGGCAGGCTGCGCGGTCATGGCAGGCTCCGGTTGGCCGTGGCGGCAAGGAAGTCGTCGGTGTCCAGCAAGGGCAGGCGTTCCGGTGCGGCGATGCCCTGCAGCGCCCAGATCTCCAGGCCGTCGCGGCAGCCACCCCACGCCTGCGCACGCGCGCTCAGCGCGGCATGCCGCGCCTGCAGGGCGACCAGGGCGGCATCGGTGTCGCTGCTGGCGGTGTCCGGCTGCAGCGCGTCGAACGCCGCCTGCGCGAACGCGTCGATCGCATCGGGTACCAGCACCTGGGCCTGGTCGATCAGGTAGCGGTGCTTGCCACCGGTCACCCGCCACACCAGTGCGCGATCGCGCGAATCGAACTCCTCCACGCCGCGTACCGTTTCGATCACTTCCGGGCCGGACAGCGACAGGCGACCTTCCTCGGACATGATCACGCGCGTGCAGCAGCGGGCGACGATGCCCATGCCGCCGAATGCGCCGTTGCCGCTGCCGATCAACGCCAGCACCGGCACCCCGGCGGCGCGCGCGTCGAGCGTGGCGCGCATGATTTCGGAAATGGCGATCAGCCCGGCGTTGGCCTCATGCAGGCGCACGCCGCCGGTATCGAGCAACAACAGCACGCCGGCCGGTCGGGTCCGGGCGGCGCGCTGCAGCAGCCCGGTGAGCTTGGCGCCATGCACCTCGCCCACGCCGCCGCCCATGAACTGCCCCTGCTGCGCGGCGACCAGCACGCGCGTGCCGCGCAATCGGCCTTCGCCCACCACGATGCCGTCGTCGAACGCGGCCGGCTGGTCGAGCTGGGCCAGGTGCGGGCTGGTCACGCGCTGCGCCGGGCCCAGCAGTTCCTGGAAGGAACCCGGGTCCAGCAACCCGGCGATGCGCTCGCGCGCGTCGGCCTCGTAATAGCTGTGGCGGTGCACGATGCTCATGCGCCGCCTCCGCTGCCCAGCGACTGCACCGCCTGGTCCAGGCGCAGGCTGACCACCGCCGGGGTGGCGCCGGCGTCGTTGATCGACACGCGCACGTCGCGCAGCGGGTGGCGCTGCGCGAAATCGCCTATCACCGCTTGCCAGATGCTGCCGAACCCTTGCGCGGCGGTGATGATGCGCACCGCCATCGCGCCCTCCAGCGCGGCCGGCTCCAGCAGGATTTCCAGGTTGCCCGAGGCCAGCACGCCCACCAGCACGGCCCCGCTGGGGAAGTGCACATCGGTGCTGCCGTTGAAGCGATAGTCGAGGGTTTCCATGTGCCGTCCCTTACCAGTTGCGGAAGCGCTTGGGCGGGTCGTACAGCCCGCCCGACCAGCGCACCAGGTCTTTGACCGAACGCGCCGCCAGCAGGTCGCGGCTGGCATCGCGTACGTTGATGCCGAGGTCGGCGGGGCGTTTGATCACGCCGCGGTCGCGCAGGTTCTCGACCATGGCGCGGTCGCGGCCCAGGCCCACCGCGGTGTAGCCGGCCACGCCGCGGATCGCCTGTTCGCGCTCCTCCGGCGTGCGGCACAGCAGCAGGTTGGCGATGCCTTCCTCGGTGAGCACATGGCTGACGTCGTCGCCGTAGATCATGACCGGTGGCAGTGGCATGGCCGCGCGTTCGGCCAGTTCCCAGGCATCCAGGCGCTCGACGAATGCCGGCGCCATGTGTTCGCGGAAGGTCTCCACCATCTGCACCACCAGCTTGCGCCCGCGCGGCATCTCGCCCGCGCGCGCGGCCTGCTGGCCGGCCTTGAGCCAGGCATCGCTGGCATGGCGGCGGCCGCGCGCATCCGACCCCATGTTGGGCGCGCCGCCGAAGCCGGCGATGCGGTCGCGGGTGGCCGTGGAGCTGTTGCCCTGCAGGTCGATCTGCAGGGTGGAGCCGATGAACATGTCGCAGGCGTACAGCCCGGCGGTCTGCGAAAACGCGCGGTTGGAGCGCATCGAACCATCGGCGCCGGTGAAGAACACATCGCCGCGGGCAGCGATGTACTTCTCCATGCCCAGCTCCGAGCCGAACGAATGCACCGATTTGACGAAGCCCGACTCGATGGCCGGGATCAGCGCCGGGTGCGGATTGAGCGCCCAGTGCTGGCAGATCCTGCCCTTCAGCCCCAGCGATTCGGCATAGGTGGGCAGCAGCAGTTCGATCGCCGCGGTGTCGAAGCCGATGCCATGGTTGAGCCGGTTGACCCCGTATTCGGCGTAGATGCCCTTGATCGCCATCATCGCCATCAGCACCTGGATCTCGGAGATCTGTGCCGGGTCGCGGGTGAACAGTGGTTCGATATGGTTCGGGCGCGGCGCCTGCACCACGAAGTTGACCCAGTCGGCGGGGATGTCGACGCGGGGCAGGCTATCGACGATCTCGTTGACCTGCGCGATGACGATGCCGCCTCCGAAGGCGGTGGCTTCGACGATCACCGGGGTGTCTTCGGTATTCGGGCCGGTGTAGAGATTGCCGTGCCGGTCCGCCGCCTGCGCGGCCACCAGTGCCACCCGCGGGGTGAGGTCGATGAAGTAGCGGCCGAACAGTTCCAGGTAGGTATGGATGGCCCCGATCCGGATGCGGCCTTCGGCGACCAGGTTGGCCAGCCGTACCGACTGCGGCCCGGAGAAGGAGAAGTCCAGTGTCGAGGCGATGCCCCGCTCGAACACATCCAGGTGGGCGGGCAGCGACAGCACCGACTGCACCATGTGCAGGTCGTGCACGCGCGCCGGATCGAGGTCGGCCAGGGCCTGGGCGAGGAAGTCGGCCTGCTTCTGGTTGTTGCCCTCCAGGCAGACCTTGTCGCCCGGTTCGAGCAGGGCGTGCAGCAACCCGGCGATATCGCCGGCCGCCACCTCCCGGCCGCGGGCCCAGGGCGCTGCGCGGTCCAGCCGCGCCTGGCGGCCTCGCTCCAGTGTGTCCCAGCTCGGGTTCATCGACGGACTTCCGCATGACGTTGGGATAATTACGCCATAATTACGGCGGGGTGTGCAAGTCGCAGCGCAGCGAATCGGTCGGGTTCGCCCATTCAGCCAGATCGGCGCGTCCGCGCAGGGGGGAGGCGCGCCTCCATTCCCCGTGACGCTTCCCACCTGTACTGTCAGCAGACCGCGGGGCGGCCTCCCGCGTTGGGGAAGAACGTGCCATGGCGGTGGGGAAGCTGTTGGAAAACCTGGGGCGCTTCAGTCGAGGCCTGCGCGCGCTGGGATTCGGGTTGTTGTTGCTGGTGGCGCTGGGAGCGCTGGGGCACGAGGTCATCCAACGGGGCAGGCCATCCCCGGGCACCGCGGCACTGGCCGCAGTGCTGGCCCTGATAGTGTGGTGGGACGTCCGCAGCCTTCTTGCCCGCCGCGATGCACAGCGGCTGACGCACCGTATCGCCCACGCCCGGCAGACGCTCGCCTCGCTGGATGCGGACAGCCGCATCGCCCACCTGCGTCGCTTGAAGCGCAGGGCGATCATCGCCGGCGTTTCGCTGTTGGCCAGCGTCGGCACCCTGCTGGTCTGCGGGGACAACCAACGCGTGGTGGCGTGGGTCCTGCTGTGGGTGGCGCTGAGCGCCTGGTTTACGTTCGTCTGTTCCGCCGGGCTGCTGCTGGCACGACGCTGGTGCAACCAGGTCCAGCCGCCGCGTTGACGGTGCGCCGCCTGGGGGCGATGCGTACGTCCCCGACCGGTCGCTGCGCCGCGGACATCGCATGAGCCCGCGCCGGCGCCATCGCCTGGGGTACGTCCGGCACTGGCCCGTGCGTTCGCCGGACGGTGGCCGGCGAACGCACAGGGGGGCTTAGAACTTCCAGCGCAGGCTGGCCGCCACGAAGCGCGGCTCGCCGTAGTTGTTGTAGTCCAGGTTGGCCCAGTAGGTCTTGTCCAGCGCGTTGCGCACGCTCAACGTGGCGGTCCAGTTGTCGCTGATGCGGTAGTTGGCGTTGAACTGCACCAACGCGTACGCCGGCTGGTTCACCGTGACCGTGCCGCCCAGCGGGTAGGGGATGTTGTAGCCCTGCACCTTGCTTTGCCACTGCACGCCGCCGCCCACGCTCAGGCGCGCCAGCGCGCCGCGCAGCTGCACCTGGGTGTTGAGCTGCAGCAGGTCCTCGGCCGGGTTGGCGTACAGCAGGTCGGTGGCGGCGCGGGTCATCTTGACGTGGGTAAAGCCGGCGTTGACCGTCCAGCCCGGCAGGATCTCGCCGTTGATGTCCATTTCCCAGCCGCGCACCTTGGTGCCATTGACACCGATGTAGGCCGAGCTGCCGTCGCTGAGCGAGCCATCCGGCACGCTCATGTCGCGCACCGCGTAGTTGTCCTGCTTGGCCTCGAACACGGCGGCATTGGCGGTCAGGCGGCCGTCGAACCACTGGGTCTTGATCCCGGCTTCCAGGTTCGAGCCCTGCACCGGTGCCAGCAGGTTCTCGTTCCTGTCCTTGTAGTTCTGCGGATTGAAGATCTCGGTGTAGCTGGCGTAAGCCGACACGTTGGGGGTGATGTCGTACACCAGGCCCACGTAGGGCGTGACTTCATCGCTGACCTTGTAGGCACCGCTGGTGGCGGTGTAGCTGCCGGCGGCGTTGTAGGCACGGGTCAGGGTCTGCCAGCGGCTCAGGCGTGCACCGGCGATCAGCGACAGCGGATCGGCCAGGCGCAGGCGGGTGGCCAGGTAGACGCCACTCTGGGTGGTCTTGGCCACGCGACGCGCACCGGTACGGGTGTAGGTGACCTCGGAGATGTCGCCATCCCAGTTGTAGATGTTGGGAATGTAATAGCAGCGCTCGGTGCCGCAGCGCGCCCAGTCGGTGGGATAGTTCAGCGCCAGCGTGTTGGTGGTGCTTTCCAGGTCGGCCCACTGCGCGCCCACGGTCACATCGTGCTCGCGGCCGAACAGGTTGAAGGTGCCGGTGAGGTAGGCATCGACGTTGCGGCGGGTGTCTTCCGAATCGCCCGCGGCGGTGCGCAGGTAGATGCCCGAGCCGGTGGCCGGGTCCGGGTAGCCGGTGCCGTACAGGCGGATGTTCTGCACGTTGCCGCGGGTGTAGGCGGTGTTGATCTTCAGCAGCCAGTCGTCGCCGAAGCGCTGCTCGAGGTTGGCGAAGACGGTGCTGGTTTCGCGCTGCCAGTAGCTCCACTTGGGGGCCAGGTTGGTCGAGCGCGGCAGGTGCACGAAATTGCCCTGGCTGTCGAAGAACGGCACGGTGCCCCAGGTCGAGCCGACCGGGTTGTTGTCCTGGGTCTGGTAGCCGACGGTGACGGTGGTGCTGTCGGTGACGTCACCTTCGAGCACGGCCATGCCGGCCATCTTGTTTTCCTTGTAGCGGTCGTAATAGAAGTCGCGGTCGGTGTAGGCAGCGACCACGCGGCTGCGGTAGCGGCCGTCGGCGGTGAGCGGTGCGGTCACGTCCGCTTCCATGCGCTGGTAGTCCCAGCTGCCGGCACTCACCGAGAAGGACGCATCGAATTCCTTGCCCGGGCGCTTGCGCAGCAGGTTGACCGTGGCCGACGGCACGCCGGCGCCGCTGAGCAGGCCGTTGGCGCCGCGGATGACTTCGATGCGGTCGTAGAAGGCGGTGTCGTATTCCTGGTTGGTCGAGCCGCTGTAGGTGGGGATGCCGTCGACCTGGAAGTCGGTGATCGCAAAGCCGCGCGCGTAGTACAGCGGGCGCTGGGTATCGTAGAAGGACACGCTGACGCCGGTGACGGTGCGCATCACGTCGTTGATGCTGAACAGCGACTCGTCCTGCAGGCGCTGCAGGCTGATCGAGGTGGCCGACTGCGGGGTTTCCTGCAGGGTCATGGGCAGGCGGGTGGTGCTGGCCGGCGCGACGCGATCGCCGACGACGCTGACCTTGTCCAGGGTCTTGGCATCGGCATTGCCGCCGGCATCGGCAAGCGCGTCGGCCAGGGCCAGTGGGGAGGCCAGCGACAGCACGGAGAGCAGGGCCAGGCTCAGCGGGGCGCGGCGGAAGGTGCGGGGCGGAAGATCGCGGAAGGTCATGCGCAGGTCTCGAATCGGTCTCGGAGGGGGAAGCAGCAGGCAGCGGGCACGGCAGGCCGGGCACCGGAAGCGCCTGGCGTTTAGGTCCTTCTGAGGGAGGGGGTGGAACCCGACGCGGGGTCGGCACCGTAGCGGCCGTGGGTGGTGAGCAGGGCCCGGCGGCCGTCCATGGGTTCCGGCCAGGCCCGCACCGGCAGCGCAGGATGCGTAAATGTAAAGCGTTCTCATTCGCTTTACAATTCCTTAATGCGGCCTGGGAGGCCTGACGCGGGGCGGAACCGCGATGGTGCGATAGCCGGAGCCGGTGGGTCTCCGTTCGGCATTGCCGGGAGCGTGGGGCCCGTAGCGGCCGGTAAGCCCCTGGCCAGTGTCCCCCGGGCCTGGCGGCCTCCTCCTTGATTTGCCCAGGAGCCTACCGGCCGCTACGGGGCTCGGCTTGCGGAAACAAGCGGGAACGCTGGCTTTTGACTCTGGTCGGTGGGTCGGGCGCTGGGCCCCATGCCCTTTCCGGCGAATGTCCCCCGGCCGCTGCGCGGCCTCCTCCTTTATTTCGCCTCCAAGGGCATGGGGCCCAGCGCCCGGCCCACCGACCGCCGCGCAAAAAAAATCCGGCCCACGCCGGGGCCGGATCTCGTTTTCCACCGCGCGGCCAACGCCGCAGCAGGCAGGCTTATAGCGCCTGCAGTTCTTCGTTGGCGTTGCGCTTCTTCTGCGCCGGGGCGGTGGCCGGTGGCGGGGTCAGCATCACCGCCGGGGTGGTCGCGTTCTCCACCGGCACGTCCAGGTAGGGTAGCTTCAGCGTCTCGCTGGTCTGGCGGCGGATCTCGTTGGTCAGCACCGGGCTCTCGTTGAGCTTGCGGCCGTAGGACGGCACGATCTGCTTCAACTGCGCTTCCCAGCCGGCCGCCATCTGTTGCGGGAAGGCCTTCTTCAGCAGGTCCAGCATGATCGGCGGCGAAGTCGACGCGCCCGGCGAGGCGCCCAGGAGCGCGGCCAGGGTGTGGTCCTTGTCGGTCACGATCTCGGTGCCGAACTGCAGCACCGGGCCCTTTTCGGGGTCGCGCTTGATGATCTGCACGCGCTGCCCGGCGGTGACCAGTGTCCAGTCCTCGCGCTTGGCGTTGGGGAAATACTTGACCAGTTCGGCCTGGCGGTCAGCGTCGTTCAGACGCGCCTGGCCCATCAGGTACTTCACCAGGTCCAGGTTCTCCATGCCCACGTCGAGCATGCCTGCCACGTTGTTGTGGTTGACCGAGGAGTACAGGTCGAACCACGAACCGTGCTTGAGGAACTTGGTGCTGTACAACGCGAACGGCCCGAACAGCACCACCGGCTTGCCGTCCAGCTTGCGTGCGTCCAGGTGCGGGACGGACATCGGCGGCGAGCCGGTTTCAGCCATGCCGTAGGCCTTGACCGAATGACGGCCGGCGATCGCCGGAGACTGGAAGGCCAGGAACTGACCGCCCACCGGGAAGCCGGCGTAGTCCTTCGACTCGGGGATGCCCGACAGCTGCAGCAGCTTGAGCGCGGCGCCACCGGCACCGATGAACACGAAGCGCGACTTGATCGTGGACTCGTTGCCGGACTTCAGGTCCTTCACGGTCACGTTCCAGGTCTTGTCCTCGTTCTGGCGCAGCGCGCCCACTTCGTGCTGCAGGTGCAGCTGGAAGTTGGGGCTGCGCTGCAGGCCGGCCGTCAGCTGGCGGGTGATCACGCCGAAGTTGACGTCGGTGCCCAGCGGCATCCAGGTGGCGGCCACCTTCTGCTGCGGGTCGCGGCCCTCCATCAGCAGCGGTGCCCACTGCCGGATCTGCGCGGCATCCTCGGAATACTGCATGCCGTAGAACAGCGGGTTCTTGACCAGCGCCTGCTGGCGCTTGTGCAGGTAGGCGATGTTGTCATCGCCCCACACAAAGCTCATGTGCGGGGTGGGGTTGATGAAGTCCGAGGGCTGGCTGAGCCGACCTTCGCGCACCTGGTGCGACCAGAACTGGCGCGAGATCTCGAACTGCTCGGCGATCCCGACCGCACGCTTGGTCTCGATGCTGCCGTCCGGCAGTTCGGGGGTGTAGTTGAGTTCGGCGAAGGCCGAGTGCCCGGTGCCGGCATTGTTCCAGCCGTCCGAACTCTCCAGCGCCACGCCGTCCAGGCGCTCGTACACCTGGATGTTCCAGTCCGGCTGCAGCTCCTGCAGGAACGTGGCCAGGGTGATGCTCATGATGCCGCCGCCGACCAGGACCACGTCGACCGGCTTGTCGTTGCCGGCGGCCGGGACCGAGCGCTGATGCAGGGGCCAGTACAGGAATATCGCGGCTGTCAGCAACAACAGCACGAGCAGGCCGAGGACGACCTTGGCAAATTTTTTCATAGGGATCTCGGGAGGGGGAGATGTGAACAGGATGCCCACGCCATGGGGAAGAGGCGTGAAGAAACAAGTGCTTGGGCGATCCTCATGGCGATTTTATCGCCTTTCGACGGGCTTCTGGTGCAACGCAGCATCCGACCCGGGGTGATCGCCTCAATCGCTGGCCAGGGTGAAGTACTCGGCGAGGAAGTAGCCCGCCTGGTAAACCAGCGCGGCCACGGCCAGTCCCAATTGCGCCCGCCGGTCCCGGCAGGCGGCGCCCAGCGCCGCGATGGCCAGCATCAGCACCGTATGCAGCGGATAGGCCGGGCCCAGCATCTGCCAGCGGCTGTGGCCCTTGATCGCGGTGTCCCCCAAGTCCAGCAGGGTGAGCAGCGCCAGCATCCCGAAGAACCAGCCCCGGCGCTGCAGCAGGTAGTTTTCATAGCTGCCGAAGCTGCGCAGGTCGTCGGGGAACAGCAGCACGCACAGCATGAACCACGCCGCGCAGTAGGCGATCACGAACAGGTACAGCCCGAACGTCCACTGCCGCACCTCGCCCAGGCGGAACTCCCACCACCAGAACGTCACCACCGAGATCAGCGCCCACAGCACCCAGCACAGGTGAATCCACGACCAGCCGCGGCGCTCGGGGTGCTCGATGATCGAGGCCAGCCCGCGCAGCAGGGTGGTGATGCTCAGGCCGAGGATGATGCTCAGCACCACCCGGATGTGCAGGTAGACCGGATCGCTGTCCATCGATGCCCCCACCCTTGGAATGCGCCGATGCTGCGCCGGGCGGGGTTGACGGCCCGTGTAGGGCGACGGCGGGGCAGCCGGGCAGCGGTACCCGTTACGCCGCGGTGGTCAGCGCTTCTTCCGCACCAGCGTGGCCGACGCGTCCAGCACCGCCCGGGTCAGCAGCGCCATGGTCTGCACATCGCCCTTCCAGTGCTGCCAGTACAGCGGCACGTCTTCCCACGCGCGCTGCTTCATCAATACCAGCCGCCCGGCCTCCAGGTGGCGGCGCACCAGCGGCAGGGGGTTCATCGTCCAGCCCAGCCCGCCGAGGTTGGCCTGCACGAAGGCGCGGGTGGAGGGAATCCACCAGGTCGGCGCAGTCAACGGCAGGTCCTCGCCGGCCAGCCGCCGCGCGAACCGCGCCTGCATGTCGTCCTTGCGGTTGAACACCAGCACCGGCGCCTGCGCCAGCGACTGCGCGTTGACCCCCTTGGCGAAGTGCTGCGCATGGAAGGCCGGGGTGCAGGTGGCCGCGTAACGGATGCTGCCCAGTGCGTGGATCTGGCAGCCCTGCACGGGCTCGTCCAGGGTGGTCACCGCGCCCAGCACCGCGCCCTGGCGCAGCAGCGCCACCGTGTGGTCCTGGTCTTCCAGGCGCAGGTCCAGGGTGGTGCCGGTCTGCTGCGAGAAGCTGCGCGCCGCATCGGGAAACCAGGTCTCCAGGCTGTCGTGGTTCACCGCCACCGGGATGCTGGCGTGGGGCAGGTCTTCGTCGGCGATGCCCATCCGGTGCAGTGCATCGTGCTCCAGCAACGCGGTCTGCTCGGCCAGCTGCACCAGTACCTGGCCTTCCGGGGTCGCCACCGCCGGCGAGGAACGCTTGATCAGCAGGCGTCCCACGCGGTCCTCCAAGGCCTTGATCCGCTGCGATACCGCCGAGGCCGTGACGTTGAGCGATTGCGCGGCGCGCTCGAAACTGCCTTCGCGGACCACCGCGGCGAGCGCGCGAAGCTGGGCATGATCGATCCGCATGTTCTTAAGCCTGGCTAATGTGGGTTAAGCAAGTTTAGCTCTACTTTTTCATGTTGCGGCGCGACAATGTGCGCCATCCGGTGCTGTACGCCTTGGCGAGGCACCGCCCCCAGTAGCAAGACAAGGCGGTAACCCATGTTCTCCATCATCTCCGGCGGCCCCGGTCTGGCCGCGTGGTTCAGTGGTGCTGCGACCGGCATCGGCCTGTTCGCGGTGGTCGGTGCACAGAGCGCCTTCATCCTGCGCCAGGGCATCCTGCGCAAGCACATCGTGCCGGTCGTGGCGACCTGTGCGGCCATCGATGGCATCTTCATCTTCGCCAGCGTGGCCGGCCTGCGCACGCTCACCCAGGCGCTGCCGTGGCTCACCACCGTGGTGCTGTGGGGCGGCGTGGCCTTCCTGGCCTGGTATGCGTGGCAGTCGGCGCGGCGCGCGCTGGCCGGTGGCGGTGGCATGCACGTGGACGACGGCGATAGCACCTCGCGCCGCGCGGTGCTGATGTCGGCGGTCGGCTTCTCGCTGATCAATCCGCACTTCTGGCTGGACATGATGGTCATCGGCGGCATCGCCGAGAACTTCGGCAATGCACGCATGGCCTTCGCCGCCGGGGTGTTCACCGCCAGCTGCCTGTGGCTGACCGCGCAGGGCCTGGGCGCGCGCCTGCTGGCCCCGCTGTTCACCAAGCCGAAAACCTGGCGCATCCTCGACGGCACCATCGCGGTGATCCTGTCGATCCTGGCGCTGACCCTCGCGTTCCGCGGCATGCATTGAACTCTCTCCTCGATGCGTTCCTTCAATGGCACCGCTTGCGGTGCCATTTTTTATGGGCGACACCTCGGAAACCGCCTACCCCACGGCGCGCCTTCCCCCACTGGTCTGGGTGTTCAGGTTACGTCTAGAATCTGGCACCCGGACAGGGTGTCCGGAAGACAGGGGGATAAGGATGCGCAAGTCAGGTTGGGTGGCCTTGGCCATGTGGGGAGCGCTGGTGGGGCAGGCCGGCGCGGTGGATCTGGACCGCTACCTCAAGCGCGATGATTTCGCCGATATCAAGCTTTCCCCGGATGGCGCCTATTTCGCCGCGACGGTGCCGATGGAGGACCGCACCGCGTTGGCGATCCTGCGGACCAGCGACAACAAAGTGGTCGGCTCGTTCGTGCCGCCGCCGAAGAACCACGCCGAAGACTTCAACTGGGTCAACAACAACCGCGTCCTGATCAGCCTGGCGGAGAAGTGGGGCGCCCTCGACGAGCCGAGCCTGACCGGTGAGTTGTACGCCATCAACGCCGACGGCGGCCGCGGCGAGCTGCTGGTCGGCTACCGGGTCGAGAGCAATGGGCCCGGCACCCGCATCCAGCCCAAGAAAGTGGAGGACGTGGCGGCCTTCCTCATCGACCCGCTGCCCCAGGACGACCGCAACGTGCTGGTGTCGATCATGCCGTTCACCAGTGATCCGTTCAGCCGCGTGGACAGGCTGGATGTGCAGAGCGGCCGTCGCCAGACCGTGGCCCGCTCGCCGGTGCGCAATACGCGGTTCGTCAGCGACCATGACGGCCAGGTCCGGTTCGCGCATGGGGCCGGCACCGACAACGTCAACAAGCTCTACTACCGCGAAGGGTCCGGCGACACCTGGAAACTGGTCAACGACGAGGCCGCCACGCACCGCATCGAGCGCGCGCTGGGTTTCTCGGCGGACGGCTCGCTGGCCTACCTGCGCAGCGAGCAGGCACAGGGCCCCGATGCCATCGTCTCCTGGGACCCGAAGACCGGCAAGCGCGCCACCGTGCTGCGCGACCCGCAGGTGGATCCGAGCGCGGTGATCGTCCGTCCCGGCACCGCGATCCCGGTCGGGGCGCTGTTCCTGGGCGATACCCCGCGGACCCGCTTCTTCGATGAAACCTCGGCCGATGCGCGGCTGTATCGCAGCCTCGAAGCCGCGTTCGGCGGGGATGCGGTGTACATCACCTCCAGTTCCCGTGACGGCAAGCTGCTGCTGATCCAGGCCTGGTCCGGGCAGAACCCCGGCGATTTCTACCTCTTCAACAACGAGACCAAGAAGGCCGACCACCTCATCAGCCGCAGCAGCTGGGTGGAGCCGGCCAAGGCGGCCAAGGTCACGCCGATCGTGGTGAAGGCGCGCGATGGACTGGAGCTGCATGGCTTCCTGACCGTTCCGGCGGGCAAGAGCGGCAGCCGCCTGCCGATGGTGGTGCTGCCGCATGGTGGCCCCTACCACGTGTTTGATTCGGGCAGCTACGACAGTGAAAGCCAGCTGCTCGCCGCGGCGGGGTATGCCGTGCTGCAGGTCAATTTCCGCGGCTCCAGCAACTATGGCCGCAGCTTCGAGCAGGCCGGCGCCGGGCAGTGGGGGCGCAGCATGCAGGACGACGTCACCGACGCCACCCGCTGGGCCATTGCCCAGGGCCACGCCGATCCCGCGAAGATCTGCATCTATGGCGCCAGTTATGGTGCCTATGCGGCCCTGATGGGCGCGGCGAAAGAGGACGCGCTCTACAGGTGCGCGGCGGGCTACGTCGGCGTGTACGACCTGCCGATGATGTTCACCCGGGGCGATACGCAACAGAGCAAATCCGGCGAAACCTTCCTGAAGGACTGGCTGGGCGACCCGCAGAAGCTGGCCGCGGTATCGCCGGTCAATCTCGCCGCGCAGATCAAGGTGCCGGTCTTCCTGGCCGCCGGCGGGGAAGACCAGCGTGCCCCGATCCAGCACACCAAGCGCATGGAAGCGGCGCTGAAGAAGGCTGGCGTACCGGTGGAGTCGCTGTACTACGCCACCGAGGGCCATGGCTTCTACACCGACCCGCATCGCCGCGAGTACTACACCAAGCTGCTGGCCTTCCTGTCACGCAGCCTCGGCGGAGAAACCGCCAACGCCGCCACGGCGGCGCAGCCGTGACCGGTTGAGCGCGGCCCCGGCAATGGCGCGCTCACGCGCCGCTGCCGGGGACCGCGGTCGTGTACTCGGCGCGGGCAGGGGCCCGCACCACCAAGGGGAAAAACAATGCACAACCGTGTACTGGCCGCGCTGCTGTGCGTGGCGGGCGGCTGGCTGCCGAATGCCGCCAGCGCCGTGGACCTGGACGCCTTCCTGCGCGAAGAAGCCTTCGCCGACATCACCCTCTCGCCGGACGGCGCCTATGTGGCGGCGACCATTCCGCTGGAGGACTCCACGGCGGTGGCCATCCTCGGCAGCAAGGACATGAAGATGGTCGGCTCCTTCCGGCCACCGCGCAACAACCACGCCATCAGCGTGGACTGGGTCAGCAACACGCGGCTGCTGGTCGGGCTGGGCGAGAAGTTCGGTCGCCGGGAGGAGCCCATGGCCACCGGTGAGTTGTACGGCGTCAACGCCGATGGCAAGGACGGCGAACTGCTGATCGGTTACCGCGCGCGTACCCAGCGGGTGACCACGGCCACCGGCACCGAGCGCGGCGGGCCGGTGGTGGCATTCCTGACCGACGAACTGGCCGACGACGACCGCACTGCCCTGGTCGCGGTGACGCCGGTCGTGGGCACGGCATTCACCCAGATCGAGCGCCTGGACGTGGTCACCGGCAAGCGCCTGCTGGTGGCCCGCTCACCGGTGGCGGCGGCCAGCTTCAGCACCGACAACACCGGTGCCGTGCGCTTCGCCCGCGGTGCCGGCAATGACAACGTGCACAAGCTGTACTACCGCGCCGACGCCGCGGCGGACTGGGTGTTGATCAACGACCAGGCCGCCAGCAAACGCATCGAGATACCGGTCGGGTTCTCCGCCGACAACACGCTCGCCTACCTGTGGGTGGAACAGCCGACCGGGCCGGATGCGATCGTCAGCTGGAATCCGCAGACCGACGAGCGCCGCATGCTGCTGCGCGACGAGGTGGTGGACCCGGGGCAGATCATCGTCCAGCCGGGCACGCGGGTTCCGGTGGGCGTGTTGTACTTCGGCGACGCGCCGCGTGCGCGTTTCTTCGACGAGGGCTCGGCGACCGCGCGCCTGTACCGCACCCTGCAGGCGGCGCTGGGCGGGCCGGTGCACGTCACCTCCAGTACCCGCGACGGCAGCCGCGTGCTGGTGGCCACCTGGTCCGGGCGCAATCCCGGCGATTTCTATATCTACGACACCGCCACCAGGAATGCGCGGCACCTGGCCAGCCGCAGTGAGTGGATCGATCCGGACAAAAGCGCGGAGGTCCGCCCGTTCGCGCTGACCGCGCGCGATGGCCTGCCGTTGCATGGCTTCCTCACCGTTCCCAGTGGCAGCAGCGGGCGCAACCTGCCGATGGTGGTGGTGCCACACGGCGGCCCGATCGGGGTGTTCGACAGCGGCCGCTACGACATGGAAGCGCAGCTGCTGGCGGCGGCGGGCTACGCCGTGCTGCAGGTCAACTTCCGCGGCTCGGCCAACTACGGGCGCGCCCATACCGAGGCCGGCAAGCAGCAGTGGGGCGCGGCCATGCAGGACGACGTCACCGACGCCACGCACTGGGCGATCGGGCAGGGCGTGGCCGACAAGGCGCGCATCTGCATCTATGGCGCCAGCTACGGTGCCTACGCGGCGATGATGGGCGCCGCGCGCGAGCCCGGCCTGTACCAGTGCGCGGCCGGTTACGTGGGCATCTATGACCTGCCATTGATGTACAACCGCGGCGACATCAGCGACTACAAGTCCGGAGTGACCTACCTGCGCGAATGGCTGGGCAGCCCCAAGGACCTGGAGGAGCGCTCGCCGGTCCGGCTGGCCGCGCAGATCCGCGTACCGGTGTTCCTGGCCGCTGGCGGGCGGGACGCGCGTGCGCCGATGGTCCACTCGCGCCGGTTGGAAGCGGCCCTCAAGCGCGCCGGCAGTCCGGTGGAGAGCCTGTATTACTTCAACGAAGGCCATGGCTTCTACGCGCCCGAGCACCAGCGCGAGTTCTACCGGCGCCTGCTCGCCTTCCTCTCGCGCAGCCTCGGTGGCCAGGTCGCCAGTGCCAGCGAGGACACGGGCACGCGCAAGGCCCCCTGAGATGAGCGGCGGCAACCGCGGCGGTTGCCGCCGCAGCACGGGGCTTACTTCACCCCGTGCATCATCTTCCGCAGCAGCGGCGAGCACGCCAGGGCAACGGTCGCGCAGCCGAGGCCGATCCACATCAGCAGCCAGAACAGGTGTTCATAGCTGGCCGCGGCAGCGGCGATGTTCATCGTTTCACCTTCCGGCACCTCGATCGCGGCGAGCTTGCCGAACAGCGCGGCCAGGGTTTCCGAGAACGCCGTGGCCAGGAACCAGGTACCCATCATCAGGCTCACCACGCGCGGCGCGGCCAACTGGGTGACCGCCGACAGGCCCACCGGCGACAGGCACATTTCGCCGATCTCCAGGATCAGGTAGGCCAGCACCAGCCACCACACGCTGGCCATCTGACCGGTCGCGCCCACCTGCTGCGCGGCCAGCGCCAGCGGCACGAACGACAGCGCGGCGAAGATCAGCCCGAACGACGACTTGACCGGCTTGGACGGGTCCAGCCGGCGCCGGTCCAGCCACGCCCACAGGATCGCGAACAATGGCGCCAGCACCACCAGGAACAGGCCGCCCAGGTAGGTCAGCGAGCCGGCGGTCTGCGGGATCACCAGGCAGTCGCGCACCAGCATCACCAGCATCAGCGCGACGATGGCGATGAACAGGTTGCGTGGCGCGGTCGAGCCGGGGCGGCGCTCGGACAGGCGCGCGGCCACCACGAAGCCCAGTGGCGCCAGCAGCAGCGAGGCGATCGACCACGGCAACGGGGTGCCGCCCTGGATCACCAGCGACGGCACCAGGTCCTTGGTCAGCAGGCGATCGGTGAAGGTCACCCAGGAGCCGTAGGTCTGCTCGTACAGGGTGAAGAACACCAGCGCCATGAAGATCAACGCCATCAGCGCGATCATCTGCTGGCGCTGCACCGGGGTGCAGCGTGTGCCGGTGAACCAGGCGAACCACAGCAGCACGCCACCGAGCACCACGATCATCAGCATCAGCGCCAGGCTGATTTCGCCGCCGAGCGCGAACGCGCCATTGGCGGCGGCCCACATCAGCGCCGCCACCGGCACCACGCCGATCACCGCCACCGCGTAGATCAGCCATTCGCGGCGGAGGCCGAGCACGCGCTGGCGCAGGGCCACGTGGTCGGTCGGCTCGGCGTGCCCCTGCAGGTACTTCTGCCCCCACAGGAACATGCCCAGCCCGATCACCATGCCGATCCCCGCCGCACCGAAGCCGTACTTCCAGCCGTAGGCCTCGCCGAGGAAGCCGCAGACCAGCGAGGCGAACAGCGCGCCCAGGTTGATGCCGGCATAGAACAGGGAGAACCCCGAGTCGCGGCGCGGATCGTTTTCCGGGTACAGCTTGCCGACGATGGTGGAAATGTTGGGCTTGAGGAAGCCCACGCCCATGATGATCAGGGCCAGCGACAGGTAGGTGATGCCGAGCGCGGCATCATCGCGCACCACCTGGCCATCGATGCGGGTGGCCGCGTGGCCTTCGAAGGCCATGCCCAGGTGGCCCAGCACCAGCAGCACGCCGCCGAACACCACCGCCTTGCGCATGCCCAGCCAGCGGTCGGCCAGCAGCCCGCCGAACACCGGGATGCAGTACACCAGTCCACCGTAGGCGCCCAGCAGGTCCAGCCCGGCCTTGTCGCCGAACAGGTGGTACTTGGTGAGGTACAGCAGCAGCAGCGCCTTCATCCCGTAGAAGGAGAAGCGCTCCCACATCTCGGTGAAGAAGCAGACGTAGACCCCCTTGGGGTGGCCCAGGAAATCGTCGGAGGCGGTCGAGGCAGAAGCGGGCAGGGCGGCTGCGGTCATCGAAGTGGCAACGGCAAAGAGGCGGTGATTATAGGGTCATGCGCGGTAGTGCCGGCCCATGCCCGGGGCACACGCCAGCGCTCGCGCGCTGCGTGCGCCTCACAGGTAGCGCAGCCATGCGATGTCGCGCCGGCGTGCCTTCAACCGGGCAAACGCCCGGGTCGGCCAGTACAGGGCGAGCGCCAGCACCGCGGTGATCGCCCACAGCGCGGCCACGTGGTCCACCCCGACATAGGCGCCGTGGGTCGGCCCCCAGCAGGCCTCTGCCAGCACATACAGCAGCTTGAGCACGTACAGGTGCACAAGGTAGAAGAACATCGGTGCCGCGCCGATGTCGGCCAGCGGTCGCAGCGCCCGCGCCACCGCGGGGTGCTCGTACAGGCGCAGCAGCAACAGCCCGAGGCCCAGGGTCAGCAGCAGGAACAGCAGCGACGGCGGGTACTTGGTGACATTCAGTACGCTCATGAGGGTCTGCCCCGCCGTGCCCAGTACCTGCCAGGGCGCATCGCCGTAGACGTTGCTCGCGCGCAACGCGGCGAAGCCCAGCAGCGCGCCGGCACCGGCCCACAGCAGGCGGCGTTGGCGCAGCGCCGGGTCGCCACCGCGGGCGAACCATGGCCCGATCACCCAGCCCAGCGCGATCACCCCGATCCACGGCAGCACCGGATAGGACGTGCGCAGGCGCAACTGCCCGCCGAGCTCGATCCAGTCGCGCTGGTGCAGCACCTTCCACAGCACCGCCCACGCGCCATCGCCCTGCACCTGCACGCCATCGAGCAGGTTGTGCCCGCCGATCAGCACCAGCGCGAGCACCCCCAGCACGCCACGCGGCAGCCACAGCAGGCCGGCCAGCGCCAGCATGCTCAGCCCGATCGCCCAGATCACCTGCAGGTAGACCACGCCCGGTGGGAACGCCAGGGTCCAGGCGAAATTGACCACCAGCAGTTCCAGCACCACCAGGAACAGCCCGCGCTTGAGCAGGAACGCGGCGGCCGCATGCCTGCCGTGCGGCTGCCCACTGGCATACAGCCACGCCGACAGGCCGGTCAGCAGCACGAACACCGGGGCGCACAGGTGCGCGAGCAGGCGGCTGGCGAACAGCGCCGGTTCGATCTGCTCCACCGCCATCGGATCGGTCACCTGGGCATGCAGGTAGAACGTCTCGCGCACGTGGTCCAGCAGCATCAGCACGATCACCGTGCCGCGCAGCTGGTCGATGGACGTCAGGCGGGGGGAGGCGGGGGCCACGGGCACTCCGGTGCTGGCGTGACAGGATATAACATAACAACACGGGGCGGTCGGTGCTCCGTGGGGTTTGCCGAGTGCGGCGGTTGGTGGTCCGGGCCGGCGCCGTGCCGCGCCGCCAGCCCGCCAGGGTCACAAGCGCTGGACTTGCCCGGACATGAACGCTAGCGTGGACCAGATTTTTTGCCAGCAGGGGCTTCCATGAACAACGACGCTGCGCCACGCCAGCTCACTCTCCGCGCGGTGGTGCTTGCCATCGTGCTGGCGGTGGTGCTGTCGGCCGCCAACGCCTACCTGGGTCTGTTCGCAGGCCTGACCATCGCCACCGCGATTCCCGCCGCCGTCATCTCCATGGGCGTGCTGCGCCTGCTGGGCGGTGGCACCATCCTTGAAAACAACATCGTCCAGACCGGCGCCTCGGCCGGCTCGTCGATCGCCGCCGGCGTCATCTTCACCATCCCCGCGCTGGTGATCATGGGCTACTGGCCGGACTTCAAGTACTGGTGGGTGCTGGGCATCGCCGGCCTCGGTGGCCTGCTGGGCGTGCTGTTCTCGGTGCCGCTGCGGCGCTCGATGATCGTCGAAGACCCGCTGCCGTTCCCGGAAGGCAAGGCGGCCGCCGAAGTGCTCAAGGCCGGTGAAAACCCGGGCCCGGGCCTGAAGATCCTCGCCGTGTCCGCGGTGATCGGTGCGTTCGTGAAGCTGGCGGCCGAGAGCGGCCTGCGCCTGATCCCCGATGCCTGGGCCACCTCGGCCTACGTGGGCAGCTCGAAGATCACCGCCTTCATCGGCACCAACCTGTCGCCGGCGCTGCTCGGCGTGGGCTACATCGTCGGCCTGAATGTCGGCATCGTGGTGGTGTCCGGCTCGATCCTGACCTGGCACATCGCCATTCCGCTGTACCAGGCGTTCTTCCTGAACAGCGATCCGGCGCTGGCCGCCTCGATCGCCACGGTCACCTCCACCGAGGCGGCGTTCGCCATCTGGGGCGCGAAGATGCGTTACCTCGGCGTCGGCGCAATGCTGATCGGCGGCGTCTGGACCCTGATCTCGCTGCGCAAGTCGCTGCTCAACGGCGTCAAGAGCGGCTTCGCCGCGGCCCGCAAGAGCGGTGGCCCGGCGCTGGCGCACACCGAGCGCGACCTGCCGATGAAGTGGATGCTGGTGGCCCTGGTGGTGTTCACCCTGCCGCTGCTGGCGCTGTACCAGGCCATCGTGGGCCAGTGGCACGTCTCGATCCCGATGACCCTCATCATGATCGTCGCCGGCTTCCTGTTCGTCTCGGTCTCGGCCTACCTGGCCGGCCTGATCGGTTCGTCCAACAATCCGGTCTCGGGCATCACCATTTCCACCATCCTGTTCGCCTCGGCGGTGCTGGTGCTGCTGCTGGGCAAGGACGGCCTGACCCCGGTCGGCGTCGGCGGTGCACCGCTGGGTGCGGTGGCCGCGATCATGATCGGTGCGGTGGTGTGCTGCGCTGCCGCGGTCGGTGGCGACAACCTGCAGGACCTCAAGGCCGGCTACATCGTCGGTGCGACCCCGTGGAAGCAGCAGCTGATGCTGGGCATCGGCGCGTTCTCGTGCGCGCTGATCATGGCCCCGGTGCTGAACCTGCTGGCCACCGCCTACGGCATCGGCGTCAAGTCCGAGCTGCATCCCAACGCGCTGGCCGCGCCGCAGGCCAACCTCATGGCCTCGGTGGCCAAGGGCCTGTTCGGTGGCGAGCTGCCGTGGACCTTCATCGGCATCGGCGCGGTGGTCGGTGCGGCGATCATCGCCTTCGACAGCTGGCTGAAGTCGCGCAACGCCCGTTTCCGCGTGCCGGTGCTGGCCGCGGCGATCGGTATCTACCTGCCGCTGGAGCTGATGGTGCCGATCTTCCTCGGTGGCCTGATCGCCTACCTGGTGGAGCGTTTCCACAAGATCCGTGGCGACGATGAAGAAGGCCGCGACCGCGTGCACAAGCCGGGTGTGCTGTTCGCTGCCGGCCTGATCACCGGTGAGGCCCTGATGGGTATCGCCATCGCGGTGCCGATCGTGCTGAGCAGCCGTGCCGACGTGCTGGCGCTGCCGTTCCACCTGCCGGGTGCGCAGTGGATCGGGCTGGCCGTGCTGTTCCTGGTGGGCTGGCTGATCTACCGCACCGGCAAGCGCGCGGTGGGTTCGGTCTAAACACCCCCGACCGGTTTCAAGGCAAACCCCGCCCCGGCGGGGTTTGTTGTTTCTGACGGTGGCAAGGGCATCGGCATGACCGATGGCCTTTGCATGGGCGGGCCCTCCGGCCCTACCATCGGCGTTTTGCCGTTCCGCGGAGACCCCGATGAAACTTCGTTACGCCCTGCTGCCGTTGTGCCTGCTGACTGCGATGCCGTCGCTGGCCGCCACGCGTGGCCTGGATGTGCGCGACATGATCGCGCTGGATCGTGTCTCGGCCCCGCTGCTGACCGCCGATGGCGGCAACGTGGTGTTCGCCAAGCGCGTGGTCGGCAGTGACAGCAAGGCCAGCACCGGCCTGTTCATCCGCAACCTGCGCACGCGTGACCTGGCGCCGCCCAAGCCGCTGACCCCGGCCGGCTGGAACGTCAACTCGGCGGCACTGTCGGCCGACGGCGGCACCGTGTATTTCCTCAGCGCCAAGGGCGGCAGCCAGCAGCTGTATTCGCAGCCGATCGCCGGCGGCGCCCCGCGCCAGCTGACCGACTTCGCGGTGGAGGTGGACAGCTTCCACGTGTCCCCGCAGGGCGACCGTGTGGTCTTCAGCAGCGGCGTGTTCCAGGCCTGCGGCTCGGACCTGGCCTGCACCAGCAAGAAGCTGGACGCGCACAAGGCGCGCAAGAACACCGGTGAAGTCTTCGACACGCTGTTCGTGCGCCATTGGGACACCTGGGCCGATGGCCGCCGCAACACCCTGTTCGTGGCGCCGTTGCCGGCGGCCAAGGCCGCTGCGGTGAAGGGCGCCTCGGCGATCAGCGCCACCCTCGACGGCGACGCGCCGTCCAAGCCGTTCGGCGGCAACGACGACTTCGCCTGGGCGCCGGACGGCAAGAGCGTGGTCGCCTCCATCCGCGTGGCCGGCAAGCAGGAACCGTGGTCGACCAACTTCGACCTGTACCGCCTCGACGTGGACGGCAAGCAGGCCCCGGTCAACCTTACCGCGTCCAACCCGGCCTGGGATGCCGGCCCGGTGTTCAGCGCCGACGGCAAGACCCTGTACTACCGCGCGATGAAGCGCCCGGGCTTCGAGGCGGACCGCTTCGGGGTGATGGCGCTGGACCTGGCCTCGGGCAAGACCCGCGAGATCGCGCCCAAGTGGGACCGCTCGGCCGGTGAAATCGTCCTGGCCGCCGACGGCAACAGCTTCTACGCCGGTGCCGACGACCTGGGCGAACACCGCCTGTTCAACATCGACATCGCCACCGGCAAGGCCACCGTCGTCGCCGAAGGCGGCAGCATCGGTTCGCCGGTGATCGCCGGTCCCACGCTGGCGTACACGAAGAACAGCCTCAAGAGTGGCGACCAGATCGTGGTGGCCGCCGCCGATGGCAGCAGCCCGCGCGAGATCACCCCGAGCGCCTCGCAGATGCTGCCCGACGTGGCCTTCGGCGATTACGAGCAGTTCCAGTTCAAGGGCTGGAACAACGACACCGTGCACGGGTATGTGGTCAAGCCGTACAACTACCAGGAAGGCAAGACCTACCCGGTCGCGTTCCTGATCCACGGCGGCCCGCAGGGCAGCTTCGGCAATGGCTGGAGCTACCGGTGGAACCCGCAGACCTACGCCGGCCAGGGCTACGCGGTGGTGATGATCGACTTCCACGGGTCCACCGGCTACGGCCAGGAATTCACCGATGCGATCAGCCAGCACTGGGGCGATCGCCCGCTGGAAGACCTGCAGAAGGGCTGGGCCGCGGCGCAGAAGCAGTACCCGTTCCTCAACGGCGACAAGGCCTGCGCGCTGGGTGCCAGCTATGGCGGCTTCATGGTCAACTGGATCGCCGGCAACTGGAACGAGCCGTGGAAGTGCCTGGTCAACCATGACGGCGTGTTCGACCAGCGCATGATGGGCTACGCCACCGAAGAGCTGTGGTTCACCGAGTGGGAGCAGGGCGGCACGCCGTACCAGAAGGCCGCCAGCTACGAGAAGTTCAACCCGGTCAACCACGTGTCGGACTGGAAGAAGCCGATCCTGATCGTGCATGGCCAGCTCGACTACCGCATTCCGGTGGAGCAGGGCCTGGCCGCGTTCACCGCGGCGCAGCGCCAGGGCATCGAGTCCAAGTTCCTGTACTTCCCGGACGAGAACCACTGGGTGCTCAAGCCGCAGAACAGCGTGCAGTGGCACGACACCGTCAACGGCTGGTTGAAGCAGCACATCGGCGAGTAAGCCCGTCCGTAGAGCCGACCGTTGGTCGGCTGCAACAGGCAGCAGCGGCCCATCCGTAACGCCGACCGTTGGTCGGCCGCAACAGGTAGCAGCGGCCCATCCGTAGAGCCGACCGTTGGTCGGCTGCCACAGGCCGCAGCGGCCCGTCCGTAAAGCCGCCCATTGGTCGGCTGCAACAGGCCGCAGCGGCCCATCCGTAGAGCCGACCGTTGGTCGGCTGCAACAGGCAGCAGCGGCCCATTCGTAGAGCCGACCGTTGGTCGGCTGCAACAGGCAGCAGCGGCCCATTCGTAGAGCCGACCGTTGGTCGGCTGCCACAGGTAGCAGCGGCCCGTCCGTAAAGCCGCCCGTTGGTCGGCTTTAACAGGTCGCAGCGGCCCATCCGTAAAGCCGCCCGTTGGTCGGCTGCAACAGGTCGCAGTACGGTCTCGGTCGGCTGCACTGGATTGCTTGTCCCCATCGGGACCAGTGCAACGGTCCCGCCCCAGGCCGCCGCAGCCGACTTACGCTCAGCGCTACGTCTCCTCCGTGCAACTGTTTACCCACCAGGCACCCCGCACCCGTGAAAGCACCCGCCCTCATCCAGAACGACATCGTCGTCTTCGGCCTGATCGCCGCCACCCTCGGCGCGGTGTTCTGGACCGCCTCGCGCGAGCAGGGCCTGTGGAAGCGCTTCTACACGGTCGTGCCGGCGCTGCTGCTGTGTTACCTGCTGCCCGGCATCTACAACACGGTCGGGCTGATCGATGGGCAGAACACGCACCTGTACAACCCGGTGGCCCGCGACATCCTGCTGCCGGCCGCGCTGGTGCTGCTCACCCTGGCGGTGGACATCAAGGGCATCCTGCGGCTGGGGCCGAAGCTGATCGTGATGTACCTGGGCGCCTCCTTCAGCATCATGCTGGGCGCGGTGGTGGCCTTCCAGCTGATGAAGTGGCTGCACCCGGCCACCGTGGCGGGCGATACCTGGGCGGGCATGGCCGCCCTGGCCGGCAGCTGGATTGGGGGCGGTGCCAACATGCTGGCCATGCGCGAGGTGTTCGACGTCAATGCGACCACCTTCGGCCAGTTCGCCGTGGTCGACGTGGGCGTGGGCTATGTGTGGATGGCGGCGTTGATCTTCCTGGCCGGACGCGCGGCGAGGATCGATGCACGCAGTGGCGCCGATACCTCCGGTATCGACGAACTGAAGCTGCGCATCGAGAAGTTCCGCAGCGAACACGAGCGCGTGGCCAGCCTTACCGACCTGATGCTGATCGTCGCGGTCGCCTTTGGCACGGTCGGTCTCTCGCACGCGATCGCCGGACCGGTCTCGGCGTGGTTCAAGGGCCACGTCAGCTGGGCCCCGCAGTTCAGCCTGGACGCACCGTTCGTGTGGGTGGTGGTGATTTCCACCACCTGCGGCCTGGCGCTGAGCTTCACCCGCGCGCGCAACCTGGAAGGGGCAGGGGCCTCCAAGCTGGGGTCGCTGCTGCTGTATTTCCTGATCGCCTGCATCGGCATGCAGATGGACCTGCTGGCATTGCTGGACCGCCCGTGGCTGTTCCTGCTGGGCATCATCTGGATCGCGGTGCACATCGTGCTGCTGTGGGCGTTGGCGCGGGTGTTGAAGGTGCCGTTCTTCTATTTCGCGATCGGCTCGCAGTCCAACATCGGCGGCCCGGCCTCGGCACCGGTGGTCGCCGCCGCCTTCCACCCGTCACTGGCCCCGGTCGGCGTGCTGCTGGGCACGATGGGGTATGCCACCGGCACCTACCTGGCCTACATCGTCGGCATCACGCTGCGCGCCATGGCCGGGCAATAGAACCATACGCGCGCAGCGCAGCACCATCAGGGGTTCATGCGCTCGGAACGGAGAGCATCCACGCATGGCGTGGATCTACGGGAGCCGGTGCGCCGGTTTGAACGCGAGCCCACCCGCGCACCGATTGAAACGCAGCCCACGCGCACACCGATTGAAATGCCCGACCATGCGATAGCAACGCCCGTAGATCCACGCCATGCGTGGATACCGCGCGCAGCGCGGCACCATCAGGGGTTCATGAGCATCGGAACGGAGAGCATCCACGCATGGCGTGGATCTACGGAAACCGGTGCGTCGGTTTGAACGCGGGCCCCACCCGCGCACCGATTGAAACGCGGCCCACGCGCACACCGATTGAAATGCCCGACCATGCGATAGCAACACCCGTAGATCCACGCCATGCGTGGATACCGCGCGCAGCGCGGCACCGTCAGGGGTTCATGCGCATCGGAACGGAGAGCATCCACGCATGGCGTGGATCTACGCAAACCGGTGCGTCGGTTTGAACACGGGCCCCACCCGCGCACCGATTGAAACGCGGCCGACGCGCACACCGATTGAAATGCCCGACCACCCGATAACAATCCCCGTAGATCCACGCCGTGCGTGGATACCGCGCGCAGCGCGGCACCGTCAGGGGTTCATGAGCATCGGAACGGAGCGCATCCACGCATGGCGTGGATCTACGGGAGCCGGTGCGCCGGTTTGAACGCGAGCCCACCCGCGCACCGATTGAAACGCGGCCCACGCGCACACCGATGGAAATGCCCGACCACGCGCACACCGATTGAAATGCCCGACCACCCGATAACAAATCCCGTAGATCCACGCCATGCGTGAATACCGCGCGCAGCGCGGCACCATCAGGCGTTCATGACCGCGGAACGAAGCGCATCCACGCATGGCGTGGATCTACGCCGTGAGCAGGCCGCGCTCGATCAGCCACGCCCTGGCGTCTTCCGCATCCTGCTCGAACCAGGCCCGCGTCGACCCCAGGCGATACGTGTACCCCCACGTATCCATGTCGCGCATCAACCGGTCGCTGCCCACGCCGGGCAGCTGCGCGGCCAGCACGATCTGCAGGTAACAGGTGGCGTCTTCCTCGGGGACCGAGTCGGTGGCATCGGTATGCACCAGCGCGCGTCGCTCCGGCGGCAGCACGATCAGGTGGCAGGCCTCGTGCAGCATCGAATGCACCGGCGTGTCGTCACGCACGTAGACATCGCTGCCGATGATCCCGGCTTCCGGCTCGCCCCAGTAACTGCCCGGAATCGGCGCAGCGTCGTCCACCCTGTGCAGGCGCAGCTGGTGCGCGGCAAGCAGGGCGACGGCATCGTCGAAACGAATATCGCCGACGCAGGTCACCTGGGCGTCGGCGGCGATAACTTCAGTCGTCATGGTGTCTGCGTTGATCGCCCCTCCCGGTGGGAAGGGGCGACCAGGCTCAGGGCTGCTGCGGGCCTTCGGGCAAGGCGACGGAGATGTCGAGCACGTCGTGCTCGCCGTCCTTGACCAGGTCCACCTTGACCGCGTCAGCATCGATGTTGACGTACTTCTTGATCACTTCCAGCAGCTCGCGCTGCAGAAGGGGCAGGTAATCCGGGCCGCCACGGTGGCTGCGCTCCTGCGCGATGATGATCTGCAGGCGGTTCTTGGCCGTTTCGGCGGTGGTCTTCTTCCGGTTCAGGAAATCGAACAGTCCCATGCTTACCCTCCGAACAGCTTGCTGAAGAAGCCTTTCTTCTCCACGGTGGTGAAGCGCATCGGACGCTCTTCGCCAAGGATGCGGCCCACCGCATCTTCGTATGCCTGGCCCGCCGCCGATTCGGGGTCCAGGATGACCGGCTCGCCCTTGTTGGACGCATTGAGCACGTCACCCGACTCGGGCACCACGCCAATCGCCTTCAGGCCCAGCACTTCTTCCACGTCGGTGATGCTCAGCATCTCGCCACTTTCCACCCGCGCCGGGCTGTAGCGCGTGAGCAGCAGGAACGCAGGCACGTCCTGGCCCGACTCGGCCTTGTGCGTCTTCGAATCGAGCAGGCCGATGATGCGGTCCGAGTCGCGGACCGACGACACTTCCGGGTTCACCACCACGACGGCGCGGTCGGCGTAATACATCGCCAGGAACGCGCCCTTTTCGATGCCGGCCGGCGAATCGCAGATGATGTAGTCGAAGCCATCGGCAGCCAGGTCCTTGAGCACCTTGCCCACGCCTTCCTGGGTCAGCGCATCCTTGTCGCGCGTCTGCGACGCCGCCAGCACGTACAGGTTGTCGAAGCGCTTGTCCTTGATCAGCGATTGCTTGAGGGTCGCTTCACCGTGCACGACATTGACGAAGTCGTACACCACGCGGCGCTCGCAGCCCATGATCAGGTCCAGGTTGCGCAGGCCGACGTCGAAGTCGATCACGGCCACCTTCTTGCCACGGCGTGCCAGTCCGCATGCCAGGCTGGCGCTGCTGGTGGTCTTGCCGACGCCGCCCTTGCCGGAAGTGACTACGATGATTTCAGCCAAAGGACTTCTCCTGATTCATTTGTTTGGGCGCCGGATCAGTCCAGCGCCGCGATCTTGATCTGGTCCTGTTCCAGCCACACCTGCACGGCCTTGCCGCGCAGGGTGTCCGGGACATCGTCCAGTACCTTGTAATGGCCGGCGATTGCGACCAGTTCAGCATGGAATTCACGGCAGAAGATGCGCGCCGTGGTGTTGCCTTGGGCACCTGCCAGGGCACGGCCCCGCAGCGTACCGTAGATATGGATGCTGCCGTCGGCGATCACTTCGGCACCGGCGCCGACCGTGGCCATGACCGTCAGGTCGCAGTTCTCGGCGTACAGCTGCTGGCCCGAACGCACGTTGCTGGTCTGCATCCGGCCGGGCTGCGGTGCCTTGGCCGGATCGGCCGGGGCGGCCGGCGGTGCAGCCGCGCGGGTGCGGCGCGCCGGTTCCGGCGCGGGCGCGGGCGGCGGCGGGGCCGACGGCACCGCTTCCAGGTCGGCGCGTTCGTACTGCGCACGGAACTTGGCCAGCAGTGGCAGCCCCAGCTGCTGGGAAAGCCGTTCGGTCTCGGGGGTGCCGTAGGCCAGCGCCACCGGCAGCACGCCGGCGCTGCGCAGGCCGTCAAGCAGCGCCTGTGCGGTGGCCACCTCGGGCACCTGGCTGAGGCCACCGAAGTCCAGGATCACCGCCGCGCGCCCGAACAGCTTCGGCGCCCGCGCCACGCGGTCGTGCATTTCGCGGGTGAGGCGTTCCACATCCAGGGTGCGGATGCGCAGGTTGGCGATGCCGACCTGGCCGATCTTCAGTTCACCGGCCTGTTCAAAATCCATGTTCGCCGCCACCTCAGGTCCCCGTCGGTCGATGCGCGCGCAGCGGCTCGCGACGATGGCCCACCCAGGGCACGTCGGGCAGCTGGTCGCCGTAGGTGTCGTGCACCCACTGGTAACTGCACAGGTCCTTGAGCAGCATGCTGGCGCGTACGTCGACGTGCTCCATGGTGTTCTGCCCGACCTCGCGGAAGCCGAAACTGCCATGGAACAGCAGCGCCGCGTCGGCGCCGTGGTCCAGGAACACCTCGCAGGTCATCTGCGGGTAGCGCAGCTCGGCATAGCTCTGCGCATCGGCATAGAACGCACGACCGACGCCGCCGCCGCGACGGCGGCTGGCGACCACGATGCGGTCGATATAGAAGAATTTGCTGTCCAGCTGCTGCTGGAACCAGGCGAAGTTGCTGCTGTCGTGCTGGCTGTCGCTGCCGAAGCCGATCAGGAAGCCGGCCAGGTTGCCGTCGCGCTCGGCGACGCGGAAATATTCAGCGGTTTCATAGAACAGACGCAGGCGGGCGGCATCCAGCGGCAGGATGGCCAGGCCGGCATTGTTGTTCAGGGCCAGGACGGAATCGAGCTCGTGCTCGCGCACGTCGCGGATGACAATCGACATTGTGACTCCGTGGGGTAACGCGGTTGGCCCATCAAGGGGCCCTCGTCGGATTATTGCACGGGTCGCCGGCCCTCGCGAATCGGGGGGCATGACTTATGTGGGGGTGCAGGGGCGCAGGTTCAGCCTAAGATGCGTCCATGCTGGGATACCTGAGCCAAACCCGAGTACTGCGACTGGCCGGCCTGTTCACCTGGGTCATGGTCGGCCTGCCGGTGGTCTATTCCCAGTACGAATCGCTGCTGCGCCACCGCGGTGACGGCCTGGACAACTGGGCGGTGTGGCTGTTCACCGCCTACCTGGCGTTCGGCGCGTGCTACTTCTGGTTGACCCGTGGCCTGCGCGACGGCGGCGGGCATTCGGCCTGGTATGACCGGGTGGTGCTGCTGCTGCTCACGACCTCGGCGCTGGGGGTGAGCTACCTGAGCGGATCGGGCCTGGGCAGCATCCTGATGATGGTCGCCGCCGGGGTGATTCCCTGGATGCTGCAGGTGCGCGGCGGAGTGCTGTGGCTGCTGCTGAGCCAGCTGGCGGTGCTGCCGGTGTACTACCTGATACTGCGCATGCCGCTGTTCGAAGCGCTGATGCAGTCCCTGCTGTATGGCGGCTTTTCCATGTTCATCTTCGTGACCAGCCTGGTCGCGCGGCAGCAGACCGACGCCCGCGAAGAGCAGCGCCGGCTCAATACGGAACTGCGCGCCACCCGCGTACTGCTGGCCGAAAGTGCCCGGGTCAACGAGCGCACGCGCATCTCGCGCGAGCTGCACGACCTGCTGGGCCACCACCTCACCGCGCTCAGCCTGAACCTGGAAGTGGCCGGCCACCTCACCGACGGGCAGGCCCAGGAACACGTGCACCAGGCCCACACCCTGGCCAAGCTGCTGCTCACCGACGTGCGCGAGGCGGTCAGCCAGATCCGCGACAGCGGCGCCATCGACCTGGCCGCCGCGTTGCGTCCGCTCACCGAGCAGGTGCCCTCGCTGGACATCCACCTGGACATTGCCGAACCGCTCAGCGTCGAAGACCCGGAGCGCGCGCACGTGCTGCTGCGCTGTACCCAGGAAATCATCACCAACGCGGTCCGCCATGCGCGGGCGCGCAACCTGTGGATCCAGGTCCGGCGCGACAGTGAAGGCCAGGTGGTCATCCAGGCGCATGATGACGGGGTGGGGGCCGACGGCATCGTGGTCGGCAACGGCCTGCGCGGCATGCGCGAGCGCCTGTACCAATGCGGTGGCGAGTTGCAGATTGAAACCCGCCGGGGTCAGGGCTTCCGCCTGCGCGCCTCGGTTCCCGGCGCGCCAGTGCTGCTGCTGGCCCCCGTTCCTTGAGGAGTGCTCGATGATTCGCGTCTGCCTGGTCGACGACCAAACCCTGGTGCGGCAGGGAATCCGCTCGCTGCTGGCGCTGGATGCCGGTATCGAGGTGGTGGCCGAGGCCGCCGATGGCCGCCAGGCGGTCGAGCTGGTGCCGCAGGTGCGCCCGGACGTGGTGCTGATGGACATGCGCATGCCGGTGATGTCCGGCCTGGAGGCGCTGCAGATGCTGTCGCGGCTGGGCCAGCTGCCGCCCACCATCATCCTGACCACCTTCGACGACGACCAGCTGGTGCTGGCCGGGCTCAAGGCCGGGGCCAAGGGCTACCTGCTCAAGGATGTGACCCTGGACCAGCTGGTCGGTGCGATCCGCACCGTGGCCGACGGCGGCTCGCTGGTGCAGCCGGCGGTGACCCAGCGCCTGCTCTCCGGGCTGGAGCACATGCGCAACGAGTTCGTCAGCCTGGACCGGCCGGACCCGCTGACCGACCGCGAAACCGAGATCCTGCGCCTGATGGCCAGCGGTTTCTCCAACAAGGAGATCGCCAACTCGCTGGGCGTGGCCGAAGGCACGATCAAGAACCACGTGTCCAACATCCTGTCCAAACTGGGCGTGCGCGACCGGACCCGGGCGGTGCTGAAGGCCTTCGAGCTGCAACTGGTCTGAGCGGCCGCCGGACACGATCCTGAACATCCGCCGCAGCCCTTGTGCAGCAAGGGCTGCGGGATGGTTCCGGGGCCCGTCGGCCGAATCCGGCAAAGAAATATTCCGCATCCGCTACGTGCTGACACGCGCGATGCGTTATCTTTCCGCTCCTTGTCTATGCAAAACCGCTGCCGGCATGGAAACCGGTGCGCCAATCCTGATCTACAACACCCGCGAAGCCTGCTAGGATTGGCGCTTCGCTTCAATCAACCCGGCCGTGGGATCGGCCCCGGAGACTCCTGAATGACCCGTATTATCGAGTTCCTGATCGCCTTGGGGATCGTGGCTGGCCTGTTCGTCATCATTGGCGTATGTCTGCCGGGCGAGCGCCATATTTCCGAAAGCATCGAGACCAACCGCAAGATGACGATCGTGTACGACACGGTCAACAGCCTGCGCCGCTTCAAGGACTGGAACCCGCTCTTGCTGCGCGATCCCGCCGTTGAACTGAAGCTGTCCGGCCCCGCGGCCGGCGTTGGTGCACGCCTGGACTACGTCTCCAAGGATAGTTCCCTGGGCGAAGGTAGCTGGGAGATCACCGGTTCTGAGAAGAACAAGCTGGTGTCGATCAACATCGAGGATGCCACCAAGGGCCACGACAAGAAGACCAGCTTCACCCTCGAGCCGACCGGCAAGGGTGGCCGCAACGTCAAGATCACCCAGGACTACAGCGTCAAGTACGGCTTCAACCTGTTTGGTCGTTACGCCGGCCTGTACGTCAGCCGCCACATCGGTGACGACCTGAAGCTGGGCCTGTCGCGCATGGCCAACATGCTGGCCACCGTGCCGAACATCGACTACCGCACCGCGGAAGCCCCGCTGACCGACCTGGCCATCGTGGACGTCCCGGCCGAAGACCTGCTGGTGGTCACCGCCGGCAACGTCGACCGCGGCCAGGAGACCATCACCAAGTCGATCCATGACAACCAGGAATGGATCAAGCGCGTGATGGAGGCCAACAACCTCGAAGCCGCCGGCCCGTTCCGGATCATCACCACCGACTTCGGCCAGGAGAAGTACGCCTTCGACGTGGCCCAGCCGGTGAAGAAGAAGGGTGCTGAAGGCGCGACTGCCGAAGCCCTGACCGTGAAGATCGACGGTGGTGCCCCGGTCAAGTACGTGCACGTTGCCCCGCACCGTTCGGCGCATGCGGCCTACACCGGCCACATGGCTGGCCTGGACATCGCCCGTAACGCCCTGCGTGCGTGGTCGGTGACCAACGGCAACGAAGTGATCGACCGTCCGTACGAGTCCTGGAAGGACGGCGTGGACAAGTCGTTCACCGCCGACGGCACGTACGACATCTACTGGGCCGTCAAGTAAACCGACGGTTGACGTGATGTAACGCACGACGAAAAACGCGCCGCTCCCTGCGGCGCGTTTTTTTTTGGCTCCGATCGCGGAGCGCCCTGGAAGGAAGTCCGCATGCTCAACCTGGAACGACGTGCACGCAAACCCTCACTGCTGGCGTGCCTGGGCGGGCTGCTGGCGGCCACCGCCGTGGGCCTGTCCGCCTATGCCTCGCACGGCATCGCCGAGCCATTGGCCCAGTCACACGTGAACACCGCCGCGCTGTATGCATTCGGCCACGGCATCGCACTGGCCGTGCTGGGCCCGACCCAGCAGAACAGCGTCGGCAAGCTGGCCTTGTACGTGCTGCTGCTGGGCACGCTGCTGTTCTCCGGCAGCCTGGTGGCCGGCGCGCTCTGGCAGCTGAGCACCGGGCTGGCGCCGGTGGGGGGCAGTGCGCTGATGCTGGGCTGGGTCGTGTACGGCCTGAACGCACTGCGCCGCTGACATGCCCCGCTTCCGGCGTGGCTTCGATGTAGAGCAGGCGCACGACTGGCTCAGTCGTCGCGACCGCCGGCTGGGGACGTGGATGAAGCGGCTGGGCCCGATCGCGGCGCAGCCCGGCTGGTCGACGTCGTTTGATCCGGTCGATGCACTGGCGCGCGCGATCCTGTTCCAGCAGCTCAGCGGCAAGGCCGCCTCGACCATCGTTGGCCGGGTGGAGGTCGCGATCGGCAGCGCGCGCCTGCACGCCGACACGCTGGCCCGCGTCGATGACGCCGCGTTGCGCGTCTGCGGGGTATCGGGCAACAAGACGCTGGCACTGCGCGATCTGGCCCGGCGCGAGGCCGCCGGGGAGATCCCCGACCTGCGCCGGATGTCGGTGATGGAGCACGATGCCATCATCGACGCACTGGTGCCGATCCGCGGCATCGGCCGCTGGACGGTGGAGATGATGTTGATGTTCCGGCTGGGGCGGCCGGACATCCTGCCGGTGGATGACCTCGGTATCCGCAAGGGCGCCCAGCGCGTGGACAAGGCCGAGACCCTGCCCACGCCCAAGGCGCTGCTGGCGCGTGGCGAGCGCTGGGGGCCGTACCGCACTTACGCCAGCCTGTATCTGTGGCGGATCGCCGATTTCAGCGTGGCCGCGAAAGAAGCCACCCGGCGCTCACAGGAGTGAGCGGGCGCGGGTGTGGCGATGATGGGCGAAGATTGCCCAGGTGCCGTGCAGGCAGACCAGCGTGCCAACCGCGATGACGGCCAGCAGGGTCCGGTCGGGACGGCCGGGCATGCTCAGCTGGACCATCAGGTACCCCGCGCAGAACACCAGGGCCAGGCAGGCGGCGATGCGGCTGCGACGATGGATGCCATAGCCCAGCCCCAGGTAAAGCGCGGCGATCACCAGCGTGATGCCGGCAAACAGGCCGGCCTTGGCCACGCCGTCCGCCGGGGAGGTCACCCCGCCCATGCCCACGCCCGCGGCCATGAAGGCATGGAACACCGCCAGGCACGCGGCAAGCGCCCACATCCGCGTGATCGGACTGGCCAGCGCGCGCAGCGTCAGCCGGCGCCGGCGCTGGAGGCCCGGCAGCGGTGCCGGTAGGCCGGCCTGGTAGGGGTTGTCGTCCATGACCCGGTTCACTCGGTCGGCGCCGGCCTGGCGGCGAACGCCGGGTCATCACTCAGGCGCGGACGCGGCGGCAAGTGCCTGGCCCGGGCGATGTAGCGATGCGCGGTGAATGTCTCCATGGTCCCGCGGATCATCACGAACGTGACGATGATGGTCATGAACAGGCCGGTGGTCGGCGCGCGCTGCCCGGTGACGAAAGTCAGCACCTGTCCAAAGAGGTAGTAGGCCAGAAGCACGCATGCGGCAGCGCGGCTGCGCTTGCGCAGGCCCCAGGCCGTGCCCAGATACAGGCCCAGATCGAACAGCAGTCCACCGCCCATCAAAGCGGCCGATAACGGTGGGGGGGCGATGCCCGCGGGCTTCAGGAGTTGCATCACCGCATACACAAGCCCGGCCAGCGAAATCGCCGCCAGGATCAGGGCGACGACCCACATGGCCGTGATCGGGCGGCTGATCTCCGCCGGCAGCCTGACCGGCGGGGCAGCGCTCGATGCCGGTGCGGGCGGTGCGCTGCCGGGGGCCTGGTAGGGACTGGAATCTTCCATGATTGCGGATCCTGTTGGAGGTGGGGCGTCAGCCGGCGCCTGCGCGCCAGCACCAGTGCCACGGCTCGTAGACGATGCCGTGCGGGTTGTCGCGCGGGTAGCTCAGCTGCAGGCCAAACCTGCCCGCGTGCTGCAGCAGCCAGGCGAAGGCGGCCGTGTGTTCGAAGCGCTCTTCGGCCGGTGGCTCGCCGGGCGTGCCGATGTCCAGCGCGAAGCCGCTGTGGTGCTCGCTGTAGCCCGGTGCTGCGTTGACCTTGAGGATGTCGGCCACCTGCAGGCCACGCGCGCGCTTGCGCTCGAAAATGCCCAGCTGGTAGGCGTGGCTGCGGTAGCCGGAGATCGCATCCAGTGCGATGCCGTCCATTGCCGCGGCACGTTGCATGCGTTGCCAGCTGCGCGCGGCGTCACGCCGCAGCCACAGCGGTCGCCGGTAGCGGTCGAAACCGGCCAGGCTGAGCTGGGTCGGCTCGGCTTCCAGCGCCAGGCCGGTGGCGTCTTCATAGGCCGCGGCGTCGATGCCCAGCTGGCCCAGGCGCTGCTGCAGCCCGTTCAGCGGAAGCAGGCTTTCACGGGTCTCGCTGCGACCGTGTCGTGCCCAGTGTTGATCCAGCGCGTCCAAGGCGGCTTCGATGCCTTCCTCGCGCATCAGGCGCGGCACCAGCGGCAGCACGCCGTGCGCGGTGGCCACCGCGAGATAGCGGCCATCACGCTTGCGCCGCAACACCCACTGCGCCTGGGCGAGGGCGCGCGCATCGGCGTTGCTGCGCGCGCGCAGCACGCCGCCGGGCCACAGCTCGATGTCGGCGGTGTTGATCAGCAGGGCAGGGGCGCGGCGCATGGGCCCCAGCTTAGTGCCTGCCGGCGGGCGCGGCCAGCGCCCGCAGTGCATCCAGCAGGACGCGCGGCTGCTCCGGACTGATCAGCAGCGCGCTGCCATCGCGCAGCGGCAGATACAGCACGCGGCTGCGGTCGGTGAGCAGGCAGAACGCCTTGCTGCGGTCGCGCAGGCGGTAGTGCCCGGACTTGAAGCCGGGCATGGCATAGCCGTTGGTCTTGATGCCGGGGTCGAGGCTGCCGTGTTCGGCCAGGTCCACTACCCGTGCGCGCTCCAGGTGCATGTCCTGCACCGCTACCCGCTTGCGGTAGAAGGTGGACACCACCTCCAGCGTATCGCCCTGCAGGTGGATGCGGCGGCGGAAGAACCCCCAGCTCAGCACCGCGGTGACCAGCGCCAGGAACGGCAGGGTGAGGCCGAGTTCGTGCGGCGTGCGCTGGTTCGATTGCAGCGTGGTGGCGGCGATCAGCGCCGCCGCACCGAGCATCGGCACCCACAGCCAGAGCAGGCGCCAGACCGGGGCGGGCGCGACGGCAACGTCCCTGGCGGTCTCCTTCGCGGTGCTCATGGCTGCGCTCCGATCCACGCGGCAACGTCATCGATCAGTGCCGGCAGCACGTGCCCGGGCTGGCTGTATTCCTGCAATGAGCCGGGACCGTCGCCGGCAATGCCCAGGTGGTTCAGCGCCGGATAGTGCTGGAAGCTGGCGTTGCGGCGACCCGACAGCCCGCGCTGCCATAGCTGCCAGTCGGTCTCGGTCACCTGGAAATCGCGGCCGCCCTGCAGCAGCAGCATCGGCAGCGGGGATGCCCGGGCATCGGCCACCGGATCGATCGCGTCGAAGGCGCGCCAGTAGCTGGCCGGCTGGCGCAGGGGCAGGTCGGCCGGCGCCACCGGGGCATCGCTGCGTGCGGCGGCGATCTGGCGGTCCAGTGTGTCCAGGAAGGCCTGTTCGTCGGGGGTGATGCGGCCATCCAGGCCCAGCAGGTAGCGGTTCTGCTCGGGCAGCAGGGTCAGCAGCGATCGTGCCGGTGCCGCCCACAGCACCAGGCCGGCCACCTTGCCGGACTGCCGGGCGATACGCGGCGCCAGCATGCCCCCCTGGCTGTGCCCCATGACATAGACGTGGCGAGGGTCGATGCCCGCCTGTGCCGCGAGCGTGGCCACGGCGGCGACGGCATCGTGGGTGGTTTCGTCGTCCATGGTGTAGGCGTCGCCGCTGAACGCCTGGGGCCGCACGCGGGTGCGCTTGTCGTAGCGCAGCACCGCGATGCCATGCGCGGCCAGGCCGCGCGCCACGTCCAGGAACGGGCGGTTGGCGCCGATGGTCTCATCGCGGTCCTGCGGCCCCGAGCCGTGCACCAGGACCACCGCGCGCAGCGGGGCGGTGCCGCCGTGCGGCCGCGCCAGCAGGCCGGGCAGCGGGCCACCGGCGGTCACGATGTCCAGCGGCACTTCGCGATAGCGCGCGTCGGCGGGTACCGGCGGCGCCGCGGGCTCGGCCGGCTTGAAGAACAGCCCGGCGATCCGGCCCTGCGCGTCCACCACCACGGTGGCCGCGACGGTGCCCGCGGCGAACTGCAGCGGCTGCGTCACCACGTGGGGGCGTTCGCTGGTGGAGATGACCTCGGCCGCACCGCGGCCACGTGGTTCGCCGAACGACCGCCACAAGGCCAGCAGGCCCGGGGCGGGCGCGGCGCTGGCCATTTCCGGGGTGAACATCGCCACCGCGGCGGCACCGTCACCGGCCTGCAGGTGGTCCAGCAGTTGCGTGGCGACCTGTGCGGGTGGCGTGGCGGCCGAGGCGGCCAGCGCCAGCGTGGACAGCAGCAGCGCTGCGCTGCGCCGGAGCAGGTTGGCCATCCTAGATCTCCTTCTTGAAGATCAGCACCGCCACGCCCATCGGCTGGGTCTGCAGCACGTTCACCAGTTCCCAGCCGAGCTGGCCGTGGCGATTGAGTTCGGTCTGCATGTCGTCGGACTTCAGCCCCGTCCAGGACGGTTTCACCTCGACGGTGAGGTAGCTCCAGCGTTTGCTCATTGCTTGCTCTCCTTGCTCGAATCGGGTTTGGGAAGGCGGCCGGCCTTGCGCAGGGCATCGCGCAGCACGTACTCGATCTGCGCATTGGCGCTGCGCAGTTCGTCATCGGCCCAGCGCTGCAACGCCGCGAGGATGTCGGCGTTGATCCGCAGCGGGTAGGCTTTCTTCTCGCTCATGGCTCAGTACAGCGACCCGGCATTGACCACCGGCTGGGTGCCGCGGTCCGAACACAGCACCACCAGCAGGTTGCTGACCATGTTGGCCTTGCGTTCTTCATCCAGCTGCACCACGCCGCTCTTCTGCAGCTCGGCCAGCGCCATTTCGACCATGCCCACCGCGCCGGCGACGATCCGCGTGCGGGCGGCGATCACCGCGTTGGCCTGCTGGCGCTGCAGCATCGCCTGGGCGATTTCAGGGGCATAGGCGAGGTGGCTGATGCGTGCATCGATCACCTGCACGCCGGCATCGGCCAGGCGTTCGGCCAGTTCGTCCTTGAGGTGTTGGGAGATCTCCGCTGCGTGGCTGCGCAGTGACAGCTGGCCGTCCTCGTGCTGGTCGTAGGGGTAGCTGGTGGCCATCGCACGCAGCGCGGACTCGGACTGGATGTGCACGAAGCTTTCGTAGTCGTCCACGTTGTAGACGGCCTCGGAGGCATCCACCACCTGCCACACGATCACCGCGGCGATCTCGATCGGGCTGCCGTCCAGCTCGTTGACCTTGAGCTTGCCGCTTTCGAAGTTGCGCACGCGCTGGCTGACCTTCTTCTTGTTGAAGAACGGGTTGTTCCAGCGCAGGCCGTTGTCCTTGACCGTGCCCACGTACTTGCCGAACAGGCTGAGTACGGCGGCCTGGTTGGGCTGCACGGTGTACAGGCCGGTCAGGCTGAGCAGGGCCACCGCCGCCAGCAGCAGGCCGCCCAGGATCAGCGCCAGGTTGGGGTCGCCGCGCTGCACCCCGGCCACGAACAGCCAGATCGCCAGCGCGGTCAGGGCTAGCACCAGCAGCAGGAACGGCAGGCCGGACAGCGAGCGGATGGGCTTCTCTTTCATGGCGGGGCGTCCTTGGGGTTATGTCATCGAAAGATATCAAATTGATATCAGGTTGCAAGCGGATGGCCGGGCGGGGGCCGGCAGGCCGTAAAATGCCCTCCCGCCCCTGACGCCCCGGAATCCCCATGACCACGCTCGGCACGCCGCTGTCTCCCTCCGCCACCCGCGTCCTGCTGCTGGGCTCGGGCGAACTGGGCAAGGAGGTCGCCATCGAGCTGCAGCGCCTGGGCGTGGAGGTCATCGCCGCCGACCGCTATGCCGACGCGCCGGCCATGCAGGTCGCGCATCGCGCGCACGTGGTCGACATGCTCGATGCGATGGCGCTGCGTGCGCTGATCGCCCAGGAGCAGCCGCATCTGGTGGTGCCGGAGATCGAGGCCATCCACACCGAGACCCTGGTCCAGCTGGAGCAGGAAACCGGCCTGCGCGTGGTGCCTACCGCGCGCGCGGCGCGGCTGACCATGGACCGCGAAGGCATCCGCCGCCTGGCCGCCGAAACCTTGGGCCTGCCCACCTCGCCGTACCGCTTCGTGGACACCGAGGCGGAGTACCGCGCCGCCGTGGCCGCCATCGGCCTGCCGTGCGTGGTCAAGCCGGTGATGTCCTCCTCGGGCAAGGGCCAGAGCACGCTGCGCAGCGAGGACGACATCGCCCCGGCCTGGGCATACGCGCAGACCGGCGGGCGCGCCGGGGCCGGCCGCTGCATCGTCGAAGGCTTCATCGACTTCGAGTACGAAATCACCCTGCTGACCGTGCGCCACGCCGCCGGCACGTCGTTCTGCGCGCCGATCGGGCATTGGCAGAAGGACGGGGACTACCGCGAGAGCTGGCAGCCGCAGCCGATGTCGCCGCGTGCGCTGGCGCGGGCCGAGGAGATCTCGCAGGCGATCACCGACGACCTCGGCGGCTGGGGCCTGTTCGGCGTGGAGCTGTTCGTGAAGGGCGACGAGGTGTGGTTCAGCGAAGTCTCGCCGCGTCCGCACGATACCGGCCTGGTCACGCTGGCCTCGCAGGAGCTGAGCGAATTCGCGCTGCATGCGCGGGCCATCCTCGGCCTGCCGATCCCGTTGATCCGCCAGAACGGCCCGTCGGCCTCGTGCGCGATGCTCGCGCATGGCGAAGGCGTCCCGTTCTTCAGCAACATCGCCGACGCGCTGGTGCACCCGGACTCGGCGTTGCGCCTGTTCGGCAAGCCGAGCGTGCATGGGCATCGCCGCGTCGGCGTCACCCTGGCGCGCGGCGCCGACATCGCGCAGGCGCGGACCATCGCACGTGAGGCGGCCGAGGCGATCGGGATCGAATTGCGCGCCTGATCCGGGCGCCTCGCCGGGTCGGCGACACCGCGCAGACATGGAAACGGCGGGCAGTGCCCGCCGTTTCCTTGACCACGGTCGCGTGGCTTACTTCACGTCCACCCACACCAGGTGATGGTCGCTGCCGTCGGCGATCTTCGCTTCCGGGCTGGTGTTGTCGGGCCAGAACACACCGCTGCCGACATAGCTGAAACCGACCGACGGCAACACGTAGTCCAGCCGCATCGTGCCGGCCTTCGGGCCGAAGTCGCCGGTGGCATGGAAGGGGGCGCCCTTGCGCACGATGCCTTTTTCCGCGTACGCCAGGCTGCTCTGCTCGGCGCCGACGCTGCGCGGGGTGGGGTAGCGCAGCACGCGCGGGTTTTCGAGCAATTCCACGATCGCTTCATGGCGGCCGTCGCCATCGGCCGGATCGTTGTTGAGGTCACCCAGGATCACGAAGCGCGCGTCCTGCGGCAGGCCGCCGCACTGGCCACGGTCATCGCACAGCCATGGCGCGCTGCTGGCCGACAGGTAGTCCTGCCACACCCGCAGTTCGTCGTGGTTGCGCGCCGCGTTGCGCTTCTCCGGGCCGTCGAAGACCGGCGGGGTGGGGTGGGATACCAGCGCATGCACCACGCCGTTGGGCGTCGTCACCGGCACGTCCCAATGCGACTTGGACGACAGGCGCAACTGCGACCAGACGTGGTCGGTGTAGAACGATTTGCCGGTGCGCGGGTCGATCGGACGCAGCGCGCCGGGCATCGCGCTCCACTTGAGCAGCTGGAAGCTGCGCACCTTGGCCGCATCGATCGGGTAGCGCGACAGCACCAGCATGCCGTACTGGCCCGGGTGCAGGCCGTAGCCCCAGGCATCGTTGCCGCGCGCGCGACCGTCGCCGCCGACCTGGCCGTTGTTGTCCAGGTCCAGCCCGCTCTGCACGCCGGTGTTGACCGGGGCCAGGTAGCGGTAGGCGTAATGCAGCGGCTCGCCGCCGCCGGGCTGGGCGGTTTCCAGGTAGCGCTGCTGGAACAGGTCGGCGGCGCGATGCGCGTCGTCGTAGTCGAACTCGTTGAGCAGCACCAGGTCCGGGCGGACCTGCTGCAGCACCGCGGCGATCTTGCGCGCGTGCGCGCTGTCGCCTTCCAGCTCGGCGATCAGCCCGCCGGTCTCGTCGTTGTACAGCGAGGTGTTGTAGGTGGCGATCCGCAGCGGTGCGGGGGCGGCGTCCGGCATGGCGGCGGTCTTGGCGGGGGTCTGGGCGCAGGCGCTGCAGAGCAGGGCCAGGGCAAGGATCAGGGAGTGGGCTTTCATCGGCCTATTTTGCACCCGGACGCATTGCAATGCTGGGTCAGCGCCCGTCCAGGGCATCGTCGAATGCGTGCCAGCGGCGCCCGTCGTAGGCCTCCAGCGGGCGGAAGCGGCGCTTGTAGTCCATCTTGCGGTGGTCGCGGATCCAGTATCCCAGGTACAGGTGCGGCAGTTGTTCGCGCCGGGCCCAGGCGATCTGCTGCAGGATCGCGAAGGTGCCCAGGCTGCGGTGGGCGTGGTCGGGGTCGAAGAAGGTGTAGACCGCCGACAGCCCCTGCGGGGTGACGTCGGTGACCGCCACCCCGAGCAGGTCGCCACGCCGGCCGGGCTGGCCGGGGGCGCGCAGCTCCATGAAGCGGCCCTGCGCCCATTGCCCGATCAGGAACTGGTCGAACTCGTGCGGGCCGTGTTCGTCCATGCCGCCCTGGGCATGCCGGTGGGTGAGGTAGCGGTGGTACAGCGCGAACTGTTCCTCGGTCTGCTCGGCCGCCACGATCCGCACCTCCAGGTCCGCGTTGCGGGCCAGGCAGCGGCGCTGGCTGCGATCCGGGGCGAAGCGCGCCACCGGGATGCGCACCGACACGCAGGCGTGGCAGTTGGCACAGTGCGGCCGGTAGACCAGGTCGCCGGAGCGGCGGAACCCCCAGCTCAGCGCCATCGGGTAGAGGGTGCCCAGGCGCGCGTCCTGGGGATCGAGCACCAGGTCGCGCGCGGCCCGTTCCGGCCAGTAACCACAGGGGTGGTCGCCGGTCTGGAACAGTCGCAGCTCGTCGTCGCGGTCGCCGTGTATCGCCATGTGCCCAGCATAGCGCCGCGACGTCGCAGGGGGCGCGACTGTCCGCCAGATGAATATGTCCGGCCCGGTTGTCAACGCCATCGCTGCCCACGCGTTGTTACCGGTGTGGGTGCCACGCACCGCACGCCGAAACCCTACGAACCGGAGTGATCCATGCGCAATCGCAAACCCCTTCTGCTGCTGGCCCTGCTGCTGTCCACCGGCGCTGCCGGCCTGGCCGTCGCCGCCGATGCGCCGACCCCCGCCGACACGCCGGCCCGCGCCAAGCTCGACACCAATGGTGATGGTTTCATCGACCGCGCCGAAGCGGCCAAGGCGCCGCGCCTGGCCGGACAGTTCGACACGCTGGACGCGAACAAGGACGGCAAGCTCTCGCGCGATGAACTGCCGCGCTGGCACGGCAAGCGGCATGGCCGTGGCCCGGATGGCCGTGGCGGCATGATGGCCAGGCTGGACACCAACAAGGATGGCCGCATCAGCCGCGAGGAAGCCAAGGCCGACCCGCGCCTGGCTGCGCGCTTCGACCGGATGGACGTCAACAAGGATGGATACCTGGACAAGGCCGACCGCGAGCTGGGCATGAAGCAGCATCGTGATGCCTGGTTTGCCGCGGCCGACACCAACAAGGACGGCCAGCTGAGCAAGGCCGAGTTCGACGCCGCCAAGGGGCCGTTCGCCGGGCCGCGCGGCGAACATCGCGACGGCAAGCACCGCGACGGCAAGCCGCCGATGCCGCCGAAGGCACCGGCCGCCAAGTAAGCGTTGCCGGGCAACATCCGCACACGGCGCCGGTCATGGACCGGCGCCGTTGCGTTTTCAGATCCGCCCGCTGCGCACCAGCGACCACGCGATCACGCCCACCAGCAACACGTTCACGCCCCACAGCGCTTCCCGGCCATACAGCGACCGGTACTTCCAGTTCGGCCCGCTGCGACCGTGGCGGGCCGCATCGCGGGCGATCATCGGCGCCATGATCCGCTGCAGCGGCACCAGGCACTGGTAGTTCACCACGCCCAGGCCGAGTGCCAGGGCGGCCAGCGGCCAGTACCAGGCCGCCTGCAGCACGCTCAGCCCCAGCACGGTCATGCAGACCACCATCGCGGTGAAAGTGCTGTAGTGCACGAAGCGGCGGATCGCCGCCTGTTCGCCCGGAGTCTCGGCGTAGGACAGCAGATAACGGCCGCCCAGGTAGCTGCCGAGCACCCCGCCGACCAGCCCGCCGAGGACTGCGCCCCAGGCGAAATCGGCGCTGATCAGGTGGCTCTGGCTGGCCGCTGCGCTCAGCGAGCCCATTGCCGCGCCCCCGGAGACGCTGGCCCCGCCCAGGCCGAGCTTGCCGGTGCCCAGCCCGGTGCCGAGCAGGATGGCCGCGCTGGCGGTGCCGGGCGCGGCCAGGATCACCATCGAGGCGACCGTGGTGGCGAAGGCCGCACCGGGCGCGCTGCTGCGCGCGAACTCGCCGAAGCGGCGCAGCATTTCCTCACGCACGCTGGCGCGGGCGCGCGACAGCCGCTTGCGCACCGCCGCATCGCTGAGCCCCAGCAGGTCGGCCACCTGCTGCGAGCGCTGGCCTTCGCGGTAGTACAGCAGCAGCGTCTCGCGGGCGTCCTCGGGCAGGGCCGAGATGATCTCTTCGGCCGCCAGTTCCTCTTCCACCCGCTGCAGGTGGTCCGGCGCGCTCGGGCCGGGGTCGGCGGCCATGCTGATGGCGATCTCGGCCGCTTCGCCGGACAGCGGCCGGCCACGGTTGGCGCGCAGCCAGTCGCGGGCCAGGTTGCGGGTGATCTGGCGCAGCCAGGGCAGGAAGCTGGACGGGTTGTGCAACTGGTTGAGCTGCTGCCACGCCTTGATGAAGGCTTCCTGGGCGATGTCCTCGCTGGCCTGTACGTCGCGGGTGATCGCCAGCGCGATCGCGGTGACGGTGTTCTGGCAGGCCAGCACGATGCGCCCATAGGACTGCGTGCAGCCGCCGGCGGCGGCCGGCAGTTCGCGTTCCAGCGTGGTGGTCAGCAGCAGCGTCATGGTGTCGTCCCCGGCGATGGTCCGAGTATGACGAGGTGCCGCGGCGAATGTGACCGGAGGGCACCCGACCGAGTGCCGGTGCTCGGCCGGCGCTGCCCGATTCCAATCGGGATCGGGCGGCGCGGGGAGCCGGCCAACGGCCGGCCCGACCGGTTACCTGGCCGGTTGGATCCTGACCCGGACCTCGTCGTCTTCCGGCGGGGCCGGCTGGGCCGGGGCGGCGGCAGGGGCGGGCTGCGCCGTCGGGGCCGGGGCCACGGTGGGCGCGGCGCGGTGGCGCAGGACCACCACCATCGCCACCGCGGCGATCACCAGCAGCAGGCCGATGCGGATCCGCCAGGCCCAGTTGCGGCGCGGGGCCACCTCGCCCACCTGGTCGCGGAAGGCGAACTCGGCGGTGGGGTGGTCGCGGCGGGTGGTTTCCAGCAGGCGCGCGTCGCGCAGGATCTCGCGCGCGCGTGGCTGGTCATCGGCGTGCACTACCCACAGGGTGGGGTGGGTAGTGGCCTTGCTGGTGTCCAGGTAGCTGAACTGGCTGCCGCGCTTGCTGTGGTACGAGCGACCATTGGTGATGCGCACGTCGATGCCGGCATCGCGCAGCAGCGTGGCCACGCCTTCCACGGTTTCCACGCGCTGGCTGCTGAAAATCTGTCTCATGTCAGTCCTTGGCCGGTACGGCGGCGGCCGCGTCGCTGTCGGGCACCACGCGGATCAGGCCTTCCTGCGCGGTGCTGGCCACCAGCAGGCCGTCGCGGGTGAAGAACTGGCCGCGCGCCAGGCCGCGTGAATCCTGCGCGCTGGGGCTGTCCAGCGAGTAGAGCAGCCAGTCGTCGGCGCGGAACGGGCGGTGGAACCAGATCGCATGGTCGAGCGAAGCCATCTGCACGTGCGGCTGGTAGTAGCTGATGCCGTGCGGGAAGGTGGCAGTGCCGAGCAGGTGGAAGTCCGAGGCGTAGGCGAGCAGCGCCTGGTGCAGCTCGGGCGCATCGCCCACGGTCTCGTTCAGGCGCAGCCAGACCTGGTGGTAGGGCGGGCGCTTGGGCGGGTTGAGCTCATCGCGCGGGTACACGTGGCGGAACTCGAACGGGCCGCCCCGCGACAGCCAGCGCTGTACCTTGATCGGCAGCCGCTCGAGCACCTCCGGCGGCAGCGGGCGGTTGGGTTCGATGTCTTCCGGCTGCGGCACCTCGGGCATCTTGTGCTGGTGTTCGGCACCGCTCTCGGCCTGCTGGAAGGAGGCCGCGCAGAAGAAGATCACCTTGCCGTGCTGGATCGCGGTGACCCGGCGCACCGAGAAACTGCCGCCATCGCGGGTGCGGTCCACGTCGTAGACGATCGGGTGGTCGATGTTGCCGGCGCGCAGGAAGTAGGCATGCAGCGAATGCACGTGGCGACCGTTGTCCACGGTGGCCTGCGCCGCCGACAGCGCCTGGCCCAGCACCTGGCCGCCAAACACGTACTTGGTCCCGATGTCGCGGCTCTGGCCGCGGAACAGGTTGTCTTCCAGGCGTTCGAGCGTGAGCAGGTCGATCAGCTCGGAGACGACGGGTTCGTGCGTGTCGGACAAGGGAAGCAACCTGGGGTGGGCGGATGCAAATTATAGGGTAGTGCCGGCCCAGGGCCGCATGACGGCAGTGCATTGGCGCTGCCGCCCCCACGGGCCGCTACGCCACCGCAGGGCCCTCCATTGCCATGCAAGCCCCGCTGCTTCGCGGTCGCCCCCTGACCCGGCGGGCGTGCGCCACGCAGGTGCGCGCCACGCTGCAGCGCGTGATTGGCGGCGGCGTGGTCGCCGGCCACGGGCCGGCACGACCGGGTTCAGGCCTTGCCGAGCCTGGCCGCCAGCGTGTGCAGCGCCTGCTGGGCGTCCGGGGCGTACCAGGCGTCGACGAAGCGGTCGAGCTGGATCAGGTCGGCGTGCAGGGCGTCGTGCAGGTCGGCGCGGGCGATCGCGCGGGTCAGCAGCATCGGCTGGCGGGGCAGCTTGAGCAGGCGCTGCAGCCACGCCACCGCGCGCGGCACCACCTGGGCGGCGTCGGCCAGTTCGTCCACCAGCCCGATCTCCAGCGCACGCTCGGCCGGCACCATCTCCCCGCCTACCAGCAACTGGGTGGCACGGTGGTGGCCGACCACGCGGCGCATCAGGCGCTGGATGCCTTCGGGAGCCACCAGGCCCACCTGGACCTCGTTCAGGCCGATCACGGTCGGCTGGGCGGGGTCCGGGCTGCGCGCCAGGATCCGGTAATCGCAGCACAGCGCCAGCACGCAGCCACCGGCCGGGGCATGCCCGGTCAGCGCAGCCACCACCGGCACGCGGCATTCGGCCAGGGTACGCACGGCGCCGAAGAAGGCCTGCCAGCTGTCGAGCAGCTTGTGTTTGTCCCCGCCATGGCCGAGCAGGTGCGGCACGTCCATGCCGGCGCTGAAGATGCGCTCGCTGCCCGACAGCACGATGCCGTGCGCGTCATCGGCCATGGCCTGGTTGATCGCGTGGATCAGGTGGCGGCACAGCTCGGTGTCCAGTGCGTTGACCGGCGGGCGCGCCAGCCGCAGTTCGCGGATGGGGCCATGGTTGATCACCTCGATAAGCGTCGTCATGCTGCGATCTCGTTGCGGACAGGGAACTGAGGCGATGATAACCAAACCATTCGCGGGCGTATTGTTGGGCCTGTGTGCGTTCGCAACATCGGCCATGGCGGCCGAACCAGCCTGCGTGTCGGTGCACGAGGGCTGGATACGGCTGCCGCCGGGGGCGATGCCGATGGCGGCCGGCTACGGGAAGATCCGCAACGACTGCCGCACGGCGGTGGTGGTGGTTGGCGCCGGCAGCAAGGCGTTCGGAGACGTGTCGCTGCATGAAACGACGCTGGTGGAGGGCATCAGCCGCATGCGCGAAGTGGAGCGGCTGCCGATTGCGGCCGGCGCCACGGTCGAGCTGAAACCCGGTGGCCTGCACCTGATGCTGATGCAACCGGAGGTGCCGCTCGCGAAGGGCGGGCAGGTGCCGCTGCGCTTGAGCCTGGAAGACGGCCGCAAGGTGGATGGGCAGTTGATGGTGCGTAGCGATGCGCCGCGCTGAGCGGGCGTCGGCGGGAGGTGCCGAGCATGGCTCGGCACTACCGGTGGGTATCACGTGTCGAGTGGCCTTCGCGCTTCACCATCGGTAGCGCCGAGGGCATCGCGAGGCGCGACCGTCATGCGTTGCCGGTCATGCGCCTCACGCGCTGCATCGGGTAGCGCCGAGCCATGCTCGGCTGCCTTGCATGCCCGGGACGCGTGCGGTCATGTCCAGTCGTAGGAGAACAGCACCGTGCGGCTCTCAGGTTCGTACAGCATCACGATGGCATCGGCGCCCGCCGCGCACCAGTTGTAACCCGCTACTTCGGCGACCGCGAAGAACGGCTTGCCGTCGCGGGTGATGCGCACGTTCTCGGCATCGTCAGGCCGGTCGCGGTCGTACATCGCCGGGTCCAGTGCGATCTCGAAGGCCGTCGGGATCGCCGCGGTCTCGGTCCAGTTGCCGCCGGAAATCTGCCCGCCAAGCCTGTCCAGGTACGCCTGCTCGCCCGGCTCGCCATCGCCATAGCGCGAATAGCTGGCCAGGCGGCCGTGGGTCTGGAAATAGGCGTGTGCCTTGGCGTAACTGTCGCGCATCTCGGCGATGTGCTCCACCGCGTCGCTGTCCTGGACCTGGTCGCCGATGAAGTAGCCCGCGTCGCCGAGGAAGCGCATGCGGTTGTCGGTGGTCAGTTCGAATGCGATCCAGTTGGTGCCGGTGAACGCGTTGTGGTGTTCTTCGGTCTCTTCGCCGATGCAGCCTTCATACGGCTCGATCGGGCACAGCATCGTGGCCACGGTGCCGGCCAGTTCCGGCCGCAGGATCCCCAGATCGATGCCGATCAGCGGCAGCAGGTGCTGCGCCAGCCACGGTTGCTCCTGGGGAAAAACGTCGGCGGGGAACGGCGTCATTCCCGGAAGACGTGTGCGGATGTCAGTCTGGTGGAACATGGCAGTCCTTTGAACTACTGGCGGCTGTAGTGCCGGCCGTTGGCCGGCAACCACGCACATCTATCCGATGCGATGGAGCTGCCGGCCGTTGGCCGGCAACCACGCACATCCATCCGATGCGATGGAGCTGCCGGCCGTTGGCCGGCAACCACGCACATCCATCCGATGCGATGGAGCTGCCGGCCGTTGGCCGGCACGACCCCTTAGCTTGACGCGGTGCGGATCGCCTCCGGCAACGGCGCGCTCTTGCCGGTCTGCGTATCCATCCACACCACCACGACGTTGCCGTCCGAGTACAGCGTGGCGTCGTCGTTCTGGTCCATGATGCGGTGGCCGATGGTCACGCTGCTGTTGCCCAGCCGTTCGACGAACAGCTCCACCACGATGTCGTTGGGCCACACGATCGGCAGGCGGTAGTTGACGTTGGTCGCCGCCACCACCGGCGCGATGCGGTCGGTCATCGACACGCCGTCCACGCCCAGCATCCAGCGCACGCGCGCTTCTTCCAGGTAGGAAATGTACTTGGCGTTGTTGACGTGGCCCATGCTGTCCATGTCGCGCCAGCGCACGCTGATCGGCACGCGGGCGAGGATCTTGTGTTCGCTACTCATCAGGCGTCCTTCTTCTTCTTGCTGGCCGGGCTGGTCTTGCTGGCCTTGCCGGTGGTCTTGGCGGCGGCCGCCTTCTTGGCCGGCTTCTCCGGCTTGGCCTTGCGCGGCGGTCGTGCGTCCGGCTTGTTGGCGGTCGCGGCCGGGCGCTCCGGGCGGGCGCGGGTGGAGGGCAGCATCTTGGCCAGGAACTGGCCGGTGTACGAGGTCGGGCAGGCCGCCACGTCTTCCGGCGTGCCGGTGACGAGGATGGTGCCACCGCGGTGGCCGCCTTCCGGACCCAGATCGACGATCCAGTCGGCGGTCTTGATCACGTCCAGGTTGTGCTCGATCACCACCACCGTGTTGCCCTCGTCGCGCAGCTTGTGCAGCACGCCAAGCAGCGCCTCGATGTCATGGAAATGCAGGCCGGTGGTCGGCTCGTCCAGGATGTACAGGGTGCGGCCGGTATCGCGACGCGACAGCTCCTTGGACAGCTTCACGCGCTGCGCTTCACCGCCGGACAGCGTGGTCGCGCTCTGGCCCAGCTTGATGTAGCTCAGGCCCACGTCGACCAGCGTTTCCAGCTTGCGCGCGATGCTGGGCACCGGCTCGAACAGCTTCAGCGCATCTTCGACGGTCATCTGCAGCACGTCGTTGATGTTGTAGCCCTTGTACAGGATCTCCAGCGTTTCGCGGTTGTAGCGCTTGCCGTGGCAGACATCGCAGGGCACGTACACGTCCGGCAGGAAGTGCATCTCCACCTTGATCAGGCCATCGCCCTGGCACGCTTCGCAACGGCCGCCGCGCACGTTGAAGCTGAAGCGCCCCGGCGAATAACCCCGCGCACGCGCTTCGGGCACCTGTGCGTACAGCTCGCGCAACGGCGTGAACAGGCCGGTATAGGTGGCCGGGTTGGAGCGTGGCGTGCGACCGATCGGCGACTGGTCGATGTCCACCACCTTGTCGAACAGGTCCAGGCCCTCGACCTCCTTGTACGGCGCGATCGGGTGCGAGGAGCCGTTGATCTCGTTGGCGGCCAGCGAGAACAGGGTGTCGTTGATCAGGGTCGACTTGCCCGAGCCGGACACGCCGGTGATGCAGGTCAGCAGCCCCGACGGAATGTCCAGGTCCACGCCCTTGAGGTTGTTGCCGCTGGCACCGCGCAGGTGCAGGGTCATCTTCGGGTTGGGCGTGTGCCGGCGCGCCGGGATCTCGATGGCACGCTTGCCCGACAGGTACTGGCCGGTCAGCGAACGTGGCGAATCCAGGATGTCCTGCAGGGTGCCCTGGCCGACGATTTCGCCGCCATGCACGCCCGCGCCCGGACCGATGTCCAGCACGTAGTCGGCCAGGCGGATCGCATCTTCGTCATGCTCGACCACGATCACCGTGTTGCCCAGGTCACGCAGGCGGGTGAGGGTGCCGAGCAGGCGTTCGTTGTCGCGCTGGTGCAGGCCGATGGACGGCTCGTCGAGCACGTACATCACCCCGACCAGGCCGGCGCCGATCTGCGACGCCAGCCGGATGCGCTGGGCTTCGCCACCGGAGAGGGTGTCGGCCTTGCGCTCCAGGGTGAGGTAATCCAGGCCCACGTCCACCAGGAAGCCCAGCCGCTCGCCGATTTCCTTGACGATCTTGCCGGCGATCTCGCCGCGCCAGCCGGGCAGGGTCATCTCGCTGAAGAACTTCAGCGCGTCGTCGATCGGCAGCACCACCAGTTCCGGCAGCGCACGGTCGGCGACGAAGACGTTGCGCGCGGCCCTGTTCAGGCGCTGGCCGTTGCACTCGGGGCAGTTGCGCTCGCTGATGTACTTGGCCAGCTCCTCGCGCACCGCCGAGGATTCGGTCTCCTTGTAGCGGCGCTCCAGGTTCGGAATGATGCCCTCGAAGCGATGCTTGCGCTGGGTGCGGCCGCCGGCCTCGGTGAAGTAGGTGAAGGTGATCGTCTCCTCGCCGCTGCCGTACAGCACCGCCTGGCGCACATCGTCGGGCAGGCTCTGCCACGCCGCGTCCACGTCGAACTTGTAGTGCTTGGCCAGCGAAGCGATCAGCTGGAAGTAGTAGGCGTTGCGGCGGTCCCAGCCGCGCACGGCACCGGCCGACAGCGACAGTTCCGGGTGCACCACCACGCGCGAGGGATCGAAGAACTCGGCCATGCCGAGGCCATCGCAGCCCGGGCAGGCGCCGACCGGCGAGTTGAACGAGAACAGGCGCGGCTCCAGCTCGGGCAGCGAGTAATCGCACACCGGGCAGCTGTACTTGGACGAGAACAGGTGCGCGGGCGCATCCTCCACGTCCAGCGACTGCACCGAGACCATGCCGTCGCCGAGCTTCAGCGCGGTCTCGAAACTCTCGGCCAGGCGCTGCTTGATGTCTTCGCGCGGCCGGAAGCGGTCGATCACCGCCTCGATGGTGTGCTTCTGGCGCAGCGCCAGCGGCGGTACCGCGTCGATTTCATGCAGGGTGCCGTCCACGCGCACGCGCACGAAGCCCTGCGCGCGCAGCTGGTCGAACACCTGGGCATGTTCGCCCTTGCGTTCGCGGATGACCGGGGCCAACAGCATGTAGCGCTGTTCCGGGTCCAGCGTGAGCACGTGGTCGACCATCTGGCTGACCGTCTGCGCCTCCAGCGGGTAGCCGTGGTCGGGGCAGCGCGGGCTGCCGACGCGGGCGTACAGCAGGCGCAGGTAGTCGTAGATCTCGGTGATCGTGCCCACGGTGGAACGCGGGTTGTGCGAGGTCGACTTCTGCTCGATCGAGATGGCCGGGGACAGGCCCTCGATGTGGTCCAGGTCCGGCTTTTCCATCACGCTGAGGAACTGCCGGGCATAGGCCGACAGCGACTCCACGTACCGGCGCTGGCCTTCGGCGTAGATGGTGTCGAAGGCCAGCGAGGACTTGCCCGAGCCGGACAGGCCGGTGATGACAATGAGCTTGTCGCGGGGCAGGTCGAGATCGATGTTCTTGAGGTTGTGCGTCCGCGCGCCGCGGATGCGGATGAAATCCATCGCCATGGGGGATCCGTTGTGGGGCTTCGGCTCTGGGAGCCGGCAAGCGGGTGGGGCAATCGGAAACGGCAATCGGTCAGCCTACCGAGCTTGGGATTTGGGGGCAATCGGCGACTTTGCCAGCCCTGTGTCTCACCTTTTGAGACCCGGAGGGGCCGTACCTGAACGGGATTCAGCCCCGGACTGGCCAGAGTGGGGGGTGACTTGACCCGACCCGGCCCCAGTCATTAAAATCCCGCTTCTGTCCGCCCTCGATGGCGGCAGTCCATAGACCACAATAACTACAGAGGAAGTCTGGTCATGTACGCAGTACTGGTAACCGGCGGTAAGCAATACCGCGTGGCGCAGGGCGAAACGCTCCGCGTCGAAAAGCTCGAAGCCGACGTTGGCAACGAGATCACGTTCGACACCATCCTGATGCTGGGCGACAGCGACGGTATCAAGATCGGCGACGCGCTGAGCGGCGCTTCGGTCACCGCCAAGGTCGTGTCCCAGGGTCGTGCTGACAAGGTCCGGATCATCAAGTTCCGTCGCCGCAAGCACCACATGAAGCGCCAGGGTCACCGTCAGTACTACACCGAAATCGAGATCACCGGCATCGCCGGTGGCAGCAAGTAATCAAGGAGACCAGTCATGGCACATAAAAAGGGCGTAGGCTCATCGCGCAACGGTCGCGACTCCAACCCGAAGTACCTCGGCGTCAAGATCTTCGGTGGCCAGGCCATCGATGCCGGCAACATCATCGTGCGTCAGCGCGGCACCCAGTTCCACCCGGGTACCGGCGTTGGCCTCGGTCGTGACCACACCCTGTTCGCGCTCGTCGACGGCAAGGTGGAGTTCTCGGTCAAGGGCCCGAAGAAGCGTCGTACCGTCAGCGTCGTCGCCGAAGCCTGATCTTCGCGATACGCAGGCGCCCACGCCTAGCGCGTGGGGCCGCTGACGAAAGCCCCGCTTCGGCGGGGTTTTTGTTTTTTGTTTTTGTTCGACCATGCGCGGGGATCCTTCCCGCCGCCGTCCACGGATCGTACCGGGGACGTTAGACTCTGCGGTCGGGCGCATCCGCTGCCTGCCGCCTCCAGTTGGCATCCAGAATCATGAAACTTGTAGACGAAGCAGAAATCCAGGTCACCGCCGGCAATGGCGGCAACGGCTGCGTCGGTTTCCGTCGCGAGAAGTTCATTCCGCTGGGCGGCCCGGACGGTGGCGATGGCGGCAATGGCGGCAACGTGTGGATCCGCGCCGATGCCAACCTGAACACCCTGGTCGACTTCCGCCACGAGCGCATCTTCAAGGCGCAGCGCGGCGAGAACGGCATGGGCCGGCAGGCGTACGGCAAGGGCGGCGAAGACCTGGTCATCACCGTGCCGGTCGGCACCGTGGTGATGAACGTGGCCACCGATGAAGTCATCGGCGACCTGACCCAGCACGACGATCGCCTGCTGGTGGCCAAGGGCGGCCGCGGCGGCCTGGGCAACATGCACTTCAAGAGCTCCACCAACCGCTCGCCGCGCCAGGCGCTGCCCGGCGAAGAGGGTGAAGAGCGCCTGCTCAAGCTGGAGTTGAAGCTGCTGGCCGACGTGGGCCTGCTGGGCTTCCCCAATGCCGGCAAGAGCACCCTGATCCGTGCCGTGTCCGCCGCCACCCCGAAAGTGGCCGATTACCCCTTCACCACCCTGTACCCGAACCTGGGCGTGGTGCGTGTCGAGAATTACCGCAGCTTCGTCATCGCCGACATTCCCGGCCTGATCGAAGGTGCCGCCGACGGTGCCGGCCTGGGCGCGCAGTTCCTGCGCCACCTGCAGCGCACCCGCCTGCTGCTGCACCTCGTGGATATCTCCCCGATGGAAGGTGGCGTGGACGGCGTGTCGCCGATCGAGCAGGTGCGTGCGATCGAGCGCGAGCTGGAGAAGCATGACCCGGAGCTGCTGGACAAGCCGCGCTGGCTGGTGCTGAACAAGGCCGACCTGATGTTCGAGGACGAGGCCAAGGTGGCCGCCGAGAAGATCGTCGCCGAGCTGGGCTGGACCCAGCCGTGGTACCTGGTCTCGGCGCTGGGCCGCGAAGGCACCTGGCCGATCATGACCAACATCATGGCCTTCTTCGACCGCCAGAAGGAAGATGAGGCGCAAGCGCGCGATGCGTACTGAGCGCACCCGCGCGCCCCTGAAAAACCCGGCTGCGGCCGGGTTTTTCTGTGGTGCCGCCGGGGCGGGGTCGCGCCAGGCGCGGCGGCTGCCAGCTGTGCGCGTCGGCCTGGAATGGCGGGCAACAAAAAACCCGGCCGGAGCCGGGTCTTTTCCTGCGGCTGGGTCGAAGCCACGCTTGGCGTGGCTCTACGACACCCGCAGCGCCGGATCAGGCGGCCTTGATGGCCTTGATGCGCGCGGTCAGGCGGCTCTTGTGGCGAGCAGCCTTGTTCTTGTGGATCAGACCACGCGAGCTGAAACGGTCGAGGATCGGCTGGGCAACAGCGAAGGCTGCCTCGGCGCCGGCGGCGTCATTGGCATCCAGAGCCTTGATCACCTTCTTGACAGCGGTGCGCAGCATCGAACGCTGAGCCGTATTGCGCGCGTTGCGCACGACGGTCTGCTTGGCGCGCTTCTTGGCGGACTTGATATTGGCCACAGTGGTGGTTTCCTGAAAAATCGGTGTAATGGGAACAGCAAGCTGGAAAGTATGATGGCTCGAAAAATGTACGTCAAGTCAATTGTCAAGAGGGAACACGGGTGAGTTCACCAAGGATGTTGCGGGGCCTGCTGTCTTTCAGCAGCATGACCATGATTTCGCGGGTGCTGGGCCTGGTCCGCGACCTGGTCATCACCACCACGTTCGGCACCAATGCGGTGACCGACGCCTTCTGGGTCGCGTTCCGGGTGCCCAATTTCCTGCGCCGGCTGTTCGCGGAGGGCTCGTTCGCCACCGCCTTCGTGCCGGTATTCACGGAGGTGAAGGAAACCCGCTCGCACGCCGAACTGCGCGAACTGATGTCGCGCGTCGCCGGCACGCTGGGCGGGGTGCTGCTGCTGGTCACCGCGCTGGCGCTGATCTTCGCCCCGCAGCTGGCCACGCTGTTCGCCAGCGGGGTGGACACCGACCCGGCCAAGCACGGGCTGCTGGTGGACCTGTTCCGGCTGACCTTCCCGTTCCTGCTGTTCGTCTCGCTGACCGCGCTGGCGGGCGGCGCACTGAACAGCTTCCAGCGGTTCGCGATGCCGGCGCTGACCCCGGTCATCCTCAACCTGTGCATGATCGCCGGCGCACTGTGGCTGGCGCCGCGGCTGGGCGGCACCCCGGAGAAGCAGATCCTGGCGCTGGGCTGGGCGGTGCTGGCCGCCGGCCTGCTGCAGCTGTTGTTCCAGTTGCCCTCGCTGAAGGGCATCAACCTGCTCACCCTGCCGCGCTGGGGCTGGCGGCACCCGGGCGTGCGCAAGGTGCTCACCCTGATGGTGCCGACCCTGTTCGGTTCCTCGGTGGCGCAGATCAACCTGCTGCTGGACACGGTGATCGCCGCCAAGCTGATCGACGGCTCGCAGTCCTGGCTGTCGCTGGCCGACCGCTTCCTGGAACTGCCGCTGGGCGTGTTCGGGGTGGCGCTGGGGACGGTGATCCTGCCGGCGCTGGCCCGCCACCACGTCAGTACCGACAAGGCCGGCTTCTCCAGCGCCCTGGACTGGGGCCTGCGCACGACCCTGCTGATCGCGGTGCCGGCGATGCTCGGGCTGATGCTGCTGGCCGAGCCGCTGATCGCCACGGTGTTCCAGCATGGCGAGTTCACCGCCTTCGACACCCGCATGACGGCCCTGTCCGTGTACGGGTTGAGCTTCGCCCTGCCGGCCTTCGCGCTGCTGAAGGTGGTGCTGCCGGCCTTCTACGCGCGCCAGGACACCCGCACCCCGGTCCGTGCCGGCCTGATTGCGCTGGTGGCCAACATGGTCTTCAACTTCGCGCTACTGGCCGTGCTCTACCACGTGATGGTGCCCGAGGCCCTGAAGGCGCAGGGCGTGTGGGCGGCGCTGGGCAAGCAGCCCGGCCTGCACCTGGCGCTGGGCATCGCCAGCGCGCTGTCCAGTTACCTGAACCTCGGCCTGCTCTGGTACTGGCTGGGCAAGACCGGGGTGTACCAGCCCAAGCCGGGCTGGGCCGGCTATGCGACCCGCCTGGGCGTGGCCTGCGCGGCGATGGTGGCGGTGCTGCTGGCCCTCCTGTACGGGATGTCCGGCTTCACCGAGATGGACAAATGGCACCGGATCGGCAACTTGGCGCTGCTGGTCGGGGGGGGCGGCCTGACTTACCTGGTCGCCCTGGTCGCGATGGGTTTCCGCCCGCGCCACCTGCGCGAGCATTGATTGGTGGACACCCCGGCTATACTTCATGGCTATTCCTTGCAACGCATCGGTCCTGGTGGGCCGGACTCCCAGTTGATGACCAGGTTGTTCAGAAGCATCGAAGGCGGGCCCTTGTTCCCGCACGGAAGCGTGGTATGCATCGGCGCATTCGACGGCCTGCACCTTGGCCATCGTGCGCTGGTGCGGCATGCGGTGGCGCGTGCGCGCGCCCTGGGCGTGCCCGCCGTGGCGGTCGCATTCGAGCCGCTGCCGCGCGAGTACTTCGCGCAGGGCGAGCCGCCGCCGCGCTTGACCCTGGCCCGCGACAAGGTCGCCATGCTCGGCGAGCTGGGCGTGGATGCGGTGGGCCTGCTGCGCTTCGATGCGCGCATGGCCGCGATGCAGGCCGAGGACTTCGTGCAGCAGTTGCTGGTGCAGCGCCTGGGCGCGCGCGAGGTCTGGATCGGCCCGGCGTTCTGCTTCGGCAACCGTCGTCGCGGCGACCTGGCCCTGCTGCAGTCGATGGGCGCGCAGCTGGGCTTCGCCGCCGGCGAGATCGAACCGATCGACCTGCACGGCGAGCGCATTTCCAGCACCCGCATCCGCCAGCTGCTGCGCGAGGGCAACTTCGCCCACGCCAACGACCTGCTCGGCCGCCCGTATTCCATCGGGGGCAGGGTGGTGCGCGGGCGCCAGCTCGGCCGCACGCTCGGCTTCCCCACCGCCAACCTGCGCTTCCCGAAGACGCCGGCGCTGTCGGGCATCTATGCCACCTGGGTGCACGGCGTGTTCGACCAGCCGTGGCCGTCGGTGTCCAGCTTTGGCACCCGCCCGACCGTGGACGGCGTGGAGCCGTTGCTGGAAGCGCACCTGTTCGATTTCCAGGGCGACCTGTACGGTCGCCACATCGAAGTGGAATTCGTCGCCAAGCTGCGCGACGAAGAGAAGTTCCAAGATCTGGCCGCGTTGACCGACCAGATGCACCGTGACGCCGAACAGGCGCGTCACATCCTTTCCGAACACAGATTGCGAGCCACTGCGTGAGCCAGGACTACAAAGCCACCCTTCATCTGCCGGCAACCGAATTCCCGATGCGCGGCGACCTGCCCAAGCGCGAGCCGGGCATTCTGTCGCGCTGGGAAGACGAGGGCCTGTACGCCCGCCTACGCGAGAACGCGCAGGGCCGCCCGCTGTTCGTGCTGCACGACGGCCCGCCCTATGCCAATGGCCAGATCCACCTCGGCCATGCGGTCAACAAGATCCTCAAGGACATCATCGTCAAGTCGCGCTACCTGGCCGGCTTCGACGCGCCCTACGTGCCGGGCTGGGACTGCCATGGCCTGCCGATCGAGATCGCGGTCGAGAAGAAGTGGGGCAAGGTCGGCACCAAGCTCGACGCCGAGCAGTTCCGCCAGAAGTGCCGTGAATTCGCCGAAGAGCAGATCGACCTGCAGCGCCGCGACTTCAAGCGCCTGGGCGTGATCGGCGATTGGGACAACCCGTACAAGACGCTGAGCTTCGATTTCGAGGCCAACGAGATCCGCGCGCTGTCCAAGGTGTTCGCCAACGGCCACATCGTGCGCGGCGCCAAGCCGGTGCACTGGTGCTTCGACTGCGGCTCGGCCCTGGCCGAGGCGGAGATCGAGTACCAGGACAAGACCTCGCCGGCGATCGACGTGGCCTACGTGGCGCGGGATTCGGCGCAGCTGGCCGCGCGCTTCGGCGCGACCCTGCCGGCCGATGTCGAGGTGGCCGTGCCGATCTGGACCACCACCCCGTGGACGCTGCCGGCCTCGCTGGCGGTGTCCCTCGGTGCGGACATCGACTACGTGCTGGCCGAAGGCCCGGCCCACAACGGCAAGCGCCGTTGGCTGGTGCTGGCCGCCGCGCTGGCCGAGCGTTCGCTGCAGCGCTACGGCGTGGACGGCCTGGTCGAGCACGGCCACGCCACCGGCGCGGCACTGGAAAACCTGCTGCTGGCCCACCCGTTCTATCCCACCCGCGACATCCCGCTGCTCAACGGCGCGCACGTCTCGGCCGAAGACGGTACCGGTGCGGTGCACACCGCCCCGGGCCACGGCCAGGAAGACTTCGTGGTCAGCCAGCAGTACGGGCTGATGGATCGGTACAACGCGGGCCAGATCAACCCGGTCGACGGCCGTGGCGTGTACCTGCCCTCGACCCCGCCGGCCGGCGATGTCGCGCTGGCCGGCGTGCACCTGTGGAAGGCGCAGCCGCTGATCGTGGACGTGCTGCGCGCGTCCGGCGCGCTGCTGGCCTTCGTCGAGATCGTGCACAGCTACCCGCACTGCTGGCGCCACAAGACGCCGGTGGTGTTCCGCGCCACCCCGCAGTGGTTCATCTCGATGGACAAGGCCAACCTGCGCCGCGACGCGATGGCCGCGATCGACAGCGTCGGCTGGTTCCCGAGCTGGGGCAAGGCGCGCATCGGCGGCATGGTCGAAGGGCGCCCGGACTGGTGCATCAGCCGCCAGCGCACCTGGGGCGTGCCGATCGCGATGTTCACCCATCGCGAGACCGGCGAGCCGCACCCGCGCACCGTCGAACTGATGCAGCAGGTGGCCGACCGCGTGGAGCAGGGCGGCATCGACGTGTGGTATTCGCTGGACAGCGCCGAACTGCTGGGCGATGAAGCGCCGCAGTACGAGAAGGTCACCGACATCCTCGATGTCTGGTTCGACTCCGGCGTCACCCACGAAGGCGTGCTGCTGGCGCGTGGCTTCGGCAAGCCGGCCGACCTGTACCTGGAAGGGTCGGACCAGCACCGCGGCTGGTTCCAGTCCTCGCTGCTGACCGGCGTGGCCATCGACACGCACGCCCCGTACAAGCAGTGCCTCACCCATGGGTTCACCGTGGATGAGAAGGGCCGCAAGATGTCCAAGTCGCTGGGCAACGGCATCGAGCCGCAGGACATCATGAAGACGCTGGGCGCGGACATCCTGCGCCTGTGGATCGCCTCGGCCGACTACAGCAATGAAATGTCGCTGTCGCAGGAGATCCTCAAGCGCAATGCCGACGCCTACCGGCGCCTGCGCAATACCGCGCGCTTCCTGCTCGGCAACCTGGACGGGTTCGATCCGGCCCGGCACCTGGTGGCCCCGGCCGACATGGTCGCGCTGGACCGCTGGATCGTGCATCGCGCCTTCGAGGTGCAGGAGAAGATCAAGGCCGCCTACACCAGCTACACCATGGCCGAGATCGTGCAGCTGCTGCTGAACTTCTGCAGCGTCGACCTGGGCTCGCTGTACCTGGACGTCACCAAGGACCGGCTGTACACCATGCCGGTGGACTCGCGTGGCCGGCGCTCGGCGCAGACCGCGATGTACCACATCGCCGAAGCGTTCACCCGCTGGATCGCGCCGATCCTGAGCTTCACCGCCGACGAGCTGTGGGGCTACCTGCCGGGCGCGCGCAAGGACAACGTCCTGTTCGCCACCTGGTACGACGGTCTGGCACCGCTGCCGGCCGACGCGCCGCTCACCGCCGCCGATTTCGAGCAGCTGCTGGCCCTGCGCGAGCAGGTGTCCAAGGTGCTCGAGCCGATGCGCGCCAACGGCGCCATCGGTGCGGCGCTGGAAGCGGAGATCACGGTGGCCGCCGACGCGGACACCGCCGCCCGCTGGCAGCCCCTGGCTGACGAACTGCGCTTCCTGCTGATCAGTGGCGATGTGCAGGTGCGCCCGGCGACCACCGATGAGGTGTTTGTCAGTGCGCAGCCGACCGGGAAGACCAAGTGCGTGCGCTGTTGGCACTACCGTGCCGACGTGGGCACGGTGGCGGCCCATCCGGAACTGTGCGGTCGCTGCGTGACCAACATCGACGGTGCCGGCGAAGATCGGCGGTGGTTCTGATGAGCGCCGCCCGTCCGCGTCCCAACGCATTGGTGTGGCTGCTGCTGTCGGCGGTGGTCATCGGCCTGGACCAGTGGAGCAAGGCCTGGGTGCTGTCCAGCCTGCCCGAGTTCGAACCGGTGGTGGTCATCGATGGCTTCTGGAACTGGTACCGCACCTACAACACCGGCGCGGCATTCAGCTTCCTGAGCGATGCCGGTGGCTGGCAGCTGTGGTTCTTCACCGCGCTGGCACTGGGCATCAGCGGCCTGATGGCGTTCTGGCTGTCGCGTACCGCGCGCGGTCACTGGCGCAGCGCCGCGCCTTACGCGCTGGTCATCGGCGGGGCGATCGGCAACGTGATCGACCGGCAGATGCACGGCCACGTGGTGGACTTCATCCAGTGGTACATCGGTGACCATGCCTGGCCGTCGTTCAACATCGCCGATTCGGCGATCGTGGTCGGCGCCGTGGGGATCGCTGTGTTTGGCCTGTTCGACGGCAAGGCCGAGAAAAAAGCGGGATAATCCCCCCTGTTCCCTGCAATCAACCGGCCCCGCGCCGGCCGGAGTATCTGACCGATGGACGTGTTGCTCGCCAATCCGCGTGGTTTCTGTGCCGGTGTCGATCGTGCGATCGAGATCGTCAAGCGCGCGATCGAGACCCTGGGCGCGCCGATCTACGTGCGCCACGAGGTCGTGCACAACCGCTTCGTGGTCGATGACCTCAAGGCACGCGGGGCCATCTTCGTCGAAGAACTCGACGAGGTGCCGGACGACAACACGGTCATCTTCAGCGCCCACGGCGTCTCCCAGGCGGTCCGCCAGGAAGCCGAGCGTCGCGGCCTGAAGGTGTTCGACGCGACCTGCCCGCTGGTCACCAAGGTGCACCTGGAAGTGGCCCGCCACTGCCGTGCCGGCCGCGACGTGGTGCTGATCGGCCACGCCGGGCACCCGGAAGTGGAAGGCACCATGGGCCAGTGGAACCGCGAGCGCGGCACCGGCCGGATCTACCTGGTGGAGGATGTCGACGACGTCGCCACGCTGGAGATCGAGCAGCCGGACAACTTCGCCTACACCACCCAGACCACGCTGTCGGTGGACGACACCCGCGGCATCATCGAGGCGATGCGCACGCGCTTCCCGTCGATGCAGGGGCCGAAGAACGACGACATCTGCTACGCCACCCAGAACCGCCAGGACGCCGTGCGCGACCTGGCCCAGCGTTGCGACCTGGTGCTGGTGGTCGGCTCGCCGAACAGCTCCAATTCCAACCGCCTGAGTGAACTGGCGCGCCGCGAAGGCGTGGAGTCCTACCTGATCGACGGCGCCCACGAAATCGACCCGGCGTGGGTGGTGGGCAAGCAGCACATCGGCCTGACCGCCGGCGCCTCGGCACCGCAGGTGTTGGTGGACGGAGTGATCGAACGCCTGAAGGAGCTCGGCGCCAGCGGCGTCGGCGAACTCGACGGCGAGCCGGAATCGATGGTGTTCGCGCTGCCGAAGGAACTGCGCCTGCGCCTGATCAGCTGAGGCGCTGACGCGGCGCGCACGGCGGGGTTGCCCACTGCGGTAACCGGCCCTGCCGTCAACCCGAGAACACCGCGCGCAAGCGCTTCAGCGGCCTGTCCAGCGCCGGCGTGGCCGCACCGATCGTGTCGGCCGCCATCGCATCGAGCATCGCCAGCGCCCGCGCGAAGCTCTGCACCTGCTGCCACGCAAACCCCGCATCGAGGCGCTCGAGCCCGCCATCGGGCAGTTGCTGGCAGAGGTAATCCGGCCCGGGTACCAGGCCGATTCCCGGAATCCCGCACAGGTACGGGCTGGCACCTTCGCCCAGGAACAGCGCGCTGAACCGCGGTGCCACCACCACGCTGCGCAGCTTGCTGCGCCCGGCAACGGCGGCGCGATACACCTGTTCCATCACCGGGTTGGTGGCGTAGACGATCTCGCGTTCCAGGCGCCCGGTCGGCTGCGGTGCGCCACGGCCTGGCCGATCCTTCCATTCCATGCAGCCCAGGTGCTCCAGGGTCAGGCAGGCCACCGCGCGCGCGTGGCGTCCCTTGCCATCCCACCACTGCGGATGCGCACGCAGCCATGCCATCGTCGCCTGGCCGCGGTCGGTGAACTGGGGGATCTGGAAATGCCCGCTGGCGAACACGAAGACCATGTCGCGACGTCGCGGCCGCTTGGCGAAGGCCGCGGCCAGGGCCAGCAGACCGGCGCCGCCGTTTTCCTCGCAGGCGTTGGGGCCGTCGGTATGCGTGTTGACCAGGATGCTCTCGCCACGCACCTGGCCGGGCAGCACCGCATGCAGCGAGTCGGTCATCGCCTCGGTGCGCTCGGCCTGCAGCACCAGCGTTGCACTGCGCCCAGCCTGCGCGGCAGCGCGCAACGCGTTGCCGGCCGCCTGGTCCACCCACAGCGCCGGGCAGTCCATCCACGGGGTGGTGAAGGGCAGCACCTGGTCGCGCGCCAGCGCGTCGGACAGACCCGCGAACACACAGACCACCGCGCGCACGCCGGCCTTGCGCGCACGCACCAGCAAGTGCGGATCGACCAGCGGCGCCAGTATCGGCATCACCTCGTCACGGGTGAAATCCGCGCCGGCATCGGGCAGCACGGCACGGCGCTGGAACACCATTGCCGCCTTCGCTCGGCTCAACGCCACCGGATCGACCTGCACCACCGCGATGGCATCGCGCGCGGCATCCATCTGCCTGGCCGACGCCAGCCAGACCAGGCGACCGTGCACGCCCTGCGCATCGGTCTGGCCCGAGTAGGGGTAGGGCGCGGCCACCGCGATCGGCGTGCCGTCGTCCAACTGCACGGCGCAGTGCTGCGGCGTCCAGCGCTGGATACGGTGAGGCAAGCGGTGGACCTGCAGGCCCAGTGATTCAAGCTCGGCGGCCAGATAGTCCACCGCCTGTGCATGGGCGGGCGAGGCGGTCATGCGTGGGCCGAACGCGTTCAGTGCCTGTATCCAGCGCCAGAGATCGTCGGCGTCAGGCAAGGGCAGCGGTCCCACCTCCGTGATCGCGACCCGTGGGCGGGTGCGACGCGGCCCGCGCACCATCAATGCCGCCATCCCGATCACCGCCAGCGCCGCCCCCGTCATCAAACTGCTGCTGCGCATGGCCAATTCCTTTTGTTGAAAAGCGGAGAGGTAAATCCCGTGCCGGCAACGGCGCGTCGCGTCATACAGCGCCACATTATCGCGGCGAGAAAGCCACGGCGTGCGGGAGAATGTCGCGGCATGCTGCAGTGCAAGCTGCGATAGCGATCACACATTCACATCGGAGCGCATCGGGTCGGCCGTGATGTGAAGGCGAAAAATGATTTCTTGACGCTATTGACAACTTCATTAACAGCAAATAAATATTGCAGCGAGTTTGCAGCGTGCACACTGGGAACTCATGGAGCGGCCCAGCCGCATCGGAATCAACACACTATCGGAAGGTGAAGCATGAGCAAGGAATTCAAGTCGGCCACGACGTCGGCGAAGATGAAGGTTCTCGCGCTGCAGGAGCTGGAAGGTGTCAGCGGTGGCCTGGCAGCGTGGAGCACGACCAGCGAAGGTTGTAACGGTGTGACCAAGGACGAGTGGAGTACTTTCAGCAAGGATTGCGTGAAAGACGGCAACGTCATCTCCTGATGTCTCGCTCCGGCATCCACTGATGCCGTGATCGAGGATATCGGGGCCGCACGACTGACTGGTCGTGCGGCTTTCGTCCCGGGTACGCGTGCCGTGCCGGTTACGCGGACATCACGTTCGATTATCCCTGCCAGTACCGCGATCGATTGCATCGCGCGTGCCTGCATGTCCGTGCGAGGTCGTCTTGAACCAGGTAAATGCTCCTGATCTGAATGTGCACCCCGAATTTTTCGTGCCGTTCGATAAATACACGCCCAAGGACACTTACTGCGACCAGGTGCGTCCGTGCCTTCCGCCGTTATGGCGCCTGGTCAAGGATCATTTCTGGACCTACGTCGCCGCCCCGGTGCAGAAGCAGATAACCCAGGGCTGGAAGATCCACGTGAGCTGCACGCTGAAGGACGCCGACACCGTCCTGCAGACCGTCATGCGGGTGTGTGCCGCACGCACGACCGAATTCAAGTTCGCCAGCGACGAGTTCATCCACCGCAAGCTGCTGTCCAAGACCGCTGCACGCCAATCCGGCGGCAAGTTCATCACGGTCTATCCGCAGTCGGTGCAGGTGTTCGAACTGCTGCTGGAGGACCTTTACCAGGCCCTGCGCGACGTGCGCGGGCCGTACATCCTGTCGGATCGGCAATACAAGGATTCCGGCGCGGTGTTCTATCGCTACGGCGGATTCCGCTCCTTCACCGTCCAGGATGCGATGGGCCGCGAGCGCAGCATGATCCTCGACGCCTCCTTTGCCTACGTCGAAGACCAGCGCCTGCCGCACTTCAACGTGCCCGCCTTCGTCGAGGACAAGCACTGGGGACAGGAGGCCGTCGACGCAGACGCGGCGGAGCCGGACACCCTGTTCGGGCAGCAGTACGAAGTGGAATCGGTCCTGAAGTTCTCCAACGCCGGTGGCGTGTATGCCGGCAGGCGGATCAGCGACGGCCTGGCCGTGGTGATCAAGGAAGCCCGGCCCCTGGTCGATGCGGAGGTGGATGGCATCGACTCCCTCAGCCGGCTGCAGAAGGAGCAGCGCATCCTGACCTCGCTGCAGGACACCGATATCGCGCCCAAGGCCCTGGGCTGGTTCGTCGAATGGGAGCACACGTTCCTGGTCCAGGAGAAGATCGAGGGCGAGACGCTGCGCAGCTACAGCCTGCATGCCACCCGCGCGCTCTACCCGGGCTCCAGCCGGGAGGAGGTGGTGCAGTGGATCTCCCGGGCGGCGCTGATCGGCATCGACCTGATCGGCAAGGTGCAGGCGCTGCACCGCCGCGGCATCGTGTTCGGCGACCTCTCGACCAACAACATCATCGTGGACGAGGCGACCCTGAGCGTTCGCCTGATCGATTTCGAAGGGGCCTACGAGCCCGGCGTCGACCCTCCCATCAACATCTACACCCCCGGCTTCCGGTCGAAGGCGCGCCGCCACCGCGACTGCGCCAAGCCGGAGGACGACGTGTATGCGCTCGGGTGCGTGCTGCTGTCGCTGCTTTCCCCCAGTTCGCTGGCACTGGACGTGATGGACCATTACGCCGAGCGCGCGCTGCTGGCGCTGCGCGACGACATCGGCCTGCCCGACGCATTCGCCGACTGCCTGCAGCGCCTGCTGCGCGAGCCCGAGCCCGACCTGGACGCGTGCATCGCGCTGCTGCGCGGCATGGACGTGGCTTCGGTCCGTGCGTTCGATGCCGAACCCGCCACGGTCGAGCCCCGGTCGCTCGAGCCGGTCGTGCAGCGGGTCATGGATTACCTGCGGCAGGCCATGGACCTGAGCCATTCGTGGCGCCCGTTCCCGATGGACGCGTACACCACCGACCTGATCGCCCTGGACCACGGCGTCGGCGGCATCGCGCTTGCCTGGCGGCAGGTGGAAGGCGAGGTGCCGGCTGCGTTGCTGGACTGGCTGGAGCGCCTGGGGCGGACCGGGACGCACCTGCCCGGGCTGCTCAACGGACTGTGCGGGCTGGCTTGGGTGCAGTGCGACGCAGGGCGGATGGAGGAGGCCGCGGCCACGCTGGGGCGCGCCAGCGGGCAGCCGCTGCTGTACCAGGACATGACGCTGGGATACGGCTATGCCGGCTTCGGCCTGACCTGCCTGAAGATGTGGCACGCCACGCAGGAGGCGCGCTACCTGCGCGAGGCCGAGCGTGTCGGTGCGGCGCTGCTGGCGACGGCGATCACCCGCGAGGCGGGCGTGTGCTGGGGCGAAGACGCCGAGGGCGTGGTGGGCACCGGGCTGCATCGCGGCGGTGCCGGGATTGCCCTGTTCCTGCTGTACCTGCACCAGGCCGTGGCGCATGACGCCTACCTGGATACCGCGCTGCGCGCGCTGGACTTCGACATCTCCTGTGGCCGCACCCTGCAGGGAATGCTGGGCTTCGCCCAGGACACCGCCGCAGCCAGCACCATCCTCTACCCCTACCTGGGCATGGGCACCGCGGGCGTGGCGACGGTGGCGCTGCGCGCGTTCAAGATCACCGGACAGCAGCGCTACGCGGACTTCCTGGACGGCGTGAAGTGCACCGTCGCGCAGAAGTACACCGCCAGCTGCGATCTGTTCCTCGGCCTGGCCGGGCTCGGCCACTACCTGCTCGATGCGGCCCAGCTGCTGGGGGATGACAGCTACCGCAGGCTCGCCTGGCGTGCCGCCAAGGGCCTGGAGATGTTCGAGATGGACAAGGACGAGGGCCTGTGTTTCCCGGCAGGGACATCCACCAAGATCAGCTGCACCTGGGGCAATGGCGGCGCAGGGGTGATGACCTTCCTCGACCGGCTGGCGCATGACAAGCCCAACGGGTTGCTGACCCTCGACGTACTGCTGCAGCCTGCCGCTGCGTCGCCGCGATGAGGGCCGTGCGCGCCGCAGGGAGGTGGCCGTGAATCCGGACCAGGACGACGCCGGCAAGCGACCGGGCAACGGCGTGTTCCGGCATGAAGCCATGGCCGCCGCGCAGGATACGCGGCCCTACGGCACGGTGCTGCTGATCGGTGATCGACTGATGACCCGGCTGGCGTGGGCGGGGATGGCCGTGGTCGTGTTGATCCTGGTGTTCCTGTTGACCTTCAGCACCTCGCGCAAGGTGAAGTGGCAGGGCGTGGTGGTGCCGGAGGGCGGCACGGTGTCGATCCTGGCGCCGTCCGCGGGCAGCGTGTCGCAGGTGCTGGTGGCCGAGGGCGAGGACGTCAAGGCCGGGCAGGCGCTGTTCGTGGTGTCCGACGCACGCGCCAATACCCGGATCGAGGGCAGCGTGGGCTCGGTCAGCGACCTGCTGGCCACGCGCCGGGACAGTCTCGAGCAGGAAATGACCGAGCGGCACCAGCAGCTGGACGGGCAGCGCGGGCCGCTCCGCGCGCGCATCGTGGAGTACGACCGCGAGCTGCAGGCGATGGTGGAGCAGGAGCGCCTGCAACGCGACATCGTGGCGCTTGCCGAGCAGACCGCGCAGACCTACGCCGAGCTGGTGAGTTCACGCTACGTCTCCGGTGTGGCCGCGCGCGAGCGCCAGGCCGACCTGCTGGACAAGCGGCAGCGGCTGGCGGAGGTGCGGCGGCAGATTGCCAGTCTGCGACGGGAGAAGATCTCCGCGCGCCTGGAGCTGGACAACCTGGACGTGCAGTCCCAGCGCGATACGCGCGACATGCAGCGCAACGTGGCCGAACTGGGCCAGCAGATCGTCGAGAACAGCGGGTTGCGCACCGTCATCGTGCGTGCGCAGAGCGACGGCACCATCGGCACGGTCAACATCGTGGCCGGACAGAGCGTGGCCGCGCTGACCGCGCTGGCGGTCATCATCCCGGCGCACCTGCCCCTTGAGGTGGAGATGTATGCGCCGTCCAAAGCGGTGGGGCTGATGCGGGTGGGCATGGACGTGACCATGCGATATCCCGCTTTCCCGTACCAGAAATTCGGCCTTCACCATGGCAGCGTCAAGGCGATTTCGCGGTCCACGATGCGCGCCGATGAAGTGCGGCTGCCGCAAGGCGTGCTCGATTCGGGGGCCGAGCCGCTCTACCGGGTGCGCGTCAGCCTGGACTCGGCAAAGGTGCGGGCATATGGCGAAGACATCGCGCTGCGACCGGGGATGCTGGCCGAGGGCGACGTGAGCCTGGAGCGCAGGCGTTTGTACGAGTGGATCCTCGATCCTCTGTTCACGGTGACCGGACGCATCTAAGGCAAGGGAACACGGACGATGACAACCCTGAACATCGATCTCTGGAAGCGCAGCAGCGTACCGGTGATCCTGCAGGCCGAGGCGAGTGAGTGCGGGCTGGCGTGCCTGGCGATGGTGGCCGGATACTGGGGATACACCGTCGATCTGCATTCATTGCGGCAGCGCTTCCCGGTCTCGATCAAGGGCACCACCATGCTCGGGCTGGTCGGCATCGCGACGGCCTGCTCGCTGCAGTCGCGCGCCCTGAGCCTGGACGTGGACAGCCTGCCCGACCTCGCCACGCCCTGCATCCTGCACTGGAACTTCAACCACTTCGTCGTGCTCATCTCGGTCGGCCGGGATTCGATCGTCATCCACGACCCGTCGACCGGGCGGCGTCGGGTGGGCATGAGCGAGGTGCGCAGATCCTTCACCGGGGTCGCGCTGGAACTGACGCCGTCCAGCGACTTCGTGCCGCGCAAGGAACTGCAGCGCTACCGGATCCGCGACCTCATGGGCCGCGTGGTCGGGCTTCGGCGCGGGCTGCTGCGGGTGGTCGCGCTGGGCGTGGCGCTGCAGGCATGCGCGCTGCTGTTGCCGTTCTTCCTGCAATGGACCGTGGACGAGGCGCTCGTCAACGGCGACCTCGACCTGATCGCGGTCCTGGGCATCGGCTTCATCCTGCTGGTGCTGGTGCAGACCGTGCTCAGCGCGGCGCGCACCTGGGCCACCACGACGCTGTCGACCAGCTTCAATTTCCAGTGGCTGGGCAACGCCTTCGCGCACCTGATGCGGCTACCGCTGCCGTTCTTCGAGAAGCGCACCACCGGCGACATCATCTCCCGGTTCAACTCCATCATCGCCATGCAGCGCATCGTCACCACACAGTTCGTGGAGGCGATCCTGGACGGGCTGATGATGGTGGGCACCCTTGCCATGATGCTGGCCTACAGCCCCCGCCTGGCCCTGGTGACGCTGGCGGCGGTGCTGGTCTACGTCGTACTGCGCCTGGTGATGTTCGGTCGCCTGCGCAACGCGACCTCCGAGCAGATCATCCATGCGGCGCGGCAGGAACAGAGCTTCATGGAATCGGTGCGCGGCATCCAGAGCATCCGCCTGTTCGGCCGGGGGGCGATCCGCCACAACAGCTGGTCCAATACACTGGCCGAGCAGTACAACGCCGAGCTGGGCGTGGCCCGCCTGTCGATGTTGAACCAGACCGCCAACACGCTCCTGTTCAACGTGGAGCGGATCATCGTCATCTGGCTGGCGGCCGTGGCCGTCACCGAAAAGCAGTTCTCGGTGGGCATGCTGTTTGCCTACCTCAGTTACAAGGACCAGTTCAGCCAGCGCGTGGCCGGCATGGTGGACAAGTTGTTCGAGGCGCGCATGTTGTCGCTGCATGCCTCGCGTGTCGCCGATATCGTGATGACGCCGGGCGAAGCGCCATCGCATGGCGAGGACGGCCTGGCCAACGAGCCGGTGGAGATCGAGTTCCGCAACGTGAGCTTCCGCTACTCGGCGCTCGAGCCGTACGTACTGCACGGCATGAACATCCGGTTCAACGCGGGCCAGTCGATCGCCATCACCGGGGTGTCCGGCTCCGGCAAGACCACGCTGGTCAAGCTGCTGCTCGGCCTGCTGGAGCCGACCACGGGCGAGATCCTGGTGAACGGGACGCCCATCGATCGGTACGGCCTGTCGAGATACCGTCGCCTGCTGGGCACGGTCATGCAGAACGACGTCCTGTTTGCAGGCTCGATCGCCGACAACATCTGCTTCTTCGATCCCCAGCCCGACCAGGAGCGGATCCGCCAGTGCGCGGGCCTGGCCTCGATCGATGCCGAGATCGAGGGCATGCCCATGGGCTACCACACCATCGTCGGCGACATCGGCTCCGGGCTGTCCGGCGGGCAGGCACAGCGCATCCTGCTGGCGCGCGCGCTGTATGGCTCGCCGCGGGTGCTGGTGCTGGACGAGGCGACCAGCCACCTGGACATCGCCAACGAACGCACGGTCAACGCGGCGATCGGCCAGCTCACCTTGACCCGCATCCTCGTGGCGCATCGGCCGGAAACCATCGCCAGCACGGACCGCGTAGTCAGCCTGGTACAGGGCACGGTGGTGAACGACCGGCTGCAGCACCCGGTGGGGGCGATTGCCTGACGGCATGACCTTTGGCCATGGGGCAGGGCAGCGGCGAGGTCTAGCATCGGGTGTTTCGCTGTTGGAGCCGTGCCTGATGAAAATGCGTGCCACCGTCCTGTCCGTGCTGCTTGCCCTGTCCGCCAGCGGCGTGCAGGCGCAGACGCCGCCTCCGCAGGATGTCGCCTGGCCGGGCGTGCTGCGCATCGACGTGGACGCGCGCGACATCGGCCGGCGCATCTTCAAGGTCAAGGCCACCATCCCGGCCAAGCCCGGCCCGCTCACGCTGCTGTATCCGCAGTGGCTGCCCGGCGCGCATTCGCCCAGCGGGCCGATCGACAAGCTGGCCGGCCTGGTGGTCACCGCCAATGGCACGCCGCTGCACTGGACACGCGACCCCTACGACGTCTACGCCTTCAAGGTGGATGTGCCGGCCGGCGCGACCGAGGTGGTGGCCGAGTTCAAGTTCCTGTCCTCGCAGGGCGGCAGCCAGGGCCGGGTGGTGATGACCCCGGAAATGCTCAACCTGCAGTGGAACGCCAACTCGCTGTACCCGGCCGGGGTGATCACCCGCAACCTGCAGGCGCAGGCCAGCGTGACCCTGCCCAAGGGCTGGAACTACGCAACGGCGCTGGAGACCGAGCGCCGCGACGGCGACACCGTGGTGTTCAAGCCGATCAGCTACGACCACCTGGTCGACTCGCCGCTGTTCGCCGGCCGCTATTACCAGCAGTACGATCTCGACCCCGGCGCCACGGTGCCGGTGCGCCTGAACGTGTTCGCCGACGACGCCAAATCGCTGGTCGCCAAGCCCGAGCAGCTGAAGGCCCACCGTGCGCTGGTGCAGCAGATCCACAAACTCTACGGCGCACGCCACTTCGACCGCTATGACTTCCTGCTGGCGCTGACCAGCAAGCTCGGCGGCATCGGCCTGGAGCACCAGCGTTCCAGCGAGAACAGCGCCGAGCCCGGTTACTTCACCGAGTGGGACAAGAACTGGCTGGGCCGCGACCTGCTGCCGCACGAGTTCAACCACTCCTGGAATGGCAAGTACCGCCGCGGCGCCGACCTCACCACGCCCAACTTCAACGTGCCCATGGGCGACAGCCTGCTGTGGCTGTATGAAGGCCAGACCCAGTTCTGGGGCCAGGTGCTGGCCGCGCGGTCGGGCTTGTGGAGCGAGCAGCAGACCCGCGAGACACTGGCCAATGTGGCCGCCACCTATGATCGCGGCCGCCCCGGCCTGGCCTGGCGCGCGCTGCAGGACACCACCAACGACCCCACCATCGCCCAGCGTCGCGCGCTGGCGTTCCGCAACTACCAGCTGAGCGAGGACTACTACTCCGGCGGCCAGATGGTGTGGCTGGACGTGGAGGGCAAGCTGCGTGCGCTGACCGGCAACAAGCGCAGCCTGGATGATTTTGCCAAGGCGTTCTTCGGCATCAACGACGGCGACTGGAACGTCAACCCGTACACCTTCGACGACGTGGTGCGCACCTTGAACGGCATCGCGCCGTTCGACTGGGCCGGCTTCCTGCGCGAGCGCCTGGACGGCCACGGCTCGCTCACCGGCGGGCTGGACGCGGCCGGCTGGAAGCTGGTCTACACCGAGACCCCGAGCGAGGCGGTCAAGGCGCAGGAGACCCGCGCCAGCGGCATCAACCTGACCTATTCGCTGGGACTGAGCGTGGCCAACAGCGGTGTGCTCACCGACGTACTGTGGGACAGCCCCGCATTCAACGCCGGTCTCACCCCGGGCATGACCGTGCTGGCGGTCAACGGCCGCGTGTACAAGGGCGAGACACTGAAGGAGGCGGTGACCACGGCCAAGACCGACAAGGCCCCGATTACGCTGCTGGTGCGCAGCTTCGATCGCATCGACACGGTGACCCTGGATTACCACGGCGGCCTGCTGTACCCGTCGCTGGAGCGCATTGCCGGCAAGCCGGATCGCCTGGCGGAACTGTGGAAGGCACGATGAGATCGCCCGGCCGCGAGCTGCTGATCGTGGCGCTCGCGGCCGTGGCCATCGTCGGTGCCGGGCTGGAGGGTGACGGCCGCTGGCTGCACTGGCTGGCCAAGCCGTTGACCACCGTGCTGATCGCCGCGATCGCGTGGCGCGCACTGCCGGCGCACGACGCCGGCTACCGCCGCGCAGTACTGGCCGGCATGGCGCTGTCGTGCATCGGCGACATCGCCCTGATGCTGCCGATGGACGCTTTCGTGCCCGGACTGATCGCCTTCCTGCTGGCGCACGTGTGCTACATCGTCGCCTTCCGCGCCGGCGTTCGTGGCGGGCGCGGCCTTGCCGGTGCGGCGCTGCTGCTGGGGGCGTTTGCCTGCGGCAACCTCGTTGCTTTGTGGCCGCACCTGCCCGGCGACATGCGCGTACCGGTACTGGCCTACGTGGTGGTGCTGGCGGTCATGGCCATCCTCGCGCTGGCCCGGCATTGGGCCAAGCCGGCACTACACGGCGCGGCCCGTAGCAGCACCGCGTGGGCGGCCGGGGGCGCGGTGCTGTTCGTCGCCAGCGATTGCCTGCTGGCCTGGGACCGTTTCGGCGGTGGACTGCCGATGGCCAGCCTGCTGGTGCTGAGCACGTATTACGCGGCGCAGTATGGGATTGCACGGTCGGTCGATGCGTTGGCTCGGCCCGCTTCGCGCTGACGACAGCAGGGCGGCGCATCAGGCCGCATGTCAGTCTTCGTTGCCTACATCCTGCGCGGTGTTGCAGCGCTGCCGTGACGGGCACAGTCGGTCGAGCAATGCCGCGGTCACCCCGTTGCTCCAGCCGAAGCCATCCTGCAGCGGATATTCGCCGCCACCGCCGCCGCCGGCCGAACCGTCCACCACGTACTTTTCCACCAGCTTGCCTTCGTTGTCGTACACCGCCTGCACCGTACGCAGGAAACGCGTGCCGATGCGGCGCGCCAGGGCGTCCTGGTCGTAGCGCTGCAATCCGTCCACCGCCACCCACTGCAGCGGTGCCCAGCCATTCGGGGCATCCCACTGCTGCCCGGTGTTGACGGTGGTGGTGAGCAGGCCGCCCTCGCGCAGCAACTGCGCTTCCACCGCAGCCGCCGTCTGCCGCGCCTGCGGCCGCGTGGCGACCTGCAGCCAGAGCGGGAACAGTGCCGCCGCGGTGAGCGCGGGTCGGGTCTGGCCGCGCTCCAGGTCGCGGTCCACGTACCAGCCCTGGGTCGCATCCCAGAGAACGGTGTTTATTGCCTGCTGGCGCGCGTCCGCCTGTCGCGCGAAGTCGCGCGCCGCCTTGCCGTCGCCGGCCACCTTGCTGGCCCGGGCGAGGGTCTTTTCCAGGTGGAACAGTAGGCTGTTCAAGTCCACTGGCACGATCGCAGTGGTGTGGATGCTGCCCAGTGACGCCGGTTCCGCCAGCCAGCGCGAGCTGAAATCCCAGCCCGATTCCGCGCCCGCGCGCAGGTCGCGATACACCTGCGACGGCGCGCGCTGCGGCGCTTGTGCGGCCGTGGCCAAGTCGTCGGTCCACGACTCGGTGCGCGGCACCGCGCGGGCATCCCAGTAGCGGTTGAGCAGTTGCCCATCGGCCAGGCGCACCACGCGTTCGCTGGCCTGGCCCGGTGCGAGCCCAGCGGCGCCGCGCATCCAGAACGCGTGCTCGGTGCGCAATTGCGGCAGGTAACGGCGATAGGCTGCCTCGCCTTCGTGGGTTGCCAGCAGATCCACCATCAGGCTGAAGAACGGTGGCTGCGAGCGGCTCAGGTAGTAGCTGCGGTTGCCATTGGGAATGTGCCCGTACTGGTCCAGCTGCCAGGCGAAGTTGTCCACCATGTCGCGCACCTGCTGCCAGCGCCCGCTGGAGGCCAGGCCGAGCAGGGTGAAGTAGCTGTCCCAGTAGTAGACCTCGCGGAAGCGTCCGCCCGGCACCACGTAGGGCTTGGGTAGCGGCAACAGGGAGCCGCGCGGGTCAACGCGGTCGGTGGTCCGGGCCAGCACCGGCCACAACCCTTCGATATGCGCGCGCAGGGCCTGCCCGGCTGGCGGCACGTAAGCGGCCGCCTCACCGGGCACGACGAAATGCTCGGCCACGAACCCGGCCAGGTCGGCCGATCGCCCCTGCATCGACCGCCATTGGGCCAACACCGCAGTGGGATCCTGCCGGGGCACGGCATCGGCGAAGGTCTTCTGGTCACCGAACAGGTGCGCGCCCTGGACCTGCTGGAACAGCGGCTGCCTCTGCTGGTCCGGTGGCAGCGGCGGGGCTGGGCCGGGGCCGTTGGCGGTGGCCGTGGCGGCGCACAGCAATGAGGCCAGCATCAGGCCGGCCAGGCGGGAACGGGGATGCATGCGGCGGTTCCGGGCGGGATGGCCCACTGTAGGGGCCCTTGCGTCAACGCCCGGTGCCCGCGGGGCGGGGCCGGGAGCTGGGCGCGGCGCATGCCAATTGACCACTTCGGCCCCCCGCCGTAGAATTGCCTGCTCAGCCGGAATAGCTCAGTTGGTAGAGCGGCGCATTCGTAATGCGTAGGTCGTAGGTTCGATTCCTATTTCCGGCACCAGATACAGCAAAAAGCCCCGGCCTTGGTCGGGGCTTTTTGTTTGTGGCGATACCGCCGTTGGTAGTGTCGGCCGCTGGCCGGCAACCCAGTAGTGCCAGCCCATGGCTGGCAGCCCAGAGTTTCCGAGCCGCGCCCCCCGCCCCAGCGGCTTCCCAGGCGCTTAGCGCCGCGCCCTGTTCCTGATCTGGAAACCGCACCCGGCCATTCCTGTGCTATGAATACACAGCCTTGCTTCAAGGCACTTTCAGGGATTGGAAGGATGCGCAGGTTCGGGGGAACTGCAGGCGGTGTGTCGACCCGCTTCAGGAGAATTGAAGATCGAGTTCGCAAGTTGGGGGCATTTGGCACCTGGCTTTGCTGCGTGCTGTTGCTGGGTGTGGCTGTGCCGACCGCAAGCGCACAAACGGTCACCTACATTCACACCGATGCACTGGGCTCCGTTGTGGCCGAGAGCGATGCCAACGGCAACGTGATCAAACGCTATGACTACGAACCTTACGGGGCAGTTGTAGGTGGTCAGGTCACGGATGGGCCGGGATACACCGGGCACGTAAGCGATGCGGCCACCGGTTTGAGCTACATGTAGCAGCGGTACATGGATCCGCAGTTGGGGGTGTTTCTGTCCGTGGATCCTGTGGCGGCGTATAGCAATCCGATAGGGCAGTTCAATCGCTACCGGTACGCGAACAGCAATCCGTACAAGTTCACGGATCCGGATGGGCGGCAGAGCATTGCTGCATGCGGAATGAATCCTGCAAATGCTGCAGCATGCGCTGAAGCCGGTATCGCGACGGGGGGAGGGGCCTCAGGAGCAGGAGGGACCAGTGGCGGCGGCGGTGTCATCGCTGGGATTCTGAGTGCTTTAGGTTTGGAACGGCTTGTTCAGCGCTCTGACTCCGCAGGTTCGGCTGCGGACAAGATCAAGGAAGGCACTTCACCCTCCACGGGGAGCAAGTCAGGTAACGGCGATGTTCATCCTGGTGGTCAGGAGGCTGCCGACGCGGCATGGGATAGCATCAAAGGTGTAGGTGAAACAAAACGCTATGAAGATCGACATGGCAATGTAACCGAGGTCAAGGATCTCGATGGTGGTGGTGTGGCTGACAGGCACACGAGTACAAAGAGTGATCACAAAGGTGCGCCCACCATTAAGATTCGTGATGCAGAAAGTAAAGTTATTCAAACCACGCGCTATGAGAAGAGTCAATGAATCAGGAATCGAATTGCGTTGATCGCAATGAGGTGGAGAAAATGCTGAGTGATCAGCAGTTCCCAGCTTTCCCTTTCAAGGACGAGACATGGCGAGGGCTGTTCTTCAATCGTGATCTTCATGGGCTTGGAGGGGTGCCAAAAAGCATCTTTGATGCCTTGATAAACCAGCTCGAAGCGCGAGGCGCGATGCCGCTGTGGTTTGTTCCTGCGGTAACAGTAAGCTCGGGCGAGGATGTGTTTCCGTATGCCGATATCGATGGGTGGGGTCGATATGTTGATCTTCTTGGCTGTTTAGGTTTCTTTCCGGAGTACTACTTGGTACCAGCTGATCGATCAATTCTGCTGTGGTTTGATCCTGAGACAGTTCTGGTGGGCGGTGGAGCAGAATTAATCAGCGCGATTGCGGGTAACTGTGGCGGGGAGGAACTGGCGCGACTCTCGGTAAAGGAGTTTGGTGTCACATTGGATGATCACTGTTCTGATGTAGCAGTTTTTATCAAGCGCATCAGTGGCCTGGATTGATCTCGAGAGCTGCTCGTGGAAAATGCGGAATGGGAGCCATGGAAGCAGTCGGTAAACGTTAGACACGGTGCCCCGCAAGTGTGGGTGTTGGACATCCGTTTGGTCACGGACAACAACGTGCAGCTCTACATTGAGGATGGAGAGGTGTTTGAAGTGAACCTGAGTAGAGTGTAGGTCGCAGGTTCGACTCCTGTTTCCGGCACCAGTTGTACAAAAGCCCCGGCCCAGGTCGGGGCTTTTTGTTTGGGCAGGCAGCGCCGGGCCATGCCCGGCGGAATGCCGGCAACCCGTAGTGCCAGCCCATGGCTGGCAGCTCCCAATTTCCGAGTCTCGCGGCCTACTCGCCCGCCGGCTTCCCAGGCGCTCAGCACCGCGCCCTGTTCCTGACCTGGCAACCGCAGCCGGCGATTCCTGTGCTATGAATACACGGCCTTGCTTCAAGGCACTTTCAGGGATTGGAAGGATGCGCAGGTTCGGGGGAACTGCAAGCGGTGTGTCGACCCGCTTCAGGGGAATTGAAGGTCGAATTCGGAAGCTGGGAGCGTTTGGCGCTTGGCTGAGCTGCGTGCTGCTGATTGGCCTTGGCGTGTCGCCAGCCGCAATTGCCCAAACGACGGTCACGTACATCCACACCGATGCACTGGGCTCGGTTGTGGCCGAGAGCGATGCCAGTGGCAACGTAATCAAGCGCTATGACTACGAGCCGTATGGAGCGGTGGTTGGTGGCCAAGTTGAAGATGGCCCGGGGTACACAGGACATGTGAGCGATGCGGCAACTGGGTTGAGCTACATGCAGCAGCGGTACATGGATCCGCAGTTGGGGGTGTTCCTGTCTGTGGACCCGGTCACACCACACGACAATCCTGGATCGTCCTTCAACCGATTCAAATACGCTGCAAACAATCCTTACCGGTTTAATGACCCTGACGGTCGTCAGGAGCGTGCAGCCGAGCGACACGCTGATTCGGTAGCAAGCGATCCTGCCGCGTACAACACATTTGGTCCCGCGGCCCTTGTGTTGACCTACGCGATAATTCGAGCAACTCCCGTCGTTGGTCCTGCCGCCGCCTCGTTGATGTCAGGCGCGATCGACTCTGCACAACAGTCTCGCGCACTACCCGCACCAACAGCAGCGGCGTCAACATCTGCTGCAGTTGCCGCTCCAGCACCTGCTTCCTCTCCAAATTTTGTTGTCTCATCAAACGGTACGGCGTTTCCTGTGCCCCCAGGCTCAACAGGCCCCTCTCCAGTGAAAAATCCGGGGGGGAAGCAAACCGGTGTCGCCTTTACAGGTGGCGCGGGGGGCGCCAACCGACAAGTGGCAACCATGCGGATGATGGATCCGACGCCGCCGAGGGGGGGGCAGTCCCGGATACCCGGCGGGCTACATCAAATATGAGAACGCAGGTAAGCAAGGTGTTGATCCATATTCAGGAAAGACGCTACCCAATTCCAAGTCGCATTTTCCAATCAAGTAGCGTGAGAAACGTCACATGAACGAGCATCGATCAGACACTTTTCAACATCTCAAGGGCAAGTATGTAACGTTGACCGTCGAGGATGAGCAGCTTCGGGTTGGAACTGATGATGGATGGTCGCTTCATATTTATAACGGATACACGCTCTCCTGCGGCGAGCGGGTGGGCGCACTGACACATGCGTCGCTCCGATTGAAGTTGGTCGATTGCCTGGTCGATGACGTCAAAATGACCATGATGTTTTCGGGCGATAAATTTCTCACCGTCGACTTGACGGACGACGGATACTCCGGGCCGGAAGCCATGCAGCTGAACGGGCCCGACGGTAGCATCGTTATCTGGAGCTGAGTCTGCTTCTTCAGATAATGATGGATAGCGCATTTCTGAAGATAATGAAATGGCAAGGACGAACGCATCTTAGCTGCATGCGGTGTCAGTGAACTTGCCCGTGCGTGGTCTCGGATATCTCATTGACCGCGGCCGTGAGCTGTTACATGTAGCAGCGGTACATGGATCCGAACTTGGGCTTGTTCCTGTCGGTGGATCCGGTCACGGCGTATGAGCAGCCTTTGGGGAAGTTCAATCGGCACCTGTACGCGAACGGTCGCGACACCAACAGTTCAGGTGGGAAGAGCATGGACATTCCCGGTAACGGAAATAAACCACATGAAACCCTTCACTACGATTGATTCTCTGGCTGATTGGTCGCTCTACCTTCCAGCGCAGCTTAAAGGGCTGGATTCTTTCGATCAACTTGATTTGTTGCGTGGGGCGGAAGTAACGCGTTGCTACATTCCTGCTGCTCAGCGCTCGGATCTTGCGTGGTGGGCCTGTCTGGAGTTCAGTTCTGGATGCTCACTTGAAATTACTTCATCCAGCACCCTGGTTCGTGGCTGGGATGAGTATGGGACGATCAATCTTGCTTTGGCGCCAAGTGCCGTCAGCGATGGGGATCAGGTTGGCCTCTCAGAACCGGTGGGCTTTGTGGTAGGCCAGATCAGCATCCTCCGGTGGCAACGTGATGGCATCCTTGTCGATGCGGGAATAGAGTTCCGTTCAAAGGATGGCGGAGAGGTATTAAGTGTAGTAGCTGTCGACATTCCCGGTGCCTTTTCGATGTCGTTTCCTGGTGGAGCCCCCAAAAATTGGCAGTTCCCTGCGGACGAGTACGCGCGGGTAGATGTATGAATGCTTAGGTCGTAGGTTCGACTCCTGTTTCCGGCACCGGTTGTAGAAAAGTCCAGCCTTGGTCGGGGCTTTTTGTTTGGGGCGACACGGCCGTTGGTAGTGCCGGCCGCTGGCCGGCAACCTCAGCCCCGCTTGATGCGCCTTGGCTGATGTCGCCACCGCGACCCGATCCGGCTTCGCTGGCGCTTAGCGCCAAGAGCGCTGCTCCCGTCAGGATGGGGTAATTGGCCTCAATCGCACCGTTGGATTCCTGGCCGATCGTTCCTGTGAGATCGATACCAAGCCTTGCTTGAAGGCATGGTCATGCTCCCGGTGTAACCAATGCCGACGGAACCCCATGGCTTCCGATCAAACAATGAGTTGGAGCGACGTAAATCATGGAAACGGAAACTGCGATCATTGAGATGACGAAGCTTGTGCGGGAATTTGCGCTAGGTTCCGTTAATGCCCATGCTTTCATTGAGCAATACTCCAATTTTTACTACTACGAAGCTCTGGACGGACATGAAGCTTCAAGTGCGCTGCATCCCGAGAGCATGATGAAGCTCGGGCCCGCTATCGAGCTGCATCGCCGCGTTCAAGAAGATGTGGTGAACAAGATCTCGTTCGATGCGGGGCTTTCAACTGAAGCGATGAGGAGGGCTGGGCGACTCTCCCCGGCGGAGGCGCGGGAGCACGCACTGAGGATATGTGCAGATGTTGGGATTGAAGTCGTTCTGTCGGCGATCAATGCCGCATGAAGCCGTCCGGCGACAGGTTGTCACCGCACGGCGACGAGGCAGCAGTGGCGGAAGTCGCTAGCTGCAGCGGAGTCGAATGGCTAGCCGTGCTTGCCGAGCGGGAGATGATCTCCAGACTGACCTGCTTGCGGACGATCCTCATCCAAACACCGCCTCGCATCCTGCGCTAAGTTGACCAGTAAGGTCAGGGGTTACTTTCAAGCAAGCCAGTCCGGTGATTCTCGCGGAACGACCGATCGCCCGGCGCCATCGGGTGCGTGTGGCAACTGTGGGGGAGAGACAACTGATAAAGTGGGCACCATCGCTAGCGATACGGGCCGGTCAGCTCACGACGTCAAGGATGCGATTCACTCAGCGAAGGAAAATTTGCCGAAGTCAAGTGAGTGGCGAAACCCGGGCGTTGAAGTTTGTGAAGCTGTGGCGAATTTTGTCCTGAGGTCTCGGGTGGTAATTTCGGTGATTCTATTGGAAACATACATGACTGACCGATTTCTTCAGCATCGCTGAGGTAGTTTGGTGAGGGACTAGGAGTCTGATCGCGCATGGCCTGTATTCGAACTTATGTGACGCTGAGAATCTTTTCTGAATCGTTTGATGTCGGCGCAATTGGAGCGGCATTGAACCTGGCGCCTACGAGCATCCGTTTGCGCGATGCTCTCTCTTCCAGGCGGTTTGAGAGAGAGGGTTCGCTATGGAAGTACTCGTCCAAAGGCCAGTTGGACTCGATGGATCCGCAAGATCATATCGATTGGCTGCTGAGCCGCCTGTCTGGATCCGAGAGTAAGTTTGATGATTTGCGGGATGCAGGGTGTGTTGTGGACGTATTCTGCTTCCTTGAAACGGGTGAGCAGGGTGGCTTCACCCTGACCAGTTTACAGATGGGGACGCTTTCTAGCCTGGGATTGGACTTGACTTGGGATATATATCGGGCTGAAGCGCAAGCTTAGGGGGTCCACTTGCAGGTTGCGGATGCTTCAGTCGATTGCACTTGAAATGACATCGGTCGCTGCGAGCTCTGGTTGCCATCCGACTCGATGGAGCGATTCTCTTTCCATGCTTGGGTCGGAATCGCGGTCGCCGGTTTCGACGTATACAGGCTTGAGAGCGGTCGCCTTGAACCGACGTAAAAAAGTTGATATTGCAGCAGACGTAATAGTGAGCAGTTCTGGATACTCAAGGCCATATCATGGAAGATCGTCGGGGGACTAGGTTGCGGGCGAGAGATGAGGATTCCATCAGGTCGAATGACTCGGCCACTAAAGTCAAATTAAGTTAGTTTCGGGGTGTTTTCAGGGTTGACGGAAGGATTGACTCAATGCGTCTTGAGAAGAGTGCTCGGGGAAAGTAATGTTAATTCTTATTCAAAAACGTTCCTTGGCGGCAGTATTTGCCGTTGGTCTTCCGCTGTTGCTGGCTGCATGTTGGAATGATCGCTGCGAGGTTGTGGTAATCAACGAGGCGCCGAGTGTTGGCTTGGCGCAGCGATATTTTGAGGGGTTGATGAAGGAGGTCAATCTAGCCCCTGACTCTACTTTCAAGTCAGGGGGCGCATGGAGGCTTGTAATCGTGAATGCGAAACCCGATCAACGTCATAATGATGCGGGTGTGGATGGTTCTCTTCGGGTTGATTTTGAAGTGCACTCGCCTTCATCGAAGGTGCTGGCTGAGCGTTGCACGTCTCGATTCGATGAATGCATGCTTAGGATAATCAAGGCGCTTCCGGCGCAATGCCGAATTCCGCGCTGAAAGAGCCTGCTTAACCGGGGGGGGGGCGCACCGACAGATACGTCGATCCGATTGAAGCTGGTCGATTGCATGGTTGATGGGGTCGAAATGACCATCATTTTTTCGGGCGATAAATGTCTCACCGTCGACTTGACAGAAGACGGGTACTCCGGGCCGGAAGCCGTGCAGCTGAACGGGCCCGACGGAAGTACGGTCATCTGGAGCTGAGCCTGCTTGTTCATATGATGATGAATAGCGTTGGCAATAATTCACCTGCGATCAGAGGCGGCTTCATCGATCGTCATTGTGTGATGGTCTGGCAGCGTGGGTCGCAGGTTCGACTCCTGTTTCCGGTGCCAGTTGGAATGATAAGCCCTGGCCTCGTTGTTGCTGGTCGCGGACGGTAGGCGCTTGGCTGTCGCGGACAGTGCTGACTGGCCTGGGTTGATCGCCTTCCGCTGTCGCCGAGGCGACGGACACCTACATCCACTCGGACGCGTTGGGTTCGGTTGTGGCTGAGACCGAGGCCAATGGCGCCGTGATCGAGCGCCATGACTGCGAGCCCTGCGGTGCCGTTGTAGGTGGTCAGGTCACGGATGGGTCGGGGTACACAGGACATGTGGGCCACTCGGCCGCCGGGCTGAGGTACATGCAGCAGCGTATATGGATCCGCAACTGGGAAAGTCGAGTGAGCCGCGAAACCTGGATGTTTTAAGTGTGGCGAAGTTTATCCAAGGTGTGGCCTGGCAATCTCGGTGATTCTGTGGAAACGTACACGGCCGGCCGATTTCATCAGCATCGCTGAGCGGAGTCGGTGAATGACTGGGAGCTTGATCGTCCATGACCTGTATTCGAACGTATGTGACGCTGAAAATATTTTCTGAGTCGTTTGATGTCGGTGCGATTGAGGCGGTATTGGGCTTGGCGCCTACCAGCATCCGTGTGCGCAATGCTCTCTCTCCAAGGCGGTTTGAGGGAGAGGGTTCGTTATGGAAGTACTCGTCCAAAGATCAGTTGGACTCGACGGATCCGCAGGATCATGTCGATTGGTTGCTGGGCCGCCTGTCTGGATCCGAGAGGACGTTCGATCATTTACGTGCTGCCGGGTGTGCTGCGGACATAGTCTGTTTTCTTGAAGCTGGCGAGCAGGGTGGATTCACTCTGACCAGTTTGTAGATGGGGGCGCTTTGCAGCCTCGGGTTGGGCTTGACTTGGGACATATATCCGGCAGAAGTGCGAGATTAGGCCGTCCAGCGGTGCAGGCTCTTGCCGTTCCCGGCCAGCGGATGCACTGAACATTGAATTTAAGTGCATGAATCGCCAGCCGAGGCTCGCTTGATGGTTATGGCGGGTTGGAGCGAGAAGGCGCTGCCAGTAGGTCCATTTCCGGTTTCGCCAGTATCCAGTCGACGTCGTACTCCATCTGATATTCCCACTCGCGCAGACTGTCCGGCAAGGCGGTCAGGCGTTTTAATATCTGATCAGCCACTTCAGGGTCATGAACGCGGAACAAGAGTGCGCGCTCTCCACGGGCCGTGATTCGAGCCAGGAAAATAGTGTTACGGTCGGCCTCGATCGCCAGTGCAATCATTTCCTCCAGCCGGACAAGGGTGTCAATTTCTTCGTTGGTCGGCGTGCCATTCAGGCCTTGAAGCTTGCAATTTATTCCAATTCTCAGGTGCCACGGAAAGGCATTGCGTCCCCTGAATGTACGTAATGCGGAATTGATAACTACAATGGCCGGATCGCTACCGATGGAAGTCTCAATCAAGCTATAGGAGGGAACAGGGACATCTCTCATTGGTCTATCCATCTGGTACCCGTGCGGAGTCTGGTGCCGAGCACGCTGACAGCTGAAGGAGGCGATGACGTTCGCGACATCGACGCCCTGGCGATGGTCCTGCCAGTGCACGGGCCGGCCACCTTCGTGGCCTTCGCCTTGCGGCAAGTCGCGTGCGCGCCAGAGCGTTCAGCCCGGCCTGGGCATCTGCGAATCAGCCGGGCGGCCCTTCCGCCGCCCCGAGCAATTCGCAGGCCGCCGCACATTCACTGCCCTTCAGTGCCTGCAGCAGCACATCACGCGCTTCGTGGTCGATATGCCCGTCGCGGTCTGGCGGGTCGAGAATCTGCTGCACTGCCTCGAGGGTGGCGGCCTTGGTGGCCGGGGGCATCGCGGCGGTGGCCTCCACCAGAACGGGCAGGCCATCGAGCGCGGTGCGCGCGCGCGAGTTCGGGTTGAGGTCGGTCAGGCTGGCGCCCAGGACGATGCCGGCGATGTTGCGTGGGAGGGTGTCGGCCTCCTTCTGCATCGCCGTGAGCTCTTCGGCAGTCGGCTGCTTGCCCGGCCGTGCCAGTATCGCGCGGCTCTGAATGTCGAGCTGCCGTGCCGAGCAGGCTGTGGCCATGATCATGGTGCCATCGACCGCCACGGACATGCGGGCCAGCATCCCTTCGGTATCGCCGGTGGCCCGCGCCATGCGGACCAGGTGCGCGCCTGCGTGTGCGCTGTTGGCGCACAGGGTGCGTAGATCCGGGAGTGCCGTCAGCCCGGCCGATGCGTCGGGAAGCAATGCGGGATCAGCCACCGCCATCACCACGATCATGGCCCGGACCAACGCGTCGCGGTCGGGTTGGTTGGTCGGTGAGGCGGCGTCGGCGGCCGCGCGCAGTGCGTCCACCCGGCGCTGCTGAAGCTGCAGCGGCGTCTCATTGGCGGGTGGATCGGCGGCCATGGCCGGAGCGGCTGAGCCAAGCAGGACGACGGCCATGCACAGGCGGCGTCGAAACGAGCGGACAACATCCATGTTGCGTCCTTCGAGGCGGGGCCGGAGGGCCGGGATGGCCTGAGTGTAGCGGGGCGTCCGGGGCAGGCAAGAGGGGCGGGTCGGTCGGCGGCTAGGCCGTGACCGGCTCCGCCATCCGCACCCGGTTGCGCCCCTCGGTCTTGGCCAGGTAAAGCGCTTCATCCGCGCGCGCGACCAGTTCCTCCAGCAGCGGCTGGTCGCCTCCCGGCAGCGCCTCGCCAATCGCGCCGCCCACACTGATCGACACGGGAATGCGTACCCCGGCAACGGTGATCGGCTCGGCGGCAATGGCATGCCTCAGCCGCTCGGCCGCGACAGGCACTTCGTCGATGACCGGCGCCGACAGCAACGCAATGAACTCTTCGCCGCCGAAGCGGGCGAACAGGTCGCGATCGCGCAGCGCCTCGCGGCAGCGGCGGGCGACGGCCTTGAGGACTTCGTCGCCGACCGGGTGGCCGTGGGTATCGTTGATCTTCTTGAAATGATCCACGTCCACCATGAGCACGGCCACGGCGTGGCCCTGGGCTTCGCGGGCGGCGATGATCTGTGCCGAGCATTCCTCGAAATGACGCCGGTTGGGGACGCCGGTCAGCGGATCGGAGGAGGCCAGGCGGCGCAGTTCGGCGGCCATCAGCAGGTCGGCGGTGACGTCGGTGAACAGCCAGATGCGCCCGTGCTCGCCGTTGCCGCGCACCGGGTGGGTGTCCACTTCGAAGGTGCGTTCGCCCAACGTCCAATTCAGCTTCGAGGCGAAATTGACGTCGCCCATCTGCCTTGCATAGGCCTGGTCCAGTTCGGCGTGGTTGTCGCAGCGCTGCCGCAGGGCGCGCATGGGCCCGGCGATTTCGGCGGCGCGGTGGCGCCCCGGAGCGCACGCCATCAGCTCGGCGGCGCGCTCGTTGATTGCCGCCCCCACGCCATCGCCGTCGATCAGCACGATGCCGGCCGGCACGCTCTCGAACAGATCCTCGAACTGGTTGCGTACGATCACCTCGCGTGCGGCCTCCCGTCGTGCCGACAGCAGCCGCGCCACGCTGGCCGCCAGCATGGGTACCTGCTGCGTCATCGGCGCAGGCGCCGACGCATGCCGCCATAGCAGCAACAGCCCGCTGAGCGGTGCGCCATGGGACGGGGAGGGGATGTACAGCACCGATCCCGGGGTGCCACCGAGTGCGTGGAGGATCGCGGACGGCAGCCGGAACGCGGCGGCCTCTACCGGTTCGCCACGCCAGTCATGCTCGAAGATGCCGCTACGGGCCAGATTGAAGCCGGAGAACGACAGCGTGGGCGAGGACACTGCCCACGTGGCACGGCCGTCGGCCTCGATGTCGATGGCCATGACCCTGTCCGCCCCCGAGGCAAGCTGGGCGAAGTGGCACAGCGCGGCGAGCGCGTCGCTGTCGGAGCGGGTCAATGCGCCGCTCCGCCAAGACGCTGCTCGAGGATGCCGATGACCGCATCGGCGGCGGTCATGTGCGGCAGGTGGCCGGCGGCATCGATCACGTCGAGGGTCGCGCCGTCGATCGCCTTGGCCAGCCACTGCCCGACCTGCACCGGAACGGCTACGTCCACGGCGGTCTGGATCACATGGACGGGCTTGGCCACCTGCGCGGCCGAGCCGCGAAGATCGGAGGTGAAGATGGTGCGCGAGGTGTTGAGCGCGATGTCCGGGCGCATCTGGAACAGGGTGTTGGAGAAATCGGCGATCACCGCGCTGTCATCTACGCCCACTACCATCGGCGCGAACCCGGCCACCCAGGCCTGGTAGTTGGCGCTCATGCTCTGGAACAGGCCCTCCAGGTCCTGCGGCTTGAACCCGCCGGTGTAATCGACATCATCGAGGTAACGCGGCGACGCGCCGATGAGGACAAGGCGCTCGAACAGGTCGGGCCTGGCGATGGCAGCCAGCGCGCCGATCATGCCGCTCATCGAGTGGCCGATGTACGTGCACTGCGACACGCCGCACTCGTCCAGCAGGTCGATCAGGTCGTCGGCATAGCCGAACAACGCGCCATGCCGTTCGAAATCGTAGCGTTCCGCACCCTGGGGGCCGCAGCCGGCCAGGTCGAAGGAGATCACGTCGAAACGCGCCTCGAACCAGGGCCGCAGCGCGGTCCATGCGGTCTGGTCGGTACCGAAGCCGTGGGAAAGAACGGCGACCTGCTTGCCTTGGCCGCTGCGACGACCGTTGAACATTTCAAAACTGCCCACGTACGTCTACCCATGGCGCTGAAGGGCCGAATACTAGGGCACGGTGGTGGGCGGGGTCTATCGCGATGCGAGCTGGGGTTCATGTGCGGCAGCACCGCCGAAACGGCGAGTGCGGGCATCCGGCCTTGGGCGGGGCAAGCCGGAATGATGGGCGTACGCGCCAAGGCGGGGCTTGGTCGCGACGCGATCGAGGGTTGGATTCGCACGCGTCGTCCCGGTGATGGCGACAACATGATCGACGCAACCCGGAGAATCCTCAGGATCCTGTCGTTTCAATGCGCAGGCGGATGCGCATTGCCCGCGCGGGCATCCAGCCGCCAAACAGAAGCTGCCGCAGATAGCCGCCGGCGGCCCCGGCAACGATGCCGGCCAGTACGCGCTGCGCCGGCCCGGTCCAGCGGCGCGCACGGTCGACCAGCCACGGCAGCAGCGCCAGGGCCTGGGCGCCGATGAGCAGGGCAAGGACATCCAGGCCCACCGCATCAACCATCGTGAGTACCGGCAGCCACAGCGGATTGGAGGCGGCCATCAGGACGATCACGGTGGTCGCGATGATGACGATGCGGCGCCCGGTGGGCGTGCTGGTCCAGCGCAGCAAACGGGACATCGGGGACACGGCAGGGTCTCGGTGGGGAGGTGAAGGCGGTGGCGAGCCGGCCAGGGTTGCATGCGCGGGGCTGGCACGCGATCCTGCGGTGCACGGCAGGGCAGGCGCAAGTAGGCCGCCGTCGTCCGCCTTCCCCCGAGGAGTCGCCATGAAAATCGCCGTGTTCAGCGCGCGTCCCTACGACCGCCGATTCCTCGACGAGGCCCACCAGTGCGCCGACCTCGCGGAGCCGGCCGAGTTCCTGTACTTCGACGCGTCCCTGGATGTGCATACCGCCGCGCTGGCACAGGACTGCGCGGCCGTCTGTGTCTTCGTCAACGATCGCCTGGACGCACCGGTACTGCACGCGCTGCATGCACTGGGCGTGCGCGCGATCCTGCTGCGCTGCGCCGGCTTCAACAACGTGGACCTGGCCACGGCCGGGCAGATGGGGTTCTTTGTCGCCCGGGTGCCGGCCTACTCGCCCGAGGCGGTGGCCGAGCATGCGCTGGCATTGGTGATGACCCTCAACCGGCACACCCATCGCGCCTACAACCGGGTGCGCGAGGGCAACTTCATGCTCGATGGCCTGCTCGGGCGCACCCTGCACGGCAAGACCGTGGGCATCGTCGGCACCGGCAAGATCGGCCTGGCCACGGCGCGCATCTTCAAGGGGATGGGCTGCACGGTGCTGGGCCACGATCCTTACCCGTCACCGGACTTCCCGCCGATCGGCACGTTCGTGGCACTGGAGGAACTGCTGGCGCGGGCCGACATCGTCTCGTTGCATTGCCCGCTGACGCCGGACACCCACCACCTGATCAACGCGACCTCGCTGGCGCAGATGAAGCCCGGCGCGATGCTGGTCAATACCTCGCGCGGCGGCCTGGTCGATACCCAGGCGGTGATCGGTGCGCTCAAGGCGCGGCAGCTGGGCCACCTGGCCATCGATGTCTACGAGCAGGAAAGCGCGCTGTTCTTCCAGGACTGGTCGGGCGAGATCATCGACGATGATGCCTTCCAGCGCCTGATGACCTTCCCCAACGTGCTGGTCACCGGGCACCAGGGCTTCTTCACCGTCGAGGCGCTGCAGGAGATCTCCGCGATCACGCTGGGCAACCTGGACGACTTCGCCCGCGGTCGCGCGTGTGCCAATCGCGTGGTCGCCGCCTGATCCACCGCTGTCGCCGTCCTCCCTCCACCCACCGCGCAGGGGCATGACCATGTGGCATCAGACCTACGATCCCCTCGGCAACGCGAACCTCTCGGCGCTGCTGGCCGCGCTGCCGGTGCTGGTGTTCCTGCTCGCGCTGACGGTGCTGCGGCTCAAGGGGCTCACCGCCGCGCTGCTGGCGGTGCTGGTGTCGGCACTGGTGTCGGCCTGGGTGTTCGGTATGCCCGCGGGCGCCATTGCCGGCGCGGCGCTGCTGGGCATCGCCAACGGCCTCTTCCCGATCAGCTTCATCGTGCTGATGGCGGTGTGGCTGTACAAGCTGGCCATCCGCAGCGGCAAGTTCGAGGTGATCCGCGGCAGCATCGCCACCATCTCCGACGACCAGCGCATCCAGGTGCTGCTGATCGCGTTCTGTTTCGGCGGCTTCCTGGAAGGGGCCGCGGGCTTCGGCGTGCCGATCGCGATCTGCGCCGCGCTGCTGGTGGAGCTGGGTTTCCGCCCGCTCAAGGCGGCCATGCTGTGCCTGGTGGCCAATGGCGCGGCCGGGGCCTATGGAGCGATCGGGATCCCGGTGCTGGTGGGGGCGCAGCAGGGTGGGGTGGCGCTGGGCGGGCTGTCGCAGATGCTGGTCCCGCTGGTGCAGGTGTGTGCGCTGCTGCTGCCGGCCGTACTGGTATGGATGCTGGATGGCTGGCGCGGGGTGCGCGAGACCTGGCCGGTGCTGCTGGTGGTCGGCGCGGTGTTCAGCGGGGCGCAGACGCTTACGCTGGTGCTGCTGGGGCCGGAACTGGTGGACATCATCGGCCCCCTGGCCGCGATGGGCAGCCTGGCCGCGTTCATGCAGGTCTGGCGCCCCGTGCGCATCTACCGCGAGGACCAGGCCCCGCCGGTCTCCGGGCAGCGCTGGACGCTGCGGCAGGTGCTGCTGGCGTGGTCGCCGTTCTACATCCTCACCGCCACCATCCTCACCTGGAGCCTGCCGGCGTTCAAGGCGCTGTTCGGCCCCGACGGCGCGCTCGGGGCGACGGTGCTGCACCTGCCCATCGCGTTGCTGGACCAGCGCGTGCAGGAGGTGCCGCCGCTGGTGGCCAGCGCGCGCACCCTGCCGGCGGTCTGGGATGTGGGGTGGCTCAATGCGTCCGGCACCGCGATCCTGATCGCCGCGCTGCTCACCGTGGTGCTGTCACCCCGGCTGACCGTGCGGTCGGCCGCGGAAGAACTTGCGCAGTCCGGCAACCAGATGTGGAAGCCGCTGGCGACGGTGGCACTGGTGATGGCGGTGGCCTACATCACCAACTATTCCGGGGCCTCGTCCACGATCGGGCTGGCGCTGGCCCAGGCCGGCGGCCTGTTCCCGGTGCTGGCGCCGGTGATCGGCTGGATGGGCGTGTTCATCACCGGCTCGGTGGTCAACAGCAATACCCTGTTCGCGCACCTGCAAGCGGTCACCGCCGGGCAGATCGGGGTGTCGCCGGCGCTGCTGGTGGCGGGCAACACCGCTGGCGGGGTGATGGCCAAGCTGGTGTCGCCGCAATCGATCGCCATCGCCGCCGCGGCGGTCAAGCTGGTTGGTCAGGAATCGGCGATCATGCGCAGCACCCTGGCGATCAGCCTCGGGCTGCTGGGCTACGTCTGCCTGTGCACCCTGCTGCTGTCGTGGATGACGGGCTGAAACTGAGGCATTCATGTCTATACATGAATGCCGCGGACGTGCCGATCCGGGCCGTTGCGCACCGCTGCGACAACGTGTCGCAGCCTATTTGTGGCCTTTCCTGCGCCGGATCATTGTCAATGCTCTTCTTAAATGTTGCGTGACGGCCTAAAATTGAAAGGCTGACATGATCGTCCCCGTGCCTGTCCCCCTGGACCGGCACATCCGGCCATTGGCCGGGCGGGGCGCGCTTGAGCTGGCATTCCCTACGCAATTGGATCGACCGATGATTCCGTTGAACCCCCTTGGACGCTTTTTGCGTCCGGGCCTGCTGTTTGCGTTGTCCGTGTTCCTCACGGGCTGCAACTCGGCCATCCTCAACCCCAAGGGCCAGATCGGCCACGATGAGAAGACGCTGCTGATCACGGCTACCGTGCTGATGCTGCTGGTCGTCGTGCCGGTCATCATCATGACCCTGACCTTCGCGTGGAAGTACCGTGCGACCAACACCAAGGCCCGCTATGAGCCGAAGTGGTCGCACTCCACCGCGATCGAAGTGGTGGTGTGGTCGATCCCGTGCATGATCGTGCTGGTGCTGGCCGTGCTGACCTGGCGTTCCTCGCACGCCCTGGACCCGTACCGTCCGCTGGACTCGGACAAGAAGCCGGTGGTGATCGAAGCCATCTCGCTGGACTGGAAGTGGCTCTTCATCTACCCCGAAGAGAACATCGCCACGGTCAACGAGATCACCTTCCCGGTCGATACCCCGCTGAACTTCAAGATCACGTCCGATTCGGTGATGAATGCGTTCTTCATCCCGCACCTGGGCAGCATGATCTACTCGATGACGGCCATGGAGACCAAACTCCACCTGATCGCCAACGAGACCGGTGAGTTCCCGGGCATGTCCTCGCACTACAGCGGCGCGGGCTTCAGCAAGATGCACTTCACTGCCCATTCGGTCAGCGAGGAGCAGTACCAGCAGTGGCTGGCCAAGGTCCGCGGCACTGCGGCGACCCTGGACAAGACCGCCTTCAACGCGCTGGTGGCCGAGAAGAACCACGACTGGCACCCGGTGACCTATTTCGGTACCAGCGAAGCCGGCCTGTTCGACTGGGTGATCGCCAAGCACATGGGCGACAACCAGCACTACGGCATGAAGCACGACCACCAGGCGATGGGCCATGACGGCGCCGCGGGCGAAAGCCATGCCGGCCACGACATGCCGGCCGCCGATGGTCCCGCCCCGGCCGACGTGCATGCCGACGATACGCACGCGGCCCACGCCGCTGGCGCCGCCGCCGAGCACGCAGACCACACTGCAGACGAGCACGCCGCCGCCGGTCACGCCGGCCACGCAGGCTCGGGAGAATAAGCATGAATCTGTTGGGTAAATTGACATTTGCCGACATCCCGCATGACCCGATCATCATCACCACGCTGGTCGGTGCTGGTATCGGCGGCATGCTGGTGCTGGCCCTGATCACCAAGTTCAAGCTGTGGGGCTATCTCTGGAAAGAGTGGTTCACCTCGGTCGACCACAAGAAGATCGGCGCGATGTACCTCATCGTCGCCTTCGTCATGCTGCTGCGCGGCTTTGCCGACGCGATCATGATGCGTGCCCAGCAGGCCATCGCGGCCGGTGGCAACGAAGGCTTCCTGCCGCCGCACCACTACGACCAGATCTTCACCGCCCACGGCGTGATCATGATCTTCTTCGTGGCGATGCCGCTGATCACCGGCCTGATGAACGTCGTGGTGCCGCTGCAGATCGGCGCACGCGACGTGGCCTTCCCGTTCGTCAACTCGCTCAGCTTCTGGCTGTTCGTGGCGGGCGCGGGCCTGGTGATGATCTCGCTGGGTGTCGGTGAGTTCGCGCAGACCGGTTGGCTGGCCTTCCCGCCTTTGTCGGGCAAGGAGTACAGCTCAGGTGTCGGTGTGGATTACTACATCTGGGGCCTGCAGGTCGCTGGCCTGGGTACCACGCTGAGCGGTATCAACTTCTTCATTACCATCCTGAAGATGCGTACCCCGGGCATGAAGCTGATGCACATGCCGGTGTTCACCTGGACCGCGCTGGTCACCAACGTGCTGATCATCGCCGCCTTCCCGGTGCTGACCGTCACCCTGGTGCTGCTCACCCTGGACCGTTACCTGGGCACGCACTTCTTCACCAATGACGGTGGCGGCAACGCCATGCTGTACATCAACCTGATCTGGATCTGGGGTCACCCGGAAGTCTATATCCTGGTGCTGCCGGCCTTCGGCGTGTTCTCCGAGGTCATCGCCACGTTCTCGCGCAAGGCGCTGTTCGGCTACAAGGGCATGGTCTACGCCACCGCCTGCATCGGCGTGTTGTCGTTCATCGTGTGGCTGCACCACTTCTTCACCATGGGCTCGGGTGCCAACGTCAATGCCTTCTTCGGCATCACGACGATGATCATCTCGATCCCGACCGGCGTGAAGATCTTCAACTGGCTGTTCACCATGTTCCGCGGTCGCGTGCAGTTCACCACCCCGGTGCTGTGGACGATCGGCTTCATGGTCACCTTCACCATCGGCGGCATGACCGGCGTGATGCTGGCGATCCCGGCCATCGACTTCGTGCTCCACAACAGCCTGTTCCTGATCGCCCACTTCCACAACGTCATCATCGGCGGCGTGGTGTTCGGCATGTTTGCCGGCATCACCTACTGGTGGCCGAAGATGTTCGGCTTCCGCCTCAACGAAACCTGGGGCAAGCGCGCGTTCTGGTGCTGGTTCATCGGCTTCTACGTGGCCTTCATGCCGCTGTACATCCTGGGCTTCATGGGCATGACCCGCCGCATGCAGAGCTACCCGAACCTGGAGTACCAGCCGCTGCTGGTGATCGCCATGTGCGGTGCGTTCATCATCGGCGCCGGCATCCTGTGCCAGGTGATCCAGATCGCCGTGTCGATCCGCGACCGCAAGAAGACCGCCGACCTGACCGGCGATCCGTGGGATGCCCGTACGCTGGAGTGGGAAACCTCTTCGCCGCCGTCGTTCTACAACTTCGGCGCGCTGCCCAAGGTCACCGAACTGGACGACTTCTGGGAGCGCAAGCAGCGTGGTGAGGCGTGGGAACGCCCGGCCAGGTACACCGACATCCACATGCCGCGCAACACCGGCACCGGCGTGGTGATCGGCGCCTTCAGCCTGGTGCTGGGCTTTGCGATGATCTGGCACATCTGGTGGCTGGCCATCGTGGGCATCGTCGGCATGATCGGCACCTTCATCTGGCGCACCTTCGACAAGGACACGGATTACTACGTGCCGGCCGCCGAAGTGGAGCGCATCGAAAATGAGCACCGTCGCCACCTGGTGGCGCAGGGCCTGGTGAAATCGGAGCTGAAGGCATGAGCAGCACTATCCCCAACAGCATGAACCATGGGCACGCCGCGCAAGCGGCGGCCCACGGCCATGATGACCACGAGCACCACGACACCGGCGGCAACACCGTCTTCGGTTTCTGGGTGTACCTGATGAGCGACTGCCTCATCTTCGCCAGCCTGTTCGCCACCTACATCGTGTTGTCCGGTGGCACCAACGGCGGGCCGGGCCCGAAGGACCTCTTCGACCTGAGCTTCGTCGCCTGGGAAACCACGCTGCTGCTGGTGTCTTCGCTGACCTTCGGCCTGGGCATGATCGCCCTGCACAAGCACAAGGTCGGCCAGATGTACCTGTGGCTGGGCCTGACCTGGCTGCTGGGCTTCGGCTTCATGGTCATGGAAGTGTGGGAGTTCAACCACCTCATCCATGAGGGCTACGGTCCCGACCACAGTGCGTTCCTGTCGGCGTTCTTCGCGCTGGTGGGTACCCACGGCCTGCACGTGAGTGCCGGCCTGCTGTGGCTGCTGGTCATGTTCATCCAGATCAAGCAGAACGGCCTGACCCCGACCAACAAGACCCGCATGGCGTGCCTGAGCCTGTTCTGGCACTTCCTGGACCTGATCTGGATCGGCGTGTTCTCCGTCGTCTACCTGAAGGGAGCGCTGTAATGGCACATGACAATCACGCACACGACCACGGCCACGGTGCCGGCGGCGAAAGCCACGGCAGCGTCAAGTCGTACCTGGTCGGCTTCCTGCTGGCAGCGGTCCTGACCATCATCCCGTTCTGGCTGGTGATGCACGGCAACCTGCCGACCTTCACCACCGGCGTGATCATCGTGATCGCCGCGGTGCTGCAGATCCTGGTGCACCTGGTGTTCTTCCTGCACCTGGACCGCTCCTCGGAGCAGCGCTGGAACGTCAGCGCCGCGGCCTTCACCGTGGTGGTGATCGGCATCATCGTCGCCGGCTCGCTGTGGGTCATGCACAACATGAACGTGCACATGATGCACTGACGTCCCCGCGACGTTGCCGCACGCAGAAAGGCCGCCCCCGGGCGGCCTTTTTGTTTGCGTCGATCAGGGCGGGATCAACGGCTGCAGGTGTGCGCGTCCACCGGTCTGGGCACCCCGGGGCACCTCAAGGAACGAGAGGCAACACCGGCGCGTGCTCGAGCGCAACGAAGCGGTCCACTGAAGGTGGACGATCGAAGCGCTACGCCGCCTGGGCCAACCGCAGGAATTCGTCAGCCCCCACCGGCCGCCCCAGGTGGTACCCCTGCAGCAGGTCGCAGCCCATGTCGCTCAGGTACTGGCGTTGCCCATCGGTTTCCACGCCCTCGGCGACGATCCGCAGTTGCAGCGAACGGCCCAGCGCGATGATCGAGGACACGATCGCCGCGTCTTCGGCGTTGTCTTCCAGGTCGTGCACGAACGCGCGGTCGATCTTCAGTTCGGTGGCCGGCATGCGTTTGAGGTAGAGCAGGCTGGAGTAGCCGGTGCCGAAGTCGTCGATGGAGATGTTGACCCCCATCGCGGTGAGTCCGTGCAGGATCTGCAGGCTCGCCTCGACGTCCTTCATCGCGGTGGTCTCGGTCACTTCCAGGGTCAGGTGGCGTGGGTCCAGCCGGTGCCGTTCCAGCGTGCGCTTGACCGTGTCGAGCAGGGTGGCCGAGCCGAACTGCAGCGGCGACAGGTTGACCGCCATCGACCACTCCGCATGGCCGGCGTCGTGCCACAGGCGCAGCTGCGCACAGGCGTGGTCCAGCACCCAGTCGCCCAGCGGCAGGATCAGCCCGCTGCGTTCGGCCACCGGAATGAACATGTCCGGGCCGAGCAGGCCCAGCTCGGGGTGCTGCCAGCGCACCAGCGCCTCGGCGCCGATCAGCGGCTGGCCGCTGGCCGGGAACTTGGGCTGGTAGTGCAGCACCAGCTCGTTGCGGTGGATCGCCCGGCGCAGCTCCTGCAGCAGCTTGAGCTGGCGGTTGGCGCTGACATGCATCGATTCGGTGAAGAACGTATAGCCGTTACGGCCGCCGTCCTTGGTGTGGTACATCGCCGCGTCGGCGTGCGCCATCAACTCCCGTTCACTGGTGGCGTCGGCCGGGTACAGCGCGATGCCGAGGCTGGCGGTCACCTGCAGTTCCAGCGCATCGATCAGGAACGGCTCGCCCACGCTGGCGATGATGCGTTCGGCGACCACCGCTGCATCTTCGGGGTCGTCCACCTGGAACACGATGACGAACTCGTCGCCGCCCAGCCGCGCGAACGTATCCTGGCTGCGCAGCAGCGCACTGACGCGCTCGCTCATCTGGATCAGCAGCTTGTCGCCGAGCTGGTGGCCGTAGGCATCGTTGATAGCCTTGAAGCCGTCCAGGTCGCAGAACATCACCGCGAAACTGAAGTGCCGGCGCCGCGCCTTCTCGATCGCCTGCTCGATCCGGTCCTGCAGCAGCATCCGGTTCGGCAGCTGGGTCAGCGGGTCGTGCAGGGCGGCCTGCAGCAGTTTCTCGTTGGCGTGCGCCAGCGAGTCGGCCAGCATGCCGGTGCGCGTGCGCATCTGGCGGTCGAACACCGAGGCCAGCAGCGCGATGCCCAGCGTGGCCAGCGTGGTCACGATGACCAGCACGGCCAGCCACTTGGCGTCGATGCCCTCGCCATAGGCGGCGCCACAGATGCTGCCGGGCGGGAAGTGGGCCGCGGCCATGCCGGTGTAGTGCATGCCCACGATCGCCAGCCCCATCACCAGCGACGCCAGGCCGCGCAACAGGAATGCGCGGCGCTGCTCCAGGCGCAGCCGGAACGCGATCCACAAGGCCGCACCGGCCGCGCTGATGGCGATCAGCAGCGACAGGGTGAACCAGACCGGGTCGTAATCGATGCCCGGCTGCATGCGCAGGGCGGCCATGCCCAGGTAGTGCATGGCGGCGATGCCCAGGCCCATCAGCACCGCGCCGGCGCCCAGCCGGGCCCACGGCAGCGACGGGCGCGAGACCAGCCACAGCGCGTAGGCCGACGCGCCGACGGACACGGCCAGCGAGAACAGGGTGATGCCCAGGTCGTAGCCGACCGGGATCGGCAGGTGGAAGGCGAGCATGCCGATGAAGTGCATCGACCAGATGCCCAGGCCCATCGCGCCTGCGCCACCGGCCAGCCACCAGCGGGCCACGCGGCCCTGGGTGCTGGCCAGCCGGCCGGCCATGTCCAGTGCCGTATACGAGGCAAGGATGGCGACCAGCAGCGAGAAGACGACAAGACTCTGGCTGTAGGTGCCGGTCATGGGAGAAGCCTGGATAAAAGGGGGACGGGCGATGGCCCGCCCCGGTATCGGCCTGCCGGCGGGAAACTTGAACGCCGTTGGCGGCGCGTCTCGGTTGTTGCGACGCGGCTCGGCTATCCTGCCCGCCAGACGATGAAGTGGACGTGGACATGGCCAAGCGACTGACCGCATACGTGTGCAGCGAATGTGGCGCCGAATACAGCAAGTGGCAGGGGCAGTGCACCGAGTGCGGCGTGTGGAACGTGCTCACCGAGATCACCCTGGAAAGCGCCACGCCAGCCAAGGCCTCGCCGGCCGCGCGTCGCTCCGGCTGGGCGGGCAAGGTCGATGCGCCCAAGATCATGGCGCTCAAGGATGTGCAGCAGACCGAGCACCTGCGCGTCAGCACCTGCATCGGCGAATTCGACCGGGTGCTGGGCGGTGGCCTGGTTGAAGGTGCGGTGATCCTGGTCGGCGGCGATCCGGGCATCGGCAAGTCCACCCTGCTGCTGCAGGCCGTGGCGAAGATGGCCGCGACCCTGCCGGTGCTGTACATCACCGGCGAGGAGTCGCTGTCGCAGGTGGCCGGGCGCGCGGTACGGCTGGACCTGCCGCTGGACAACGTCAATGCGCTGGCCGAAACCCAGGTCGAGGCGATCCTGCAGCACGCCAGCGTCGCCCGCCCCAAGCTGATCGTGGCCGACTCCATCCAGACCCTGTGGACCGAATCGCTCACCGCCGCGCCGGGCTCGGTGAGCCAGGTGCGCGAAAGCGCCGCGCGGCTGGTCCGCTTCGCCAAGGAAACCGGCACCGCCGTATTCCTGGTGGGCCATGTCACCAAGGAAGGCGGCATCGCCGGCCCGCGCGTGCTCGAGCACATGGTCGATGCGGTGCTGTATTTCGAGGGGGAGAGCGGCAGCCGCTTCCGCCTGCTGCGCGCGTTCAAGAACCGCTTTGGCGCGGTCAACGAGCTGGGCGTGTTCGCCATGGGCGAGAAGGGCCTGAAGGAAGTCTCCAACCCCTCGGCGATCTTCCTGTCCGGTGGCAGCACGCAGCAGCCGGGCAGCTGCGTGATGGTCACCCGCGAGGGCACCCGGCCGCTGCTGGTGGAGGTGCAGGCGCTGGTGGATACCTCGCCGCTGTCCAATCCGCGGCGGGTGGCAGTGGGCCTGGAGCAGAACCGCCTGGCGATGCTGCTGGCGGTGCTGCACCGGCACGGGGGCGTGCTTACCGGCGACCAGGACGTGTTCGTCAACGTGGTCGGTGGCATCCGCGTGCAGGAAACCGCGGTGGACTTGCCGGTGTTGCTGGCGGTGCTGTCCTCGCTGCAGGACCGGCCGCTGGCCGAGAAGACCATCGCCTTCGGCGAAGTCGGCTTGTCCGGCGAGATACGTCCGGTGCCCAACGGCGAGGACCGCCTGCGTGAAGCGGCCACCCATGGCTTCAAGCGCGCCATCGTGCCCAAGGCCAACGCGCCCAAGACCGGAAGCGTGAAGGGCATGGAGGTGATCGCGGTGGAGCGCTTGTCCGAGGCGATCGAGGCAGCCTGACCCCATCCGCGCCAACGACGCACCCAGGTAGCGCCGAACCATGCTCGGCTGGTTGCGGTGCCCCACCTTGTACGCCCGATCTGGCAAGCCGAGCATGGCTCGGCTCTACCCGGGTGTCAGCCGGTACGCACGGCCCGGCCAGCCGGGCAGGGCCCGCTCTGGTAGAGCCGAGCCATGCTCGGCTGCTCTCAGCGACCCACCTTGTGCGCCTGATCCGGCAAGCCGAGCGTGGCTCGGCTCTACCCGGGTGTCAGCCGGTACGCCCGATCCGGCAAGCCGAGCATGGCTCGGCTCTACCCAGGTGTCAGCCGGTACGCCCGATCCGGCCAGTCGGGCAGGGCCCAGCTCTGGTAGAGCCGAGCCATGCTCGGCTGCTTTCGGCGACCCACCTTGTACGCCCGATCTGGCAAGCCGAGCATGGCTCGGCTCTACCCAGGTGTCGGCCGGTACGCCCGGCCAGTCGGGCAGGGCCCGCTCTGGTAGAGCCGAGCCATGCTCGGCTGCTTTCGGTGACCCACCTTGTACGCCCGATCCGGCAAGCCGAGCATGGCTCGGCTCTACGCAGGTGTCAGGCGGTACGCTCGATCCGGCAAGCCGAGCATGGCTCGGCTCTACCCAGGCGTCAGCCGGTACGCCCAATCCGGCCAGCCGAGCATGGCGCGGCGCTACCCGGGCGACCGTGTTGTGTGCCCGACTACCCGCCAGGGGTCGGTCAGCGGGTGGTATGCCCGAACACCAGTTCGATGACGAACTGGCTGCCGAAGAACGCCAGCAGCAGCAGCGCCATCGCGGTCAGGGTCCAGTGCACGGCCTTGGCGCCGCGCCAGCCGTAGCGACGACGGCCGATCAGCAACGTGCCGAAAACGATCCACGACAGCACGCTGAGCACGGTCTTGTGCACCAGCTTCTGCGCCAGCAGGTCATCGACGAACAGCACGCCGGTGAGCAGGGTCAGGGTGAGCAGGGCGAAGCCGACGGCGATCACCCGGAACAGCAGCGATTCCAGGTCGGCCAGCGGCGGCAACGCACGCAGCCAAGGGCGGAAATCGCGTCGACGCAACGCGCGTTCCTGCAGCCACAACATGATCGCCAGCAGCGCGGCCACGCTGAGGGTGGCGTAGGCCAGCAGGGCCAGCCATGCATGCGTGGCCAGCTGCCAGCCCAGCGGCCGGCTCGGTTCGTGACCGTAGGCGTGATAGGCCCACAACACCGCCGCGGCCATCGGGAATACCAGCACCCCCAGGGCGGCCATGCGCCCGCGCGCGGCCACCAGCGAGGTCAGCCAGGCCATGCCCAGGCCGACCAGCGACAGCGCGGCGAAGAAGTGCATGTCCGGCCCACCGGTGGTGCGCATCGCCACCAGCACGTGGTAACCACCGTGCAGCAGCATCGCCGGCAGCGCCGGCCACAGCCAGGCCGGCGAGGTCACCGCATCATCGCGGACGACCGCGCGCACCAGCAGCCCGGTGGCGGTCAGGTACAGCAGGGTCGCGATGAGAACGATTGTCATCGTTCCAGTTTCGCATACCCCCCGGCCACTGGCGATGCCTGCGGCCATGGGCCGCAGTCGCGGTCCGGGGCGCTTGGTGGACCGGCTATACTGTGCGTCTCTCTGTCTTTCGTTCTGAACAGGTTGCCTCCATGTTCGAGTCCCTGACCCAGCGCCTCTCCGGCACCATCGAGCGGCTGCGTGGCCGCGGTCGCCTCACCGAGGAAAACATCCGCGAGGCCACCCGCGAAGTCCGCATCGCGCTGCTCGAAGCCGACGTCGCCCTGCCGGTCGTGCAGGCGCTGGTCGAGCGCATCAAGGTGCGCGCGGTCGGCCAGGAAGTGCTGAAGTCGCTGACCCCGGGCCAGGCGCTGATCAAGGTCGTGCGCGACGAGCTGACCACGGTGATGGGCTCGGCCGCGTCCGACCTCAACCTCAACGTGCCGGCCCCGGCGATCATCCTGATGGCCGGCCTGCAGGGTGCGGGCAAGACCACCACGGTGGGCAAGCTGGCCAAGCACCTGAAGGAAAAGCGCAAGAAGAAAGTGATGGTGGTGTCGGCCGACGTCTACCGTCCGGCCGCGATCGAGCAGCTCAAGACCCTGGCCGACCAGGTCGGCGTGCTGTTCTTCCCGTCCAGCGCCGACCAGAAACCGGAAGCGATCGTCCGCGCCGCCATCGACGATGCGCGCAAGTCGTTCGTGGACGTGCTGATCGTCGATACCGCCGGCCGCCTGGCCATCGACGAAGCGATGATGGCCGAGATCAAGGCCCTGCACGCGGCGGTCAACCCGGCTGAAACGCTGTTCGTGGTCGACGCCATGACCGGCCAGGACGCGGCCAATACCGCCAAGGCCTTCGGCGAGGCGCTGCCGCTGACCGGCGTGGTGCTGACCAAGACCGACGGTGACGCCCGTGGCGGTGCCGCACTGAGCGTGCGCTACATCACCGGCAAGCCGATCAAGTTCGTCGGCGTCAGCGAAAAGCCCGACGGCCTGGACGTGTTCCACCCGGACCGTATCGCCAGCCGCATCCTGGACATGGGCGACGTGCTGTCGCTGGTGGAGCAGGTCGAGCAGCAGGTCGACAAGGACAAGGCGCAGAAGCTGGCCGAGAAGGTCGCCAAGGGCAAGAAGTTCGATCTGAACGACATGCGCGACCAGCTCGAGCAGATGCAGAACATGGGCGGCATCGGCGGCCTGATGGACAAGCTGCCGGGCCTGGGCAACATTCCCGAGCACCTCAAGCAGCAGGTCAGCCAGGGCAAGGAAGTGCCGCGCATGATCGCGATCATCAACTCGATGACCAAGAAGGAGCGCCGCAACCCCGGCCTGCTCAACGGCTCGCGTCGTGCGCGTATCGCACGCGGTTCGGGCCTGACCCCGGCCGACGTCAACAAGCTCATGAAGCAGTTCCAGCAGATGGAAAAGATGATGAGCAAGATGGCCGGTGGCGGCATGAAGGGCATGATGCGCAGCATGAAGGGGATGATGGGGGCCATGGGCGGCCGCGGCGGCATGCCGTTCCGCTGAGCCCTGCAATGGGCGGCGCAACGCCCGCTGCAGGGCGTGCTGCGCCGTGCCGTTGACCGTTCCCGCACCGGGCGCATCAGGCGCCCGCCAATTGATCCAACAAGGAATGTCCATGAAGAACTCGATCGTGGTGGTGGCGCTGGTCCTGGCGCTGACCGCTTGCAAGGACGACACCTCGATGTCGCAGAAGGCCGGTAGCGCGATCAGTGGCACGGCCGCCGATTTCGTCGCTGGACTGGGCGAGGGCGTGGACAAGCGCATGAACGTGACGCTGCAGACCGACCCCGGCCTGGCCGCGCGCGGCCTCACCGTGACCCAGGGCAAGAGCCGTGGCATGGGCTCCAAGGACGCCGCGGTGTACGTGGTGGCCGACAAGCCGTTCAAGGGCAAGCTGGTGGCGCGCGCGCTGGATGGCGAGGGCACCGAGATCGGCCGCGCCGTGGTCGAGGAGGAGTTCGCCGCCGATGACGCGCGCTATGTGACCTTCACGTTCAACGAAGAGATGGACAGTCAGCTGGTCCGTACCTACGCGGTGTCGGCGCGCTGAATCCGCCTGGCGTGCATGCCCGGGTGGGGCGGTGCGGCGTATGCTGCAGCGTCAGACCCCACAGGTGCGCCGAACGTGAGTCCTTCGCCCATCCTCGAACGCGCCGACCGTTTCTGTCGGCGTTTTGCCGTGCAGGTTCCCATCCTGCTCGCCCCGATGGCCGGCGCCTGCCCGGTGCCGTTGTCGGCCACGCTGGCCACGGCCGGCGGCATGGGCGCGATGGGCGCGGTGTTGTCCCAGCCGCAGGACATCGTGGCGTGGATGGACGATTTCCGCGCCCAATCCAGCGGGCCGGCCCAGGTCAACGTATGGGTCCCCGATCCGCTGCCGCGACGCGATGCGGACGCCGAAGCGGCCAGCCGCCGCTTCCTGGCGCAGTGGGGGCCCGAGGTGCCGGCCAGTGCCGGTGATGCCGGCCCGGCCGATTTCGATGCGCAGTTCGATGCACTGGTCCGCGCGCGCCCGGCGGTGGCCTCGACCATCATGGGCGTGTTTTCCGCCGCCCAGGTGCAGCGCCTGAAGGACGTGGGCATCGCCTGGATCGCCTGTGCAACCACCCTGTCCGAGGCGAAGGCCGCGCAGGCGGCGGGCGCCGACGCGGTGGTCGCGCAGGGCTTCGAGGCGGGCGGGCATCGCGGCGCCTTCGATCCGGACGCGGCCGAGCGCCAGCTGGTGGGGCTGTTCGCGTTGCTGCCAAGGCTGGCCGATCATCTGGACATTCCGGTCATCGCCGCCGGCGGCATCGCCGATGGGCGTGGCATCGCCGCGGCACTGACCCTGGGCGCCAGCGCGGTGCAGGTAGGCACCGCATTCCTGCGCACCCCCGAGTGCGGCGTGCGTCCGGCCTGGTCGCAGGCCCTGGCCGACGCCGAGCCGGAAGACACCTGGCCAACGCGGGCCTTCAGCGGGCGCCTCGGTCGCGGCCTGGCCACCGCCTATGTGCGCGCCGCCGCCGCGCCGGGGGCACCGCCACCGCAGCCCTACCCGGTGCAGCGCGGGCTGACCGCGCCGATGCGGGCAGAGGCGAACCGCGACAACACCATCGAGACGATGCAGGCGTGGGCCGGGCAGTCGGCATGGATGGCGTCGGCGCGCCCGGCTGCCGACGTGCTCGGGCAGATGTGGGCCGATGCCAGGGCGCTGCTGGAATGATGCTGTACTGCAACGGCGCGATCGCCAGCGCCGACGACCTGGCCGGCGCGTTGACCAACTATGGCCACTTCACCTCGTTGCAGGTGCGGGGCGCGGCGGTACAGGGCCTGGACCTGCACCTGCAGCGCCTGCGGCAGGGCACCGACGAACTGTTCGGCTGCGCCCTGGACCTTGCCCGGGTGCAGGCATGGATGCGCGACGCGCTACGGTCCGCGCAGCTGCGCGATGCCTCGCTGCGGGTCACCGTGTTCTCGCGGCAGTTCGATTTCCGTCGGCCGCTGCAGCCGGTCGCGGTGGACGTGCTGGTGGCGGTGGCCGCGCCGGTCCACATGCCGGCCGACCCGCGGCGCCTGCGCGCGGCGGTGTACCAGCGCGAACTGCCGCACCTCAAGCATGTCGGTACCTTCCCGCTGTTCGAGCAGCGCCGGCGTGCCCTGCAGGACGGGTTCGACGACGCGCTGTTCGTCACCCCGGACGGAGCGGTCGGCGAGGGCAGCACCTGGAACATCGCCTTCCAGCACGGCCAGCAGATCGTCTGGCCGCAGGCGCCGGCCCTGCGCGGCACCCAGGAACGGCTGCTGCAGGCGGGTTTCGCGCCGGACGTGCAGCAGGTGCGCCCGGTGGCCCTGGCCGAGCTGGCGGGGTTCGACGGTGCCATTGCCTGCAATTCGGCCGGGGTCTGGCCGATCTCGGCGATCGATGCAGTGGCGTTCGCGCGCTCGGAGGCGTTCTGCCAGCGCGCACGAGGGGTGCTGGAGACGGTGCTGTGGCAGCCCATCGGTGCCCACGGCGCTGCGGCGTAGACCCTGTTCAGGTTCGGCCGTCTTCACGGACTTGGAATGACCGCAGGCCGCCGCTATAATCGCCGGCTTACCGCGCCATCCTGGCGACTGGGCAATTGAGGAAACAACACCATGGTCAAGATTCGACTGACCCGCGGCGGCGCCAAGAAGCGTCCGTTCTACCACATCATCGTGACCGACTCGCGCAGCGCCCGTGATGGCCGCAACATCGAGCGCGTCGGTTACTACAACCCGGTTGCCCAGGGTGCCGAGTCCCGCATCGTGCTGGACCTGCCGCTGGTCGACAAGTGGGTCGCCAACGGCGCCCAGATGACCGACAAGGTCCGCAACCTGTACAAGGAAGCGACCAAGGCCCAGGCCTCCGCGGCCTGATCCTGACGGGCCGCGCCTGCCGCGGCCCATTCGGTCTATTCAGATGAAAGATACCGAGCGCCGGATCCTGCTGGGCAGGATTGTCGGCGCTTTTGGTGTGCGAGGCGAGATCAAGCTCGAGTCCTGGACCGAGCCGCGTACCGCCATTTTCAACTACCAGCCCTGGATCCTGCGGACCCCCGCCGGCCAGGAGAGCACGCTCACCGGTGCGCGTGGACGTCAGTCCGGCAAGCACCTGGTCGCCGTGTTTCCCGGCATCACCGACCGCGACGTGGTCGAGGCGATGTACGGGACCGAAGTCTATGTCGCACGCAGCGCACTGCCGCCGCCGAAGGCCGACGAGTATTACTGGGTCGACCTGGAAGGTCTGCAGGTGCGGACCGTCGAGGGCGTCGAACTGGGGCGGGCATCGCACCTGTTCTCGACCGGCTCCAACGACGTCCTGGTGGTGCAGGGCGACCGTGAGCGGATGATCCCGTTCGTGCAGCCCGAATTCGTCGTCTCGGTGGATTTCGAGGCCAACCTGATCGTGGTCGACTGGGATCCGGAGTTCTAGGCCGGATGCGTATCGACGTCGTCACGTTGTTCCCGGAGTTCATGGCGCAGTCGGCCGCGCTGGGCGTGGTCGGCCGTGCCGCCGAACGCGGCCTGCTGGCGCTGCACGGCTGGAATCCGCGTGACTATGCCGCGGGCAACTACCGCCGGGTGGACGACCGTCCGTTTGGCGGCGGCCCGGGCATGGTCATGCTGATCGAGCCGCTGCGGGCCTGCCTGGCGGCGGTCAAAGCCGCCGATCCCGCGCCCGCTCCGGTCATTTACCTCAGCCCGCAGGGCGCGCCGCTGACCCAGGCCAAGGTGCGCGAACTGGCCGCGTTGCCGCGGATGATCCTGCTCTGCGGGCGCTACGAGGGCATCGACGAGCGTTTCCTGGACGCAGAAGTCAGCGAGGAAATCTCGATCGGCGATTACGTCCTGTCCGGCGGTGAGCTGGGCGCGGCGGTGATCGTCGATGCGGTGACCCGCCTGCAGGACGGGGCCCTCGGCGATGCCGAATCGGCCGCCCAGGACAGTTTCGAAGGCCCGCAGGGGCTGTTGGACTGCCCGCACTACAGCCATCCGGCCCAGCATGAATGGGGCACTGTCCCGGACGTGCTGCGCTCGGGCAACCATGCCGCCATCGCCCGTTGGCGCCGGCAGCAGTCGCTGCTGCGCACCGCGCTGCGGCGACCGGACCTGCTCGATGAAGGCCGATTGTCCAAGGCCGACCGCCTCCTGCTGGAGCAGGCGCGGCAGGCCGTGGCCAAGGATCCAACCCCCTAGCGCGGGGGCGGGATCTTGTTTACAATTCGGGATTGCCATCGGCCTTTTGGGGCCGCTTGGTAGGAATCCCTACAAAAAACGTGCAGCACAGTCCGGTGACTGCATGAGCCCACGTTGTCGAACGACACGACCACCCGAACACTATCGGTGCACCCATGAGCAAGCTGAACAAATCCATCCTCTCGGACTTCGAATCCGCCCAGATCACCCGCGAGCTGCCGAAGTTCAGCCAGGGTGACACCGTCGTCGTCAACGTGAAGGTGAAGGAAGGCAACCGTGAGCGCGTCCAGGCTTACGAAGGCGTCGTCATCGGCACCAAGAATGCCGGCCTGAACTCCGCTTTCACCGTGCGCAAGATCTCGCACGGCTACGGCGTCGAGCGCGTCTTCCAGACCCACAGCGCCATCATCGACTCGGTCGAAGTGAAGCGTCGTGGTAAGGTCCGTGCCGGCAAGCTGTACTACCTGCGTGGCCTGGAAGGCAAGGCTGCCCGCATCAAGGAAGATCTGGCTGCCGCTGCGCAGGCCAAGGCTGCCCGCCTGGCTGCCAAGGCCCAGTAATTCCCACCGACGACCTCGGTTGTCGCGGTACCAGAACGGCCACCTTCGGGTGGCCGTTCTGCGTTGGACGCCCTGAACATCCCCCCACGTGCGGGAGCCCTGCGCTTCCTGCGCTTGTCGAAGGAACAACATGCAGGCTTATCCCGTTCGTATCCGCGCCGCGCTGCAGGTCATGCAAGCCGCCGGCGTCCCCAGGCAGATGCAGGCGCCGCTGATGTACCGGCTGCTGTGGCGGACGGGCCTGGTTGTGCCGCCGCCGGTGCTGGCCGGTTTCGTCGCCAACGCCGTGCTGATGGGCGCGATGTTCGGGCTGGGATGGGGCGGACTGATGTGGCTGTTGTTCGCGCGCGGCGCGCTGTTGTCGGGCGTGGGCGTGCTGGGCGCGGCCGGCGTGGCCGGCCTGCTGTTCGGTGGCGCGATGGCACTGCTGATGCGGTGGCAGCAGCAGCGCTATCGCTTGCCGGCGTGGGGCGAGATACGCGCCGCCGACGGCGGTTGACCGGCGCGGCTGGGCGTGGGCGCCGGCGCGGCCGTGGGCGGCGCCTCCGGGTTGGGATCGGCCACCGGTGAGGGGGGCATGGCCGGCACTTCCGCCGGCGCTGCCATCTCCCCGCGCTGGGCGGGCAGCATGTGCGCCTTGCGCCAGCCACCCCAGCGGTAATACGCCAGCGACATCAGCATCGCGCAGAACGAGCTGACCGGGAAACTCCACCACACCGCGTCGGCGCCCCAGTTGTCCTGCAGCAGTTCGGCGAACGGCACGCGGATGCCCCACAGCGACGCGGCCAGGATCAGCAGCGGCGGAATCACCGCACCGGTGGAGCGCACCACGCCGGAGATGACGAAATTGACGCCGAAGAACAGGAACGACCACACCGCGATGTGGTTGAGGTGCCGCGCCACCTCCAGCGACTGGCTGGCTTCTGGCAGGAACAGCGCCAGCGTGTAGCGGTCCAGCAGGATCAGCGGCAGGATCAGCACGCCGGTGAGCAGGAAGTTGTACAGCACGCCACTGCGCGCGGTGCCGCGCACGCGGTCCCAGTTGCCCGCGCCCACGTTCTGCGCGGCCATCGACGAGCACGCTGCGCCGATCGCCATCGCCGGCATCTGCACGTAGGTCCACAACTGCAGCGAGGCGCCGTAGGCGGCTGCGGTATCGGTGCCGTAGCCGTTGACCATGCTCATCATCAGGATCATCGACAGCGAGATCAGCACCATCTGCAGGCCCATCGGCACGCCCTTGACCACCAGCGCGCGCAGGATCGTCGTGTCGATCCGGAACATCGCCATGTCCTTGCGCCCCAGCCACAGCACATGGCGCTTGTTGCGCATGTACCAGAGCAGGCCGATCAGCGACAGCGTCTGCGCGATCAGCGTGGCCCACGCCGCGCCGGCAATACCCAGCTGCGGGAATGGGCCGATGCCGAAGATCAGCAGCGGATTGAACCCGATGTCCAGCACTACCGAGAGCAGCAGGAAGCGGAACGGCGTGCGCGAATCGCCCACGCCCCGCAGGGCCGAACTCAGGAACGCGAACGCGTACAGGGTCGGCATCGCCAGGAAGATGATGCGCAGGTAGGCCTCGGCCAGCGGCAGCGATTCGGCCGGGGTGCCCATCGCCGCCAGCAGCGGGTGCGACAGCCACCAGCCCGCCACCGCGATCACCACCGACAGCCCGATGAAGAACGTCGCGCTGGTGCCCATCACCCGGCGCGCCTGCACGATGTCGCGCGCGCCCATGGCCTGGCCGATCAGGATGGTGGCGGCCATGCCGATGCCGAACACCGAGCCGATCAGGAAGAACATGATGTTGTTGGCGTTGGCGGTGGCGGTCAGCGCCGCCTCGCCGAGGTAGCGCCCCACCCACACCGCATTCACCGAGCCGTTCAGCGACTGGGCGATGTTGCCGGCCAGGATCGGCAGGGCAAACAGGAACAGGTTGCGCCCGATCGGGCCGGTGGTCAGGTCAAGCGGCGCTTTGGCCATGTGCTCTGGAGATCAGGCGTGGAGAGCGGCACACTAGCACCAAGCCCGTCAGCGGGGTATCGCGATGCGACGTTCGATCCTGCAGGTCCCAGCGCCCGGCGTGCGCCGCGCCGCCGCGTCCCTCTTGATAGTGGCTGCGCTGGCCGCATGTTCCAGTACACAGCGCCTGGACGATGCCCAGGTGCGGCCGATGGACCGCCCGGAGTGCCAGGTCGGCAGCCAGCGCCGCGATCTCGATGCCGGGGTACCGGTGTTGATCGGCGGCACCGGTTGCCGCGGCAACCCCGATGCATCGCAACCCCTGAACAAACGACCGGCCAACGCCGTGGAGCTGGGCAAGCAGCATGACTGAAGCAGAAGCGCTGGTCGCCAGCGTGCGACTCGATGTGTGGCTCTGGGCCGCACGTTTCTACCGGACCCGCAGCCTGGCCAAGCAGGCGGTGGAAACCGGCAAGGTGGACGTGGCCGGGCAGCGGCCGAAATCCTCGCGCGCGGTCCGCGTGGGCGAGCAGTTGCAGATCAGCCGCGGCGATGAAACCTATGACGTGCAGGTGCGTGGCCTGAGCGAGATGCGCGGGCCGGCACCGGTGGCGCAGCAGTTGTACGAGGAAAGCGAGGCGTCGCGTGCGCGGCGTGCCGAGCTGCGTGCGCAGCGGGCGGCGGCGGCCAATGGCTATCAGCCGCCCGAACACCGCCCGGACAAGCGCGCGCGGCGGTTGATCCGGGCGTTGGGCGACATCGACGCGATCTAGCGGTGCGGCGTCTTTGACGCATACGAGCTATGTCCCGCGGAAACGCGTTGTCGGTCACGGTGCGCTCAATCCGCCTGCGTCAGGCTTCCGGCTCCGCTGATGGAGCCCGCCATGCGTCTGCTGTTGCTGCTGTTGCTGCTGTGCCTGTTGATCCTGTCCGTGCCTGCGGCGCGTGCCGCCGATGATGCCTTCTGGGCACAGCCGCAACGGGGCGGCAACAGCTTCAATGCGGTGCCACCGGACCGCGCCTATTTCGATGCGCTGCGGGCCACCGGCGCCACCTGGGTACGGCTGTCGCCGGACAAGTGGCGATCGGCCGGTGGGCGCGATTTCCTGATGGGCAACGCAGATCATTACGACGGGCTGGTGACGGCCGACGTGGCCACGCTGCGCCGCGTTCTCGATGACGCCCATGCCGCCGGGCTCAAGGTGGTGCTGGTGCCGTTGTCGTTGCCGCTGCTGCGCTGGAAACAGAAGAACGGCGACGTGGTCGACCCGCGTTTGTGGCAGTCGCTGGACAACCACGTGCCGGCGCAGGCTTTCTGGCGCGACCTGGCACGCGCGCTGCACGGCCATCCCGCGCTGGTGGCCTACAACCTCATCAATGAGCCGGCGCCCGAGTACGGCACCGCGCTGGCCGAACACGCCGATGCCGCCGCGATGCGCGCCTGGTATGCCACGGTGCAGGACGGTCCCCGCGATCTGCGCCGGCTGTATACCGGGCTGATCGCCGCCGTACGCGAGGTCGATGCGGACATGCCGCTGATGCTCGATGCAGGCTGGTATGCCGCGGCCGACAGCTTCGACTACTGGCCCGCGCCGCTGGACGATCCGCATCTGTTGTACAGCGTGCACATGTACGAGCCGTACGCCGCCACCAGTGCGCCCAACCAGAGCCGCGCCAAACCGTATCGCTACCCGGGCAAGGTTCCCTTTGGGCCGGGCAGCGGGCACTGGGATGCCGAGCGTGTGGCCCGCTATCTGCAGCAGCCGTTGGCATGGGCCGACCGGCACGGCATCGCGCGCCGGCAGATGGTGGTGGGGGAATTCGGGTGCATGCGCCGCTGGCCGGATTGCCGCGCCTATCTGGATGACGTGCTGCGTGTCCTCGAAGCGGAGAAGGTGCACTGGGCGTTCTATGCGTTCCGCGAGGATGGCTGGGACGGCATGGACTACGAACTGGGCGACAAGGCGTTGCCGTGGGCGTACTGGAAGGAGGTGGAGGCGGGCAGGGTGCCGTCGCCGCCGCGCGCGGAGACGCCGGTGTTCGCACCGATTCTGGAGCGCCTGCGCGCTGCCGGGCGCTGACACGCTTGTCCCGGCCCTCGGTGAGCGGATGTCTGGTGCGTGTCAGGGGGAGCATGCGGTTGCCGGCCAGCAGCCGACAGTAGCCGCTGGGGTGACGCCGGCACCGCCTGGGCGGTGCCGGCGCTGACGGCTCAGGCATGCAGGTCGTAACGATCCAGTTCCATCACCCGGGTCCAGGCGGCGACGAAATCCTGCACCAGCTTCTTCTCACCGTCCGCACTGGCATACACCTCGGCCAACGCGCGCAGCACCGAGTTCGAGCCGAACACCAGGTCGGCCCGGCTGCCCGTCCAGCGCGTGCCGCCGCTGCTCTCGTAGCCATCGCCACTGGCCTTCCACTGCGTGCGCATGTCCAGCAGATTGACGAAGAAGTCATTGCTCAGCGTGCCCGGGCGATCGGTCAGCACGCCCTGCGCGTTGCCATCGACAGTGGTGCCCAGCACACGCAGCCCACCGACCAGCGCGGTCATCTCCGGTGCGGTGAGGGTAAGCAGCTGCGCCTTGTCGATCAGCAGCACTTCGGCGGGCACGCTGTAGCGGCCTTTGACGTAGTTGCGGAAGCCATCCGCGTACGGTTCCAGGACCGCGAACGATGCGACGTCGGTCTGTGCCTGGGTGGCATCGGTGCGGCCCGGGGTGAACGGCACGCGGATGTCGTGGCCACCGGCCTTGGCCGCCTGCTCCACACCGACGCCGCCGGCCAGCACGATCAGGTCGGCCAGCGATACCTGCTTGCCACTGCCGCCGCCGTTGAAGCTGGCCTGGACCTTTTCCAGCGCAGCCAGCACCTTGGACAGCTGCTGTGGCTGGTTCACCGCCCAGTCCTTCTGCGGGGCCAGGCGGATGCGTGCCCCGTTGGCGCCGCCGCGCTTGTCCGAGCCACGGAAGGTGGAGGCCGACGCCCAGGCGGTGGACACCAGTTCGGCCACGCTCAGGCCGGTGGCGGCGATCTGCTGCTTCAGCGCCGCGATGTCCTGCGCGTCGATCAACGGATGCGTCGCTGCGGGCACCGGGTCCTGCCAGATGAATTCCTCTGCCGGGATCTCCGGGCCGAGGTAGCGGGCGCGCGGCCCCATGTCGCGGTGGGTCAGCTTGAACCACGCCCGTGCGAACGCATCGGCGAAGGCCTGCGGATCGGCGAGGAAGCGGCGCGAGATCGTTTCGTAGGCCGGGTCCACGCGCAACGCCAGGTCGGTGGTGAGCATGGAAGGACGGTGCTTCTTCGACGGATCGTGCGCATCGGGGATCACCGCCTCGCTGTCCTTGGCCACCCACTGGTGCGCGCCGGCCGGGCTCTTGGTCAGCTCCCACTCGTGCTTGAACAGCAGCTCGAAGAAGTCGTGGCTCCATTGTGCCGGGGTGCGCGTCCAGGTCACTTCCAGGCCGCTGGTGATGGTGTCGCCGCCCTTGCCGCTGCCGAAGCTGTTGGACCAGCCAAGGCCCTGGCTCTCCAGGCCCGCCGCTTCCGGTTCCACTCCGACATGGTCGGCCGGGCCGGCGCCGTGGGTCTTGCCGAAGCTGTGGCCACCGGCGATCAGCGCGACGGTTTCCTCATCGTCCATGGCCATGCGGCCGAACGTGTCGCGGATGTCGAAGGCGGCCTTGAGCGGGTCGGGGTTACCGTCGGGGCCTTCGGGGTTCACGTAGATCAGGCCCATCTGCACCGCGGCGAGCGGGTTTTCCAGGTCGCGCGAGTGGATGTCGCCATCAGCGTCATCATCGGAGACCAGCACACCGTGGTCTTCCTGCACGCCCTCGGAACCATGTGCGTAGCGCACGTCGCCGCCCAGCCAGGTGGTCTCGCGGCCCCAGTACACGTCCTGGTCCGGTTCCCAGGTATCCGGGCGACCACCGGCGAAGCCGAGCGTCTTGAAGCCCATCGATTCCAGCGCGACGTTGCCGGTGAGGATCAGCAGGTCGGCCCAGGAGATGGCCTGGCCGTACTTCTGCTTGATCGGCCACAGCAGGCGCCGGGCCTTGTCCAGGCTGACGTTGTCCGGCCAGCTGTTGAGCGGGGCGAAACGCTGTTGGCCACGCCCACCACCGCCGCGGCCGTCACCGATGCGGTAGGTGCCGGCGCTGTGCCAGGCCATGCGGATGAACAGCCCGCCGTAGTGGCCGAAATCGGCCGGCCACCAGTCCTGCGAATCGGTCATCAGTGCCTTGAGATCGGCCTTGAGCGCGGCGTAGTCCAGCCCCGCGAACGCCTTGGCGTAGTCGAAGCCGTCATCGAGCGGATTGGATCGGTTGGAGTGCTGGTTGAGCAGGTCCACGCGCAGCTGCTTGGGCCACCAGTCGCGGTTGGTGGTGGCATCGCCGACCAAGGCGTGGTTGAAGGGGCATTTTGCTTCGCTTTTCATGGGTCGCTACCTGTGTACTTGCGAATGGGGACGCCTGCCGCGGCCGGGCAGGGCAATCGAAAAGAGCGCATCGCTCAGGGCGAGGAGCATCCGGCAGGGACGGCGGGCAGGGATTGGACGCGCGTGCGCGATGGGGTCAATCGATGCATCCGACGCTCTCCTGCAGGAATGCCTCAACGTTAAGCGCGTTCAGGCATTCGGTAAATTCGAACGAATCAACCAATGGAATAGGCGGGGACTATCGTGTCGGCCGGCCAACAGGCTGCGGAGCCGGCTGAAGGCCGGCTCCTCGCAGCGCTGTCGGCGCGGGATGCGCCCACGGCGTGCGGGATCTCAGCGCTTGCCGAGCAATCCGCCGCCCAGCTTGAGCAGGTCGCCGATGCCGAGCTGGCCGTCGCCGTCCTGGTCCAGCACCGACGTCAGCAGGCCGCCGTTGCTGGCCGCCTGGGCTTCCTGCCCCAGGGCCTGGCTCAGCTGGGCCGGGTTACCGCCGCTGGCGAAGCGCTGGGCCAGGTAGGACATGACGATCGGGGCGAGGATGGCCAGCAGCTGGCTGGTCTTGCTGCTGTCCAGCCCGGTGGCCTGGCTCAGGCCTTGGGCGGCGCGGTCGCTGTTGCCGCCAAACACATGGCCGAGGATACCGGCGCCGTTGGTGGCGTTGCCGCCGCCGCCACCGAGCACGCTGCCGAGCAGGCCGCCCAGGTCGAACCCGCCGGCCGCCGCGGGCGCGTGGTCGCGCTGCAGTGCACCGAGCAGGGCTTCGGCCCCTTGCGGTTGCTGCGCATTGCGGCCCATCGCACCCAGCAGCAGCGGCAACGCCGCGCCGATGGCGCCGCTGGCCTGGTTGGGGTCGATGCCGAGCTGCTGGGAGACCTGCTGCAGGCCTTGGCCCTGCTGCAGCTGCTGGAAGAGGGAAGCGGCAAGCGATTCGTTGTTCACGGCGGACTCCGGGCGGAATGGGAACCGCCCGAGCATAGCGCTGCCGTTACTACGAAAATGCGAAGGCGTTACCCCCGGAGAGACGGGCGGGAGCCGGCCAATGGCCGGCACTGGCTCAGATCAACGCCTTCAGGCGGTACAGCGCTTCCAGCGCCTGCTTGGGGGTCAACTCGTCCGGCTCGAGCGCGGCCAGCGCATCCTGCGCGGCGGTGTTGGGGGCGGTGAACAGGCCGAACTGCTGCGGCGCGTCCAGCGCCTGCGGGGCGACGCTGGCGGCGTGGCTCTCGCCGCCGCGCTGCTCCAGTTCGGCAAGGCGTCGCCGTGCCTGCGCCACGGTGGCCTTGGGCAGGCCGGCCAGGGCCGCCACCTGCAGGCCGAAGCTGCGGTTGGCCGGGCCATCCTTGACCGCGTGCATGAACACCAGCGCGTCGCCGTGTTCGACCGCGTCCAGGTGCACGTTGGCGATGCCGCTGGGCCCACCTTCGTGCTGCTCGTCGGCCAGCGCGGTCAGCTCGAAGTAGTGCGTGGCAAACAGCGTGTAGCAGCGGTTGGCGTAGGCGAGGTGGCGGGCCACCGCATCGGCCAGGGCCAGGCCGTCGTAGGTGGAGGTGCCACGCCCGATTTCGTCCATCAGCACCAGCGAGTGCGCGCTGGCGTGGTGCAGGATGTAGCTGGTCTCGGCCATCTCGACCATGAAGGTGGACTGGCCGCGGGCCAGGTCGTCGCCGGCACCGATACGGGTGAGGATGCGGTCGATCGGGCCGATCACCGCGCGGCTGGCCGGCACGAAACTGCCGATATGGGCCAGCAGCACGATCAGCGCGTTCTGGCGCATGTAGGTGGATTTACCGCCCATGTTCGGGCCGGTGATCACCAGCATGCGGCGGTCCGGGTGCAGGTCCAGGTCGTTGGGCTCGAACGGCTGCTCGCGCACCGCCTCCACCACCGGGTGGCGGCCGCGGTCGATGCGCAGGCACGGCGCTGTCTCCAGCTCGGGACGGGCCCAGTCCAGCGCCTGCGCGCGTTCGGCGAACCCGGCCAGCACGTCCAGTTCGCTGAGCGCGGCCGCGCATTGCTTGAGCGGTTCGAGCTGGCCGGCCAGGGTGTCCAGCAGCTGTTCGTACAACAGCTTCTCGCGCGACAGCGAACGTTCGCGCGCGGACAGTACCTTGTCTTCGAAGGACTTCAGTTCTTCGGTGATGTAGCGCTCGGCATTGGTCAGGGTCTGGCGGCGGGTGTAGTGCACCGGCGCCTTGTCGCTCTGGCCCTTGCTGATTTCGATGTAATAGCCGTGCACGCGGTTGTAGCCAACCTTCAGCGTGGCGATGCCGCTGCTGATCCGCTCGCGCTGTTCCAGGTCGATCAGGAACTGGTCGGCGTGGGTGGACAGGCGGCGCAGCTCGTCCAGCTCGGCATCGAAGCCCTCGGCGATGACCCCACCGTCGCTCAGCTTCATCGGCGGGGTCGGCGCGATCGCGCTGGCCAGCAGGTGCGCGCATTCGTCATGCGAGCCCAGTGCATCGTGCAGCGCGACCAGGCGCGGGGAGTCCAGCGGAGCCAGCACCGCACGCACCTCGGGCAGCAGGCCCAGGCCGTCGCGCAGGGTGGAGAAGTCGCGCGGGCGCGCCGAGCGCAGCGCCACGCGGGTGAGGATGCGTTCGAGGTCGCCGAGCGCGCGGAACGCATCGCGCACGTCGCCGTCGGCACCGCGGTCGATCAGCGTGGCCACCGCGTCGTGGCGCTGCACCAGCACCTCGCGCAGGCGCAGCGGACGGTGCAGCCAGCGTCGCAGCAGGCGGCCGCCCATCGGGGTGACCGTGGTGTCGAGCACGCCGAGCAGGGTGTTGCGGGTATCGCCATCGACCCGCGTATCCAGTTCCAGATGGCGGCGCGTGGCCGCGTTCATCGCGATCGCTTCGCTGGCGGTCTCCGTGGCGATCGCGGTGAGGTGGGGCAGGCGCTGCTTCTGGGTCTCTTCGACATAGCCCAGCAGCGCGCCGGCTGCGGCGGTCGCGCGCGGCTTGTCGTCGATGCCGAAGCCGGTCAGGTCGTGCAGCTTGAAGAACGCCAGCAACTGGCGGCGGCCGCTATCGGCGTCGAACAGCCACGGTGCGCGCCGACGGATGCCGCTGCGATGCTTGAGGAATTCAGGCCAGTTCTCTTCATCCGGCACCAGCAGCTCGGCCGGCTCCAGCCGCGCCAGTTCGGCCTCCAGCGCGTCCTCGGAATCGACCTCATTGACCAGGAAGCGGCCGCCGGCCAGGTCGGCCCAGGCCAGCCCATAGCCGTGCTTGCCACGCGACAACGCCATCAGCAGGGTGTCGCGGCGCTCGTCCAGCAGCGCCTCGTCGGTGACCGTACCGGGGGTGACGATACGCACCACCTTGCGCTCGACCAGGCCCTTGGCCAGTGCCGGGTCGCCGATCTGCTCGCAGATGGCCACCGACTCGCCCAGCGCCACCAGCCGCGCCAGGTAGCCTTCGTAGGCGTGCACCGGCACGCCGGCCATCGGGATCGGCGCGCCGCCGGAGCTGCCGCGCTGGGTGAGTGTGATGTCCAGCAACCGCGCGGCCTTGCGCGCGTCGTCGTAGAACAGCTCGTAGAAGTCGCCCATCCGGAAGAACAGCAGCAGGTCCGGGTACTCGGACTTGGCGGCGAAGAACTGCTTCATGAGGGGGGTGTGTTCGGGCTGCTTTTCGGTCACGCGGGGTCCATCAACGTCGGGGGCGGGCCGGGGGGCCGCCGGATGGACCATTGTAGGGGAGGGGGCGGAAGGGGCGAAGGCCGGGGTGGGGTCAGGCGTCGACCACGCGCACCTTTGGATGCGCGGCGAAGATCGCCATCACGATGTCGAAGTAGGTCTGGCCTTCGCCGCGGTCCAGAGCCTGCAGCTGTGCGCTCACGTGGGCGGTGTTGAACGTGCCGGGCGCGTCCAGCTTGGCCTGCAGCCAGGCGCGGGTGGCGGCGGTGCCGAGCGCTTCGCGGCTGTGTGCGATGTCTTTCCAGTGCAGTTCCACCTGCGTCTGGCCGGACAGCGCCCCGTAGCCGCCATGGAGCATGTCGTCCAGCGCGTCCAGGCTCGGACCGAGCTGCCAGTCCTCGCCGGCCATGAAGACGCGATTGATGGCGGCGTAGAAGCTGGCGATGTCGTCGATTGCGCTGCCGTCCAGCACCAGGCGGGCGCCGTGCGCAGGGTCGGCAGGGTATGGGGAGCTGGGCATGCTGGGGGTGCTCGGTCGGGTCCGTGTCGACCCTAGCAGCGCGGCCGTTGCGTTCGCGGTAATGGCCGGCTGCCAACCGCTCGTGCCTTGTCAGCGTGACTACCCGGGCCGCAGGGCAAGGGGCCGGCGGTGGTGCTGCTGCATGGGGTTGGCGATACCGGGACACGTGGGCGCCGCGGGCCACCGCGTTCGCGGCCCGGGACACGGTGGTGGTGCTCGACCTGCGCCGCACGCGGCGGTCCACGCACCCGGCCGACGGCTACGACAAGTATGTCCAGGGCGGCGACGTGCGCGCGGTGCTGGCTTCGCTCGGCGGCCGGCAGGCGACGGTCATGGGCCACGACATCGGCTCGATGGTGGCCATCGCCTAGGCGGCGCGTTATCCCACGCTGACCCGGCGCCTGGTGATGGATGCGCCGGTGCCGGGCATTCCGCCGTGGGACGACATCTGCGCGCACTGCGCGACGTTGTCCGCGCGGCCGGATGCGATGACGTCGGCGTTCGCCCAGTTTCTCGCCTTGCGATGGGATGGAGGCCAGCAAGGCCGTGGTGGGCAACATATTGACGATGCCGGTGTTGCCGGTGGGCGGTGAGACGTCTTTTGCTGCCAACGAAGCGGTGGTGATGCGTAGTGCGGCGGTGGATGTCACCAAGGGGGTCATCGCGGGTGCGCGTCACTGGCTGATGGAAGAAGCACCGGAGGCGACCGTCGCGGCAGGGGTCCGCTTCATCGACGTACCGTCGCCACGCCAGCGCGGCGCGCGCGCGCCGGCTGGCACCTGAACGTCGTGCGCGGCGTTGACGCTGCGTGGACAAGATTTCACCGGTCATTGCAGGCCAGAGGGGGAAACTTCCCCCATGTCCTGCGAGTAAGGAGAAGACCGTGAAGAATATCCAACGCATGTTGTGCATGGGCGCGCTGGTCGCCGCATCGTTCGGCGCCGCCGCCCAGACCTACGGTCCGAAGGACGAAGGCCGCCGTTTCAATGACGGCAGCAAGGTGGTGTGCAAGAACGTGGAAGTGCAGCGCAACAGCAGGGATCCCAACCGTATCGCCGGTACCGCCACTGGTGCGGTCGTCGGTGGCCTGCTTGGTAACCAGGTGGGCGGCGGCAACGGCAAGAAGCTGGCCACGGTGGCTGGTGCAGTGGCCGGCGGTGCGGCAGGTCGCAATATCCAGGGCCGCAGCCAGCAGAACAACGGCGACCGCGTGGTCGAGCGCCGTTGCGAGCGCCAGTACCGCTGATCCTGGCGGACATCGCCGAGTTTGCCTCGACGCCGGCCCCAGGGCCGGCGTCGTCGTAAGTGGGGGCTGGGAAGTCGCGCGGACGGCCGTATACTCCGCCGACACCCAAGGACGACCTGCCCGTGAGCGAAGCGCTTGAGCCTGGCAGCACCCCCGGCCTTCCGCCACCGGAGCCGGACCATGCGGGACGCTTCGCGCGGTTGCGCGAACGCACCGATGAACTGGAGTTGTTCATCTCCGGCCTGCTCGCTTTTGCGCTGCTGGCCGTGCCCGGGCGCATCTTCGAGGCCTGGGCGACCAGTACCGTGCATACCGAAGGCGTCTACGCGTATGCGCTCTGGTTTGGCTTCAGCACCAGCGTTGGCCTCTGTTACGTCGTCGCCGTCGCGCTGATCGCCCACCTCGCCATCCGCGGCTACTGGGTGGGGCTGGTCGGCCTGAAGATCCACTTCCCCGAAGGCATCCGCTGGGATCGCATCCCGCTGTTGGGCCCGGTGTCGCGTGGCTTCTACCAGTCGCGGGTGGGCACGCTCGAACAGTCCATCGCCAATGCCGACAAGGCCGCCTCCACCCTGTTTGCCGCAACGCTGCTGTTTGCCTTGACCATGGTGCTGATCGGCGCCGGCTCGGTGGTGCTGCTGGCCGTTGCCGGTGCGGTGGGCGCGCTGTTCGGCAATACCGATCGCATCGCCCTGCTGATCGTCGGGTCGTTCTTCGGTCTGTTCATCCTGCTCAATCTGGTGCCGTTGTCGCTCGAGAAGTGGATCGCGTCGCGCAAGGCGCGGGGCGCCGCGAGCGCGCGCATCGAGCGGACGATGCAGGGCGTGCTGGCGATCAACCAGTGGCTGGTTCCCATGCGCCTGCTGCTGCCGGTGCAGTTGACCCTGCAGAGCAATCGCTACGCGCGCAATTTCATGGTGGCGTACTTCGTGGCGGTGATGGTGGCGATGACCATCGGCGGCGTGCAGGCGATCAGTTCGATGGAGTTCTCACTGTTCAACCGCTACGCCGTGGTCACCGAGGATGCCGTCGAAGAGGGCATGCGCAGTGCGCACTACGAGTCGCTGCGGGTCGAGCACGACCGCCTGCTGCGCTACCCGATGATCCCCAGCGACGTGGTGGAGGGCACCCTGCTGCGGGTGTTCATCCCGCACCAGCCGCAACGCGACAATGTGCTGGCACGGCAGCACTGCGCCGCGTTGCCGGAGGGCCGCAACCGTTTGCGGGGTCCGGCTGCCGAGGCCGCGGCGGTGCAGTGCCTGGCGCGCTTCTGGACCGTCACCCTGGACGGCAACCCGGTGGCGCTGGATGGCTTCGTCGCGATGGAGCGCCGCGACCTGGAAATGCGCGGGCTGGTCGGCTACCTGCCGCTGTCGGCACTGGCGCCGGGGCGGCATGACCTGCGCCTGGTCTGGAACGCGTCCGGGCCCGAGCGCGGGACCGATCGCCAGCGCCGTTACCGCATCCCGTTCTGGTACGCACCGGATGCCGCGCACTGAGCAGGTTCAGCGCGTGCGCGTGCCCAGCCGCCAGATCGCCAGCGCGCCGTACAGCACCAGCAGCCCGGCCAGCGTCCACAGGTCGTGGCGGACCTCCCAGAGACTGGCGTCCATCTGGTTCAGCCGCACCATCAGGTTGATGCCCGCCGTAGTGGGCAGCAGGTGCGCCAGTGCGACCAGCGCCGGCGGCGAGGTGACCGCCGGCCAGGACAGGTTGGCCAGGAAGAACAGCGGGATCGAGCAGGCGATGACCACCTGGAAGGCGCGTTCGCGGGTGGCGAAGTAGCTGCCGATGAACATGCCGAAGGCGACCGTGGCGGCGATGAACAAGGTGCCGCCAAGCACCTGGCCCAGCGGGTTGCCACCGCGCGGATAGTCCTGCACCCAGGCGGTGAACCCGGCGTAGTAGAGCAGGCCAAGCAGGCCGACGAGGCTGAAGCCCACGGCCATCCCGGCGAGCGTGGGCAGGTCGAATTGCAGCCGTCGGCCCAGTGCCAGCCGGCGCGCGCCGAGCAGCACGCCGATGCCCATCAGCAGCGTCTGGTGCACGATCAGTTCGGCCACGCCGGGCACGATGGCACTGCCGTAGCCTTCCTGGGTGTTGAACAGTGGCCGTTGCACCAGGGTGATCGGCGCGGGTTGCGGCGCCCCCATGAAGGCGGCCTGGCCCACGGCGGCCTCGCGCGCGAACGCGGTCAAGGCCTCGGCGACGCCCCCCAGCACCCAGCTGGCGCGGCCCAGGTAGGCGCCGTTGCCCATCAGCACCAGGTGGCCGGCGCTGCCGCGCAGGATGTCGCGCTCGAGGTTGGGGGGTATCAGCAGGATGCCCTCGGCGTCGCCCCGTTCGAGCGCGTGCCGGGCCTGGTCGATGCTGCGTGGCTGGCCGACGATGCGTATCGTGCGCAGCGCATCCACGCGGCGCAGCAGTTCGCGGCTGGTGCTGCTCTGGTCGTGGTCCACCACCAGGATGGGCAGGTTGCTCGCGACCTGGTGACGGTAGGCGGCGGGATAGAAGAACGAGTACAGCACCACCGCGCCGATCATCAGCACCCGCGCGTAGCGGTCCGTGAGCACCGCGCGCAGGGTCTGGCGCAGGCTGCTGGCGAAGCGGTTCATGCGCTGGCTCCGTCGTGCGTGGCCGGCACGGTGCGCGAGGCGGCGATCAGCCGCCAGCCACCGATGCCTCCGGCCACCGCCACCATCAGCAGCAGGGTGGCCACCGGCCATAGCGACACGCTCCACGGCGCGCCGATGAACTGCTGCTGGGTCTGCAGTTTGACGTAGGCGGTGAGCGGCAGCAGCAGATTCCAGACCCGGGTGAACAGCGGGGCATCGACTACCGGGAAGGTGGCGCCGGAGAAGGCCAGCGCGGTGCCGATGCTCAGGCCGATCGCCGACAGCGCGGTGCCCATGTCGCGAGTGAGCCCGACAAACAGCAGCGCCACCGCCGCGCAGGCGAGATAGAACAGCGGCTGGCCGAGCATCAGCAGCGCCAGGCTGCCGGCCACGCCATCGCCACGCAGCAGCGCCAGGTACAGCACGCCGAGCGCGCCATACAGTGAGAACAGGCCGACATACGGGGTGAGCTTGCCGGCGATCGCCGCCCACGGCGACTGGCCCAGCCAGTCGCGCAGGCGCCCGTCGCGGACTTCGCGGCCGAGGCTGGCGGCCACCGCCAGGGCAAGGCCGAGCGACAGCACGGCGGGGAACACCAGCGGCAGCAGGAACAGTTCGTAGCTGCGTGCCGGGTTGTGCAGGATGTCCGACTGCACCGCGATCGGGGGCGCGCGCAATTTGGCCGGGCCCACCTGCTTGCCGATCTGCCCGGCGAGCAGGCGCGCGTTCCAGGCCCCTGCCGCCTCGACGATATCGCGGACCGCCGATTGCCCGGTGGTGAGGTAGGTGGCGTTGTAGTACGCGAACACCGTGCCCTGGCTGCCGCGCAGCGCCTGGCGGGTGGCATCGCGCGGTATCAGCACCACGGCGAACACCTCCAGTTGGCGCAGCTGCGATTGCGCCTGGTCCAGGCTGGCCGGCTGGCTGGCCACGCGCAGCCCCGGGCTGGCATCGAGCATGCGTGCCAGCAGGCGGCTCTGCGCGCTGCGGTCGAGGTCGACGATGGCGATGGGGATGTCGCGCATCACCGAGGCGGCGAACAGCCAGGCCATCACCGCCAGCATCAGCAGCGGCAACAGCGTCACCAGCAGGCCATCGGCACGATCGTGGCGCAGGTGCTGCAGCTCGCGCCGGAACGAGGCGGCGAAGCCGGCCCGTGCCGCTGCGTTCATCCCTGCGGCCACGCGAAGAGCACGCTCATCCCCGGACGGAAGCCGTCCACGCGCGCAGTGGGGCGCAGGCGGATCTCAAAGCTGCGCACGTCGTAGCCGGAGGACTGACGGGTGCTGCGCCAGGTGGCGTAGTCGCCGGCGGGGTTGATGAAGTACACCTCGAACTCGGCGTCGCGGCCCAGCGCGGGAACGCTGCCGCGCAGGCGGCTGCCGACCTTCAACCCGCGCATCTGCGATTCGCGCAGGTTCACCGAGACCCACATGCGGTTGATGTCCACCAGGGTGAACACCGGGTAGCCGGCCGGGACCAGTTCGCCGATATCGGCCATGCGTTTGTTGATCTCGCCCGCGAGCGGGGCGCGCCCGTGGACTTCGTCGCGCGCGGCATCCACTTCGGCCACCGCGCCCTGGGCCTGCCGGACCTGGCCTTGCGCGGCGCGCTTGTCCTGGTCGCGGGCGCCGGCCAGTGCTTGGTCGTACTGTGCGCGGGCGGCATTGGACAGCTCGCGCGAACTGCGCGCCTGGGCCAGCGCCTCGTCGCGCTTCTGCCGGCTCATCACGCCTTCGTTGAACAGGTTCTGCACGCGCTGGTAGGTGGCATCGGCCAGCGTCGCCCCGGCCTCGGCGCGCTTCCAGTTGGCCTGCGCGGCGCGGATGTCTTCACTGCGGGCCCCTTCGTCGGCCTTGTCGGCCACCGCACGCGCGGCCTCCAGCGCCCCGTGGGCCTGCTCTTCCTTGGCGGCGACTTCGGGGCTGTCCAGTACGAACAGCACCTGCCCGGCGGCGACCCGGTCGCCCTCATGCACCTTCAGCTCGGCCAGGCGTGCGGTGATCTTGGCGGCCACGTTGATCGTGTCGGCGTCGGCCATGCCCTGCAACTGCTCGGCGGGCGTGCGCCAGGCCAGCCACAGCCCCACCACCACCACGATCGCCAGGACCAGCGCGATGACGATACCGAGCTTGCGCTTGTTCGGCGGCGGCGCGTCGGCCGGCCCCTGCAATGTGTCATTCATGGGCGATCACCTCGTCGGCGCGACGGCGGAATTCTTCATAACGGTCCATCTGTCCACTGATCTCCAGCAGGTGTGCCAGGGCCACGTCGTACTGGTAGGCGGCCTGCGCGCGTTCCACCTGCGCACCGCCCAGCCCCAGCCGCGCATCGATGACATCCAGCGAGGTGGCCTGGCCCTCGCGGAACGCCAGTTCCTGCAGGCGCAGGTTCTCGCGGTTCTGCGCCAGGCTGCTGTCCAGCAGCAGGAACTGCTGGCGGGCGGTATCCAGCTCGTACCAGGCCTTGCGCACGCCCAGCGTCACCTGGTTCTCCGCTTCGCGCAGGCCGGCTTCGGCCTGGTCCTGCTGCGCGCGCGCCGCACTGATCTGCGCCGGGCGCGAGGTCGGCGACAGGAAGGTGTACTTCAGGCCGATGCCGAAGGCCCAGTCCGGGTCGGTCAGCATCTCGTCGCGCCGGCGGAAATCGTACTGGCCGAACAGGTACACGGTGGGCTTGAGCTTGGCCTGCTGCACGCGCACGCCCTGCTCGGCCTGCGCGACCAGCGCCCGCAGGCGCGCGATCTGTGGCTGGCGGGCCTGCGCATCGCGTTCGAAGCTGGCCAGTTGGCCGATGGGCATGCGGTGCACGAACAGCGGCGAGAGCGGCCGCACCTCGCCACCACTGCGCAGCAGCGTGGCCAACGCGGCCTTGAGGGTCTGCAGGTCGTTGAGCGACTTCTGGTAATCGCGCTCGGCCTTGTCGCGGGCCACGTTGGCCTGCAGGCGCTGGGCGCGGGTGGCGAAGCCTTCGCGCTCCAGCTTCAGTGCGTCGTCGAGATGGCGCTGCAGGCCGTCGCGCACATCGCGGCGCACGTCTACCGCCTGTTCGGCCAGGCGCTGCCCGAAGTAAGCCTGGGCCAATTGCACGCTCAGCGACTGCCGCTGCGATTCGCGCTCGGCGGTCGCCTGGTCGGTGGCACCGGCGGCGGCCTGCTGTGCGGCCGGGATCAGCCCGCCGGTATACAGCGGGAGTACCGCGGTCACCACCGGGCGGGTGCGCCAGTCGCGCTCGGTGAACTGCAACGGCGAGTCGATACCGAAGGCCTCGGCGACCGGGGTGAGCGAGCCCAGCGGCAGGGTGAGGGTCTTCTGGAACTGCAGGCGGCGCACTTCACCGGTGATCTCCGGCAGGCGCAGCAGCCGGGTCGCATCCTGCAGGTCCTGCTTGTTGCGCACCGAGGCATCGGCGGCAGCCAGCGCATCGGACACCTGCTCGAGTCGTTGTTGGGACTGCTGCCAGTCCAGCGCGGGTACCGCGGCATCGCCGTGGGGGGACTGGGCCATCACCGCGCCACTGCATAACAGCAGGGCAGTGCAGTGGAATCCTTTCGTTGCGCGCACAAGCGCCATGGGCCTGATCACGATTGGGCGTTTGGTATGTAAAACATTCGGCAAAGTATGGTTGGCGCTGTGTGAAGCCCGGGTCTTCACGCGCGCTGGCGAAGGTGTTGCGCGGCCGTCGCGCGGATCGCGTCGGTGATGTGCTGGAACGTTGACGAGCAAACGGCCGCGTGGTGCCAGTACAGGGGCACATCCAGCCAACGATTCGGTTCGGGCAGCACGATGCGCCCCGCCTGCCGTGCCCGTTCCAGCAAGCCCTCCGGGGCCAGGCACCCGCCCATCCCGCGTGCGGCCGCATCGATGGACGAAGCACGCGTCCAGGTCATCCTTGCGGTTGAACACGATCATCGGTGCCGTCGCCGGCGCTGCGGCGTCCATGCCCTGGGCAACGTGGTGCACGGCGAATGAAGGGGACGCTATGGCGTGATGGCGCATGGCATCCCTGCACGGCGCTTGATACCGATCAGGGCGCGTTCCGTGGCGCAGCGCAGCCTTGGACATCGGCTGGGGAGGCTGCTGTCGAGGCAGTGCAACGCCGCCACCGTCTGGACAGGCGCCAACGCGCGCGACGCTCCGCGCTGGTGGGCGCCACGCGCGGGCCGGGCGGCGGCGAGGGGGCGGCAGGCGTGGCGCGGGTCAGCGCGTCGGCGGGTTGCCGGCGATGGTGCGCGCGCCGGTGATGATCATGCGCAGCATCTGCGACAACTGCTCGATCAGCTCGGCGTCCTTCTCCTGCGGCTGGTCCACGGCGGTGGCGCCCATCGCGAACACCAACCGGGTGATCGCCTTGGACGCCAGCGCCGGTTCGTGCAGTACCGCGCCACCGTCGGCGGCGGCCAGGCGGATCAGGTCCAGGCGCAGTTCGTCTTCGAAGTAGTTCAGTTCGCGGTCCACGGCCTGCTTGAACGCGTCCGAGCCGGCGCTGCCTTCGCGCAGCAGCACGTGCAGCAGCTTGTGGTCGGCGCGCAGCTGCTCGAAGAAGGTTTCCACCGACAACCGGATCACGCTGCGCTCGGAGGAGGCTGCGCGCTGGCGCGCCTCGCCGATGATCGTGCGCAGGGAGCGCCCGGCCAGGTCGATCAGGGCCACGGTCAGCTCGTCCATGTCGCGGAACTGGCGGTAGAACGAATTGGGTGCGATGCCGGCCTCGCGCGCGACCTCGCGCAGGCTGAGCGTGGAGACGCTGCGGTGCGGGCCGATCAGGGCCAGCGCGGCGGCCAGCAGGTCGTCGCGCGAGATCGAGGCTTTGCGCGCCGGATGGGCATCGTCGGCGGCGGACAGGGGCAGGTCTGGGGAGGTCATCGGGCGCAGGGCGGTCAAGTCCCTGAATCATAGCCCGTCCATTCAATATACAACTGTATACACGCCTGTATGTGCGTGCGTATAGTGGTTCTATGAGCGCCAAACCCCGTCCGCCGTCCTCCCGCCGCAACCCCGTCTCGCCCCGCCACTGGGTGTCCGAAGAACTCTTCGACTTCTGGGCCGGGCGGCTGCATCCGTTGTGGACCCTGCGCCGGGCGCGGGCGCGGCTGGTCGCCCGCGAGCCGGCCAGCGCCGACGCCGTCACCCTGGTGCTGCGGCCGAACCGGCATTTCCGTGGCCTGCAGCCTGGCCAGCACATCACCCTCGGGGTGGACGTGGATGGCCGCCGCCTGTCGCGCAGCTACAGCCCGACCCCGCTGGCCGATGGCACGCTGGCGATCACGGTCAAGGCGATCGAAGGCGGCAAGGTCAGCCAGCAGCTGGCGCAGCGCGCCGTCGTCGGCGACACCTTCGAACTGGGGCAGGCGTTCGGCGAGATGACCCTCGCTCCGCGCGCCGGGCAGCGTTTGCTGCTGCTGGCCGCTGGCAGCGGGATCACCCCGATGCGTGCGCTGCTGCGCCAGCTCGACGCTGCCGGCATGCCGGCGCAGGTGGACCTGGTGTACTGGGCGCGGCGCCGCGAAGAGCTGTGTTTTGCCGAGGAACTGGCCGCGCTGTCCGCGCGCCACGCGAACCTGCGCGTGCAGCTGGCGTTGACCCGCGACCCATCGGCGCCGTCGCCGCGCGTGGATGCCTTCGCCTTCGACGCGCTGGGTGACCTGACCAACGCGCAGGTGTTGGTCTGCGGCCCCGGTGGCTTCGTCGATGCGGCGCGTGCGCGCCTGCACGGCCAGGTGGCCGCGCTGCAGTCCGAAGCCTTCACCCCGCCGGTGCTGCCCGATGCGGAGACCGGCACCGTGCAGGTGGAGCTGCGCCGCAGCGGCCGCACCCTGGCCCTGCCGCGCGGTACCTCGCTGCTGCAGGCGCTGGAGGCTGAAGGCCTGCGCCCGGCCAGCGGCTGCCGCATGGGCATCTGCAATACCTGCGTGTGCGGCAAGGCGTCCGGCGTCACCCGCCACACCCTGACCGGCGAGTACGCCGATGAACCAGCCACGCAAGTGAAGCTGTGCGTCAACAGCGCCAGCACCGACCTGATCCTGGAGCTGTGACGATGTCTTCCGTGCAAAACCGTGCGCTTTCCGCCGCCGACCTGCAGTCCTTCGGCGATGAACTCGACGCGCTGCGTGCGCGCCAGCTGGCCACGCTGGGCGAAGCCGACGCGCGCTACATCCGCCGCGTGGTGGCCGGCGTGCGCTGGACCGGCGTGGCCGGCCGCGCGCTGCTGTTCCTCGGCGCCTTCGTGCACAGCGTGCTGATTCCGGCGTGGATCGCCGGCGTGCTGCTGCTGGCAGTGTCCAAGATCCTGGAAAACATGGAGCTGGCGCACAACGTCATCCACGGCCAGTACGACTGGATGGGCGACCCGCAGCTGCAGGGCAGCACCTACGAGTGGGACATCGTCGGCACCGCCGACAACTGGCGCAAGACCCACAACTTCCGCCACCACACCTACACCAACGTGCGTGGCCTGGACGACGATATCGGCTATGGGCTGCTGCGGATCTTCCCCGAACAGCGCTGGCGCCCGTTCTACCTGACCCAGCCGGTGGTGGCGGTGGTGTTCGCGCTGCTGTTCGAATGGGGCATCGCCATCCAGGACCTGCGTCTGGGCCGCTGGTTCGCCGGCAAGATCACCTTCCGCCAGCTGCTGGCGCAGGCGCGCCCGGTCGGGCGCAAGATGGGCAGCCAGATGTTCAAGGACTACCTGCTGTTCCCCGCGCTGGCCGGCCCGTTCTTCCTGCCGGTGCTGCTGGGCAACGTGGTGGCCAACCTGATCCGCAACGTGTGGACCTACGTCATCATCTTCTGCGGCCACTTCACCGCCGATGCCGAGACCTTCCCCAAGGAATGCGTGCGCGATGAGAGCCGGGGCCACTGGTACCTGCGCCAGCTGCGCGGCTCGTCCAACCTGACCGGCGGCAAGCTGATGAACCTGATGTCGGGCAACCTCAGCCACCAGATCGAGCACCATTTCTACCCGGACGTGCCGGCCAACCGCTATGCGGCGATCGCGGTGGAAGTGAAGGCGATCTGCGCGCGCTACGGCCAGCACTACAACACCGGCTCGCTGCCCAAGCAGTTTGGCCAGGTGATGTGGCGGATCCTGCGCCACGCGTTTCCGAGCAAGCCCGGCCGCGCGGCCGCGCGCGCGGCAGCCACCGCCCAGCCGCAGGTGCAACAGGGCTGAGCGGCGGACGGTGGGCCTCAGTCTTCCAGGCCCATCGTCCCTTCAGCCAGCGGCACCCGGCTGCCGTCGAGCAGGCCGCGGCTGAGCTTTCCGTCCTCGATGAACAGCAACTCGCCGTTCTCGCCGTTCTTGATGCTGCTGTCGATGGCGATGATGCGGTCGCCGTGGAAGCTGCTGACGTGCGGCATCGAGGTGTGGCCGACCACGATCCGCTTCAGCGCAAGCTGGCCGAGCAGCGCATCGACCTGGGCGGTATCCATCTGCCCGTCGAAATAGCCGCGGTACCAGATCGGGCTCGTCTTGCCGTCGAACAGGCGTGCGCTGTCAGGCGCGGCCTTGACCTGGTCGCGCGGCAGCCCGACCGAGGCCTGGTAGGTGGCATTGGTGCTATCCATGTCGCGCACCAGGTCCAGGTTGTCCGGCGCGATGCCGCCGTGCAGGAACAGGGTGTCGCCGATCTTCAGCAGCACCGGGCGGGTGCGCAGCCACTGGCCGATCACCGAATCGGCGCCGTACAGCGCCGGGTAGCTGCGGCCCAGCAGCTGTGCGCTCTTGAGGTACTTCGGGTTGACGTAGCGCAGGTCGTCGTAGAGCACCATCGTCTCGTGGTTGCCGAGCACGAAGTGCACCGCGCCGCCGACGGCGTGGGCCTGCTGCTGCAGGCTGTACAGCAGCCAGAACGCTTCGGTGACCTGCGGGCCGCGGTCGAAGACATCGCCGGCCACCACCAGGGTGGCGTCGCCCAGCGACCACTGGTCCTGCGCATCGATCACGTGGTGGGCGCGCAGCAGCGTGACCAGCAGGCCGTACTGGCCGTGGATGTCCGACACGGCGACGATGCGCGGCGTGGCCGGGTACTGCGCCACCTCGGCCGTGCGCGGCGCCAGCACGTGCAGCGGGTGCGGGTAGCCGCACTCGGGCAGCACCACGCTGGCATCGTCGCGCGCCGGCAGCGTGCGGCGCACCACGTGGTCGTTGCAGACCCACTCGGCCTCGCGGCCCTTGGCGGTGAGGAACACATAGGGACCATCGGCATCCACATGCTCGGCGGGTTGCGGCACCTCGCGGGCGGCGACGGAGGTGCACAGCAGCAGGGCGGACGGAAACAGCGCGCACGACAGGCGCAATGAACGGCGGAGCGACATCGATGGAGTCCTTGGACAGCGGAGAACGGTGCAGGCCAACGCCCACGCGGTGATCCTACGCCGCCCATGCCGTGCCCGGGATGCGCCGTTGGTACTGCCGGATGTGCCGCAACAGGCGGCTCGCGCCCGAGACCGTCATGGCCACGCACGGGTGTCATGTCATGTCATTACAAAATGAACGCCGGCTCAAGTGTAATAGTCTCCGCGCGCGCCGCTGCTTACCCTGCGCGCATTGCCCTGGAGACACTGTTATGGGTCACGACCACGATCACCTGCCCAGCGAAATCCGCCACGAGAAGCCCCTGTGGTGGGCCCTCGGCCTGACCACCACGTTCCTGGTGGTGGAGGTGGTCGGTGCGTTCTGGACCAACAGCCTGGCGTTGCTGTCCGATGCGGCGCACATGGCTACCGACACCCTGGCGCTGATGATCGCGCTGGTAGCGGTGCGGCTGAGCCGACGCCCGCCCGATGCCAAGCGCACCTACGGTTACGCGCGGCTGGAAGCGCTCGGCGCGATGATCAATGGCGCCATGCTGTTCGTGGTGGCGGCCTACATCCTGTGGGAGGCGATCGCCCGCTTCCGCCAACCGCAGGAGATCGCATCCACTGGCATGCTGGTGATCGCCGCGATCGGCCTGGGCATCAACCTGATCTCGATGCGCCTGCTGCGCGCCGGCAGCGGTGAGAGCCTCAACGTGAAGGGTGCCTATCTGGAAGTGTGGGCCGACATGCTCGGCTCGGTCGCGGTGATCATCGGCGCGCTGCTGATCCGCTGGACCGGCTGGAAGCCGATCGACCCGATCCTGGCCGTGCTGATCGGCCTGTGGGTGCTGCCGCGCACCTGGGTGCTGATGCGCGAGGCGATCAACGTGCTGCTGGAAGGCGTGCCCAAGGGCATGGACGTGCATGCCGTGCGCCAGACCCTGTGCGCACAGCCGGGCGTGGTGGATGTGCATGACCTGCACGTCTGGGCGCTAGCGTCCAGCACGCCCGCACTGACCGCGCACGTGGTGATGGCCGACGGCATCGACGCCGATGCGCTGCGGCGCGTGCTGGGCACGGCGCTGCATGAGGCGTTCGATATCGACCACGTGACCCTGCAGATCGAGGCGGACCACTGCGGCGACAGCTGCAGCGTGGGCACCGCGCGCGCGCATGCGGATCACGACCACGACCACGACCACGCTCACGACCACGCCGGGCATGCGCCTGCGCCGGCCGACACCCGCCGCGGCCCCCAGGATGCCCAGGGCCACCACGGCCACCCGCATCCCTGAACCCGGCTCCCGGTGGCGCGCGTGCAGGGCAGGGCAGGCTTGCCGCTACAATGCGGGTCTGCCTTGCCATCTGTCGGAGATACTGCAGTGACCCGGAAACTCGTACTGTTGCGCCACGGCCAGAGCCAGTGGAACCTGGACAACCGCTTCACCGGTTGGGTGGACGTGGAACTGACCGAACAGGGCCGCCGCGAGGCCGCCGCCGCCGGCCGCCTGATGCGCGAAGAAGGGCTGCAGTTCGATGTGGCACATACCTCGGTGCTCAAGCGCGCCATCCACACCCTGCAGGGTGCATTGGCCGAGCTGGACCAGGACTGGCTGCCGGTGAGCAAGAGCTGGCGCTTGAACGAGCGCCACTACGGCGGCCTGCAGGGCCTGGACAAGGCCGAGACCGCCGCCAAGCACGGCGAGGACCAGGTCAAGATCTGGCGCCGTTCCTACGACATCCCGCCGCCGGCGATGGACATCGAAGACCCGGGCCACCCGATCCACGACCGCCGCTACGCCGGCCTGGACCGCAATGCGCTGCCGGGCACCGAGTCGCTGGCCACCACGCTGGACCGCGTGCTGCCGTACTGGTTCGACGCGATCGCCCCGCAGCTGAAGGACGGCAAGACGGTGCTGGTGACCGCGCACGGCAATTCGCTGCGCGCGCTGTACAAGTACCTCAACAACGTCTCGCAGGACGCCATCCTGGAGCTCAACATCCCGACCGGCATTCCGTTGCTGTTCGAATTGAACGATGACCTGAGCGTGCAGTCGTTCCGTTACCTCGGCGACCCGGAAGCCGCCCGCAAGGCCGCCGAGGCCGTGGCGAACCAGGGCAAGGCCAAGTAATCCGAACGCCCGCGTAGAGCCACCCCATGGGTGGCTGTCGCAATGCCGGATACCGCAGCCACGCATGGCGTGGCTCTACCGTCAGGCCGGATACCGCGCAGCCACGTATGGCGTGGGCCCACGAGGGTGCGCCACGTAGAGCCACCCCATGGGTGGCTGCCCGCAATGCCGGATACCGCAGCCACGCATGGCGTGGCTCTACCGTTAGGTCGGATACCGCGCAGGCCCGCATGGCGTGGCGCCACGAGGGTGCACCACGTAGAGCCACCCCATGGGTGGCTGCCCGCAATGCCGGATACCGCAGCCACGCATGGCGTGGCTCTACCGTTAGGCCGGATACCGCGCAGCCACGCATGGCGTGGCTCTACCGTTAGGCCGGGCACCGTCAGGCACGCATGGCGTGGCGGGGTGACCTTTGGCCGGTCCCCCGCCGCCGCGCGCGCGCTACGCTGCCCGATTGCCCGTGATCCGGGCGATGCATCCATCTGTAGCCGGAGAGTCGAATGAAGTTTTCCAAGCTGGTCCCGCTGGGCCTGACCGTCGCCATCGCCGCCTCGCTGGCGTCCTGCGGCAAGACCGATCCCGCGCCCGCCGCGACCGCCGACACGGCCAAGCCGGCCTTCGACATGTCGCAGATCAAGACCCCGCCGATCTCGCTCAACAGCGCCGACCTGGATCCGTCGATCGCCGCATGCACGGACCTCAACGGTTTCGTCAACAGCAAGTGGCTCACCGCCAACCCGGTGCCCAACGACCAGACCACCTGGGGCAGCTTCGAGATCCTGCGCGAGCGCTCGCTCGAAGTGCAGCACGCGCTGGTGCAGCAGGCCGCCGCCAGCCAGGCCAAGGCCGGCTCGGTGGAAGCCAAGATCGGCGACATCTGGAAGACCGGTTCGGACGAAGCCAAAATCGAAGCTGCCGGCATCACCCCGCTGCAGCCGCAGCTGGACACGATCGCCGCCCTCAACGACACCGCCGCCATCACCCGGTACCTGCGCGACAGCCAGGCGCAGGGCCAGGGCGTGTTGTTCTCGCTGTTCGCCAATGCCGATTACAAGGACTCGGCCAATGTCATCGCCTATGTCGGCCAGGGCGGCCTGGGCCTGCCGGAGAAGGGCTATTACGTCGACGATGCGCAGGCCAAGATCCGCAATGCGTACGTCGCTTACATCGCCCAGGTGCTGACCCTGTCCGGCGTCGACGCCGCGCAGGCCAAGACCCAGGCCAAGGCGGTGATGGACTTCGAAACGCGGCTGGCCAAGGCCTCGATGTCGCGCATCGAGATGCGTGACCCGGCCAAGCGCTACAACCCGGTGAGCGCCGTTGAAGCCGACACGCTCACCCCGAACTTCAGCTGGACCGCGCTGTTCGACACCCTCAAGGTGCCGGCCGCGCAGAAGTTCTCGCTGGCCCAGCCGGCGTTCTTCACCGAAGTGGACAAGATGCTCGCCGATGTACCGGCCAGCACCTGGCAGGCCTACCTGCGCTTCCACACCATCGATGACGCCGCGCCATACCTGAGCAGCGCGTTCGAGAAGGCCAACTTCGACTTCTACAGCACCACCCTGCGTGGCCAGAAGGAAATGCAGCCGCGCTGGAAGCGCGTGCTGGAGTCGGTCAATGGCGCGATCGGCGAAGGCCTGGGCCAGATGTACGTCAACGCGGTGTTCCCGGCCGAGTCCAAGGTGCAGATGCAGCACCTGGTGGAGAACCTCTCGGCGGCGCTGAAGGCACGCCTGGAGAAGCTCGAATGGATGGGCGAGGACACGCGCAAGAAGGCGCTGGAGAAGTGGGCCAGCTTCACCCCGAAGATCGGCTACCCGGACAAGTGGCGCGACTGGTCGGGCTTTGAAACCAACGCCGACAGCTACCTGGGCAACATGCAGGCCGCGCGCGCGTTCAACTACCGCTACATGTTGAACAAGATCGGCAAGCCGGTGGACAAGACCGAGTGGGGCATGACCCCGCAGACCGTCAACGCCTACTACAACGCCACCAAGAACGAGATCGTGTTCCCGGCGGCGATCCTGCAGGCGCCGTTCTTCGACGCCAAGGCCGATCCGGCGCTGAACTACGGCGGCATCGGCGCGGTGATCGGCCATGAAATGATGCACGGCTACGATGACTCGGGCAGCCAGTTCGCGGCCAACGGCAACTTCGACAACTGGTGGACCGACAGCGACCGCAAGGCCTTCACCGGCCGCACCGACCAGCTGGTGGCGCAGTTCGACGGCTACGAGTCGCTGCCGGGCGTGAACGTGAAGGGCAAGCTGACCCTGGGCGAGAATATCGGCGACCTGGGGGGCCTGACCGTGGCGTACGACGCGCTGCAGATGGCGCTGAAGGAAGACCCGAAGGCCAACGTGGCCGTCGATGGCCACAGCCAGGACCAGCGCTTCTTCATGAACTGGGCCACCGTGTGGCGCCGCAACTTCAACGAAGGCGAGCTGCGCGTGCGCCTGAACACCGACCCGCACGCCCCGGCCAACTTCCGTGCCAACGGCGCGCCGTCGAACATGCCGGCGTATGCCAAGGCATTCGAGTGCAAGGCCGGCGATGCGATGGTGCGTGCCGACGACAAGCGTGTCGTGATCTGGTGATCGCAGCGCGTTGAGTGGAACGAAACGCCACCCAACGCCGTACTGCACGTTCAGCCGAACGCCGCGATCCCCATCGGGATCGCGGCGTTTTTTGTCTGGGTCTGGCGAAATGCGGACGGGCGTGCCAGATCTACGGCCCGCCAGATCTGCAAGGAAGGAGCGTACCCGCCACTATGCGCGGTTCAAATTCACCTCGAACACTTCGCCATCTTCAATGTAGAGCTGAACGGCAGCGTCCGACGCCAGACGAATGTCCAGCACCCAGACTTGCGGAGCGCCGGCCAGCGCCTCGCAGAGGTCTGCCGTGACCATCTCTGCCGGTCCACCCGTCAACGTCTCTCGAAGTTCATCCAGCGCGTTCGTTGACGCCATTCCCGATGGCACATCCATATGCAATACGTGCCAACGTTCATCGGATCGAACGTTGCACGTTAGTGCATCACTTACGTCGTTCCCCGTGATTGGGAACCCCCATATTCTCTGTGTCATTCCTTTCAACCTCCGTTGAGCGGTCGTACCGATCCACGTGAAGGCGTACGTCCTGTAGCCCTCGGTTGATGGGGAGTATGACGTAGCCGCGAAAGGGCTTCAGGGGCGGCCAACAATGGCTGGCCGCGCATCCGCGGCCATTGACGCCCTCCTGTTCGCGAGCGCGTCGATCGCCTGTTGCTATGCACGGCGACCGGGCGCAGGCCACGGGAACTCCGTCGCGTGCGTGCGGCCGGACCGTGGGCGTCAGGCCAACGCCGGTTCGCGTCGCTGCAGGTCCTGGAAGGCGCCCAGCAGGTAGGGATCGACCAGGCCGCCGGCGGCGTCATCGAGGAGGCGCATGGCACGGGCGGGGTCCATCGCGTTGCGGTAGGGCCGGTCGCTGGTCATGGCATCCCAGGCGTCGACGATGGTCAGGATGCGTGCGCCGAGTGGAATCGCGTCGCCACGCAGGCCATCGGGATAACCGCTGCCGTCGAAGGCTTCATGATGCGCGCGGATCAGGCGGGCCACGTCGACGGCATCGCCGCGTCCGGTGGCCAGGAAGATGCGTTCGCCGTGTTCGGGGTGCTGGCGCATGATCGCCTGCGCGGCGTCGTCGTGGCCGCCGCTGCTGAGCAGCACCTCGTCGGGGATGCCGATCTTGCCGATGTCGTGGAAGCAGGCCGCCAGTCCGATGCGGGTGCACTGCGCTGGATCGAGGCCGCAGTGGCGGGCCAGCGCGGTGGCCAGCAGGCCCACGCGGTCGCAGTGGAGGCGGGTATAGGCATCGCGCAACTGCAGCGAAAGCGACAGTGCGTCAATGGAGCAGGCCAGCGCGTGGCTGGCGCCGAATGGGGAAGAATCGGTCACGTGACGTTCTTGCAGCGCCCCCGGCTGCGGTGCGGCCGGGGGCGGTGGGATCAATGCCGTTGCAGCTGGATGCCGTGCTTCTTGGCGTAGGCGTCCTGCGCCGCGTCCAGGGCCTGCATTTCGCCATCGATGCGATTGCCCACGGCCTGCAGCTTCTCGGCCAGCGGCATGATCTGGGCCTTGTCGTAGCCGTCCGGCAGCGCGGCGATCTCCAGCAGGATGCCGAACATTTCATCCGCGCTCTGCACGTAGGTACGCAGCTTCTGGTGCACGTCCTTGGCGTCCTCGTCCGGCGGCATCTGGTCGATCATCGCCAGGTGCTGCCGGGTCTCTGCGCGCGCGCCTTCCAGCCCGGACTTGAACGTGGCCAGGCCCTTGCCTTCGCCCAGCGCCTTCTGCAGCTGCTCGCCGCGCGGACCGATGGTCCACTGCTGCACGGTCATGGTGGTGCCATTCCACAGCGCGACGTTTTCAGTCAGGTACTCGCTGGCGGTCATGCCGCTGCCGTTGCCACTACAGGCGCTGAGCAGGGCCAGGCCGGCGGCCAACAGCAGGGTTTGGAATCGTTTCAAAGCAACACTCCTTGTCGCGGGCTGTAAGTGCATACGCGGCCCCGGCCCGCAGCAGCGGAGGCGCGTCGAGGGATCAATGGGGCGGCCGATCAGCCCGGGGCGAGGGTCAGCAGCAGTGCCTTGGCGGCACTGAAGCGGTCTTCGGGCAACGGCAGCGGGTGCTTGATGCGCAGCTTGTCCGGGCCGTCCATGCTGTACAGCTTGGGTTGCTTCTGGATCATCTGGATGACCGCCATCGGATCGATGGCCGGCTTGGCCTCGAACACGATGCGTCCGCCGTTCTCGCCCAGCTCCAGCTTGCGCACGCCCAGCGTGTTGGCCTGCAGCTTGAGCTCGGCGATGGCGAACAGGTGCTTGGCCGGATCCGGCAGCAGGCCGAAACGGTCGATCATTTCCACCTGCAGCTCGCGCAGTTCATCGGTGTCGCGCGCGCTGCTGATGCGCTTGTACAGGGTCAGGCGGGTATGCACGTCGGGCAGGTAGTCGTCCGGGATCAAGGCCGGCACATGCAGTTCCACTTCGGCGCCGCGCGCTTCTTCGCCGGCATCCAGGTCGGGCAGCTTGCCCAGCCGGATGCTGCGTACCGCGCGTTCGAGCAGCTCGGTGTACAGGCTGAAGCCGACCTCGGCCATCTGCCCGCTCTGGTCTTCGCCGAGCAGTTCGCCGGCGCCGCGGATTTCCAGGTCGTGGGTGGCCAGGGTAAAGCCGGCACCCAGCTCGTCCATCGAGGCGATCGCATCCAGCCGCTTCTCCGCGTCCGGGGTCATCGCGCGCTTGTCCGGCACCACCAGGTAGGCATAGGCACGGTGGTGCGAACGACCCACGCGGCCACGCAGCTGGTGCAGCTGGGCCAGGCCGAAGCGGTCGGCGCGGTTGATGATGATGGTGTTGGCGTTGGGGATGTCGATGCCCGATTCGATGATCGTGGTGGACAGCAGCACGTTGTAGCGCTGCTTCTGGAAGTCCAGCATCACCCGCTCCAGCTCGCGCTCGGGCATCTGCCCGTGGGCGATGCCGATGCGCGCCTCGGGCACCAGCTCGGCCAGGTCGCGCTGCATGCGCCCGATGCTTTCCACGTCGTTGTGCAGGAAGTACAGCTGGCCACCACGCGCCAGTTCGCGCTGGAATGCTTCGCGCAGCAGCGCGTTGTCCCAGGCGGTGATGAAGGTCTGCACGGCCAGCCGGTTCGGCGGCGGGGTGGCGATGATCGACAGGTCGCGCAGGCCGGCCATGGCCATGTTCAACGTGCGCGGGATCGGGGTGGCGGTCAGGGTCAACAGGTGCACGTTGGCGCGCATCGCCTTCAGCGCTTCCTTCTGGCGCACGCCGAAGCGCTGTTCCTCGTCCACCACCACCAGGCCGAGGTCCTTGAACTTCACGTCCGGCTGCAGCAGGCGATGGGTGCCGATGATCACGTCGATGGTGCCCTCGGCGACCTTCTCCAGCTCGGCCTTGATCTCCTTGGTGCTCTTGAAGCGCGACAGCACCTCCACCCGCAACGGCCAATCGGCGAAGCGGTCGCGGAAGTTGCGGTAGTGCTGTTCGGCCAGCAGCGTGGTCGGCACCAGCACGGCGACCTGCTTGCCGGCGCTGGCGGCAGCGAACGCGGCACGTACCGCCACCTCGGTCTTGCCAAAGCCGACGTCGCCGCAGACCACGCGGTCCATCGGCTGGCTGCTGGCAAGGTCGCGCAGGGTGGCATCGATCGCGGCGAGCTGGTCCGGGGTTTCCTCGAACGGGAACCCGGCCGCGAACGGTTCGTACATCGAGCGGTCCACGTGCAGTGCAAGTCCGGCACGCGCGCGGCGGCGGGCCTGGATTTCCAGCAGTTCGGCGGCCACGTCACGGACCTTCTCGGCCGCCTTGCGCTTGGCCTTGGTCCACTGCTCGCCGCCGAGCGAGTGCAGCGGCGCGGTTTCGGCCGAGGCGCCGGAATAGCGGCTGATCAGGTGCAGCTGCGCGACCGGCACGTACAGGCGGTCGCCCTTGGCGTATTCGATCTCCAGGAATTCGCCCGGCATGCCGCCGGCATCGAGCACGATCAGCCCGCGGTAGCGGCCCACGCCGTGGTCTTCATGGACGATCGGCGCGCCTTCGGTCAGCTCGCCCAGGTCACGGATGATCGCTTCGGGCTCGCGCCCGACCCGGCGGCTGCGGCGGGTGGTGCCGGCGCGCTCGGGGAACAACTGGCGCTCGGTGAGCACCGCGATCCGCGGTGCATCCAGCGCGAAGCCGTCTTCCAACGGCGCCACGGTGATCGCAAACCGGGTGCCGGCGTCGGCCAGGAACGCCGGCAGGTCGCCCAGCACCGGCGGTTTCAGCTCGGCGGCCTGCAGCACCTCCAGCAGCGCCTCGCGGCGCCCCGGCGAATCGGCGGCGATCAGCACCCGGCCCGGGTAGTGGCCGAGGAAGGATTTCAGCGCTTCGCCGGCGGGGGCATCGCGCGCGGCCACCGGCAGCGGCGGCAACGGCTGGTCGCCCAGCGGCTGCGCGTCCTCGATGCGCGGATGGTCGGCGGCCCAGATGTCGATGCGCGGCAGTGCATTGAGCTTGGCGTTCAAGCCCTCCGGGCTGAGGTACAGCTCCGACGGTGCCAGCAGCGGACGCTCCACGTCGTGGCGGCGCTGCTCGTAACGGTTGCCGGTCTGTGCCCAGAACGCAGCGGCCGCCTCGCCCACACCGACCCCGATCAGCGGCAGCACGTTCGGCTGCAGGTAGTCGAACAGCGTGGCGGTCTGGTCGAAGAACAACGGCAGGTAGTACTCCACGCCCGCCGGTGCCAGCCCGGCCTTGAGGTCCTGGTACAGTGCGCTGCGCCGGGTATCCACGTCGAAACGCTCGCGCAGGGTGGCCAGCACCCGCGACACGGCCAGGTCGTCCAGCGGCACTTCGCGGCCCGGCAGCATCCGCACCGCGTCGACCTTGTCGAGCGAGCGCTGGCTTTCCGGGTCGAACGCACGGATCGAATCGATGTCCTCGTCGAGCAGCTCGATCCGCAGCGGCGCCTCGGCGCCCATCGGGAACACGTCGAGCAGGCCGCCACGCACCGCGAAATCGCCCGGGTCCATCACCTGCGGCACGTTGCGGTAGGCGGCCGCTTCCAGCCGGCGCTTCTCCGCGTCCAGGTCCAGGCGCTGGCCGACCTTCAGGTCGAAGCTGCCGCCGATGATGTATTTGAGCGGGGCCAGCTGCTGCAGCAACGTCTGCACCGGCACCACCACGATGCCGCGGGTGAGCGAGGGCAGCTGGTGCAGCGCGGCCAGGCGCTGGGAAATGATGTCCGGGTGCGGGCTGAAGGCGTCGTAGGGCAGGGTTTCCCAATCCGGGAACACCACCACCGGCAGGTCCGAGTCGCCGCCCAGCAGGGTGCGCAGATCCGCCTCGATCTGGTTGGCCCCGTGGTTGTCGCGTGCAATGAACAGCAGCGGCCCGTCATGGACCTCGGCGGCACGGGCGACATACCACGCCAGCGCAGTGGCCGAAGCGGGAGTGCGCCACCAGGCGCGGAGCTGACCGGGACGTGGCAGCGGCGGTGCGGGATAGGAGGTGCGTGACATGAACCGCCGATTTTAGCAGACGGCGCGGTCACGACCGTGTCAGCCCGGCGGGGTGCCGGTAGGCCCGCGCACCACGCCGCTGATCGTGGCCTGTCTGGTGGCACAGCCCCCTTGAGCCAAGGAGGCTGGCCGACAGGCGCGGGGATCTGGGTGCCGGTGAGCCGCAGCCCGCAGTCTGCGCAGCAGACCGTGGGGCTGTGCGCGACTACGCGCTGCATCGCCGGCCCACGGCCGGCGCGACCTCAACTGTCGAGTTCGAGCACCATGCGCACCAACCCGGGCGTGCCCTGCGGATGCGGTACCGGCTTGAAGCCCAGCGATGCAGCCAGCTGCTTCATCGGCTCGTTCTCTTCGGCGACATCGCCATACAGGCGGTCCAGGTACTTGCCGCGCGCCCATTTGACCAGCTTGCGCATCAGCTGGCGGCCCAGGCCCTGGCCGACCAGGAAGCGGCTGACCAGGATGGCGTACTCCGCTTCGCGGGTGCCCTGGATGATCGACGCGCGTGCGACCGCCCCGACCACGGCTTCACCGGCGGGCAGGGACTCGGCCGCGACCAGGGTGATCTCGCTCTTGGGATTGGGATGGGTCAGGCGCTGGGTGGTTTCCGGCGACAGTTCGGTTACCGACTGCAGGAAACGGTCGCGGATCTCCTCCGGACCGAACAGGCTGAAGGCCGCGTGCAGCGGTGCCCCGTCTTCGGGGCGGATCGGGCGGATCAGCAGCTCGTGGCCACTGGGTGCCTTGAAAATCTCGTGCCAGGGCGGCATGCGGTTACGGGTAGCCATACCGGTGATTCCTAGGTGGTCTTCGGATTCTCGCATCCCCGGGGGGCGGTTCCGTGAACGGAACGCTCACGCCGTTCAGGGGCGCGAAAGGGCGCTCATTCGGCCTGCTTGAGCCACTGCAGGCGGGTGCTGGCACCGGCTTCGCCCAGGAACTGCTTCAGCGCCGGCATCGCCGGGGCCAGGACCTGGTCGAACTGCCACGGCGGATTGAGCAGCAGCATGCCGCTGCCATTGAGCCGCAGCGGTGAATCGTCCGGACGGATCAGCAGCTCGGCGGTCAGTACCGACTTCACCGGCAGGGCACAGGCCTTGCGCAGGAAGTGCAGGATGGTGCGGCGTTGCTTGATCGGGAACCAGACCGCGAAGCTGGCCTGCGGCCAGCGCCCCAGGATCTCGGTCACCGAGGCCAGGATGGCCTGGTACTCGGCGTCCTGGCCTTCGTAGGGCGGGTCGATCAGGACCAGCCCGCGGCCGATCTTCACGCCGTTGGCCTTGGGCGGCAGCAGGGCTCTGTTCTGGGCATAGCCGTCGGCGTGGTAGACCGCCACGCGGCTGTCATGGGCAAACAGGGCCTTCAGCGAGGCCGCCTCGTCGTCCTGGACCTCGCAGACCGCCATGCGGTCCTGCTCCCGCAGGGTCTGGGCGGTCAGCAGCGGCGAGCCGGGGTAGCTGATCATCGCCCCGACCGGGTTGTCGGCCTGGACCGCCTTGAGATAGCGCTCGATCACCGCCGGCAGCGCCGGCTGGGCCATCAGCCGCATCACCCCGTCCTCGGCCTCCAGGGTCTTGCGACTTTCCTCGCTGGCCAGCAGGTAGCGGCCCGCGCCGCCGTGGGTGTCCAGCACGAAGAACGGGCTGTCCTTGCGCTTGAAGGTGTCGAGCAGGGCAAGCTGCACGATGTGCTTGAGCACATCGGCATGGTTGCCGGCATGGAAGGCGTGGCGGTAATTCATCGGCGCAGTGTACGGGGCGGCGGGCCCAGCGGCTATGCTGCGCGCATGAACCGCCCCCTGCACAACGTCCTGGTCGTCGAGGACGAAACCGCCATCGCCGACACCGTGCTGTACGCCCTGCGCAGCGAGGGCTATGGCGCCCAGCACTGCCTGCTCGGTGGCGGTGCGCTGGATGCCCTGCGCCAGCAGGCCTTCGACGTGGTGGTGCTGGACGTGGGCCTGCCGGACATGAGCGGGTTCGAGGTGTGTCGCAGCCTGCGCACCTTCAGCGAGGTGCCGGTGATCTTCCTGACCGCGCGCAACGACGAGTTCGACCGCGTGTTGGGCCTGGAGCTGGGCGCGGACGATTACATGGCCAAGCCGTTCTCGCCACGCGAGCTGGTGGCCCGGGTGCGCGCGCGCCTGCGTCGCAGCAGTGCCCCGGCCGATCAGGGCGGCTGGCAGCAGCACGGGCGCTTTGCGATCGATCGCGAAGGGCGCCGCATCCGCTTTGCCGAGCAACCGCTCGAGCTGACCCGTTACGAATATGCGCTGATGGCCGCCTTGCTGCAGCGGCCCGGGGCGATCCTCAGCCGTGCCCAGTTGATGGACCGCGGCTGGGACACCGACGCCGACAGCGCCGACCGCACCGTCGATACCCACGTCAAGACGCTGCGCGCCAAGCTGCGTGCCGCCGGGGCCGACCCCGACCCGATCCGCACCCATCGCGGCCTCGGTTACGCGCTGGAGGGCTGAGCGATGCGGCTCGGCCTCAAGCTGTTCCTCGGCTTCTTCCTGATCGTGGGCATCGCCGCGTTCTTCGTGATGCGTATCTTCGTCAACGAAGTGAAGCCCGGCGTGCGCCAGGCAATGGAGTCGACCCTGGTCGATGCGGCCAACGTACTGGCCGAGATGGCCGCCGCCGACGTCAAGGCCGGCACGATCCGCAACGGTACCTTCGTGGCCAACCTGGCCCGTGCGCAGCGCCGCGACCCCAAGGCGATGGTGTGGCGTTTCCCCAAACGCACGCTCGACTACCAGGTGACCATCACCGATGCCAGGGGCATCGTGATCTACGACTCCACCGGGAAGGGCATCGGCCGCGACAACTCGCGCTGGAACGATGTCTACCGCACCCTGCGTGGCGAGTATGGCGCCCGTTCCAGCCCGGAAGTCCCCGGTGACGACACCCATTCGGTAATGCACGTGGCCGCGCCGATCCACGACCCGGCCGACGCCAGGCGCCTGATCGGCGTGCTCAGCCTGGCCCAGCCCAACCGCAGCATCGATCCGTTCATTGCCGCCAGCCAGCGCGCCATCATGAAGCGCGGGGCGTGGTTGATCGGCCTGTCGGCGCTGATCGGGCTGCTGATGACCGGTTGGCTGATGCACGGGGTCAACCGGCTCAACCGCTATGCCAAGGCCGTCAGCGCCGGCGAGCCGGTGCCGCCGCCGAAACCGCGCCGCGACGAGATCGGCGACCTCGGCCAGGCGCTGGAGACGATGCGGCGCAAGCTGGAAGGCAAGGCCTACGTCGAGCAGTACGTGCAGTCGCTGACCCACGAGATGAAAAGCCCGCTGGCCGCCATCCGCGGCGCTGCCGAGCTGCTGCAGGAACCGCTGCCCGATGCCGACCGCGTGCACTTCGCACGCAGCATCCAGGGCCAGGAGCAGCGCCTCACCGAAACCATCGACAAGCTGCTGGCGCTGGCCGAGGTGGAGCAGCACGGCTGGCTGCAGAAGCGCGAGCCGATCGACCTGGGCGTGCTGTTGCGCAGCGCCGCCGATGCGGTGGCGGTGCGCGCGCAGGGTGCCGAGGTGCAACTGCAGGTGGAGGTGCCCGACGGCCTGGTGATCCAGGGCGATGGCTACCTGTTGCGCCAGGCGGTGAACAACCTGCTGGAGAACGCGCTGGCGTTCTCAGGGGCCGCCTCCTGCGTGCAGCTCAGCGCCGCGCGCGATGGCGACGGCGTGGTGCTGCGCGTGGCCGACCGTGGCAGCGGCGTGCCCGACTACGCGCTGGAGCGGGTGTTCGAACGTTTCTATTCGCTGGCGCGCCCGGCCACCGGCCTGCGCAGTTCCGGGCTGGGGCTGTCGTTCGTGCAGGAAGTGGCGCGGTTGCATGGTGGGCGCACGCAGTTGCGCAACCGCGAAGGCGGCGGCGCCATCGCTTCGCTGTGGCTGCCGTGGCGCGGCCCGGCTGCGCCGATCCGGCGCTGAGCCCTGGCGGGGCGCGCACTTCACACAGACTTCAAACTCAGCACAAACCCCGCACACCGCCACCGCCGAAGCTGGCCCCCTCCCAACCGAGGACGGGCCATGAAATCCCTGAAGATGCTGTTGCGGTTCGCCATTGTCGGCGGGCTGATCCTGTTGCTGCTGATTCCCCTGATGATGATCAAGGGCGTGATCAGCGAGCGCCAGTCCTACCGTGACGAGGCGTACCTTCGCGTGTCGCAGAGCCGCGCGGGCGCGCAGACGCTGACCGGCCCGGTGCGCGTGGTGCCGTGGACCGAGACGCGCGAGGTGGAAGTGGTGGACGCGGCCGGCAACACGACCAAGGGCGTGCAGACCGAGCAGGGCCACTGGTTGCAGATGCCGTCCAGGCTGCAGGTGGACGGCCGCATGCAGCCGGACGAGCGCCGCATCGGCCTGTTCCGGGTGCCGGTGTACAGCTGGACCGCGAAGATCAGCGCCGAGTTTGCTGACGACGATTACCCGATCAAGCAAGGCCGCGTGTACGGCACGCCGTACCTGGCCGTGGGCATCGCCGACGTGCGCGGCCTGGTCGGTTCGCCCCGGCTGCAGGTCGATGGCACGGCACTGACCCTGCAGCCGGGCATCGGCGACGTTACCGGGATGGGCAAGGGCCTGCATGTGCCGTTGCGTGGCTTCGACGACAGTGCCGGCGGCGTGCTCAAGGGCAGCAAGGTGGAGCTGGGCCTGGTGCTGGATGGCACCCGTTCGCTGGCCGTGGTGCCGGTGGGCGACGACAGCCGCATCGCCATCCAGTCGCCGTGGCCGCATCCGTCGTTTGGTGGCAGCTTCCTGCCCAACCAGCGCACGGTCGGCGAGCAGGGCTTCGAGGCGCAGTGGGCGGTGTCGTCGCTGGCATCGCAGGCGCAGCGCCAGTTGCGCGAGAACACCGACGTCGATCCGGAAACGGTCAGCGTCGAGCTGGTCAACCCGGTGGACATCTACACCCAGGCCGATCGCGCCAGCAAGTACGGCATCCTGTTCATCCTGCTTACGTTCGTGGGTTTCATCCTGTTCGAGCTGATCAAGCGCCTGCGCATCCATCCGCTGCAGTACCTGATGGTGGGCCTGGCGCTGGCGATCTTCTTCCTGCTGCTGCTCAGCCTGTCCGAGCACATTCCGTTCTGGCTGGCCTACGTGGCCTCGGCCGTGGCGTGCATCGGGGTGCAGGCGGTGTACCTGTCCGGGGTATTGAAGAGCTGGGCACGCGGGCTGGGGTTTGCCGGCATGCTCACCGTGCTGTACGGCGCGCTGTACGGCCTGCTGATTTCGGAGAACAACGCGCTGCTGATGGGCTCGCTGCTGCTGTTCGGCGTGCTGGCCACGGCGATGTGGATCACCCGCAGGATCGACTGGTACGAAGTCGGCGCCAGCCTCAAGTAAGGAGCACGACATGAGCTGGCGCCAGGGGTTGCGGCAACGGGCGGGGCAGGGCATTCCCGCGCTGCTGGAAGTGGATGCGCTGCTGCAGGCCAGTGGCGTGCTGGCGGCCTTGCCGGGGGCGCGTATCGCCCCCGGCCTGGTCCGCTTCAAGCTCGCCGAGCGCACCTGCGACGGCGTGCAGCGGCAGGGGTTGGCCTGGTTGAGCGGGGCGCGGCAGGGACGCGGCGCGGTGGCTGGCCGGGTGCCGCGTTACCGTGCATGGCAGGCCGGCAGCGCGGCGTTGCGTGAGATCGGCATCGCCGGCTTGCCTGCCGATTGGCCGGCGCATGCGTCGGTGTTCGGTTGCACCAGCGTGGACCGCCGGCACTGGCTGCTGCTGTTGCCCGCACAGGCACAGCTCTGGCTGGGCTGGAACGGCTGAGCGGCGTCGCACGCCCATGACCGATGGGACGGGGGCGCGGCGCGCCGGCTGGCTAGACTCGAGGTCTTGAACAAGCCAAGCCGAAGGGCCGGGGTGGAATGTGCTGAAGTGGGGCGTGCTGGCGGTAGCGCTGGCGATGGGTGGCAATGCAATGGCGCAGCAGCGCGAGACGGTGGACCTGGACATGGTCGGCCGCATTCGGCAGGAAGCGTTCCACCGCTCGCAGGTGATGGCCACCTTCAGCCACCTCACCGAACGGATCGGGCCACGCCTGACCAACTCCCCGGCCATGGCCGAGGCCAACCGCTGGAGTCGCGGCAAGTTCACCGAGTGGGGCCTGGTCAACGTGCACGACGAGGCGTTCGACGCATTCGGTCGCGGCTGGGAGTTCAGCAACGCCAGCGTGGAGATGCTCGGCCCGCGCGTGGCACCGCTGTACGCGCTGCCCAAGGCGTGGACGCCGGGCACCAACGGCACCGTCGAAGGCGAAGTGGTCAAGGTCGACATCAAGAAGATCGCCGACCTGGCGCAGTACAAGGGCACGCTGACCGGCAAGATCCTGTTGCTCAACGATGCACGCGATTACGCGCGCGCCAGCCAGTCCGATTCGCACCGCCATGATGATGCCGGCCTGGCCGAGCTGCAGGTGTTCGCGGTGCCCAAGGACGTGGCCGACGCCAAGGCGGACCGCGCGAAAAAGGCCAAGGAGTACCTGGAGAAGCAGGAACTCACGCGTGCCACCAACGCCTTCTTCGCCGAGCAGGGCGTGCTGGCCACGATCAGCATCAGTGGCTGGGACAACGGCATCATCCGCGTCGGCGGCGGCGGTTCGCGCAAGGCGGGCGAGCCGGTCGGCGTGCCCGAACTGGCGATGATGGCCGAGCATTACAACCCGCTGGTGCGTGCGGTCGAGCAGAAGCAGCCGGTCAAACTGCGGGTCAACGTGGAAGCCCGCTTCACCGATGCGCAGGACCAGCCCGGCTACAACACGCTGGCCGAGATCCGCGGCAGCAGCAAGGCCGACGAAATCGTCATGCTCGGCGCGCACATGGATTCCTGGCACACCGGCACCGGGGCGGCCGACAACGCCGCCGGCGTGGCGGTGATGATGGAGGCCATGCGTATTCTCAAGGCCGTGGGGGCCAAGCCGAAGCGCACGATCCGCGTGGCGCTGTGGAGTGGCGAAGAACAGGGCCTGGTGGGCTCGCAGGACCATGTGGCCAGGCACTTCGCGCGCTACCCCGAACCGACCGATCCCGCGCAGAAGCAGCTGCCGGCCTCGATGCGCGAGCCGACCGGCGCGCTGCAGCGCCAGCGCGATTACGACAAATTCTCGGTGTACTTCAACATGGACAACGGCTCGGGTCGTTTCAGGGGCATCTACGCCCAGGAGAACCTGGCCGCGGTGCCGATCTTCGAGGCGTGGCTGGCGCCGTTCCATGACGTGGGCGCGACCACCGTGGCCACCCGCAACACCGGCAGCACCGACCACATCGCCTTCGACCGGGTTGGCCTGCCGGGCTTCCAGTTCATCCAGGATCGGCTGGACTACTTCACCAACGTGCACCACAGCAACCTGGACACCTGGGACCACGCCGAGCCGGAGGACCTCAAGCAGGCCGCGGCGATCGTGGCCTCGTTCGTGTACAACGCGGCGATGCGCGATGAGAAGATGCCGCGCAAGGCGCTGCTGGCGCCCTGAGCACCGTCAGCGCGTCTGCACCGAATAGCCGCGGAGGCTCGGGTCCACCGAGATGACCGCGCGGTACAGCGCCGCGCCGCCTGCGGTGCCGCCGCTGCGTTGCCGGCGCACGGCGGCGGCGTAGATGGGCGGCTGCCCGGCGACGGTATCGGTCAGCGCGCCGGTCATCGCCTCCGCTTCGTCGGGCATCAGGGTGATGCCCAGCAGGCACAGCTGCGGCGAACAGTCGAACGCCTGCAGCTGGGAGCTGGTGGTGGCCTGGCGCAGGCGCAGCTTCAGCGCGTCCAGGTGTTCCTGGCGGCGGTGCTGCGCCGTCGCGTCGGTCGCGTAGCGTCGTTGCCAGTCGGCCACCTGGGCGTCCCACAGGGCCGGATCGTCGAGCAGGGCATCCATCGCCTCGGACCTGACGTGGCCGTCCTGGACCAGCGCGGGGGCGGCCAGCGCGGTACGCGCGCCGGCCATCGGCGCGGTGGCAGCTGCGGCGGCCACGGGGGCCGCCCTGCCACCGGCCGCCGTGTCGCGATCAGCCTGCCATTCGCCCGGTGGCGCAACGGCATTGTCGGTAGCGACCGCATTCTGCGGTGTCACATCGTGGCAGCCGGCCAGCAGCAGCGCGGTCATGACGAGGGAAAAACGGGTACGGGATAGCGGCAAGGGGCACTCCTTGTGCATAGGCAGGTCAACTCGTATCGGGCGGTCGTACTGGGCCCTCAGCGGACATCGCAGGATGCGGGGCGCCGTGCCGGCCTCGGCCCGGCCTTGCCTCCTGCTATCCGGCACGCGGCGGAGGGGGCAACCCGGAGGGCACCGTGGCCAGGCACGACAGGGACGCAGGGCGCATCAGGGGCATGGCCTGGCTCGGCGAGGAAGGTTCCGGCATGAAACCACCCGCACAGCCGCCGTAACAGTCGGATTTTTCTGATTTAGGCAGTGCAGGGCCCGGGCGGGTAAAATTGCCGGGATTCCCGCTTCGTCCTCCGAGCCTTCCATGACCTGCCGCACCCGCTTCGCCCCCAGTCCCACCGGCTACCTGCACATTGGCGGGGCCCGCACCGCGCTGTACTGCTGGCTGGAAGCCCGTCACCGTGGCGGCGAGTTCGTGCTGCGCATCGAGGATACCGACCGGGAGCGCAGCACCCAGGGCGCGATCGATGCCATCCTGGAGGCGATGGACTGGCTCGGCCTGGGCTATGACGAAGGCCCGATCTACCAGACCCAGCGCGTGGCCCGCTACCTGGAAGTGGCCGAGCAGCTGGTCGCCGACGGCAAGGCCTACTACGCCTACGAAACCCGCGAGGAACTGGACGCGATGCGCGAGGCCGCCATGGCCAAGCAGGAAAAGCCGCGCTACAACGGTGCCGCGCGTGATCTGGGCCTGCCCTACCGGGACGACCCGAACCGCGTGATCCGCTTCAAGAACCCGCTCGAGGGCACGGTGGTGTTCGACGACCTGATCAAGGGCCGCATCGAGATCGCCAACAGCGAGCTGGACGACATGGTCATCTTCCGTCCGGACGGCTTCCCCACCTACAACTTCGCGGTGGTGGTGGACGACTGGGACATGCGCATCAGCGAGGTCATCCGCGGCGACGACCACATCAACAACACCCCGCGCCAGATCAACCTGTACGAAGGCATCGGCGCCCCCGTGCCGAAGTTCGGCCACATGCCGATGATCCTGGACGAGCAGGGCGCCAAGCTGTCCAAGCGCACCGGCGCGGCCGATGTCATGCAGTACAAGGACGCCGGCTACCTGCCCGACGCGCTGCTCAGCTACCTGGCCCGGCTGGGCTGGTCGCATGGCGACCAGGAGCTGTTCAGCCGCCAGGAACTGATCGATCTGTTTGACGTAACCAACTGCAACTCCAAGGCCGCGCGCCTGGACATGGCCAAGCTGGGCTGGGTCAACCAGCACTTCCTGAAGACCGAGGCGCCGAGCAGCATCGCCCCGCACCTGGTCTACCAGCTGAACAAGCTGGGCCTGGATCTGGCCGCCGGCCCGGCGCCGGCCGACGTGGTGCTGGCGCTGCGCGACCGCGTGCAGACCCTGAAGGAAATGGCCGAGAAGGCGGTGGTCTGGTACCAGCCGCTGACCGAGTACGACGAGGCGGCGGTGGCCAAGCACTTCAAGCCGGGCGCGGAACTGGCGCTGGGCAAGGCCCGCGAGCTGTTGGGCGCCGCCGGGGAATGGACGGTGGAGAGCGTCTCGGCCGCCCTGCACGACGTCGCCACGGCGCTGGAGATCGGCATGGGCAAGGTCGCCCAGCCGCTGCGCGTGGCCATCACCGGTACCCAGGTCAGCCCGGACATCTCCCAGACCGTGTTCCTGGCCGGGCGTGAAGAGGCCTTGAAACGCATCGACGTCGCACTCACTAAAGTACCGACGGCCTGACCACAGGAGACCGCGCATGCCTGCCAAAACCGCTTGTACCGCCCCGCACCACCACGTCCACGACGCATCCGACTTCGTGAAGGTGGTGGAGCGCGTGTGCTCGGAACGCGGGCTGCGCCTGACCCCGATCCGCGCCAACGTGCTGCGGCTGATCGCCGAGGCCGGCAAGCCGGTCAAGGCCTACGAGCTGCTTGAATGGGTGCGCAACGGCAAGGGGGTCGGTGCCGATGCGCCGCCCACCGTCTACCGCGCGCTGGATTTCCTGATGGCCAACGGCTTCGTGCACAAGCTCGAATCGGTGAACGCATTCGTGGCCTGCCACCACCCCAGCAGCGCGCAGCATTCGGTGCCGTTCCTGATCTGCAACAGCTGCCACAGCGCGGTGGAGCTGGAAGACCGCGAGATCGTCAGCCAGCTGGAAAAACGCGCCAAGGAACTGGGCTTCCAGCCGCAGGCGCAGACGCTGGAAGTGCACGGCCTGTGCGCGCGCTGCGCGGGGTAAGCCGCGCTGGCGACAAGGGGCCGACCCCAGGTCGCCCCGATCCTGACGGAATGAAGCCGCGCATTGCGCGGCTTTTTCATGGGGCGCGTTGCGTGCGATGACCGCCGCCGGGGCCGAACGTGCTCGTGGAGCCACCCCGTGCGTGGCCGACCCGTGCGGATCAGGTGGCCCGGCCGCGTGCCTTCGCCATCTCGCGTCTGTTGCGCGCACTTGGCGCTGCATAGCCTGGTGCCAGGCGGCGCTGGAGGCTTTTGAGGACGATCTTCCTGGCCGACACGAGCGTCGCATCGTCCACTGCCAGCGCGTCGGCCCATGCCAGCGACGCGGCAAGCGGGGCACCGCGCAAGGCATACAGCGCCGTTGCCTTGAGGTGCGCAGGCGAGGTTGCGCTCCATGCCTTCCGCACCGTCTCGTACAGCGCGTGCTGCAGCCTATCATCGACCGGCACGCTGTCGTCGAAGGAAAGCAGGATGTTCAAGGCAGTCAGCGCCTTCCACGGCGCGGCATCGGCATCGCTCGTTCGCCAGTCGGCACGCTCGCAGCAGGCAAGCAGCGCGGCGACGGCATCGCGGCTGCGCACCTGTTCGAGCACGCCGATGGCGAAGGTGGCCATCACCGGGTCCTCCAGCAGGGGGCGTAACCCGGCTACGCCCTCGCGCGCATAGGCCGCGCAGGCCCTGGCCCAGCGCGCGAACGGCACCACGCGCGTGCCGTCGGCCAGCAGACCGTCGTCCAGCCACCCGTGCAGGACGCACACGCGTTCGATCTCGGCCGCGCCAGCGCCACCATGCTCGATGGCGAAGGCGATCAGGTGCTCCACCTCCAGCGCCCCGCCATAGGCCGCGGGCGCGCTGCCCTTGGCCGCTTTCTGCGCCAGCGCGGTGAACTTCATCGGCGCCCGGCGGCGGTGTCGCTGCCGTCCGCCGCCGTATCCACCTTCACCACCACCGACATGCCCGGGCGCAGCCGCTTGGCCAGTGGCTGGTCCGGGTCGATGGAAATACGGATCGGCAGCCGCTGCACCACTTTGGTGAAGTTGCCGCTGGCGTTGTCCGGGCGCAGCACGCTGAACTCCGAGCCGGTCGCCGGGGCGATCTGTTCGATATGGCCGTGCAGTTTTTCGCCGTCGAAGGCGTCCACCTTGAACGAGGCCGGTTGCCCGATGCGCATCTTCCAGGTCTGGCCTTCCTTGAAGTTGGCCACCACCCACAGTGTGTCCGGGACCAGGAACAACAGCTGCGAGCCGGCGGTGACGTACTGGCCCAGGCGCACCGATGCCTCGCTGACCTGGCCGTCGCGCGGGGCGTGGATGACCGTGTTGGCCAGGTCGATCCGGGCCAGTTCCAGCTGCGCCTGCGCGGTTTCCACCTTGGCTTCCAGGCTCCTGCGCGCCACCTGGGTGGAGGTGAGCGTTTCTTCCGCGATGCGGATCTGCGCCTGTGACTGCAGCACGGCGGCCTGTGCGGACTGCGCGCCGGTGCGCAGCTTGTCGCGGTCGCTGAGCGCGACCAGTTGCTGCGCCGCCAGCTCCTCGTAGCGCTTGAGCTCGGTGCGCGACCGCGCCAATTCCGACTGGCCGGCGACCAGGTTGGCCTGCGCAGCGCCGATCTGCGCGCGGTTCTGCGCCTGCGCCTGGTCGGAGTTGGCCAGCGACGCCTGGGCGCTGTCCAGGTCGGCCTGGGCCTGGGCGACCTTTTCCTTGTAGATGCGGTCGTCGATGCGCACCAGCGGCTCGCCCCGGGTCACGTGCTGGAAGTCCTTGACCAGCACCTCGGTGACGTAGCCGTTGACCTGCGGCGCCAGCACGGTGATCTGCCCGCGCACATAGGCGTTGTCGGTGCTGACCCGGGTGCTGTCGAACGGCCACAGCGACCAGGCGCGCAGGATCAGCGCGATGCCGAGCAGGGCGACCACCACCATCAGCACCACGCTGCGCGTGCTGGGCTTGAGGTACTTGGGGACGCTGGCCGGCGCCGCTGCCGCACTGGTGGCGGCCGGGGCGGCATCGGTGGGTGGGGCCGGATTGACGTTCTCCGGCGCGCTGTCGTCGCGAGGTGGCGTGGTGGGCATGGCAGGGCTCATCGGGGCGGCGCGGTGGACGGCGCCGTGGCAGGAAGGGAGGACGTGGGCGCATGGCGCTTGCGCCACTGCTTGCGCACGGCGGTGCGCACCGAGAGCAGCAGCAGCCAGCCCAGGAAGGCCAGCGCGACGGTGCCGCTCAGGCTGAACACGTCATTGAAGGCGCGCACGTTGGCCTCGCGGCGGGTGGTGAGCGCCAGCTGCGCGGTGCCTTGTGCGCTGCGCTGGACCGGGTCGGTGAGCAGCCCGGCGTACAGTTGCTGCTGTTGCTTCAGGCGCTGTGCCACCACGCCGTCGGCGGGGTCGAGCTGGCTGACCAGGGCGCTGGAATAGACCTGCTCGCGATGCAGCTGGTAGGTGCCCAGCACGGCCGAACCGGCCAGCCCGCCCAGTGTCTGGGTGATCGACAGCGTGACCAGGAACGTGATCATGTGGTCCACGCCCTGCTTCAGGGCCTGGGTGATGCCGAGCATGATCAGCGGCCCCATGAACATGCCCGCGCCGACCGAGGCGAGGAACTGGCTGGCGTAGAAATCGTGCGGTCGGTCCAGGCTGGTGCGGTGCTGGTCAAGCAGCGCCGCGCTGCCCAGCAGCAGGATGGCCATCAGCAGCTGCGCGATGATCCGCTTCGGCCCGAAGGTGAGCGAGGCAGCGGCGATGCCGGTGACCACGCCGGCCAGCACCACGCCGAACAGCGGCCGCATCTGGTCCGGCCCCATGCCGAGCTGGCGCATCAGCCCGACCACGCCATAGGACTGTTCGGTGGTCAGGAAGCGGATCAGGAACGCACCCACGATGAAGTGCAGCACCGGCAGGCTCGCCAGCCAGCGCGTCTGCAACAGCGGGTTGCGCCGGTAGTGTTCGATCACGAAGGCGGTGGTGGCCAGCGTGATGGAGGCCACCAGCGCCCAGCCCAGCCAGGGCGTGTCCAGCCACCAGCGCACGTAGCCCTGTGCGAGCACGATCACCAGCAAGGCCACGGCCGGGGCGAGCAGCGCGAAGGTGAGGAAGTCCAGCGGCTCGAAGGCCTTGATCTGCACCCCTGGCGGCAGCTTCAGCAGCACCACCGCCGCGAAGGCGCACAGCGCCAGGCCGGCCTCGAACAGGTACAGGTTGTGCCATTGGCCGGTGTCCACCAGGCCCGGGGACACCAGCCAGGCGAGCGGCACCGCCAGCTGCGAGATGCCCACGCCGATCACCAGCAGGTTGCCGGTGTAGCGGCGGGGCAACGACTGCAGCATGTACAGCGTGCCCAGCGTGCTACAGGCCGCGCCGGCGAAACCACTGGCCGCGCGGGTCAGCAGCGTGGTTTCGTAGCTGCCGACGAACAGGTGCAGCACCGCCAGCGCCGCGTACAGGCCCAGCCCGATCTCGGCGAACAGGCGGATGCCGTACTGCTGGCGGAACTTGAAGGCCAGCAGGTTGGCGGTGACGTTGACCATCGCATAGGCGGCCACCAGCCAGCTGCCCTGCGCCGGGGTGAGCCCGAGCTGGCCCTGCATGAAGGGCAGGTTGGCCGTGACCAGCGCGTTGCCGAGGCCGCCGGTGATGCCCACCAGCAACGCCACCAGCGCATACGCCACGCGCCGATGCGGCGGATGCCACGGCATCGACGCCGAACCGGGCAGGGTCGGTTTCTCGTGCTCTTCCCAGTCCGGGATGGGTTTGAGGTACTGCGGCATCAGTCCTCCGGGCGGATGGGTCCCTGCAATCCACTACGCAGCAACTGCAGGGCGCGTGCCACCAGCTTGGCGCGCTCTTCCCGGGACTTGCCACGCAACGCGGCTCCCAGCATGCCCGAGATCAGTGAAACATCCGTCGCCTGCAGATCCGGACGGCACAGGCCGGCGCTGATCGCGCGCTGGATCGGGGCGTCCAGCAGGGCCCAGATGGTCTGCCGGGCGGCCTTGATGGCCGGGTCGTCCGGGTCCACCGCGCGCCAGTAGTCCGACAGCGCCGGCGACTGCACGATGCGGGCGGCCATGCCCTCCAGCACCTCGAACAGCGCGTCGTCGCGTTCGCCCAGGGCGGTCACCTGCCGCTGGATGCGGGCCACGGTGCGTTGCAATAGCGCTTCCACCAGTGCCGTGCGATCCGGGAAATTGCGGTACAGCGTGGCGCGGCCAACCTGTGCGCGTTCGACCACCAGGTCGAGCGGGGCGGTGACGCCGTGTTGGCCGAACACCGCATCGGCGGCGTCCAGGATGAGAGCGCGGCGGGCTGCCGCATCGGCACGTTGGGAAGTCATGGGACATGATCGGACAATCATGTCCGTGAGGAAAGTGCCGTGCGCGTCCGCACCGGCCATCGGTCGGCGGCGGCTGGGGAACATCAACGCGCGGTGAAATCAACCGCGGGCGGCGACCCCATGGCAGCTGTAACGCGCCTCGCGGATGGGCAGGTTGACCAGTGCGGCGATGGCGGCCAGCGCGATGTCGGCGTACCACATCCACAGGTAGTTGCCCGACTGCGCCAGCGCCACCCCGCCCAGCCAGGCGCCGAAGAAGCCACCGAGCTGGTGCGAGAGCAGGGTAAGGCCGAACAGCGTGCCGAGGTAGCGCGGGCCGAACAGCTTGCCGACCAGGCCGGCGGTGGGCGGCACGGTGGCCAGCCAGGTGAACCCGAGCGCGGCGGAGAACACGTAGAAGGTGAGCGGAGTGGGCGGTGCGACGAGGTAGACGCCGATCATGAGCGCGCGGCTGGCGTACATCCAGAACAGCAGGTACTTCATGCGGTAGCGCTGGCCAAGCGCGCCGACGATGAGGCTGCCGGCGATGTTGAACAGGCCGATCAGCGCGATCGAGGTGGAGGCGACGGTGGGGGAGAGGTTGCACAGCGCGATTTCGCCGGGCAGGTGGGTGACCAGGAAGGCGATGTGCAGGCCGCAGGTGAAGAAGCCCAGGTGCAGGCACCAGTAGCTGCGGTCGCGCAGGGCCGCGCGCAGCTGCGCCCGCAGCCCACCGTCATCGCCGGCCTGCGCGGCCGCGGCGTGATCCCCGGCCTGACGCCGCAGCGGCCAGGCCAGCGGCAACGAGAGCAGGGTGATGGCGGCCATGGTGGACATGGCGCGTGCCCAGCCGGCGCTGCTGATGATCCATTGCACCAGCGGGGCGAACACGAACTGGCCGAGCGAGCCACCGGCGTTGATCAGCCCAGCGGCGAAGGAACGCTTCTCGGCGGGCAGGCGGTGGGCGGTGGCGCCGATCAGCACCGAGAAACTGCCGGCACCGGCGCCTGCGGCCATCAGCAGGCCGAGACTGGCGCTGAGGCCGAGCGGGCTGGTGAGGTAAGGCGCGAGCAGCAGCCCGACGGCCAGCAGGACGCCGCCGAACAGCAGGACCGGAAGCGCGCCGCGCTGGTCGGCCACGGCACCGAACACCGGCTGCACCGCGCCCCAGACGAACTGACCGATGGCCAGGGCGAAGCTGATCTCGACGATGCTGACGCCGGTGCTGCGGTGGATGGGCTCCAGGTACAGGCCGGAGGTCTGGCGCACGCCCATGGTGACCATGAGGATGGCGGAGGCGGCGACGAGCAGGCCCCAATGCATGCGCGGGGCGGGCGGTGCGGCGGGCAGGGCGGTCATGCGGGTTCTCCGGCGGGGAGGGCGTGGTCGAGCTGGTCGAGGAGGGCGTTGAGGCGTGCGGTGGGGGCAGGGCCGAAGGTGGCCTCCACGGCGTCCTGCGCGCGCCGCCACAACGGGCGTGCCCGGCGCAGCACGGCCTTGCCGGCAGGCGTGATGGCAATCAGGCGTTGGCGCGCATCGTCGCCACGCGTGGCCTCCAGCCATCCGGCGGCGAGCAGGGGCTTGAGGTTGCGGGTAAGGGTGGTGCGGTCCATGCCGAGTGCATCGGCAAGTTCACCGAGCTGGCGTGGCTGCGGGGCGCGGCGAAGGATGGAATAGGCGTTGAGGCTGAGCCCGGCCGGCGCGAGGTGGGCGTCGTAGAGCTGCGAGAGCTGGCGCGAGGCACGGCGCAGGCGGAAGCAGGTGCAGGGGCTGGCGCTGAGCGGGTCCATGGCGGGCCGGCCGGATGGGATGGCCGATCATACGTGTATATGCACGCAAGTGGTCAAGGCAGCGTCGGTGGGCCGGGCGCTGGGCCACCATGGCCCTCAGAAAAAGCCGGTGTTCCCGCCCCTTTGTTTTGCCCAGGGGCCTGCCGGCCGCCACCGGGCTTGACTTGCGGCGCGACAGATCCGATCGGAGGCGCTCCCGCCAACCACGGAGGGACCCAAAAAAAGGGGGCCTTTCGGCCCCCCGGGGGTGATGCGACTACCCCAGTGGTGGAGAGGACATCAGAAGAAGGCGCGGATGCCGAAGGCGACGCCACGGCCCGGCAGCGGGGAGTAGTCGCGCAGCAGCGAGGTGTGCGGGCGCACTTCCTGGTTGGTCAGGTTGTTGCCGTCCAGGAACACCTCGTAGCTGTTGCTGTCCGAGCGGTCCCAGCGGTAGGCGAGGTGTGCGTCCACCAGCGTGTAGCCGTTGCTCGGGTCCTCGTTCTGGGCCACGTCCTTCTGGCTGCTGTAGCGCACCGCGCCCACCGACGCGCGCCACCCGTCCCGGGACCAGCGCAGGTCGGCACCGACACGGGCCGGGGAGATGCGCGGCAGGTAGCCGGTGTTGGCCAGTTCCACGGTGTAGTTGTGGTTGTGGTCGCCGTGCGGTACGGCGATGTCCACGTTGCGGCTGCCACTGCCGTCCAGTTCGGCCTTGACGTAGTCACCGAACACGCGCAGGTCCCAGTCGCCGGCCACGCCTTCAAACAGGTGGAACACCGCTTCGGCCTCGGCGCCCTTGAAAGTGGCGTCCTGCTGGGTCCACAGGCGTACCGGCAGCGATTCGACCACGCCGGTGTCGGCCAGGTAGATGAAGTTCTTGAACGTGGTCTGGTAGATCGAGGCGGAGAATTCCACGCGGTCGCTGTGCGTGTGGATGCCCAGTTCCACGCGCTGGCCGCGTTCGGTCTTCAGGTCGGCGTCGCCGATCTCCAGCGAACGGGTGGCGATGTGCGCGCCGGCCGCGTACAGCTCCTCGTTGGTCGGTGCGCGCTCGGAGCCGTCCACGCCGAAGCGCAGGTCCACGGCGTCGTTGAGCGTCCAGATGCCGGCCGCGGACAGGTTGGTGGCATCGAACGTCCGCGCACGGTAGTCGCCGGTCGGGTCCAGCTTGACCTGGTCGTGGCGGCCGCCGAGTTCCAGCTTGAACGGCCCGAACTGCTTTTCCTGCAGCACGAACAGGCCGATGTTCTTTGTACTGGTATCCGGCACGAAGGCTTCCTCGCCCCTGGCGCCGAAATCGCCGTTGCCGAACTGCAGGCCGAACGCGCCGTCCCAGCCGCCGATCTGCTGCTGCACCGCTTCCAGGCGGCCTTCGATGCCGCGGTTGGTGAAGCGCGTGGACGGCGTGCCCGCCTCCAGTTCCACGTGCTCGTAGTCGGTGTAGGCGGTACGCAGGTTGATGTTCTTCAGGAACGAGGTCGGGTTGTAGATGCCGCCCTTGGCTTCGAAGCGGTTCTGCACCATGTCGATGCGCACGTCGTGCTCGTCGCCTTCTTCCTCTTCGTCGCCATGGTCATGATCGTGGTCATGGTCGTCGTCGGCATGCACGTGCGCGCCGTTGGGGATGCCGTAGTTGGTGCGGTAGGTGCTGGCCGACGCACCGAAGTAGCCGCCTTCGCCGAGCCAGGTGGCGCCGACGCCGCCGGCGCGGGTGCGCACGGAACTGTTGTCCAGGCGGCCGCGACGCGGTTCATCGGTGTCGCCTTCCTCATGGTCGTGGCCGCTGTGGTCTTCCAGGCCATCGATCACCGCATAACCGGGGATGCGGTAGTCATCGCCATTGCGCACCAGGCCGTCCACATGCAGCACCCAGTTGCCGTTGACGCCATCCAGGCGGAACATGCCGCTGCGCTCGTCGTTGACCGAATTGCCGCGCAGTTCGGCGCGGCCGCTGAGCGGGCGGTCGGGCAGTTCGCGTGCGATGCGGCCATCGACCACGTTGACCGCGCCGCCGATCGCGCCGCTGCCGAACAGCAGCGTGGCCGGCCCCTTCAGTACTTCGATCTGGTCGGCCAGGAACGGCTCGATGCTGGTGGCGTGGTCGGCGCTCACGGTGGAGGCGTCCATGTTGCCCATGCCGTTGGACAACACGGCCACGCGCGGGCCTTCCTGGCCGCGGATGATCGGCCGGCCGACGCCGGGGCCGAAGAAGGTGCTCTGCACGCCGGGCAGCTTGGCCACGGTGTCGCCCAGGGTGCCCGCCTTCTGCTCGTCCAGGCGTTCGCCGGCAAGCACGTCGACCGGGCGCGCCAGCGATTCGGCATCGCCCTGCAGCGGCGAGGCGGTGACTTTCACCGCGGACAGCTCGGTCAGGTGGTGGTCGCGGGTGCCGTCCGCGTCGTCGGCGGCCAGCGCCAGCGAAGGAAGAAGCGCGGCGGCGAGTGCCAGGGACAGGGCGTGGGGCTGGAGGGAGCGGGAAGAACGCATGGGCAGAGGGTCCGTCGTCAATTGTTACAATGTATCAATGGTGGGGCGCGCGAATCCCATCGGGTGGGGCTGAACACGGGGGTACAGGGGGGAGGAGCGGAGTGCGGGAGTGCGCGCGGGATTGATGTTATATTATTCCATAACGCTTCGCCGACCCTGCTGGAAGTCATGCCCCTGTTCGCTCGAGTCCGTCATCTGCTGGATCGCTTCGGTGCCACCGGTTCGCTGCTGTGCGCGGTGCACTGCGCCCTGCTGCCGGTCTTGCTGGCCGCCGCGCCATCGCTGGGCCTGTCGGTCTGGTTGGGCGACGGCGTGGAACTGGCGCTGGTCAGCTTCGTGACCCTGCTGGGGCTGTTCAGCCTGGTCTGGGGCTATCGGCGCCACGGCGCGCTGCGCGCGCTGGGCTTCCTGGTGCCCGGCCTGGTCGCGTTGTGGGCCGGGCTGCTATACGACCCGCTGCACCATTCAGCCGTGCCGCATGCGGTGGTGATGACGCTCGGCGGCGTGCTGGTGGGCGTGGCCCACCTGGTGAACCTGCGCCTGAACCACGGCCACATCCATGACGCCAGCTGTGCGCATTGAGGCGCTGTGGTAGGCTTTCAGATCGTGCGCGGGGGCGCCTGAGAGGGCGGCCCCGCCGAACCCGTGTCAGTACGGGGTTATCAGATTTCAGACTAAGGAGTTGACGACATGGGTAAGGGTGACCGCAAGACCGCCAAGGGCAAGCGCTACAACGCCAGCTACGGCAATTCGCGCTCGCACGCGGTGAGCAAGGTGGCCGTGGGCGCAGCTGCGCCGGTCGCCAAGAAGACCGTTGCCAAGGCACCGGCAAAGAAGGCCGTTGCCAAGAAGGCTGTCGCCAAGGCCGGTTGATCCCGCCTGGCGGGTCGAAGAAAACGCGGCGCTTGCGCCGCGTTTTTTTTTGCCGTTTTTCCAGGGCCGGATCAAGGTCCGGATCACGGCCCCCAGCGCAGTCGCGGCGCCTCGTGCGCGATCAACGCAGCGCCGGCAGCAGGGTCTGCGGGTCGCCGTCGTTGGGCGCAGCGGGGATGCCGAGCAGGCGGGTCAGCAGCGGATAGACATCCACGTTGTCGAACCCCGGCAACGTCTGGCCCTGCTTGAACGACGGACCGCGCGCAATGAATACCGCACGCATCGACGGCAGCGCGTTGTCGTAGCCGTGCGAACCGCGATTGCCGGGCGTGCGCTTGGCGATACTGGCGCGGCTCAGCGCGTTCCAGCCCTCGTGCATCTGGCAGATGATCGGGGGAATGCGCGGGTTGCTGCCGTAGTGCCAGCGTGCCGGCAGGGTCTGCCGGGTCCAGCAATCGTACTGCGCATGCGCGCCGAGCAGGGTCTTCTCCGCCTCGCGGCGCTTGCCCGGCAACGGCGCGAAACCGATCGACTGCCCCACCGATACGTCCTTGGCGATCGACGGATCGACCATGTCCTCGACGGCGATGGTGTGGCCTTCGGCGACAGTGGCCATGCCGTGGTCGGACACCACGATCACGTTGGTCCGCGCCTCCAGCCCGCGGGCCTGCAGGCCGTCCAGCAGCCGCCCCACGGCCGCATCCACCTCGACGACGGCCGCGGCGTACGCGGGCGAATCCGGGCCGTGGTCGTGGCCGGCATGGTCCACCTGTTCCATGTACAGGGTGACCAGGCGCGGTGCCTGCGCGTCGCTGCGCCCGAGCCAGGCCAGCACCTGGTCCACGCGGTCGTCCAGCGGCACGCTCGCGTCGTACACGCGCCACGCACTTGGGCGCACGCCCTGGATCGCCGCCTCGCTCCCTGGCCAGGACCACGTGGCCGTGCGCACGCCGGCCTTCTCCGCCCCCACCCAGATCGGTTCGCCGCCCCACCAGCGCGGGTCGGTTACCGCTTCGCGCTTGCTCAGCCGGAACGTGCCCAGCTCCTCGGCCTGCATGCTGTTGTGGATGATGCCGTGGTGGTCCGGACGCAGGCCGGTCACCAGCGTGTAGTGGTTGGGAAAGGTCAGCGACGGGTACGACGGCGTCATCCAGCGCGCGCGCACGCCGCCATCGATGATGCGAGAGAGGTTGGGCGTGATGCCGCGATCGAGCATGTCCGCGCGCAGACCGTCGATGGAGACCAGCAACAGGGTTGGCGCGGCGGCCGCGGCAACGGGCGCGCCGGGATCACGCGGCGGGGTTGGGGGAACGCTGGCACAACTGGTCAGCGCGAGGGCGGCGGCGAGCGCCAGCGAAAGGCGGACGGAAATCATCCGGCCATGATAGTTCGCGGCGGTGACGCGGCGAAGACACCGCATGGCAGGCGTGCGCTCAGGCGAACAGCGATTCCCGCCGCGCTTCCAACTGCAGCAGCGCGGCCTTGGTCGGCAGCCCGCCGCCGAAGCCGGTGAGCGCACCGCTGCTGCCGATCACGCGGTGGCAGGGCAGCACGATCGGCAGCGGGTTGCGCCCGTTGGCGGCGCCGACGGCGCGGCTCGCGGTGGGATGGCCGATATGGCGGGCCAGGTCGACATAGCTCCAGGTGTGCCCGAACGGGATGTCGGCCAGTGCCTTCCACACGCGCAGCTGGAAGTCGGTGCCGTGCGGTGCGAGCGGCAGTTCGAAACGCTGGCGCTGCCCGGCCAGGTACGCCAGCAACTGGCCGCGCGCATCGCGCAGCGCATGCGCATCGCGCTGCCAGTGTTCGCGACCCTTGGCGTCGTAGCGGTTGTTCTCGAACAGGATGTGGTGGATGCCCTGGCTGTCGCCGGCCACGGTGAGGGGCCCGATCGGGCTGTCGAAGGTGTCGTAGAGCAGGGTCACGGGCGGTCTCCAGGAGAGGGGGCGGACAGGTACCACAGGTGCAGCACTGCATAGGCACGCCACGGCCGCCACGCGTGGGACCGCGCTTCGGTGGCCCGCTCGCTCAGCCGCGTGTCGCCGCCGAGCACCTGCTGCAGTACCAGGTCACCGGCAGGGAAGGCATCGGGCAGCGCCAGCGCGCGCAGCGCCATGTAGTGCGCGGTCCACGGCCCGATGCCGGGCAGCGCCACGCAGCGTGCGACGAAGGTTTCCAGGCGTTGGCCGGCACTGAAATCCAGGCGCCCATCGACCACGGCGGCCGCCACTGCGCGCACCGTGGCCGCGCGGGTGCGGGGCAGGCCGATGCTTTCCAGCGGCGCATCGGCCAGTGCCTGCGGGGTGGGGAACTGGCGGTCCAGGCCCTCCGGCATGCCGTCCAGGGCGCCGCCGAAGCGATCGACCACGCGGCGCGCCAGCGTGGTGGCCGCCGCAACGCTGACCTGTTGGCCCAGCACCGCACGCACCGCCACTTCGAAGCCATCCCAGCCGCCGGGCACGCGCAGGCCGGGGCGTTGCGCGATGCCACGCGCCAGCAGCGGGTCCTTGCCCAGCGTGGCGTGGACGATGCGCAGGTCGGCATCGAGATCGAAGATCCGGCGCACCCGGCGCACGATGCCGGGAATGGCGCGCGGGTCGACCTGGCCGAGCTGCAGCAGCAGTTCGGATCGCTTCGGGTCGGCGCTGACCCGGATCACGCTGGGGCGCTCGGGCGGCCCGATCACGCGCTGGTAGCTGTCCGGCCCGATGCACTCGATGCCCGGGATCGAGCGGCGGCGCAGGAAGTCGAGCATCGCCGCGAAGTCCAGCGGTGGCCGGTAGCCCAGGCGCAGGGTCAACGCGCCGGCGTCGAGGGTGCCGCGCTGCCGACGGATCGCGGTGGGCGGCATGCCGCAGCCGTCGACGAAGGCGGCGTTGAAGCGACGCAGGCTGTTGTAGCCCGAGGCCAGGGCCACGTCGGTGATCGGCAGCGCGGTTTCGGTGAGCAGCTGCTTGGCCAGCAACAACCGGCGGGTGGCGTGGATCTGCGCCGGCGCGGCACCGAGCCGGGCCACGAACAGGCGTTGCAGCTGGCGTGCGCTCAGCCCGAGCCGCGCAGCCAGCTCGGCCACCGGCGCATCCTGCAGGAAACTGTCGTGGATGAGCGCGAGGGCGCGCTGCAGGGTTTCACTGCTGAGCGCATCCTGCGCCTCCGGTGCCAATTCCGGGCGGCAGCGCAGGCAAGGCCGGAACCCGGCGGCCGCGGCTGCGGCGGCAGTGGGGTAGTAATCGACGTTGCGCGGCTTCGGTGGCGGTGCGGGGCAGACCGGCCGGCAGTAGATGCCGGTGCTGCGCACGGCGGTGAAGAACACGCCGTCAAAGCGCGCATCACGGGCCAGGCGGGCGCTTTCGCACGCGGCGTAGTCCAGGGGCAGGGCGGTCTCCATGGCGGCCAGTCTATGCCCGGGGCGCAGGCCAGGCTCGCCATATTCGGACATCAATGCGCTGCCGGGACCGCGTGGTTCAGGGCAGGTTGCCGCCGGGCTGGCCGGGCACACTAGACTGTGGGCACACGTGCCGCTGCGCACGCTCCTCTGTACGGGTACCGGGTTGTTCATGTCGCTCAAGTCGTGGTGGTTGCCGCTGTTGTGCCTGGGGTTGGCCAGTTGCAGCCAACTGGAAAATCCGGGCAATGTCACCGCCGCCGACAAGGCGGTGCGCGCGCAGGCCGCCGACGGCGACCACATGGTGTCGATCAACGCCGCCGATGCCCCGGCGCCGGTGCCCGCGCCGCCAAAGCGCGGCGACCAGGGGTGGCCGGAGGCGGCGCTGGAGAACGGCAAGGCGTGGGTGAGCTGCGATACCGATTACGCCGGTGAGGCCGGCGACGGCCTCGCGCTGGAACGACTGGATCGGGCGAGCATCGATGCGGCGCTGGCGCCCTGCGCCGACCGCGGCCTGGTGCGCGTGCGCTACGTGGGCAAGATCAATCCCGGTTTTTCCGAACTGGTCGCGCGGCTGGCGATGGTGGCCGACGCGCAGCGCATCTCCAAGCGCATCCTCGACCTGGACTCCAGTGGCGGGCAGGTCGAAGCGGCGATCGTGGCCGGCGACCGCATCGGCGAATCCAACTGGACCATCTGGATCCGCGAGGGTTCCGTCTGCCACAGCGCCTGCGTGTTCGTGCTGGCCGCCGGCGACAACCGGCTGGTCGCCGGCAAGGTCGGGATCCATCGGATGATGCGGATCAGCTCCAAGGCGACCTCGCGCGCCGAACTCAACCGCGAGCTCCACGAGGTCTACGACAACGTCAAGGACTACCTGCAGCGCAATGGCGTGGCGGTGGGCGTGGCCGACCTGATGATGACCGTGCCCAACCGCAGCCTGCGCCTGCTCAGCAGCGAGGAGCTGCGCCAGTTCGGCCTGGACGGCACCAATGCGGTGCAGGACGACCTGGAGCGGATCAAGCAGATGCGCAAATGCGGCGATGATTTCGTGCGGCGCAAGGATGCATTCCTGGTTGCCTTCGACCAGGAATGCAAGCGCGACGGCAGCGAACTGGAAGCGGTCAACAGCTGCGGGCAGACGCTCAAGCAGCGCTACGGTTTCCCCGATGCGAGCTGCCCCGACGAGAGCCCGCTGTCGGAGATCGACGTGACCACGCTGCTGCCGTCGCAGGCGCCGCCGTCGCGCGAGCCGCCGGTGGAGCGGACCGCCAGCGACGCCGGCCAGCCGCCGCCGGACGCCGCCGAGCGCAACTGACGGACCACTCACGGGGTTCCCGTAGACTGGGGCGGTTATTTCCAGCCAACGGTGTCCCTGATGCGTGTTCCGCTGCTGCTGTCCTCGTTCCTGCTTGCCGCCGTCGCCCAGGCCCAGACCCCGCCGCCTGCCAGCCCGGCACCGGCACCGGCGCGCCCGGCACCGTCCGCGGCGCCCGCGCCGGCGGCACGCCCGGCATTGACCCCGGCGCAGCAGGCGCAGGTGCACAAGCAGGACGCCGAGATGAGTGCGGCGGCCCTGCAGGTGGCACAGCTGGTGGACGGCAACCGCGCCGCCGAGGCATGGAAGGGCGCCTCGGCCGTGGCCCGCAAGTCGGTCACCGAGCAGGCGTTCGTCACCCAGATCAGCGCCGACCGCAAGCGCCTGGGCGCGCTGGCCGCGCGTGGCCAGCCGGTGGTGACCCGGGTCAAGTACGCGCCGGGCGCGACCGTGCCCGAGGGGCTGTACATCAACGTCAGCTTCCCCACCCGGTTCGCCAACAGCGCCCAGCCGGTGCGCGAGCTGGTCTCCTTCCGCCTGGATGAAGACCGCGTCTGGCGCCTGGCCGGCTACAGCGTGCGCGCCGCCACTCCCTGAGGAAACCGCCATGGGTATCGAGATCCAGATGCTGGTGTGGTCGATCGTGCTGGGCCTGGTGCATCTGTTCGCCGCGTCCACGGCGGTCACCCGGGAGCGCGGCCTGCAGTGGAACGCCTCGGCACGCGACGGCCAGAATCCGCCCGTGCGGCCGTTGACCGGGCGCCTGCAGCGGGCCCAGGCCAACTTCATGGAGACCTTCCCGTTCTTCGCCGCCGCGGTCTTGGCGGTGGTGCTGACCCAGCGCCAGGACGGACTGACCGCGCTGGCCGCGCAGCTGTATTTCTGGGCGCGCGTGGTCTACCTGCCGCTGTATGCCGCCGGCGTGCCGTACGTGCGCAGCCTGGTATGGCTGGCCTCGCTGGTCGGCATCGTGCTGCTGGCCTGGTCGCTGCGCTAGGCGGCGGTGAACCGGCGCCGACCCTGCTGATCCAGATCAAGGCAGCGGCGCGGGCAGCGGCGTTAAGCTGGCCCGGACGAGCAACCGCAGGATGGGACATGTCGGACGGACGCGCGCAGGCGCAGTGCATGACGGAACAGACGGTGGACGTGGTGGTGGTCGGGGCTGGGCCGACCGGGCTGTGTTTTGCCCGCTCGCTGGCCGGCAGTGGCCTGAGCGTCGCCCTGGTCGAGCAGCAGCCGCGCGCGGCGCTGGCGGAGGCTGCCGCCGATGGCCGCGAGATCGCGCTGACCCATGCCTCGCGGCAGATCCTGGACACGCTGGGCATCTGGGCGCGGCTGGACCCGGCCGAGATTTCCCCGCTACGCGATGCCAAGGTGCTCGACGGCGGCTCACCGTTCGCGCTCACCTTCGCCGATACGCAGCGCACCGGCGGTGACCTGGGCTGGCTGGTACCCAACCACCTCATCCGGCGCGCGGCCTGGGCCAGCGTGCAGGGCCAGCCCGGCCTGCAGGTGCTGGACGAGGCGCGGGTGGCCAGCGTGGTGGCCGGCGCCCAACGCAGCGTGGTGACGCTGGCCGATGGCCGCCGTCTGGCTGCGCGGCTGGTGGTGGCGGCCGACAGCCGTTTCTCCAGTACTCGGCGCATGCTGGGGATCGGCGCGCGCCTGCGCGACTTCGGCAAGTCCATGCTGGTGTGCCGGATGCAGATCGAGGTGCCGCACCAGCACACCGCCTGGGAGTGGTTCGGCTATGGGCGCACGATGGCCCTGCTGCCGCTCAATGGCGCGCAGGCCTCGGCGGTGATTACCCTGCCGCCACGCCAGATCGAGGCGCTGATGGCGCAGGACGAGGGCGCGTTCGGGCGCAGCATCACCACGTTCTTCGAGCACCGGCTGGGCGCCATGCGGCCGCTCGCACGCCCGTCGGCCTATCCGCTGGTGGCGGTGTATGCCAATGCGTTCGTGGGTGATCGCTGCGCGTTGATCGGCGATGCCGCGGTGGGCATGCATCCGGTGACCGCGCATGGGTTCAACCTGGGCCTGCTCGGCCAGCACCGGCTGGCCACGGTGCTGGCCCGGGCGGCGGCGCGCGGTGGCGACATCGCCGCGCCGGCCGGGCTGGCCGCCTACGAGCGCGGCCACCGGCTGGCCTCGCGGCCGCTGTACGAGGCGACCAATGCGATCGCCACGCTGTACACCGATGACCGCCTGCCGGCACGGGTGCTGCGCAAGGCCGGGCTGCGCCTGGCGCACGGGGTGGCCCCGTTCCGCCAGCTGATTGCCGCCCACCTCACCCAGCGCGAGGCGCGGGCCTGACCCGGCTCAGGGGGCGTCGGTATCGGCGATGACGTTGATGGTGGTGTCGGCGAACTGCACCACCTGGCCGCCGCGGATCTTGCAGGCCTTGCGCAGTTCGACCTCGCCGTCGACCAGGACCTGGCCATCGGCGATCACCGTCTTGGCCTCGCCGCCACTGGTGACCAGGTCGGCCAGCTTGAGCAACTGCTTGAGCTCGACGTAGTCGCTGTCCAGTTCAAATTCGAGGGTCTGCATGGAGCGGGTATCCTGGGAAGGGGCGCGGAGGGGGCCCGGGCCGGAAGAGGGCGCGTATTGTGCGCCAGCACGCGCCAGAAACGGCATCCCGGCGGGAATCTGTACACGTTGTTCAGGAACGATGCGGTATCATCGCGCCCTGAGCGAGTGAATTCTCCTCCGACCGAGCAGCGCCAGGGCACGCGATAAGAAAGGGCGCCCAAAGCGCGGACCATCCCCTTTTTTATCTCACTGCCCCCTTTAATCGGCAGTGCTTTGGAGTTCCCCATGTCCCAAGAAACCTCCGCGCCGCTGCTGTTCGCAGACCTCGGCCTGTCCGACGCTGTGATGCAGGCCGTCGCCACCGTCGGCTATGAAACGCCGTCCCCGATCCAGGCGGCCACCATCCCGGCCATGCTGGAAGGCCGCGACGTCCTCGGCCAGGCGCAGACCGGCACCGGCAAGACTGCGGCCTTCGCGCTGCCGGTGCTGTCCAACCTCGATTTCAACCAGACCAAGCCGCAGGTGCTGGTGCTGGCGCCGACCCGCGAACTGGCCATCCAGGTCGCCGAGGCGTTCCAGACCTATTCCTCGGGCATCCCCGGTTTCCGCGTGCTGCCGGTGTACGGCGGCCAGCCCTACGGCCAGCAGCTGCAGGCCCTGCGCCGTGGCGTGCACGTCATCGTGGGCACCCCGGGCCGGGTCATCGACCACCTGGACCGCGGCACCCTGGACCTGTCCGAGCTGAAGACGCTGGTGCTGGACGAAGCCGATGAAATGCTGCGCATGGGCTTCATCGACGACGTCGAGGCCGTGCTGAAGAAGCTGCCGGAGACCCGCCAGGTGGCCCTGTTCTCGGCCACCATGCCGTCGCAGATCCGCCGCATCGCGCAGACCTACCTGAAGAACCCGGCCGAAGTCACCATCGTCAGCAAGACGACGACCTCGGCCAACATCCGCCAGCGCTACTGGTGGGTGAGTGGCATGCACAAGCTGGACGCGCTGACCCGCATCCTGGAAGTGGAACCGTTCGACGCGATGATCATCTTCTCGCGCACCAAGGCGGCCACCGAAGAGCTCGCCGAGAAGCTGCAGGCTCGTGGCCTGGCCGCGGCCGCCATCAACGGCGACATGCAGCAGGCCCAGCGCGAGCGCACCATCGGCATGCTCAAGGAAGGCAAGCTGGACATCCTGGTGGCCACCGACGTGGCCGCCCGTGGCCTGGACGTGGAGCGCATCAGCCACGTGCTTAACTACGACATCCCGTACGACACCGAAAGCTACGTGCACCGCATCGGCCGTACCGGTCGTGCCGGCCGCACCGGTGACGCGATCCTGTTCGCCACCCCGCGCGAGAAGGGCATGCTGCGTGCGATCGAGCGCGCCACCCGCCAGCCGATCGAAGAGATGCAGCTGCCGAGCGTGGACGCGGTCAACGACACCCGCATCAGCAAGTTCATGAGCCGCATCAGCGACGCGCTCGATGCCGGTGGCACCGAGTTCTACCGCGACCTGCTGCAGCGCCTGGAAGGCGAAAAGAACGTGCCGGCGATCGAGATTGCCGCCGCGCTGGCCAAGCTGCTGCAGGGCGATTCGCCGTTCCTGCTGACCCCGCCGGTGCGTGGCGCCCGTGAAGAGCGTGCGCCCCACCAGCGCAACGAGCGCAGCAACGACCGTGGCGAGCGCCCGGCCCGTTTCGAACCGCGCTTCGAGCGTGGCCCGCGTCGTGAAGACGACCGTGGCCCGCGTCCGCCGCGTCCGGAAGGCGACTTCGGCAACACCGACGGCGGTTTCGAACGCGCCCCGCGCCGTGACATCGCCCCGCGCGGTGCCGCCGAGCCGGGCATGGAAACCTTCCGCATCGAAGTGGGCCACGTGCACGGCGTGAAGCCGGGCAACATCGTCGGCGCGATCGCCAACGAAGCCGGGCTGGAAAGCCGGTTCATCGGCCGCATCGACATCCACGACGACTTCTCGGTGCTGGACCTGCCGGCGGAAATGCCGCAGGACCTGCTCACCCACCTGAAGAAGGTGTGGGTCTCCGGCCAGCAGCTTCAGATGCGCAAGGTGGAGCCGGGTGAAGACCTGACCCCGTCGCCGCGCCCGGCCTTCAAGCCGAAGTTCGGTGGCAAGCCGCGCGGCCCGGGTGGTCCGGGTGGCCCGCGCAGCGGCCCGGGCGGCAACGACCGTCCGCCGCGTCGTGACGGCTTCAAGCCGCGCGGTCCGCGCAACGGCTGATCGCTCCCGCGGTCCCTGCAACGCCAGCCTCCGGGCTGGCGTTGTCGTTTCCGGGACCGGCCGGGCCCTGGCCGCCGGGTTTCGCACGGCGTCAACATTCCCCGATCTAGCCTGACCGCTCTGCGACAGGGACGTGCTATCCACTCCATGGTTCCCCGGGGAGATCGGCGATGCTGGCAACTGGCAAGGATGTTGGTGCGACGGCAGTTCCGTATCCCACGCGGGGGCTGACCCTGCGTTTTGTCCTGCTGACCGGCATGGCGATCGGCCTGGTGGGCATCTCGGCCGTGATCCAGGAGCTGCAGGCCGCCTCGACCGCGTGGATCGTGGGCCAGAGCCACTGGTCGCGCAGCCAGCAGCAGGCCAGCTTCGCGCTGGGCCGCTACATCAACAGCGGCGACCCGGCCGACCTGGCCGAAGCCCGCAGCGCGCTGGCGGTGCCGCTGGGCGACCTGGATGCGCGGCAGGCGCTGGAGCAGGCCGACCCCGACCTGGGCCGCGCCCGGCGCGGGTTCCTGCAGGGCGGCAATGCCCCCGGTGACATCAACCGCCTGATCTTTTCCTTCCGCTATCTGGGCCACCTGGGCTATTTCCGCGATGCGGTGCGGCTGTGGCGGCAGACCGACCCCGGGCTGCAGCAGTTGTCGCAGATTGCCGGGCGTGCGGCGGCGATGCATGCCCGCGGCGCGCCACCGCCCGCCCAGCGGCAGGCGCTGCAGGACCACCTGCACGCGCTCGATCGCAGCCTGCAGGCGCAGGCCAAGGCGTTCTCGCTGTCGTTGCTGCGTACCGCTTCGATCGTGCGCCTGACCACGCTGTTGGTGGGAGGACTGTCGGTGCTGCTGATCACCGTGGTGGCGGTGATGCTGTCCAGACGCGTGCGGCGCGACCTGCTCGAGCAGGAAAGCCGTTTCCGCGCCGCCTTCTACCAGGCCACCGTCGGCATGCTCAAGCTCGACCAGGCCGGCGCGGTGCTGGAGGCCAACCAGGCCATCGCCGATATCCTCGACCATCGCCGCGAGGTGCTGTTGGGCATGCAGCTGCAGGACCTGCTGGTGGACGGCGAACTGGTGCTGGACGAGGCCGGGCGGATCGACTGGGTACGCCAGCTGCGCCCGGGCGAACTGCGCTTCCAGCGCGCCGACGGCGGGCTGTTGTGGGGCCGCTGGAGCGGCACCATCGTGCGTACGCCGGGGCGCGAGCCCACCGTGTTCGCCATCGTCGAGGATGTCTCGCAGAACCACGCGCTGGCGCGTGAAGTGGAGCACCAGGCCAGCCACGACCCGCTGACCGGGCTGATCAACCGCCGCGAAATCGAACGCCTGCTTGAACAGGCGCTGCTGGACGTGCGCAGCCACGGCGGCGTGCACAGCCTGTGCTACATCGACCTGGACTACTTCAAGCTGGTCAACGACGGGCTGGGCCACGCGGCTGGCGACCAGCTGCTGCGCAACTTCGCCGACTACCTGGTCGGGGCGGTGCGCGACGGCGACTGGGTGGGGCGCATGGGCGGCGATGAGTTCGCGCTGTTCCTCGCCAACGCCGGCCAGGACGAGGCCAAGCAGGTGCTGCAACGGATCGTGCGCAGCCTGGGCCAGGCCAGCGTGCAGCACGGCGACGGCAGCCCGCGGGTGAGCTGCAGCGTGGGCGTGGTCGAGGTCACCGGCGAGGCGACGGACGTCAACTGGCTGATGAGCGCGGCCGACAGTGCCTGCTACGCCGCCAAGGAAGCCGGGCGCAACCGCGTGCACTGCTACAACGAAAGCCGCCCGGCGCTGGACGAGCGCCGCCAGGAGGCCGAGCGCCTTGCTTCGGTGTCCAGTGCGATCGCCGAGAACCGCATGCTGCTGTACGCCCAGCGCATCGAGCGGATCGGCGATCCGGGGTTCCTGCATTACGAGGTGCTGGTGCGCATGCGCAGCCCCGAAGGCCTGCTGCAGACGCCCGGCGAGTTCATGCCGGCGGTGGAGCGTTACGGCATGGGCATGGCGCTGGACCGGCACGTGCTGGGGCTGCTGTTCCGCCACCTGCAGGTGTGTCCGGCGCATGTGCAGCGGCTGGGGCTGTGCAACGTCAACGTGTCGGCGCAGTCGATCGCCGAGCCGACCTTCCTGGCCTTCGTCTGCGACCTGCTCGAACGCAACCGGGGCCTGGCCCGCAAGCTGTGCTTCGAGGTCACCGAAACCGCGGCGATCAGCAACCTGGCCCAGGCCCGCAGCTTCATCGAGGCGGTCAAGGCGCGTGGCTGTCGCGTGGCATTGGACGACTTCGGGTCCGGCCTGTCCTCGTTCGGCTATCTGCGCCAGTTGCCCGCGGACATGCTCAAGATCGACGGCGTGTTCGTCCGCGACATGGACGTCGACCCCGTCAGCCGCGCGGCGGTGCGCGCGATCACCGAGATCGGCCGCGAGCTGCACATGACCGTGATCGCCGAGTGGGTGGAGTCGGCCGAGGTCGCCGAGCAGCTGCAACTGCTCGGCGTGGACGGCCTGCAGGGGTATGCGATCGAACGCCCCGTCGCGCTGGAGCGGATGACCCAGCCGGCGCTGTGGCCGGCGCGCACCGGTGCGGCCTCGGAGCGACATCCCGGACTGCAATGAGACCATCGGCCTGGCCTGCACGGCCGGCGTGGCGCGTGAAACGGCAAGGTTCGGGCGATAATCGCGGCCAGGGGCGGCGCGCAACCTGCGTGGCGGCATCGAGGGCGGGGCAGGGCGTGAGGGCAAGGCACGGCGGGAGAGTCGGGAAGGGCGCGGCGTTGGTGCTGCTGGCCCTGCTGTGGCTGTGGCTGCCGCACGCGGCCCTCGGCGCCACGCTGGACGCGGCCACCGCCCGCGCCGGCACCGACGTGCTGCTGCTGGGCGCGGCGACGGCCGAGCGCACGCCCCAGCGCGCCTGTACGGCCGAGGTCCTGGCCCGCCACCAGCAGATCCTGCACGTGCCGGCCCCGGCCGGGGGCTGGTCCGGCGAACCGCAGGCCGTGGATGTGTTCGGGGTCCTGGCCGGCGAAGTCCGGATCAGCCATGGCGATCGCCAGATCTGCGGCAGCATGCACGACGCGCGCACCCGTGATTCGCGCTTCCGCGCCGGCGTGGGCATGGTGGTGGTGCCCAAGGCCGGGGACCATGAACCGATCGTGGTGTCCTGGGCCGCACCGATCAAGCCGCGCTGGATCCCCACCGTGCAGTTGGGCGGGCCGAGTCCGGTGCAGCAGGACGACACCGCGCGGCTGCTGGTGCGCGCGGCCTGTGTCGCGGTGGTCATCGCGTTGGCGCTGTCGGCACTGATGGGCTATGTGACCACCAAGGACCGGTCGTTCCTGCTCTACGTGGCCATCTGTCTGCTGTTCGTGCTGTGGCAGGCGGTGCTGGGCGGCCTGAGCGGGTATCCCGAACCGTGGCTGCCGGTCCACAACCGGGCCTCGTGGTGGCTGGTGTCGTTGAGCGCCTTCACCGAGGCCGTGCTGCTGCCGGTGCTGTGGCGCCTGTGCGGTGGCGACCGCCGCTGGCCGCGCTCGCGGCCAGTCCAGCACGTGCTGCTGTGGGGGATGTTCTGCATCGGCCTGGTGGTGCCCTTGCTGCACTTCGCCGTGTTGCCCTGGCTGGCCGCGGGGCTGGAACACCTGTTCGTGCTCGGCTGCGTGGTGTGCCTGGCGGCGGGGGTCTGGGGCGTGCTGCAGCGCGACCGCTACGCGCTGGCGGGGTTGAGCGCGCTGGTGCCGTGGTGGGGCATGATCATCGCCGACGCGCTGCATGCCCAGTGGCTGGTGGCCTACCGGATCGAAACGCTGCAACTGTCGGCGACCTGGTTCCTGATGATGTCCGCCTACGCCTTGAACCTGCGCCTGGGGCGGCTGCGCCGGCAGCGCGACGAGATGCGCCAGCTGGCCGATACCGATGCGCTTACCGGCCTGCCCAACCGTCGTGCCGGGCTGCGCCTGCTGGCCGAGTACCTGGACCGGGCGCGCCAGGAAGACCAGCCATTGGCGATCGGGTTCCTGGATATCGACCTGTTCAAGGACATCAACGACCAGTTCGGCCACGAGGTCGGCGACCAGGTGCTGGTGGCGGTGGCGCGCAACCTGCGCGATTCGGTGCGCAACCGCGAGGATGTGATCCGGATGGGCGGGGAGGAGTTCCTGGTGCTGCTGCCCGGCGCCAACCGGGCCACCGCGCTGGCCCGCCTGGAAAGCGTGCGCCGGCAGGTGCAGGCGGTCACCGCGATCCTGGCGGTGCCCGGCCTGGAGGTCTCGGCCAGCATCGGCCTGGCGGTACTGCGTGGCGACGGCGACGACCTGGCCTCGCTGCTGCGCCGCGCCGACCACGCCATGTACTGCGCCAAGCGCGCCGGCCGCAACCAGGTCTACGACGCCGAACAGGCGGTGGCCGCCGGTGACCGGCAGCCGGCCTGAACCACGGTTGCCCTGCGCGGCCCGGGTTTGCCGGATAATGGGCCGATGACTATCCGACTCAACAAGCACATCGCCGACACCGGCTTCTGTTCCCGCCGCGAAGCCGACCGCCTGGTCGGCGAGCGCCGCGTCACCGTCAATGGCCATCCGGCCGGCACCGGTGCGGTGGTCGGCGAGGGCGACGTGGTCCTGGTCGACGGCCAGCCGCTGCGCGCGCGCGAAGCGAAAAAGGCCGGCGGCCGCAAGCACGTCTACATCGCGCTGAACAAGCCGGTGGGCATCACCTGCACCACCGAAAGCTCGGTCAAGGGCAACATCGTGGAGTTCGTCGGCCACGAACAGCGGATCTTCCCGATCGGCCGGCTGGACAAGGATTCGGAAGGGCTGATCCTGCTCACCAGCAACGGCAACATCGTCAACCAGATCCTGCGCGCCGAGAATGGCCACCAGAAGGAATACATGGTGGCGGTGAACAAGCCGGTCACCGACGAGTTCCTGCGCGGCATGGCGCGCGGCGTGCGCATCCATGACGAAACCACGCTGCCGTGCCGGACCAGCAAGCTGGCCAAGTTCGGTTTCCGGATCACCCTGCAGCAGGGCCTGAACCGGCAGATCCGGTTGATGGCGGCGGCCTTCGGCTTCCGCGTCACCCAGCTGCGCCGGGTCCGCATCGACAACATCAAGCTGGGCGCGCTCAAGCCCGGCCAGTGGCGCAATCTCACCGATGCCGAGCTCAAGGGCCTGCTGCCCAAACAGCTGGAATGGTGATGCCCCGCGTCACGCGCTGAGCCGGCACTCGGGCTAGACTGCGCGGGCACAACGACCGCGCCTGCCCCGATGATCAAGCCGTCCAAGCCGGACAACGAAGAACAGCGCCTGCAGGCGCTGCAGCGCTACCAGATCCTGGACACGCCCAGTGAACGGTCGTTCGAGGATCTGGTCACCATTGCCACCGCGCTGTGCGGTACCGGCATGGGCGCGGTGACGCTGATCGACCGCGATCGCCAGTGGTTCAAGGCACGCCAGGCGGTGGAGGTGAGCGAGGGCAGCCGCGATGTGTCCTTCTGCGGCCACGCGATCCTGCAGCCGGACCAGGTGATGGTGGTCGAAGACGCGTCGCAGGACCCGCGCTTCCACGACAACCCGCTGGTGGTCCAGGACCCGCATGTGCGCTTCTACGCGGGCGCGCCCCTGTTGAGCCTGGACGGCCTGCCACTGGGCACGCTGTGCGTGTTCGACGCCCGCCCCGGGCAGTTGCGCCCCGAGCAGGCCAAGGCACTGTCGGCGTTGTCGCGGCAGGTCTCGCTGGTGATGGAGCTGCGCCGCTATGCGCATGAGATCCAGCAGCACATGCGTGACCGGGCGTGGTACGAACAGCGCCTGGCCGAATACAACAGCCTGCTGGAACAGCAGAACGCCGACCTGGCCGAACAGAGCCGCACCGATCCGTTGACCGGGCTGCCCAACCGCCGTGCCATGAGCGCGGCGCTGGAGACGGCGATCCGCGATGTCGACGGCCAGCCCCGTCAGACCGCCGTGGCCCTGCTGGACATCGACCATTTCAAGCGCGTCAACGACCTTTACGGGCATGCCACCGGCGACCACGTGCTGGCCGAACTGGCCCGCCTGCTGCGTGCGCATTTCGCCGGGCAGGGACTGGCGGCGCGCTACGGCGGCGAAGAGTTCGTGGTGCTGATGCCCGACACCGCGCTGGCCACGGCCGAGCTGCAATGCGATTTCCTGCGCATGGCCGTGGCCGACCTGCCGCTGGGCATCCCGCTGACGATCAGCATCGGCGTGGCCGCGCATCGTCACGGCGACAGCGTGGAGAAAACCCTCGCGCGCGCCGATGCGGCGCTGTACCAGGCCAAGCACCAGGGCCGCAACCGCGTGCTGCGCGCCGACTGAGCGCGCGTTCGCAGGCCCTGCGACCGCCTTGCGGCATGCTGGTGGCCCAACCCGCCATTGCCCTCGCCATGCTGCAGACCCTGGCCATCGCCAACTACCGCTCGCTGTACGACCTGGTCGTGCCGATGGGGCGCCTGAACCTGGTCACCGGCGACAACGGCAGCGGCAAATCCAGCCTGTATCGTGCCCTGCGCCTGCTGGCCGAAACCGCGCAGGGCGGGGTTGCCGCCGCGCTGGCGCGCGAGGGCGGGCTGGGCTCGGCGCTGTGGGCCGGGCCCAGCCGGATCGACCAACGCATGGTGCGGGGCGAGATCCCCGTGCAGGGCCAAGCCCACGCGCCATCGGTCGCGCTGCGGCTCGGGTTTGCCGGTGAGGATTTCGGCTATGCGATCGACCTGGGGCTGCCGGTGGGCGGCGGGTCCATGTTCGACCTGGATCCGCAGATCAAATGCGAGAGTATCTGGGCCGGGCCGTTCCTGCGCAGCGCCAACGTGCTGGTCGAGCGACGCGGCGGGCTGGTGCGGCGCCGGCATGGCCGGCAGTGGGACGTGATGGACGAGCACCTGTCGGTATTCGACACCCTGTTTACCCAACTGGCCGATCCGCAGCGCATGCCCGAAGTGCTGGCGCTGCGCGAGTCGATCCGCGGCTGGCGGTTCTACGATCATTTCCGCAGCGATCCGCACGCGCCGGCGCGGCAGGCACCGCTGGCCACCCGCACGCCGGTGCTCAGCCATGACGGCCACGACCTGGCGGCGGCCTGGCAGACCATCGTGGAGATCGGCGATCCGCAGGCCCTGGCGCGCTCGCTGGACGATGCGTTTCCCGGTGCGCAGGTGCGCATCGAACCGCACGAAGGCCGGCTGCACCTGAAATTCCAGCAGCCGGGCCTGCTGCGTCCGCTGGCGGCGGCGGAACTGTCCGACGGCACCCTGCGCTACCTGCTGCTGATCGCCGCGCTGCATACGCCGCGGCCGCCACCGTTGATGGTGCTCAACGAGCCGGAGACAAGCCTGCATCCGGACCTGCTGCCGGCGCTGGCGCGCTTGATCGTCGCCGCCAGTGCGCGCAGCCAGCTGTGGGTGGTGTCGCATGCCAGCCGCTTGATCGCGGCAGTGCAGGAAGACCCGGCCTGCCAGCGCATCGGCCTGCACAAGGAACTCAGCCAGACCCGGATGGTCGGCCAGGGCCTGCTGGACGCCCCCGCCTGGTACTGGCCCGCGCGGTAGCCATCGGCACCGGGCCGGGCCGCGGCAGCGGCCTCAATCGGCGACGTTGTGCGCCTCGGCGGTGCCCAGCATCTCCGGGTGCTGCACCGGCTTGCGTCGGTTCAACAACGGGTGCAGGAACACCGCGCCGACGATGATCGCCACGCCCACGTAGAACAGCGGCGTCAGCTCACGCTGCTCGCTGAGCAGCACCATCGCCAGCAGGATCGCGTAGACCGGCTCCAGGTTGGTCACCAGCTGGGAGGTGTAGGCGCTGATGTGGCGCAGCGCGACCAGCGCCAGCGCGAACGGCAGCAGCGTGCAGAGGCCGGCCAAGGCGAGCAGCAGCAGGCCGTCGTGCAGGCTGGGGACCACCCACAGCGGGCTGGCCAGCGGCGGCAGCAGGTAGGGCAGCAGCGGCGCCAGCAGGGTGAGGGTGACGGTGCCGGCGCCCAGTTCCAGCGCGGTCACCGTGAGCGGGTCGGCATGGCTGACCAGGCGCTTGTTGAGCGAGCCGAACACCGCCACCAGCAGCGCCGACAGCGCGCCGATCAACACCCCCAGACGCATCCCATGCGGCACGCCACCCACCACCAGCGCCACGCCCGGCAGCACCGCGATGCCGAACGCCAGTTCGCGCAGCTGGAACGGGCGCTTGGCCACCCACGGTTCGATCACCGCGGTGAACACCGGTGCCAGCGCGATGCAGGTGGCCGCCACCGAGGCGTTGGCCAGTTTCACCGCGCCATAGAAGGTGAGCCAGTGCAGGGCAACCAGTGCGCCCACGCCGCAGTAGCCGGCAAACAGCGCCGGCGACAACTGGCGCAGCCCGCGCCACACCCGCGGCACCAGGGCCAGCATGGCCACCACCAGCAGCATCCGCCACCACACCAGCGGCAACGCGGGCAGGGTGATGAGCTTGCCGAGGATGGCGGTAATGCCCCACAGCAGCACGCAGAAGTGGATTTGCAGGAGCGCTTTGCGGGTGTCGGTCATCGGCATCCCGCTATTGTGCGGCAAGCCGCCCGCCACCGCGATCCATCCACCCCAGGTTCAAGCCGGCGTGGCATCCTGCGCCGATGAACACCAGACCGCTCCCCGCACCGTCCCCGCGCGCCCGCGCCCTGGCCGCGATCACCGCGCTCACCGCCATCGCATCGCTGGTGCTGCAGTACGCGCTGCTGCTGCAGACCGTCGGCGCCACGGCCGGCACCGGCCAGGCGTTGCTGCGCCTGCTCGGCTATTTCACCATCCTCAGCAACATCGGCGTGGCCGCCGTGTGCCTGGCGCGCCTGCGTGGGCGCGGCGACGGCATGGCCGCGCCCGCAGCGAGTGCCGCAGTGGCGTTGTACATCGGCATTACCGGGCTGGTCTACGTGCTGGTGCTGCGCCCCCTGTGGCATCCGCAGGGGGCGCAGTGGTGGGCCGACACCGGCCTGCATTACGCCGTCCCGGTGCTGTACCTGCTGGGTTGGGTGATGGGACCGCACGGCCATCTGCAGGCGCGCCAGTTGGCCTGGGCGATGCTGTTCCCGGCGCTGTACCTGGGCTGGGCGCTGCTGGTGGGGCGCTGGACCGGGCACTACCCGTATCCGTTCCTGGACCTGGCCGCGCTGGGCGCGGCGACGGTGGCACGCAACGCGCTGGTGGTCGGGTTGGCCTTCGCCGCGTTCGGCGCGCTGCTGTGGCGGATCGATGCGCGGCTCGGCGCGCGCAGCGCCGTATCCGCCCGGCGGTAACGATCGACCGTCGGGTCGATACGCAGCGGGTGGTCGGCACGCCGACCTTGGGTGGATGGGGATCTGGTGCGAAACGCTGAAGGCAGCCGACCAACGGTCGGCGCTACGTTGCCCCGACGCGGGACAACTGCTCGCGCAGCGCCATCGCCGCGCCTGGATTGCGTTGTTTGGCCGCGCCAATGAACAGCACATAGACCTCGCGCGGCCCGCGTGCGGGCGCCTCGGCGGCGACATGTGGCAGGTCGGGGTTGTCGTCCCCGCGTGCCCAGCGCATCGCGCGCAGACACCATTGTTCCAGCGCCCGCTCCGGATAGCCTGCGCGCAGGTTGGCGCGCGCGTGCATCAACCGCGCATAGACGAAATCAGCGGTTGGATCGGCAAAGCTGGGGTAATCGTTGGAGCCGCTGAACACCAGCGCCACGTTGTGCGCGCGGGCCACGGCGACCAGTTCCGGCGTCCACGCGGCGGGGTTGCGCACCTCCAGGGCATGCTGCAACCGGTGGCCGTCGGCCTCGCGCGGCAGCGCCTGCAGGAAGCCGTCGAACTCCGGTGCCGCGGCCGGGTGGGTATCGCCGAACTGCCAGACCAGAGGGCCCAGCCGATCGCCCAGCGTCACGATCCCGTCGATGAACGCCTCCGCCCGTGCGCCTACCCGGGACAGGTCGTGGGTCTGGGTGATCGTGCGCGGCGCCTTGGCCGAAAAGCGGAAGCCGGGCGGGGTCTGCTCACGCCACTGCGCGTAGACCGCCGGCTTCTGCGCCCGGTAGAAGGTGCTGTTGATTTCGATGCAGCCCAGTGCGCGGCTGGCATGGGCCAACTCTTCGCGCTGCGCCAGGCCGGCCGGGTAGAAGGTGCCGCCCCGCCAGGCCGGGAAGACCCAGCCGCCGATGCCGGTGCGGATGCGTCCGGGTGCCGCGGTCATGCGCCGCCGGCGGCCGCGCGCCAGGGATCGTAGCTGCCGAACCACCACAGGTAGCCTTCCAGGTCGCGGCAGGCGTAGCCGCGGCCGCCATAGGCCTGGTCGGCGATGTCGATCACCACCTGCGCCCCGGCGGCGACCGCGCGCGCGTAATGCGCATCCGGATCGGCCACGATCACGCAGGCACTCTGGGTCTGGCGGCCGCCCACCTCGTCGGGGTGCGCGCTGTAGCGCCCCCATTCGCTGGCGTTGTCCACCGAGCCGAGCATCACCATGCCGTGGCCATACACCAGCTGTGCGTGGTGGACCACGTCACCGTCGGCGTACACCGCCTGCGCGTGGAAGCCGAACGCGCGCTGCAACCACGCAATGGCCGCATGCGCGTCGCGGTAGCGCAGGCATGGGATGACGGTCGATACGGTATCGGCGGGCGCGGTCATGCGGGTCTCCGGAAACGGGCCTCCTTCTGGCACAGGCGAGCCTGCCGGTGCCCGCGTTACCATCGTGCGAAACCCGGCGCCGGGCCCCTGCCGGCCTCAACGCCCCCGCGACATGCAACCGGAGACACTGTTTGAACACATCCTGGATCGGAGGCGTCGTGCTGCTGGCATGCGCACCTTTGGCGTCGGCAGCGGTGCCGACGGAACTGCAGCGGCTGGATGCCACTGTCGAACGCGTGCGCAGCCAGTTCGACGTGCCCGGCATCGCGGTGGCGGTGGTCAAGGACGGGCAGGTGGTGCTCGAGCGCGGCTACGGCGTGCGCGAGCTGGGCAAGCCGGCCCCGGTGCAGGCCGATACATTGTTCGCGATCGCGTCGAACACCAAGGCCTTTACCGCCACCTCGCTGAACCTGCTCGCCGAGCAGGGCAGGTTGAAGATGGACGACCGGGTGATCGACCACCTGCCGGGCTTCCGCATGTCCGACCCGTACGTCACCGGCGAGATGCGCATCCGCGACCTGCTTTCGCACCGCAGTGGGCTCAGCCTGGGGGCGGGCGACCTGCTGTTCTGGCCGACCACCGGCTACAGCAACCAGGAGGTGGTGCAGCGCCTGGCCAAGGTGCCGCTCAAGGCGGGCTTCCGCGACCGTTACGCCTACGACAACATCCTCTACGCAGTGGCCCAGCAGGTGATCGAGCAGGTCTCGGGGCAGTCCTACGCCGACTTCCTGCAGCAGCACATTTTCACCCCGGTCGGCATGGACGGCACCCGCTACAACGCCGACCATCTCAAGCCCGGCGACAACGCCGCGGTCGGCCACGCCAAATACGACTTCAGCACGTTGCGTACCGTCGCGCCGCTGACCTGGTCCAACAATGCCGGCGCCGGTGGCATCTATTCCAGCGTGCATGACATGGCGCGCTGGATGAACGTGCAGCTGGCGCACGGAACGCTGGAAAACGGGCAGGCGCTGTTCAGCGCCAAGAGCCAGCAGGGCATGTGGCAGATGATCACCCCGCAGGCGGTGCCCGAGCCGAGCGTTCCGCAACTGGCAGCGGCCAAACCCAACTTCGCCGGCTATGGCGAAGGCTGGAGCCTGAGCGATTACCGCGGCCAGAAGCTGGTCTGGCACACCGGCGGCTGGCCGGGCATGGTCTCGCGGGTGACCCTGGTGCCCGAACAGAAGCTGGGCATCGTGGTGCTGACCAACCAGGAAGTGGGCGCGGCCTTCAACGCCATCACCATGGACGTGCTCGATGCGTACCTGCAGGCGCCGCAGACCGACTGGGTGGCCGCGTATGCCGCCGCCGTGGCGAAGGCGCAGGACAAGGCCGACGAGGGCTGGGCCAGGCACCAGGCTGCGCGCGACGCCAGCTCCCGGCCGTCGCTGCCGCTTGCCGGGTATGCCGGCGGCTACCGTGATGCCTGGTATGGCGACGTGGCCGTGGAGCAGAAGGGGCGCACGCTGCGCCTGCGCTTCGGCAAGACCGCCCAGCTGGTCGGCACGCTGGAGCATTGGCAGCACGACACCTTCATCGTGCGCTGGGACGACCGCTCGCTCAATGCCGATGCCTTCGTGAATTTCAGCCTGGACCCGGACGGCAAGGTACGCGACATGCGCATGCAGGCGATCTCCTCGCTCACCGATTTCAGCTTCGATTTCCAGGACCTGTTGTTTGTCCCGGTCGTGGCCGACGCCAAGGGCTGAACCCCGCCGCCGACCTGTGATGGAGGCGCGAGTAAAAGAACGGGCCGTGGTGGGATAATCGCGGCCTGTTTTGTTTCGGGTGCACTGCGATGTTCCGCTGGTTCGAGTCGCTGATTCCGGTGTTTCCGCCCCTCGACGGCCGCATGCCGCCGCGCCGGGTGGTGCCGTTCTACATCCACTATCTGCGCCCGGTGTGGCCGGTGCTGCTGGCCACGTTGATCGGCGGCCTGCTGCTGGCGCTGGTGGAAGTGGCGATGTTCGATTTCCTCGGCCGCATCGTGGACATGGTCGCCGAGCAGCCCGGCAGCGGGTTTTTCGATCGCCATGCCAACACACTGCTGTGGATGGCCGGCATCACCCTGATCGCGCGGCCGCTGCTGGTGTCGCTGCACAGCCTGCTGGTCAACCAGGCGATCGTGCCCGGGCTGAGCAACCGCTCGCGCTGGCTGATGCACAACTACGTGGTGCGGCAGAGCCTGAGCTTCTTCCAGAACGACTTCGCCGGCAGCATGGCCAACCGCGTCATGCAGACCGGCACGTCGCTGCGCGAGTCGGCGGTGCAGATGGTCGATTCGCTGTGGTACATCATCGTCTACACCGGCACCGCGCTGTACCTGTTCGCGCAGGCCGACTGGCGGCTGATGATTCCGCTCGGGCTGTGGATGGCCGCCTACGCGGTGATCATGTGGTACTTCGTGCCACGGGCGAAGCAACGCGCATGGGTCGCCTCCGAAGCGCGTTCCAAGGCGATGGGCCGCATCGTCGATGGCTACACCAACATTCCCACGCTGAAGCTGTTCGCCCATGGCGGGCATGAGCAGGCCTACGTGGCCGAATCGATCCAGGAACTGGCGGTCAAGCACCGCGGCCAGACCCGCGTCACCACCGGGCTGGAAGTGACCATCGCCATCGTCAACGGCTTCCTGATCGTGGGCACCTGCGGCCTGGCGCTGTGGTTGTGGAACGGCGGGCACATCACCGTTGGCGCGATCACCCTGGCCACCGGCCTGGTGATCCGCATCCACAACATGTCCGGCTGGATCATGTGGACCATCAACGGCATCTTCGAGGACATCGGTACGGTGCAGGACGGCATCACCACGATCTCCCAGCCGCTGACCGTGCAGGACCGACCCGATGCGGTGCCGCTGGTGGTGGCGCGGGGCGGCGTGCATTTCGATGACATCCATTTCCACTACGGCAAGGCCGGCGGGGTGATGGCCGGGCTCAACCTGGACGTCAAGCCCGGCGAGAAGATCGGCCTGGTCGGTCCATCGGGCGCGGGCAAGTCGACCCTGGTCAACGTGCTGCTGCGGCTCTACGACCTGGAAAGCGGGCATATCCGCATCGATGGCCAGGACATCGCGGCCGTCACCCAGGAGAGTCTGCGCCGGCAGATCGGCGTGGTCACCCAGGACACGTCGCTGCTGCACCGCTCGATCCGCGACAACCTGCTGTACGGCCGCCCGGACGCCACCGAGGCGCAACTGCGCAGCGCGGTGGCCAAGGCGCGTGCCGAGGCGTTCATCGAGACGCTGCGCGACGGCGAAGGCCGCACCGGCTACGACGCGCATGTGGGCGAGCGCGGCGTCAAGCTGTCCGGCGGCCAGCGCCAGCGCATCGCCATCGCCCGGGTGCTGCTCAAGGATGCCCCGATCCTGGTGCTGGACGAAGCCACCTCGGCCCTGGATTCGGAAGTGGAAGCCGCCATCCAGGACAACCTGGACGAACTGATGGCCGGCAAGACGGTGATCGCGATCGCGCACCGGCTGTCGACCATCGCGCGCATGGACCGGCTGGTGGTGATGGACCAGGGCCGGATCGTGGAAACCGGCACGCACGCCGAACTGGTGGCCGCCGGTGGTCTCTATGCGCGCCTGTGGGCACGCCAGACCGGTGGATTCGTGGCCGCCGACGCGTAGGGCCGGGTGGGGTGTGGTGGTGATTGCGCGGGGTCCGGCGCTCGCTGACGCCAACCGCAGGGGCGGCAGGGGTCCGCAAAATAGAGGTTCATCGCCCTTATCCGGGGTAAGCAGAAGCGCGCGTTGACCCGTTCCGGGCGCGGGGGGCGGTGGGCCCGGAACGGGCCCTCATGCCCTTTCCGGTGAATGTCCCCGGCGTCGGCCTCCTGCTGCTTGCCGAGCCTGGCTCGGCACTACCGGGGTCCTCCGAGGGCATGGGGGTTCAGCGCCCGACCCACCGACGGACCCCAGAAAATCCTGGCTACGGCCTGCTTACCGCAAGCCGAGCCCCGTAGCAGCCGGTAGGCCCCTGGGCAAAATAAAGGAGGAGGCCGCTTGGCGGCCGGGGGACATTTGCATCAGGGGCCTACCGGCTTCTGCGGGGCGCATACGCTCGCGGGTAGCCCGGAACGGAGACGCCCACCCGATCAGCCACACGTCGCCGACACTATCCGTCCACGCGCGTAGCGTCGTACGCATTCGGCGGCGGCTCTTGCAACAAACCACGCCTGATCAGAGGGGAGAAGAACAAAAAAACGGCCCGGGTCACCCCGGGCCGCTTGCCTGTCTGACGAGGAACGAGGCAGTGCTTACTCGATCGGCTGGTCCAGCATCAGCTGGCGCGCGAAACGCACCGGCGGTGCGCCGTAGGACAGCATCTGGTCATGGTAGGCCTTCAGGTTGAACTTCGCGCCCAGCCTGTCCTGCATCGCCTTGCGCGTATCGAAGTGCTCCTGCGCACCCACGAAGTAGGTCGGCAACTGCGCCGACGTCAACTGCGCGCGCACCCACTTGCCCGACGCCTCGCTTTCCTGCTGGAACGCATCGTGGGTCATCAGATGCATCGCCTTGTCGCGGCTCCAGTTGTCCACGTGCACGCCCTGGTCCAGGATCGCGTTGGAGATGGTGCGCAGGTAGAACTTCAGCTGCACCAGGTGGAACAGCGGATCGTTGTCCAGGTAACCCTGCTCCTGCATCATCCGCTCGGTATAGACCGCCCAGCCCTCCGCGAACAGCCCCGAACGCAGCACCGCGCGCAGCGTCGACGGGAACTTGCCCGAATGCCAGCCTTCCAGATAATGCCCCGGCGTGCCCTCGTGGATGCTCAGCAGATGGATCATCCGGCTGTTGTATTCGCGCAGGAACGAATCGACCTGCTTGTCGCTCCAATCGTCCGGAATCGGCGACACCGCGTAGAACGTCTTCAGGTTCTTGTCCAGCGGGCCGGGCGAATCGCAGTAGGCCACGGCCACGCCACGCTGGAACTCGGGCATCAGGATGATGTCCACCGGCGAATCGGGCAGCGTCATCAGGTCATGCTTGCGCACGAATTCGGTGGACTGCGCCAGCGCCGCCTTCGCATCGTCCACCACCTTGTCGCGCGCCGGCTTGTCGGCGTAGGCCAGTTCCAGCGCCGCCTCGATCGCGGCCTGCTGCTGCGCGTCGGTCGGGTTGGCCGGCAGCGCCGGCGCGCCCGGCTTGTCCTTCAGCACGGTCTGCGCGATGCCGTACATGACCCCGCGCACGCGCTGCAGTTCAGCGCGCGCACGCTCGCCGATCTCCGCGCGCGACAGCGAGGAGTTCAGCGCGAACTTCAGCTTCTGGTCGTACAGCTCGGCACCGATGCGGAAGTCGCCCTTGGCGTTGGGCACCAGGGTCGTGTCCAGCCAGGTCTGCTGCTCCTCGACCGCCTTCTTCAGGCCGTCGATCGCCGCCTGCAGCCGCTTGCCGTCTTCGGCCGGCAGCTCGCCGATGTGCGGGGTGATGAAGGTATCGACGATGCTGAGGATGCCGCGGTTCTGCTTGGCCACCGTCTCGGCGTGGATCTTCGGCACGCGCGCCGGGTCCAGGTTCTCGCGCGCCTGCGCGAAGATCTGCGGCAGCTTCTCCATGCGTGCGGTGGCCGCCTTCAGGCGCTCGGGCAGCGGGGCGAACTCACGCGCCATCAGTCCGTACAGCGCGCTGCCGGCCATGCCGTTGTAGATCTGCGGGTCCCACTTGGACGACTGCAGCACCTCGGCCGTCCAGATCTCGGACTGCAGCTGGTTGCGCAGGATCGCCGCGTCGACCTGGTTCTCGCGCGAGAGCTTGCTCACGTCGATGCGGTCGAGGTCGGCGACCAGGGCCTTGTAGGCGGTCAGCATCTTCTGCTGGCCGGCGGCACTGAGGTCGTCGATCTCGGCATCGTAGCGGTGGTCGCCGATCTGGGTGGCGCTGATCGGCGACAGCTGCATCCAGGTGTCCAGGGCGCGCTTGGAAAGATCGGCGAAGGCGGTATCGACCGCCGCGTCACCGGCGCTGGCGGGCGCCGCGGTGCCGGTCGGGGCGGGCGGGGCATCGGCCTGCTGGCAACCGCCGAGGGCGGCGATCAGGGCGAGGGCGAGAAGATGCTGGCGCATCGGCGATCCTGTGCTGTGGTCAATCGCCGAGCATAGGCCCCCCCGCCCGATCGCACCCGTGCCATTGGATTACCATGGCCCTTTCCAGCCGGAGGGCGTGCCATGCAGTACGAAGGGAGCTGTCATTGCGGGCAGATCGCATTCGTGGTCGAGGCCTCCGAGCCGATCAGCGAGGCGCTGGACTGCAATTGTTCGTTGTGCCGCCGGCGCGGCGGCCTGCTGTGGTTCGGGCCGCGCGCCGCGCTGGACCTGAAGACGGCCGCGGCCGACGTGGCCACCTACCAGTTCAACCAGCACCACCTGGAGCACCACCATTGCCGCACGTGCGGCGTTGCCCCGTTCAGCGAGGGCGTGGACCCGCGCAGCGGGCAGGCGATGGTGGCGGTCAATGTACGCTGCCTGCCCGGGGTAGACCTGGATGGGCTCACGATCACGCGGTTTGACGGAGCAAGCAAGTAGATGAAACGGACGAACGGGCGCCACGCGGGCGCCTTGGCAGGGATGCTGCTGCTGGCCCTGGCCGGCTGCAGCAAGCACGAGAGTGCCGCCGATGGTGCTGCCGGCGGGGCCGGCGCAGTGGCCTCGCCCGATGGCGCGTCGCTGGCCTACGAGCATGACATCGACATCCAGCTGGACGCGGCGCAGATCGGTGGGCGCGTGAAGGCGATCGCCGATGCCTGCCAGGCCGCCCGCTTCGGCGACTGCGCGGTGCTGCAGGTCGGCCAGCAGGGCGGTGAGTACCCAACCGGGTCGATCCGCGTGCGCATCGCGCCCAAGGGCGTGGAGCCGATCATCGGGCTGGCCGGGCAGGGCGGCGAAGTGGCCTCGCGCAACACCCATGCCGAAGATCTGGCCCAGCAGGTGGCCGACACCGCGCTGACCAAGGCGCGCCTGCAGAAGGAGCACGAGCGCCTGCTGGCCTACCAGGACAACAAGGACGTGAAGATGGCCGACCTGCTGGTGATCACCCAGCGGTTGTCCGAGATCGAAGCCGGCGTCGAGCAGGCCAGCAAGGAGGCCGCCCAGCAGCGGCGCCGCATCGATACCCAACTGGTCACGATGCAGTTCCACACGCCATCGGGGCAGCGCAGTCGCAGTGAAATCGGCGAGGCGCTGCGTGAGTCCGGCACGATCCTGACCACCAGCGTGGCCTTCGTGATCCGCGCCGTGGCCGCCTTGCTGCCGGTGGCGCTGATCGCGTGGCTGTTCGGCTGGATCGGGTTGAGGCTGTGGCGTCGGCGCCAGCGTCGCGCCGCGCGTGCCGGCTGAGTAACGCCCATGCGGTGCCGGCCTGGCCGGCACCGCAGGCGCATCAGCCTTCGTCGTTCTCGTACTCGACGAACACATCCAGTTCCAGCGCCAGCTCCTGCACCGCATCGCGCACGCGCTGGGCGGTATGGGCGTTGCCTACTTCCACTTCCAGTTCGTGGGTACCCGGGCCGATGTCGTCGGACAGGCCCGCCGAGCTGGAATCGTCGTCGTCCATGTGGGGCATCAGGTCGTCGGTCTCCTCGACATGCTCGATGCCCTCGATGCTCTGCAGCAGGTCGGAGATGGCACGCGCGTCGTCTTCGGTGCCGGTGATTCGGAGTCGCAACAGGGCCATGGAATGCGCCTTGGGGGAAAGGAACTCCAGCCTAGCCAGCGCGTGGACAAGGCCGGGTGAGGACGGGTTGAAGCGTTCGTTGGGGGCTCAGGGGCGGCCGAGCAGTTCGTCCGGCAGTGCCGGTATCGGCGTGCGTTCGTCCAGCGCCTCGCGCTTGAGCCAGTCCATGAAGGCCAGCGCGGTGGGGCTCAGCGGGCGGTGTTCGGCGTGCACCACGTAATAGGCGTAGCGCGCCTTCAGTGCCGGGCCCGGCAGGCGCACCAGCTCGTAGCGCTGCAGGTAGGGCTGGGCGATGTGCTTGCGCGCCAGCACGGCGCCGATCCCGTAAACCGCCGCACGCATCGCATCGGTGCTGTCGCTGAAGGTGTGCAGCGATGGCAGCGTCAGCCCGCGCACCCCGGCGGCACGGAACCAGTCGCGCCAGCCCTGCGGGGACATGTCGCTGATCAGCGGCAGCGCGGCGATCTGCGCCGGTTCGTGCAGTGCCGACACCCCGGCCAGCGCCGGCGACGCGACCGGGCACAGTTCGTCGTCCATCAGGTGGTGCGCGCGCAACCCCGGCCATTGCCCCAGACCATAGCGGATGCCCAGTTCCGGCCCGTTTTCGTCGAAGCGGACCAGCTCGGTGCTGGTCTGCAGTTCGATGCGCACCTGCGGATGCTGCGCGGTGAACCGCGCCAGCCGCGGCACCAGCCAGCAATAGGACAACGAGCGGATGGTGGTGATGCGCAGCGGCACGATGTCCGCGTGCGGATGCAGGTTGCCGGCGACCGCGTTGAGATCACCCAGGGCCGCCGCCGCCGCGTCGGCCAGTTGGCGGCCTTCGGCGGTCAGTCGCACCCCGCGTGCATGGCGCTGGAACAGCATCGTGCCGAGCAGGTCTTCCAGCTTGCGCACATGGTGGCTGACCGCGCTCGCGGTGAGGTGCAGCTCCTCGGCGGCGTGGGCGAAGTTCTGGTGGCGGGCGGCAACGGCGAACACCCCCAGGGCGGGGAGCAGGGCAGGGCGCAGCAACATGGTCAAGACCCAAATCAGATTTGTGGCTTGCCCGGATACTACGCGCTTGTGGGCCTCTGCCGGGAGGCGGATCCTGTTTCCCTGTCCCCCGGAGCCGCCCCCATGTTGTCGTCCGCGAACGTTCCCCAGCCGCGCATCTGCCTGTGGTCCGGGGGCCGGCCATGAGCGGCGTGCCGACGGCCAGCGCCGCGCTCGAGCGCGACTGGCGCACGCCGCTGGAGCTGACCGTGCTCGGCGCGATCTGGGGCTGCTCGTTCCTGTTCATGCGGGTCGCGGTGCCGGCCTTCGGCCCGTACGCACTGGTGGAAGTGCGCCTGCTGCTGGGCGCGCTCGTGCTGCTGCCGTTCCTGTGGCAGGCGCGCGACCGGTTCCCGGCCCGGCGCTGGCTGTGGCTGGCGCCGATCGGGGTGATCAACTCGGCCATCCCGTTCGTAATGTTCGCGTGGGCCGCGCAGCGCGCCCCGGCCGCCATCGGCGCGATCTGCAACGCCATGACGGTGCTGTTCGCCGCGCTGATCGCCTTCCTGTTCTTCGGCGAGAAGATCGGCATGCGCCGGGCCATCGCCCTGCTGGTCGGCTTTGCCGGCGTGGTGGTGCTGGCCACCGCCAAGGTCTCGGGCCTGAGCATCGGCGCGGCAGTGGTGGCCGGTGCCGTGGCCGCGCTGCTGTATGGGCTGGGCGTCAACCTGGTCAAGCGGCACATGACCGGCCTGCCGCCCGCCGCCTCGGCCGGCGCCACCCTCGGTTGCGCGGCCGTCGCGTTGCTGCCGATGGCGCTCACCCACTGGCCGACCACCCCGATCCCGACCCTGTCCTGGGCGTGCGCGGTCGCGCTGGGCGTGGTCTGCACCGGTCTGGCGTTCCTGATGTTCTATCGCCTCATCGCCCGCATCGGCCCGGCCCGCGCCTCCACCGTCACCTACCTCGTGCCGATGTTCGGCGCGCTGTTCGCCTGGCTGTTCCTGGGCGAGGCGGTGACCTGGGCGATGGTGGTGGCCGGCGTATTGATCCTCGGCAGCGTCGCGGCCTCGCAGAAGCGGTAGCCCGGCCGGTCCGCGTGCAGCCACCCATGGGATGGCTGTAACCCGTGCATGCCCGCGCGATGCCGCTCTGTTACCGCACCGGCACCGCGATGTTGCACAGGTCGATATGCCCCGCCGGCCGCTTGTAGAAATCATCCACCCGGTTGCGGCGCGCCTCCACCACATCGGCGAACGTTTTGGATTCGGTGCGCAGCACCTCCAGCGTCGGCCGCTCGCCCGCCGGCACATCCGTCGCGCGCTGGATCGAGCGGATCGGCGTGCGCTGCGCGGCGTCGGCATAGAAACCCATCGGCGCCGGCCCGCGCGGCAGCGCGCTCAGCAGCTCCATCCCCTGCAGGACCCGGCCCACCACCGTGATGTTGCGATCCAACTGGCGCGGCGACTGCCCGGTCACCACATACAGCTCCGCCCCGATGCTGCTGTCTTCCTCGTTGCTGCGGCCTGCGCCCAGCGTGCCGTAGCAGTGCGCCAGCCACGTCTTGCCGTCCTGCCGGTCCTGGCCGACCGCGAACCCATCGACGAACCCGGTCTGGTCCGCCCAGCCATCGCGGTCGGGCAGCACGCTCACCTTCAGCCCCTTGCTGTCGCGCTGGAACTCGGCCGGGAGTTTGCGCCGGGCCGACCCCAGTGGCTTGGCCTTGGCGGCATCGTCGGCATCGATATCACCGAACTGCACCACGAAGTTGTCCTGCGCCCGGTACACGGTTTCGCCGTCCCAGAAGTGCTCGTGCGCCAGCGTCTGGATGTTGGCCACGTGCTGCGGCGCGAAGGCCGGTGCCAGCTCGATGATGACCTGGCCCTTGTCCAGGTTCATGTACAGCAGGTTGGCTGGATCGGGAATGCGCCAGTCGCTGGCCGGCGACGCGTCCAGGATCTGCTGTGGACTGCGGTAGGGCGTGGCCGCGCTGGCGGCGACGGGCAAGGCGCAGGCCAGGACGAGGGCGAGCAGGGCAGGGCGACGTAGCGACATGGCGGACCCGATCAGGAATGTCGCCTGATTCTGCGTGAAGCGGCTACCGGGCCGCCACCCCGCCGCCCCCCTGTCCCCCGGCACGGTGACTAAGGGCACATTCGCTATACCGGACTTCACACTAGTGTTGACTTCAACGTAGTGGAGACCCGGCCATGTCCGATGACGACGTCTACTTGAAGAAGTTCCAGAAGGAGCTCAGCGCCGGCACCGTGTCCCTGGCGATGCTCGCCGTGCTGGCCAGGGCCGGCGAGCCGCTCTACGGCTACCTGATCGCCAAGGAACTGGAGCGGGTCGGCGAGGGCGTGCTGAGCGGCAAGCAGAGCGCGCTGTACCCGGTGCTGCGCAACCTGGAGGGCGCGGGGTTGCTGGAGAGCCATGTCGAACCGTCGATGGCCGGACCGCCGCGACGCTATTACCGCATCAACGAACGCGGCCGCCAGGTACTGGAGCAGTGGAGCCAGGCCTGGCGCGCCACCCGAGATTCCGTCGATTCCGTGTTGGAGGGGGTACTGCAATGAACGACCAGACCACGACGGGCAGCCGCCTGCCCACCACCATCCCGGACTACCTGGCGCAGCTGCGCGCGGCCCTGCACGACGCCGATCCGGCGATGGTGCAGGACGCGTTGTACGACGCCGAGGAATACCTGCGCTCGGAACTGGCCGCGCAGCCCGGGCGCAGCGAGGCCGAGGTGATCGCCGATGTCGCCGGCAGCTATGGCGCACCGGAGGAGGTCGCCGAGATCTATCGCGAAACCGAAATCACCGTGAACCGCGCGCTGCGCACGCCGTCGGCCGGCGCGGCCCCAGTGCGGCAGGGCGCGGTCGTCGCCAGCGGGATGGCGGCCGCGACGGGCAGCGTCGCGCCGCCCCCCTCGCCGGCGCCAAAGCCACGCGGCGTGCTGGCGCGCTTCTTCGGTGTCGCGCTGGACGCCCGCACCTACGGCGCGCTGTTCTACATGCTGCTGTCGCTGGCCACGGGCATCTTCTTCTTCACCTGGGTGGTGACCGGGCTGTCGCTGTCGCTGGGGCTGCTGGTGTTGATCATCGGCATCCCGGTGGCGGTGCTGTTCTTCGGCTCGGTGCGCGGCCTGTCGCTGCTGGAAGGGCGCCTGGTGGAAGCCCTGCTGGGCGAGCGCATGCCGCGGCGGCCGGCCTATACCGACCGCAGCCGCAGTTGGCTGCAGCGTATCGGCGACATGTTCACCGATGGCCGCACCTGGCTGACCCTGCTGTACTTCGTGCTGATGCTGCCGCTGGGCATCGTCTACTTCACGATCGCCACGACGCTGCTGTCGATCTCGCTGGGCTTCATCTGGGCACCGGTGGCGGCATTGATCTCCCCCGAGTACGTGGGGATCCATATCGACGGCACCCAGATGCTGCCGCTCTGGATCACTCCGCTGCTGGCGGTGGTCGGCATGCTGCTGCTGTTCGCCACCCTGCACCTGGCGCGCGGCATCGGCCGCCTGCACGGGATGATGGCCAAGCACCTGCTGGTGCGGCTGTAGCTGCCGACCGTTGATCGGCACGGGCGAACAAGGCGTGCCGGCCGTTGGCCGGCGCCACGCGATGCGCAACGAAAGCGCCGCCGGCCGACGGCCGGCATTGCCGTGCGTCAGCCCGCCTTGCGCCGCAACGGGGTCACGTTGCTGGCGATCTTGGCCGCCTTCTTCGGCTTGGCAGTGGCCGGTTGCGCATGCGCCGCGAAGAAATCGCGCACCTTCGGGTACACCGTCTCACGCCAGCGACGCCCGCTGAAGATGCCGTAGTGGCCGGCGCCCTCGACGATGAAATGCTCGCGATGCTCGGCCGGAATACCGCTGCACAGCGCCTGCGCCGCTTCGGTCTGGCCCAGCCCGGCGATATCGTCCAGCTCGCCTTCGATGCTCAGCAGCGCGGTGCCGGTGATCGCGGAAGGATCCACGCGCTCGCCGTTGACGACCCACTCGCCGCGCGGGAGCAGGAACTGCTGGAACACCACCTCGATGGTGTCCAGGTAGTACTTGGCCGGCATGTCGAGTACGGCGTTGTACTCGTCGTAGAAGCGGCGATGCGCGTCGGCATCTTCCATGTCGCCCTTGACCAGGTCGGCGTAGAAATCCCAGTGCGAACTGAAGTGCCGGCTTGGGTTCATCGACAGGAACCCGGCGTGCTGCAGGAAGCCCGGATACACCCGGCGACCGGCGCCGGGGTAGGTGCCCGGCACGGTGTGGATGACGTTGTTCTCGAACCACGACAACGGGTTCTGCGTGGCCAGGTTGTTGACCGCCGTGGGGCTGCAACGCGCATCGATCGGGCCGCCCATCATCACCAGCGTGCGCGGGGTCGGCTCGCCACGGCTGGCCATCAGCGACACCGCCGCCAGCACCGGCACGGTCGGCTGGCACACGCTCACCACGTGCAGCTTCTCCGCACCGAGGTGGCGGATGAATTCCTGCACGTAGGCGATGTAATCGTCCAGGCCGAACTCACCCTCGCTGCCCGGCACCATGCGCGCGTCCACCCAGTCGGTGACATACACGCGGTGGTCGCGGAGCAGCGTACGCACGGTATCGCGCAGCAGCGTGGCGTGGTGGCCCGACAACGGCGCCACCACCAGCACGAACGGCTGGTTGAGCATGGTGTGCAGCTGTTCGGCTTCGTTGCTGTGGCGTTTGAAGCGCAGCAGCTTGCAGAACGGCTTGCTGACCTCCTCGTGCACCACGATCGGCACGCGTTCGCCCTCGACCTCGATTTCGTTGATGCCCCACTCGGGCTTCTCGTAATCCTTGCCGATGCGATGGAACAGCTCATTCACCGCGGACAGGCGATCGGCGCCGGGCATCTGCGACCACCAGTGTCCCGGGTTGGCGAAGAACTTGGCGTTGGCCTGGGCCTGGTGCACCCACGGGGCGAGCATGTTGCGGGTCAACTCATGCAGCTGATAGAGCATGGCGTCCGAATATGTATGGTCTTATGTTGCCGCGCAGCATAGCGCACCGACGGGATCGGCGCCTTAATGCGGGGCTTGTCTCAGTTGTTATCGAGATTCAGCGATCCGCGCGTTCCAGCGCGGCGGCGTGCCCGGCCAGCAGCGGCGACAGCCAGCAGTGCGAGCCCAAGGCTGTGAAGCCGGCCGCCGTGAGCTGGCGGCGGTACCAGCGCGCAGGGCGGGCCTGGAAGCCCTCGTGGTCGCCGTCGAACTCGTCTTCGGCGCTGAACGCCTCCAGGAATGCCACGCCGCCGGTCAGTTCGGCAAAGCCGTCCAGGGCGGGGCGCAGCTCACGGCTGGGGACGTAGTGCATCACGTCCGAGCAGACCAGCAGGTCGACCGGCGCACAGGGGCGCAGCCAGGCGAAATCGCCGACCCGGGCCGGGTGCAGGTTGCGGCTGCGGCCATAGCGCTGCACGGCGTAGGCGCTGCTGTCGAAGCCCATGTACTGCACGCGCGGGCGCAGCTTCAGCAACGGCGCGCGCCACGCCCCTTCGCCGCAGCCGATGTCCAGCACGCTGCGGATCGGGCGTTCCAGGTAGTACTCGGCGCTGGCCACGGCCAAGGCGACCTTGCGCGCCAGGCGCGCGGCGCCACCGGCCTGGTCGGCCTGGTACCAGCGCTGGAAGTAGGTGGCGTCGTAGGTCTTGTCCATGGCGATCATGCGAAGTCGTGAAAACGGTGCCTATCGTACGGGTAGTCCCGCGCGATGGGGGCCGGGGTGAGTCTTTGGGTCGCGCCGGCGCCCCGGCAGTGGTGCCCCCCGGGCATGCGAGAATGCGCGACAACCTACGCCAGCCGCCGGAGCGAGCGCATGCAGAGCTATTACTGGGTCAAGACCTTCCATCTGCTGTTCGTGGTGGCCTGGATGGCGGCGGTGTTCTACCTGCCGCGGATCCTGGTCAACCTCAGCGAGACGGCCGGGCAGTTGCCGGTGACCGAGCGGCTGCAGTTGATGGGCCTGCGCCTGTACCGGTTCGGCCACATGATGTTCGGCATCGCATTGATCCTGGGCCTGGTGCTGTGGCTGGGCTACAAGGTGATCCCGGATTTCCCGACCATGGTCGCGCCGGGGGCGGCCGCGTGGCTGCACGCCAAGCTGGGGCTGGTGGTGCTGCTGCTGGTGTACTACTCGTGGACCGGGCGCCTGCTCAAGGGCAACGTGCGCGGCCGCCCGCTGCCGTCCTCGCGCGCGCTGCGCTGGTTCAACGAGCTGCCGCTGGTGCTGTTCATTGGCGTGGTGTGGCTGGTGATTGCCAAGCCATTCTGAGGGGCGGGCGGGGCGGTGCCGGCCGCGTTAGCGGTTGGGTCGCCGCGACGGCTGCGGTGACGGCAACGGCAACGGCAACGGCAGCCGACCAACGGTCGGCTCTACGGGGCCGCGCATCGGGGCCGGGCATTAGGCCGCGTACGAGGCCGGGCATGGGGGTCGCGCATGGGGCCCGCGTATGGTGGGCCGCGCATGGGGGTCGCGCATGGTGGGCCGCGCAGGGGGCCCGGGCACGTGGCCGATCATGGGGGCCGCGCTTGGTGGGCCCGTTGGATTTACTGGATGAGATGGCCGATTCCGCCAAGGCCCGCCTCGAGCCGGGCCGCAACGGCGAGGTGCTGCTGCGCCCGTGAGGGCGACGCCGGATCGGTAGAGCCGACCGTTGGTCGGCTGCCTTGGGTAGGGCACGGCGATAGCCGATCAGGTATGGGGGCCGGGCATGGGGGCCCGCGCATGGGGCCGGGCACGGGTGTCGCACATGGTGGGCCCGCGCATGGGGCCGCGCATGAAAAAGCCGGGCGCGTTGGCGTCCGGCTTTTTCGTGGCGCACTGCTGGGGTGGCTCAGACCGTTTCGTAGGTGCCGTAGCTGCGCAGGCGGGTGTAGCGCCTGGCCAGCAGTTCGTCCACCGACAGCTTCTGCAGCGCGTCCAACTCGTTGAGCAGTACGGCCTTGAGGCGCTTGCCCATCTGGTTCGGGTTGCGGTGCGCACCGCCGGTCGGCTCGCGCACGACCTTGTCGATCAGGCCCAGGCCCTTCAGGCGCGGGGCGGTCATGCCCAGCTGCTCGGCCGCGTCCTTGGCCTTGCCCGCGTCCTTCCACAGGATCGAGGCGCAGCCTTCGGGGGTGATCGTGGAGTACACGCTGTATTCCAGCATCACGGTGCGGTCGCCCACGCCCAGGGCGAGGGCGCCACCGGAGCCGCCTTCGCCGATCACCGTGCAGATCACCGGCACCTTCAGCTCGGCCATCTCCAGCAGGTTGCGCGCGATCGCTTCGGACTGGCCGCGCGATTCGGCATCGATGCCCGGCCAGGCGCCGGCGGTGTCGATCAGGGTCAGCACCGGCAGGCCGAAGCGTTCGGCCATCTTCATCAGGCGCAGCGCCTTGCGGTAGCCCTCCGGCTTGGGCATGCCGAAGTTGCGCTTGATCTTTTCCTTGGTGTCGCGGCCCTTCTGGTGGCCGATCAGCATCACCGAGCGGCCGCCGATGCGGGCCAGGCCACCCATGATCGCCTTGTCGTCGGCGAAGGCACGGTCGCCGGCCAGTTCCTGGAACTCATCGCAGATGATGCGGATGTAGTCGGCGGTGTACGGGCGCGAGGGATGCCGGGCCAGCTGCAGGACCTGCCAGGAGGACAGGTTGCGGAAGATCTGCGCGGTACGTACCCGCAGCTTGTCCTGCAGGGCGTTCACCTCGGCCTCGACATTGACCGCAGGGCCGGCGCTGGCGCTGCGCAGTTCCTGGATCTTCGCCTCCAGATCAGCGATGGGTTGCTCGAAGTCGAGGTAGTTCGGATTCATCGGAAACCGTCGTGAAGAAAAGAGGGAAAGTGTAGCCGAATGCGCCGAAATGCCCCGTACGCCGTCGTCTGGAAACCGACGGTAGCGCAGCGGGGCGGGGGGCGCCAGTCAGCTCAGGGCACGACCAGGGCGGCGCTGCCCATCAGGGTGGCGCGGGTCTGCACGAAGGTGTTGTAGCCCGTGTTGGCCTCCACCGGCAGATCGGCGCCGAGGCGTGCGGTGGCGGCGGTGAAGGCCATCTGTGCCTGGAAGGCCTCCTGCTGCAGATGCAGCTGGGCGTCGGCGGTGGTGGCCTTCAGGTAGCGCGCGTACAGCTCGCGCAGCGGGGCGGCATGGGCCTCGAAGGCCGGGGCCAGCGCGGGCAAGGCGGCCGGCGCCGCCTCCAGCGTGAAGACCGGGGCCTGGTAGCCGGCCGGCTGCTGGCGGCGGTAGGCCCCCGGCTCGCCGCGGCTGGCCTCGACATAGGCGATGAAGTCCGGGGCGGTGAAGATCTTGGTGCTGATCCGCCCGCCGGTCGCGTCGACGTGCGCCACGGTCTGTTCGTCGGGGAACGGTTCGCGCACGCCGAAGCTCCAGGCCTGGTCGATGAACAACGCGTGGGTCGTGCTGTAGGGCCCGTCGAAGCCCACGCCGCCCAGCTCGATGTGCTGGTTGGGGGTGCCGAAGTGCTTGAGCTTGTCCGGGTCGGTCACGTAGATCTCGCTGGCGATCACGTACTCGGCCAGCGTCGGGTTGATCAGGCCGCCCTTGCCGCGGGCGTAGACGATGAACCGCACATCGCCCAGTGCCGGGCTCTGCAGGTGGTGCTCGCCGGGCTTGAGCTTGACCGGGCGCGAGGCGTGCGCGGCGATCGGCAGTTCGTTGCCGTCGATACGCAGGGTGAGCGGCACGTCGCCCGGGTTGTCGATCTCGAAGGTCTGGGACGGGCTGGAGCAGCCGGCAATGGCAACGGCTGCAAGCAGCAGCACGGCGAAACGCTTGATCAAAACACGGTACCTGTCGAACGGATGGCGCGGGTCAGTTTGCCCACGGTGGGCTGTAGCGCACCTTCAGCGTGCGCACGGCGGGGTCGGCGCGCAGCGCGTCGACCAGGTGGCTGTCCACGCGCACGGCGATATCGCCGGCCACGTCGAGCATGCCGGCCACCGGTCCCTGTTCGGAACCGAGCAGCAGGTCCAGGCGCAGGGGCGTGCGGCCCGGGCGGTGGCGGTCGAGCAGCGCGTTGACACGGGTCCACACCGCGCTGTCCTGGCGCAGGTCCAGCCGCAGCGACAGGCGCGTGGCGTAGTTGGCGCAGATGTCTTCGTAGTCCCAGACCTGGCGGATGCGCAGGGCGTAGCCGCCGTTGAACTCGTCCTCGCGCAGGCCGCCCTTGACCACCAGGATGCGGTCCTTGGTCATCAGGTGGCCGAACTCGGCCAGGCCATCGGTGAACGCGCTGCACTCCACGCGGCCCTTGCCATCTTCGAGCTGCATGAAGATCTGGCTTTCGCCCTTGCGGCGCACGCCCACGACCAGACCGGCCAGGATCACCGGGGTCTCCTGGCGCCAGGCCCGCTTCTCGCCATCCTTGCTCGGGCGCGCCGGCGGAATCAGCTTCTCAAGCATGCCCAGGTCGGTGCCGACCAGCTCCTTGACGTCATCGGCGTACGGGTCGAACGGGTGGCCGCTGAGGTAGAACCCCAGCGTTTCGCGTTCGCCTTCCAGCAGCTGGCCCAACGCCCACTCTTTGGCCTCGGGCAGTTCCAGCTGCATCGCGGTGGTCACCGGGTCGGGCGCGCCGAACAGCGAGTTCTGGCCGGAGGCCTTCTCGCGCGCCATCTGGTCGGTGGCCTTGAGCACTTCAGGCAGCTGCAGCATGAGCGATGCGCGGTTCTTGCCGAGCCCGTCCATCGCGCCGCAGTTGATCATCGCTTCCAGCGTGCGCCGGTTGAGCTTGCCCGACTCCGACCGCATGCAGAAATCCAGCAGCGAGGCGTAGCGGCCGCCACGCTGGCGTTCCTCCACGATCGCCTCGCAGGCACCCTGGCCGACGCCCTTGATCGCGCCGAGGCCGTACACGATGGTGTCGGCACTGGACGCTTCGAACATGTACGCGGACTCGTTCACCCGCGGCGGCAGCACGGTCAGGCCGAGGTTGCGCACCTCGGCCAGGAAGCCGACCACCTTGTCGGTGTTGTCCATGTCCGAGGACAGCGTGGCCGCCATGAACTCGGCCGGGTAGTGGCGCTTGAGCCAGGCGGTCTGGTAGCTGACCAGCGCGTAGGCGGCGGCGTGGGACTTGTTGAAACCGTAGCCGGCGAACTTCTCCATCAGGTCGAAGATGGCGTCGGCCTTGGCTTCGCCCACGCCGTCCTTGGCCGCGCCTTCGCGAAAGATCTCGCGGTGCTTGGCCATTTCGGCCGGCACCTTCTTGCCCATCGCGCGGCGCAGCAGGTCGGCGCCGCCGAGCGAATAGCCGCCCACGATCTGCGCCATCTGCATCACCTGCTCCTGGTACACCATGATGCCGTAGGTGTCTTTCAGGATCGCTTCGGTGCGCGGATCGGGGTAGATGATTTCTTCCTGGCCGTGCTTACGCGCGTTGAAGGAGGGAATCAGGTCCATCGGGCCGGGGCGATACAGCGACACCAGCGCGATCAGGTCTTCGAAGCGGTCGGGGCGCGCGTCCTTGAGCAGGCGGCGCATGCCCGAGGATTCGAACTGGAACACCGCGCCGGTATTGCCGTTGGCGAAGATGTCCTTGTAGGTGGCCACGTCGTCGAGCGGCAGCGCGGTGATGTCCACCGGCGGGATGCCGGCGCGCTCGTGGCGCTTGTTGATCGCCTTGACCGCCCAGTCGATGATGGTCAGCGTGCGCAGGCCGAGGAAGTCGAACTTGACCAGGCCGATCTCTTCGACGTCGTTCTTGTCGAACTGGGTGACCGGGTTGCGGCCGCGGCCGCCTTCATCGTGTTCGGCGAACAGCGGGCAGAATTCGGCCAGCGGTTCGGGCGCGATCACCACGCCGCCGGCGTGCTTGCCGGCATTGCGGGTGAGGTCTTCGAGCTGGCGGGCCAGGTCGATCAGGTCGCGGACGTCGTCCTCGTTCTGGTAGCGCTGGATCAGCTCCGGCGAGGCCATTTCCGAGTCCTTGCCTTCGCCCATCGCGTCCTTGAGCGAGATGCCCAGGATGTTGGGAATCAGCTTGGAGACGCCGTCGACCAGGCCATACGGGAAGCCGAGCACGCGGCCGGAGTCACGGACCACGGCCTTGGCGGCCATGGTGCCGTAGGTGATGATCTGGCTGACGCGTTCGCGGCCGTACTTGCGCGCGACGTAGTCGATGACTTCGTCGCGACGGTCCATGCAGAAGTCGATGTCGAAGTCGGGCATCGACACGCGTTCGGGGTTGAGGAACCGCTCGAACAGCAGGTTGTACGGGATCGGGTCGAGGTCGGTGATCTGCAGCGCCCAGGCGACCAGCGAACCGGCACCGGAGCCACGGCCGGGGCCGATCGGGATGCCCTGGTTCTTTCCCCACTGGATGAAGTCGGCCACGATCAGGAAGTAGCCGGGGAAGCCCATCTTGATGATGGTGGCCAGCTCGAATTCCAGACGCTCGAAGTAGTCGGCGCGGGTCTTGCCTTCGGCGAGCGGGTTCTTTTCCAGGCGCGCTTCCAGGCCCCTGCGCGACTCGGCGCAGATCCAGCTGTCGAGGGTCTCCTCTTCGGGCACCGGGTAGTTGGGCAGGAAATAGGTGCCCAGGCGCATCTCGATGTTGCAGCGCTCGGCCAGTGCGAGGGTGTTGTCGATCGCATCGGGGATGTCGGCGAACAGGGCGCACATGTCCTCGGCGGACTTGAGGTACTGCTGGTCGCTGTAGTCGCGCGGGCGCTTGGGGTCGTCGAGGACGCGGCCGGACGAGATGCAGACGCGTGCTTCGTGGGCGGCGAAATCCTCCGGCTGCAGGAAGCGCACGTCGTTGCTGGCAACGACCGGCAGGCCGCGTTGGCCGGCGGCGAGGAGGGCAAACTGGTTGAAGGCTTCTTCGCCATCGCGCCCGGTGCGGGTGAGCTCCAGGTGCAGGCCATCGCCGAATACGCGCTGCCAGTCGGCGAGCTGCTGTTCGGCCAGGTCGTGGCGGCCTTCGCCGGCCAGGCGGCCGGCGAGGCTGTCGCGGCCGGCGAGCGCAAAGAGGTTGTGGCACCCTGCCTTGAGCCACTCCGGATGCACGGCGACGCCGCCCTCGGGGCGATGGCCTTCCATCCAGGCGCGGGTGAGCAGGCGGGACAGGCTGAGGTAGCCGTCGCGATCGCGGCAGAGCAGGGTCATGCGCCAGGGGGTCATGCCCTCTTCGGCGATCATGATGTCGGCACCGGCGATCGGTTTGATGCCAACGGTTTCGGCGGACTTGTAGAACTTGACCAGCGCGAACAGGTTGTTGAGGTCGGTCACTGCCAGCGCGGGCAGTTTCAGTTCGACCGCACGGCTGAGCAGGTTGGCCTGCTTGGCTTTCTTCGGGTCAGCCTGATCCGGCTTCGCGGGGACACGGATGGTCGAATCCGCCAGCGAAAACTCGGTGTGGACGTGGAGATGTACGAAACGGGAAGTGGACATGCCGGGCCAATGTAATGCCCGGTCAGGGTAGCGGCGCGGGCGGGGGCGGACAAGGCTTGACAGGCCAGGTCGGGGGGCGGGCGTTGCGGGGTGGGTTCAGGTTTCAGGGTTGGTTTTGCGGGTGCTGGGGCGATTGGCTGACGGCAACTGCAACTGCAACTGCAACTGCAACTGCAAAAGCAACGGCAACGGCGCCTGTCTTGTGCTGGTGCTGAGGGTGGGGTGGCGGAGGCAGGGTCGCGGGACACGCCGCAAGTACGTCCCTGTAGGCTCGCCATGCGCCATCCATGGCGCATGACGGTCCCGCGACCCTGCCTCCACCACCCCTCTACACATCTCTGGGGCGCATGGGGGAAGCGGGAGCAGGAGCAGGAGCGGAGCGGAGCCAGGAGCCGGAGCGGAGCCAGGAGCCGGAGCGGCTTGGTCGAGGGGTGAGAGAGGCGCCCCCGTGGGGGGAGGGGGAGGTAGTGCCGAGCGTTGCTCGGCACCTGAAGCCAAATCCAAACCCAAATCCAAACCCAGATCCAGATCCAAACCCAAATCCAGATCCAGATCCAGATCCAGATCCAGATCCAAACCCAAACCCAAATCCAGATCCAAACCCAAACCCAAACCCAAACCCAAACCCAAATCCAGATCCAGATCCAAATCCAAACCCAGATCTAAATCCAGACCCAAACCCAAATCCAAACCCAAATCCAAACGCGGACCAAGAACAGACCCAGATAAAAATCAGAGCCAGACCAGACTCAGCTTCCGCGTCTGCATAATCCCCAGATATCGACCCATCCCCTGCTTCCCAGCGCCCCCAAGACCTGCTCCTAAAAACCCCTGCGCACCGATCATCTGTCGAAGGGGGGCACGGTTGGGTTTGCGGGACCCGTTTTGCGCCATGGATGGCGCAAAAGGAGCCTACATGGACGTACTTGCGGCGTGTCCCGCGAACCCAACCGTGCCCCCCTCAACCCGTAACCACCGGCAATCAGGTTTTGGCTCTGGCCTTGGCTCTGGCTGTAGCTGTAGCTGTAGCTGTAGCTGTAGCTTTCAGCTCCGGCTCTTAAAAAAACCAAATCACCCCGCCAACACAACCCCGTCCTCAAAACACGCCCGCACCGGCGCGAAACTCCGCCGATGCTGCGGACAGGGGCCGTGCGAACGCAATGCAGCCAGATGGGCCGGCGTCCCGTAGCCCTTGTGCTGGTCGAATCCGTACTCCGGGTGCTGCGCGTGCAGCCCCAGCATGAAACGATCGCGACTCACCTTGGCCAGGATCGACGCCGCCATGATCGCCCGGTCCAGCCCGTCGCCGCCCACCAGCGCCTGCGCCGGGCAGGGCAGCCCCTTGGGCACCACGTTGCCGTCGATCCGTGCGAACTGCGCCACGTGCGCCACCCCCTCCACCGCACGCCGCATCCCCAGCATCGTCGCCTGGTAGATGTTCAACGCATCGATCTCGCCCACCTCCACCATCACCACATGGAAGGCCAGCGCACGTTCCTGGATCCGGTCGAACAACTGATCACGCCGGGCCGCCGTCAACTGCTTGGAATCATCCAGCCCGTTCAGGCGCGGCCGGTCCGGGCAGAACACCACCGCCGCCACCGCCACCGGTCCCGCCAACGGACCACGCCCAGCCTCGTCCACCCCGGCCACATAGCGCGGCGCCACCGTCGCCAGTGCCGCCCCGTCGAACAGCGCCAGCGACGCCGCCGCTGCGTGGCGCCGGCTCACGCCGCCGCCTTGCGCGCCAGCAACTCGGCCACCGCATCGGCCGCACGCGCCGACGCGTCCTGCCGCAGTTGCAGGTGCAGCCGCTGGTAAGTGTCCTGCAGGTCGATCGCCCGTTGCGGGTGGTCGAACCACTGCAGGATCGCCGCGGCCAGCTTGTCGGGGATGCAGTCGTGCTGGATCAACTCCGGCGCCAGGTCCTTGCCCGCCAGGATGTTCGGCAGCGCGAAACGGTCCACCTTGATCAACCCCAGCGCCTTCACGATCCGATAGGTCAGCTCGGCCACCCGGTACCCCACCACCATCGGCCGCTTCACCAGCATCGTCTCCAGCGTCGCCGTGCCCGACGCCAGCACCACCACGTCCGCGGCGATCATCGCGTTGCGGGCATCGCCATCGAGCAGGTGCGAGTACGCCACCGGCAACGCCGAGCGCGACAACTGCTCGCTGATCAACTGGCGACACGCCGGGTTGGCTGCCGGTACCACCACGTGCAGCCCCGGAATGCGCTCGGATACCTGCCAGGCCGCTTCGAAGAAAGGCCCGCCCAACCGGCCGATCTCACCCAACCGGCTGCCCGGCAGCACCGCCAGCACTTTCGCGTTGGATGGCAGGCCCAGCGCCGCGCGCGCCTGCTCGCGGTCGCTGTGCAGGGGAATGTCGTCGGCCATCGGATGCCCGACGAAGCGGGCATCGATACCGTGCCTGGCGTAGATCGGCGGCTCCATCGGGAACAGGCACAGCACCAGGTCGGCGCTGGCCCCGATCTTTTCGGCGCGCTTCTCGCGCCAGGCCCATACCGACGGGCTCACGTAGTGCACCGTGGTGATCCCGCGTTCCTTCAGCCAGCGCTCCACGCCCAGGTTGAAGTCCGGCGCATCGATGCCGATGAACACGTCCGGTTCCCATGCCAGCGCCCGCGTGCGGAACTCACCGCGCAGCTTCAACAGCCGCGGCAGGTGGCGCAGGATCTCGGTCAGCCCCATCAGCGCCAGCTCGCTGGCATCGAACCAGGTCTGGCAGCCGGCGCTGCGCATCGCATCGCCGCCGATGCCGGCGAACTCCGCATTCGGGAACCGCGCCTTGAGCTCGCGCACCAGGCCCGCGCCGAGCAGGTCGCCGGAGGCTTCGCCGGCGACAAGCGCGATCCGCACCGGCCGCGTCGAGCCATGCGCGTGGACCACCCGCTCGAGGGCATCGGCCGCCGTCGCCAGGTCGATGATCTCGGCAGTCGTGCCCGCTGGAAGGTGCCCGCCCGGCGCCGTCATCGCAGCAGCGGCCTCTCGGCGTGCTCGATGAAGTCCAGCAGGTCCTTGACGTCGGCACTGTGCTCGGCCTGTTCGGCCAGCTGCAGCTTGGCTTCGGCCAACGGCAGGCCGGCCACGTAGAGCGTACGGTAGGCGCGCTTGATGCTGGCGATGCGCTCGGCATCGAAGCCGCGGCGCTTGAGGCCTTCGCTGTTGATCCCGCGCGGGCGACCCAGCGAGTCGCTGCCCACCATGGTGAACGGCGGCACGTCGCCATTGGTCAGCGCGCCCATGCCCAGGAAGGCATGCGCGCCGATCCGGCAGAACTGATGTGCCCCGGCGAAGCCGCTGATGATCACGTAGTCGCCGACGGTGACGTGGCCGGCCAGCGTGGTGTTGTTGGAGAACACGCAGTGGCTGCCCACATGGCAGTCGTGGGCCACGTGGGTGTAGGCCAGCATCCAGTTGTCATCGCCAACGGTGGTGATGCCGCCGCCACCCTCGGTGCCGCGGTTGATGGTGACGAACTCGCGGATGACATTGCCATCGCCGATCACCAGCTGGGTGCGCTCGCCGTTGTACTTCTTGTCCTGCGGCTCGCCGCCGATCGCGGCGTGGCCGATGAAACGGTTGTCGCGGCCGATCCGGGTCGGGCCGTGGATCGAGCAGTGCGGGCCGACCTCGGTGCCGGCGCCGATCTCGACATCGGCGCCGATCAGGCAGAACGCACCGACGCGCACATCCGCAGCCAATCTCGCCGACGGGTCGATGACCGCGGTAGGGTGGATGAGAGGGGCGTTGTTGCTCATTGCAGGTCTCCTGCCTGGGTCATTCGCGGGTGCCGGCGCACAGCACTTCGGCGCAGGCGACCACCTCGCCGTCGACCTTGGCCACGCAGTCGTACACCGCCATGTTGCGGATGACGCGTTTGATCTCCACGTGCATTTCCAGCACGTCGCCGGGCACTACCTGCTTGGTGAAGCGGGCCTTGTCCACCTTGACCATGTAGAACAGCTTGGACTGCGCGTCACGGCCGAGGGTCAACTGGGTCAGCACGCCACCGGCCTGGGCCATGGCTTCGATGATCAGCACGCCGGGCATGATCGGCTGGCTGGGGAAGTGGCCCTGGAAGAACGGCTCGTTGATGCTGACGTTCTTGGTGGCGATGATGGTCCGCTTCTCGTAATCGATCGCGATGACCTTGTCGACCAGCAGGAACGGATAGCGGTGGGGGATCAGTGCCTGGATCTGCTTGATGTCAGGCATCTTCTGGTCGTGGCTCATTCCTTCTCCTTGCTCACAGACAGGATGCGACGGGCCAGGGCATCCAGCTGCTTGAAGCGCGCGGCGTTCTTGCGCCACGTGCGGTTGTCGGTCAACGGGGTGCCGGACGAGTACTCGCCCGGCTCATGGATGGAGTTGCGCACCACCGACTTGCCGGTGATGACGACCTTGTCGCAGATTTCGAGGTGGCCGACGACGCCGACATGCCCACCGAGCAGGCAGTAGCGGCCGATCTTGGCGCTGCCGGCGATGCCGGTGCAGCCGGCGATGGCCGAGTGCGAGCCGATCTGGACGTTGTGCGCGATCTGCACGAGGTTGTCCAGGCGCACGTCGTCGTCGAGCACGGTGTCTTCCAGGGCGCCGCGGTCGACGCAGGTATTGGCGCCGATCTCGCAGTCGTTGCCGATGCGCACGCCGCCCAGTTGGGGCACCTTGATCCAGGCGCCGGCGTCCATGGCCAGGCCGAAGCCGTCGGCGCCGAGCACGGCACCGGGATGCACGCGGACGCGCTTGCCGAGCCTGACCCGGGTAACCAGGGTGACCCGGGCAATCAGTTCGCAGCCGGTATCCAGGTGGCAGTCCTCGCCGATGATGCTGCCGGCACCGATGATGCAGTTCTCGCCGACGCTGCTGCCGGCGCCGATGCTGACGAACGGGCCGATGTGCGCGCTGGCGGCCACCTGGGCGCTGGGGTCGATGACCGCGCTCGGATGGATGCCCGGCGGTCGCGACGGCGCGATGTCGAACAGCGCCGCGATCTTGGCGAAGGTGGTGTACGGGTCCTTGGCGATCAGCGCGGTGCTGGGGGCGGCATCGGCGTCCTCGGCGCGCAGCACCACGATCCCGGCCTGGCTGTCGGCCAGCAGGGAGCGGTAGCGCGGATTGGCGAGGAAGGTCAGCTGGCCGGGGCCGGCATGGGCGAGCGTGGCCACGCCATGGATGGCGGTATCGGCCTGGCCATGGACCTGCAGGCCAAACTGCTCGGCGAGTTGCTGGGCGGAGTAGGTAGGAGTATTCACCGGGGGAGTTTACCGTGCGCCGCCGAAACGGTCATGCGGGTCGGGGTTTTGGACATTGGCCGGCTAGTGGTGGCGTGGCGCCCTGGCGGCTGTCGCGCGGCCTCATGGCGGTCAGCCACGTCCAGGACAGGCGTAAAGCCCGTCCATGGGTGCTGGTGGGCGGCAACCATGCAGCCCAACGGCCCAGGCCAGGACGACCCGCCACGGCCCGGACGATTCGGTGCCAGCGCGGACGAGGAGGACTGGCCGATGGCCGGCTCCCGTTGATCCCAGGCATTCGTACCAAGCAAGGGTCGATACGCACCCCACGCGGTACCGAGCAACGATCACGCCCAGCCCGACTCGGCACCGATCATTCCCCGCCCAAAAACGAAAACGCCGGGCAAAGCCCGGCGAATGCGTACCGCATCTGGTGGAGAGCCCCCTTCTTGTTGAAGGGGGCGCGCCGACAGGCGCGGGGTTAAGGAGGCAGGACGGGCCCCGAGGTTTGCAACGCAAACCTTGGGTTACCTTCGACGGTCAGAACTGACCGCCAAACGTAAATTGCAGGCGCTCGATTTCGTCGCCGTCTTCCTTCTTCAGCGGGAACGCGTAGCTGATCGAGATCGGGCCGACCGGGGCGCGCCACAGCAGGGCCACACCGGTGGACACGCGCAGCTCGTTGGCCTTGAAGTTGTCCACGCCGTTGTAGACGTTGCCGAAGTCGACGAAGGCCGAGATGCGCGCCGACGGGCTGTCGAACAGACGCGGGAAGTAGGCTTCCACCGAGCCCACGGTCTTGAGCGAGCCGCCCAGCGGCTGCCCGTTCGGGTAACCGGAGGTCACTTCACGCGGGCCCAGGGTGTTGTCTTCGAAACCACGCACCGAGTTGGTACCGCCGGCGTAGAAGTTCTCGAAGAACGGCAGGCCCGAGGCGGTCACTACGCGGGTGGTGCCGTCCGGCTCGGTGACCACGGCGGACATGTCCTTGCCGTAGCTGTCGCCGTAGCCGACTTCGGCGCGGGTGTTGATGACCAGCGACGGGATGATCGGCCAGTACTTGGAGAACTGGTAGTTCAGCTTGTAGTACTCGACGGTCGAGCCGGGCAGGGTGGTTTCCAGGCCGACACGCTGGTAGGTACCGCGGGTGGGCATGAAGTAGTCGTTGCGGGTATCGCGCGCCCAGCCCAGCTCGCTGCGCCAGGAGTGGAACGTCTTGCGGCCGACGGCGTTGATGTAGTCGATGATCGACTGCGGGGTCGAGCCCGGATAGGTGGTGATCTGGTTGCTGTCGATGCCCACCATCAGCGAGACGGTGTCGTTCTCGGTGATCGGCACGCCGAACACCACCTGCGCGGCACCGTTGGTGCTGTTGTACTGCGCGGTGTTGAAGTCGGAGTAGTCCAGTTCGCGCCAGGACAGGTTGTAGCCCAGCGAGACGCCGTCGTCGGTGAAGTACGGGTTGGTGTAGCTGAAGCCGTAACGCTGCAGGTAGCTGCTGCGCGACGCTTCGACCGACACGCGGTTGCCGCCGCCGAGGAAGTTGTTCTGCGACAGCTGCACCGAGGTGGTCATGCCGTAGGACTGCGAATAGCCCAGGCCGAACACGAAGCTGCCCGAGGTGGTTTCCTTGACGTTGTAGACCACGTCGACCTGGTCGTTGCTGCCGGTGACCGGCGGCGTTTCCACGTCGACCGACTCGAAATAGCCCAGGCGCTGCAGGCGGATCTTGGAACGATCGATCGCGGCCTGCGAGTACCAGCTGTTCTCGAACTGGCGCATTTCGCGGCGCAGCACTTCGTCGGAGGTGCGGGTGTTGCCCTTGAAGGTGATGCGGCGCACCGACACGCGCGGGCCGGGAACGACCTGCATGTTGATGGCGACGGTCTGCTCGGCACGGTTGCTGGTCGGGATCGGGTTCACCTTGGCGAAGGCGTAGCCGATGTTGGACAGCGAGTTGGTGATCGCGTCGGAGCTGAATTCCAGCAGGGCACGCGAGAACGTGTCGCCGGACTTCTGGATGACCATGCGCTCGACATCGGCCTGCGGCAGGATGGTGTCGCCGGTGACCTTGATGTCGGAGATCTTGTACTGCTCACCCTCGGTCACGCCGGCGGTGATGAACATGTCGCGCTTGTCGGGGCTGATCGACACCTGGGTGGAGTCGATGCTGAAGTCCACGTAGCCACGGTCCAGGTACCAGGAGTTGAGCTTTTCCAGGTCGCCGGACAGCTTTTCCTTGGAGTACTGGTCATCGCGGCGGTACCACGAGGCCCAGTTGTGCTCCTTGGACTCCCACGTCTCCAGGATGTCTTCGGCCGGGTACTTTTCGGTGCCCACCAGGTTGACGTGCTGGATCTTGGCCGCCTTGCCTTCCTTGATCGCGATGGTGATGTCCACGCGATTGCGGTCCAGCGGGCTCACCGTCGGGGTGATGTCGACGTTGTATTTGCCACGGTCGTTGTACTGGCGGCGCAGTTCCTGGGTCACGCGGTCCAGGCTCAGGCGGTCGAAGGTGCCGCCCTCGCTCAGGCCGATGTCGCTCAGGCCCTTGAGCAGCTGGTCGCTCTTGATGTCCTTGTTGCCGGTGACGGTCAGCTTGTTGATCGCCGGGCGTTCCTTGACCGTGACCACCAGGATGTCGCCCTGGCGGGCCACCTGGACGTCTTCGAAGAAGCCGGTCTTGTACAGCGCACGGATGCTCTCGCCGACCTTGCTGTCGGTCAGGGTGTCGCCACGTTCCACCGGCAGGTAGGTGAACACGGTACCGGAGGTGATGCGCTGCAGACCATCGACACGGATGTCGCTGACGGTGAAGGGCTCGGCTGCCTGCGCCAGGGCGGGCACGCCGAAACCGGCGGCGAGTGCGAGGGCAAGCAGGCGGCGATTGGGGAGTCGCGTCATGTCACGTCCGGTTGGAGTCGAATGCAATGTTGCGGGATGCCGGCGCATAAGACGACGACAAAAGGGAAAAAGTTCATCGCAGCGGCAGGCTGAGGATGTCGTTGTAGAACGCCAGTCCCATCAGCCCGGCCAGCAGCGCCAGGCCCACGTACTGCCCGGCGGCCATGGCGCGCTCGCTCAGCGGGCTGCCCTTGACCAACTCAATAAGGTAATACAGCAGGTGCCCGCCGTCCAAGATGGGGATGGGCAGCAGGTTGATGATGCACAGGCTCAGCGACAGCAGGGCCAGGAAATACAGGAACCAGTCGGCCCCGCGCTGGGCCGAGACGTTGGCCACCCGGGCGATGGTGACCGGGCCGGAAATGTTCTGCAGCGAGGCGTTGCCGGTCACGATGCGGCGCATCATGCCCAGCGAGTCGCCGGCCATCCGCGCGGTTTCCCGCAGCGCCGCCGGCAGCGCGGCCAGCGGCCCGTACTGGAGCTTGGCGTCATAGGCCGGGGCGCTGGCCTGCGCAAAGCCGATGCCCAGCTGCCAGACCGGCGCGCCCTGCGCGTCCTTGCCCTGGCGCGGGGTCAGCTCCAGCGCCAGCCGTTCGCCGCCGCGCAGCACCTCGACCATGCCGGGGCCACCGCGCTCGCCGAGCGTGCGGATCTGCGGGGTCACCTGGTCGGCACCTTCGATGCGCTGGCCGTCGATGGCCACGATCAGGTCGCCGGGCATCACCACGCCCTGGGCGGCCGAATCGGGCAGGACCTTGTCCACCAGCGCCGGTTGCAGCGAGGACAGCCAGCCCACGCCCGCCAAAGCCAGCACGTGGCGCTCGTTGAACCCGGCGGGCAGTTGCGACAGCGGCAGGCTGCGGGTGTGGGCCTGGTCCAGGCTGTCGCGCACCTCGATGCGGGCGTCGTGGCGGTCCATCGCCGCGGTGGTCAGGGCCATGCTGGCCTCGCCCGCGGTGGCCACGCTGCGGCCGTCCACGCTGAGCACGCGGTCGCCGGCCTGCAGCCCGGCGGCCTGGGCCATGCCGGTGGTGCGGCCGATGGTGGCCGAATAGTCCTGGCGGCCGAGCACGAACATCGCCCACAGCAGGGCGATGCACAGCAGCAGGTTGGCGACCGGCCCGGCGGCGACGATGGCGATGCGCTGCCAGACGGTCTTGTGGTTGAAGGCCTGGCCGCGTTCATGCGGATGCACCTCGACCTCGCGCTCGTCGAGCATCTTCACGTAACCGCCGAGCGGGATCGCGGCAATGGCGAACTCGGTGCCCGCGCGGTTGCGGCGCATCCACAGCGGCCGGCCGAAGCCGACCGAGAACCGCAGCACCTTCACCCCGCAGCGCCGTGCGACCCAGTAATGGCCGAACTCATGGAACGTCACCAGCACGCCAAGGCTGACGATCATCCACCAGACGGATCGGATGAACTCACCCATGGGCGACGATGCTGGAGAAGGGCGGGAAGGGCATTCAGGCGTGGTCGATGGCGGTTTGGGTGATCAGGCGGGCGCGCTGGTCGGCGGCCAGCAGGACCTCCAGTGTATCGGCGGACTCCACCGACAGTGTTGCCAGAGCGTTAGCGACCAGCGCTGGAATGGCAAGGAAAGCGGTCTTTCCCTGAAGAAACGCTGAAACCGCGACTTCGTTGGCGGCATTGAGGATGGCCGGGGCGGTACCGCCGGCGGCCATCGCCTGCCAGGCCAGGCCCAGGCAGGGGAAGGCGTCGTTGTCGGGGGCCTCGAAATCCAGCCGGCCCTGGCGCAGCAGGTCCAGCCCGCCGACGCCCGATTCGATCCGCTGCGGCCAGCCCAGGCCGACGGCCAGGGTGGTGCGCATGTCCGGCAGCCCCAACTGGGCCAGGGTCGATCCGTCGATGAACTCGACCAGCGAATGGACCAGGCTCTGCGGGTGCACCAGCACCTCGATGCGCTCGCCGGGCACGTTGAACAGGTGGTGGGCCTCGATGACCTCCAGCCCCTTGTTCATCAACGTCGCCGAATCGACCGAGATCTTCGGCCCCATCGACCACTTCGGGTGCGCCACGGCCTGGGCCGGGGTGACCTGCGCCAGCGCGGCGCGACTGCGGCCACGGAACGGCCCGCCCGAGGCGGTCAGCAGGATCCGGCGCACGCCGGCCCCGTCCAGGCTGGCATCGCGCGAGCGCAGGCACTGGAAGATGGCGCTGTGCTCGCTGTCGATCGGGATGATCTCGGCGCCGCCCGCGGCGGCCTGGCGCATCAGCAGTTCGCCGGCCAGCACCAGCGACTCCTTGTTGGCCAGCAGGATGCGCTTGCCGGCCGCGGCGGCGGCCAGGGTCGAGGACAGCCCGGCGGCACCGACGATCGCCGCGACCAGGGTGTCGCACTGGTCGCTGGCTGCCAGGGCATCCAGCGCGGCGGCGCCGGCGTGGGCCTCGGTGGCAAGGCCGGCATCGCGCAGGCCATCGCGCAGCGCGGCATACAGGGCCTCGTCGGCGATCACGGCGTGCGCGGGGCGGTGCGCGGCGCACAGCGCGACCAGCGCCTGCACCTGCCGGCCCGCCGCCAGCACGGTGACCTGGTAACGGTCCGGATGGCGCGCGATCACATCCAGCGCGGATGCGCCGATCGAGCCGGTGGCGCCGAACACGGCGACCCGGCGGGGAGCGTTGACGGCATCCATGGTCAGAATCCGAAGATTTCCTTGCCCAGCGCGAACACCGGCAGCGCGGCGAGCACGCCGTCGATGCGGTCCAGCACGCCGCCGTGGCCGGGAATGATGTGGCCCGAGTCCTTGGCGCCCGCGTGGCGCTTGATCAGGCTCTCGTACAGATCGCCCAGGACCGAGGCGAACACGGTGACCACGGCGGTGACGACCAGGCCGACCACGTGGCCGCCGTCGATGCCGGCCAGCCAGCCGAAGCCCAGCGCCACGATCAGGCCGGCGAGCATGCCGCCGCCCAGGCCTTCCCAGGTCTTGTTGGGGCTGATCCGCGGCGCCAGCTTGGTGCGGCCGAAGGTGCGGCCGGCGAAGTAGGCGCCCGAATCGGCGGCCCACACCACCGCCAGCGCGGTCAGCAGCCACAGGTGGCCGTTGTCGCCGCTGGCGTGGATGAGCACCAGCGAGGCCCATGCCGGCACGATGGCCAGGGTGCCGGCCAGCAGCTTGAGCGCGCGCGCCGGGCTGCTCGGGCTGGCGCCGAAGGTGAAGAAGCGCAGCCACAGCAGCGCCATCAGCCACCAGGCGATGCCGACCAGCGCGGCGATCTGGTACAGCACCAGCGAGCCGTCGCCGGCCCATACCATCAGCACCATCAGCAACAGGTTCAGCACCAGCAGCACGGTACGGGCGAGGGTGTCGTCCACGTCGGCCAGCTTCAGCCATTCCCACAGCCCGATCAGGAACACGGCGGCGGCGGCGGCGGCCAGCCACTGGGTGGGCAGCATGAGAATGGCGAGGATGGCGACCGGCGCCATGATCAGCGCGGCGATGACTCGGGTCTTGGTCATGGGGTGGACGTCTCGGTGGCCAGGGCGGCGATCTGGGCGCTGGTCAGGCCGAAGCGGCGTTCACGTGCGGCGTAGGCGTCGAGCGCCTGCTGCAGGACGGCGGCGTCGAACTCGGGCCACAGCACGTCGGTGAACCACAGTTCGGTATAGGCCAGCTGCCACAGCAGGAAATTGCTGATGCGGGTGTCGCCGCCGGTGCGGATGAACAGGTCTGGCGGCGGCAGGTCGGCCAGGGCGACCCGGCTGGACAGCATCGCCTCGTCGATCTGTTCGGGCAGCAGGCGGCCGGCGGCCACGTCCGCGGCCAGCTCGCGTGCGGCCCGGGCGATGTCCTGGCGGCCGCCGTAGCTGGCGGCGATGCTCAGGGTCATCGCGCGGTTGTCGGCGGTGCGCTGCTCGGCCAGCTGCATGCGGCTGACCAGCGCGGCGCCGAAGCGCTCGCGTTCGCCGATGAAGCGGACGCGCACGCCACGGCGGTGCAGTTCGTCCACCTCGCGGTCGAGCGCATTGAGGAACAGCTTCATCAGCGCGTCGACTTCCTCGCTCGGCCGGCCCCAGTTTTCACTGGAAAAGGCGAACAGGGTCAGCGCGGCGACGCCACGCTCCAGGCAGAAGTCGATGGTGCGGTTGACCGCGCGCGCGCCGGCGCGATGGCCGATCACGCGCGGGCGGCGTCGTTTCTGCGCCCAGCGCCCGTTGCCATCCATGATGATGGCAACGTGGCGCGGGATCGGCGCGAGGGTCGGGGTGGTCGGGGCCTGGGACATGGGGCTCAGACCGCCATCAGTTCCTTTTCTTTCTCGGCCACGACACTGTCGACGTCCTTGATGGACTTGTCGGTCAGCTTCTGGATGTCGTCTTCGCCGCGCTTCTTGTCGTCTTCGCTGATCGCCTTGTCCTTGATCAGCGCGGCGATCGCCTTGTTGGCGTCCTGGCGGATGTTGCGGATGGCGATCTTGGCGCCTTCGCCTTCCTTCTGCACCTGCTTGCCCAGCTCCTTGCGGCGCTCTTCGGTCGGCGGCGGCAGGTTCAGGCGGATGACGGTACCCGCCACGTTCGGGGTCAGGCCGAGGTCGGAGGCGTAGATGGCCTTCTCGACGTCCTTGATCATGCCCTTGTCGAACAGGGTGATGACCAGCGAGTGGCCTTCGGACACGCTGATCGAGGCGACCTGGTTGAGCGGGGTGTCGGTGCCGTAGGCCTTGACGGTGATGCGGTCCAGCAGGGCCGGGGACGCACGGCCGGTGCGGATGGAGGTGAGGGTGTGCTTCAGAGCATCGATGCTCTTTGCCATGCGCGTCTGCGCGTCCTGCTTGATTTCGTTGAGCATCGCCCGAATCCTGGATGTAACCGGTAATCGGGCGATTATAGGCGAATACGGGGCCTGGCCGCCTTATCGCTGCCGCCAGCGGCCGCTCCCCGGGGGAGCGGCGCGTGCCGCGTTCAGGCTGCCGGGTCGCGACCCTTCACCAGGGTGCCGATGTTCTCGCCGTGCAGGATCTTCAGCAGCTCGCCCGGCTGGCCCATGTCGAACACGCGCAGCGGCAGGTCGCTGTCGCGGGCCAGGGCGAAGGCGGCGGTGTCCATCACTTCCAGGCCGCGACGGATCACTTCGTCGTAGGTCAGGCTGTCGAAACGGACCGCATCGGCGTACTTGTTGGGGTCCTTGTCGTACACGCCGTCGACCTTGGTGGCCTTCAGCAGCAGGTCCGCGCCGATCTCGATCGCGCGCAGGGCCGCGCCGGAATCGGTGGTGAAGAACGGGCTGCCGACGCCGGCGGCGAAGATCACCAGGCGACCCTTTTCGAGGTGGCGGATGGCGCGGCGGCGGATGTAGTCCTCGCACACGTCGTTGATCTTGATCGCGCTCATCACCCGCGCCTTGGCGCCGAGCTTCTCCAGCGCGTCCTGCATGGCCAGCGCGTTGATCACGGTGGCCAGCATGCCCATCTGGTCGCCGGTGACCCGGTCCATGCCGCCCGCGGCCAGGCCGGCGCCGCGGAAGATGTTGCCGCCGCCGATTACCAGCGCCACTTCGGCACCGGCCTGCTGGGCTTCGATCACTTCGCGGGCGAGGCGGTTGATGACCTTCGGGTCGATGCCGTAGTCCTCATCCCCCATCAGTGCCTCCCCGGAAACTTTCAGCAGGATGCGACGATAGGAAAGATTGGACATGGTGGCCTCTGGATGCGTGGAAAACGCGGGAATTCTACTGGAAGCCGGGTCGCACCGTGAGAAAACTTGTTGCACTGCGGCGGCGGCCGGGAGGGCCCCGGCCACCGCCGGCGGGGCGCCCCGGTCAGGCCGGGGCGGTACCCGGAGAGCGAGCGATGACGCGGTTGCGGCCCAGGTTCTTGGAGCGGTAGAGGACGTCGTCGGCCGCCTTCAACAGGTCCTGAACATCGGCGAAACGCTCGTAGCCCCCCTGGGTCGCCACGCCGGCGGAAAACGTGACGAACAGGGGGCCGTCGGGGACTTCGGCCATGGGCGTGTTGACGATGTTGGCCAGTACCCGGCGCACCACGTCCAGCGCGACCAGCTCGGTGGTGTTGGGCAGCAGGGCGATGAACTCTTCGCCGCCGAAGCGGGCCACGGTGTCGCTGTTGCGCAGCTGTTCCTGCAGCTTGCCGGCGAAGGCGCGCAGCACCTGGTCGCCCATCAGGTGGCCGTGGGCGTCGTTGATCTTTTTGAAGTCGTCCAGGTCGATGAAGGCCACCGACAGCGGCCAGCCGTGCCGGGTGGCGCGCAGGAATTCCTGTTCCAGCACGGCCTCGAGCTGGCGGCGGTTGAGCACGCCGGTGAGCGCATCGCGGTGGGCCTGCTCGGCGAGGCGGTTGGCGCGGGCCTCGAACTCGTCGGCACGCTGCCGGGCCAGGGCGGCATCCTGCATTTCGCGCAGGTTGCGCAGGGTGGCCAGTTCCTGGGCGTGGTCGATCAACTGCTGCACGCGCGAGGGCGAGAACAGGGTGGTTTCGAACAGGGCGCTGATGTCGGGCAGGGCCTCGCCGATGCGGGCCAGCACCTGGTCGAACTGGGCGCTGTCCAGCTGCAGGGTTTCGTTGACCTGCTGCAGCGCGTGTTCGCGCGCGGCATCGGCGTCGGCGTTGAGCCAGATGTCGGCGACCGCGCCGGACAGCGCCACGCAGGCCTGGAAGGTGTCTTCGGCGGCGGCCGGCGACTCGCTGCGCGCGATGCTGTCCACCAGGTAGCGCGGCAGATCCCATTGCTCGGCCATCCAGGCGCCGACGTCGGCATGGCTGGACTGCAGGTGCTCGCGTTCCAGCGCGACCAGCGCGTCGTTGTCGGTGGCCTGGCGCAACAGCGGCAGGTAGGTGTCCGGCTGCGACTGGGCCAGCACCAGGATGCCCAGGTCCTGCAGCAGGCCGGCCAGCATCAGTTCCTCGGCCTTGCGCAGGCCGCGGGCCTGGCCGAGCAGGCTGGCGGCCAGGGCGCTGAGGATGCTGCGCCGCCAGGCGCGCTCACGCAGGTCCTGGCCCCGGCCCGGTGCGGTCAGGCCCTGGGTGACGGTGAAGCCCAGGGCGAGGCTGACGGTGGCGTTGAGGCCGAGCATGGTCAGTGCCTGGCCGAGGTTCTCGATCCGGCGGCGGCTGGCATACAGGGGCGAGTTGGCGATGCGCAGCATGCGCGCGCTCAAGGCCATGTCGATGGCGATGATGTCGGCGGCGGTGGTGATGTCCGCTTCCGGGTCCTGCGCCAGTTCGATGATGCGCAGGGCAATGCCTGGCGGCGAGGGCAGGTTGCGGCAGAGCGCCAGGGCGGCTGTCAGCTCGGGAGGCATGGCGGGATGATGTGTGTGTTGTGGCAAGAATACATGGAGTCCGTCACAGATTTGAGCGTTGATTCCTGCCCTGGGCTCCACGCTGGCGTGGGCATCACGATGGTGATGCGCCATGCCATGCAAGCCCGGCGGGCAGATCGCGGCGGGTGTGTTCGTCGCGCCCTTGGTAACACATTCGCCGGCGTAGGGGGAGGGTCGGAGGGCTCGGCTGCGGCCCGGCGCGGCGTTGCGGGCCGCGTAGCGCTACCATGCGCGGTTCATTCACAAGGAAGGCGCACCACATGGCGGTCAAGACGCTGCAGGAATTTCTGTCCACCACCCAGGAGAAGGACGTCAGTGCCGATGCTTTCGAGCTGGAAAGCCCGCACATGCTGGAGGTCCGGGTCGATGGGATGGTATGGGCCAAGGCCGGCTCGATGGTGGCGCGCAAGGGCGGGGTGAAGTTCACCCGGCAGGGGCTGCTGGAGCAGGGGCTGGGCACGCTGCTGAAGAAGATGGTGAGCGGCGAGGGCCTTCAGTTGATGAAGGTCGAGGGGCAGGGCCGGGTGTACCTGGCCGATGCGGGCAAGCAGGTGACGCTGGTGCGGCTGGCGGGGGAGTCGATTTTCGTCAACGGCAACGATGTGCTGGCGTTCGAGACGGGCGTGGCGTCGAAGATCACGATGATGAAGAAGGTGGCGGGGATGCTGTCCGGCGGCCTGTTCAACGTGAAGCTGAGCGGGCACGGGATCGTGGCGATGACGTCGCACTACGAGCCGATGACGCTGCCGGTGACGGCGCAGGGCGGGCCGGTGTTCACCGATCCGAACGCGACGGTGGCCTGGTCGGGGTCGCTGGTGCCGGAGATCGTGACCGACATTTCGCTGGGGACGCTGGTGGGACGCGGGTCGGGCGAGAGCCTGCAGATGCGTTTCGCGGGCGAGGGCTGGGTGGTGGTGCAGCCGTACGAGGAAGTGACGTTCCAGTCGAAGGGGTGAGGGTGGGGGGATGTGCGCTGGCGCGCGGCTTTTTTGCGTCAACGTCAACTTCAACGTCAACTGCAACTGCAACTGCAACTGCAACTGCAACTGCGGCGCCGCGGTGCTGCGGGTTGGGTCGGCGCGGGTGGGCTGGCGGGACACGCCGTGAATCCATCCCTGGAGGCTCGTGGGCGCCATCCATGGCGCCCAACGGTCCCGCCAGCCCACCCGCACCAACCCCCGACAATGTGCGGGCGCGTTGGGAGGGCAACGGCAACAGCCGGGGCGGTGGGGGGTGTCGGTTTGCTGTGGGGTGGTGGCTGGTGATTCAGTGGTGTTGGGTGGTGACGGGTGAGTCAGTGGTGATGGGTGGTTAATGGCTGGCGAGTGATTGGTCGTTGATTGGGGGCCGCACGGTGGTTGGCTTTCCGGCCGCCGGGTGGTTAGGGGGATGGTGGATGGTGGATGGTGGATGGTGGATGGTGGATGGGGTGGTGGATTCGTCGAGAGATGGGGGTAGAGCCGACCGTTGGTCGGCTGCTCCGGACCACTCGATATCCCACCCCAAAACCACACCTCATCTCCCCATCCAACCCATCCACAAACCAGCCATGCCGACCACGCCGACCACGCCGACCACCCGGCCACTCAGCCAATCGACCAATCGACCAATCGACCAATCGACCAATCGACCAATCGACCAATCGACCAATCGACCAATCGACCAATCGACCAATCGACCAATCGACCAAGCCCGCTTCAACAGCAGAACCAAAGCCCCGCTGTCCCCCATCCATCCGTCCGCGGCACCATGTCGGGGCTGGCAGGCTTACCCCCTGCCGGGACCGTTGGGCGCCATGGATGGCGCCCAATGAGCCCCCATGGATGGGTTCACGGCGTGTCCCGGCAGGGGGTAAGCCTGCCAGCCCGCACGGAACCACAAACAGCAAGGAAGCCAGCTCTGCGCTCTGCGCTTTACGCTTCAACGCTTCAACGCTTCAAAAAAACAACCACCCACAAAAAAACCCGGCCGAAGCCGGGTTTTTTCGTTGAAGCGAATCACCCGCCATCGCCGAAGCGACAGCGCGGTGGATCAGGCCAGGCCGGCCTGCTTCATCACTTCGGCGGCGTAGTCTTCCACCACCTTCTCGATGCCTTCGCCAACGGCCAGGCGCTTGTAACCGACCACGTCGGCGTTGGCAGCCTTGACCACCTGCTCGACCGACTGGTTGGTGTCCAGCACGTACGGCTGGCCGTACAGGGTCACTTCGTTGACGATCTTGGCGATCTTGCCGCTGATGATCTTTTCCAGGATGTCGGCCGGCTTGGACTTGTCCTTGTCGGTCATCTTGGCCAGTTCGATTTCCTTTTCCTTCGCAACGAACTCGGCCGGCACGTCGGCCGCCTTGTTGTGCGGCGGGTTCATCGCCGCCACGTGCATCGCCAGGCCGCGGGCCAGCTCGGCGTCGCCACCGGCCAGTTCCACCAGCACGCCGATACGGCCGCCGTGCACGTAGGCAGCGACGTTGTTGGCCGATTCCAGGCGCACGATGCGACGCACGTCGACCTTCTCACCGACCTTGGCGATCACCGCGGCGCGGGATTCCTCGACGGTTTCGCCCGACGGCAGCTTGGCCGCCTTCAGCGCGTCGATGTCGGCGGCGCCCGAGCTCAGGGCCACCGAAGCAACGGCCTTGGAGAAGTCCAGGAAGTTGCTGTCCTTGGCGACGAAGTCGGTTTCGGAGTTGATCTCGACCAGCACGGCCTTGTTGCCGTCCTGCGCCGCCACGATGATGCCCTCGGCAGCCACGCGGTCAGCCTTCTTGTCGGCCTTGGCCAGGCCGGACTTGCGCAGCCATTCGGCCGAGGCGTCGATGTCGCCGCCGTTTTCGGTGAGTGCCTTCTTGCACTCCATCATGCCGGCGCCAGTGCGCTCGCGCAGTTCCTTGACCAGGGAAGCAGTGATTTCCACGGGATTTCCTCACGAAAGAAAGGGGTTGGGCCGGCATGGTGGCCGGCCCGTGTGACAGTGTCCTGTCGTCGCGCCGTCGGCAGCGGACAGGAGCAGCGGCGGGCGCGTGGCGCCCGCCGGGGGCCTGGATCAGGCCTGGGCTTCGCCAGCCTTGTCGGCAGCCGGAGCGGCAGCGGCCTTCTTGGCCGGCGCGCGGCGGGCCGGCTTGGCTTCGTCGGCAGCGCCGGCTTCGGCGAACTCTTCCTCACGCACGGTAGCGGCGTGCGGCGCAGCGGCCTTGCCTTCCAGCACGGCGTCGGCAGCGGCGCGGGCGTACAGCTGCACAGCGCGGATGGCGTCGTCGTTGCCCGGGATCGCGTAATCGACCAGTTCCGGGTTGTAGTTGGTGTCGACCACGGCGATCACCGGGATGCCGAGCTTCTTGGCTTCCTTGATGGCGATGTCTTCGTGGCCGATATCGATGACGAAGATCGCGTCCGGCAGACGGTTCATGTCCTTGATGCCGCCCAGCGAGGCTTCCAGCTTGTCGCGCTCGCGACGCAGGCCCAGCACTTCGTGCTTGACCAGCTTGTCGAAGCTGCCGTCGGTTTCGCCGGCTTCCAGTTCCTTCAGGCGGGCAACCGACTGCTTCACGGTACGGAAGTTGGTCAGCGTGCCGCCCAGCCAACGCTGGTTCATGAAGGGCATGCCGCAACGCTCGGCTTCTTCACGGATCGACTCGCGGGCGCTGCGCTTGGTGCCCAGGAACAGGATGGTGCCGCGCTTCTGCGCAACGCTGGAAATGAAGTTCATCGCGTCATTGAAGAGCGGAACGGTCTTTTCCAGGTTGATGATGTGGATCTTGCCGCGGGCGCCGAAGATGTACTGGCCCATCTTGGGGTTCCAGTAACGGGTCTGGTGGCCGAAATGGACGCCGGCTTCCAGCATCTGACGCATGGTGACCTGGGGCATTGCAGTAACTCCTGATGGGGAACCGGCCGCCACGGGGAATAGTTGGGCGGTCCGCCGCAAGGCGGGTGGTTCCGGGGTTTGGCTTCCCTGTCGCTTCCGTGGCCGAACTCCTCGCGGAGCACCCCGGCACGGATATGGGCGGCAGGTGTGGATTCACCGGTGACGTCCGGTGTTGACGTATTGCCGCGCCAAGGCGACAGCAATCCGGTCGATTATAGCCCGCCCGGGGCGCTGCCTGCAATGTTGCCAGCGGCGGCGGGCAGGTCGGCCTCGCCGGCGTGGTCGAGGCGGGCGCGGAAACGGCCCCCGGCGTAACCCTCGGGACGGGCGGGCAATGGCCAGCCACGGGTGCTGCGCGGCAGGACATAGCCGGCCAACCCGTCGATCAGGGCGTGGCGCCGGCCCTGCGCATCGACGAACACCAGGTCGGCGAGGTGGGCGTGGCCATCGCCGTCATTATAAAGGCGCAGCAGCGGCGCCGACGGCCCCCCGGCCAGGGCCACGCGCAGGCGCGAGGACGGTGCCGCCGGCGCCTGCGGCTCCAGGAATACCGGCAGCGAGACGCGGGTGGCATCGGCACTGGCGTCCGCGCCCGGGCTGATCACCAGCCGATAGCCCTGCTCGGCCGCCGCCGGCGCGGCACCCAGCCGGACCACCCGCAGGCGCTGGCGCTGGCCGGGCGCGATGCGCAGCTGGGCCGGGCTCACCACCAGCGTGTCGTCGGCCTGCAGTCGCTCCTGGTCGCCGTCCTGCTCCCAGCGGTACAGCCGGGCCTGGCCGGTCCATGGCGTTCCGGCGGGATTGGCCAGCCACAGCTCGGCGTGCGCGGGGACGGCCGGGACCGAGACGCTCAGCGGGCTGATCTCCAGGGCACGCGCGGACAACGGCACCAGCGCCGACAGCGCGACGACCAGCAGCGATCGCATCAGTAGGTCACCGTGACCCGCGGCGCCTGGCCGGCCTTGGTGGGCGGTGCGGGCGGGCTCAACGCACTCACCTGGGCCGGAATCGGGGCGCGGCCGTCGCTGCGCTGGTGCGCGGGGCGGCAGGCTGGATCGGCCGACGCATCGGCGCGGGCGCAGTCGGCGATGATCCGCACCCCGACCCGCAGCGCGGCGCTGCCGGCGGGCCGGGCCTGGGCGGTCGGGGCGCCCGCGGAAAGGCTCAGCAGGCAGGCCAGGGCAAGCGTGGACGGGCGCGGGGACATCGGGCGTCGCAAGGCGGGGGATGCGACCGTTAGCGGCCGGGATCGCAGCCGCTTGAGCAAATGTGTCTATTGGGTCAATAAGTGATGGTGACGGTGATCACATCGCTGTAGCTGCCCTGCGCCGGAACCGCGCCCGTGGTGGGTGGGGCGCGCCCATACACCGTCAGCGTCTGCGCCGCCCCGTTGCCGGTGCCGGCCTGGGTGTCCGTGTTGACGGTGGTGCCCCAGCGCTGCGAGCGGGCCGGATCGCGGTAGAGCTCGTAGGGGATGTAGTAGACGCTGTTGTCCGGTGCGGTGAAGCGCATGCGCCGGGTGGTGCCCTGCGCGTTCTGGCCGTTGCCCAGGCCGATGCTGTAGGCGGTGCGGTTGATGCAGGTCAGCCCGATCGTCGAGGTGCGGTCCAGGTTGGCGGTGATCGCCCCGGCATTGCTGCCGAAGTCCATGTCGGTGGTGACGTAGGCGCTGCACTGGGGCAGCACGTTGGCGCTGACCGTGAACGGGAAGGCGCTGTCGGCGGTCTTGTGGCCGCTCACGCCGCTGGCCGTGGTGCACAGCGCGGGCGGCTGCGCGGTGCCGATGATGCTCTCGTTGTAGGCGTATTCCAGGCTGACGTTGGCCGCGGTGAAATTGCTGGCGAAGCTGCCGGCCGAGAGCACCTGCGCGGCTGGCACCTGTCCGTACAGGGTGACGCTCTGCGCGCCGCTGCCGCCGGTGATCAGCGGGACGGCATAGCTGAGCGTGACGATCGCCGCCGGCGGCGAGCCGCCGGGAACGGCTCCCCACACGGTCGTGCGCCCGGCATTGGTGTACAGCTGGAAGGCCATGGGGTCGGCGGTGGCGTTGGTCATGCTGCGGGTCGGCAGCACGCTGGTGCCGGTGCTGCCCGTGCCGATTTTCAGGCAGGCGCGCACGCTGGCGCTGCCGAGGATGCTCAGCGCGGCGGTGCTGCAGGTGATGGTGAAGCTGGTCATGGCGTTGGTCGGGCTGGCCGCGCCATTGGTGATCGTGCCGAACGCCAGCGTCGTCGGTGCCGTGGCGGTGCAGGTGGTGTCCGCGCGCGCCGGCACCGCGTGGCCCCCCAGCACGATGACCAGCAGCAGCAGGGCGAGGCGCAGCGCGGCGCTCATGGCGCCGGCGCCGGCAGGCAGCGCAGTGGGCCGATGCGCGTGGCGCCCGGCGAGGTGGCGGTGACGGTGGGCGCGACGTGCACGCGGCAGTACCCGTTCGGCACCTGCACCTGCAGGTCGGCCGGCAACGCCACGTCTTCCAGGTAGGTTTCCCCGTCATAACCGACCGTCGCGCTGCGTCCGCCGGGCAGCCGCACGCTGCTGCCCACCGGCAGCGGTGCCCCGCTGGCATCGTGCAGGACCACGCTCCAGGCCTGGGTGCGGCGCAGCCCGAAATCCACGCCGAGCCCGGCACTCTGGCGCGGGGTGACCCAGGTATCCACGCGGTCGGCGCGCATGTCGGCGGGTAGGTCCAGGGTGTCGATCGACAGCCGGTTGCGCTGCCAGGACAACAGCGGGGTGACCAGCAGCAGGCCGTTGCGGTCGGTGCTGCCGATCAGCCGGTTCTCCAGCCGCACCGGGATGCCGGGATGGCCGTCGGTGGAGACCACGGCGAAGGCGTCGGAGACCTCGCGCGCGGCGAACAGGTGCCCGCCCATCCAGACCACGCTGCCGCTGGCACTGGCGTAGCCGTAGTCGAACTCGCCCTGGCGCGCGTAGCCCAGCGAGTAGCGGCCCACCCGGTTGAGCCAGCCCAGCTCGGCCAGCCCGCCGCCGCCATCGTCGCCGCCACGCGCCTGCACGCGCCAGCCATGGCCGCCCTGGCTGCCATCGCCGGGCACCGGCTGGGAGAGGTCGGCGACATAGGTCATGCGCTCGCCGTTGCGCTGTGCCGACACGCTGCTCTGGCGGTTGCGGCCCAGCGCGGCCGACACCGAGAGGTAGGCGCTGCGGTCCTCGCTGTCGGACAGGTTCTGGTTGAAGGACAGGTAGGCCGACCAGCGGTCGCCGAAGCTGCGCGACCAGAACAGGCTGGCATAGCGGTTGTCCTCGCCGTCGGGGTAGCGCAGGCGCAGGTAGCTGGCGCTCAACGAGCCGGCCCGCTGCAGGTTGAGGCCGAGCGTGGCCTGCTCGCTGATGTCCGGCGGCAGGGTGTCCTGCAGCGCGCCCAGATCGCGATAGTCGCCATGGCTGCGCCGGGTGGACAGGTTGATGTTGAAGCGCCGGTTGTTCCAGCTGTAGCCCAGCGCGTATTGGCCGCCCTGCAGGCCGTCGAGGCGGCTGTGCGCATACGCCGCGTTGAGCACCCCGGCGCCGCCCAGCAGCCACCAGCCGCCGACCCCGCCATTGATCACCCCGCCGCCGCCCTCGACGTGCGCCTCGGCGGTGAACTGGTCGCTGGCGCCATGCCGCCAGGTCGCGCTGCCGATCACCGGCGCTTCGTAGCCGAACGAGCGGATGCCGTAGTCGCGGCGCATCTTGCCGAGCCCGGCCGACCAGTCCGATAAGCCCTTGGCGAGCAGCTGCTGGGCCCCGTAAAAGGCGAAGTCCAGGGTCTGCATGCGGCCGAACGCATCGGTGATGACCACCTGTGCGTTGCCGGTGCCGTTGATGCCCGGTTGGGCCGCCAGCTGGAACGGACCGACCGGGACCTCGCCGTTGTACTGGCGCAGGCCATCCACGTACAGCTCCACGTTGGAGGGCACGACCGCTTCGCCGAGGAAGGTCGGCGTGGGGGTCAGCACGCGGTACGGCTGCAGGCCGTAGTTGCGCCCGATCTGCACGCCGCCCATGCGCACCGGCCGGCTCCAGTCGACGAAGCCGCTGTAGAAATCGCCGACGCTGAGGGTCACCGCCGAATCAGGGAAGTCCAGGCGCCAGGCGGTATCCAGGCGCACGCTTTCGCCGCGCCACTGGTGGTCGGCCGGGTCCTGGTAAGTGCGCAGCAGCGCGCTGGACTCGACCACGCCGCTGCCCAGCCCGAACAGGCGCACTTCGGTGGTCAGGGCAAGGTTGCCGCCGCCTTCGTTGTGGCTGCCGTAGAGGTCGTAGTTGAGCACCGCGCCGGGCGAGGCCGCGGCGGCGGGCGCGGTGTCGGTCGGACGCTCCAGGCGCGTGGTCGGCAGCGACAACTGGTCCAGCGGCACGTCCAGGGCCAGCGTCTGCAGGCTGGCGTCGTAGCGCACCACCACCCCGCTGAGCTGGTCCAGCGCGACCGGCTCCTCGCCCCGGGCCGAAAAGCCGAGCTGGCGCAGCGTTGCCGCCGACGCCATCAGCCGGCCCTGCAGTTCGGTGAACGGCAGCAGGCCGCGCGGGGTCTGGTTGAGGGTGACGTCAAGGTACAGCGTCTGCGCGGCCGTCAGCGGCGTGGGCGGGGGCAGCAGTGCTTCCCCGGACGCGCCGATGTCGGCGTCGGCGGCCATCGCCGCGCACGGTGCCAGCGTCGCGGTGAGCAGCATCCGCACGCAGGCCTCAGCGAGCCGCTGGCGCGACGGGGAGTGGCGTCTGGGCCGACTCGCCATTGATCTTTGCCGAGAACGTGGCGCCCGCCAGGCGGGCCGCCGGAACCTCCAGCGGCCAGCGCATGGTCTGCCCGCCGAGGACGTAGCCGATCAGGCCGGGATGGATGATCTGCGGCCGTTCCGCCGTGCCCACGCCGATGTCGGCCAGCTGCGCGTAACTGTTGCCGCTGTTGTGCACCTCCAGGGCCGGGCGCCCGTCATCGAGCTGGGCCACGCGCGCCTGCAGGGCATGTTTGAGCGGCTGCTCGCCGGCCGGCTGGATGAAGACCGGCATCGAGTAGCGCAGCACGAACTGCATGCCGGTGCGGCGCGGGTCCACGCTGGGCAGTTCGTCCACCACCACCCGGTAGGCGCGCTGTGTGGTCGGCGCCGTGGGATCGCTGCGCACGACCCGGATCAACTGCTGCTGGCCGGCGGCCAGCGACTGCATGGGCGGGCTGACCTGCAGCGCGGTGGTTGGCAGGAGCTGGTCCTGGCCGGTGTCCTGGCGCCACTCGAACACGCGCACCTGCACCTGGACCGGCGTGGTGCCGCTGTTGGTGAGCCACAACGCGTCGGCGTTCTGGCGCGGCGTCAGTTGCAGCGACGTAGGGGCGACCTGCAGGCTTGCGGCGGTGGCGCTCCCCATCAGCAGCCACAGCCAGCCAAGGGCCGCGCACCCGAACCGCCAAGGGCCAGGCCCTGCGGAAATCGGCATGGCGGACCTCAGTAGGTGATGGTGGCGGTGATGGTGTCCTGGTAGTTACCCGCGGCGGCATTGTTGACGCTGGGGTTGGCGATCTGGCCGTAGACATTGAGCGTCTGCGCCAGTCCGGTGCCGATGCCGGCGGCGGTGTTGGTGCCGGTGGTGGTGCCCCACACGTTGGTATGGGCGGCATCCCGATACAACTGGTACCCGACGAAGTTGTTGGCGGTCACGCTGACGTCGGTGTTCTTCATGCGCCGGGTGGTCACGTCGTTGGCCGTGCCGGCATTGGCGCCGGCGTTGAGCGCGACGGTGTACGGGGTCAGCGCCGAGCACTGGGCGGTGATGGTGCCCTGGGCGTTGGACGGGGTGGTGGCGGTGGACAGTGCCGAACCGAAGTCCACGTCGGTGGCGGCCGCGGCGGTGATCGTGCAGGCCTTGGTAATGATGATCTTGACGTTGAAGGTGGTGGTGTCGGCCGCGAAGGCGGGCGCCGCCAGGCCGGACAGGGCCAGGCTCAGTATGGTCGTGCGGAGGAATCGCATGGGCATGCTCCTTGGACGGATGTCCTTGCTGAACAACACGATGCTGCCGGGACTGCTACTGCGGGGGTCACTCCGGTTATAGGGAGGAACTTGTTGCGAAGCCGTGAGATTAGGAAAAATCAATGGCCGTTTTCGGCACGATCTGGCGTTGCGTGACTGCCATCACATATGTTCAGGAACCTGACACTGCCCCCAGCCCAAACCCCGCCTGTCAGCGTTCCACCCGATCCCGTTCAGATTGGCCCCGGATCGGCGATAATGGTCGACATGAGCGTGAATCTGAAAACCCCCGAGGAAATCGAACTGATGCGCATCGCCGGCCGCCTGGCCAGCGAGGTGCTCGACATCGTCACCCCGTACGTCAAGCCCGGCGTGACGACCGAAGAGCTGGACCGCATCTGCCACGACCACATCATCAACGTGCAGAAGGCCACGCCGGCCAACGTCGGCTACCGAGGCTTCCCGAAGACGGTCTGCACGTCGGTCAACAACGTGATCTGCCACGGCATCCCCAGCGAAGCCAAGGTCCTCAAGGACGGCGACATCGTCAACATCGACGTCACCGTGATCAAGGACGGCTGGCACGGCGATACCAGCCGCATGTACTACGTAGGTACTCCGTCGACGATGGCCAGGCGCCTGGTCGATACGACCTACCAGGCCATGTGGGCCGGCATCCGCGCGGTCAAGCCGGGCGCCACGCTCGGCGATATCGGCCATGCCATCCAGACCCTGGCCGAAGGCGAGCGGTTCAGCGTGGTGCGTGAGTACTGCGGCCACGGCATCGGCAAGGTCTACCACGATGAGCCGCAGGTGGTGCATTACGGCCGCCCGGGCCAGGGCCTGGTGCTGCAGCCGGGCATGACCTTCACCATCGAGCCGATGATCAACGAGGGCACCCGGTACAACAAGGTGCTGCCCGACGGCTGGACCGTGGTGACCAAGGACCGCAAGTTGTCGGCGCAGTGGGAGCACATGATCGCGGTCACCGAGACCGGCGTGGACGTGCTGACCCTCTCGCCCGGCGAATCGCAGGTCTGAGCATGCTGCCGGCGAGCCCGATGCTGGACGCGCCGGCCGACTCCGTCGCCGACCCGGACTGGGCGGCGCTGGCACGGCAGTCGCTGCAGCAGACCGATGCGCGGCTGTACCGCCGCTTCGACCAGGGCGACAGCATCGAGCGCCTGCTTGCGCTGCGTGCGCGCGCGGCCGATCACCTGATCCGGCTGGCCTGGCAGCGCTGCCTGCCCGCCGGCTCGGGGCTGGCGCTGTTCGCGGTGGGCGGCTACGGGCGCGGCGAACTGTTCCCGCGTTCGGACATCGACGTGCTGGTGCTCGGCGCGCCCGAACAGCAGCGTCGGCATGAATCGGGGCTGGCGCGCTTTTTCGCGCTGGTGTGGGATTGCGGCCTGCCGGTCAGCCATGCGGTGCGTTCGCCCGCCGAATGCACCCAGGCCAGCGCCGACCAGACCGTGCTCACCGCCTTGATCGAATCACGCCCGCTGGTCGCCGACGAGGCCGCGCGCGCGGCGTTGAAGGCGGCGGTGAACGTGGACGGCCTGTGGTCGCCGCGTGCGTTCTTCCTGGCCAAGCGCGAGGAGTTGCTGGCCCGCCATCAGCGCTTCGGCGATACCGCCGACAACCTCGAGCCGGACATCAAGGACGGCCCGGGCGGGCTGCGCGATCTCAATACGCTGGGCTGGATGGCGTTGCGCGCCTTTGGCGTGCGCGACCTGGAGGCGCTGGTCGGCCTGGGTCATCTGGGCCCGGATGAAGCGGCGGCGCTGAAACGCGAGCGCTGCGCGCTGGCGCGGCTGCGCTTCGGCCTGCACCTGGTCGCCAACCGGCCCGAGGAACGCCTGCGGTTCGATTACCAGAAGACCCTGGCGGCACGCCTGGGCTTCGAGGACGACCTCGAAAGCCTGGCCGTGGAAAAAATGATGCAGGGCTTCTACCGCAGTGCCACCGTGGTGCGGCGGATCAGCGATCGGCTGCTGCAGCGCTTCGAGGAGCAGTTCGACGGCGAAGCGGTGCCCGAGCCGGTCAGCGTCGGCTTCTCGCTGCGCCGCGGCTACCTGGCCGCCAACGACCCGGCGTGGCCGCAGGGCGACATCGAGCAGGTGTTCGCGCTGTTTTCCAGTTGGGCCTACAACCCGGAGGTGCGCGGCCTGCATTCGCTGACCGCGCGCGCGCTGGCCGAAGCGTTGCCGGAGCTGGCCGCCTATACCGATGCCAGCCCGGCCGCACGCGAGCAGTTCCTGGCCCTGCTGCGCAGTCCGCGCGCGGTGGACACGCTGGCACGGATGGCGCGCCTGGGCGTGCTGGGGCAGTGGATCCCCGCGTTCGCGCAGGTCTCCGGGCGCATGCAGTTCGATCTGTTCCATGTGTACACGGTGGACCAGCACACCCTGATGGTGCTGCGGAACATCGGGTTGTTCGCCAGCAGCCGCGCCGACGAGCGGTTCTCGATCGCGCACGAGGTGTGGCCGCGACTGCGCAAGCCGGAGTTGCTGCTGCTGGCCGGCCTGTTCCATGACATCGCCAAGGGCCGCGGTGGGGACCATTCCGAACTCGGCGCGGTGGATGCGCACGCCTTCTGCCAGGCGCTTGCGCTGAGCAGTTCGGACACCGAACTGGTGGCCTGGCTGGTCGAGCAGCACCTGCGCATGTCGGTCACCGCGCAGAAGCAGGACATCTCCGATCCGGAGGTGATCCACCGCTTCGCCACGCTGGTGGCCAGCCGCGATCGCCTGGATTACCTGTACCTGCTGACCTGCGCCGACATCGCCGGGACCAGCCCGAAACTGTGGAACGCCTGGAAGGACCGGCTGCTGGCCGACCTCTACTTCGCTGCCCGCCGTGCACTGCGCGACGGGCTGGAAAACCAGATGCCGGCCGCCGAGCGCGTGGCCGAGGCGCGCGAGTCGGTGCGCCAGCTGGTGCGTGAGCGGGGTTACGACGATGCCACCATCGAGCGCCAGTTCACCGTGATGCCGGATGAAAGCTTCATCCGCCTGCGCCCGGAGCAGCTGGCCTGGCAGGCCGCGGCGCTGGTGCCGGTCAAGCAGGGCCAGACCCTGGTCAAGGTGCGTCGGATCACCCCGGACGACCAGGCGCTGGAAGTGTTCGTGCATTCGCCCGACCGCGATGGCCTGTTCGCCGCGATCGTGATGACCCTGGACCGCAAGGGCTACGGCATCCATCGTGCGCGCGTGCTGGATGGCCCGGTGGACACCATCTTCGATACCTTCGAAGTGACCCCGGCCGACAGCTTCGCCGATGGCAACGCACAGCGGCTGGAGCTTGCCCTGCGTGAAGCGCTGGCCGGCGACCTGACCCGCTTGCGCCCGTCGCGGCGGGTGATTCCGCGCCAGTTGCGGCATTTCCGCTTTGCCCCCCGCATCGAGTTCCGCGATGGCAGCGACGGCAACCCGGGCACCCGTTTCAGCCTGGTCGCGCCCGACCGCCCCGGCCTGCTGGCCGACGTGGCCTTCGTGCTGCGCAACCAGCGCCTGCGCGTGCATGACGCACGCATCGCCACCTTCGGCGAGCGCGCCGAAGATATGTTCGTGATCAGCGACGAGCACGACCACCCCCTTACCGAATCCGCCAGGCAGCAGTTGCACGACGCGATGCTGGCCTGCCTGGACCCTGATCGAAACGCCGGAGACCCCCACTGATGGCCACCAAGCCCGCCAAGAAGACCGCTGCCAAGACCGCAGCGGCCAAGAAGACCGCTGCCCCCAAGGCCGCGCCTGCCACCCGGCCGGCGGCGGTGAAAAAGGTCGCGACGAAGAAGGCCGCGACGAAGCAGGCGCCGGCCACCAAGGCCGTTGCCACCCCGGCCGAAAGCGCGGCCAAGCGCAGCGCCAGCCGCGATGCCACCATCGCCCGCAAGTCGCTGCGCAAGCCGGCCACCCCGGGCGTTGAAGAACTGAAGTTCGGCATCGAAAGCGCCTTCGAGCGCCGTGCCACGCTCACCCTGCACGAACTGGAGGGCTCGACCAAGCCGCTGGTCGGCCGGGTCATCGACGGCCTGGAAACCGGTGAATTCCGCGTCGCCGAGCCCGATGGCCACGGTGGCTGGAAGGTCAACGAATGGCTGAAGAAGGCCGTGCTGCTGTACTTCCGGGTCAACGACATGGCCGTGGTCGACGCGCGCCCGGCGCCGTTCTGGGACAAGGTGGAATCACGCTTCGCCGGTTTCGATGAGGCCAAGTTCCGCCGCGCCGGCGTGCGCGTGGTGCCCGGCGCGATCGCCCGTCGCGGCAGTTACTTCGGCAAGGACGTGGTGCTGATGCCGAGCTTCACCAACATCGGCGCCTACGTGGGCGAGGGCACCATGGTCGATACCTGGGCCACGGTCGGTTCGTGCGCGCAGATCGGCAAGCATTGCCACCTGTCCGGCGGTGCCGGCATCGGCGGCGTGCTCGAGCCGCTGCAGGCCAGCCCCACCATCATCGAAGACCATTGCTTCATCGGCGCGCGTTCGGAAGTGGTGGAAGGTTTCGTGGTCGGCCACCACAGCGTGATCGGCATGGGCGTGTTCCTGGGCCAGAGCACCCGCGTCTACAACCGCGCCACCGGCGAAATCAGCTACGGCTCGGTGCCGCCGTACAGCGTGGTGGTGTCCGGGCAGCTGCCGTCCAAGGACGGGTCGCACTCGCTGTACTGCGCGGTGATCGTCAAGCAGGTCGACGCCAAGACCCGCAGCAAGACCAGCGTCAACGACCTGCTGCGCGGCCTGGCCGACTGAGCACGCCGCTGCCCGCGCTGGCGCAGGCAGCGCGCTACCGCCACCCGGTTGCCGGGTGGCCGGGACGCGGGCTGCAGCGTCTCCTGGCCTGCACGGCATTGACCGCCGCGCGGCGCGCACTGACCGGCGTGGTGCCGGTGCCGCCGCTGGTCAGCGACGTGCGCGAGGTGGTGTACCTGAGCTGGTGGGTGGAGGCGCGGCATGCGCCCCCGCCGCCGCCCGGCCACCGGCTGTTCGTGCATGACGGGCGCACCCCCTACACGATCCTGACCTACCGTCATGGCCACTTCGGGCCGGCCTTGGCCGGCCCGTTGCGTCGTCTGTTCCCGTCGCCATTGCAGAGCAACTGGCGCTGGTACGTGCTGCCGGACGCTGCCGACGCGCGGTCGGACGAGCCGCGCGTGCTGTTCGATCGCAATGTGATCGACAGCGTAGTGCATGCGGTGGGCGCGCGGCTGTGGAGCGATGCCATGCAACCGCACCTGGCCGCGCGGTTCGAGCATGCCGTGGATGCGCACGGCGGCCACACCCTGATCGAACCGGGGCAGGGCAGTGCGCCCATGCTGCGGGCACGGGTGCGGCCCGCCGATGCGCTTCCGGCGGCGTGGGCCGCCGGCGCCTTCGGCGATGCGGCCCGGGCGATGGCGTTCCTGGCCTGCCAGGATGCTGCGTTGGCGGTCGCCCCGGATGGCCGGCTGGCGCTGACCCGCATCGACCTGCCGATCGCCCTGGCAGCGGTGCAGCCGTTGCAGCTGGACGGGCCGGTGTCCTGCCCGCACCTGGCCGCGATGGGCGTGGCGCTGGACGATGCGTTCTGTTTCCGGGTGCCGCAGGTGCCGTTCCGGGTCGTGTCCGAACGTCTGTTGTGACATCCTCAGCGCGTCCTTCCTGATCGATGCTGCACGCCGCGCCATGACCACCACCCTGTACGGATTGAAGAACTGCGACACCTGCAAGAAAGCCACCAAGTGGCTGGATCGTTTCCAGGTGCCGTACACCTTCGTCGACTACCGCGACCAGAAACCCTCGCCCGAGACGCTGATCGACTGGGCCCGCCAGGCCGACGGCTTTCCCGCGCTGATCAACCGCTCCTCCACCACGTGGCGGCAGTTGCCGGAGAACCGCAAAGCGGCCGATTCGGACGCCGAATGGAAGCTGCTGCTGCGCGAGTACCCGCAGTTGATCAAGCGCCCGGTGGTGGTCAGCGCCGATGGCGTGATGACCCAGGGCTTCTCGGACAACGGCTTCAAGCAGCGCTTCGGAGTGGACGCGTGAACGACGTCGTCGCCCTGACCTGCGACCTGATCGCGCGCGCGTCGGTCACCCCCGACGACGCCGGCTGCCAGGCGCTGCTCGCCGCGCGGCTGGACCGCGCGGGGTTCCAGTGCGAACACCTGCGCCTGGGCGAAGTGGACAACCTCTGGGCCACGCACGGGCACGGTGCGCCGGTGCTGGTGCTGCTCGGGCATACCGACGTGGTGCCGACCGGGCCGGTCTCGGCCTGGACCAGCGATCCGTTCGACCCGCAGATCCGCGACGGCGTGCTGTACGGGCGTGGCGCGGCCGACATGAAGGGCAGCGTCGCCGCGTTCGTGGTCGCCGCCGAGCAGTTCGTCGCCGCCCATCCGCAGCACACCGGCACCCTGGCGGTGCTGCTGACCAGCGACGAGGAAGGCGATGCCATCGACGGCGTGCGCCGGGTGGCCGATATCTTCCGCGCGCGCGGGCAGGGCATCGACTGGTGCATCACCGGCGAACCGTCATCCACCGCGGTGCTTGGCGACCTGCTGCGCGTCGGTCGTCGTGGCAGCCTGTCGGCAACGCTCACCGTGAAGGGGGTGCAGGGCCATGTCGCCTACCCGGACAAGGCGCGCAACCCCATCCACCTGGCCGCCGCGGCGCTGGCGGAACTGACCGCCCGGCAGTGGGATGATGGCTTCGAGAGCTTCCCGCCAACCAGCCTGCAGGTGTCCAACATCCACGCCGGGACCGGGGCCAACAACGTGATCCCCGGCGCGCTGCAGGTGCTGTTCAACCTGCGCTACAACCCGCATTGGAACGCCCCCGCGCTGGAACGGGAGATCGCCACGCTGCTGGACCGGCATGCGCTGGATTACACGCTCGGCTGGCACCGCAGCGGTGAGCCGTTCTATACGCCGGAAGGCACCCTGCGCCGGGTCGCGCGCGAGGTACTCGGCGAATTCGCCGGGGCACCGCCGGAAGAGAGCACCGGCGGCGGTACTTCCGATGCGCGCTTCATCGCGCCGCTGGGCGCGCAGTGCATCGAAGTCGGGCCGGTCAATGCGAGCATCCACCAGGTCGACGAGAACGTGCGCGTGACCGACCTGGAACAGCTGCCGGCGCTGTACCAGCGCCTGATCGAACGCCTGCTGGCCTGAGCCAGGAAAGACCTGGCGCCGGCCGTTGGCCGTTGGCCGGTGCCGGCGTCGGCCCGGCCGTCACCGGCGTGGACCGGCATCGGCCGGCGCGACGCCCGGGTCAGGCCACGATCAGCCCGAACGCGGCCAGGGCCGCGGCCGCCTGGCGCTGTGAAATCACCGCCTTCTTGAACAGCTTAGCGTCCATCACGTTGAGCCCGCTGATATCGGTGCCGCGCAGGTCCGCGCCTTCGAAGCGCGTCAGCCGGGTCTGCGCATTGCGCAGGCTGCCGCCGTTGAACACGGCATCGCGGAAGTCGCAGCCGGAGAGCTCGGCATCGGAAAAATCCATGCCCTCCAGCTGCGCCTTGCGGAAGGACAGCCCGCGCAGGTCGGCGCTGACCAGCAGGCAGTCGCGGAATTCCAGCGCCCACCCGGTCACCTCCTGCAGGTGCGCACCGGTCAGCTTGCAGTCGGCGAACTGCACCGAGGACAACGTTGCACGGCGCCAGTGGCTGTTGTTGAGGTCGCAATGCGAAAACCGTGCGTCACTCAACAGCGCCGCGCTGAAGTCGCACGCGCCGCCGCGGCACTTGTGCCACTGGCTTTCTTCCAGTGATGCAGCCAGCCAGTTGGCGCCGGCCAGCGAACACTGGTTGAACTGGAATCCATCCATGTCCAGCCGCGAAAAGTCGCCGTGGTCGAACGTGCAGCCCTCGAAGACGGCTGCACGCGGATGCGCGGCGATGATCGCCTGCATGCGCGTGCGGGTGATGGATTCATCGCGGAAAGTGGCGGTGTTCATGCGGTCATTCTGGATGATGGGGGGCACAGGCGGCAGTCTTGAAGGCAGCGGCGGAGTGTGTACAGCGTCACCGGCGCGCAGGCCGCGGCTCCCTCCGACGTAGAGCCGACCGTTGGTCGGCTGCCGTGGGTGCAGACACGTGGGGCGAAACGTGCAGCCGACCAACGGTCGGCTCTACCGGGTGGTTATCCTGGATGTCCGGCGTCAGTCGAAGGTCCAGAACGGCGCCTTGATCCGCTCGCGCCAATAGGGCTCGCCGGCCAGGTAGAACCTCTGCGCATGGGCCTTTGCGAACCAGCCGGCGGCGGCGTCCAGATCGCGCGTCACGCCTGCGCGGCCACGGCCGAGCAGCAACCCGCTGAAATACTGCCCGTACACATTGCCCTGGTCAGCGGCCAGGCGGTACCAGCGCAGTGCGTCCACGCCATCGCGCGGCAGGCCCATCCCGAGTTCGTACATCGCGCCCAGATCCACCTGGGCGTCGGCATCGCCGCGCTGCGCACGCCGCTGGATGTCGACGACCAGGGGATGCAGAGTGCCATCGGCCTGCGCCGCGATCGCCTGTGGCAGCCGCGAGGATTCGGATGGCATGTGGAAGTAGATCGTTGCGCGCAGGTCCCAGCGCAGTGCGCTGGCCGCGTCACCGTGTTCGCGATGGACCTTGGCCAGCATCAGCATGGCCATCGGATTGCCGTGCCCGGCGGCAGTGCGGTACCACCGCTCGGCTTTTCGGGGTGAGGCGCGCAAGGCGGTGCCCTGCACGATGTTCGGGCCGGTGCCATGCAGCAGCTCGCCGTGGGTCCAGATCCGGCCCAGGGCTTCTTCGGCCTGGGTGTTGTGGACGCTCCACGGGGTGACAGCGGCGGCACGTTCGTACCACGTCACCGCGCGGGGGTCGTTGAAGGTTTCAAAGGTCCTGGCTGCGTCCCAGGCACCCTCGAAGCTGCCATCGGCTGCCTGGGTTTCGATCGACTGCACGATGCTGGCCGGCGTCCGTGGCGGGGCGCTGCTGCAGGCGATGAGGGAAGGGGCCAGGGCGATGCCGGCCAGGCGTGAAGCGATGCGTCCGATGCGGGGGATCATGCCGGCCAGGTGATGCGGAAGGGCGCTGATTATCGCCCGGTCCCGCAGCGCCGGGTTGCCCGCGGCGGTCGGTTTGGTTGCCATCGCAACAGTTGCGCCGCTGCCAAAAGCCGGTTACGGTCGGTCCATGTCCTCGTTCCCGGCCACCGCTGTCAGCAATACCAACCGCACCAATCTGCGCGCGAATAATCGTGCGCGGCCGATGCGGGACTGCGACCAGGGCTAGTACAAGCAACACGCCCGGACCCCAGAAAACCCGCATCGACCGATGCGGGTTTTTTTGTGGCCCGGGTTTACCCCTTCCGGGCCTGGGTGGCCGGTCGAATGCCTGCAATACGTGTATTCCCCCATCATCAGGAGCTGTTCCCATGTGTTCGATCTTCGGTATTTTCGGCCTGCAGGTCGGTGACGACCTCCCGGCGCTGCGCCGCCACGCGCTGGACCTGTCCCAGCGCCAGCGCCATCGTGGCCCGGACTGGAGCGGGGTGTATGTCGATGCCGGCGCCATCCTGGTGCACGAACGGCTGGCCATCGTCGACCCGGCCGGCGGCTCGCAGCCGCTGCTGTCCGAGGACGGCCAACTGGCGTTGGCGGTCAACGGCGAGATCTACAACCACCGCGAACTGAAGGCCGAACTGGCCCAGCCCTACGCCTTCCAGACCGGCTCGGACTGCGAGGTGATCAACGCGCTGTACCGCCAGGACAGCCCGGCCTCGTTCCTCAACCGCCTCAACGGCATCTTCGCCTTCGCGTTGTGGGATCGCGAGCGCCAGCGGGTGCTGATCGCACGCGATCCGATCGGCGTGGTGCCGCTGTACTGGGGCCATGACAAGGACGGGCGCCTGGTGGTGGCCTCCGAGCTGAAGTCGCTGGTGGACGTCTGCGCCGATGCCGCGCAGTTCCCGCCGGGCCACTGGTACGACAGCGCCACCGACACCCTGACCCGCTACTACGAGCGCCCCTGGCGCGACTACGACGCCGTGGAAGGCGTGGAGGCCGACCGGGTCGAACTGCGCGAGGCGTTCGAGCGCGCGGTGCACCGCCAGTTGATGACCGACGTGCCCTACGGCGTGTTGCTGTCCGGTGGCCTGGATTCCTCGCTGGTGGCCGCGGTGGCCGCACGTTACGCCCGCCACCGCATCGAGGATGGCGACCAGAGCGAGGCCTGGTGGCCGCGCCTGCACTCCTTCGCCATCGGCCTGAAGGGCTCGCCCGACCTGGCCGCCGCCGCCATCGCCGCCGAGGCGCTGGGCACCGTGCACCACGGCTTCGAATACACCTTCGAGGAAGGCCTGGACGCGCTGCCGGAGGTGATCCGGCACGTGGAAACCTACGATGTCACCACCATCCGCGCGTCCACCCCGATGTTCCTGCTGGCGCGCCGGATCAAGGCGATGGGGGTGAAGATGGTGCTGTCCGGCGAGGGCAGCGACGAGATCTTCGGCGGCTACCTGTACTTCCACAAGGCGCCGAACGCGCGCGAGTTCCACGAAGAGCTGGTGCGCAAGCTCGATGCGCTCAACAACTACGACTGCCTGCGCGCCAACAAGTCGATGATGGCCTGGGGCGTGGAACCGCGCGTGCCGTTCCTGGACCGCGAGTTCCTCGACGTGGCCATGCGCATCGATGCGCGGCACAAGATGGTCGGGCAGGGCCCGCAGGGCGCGCGCCGGATCGAGAAGGCGGTACTGCGCGAGGCCTTCGAAGGTTATCTGCCCGACTCGATCCTGTGGCGACAGAAGGAGCAGTTCAGCGATGGCGTCGGTTATGGCTGGATCGACGGGCTCAAGGCCCATGCCGAAACGCAGGTCAGCGACCGGGTGATGGCCGCGGCCGACAAGCGCTTCGTGCACAACCCGCCGCAGACCAAGGAGGCGTACTACTACCGCCACGTCTTCGAGCAGTACTTCCCCACCCAGGCGGCGGCGGAGACCGTGCCGGGCGGCAAGTCGATCGCCTGTTCCTCGCCTGCGGCGATCGCCTGGGATGCCAGTTTCGCCACGATGGCCGATCCGTCCGGCCGCGCCGTAGCCGGCGTGCACGAGCAGGCGCTGGCCTGATCGCAGGAGGGCCACCACGGCGTTGGCGCGCCGTGGTGGAAAGGGGACTGCCGTACGCCGCGCCACCCCGTAGAATCGCTCCCTCAATCGATGGGGATCGGTAATGGAATTGAAGAGCAGCGGCGGGATGCGTCGGAGCGGGTTGGCATGGCGCTACCTGGGGTGGGTGGCGGTGCCCTTGCTGGTGGGCCTGGGCCTGGCGCGGTATGCCGGCCCGAGCGTGACCGCGCAGGTCAGCCGTGCCGACGCCTCGCTCGGCGCCGACTGGGCCGCCCACCTGCATGCGCCGCTGGGCCTGTTCCTCATGCAACTGCTGGTGCTGCTGCTGGTGGCCAAGGGCGCCGGCTGGCTGTTCCGGCGCTTCGGCCAGCCCGGCGTGATCGGCGAGATGGCCGCCGGGCTGATGATGGGCCCGCTGGTGCTGGGCGCGCTGCTGCCGCAGGTGCACGGTGCACTGTTTCCTGCCGCGTCGCTGGGCTCGCTGGGCCTGCTCAGTCAGTTGGGCGTGCTGATGTTCCTGCTGGTGGCCGGTGCCGAGCTGGACCTGGGCGGCCTGCGCGGTCGTCGGCGCTTCGCCTTCGTGGTCAGCCATGCCGGGATCGCGGTGCCGTTCGTGTTGGGCGTGGCGCTGGCGATCTGGCTGTACGGCGCGCATGCGCCGCGCGGGATCGGCTTCACCGGGTTCGCGCTGTTTGTCGGGATTTCATTGAGCATCACCGCGTTCCCGGTGCTGCTGCGCATCCTCGCCGACCGCGGCATGACCAGCACGCCGCTGGGCCAGACCGCGATCGCCTGCGCGGCGCTGGGCGATGCCACCGCGTGGTGCCTGCTGGCACTGATCGTGGCCGCCGCACAGGCGCAGGGCTGGGTGCCGGCGGCGATCAACCTGGGCTGCGTGGTGCTGTTCGTCGGCCTCATGCTGGGCGTGGTGCGGCCGTGGTTCTCGCGGCAGGTCATCGTGGCCGGGCAGGAAGGCCGCTGGCTGCTGGTGATGCTGCTGATGGCACTGGGCTGTGCGCTGGTCACCGAAATGCTGGGCATCCACGCGTTGTTTGGCGCATTCGCCGCGGGCGTGGCGGTGTCGGGCAATGCCACCTTGCGCCACACCGTGGCCAGCCGGGTCGAGCCCTTCGCGGTGACCCTGCTGCTGCCGTTGTTCTTTGCCATGACCGGCCTGCGCATGCGCGGCGATGCGTTGCAGGCCAGCGACCTGCTGCTGTGCCTGGTGGTGATCGCGGTGGCCACGCTGGGCAAGCTGTTTGGCACGTGGAGCGCGGCGCGCAGTGCCGGCATGGACAGCCAGGAGGCATGGAAACTGGGCGCGCTGATGAACACCCGTGGCCTGATGGAGCTGATCGTGCTCAACCTGGGCTACGAACTGGGGTTCCTCGGCGATCGCCTGTTCGCCGTGCTGGTGATCATGGCGCTGGTGACCACGGCGATGACCGGCCCGTTGTTGAGCTGGGTGGAGCGCGGCAAGCGCTGACCGGCCCGGATGCACGCGCGCGGCGTGGAGCCGGTGGCCGCGTGGGGGCAGCCCCGCATGGCGTGGCGCTACCTCGGTTGCAGCGTCAAGGTGTAGACCGTCGGTCCTGGCAGGAACGGCGTCGGCGCGCCCGTCACCCAGTCCGCATGCCCAGCCCCCCAGAACGGTGACAGCGGGTGCCCGCTCTGGCCGCCGGGCATGTGGATCACCCCGTCGGCCTCGTGCCCGGGCGACACCACCATGCGCTGTGACGCGCCGAAGGCCGGGCCCTGCACGCGCGGCATGTCGCGGTCGCCGGGGAGGCGGTCGGCGGGCATGCACAACCAGCGCCTGGCGAGGTCGGGCAGGGCGCGGCTGACCGGGTGGCAGATCGCCGCGGTGTTGCGCTCGCCCCAGGTGCGGTCGGCCAACGTCGGCCCCTGCGCGGCGAGGTCGGCCTCCAGGCGTTTGGCCGCATCGGCCAACAGCGCATCCCAACTCGCGTACGGCGGTGGCAGCAGGTGCGCGGGGCGTTCGCTGACCAGCGGCCACAGCACCCCTTCCATCTGTGCCAGGCGGGGTTCCAGGTAGTCATCGCCCAGGCGTCGCTTCGCGGGGGCGAGCAGGCCGGTCGAGACGCTGTCGAGCACCATCCCGCGGAAACCGCGGGTGATCCGGTAGCTCACCGCGTTGGCCGACGCGTGCCCCTCCCAGTGCCGGGTGGCCACGTCCAGCCGCTTCAGCGCCGGGTCGTCGCTGTGCGCCACCACCTGCCGCAGCAGCACCCACCAGCGTTGCAGGAACAACGCACGGTCGTCGAGCTGGATCGCCAGCAGATCGGCTTCGCTGAAGCGTTCCCTGGCCAGCAGGTCGTCGCGGATCTGGCGGCCGCGCGCGCCCAGGTCGTAGCCGGCATTGCCGGCCACCGCCAGCGCCTGGCCATCCAGCACGCGCCCGTTGGCGGTCCACAGGCGATGGTTGGCCGGGTCGACCAGGGCCGGTGAGGCATCGCTGCGGATCGGCCACGGCGCGCACTGCGCGGCTACCGGCGCCGCGCCGCTGGCGGGTGCGCAGTCGGCGGCGCGGTCAGGTCGCGCACCGATCAGGCGCCAGGCGATACGGCCATGGCGGTCCGCCAGCAGCAGGTTCTGGGTGGGGATGCCGGCGCGATCGGCAATGTGCAGGGCATCGTCGAGGTCGGCCGCGCGTGCCATGTCGGCGAAATCCAGGCGCACCGCGCCCGGCAGTTGCGCGGTCCAGCGCAGGGCATCGCCGCTGCCGTCGGCACGCGTGTGAAGGATCGGGCCCCAGGCGGTTTCGCGCACCCGCAGCACGGTGTCGGGCTGGCCCGCCACGCGGATGCGCTCTTCGTAGGTGCGGATGCCGTCCCCGCCACCCGGCGCGTGGGCCGGCACCGGGATGAAATCGGCGTTGTCGATGTAACTGTTGGTGAAGCCCCATGCCACGTGACCGTTGCTGCCGACCACGATCGCCGGCAGGCCGGGCAGCGAGAAGCCGCTGACGTCGACCTTGCCGCCGGGGGCCTGCGCGTCGGCATAGCGCAACCGCACCCGGAACCACAGGTTGGGCGCGCGCAGGCCCAGGTGCATGTCGTCGGCGAGGATCGCGCGCCCATCGGCGGTGAGTGCGCCGGCCACGGCGAAATTGTTGCTGCCCTTGACGTCCTGATCGGCCGGCGCGGCTGCCGCGGTGGGCGGCGAGCGTGGATCGGCGCGCAGATCGAGCTGTATGGCCGACGGCAAGGGCGCATTGCCGCGTGCCGCCCCGAACAGCGGTGCATCCCACTCGCTGCCGTCGTGGCTGAGCAGCGCATACAGCGCCGGCGGCACCACCGCGCGGATCCGGGCCATCGCCAGCTCGGTCTGGTTGCCGGGGTCCTGCAGGTCGGCGTACATCGCCAGCCCGGCGAGCACGCTGTCCTCGGCGGTCCAGGCCGCCGGCGCCTGGCGCAGCAGCAGGTAGGGCCAGGGGCGTACACGCAGGTCGGCCAGGCCCTGGTTGACCCCGGCCACGTAGGACTGCACTCCCTGCGGGTCGGCACCGACCGCGTGCGCCAGGTGAGCGTGGGTACGGGCGCGCAGGCGATGCACGCGCATGCGCTGGTCGGCGGGGATCGCGGCCGGCCCGAACAGCTCGGCCAGCTCGCCAGCCGCGCTGCGGCGCATCAGGTCCATCTCGAAGTAGCGCTCCTGCGCATGCACCAGGCCCAGGGCACGCATCGCGTCGCGCTGGTTCGCCGCATCGATGGTGACCACCCCCAGCGCGTCGCGGCTCACGCTGACCGGGGCCTGCAGCCCGTCGACGCGCTGCTCGCCCTCCAGCGGGGCCAGGCTGCCGCGCAGCAACCAGACAGTGCCAACGATGAGCAGCGACACCAGCACCAGCAACAGCCACAGCACCCGCGTGAGCCAGCGACGCATGCAGCGCCTCCCGTTGACGTTGTGCCCTGGATTGTAGGGGCTGTGAGGGCCATGTGCAGGCCAGGCGAAGCGCAACTGCAAGTGATTCCGATTAGATCATTGGATTTCTGGATGGGGCACCATGGCGCCCATCGATCCACCAGGAAGCACCCCCATGAAAGGCAATCCGGACGTCATCGCGTGTTTGAAGGAGCTGCTGCGCGGCGAATTGGCGGCGCGCGACCAGTACTTCATCCATTCGCGTCGCTACGAGGACCAGGGCCTGATGGCGCTGTACGAGCGCCTCAACCACGAGATGGAAGAAGAGACCCAGCACGCCGATGCGCTGTTGCGCCGGATCCTGTTCCTCGGGGGCAACCCGGACATGCGCCCGCACGCCTTCGAGCCGGGCGTGACCGTGGAAGAGATGCTGCAGAAGGACCTGGACACCGAGTACAGCGTGCGCAACAACCTGGCCGCCGGCATGAAGCTGTGCGAACAGCACCAGGATTACGTGAGCCGCGACATGCTGCTGGTGCAGTTGAAGGACACCGAGGAAGACCATGCCTGGTGGCTGGAACAGCAGCTTGGCCTGATCAAGCGGATCGGCCTGGCGCTGTACCAGACCAGCAAGATGGATGCGAAGGGTACGGCCGCGCACTGACGCGCCTGCGCGCATCAGTCCCACGATGTGCTGCGCACATCGCGGGCCCCGGCGTATCACCTTCCACATGCCCGCGCCTGTCGGCGCGCCCCCTTGGATTCCAAGGGGGCTGTTTCTCCAGACGGTGTCCTGGATGCGTGACGATCCACCGCCCCGTCATCGGGTTCTGCTCGCCAGCCAGCTTTCGCCAGCACGCTGCAGAAGCCCTCGTCCGCCCGCCAGCAACTGCCAGCCAGCCGACAAACGAAACAGCCGGGGATTCCCGGCTGTTTCGTTTTCCAGGCACGTAGCGTAGTGCCGGGCTCTGCCCGGCAACCGCGCAACGCGCGGCAGATGCGGCCGGGCAGAGTCCGGCGCAACGCAGTGGGGGTGTGGGGAACGCAGACGGCCGGGTTTCCCCGGCCGTTTTTTCATCTGCGCTGTTAGCTTGCGGTCATTCCACCGCCAACCCTTCCACCTTCTGCCAGCCGCGCGGCAGCAGGTGGCCACGCGTGGCGCGCGTGCCCAGGTAGGTCTCCAGGTCCTTGAACGACAGGTTCATGGTGCGCGTGCCGCTGCGTACCAGCAGCGTGTTGCCCGGGCCGACCGAGACCACCGCGACCACGCGCTCGGTGGCGAGCTTGGCCTTGGGGATGTCGATGATCTTGTTGCCCTTGCCCTTGTCCAGTTCCGGCAGGTCGCTGGCGGCGATCGCCAGCAGGTTGCCCGAACTGGTCACCGCCACGATGCGGTCCGTTTCCGGATTGGCGACCACCGCCGGGGTGAGCACCTTCGAGCCGGACGTCAGGTTGAGCATCGCCTTGCCGGCCTTGTTGCGCCCGGTGAGGTTCTCGAAGCGGGTGACGAAGCCATACCCGTGGGTGGAGGCCAGCACGAAGCGGGTGGTGTTCTCGCCGCTGGCCAGGGTCAGGAACTGGCTGCCCGGCGCCGGCGAGAAGCGGCCGGTGAGCGGTTCGCCGTTGCCACGTGCCGAGGGCAGGGTGTGGATCAGCGTGGAGTAGGCGCGCCCTTCGCTGTCCAGGAAGGCCACCTGCTGCGTGCTGCGCGCACGCACCGCGCCCAGCAGCGCATCGCCCTCGCGGTAGGAGAGGGTGGAGGGGTCCATGTCGTGGCCCTTGGCCGCGCGGATCCAGCCCTTTTCCGAGAGCACCACGGTCATCGGCTCGCTCGGCACCAGCTCGGTTTCGTCGATCGCCTGCGCGGCACCACGCTGCACCAGCGGCGAACGGCGCGCGTCGCCGAACTTCTTCGCATCGGCGGTGAGTTCGTCGCGGATCAGCTTCTTCAGCTTGGCCTTGCTGTCCAGGATGGCCAGGATCTTGTCGCGCTCCTTGGCCAGTTCGTCCTGCTCGCCACGGATCTTCATTTCTTCCAGGCGGGCCAGCTGCTTGAGCTTGGTTTCCAGGATGTATTCGGCCTGGTCGTCGCTCAGTGAGAAGCGCGCGATCAGCGCGGCCTTGGGTTCGTCCTCGGTGCGGATGATGTGGATCACTTCATCCAGGTTGAGGAACGCCACCAGCAGGCCTTCCAACAGGTGCAGGCGGCGCTCCACCTTCTGCAGGCGATGGTTGAGGCGGCGGGTGACGGTGGTGCCGCGGAACTGCAGCCACTCGCTGAGCAGCAGCTTCAGGTTCTTCACCTGCGGACGCCCGTCCAGCCCGATCACGTTGAGGTTGACCCGGTAGCTGCGCTCCAGGTCGGTGGTGGCGAACAGGTGGCCCATCAGCTGGTCGGCATCCACGCGGTTGGAGCGCGGCACCAGCACCACCCGCACCGGGTTGGCGTGGTCGGACTCGTCGCGGATGTCTTCCAGCCACGGCAACTTCTTGGCGCGCATCTGGGCGGCGATCTGCTCGATCACCTTCGACGGCGAAACCTGGAAGGGCAGCGCGTTGATGACGATGTTGCTGCCGTCCTTGAAGAACGTCGAGCGCGCACGCACGCTGCCGTAGCCGGTTTCGTACATGTTCCGCAGGTCGGCCGGCGCGGTGATGATCTCCGCCGCGCTCGGGTAGTCCGGGCCCTTGACGTGCTCGCACAGGTCGGCCACGGTCGCGTCCGGATCGTCCAGCAGGTGCAGCAGCGCGCTGACGATCTCGTTGAGGTTGTGCGGCGGCACGTCGGTGGCCATGCCCACGGCGATGCCGGTGGTGCCATTGAGCAGCAGGTGCGGCAGGCGCGCCGGCATCCAGGTCGGCTCTTCCAGGGTGCCGTCGAAGTTCGGGGTCCAGTCGGTGGTGCCCTGGTTGATTTCGCCCAGCAGCACTTCGGCGATCGGGGTGAGCTTGGATTCGGTGTAGCGCATCGCCGCGAACGACTTCGGGTCGTCGGTGGAACCGAAGTTGCCCTGGCCTTCGATCAGCGGGTAGCGGTAGGAGAATGGCTGGGCCATCAGCACCAGCGCTTCGTAGCAGGCACTGTCGCCGTGCGGGTGGTACTTACCGATGACATCACCCACGGTACGCGCGGACTTCTTCGGCTTGGAGGCGGCATTCAGGCCCAGCTCGCTCATCGAATAGATGATGCGGCGCTGCACCGGCTTCAGGCCGTCGCCGATGAACGGCAGTGCGCGATCGAGCACCACGTACATCGAATAGTCCAGGTACGCCCGTTCGGCGTACTCGCGCAGGGGCAGCTGTTCAAAGCCGTGGAAGGCGGGGCGGGCAAGATCGGTCATGCGGGATTGTTACCTGTGGCAAGGGACGGCGACGGCTGTCGCCCTCGCAGGCGGTCGATTATCCGGATGCGGCCGGGGATGCCAAGCCGCGCGTTGGATTGAGGGGCTGGCCGTTGCGTGCCAGGTAGCGCCCGGGTGGGCAGCCGAAGTGGCGGCGGAACACCGTCACGAAGGCGCTGGGGCTGCTGAAGCCCAGCGCGTGCGCGATATCGGACACGCTGCGGCCATCGGACAACCGGCGCAGACCGTCGGCCAGGCGGGCCTGTTGGCGCCACTGGGCGAAGCTGAGCGTGGTCTCGTCGCGGAAGTGCCGGGTCAGTGTACGCGGCGACAACCCGGCCCACTGCGCCCATTGTTCCAGGCTGCGGCCGTCGGCCGGGTTGGCGATCAGCTGCGAGGCGATCCGCAGCAGGCGGCGGTCCTGCGGCATCGGCAGGTGCATACGCTGGCGCGGCGCGTTGCGGATCTCATCCAGCAGCACCTCGATCATGTGCTGCTGGCGCAGGTCGGCCGCCGCCGCGGGCGCCCAGCGGGTCACCCGCACGGCCAGCGCCTGCAGCAGGTCGGAGATGGCCACCACGCAAGGCTGGTCGGGCAGGTCGTGGGCCATTTCGGCCGAGACGATCAGGCCCCACCCGCGCAGCGGACCGGAAATGCCCACCGTGTGGGGCTCGCCGGGCGGCATCCAGCCGGCACAGCCGGGCGGCAGCGACCAGTTGCCGTGGCGGGTGCGGATGTTGAGCAGGCCGGCCTCGACGCTGATCAGCTGCGCCCGGCGGTGCTGGTGCCAGTCGATTTCGCGGTCCAGCCCGCGCGCACTCTCGATCTGGAAGCCCAGCACGGCCAGGCCGTCGTCGCGTTCGAGCCAGTCCAGCACGTCGTGCCGCACCTGGGCAGGGGGGAGGGCAACGGCGTCCTCTGGCCTGAAAACGTTATTCATTGTCCAGATTGTAATACCGGGCCACCGGAATGGGCCATTAAGGTAGCCACCCCGCATTGTTCTGGATGTTGCAACACAGCATTTGGTTCCAGATTAAATATTTCCATTGAGAAATATATTTTCTGGAAGTAAAGTGCGCCCCCATGATGATCTGCCCTGAATCCACTCCTCCCAGCTTCGGGCTGCTGTTGCGCCAGGTGCGCGACGGCCTGGTCCGTCAGCTCGACACGTCGATGGCCGAAGAAAACCTCGGCATTGGGTTCACCCACTACCTCGGTTTGAAGGTGCTCTCGGTGAAGGCCCCGTGCACCGCCAACGAGTTGGCCCAGGCCCTGGACCAGGTGCCCAGCGCGGTGACCCGCCTGCTGGACAAGCTGGAAGCCATGGGCTGCGTGCGGCGCGAGCCGCATGCCCAGGACCGGCGGGCGTTGCAGATCGTATTGACTGAAGAAGGCCGCCAGTTGTGGGCCCGGCTGAAGCAGCGCGGCGACCAGACCATCGACGACGCGATGCGCGACTTGTCCTCCGACGAGCGCGCGCAGCTGCTTTCCCTCATGACCCGTGTACGTGACTCGCTGATTACGCCATGACCTCCTCCCCTGATCGCACTTCCCCGCTGCGTCCGCTGCGCCCGGTGCTGGTGTCCGTGCTGGCCCTGGCGCTGGCCGCCTGCGCCAGCAGCCGCGGCCTGCAACCGCAGGCCACGCTGCTCGACGCCGACAGCCTGCAGACCCAGCGCACCTTGGCCGCCGACGGCCTGAGCCAGCCCGGCTGGCCGGCCACCGACTGGTGGCGCGCGCTGGGCGACCCCCAGCTGGACGCGCTGATTGCCGAAGGCCTGCAGCGCAACCCGGGCCTGGATGCGGCCGATGCGCGCCTGCGCCAGGCCCGCGCCCAGATCGGCACCGCCCATGCCGAGCGGCTGCCCAGCCTGTCCGCCTCCGGCGGCTACACCGGCGTGCGCCTGCCCGAATCGATGGTCGGCGACGAACTGGGGGGCAGCTATGCCGGCAGCGGCCAAGCCTATCTCAGCTTCAGCTATGGCATCGACCTGTGGGGCGGCAAGCGCGCCGCCTGGGAAGCGGCCGTGGACAGCGGCCATGCCGCCGAAGTGGATGCACAGGCCGCACGCCTGAACCTGTCCGCCGCGATCGCCGAGGCGTATGCGCAGTTGGGCTATGCCTACACGCTGCTCGACGTGGCCAGCGAAGAGCTCGGGCGCTCGCAGAAGACCCTGGACCTGACCCGGCAACGGCGCGCAGCCGGCATCGACAGCGACCTGCAGACCCGCCAGGCCGAAGCCCGCATCCCGGCCGCGCAGCAGCAGCAACAGGCCGCCCAGCAGCAGATCGACGAGGCCCGCACCGCGCTGGCCGCGCTGGTCGGGCAGGGGCCGGACCGTGGCCTGCAGATCGAGCGCCCGCGCGTACTCAGCCCGCTGGCGCTGCAGTTGCCCGGCGTGCTGCCCAGCGCGCTGCTTGGCCGGCGCCCGGACATCGTGGCGGCGCGCTGGCGCGTGGAGGCGGCCAACCGCCAGATCCACGCGGCCAAGGCGCAGTTCTACCCGAGCCTCAACCTGACGGCCCTCGGCGGGGTGGTCTCCAGTGAAGTGGACCAGTTGCTGAAGAGCGGCTCCACCTTCGCCTTCCTGGGCCCGGCGCTGAGCCTGCCGATCTTCGATGGCGGCCGCCTGCGCGCCAACCTGGACAAGACCGACGCGCAGTACGACCTGGCCGTGGCCGACTACAACCAGTCGGTGGTCAACGCGCTGCGCGACGTCGCCGACCAGGTCAATGCGGTGCGCTCGCTGGCCAGCCAGGCCGCCGCGCAGCAGCAGGCGGTGGATACCGCCCGCGCCGCCCACGACCTGGCCGAGCAGCGGTACCGCGCCGGCATCGGCAGCTACCTTGAAGTGCTGGTGGTCGAAGAGCAGCTGCTGGTGTCCCAGCAGCGGCTGGCCGAACTGCAGTCCCGCCAGATCCTTGTTTCGGTACGGCTGAGCCAGTCGCTGGGCGGTGGGTTCACCCCGTCCGGCGACACCGCCACGCTCGCCACCGCCCCTGATTCCACGCATTCCTGAGACGCCTCCCATGAGCCAGACATCCGCTCCCGCTGCCGCCCCGGCAGCTCCGTCCCGTCGCGGCAAGCTGCTGCGCGGCCTGTTGGTCATCGTGGTGCTGCTGCTGGCCGCGCTGGCGCTGTGGTACTTCATGTTCGGCCGTTGGTTCGAAGACACCGACGATGCCTACGTGCAGGGCAACCAGGTCCAGATCACCCCGCTGGTGGCCGGTACCGTGGTGGCCATCAACGCCGATGACGGCATGCGCGTCGAGCGCGGCCAGCTGCTGGTGCAGCTGGACCCGGCCGACACCGAAGTGGCACTGCAGCAGGCCGAAGCCAACCTGGCCAAGACCGTGCGCCAGACCCGCGGCCTGTATCGCAGCGTCGAAGGCGCGCAGGCGGATCTGAACGCCCGCCAGGTGACCTTGAAGCGCGTCCGCGAGGACTTCAACCGCCGCAAGGACCTGGCTGCCACCGGCGCGATCTCCAACGAAGAGCTGGCGCACGCCCGCGACGAACTGGCCGGTGCAGAAGCGGCCGTGGCCGGTTCGCGCGAAACCTTCGAGCGCAGCAATGCGCTGGTCGATGACACCGTGATTGCCACCCAGCCGGACGTGCAGGCCGCCGCCGCGCAGCTGCGCCAGGCCTACCTCAACAACGCCCGCGCCGGCATCGTCGCCCCGGTCAGCGGGTATATCGCCCGTCGTTCGGTGCAGGTTGGCCAGCGCGTGCAGCCGGGTACCGCGCTGATGGCGGTGGTGCCCACCGACCAGATGTGGGTGGAAGCCAACTTCAAGGAAACCCAGTTGCGCCACATGCGCCTGGGCCAGGAAGTGGAGCTGCGCTCGGACCTGTACGGCGGTGATGTCACCTACAAGGGCCGCATCGACAGCCTCGGCCTGGGCACCGGCTCGGCGTTCTCGCTGCTGCCGGCGCAGAACGCCAGCGGCAACTGGATCAAGATCGTGCAGCGCGTGCCGGTGCGCATCGCCATCGATGCCAAGCAGCTGGCCGAGCACCCGCTGCGCATCGGCCTGTCGATCAAGGCCGAAGTGAGCCTGCGCGACCAGAAGGGCACCGTGCTGCCGACGCAGTTCGCCAAGGGCCAGGTGTTCGACACCGACGTCTACGCCAAGCAGCTGCACAGTGCCGATGACGTGATCCATACGATCATCCAGGGCAACCTGCCGCAGCAGGCCAAGGCGAACTGAGGCCGCCATGTCCGCACAAGCTCCCGCCGCGCCCGGCACCCCGGGCGCACCGTCGGCGCCAGGTGCGGCCGCCGGTTTCCTGCCGCCCAGCGTGGCCCTGTGCACCGTCGGCCTGGCGATGGCCTCGTTCATGCAGGTGCTCGACACGACCATCGCCAACGTCTCGCTGCCGACCATCGCCGGCAACCTCGGCGCCAGTTCGCAGCAGGCCACCTGGGTCATCACCTCGTTCGCGGTCAGCACCGCGATCGCGCTGCCGCTGACCGGCTTCCTGAGCCGTCGCTTCGGCGAACGCAAGCTGTTCGTCTGGGCGACGCTGGCCTTCGTGGTCACCTCGCTGCTGTGCGGCCTGGCCCAGAGCATGGGCATGCTGGTGCTGTCGCGCGCGTTGCAGGGGTTCGTGGCCGGCCCGATGTATCCGATCACGCAGTCGCTGCTGGTCTCGATCTACCCCCGCGAGAAACGGGGGCAGGCGCTGGCGCTGCTGGCGATGATCACGGTGGTCGCGCCGATCTGCGGCCCGATCCTGGGCGGCTGGATCACCGACAACTACAGCTGGGAATGGATCTTCCTGATCAACGTGCCGCTGGGCATTTTCGCCGCGATGGTGGTGGGCAGCCAGTTGAAGGGCCGCCCCGAGCAGATCGAGAAGCCGAAGATGGATTACGTCGGCCTGATCACCCTGGTGATCGGCGTGGGCGCATTGCAGCTGGTGCTCGACCTGGGCAACGACGAAGACTGGTTCTCCTCCACCAAGATCGTGGTGCTGGCCTGCGTGGCGGTGGTGGCACTGGCGGTGTTCCTGATCTGGGAGCTGACCGACAAGGACCCGATCGTCGACCTGAAGCTGTTCCGCCACCGCAATTTCCGCGCCGGTACGCTGGCGATGGTGGTGGCGTACGCGGCATTCTTCAGCGTCTCGCTGCTGATCCCGCAATGGTTGCAGCGCGACATGGGCTATACCGCGATCTGGGCGGGCCTGGCGACGGCGCCGATCGGCATCCTGCCGGTGATCATGACGCCGTTCGTGGGCAAGTACGCCTCGCGGTTCGACATGCGCATGATCGCCTCGTTCGCGTTCGTGTTCCTGTCCTTCACCAGTTTCATGCGCTCGGACTTCAACCTGCAGGTGGACTACGCGCACGTGGCCGGCGTCCAGCTGATCATGGGCATTGGCGTTGCGCTGTTCTTCATGCCGGTGCTGCAGATCCTGCTGTCGGACCTGGACGGTCGCGAGATCGCGGCGGGTTCGGGCCTGGCCACCTTCCTGCGCACGCTGGGCGGCAGCTTCGCGGCGTCGTTGACGACCTGGCTGTGGGCGCGCCGGACCCAGGTACACCACGCCGACCTGACCGAGCACATCTCGGCCTACCAGCCAGGCATGCAGGACCAGGTGGCGGCGATGGGGCAGGGCGACCTGCAGCATGGCGCGGCCGTGCTCAACAACATGATCAATCACCAGGCATCGCAGATGGGCTTCAACGACATCTTCTTCCTGCTGGGCTGGATCTTCCTGGCGATCATCGCCTTCCTGTGGCTGGCCAAACCACCGTTCGGCGCAGGCGCGGGCGCGGCCTCGGCAGGCGGGCATTGATCCGCAGGTGAGCTGAAACGAAAAACCCCGTCGAAAGACGGGGTTTTTTTTCATGTTGGCTGCGAAGAGCACGTGCAGAGCGGAGCAGAGCAACAGCAGAGCAACAGCGCATCGTCTGTATGTCTCGTGGCTTGGTCGGGTACGGGTGGGCTGGCGGGACACGCCGCGAGTACGTCCCTGTAGGCTCGTTCGCGCCATCCATGGCGCTCTACGGTCCCGCCAACCCACCCGTACCCGCCCTTGAAAGTGAGTCGGTGCGCGACGAAGAGCGAACGGCCAATAGCCCAACAGCTCAACAACCCAACAGCCCAACAGCCCAACAGCAAAGCAGCAGGCAGCAAAGCAGCAAAGCAGCAAAGCAGCAGGCAACAGGCAACAGGCAACAGGCAGCAAGTAGCGAGGCAGCAAGTAGCGAGGTAGCAAGGCAGCCGACCAACGGTCGGCTCTACCGCGTTAGGTCTTGTACGTTGGCCACCGGCCCACTGTCTGGGGCGGGGGTGTGTGGGTTCGCGGGACCGTCGTACGCCATGGATGGCGTACGCGAGCCTCCACGGATGGATTCACGGCGTGTCCCGCGAACCCACACATCCCCGCCCAGCCCGGCGCAGGCACAAACGCAACGCACTGGCTCTAGGCACTGGCCTTGGTTTCTAAAAAAAAAAGAAACAAACCCCAAACCCCAGACATGAAAAAACCCGCTTTCGCGGGTTTGATCATTATCTGAGTCATGGTGCCCAGGAGAGGACTCGAACCTCCACGAAGTTGCCCCCGCTAGCACCTGAAGCTAGTGCGTCTACCAATTCCGCCACCTGGGCGACTCAGGAGGAGAATTCTGCGGGAGAACTGAAATTGTGTCAACAGCATCTCGCGGGAAATTTCGATGCTGGCGCGACGCTGCTTCACCGCTCCACATGCCGCGTGAGGCATGGCGTCCCAGTCCAACGTCAGCCAACGCCAGAAACGAAAAAACCCGCTTGCGCGGGTTTGATCATTGTCTGAGTCATGGTGCCCAGGAGAGGACTCGAACCTCCACGAAGTTGCCCCCGCTAGCACCTGAAGCTAGTGCGTCTACCAATTCCGCCACCTGGGCGACTCAGGAGGCGAATTATGCGGAAGCATTGCAGGCCTGTCAATGCATTCTGGCCCGCTATCGACACCGGGTGGCGCCAGCGCTGCCGCGGCGCGGCTTGACCCCGCATGCGGCCACTCAAAATACTCGTCGTACCCCGCAGCAAGGCGTTCCCATGGACACCCCGATACTGCATTTCCATCCGCTGTCTTCGTGCTGCCAGAAGGTGCTCATCGCCGCCGGCGTGCTCGGCGTCGCGCTGGACACGCGCCTGTTGAACCTCGGCGACCCGGTCGAGCGCGCGGCATTCCGGGCACTGTGGCCGCTGGACAAGATGCCGCTGCTGATCGAGCAGGGCACGCCCATCGGCGAGACCAGCATCATCATCGAGTACCTCCAGCTCCACCATGCCGGCGACGGTGCGTGGCTGATTCCAGCAGATCCGGCGCAGGCGCTGGCGGTGAGGTTCTGGGACCGGTTCTGCGACTTCTACGTCATGACCCCGATGCAGGCGCTGACCGCCGCGCTGCTGCAGCCGGACGCGCAGGGGGATGCGCAGGCCACGGCGGCGGCGCGGGCCACCCTGCTCAAAAGTTACGCATTGCTGGATCGCCAGCTCGAGGGGCGGCGCTGGCTGACCGGCGAGGCGTTCACCCTGGCCGACTGCGCCGCGGCGCCCGCCCTGTTCTATGCCGTGGCCTACGTGCCGTTGCCCGACGCGCATGCCGCGCTGTCGGCGTACGTAGAGCGGTTGATGGCGCATGCGGACGTGGCCGCGGTGGTCGATGCGGCCCGCCCGTGGTTCAAGTACTTCCCGGGACGGGCGGGGCTGGCCCGCCGCTACTACGACCCGCAGGCCTGACCCGCGCGGTGCGGGAAGGCAGAAACGAAAAAACCCGCTTGCGCGGGTTTGATCATTGTCTGAGTCATGGTGCCCAGGAGAGGACTCGAACCTCCACGAAGTTGCCCCCGCTAGCACCTGAAGCTAGTGCGTCTACCAATTCCGCCACCTGGGCGACTCAGGAGGCGAATTGTGGCGATCCCGCCGGGGCTTGTCAACGCTTTTGTTAAATTTCTTCACAAACCTGCATCTGCATCCGCCTAGACCGGTTCTGCACACCATCAGCGGTTACCATGGAGGCCAATGAAACCAAAGAAACCGACCCGGGGCGCGAAAGCCCCCAAGTCCCCGGCGCCCCAGGCTGCCGGTCCGTCGGGCAAGCCCCGCGCTGCCGCCAAGAAGGCCGGCAAGCTGCCACCGTGGATGCCCGAATCGATGAACACCCCGGCGCCGCCGCGGGGCGGCAAGCGCGGCGGCCAGAAGCCGGATACCGGCGCGCCGATCCCGACCCGCCGACGCCCGCACCCGAGTACCGCCGACATGAACGTGATCGACCCGCACGCGGCGCGTGAGGCCGAGCGCTATGCCCAGCCCATCGCCAGCCGCGAGGCGATCCTGCAGCTGCTGGACCGCTGCGACGGCCCGCAGACCGCCGAGGAGATCGGCATCCACCTGGGCCTGACCGAACCGGATCGCGCCGATGCACTGGGCAAACGCCTGGGCGCGATGGTGCGCGACGGCCAGCTCGTGCAGAACCGCCGCGGCGGCTTCGCTCCGGTGCAGGCCACCAACCTGATCACCGGCGTGGTCATCGCCAACCCGGAAGGCTTCGGCTTCCTGCGCCCGGTGGAGGGCGGCGACGACCTGTTCCTGCCGCCGTATGAAATGCGCAAGGTCATGCATGGCGACCGCGTGCTGGCCAACGTCACCGGCATCGACCGTCGTGGCCGTCGCGAGGGCAGCATCGCCCGCGTGCTCGAGCGCGGCATGACCCGCCTGATCGGCCGCTTCAGCGTCGAGTTCGGCATCAATTACGTGGTCCCCGACGACAAGCGCGTGCAGCGCAATGTGCAGATCCCGCCCGACCAGACCGGCGATGCCCGCGACGGCCAGCTGGTGGTCTGCGAGCTGACCCAAGCGCCGGATACGCGGCGCCCGCCGATCGGCCGCATCATCGCGGTGCTCGGCGACAAGCTGACCGCTTCGCTGATCGTGGAAACGGCGATCCATGGCCACGAGCTGCCGTTCGAATTCCCGCAGGAGGTGCTCAACGAGGCCTCGGCGGTGCCGCTGGTGGTGGAGCCGTCGATGATCGGCGGCCGCGTGGACCTGCGCAGTACGCCGCTGGTGACCATCGATGGCGAGGATGCCAAGGACTTCGACGACGCGGTCTATTGCGAACCCAATGCCGACGGCTTTCGCCTGGTCGTGGCCATCGCCGACGTATCCAATTACGTGCGCCCCGGCACCCCGCTGGACGATGAAGCCCAGAAGCGCGCCACCTCGGTGTACTTCCCGGGCTTCGTGGTGCCGATGCTGCCGGAGACTCTCTCCAACGGCATCTGCTCGCTGATGCCCAAGGTCGACCGCATGTGCTTCGTCTGCGACATGCAGGTGAGCCGCGAGGGCGAGGTGGTCCATTCGCGCTTCTACGAGGCGGTGATGAATTCGCACGCCCGCCTGACCTACACCCAGGTCTGGCAGGCGGTCGGCGAGAACGACACGGCCGTGCGCAACCAGATCGCCGCGGTGCTGCCGCAGGTCGAGCGCCTGCACCAGCTGTACAAGGTGCTGGCCAAGGCGCGCACCAAGCGCGGCGCGATCGAGTTCGAGTCGTCTGAAGTGCGCTTCGTGCTCGACAACACCGGTGAGGTCACCCAGGCCGGCATGCTGGTGCGCAACGATGCGCACAAGCTGATCGAAGAATGCATGATCGCGGCCAACGTGCAGGCCGCCCGTTACCTGCTGCACAAGCAGGTGCCGGCGCCGTTCCGCGACCATGCCAAGCCGCCGGAAGCCAAGTACGACGACCTGCTGGAGTTCCTCAAGGAATTCAAGCTGAGCCTGCCGCCGTGGTCGAAGGTGCAGCCGGGCGATTACACCAAGCTGCTCAAGAAGGTGCGCGAGCGCCCGGATGCGGCACTGCTGGAATCGGTCCTGCTGCGCAGCCAAAGCCTGGCGGTGTATTCGCCGGACAACCAGGGCCACTTCGGCCTGTCGCTGGACGCCTACGCCCACTTCACCTCGCCGATCCGTCGCTACCCCGACCTGCTGGTGCACCGCGCGATCAAGCATGCCCTCAGCGGCGCGCCGGTGGAGAAGTTCACCTACTCGGCACGCGAGATGGCCGCACTGGCGCTGCAGTGCTCCGAGCGTGAGCGCCGCGCCGACGAGGCCGAGCGCGAAGTCGACGAGCGCTACCGCGCGGCGTGGATGGAAAAGCACGTCGGCGGTCAGTTCGACGGCGTGATCAGTGGCGTGACCAGCTTCGGCCTGTTCGTGGAACTGGACGAATCCAAGGTCAACGGCCTGGTCCACGTGACCCAGCTCCCGCACGACTATTACCAGTTCGACGCTACCCGCAAGACCCTCAGCGGCGAACGCCGCGGCAAGGCCTACCGCCTGGGTGACCGGGTGCGCATCCTGGTGCTCAAGGCCAGCATGGAGGAGCGCAAGATCGACTTCCGCCTGGTCGAGGAAAAGGACGACGAGGTGGCCGAGCTGCCGCCGCGCGGCCAGCCTGCCAAGCGCCAGAAGCAGAAGTACTGACCGACGCGCGTACCGGCCCCGGCCGGTACCCCGCCCGTGCCGGTGCCGACCCTGGGTCGGCACCCGCTTGGGCCGCACCCTGCACACACCGATCGGAGCGCATGCCATGCCCGACGACACCCCCCAGTACAGCGGCGGCTGCCAGTGCGGCGCGGTCCGCTTCCATGTGCGCGGTGCGCTGACCGACAGTTCGATCTGCCACTGTCGGATGTGCCAGAAGGCGTTCGGTGCCTATTACGCACCGCTGGTGTCGGTGCGCCAGGTCGACTTCCGCTGGACCCGGGGCGAGCCGCGCCGGTTCGCCTCGTCCAACCTGGTCAAGCGCGGTTTCTGCGCGGACTGCGGCACGCCGTTGACCTACGAGGCGCCCGACGGCATGGCCATCGCCGCCGGGGCCTTCGATGCGCCGGCCCGTTTGCCGCCGACCGTGCAGTACGGGGTGGAGAGCAAGCTGCCGTTCGTGGATGGCCTGGGCGCCCTGGCCGTGATCCGCGACGAGGACGATCCGGAAATGACGCTGCTGCAGGGCCTGGTCTCGCACCAGCACCCTGACCATGACACGCCATGATCAGGGGCGGGCAGGCCCTGGCCGGGGCGCGTGGGCGCCCGCGGACGCGGCCGGCGCGGAGGGGGCAGCGGTCCCTGCGCGGCCGGGAGTGAACGCCCGGCAGGGCAGGGCGGGCCTTGATGCTCTACCATTACCACCCCCTGTACCGGTCGTGCCCCCGCAATGAGCAAGCAAAGCCAGTGGATCGTCGGCGTCAACGCCGTCGCCTCTTCGATCGAGAACGATGCCGAGAACGTCCGCGAGGTGCTGATCGAAGCCAGCGCGAAGAATCCGCGGCTGGTCGAGATCGAAGAGAATGCGCGGCGCAAGGGCATCGACGTGCGCAAGGTCAACACCCAGGCGCTGGACGGCGTGGGCGGCTCGGTGCGCCACCAGGGCGTTGCCGCGCGCTACCAGGCCGCACGTACCTACAGCGAAAACGAGCTTGAGGGCCTGGTCGAGGCCGCCGAGGGCAAGGCCCTGCTGCTGGTGCTCGACGAGGTGCAGGACCCGCACAACCTCGGCGCCTGCCTGCGCAGCGCGGCTGCCGCCGGTGCCACCGCGGTGATCATTCCCAAGGACAAGTCCGCGACGGTCAACGCCACCGTGCGCAAGACCTCGGCCGGTGCCGCCGATCGCATCCCGGTGGTGGCGGTGACCAACCTGTCGCGTTGCCTGAAGGATCTGCAGAAGCTGGGGGTGTGGATCTACGGACTGGCCGGCGAAGCCACCGCCTCGCTGTATTCGATCGACCTGAAGGGCAACGTGGCGCTGGTGCTGGGCGGCGAAGCCGACGGCCTGCGCCGCCTCACCCGCGAGAACTGCGACAGCCTGGTCAAGATCCCGATGCCGGGCGACATTGAAAGCCTGAACGTCTCCGTCGCCACCGGCGTGAGCCTGTTCGAAGCCGTCCGCCAGCGCGGTCTGTAACCGCGCGCCGGTAGCGCCGACCGTTGGTCGGCTGCAGACCCGATACGTAGCGCCGACCGTTGGTCGGCTGCAGACCCGATACGTAGCGCCGACCGTTGGTCGGCTGCAGACCCGATACGTAGCGCCGACCGTTGGTCGGCTGCAGACCCGGTACGTAGCGCCGACCGTTGGTCGGCTGAAGACCCGGTACGTAGAGCCGACCGTTGGTCGGCTGAAGACCCGGTACGTAGAGCAGCCGACCAACGGTCGGCTCTACGGTTACCCCGCGCTGCCGCCCAGCGCCTTGAACAGCGTCACATCGTTGATCAGCTGCTTCTGCTTCACCGAGGCCAGCGACAGCTCCGCGTCGCGGCGGGTCTGCTGCGCTTCCAGCCAGGTGCGCAGGTCGGTGGCACCCACGCGGTAACGCACTTCGTACATCCGCTCGATCTCCACCGCCTCGTCATACGACGCCTGCGACGAGGCCACCTGGCGCGCGAACTGCTCGCGGGCCGACAGCGCGTTGTCCACCTCCGACAGCGCGGTATACAGCGTGCGACGGAACTCGTTGGCCGCGATCTGGTAGTCGGTGCCGGCCATGCGCGTGTTCAACTGCGCCTGGCGGATGTTGAGGAACGGCAGCGACAGGCCGGCGCCCAGCGTGGCGACCGGGTTTTCCAGCACGTTGGACAACGACGTCGCGCCGCTGCCGACGCTGCCGGTGAGGCTCAGCGCGGGGTAGTACTGGGTGGCGGTCACCTTGATCGTCTTGAGGCTGTTGCGCAGCCGCAGCTCGGCCGCGCGCAGGTCCGGTCGCCGCCCGAGCAGGTCGGCCGGCAGGCCTTCGGCCACGACCGGGCGGCCACCATCACGCAGTTGCTGCGGCTCTTCGTCCAGCGGCCACGGCTGCCCGTCCAGCAGCACGGTCAGGGCATTGCGGCTGGCCACGCGCTGCTGCTCCAGCGCGCTCTGCGCGGCGCGCTGCGCTTCCAGGCTCTGGGTGGCCTGGCGGACCTCCAGGCGCGACACCGCGCCGGCGTCGAAGCGCGCCTGGACCAGTTGCCGGGTGCGCTCCAGGCGGGCCAGGTTGGCCTGGCCGGCGGTGATCGACTGGTTGAGGAAGGCCAGCGTCCAGTACTGCGTGGCCACATCGCCGACCACCAGCAACGCGGTGTTCTGCAGGTCTTCCTCACGCGCCTGCGCCTCCCACTGGGCGATGTCGCGCTGGGTGCGCAGGCGGCCCCACAGGTCGATTTCCCACTGCAGGGACACGCTGGCCGAGCTGTTACGGCTCCAGTCGGCGCGCTGGTCGATGGCGCGGCTGCCGTTGCTGCCGACGCTGCCGCCGGGCTGCGGCCACAAGGCGTTGTCGGCCAGCCCGGCCTGCAGGCGTGCGCGCTGCACGGCCAGCCCGGCCGAGGCCAGGTCGGTGTTGGCGGCCAGGGCGCGCTCGACCACCCGGTCCAGGCCCGGGTCGCCAAACTGGTGCCACCAGGGGTCGTCACGCACATCGGTGCTGGCGGCATGCGGCAGCGCGTCCACGGTTTCGGTGGGGGCGTTGCGTGCCGCATCGCCCCGCCCATAGCCGGCCGGCACGGTCGGTGCATCGACCTGGTAGTGCCCGGTGCTGACGCAGGCGCCGAGCGCCAGCGTGGTGGCGCAGGCCAGGGCCAGTGGGCGAAGGCGGGCGAGGGTAAGCGGAGAAAGGACCATCATCATTCGCGCGCCAGCGCCTCCACGGGATCAAGTTGGGCGGCATTGCGCGCCGGAAGGAAGCCGAACGCCACGCCGATCAGGCTGGAGCAGGCGAAGGCCGCGACGATCGACGCGGTCGAGTACACCATCTGGAAATCCGGGGCGAACTTGCCGAACAGCCAGCCCACCAGCAGCGACAGGCCCACGCCGAGCAGGCCGCCGAGCAGGCACACCAGCACCGCCTCGATCAGGAACTGTTGGCGGATGTCGCTCTGTCGCGCGCCCACGGCCATGCGCACGCCGATTTCGCGGGTGCGCTCGGTCACCGACACCAGCATGATGTTCATCACCCCGATGCCGCCCACCAGCAGAGCGATCGCGGCGATCGCGCTGATCAGCAGGGTCATGGTGCGGGTGGTCTGCTCGATGGTCTCGCGGATCTCGGCACTGTTGCTGAGGAAGAAGTCCTCGGTGCCGTGGCGCATGATCAGCAGCTTGGAAATCGCCGCCTGCGCTGCATCCATCGGGGTGCTGTCATCCACGCGCACGGTGATGCTGGATACATAGCTCTGGCCGAGCATGCGCGACATCACCGTGGTGTAAGGCACCCACACGCCCAGGCTGGTGCTGCCACCGAAGCCGAAGCTCTGTCGCTGCGCCACGCCGATTACCCGTACCGGCACGTTGCCGAGCAGGATCACCTGGCCGATGGGATCGGCGCCGTTGGGGAAGAACTGGGTGCGCGTGTTCTCGTCGATTACCGCCACCTGGGCCAGGCCCTTGACCGCATCGCCATCGAAGAAGCTGCCCTGGCTGAGGGTGACGCCCTTGACCCGGAAGAACTGCTCGCCCACGCCACTTACCTGCGCGGTGGCCGACTGGTTGCGGTAGCGCGCGGTGACCGAGGAGGAGACGCTCGGGGTGGAGCTGTCCACATAGCTCTGCCGTGCCAGCGCGTCCGAATCGCTGGCCTTGAGGGTCTGCACGCGCGCCGAGCGCATGTCGCCGAAGCCGCGCCCGGAGTAGACGTCGATGGTGTTGGTGCCCAGCGCACTGATGTTCTGCAGGATCTGCTGCTGCGACCCATTGCCCAGGGCCACCACCGAGACCACCGAGGCGATGCCGATGATGATGCCGAGCATGGTCAGGAACGTGCGCAGGCGATGGGCATTCATCGCCAGCAAGGCCATCCGGAATGCCTCGGTGAAGCGGTCGCGCGCGGCGCGCCAGCTGTGGCCCTTGCCGGCGGCCACGGTGGCGTCGCGCTGGGCGCGATAGGTCGGTGCGTTGGGATTGGCGCGGTCGGCGATGATTTCACCGTCGCGGATCTCGATGATGCGCTGGGCGTGCTCGGCCACGCTCATGTCGTGGGTGACGATGATGATGGTGTGGCCTTCGGCATGCAGCTCGCCGAGGATGCCCATCACTTCCTCGCCGGACCGGGTGTCCAGCGCGCCGGTCGGCTCGTCGGCGAGGATCACCTCGCCACCGTTCATCAGCGCCCGGGCGATCGACACGCGCTGCTGCTGGCCACCGGAAAGCTGGCCGGGCTTGTGCTGCATGCGATCGCCCAGGCCCAGCCGCTGCAGGAGCTGTTCGGCGCGCGCGGTGCGCACGGGGGCGGGGCTGCCGGCATACACAGCCGGCACCTCCACGTTGCCGCGCGCGTCGAGGTCGCCGAGCAGGTGATAGCGCTGGAAGATGAAGCCGAAATGCTCGCGGCGCAGTTCGGCCAGCTCATCCGGCAGCATGCTGCCGGTCTCGCGGCCGGCCACCTGGTAGCTGCCGCGGGTGGGGCGGTCCAGGCAGCCAAGGATGTTCATCAGGGTGGACTTGCCGGAGCCGGACTGGCCGACGATGGCGACGATCTCGCCGGCGGCGATGTCCAGGTTGACGTCGCGCAGCACGGCGATGGTCTCATCGCCGGCGGGAAACTCGCGACGCAGGTCGCGCAGGCGCAGCAGTGGCATGTCCTTCGACGCCGGGCTCATCGACGCGGTCCACCCATGCCCGGGCCACCGATGCGGACCTGGGCGCCGCGGCCACCGCCGCCGCCACTGCCGGCCGCGGCCGCGCCGCCTTCGCCGACCACCACCTTCTCGCCTTCCTCCACGCCGGACAGCACCTCGGCCGTGGCGCCGTTGTTGATGCCGATCCTGACTTTGCGCGGGGCCGGCATGCCGTCGGCGTCGGCCACGCGCACCATGTACTGGCCATCGCGGGTCTTCGGGCCCAGCGCCACCGCCGGGATGGTCAGCACGCCCTTGGCCTGCTTGAGCATCACCGAGACCTGCGCGGTCATGTCGATGCGCAGGCTGCCGTCCGGGTTTTCCACGTCGAACAACGCGTTGTAGTACACCGCGCTGCTGGAACTGGAACTGGACGCACTGGAACTGGACGAACTGTCGTTGGCGATCGAGGCCGGCGCCGGATTGATCTGGCGCAGGGTGGCGTGGTACTTGCGATCCGGCTCGCCCAGCGTGGTGAAGTACACCGGCATGCCGGCCTTGATCTTGACCACGTCCGCCTCGGAGACCTCGGCATTGACCGTGACCAGGTCCAGGCGGGCCAGCATCACGATCGTCGGCGCGGTCTGGTTGGCGTTCACCGTGCGCCCTTCCTCGGCGACCACGGCGACCACGGTGCCATCCATGGGCGCGGTGATGCGGGTATAGGACAGGGTGGCGCGGGCGGTGGCCAGTTCGGTCTCGCGGCCCTTGATCTGCGCGTCGTAGGACTGGATCTGCGCGCGGGCGGTCTTCAGCTTGGCGTCGGCGGCGTCGTACTCGGCACGCGAGGTGGCCTCGGCGGCCAGCATCTGCTGCTGGCGCGCGAACTCCAGCTCGGCTTCGCGCAGGCTGGCCTGCTGCACCGCGCGCTGCGCCTTGACCTGGTCCAGCGTGGCCTGGGCGTTGAGCACCTGGTTCTGCTGGGTGGTGGCGTCGATCTCGGCGATCAGGTCGCCTTCCTTGACGGTATCGCCCAGCTGTACCTTCAACGACTTGATCTGGCCGGAGGCCTGCGCACCCACGCTGACCAGCTTGTAGGCGTCGATCACGCCGGTGGCTTCCACGGTCTGCTCGATGTCGCCACGGGTGACCGCGGTGGTGGCCAGGGCCGGGGCAGCCGGCTTGCGCAGGTACCATGCGACAATCGCGGCCACCGCGACAAGGACGATGATCGACAGCAGCAGGCGGCCGCGACGGGTGGTGGGCAGGCGGGGCTTCACGATGATCGTCTACTCGGCAGGCCGGCGTGCGGCGTTGTCAGCATTGTGAAGACCCCTCCGCGCTGGCTCAACACTCATCATGTGTCGGGGCGTAACCGCAGCGTGGCTTTCTTATGTCGTTGTGTGTCGAGCGGCTTGTTTGAAACACGCGTACGCAAACCACTGGATGCGGTTCAGCTCCCGACAGGGGATCATGGCCGCATGGAGACTCTCAATCCGATGCATCGACTGCTGATCGTCGACGACGACCACGACATCCGCCACCTGCTGGCCGAACAGCTCGGCCGTGCCGGCTATCAGGTCAGCACCGCCAGCGATGGCCAGGCCATGCGCCAGGTGCTCGAGCGCGAGCACGTGGACCTGATCGTGCTCGACCTCAACCTGCCGCGCGAAGATGGCCTGACCCTGTGCCGCGACCTGCGCGCGCGCTCGAGCACGCCGGTGATCATGCTCACCGCGCGCAGCGAGCCGATCGACCGCGTGCTGGGCCTGGAAATGGGGGCCGACGACTACCTGGGCAAACCGTTCGAGCCGCGCGAACTACTGGCGCGCATCCGCAACGTGCTGCGCCGCACCGAAGCGCTGCCGGCCAACCTGGAGCCGCTGGCGATCCGGCGCGCGCGCTTCTCGCACTGGATCTTCGACCTGGAGCACCGCCACCTGCTGGATCCGGATGGCCGCGTGGTGGTCTTGTCCGGTGCCGAGTTCCGGCTGCTGCGGGTGTTCGTGGGGCACGCCAACAAGGTGCTCTCGCGCGAACAGCTGGTGGCGCTGAGCAGTGGCCGCAGCTACGAATCCCAGGACCGCGCGATCGACCTGCAGGTCAGCCGGCTGCGCAACAAGCTGGCCGACGATGGCGGCAGCGACGGGTTGATCAAGACCGTGCGCAATGAAGGGTACGTGCTGGCCACGGCGGTGACCCTGGAATGAGACGCCTGGGCCGGTTCTTCGCCTCGATGGTGGGGCGCCTGTTCGTGATCCTGCTGCTGGGCATGAGCGTGGCCGCGATCGGCGCGACGATGCTGGCCAGCGCCAAGCGGCAGCAGGAGTTCGAGCGACAGAACCTCAATCGCATCGCCGACCGGCTGCAGGGCTTCGTCAACATGCTCGACGGCAACCCCGAGCTGCGCGACCGCCTGCTCGACAGCGGGGGCCCCAGCGTGCGGCGGCTGCCGCCCGGCGCGCGGGTCGGGCGCCCGGACACCGCGCTGATGGAGGTGCTGGACGACCGCCCCGGGCCGGTGGCCAGCAGCCAGGTTGCCTTCACTTCGTTCCGCTCCTGCCTGCCGCGGCTGCCCGAGCTGCCGCACCCGAAGAAGCCGCGCAATGGCCCGCCGCGCGAGAGTGACCCCGCCTTCATCCCGCCCAAGTGCCGGATGGTGGCGCTGCGCCTGAGCGATGGCACCCCGCTGCAGCTCGCGCTGGATTCGCCGGCGGTGGCGCACAACGGCATCCTGGCCGTCGACCCGCTGTTCCTGAGCCTGCTGGTGCTGGCCATCGCGGTGCTGGCCTACGTGGTCGCGCGCATGGCCAGCGCGCCGCTGCAGCGCCTGGCCGCCGCGGCGGCCGCGCTCGGCGATGACCTGCAGGGCGCGCCGATGCCGGTGACCGGGCCGCTGGAGGTACAGCGCGCCGCCGAGGCCTTCAATGCCATGCAGAAGCGCCTGCAGCGCCACCTGGGGGAGCGCACCCAGATGCTGGCGGCCATCACCCATGACCTGCAGACCCCGGTGACCCGGCTGCGGTTGCGGCTGGAGAACGTGGGCGATGAAGCCCTGCGCGAGCGCCTGATCGGCGACCTGGCGGCCATGCAGGCCTTGATCCGTGAGGGCCTGGAGCTGGCCCGGAGTGCCGAGAGCGCCGAGCAGCGCGCCGCGCTGGACCTGGATTCGCTGCTGGAGAGCATCGTGGAGGACGCGGTGGAAGCCGGTGCCGACGTGCGCTTCGACCGGCCCAGCGGCGCGGTGCTGATGCTGCGCCCGCTGGCCATGCACCGGTTGTTCTCCAACCTGGTCGACAACGCAGTTACCTACGGCCAATCGGCCCGGGTCAGCGTGGAGCAGGACGCGGACAAGGTGGTGGTCCGCATCCGCGACAGCGGCCCGGGCCTGGCCGAGGACGAACTGGAGGCGGTGTTCGACCCGTTCGTGCGGCTGGAGACCTCGCGCTCGCGCGCGACCGGCGGTGCCGGCCTGGGCCTGACCATCGCCCGCGCCCTGGCCGAGAAGGACGGTGCCCGGCTGAAGCTGCGCAACCACCCGAAGGGCGGGTTGGAGGCGGTGGTGGAGTGGCCGGCCAGCCTGCGGGCCAGCGGCACCCGCCACGCCTGAACGACGTGGACACAAAGTGGTGCGGTTTTGCCTACTATGGGCAACCCCACCGCGTTGTCCTGCATGAGCGCGTCTTTGCCCGTCGGTTGCCATTGGAGTGCATCGCCGCCTGTTGCCTGCTGTCCTGCCCACCCCGGCTGGTCCTGATCGATGGGCCAAGGGGGAGGCGGTAGCCGGTGGCGGCCGGCACAACGAAAGGTCTTGCAGCGCGTCGGCGCGGCGTTGCTGTGGCTGTGCCTGTGCGGGCTGATGTCCTGGCCGCTGTCGGCCCAGGACGGGCCACCGCCGCTGCGCGATTACGCCATCGATGTGTGGACCTCGCGCAACGGCCTGCCGCACAACTCGCTGCGCGACATCGCGCAGACGCCCGAAGGCCACCTGTGGTTCGCCACGTGGGAAGGCCTGGTGCGCTACAACGGCCTGGATTTCACCGTCTTCGACCGCAGCACCAAGCCGGGCCTGCGCGATAACGGCGTGGGCGCGCTGTTCGTCGATCGCGCCGGCGCGCTGTGGATCAGCGACTCGCGCGGCAACGTCACCCGGCGCGGCACCGACGGGCGCTGGCAGGTGTTCGAACATGCCCCGGGCGCGCCGGAGGTCCTGATCCAGGCGATGCAGATGGACAGCCACGGGCGCCTGTGGCTGCTGTACGAGGGCCAGGGCATCGGCAGCCTCGGCGCGGACGGCACCTTCCAGTACCAGAAGCCACCGGCGGACGTGCCGATGGCGATGAGCTTCACCAAGCTGGTGGTGGATGCGCAGGACCGGGTATGGGTGGGCACGCTGGATGGCCTGGTGGTGCGCGACAACGACGGCGTGCTGCGCCGCGCCCCGGAGAGCTTCGGGCTGGGCCGCGGCCTGGTGTGGCCGTACCGCGCGCCCGACGGGGTGATGTGGATCGTGGCCGGCGAGCGCGTCTACCGCATGCAGGACGGCCTGCCGCAGCTGCAGCACCGCCTGCCCGGGGTGATGCATATCACCGCGATACTGCAGGACCGGCACGGCGACCTGTGGCTGGGCACCGAGAACCAGGGCCTGCTGCGCTTGTCGCGGCATGGGCTCGAGCGCCTGCCGAACGGGCTGTCGCTGCCCGGAGGGCGGGTGGTGAGCCTGCGCGAAGACGCCGAAGGCAGCATCTGGGTGGGCGCCAACGGCGGCCTGTACCGCTTGCGCGAGACCTTGTTCAGCAGCTTCACCGAGCGCGATGGGCTCAGCGGCGACTACGTGCGCACGGTGCTGGAGGACCAGGACCGGCAACTGTGGATCGGCAGCGCCAACGGCCTGGACCGGCGCGATGCGCAGGGCCGGTTCGTGCCGGTACGGCTGCACAACAGTGGCGGCAAGACTCCCTCGGTGCTGAGCCTGGCCCAGGACCACGACGGCGACCTGTGGGTGGGCACCTTCGGCGATGGCGTGTTCCGCCTGGACTCGCACGGGCGCACGCTGCGCATCTACGGCACGGCCGATGGCCTGCCCGGCGGCAACATCCGCGCGATGAGCGTGGACCGCGCCGGCGCGGTGTGGGCCGGTACCCAGAAGGGCGTGGTGCGGATCGACCGCAGCGGCGTGCACGTGCCCGAGCTGCCGGGGATGCCCGGTGGACTGATCACGGCGATGACGCACGACGCCGATGGCGCGTTGTGGATCGGCACCATCGAAGGCATCAAGGTGCTGCGCGGCGACCACGTGCAGAGCATCGACCTGGCCCCGCTGGGAGGCGGGCGCAGCGTGTTCGGTTTCCAGCAGATCGGCGATGCGATGTGGATCAGCAGTGATCGCGGCCTGTACCGCTGGGAAGACGGCACGCTGGCGCGGGTCGGCCTGGAGCAGGGGATGCCGGTGGACACGGTCTTCCAGCTGGTGCCCGACCGGGTCGGCAATGTCTGGATCAGCAGCAACCGGGGCGTGCTGCGCACCGACATGGCCATGCTCAACCAGGTCGCCGATGGCCGCGCCAAGCGGGTCGAGGTGGAGCATTACAACGAAATCGACGGCATGGCCAACTCGCAGGCCAACGGCAGTTCCGGGCCGTCGGCGCTGCTGCGTCAGGACGGCACGTTCTGGGTGGTCACCGCCGGTGGCCTGAGCATGGTCGACCCGTTGCGCCTGCAGCGCTTCCGCGAGCGCCTCGCCCCGCCGGCGGTGATCGAGAACGTGCTGGTGGATGGCAAGCCACTGCATTGGCAGGGCAGCGACCACAACCGCATTCCCGGTGGGCGCCGGCTCAGCGTGAGCTATGTCGGCCTGAGCTATCTGATGTCCGAGCGGATCCGCTACCGCACCCGCCTGGCCGGCCTGGACAACGGCTGGATCGAGCGCGGCCAGCAGCGCAGCGTGGAGTTCATCGGCCTGCCGCCCGGCGACTACACCCTGCACGTATCGGCGGCCCACCCGGGCGGTAGCTGGAGCGACAGCGAAGCGGTGTGGGAGTTCACCGTCGAACCATTCCTGTGGCAGCGCCGCAGCGTGCAGGCGATCGCCGCCCTGCTGTTGCTGGCCGGGTTGGTCGCGCTGTACCGCTACCTGATCAACCGCTACAAGGCCAGCAACATCCGCCTGGCGCGGATGGTGGACGAGGCCACCCGCGACCTGCAGGCGCAGACGGTCAACCTGCAGGCCCTGAACCAGGAAAAGACCGAACTGGCCGACCGCCTGGCGGTGCAGGCCGAGCAGTTCGGGCGCCAGGCGCGCGAGGACGCGTTGACCGGGCTGCCCAACCGGCGCGCATTCGACGAGGCGCTGGCCCGCGATTTCGCCCGCTCGCAGCGCAGTGGCCACCCGCTGTGCCTGGTGGTGCTGGACATCGACCACTTCAAGGAGGTCAACGACCAGCACAGCCACAGCGTGGGCGACGTGGTGCTGGTTGAAGTGGCGCGGGTGATCGCCTCGGCCTGTCGCGACTCGGACATGCCGGCGCGTACCGGTGGCGAAGAGTTCACCCTGCTGCTCAACGACACCCGCCTGGCGGAAGCGGCGCAGGTCTGCGCGCGCCTGCGCGGGCTGTTCCATGACCATCCGGACTGGGCCGGCGTGCCGGGCCTGAAGGTGACCTTCAGCGCCGGCCTGGTCGAACTGGATGCCGCCGACCGCACCCCGATGCTGCTCTACCAGCGCGCCGACCGTGCGCTGTACCGCGCCAAGAGCGAGGGACGGGACCGCACCGCAATCGGGTAGAGCCGACCGCTGGCCGGCTGCGCGCAGTGATCGATACATCCGTAGAGCCGACCGTTGGTCGGCTGCGCGCGATGATCGATACACCCGTAGAGCCGACCGTTGGTCGGCTGCGCGAGATGATCGATATACCCGTAGAGCCGCCCGTTGGTCGGCTGCGCGCGATGGGGGATGTGCAGGCGGTTGGCGCTGAAGAGCAGCCGACCAACGGTCGGCTCTACGGTCACGGCCACGTGGTGGCGATGGTGCAGAACAGCTTGGCGGTCTGCTCGGTGTCGTACACCGCGCTGTTCGCTTCGTCGGCATCCCAGCCCAGGCCCGCGGCGGTGGCCGCGCGTAAGAGCACGGTCTGGCCATAGACCGTGGACGGCTGCGCGCGGTGATCGATACACCGGTAGAGCCGACCGTTGGTCGGCTGCGCGCGATGGGGATGTGCAGGCGGTTGGCGTTCAAGAGCAGCCGACCAACGGTCGGCTCTACGGTCGCGGCCACGCGTTGGCGATGGTGCAGAACAACTTGGCGGTCTGCTCGGTGTCGTAGACGGCGCTGTGCGCCTCGTCGGCATCCCAGCCCAGGCCTGCGGCGGTGGCCGCGCGTGCGAGCACGGTCTGGCCGTAGGCGATGCCGGCCATGGTCACCGTGTCGAATACGCTGAAGGGGTGGAACGGGTTGCGCTTGTGACCCACCCGGTTGACCGCGGCGTTGACGAAACCCAGGTCGAAGTGCGCGTTGTGGCCGACCAGGATCGCGCGCTGGCAGCCGTACTTCTTCACCGCTGCCCGGACCGGGGCGAAGATGTGGTCCAGCGCGTCCTTCTCGGACTTGGCCAGGCGGAACGGGTGGTCCAGGATGATCCCGGTGATCTCCAGGGACTTCGGGTCGATCTCCAGGCCTTCGGCCGGGATCACGTGCGCGCTGGCGGTCTGGCCGGGGTAGAGCAGGCCGTTGTCGTCCATTTCGATCGGCACCGCGGCGATTTCCAGCAGCGCGTTGCGGTTGCAGTCGAAGCCACCGGTCTCCACGTCGATCACCACCGGCAGGAAGCCCCGGAAGCGGGTTGCCATCAAACGCTGGGCGAGGGAGGGCGAAACAGTGGCGTCCGCGGCGGTCGCGGCGGGCTGGGGGAGGTCTTCGGTCATCGCGGCAGTCTACCAGAGCAGCTTGAACGGGCCGTTTCAGGGCCGGCTGCGTGTCAGCAACCGGCCGGCTGTTCGGCGCCGATCACGCCAGCGGCAAGCAGTTGCGCTAGGAGCGCGCGACCGTCCGGTTCCAGATCCGGCAGGGCCAGGCCATGCTGGTCTGCCAGGTGCTGCAGGTGCTCGGCGCCGCTGCGGGGTAGGGCGGTGTCCATCTGCTCCAGCAGTTGCCAGGCCAGCGCGCTCAACTGGGAGAACACGACGGTGCCGTCCGGCGCGCGGCGTGCGAGCAGGAAGGTGGGCTGCACGGGCGCGAGAGCCGGCTGGCAAGCGCGGCCCAGCTGCGGCACGGGCCAGCGGTAAGCCAGCGGCCAGGCCAGCGACGCGCGTCGCAGCCGGGTCGACCACGGATCCATGCCCGGCTCCGGCGCCGGCAACGGTGACGCATCCAGGCCCTGCAAGGCCTGTTCGACCCATTCGTAATGCGCCAGTTCGGCAAGAAACGGCCGGGGCAGATCGTCCACCGCCTGCAGCCAGGCGACGAACTCGGCCGCCACCTCGGTGAACAGCGGTGAGGCGCAGCGGTATGTGACGAAATAGCGTCGGCACAGCGCCGCCCATTCGTCGTCGTCCAGCACCTGCAGCAGCACCGGGAAGCTGCCGGCCAACAGCGCCTGCAGGGTGTTGAACAGCAGGTCGCGATAGACCTGCAGGCGTGTCTCGTCCAGCCCGGCCGGGGCCGGCTGGTGCTGCGGATCGCGCAGGTGCGCGGTCAGGGCCCACTGCTGCGCGCGCAGGGTGTCGCTCATGCCGCCACCTCACCTGCGCTGCGGTCGAGGATGCGCCGGACCTGGTGCAGTTCCTGGCGCAGCTCTGCATAGGGCGGGATATTGAAATCGCGTTCGAGCAGGGTCGGGCGCGGCCCGAAACGGGCGCAGGCGTCGCGCAACAGGGCCCAGACCGGATCGGTCACCGGGCTGCCATGGGTATCGATCTTCAGGTCGGCCGCCGCATCGAAGTGGCCGGCGACGTGCATGCACACCACGCGCTCGGCGGGCAGGCCGGCAAGGAAGGCGCTGGCATCGAAGCCATGGTTGGTGGCGTTGACGTAGACGTTGTTGACGTCCAGCAGCAGGTCGCAGTCGGCCTCGGCCAGCACCGCGCGGGTGAAGTCCAGCTCGCTCATCGCCGCGTGCGGGGTGAGGTAGGTCGATACGTTCTCCACCGCGATCCGGCGCCCGAGGCGGTCCTGCACCTGGGCGATGCGGTGGGCGGTGTGGCGCACGGCTTCCTCGGTGAACGGCAGTGGCAGCAGGTCGTAGAGGTGGCCGTCGTCGCTGCAGTAGCTGAGGTGTTCGCTGTACAGCACCGCCTGGTGCCGGCGCAGGAAGCGGTCTACCTGGTCGAGGAAATCCATGTCCAGCGGTGCGCTGCCGCCGAGCGACAGCGACAGCCCATGGCAGGTGAGGGGATAGCGTGCGCCGAGTGCCTGCAGGCGCTCGGCCCAGATGCCCCCCAGGCCGATCCAGTTTTCCGGCGCGCATTCGAGGAAGTCGATGTCGCCGGCCGGTGCACGGTCCAGGTCATCGAGCAGCGCGCGGCGCAGCCCCAGCCCCACCGCCGCCGCGGGCAGCGACGCTGGGCCAAGGGCGGCGGGTTCAGCGCTGGGGTCAGTGCCTGGCACCGCACTTGCCTTCGCCGCACTTGCCTTCGGCCCCCTTCCTGTCGCCCGCCCTGGGCGCCGGGGCGGGTCTGGTCTTGCCCTTGTCGGCCCCGCACGCGCCTTCGCCACATTTGCCCTCGGCGCCCTTGCCGGCCGCCGCCGTGGTCGTGCCGGCGCCGCACTTGCCTTCCCCGCATTTGCCCTCGGCCGCCTTGTCGGCCGTCTTCGGCGCGGCCTGCGTGGCCAGGGCATAGCCCTGCACCAGATCGGTCATCGACAGCGCCGATGCGGTCGCGCTCATGCCAAGGCTGCCGGCCAACGTGGCGCAGGTCAGCAGGCCGATGCGGGGGCGGGTCTTGTTCATGCAGGGAATCCTTGGAAGGGCACGGGGCCGGAGAGAGGCCTGCGGAGCATGCCGGATTGGCGGCGCGTGGGGAACATCCGGGCGGTCCCCAAACGAAAGAAGCGCCGGTTGCCCGGCGCTCCTGGAGATCACACCAACGGCCCGGGCTCAGCGCCCGTTGAGCACCACGTCGGCGATCAGCCCGGTGGCGGCGGCGATCAGCACGTAGCGGCCATCGACATGGCGCCATTGCTGGCCACGGCCAGGCGCGCGCAGGCCGTGGCGCTTGTAGTCGCGCACGTAGTCGCCGCGATGGTCGCGCTGGAGGTGGCCACCGCGACGGGGCGGCTCGTGCCGGTCGTGGCCGCGCGGGTTGGCGTGGTTGCGGTCCTGTTGCCCGTGGCGGTCGCGGTTGTCGCGATCGGGGTGGTGGTCAGGGCCGGCAAAGGCCGATCCGCTGGCGAGAAGGGTCAACGACAAGGTGGCGGCGAGCAGGCGTTTCATGGGGAGATCCTTCCGGGAGCGGTGGGTTTCAACCGCAGCTCCAGACTCGGATTTTCTGCATGAACAGGCAATTAAAAAGGCCGATACGCGGGTATCGGCCTGTAACGACGTGTATCGGGCGGGGCGAACGGCTTACAACTGTTCGCCACTGGTTTCGTCGGCCTTCGCGCGCGGCGGCAGCACCTGCTCGCCGTGCACCAGGAACCACACGTTCTCGGCGATGTTGGTGGCATGGTCGCCCACGCGCTCCAGGTTCTTGGCCATGAACAGCAGGTGCGTGCACGGGGTGATGTTGCGCGGGTCTTCCATCATGTAGGTCAGCAGCTCGCGGAACAGCGCGGTGTACTGCGCGTCCAGGCGCGCGTCGTCATCGCGCAGGGCCAGGGCGGCGGCGGCGTCGTTGTCGCGGTAGGCCTGGATGGCGCGGCGAACCTGCTCGGCGGCCAGCCGGCCAAGCGAGCGCAGACCTTCGATCTGCGGCAGCGGCGGCACCTTGCTCAGCGCGATCGAACGCTTGGCCACGTTGGCGGCGTAGTCGCCGATGCGTTCGATGTCGGCCGGGATGCGCAGGCCGGCGAGGATCTCGCGCAGGTCGCGGGCCATCGGGCCACGCAGCGCCAGACGCATCACGTCGTGGCTGATCTGCTGTTCCAGCGCGTCGATCGCTTCATCGTTGGCGATGATGCGATGGGCGGCGTGGTCGTCGCGCTTTTCGATGACGTCCATGGACGCCTCGAGCTGGGCGACGGCCATCTCGCCCATGCGCACGATCTCGGCCACCAGGCGCTGCTGCTCTTCGTCGTAACTTTTGACGATGTGGTCGTTGGGAATGCTCATGCGGTTCTATCCAGAGGTTCGTGGGCGGGCCGGAATCAGCCGAAGCGGCCGGTGATGTAGTCTTCGGTCTGCTGCTTGCTGGGCTGCGAGAAGATCACTTCGGTGCGGTCGTGTTCGATCAGGTCGCCCAGGTACATGAAGGCGGTGTAGTCGGACACGCGCGCGGCCTGCTGCATGTTGTGGGTGACGATGACGATGGTGTAATCGTGCTTGAGCTCTTCGACCAGTTGCTCGATGCGGCTGGTGGAGATCGGGTCCAGCGCCGAGGTCGGTTCGTCCAGCAGCAGGACGTCCGGGCGCAGGGCCACGGCGCGGGCGATGCACAGACGCTGCTGCTGGCCACCGGACAGGCCCAGCGCGCTCTGGTTGAGCTTGTCCTTCACTTCGTCCCACAGCGCGCCCTGGCGCAGCGCCTGTTCGACGCGCACGGTCATGTCGGCCTTGGACAGCTTTTCGTGGTGGCGGATGCCGTAGGCGACGTTCTCGAAGATGGTCATCGGGAACGGCACCGGCTTCTGGAACACCATGCCGACCTTGCTGCGCAGGCGGTTCATCGGGTACTTCGGCGAGAGGATGTTCTCCCCGTCCAGCAGCACTTCGCCGCGCGCTTCCAGCTTGGGGTACAGCGCGTAGATGCGGTTGAAGATGCGCAGCAGGGTGGACTTGCCGCAGCCGGACGGGCCGATCAGCGCGGTGACGCGCTTCTCGGGGATTTCCAGCTCGATGTTCTTCAGGGCGTGGAATTTGTCGTAGTAGAAGTCCAGCCCGCGCGCGGCCAGCTTGATCGGCGCCGGGGTCTGCAGGCTTTCATGCGAGGCCGGGACCACGATGCGCTGCATCGGCACGGCGTTGGAGAGGTCGTTCATGGCGAGGTCCGCGGAAAGGTCAGTCATGGGAGATACGGTTGCGCAGCAGGATGCCGCGCGCGGAGAGGCTGACCAGCAGGACGAACACGGTCAGCACCAGCGCACCGGCCCAGGCCAGCGTCTGCCAGGATTCATACGGGCTGCCGGCGAACTGGTTCATCACCACCGGCACCGAGGCCATCGGCTGGAACACGTTGCTGTTCCAGTACTGGTTGCCGAAGGCGGTGAACAGCAGCGGGGCGGTCTCGCCGGAGATGCGGGCCAGCGCCAGCAGGATGCCGGTGACGATGCCGGCGGCGGCACTGCGGTACAGCACCTGCACGGTCACCTTCCACTGCGGGATGCCCAGCGACAGCGCCGCTTCGCGCATCTGCGAGGGCACCAGGCGCAGCATCTCATCGGTGGTGCGCACCACCACCGGCAGCACGATGAAGGCCAGCGACAGCGCACCGGCGAAGGCCGAGAACTGCCCGCCGGTCTGCATCACGTACAGGGTGTAGACGAACAGACCCAGCACGATGGAGGGCGCCGACAGCAGGATGTCGTTGACGAAGCGGACCACCGTGCCGGCCTTGCGGAAGTTGCCGTACTCGGCCAGCCAGGTGCCGGCGAGCACGCCGAGCGGGGTGCCGATCGCGATCGCCAGGCCACACATCACGGCACTGCCGAAGAACGCATTGGCCAGGCCGCCGTCCTGCATCGGCGGCGGTGTCATCTTGGTGAACAGGTCCAGGTTGATCCCGGCCAGGCCCTTGGAGGCCAGCGTCCACAGAATCCAGCCGAGGAAGAACAGGCCGAACAGGGCGGTCAGGCAGGACAACAGCAGCGCGACCACGTTGACGATGCGGCGGCGCAGGTACAGCGGCTGGGAAGCGGTGTTGACGACGGCGGACATCAGTTGCCCTCCTTGCGGGACAGACGCATCAGCATCAGGCGGGCGATCGCCAGTACGACGAAGGTGACGATGAACAGGACGAAGCCGAGCAGCAGCAGCGCCGAGCGGTAGGTTTCGGTGGCTTCGCCGAAGTCATTGGCGATCAGCGCGGCGATGGTGGTGCCGGGCTCCAGCAGCGACGGCGACAGGCGCACGCTGTTGCCGATCACGAAGGCCACCGCCATGGTTTCGCCGAGCGCGCGGCCCAGGCCGAGGAAGATGCCGCCGATCACCGCCGAGCGGGTGTAGGGCAGCACGATGTCCCAGCTGACTTCCCACTTGGTGGAGCCCAGCGCATACGCCGATTCCTTCAGGCGGGTCGGCACGGTGAGGAACACTTCGCGCATCACCGAGGAGATGAAGGGGATGACCATGATCGCCAGCACGAAGCCGGCGGTGAGCACGCCGATGCCCAGCGGCGGGCCCTGGAACAGCGGGCCGATGATCGGCCACTCGCCCAGGGTTTCGTTGAGCGTGGGCGTGACGTACTCGGTCATCACCGGGACCAGCACGAACAGGCCCCACATGCCGTAGATGATCGAGGGGATGCCGGCCAGCAGTTCGATCGCGGTACCGATCGGCCCGCGCAACCAGCGCGGCGCCACCTCGGTGAGGAAGAAGGCGATGCCGAAGCTCACCGGTACGGCGATGACCATCGCGATCAACGCGGTGACCAGGGTGCCGTAGATCGGGGCGAGGGCGCCGAATTTGTTCTCGACCGGATTCCATTCGGAGGAGTAGAAGAAGCTCAGGCCCTGTTCCTGCAGGGCATGGCGACCGCCCCACAGCATCGAGAGCGCAGCGCAGGCCAGGGCGGCCAGCACCAGGATGACGGTGGCGATCAGCACCCAGCGGAACAGCTTGTCGTTGCGGGCATCGCGCAGGTCGCGGGTGGACGGTGCGGGGACTGGCTGGGCAATGGCATTCATGGCAAAGGCTGGGGCCCAAAATGAGGTGAGGTAGTGCCAGGCCGGGCCTGGCAGAACGGTGGCATGGTGCGAAGCAGCGGACCCGCGCAGTGCGCGGGTCCGCTCCGGATCACTTGAATTCAGCGGTCCAGTACGCCTCGATCTGGGTCACCAGTTCGGCCGGCAGCGGCACGTAGTGCAGTTCGTTGGCCTGCTTCTGGCCGTTTTCGAAGGCCCACTTGAAGAACGCCAGGGTGTCCTTGCTGCGCTGCGCATCCTTGGGCTGCTTGTGCATCAGCATGAAGTTGGTGGCGGTGATCGGCCACGCCTGGTCGCCCGGGGCATTGGTGATGACCAGGTTGAAGTCCTTGGCGCTGGCCCAGTCGGCGCTGGCGGCCGCGGCGGCGAAGGTCTCGGCGGTCGGCTGGACCCAGTTGCCGGCGGCGTTCTGCATGGAGGCGTACGGCATGCCGTTCTGCAGGGCGTAGGCCAGTTCGACGTAGCCGATCGAGCCCTTGATCTGCTTCACGTAGGAGGCCACGCCTTCGTTGCCCTTGCCGCCGACGCCGTCGGGCCACTGCACCGAGGTGCCTTCGCCGACCTTGCTCTTCCAGTCCGGGCTGACCTTGGACAGGTAGTTGGAGAAGTTGAAGGTGGTGCCCGAGCCATCCGAACGGTGGACCAGGGTGATCTTGCCGTCGGGCAGCTTCACGCCCGGGTTGGCGGCGACGATGGCCGGGTCGTTCCAGGTCTTGACCTTGCCCAGGAAGATGTCGGCCAGCAGCGCGCCGCTCAGGCGCAGCTTGCCGGCGTCGAGGCCTTCGATGTTGACGACCGGGACGACGCCGCCGATGGCGGACGGGAACTGCCCGAGGCCGGCCTGGGCGAGTTCTTCGCTGCTCAGCGGCTTGTCGGTGGAGCCGAAGTCGACGGTGCCGGCCTTGATCTGGGCGATGCCGCCGCCGGAGCCGATGGACTGGTAGTTGATCTTGGCGCCGGTGGCGGTGTTGTAGTCGGCCGACCACTTGGACACCAGCGGGAAGATGAAGGACGCGCCGGCGCCGGAGATTTCGGCGGTGAGCTTGTCGCCGGCGGCCGGGGCCGCGGCGGGAGCATCGGTGGCCGGCGCGCCGGCCTGGCCTTCGGCGCCCGGCTTGCAGGCGGAAAGGCCCAGCGCGATGGCCAGGGAAAGGGCGGTCAAGCCAGCCGTGTGCAGTTTCATGCGTCACTCCGTAGCGGGATAGGGGCCGGTCTCTCCGGCGACGCTGCTATGAAATGATGTTTTTGTTACAGCCGTATGACGGTGTGACCTGGGGCACGTGGAGGGCTTGTGGGGCGTGGGTTTCCCCAAAATCCCAAAGCGGTACGCATGAAGCGCGGGGTGCAGGGTGCGCCTTGGCTGGGCGGGGGTGTGGGGTGTGGGGGGGCACGCGGCAACTACGTGCTGGGTTGGCCCTTGGGGCTTGGGGTTGCCCAAAATCCTGGAGCGGGAAGCGGGAAGCGGGAAGCGGGAAGCGGGAAGCGGGAAGCGGGAAGCGGCGGGTGCAGGGTGCGGCTTGGGTGGGCGGGGGTGTGTGGGTTCGCGGGACACGCTGCAAGTACATCCTTGTAAGCTCGCGTACGCCATCCATGGCGTACGACGGTCCCGCGAACCCACACACCCCCGCCCCAGACAGTGGGCCGGTGGCCATGGGCACTACCAACAACCACAGCCAACAACCACTACCAGAGCCAACCACACGGTCACTGACGTCGGAGCGGTCGCATTCCCAAACACGTGACTTGCATGAGGCAGCGCGTCTGCTCCCCTGTGAGAACCGGAAAACTGTCGGGGCGGGTGGGGGGCCTCCATCGCATGGATGCGGTGGTGGAGCTTGCATGGACGTACTTGCAGCGTGCCCCGGCTACCCACCCCCACCCGCCCAGCCCCCGGAGCCAACACAGCACGACGTTTTCTGCTCGGCTCTGCTCTGCGCTTTCCGTTTTTAAAAGAAAAGAACCACAAAAAGAAAAGGCGCGGATCTTTCGATCCGCGCCCGGCGGCGGCAGGGGGAGAGAGGACCTGCCGCCGCCATTGCCTCGTTGTTACCCGCCCTGCGTACCGACCCGCGGTCGGCACCTGCAAGGGGTACTCAGTACTTCAGGTTCTGCGACCAGTAGGTCTCGATCTGCTTGACCAGGGTGTCCGGCAGCGGCACGTAGTCCAGCTGCTTGGCCTGGGCATCGCCGCTCTTGTAGATCCAGCGGAAGAAGTCCTGGGTGGCCTTGGCGTTGGCGACGTTCTTGGGCTGCTTGCGCACCAGGATGAAGTTGGTGGCGGTGATCGGCCATGCGTCGGCGCCCGGGGCGTTGGTCATGACCAGATAGAAGTCCTTCGCGCTGGCCCAGTCGGCGCTGGCGGCCGCGGCGGCGAACGAGGTATCGCTCGGCAGCACCACCTTGCCCGACGCGTTCTTCATCGCCGCGTAGGACATCTTGTTCTGCAGCGCGTAGGACAGTTCGACATAGCCGATGCCGCCCTTGATCTGCTTCACGTAAGCGGCCACGCCTTCGTTGCCCTTGCCACCGATGCCGACCGGCCACTGCACCGAGGTGCCTTCACCGACCTTGCTCTTCCACTCCGGGTTGACCTTGGAGAGGTAGTTGACGAAGTTGAAGGTGGTGCCCGAACCGTCCGAGCGGTGCACCACGGTGATCTTGCCGTCGGACAGCTTCACGCCCGGGTTCAGCGCGGCGATCGCCGGGTCGTTCCAGGTCTTGATCTTGCCCAGGAAGATGTTGCCCAGGGTCGGGCCATCCAGCTTCAGCGCACCCGGGGCGATGCCGGCCACGTTGATCACCGGCACCACGCCGCCGATCACCGACGGGAACTGGGCCAGGCCGGCCGCCGCCAGTTCTTCCGGCTTCAGCGGGGCATCGGAGGAGCCGAAATCAACGGTCGCCGCCTTGATCTGGGCGATGCCGCCGCCGGAACCGATCGACTGGTAGTTGACCTTCTTGCCGGTCGCGGTGCTGTAGTCGGCCGACCACTTGGACATGACCGGGTAGATGAACGAGGCGCCCGCGCCGGTCACATCGGCGGCGTTGGCGGCGAACACGGACGACGCGGCGAGGACGGCAACGGCGGCGCGCGACTTGAAGGCGTGGATCACGGGGTGGCTCCTGGGATGGATGACGGTGCGGGGTGTCCCGCCCGGCGCTCATTCCATAACCATTCGATGACAGTGCAGCGACTGTCATATGACGGCCTGGTTACATGCATCCCGGGGTGCCGGTCACAGCGGCTGCAAGGCCGCCGGAACCGTGTACTGGCGACCGTCATAGCGCAGCACGCGGCGCTCGCCTTCCACCGGCGTGTCCTGGTCGTGACAGTCTTCGCCGTCCATCCAGCTGCGCGTGCTGACCCGGCGTTCGCGCAGCACCAGGTCGGCCAGGCCGTTCCTTGCCTGGGGGCCGACCGCCACGGTGCGTGACACCTCGGTGGACTCACCGGCGCAGCGCGTGTCCCATTCGGCCTGGAACCGCCGCACGACGATCGGTGCGCCGAGCACGCGCAGCGCGCCTGCCTGCAGTGCCAGCAGCTGCAACTGCTCTTCGCTGAAGGGATTGGGGCCGGAACCATTGCGTCGCTGCACGCGCAGCCCGAAGGCGAGCGTGCCGGGCGCGAGCTGGTAGCGCGCGGTATCCAGCTGCATGCCGTCGAAGAAGATCGCATCGCTGTCCAGCGCACCGGGCAGCACCGTCCACGCGCGCGGTGCCAGCGTGTCGCTGTCGATCACCATGACCTCCACATCGCCATCGCGAGAATCGTTGTCGCCGCCATCGCGCCACACCGGCGTTGCCAGCAGGGTCAGCTCGGGGCGCGCCGGCCATCGACGGCAGACGCTGGCGGCGGTGTCGCGGCTGTAGCCGAGGCGATCGGGCAGCACGTTGTCCGCCCGCCCCACGTACGCCTCCTCCGCCGCCGCCCGGGCGTCGTGGCAGTCCTGCGCGTGGGCGGGCAGGGCAGCGCCGCACACGGCGGCCAGCAACAGCGACAGGGCGATACGCATCGGATTCCATCCATGGGCAGGGGCGCCCAGCATACCCGCGCATTCCGCGGCGGTAGAGCCACCCCATGGGTGGCTGCACGCGGTGCCGGACAGTAGAGCCACCCCATGGGTGGCTGCACGCGGTGCCGGACAGGTAGAGCCACCCGATGGGTGGCTGCACGCGGTGCCTGAGCGGAGCGCAGCCACCCATCGGGTGGCTCTACAGGGGCACAAAAAAGGGCGCAGCCCAAGCTGCGCCCTTTCTGTCACACCTTTGCCGCAACGCTTACCAGAAGAACTGCAGGCGCGCTTCGAGGATGTTCGGGTCGTCGTTGACGAAGGTGCGGGCGGTGGAGCTGTACTTCTTGCTGTCCACCATCACGTAGTTCAGGGCGAACTTGGTGTTGGAGCGCCAGTAGTAGTTCACGCCCACGGTCCAGATGTCCATCTTGCCGCCCAGCACGCCATCGACGATCGGCGGGCGACCGGCGACCGGGTTGGCCGCCAGGTTGCCGTCGTTGAGGTCCATGTGGTCGTAGCGCGCGCCCAGCTGCCACATGCCACGGCCCGGCTCGTCCGGCAGGCCGGTGGTCGGGGTGCCGCCCTTGTAGCCCCAGGTCTCGCCGCTGATGTTCCACAGGCCGCTGACGTAGTAGCCGTCGCTGCTGTAGTTGTCGTGCGCGTAGCGCTTGGCCTTGCTGGTGTAGTACTCGGCCTGGGCCTTGAACGGGCCGCCGATGTACATCGCTTCGGCGCCGATCGTGCTGACGCGGTCGGTGTCGACCAGGTTGCCGCTGTCGACCAGGCGTGCGGTGGCCAGGTCGGCGTTGGGACGGGCGCGCACGCGCAGGGTGTCCGCGTCGGTGTCGTAGTCGACATAGCTCAGGCCGAAGTGGAGGACCTGGCCCTTGTCGTTGATCGGTGCCCAGGTGCCACGCGCGCCGTAGCCGCTGCCGTGGGCCAGGTTGCGGGTCAGCTCGCGACCGAAGGCGCTGGCGGTGACCGACCAGTTGTTGTCGCCGATGCTGTAGGCGCCGCCGAGGCGACGGGCCACCGCGTAGGTGTTGGTGACCGCGGCCTTGGAGATGAAGTCGTTGTTCTTGGTGCTGGACAGTTCTTCCAGGCTGTTGGGCTGCTTGAACTGGCCGAACTGCACGAAGTGGTTGGCATTGCCGGCCAGCTTGTACTTCAGGTTGGTGTCCAGGAACTTGTCGGCCTTGGCGTCGTAGCCAACCACCCACTCGATGTTGCCCGGGCCCTTGCCCTTGAGCACCAGCTCGGCGCGGCGCAGTTCGAACTCGCTGTCCTTGCCGTTGCCGGCATCGCCGCCGTTGAGGTCGGTCAGGTCGTTGTCGAACCAGTTGCCGTCAGCCTGGACCAGGCCTTCGAAGGTGATCTCCGAGCCGCCGATCACGTCGATGGCCACTTCGGCGTGTGCAGCCGGGACGAACAGCGCAGCCGCAACGGCCGCAGTCAGGAGTTGGCGATGCAGTTTCATGGAGAGCCTTGCAGGCAGGTGGGAAGTTGCTGCGCAGGCTAGTTAGTGAAGATTGCGTAAATATGACAGTTTCGGACAAACCGACGGCCGGCCGGGGCCCAGCCACGTCAGGGCCCGCCATTGATGCCCGACGCAGATGACGGCCGGGTTGCGCGGATATGGCAGTCGCGACCGCGCCTCAGGCGGCGGTTTTCTGCTTGAACCGGCACAGGTCGCGGATCACGCATTGCGGGCAGTCCGGCTTGCGCGCCTTGCACACATAACGCCCGTGCAGGATCAGCCAATGATGGGCATCGAGCAGGAACTCGGCCGGGATCACCTTCACCAGCAGGTCCTCCACCGCGCGCACGTCCTTGCCCGGGGCCAGCCCGGTGCGGTTGGAGACGCGGAAGATGTGGGTGTCCACGGCCATCACCGGCTCGCCGAACGCGGTATTGAGCACCACGTTGGCGGTCTTGCGCCCGACCCCGGGCAACGCTTCCAGCGCGGCGCGGTCGCGCGGCACCTCGCCACCGTGCTGCTGCACCAGCAGCGCGCAGGCGGCGATCACGTTCTTGGCCTTGGCGTTGTACAGCCCGATGGTGGCGATGTATTTCTTCAGGCCGTCCTCGCCCAGGTCGAGGATCGCCTGCGGCGTGTTGGCCACCGGGAACAGTTTGCGCGTGGCCTTGTTGACGCCCACGTCGGTGGCCTGCGCCGACAGCGTGACGGCGACCAGCAGTTCGAACGGCGAGCTGTACTCCAGTTCGGTCTTCGGGTGCGGGTTGAGTTCGCGCAGGCGCGTGAACATTTCGACCACGTCGGCCCGGGGCATGCGCGCGCTGCGCGGCGCAGGCTTGGCCGGCGCGGATGTCTTCACGGTACTCATCAAGGGATTTTTCCGGCGGCCTTGGCTTTGGCGCGCGCCAGGATCGCGGCGGCGGCGGGCGGCAGGGCGGGTTTCAATGCAGGGGTGGGCGCGGGGGGCGCACGCCGCGCGTCCCGTTCGGCGGCGCGACGCGCCAGCCGCTGGCTGCGCTGGCGGTAGCGTTCGCGCGCGGCCCAGGCGCGTTGCAATTGTTGCTGGGCATGCAACAGGCGCGCCGGCAGGTCGGGGTGTCCGGGCAGCAGGTCGACGTCACCGGGCTGCGGCACGTAGTCCATCAGCCCGGCGTCGAGCGCGGCGTCGAGGTCGTCTTCAAGCACCAGGTGCAGCAGGCGCGCGGGCAGGGCGGGATCGGCGTGCGGCATGGTTCAGCGGTTCTGGAACACCGGCGGGCGCCGGGCAAGGAACGCCGCGGTGCCTTCGCGCATGTCTTCGGTGGCGAACATCAGACCGAACTGCGCGCTCTCGTACTCCAGCCCTTCGCCCAGCGCGCATTCGCCGCCGACGTGGATCGCGTCAAGAATGCCGCGCAGCGCCAGCGGCGCGGCCGTGGCCAATTGCGACGCCAGTGCGGCCACGCGTGCGTCCAGTGCCTCCACGCCCACCACTTCATTGACGATGCCCAGCTGCAGGGCGCGTGCGGCGTTGATCGGGCTGCCCAGCAGGCACAGTTCCAGCGCGGCGGCGCGGCCACACAGGCGCAGCAGGCGCTGGCTGCCGCCGAAGCCGGGGATCAATCCCAGATTGATCTCCGGCTGGCCCACGTTGGCCGTGTCCGCGGCGATGCGCAGGTGGCAGGCCATGGCCAGTTCCAGGCCGCCGCCCAGCGCAAAACCGTTGATCCGGGCCAGTACCGGCTTGGGCATGCGTTCGATGCGGCGCATCACCTGCTGGCCCAGCAGGGAGAAGTCACGTCCCTGAACCGGGCTCAATCCGTTCATTTCAGCGATGTCGGCGCCGGCGACGAAGGCCTTCGGCCCGGCCCCGGTCAGCACCACCACGCGCACGCCCGGGTCGGCGGCGGCGTCTGCAAACGCGGCGTCCAGGGCCTCCAGGGTGGCGCGGTTGAGCGCGTTGAGCTTGTCCGGGCGGTTCACGGTGACGGTGCGGACCGCGCCGTCGTCGGCGATCTGGACCGGGGCGGGGGCGATGGGGGCGTCGACCACGGCGGGGCTCCTGAAAACGTTAAAAAAAAGTGATGTTGAACTCTTGAAACGAAGTCAGGTCAGAGCCTGCGTCGTTAGTGGCGGTTCAACGTTGCGGCGGCTATCCTAACCCGTCGCCTCAGGGCGGCCCAACGCGTCCTGAGTTACCACCCCTGGAGAAAAGTTTGATGAAGTTGCGTTCTATCGCGGTCGCCGTCGCGGCCCTGGCCCTGACGGGCAATGCCTTCGCCCAGGACACCTCGTCCGAAAAGGGCAAGCTGAGCTATTACTTCGGTTACGACTACGGTAACAACCTGGCTGAACTCACCTCGCGTGGCGAGCAGCTGGACATCAACTCGGTGGTGAAGGGCCTGCAGGATGCCTACGCCAAGAAGCAGCCGTCGATCACGGCTGAGCAGTTGAAGCCGGCCGTCGAAGCCTTCCAGAAGCGTGAGCAGGGTCGTGCCCAGGCCGCCAAGGCCGAGTACGAAAAGGCTGCCGCTGAAAACAAGACCAAGAGCACCCAGTTCCTGACCGCCAACAAGGCCAAGGCCGGCGTGCAGGCGCTGCCGAGCGGCGTGCAGTACCGCGTGATCGAAGCCGGCAAGGGCGCCAAGCCGACCCAGGCCAGCACCGTGCAGCTGGAAGTCGCCGGCCCGTACCCGTATGGCACCCGTCCGACCGATGCGCGCCCGGCGCAGCAGATTCCGTCGATCAAGGTCAGCGAAGTCGAAATGAAGGCCATGCGCGAAGTGCTGCTGCAGATGCCGGCGGGTTCGAAGTGGGAAGTCACCCTGCCGCCGGAACAGGCTTACGGTGCCGACCCGCGCACCCCGTTCCCGCCGAACGTGGCCGTGCAGTTCGAAATCAAGCTGATCAGCGTCAAGTAAGCAACAGCGGTCAACCAGAACGCGCCGGTAGTTTCTACCGGCGCGTTTTTTGTTTCCGGCATCCACTGCCGTCGCCGCATCCGCCCGCCAATCGCGCTACTGTTGCCCGGTGAATCCCACGGAACGTCCCACCCATGCGATACCCACGCCCTGCATCGGCCTCTGCGCACTGGACCGCGCCGGATACTGCGCGGGCTGCCTGCGCAGCGTGGATGAAATCACCCGCTGGTCAACCATGAGCCGACACGAACAGGACCACCTCATGCAGCACGCGCTGCCGCTGCGCGAGCAGTTGCGGCAGGCACTGCATGGCTCGCCGGTGGAGCACGAACGCCTGCTGCGCGCGCTGCACCCGCTCGATCAACCGCCTGCTGGCGATGGCTGGAACCGCAGCGAACTGAGCGACCTGCTGCCCCCGGGGCCGCCGGTCGAGGCGGCGGTATTGGCCGGCATCGTGCCGCGCGCCAGTGGCGCGCAGGTGATCCTGACCCGGCGCACCGAAACCCTGCGCCAGCACGGGGGCCAGGTCGGTTTTCCCGGCGGACGTACCGAGCCGGACGACCGCGATGCGGTGGCCGCGGCGCTGCGCGAAAGCCAGGAAGAAATCGCCTTGTCGCCCGGGCAGGTGCAGGTGCTGGGGTACCTGGATCCGTTCGTGACCATCACCGGTTACCGGGTGATGCCGGTGGTGGCGGTGATCGATCCTGCGTTCGTGGCGGTACCGCAACCGGAAGAGGTGGCCGACGTGTTCGAAGTACCGCTGGCCTATCTGATGGAGCCGGCCAACCTGCACCAGATCGAGATCAACCACCGCGGCCGCGTCCGCCACGTCCTCGAATACGGCTGGCCCGGCCAGCGCATCTGGGGCGCGACCGCCGCCATCCTCTACAACCTGCGTCGTCGCCTGGAGCAGACCGAATGAATGCCGCCGTTCCCACCTGGACTACCCTGGTCGATGCGGCCGCGCTTGCCGACGTGCTGGGCCGCGACGGAACCCGGGTCATCGATGCGCGCGCCACCGCCAGCACCGCGGTGCGCGTGGTGGATGCGCGGTCCTCGCTGGCCGATCCCCCATCGGGCGCACAGGCGTATGCGCAGGGGCATCTTCCCGGCGCGTTGCATGCCGACCTCAATGGCGACCTCGCCGACATGGACAAGGTCGGCCACGGCCGCCACCCGCTGCCCGACAGCGACGCATTCGCGGCCACCGTCGGCCGTTGGGGCATAGCGCCGGACACCCAGGTGGTCGTGTACGACGCCGGCGACGGCAGCATGGCCGCCGCGCGGCTGTGGTGGTTGCTGCGCCTGCTGGGGCACACCCGCGTGGCGGTGCTGGATGGCGGGCTGGCGGCATGGACGGCGGCAGGGCAGCCGCTCACCCCGGCGCTGCCGGACGTGGCGCCGTTGCCGGCCTACCCTGGCCGCTTCGACCAACGCCAGATCGCCTCGGTGGACGAGATCGCCGCACGGCTGAAACACGCCCCCGGCTGGTTGCTGGACGCGCGCGCCGGCGAGCGCTTCCGTGGTGAGGTGGAACCGCTCGACCCGGTGGCCGGGCATGTGCCTGGCGCGGTCAACCGGCCCTTCGCCTTGAACGTGCACGACGGTCGCCTGCGCCAGGCGGCCGAGCTGCGCGCGGCCCTGCAAGCGTTGATCGGCGCGCATGATCCGCAGCAGGTGGTGTTGATGTGCGGCTCGGGCGTCACTGCCTGCCACCTGCTGCTGGCGATGGAAGTGGCCGGCCTGCACGGTGCCCGGGTCTACGCTGATTCGTGGAGCGGCTGGGTCGGCGATGCCTCGCGCCCGGTTGCCACCGGCGCCTGATCAGCCGCGCAGTTCCTGCAGCGGTGCCGCCGCCAGGACCCGCGGCCAGGGGAACAACGGGCCGGGATCGCGCTTGCGCGGCACGCGCCGCTCGGGATCGTCGCTGGCCACTTCCTCGCGGGTGTCCAGCCACTCGTGGCCGGCGATGTGGCGCAGGCTTGGCACGGCCTGGCACAGGTGCTGCAGCAGGTCGATCAACGCGGCGATCTGCGCATCGGGGTAGGCCTCGTCCATGGCCTGGTGGCGCGAGTCCAGCCAGTGCGGATAGCGCCCGCGGTTGACCAGCTCGATGCCGATCGAGCGCGGGTTGAACCCACTGACATGGTGGGCCACGCGCTCCAGTGCGACGTACTGCACGATGCTGCCGTCGCGGTCGATGTAGAAATGCCCGCTGTTGCCGCTGCCGCTGGCATACAGCACGCGCTCGCCGTACGCGCGGGCCATCGCCAGGTCGGGCAGTTCGGTGCAGTGGATCACCACCAGGTCGATCTGTTCCGGGGCGCGTGCGAGCAGACTGTCCTGGTAGGGCAGGGGCTGCTGGGCGATCGGTGGCGGGGTGCGGTCGGGCATGCGCCGAATGCTAGCATTCCGCCATGACTGCCCACATCCAAACCCGCCCGGTGCACGCATGAGCCGGGGCCACTGCATCCTCTCCCATGGCTTCGAAAGCGGCCCGGACGCCACCAAGGTGACCGCGCTGGCCGAGGTCGCCCAACGCCTGGGCTGGACCCACGAACGCCCCGACTACACCGACCTGGACGCGATGCGCGAGGTCAGCAGCGTCGGCGACGTGCGCGCCCGTCTGCAGCGCCTGCTGGCGCGGGCGACCGAGGCGGCGGCGGAGGGCCCGGTGGTGCTGGCCGGTTCCAGCCTGGGGGCCTACATCTCGGCCATCGCGTCGCTGCAGGTGCCCACCCGCGGCCTGTTCCTGATGGTGCCGCCTACCAGCATGGGCCCGATGCCGGCGCTGGAGGCCGCCAAGGTGCCCACCAGCGTGGTCCACGCCTGGCACGACGAACTGATCCCGGCCGCCCAGGTGATCGCCTGGGCCCAGGCGCGCTCGGCGCGGCTGCTGCTGGTCGATGACGGGCACCGCCTCAACAACCACGTGGCCGCGTCGGCGACCGCGTTCGAGGAACTGCTGCGGTCGCTTTGACCGGGGCGTGAGGGCGCCTGCCCACGGCCGGCATCACCCGTGTCAGGCGCCTGGGACGGCTCGCGTCCGGCGCCGTGCCCGGCCGCATCCCGGCGATTCCGTCCCGGTCACGTACAATGCCCCTCCTGGCGCCTGCGCCAGGCCGCGTGCCGTGCCCGAGGGCACCCCCTTCCGCTGACCTGCGATACCGATTCCGTGAAATTCTTTGTTTCCTGCGCCAAGGGCCTGGAGTACCTGCTCGCCGACGAACTGCTGGCGCTCGGCCTGGACAAGGCCACCGCCACCATCGCCGGCGTCAACGCCGAAGGCGAGCTGCCGCAGGCGCTGCAGGTGGTGTTGTGGTCGCGGCTGGCCAGCCGCGTGCTGTGGCCGCTGGCCGAGTTCGACTGCCCCGACGAAGGCTCGCTGTACCAGGGCGTGTCGGGCATGGCGTGGGAGCAGCACATCAGCCCCGAGTTGACCCTCTCGGTGGACGCGCACGTGTCCGGCACCGAGATCACCCACGCGCGCTTCGCCGCGCAGCGGGTCAAGGACGGCGTGGTCGACAGCCTGCGCTCGCAGGGCCTGGAGCGGCCGTCGGTGAACACCGAGTTCCCCGACGTGCGCATCAACCTGTCGCTGCGCAAGGGCCGGGCCACGATCTCGATCGACCTGGGCGGTGGCCCGATGCATCGCCGTGGCTGGCGCATGGCGCAGAACGATGCGCCGCTGAAGGAAAACCTGGCCGCCGCCGTGTTGCTGCGCGCCAACTGGCCGAAGATCCACCGCGAAGGCGGCGGCCTGCTCGACCCGATGTGCGGCAGCGGCACGCTGCTGATCGAAGGCGCGCTGATGGCCGCCGACGTCGCCCCGGGCCTGCAGCGCCACGGCAGCATCCCGCCGAGCCGCTGGCTTGGCTTTGATCGCGACGCCTGGAACACCCTGCTGGCCGACGCGCGCGCGCGCGAGACGGCCGGCCTGGCCGCGCTCAAGCAGGTGATCCATGGCAGCGACGTGGACCCGCATGCGATCCATGCCGCCAAGCAGAACGCGGAAACCGCCGGGGTCGCGCATGCGATCTGGTTCGGCGTGCGCGACATCGCCGACGTGCAGGTGCCGCCGCAGGAGACCGGCTGCGTGGTCTGCAACCCGCCCTACGATGAGCGCCTGGCCGCCGACGCGGTGCTCTACCGCCGCCTGGGCGACGCGCTCAAGCGTGCGGTGCCGCAGTGGCGTGCCAGCCTGTTGTGCGGCAGTGCCGACCTGGCCTTCGCCACCGGCCTGCGCGCCAACAAGAAGTACCAGCTGTTCAATGGCGCGATCGAGTGCGCGCTGATCGTCTGCGACCCGATCGCGGTGCCGCAGCGCGAGAACGCCGGCCAGCCGCGCGAGCTCAGCGAAGGCGCGCAGATGGTAGCCAACCGCCTGCGCAAGAACATCAAGAAGTTCAAGAACTGGCGCGCCCGCGAGGCCATCACCTGCTATCGCGTCTACGACGCCGACCTGCCCGAGTACGCGGCGGCCATCGACGTGTACGAAGAAGATGCCGGCGCCCGCCGCACCTTCCTGCACGTGCAGGAATATGCCGCCCCGGCGACCATCCCCGACGTGGACGTGCGCCGCCGTCGCAACGAGTTGTTGTCGGCCGCACGCGAGGTGTTCCAGGTGCCGGCCGAGCAGGTTGCGCTGAAGTCGCGCGAACGCGGCAAGGGCGGCAGCAAGTACGGTCGTTTCGAACAGCGCGGCGAGTTCGTGCTGGTCCGCGAGAACGACGCGCTGCTGCGGGTGAACCTGTTCGACTACCTCGATACCGGCCTGTTCCTGGACCATCGCCCGCTGCGCTGGCACATGGCCCAGGAAGCGATCGGCAAGCGCTTCCTCAACCTGTTCTGCTACACCGGCGTGGCCAGCGTGCAGGCCGCGGTCGCCGGCGCGGCATCGACCACCAGCGTGGACCTGTCCGGCACCTACCTGCAGTGGTGCGCCGACAACCTGGCGCTGAACGGCAAGGGCGGCAGCGCCCACCAGTTGATCCAGGCCGATGCACTGGCCTGGCTGGAAGCCGAGCGCCATCGCTTCGACGTGATCTTCTGCGATCCGCCGACCTTCTCCAATTCCGCGCGCGCCGAAGACTTCGACGTGCAGCGCGAACACGTGCGCCTGCTGCGCGCGGCCGTGGCGCGGTTGAGTCCGGAGGGCGTGCTGTACTTCTCCAACAACTTCCGCCGTTTCAAGCTGGACGAAGACGCGATCAGGGAATTCGCCGAGTGCAAGGAGATCTCCGCCGACACCATCGGTGAGGATTTCGAACGCAACCCGCGCATCCATCGCGCCTGGGAACTGCGCCGCTACAGCGCATGACGGACGGGGCCGCCATGGACGATCGCCCCCTCCACGCCGACGGCCTCCTCCTGCGTCCTTTCGAGGAGGCCGATGCCGCCGCGTTCGCGGCGTCGGTGCGCGAGTCGGCCCTGGGCATGCAGCGCTGGATGCCGTGGTCTTCAGCCGATTACAGCGCCGACCAGGCGCTGCAGTGGTTCGACGCCTGCCGCGATGGCTGGGCGGCAGGCTCGGCCTGCGAGTACGGGATATTCGAGCAGGACACGGCCGCGTTTGTCGGCGGCGCGGGATTGAACAAGATCCAGCACGATCCCCGGTTCTGCAACCTGGGCTACTGGGTGCGGCAGTCCTGCCGTGGCCAGGGCGTGGCGCCCCGCGTTGTCCGGGCACTGGCTGCCCAGGCGTTCGGGCCGCTGGGCCTGCAACGGGTGGAGATCGTGGTGGCGGTGGGCAACCTGGCCAGCGAACGGGTGGCGGTGAAGTCCGGCGCATTGCGCGAAGGCGTGGCGCGCAACCGGCTGGTCATCGACGGTCGTCCTGCCGACGCGCACATGTTTTCACTCGTTCCCTGACCGGGTAACCCCGTTGCGCCGGGCACAGCCCGGCACGACGTGCAGATCCCTGATCCGCCACGCCTGACCGGCGGCTGGTTGACCCCGTAGAGCCGACCGTTGGTCGGCTGCTGTCCGCGCAACATCGATTGCCGGGCACAGCCCGGCACGACGTGCAGATCCCTGATCCGCCACGCCTGCCCGGTGGCCGGTTGATCCCGTAGAGCCGACCGTTGGTCGGCTGCTCTCCGCGCAACATCGATTGCCGGGCACAGCCCGGCACGACGTGCAGATCCCTCATCCCCAACGCCTGCCCGGCGGCTGGCTGACCCGTAGAGCCGACCGTTGGTCGGCTGCTCTCCACGCAACATCGATCACCGGGCACAGCCCGGCACGACGCCTCAGCGCGCGACCACCGCCACCACCAGTCCCACCAGCGGCAACACCCACGCCAGCGGCGCGATCCAGCGCGGTCGGAACGGGTACAGGCCAAAGGCGATCAGCATGCCGCTGACCGTCATCGCCCCCAGCCACAGCACCGGGCCGGCGGCCCAGCCGTGGTCCCATACGCACAGCCCGAAGCCCAGCGCCAGCAGCGTCCAGCCCAGCCAGCGCCACAGCCGCATGCGCGCAGGCGTGGCTGCCGCCTTGCCGTGCAGGTCGAGCTGGTGCTTGTCCATTGCCAGCGACAACGCGGTGAAGGACGAGAAGCACACGGCGATCGCCAGCAGCATCATGCGTTGACCTCCGTGCCCGCGCTTGCCTGGGCCTTGGCTGCCGCCGCCGTGGCCGCCTGGCGCTTCTTCTTCTCGGCCGCGCTCAGCGCCGGCTGCCAGCGCTGCATGCGCAGGCCGCAGTACGCCAACATGGCGCCGAAGGCGAGCATCACCAGGTCGAACCCGGCCAGCACCCAGTCACCGTTGCGCAGGGTCACGCCCAGGTGCGCGTGGGTGGTGAGCGCGTTGACCACCGGGATCAACGCGAACAGCGCCGCGCCCAGGTACAGCTGCCATGCCCACATCAGCCGTTTCGGCCAGAGGAAGGCGGCCAGCAGCGCCGCGCCCCATGCGTAGAAGAAGACGTTGGCTTCCGCATCGGCGCGTTCGGCAAGCTGCACGGGCAACAGCCGGTTGCCCAGGAAGTAGGCCGCAAACGCGATCGGCAGGCCGGCCACCGCGCCGATGTTGAGCGCGTCCACCAGGCGCAGGCCGACGCCGATCCTGCCGGACTTGGCATGCTTGGGCCGTTCCTTCACCGCCCACAGGACCACGCCGCTGGCCACCATCAGGCAGCCGATCAGCCCGGACACGAAGAACAGCGCGCGCAGCCCCCAATCGGCGAAGCGCGCCAGGTGCAGGCCGTACATCACCCCGCGGGTCTGGGTGGCGCCACCGGACAGCGGGCTGGCCTCGATCAGCGTTCCGTTCACCGCGTCATAGCGCAGCGATGGGGTATCCACCGACAGGCGCTTGCCGTCGCGCTGGTACACATCGATCACCGCATTGGCGCCGCCGGGGTGGTACAGCGTGAACCCGCTGACCTGCGCGCCCTTCCATTCCGCGCGCGCAGCGTCCAGCAGCTGCTGGATCGGCAGCGCGGTGGCGGTGCCTTCGGTCGGGGTGTCGATGTCGGCCAGGCGCGCGAAGGCCTCGCTGAAGAACGCCTCCTCGTCCTTGGGGTAGGCCACGTTCACCCCCCACGGCAGGTACATGAACATCAGCGTGACGATGCCGGTGTAGGTGATCATCGCGTGGTAGGGCAGGGCCATCACCGCGCTGACGTTATGGAAGTCCAGCCACGACCGCAGGCCCTTGTCCTTGCGGAAGGTGAAGAAGTCCTTGAAGATTTTCTTGTGGGTGATCACCCCGGTGATGATCGCCACCAGCATGAACATCGCGCAGAAGCCGACCAGGTAGCGGGCCCACAGCACCGGGATGTAGTGCAGGTCGAAATGCAGGCGGTAGAAGAAATCGCCGCCGCGGGTTTCGCGCGCGGCCACTTCCTCACCCGTGCCCGGGTCGACGGTGGCGTCGCCGAAGCGCCCGCCGCCGCGGCGACGGCGCTTCTCGCCCTCGGCCGGTGGCTTGACCATCGATTCGGGGTTGCGCCAGAACATCCGCATCGCCGGGTTGCGCGGGTCGGGCAGGGTCACGTTCCAGCTTTCGGCCTGCGGTGCCTTGTGCTGCAGGAACGCGATCGCGCGCTCGGCGGCCACCTCGCTGGTGACCGTACTGCGCGGCAACTCCGGGCGCATCCAGCGGCTGATCTCCTCGCGGTAGTAGCTGGCGGTGCCGGCCATGAAGATCAGCAGCAGCAGCCAGCCGACCAGCAACCCGGTCCAGGTGTGCAGCCAGGCCATCGACTGGCGGAATCCGTTCTTCATGCGCTGGTCCTCAGCAGGGCGGTGCCGATCCAGAACGCGGCGGTCGGCAGGGCGATGCCCACCCAGGCGCGCAGCGCGGTGCGGGTGGCAAAGGCCCACAGGGCCGCGCAGGCGCACAGCACGATGGCCACCATCATGCCGGTCAGGACGGCCTGCCCGCGCGCGATCGGCAGGGCTACGGCGAAGAACATCGAACAGGTTGCCGCCAGCGCATAGCCACCGAAGATGGCGGCCAGCGAGCGCGACAGCACCCCCGACCAGGGGCGGGCGAAGAAACGTCCGAAACGGCTGAACCAGCTGGCGTCAGGCGTGCTGTCCACGGGAACCTGCCATGTAGAGTCGATCAACGGACATCACCGGCCGCGGCCGGTGATGCATGGAATAGTGGCCGTCCATGGCCGTGTCGCTGCACAGGGCAACGTTCCCTTGGAGAACGGTTACAGCGTCCAGCGCAGGGTCGCCATCACGTTGCGCGGCTCGCCCCAGTACACGCCGTTGTAGAAACCGACGTTGCTGTAGTACTTCTTGTCGAGCAGGTTGTTGATGTTGAGCTGCGCCGAAAAATTCGGGGTGAAGCGATAGCCGGCGAACACGTTGACCAGGTAGAACGCGTCCTGGGTGATCAGCGCCGATTCGGTGCGGCCGCTGGTCAGGTAATCGGCGCGGGGCTTGGTGCTGTTGCGGTAGATCCTGCTCTGCCAGGTCACCCCGCCGCCCAGCGACAGCCGGTTTCCCGCAACGCCCGGGCGCCAGCTGGTGTTGAGGCGGAAGGTGTCCACCGGGTTGGTGGTGTTCTGTGCCACGCCGGCCTGGTTACGCACGGTGGTGTGGGCAAAGCCACCGGAGATGTTCCAGGTCTCGGTGATGCTGCCCTGGGTTTCCAGCTCCCAGCCCTTGACCTTGTTGCCCTTGCCGGTGGAGCGGTAGGCATCGGTGCCATCGGGCAACGCACCCGGCGGTACCGAATCGTCCACCTCGGCCACGTTGTCCTTCTCGCCCTTGAATACCGCAGCCGACGCATTGAGGCGACCGCCGAAGAACTCGCCCTTCAGGCCGGCTTCCCACATGTCGCCGACCACCGGCTCGAGGTAGCTGTTGTTGCGGTCGCGGTAGTTCTGCGGCTGGAAGATGTCGGTGTAGCTGACATAGGCGCTGAGATCGCGGCTGACGTCGTAGATCACGCCCAGGTAGGGCGTGAGCGAATCGTCGGGCTTGTAGCCGCCGCGGGTGGTGCCGGTGAGCCTGCCGGCCTCGTCGTGGGTGTAGGCCCAGGTGCGGGTTTCCCAGCTGCCGTACCGCGCGCCGACCACCGCCAGCAGCGGGTCGGCCAACTGCAGGCGCGCAGCCAGGTAGGCGGCCTTCTGCTTGAGTTCGTTTTCCGAGGACAGCCAGTCGTAACGGGTCACCGGCAGCGGGGGGACATCGCCGGTCCAATGCCGCCAGTCCGGGACCTGGTCGTAGGCGCCGGTGTAGTCGTAGTCGGCGGCGGGCACTTCGCCCTTGCGCACCGACTGGCCGATGCCGACCACCAGCTCATGTTCGCGGCCGAACAACTGGAACGGGCCGCTCGCATTGAGGTCGAACACGTTCATCCGGCTGCGCTCGGCGAAGTGCGAGATGAAGCCGGACACGCCGGTGCCGTCCGCGCGCGGATAGCCCGAGGCGCCGTACCAGACGTCGCCGTCGGTATCGCGTTTGGCTTGGGTGGCGGCCGCCTTGAGCGACCAGCCGTTGCCCAGCTGCTGTTCCAGCCGCGCGAAGGTGGTCTTCTCCACGATCGGCCAGCTGCTCCAGGTGGCGGACAGGTTGGTCGAGCGCGGCAGGTTGGCCGGTTTGCCATCGGCGCCCCAGTACGGCACCACGCCCCAGGTGACGCCGGTGGTCCTGGGCGACTGGTAGTCATAGCCCACTTCCAGCAGGGTACGGTCGCCGAGGTCGGCCTGGACGATGCCGTAGAACACGTCCTTGTCCAGCGCGTAGACATCACGGAACGAATCGCTCTGCTGCTTGGCGGCGACAAAACGTGCACGCACGCGCCCCTCCAGCGCGATCGGGCCGCCGATGTCCGCTTCCAGGCGCTGGTTGCCCCAGCGGCCCACGGTGAGCCCGGCGCTCATCGCCACGTCGGTGGTCGGGCGCTTGCGCACCATGTTGATCGTGCCCGAGGGGTCGCCAGCGCCGGTGGTCAGGCCGGTGGCGCCGCGCACCACGTCAATGCGTTCGTAGATCACGCTGTCGGTGTTGGTCTTGAGCGACCCGCCGAACGTGTTGAGCATGCCGTCGATCTGGAAGTTGTTGATGGCATAGCCACGCGAGATGTAGCTGATGCGCTCGCTGTCGGTGACCGAGACATGCACGCCGGTGACCTGGCCCATCACGTCCGACAGCGCGTACAGGCCCATGTCATCCAGGCGCTGTCGGGTGACCACGGTCACCGACTGCGGCGTGTGGCGCAGCGACAGGTCCAGCTTGGTCGCGGTGCGCGCCTGCTTGACCGTGTACGAGGTGGGGATATCGCCGTCGGCGGTGACCTTGACCGTGTCCAGCGTGGTGGCGTCGGCCGGCGCGGCGTCTGCCAGCGCCATGGGGGCATGCCCGGCAAGCGCGGCGAGCAGGGCAAGGGCGAGCAGCGACGGTCGGGACGGCGGCGAGGCAGGTGCGGCAGACATGTCAGGCATTCCTAAGGGGTGAAGTGGCGTCAATGCAATCCATTGCGGGCCGCGCCGGGCGCGACGCCACGTTGCCGGCGGCAACACCGGCAGGTACGGAATCGAAGCAGGGGATGTACGCGGGGCGCAGGCGGCGAGGCACGCAGGGTGGCGTCGGAGCCGATGGGCTGGGCGTACACCCATTGCCTGAATGATAGTCATTATCATTTCGTTCGGCAAGCGTCCTGCATGGGTTCGACACGTCGGCGTGGCCATACTGGCGTCCCCGAACACAACAGGAAAATCGATGAGCGATCCGGTGGCGCTGCCTGCAATCGATGGGCGCTCGCCTGCGCAACTGGCCGGCGACGAGGCCTGGTGGGGGCAGGTGCGCGCGCTGTACGACCTCACCGACGAGGTGGTCATGCTCGACAACGGCTACTGGGGGGCGATGGCGCGGCCGGTGCTGCACGCCTACCAGCAGGCCACGGCCACGGTGAACGCCGGCAACGCCTGGTTCGGGCGGCTGGCGTTCCCGCCGCTGTTCGACCAGGCCCGCGTGCAGCTGGCCGAGGCCCTCGGCGTGGAGACCGATGAGATCGTGCTCACCCGCGGCGCCACCGAGGCGATGCAGGCATTGATCGGCGGCTACAACGCGCTGGCCCCGGGGGACGGCGTGCTGTACGCCGATACCGACTACGACAGCATGATCGCGGCGATGCAGTGGTTGCGGGCGCGCCGCGGGGTGGAGGTGCAGCACATCGCGCTGCCCGAGCCATTCGACCATGACAGTGTGATCGAGGCCTATCGCCAGGCGCTGGCGCGCTACCCGCGCACGCGGCTGTTGCTGCTTACCCAGGTCAACCACCGCAACGGCATGCTGCTGCCGGTGGCCGAGATCGCCGCGATGGCGCGTGCCGCAGGCGTGGAGGTGATGCTGGATGCCGCGCATGGCATCGGCCAGGTGGAGACGCCGCTGCGCGCACTCGGCGTGGATTTCGTCGGCATCAACCTGCACAAGTGGATCGGTGCGCCGGTGGGGATGGGGGCGATGTACGTGCGCCGTGGCCGCGTACGTGACCTCGACCCCTACATGGGCGAAGCCGACCACGATGACATCGGTACCCGCATCCACACCGGCACGGTCAACTTCGCCGCCTACCTGGCGCTGCCGGTCGCGCTTGAACTGCACCAGCGGATCGGCGTGGCCAACAAGCGCGCCCGCCTGCTGTACCTGCGCAACCGCTGGCTGGAGGCGCTGGCCGGGGACGATCGCGTGCAACTGCTGGCATCGCCCGACCCGCGCCTGTCCAGCGCGATCGCGTCCTTCCGCCTGCGCGGGCAGGCCAGCATGGCCGCCAACACGGCCACCGCCGAGCGCATGGTCCGGCAGTCCGGTGTGTTCGTGGTGCCGCGCGACGGGCTGGCCTCCGGTGCCTGCCTGCGCGCCACCCCGGGCATCTTCAGCACGCCGGCGCAGATGGACGCGCTGGTGGCGGCGGTGCGGGCGCTCAGCGCGTCGCGCACGCCTTCTTGATCTCGTCGTCGATGCGCGGCGGCGGTGCGCGCCCGAAGGCCTCGCTGATCTCGCGGCGCATGCGCAGGTCCTCGCATTTCTCCGGGTCCACCGCGCCATCGATGACGGTGCCACGCACCGCCGGCTGGCCCCGGCCGGCGTCGGCCTGCATGCGCCGGCGCGCGTCGTACAGCTCGCGCTGGGCGCGGCTGCGCTCTTCCCAGGTGAGGTTGGGGTCCTTGGTGATCGGCCGGGTCACGCCGGTATCGTGCTCGGGCGCGCAGGGCACGGTCTGGTAGCTGGTCTGGCCGCCGGCCAGGCATTTGTAGACGCGCCCGGCATGGGCGCTGCCGGCCAGCGCACACAGCGCCAGCACGAAAATGGTTCGTCGCATGATTCCCCCTGTGGGCCACTCCGGCCCGGAATGCGCGGCAGAATACGCGAACCATTTCACAAAAACACCCGGTCAATTCGTCAACCGGCTGGCCGTGCTACCAGTGCATCCACACCGTCAGCGCGTGCAGCAGCAGGCCGATCAGGCCACCGACCAGGGTGCCGTTGAAGCGGATGAACTGCAGGTCGCGGCCGACGCTCAGTTCCAGTTGTTCGACCAGGTGGCGCTCGTCCCAGCCCTTGACGGTCTGTGCGATGTGCTGGGTGACGCCCTCGCGCAGGCGGCTGGTGAGCCGTTCGGCGCCGTCCATGAGGTGCTGGTTGAGTGCCTCGCGCAACGAGGGATCGTCCTGCAGGGCCTGGCCGACCGAGGCCAGGCTGCGGCGCAGGTGGCCGGCGAGCGCGGAGTCTTCGCTGGAGAGGTCGGCGCGCAGGCTGGCGTGGATGCGCTCCCACAGCCCCTGCACATAGTCCTGCACGGCCGGGTGGTCGATCACCTGCTGCTTGATCTGGTCGATCTTCCCGGCCAGCGCCGGGTCGCTGCGCAGGCGCTGGATATAGTCGGCCAGCCAGGTCTCGTAGTCGCGGCGCAGCGGATGCTCGGGCTGGGCCAGGATCTGCTGCAGCTCGCCCAGCACCGCGTGCGCCATGCGCTCGGCCAGGCTGTCGCCGATCTCGTCGATCGGCTTGACCCAGTTCACCGTGCTGGCCAGCTTGGGCCATTCGCGCTGGATGTAGCGCACGATGAGTTCGGAGGCGCGCTGTTTGACCGCGGGGGTGTCCAGCCACTCGCCGACCCGGGTCAGGCCTTCATCGAGCACGCGCTGGTGGCGGTTGTCGGCGGTGAGCAGGCCGAGCAGTTCACCGGCGGTCGCCGCGGCATTCCACTGCCGCAACTGCTGGATCACGAAGCCCTGGATGCTGCGCCGGACCGCGGCCTCGTCGAGGAAATCCAGCGCCTGCAGGGCCCAGCCGCGGGCCATGTCGGCCAGCAGCCTGGAGCGCGCCGGATCGGCCAGCCAGCTGCCGAGCCGGCTGGCCGGGTCGAAGACCTGCAACCGCGCCAACAGCGCCTGCGGTTCCAGGAACTGGTCGCGCACGAACACCGCCAGGCTGTCGGCGATGCGCTCCTTGCTGTGCGGGATGATCGCGGTGTGCGGGATCGGCAGGCCGAGCGGACGGCGGAACAAGGCCACCACCGCGAACCAGTCCGCCAGCGCGCCCACCGCGGCGGCCTCGCAGAAGGCCGAGACCCAGGCCCAGATGCCGCGTTCGCCCTGCAGGTGGCTGATCACAAAGCCGGCCAGCATCGCCAGCAGCATGGCCAGCGCGATCAGCTTGAGGCGGCGTAGTTGGGCGCGGCGCGGGTCGGGGGATGAGATGGGCGTCATCGGTCCAGTCTACCCATCCCCGCATGAGCGTTCGGTGGTGCCGGCCGCACCCCCTCCGACGAAGTACCGCCGTGCCGGCCGTTGGCCGGCAACCACGTTCATCCCGCCGCGCGTTGAGGCGGGTGCCGGCCAACGGCCGGCACGACCTCAGGCCTCGGCCAACTGCCTGCGCAGCGCGGCCAGCTGCTGGCGCAGGGCGTCGTTTTCCAGGGTCAGGGCGATTACGCGCTGGCGCAGCTCGGCCGGGCCTTCGCCCAGCGCAGTGAGCGCCTCGGCGATCTCGGCCTCCCGGCTCGGGTCGATTTCCATGCCGTCATCGGCGCTGTGCAGCACCTCCTGTACCGGCTTGCGCGGCTTGCGCTTGGCCTCGCGCACGCGCTTGGCCGCCTGCTTCAGTTCGTCCTTGCCGCCGACCGCCGCCGCGCGCTGCTCCTCTTCGGGCAGGTCGGCCACCGCCGCGGCCGCGCTGATCGAGATGACGCCGGTCTTGACCGCTTCGACCAGCTCCGGCGCGGCCTGCTTGTGGATGCGCTCGATCATCGTCACCTGACTGCTGCTCAGGCGGGCCTCGCGCGCCATGTCGGCACGGCTGACCTTCGGGGCCGGTGCCCACGGCGGGCTGTCTTCATCGCTGGCCACGGCGGCATCGGCAATCTCGCCGTCGCTTTCCTTCTGCAGCTCGGCCTGCTCGATACGGTGGCGCTCGGCCAGGATGTCGCGCTTGCGCAGGGCCAGCACGCCACGCTGGAAGTCCGAGACGCTGCGCCGGCCCAGGTGCTGCTCGATCATCCACAGGTGCACGTCGTCCATCGACTGGAAGCGCGTGTTCTGCACGGTCTGGAACGGCAGCCCGTGCTTCTGGCAGATGCCGTAGCGGTTGTGTCCGTCCACCAGCACATCACCCCACAACACCAGTGCATCGCGGCAGCCTTCGGCCAGGATGCTGCGCTCCAGGGCGTCGTGCTCGTCGGGGGTCAGGGGATCGATGTAGGCCTTGAGTTCTTCTTTGACGACAATGTCCATGCAATCCGGTACGCGAGCGAAACGTGACCGACCATTGTAAGGATCGCGGCGGTCGCCGTCGTCGCCCGGGGATTCAGGCTCAGCCGGTGGCGTTGATCATGTCGCCCAGGATCTCCACGATCCGGTCGATCTGCGCCTTGTCGATGATCAGCGGCGGCGACAGCGCGATCACGTCGCCGGTACAGCGCACCAGCAGCCCGCCGTCGCGGAAGCAGCGCTCGAACACCTCGTAGCCGCGCGCGCCCGGGGCATCCTTGCGGGGCATCAGTTCCACCGCGCCGACCAGCCCGAAGTTGCGGATGTCGATCACGTGCGGCAGCCCGCGCAGGCTGTGCAGCGCCGACTGCCAGTACTCGCCCAGTTCGATCGCGCGCTCGAACAGGTGCTCCTCGGCGTAGGTGTCCAGGGTGGCCAACGCGGCCGCGCAGGCCAGCGGGTGGGCCGAATAGGTATAGCCATGGAACAGCTCGATCGCCGCCGGCGGGCCCTGCATGTAGGCGGCATGCACCGCATCGGAGACCAGCGTGGCGCCCATCGGCACCGCGCCGTTGGTGAGCCCCTTGGCGAGGGTCATCAGGTCCGGAGTGACCCCGAAGCGCTGCGCGGCGAAGGCGTTGCCGACCCGGCCGAAGCCGGTGATGACCTCGTCGAACACCAGCAGGATGCCGTGCTGGTCGCAGATTTCGCGCAGCCGTTGCAGGTAGCCCGGGGCCGGGAGGATCACCCCGGCCGAGCCGGCCACCGGTTCGACGAACACCGCGGCAATGGTGGAGGCATCATGCAGCGCGATCAGCCGCTCCAGGTCCTCGGCGAGCTCGGCACCGTTGCGCGGCAGGCCGGGGCTGAACGCGTTGCGTTGCAGGTCCAGGGTATGCCGCAGGAAATCGCTGCCGGCCAGCAACGCGCCAAACTGCTTGCGGTTGTTGGGCAGACCGCCGATCGACAGGCCGCCGAAACCGACCCCGTGGTAGGCCTTTTCGCGCCCGATGAAGCGCGTGCGCTGGCCCTCGCCGCGCAGGCGGTGGTAGCCGAGCACGATCTTCATCGCGGTATCCACCGCTTCGGAGCCGGAGTTGCTGAAGAATGCGTGGTTGAGCGTTGCCGGGGCCAGCGCGGCCAGCCGCTGGGCCAGCACGAAGGGCAATGGCGAGCCCATCTGGAAGGGCGGGGCGAAGTCCAGCGTGGCGGCCTGCTGCTGGATGGCCTGCACGATCCGCGGGCGGGCGTGGCCGGCATTGCAGCACCACAGCCCGGCGGCGGCATCCAGGATCGGGCGGTCGTCGACATCGTGGTAGTACATGCCCTCGGCCCGCACCAGCAGGCGTGGCGCGGCCTTGAACTGGCGGTTGGCGCTGAACGGCATCCAGAACGCCTCCAGCGACTCGGGGCGCTGCTGGGACAGGGACGACAACGGGCTTTCGGCACGGCGCATCGGCAACTCCGCAGGGACCGGATGGTCACGACTCTATCGCAGATGCGTCACGGCGCGGGGCCGGCGCGCTGGGTATAAAGGGGGCCGATACCGCTGCTGGAGACCGTGATGACGACTGTCCGCACCCGCGAGGAATGGCAGGCCCAGGCCGACGCACTGGTGGTGCATGCGCAGGCCTTCATCGATGGACGGTACGTCGATGCCGCCGATGGCGCGCGCGCTGCCTGCATCAGCCCGATCGACGGCCGCGTACTGGCCCAGGTGGCCGACTGCAGTGCCGCCGACGTGGAGCGCGCGGTGGTTGCCGCGCGGCGTGCCTTCGACGCCGGCCACTGGTCGCGCGCCGCGCCGGTGCAGCGCAAGAAGATCCTGCTGCGCCTGGCCGACCTGGTCGAACAACATGCCGACGAGCTCGCCCTGCTGGAAAGCCTGGACATGGGCAAGCCGGTGCGCGACGCGCGCCAGGGCGACCTGCCGGGCGCGGTGCGCTGCCTGCGCTGGACCGCAGAGGCGATCGACAAGGTGTACGGCGAGATCGCCCCCACCGCGCCGGATACGCTGGGCCTGGTCAGTCGCGAGCCGGTCGGCGTGGTCGCCGCGATCGTGCCGTGGAATTTCCCGTTGCTGATGGCCTGCTGGAAGATCGCCCCGGCGCTGGCCGCGGGCAATTCGCTGATCCTCAAGCCCTCCGAACGCTCGCCCCTGAGTGCGATCCGGCTGGCCGCGCTGGTCGCCGAGGCCGGCATCCCCGATGGCGTGTTCAACGTGCTGCCCGGCGACGGTACGCGCGCCGGCGAGCCGCTGGCGCTGCACATGGACGTGGATGCACTGGCCTTCACCGGGTCCACCGCAGTGGGCCGGCGGTTGCTGCAGTGTGCGGGCTTGTCCAACCTCAAGCGGACCTGGCTGGAATGCGGTGGCAAGAGCCCGAACCTGGTGTTCGCCGACGCGCCGGACCTGGACAAGGCCGCGCAGGCGGCGGCCACCGGCATCTTCTACAACCAGGGCGAGGTCTGCACCGCGGCCTCGCGGCTGCTGGTGCAGCGCTCCATCCAGGACGAATTCGTGACCCGGGTGCTGGCCCATGCGCGGCGCATGCAGCCGGGCCATCCGTTCGACCCGGACGCGCCGATGGGCGCGCTGGTCGATGCGGCCCATGCCGAGCACGTGCTGGCGCACATCAACCGCGGTCAGGCCGAGGGCGCGCGCCTGCTGCTGGGCGGCAAGCGGGTGGAGGTGGTGGCCGGTGGCAGCTACGTGCAGCCGACCGTGTTCGACGAGGTCGATGCAGGCCACGCGATCGCCCGCGAGGAGATCTTCGGCCCGGTGCTGGCGGTGCTTGGCTTCGACCACGAGGCCGATGCGCTGCGCCTGGCCAATGATTCCAGCTACGGGCTGGCCGCCGGCCTGTGGACGCGCGACCTGGGCCGCGCGCATCGGGTGGCGCGCCAACTGCGTGCCGGCAGCGTCTGGGTCAACCAATGGGATGGCGGCGACATGACCGCGCCGTTCGGTGGCTACAAGCAGTCCGGCATCGGCCGCGACAAATCCCTGCACGCCTTCGACAAGTACACCGAGATCAAGGCCACCTGGATCCACCTGGGCGAGTGAGCCCGCTCAGCAGTCCTGGCGCTGGCTGACCAGCGCCTCGCGCAGCAGGTCGCGGTCGCGCTCGTCCACCGCGTTCTGGAAATAGTCCACCTGCGCGGTGCTCAGCCGGCAAGGATCGACGACGTAGCCCGGCGGCCACATCTGCAGGGCCTGCGCGATGCCCTGCACGAGCTGCTCCGGGGTCAGGCCGCGCTTCATGCGGAAGCGGCGGGGCGGTGGCGCGAAGGCGGCGTGTACCTCGCGCCGCCCGATGACCGGCGCGACGAAGGTGGCCGCGTCCACGCCATCCTGGCCCGGCCCGAGCGCCGGCACGCGCAGGTCCAGCGGCCGTGCCGCCGGCGCCGCTACGGGAGGGGAGGCAACGGCCTGGATACGGGCCGGCGCCGGCACCGGTGGCCGTGGCGTAGACGCAGCCGCGGCGGCCGATTGCCGCTTCAGCGCCGGCGGCGGCACCGGCTCGGGGCGCGATAGCCAGCGCATGCGCAACCGGTCGTCGTGCTCGCCGATGCCTGCCGGCGGGGCTGGCGCCAGCAGCACCTGCAAGAACAGGCCGTGTACGGCGATCACTACCGCGATCGCGCAGGGCCGGCTCCAGCGTGGCGCAGGCGGGGACTGCATCGATGACGACATTCCCTGTCCATCCTGACGGAATCGACCTGCTCTGACCGCGGGTCGTGCCGGGAGTTCCGCGCGGGTGTGCCAGTTGCGGGCGCGGTCACAGCCCGACCGTCACGTCTGCAACCATCGTTCGCGCCGGGCCGGGCGCGTGGCAGAATCCGGTAGCTGCCTCCTTGCGTGTACCCGATGTCGACTCCTGCCGCACCTGCCGCCAATTCGCCCCGCCGCATCCTGCTGGCCAGCCTGATCGGCACCACCATCGAGTTCTTCGACTTCTACATCTACGCCACCGCCGCGGTGCTGGTGTTCCCGCACCTGTTCTTCCCGGAAAGCAGCGATGGCGCGGCGTTGCTGCAATCGCTGGCGACCTTCGCGGTGGCCTTCATCGCGCGCCCGGTGGGCTCGGCGGTGTTCGGCCACTATGGCGACCGGATCGGGCGCAAGGCCACGCTGGTGGCGGCGCTGCTGACCATGGGCGTGTCCACCGTGGCGATCGGCCTGCTGCCCACCCACGCCAGCATCGGCATCCTCGCCCCGGCATTGCTGGCGCTGTGCCGGTTCGGCCAGGGCCTGGGGCTGGGCGGCGAGTGGGGCGGGGCCGTGCTGCTGGCCACCGAGAACGCGCCCCCGGGCAAGCGTGCCTGGTACGGCATGTTCCCGCAGCTGGGCGCGCCGCTGGGGTTCCTGCTGTCGGCCGGCATCTTCCTGCTGCTCGGTCGCGCGATGAGCGACGCCGACTTCCTGCAATGGGGCTGGCGCGTGCCGTTCCTGGCCAGCTCGCTGCTGGTCGCGGTCGGCCTGTGGGTGCGCCTGAACATCCACGAGACGCCGGCGTTCCAGGCGGCGCTGGACCGCAACGAGCGGGTCAAGCTGCCGATGTGGACGGTCATCCGCGACCACGGCGTCACCCTGGTGCTGGGCACGCTCGGCGCCTTCGCCACCTTCGTGCTGTTCTACCTGATGACGGTGTTCACCCTGGGCTACGGCACCACGGTGCTGCACTACAGCCGCGAACAGTTCCTGCTGCTGCAGATGGTCGGGATCCTGTTCTTCGCCGCGGGCATCCCGCTGTCGGCGTTGTATGGCGACCGCTGGGGCACGCGGCGCACGATGATCGTGGCCAGTGGCCTGATCCTCGCCTTCGGGGTGATATTCGCGCCGCTGTTCCAGGCCGGCAGCCCGTGGATGGTGCTCGGCTTCCTGTCGCTGGGCCTGTTCCTGATGGGCCTGACCTACGGCCCCTGCGGCACCTTCCTGGCCGAGATCTACCCGGTGCAGGTGCGCTACACGGGTGCGTCGTTGTCGTTCAACCTGGCCGGCATCCTCGGCGCGGCACCGGCGCCCTACGTGGCTACCTGGCTGGCCGAACGCTTCGGACTGCTCGCGGTGGGCTACTACCTGTGCCTGACTGCGCTGGTCACCATCCTGGCGCTGCTGGCGATGGGGCGCCGCGCCGCGCTCAGCGGAAGAAGCGCTTGAGCGTACGTCCCAGCCAGCCCCCCTGCTGGTGCTCGCGGGCGAACTGGTTCAGGTGCAGCTTGACCTGCGGCGCATAGGCCTTGTCGTCGCCCCGGATGTGATTGAACAGCCAGCGCGACAGCATGGTGCGCAGTTCGTCGCTGATGTCTTCGCCGGCCTGGAAGCGCAGGCGGTACTCGGCCACGCGCTTGATGAAAATCTCATGCACGCGCTTGTGCGCCGCGCAGAACGGGTAGCCGGCTTCTTCCATCAGCTCTTCCTCGAAGGCGAAGTGCGACAGGGTGTAATCCACCAGCTCGTCGATCACCTCGGCCACCGCCAACCGCTGCAGGCTGGTCTGCGCCACGTGCAGGTGGTTGAGCATCTCCACGATCCGCATGTGCTGGTGGTCGATGACGTCGATGCCGATGTTCAGGTCGTCCTGCCAGACCAGAAGTGCCATGGTGCGTTCCCCGTGATGTTCAACTGGGAACGACTCTAGGTGGCCGGCACCGGGCCTGCGTTGATCTCGATCAAGGCACCAGGGCCGCTTCCCGGGCGGCGCTGGCCACGCTGGTGCAGCTCACCCGGTTGCGGCCCCCAGCCTTGGCCAGGTACAGCTGGCGGTCGGCCTCGGAGATCAACCGGTGCAGCGAATCGCGCTGCGGGCGCAGGCAGCACAGCCCGATGCTCACGGTCATGCGCAGGGTGGTCTCGCCAAGCATCACCTCCAGCGCGGCGATGCGCTCGCGCAGCATCTCGAAGTAGCCCAGCGCCTCGTCTTCTTCCAGCCCCGGTACCAGCAGGCAGAATTCCTCGCCGCCGAACCGCGCGATCAGGTCCTGCTCACGCGCATGCCCGGCCACGGCCGCCGCCACCGCGCGCAGCGCATCGTCGCCGGCCTCGTGGCCGTAGGTGTCGTTGATGTGCTTGAAGTGGTCGATGTCGATCATCGCCACCGCCACCAGCGCGTCGTTGAGGTGCAGCTGCGGCAACTGGCGCTGGCTCTGTTCCAGGAAGCTGCGCCGGTTGGGCAGCCCGGTCAGGAAATCGCGGGTGGCCAGGTCCTGCAGCGTGCCGATCAACTCCAACTGGTCCACGTTCTGCGAGGTCCGGCAGAAGAACTCCTCGCGCGAGAACGGCTTGCGCAGGAAGTCGTTGGCGCCGTTCTTGAGGAAGCGCGGGATCAGCGACGGGTCGGTGTTGCCGGAGATCCCGATCACCGCGACCTTGTCGCGCGAGCGCAGGGTGCGCAGCCGGCGGGTGAACTCCACCCCTTCCATGCCCGGCATCTCCTGGTCGACCACGGCCAGGCGGATCGCCGGGTGCGCTTCGATCGCCTTCAGGCCTTCGGCGCCGTCGGCGGCTTCGTACACGGTGTGGCCGTACATGCGCAGCAGCGAGGCCGCGTACATCCGCGCCGACATCGAGTCGTCCACCACCAGGGCGGCGATGCGCCGGTTGCGTTCCAGCCGCTGCACCAGCCACACCAGGTAGTCCACGCTGCCGGGGGTGTTCTTGAGCACGTAGTCGATGATCTGCTGCTGCAGCACGCGCTTGCGCAGGTCTTCGTCGTACACGCCACTGACCACCACCGTGGGCAGGCCGCGCGAGACGAAGAACTCCACCACCGTGTCGCGGTCGCCGTCGGCCAGCACCAGCCCGGTCAGCACCAGGAACCAGCCCTGCTCCTGGTCGAGCAGCCGGCCGGCCTCGGCCAGGCTGGTCGCCACCGACACCGGCAGCTCCAGCCGTTGTTCGATGGCCTCGCCCAGCATGCTGGTGAACGTGCGCGAGTTTTCCACCAGCAGGATCCGCTGGGGGAGGGCATCACCGGGGTCGCTGTCGAAAGCGCCCTGCAACAGTGCCGGCATGTGGCGTACGCTCGGATTCGAGTGGGTCGGCAGAGTTAGCGGCGATTTCACATGCAACTTTAGGGTGGATGTCGGACGCCTGGATCAGACTGCCTGAGCCCGATGCGACAGTGGTCGTCTGCTGCGACCCGGGCGGTCATCGGATTTGTGTCAAAAGCCCGGGCCGGACCCGAACCCTTCCATCTATAGCGGTAGTATCGCTGGCGTCGTCAGCTGCCCGGCCTGGCTACCCGTGGCTTCCAGCCGTCCTATGGCCCGCAACGTGCGTCGTTGTTCACCCCCGGGCGGCAGAAGATACTGTCGTCGGAGTACCCCTCGCTAAACTCGACCTGGAGGCTAATGTGCGGATTTCCCATTTTAGACATGCAGTTGGTATTTTGATCCTGGCTGCGGTACCGATGTTCGCATCGGCACAGTCCGATAATCATGGCGTACAGCTCGCAAAGCGAGGCCTGGGTCAGTCCCAGCCGCTTGCTCTCAACCTGAGCCTGGACCCCGGCTGGCGCCTGTATGGATTTCAGCGGGATGGGATCACTTATTACCAGGTGAATGATCTGGCAGGACGAGTACAGTTGATCATCGGCAACGCGGATGACGTGTTCTGGGTCCTGCCGGCAGGGGACAGTTCCGCGCAGGTGTCGTTGCCGGAAGGGCCCATCCAGGCCCCTGCCAGTGCAGTGCGGTCCCTGGTTTACCAGAATCAGACGTTTGCCCTGGTCCTCTATCGCAGTGGAGCAGGTGTCCTGTGGTCGGTTGAAGCCCTCGACTGATGGAGAAATGACCTGCGGGTGGCGCAGCCCACCTGCAGGTTCCCTTGTCGGGCGGGCCTCAGGTCAGCGCCTGATGGTTGTCACTGCCAGCGGCCCCGATGGGCGCGAAGCCGCTGTAATCCTTGACTTCGGACGGGGTTCTTGTCGGGCCTTCCATCAGAACCATCCTGATTCGATTCTGGCGGCAATGGATAACGCCGCCATAGGCAAGTATTCGCCCCGCCAGTCGCTCCATGGCCAGTGTTTCTGTTGCTCCGGAAAGCGCGCGCTTGGCATCCAGTAACGCCACCGTGACCAGTATTCCGCTCCTCCCTTCGAATCGACCACACCGTGCCCGAACCCGGATCTGTCCGGATTCGTGCTTCAGCAGTAGCGACACGCTGTCTGTGAGTGCGCGGTAAGTGGCAAGCTGAACTTCAATGCTCAACTGACACGGGTCACCGGTCAGTTGAGGGCGAACGACCCGGTGGGTGAGGTCCCACGCCTCGCGCACGCCGCCCGCCTGTAGCGCCACATACAAACCCACCTGTTCAAGTGCGGTGGGGTACACCATGCTGGCTTGCTCGCGGAACTGGCGCGAGTGCACGGCCGAGGTATGCAGGAGACTGGTTGCGATTGCATGGTGGCCTTGTTGCTTGAGCCAGTTCACCACTTCGGTGAGAGACATGTCGATGCCATCACCCAGCTTCTTCAGGTGGATGGCACGCTCGCGCAGATCCATTTCGCTGGCCCTGTGCGAGCTCCTGGCTAGCTTGATCGCATTTTTCTCATTGACATCCCGAATGCGGTAACGGTGGTAGTAATGCGTGATGCGCGCGCCCAGCACAAACAGCGCCGCACCGGCGATCGCCATGACCTGCTGGGTGGCGAAGGATGCAGGATCAAATGATGACGGATAGGGGCCCGGGGTAGTCAGCCCAATGATCAGGTTCAGCGCCGGCACCCCCATGGCCGCGCCACGCCAGCCGTGCAGGCACGTCAGTGCAATCGCAGGGACGGCCATCAGCAATTGCACGCTGGTCTTCGCCGTTGCTGATTCAGGTGGAATCAACATGGCGGAAAGCCCGAGCAGCAGCATCAGCGATAGAGCCGCAAGGGTCTGCCTGCGAAATGCGGTGGTCCACTCCGGTTCCGCATGTCGGCGTGCCCAGAGCAGGGCAAGGGGGGCAACCGTCAGGATGCCGATGAAGTCACCTACGATGTAACGGGCAATACCGGTGGCTGCCGGCATTTCCGGGGGAATGGGCCAGAGTAGTTCGGACAGAGCGATATTCAGCGATGTCACCACTACCGCCGATGCTGCTGCGACGGAAATGAGCCACATGGTCTTGGTTGCGGCCATCATCTTTCGGTGCAAGCGCACTACCAGCATTACTGCCGGCATCAAACTGGCGGATGCCAGAATCACCCAGGTAAGTCCGTACTTTTCCACCATCGGGTAGCGCATCTGCATGAAGTAGGCGTATTCGCCCAGCAACAGATACGGCCAAAACCGCGGCGGGCACAACAGGACCGCTGCTACGCGAACGCCCGCGGGTAGGTAGAACTGATCCAGTGAAAGTTGGCGCGCGGCCCAGCAGGCGATGGCATACGCAGCAGCCAACACGAATCCAGCCGGACGAATGTGAAGGTTTACTTGAAGCCCGTCTTTCCACCAATCCAGTTGCACGCGTTCCCTCCCGTTCGTGCCCAGCCACGGTCCATGTACTGGACTATTCCGTTCAGACAGGACGGTATCGGCAGAAGTCGGTTTATGCAATTGCAGACGGCGATTATCAGAATCGAATGAGGCGGCGACGTGCCGGTGGTCACACCGATAAGCGTTTTACAAATGAGATGGTTATCTCAATCTCCAGCCACCTTCACCACAACACATCGCGCAGCTTGTACCAGGACATCGCCGCCACCAGCAGCGGCGTGCGCAGCAGCCGGCCGCCGGGGAAGCGGCGGTGGGGAATGCGCTCGAATACATCGATGCGTTCGTTCTGCCCGGCGATGGCCTCGGCCAGCACTGCCCCCGCCAGCCCGGTCGCGGCCACGCCATGGCCGGAGAAGCCCTGGGCGTAGTAGACGTTGGGGGTGAGGCGGCCCCAATCGGGCGCGCGGTTGCGGGTGATGTCCACGTAGCCGCCCCAGACCTGCTCCATGGCCACATCGGCCAACTGCGGAAACACCTGGTGCATGCGCCGGGTCATCACCCCGCGCAGCCCGGGCGGCGGCAGCGCCGAGTAGCTGGCCCGTCCGCCGAACAACAGCCGGTGGTCGGCGCTGAGCCGGAAGTAATCCAGCGCCCAGCTGACGTCGGCCACGGCCATGTCGTTGTGGATCAGTCCGCGCGCCCGCTCGGCCCCCAGTACCGGGGTGGCGCCGATGTAGGTGCCCACCGGCATGATCCGCGCTTCCAGTTCCGGTGCGATGCCCTGCAGCAGCGCATTGCCGGCGATCACCACGTGGTCGGCGCTGACCGTGCCGTGGGCGGTGCGCAGCTGCGGCCGCGGGCCGCGGATGAGCTGCAGCACCGGCGACTGTTCCAGGATGACCACCCCCTGCTGTTCAGCGGCGCGTGCCAGCCCCTGCGCATAGGCGAGCGGATGCAGGTGGCCGCTGGCCGCATCGAACATCGCCCCGCTGTAGCGCGGGCTGTCCAGCTGCTCGCGCAGTTGCTGGCGGTCCCACCACTGCAGCGGATAGTCGTAGCGTTCGGCCAGTTCGATCATGCCCGCGCGCAGCGTACGCTCCTGGCGCGGGCGGATCGGCACGCTGGCATGGCCGTCGCGCCAATCGCAGTCGATCTGGTAACGCTGCAGGCGATGCCGCAGCAGGGCCATGCCCTCGCGCGAAAAGTCGAACAGGTGGCGAGCATCGTCCGCGCCGACCAGCGCTTCGAGCGTGTCCACCTCGCAGCCGTAGCCGACGATGGCCTGGCCACCGTTGCGCCCGGACGCACCCCAGCCGACCCGCTGCGCCTCCAGTACCACCACGCGGAAGCCGCGCTCGGCCAGCGACAGGGCCGCCGACAGGCCGGTGTAGCCGGCACCGAGCACGCACACGTCGGTGTGCAGATCACCCGCCAGCGGCGCACGCAGGGGCTGCGCCGGCACGCTGTCGGCGTACCAGCTGGCAACGTGGTCCTGGCCGGAACGGCTCGAAAAAACGGCACTCATGGCGACAGCATGCCAGCAACCCGGCCCCGGAACAGCGGACAGTCTGTCGCAGGCACGCGCGCAGGCATGTGACGGCCCACCGTCGGTTGCGTCCGGTCGCACGCCGGCGGTAACGTGCGCGCAGGTCATCCGAGCATGACGCATGGTCTCGTCCCCCTGGGTCGGCCTGCCGACCGACAGCACGACGCTGGGCCACCACCGCTTCGCCGTGGCGGGCGAAAAATACGTGCGCGCGCTGTGCCTGGCCGCCGGCGCCACCCCGGTGCTGCTGCCCAGCCTGCAACCGCCGCTGCCGGCCGAGCCCTGGCTGGACCGCCTCGACGGCCTGTTGCTGACCGGCGCGGTGAGCAACATCGAGCCGCATCACTACGGCGGCGCGCCCAGCTGGGCGGGCAACCTGCACGATCCCGCGCGCGATGCCACGGCGCTGTCGCTGCTGCAGGCCGCACTCGCCCGCGACCTGCCGGTGCTGGCCATCTGCCGCGGCTTCCAGGAACTCAATGTGGCCCTCGGCGGCACCCTGCACCAGCGCGTGCACGCGGTGACCGGCCTGATGGACCACCGCGAAGATCCGGACGCACCGGTCGAGCAGCAGTATGCGCCGGCGCACCCGGTGCGGCTGGTCCAGGGCGGGTGGCTGTCGGACTGGGCCGGGGCCGCTGCGGTCACGGTCAATTCGGTGCACGGGCAGGGCATCGATCGGTTGGCCGCGGGCCTGCGCGTGGAGGCCCGCGCCGACGATGGCCTGGTCGAGGCCGCGCGCAGCGACGCGCATGCCTTCGTGCTCGGGGTACAGTGGCATCCGGAATGGCGTGTCACCGACACCCCGTTCCATCACCGTATTTTCCAAGCCTTCGGCGATGCTTGTCGCCGTTACTCCTGCAAAGCAGACCGGTCATGACCACCCGAACGCGTTCGCGCAAAACCGCTTCCCCGTCGCGCAAGGCGGCCAGTCCTTCGCGCAAGGCCGCCGCGCCGCCCGTGCCGGAGGAGAGCGCGCTGCTGCGTTGGCTCAAGGAACGGCGCATCACCGAGGTGGAGTGCCTGGTGCCGGACATCACCGGCAACGCGCGCGGCAAGATCATCCCCGCCGACAAGTTCTCGCACGATTACGGCACGCGCCTGCCCGAGGGCATCTTCGCTACCACGGTCACCGGTGAATTCCCGGACGATTACTACGAACTGACCTCGCCGTCGGACTCGGACATGATCCTGCGCCCGGACCCGGACACCGTGCGCATGGTGCCATGGGCCACCGACCCGACCGCGCAGGTCATCCACGATTGCTACACCAAGCATGGCGAGCCCCACGAGCTGGCCCCGCGCAACGTCCTGCGGCGGGTGCTGGACGCCTATGCCGAACTGGGCCTGCGCCCGGTGGTGGCGCCGGAGCTGGAATTCTTCCTGGTGCAGAAGAACACCGACCCGGACTTCCCGCTGCTGCCGCCCGCCGGCCGCTCCGGCCGCCCGGAGACCGCGCGCCAGTCCTACTCGATCGATGCGGTCAACGAGTTCGACCCGATCCTCGACCTGATGTACGACTACTGCGATGCGATGAAGCTGGACGTGGACACGCTCATCCACGAATCCGGCGCGGCCCAGCTGGAGGTCAACTTCACCCACGCCAACGCGATGGACCTGGCCGACCAGGTGTTCCTGTTCAAGCGCACGATGCGCGAGTCGGCGATGCGCCACGGCGTCTACGCCACGTTCCTGGCCAAGCCGATGGAGAACGAACCGGGCAGCGCCATGCACATCCACCAGAGCCTGCTGCGCATCAGCGACGGCCACAATGTGTTTACCGGTGAACACGGCGGCGAGGACTTCAGCCCGCTGTTCGGCCACTACCTGGCGGGCCTGCAGAAATACGTGCCGATGGCGATGGCATTCTTCGCCCCGAACGTGAATTCCTACCGCCGGCTGGTGTTCGGCGAGGTCTCGCCGAGCAACGTGCACTGGGGCTTCGACAACCGTACCTGCGGCCTGCGCGTGCCGCTGGATACCCCGGAGAACATGCGCGTGGAAAGCCGCTTCGCCGGCTCGGACGCCAACCCCTACCTGGCCATGGCCGCCACCCTGGCCGCCGGGTTGCTGGGCATCCGCGAGCAGGGCTCGCCGACTGCCCCGATCAGCGGCAGCGCCAAGGAACTGGGCTACGACCTGCCGCGCTCGCTGGGCGAGGCGCTGGACGGGCTGGAAGGCTGCCCGGAGCTGCGCGAGATGCTGGGCGAGCGTTTCTGCCGCGCCTATGTGTCGGTCAAGCGCAAGGAGTACGAGACCTTCTTCCGCGTGATCAGCTCCTGGGAGCGCGAGTTCCTGCTGCTCAATGTCTGAGCGCGCCGTCCCGCCAGGTCCGGCATGGCCGTGAGGGCGGCGTGCTGGGAAAATGCGGGCGTGCCCGGTAGGCTGGCACCCGTCGTACCGGTCCTGCCGGTTCCCCCATCTCGCACCTGACCTGTGGAGAGTCCGATGAAGCTGCGAATCCTCACCCTCGGCATTGCCGTATCCGTACTCAGCGCCTGTGGCGGCGGCAAGCAGGACGACAGCAAGGTGCTGAACGTCTACAACTACAGCGATTACATCGCCGAAGACACCATCCCCAATTTCGAAAAGGCCACCGGCACCAAGGTGACCTACGATGTGTTCGACAGCGACGAGATGGTGGAAACCAAGCTGCTGGCCGGCAACAGTGGCTACGACGTGGTGGTGCCGACGCTGAACTTCTTCGGCCGCCAGATCAAGGCCGGCGTGTTCCTGCCGCTGGACAAGAGCAAGATCCCGAACCTGGCCAACCTCGATTCGGAGGTGATGAAGCGCATCGCCCAGCAGGACCCGGGCAACCAGTACGGCGTGCCGTACATGATCGGCACCACCGGCATCGGCTACAACGTCGACATGCTCAAGCAGCGCTTCGGCGGCAGCACCGACATCGCCAACAGCTGGGACCTGATCTTCAAGCCCGAAAACATCGCCAAGATGAAGGACTGCGGGATCACCATCCTCGACACGCCCTCGGACATGATCCCGATCGCGCTGCACTACCTGGGCGAGGATCCGCACAGCCAGGACCCGGCCACGCTGGAAAAGGCCGCCGCGCTGCTCAAGGGCATCCGCCCGTATGTGCAGAATTTCCACTCCTCCCAGTACGTGGGTTCGCTGGCCAACGGCGGCACCTGCCTGGTGGTGGGCTGGTCGGGCGACATCATCCAGGCCCGCGACCGCGCCGCCGAAGCCAACAATGGCGTGACCGTGGCCTACTCGATCCCGCGCGAAGGCGCCCCGCAGTGGTTCGACATGCTGGCCATCCCCAAGGATGCCAAGCACCCGGAGGCCGCGTATGCCTTCATCAACTACCTGCTGGAACCGAAGGTGGCCGCGGCCAACACCAACTTCATCCATTACGCCAACCCGGTGACCCAGGCCACGGCGCTGGTGGACGAGGCGATCCGCACCGACCCGACCATCTACCCGCCGGCCGACGTGGCCGCCAAGATGTTCACCTACTCGATCAACACCCCGGAGGTGGACAAGCTCTACACCCGGTTGTGGACCGAGGTGAAGACCGGTCGCTGACCGCCCCTGCGACGCCGGCCCCGTGCCGGCGTCGTCGTTTCAGGGGATCGTCCCGCCGGTGGGCGGCAGGGCAGGCCGCCCGATCCGGTCGCACATGACGCCGCCACCACCGGTAAAATGGGATGCTCCCCCCGTCCTGCCGCCGCTCCCGGAGCCGCTCCCCATGCCATTTGATGCCAAGCCGGAAGGCGAGGTCGTGCCGGTCCTCGACCCGGGCTATCTGTCCATCCGCGCGCTGCGCAAGGAATTCGACGGCTTCGTCGCCCTCGACGATGTCAGCCTGGACGTGCGCAAGGGCGAGATCTTCGCCCTGCTCGGCGGCTCGGGCAGCGGCAAGTCGACCCTGCTGCGCTGCCTGGGCGGCTTCGAGACGCCCACCAAGGGCAGCATCGAGCTGGACGGCCAGCGCATCAACGACCTGCCGCCGTACCAGCGGCCGATCAACATGATGTTCCAGTCCTACGCGCTGTTCCCGCATATGACGGTGGAGCAGAACATCGCCTTCGGGCTGAAGCAGGACGGCCTGGCCCGCGATGCGATCCGCACGCGCGTGGGCGAGATGCTGGAGCTGGTGCAGCTGGGCAAGCTGGCCAAGCGCAAGCCGCACCAGTTGTCCGGTGGCCAGCAGCAGCGCGTGGCGCTGGCGCGGTCCCTGGCCAAGGGGCCCAAGCTGCTGCTGCTGGACGAGCCGATGGGCGCGCTGGACAAGAAGCTGCGCTCGCAGATGCAGCTGGAGCTGGTCAACATCATCGAAACGTCCGGGGTGACCTGCGTGATGGTCACCCACGACCAGGAAGAGGCCATGACCATGGCCACCCGCATCGCGGTGATGGACGCCGGCTGGATCCAGCAGGTGGGCAAGCCCGACGAAATCTACGAGCAGCCGGCCAACCGCTTCGTGGCCGAGTTCATCGGGTCGGTCAACCTGTTCGACGGGGTGATCGACGAGGACCTGCCCGAGTACGTCACCGTGCGTACGCCGCTGTTCCCGGCGCCGATCTACGTGGCCCACGGCATCACCGGCTACGAAGGCCAGCCGGTGGCGTTCGCGCTGCGCCCGGAGAAGGTGATGATCGGCAAGGAGGAGCCGGCCGGGGACACCAACAAGGCACAGGGCGTGATCGAGGATATCGCCTACTTCGGCAGCCATTCGGTCTACCACGTGCGCCTGCCGAGCGGGGCCAAGGTGCTGTCCAACTTCGCCAACTCGCAGCGCTGGGCCAGCGACGGACTGACCTGGGGCGACAGCGTGTGGGTGTGCTGGCGCGACAACGACGGCGTGGTGCTCACCGCATGAACGCCGCCGGCTGGAAGCGTTGGCTCCCCGGTACCCGCGGCAGCGTGATCGCCGCGCCGTACCTGTGGCTGCTGCTGTTCTTCGCGGTGCCGTTCGTGATCATCCTGATGATCTCGTTCGCGCGCACGCAGGTGGGCTCGCCGCCGTACACCTGGCTGCTGGAGTACGTGGATGGCGCGTTCTCGCTCAAGCTCAACCTGGGCAATTACGCGGCGCTGGTGAAGGACAGCCAGTACGTACTGGCGTACCTGAGTTCGATCAAGATCGCGGTGATCGCCACGCTGCTGACGCTGCTGATCGGCTACCCGATGGCGTATGTGATTTCGCGGATGTCGCCGGCCGCGCGCAACGTGGCGATGATGCTGGTGGTACTGCCGTCGTGGACCTCGTTCCTGATCCGGGTGTATGCCTGGATCGGGATCCTGGACCGCAACGGGCTGCTCAACCAGCTGCTGCTGAAGCTGGGGCTGATCGATGCGCCGCTGCAGATCCTGTACACGCCGACCGCCGCCTACATCGGCATCGTGTACTGCTACCTGCCGTTCATGGTGCTGCCGCTGTACGCCAACCTGGTCAAGCTGGACAACCGCCTGCTCGAGGCCGCCTACGACCTGGGCGCGCGGCCGTGGCAGGCGTTCCTGCGGATCACGTTGCCGCTGTCGCGCACGGGCATCATCGCCGGCTGCATGCTGGTGATGATCCCGGCGGTGGGCGAGTTCGTGATCCCGGAGATGCTGGGTGGCCCGGATACGCTGATGATCGGGCGGGTGCTGTGGGGCGAGTTCTTCAACAACCGCGACTGGCCGACGGCCTCGGCTGTGGCGATCGTGATGCTGCTGTTGCTGCTGGTGCCGATCCTGCTGTTCAACCGGGTCCAGCAGCGTGAGCTGGAAGGGAAGCTGCTATGAGCATGGTGCGCGGCAGCCGGTGGTTGGGGTGGTCGGTGCTGGGGCTGGGATTTGCGTTCCTGTACCTGCCGATCCTGCTGTTGATGATCTACTCGTTCAACGAATCGAAGCTGGCCACGGTGTGGTCGGGCTTTTCCACGCGCTGGTACGGCGAGCTGTTCAACAACCGGCAGATCCTGGATGCGCTGTGGATCAGCCTGGAGGTGGCATTCTGGACGGCATGCGCGTCGACCGTGCTGGGCACGATGGCGGCGATGGTGATGACGCGGTTCAAGCGCTTCCCGGGCAAGACGATGTTTGGCGCGCTGATTACCGCGCCGCTGGTGATGCCGGAGGTGATCCTGGGCTTTTCGCTGATGACGCTGCTGGTGGCGATGGGCGGCATTCCGGGCTTCCCGGCACGCGGAGTGACCAGCATCTGGATCGCGCATGTGACGTTCACGCTGTCGTTCGTGACGGTGGTGGTGTCCTCGCGGCTGCAGGAGCTGGACCGGTCGCTGGAAGAGGCGGCCATGGACCTGGGCGCGAGCCGGTTGAAGGTGTTCTTCCAGATCACCTTGCCGATCATCGCGCCTGCCCTGGTCGCCGGCTGGTTGCTGGCGTTCACGCTTTCGCTGGACGATGTGGTGATCGCCAGTTTCGTGGCGGGGCCGAATTCGACGACGTTGCCGATGAAGGTGTTCGCCTCGGTGCGCATGGGGATCAAGCCGGAGATCAACGCGCTGGCCACGCTGATGGTGCTGGCGGTGTCGATCGCGGCGGTGGTGGGCTGGTTTGTTACCGCGCGCGGCGAGAAACGTCGCCAGCGCGACATGCAGATGGCGTTGCAGGACAAAGGGTAGGGTGGGCCGGCTGGTCTTTTCAGAGCAACAGCGGGGCGGATGCTGCGTTGGCGCTGGGGAGGGCCTCAAGAGCAGCCGGGCATGGCCCGGCTCTACCCATTCAACGGTGTACTGATCCCACGGCAGAGCCGAGCCATGCCCGGCTGCACGCAGCCTCCGAACCACGGCCAACCGGCAAAGCCGGGCCATGCCCGGCTGCACACGTTCTCCAAACCACGACCAACCGGCAAAGCCGGGCCATGCCCGGCTGCACACAGCCTCCAAACCACGACCAACCGGTAGAGCCGGGCCATGCCCGGCGGCACGCAGCCTCCAAACCACGACCAACCCGTAGAGCCGGGCCATGCCCGGCTGCACACAGCCTCCAAACCACGACCAACCGGTAGAGCCGGGCCACGTGCCCGGCTGCACGCAGCCTCCAAACCACGACCAACCCGTAGAGCCGGGCCATGCCCGGCTGCACACAGCCTCCAAACCGCGACCAACCCGTAGAGCCGGGCCATGCCCGGCTGCTCTTCGCTCCCCCTCCCAAAAAACGGGCGGCCGGCGCTTGCTCTCAATCCGGCCCCGGCCAACTGTCTGGGCACGGTGCGGGTGGAATGCCGGGACCGTCGGGCGCCATGGATGGCGCCCGCGAGCCTCCATGAGTGAAGGCGCATTGCTTGCGAGGCACCGCCTCGCATGCGACTGAACGCACAGCCGCCAGCGGCTGGGCCGGGCCGCGGAGCGGGATTCACGGCGTGTCCCGGCATACCACCCGCACCGTGCCAACCGCACGCCAGTGAAACGTCGCTTTCTGCATCCCACCCGCACCGTGCCAACCACACGCCAGTGAAACGTTGCTTCCCGCATACACCCAAACCTGCGACCCCATGTCGCAACCCAAACAGCCTTCCCGACGCATCCGGCAACATCCGGCTCACAGGCCCCGGCGCACAATGAGCGCCTGTCTTTCGGAGTACCGCGATGACCGTTGAGATCGTCAACCCCGCCACCGGCCAGGTGAGCTACCGCCACGAACTGCTCGATGCCGCGCAGATCGAACAGCGCCTCGCCGCCGCCGCCACCGCCTTCCCGAGCTGGTCCGCGCAGACCCTGCAGGCCCGCGGCGCCATCCTGCGGGGCATCGCTGCCCAGTTGCGCGCACGCAAGGGCGACATCCAGCTGGCCATGACCAGCGAAATGGGCAAGCTCAAGGCCGAAGCCCTCGCCGAAGTGGACAAGTGCGCCCAGGCCTGCGAGTTCTACGCCGACCACGCCGCCGACTACCTCAAGCCGCAGATCATCGACACCGAAGCCCAGCGCAGTTACGTCCGCTATGAGCCGATCGGCTGCGTGTTCGCGGTGATGCCCTGGAACTTCCCCATCTGGCAGGTGTTCCGCTTCCTTGCCCCGGCATTCATGGCCGGCAATGTCGCCCTGCTCAAGCATGCCAGCAACGTCCCCCAGTGCGCCGACCTCATCCTCGCCGTGTGCCGCGATGGCGGACTGCCCGAGGGCGTCTTCGACGTGCTCCACATCGACAACGACCAGGCCGCCGAGGTGCTGCGCGACAAGCGCGTCAAGGCGGTCACCCTCACCGGCAGCGAGCGCGCCGGGCGTTCGATCGCCGCCAACGCCGGCGACCAGCTCAAGAAGTGCGTGATGGAACTGGGTGGCAGCGATGCCTTCGTCGTCCTCGACGATGCCGACCTGGACAAGACCGTCGCCGCCGCAGTGAAGTCGCGTTTCGACAACAGCGGCCAGACCTGCATCGCCGCCAAGCGTTTCATCGTGGTCGATGCCATCGCCGATGCGTTCGTGGAGAAGTTCGTGGCCGCCGCCGCCAAACGCGTCTACGGCGACCCGCAGGACGAGACGACCACGCTGGCCCCGATGGCCCGTGCCGATCTTCGCGAGGAGCTGCACAAGCAGGTACAGGCCAGCGTCGCCAAGGGCGCCACGCTGCTGCTCGGTGGCGAGCCGGTCCCGGGCAGCCACGCCGGTTATCCCGCCACCATCCTCGACAACGTGGCCCCCGGCATGCCGGCCTACGAAGAAGAGCTGTTCGGTCCCGCCGCGGCCATCCTGCGCGTGCGCGACGACGCGGAAGCGCTGCGCGTGGCCAATGACACCACCTTCGGCCTTGGCGGCAGTGTGTGGAGTGGCGATGCGGTGCGTGCGGAGAAGCTCGCCCAGCAGCTCGAATGCGGCGCTGCCTTCGTCAATGCCATCGTCAAGAGCGACGCACGCCTGCCGTTCGGCGGCACCAAGCGCTCCGGCTTCGGCCGCGAACTGGCGGACCACGGCATCCATGAGTTCATGAACATCAAGACCGTCTACGTCGCCTGACCGGAGGCGCGCGGCCGCGCGCCCTACATCGGTAGAGCCGACCGTGGGTCGGCTCCCCGAATTGCCAGCCTGCGCCGCGTGGAGCCGACGCTGCCGGGAGCCAGCCAACGGCCGGCACTACGGGGCGCAGGGAGCCGCCTGCCTCAGAGCCAGTGGACGCGCTTGAACAGGCGGTACAAGCCCACGCAGACCGCACCTACGCCCACGATCATCGCCGGATAGGCCCACGGCTGGTTCAACTCGGGCATGTGGCTGAAGTTCATGCCGTACCAACTGGTGATCAGCGTCGGCGCGGCCAGCAGTGCCGCCCACGCGCCGAGTCGCTTCACCGTCTCGCCCTGGGCCAGCGTTACCAGCGACAGGTTCACGCTCAGCGCGGTGCCCAGCATTTCGCGCAGGGTGTCGATCACATCGCTGATCCGCACTGCGTGGTCATGCACGTCGCGCAGGTACAGTTTCACCTCGTCGGGCACCAGGTCGCCCTGGTAACGCTTGATCTGCGCCAGCATGTCCTGCAGCGGCGCCACGGCCATGCGCATCTTGTTGAGCTCGCGCTTCAACTCGTACAGGCGCACCACGGTCTGGCGCTTGTAGCTGTCCGAGAAGATGTCCTTCTCCAGCAGCTCCAGTGTCTCGCGGTAGCGCTGGGTGATGGGCAGGTAGTTGTCCACCACGAAATCGAGTACCGCATACAGGCAGTAGGACGGCCCCATCCTGCGCAGCAGCTCCGGCTCGCGTTCCACCCGCGCGCGCGGGGCCGCGTAGGACAGCGAAGCGCCATGCCGCACCGTCACCAGGAAGCGTGGGCCGAGAAAGGCGTGGGTTTCGCCGTACTGGATGCGCTCGTCCACCATCTGTGCGGTGGTGACCACCACGAACAGCGAGTTGCCGTACGACTCCACTTTGGGCCGCTGGTGCGCGTTGCGGGCGTCTTCGATCGCCAGCGAGTGCAGGCAGAATTCTTCCTGCAGCTTCAGCAGCACGCTCTCGGCCGGCTCGTACAGGCCGACCCAGACGAAGCCGTTGCCGCTTTCGATCACATCGCTGATCGCATCCAGGCTGATGTCGTGGCGCTTGCCCTGATCATCGTAGTGCACGCAGTTGATGACGCAGGGAGGATTGACGGGTGCGGTGGTGCTTTCCATGGGCAGCATCGTGCGTCAGCGGCCCGTGATGGACGGGTCACGACGCCCCAGCACCCAGGCCAGGGCCAGGTGCACCGGTAGCAGCAGCACGATCCATTGCAGGTTGACCTGCGCCTGCAGGCTCAACCAGTGCAGCACCAGGCCCAGCGCCGCCAGCAGCGCAACGGCCCACAGCAGGATGCGGAACCAGGCGCGCGGGGCGCGCCGACGCAGCAGGGTGATCGCGCCGGGCACCAGCAGCAGGCACAGCGGCGACAGCACCAGCAGATTGCGATTGGCCCACGCGGCCTGGTGTGCGCTGAAGCCCCACAGGTAGGTGAGCAGGGCGCCGGCGATGCCGCAGAACAGCCACAGCGGCAGTGCGATGCCACCCAGCAGGCGCTGGCGCCGGCGCAGGGCCAGCACGCCGGCAGCGGCCAACAGCCCGCACAGCAGCCACGGCCACCAGTGGCGCGGCGCTTCCTTGGGTTCCGGGTCGATGTGATGCTCCAGCAGCTCGGTCTCGGCCATCACCAGCGGGCGGCCCTCGCTGTTGCGTGCCTGGCGCAGCGCGTCGGCCAGGCGCATCGGCACGAAGGCCTCCTGCCAGCGCGACAGCGGCTGGTCGGCGAACGGCCCCAGGCCGATGTCGAAGCCCAGCCACATCCACGGCGACGGCGACGCCAGCCGCACCGATTCGCTGCGATAGGTATTGCCGCGCGAGCGCCCGGACAGCTGCGCGTGCAGGCCGCCACCGAGCGCGCGGTCGATGGTGTCGCGCACCATCGTGGCGCAGTTGGCGGTGTAGTAATCGTAGCGGTAGCGCGCGTTCTCCGGCTTGGCGCGTTCGGCCAGCCCATCGGCCAGCGCCCGCGCCTGCGCCGGGGTCAGGTCCAGCCACTGGATGCTGGCGCCGCGCCCGCTATGCCGGTAGTAGGACAGGTCCTCGTCCAGCGGCAGGGCGACCAGGTAATACATCATCTCCCCGCGCACGAAGCGACCGACGAAGTCGGTCTCGCCCGGGTCGAAGTAACCGAAGTTGTAGGAGGTGGCCGTGCCGCTGGTTGGGTCCAGCACCACCAGCGCGTCGTGGCCGAAGCGCTCGAAGAACACTTCGCCCGGCTGCATGGTCAGCACCCCGATCTGCGGGACCGGCGCGGCGTCGGCGCTCGCGGCGGCGGCCGCCGGCGGTGGCACCGGGGCCGCGCCCTGCTGGGCCAGCGCCGCCAGGGGCAGGCTGGCCAGGGTGAGCATCCACGACAGGAACAGCAGGCGGCACGACGGCCACCGATTGAGCAGGGGCCGCATGGTGTGGATCAGTCCTCGTTGTCCGTGTCCGCCGGCAGCACGGTCACGTGGAAAGCCTGTACGCGGCGCGCATCGGCGCGCGCCACCCGGAACACGAAGCGGTCCAGGCTGAGTTCGTCGCCGGTCTCGGGCAGGTGGCCGATCGCCTCGGTGACCAGGCCGCCGATGGTGTCGTAGTCGTCATCGGGGAAGCTCGCGCCGAAGCGTTCGTTGAAGTCCTCGATCGCGGTCAGCGCATCGACCACGTACTGGCCGTCGGCCTGGATGGCGATCTGCGCGGTGTGGTCCTCGGCCTCGTCGTGCTCATCGTCGATCTCGCCGACGATCTGTTCCAGCACGTCCTCGATGGTGACCAGCCCGGACACGCCGCCGTACTCGTCCACCACGATCGCCATGTGGTTGCGCGAGAGCCGGAACTCCTTGAGCAGCACATTGAGCTTCTTGGCTTCGGGGATCAGCACCGCCGGGCGCAGCAGTTCGCGCACGTTGGCCGGGCCGTTGTCGGCCACCACGCCGCGCAGCAGGTCCTTGGCCAGCAGCACGCCGAGGATGTCGTCCTTGTTGTCGCCATGCACCGGGAAGCGTGAATGGCCGGATTCGACCACCTGCTTCATCAGCTCAAGGAACGGCGCCTCCACCGGCAGCGAGACCATCTGCGAGCGCGAGATCATGACATCGCCCACGGTCAGCTCGGCGACCGCGATGGCCCCTTCCATCATGCGCAGGGTATCGGCGGCGATCAGCCCATCCTCCTGCGCGGTGTGCAGGACCGCCACCAGCTCGTCGCGGGTGTGGGGTTCGCCGGAGAAGGCAGAGGTCAGGCGTTCGAGCCAGCTCCGCTTCTTTTCATTTTGCTCCAGGTTGGAGCCACTACTGTCGTCTTCAGACATCTCTGGAAAAAAAGGCACCCGGCTAGCCGGGCGTTGGATTCAGTCTAGCAGGATGCGCGGCGCTGTCAGCGCCTGCCGCCCACGCCCGCATTCATGCCTTGGAAGGGACCGGCGGGGCAGGGGCGGGAGCCGGGGCAGCGCCGGGGGCCGGTTCCTCCTCCGGCGGCAGGTCCAGGCTGTAGGTGCAGCCGGCCAGGGTCTTGCCGGGGTGGGTCTTGACCGTGGACAGGCTCAGGATCACCGATTCGATCATCGGCTCGCCGGTGCGCGGGTCGGTGACATCGCGGCTGACCAGCTCGCGCCCGGCCATGAACTTGTCCGGGGTGTCCACCCCGTCCTCCAGGGCCAGCGATCTGGCCAGCGGGCGCGGGTCGGCCAGGTCGAGGATGGCCATGATGCTGGCCCCGGCCACCGCCACGTATTCGGTGCGCTGGCCGAACACGGTCAGGGGCGTGGCCAGGCGGAACTCGCTCATGAACTGGTTGGACTGCGGCAATGGCTGCAGGCCGGCGGCCACCGCCTTGAGCGGGTCGGCCACCACCGGGGCCACGGCGCTGTAGTCGGCCAGGCCCTGGCGGCATTCGATCAAGGCGGCCAGGTCCAGCGGAGCGGCCGGGGCGGCGGCCGGGAGCAGGGCCAGCAGGCCCAGGCAGAGGGTCTTCGAAGCAGTCATCGCAGGTCCGTGGGTCAGCGCCGTGGCGGCTCAGTGCTCATTGGCGTAGGGGTCGTCGATACCCAGCTCGGCCAGGATGTCGCGCTCCAACTGCTCCATCGCCTCGGCCTCCTTGTCGTCCTCGTGGTCCCAGCCCAGCAGGTGCAGCACGCCGTGCACGGTGAGGTGCGCGTAGTGCGCATTGAGCGCCTTGGCCTGTTCGTCGGCCTCGCGCGCCACCACCGGGGCGCAGATCACCAGGTCGCCCAGCAGCGGGAACTTCACGCCCTTGGGCAGGCCTTCGGGCACCTCGGCCGGGAAACTCAGCACGTTGGTGGCGTAATCCTTGCCCCGGTAATGCCGGTTCAGCGACTGGCCTTCCTTGGCGTCGACCAGGCGGATGGCCAGGTCGGCCTCACGGATGCGGCCCTTGAGCGCGGCGGCAACCCACTTGCGGAAACTCACCGCCGAGGGCAGCCCGGCACGGGGCAGGGCGTAGCTGACGGCGACATCGAGGCGGATGGGACCTTTGGTCATGACGGGCAATTCCGGGTAATCAAACAACACAGGTGACAAGGTGGAAGAACGGGGTGCCATTTTCCAATCGATAGCTCTGGATGGCCATGGGGCGCGTCTCGCAACCGTTCTCGCCGGTAATGATGATCGCCGCTTCCGGGCGCCCACGCCCGTCCACCGTGACCATCGCCTGGCCGGCCTGCAACACGTGGCCCAGCAGGTACTGCGCATCAGCGATGTGTTCGAGTGGCAGGCTGCGGCATCCATGGCGGTCGGTCGCATCGGTATCCAGTCGGAGCAGCGCCTCTGCCCGGTCGCCCCAGATGCGCGCCATGCGGTCCTGCTCGTACGCTTCGCGCGGCCCCGGTCCGGTCGGCCGCGCGGCCACATAGCGCTGCAGCAGCGGCTCGGAAACGGCGACCGATACGCTGTTGGATACCCGCACCGACAGACAGGGCAGGGTGATGGTCTGCTGCGTGTCCACGCGCTGGGGCTCCGCAGGCGGGGGCGTGCCAACGTTCGCACCGGCGGTCGCCAGTGCGGCCAGTGCATAGCCAAACAGCAGCGCTTGGGCGGGCATGGTGCTTACTCGGCTCCCGGCTTGAGCTGCTGCAGGTCGCGGCGGTCATACGCGCTGACGATGCGCGCCACCAGCGGGTGGCGGACCACGTCGCGGGCCTCGAAGAAGGTGAAGCTCACCCCGTCCACGTCGCGCAGTACCTCGATCGCATCGCGCAGCCCCGACTTCACGTGCTTGGCCAGGTCGGTCTGGGTCAGGTCACCGGTGACCACCGCGGTCGAGCCGAAGCCCAGCCGGGTCAGGAACATCTTCATCTGCTCCACGGTGGTGTTCTGCGCCTCGTCCAGGATCACGTAGGCATCGTTGAGGGTGCGCCCGCGCATGTAGGCCAGCGGCGCGATCTCGATGACGTTCTTCTCCAGCAGCTTGATCACCTTCTCCACGCCCAGCATTTCATACAGCGCGTCGTACAGCGGGCGCAGGTACGGGTCCACCTTCTGGCTCAGGTCGCCGGGCAGGAAGCCCAGCTTTTCGCCGGCCTCCACCGCCGGGCGCACCAGGATCAGGCGCTGCACGCGCGACTCGTTCAGGGCCTCCACCGCGCTGGCCACGGCCAGGAAGGTCTTGCCGGTGCCGGCCGGGCCGATCCCGAAGTTGATGTCGTGGGTGGTGATCTGGTGCAGGTAGCGGGCCTGGTTGGCCCCACGTCCACGCACCGTGCCGCGCTTGACCTTGATGGTCACGTCCTGCGCTTCGTACGCGCGTTCCACCACCTGGTCCAGGTTGGCCTGGTTCAGGCGCAGGTGGATGGCATGGTTGTCGAACACCACCTCGCCCGCTTCCTTGTACAGCGCCTCGATCAGGATCTGCGCCTCTTCGGCGACGCGACGCGGGCCGGTCACGCGGAACACCGCGCCGCGGTTGGCGATCTCCACGCCGAGCTTGAGTTCGATCTGGCGCAGGTGTTCGTCGAACGGACCGGCCAGGTTGGCCAGGCGCTCGGTGTCTTCCGGGTCCAGGGTGAAGTCGCGTTGGGACAGTGCCGTCATTGCGTGTGGCGGCCAGCGGTCGAAGCGACCGGGCCACAGGATAGGGAAAGGAAGCACAGGGTAGCGCGCGGGTAAGGTGGCCGCTACCGGGCCGGGTTCTCCACAGCGGCTGTGCAACGGCACCGCAGCAACCTGTGGATAGCCTGCGTGCGGCCTACTGCCGCAAGGCGTGGGCGCGCATGGTCAAAAAACAGCCACGCACGCCGCGTTCATCCATAGCCACTGTGGGTGGTTGCTGGAGAAACATGTGGATAAGCGAGCGCGCCCCAACGGTGGCAAGGGTTGCGGCAGCGTGATCATTTCATGACCATGCCCGCGTTGCGCTGACCCCGCCTTCACGGAGGTGTGCGCAAGGTGACGACGCATCTCCTCCGCCGAGGCCGACCGATGTCCAGGCATGCATGGGTGTCCCTCCGCTGGCTGCCGCTGGCCGCGATGCTCGTGCTGCCCGCGGCCTGCGCCGAGCATGACCCGATTGCCTTGGGCACGCTGGAATGGGACCGCATCAGCGTGCCGGCACCGGCGGCGGAAACCATCGTGGCCCTGCAGGTGCGCGAAGGCCAACGGGTCCGCGCCGGCGCCGCGCTGCTGCAGTTGGAACCAACCCGCACGGCGGCGCAGCTGCAGGCATTGCAGGCGCAGGCGCAGCAGGCGGGCGAGGCGCTGCAGGAGCTGCGCAATGGGCCGCGCAGCGAAGACATCGCGCAGGCGCAGGCCACGCTGGGCGCGGCGCGCGCGCAGGCGGCCGATGCGTCGGCGTACTACGCGCGCCTGCAACCCCTGGGGCGCCAGCGCCTGGTGGCGGCCGCCGACGTCGATCGGGCGCGCGCCGCCGCCGGCAATGCACAGGGCGCGGTGCGCGTGGCCGAGCAGGCGCTGTTGGCGCTGCAGCACGGCACCCGGGTGGAACAGGTGGCGCAGGGCGAAGCGGCGCTGCAGGCCGCCCAGGCGCAGGCTGCCGCGCAGGCGGTGACCCTGCGCAAACTGGACCTGCTGGCCCCGCGCGATGGCCTGGTCGACGCGCTGCCCTACAAGCTCGGCGACCAGCCGCCGGTTGGTGCGCCGCTGGTGGTGATGCTGGTGGGTGAGCGCCCCTATGCCCGTGTCTACCTGCCGCAGGCACTGCGCCTGCAGGTCCGGGTGGGGCAGGCCGCGCACATCCAGTTGCAGGGCCGCGACGGCACGCTGTCCGGCCGCGTGCGCAGCATCCGCAGCGATCCAGGCTTCACCCCGTACTACGCCTTGAGCGGCGGCGATGCCGCGCGGTTGAGCTGGCTGGCCGAAATCGAACTGAGCGCGGACAACGACCCGGCACGCATGGCCAACCTGCCGGCGGGCATGCCCCTGCAGGTGCGGTTCTGAACACCGTGCCGCCTGCTGCTGCCGCTGCCGATGCGGGCCCTGGCCAGGGCAAGGACGCCCTCGCCATCCGTGCGCGCGGGCTGACCAAGCGTTTCGGCGCGCTCGTGGCGGTCGACCATGTGGACCTGAGCGTGCCGGCTGGCACGGTGTACGGGTTCCTCGGGCCGAACGGGTCGGGCAAATCCACCACCATCCGCATGCTGTGCGGCCTGCTCACGCCCAGCGAGGGCGACATCGACGTCCTCGGCCTGCGCATTCCCGAGCAGGCGGAAGACCTGCGCCGGCGCATCGGCTACATGACCCAGCGCTTCTCCCTGTTCGATGACCTCAGCGTGCGCGAAAACCTGGAGTTCCTCGCCGCCGTGCAGGACATCCCGCGCGCGGCGGCCCGCCAGCGCATCGACGCACTGGTCGAGCAGTACCACTTCCAGGACCGGCAGAAGCAGTTGGCCGGCACCATGAGCGGCGGCCAGAAACAGCGCCTGGCATTGGCCGGTGCGGTGATCCAGCAGCCGGAGCTGCTGTTCCTGGACGAGCCCACCAGTGCGGTCGACCCGGAGTCGCGGCGTGATTTCTGGGAAAAACTGTTCGACCTGGCCGACGCAGGTACCACCCTGCTGGTCTCCACCCACTACATGGACGAGGCCGAGCGGTGCCATCGCCTGGCCATCCTCGACCAGGGCGTGCTGGTCGCCGACGGCAGCCCGGCCGAACTCACCGCCGCGCTGCAGGGCCGCACCCTGGCGGTGATGGCCCGCCAGCCGCGCCAGGCACAGCGCCTGCTTGCCGGCCTCCCCGGGGTGCTCAGCGTGGCCCAGATCGGCAACACCCTGCGCGTGCTGCTGGCGCACCCGGGCGAAGGCGAGGAGCGGATCCGCCAGGCGCTGCGCGGCGACGGGCAGGGCGCGGAGGTGACGCAGGTGGCCGCCAACCTGGAAGACGTGTTCGTTTCGGCCACCCGCGGCCGCGAGGACGCGTCGGCATCGGTGCCGGCGCCATGAAGCCGCGCCGGCTCTGGGCGATCGTGCTCAAGGAGCTGCGCCAGATGCGTCGCGACCGCGTCACCCTGGCCATGATCGTGGGCATCCCGGTGATGCAGTTGGTGCTGTTCGGCTATGCGATCAACCTCAACCTGCGCCATCTCGACACCGGCATCGCCGACCAGGCCAATACCTCGGCCTCGCGCGCGCTGCTGATGGACATGGTCGCCACCGACGTGATCACCCCGACCCTGCGCGTGGACACCCCGGACGCGCTGATGCACGCGCTGCGCGAAGGCCGGATCAGCATCGGCGTGGTGATCCCGCCGGACTTCGAGCGACGTCGTTACGAGGGCCGCGAAGCGGTGCAGGTGCTGGTCGACGGCAGCGACACGGTGGTGCAGAGCGCGGCGGTGCAGTTGGCCCAGGTGCCGCTGCAGTCCCAGCCGCTGGCCAACGACCGGCCGCTGCGCGCCGGCGCGGTCGGCAGTGCCGGGCAGGTCAGCGTGGTGGCGTTCTACAACCCGCAGCGGCGCTCGGCGATCAACATCGTGCCCGGCCTGATCGGCATCATCCTCACCATGACCATGGTGATGTTCACCGCGGTGGCGATCGTGCGCGAACGCGAGCGCGGCAACATGGAACTATTGATCGCCACGCCCTTGAGCAGCAGCGAACTGATGATCGGCAAGGTGCTGCCCTATGCGGTGATCGGGCTCATCCAGACCACCCTGGTGCTGCTGCTGGGCATGTGGCTGTTCGACGTGCCGGTGCGTGGCAGCGTGCTGGATGTCTACCTGGCCGCGATGCTGTTGATCACCGCCAACCTGGCGCTCGGCCTGCTCATCTCGACCAAGGCGCAGTCGCAGTTCCAGGCGATGCAGATGACGATGTTCGTGTTCCTGCCGTCGATCCTGCTGTCCGGCTTCATGTTCCCGTTTGCCGGCATGCCCCGCCCGGTGCAGTGGCTGGCCGAGGTGCTCCCGCTCACCCATTTCCTGCGCCTGGTGCGCGGCATCATGTTGCGCGGCGCCCGCTGGTGGGAGCTGTGGCCGGAGGTGTTGGCCCTGCTGGGCTTCATCGCGGTGATGATGACCCTGGCCATCCTGCGGTTCCGCAAGCGCCTGGATTGACCGGCGCCGCTGAAGGCCGGCGCCGCTGAAGGCCGGCGCTGCGATGCGCCGGCCTGCGTTCGACGTCGAGGTGCAGCCGGCCAGCGGCCGGCACGCGCCGTCAGGCCGTCACCATCCGTGCGCGCAGCGAATTGCTGTACGCCTCGGTGATCACCACGTCCACGAACTGCCCGACCAGGCGCGGATGCCCCGGGAAGTTCACCGAGCGCATGTTTTCGGTCTTGCCGGTCAGCTCGTTCGGGTCGCGCCGCGACGGGCCTTCCACCAGCACGGTCTGCACGGTGCCGACCATCTTCTCGGAGATGCTCGCGGCATGCGCGTTGATCCGCGCCTGCAGGCGCGACAGCCGCGCATGCTTCTCGGCATCGCTGATCGTGTCTTCCAGGTCCGCAGCCGGGGTGCCGGGACGGCGCGAGTAGATGAAGGAGAAGCTGTGGTCGAAGCCGATGTCTTCGACCAGCGTCATGGTCTTTTCGAAATCGGCATCGGTCTCGCCGGGGAAGCCGACGATGAAGTCCGAGCTGATCGAGATGTCCGGGCGCACGGCGCGCAGCTTGCGGATCTTGGCCTTGAACTCCAGCGCGGTGTAGCCGCGTTTCATCGCCGACAGCACCCGGTCGCTGCCGGCCTGCACCGGCAGGTGCAGGAAGTTGGCCAACTGGGGCACGTCGCGGTAGGCGTCCACCAGCGAGTCGCTGAACTCCAGCGGGTGCGAGGTGGTGAACCGGATCCGGCCGACGCCATCGATCTCGGCGATGGTGCGGATCAGCAGGCCCAGGTCGGCGAACTCGCCGTCGCCATACGGGCCACGGTAGGCGTTGACGTTCTGGCCCAGCAGGTTGATCTCGCGCACGCCCTGCGCGGCCAGCTGCGCCACTTCCACCACCACGTCCTCGAACGGGCGGCTCACCTCGGTACCGCGCGTGTAGGGCACCACGCAGAACGAGCAGTACTTGGAGCACCCCTCCATGATCGACACGAAGGCCGAGCCGCCTTCGGCGCGCGGCTCCGGCAGGCGGTCGAACTTCTCGATCTCCGGGAAGCTGATGTCCACCTGCGACTTGCCCGATTCGCGCCGTTGCCGGATCAGTTCGGGCAGCCGGTGCAGCGTCTGCGGGCCGAACACCAGGTCCACGTGCGGGGCCCGCTTGATGATCGCCTCGCCTTCCTGCGAGGCAACGCAACCGCCCACGCCGATGATCACGCCGCGGCCGTTGTTCTTCAGTGCCTTCCAGTAGCCCAGTTGGCTGAACACCTTTTCCTGGGCCTTCTCGCGGATCGAGCAGGTGTTCATCAACAGCACGTCGGCCTCGGCCGGGTCGTCGGTCAGCTCCAGGCCTTCGGCGGCGGCGAGCACGTCGGCCATCTTGGACGAGTCGTACTCGTTCATCTGGCAACCGTGGGTCTTGATGTACAGCTTGCCGCGCACCGGGCCGTTCACCTGCGGCCGGCTACCGGGCAGGGGGATCAGGTCGGGGCGGGGTGAATCGGGCGAGGCGGAGGCAGGCAGGGCGGAGCCGGCCGAAGTCGGCACGGTCGAAGCTGGCGTCCCGGTCATGGCGCTTATTCCAGTCGGGTGGGCGGGCAGGCAGCCGGAAAGGCTGCGGAGTAGCCGCGCATTGTAGCCGGGAAGGGAGCCGTGGGCCGCCGGGGGGTGAAGGACTTGGCAACGCTCCGTTAACTTGGGACACTCGCGCCCATGAAGGGGATCTTGGGGATCTTTGCGCTGGCCTTGGCTGCGCTGACCGCTATGCCGGCCAGTGCGGGCACGCTGTACAAGTGTGTCGGCGGCGACGGCGTGCCCAGCTACGTCAGCAAGCGCATCTCCGGGGCGGCCTGCAGCGTGGTCAGCAGCTACCGCCCCGACCGCACCGCCCCGCGGCGCCAGGTGCCGTCCGCCGTTGCCGCCCCAGCGCCGGCCCCGAGCGTCACCGCCAGTGCAGCCACGCCCCCGGCCGACGGGGCCAGCGCCGGCGTCGCCCTCACCTCCACGGTCCTGGCCCAGCCGGCCACCGTGCTGACGGCGCCTGCGGCGGCCCCGGCCGCGCGCACCGGCAAGGCCGGCCGCGTCGTCAACGGCCAGGTCTATTCGTACATGAAGGACGGGGTGCGCCACTACACCAGCGCCCGGCCCACCCAGCTGGCCAGCCTCGGCCAGGTCCGCACCATCCACTACAGCTTCATCGAGCGCTGCTACGCCTGTGGCGCCAACCCCGGGGTCAACTTCGGCTCGGTGCGGCTCAACACCACCGCCTTCCAGACCGAGATCGCCGCCGCGGCGCGCGAGTTCGGGGTCGAGGAGGCCGTGGTACGCGCCATCATCCACGCCGAGTCGGCCTACAACCCCACCGCGCTCAGCCGCGCCGGCGCGCAGGGCCTGATGCAGCTGATGCCGCCCACCGCGCGCCGCTTCGGCGTCACCGATTCCTATGACGCAGCGCAGAACATCCGTGGCGGGGTGCAGTACCTGTCGTGGCTGCTCAAGCGCTTCAACGGCAACCTCACCCTGGCCGCCGCCGGCTACAACGCCGGCGAAGGCGCGGTCGACCGCCACGGCGGCGTTCCGCCCTACAGCGAGACCCAGTACTACGTAAAGCGGGTGGCGCAGCTGGCCGAACGCTATCGTGGTGCGCAGGCCACCACCCAATGAGCCGTCGCGCCGATGGCGCTGACCGGCCTTCATGCCGTAATGTCGTGTCGTGATGTGGTTCCGTAGTACCGCGTTGTGTGGCCGACTTCGGTTCAGCTACACTCGCGGCTGATTCAATGTGGACTGGCCCCCACCGGTCCACTGGCAGCCTCAAGCTACCTAAATCAATATCGGAGTGCCGGATGGCCAACGATGGGGTAAACGATCCAGTCAACACCGGACGTCGACGATTCCTTTCAGCAACCACTGCGGTGGTCGGAGCGGTCGGCGTCGGATTTGCAGCGGTACCGTTCATCAAGTCCTGGAATCCCAGCGCCCGCGCCAAACTGGCCGGTGCCCCTGTGATTGCCGATATCAGCGCCCTGCAGGAAGGCCAGCGACTGGTCATGGAGTGGCGTGGGCAGCCGATCTGGATCGTCAAGCGCTCCAAGGCGATCCTGGACGCGCTGCACGGCCTGGACGGCCGCCTGAAGGATCCCGAGTCGGGCGAGAAGGACCAGCAGCCCGCGTACGTGCTCAAGCAGAATCCCGAATTCCGCTCGATCAAGTCCGAGGTCTCGGTCCTGGTCGGGCTGTGCACCCACTTGGGCTGTTCGCCGGAGATGGTCGCCGAGATCCGCCCCGAGCCCTACGACCCGCAGTGGAAGGGCGGCTACTTCTGCCCCTGCCACAAATCGCGTTTCGACATGTCCGGTCGCGTGTTCAAGGATGTCCCGGCGCCGATCAACCTGCTGGTGCCGCCGCACCATTACCAGGACGACAACACCATCATCATCGGCGTTGACCCGCAGGGGGCGGCTTGATCATGGCCAACATCCTTACCCGCACCGCCACCGGCGTGGCCGACTGGGTCAACGCACGCGCCCCCGGCCTGATGCCGGTGTACCGCAAGCACGTGAGCGAGTACTACGCGCCGAAGAACTTCAACCTCTGGTACTACTTCGGTTCGTTGGCGCTGCTGATCCTGGTCAACCAGATCGTGACCGGCATCTTCCTCACCATGCACTACAAGACCAGTGCGGCCGAGGCGTTCAACTCCATCGAATACATCATGCGTGATGTCGAATGGGGCTGGCTGATCCGCTACATGCACTCCACCGGTGCCTCGCTGTTCTTCATCGTGGTCTACCTGCACATGTTCCGCGGGCTGCTGTACGGCAGCTACCAGAAACCGCGCGAACTGGTGTGGATCCTCGGCATGCTGATCTACCTGGTGCTGATGGCCGAAGCCTTCATGGGCTACGTGCTGCCGTGGGGCCAGATGTCGTTCTGGGGCGCCAAGGTGATCATCTCGCTGTTCGGCGCGATCCCGGTGATCGGCACCGGCCTGACCGAATGGATCATGGGCGACTACCTGCCCAGCGACGCCACCCTCAACCGCTTCTTCGCCCTGCACGTGATCGCCCTGCCGCTGGTGTTGTTGCTGCTGGTGGTGCTGCACCTGGGGGCGCTGCACGAAGTGGGGTCCAACAACCCCGACGGCGTGGAGATCAAGAAGGGCCCGAAGGGCAACCGCTGGTCGGCCACCGCGCCCACCGACGGCATCCCGTTCCATCCGTACTACACGCTCAAGGACGGGGTGGGCGCCGGCTTCCTGCTGGTCATCGCCGCCTTCATCATCTTCTTCGCCCCGGCCTTCGGCGGCCTGTTCCTGGAGCATGACAACTTCACCGAGGCCAACCGCCTGGTCACGCCCGAACACATCAAGCCGGTCTGGTACTACACCCCGTACTACGCGATGTTGCGGGTGGTGCCCAACAAGCTGGGCGGCGTGATCGTGATGTTCTCGGCGATCGCGATCCTGTTCCTGGTGCCCTGGCTGGACCGCGCGCGGGTGAAGTCCTACCGCTACCGCGGCTGGCTGTCGCGTGCCCTGCTGGGCGTGTTCGCGGTGTGCTTCGTCTGGCTGGGCGTGATCGGCTCGGGCCCGGGTACCGACGCGCACGAAACCTACGTCGGGCGCGTGCTGACCTTCCTGTATTTCGCCTTCTTCATCACCATGCCGGTATGGACCAGGCTGGACAGGACCAAACCGGTACCGGATCGGGTGACCACGCATGACTGACCACTGGATTGTCCGGCTGGCCTGCGCGGCCGCCATGATGCTGGCCAGCAGCCTGGCCGGCGCCGCCGAAGGCGGTGCGACGCTGCAGGCCGGCAACGACCTCGGCGACCGCGCCTCGCTGCAGCGCGGCGCGCAGCTGTACATGAACTACTGTTCCGGCTGCCACGCGCTCAAATACCTGCGCTATTCGCGGATGGGGCAGGACCTGGGGCTGAGCGAAGAAGAGGTCATGACCAACCTCAACTTCACCGGCGTGCCGATCGGCGAGCCGGTGCCGGTCACCCTGCCCAAGGCGCAGGCTGAAAAATGGTTCGGCAAGATGCCGCCGGACCTCAGCCTGATCTCGCGCGTGCGCGGCAGCGACTGGATCTACACCTACCTCAAGTCGTTCTACCTCGACCCCAGCCGGCCGCTGGGCTGGAACAACCGCCTGTTCCCCAACGCCTCCATGCCCAACCCGTTGTGGGAGATGCAGGGCCTGCAGCACGCCGTGCATGGCAAGCCGGAGAGTCCCGGCGCCGACGCGCCGGTGACCGGGCTGACGATCGAACAGCCGGGCAACGTGAGTGCTGCCGAGTACGACCAGAACGTGCGCGACATCACCAACTTCCTCGAGTACGCCGGCGAACCGGCCGCGCTCAAGCGCCAGAAGCTCGGCGTGTGGGTGATCCTGTTCCTGGCTCTGCTCACCTTCCTGGCGTACCTGCTCAAGAAGGAATACTGGAAGGACGTGCACTGAGCATCATCGCGCCGCCGAGCATCGATCGATCCGACCACGGGTCGATCAGCCTATTGGCTTTTGTGATGGGCAGTTGCACACTCGGGTACTGTGACGACCGCTGGCAATGGGCTGGCGGCGCCGATACGACCGGCGGTTACCGGTCGTTGGAGAGCCTTTGATGGCGGCGAGCGTACGCATGCGGAACACCCTGACGCTGTTTTCCTCGAACGACGATGTCCTGTGCCATCGCGTGCGCCTGGTACTGGCGGCCAAGGGCGTGACCTACGACTTCGTTCCGGTCGACCCGCAGAACCCGCCCGAGGATCTGATCGACCTCAATCCGTACCACTCGGTGCCGACCCTGGTCGAGCGCGAACTGGTGCTGTATGCGGCATCGGTGGTCAGCGAGTACCTCGACGAGCGCTACCCGCACCCGCCGCTGATGCCGGTCGACCCGCTCTCTCGCGCGCGCATCCGCTTGGCGATGTTGCGCATCGAGCACGACTGGGTGCCGCAGGTGCAGGCCATCCAGCTCGGCAACAAGACCCAGGCCGAGGCCGGGCGCAAGCGCCTGAAAGAGCTGCTGACCAGTGCGGTACCGCTGTTCAAGGCCAGCAAGTTCTTCCTCAATCCGGAAATGAGCCTGGCCGACTGCGCGATGGCGCCGATCATCTGGCGGCTGCAGTCGCTGGACGTGGCGCTGCCCAAGGACGGCAAGTCGATCGAGGATTACGGCAACCGCATCTTCCGCCATCCGGGGTTCATCCGCAGCCTGACCGACCAGGAAAAGAAGCTGCGCGATCTGCCCAGCTGAGCCGGCCCCACCGGGCCATCGACTGCATCGACGCTTTACGCCGGGCGCGTGGGTGCTGACCGGCGCGGGTGCGGGCGCGTACACTTGCGGCAGGCAATCCGGATCAAAACAGCCGAGCATGGCTCGGCTCTACCCCATGACAGAAGACACTTTCCGCATGACCAGCCACCGCCCGTACCTGCTTCGGGCCCTGGTGGAATGGATCAACGACAACGACCTGACGCCGCACATCCTGGTCGACGCCGGCATGCCCGGCGTGCAGGTGCCGCAGAGCGCGGTCAAGGATGGCAGGGTGGTGTTGAACATCGCCGAGCGCGCCGTCGTGCGCCTGCACATCGACAATGACAGCGTGAGCTTCTCGGCGCGCTTCTCCGGCACCAGCTACCCGGTGCAGGTGCCGATCTCGGCGGTACTGGCCGTGTATGCCCGCGAGACCGGGCAGGGCATGGCGCTGCCGGACGACATCCCCGGCCACGATCCCGGGCCGGACGATGCGCTGCCACCCGACGACACCCCGACGCCGCCGGATGACACCCCGCCCAAGCCGAGCGGCCGCCCGCACCTGCGCGTGGTCAAGTAACGCATCCGTGGCCGCCGCAAGGCGGCCATTTTGTTGGGGCGCCGAGCGATGGTCGGGGGTTCACACGTCTTCGGCCCCGCTGGTATCCACCCCACGCCGGATCTCGCTGATCCGCGCCGCCGACGGCCCCACGAACGCCACCAGTTCGTCACCCCGCAGCACCATGCGCCCGGTATGGCGGTCCACGCCGTCGTGCGAATACTCGAACTTGAACGTGCGCTCCCAGCCCAGCCAGCCGTTCGGCTTGCGGCAGACGCGCAGGCCGGTGCCATGCACGCTCTGGTCCAGCCATTGCACATCGGCGGCGCGGCAGGCATTGCGCCCGAGTTCACCGGCGCGCTCGGCGGCGGCCCGCGAGGAATTCCAGAACGCGTAGGCGAGCGCGCCGCCAATCATCAACAGGATCAAACTGGGCATCGGCGACTCGGTGCGGTCAAGGAGGTCGAACCTCCAAGATGGCGACGAACGCGGTGCGGATCAAGCCAGCCGCGCGATCGCGATCAGGGCGTGCGCGGTGGCGGGACCGGTGTCGGTGGCTGAGTGGGAGCAGGCGTCGGGCTCGCTGGCGGTAGCGGGGTCGGGTTCGCGTTTGGCAGCGGCGGACGCGGCGGCACCACGGTGGGCGCTCGGATCGGTGCCTGGGAAGCCGGGGCTGCCATCGGCGGTGCCGTCGTCCCGGTACCGGGCAGGATCGCCGGCTCCGCGGCGCCCGTCGGCAACGTCGCCGGCGCGGTGGCCACCAGCTTCAGCAGGGCCGCCCAGTCCTGCCGGTTGAAGCTGCATTCCTCCTCGCGCCCGGGCGTGCAGCCCGGATCGACCCCGTCGCTGGCCGAGGCCTTGGCCGGCGGCAGCTCGATCCGGCCGCTGCGGTCCAGGCCGAGTTTGCGCATCGCCACCGTGTTCATCACATTGCCACCGATCAGGTACAGGGTGTGGTCGCCGCCCATGTTGGCGGCGATCACCACTTCGCAGTGCGATTTCCAGTGCGTCACCGCGCCGCTGCCCAGCGACTGCACCAGCCCGCTGTAGCTCAGCGTCTCGCGCCGGTCGCGCAGGTAGCACAGCAGGTCGCCCGGCGCCGGCTTTTCCTGCGCAGGATCGGCCATCCGGTACGGCCCGCTGTTCTGGTAGGCGGCGCGGATGTAGTCGATGTGGCGCGGCGAGCGGGTGAAGCCGGGCACGCTGGCGCGGGTCATCACCCAGGAAATGAAGGCGGCCGACCACGGGTTGTCGACCAAGAAAGCACGGCAGTCGGTGTCGGTGTAGCGCGTCCCCGGCGGGGCCATGCAGCTCGACGCGCCCGGCTGGTTGCCCATCGGTGACAGCGTGCCGCTCTGCCGCCAGTAGCCGACCACGCGCTGCCAGGCCACCAAGCCGTTGTCGGCCAGGTGCACGTCCTCGGCCTCGGTCACGCTTAGGCTGGCCGCGCGGCCATCGCGATCGATGAAGGGGCGGTACCAGAGGCGGTGTTCGTTGCAGGCGGTCTGCACGACGCTCACCGCCAGCGGGCTCAGGCCGAAGCGCGGGGGGATATCGCAGACCTCGGCGGCGGATGCGGTGGTCGGCAGCAGCGTCGCCAGCGGCGACAGGCACGCAAGCAGGAGCAAGGGGCGCATGCGCGCTCTCCGGGTGGGGGCAGGGCAAGCCTCGCAGACCCGATCTGCCCGTGCCGTGAAAGCAGGGGGCAGATGCACGCGTCGCGCCGACACGCCCGGGTGGCGCCGGCCGCTGCCCGGCGCCCGACCGACGCGGGGAGCCGGCCCACGGCCGGCACGACCCCTGCGGTCGGTGTCGACCGCAGGTCGACACGCGCATCAGCCTGGCGGCGGGCCCAGTTTCAACGACAGGTCGATCGCCTGCACATGCTTGGTCAGCCCGCCGATCGAGATGCAGTCCACCCCGTCCTCGGCGATCGCACGCAGGTCTTCCAGGCCGACGCTGCCGGACACTTCCAGCGGAATCGCGCCAGCGGCGATCCGCACGGCCTCGCGGCGCATCTCCGCGTCGAAGTCGTCGATCAGGATGCGCTCGCAGCCGACTGCCAGCGCCTCGCGCAGCTGGTCGAGGTCTTCGACCTCCACCACCAGCGGCAACTGCGGCCACTGCGACCGTGCCGCCTGCACCGCCGCAGTCAGCGAGCCGGCGGCGCGGATGTGGTTTTCCTTCAGCATCACCGTATCGAACAACCCCATCCGGTGGTTGTCGCCGCCGCCGCAGCGCACCGCGTACTTCTGCGCCACGCGAAGTCCCGGCAGGGTCTTGCGGGTGTCCAGGATGCGCGCGCCGGTGCCGGCCACGGCCGCCACGTGACGCGCGGTGGTCGTGGCGGTGCCGGACAGGGTCTGCAGGAAATTCAGCGAGGTGCGCTCGGCACTCACCAGACTGCGGTTGCGCCCGTGCAGGATCGCCAGCACCGTGCCGGCGACCACCGCGTCGCCCTCGGCCACGCGCCACTCGATGCGCACCTCCGGGTCCAGCGCGCGGTGGGTGGCGTCGAACCACGGCCGGCCGGCAATCACCGCATCCTGCTTGCACAGCAGATAGGCGCTGTCAGGGCGGTCGGGCAGCAGCGCGGCGGTGACATCCCCGCTGCCGATGTCCTCGGCCAGTGCACGCGCCACATCGGCCGCGACCACGGCGGCATCGGGTGCCCCAAGCACGGCCGGACTCATTTTTCCGGGAAATCGGCGATCTGGGCGGTCGCGATGGCCTCTTCGGCCAGCAGCACCGGGATGCCGTCGTCGACGCGGAACACCTGCTTGCGGTCGCGGGTCAGCAGCGCTTCGCGCAGGGCCAGGGCCTGCGTACTGCCGTCGGCCTTGACCACGGCGCCGGCGCCGATGGCGCGGTTGAGTGCCTCCAGGCCCTTGGCATCGAGCAGGGACAGGGGCTGGCGGGTGTCCGGCGAACACAGCAGGTCAAGCAGCTTGCGATCCATGGATTCTTCGTCTTGCGTGGAAGATGGCTAGAATACGTCTTTAAGGCAGGTGACGGCCAATGACCCCCAACCAATCCGCGCCGCTCGTCGGCATCGTCATGGGTTCCCGCTCCGACTGGGAAACCATGCAGCACGCCGCCCAGAAGCTCGATGCGCTCGGCGTTCCCTACGAAGTGAAAGTGGTCTCGGCGCACCGTACGCCGGACGTGCTGTTCACCTATGCAGAGCAGGCCGGCGGGCGCGGCCTGCGTGCCATCATCGCCGGTGCCGGGGGCGCGGCCCACCTGCCGGGCATGATCGCGGCCAAGACCGCCGTGCCGGTGCTGGGCGTGCCGGTGCAGTCCAAGGCCCTCAACGGCATGGATTCGCTGCTGTCTATCGTGCAGATGCCGGCCGGCATCCCGGTCGCCACCTTCGCCATCGGCAATGCCGGCGCCTCCAACGCGGCGCTGTTCGCCGCCGCCATGCTGGCCTCGGACCAGCCGGCGATCGGCCAGGCCCTGGACGCCTTCCGCGCCCGCCAGACCGAAGACGTCATGGCCCACGACGATCCGCGTCAATGACCATGAAGACCGTTGGCATCCTCGGTGGCGGGCAGCTGGCCCGCATGATGGTGCTGGCCGGCGCTCCGCTGGGCCTGCGCTTCGAACTGTTCGACCCGGCTGCCGATGCCTGTGGCGCGCAGCTGGCACCGCTGCAGGTGGCGGCCTTCGAGGATGAGGCGGCGCTGGCCGCGTTCGCCGCGCGGGTGGACGTGGTCACCTTCGATTTCGAGAACGTGCCGGCGCACAGCGCCCGCTTCCTGGCCGCGCGCGTGCCGGTGCATCCCCATCCGGATGCGCTGGCGGTGGCCCAGGACCGGCTCAGCGAGAAGACCCTGTTCCAGCAGCTGGGCATCCCGCTGCCGCCGTTCGCCGACATCCGCAGCCGCGACGAGCTCGCCGCCAGGGTGGCCGAGTTCGGCATGCCCTGCATCGTCAAGACCCGCCGCCTGGGCTATGACGGCAAGGGCCAGTTCCGCATCCGCAGCGCGGCCGACATCGATGCCGCCTGGGCCACCCTGGGGGATTACGTCGAGAATACCGGGCTGATCCTGGAGGGCTTCGTCGCCTTCGATCGCGAAGTGAGCGTGGTGGCCGTGCGCGGCCGCGACGGCGAGTTCCGCGCCTGGCCGGTGACCGGCAACTGGCACGTCGACGGCGTGCTGTCGGCCAGCCTGGCACCGGCCCAGTTGAGCCCGGCCCTGCACGAACGGGCCATCGGCCATGCGCGCGCCCTGGCCGAGCGCCTGGATTACGTGGGCGTGTTCGCGCTGGAGCTGTTCTGCCGGGGCGATGAGCTGCTGGTCAACGAGATGGCCCCGCGCGTGCACAACTCGGGCCACTGGACCATCGAAGGCAGCGAAACATCGCAGTTCGAGAACCACCTGCGCGCCGTGCTCGGCCTGCCGCTGGGCGACACGCGCATGCTCGGCCATGCCTGCATGCTCAACTGGCTCGGGGCCATGCCCGAGGCGGCCGCCGTACTCGGCCGGCCGGGCGGGCATTGGCATGATTACGGCAAGCAGCCGCGCGCCGGTCGCAAGGTCGGGCATGCGACGCTGCGCGACGCCGATGCGCAGGCCTTGGCCGACGCGTTGGACGCGGTCGGCACGCAGTTGGACCGCACCGCCCAGGTCGCCCCGGTGATCGCTGCGCTGCGCAGCTGACGCGGGCGCGCGGCCTGCGCGCCCGCGCCCCCCAACCGACGGCGGCGGAACCAACGGCGAGGCAACCGGCAGGGCCGGCCACTCGCCGGCGCCTCACACCCCCGGCAGCCTGGGCGTCAATCCCGCAGCTGCGCGGCCACGAAGTCCCAGTTGACCAGCTTCCAGAACGCCTCCAGGTAGCGCGCGCGCTCGTTCTGGTAATCGGTGTAATACGCGTGTTCCCACACGTCGCAGGCCAGCAGCGGCCTGCTCTGCCCGGTCAGTGGGGTACCGGCGTTGCGCGTGGCCTGGATCGCCAGCGCACCGGTCGGGTGCTGCACCAGCCACACCCAGCCCGAGCCGAACAGGCCCAGCGCGGCGCGGTCGAACTCCTCGCGCAGGCGGCGGATGTCGCCGAAGTGGCGGGTCACCAGTTCGGCCAGGCGGTCCTTCGGGTCACCGCCGCCGCGCGGATGCAGGCACTGGAAGTAGAAGGCATGGTTCCAGGCCTGGGCGGCGGCATCGAACAGGCTGCCCTGGCTCTGCCGTACGATGTCCTCCAGCGGCAACTCGGCCAGCTCGGTGCCGTCGATGCGCGCGTTGACCGCCTCGACATAACCGCGATGGTGGCGGCCGTGGTGCAGGTCCAGCGTCTCGGCCGACAGGTGCGGCTGCAGGGCGGTACGGTCGTAGGGCAGGCGGGGCAGTTCGAGGGGCATGGCTCGCGACGGATTGGGGAGAGGGGCGCCGGAAGGCTTACAATGGCGCTGAGGGAAGTCTAGCCGACCGGCCAGGTCGGGTTGTCCCACCTGCAGGGAGAGTCGTTGTGGCGGTGATGCAGCAGATCCAGTCCGAAGTGGAACGTTACCCCCTCGTGTTGTTCATGAAGGGCACCCCGCAGTACCCCATGTGCGGTTTCTCCAGCCGGGCCATCCAGGCCCTGATGGCGGCCGGCGCCGTCGCCCTGCGCACGGTCAATGTGCTCGAGGAGCCGGAGGTGCGGGCCAACCTGCCGCGTTTCTCCAACCTGCCCACCTTCCCGCAGTTGTTCATCCACGGCGAGCTGATCGGTGGCTGCGACATCGTGCTGGAGCTGTTCGAGTCCGGCGAACTCAAGCGCATCGTCGAAGAGGCATCGCAGGCATGAGTGCCGTCCCGTCCGTCGCGGTCGGGACTGGATCGCTTGCCGATCGCGTCATTCTCATTGCCGGTGCCGGCGGCGGCTTCGGCAGTGCCGCCGCGGTGGCCTGCGCCTCCGCGGGTGCAACCGTGGTCCTGCTGGGGCGCAAGCCGCGCCGGCTGGACCGGGTCTACGCCGCCGTGCAGGCGGTGGGGCCGGAACCGTTGCTGTACCCGCTGGACCTGGAAGGGGCCACCCCCGACGACTACGCCGCCCTGGCCGAGCGCCTGCAGTCCGAGCTGGGCCGGCTGGACGGCCTGCTGTTCTGCGCCGCCGATTTCGCCGGCCTGACCCCCTTCGAGCTGGCCGACCCGGGCGCCTTCGCCCGCGCGGTGCACGTCAACCTCACCGCCCCGGCGTGGCTGGCCCAGGCCTGCCTGCCGCTGCTGCGCCAGCGCGACGACGCCGCGCTGGTGTTCACCGTGGACGACCCGGCGCGGGTAGGGCAGGCCTACTGGGGCGGCTACGGCGCGGCCCAGCACGGGCTGCGCGGCCTGATCGCCAGCCTGCACGACGAACTCGGCCGCAGCCCGGTGCGGGTCAGTGGCCTGCAGCCGGGCCCGATGCGCACTGCACTGCGCGCCCGTGCCTTCTCGCTGGACGAGGACCGCAGCGCCCGCGACCCGGTCGACTGCGCCGCCAGCGCGGTGCTGCTGCTTTCGGCCGCCGGTGCCGCCCACCGCGGCCAGATCGTGGACGCCTGACAAGGCCGTGCGGGCCGCAGGCCTGCTCCCCGGCAACCCGCCCCGGTCACATCTCCGCAGTGTTTCACGCCTAACCTGCACACCCCGCGTCCCATTCAGCCGATCACGGTCGAATGTGAAGATGGCGTCACGATAGCGTTGTGATGGCGTGTGTTTTGTCGCCAAACCGTCACAATCCAGCGCTACCGTGTTAATCTAGTGTTAACCGTTGCGGCTGAAACCAGCCCTCGGCTAGGGAACCCAGATAAAAGTCCAGTCAGCCGCCAGCAAGGCTGCTTGGGCGCGTTTTTTTCTCCGCCATCGCCAATCTCGCATCGAGGCTACTCCCCAATGACCCACTCACGTTGTCTCCGGATGTCCAAGCTCACCCTTGGTCTCGTGGCCGCACTCGCTGCCGCTCCCGCCTTCGCCCAGAGCACCTCTGCCGGTGTCGGCGGTCAGGTCACGTCCGCCTCAGGTTCGCCTGTTGCCGGTGCCGAAGTCACCATCACGCACACCGAGTCGGGCACGGTCAGCCGTGCGACCACCGATGCGGCGGGTCGTTACAACGCGCGCGGCCTGCGCGTGGGTGGTCCGTACACCATCACCATCACCAAGTCCGGTGAAGGCACCAAGACCGAAGACGGCGTGTACCTGGGCGTCAACCAGACCGGTACCGTCAACGCCGCCCTGACCGGCGACCTGGCCGCGACCAACCTGGACGCCGTGCAGGTGGTTGCCGTCGCCGCCGGCTCGGAAGTGTTCAGCGCCACCAAGATGGGCTCGGGCACCAACATCAGCCAGCAGCAGATCGAAGTTGCCCCGTCCATCGGCGGCAACATCCAGGATCTGATGCGCCTGGATCCGCGCGTCACCTTCATCGACCGCGCCTCGGGCTCGATCTCGGCCGGTGGCCAGAACCCGCGCTTCAACTCGATCAGCATCGACGGCGTCTCGGCCAGCGACACCTTCGGCCTGGAAGGCAACAACATGCCGACCCGCCGCCAGCCGGTCGCCATGGAAGCCATCGAAGCACTGGACATCAACCTGTCCAACTACGACGTCAGCATCGCGGCCGCCGCCGGTGCCACCGTCAACGCTGTGACCAAGTCCGGTACCAACGAATTCCACGGCTCGGTCTACGGCACCTACCGTGACGGCGACTGGTTCGGCGACAACCCGGAAGGCAAGCCGTTCAACGGCTTCACCAAGGAAGAAACCTACGGCATGACCGTGGGCGGCCCGATCGTGAAGGACAAGCTGTTCTTCTTCGCCAACTACGAAAAGTTCAAGCAGGCCGCCCCGGGCGCCGACATCAGCGGCACCGCGCTGGGCAAGGCCAACCCGCAGTTCACCCTGGCCGACGTGACCCGTGCGCAGCAGATCGCGCAGGGCTACGGCATCAACGCCGGCGGCCTGGAAAGCAACGGCGATACGGAGATGGAAGAGTACGCGCTGAAGCTGGACTGGAACATCAGCGACAACCACCGTGCCAACATCCGTTACAGCAAGATCGACCAGAGCAAGCTGCGCATCAACGGCATGTCCACCAGCACGGCCTCGCTGAGCTCGTACTGGTACCAGCACGACAAGACCAACGAGAGCTACGTCGCCCAGCTGTTCAGCGACTGGTCGGACAACTTCTCCACCGAACTGAAGGCCTCGTACCGCGAGTACTCTGCGATCCGTAACGTCTCCACCGACGCGCCGAGCATCCGCATCTTCTTCCAGGGCACCCAGGCTTCGCCGACCGGCGATTCGCTGTACCTCGGTACCGAAGTCAACTCGCAGGACAACATCCTGGAGACCAAGGCGTGGAACTACTACGCTGCCGGCACCTGGACCCTGGGTGACCACGACGTCAAGTTCGGTGCGTCGTACGACACCAACGACATCTACAACTACTTCGGCGCCAACTCGTGGGGCGCGTACACCTTCTACGGCCTAGACAATTTCGCTGCCGGCCGCTGGAGCAGCTACAACTACAACCCGGAACGCAGCCCGGGTTCGATTCCGGCTGACTACAAGTTCAGCAACCTGGCCCTGTTCGTGCAGGACACCTGGTATGTCAACAACAACCTGACCCTGACCCTGGGCCTGCGTGCGGACCGTGCCGATACCTCCCCGGCGCCGACGTACAACGCGACGGCGTCGCAGTTCTTCGGCCTCGACAACAGCGACGTGCTGAGCAACAAGTTCCTGATCCAGCCGCGCGCCGGGTTCAACTACACCTTCGACACCGATCGCCCGACCCAGCTGCGCGGCGGCGTGGGCCTGTTCCAGGGTGATGCCCCGCAGGTGTGGCTGAGCAACAGCTACTCGACGACCGGCTTCAACAACTCGGTCTACACCTACACCGCCTACAACGCGGCGCTGCCGTTCAACCCGAACAAGGATAGCCAGCCGGTTCCCAACACCGCAGGCTCCAACCGGCAGAACGTGAACTTCGTCAGCAGCGACTTCAACATGCCGTCGGTGTACAAGGCCAACCTGGCCCTAGATCACGAGACCCCGTGGTACGGCATCGTGGCCTCGGCCGAACTGCTGGTCACCAAGGTCAAGGACGCCCTGTACTACAAGAACCTGAACCTGGGCCCGGTGCAGTATCAGGGTCCGGACGGCCGTGACATGTACTACTCCACCGGCAGCACCGGTTCGGCCTGGGCCACGGGCAATGCCCGCGCCGGACGCAACCAGGCCTACGACGCCGTGTACGAGATTGCGAACACCGACAAGGGTCGCACCTCGCAGTTCACGGTCTCGCTGACCAAGCCGTGGGATGCCGCCAGCGACTGGTCGTGGAACATCGGCTACACCTACACGGACGCGACCGAAGTGGGCTCGCTGACCAGCTCCACCGCCAGCTCGGGCTGGGGTTACCAGTACGCCTTCAACGCCAACGACAACATCGAGAACACCTCGCGCTACCAGATCCGCGACCGCCTGTCGGGTGGTCTGAACTGGAAGCACAAGTTCTTCGGTGACTACGAAACCAAGATCGGTCTGGTCTACGAAGGCCGCAGCGGCCGTCCGTACAGCTACGTCTACGTGAACGATGCAAACGGCGACAACCGTTCCGCGAACGACCTGTTCTACGTGCCGACCGGCCCGGGCGATGTGCTGTTCGGCAACCTGGTGGGCAGCAACTTCACCCCGGATGCGGCGATGGAGAAGTCGTTCTACGAATGGCTGGCCAACAACCCGCAGCTGGCCAAGTACGCAGGCAGCTATGCTCCGGCCAACCAGTTCCGTACCGGCTGGATCAACACCTTCGACATCCGTGTCAGCCAGCAGCTGCCGGGCTTCATGAAGGGTCACAAGTCGGAGATCTGGCTGGATATCCAGAACGTCGGCAACATGATCAACAAGGACTGGGGCAACATCTACGACTACGGCTTCTTCGCCGATGCGCGTGTGGCCACCCTGCAGGGCATCAAGGACGGCAAGTACGTGTACAACTTCCGCGGCGCGGACCTGCCGGCAGTGGCCAACAATGACGCCGACGGCTTCGACGTCGGTGTCTCGCAGTGGTCGGTGCAGCTGGGCTTCCGCTACCAGTTCTGATGAACTGACGTAGAGGAAATGGAAAAAGAACGGCCGGGGAAACCCGGCCGTTTCCGTTTGTCGGGGCGGATGGCCCCGGCAGGGCAGGGCAGGACGGCCTTCTTGCTGCCTGCCGCCAGTTCCTGTACTCTCAATCGGTTGCGCGCAAACACGCGCACCGCAGCGCCCGAAACGGCCCGCTGCCGCTGAAACATATCCAACGGCCGGGTTTCCTGGCCGTTTTGCTTTTTAAGGGGGCAGCGGTACAGTCGGAAACCTTGAGGAAAGCAGAAAAAATGGAAATGAAGATCACCGAAACCCCGGCGCGGACGCTGCCGGTGCAGGACGCGCGGATCTACCCGCGCGGTGGCCTGGATGTATTGTCGCGTGCCGAAGTAGCGCGCCTGCGCGACGCCTCCGGCGGCGGCATGCACGAGCTGCTGCGCCGCTGCGCGCTGGCCGTGCTGACCAGTGGCAGTGCGTCCGACGATCCGCGCGCGGCGCGCGATCTGTACCCCGATTTCGACATCCAGGTCGCGCAGCAGGATCGCGGCGTCCGCATCGACCTGGTCAATGCGCCAGCGATGGCCTTCGTCGATGGCGAGATCATCCGCGGCGTGGCCGAGCTGCTGTTCGCCGTGGTCCGTGACCTGGCCTACATGGCCATCGAAATGGGCCCGGCCTACGCGGCCGAGCTGGAGTCTTCCGAAGGCATCACCAATGCGGTGTTCGGGCTGCTGCGCAATGCGCGCATCCTCAACCCGGGCGACCCGAACCTGGTGGTGTGCTGGGGCGGCCATTCGATCGGCCGCGACGAATACCTGTATACCAAGCAGGTCGGCTACGAGCTGGGCCTGCGTGGCCTGGATATCTGCACCGGCTGCGGCCCGGGCGCGATGAAGGGCCCGATGAAGGGCGCCACCATCGCCCATGCCAAGCAGCGCAAGCACGTCACCCGCTACATCGGCCTGACCGAGCCGGGCATCATCGCCGCCGAGTCGCCCAACCCGATCGTCAACCACCTGGTGATCATGCCGGACATCGAGAAGCGTCTCGAAGCGTTCGTGCGGATCGGCCACGGCATCATCGTGTTCGCCGGCGGCGTGGGCACCGCCGAAGAGATCCTGTACCTGCTCGGCATCCTGCTGCGCGAGGAAAACAAGGACCTGCCGTTCCCGTTGATCCTGACCGGCCCGACCGTGGCCGCGCCGTACTTCGAGCAGATCGACCGCTTCATCCGCTTGACCCTGGGCGATGCGGCCGCCGAACGCTACGAGATCATCATCGGCGACCCGGTCGCCGTGGCGCGGCGCATGTCCACCGGCATCAAGCGCGTGCGCGAGCATCGCCTGGAGCAGAAGGACTCGTTCTTCTTCAACTGGTCGATCGAGATTCCGTGGGAGTACCAGCAGCCGTTCGTGCCCACCCATGAGGCGATGGCTGCGCTGGACCTGCACCACGGGCGCCCGCCGCACGCCCTGGCCGCCGACCTGCGCCGCGCGTTCTCCGGCATCGTGGCCGGCAACGTCAAGGAAGACGGCATGCGCCGCATCGAGCAGTTCGGCCCGTTCGAGATCCACGGCGACGCCGACATGATGCAGGCCCTGGACGAACTGCTGCGCGCCTTCGTCGAGCAGCGCCGGATGAAGATTTCCGGCGAGTACCAGCCCTGCTACAAGGTCCTGGCCTGACCGGCGACGGGCTGGCCCGGCCTGGCTGACCGGGTCGGGCGAGGGCGGGGTGGGGAGCCCCGCCGTCCGGGATCCGCCGGCCGCCCGTCAACGCATTGACGCCCGTCGCCCCCGGGCGACCGTTCGTCCTGCCGCCGCTTGCCGCCGGGCGGCGGGTCGTTCATCTTCTGTGTCATCACGCTGGGGAGCGTTCCATGTCTTTACGCCGATCCAAGGGTTTTACGCTCGTCGAACTGATGATCACCCTCATCGTCTTTTCGGTGCTGGCGGCCATCGCCTATCCGAGCTTCCAGAACTCGATCCGCAACAACCGCCTCAGCACCACCAACAACGAGGTCCTCGGCCTGCTGTCGCTGGCGCGCAGCGAGGGGATCCGCAACAACACCGGTGGCGGCGTCTGCGGCAGCACCGATGGCACGGCCTGCGACGGCAGTTGGACCGACGGCATGATGGCCTGGGCCGACAGCAACGGCGACGGTGAGTTCGGCACGGGCGACACCGTCCTGCGCTTCGGTCAGGGCAACCCGCAACTGCAGGTCGGCAGCCCCGATCCGGACGTCATCGCCTTTGACCCGCGTGGCCGTCGTCGCGCCGCCAGCGACCAGTCGATCACCCTGACGCCCACCGAATGCAAAACCGGCGAGTCCACCCGCACCCTGACCGTGACCCTGTCCGGGCAGGTGCGCTCCACCAACGGAACCTGCACATGAAGCGCCGCTCCGGATTCCATGGTCGCCGCGGCAGCGGCGGCTTCAGCCTGCTGGAAGTATTGATCGCACTGCTGGTGCTGGCCTTCGGCCTGCTCGGCTTCGCCTTGCTGCAGACCATGAACGTGCGCTTCGTGCAGAGCTCGGGCCAGCGCACCCAGGCCACCAACCTGGCCTCGGACCTGATCGAGATGATGCGCGTGCAGCGCACCGACACCCTCAACGATGGCGACTACGGCGCGGCGTCCTTTGCCGTCGGCGACGTGGACGTCACCGCCGCACCCTGTGCATGGCCGGTGGGCGCGGGTACCACCGCCACTTCCAGCAATGTGGCGCGCTGGCAGTGCCAGGTGGTCAAGACGCTGGGCGACAAGGCCAGTGCCGATGTCAGCGTCGTCGATGGCCTGGTCACCGTCGGGATCGGCTGGGGCGATGAACGCTGGGATGCCGACAACGCCGACAGCACCACCACCTTTACCCTGGTCACCCGCCTATGAGCCGCTCGTCGTTCAATGCTGGTCGCCACGCCGCCGGCCTTTCGCTGATCGAAATGATGATCGCCATGGTCATCAGCCTGATCCTCATGCTCGGCGTCGTGCAGATCTTCATGGCCTCGCGCGCGGCCTCGCGGCTGTCCGAGGGCGCCGCGCGCACCCAGGAAAACGCGCGTTTCGCGCTGGACTTCCTCGAGCGCGACATCCGCATGGCCGGGCACATGGGCTGCGTCAACGACCAGGCCCACGTCATCAAGGATGGCGACAGCATCAAGGTCCACGTGGCCGGGATCACCAGCGGCGACGGTAGCCCGCTGGACTTCTCCGTGCCGATCCAGGGCTACGAGGCCGACGGCACCGCCCCCGGTGACGCGCTCACCATCGGCGGGACCTGGGCCGCGGCGGGCAGCACCCCGGACGGGATCACTGGCCTGTCGCCTGCGCCGATCGGGGGCAGCGACATCCTGGTCATGCGCTACCTGGCGGCCGAAGGCTCGCCGGTGTTGAACATCGTCAACGGCACCGACTCCACCGTCACCATCGCCTCCGACGCCGCCGCGCGCCTGTCGGCCGGTGCGGCGACCACGCCGTCGGTGTTCGCGGTCTCCGACTGCAGCCGGGTGGATATCTTCTCCGGCACCCTGGACGGCAACACCATCACCGCCAATGCCACCTCGCTGGTCAACTACGCCTCCAACAACGCGGTGACGATGGTCTACCGCGCCGAGTCGCTGGTGTACTACGTGGCCATGAACACGGCCAACGAGCCGTCCCTGTACCGTGCCCGCGCCAACGGTGACGGCGAGTTCGAACAGGGCGAGGAAATGGTCGAGGGCATCGAGAGCCTGCAGTTCGTGTACGGCCTGGATGCCGAGTCGGCGATCAGCAGCAGCGCGCCGCCCACCGGGGTGATCGATGTGCAGCGTGTGGCCTCGGAAGTGAGCACCGCCGCCGACGCCACCGCCGTGGCGGAATGGCGCCGCGTCGGCATGGTGCAGCTGGGCATCCTGGTGCGCAGCCCGCAACCGGCCTCGGCCGAGCAGGCCAACGTGGACGTGGCCCAGCTGGGCGTGCTCGGGGTGGCCTTCAATCCACCCCAGACCAATGACCGCCGCTACCGCGCCTCGTACGAGGTGTCGGTGGCCCTGCGCAACCGCCTGTTCGGGAACTGAGCCATGAACGCTTCCGCCCTTCGTCGGTTCTCCCCGCCCGCCCGCCAGCGCGGCGCAGTGCTGTACATCGCCCTGATGCTGCTGATCCTGCTCTCGCTGCTCGGCATCGTCGGCATGCAGGTCGCCAGCATGCAGGAGCGCATGTCCTCCAACTACCGCGCGGTCAACGTTGCCTTCCAGGCCAGCGAGCGCTCGGTGCGGGACACCGAACGCTCGATCGAAGAGATCGACAACAATGCCGGTGACGGCGGCGACCTCAATCCCGCCGACATCCAGCGCCTCTGCGACGACGGCTATGACCCGACCCGCTGGGTGGGCGAACAGGCCCTCGCCGACGCGCCGGCGGTCAACGTGCGCCGGATTGAAACCTGCATCCAGGGGGAGGCTGCGCTGGAAATGGGCCAGCCCGAAAGCGAAGAGCCGACCCGCGTCTACCAGATCACGTCCTTCGCGTCCGACCGCGACGACAACAACAACGATGGCACCAGCTCGGCTGCCATCGACACCGTATTCAAGCTCTGAGGAACGCCATCATGCTCACCCGGAAGACCAAGATCGTCACTGGCTCGGGCCTGCTGCTGGTGGCAGGCGCAGGCTGGCTGGCCTATTCCCTGTTCGCCGCGCAGGCGCAGGGCACGTTGTCGCAGATTCCGATGAACGTGAAGGTGTCGGCTACCCCGTCCTTCATCATGGCCGTGGATGACTCCGGCTCGATGACCTTCCAGACCCAGTTCCCGGGGCAGGACGGTACCGCGTGCTGGAGCAACACGCGGCAGAGCTTCTTCACCGCCAACGGTGCGCTGAACACGCCGGATACCATCAAGAACAGCAGTGGCTCGACGCAGGGCGAGTGCAGTTATTTCTACGTAGCGCCCGGTCCGCGCATCGGCATGACCTACTTCGGCCTGCCGGCACTGGATGCCTATGGATTCGCGCGATCGGCCGCCTACAACCCGACCTATTTCGACCCCTCGGTGAAGTACGAGCCATGGCTGGGCGTGTTCACGACCGGTGGCAGGGAGACCATTGCCTCTTATGGTGACGCGGCGACGGGCAAGACCAGGATCGACCCTCGGCAGACCGCGACGCTGGATCTGACGGCCAAGTACCTGAGTTCCACCGCGACCGATGCGGTGCGCATGCAGAACGGAATGAAGATTCCGGCCGGCACGCAGTACTACCCGATCACCGTGAATAACAATCGCTACACCGTTGGCAATCTCAACACCAACAGGAACGGCGTTACCTGGAACAGCGGTCCCGCCTATGCGCTGGTGGAGTACACCCCGTCGACGTTCTACATGCCCTGGACGGGCACCGACGACCCGCGCCCGGCGATGGCGGGCGATGCGACTGTCTATAGCGGCGTGACCCGCGAGAAGATCAACGACGCGTGTGGCACCAATTGCCACATGTGGAAGTACACGATCGCCAGCGGCAACACGGCGGCCTTGCAGAACTTCGCGAACTGGTTCTCGTACTACGGCAACCGCAACCGGGCCATGATCGCCGGCATGACCCGCGCCATGGATGTGAACAACATGTACGTGGGCTACTTCAAGATCAACGACAACGGCTCCTACGACAGCTCCACCGACAGCGGCAAGCGGCTGGCGATCCAGAACATGGGCACGCCGGCAGACAAGATCGCGCTCTACAAGAAGATGATCGCGTTGACCGCCAGCGGTGGCACGCCCAATCGCCAGGCGGTGAATGCCGCCGGCCTGCAGTTCCAGCGCACCGACGCAAACGCACCGGTACGCCTGTCCTGCCAGAAGAACGCGGTGATGCTGTTCACCGACGGCTACAGCAACAATGATGGTCCGACCGTGGGCAACATCGATGGCGCGATGACCGCGCCGTTCAAGGACGGCCACAGCGACACGATGGCGGATATCGTGTCGCAGTACTACCTCAACCCACTGCGTACCGACGACAACATGCCGCGCGGCCAGGTGCCGGTCCCGCAGGCCTGCGGCACGGGCAACACCGATCTGTCGCTGGATTGCAACAAAGACCTGCATATCAACTTCTACGGCATCACCCTGGGTGCGCGCGGCAATCTGTACGACCCCAACAATCAGCAGAATCCGTACACCACGCCGGCGATCTACAACAACTGGCCGTCGCGGCAGAATGACAACCGCAGTACGGTCGACGACATCTGGCACGCGGCCACCAATACCCGCGGCGAGTACATCAACGCACGCACGCCGGCCGACATCACCGCGGCCATGCGCCGGGTGCTGTCGTCGGTGACCGCCGGCGCGGCCCCGTCCGGCAGCCTGGCACTGACCGGCTCGCGCATCGGTACCGGCACGCTGTCGGTCACCCCGACCTTCGAGGTCGCCAACCAGGAGACCGACTGGTTCAGCCGCCTGACCGCCTCGACGCTGACGGTCAACGATGACACCCGCGTCGCCGAGTACACCACGGCGTGGGAAGCGGCGGCCAAGATGGGGACGCAGACGGCCCGCAACATCGTCGCGACCAAGGGCGAAAACGCGGTCGACTTCACCAACAGCAATATCGCCTTCAACGACCTGTGCACCAAGCCCGGTAACCTGTACCCGGACATGGTGCTGTGCAGCGGTGCGGAGATCGAAGGGCTGGGCGGTGACATCGCCACCGCGATGGCCTACCTGCGCGGCGACCGCTCGCGCGAAGTCGGCAAGACCAACGGCATCTACCGCTTCCGCAGCACGGTGCTGGGCGATATCGTCAACTCCAGCCCGGTGATCAGTTCGCCGCGCGACGACTACGGCTACCAGCGCATCAGCACCGACTTCGCCACTTCCTACGCCGAATACCTGGCCAGCAAGCGCGAGGACGGCCGTTACATGGTCTACGTGGGCGCCAACGACGGCATGCTGCATGCCTTCGATGGCGGGATGAGCGGCGATGGCACCACCGACGGGTCCGGGGGCACCGAGACCTTCGCCTATATTCCCGGCACCGCGCTCGGCCACATGGGCAACCTGCTGTACCCGTACAAGGCCGCCAACAAGAACGACCAGAAGTTCCGCCACCGCTACTACGTGGATGGTCCGATCACCGTGGCCGACGTGCAGTTGAGTGGCAGTTGGGCGACCGCGCTGGTGGGCACCGCGGGCGCCGGCGGCCGGGCCGTGTTCGGCCTGGACGTGACCACGCCGTCGACGTTCGGGACCACCAATCGCCTGTGGGAAATCAGTGACGTCAATACCCGGCTCGCGGACGACGTCCGTGCCAACATCGGCCATGTGCTGGGCAAGCCGGTCATCGTGCCGGTGAAGTCCGGCACCGACGTGGCCTGGAAGGCCATCTTCGGCAACGGCTACAACAGCGCCGACGGCAAGGCCGTGTTGTTCGTGGTCGACATGGCCGATGGTGCGGTCCGCATGATCACCGCCACCGAGGCTTCCAACACGGCGCCAGCCGGCACCAACGGCCTGGGCAACATCGTCGTCCTCGATCGCCTGCGCGCCAATCCGGCGGCCAATCCACCGGTCGGCCAGGAGAGCGTGCGCGGGCGTGACGGACTCGCCGACACCGTGTACGCCGCCGACCAGCGCGGTGCACTGTGGAAGTTCGACCTGGAAGATTCCAGCAACAGCGTCACCGTGCCGGTGTTCACCACCGCGCGCCAGACCGACGGCAACAGCGGCCAGGTGTACCGCCAGCCGATCACCGGCGGCATGACCACCGTGACCGGTCCGGGTGGCGGGGTGATGCTGTTGTTCGGTACCGGCAGCTTCTCCTTCAGCAACGACCCGCAGGACACGGCGCAGCAGGCGCTCTATGGTGTCAACGACATCAGTGCCGGCCAGCCGACCAGCACCATCACGCCGTCCAACCTGGTCAGCTACACCGTCACCACCGATACCGGCGGCACCAAGCGTTCGATCGAGGCGGCATCGTTCACCGGCGGCACCGCCTACGGCTGGACCGTGCTCCTGCCGGGCCTGGGCGAGCGCTTCGTCGGCAATCCCGCGGTGGCGGCCGGCGTGGTCTTCCTGCCAACCTACCTGCCCAACAACGGCGCGGAAGGCTGCTCCACGGAGGGCTCCAACTGGCTGTTCGGGCTCAATCCGGTCAGCGGCGTCGCCGCGCTGGACCAGGCCCGCATCGGCTCGCCAGGCGGCGATCCGTACGGCAGCGGCACGGCGGCCACCAGCCTGAACACCGGCGGTACCGCACCGGTGAAGGACGTCAGTGTGGCCGTGGTGCCGCGACTGGCCGCCGGTGGCGGTCCCAACGACCGTGCCTGCTGGATGGTGGTCAACGTGGCCGGTGCAGAACCGATGTACCTGCCGTATCCGTGTGGTCGCCAATCCTGGCGCCAGATCCAATAACGCTGCGGAAGCCTGGACATGATGAACAACAGCAACACCCTACGGAACAAGGCCGGCAGCGCGGGTTTCACCCTGATCGAGTTGATGATCGTGGTGCTGGTCATCGCGGTCCTGGCGGCCGTGGCCTATCCGTCCTACCAGCAGCACGTGCTCAAGACCCGGCGTGGCGTGGTCAAGGCGGACATGGTCGAGTACGCGCAGCGTGCGGAGCGTTACCACTCGGTCAACAACACCTACGCCAACTTCGCGCTGCCGGTCGAGGTGTCGCCGCGCGAAGGGGGTGTGGTCCGCTACAACCTGGTGTTCGAGGGTGACGGGTCCAGTTTCTCGATCACCGCCACCCCCGACGGCGAGCAGGCCAAGGACAAGTGCGGCACCCTGAGCGTGGACCAGGCCAACCGCAAGACCAGCAGCACCGGCGAGCTGTCCGAGTGCTGGTAGGTCCGACGTAGCGGGGCAGGGCGGCAGGATGCGCACAGGGTGTTGCCCTTCGGCAAAACCACCTTTACAATGCGCCTCCCCGCCCGAATAGCTCAGCCGGTTAGAGCACTTGACTGTTAATCAGGGGGTCGTTGGTTCGAGTCCAACTTCGGGCGCCAGATCTGAAAAAGCCGCGAGAAATCGCGGCTTTTTTGTTGTCCTCCAGCGGCGGCGCGGCGCGCGGTTCAGCGCGGACAGCCGCCGGGCGCATCGTGTACTTCCGAGCGCACGCGACCACTGTTGTTCACCACCACCCGGCCCAGCAGCCGATCATCGCGGCAGATCCGCAGCGAGAGATTGGTGCCGTAGGCGCGCCCGTCGCGCAGATAACGCAGGCGACCGCGGCCGGCACTGCTGACGATCCGCCAGCCGGCCGGGGGCTGCCACCGCTGCTGGCGCAGGATGTCGCCGGCCGCCGCCGGCGTGGTCGCGCGCGGCCCCGCGACGTAGACGATCCAGCCATGTCCCCAGCTGTCGACATCGGTGCAGTGGCGTCCGTCCGCGCTGGCGCAGACACTGACCTCTTCGTGGCGCTGCAGGGCCGAGAGCCGTGCGAAGGCGAGGTCGGTGCTGAGCAGGTGGCGCGCGCTGGCAGCGCGCTGGCGGTCCAGCAACGCCCGCACATCGGGCAGGGCGACCGCGCACAGCAGCGCCAGGACCAGCAGCGTCACCATCGTTTCGATCAGGGTCCAGCCGTGCAGGCGGGGCGGCGCGGCGCGCAGGGGTGGCAGGGGCATGGTCGCACCAGCAGGGGCCAGGACCCCCAGCCTGCAGCGGCGGCCCGCCCAGCCCCATCGGCGCGCGCCGCGCCCCCGGGTAGGCCAGCCCCTCAGCCAGCCGTCACCATGGCCCCCGGTATACTGGAGGGCCCGGGAATTGGCGGCACCATGAGCGATCGCTTCGAACTTGTCTCTCCGTATTCACCGGCCGGCGACCAGCCGGCGGCGATCGAGAAGCTCACGGCCAATTTCGAGGCCGGCATCGCCAAGCAGACGCTGCTGGGCGTGACCGGGTCGGGCAAGACCTACACCATCGCCAACGTCATCCAGCAGGTGCAGAAGCCGACGCTGATCATGGCGCCGAACAAGACCCTGGCCGCGCAGCTGTATGGCGAGTTCAAGTCGTTCTTCCCGCACAACGCGGTGGAGTACTTCGTCAGTTACTACGATTATTACCAGCCCGAAGCCTATGTGCCCTCGTCGGACACCTTCATCGAGAAGGACAGTTCGATCAACGAGCACATCGAGCAGATGCGGCTGGCCGCGACCAAGACCCTGCTGTCGCGCCCGGACGCGATCGTGGTGGCCACCGTCTCGGCGATCTATGGCCTGGGCGCGCCGGAAGATTACCTGTCGCTGCGCCTGATCCTGTCCACTGGCGAGCGCATCGACCAGCGCGACCTGATCAACCACCTCACCCAGCTGCAATACACGCGCAACGAGTACGAGCTGCATCGCGGCACGTTCCGCGTGCGTGGCGAGGTGATCGACGTGTTCCCGGCCGAGTCGGACAGCGAGGCGGTGCGCATCGAGCTGTTCGATGGCGAGGTCGAGCAGATCAGCATGTTCGATCCGCTGACCGGCGAGAGCCTGCGCAAGCTGATGCGCTACACGGTCTACCCCAAGACCCACTACGCCACCACCCGCGAGCGGGTGCTGGCCGCGGTGGAAACCATCAAGGCCGAGCTCAAGCCGCGGCTGGAGCAGCTGTACGAGCAGAACAAGCTGGTCGAAGCGCAGCGTCTGGCCCAGCGCACCCAGTTCGACCTGGAAATGATGGCCGAAGTGGGGTTCTGCAACGGCATCGAGAACTACTCACGGCACCTCACCGGCAAGGCGCCGGGCGAGCCGCCGCCGACCCTGTTCGACTACCTGCCCCCCGACGCGCTGCTGGTGATCGACGAATCGCACGTGACCATTCCGCAGATCGGCGCCATGTTCAAGGGCGACCGTTCGCGCAAGGAAACCCTGGTCGAGTTCGGTTTCCGCCTGCCGTCGGCGCTGGACAACCGCCCGCTGCGTTTCGAGGAGTGGGAGGCGCGCTGCCCGCGCAGCATCTACGTGTCCGCAACCCCGGGCCCGTACGAACTGCGCGAGGCCGGCGATGAGATCACCGAGTTGGTGGTGCGTCCGACCGGCCTGATCGATCCGGTCGTCGAGATCCGTCCGGTCGGTACCCAGGTCGATGACCTGATGAGCGAGGTCAACGAACGCATCAAGCTCGGCGACCGCGTGCTGGTCACCACGCTGACCAAGCGCATGGCCGAGAACCTCACCGAATACCTGACCGAGCACGGCATCCGCGTGCGTTACTTGCACTCGGACATCGACACGGTCGAGCGCGTGGAGATCATCCGCGACCTGCGCCTGGGCAAGTTCGACGTGCTGGTCGGCATCAACCTGCTGCGCGAAGGCCTGGACATGCCCGAGGTGTCGCTGGTGGCGATCCTGGATGCGGACAAGGAAGGCTTCCTGCGCTCTACCGGTTCGCTGATCCAGACCATCGGCCGCGCCGCGCGCAACCTGCGTGGCAAGGCGATCCTGTACGCGGACAAGATGACGCGGTCGATGCAGGCAGCGATCGACGAAACCGACCGCCGCCGTGCCAAGCAGGTCGAATACAACACCCTGCACGGCATCACGCCCAAGTCGGTCCTGCGTCCGATCACCGACGTGCTGGAAGGCGCGCGTTCGGAGGCGGCCGAAAAGGAGTCGCGCGGCAAGGGCAAGGGGCGGGGTGGCCGGGTGGCCGAGGAGGCGGTGGATTACCGGACCCTGGAACCGGCCCAGATCGCCAAGCGCCTGCAGGCGCTGGAGCAGAAGATGTACCAGCACGCGCGCGACCTGGAATTCGAGGACGCCGCCCACGTGCGCGACCAGATCCGGCAGCTGAAGGAGGCCAGCCTGGGCTGAACCGTTCGTTGTGAAATATCTTCACAAAAGTGTTGCGCTTCCCGGGGGACGTCCGTAATATACGCGGCCTGCCCCGACGCAATCGCAACCGGGCAGGGCAGTAAAAACGGGCGGTTAGCTCAGCGGTAGAGCACTACCTTGACATGGTAGGGGTCACAGGTTCGAACCCTGTACCGCCCACCACTCCGACCTCCAGCGAGGTGCGGGTGGAAACGAAGAAGGCCAGCCATCGTGCTGGCCTTTTTGTTTTTTCCGGGCCGCGCATGTCCGCCTGCGGCCGGCCATGCGGTCTGGCCGGTATCGCGTTTTTCGCCGATCGCGACACTTTTGATCGATTCGTTTCGCATCGCCTCCGTCTGCTGCGGCGGCGGCAGATGCCTGCGTCCGTGCATCGATGCAGGCCAGGCCCGGGCGTGCCGGCGTCGGCGGGCAACCTCGACACGGGACCGCCCCCTGACCGGTGTGATAGCGTCTTCGCGCCGATGGAGGGAATGCCTTTGCATCGGAAAATGGATGGATAACCTGACCGTGGGAAGGAGACGAAATGGCGACGCTCAAAGGGCTGACGTTGATGATGGTCGTGGCAGGCGGGATGACGCTTGCCGGTACTGGCTCGATCCAGGAAGCACGCGCGGCCGGGCCGTGCTGCTCCTCTGATCCGCATGGCAGTCAGATCGCGGCAAAGGGTCTGGGTGAAACCGCGCCGCTGGCGCTCAACCTCAGCCAGGTATCGAACTGGCGTGCGTACGAGTTCAAGCGCGATGGCGTCTGGTATCTGCAGGTCAATGACCAGGCCGGCACGGTGCGGGCCATCGTCGGCAACATCGGCGATACGTTCTGGACGTTGCCCGGTGGCGTGGATGCAGACCGGGTTTCGTTGCCGGGCAGCAACCTGGCCATTCCGGCAGGCGCTGCGCGGGAAGTGGTGTACCGCAAGCCGCAGCTGTGGCTGGTGGCCTACAGCACGGCCGGTGGCGTGATCTGGTCCATCGAGGCGCCGGACGGTTCGCGGTAAGCCTGCGGCACGTCGACCAGCAACAGCCGGATACGGTTACGGCGGCAGCTCGCGCTGCCGCCGTAAGCCAGCGTGCGTCCCGCCAGGATCTGCTGTGCGCGCTGGACCGTCGCGGTTCCCAGATGGCGCCTGCCGTCCAGCAGCGATACCGTCATCACGATCCCCGCCACGCCATTGCGCCGTCCGCAACGGGCGCGTACCTGCAGGTAGCCGGTTTCATTATCCAGCAGTACGCCGACCGCGTCGGCCAGGCTGCGGTAGGCCGCCAGCTGCAAGCCCAGGCTGAGCTGGCACGGGTCGCCATCCAGTCGCGGCCGCGCGACCCGGCAGGTCAGTTCCCACAGCCCGGCCAGGCCGCCGGAACGCAGCGCGACGAACAGGCCCGAATACTCGATCTCGGTCGGATAGACCATGCTGATCTGCTCGCGGAACAAGCGCGACTGCGCCTGGCTTGCCGTGAGCATGTCCAGCGCCGAAGCATGCTCGCCCCGCTGCTTGAGTAGCGCTGCAGCGCGCAGGAACGACTGGTCGATGTCCTCGCCGATGAGTTTCATCTGCACGGCGCGTTCGCGGCGCTCCTGTTCGCTGGCCAGGTGACCGGTGCGCGCGAAGGACTCCGCCTGGCCGCGCAGTTTTTCGCGCGATGCGAAGCGGTGGTAATGATGGGAGATGGTGGAGCCCAGCATCAGCAACGCGGTGCCGGTCACGGCCAGAATCTGCTGGGCTACAAAGGCGGTAGCGTCGAATGAACCGGGCCGCCCGGTCATCTCCATGGTCAGCGCCAGGGTCAGGTTGACCGCGGCGAAACTCACCGCCGCCCCGCGCCAGCCATACAGGCAGGTCAGGGCCACGGCAGGCAGCATCATGGCGATACGCAGGCTGTTCTTGGCCAGCGCCATCTCGCCGGTATCGGGCAGGTGGGCCGCAAGCAGGCCCAGGGTGACGATCGCCGACAGGGCCGCCACCACGGCAATGCGCCAGCGCGGGGTGGCCGCGAACGACACGTGGCGATGCCGCCACAGCAGGGCGAGTGGCGCGAACATCAGGATGCCCAGATAGTCGCCCACCATGTAGCGCAGCACGCCCGTCCAGGAGACGGCCTCGTGCAGCGTGGGCATCAGCAGGTACGCAAGGCCCTGGTTGAGCGAGGAGACGACCAGCGCCGACAGGGCGGCCACCGACAGCAGCCACGCTTCGTTCTGCGCCAGCCTGTGCCGGTGCGCGTGCATGATCAGGGCCACCGCGGGCATCAGCACCGCCGAGGCGATCACGACCCAGGCAACGCCGTACGTACCGACCATCGGGACGCGTGCGTACGCAAAGTAGGCGTACTCGCCAAACACGAGATAGAGCCACCAGCGTGGCGGACACAGCAGCAGCGCCGCCACGCGGATGCCGGCGGGCAGGTACATCTGGTCGACCGATGAGCCGCGTGCCACGGCATAGGCAAGGGCGTAGGCGATCGCCAACAGCACCCCGGCCGGATGAATCCGCAGATTGAGGTGAAACTCCTTTTTCAACCAGCTCAACTGCACGGATACCTCCGTTTGCGTGGGTGGTGCATCCACCTCCACGCCGGATGCAGATCGGACACTATCGGCGAATGCACCGTGATGCAACGCTGTCGATGCGCCTTCACGCGACGTCGGTTGCAGTGGGTGTGCTCGGTGATTTGATCGGCATCACAGATTTTGTCCGATCCGGCGTGAGCAGCGGGTCGCCATCTGCCGATCCGGGGCATGCGCGGGAAGCGCCCACCCGATGGCGGCGACGTCGCCGATGGCGTGGGTGAGGCGAGGCGCCGAGCATGCCCGTTCGTCCTGATGCAAGGAGGCGGATCGCGCCGCCATGGCCGGCATTGCTCCCCGTCCGATACACCCGCTGTTCGGCAAAGCCTGTGCCGCCGGGGCGGTGGTGGGGGCGTGCGCGGCCGCCTTCGCCCCCGTGCTTCCAGCGCCGTGGATCGCGCTGCTGCTGATCGCCGCGGGCATGGCAGGCTGGGTCTGGCCGTGGCGCGGACGGTGCTGCGCGGTGCTGTTGCTGGGTGCGGGCCATGTCGTATTGCAGGGCGGTCTGGTGCTGGACCGGCAGCTGCCGGCCGGCCGCCCACCGGTGGACGTAATGCTGCAGGGCCGGGTGGTCAGCCTGCCGGAGCATCGCCCGGGCAGTACCCGCTTTACGCTCCGGATCGATACCACGCCGGCCATGCCGGCGGCGCTGCGGGGGCGGGACGTGTCGCTGGGCTGGTACGACCCGCCGCGAAGCGCCACCTCGGCGCGGCGGCAGGTGATGGCCGGCGCCCACTGGCAGTTCCAGGCGCGCCTGCGCGCCCCACGCGGCCTGCGCAATCCCGGCGGCTTCGACGCCGAGCAGCATGCGGTGCTGCAGCGCGTGGCCGGCACCGGGCAGGTGCGCGCGCCCCACAGCGCGCGCCAGCTGCGCGCAGCGCATGGCCTGCCTGCGTGGCGCGAGCGCATGGCGACGGCCATCGCGACCGAGGTCGATGGCGACGGCGCACGCTTCATCCAGGCGCTGGCGCTGGGCGATACGCGAGGGCTGGCGCCGTCGGACTGGGACGCGTTGCGCGCGCTTGGCCTGACCCATCTGGTGGCGATCTCCGGCTTCCATGTCGGGCTGGTGGCCGGCTGCGCCGCGTGGCTGGGGGCCGCGCTCTGGCGATGCTGGCCGGCCTTGGCGCGACGCTGGCCGCGCCCGTTGGCAGCCGCCACCGCCGCCGTCCTGGGGGCGGCCCTCTACGCTGGCGTGGCTGGTTTCGCCTTGCCCACGGTGCGCACCGTCCTGATGATCGCAGTGGTGGCCGGCGCGCACTGCGCCCGTCGCCCGTGCACGATCGGGCAAGCGCTGGCCCTGGCCGCGCTGGTCATGCTCGCGTTGGATCCACTGGCCGTGCTGGCGCCGGGATTCTGGCTCAGCTTTGGCGGGGTACTGTGGCTGGTCTGGTGCCTGCCCGGGCGCAGGCAACACTGGCTGCGGACCTTCCTGGCCGCCCAAGGGGTGGCCACCCTGGCGCTGTTGCCCTTGACGGTGGCGCTGTTTGGCCAGGCCTCGCGCGCCGGTCCGCTGGTCAACCTGCTGGCCATCCCCTGGTGGAGCCTGGTGGTGGTGCCGCTGGCGTTGCTGGGCACGGTGCTGGAGGCGCTGATGGACGGGGCGGGGCGCTGGCCGTGGCAGCTGGCGGCCTGGTGCTTCCAGGCCAGCTGGTGGTTGTTCGGGCACCTGGCGCAGGCACCTTGGGCGCTGTGGTGGCTGCCTCATGCCGGCGCCGGGGCACTGGCGGCGGCCCTGTGCGGCGTGGCCTGGCTGCTGTTGCCGCGCGGGGTGGCCGGCCGATTGCCCGCCACGGTGCTGTGCCTGCCGTTGCTGTGGCCGGCGCAGCAGCGGCCGGGCGAGGGCGAGGTCGAGCTGCTGGTGATGGACGTCGGGCAGGGGCTGGCCATCTGGGTGCGGACCCGCTCCCATCGCCTGCTGTATGACGCCGGGCCTGCGACAGCCGGGCGATTCGATGCCGGTGAGCGGGTGGTGGTGCCGACCTTGCACGCACTGGGTGAGGACGGGTTGGACCGGATCCTGCTCAGCCACGGCGATGCCGACCATGCCGGCGGCGCACCGGCGGTGCAGGCGGCGCTCGGCCACCCACCGCTGCATGCACCGCGCGGGGCGCTGGCCGGTATCGACGTGCCCTGTGCGGCGGGGCAGCGCTGGCAGTGGGATGGGGTGACGTTCAGCGTGCTGCATCCTGCCCCCGGGGCGCGCTACGCGGGCAACGAGAGCAGTTGCGTGCTGCGCATCGCCACGCCCCACGGTGCGATCCTGCTGACCGGCGACATCGGCCGGGGCAGCGAGCAGCGGTTGCTGGCAGCGTACCGGCAGGCGCTGCGTGCGGCGCTGGTGGTGGTGCCCCACCACGGCAGCGCCGGCTCATCCAGCGCGGCGTGGGTGCGGGCGGCGTCGCCGCAGTTGGCGCTGGTGTCGGCCGGGCACGGCAATCGCTTCGGGCATCCGCGCGTGGACGTGGTGGCGCGGTGGCAGGCGGCCGGCGCCGAGGTACTCAACACCGGCGACAGCGGCGCGCTGCGTGCCTGGCTGGGGCGTGAAGGCCTGCAGGTGCGTGAACAGCGGGTTTTTCAGCCGCGTTGGTGGGATGCCGCGGAGCGGAGCCGGTCGGCTGCTATTCTATCGGCGGTCAAACAGGCGGCCGATGGGCCGGAGGGTTGAAACGTGTGGGAACTGGTCAAGGCCGGTGGCTGGCCAATGGTGCCGCTGCTGCTGTTGGGCGTACTGGCTTTGGCGATCGTCCTGGAGCGTTTCTGGACCTTGCGGCGTAACGAAGTCCTGCCTCCCGGGCTGGGCCAGGAAGTGCGCAACTGGGCCGCGCGCGGCAAGCTCGATCCCAGCCACATCCAGTCGCTGCGGGCCAACTCGCCGCTGGGCGCGCTGCTGGCGGTCGCCCTCGAAGCGCGCAATCGGCCGCGTGACCAGATCCGCGAGCGCATCGAGGATGCCGGTCGGCACCTGGTGCACCGCATGGAGCGCTTCCTGAACGCCCTGGGCACGATCGCCTCGGCCGGGCCGCTGCTGGGCCTGCTGGGCACGGTGGTCGGCATGATCCAGATGTTCCTGGGCATCCTCGACCACGGCGTGGGCGATGTGAACCAGCTCGCCGGCGGCATCGGCAAGGCGCTGGTCTGCACCGCCACCGGCATGATCGTGGCGATCCCGGCGCTGATGTTCCACCGCTATTTCAAGGGCCGTATCGGCGGCTATGTGATCGAGATGGAGCAGGAGGCCAGCGCACTGCTTGACGCGCTCGACGGTCGCCCCGGGGTGATGAACACCGGCGCCCGCGCGCCCGCTGCCGCGCCGGCGGCACCCGTCACGGCCAAGGGCTGACGGATGCGTATCCGCAATGACCGGGTCCAGGACGAGCCGCATATCGATCTGGTCCCCCTGATCGACGTGATCCTCGTGCTGATCATCTTCTTCGTGGTCACCACCACGTTCGACGCGCGCTCCACGCTGCAACTGCAGCTGCCGACCGCCAGCCAGCAGGAGAACAGCGAGCCGCCGCGGTCGCTGAGCGTGCTGGTCAACGCCGAGGGGCGCTACTTCATCAACGACCAGGAAGTGCTGCGCACCGACGTCGAAGCGGTCAAGCAGACCATCGCCGCCGTCGCCGGCAGCGACCGCGAGCAGACCGTGCTGCTGCGCGCCGATGCGCGCACCCCGTACCAGGCCGTTGTCACCGCCCAGGATGCCCTGGGCCAGCTCGGCTTCCGCCGCATCGCCATCGCTACCGCGCCGGAGGTGCGTCCATGAGTAAGAAACACGCGCCGGTCTGGCCGATCTACAAGCGCCTGCTGGGCTACACCAACGCCTACTGGGTGTTCATGGTGGCCGCGGTGATCGGCATGGTGGTCGAGGCGTTGGCCGGCTACCACTTCAGCAAGCTGATGGAGCCACTGGTCAACCGCGGCTTCGTCAACCCCGAGCCGCGCATGGCGGTGATCCTGCCGTTGACCATCCTGGGCCTGTTCGTGGCCCGCAGCGCGGCCACGTTCGTCAGTGATTACGCGCTGGCACGCACCGGCCGCAGCGTGGTCCGCGACCTGCGCGAGCAGGTGCTGGAAAAATACCTGCACCTGCCGTCCTCGCATTTCGACGCCGAGTCCACCCCAGTGATGGTCAGCCGGTTGAACTTCGACACCGAGCAGGTCACCCAGGCCAGTGCCGACGCGCTCAAGACCCTGGTCGCCGACACCCTGACCATCATCGCCATGCTGGTGGTGATGCTGCAGATGAGCGTCAAGGTGACCGTGGCGATGCTGGTGGTGGTGCCGCTGATCGGCGTCATCGTGTCGTTCGTGGGCAAGCGCTACCGGCGTATCAGCCGCGGCATCCAGGACGGCATGGGCAGCATGGCGCAGACTGCCGAGCAGTCGCTGGCCGCACAGCAGGAAGTGAAGGTCCACGGCACCCAGGCGCATGAAATCTCGCGCTACGCGCGCCTGGCCAACCGCATGCTCGGCCTGAACATGAAAGTGGAAACCACCCGTGCGGCGGCCTCCAGCGTGGTCCAGTTCCTGGCCGCGCTGGCGCTGGCGGTGATCGTGTGGGTCTCCACCCGCGAGGCCCTGGCCGGCCGCCTCAATGCCGGCCAGTTCATGGGCCTGATGATCTCGATGACCGCGATCATTCCCTCGCTGCGCCGCCTGACCAGCGTGCAGTCGTCCATCGCACGCGGCGTGTCTGCGGCCGAGCGCCTGTTCTCGATTCTGGACATGCCGGTCGAGCGCGACCAGGGCGTGCAGAAGATCGGCCGATCGCGTGGCGAACTCAGTTTCGAGCACGTGATGCTGCGGTATCGCGAAGACACCGGCGTGGCGCTGGATGACATCAGTTTCGTCGCCCGGCCCGGCACGGTGACTGCGATCGTCGGCCGCTCCGGCAGCGGCAAGACCAGCCTGATCCGGCTGGTGCCGCGCTTCTATGAGCCCAGCGGTGGCCGCATCACCCTCGATGGCGTGGCGCTGGACGACTACCCCTTGGCCGACCTGCGTCGCCAGGTGGCGATGGTCGGGCAGAAGGTGATCCTGTTCGACGATACCGTCGGCGCCAACATCGCCTACGGCATGGACGCCAGCGAGGAACAGATCCGCGCGGCAGCCGAGGCCGCCAACGCGTGGGAGTTCATCGAACGCATGCCGCAGCAGTTGCAGACGCCGGTCGGCGAAAACGGCGCGCTGCTGTCCGGCGGCCAGCGCCAGCGCCTGGCGATCGCCCGGGCGATCCTGCGCGACGCCCCGATCCTGATCCTGGACGAAGCCACCGCCGCGCTCGACAACGAGTCCGAACGGCTGGTCCAGGATGCGCTGCAACGGCTGATGCCCGAGCGCACCACGCTGGTGATCGCGCACCGCCTGTCGACCATCGAACACGCCGACCAGGTGCTGGTGATGGACCACGGTCGCATCGTCGAGCGGGGCACCCACCAGGAGCTGCTGGCACTGGGCGGCCTGTACGAGCACCTGCACAAGATGCAGTTCCGCGAAAGGCAGCCTTGATGGCGGCCAAGGGCACCTCCACGCCGTCGTACTGGTACGACGGCAGCGCGATCCCGTTCGCGGCGCGCCTGCTGGCGCCGGTGTATGGCGCCGCGATCGCATTGCGTCGGCTGCTGTACCGGCGGCGCTGGCTGAAGCGGCATGCGTTGCCGGTGCCGGTGATCGTGGTCGGCAACGTCACCGCCGGTGGCACCGGCAAGACGCCGCTGACCATCGCCCTGGTCGATCGCCTGCGCGAGGCCGGCTGGAAGCCGGGCGTGGCCAGCCGCGGCTACGGTCGTGAGGAGCCGGGCGTGGCGCGCTGGGTGGAGGCAGGCACGTCCACCGCCCTCGGCGGCGACGAGCCGGTGCTGATCGCTTGGAAGACCGGCGTGCCGGTGCGCGTGGACGCCGACCGCGTGGCGGCCGGCAAGGCGCTGGTCGAGGCGGGGTGCGACATCATCGTCTGCGACGACGGCCTGCAGCATTATCGGCTGGCGCGCGACATCGAGATCGAAGTGGTCGACGCGCAGCGCCGCTACGGCAACGGCCGGATGATCCCGGCCGGGCCGCTGCGCGAACCGGCCAGCCGGGCCAACGACTGCGATTTCCGCGTGGTCAACCTGGGCCAGGCCAGCGATGGCGTGGGCGCGCAGCCGGCGTGCGGGTTTGGCGAGTGGGCGATGCAGCTGCGCATCGACAGTGCCCAGCCGCTCAGCGGGGGGCGGGCTCGCAAACTCGCGCACTTCCGCGGTCAGCGCGTGCATGCGGTGGCTGGCATCGCCCATCCGCAGCGCTTCTTCGACATGCTGCGCGCGCAAGGCATCGGCGTCGTACCGCACGCCTTCCCCGACCACCACGCCTACCAGCAGTCGGACCTGCGCTTCGGCAGCGAGCTGCCGGTGCTGATGACCGAGAAGGACGCGGTGAAGTGCAAGGTGTTCGCCAACGAATGGCATTTCGCCGTGCCGCTGGCTGCCGACCTGCCGGCCGCGTTCTGGATCAACCTGCTGGACCGGTTGGACAAACTCGGCAAGCGTTGATGGCCGCGCCAGCCGCCCTGTATTTCCTGCTTCACTGCCGAGAGTTTTGCGCATGAGCCCATCCGTCGATTTCGTCGTCGCCATCCCGGCCCGTTTCGCGGCCTCGCGCCTGCCCGGCAAGCCGCTGCGCCTGCTCGGCGGTGAACCGCTGGTGCTGCGCGTCGCCCGGCGTGCGTTGCTGGCCGGGGCACGCGAGGTGTGGGTCGCCACCGATGACGTGCGCATCGCCGACGCCCTGCAGGGGCTGCAGAGCGTGCGCGTGGCGATGACCTCGGCCGACCACGCCTCGGGTACCGACCGCCTGGCCGAATGTGCCGCCCAGGCGGGCTGGAGCGACGACACCGTGGTGGTCAACCTGCAGGGCGACGAGCCCTTCGCGCCGGCCGAGGGCATCGTCGCGGTGGCCGAGGCGCTGGTCTGCAGCGGTGCGGAGATGTCTACCCTGGCCACGCCCGTGGACGACGCCGAGAGCCTGTTCGACCCGAACGTGGTCAAGGTGGTGCGCAAGCAGAACCTGGACGCGTTGTACTTCAGCCGGGCGCCGATCCCGTGGCACCGCGACGCCTTCGCGCGCTCGCGCGAGCAGTTGTCCGGGCCGCACTGGCTGCGCCATATCGGCATCTACGGCTATCGTGCCGGCTTCCTGCGCCAGTTTGCGGCGTTGCCGCCGGGCGCGCTGGAACAGCTGGAGTCGCTGGAGCAGCTGCGCGCGCTGGAGGCGGGCCATCGGATCAGCGTGGCTCTGACCCCGGCCGCGTTCCCCCCGGGCATCGATACTCCCGAGGACCTGGCCCGCGCCGACGCCTGGCTGGCGGCGCAGTCCTGAGCCGGGGCAGGGGCCCGGATAGGCGATGACAATGCCCGCCGCGATTTTGGCGCCGGCACGACGATTGCATGACGCCGACTCCGGCATAATCGGGGCATGAACGTACAGCCTGTCCAGGACCTGCCCGAATTCGCCACGTGGCTCAACGCCACGCCCACCACCCTGACCGAACTGCGTGGGCGGCCGGTGGTGCTGGCCTTCGTCAATGCCGCCTCGGTATGGTGCGCGCAGCGCCTGGCCGAACTGGGCCAATGGCAGTCGCGCAACCCCGGCAAGCTGCAGCTGCTGGTCCTGCAGGTGCCGCGCTTCGATTGCGAGCGCGAGCCGGAGCAGGCGCTCAAGCTGCTGCGGCGGCAGGGCCTGACCGCGCCGGCGCTGCTCGATGCCGACTGGGATGGCTGGCGCCGTTTCAACATCACCGCCTGGCCGACGCTGGTACTGCTGGATGCGCAGGGCCGCGAACGTGATCGTCTGGTCGGGTTCGGCGGGGAACTGGAACGCGCGCTCACCGCGCTGTGCGAGGACAGCAGCCGCCCGGCCGACGCCGAGCCGGCGCGCGAGCTGCATCCCGAGCCGCGCCTGCCGTTGCGGTTCCCGGTGGGCCTGGTCGCCACGACCGAACGCCTGTACATCGCCGACAGCGGCCACCACCGGGTGCTCGAGTGCAGTCATGGCGGCCGCGTGCTGCGCCAGTTCGGCCTGGGCACCGCCGACTTCATGGACGGTGGCCCCGGCGAAGCCGCGTTCAACCGGCCGCAGGGCCTGGCCCTCGAGCGCGATGCGCTGTACGTGGCCGACACCGGCAACCATGCGCTGCGCCGTATCCATCTGCTGACCGGCCAGGTCGACACCCTGTGCGGCACCGGTCGCCCCGGCGAGCCCATCGAGGGCGTGGTCGAGCAACCGCGGCGGGTACCGCTGAACCACCCGCAAGGGCTGGCCGTGGCCGACAACCAGATCCATATCGCCATGGCCGGCGACAACCGCATCTGGAGTTACCACCTCGGCCAGCGCACCTTGAACTGGCGCGCCGGTTCCGGGGCCATCGAGGAGCGCGACGGCAGCGGCCACCTGGCCGCGTTCGCGCAGCCGGCCTCGGTCGCCGCCGTGCAGCAGGTGCTGTACGTCTGCGATGCGCTGGGCTCGTCGATCCGGGCGATGCAGCTGCGCGGCGACCTGGTCCAGACCCTGGTCGGGCAGGGCCTGTGGTCGTTCGGCGAACAGGATGGCCCGCGCGCGCTGGCGCAGTTGCAGCACCCCCAGGCGATCGCCCTGAGCCCGGACGCCCCCCTGCTGTGGATCGCCGATGCGGGCAACGGGCGCCTGCGCACCTTGCGCCTGGGCGGCGGTGAACTGAGCACGCTGGAACTGCCGCGCCGCCTGCATGGGCCGGCCGGCCTGGCCCTGGGCGGTGGCGCGGTGTGGATCGCCGAGACCGACGCCCACGCCGTGCTGCGTTTCGATCCGGTCAGCGGCGTACTGAGCGACGTCCCGATCAGCGAATGACCGTGTCCACCGCTCCGGCCTTCGATGGCAAGGCATTCGCGGCCCACCTGAGTACCGCGCCCGGCGTCTACCGCATGTACGCCGCCGACGACAGCCTGCTGTACGTCGGCAAGGCGCGCGCGCTGCGCAATCGCGTGGGCAGTTACTTCAACGGCACGCCCAAGACCACGCGGATCATGTCGATGCTGTCGCAGGTCGCGCGCATGGACGTGACCGTGACCCGCTCGGAGGCCGAGGCGCTGCTGCTGGAAAACCAGCTGATCAAGTCGCTGTCGCCGCGCTACAACGTGTCCCTGCGCGACGACAAGACCTATCCGCACGTGCTGCTCACCCGCGAGGAGTGGCCGCGCATTGCGCTGCATCGCGGCCCGCGCGCGGTGCCGGGGCGCTACTTCGGCCCGTATCCCGGCGTGACCGCGGTGCGCGACACGCTCAACCTGATGCACAAGCTGTTCAAACTGCGCAGCTGCGAGGACAGCGTGTTCCGCAACCGCACCCGGCCGTGCCTGCAGTACCAGATCGGCCGTTGCAGCGCGCCCTGCGTGGACCTGGTGCCGGCCGGCGACTACGCCGAGTCGGTGCGACGCGCCTCGATGTTCCTGGAGGGCAAGAGCGACCAGCTCGGCCGCGAGCTGGGCACCCAGATGCAGGCGGCCAGCGAAGCGCTGGAGTTCGAGCAGGCCGCGCGCCTGCGCGACCTGATCACCGCGCTGCGCAGCATGCAGACCCGCCAGTACGTGGACGGCCGCGCCGCCGACCTGGACGTGCTGGCCTGCGCTACCCAGGGCGCCAACGCCTGCGTGATGCTGCTGGCCTTCCGTGATGGCCGCAACATGGGCACGCGGCCGTTCTACCCGCGCACCAACGGCGAGGAAAGCGCCGAGGAAGTGCTGGCCGCGTTCGTCTCGCAGTACTACGCCGAGCATTCGCCGCCGCGCGAGATCCTGCTCGATCGCGAGATCCCCGATGCCAGCCTGATCGAATCGGCGCTGTCGGCCTCGGCCGAGGTCAAGGTGCAGCTGAAATGGAACGTGCGCGGCGAGCGTGCCGGCTACGTGGAGCTGGCCAGCCGCAATGCGCAGATCACCCTGGTCAGCGAACTGAGCAGCCGCAGCGCCCAGCATGCGCGCAGCGAAGACCTGCGGCAGATGCTGGGGCTGGCCGAACAGGTCAAGCGGGTGGAGTGCTTCGATATCAGCCACACCATGGGCGAGGCCACCGTCGCCTCGTGCGTGGTGTTCGATGCCAGCGGCCCGGTGCGCAGCCAGTACCGCCGCTTCAACATCAGCGGCATCGAGCCGGGCGACGACTACGCCGCGATGCGCCAGGCCATCGAGCGCCGCTTCCGCCGCGCGGTGGAAGAAGACGGCGTGCTGCCGGACCTGCTGCTGATCGACGGCGGTGCCGGCCAGCTCGGCCAGGCCCAGGCGGCGCTGGCCGACCTGGGCGTGGAAGGGGTGATGCTGGTGGGCGTGGCCAAAGGCGTGGAGCGCCGGGCGGGGCACGAGGCGCTGGTGCTGCCTGACGGCCGCGAACTGCGGCCCGGGGCGGCGTCGCCGGCCCTGCAGTTCATCCAGCAGGTGCGTGACGAGGCCCACCGGTTCGCCATCACCGGCCACCGTGGGCGTCGCCAGAAGGCGCGCATGACCAGCAAGCTGGAAGACATCGCCGGCATCGGCCCGCGCCGTCGCGCCAGCCTGCTCAAGCATTTCGGCGGCCTGGTCGGGCTCAAGGCCGCCGGCGAAGCGGAAATCGCGAAAGTGGAGGGCATCAATGACGCCCTCGCTGCACGCATCTACGCTAACCTTCATGGACTGCCCACGCCCGACGCGGCGGGCGAGTAGAGAGATGCGATGAAGTTGACCCTCCCCACCTGGCTCACCCTGCTGCGGATCGTGATGATCCCGGTGCTGGTACTGGTGTTCTACCTGCCCTACAAATGGACCAATTTCGCCTCCGCGGCGATCTTCGGCCTGGCCGCCATCACCGATTGGCTGGATGGCTGGATCGCGCGCCGCTACAACCTGGCGTCCGCGTTCGGTGCGTTCCTGGACCCGGTGGCCGACAAGCTGATGGTGGCCGTCGCGCTGTTCCTGATCGTGCAGGGCCATCCGACCGCATGGATGGCCGTCTGGGCGGCGGTGATCGTCGGGCGTGAAATCGCCGTTTCCGCGCTGCGCGAATGGATGGCCGAAATCGGCCAGCGCGCCAAGGTGCGGGTGGCGCTGATCGGCAAGATCAAGACCACCGCGCAGATGGTGGCGCTGCTGTGTCTGCTGTATTCGGTGGCGCCGCATACCCCGATGCAGGACATCTGGATGGGCGTGCAGGTCTTCCACATCGGCGACTGGACCCTGGCGATCGCCTCGATCCTCACCCTGTTCTCCGGTCTGCAGTACCTGCATGCGGCATGGCCGAGCCTGCGTGAGGACGAACGTGCGGCACGGGAAAACGCACGGGCGAAAAAGAATGGCTGAGGGCTGTTGACACCTGCGCATTTGGTTGTAGAATTTCGCCTCCCAAGCGGGAATAGCTCAGTTGGTAGAGCGCAACCTTGCCAAGGTTGAGGTCGCGAGTTCGAGTCTCGTTTCCCGCTCCAGATACCGGTTTTCCAGTCAATTGATCGGCATGGAAGCCAAACGAAAAAGCGACCGCAAGGTCGCTTTTTTCGTTTGCGCGGCGTGCCGCGCGCCGTACCGATCAGGGCGCAGCCAGCGGCGCGGCCGTGCAATCGTCCTGGACGGTCAGCCGTTCATCGCGGATGCCGACGCAGCGCTGCACGGCGGTGTCCTCCTGCATGGCGGCAAAGCTCACCAGCCAGGGCGCTGGCACGGGACGGAAGGCGGTGGCAGGATCGGCCAGGTCCACGGCCTGTGCGATCGAGTGCAGGCAGCTCTGCAACATCATGACGTCCAGCGCCACCAATGCGCCATCGCGCACCGCCAGCAACAGCAACCCGTTTTCCTGCCCGGCGCCGCAATAGCCCATCGGCGCGGCGGGGCGCGACGGCGCGCTGATGAACAGCAGCAGGCTGTTGTCCGGTTCGGCCGCGCCGCGGTGACGCCCCAGCACGAGTGCCGTGTCCGAGCGGGACAGCGCATCACGCAAGGTGCTGTTCATCCGCAGCGGGATCGCTGCGGAGGCCGCCAGCAGCTGTGCGCTGCCGTGGACGCTGTCGATGTGCAGGCGTGCGCCGCTGCCATCTGTCAGGGGCACGCTGATCGGGGCAGGCGCCGCCGTCGCCGTCGCCGGTAGTACAACGGCAACGGCGACCCCCTGCATCGTCGCGCGCACGCATCGCAGTACCCGGCTGAAGCGGCCAGCGCGTGTCGGGCGCATCGCAGCCGGTGCGGTAACGATGGTGTCCAGGCCGGTGTTCATGTCGCCGATTGTCCCATGCAGCACGCGCGATGGTGATCCGCCATGCCGCTTCATACCCGCTTCACCGGCACTTCATGGCGTCTCCGCCGGCGCCCGTGATCCTGCGCGCCTGGACATGCAGAGGAGAGTCGCCCGATGGAGAGCGTTGCATCGCCCTACGACTGGGACCTGGTGGTGGTGGGTGCCAGCTTCGCCGGCGCGGCCTGCGCGTTGGCCGCCGCGCAGTACGGGCTGCGCGTGTGCGTGCTCGAGCGCAAGACCGACCCCGGGGCGCGCCTGCATACCACCGGCATCATCGTGAAGGAGGCGATCGAACAGACTTGGCTCGGCCGCGCGCCCGCAGCGCTGCTGCAGCGCGTGGAGCGCGTGCGTCTGTACGCGCCGAACCTGCGCAGCGTGCTGCTGGCTGCGCCCGGGTACTACTTCATGACCACCGACACCCCCAACCTGCTGCGCTGGCTGTCAGCCGAATTGCGCGGCAATGGCGTGGACCTGCGGCTGGGCCAGGCGTTCACCCAGGCGCAGCGTGACGGCGACGGCTGGCGGGTGGAGGGGGCCGGGCGGACGCGTTACCTGATCGGCGCCGATGGCGCGACTTCGCGCGTGGCCCAGCGCACCGGCCTGGGTCGGGTGCGGGACACCCTCTACGGCGTGGAACAGGAATTTGCCGGCGTGCAGCTTGCCGAAGCCGGCGCGCTGCACTGTTTTGCCAGCAAGCGCTTCGCGCCGGGCTACATCGGCTGGGTCGCGCAGAACCCGACGGGCGTGCAGGTGGGCCTGGCGCTGCGCCACGATCCGGCCAACGCACGGCAGCCGGACCTGGACGGTTTCCTGCAGCACGTGCGCAGCGTGGTCGGCCTGCCGACCTCCGTCCGGCCCAGCGCCACGCGTGCCGGGCTGGTGCCGTGCGGGCTGCCGGATGGACCGATCACCGCGCCCGGGGTGATCCTCACGGGCGATGCGGCGGGAATCGTTTCGCCGCTGTCGGCCGGCGGCATCCATTCCTCGTGGCGCCATGGATGGGCGGTTGGCGATGCGGCGGGGTTGCACCTGCGGGGCAAGGGGGCGGCGGCGGAAGCCGTCGCCCGGCAGGCCGCCCCCACGTTCCGTCGCAAGCGCCTGATGCGCTGGGCGATGGATCACCTGCAGATGGACTGGCCGCTCAACCTGCTGCTGCAGTCCGCCGCCATGCGGCGGACGGCAGAGCAGGTCTACTTCCACCGGCGTGGCATGCGGGTGGGCGGGTAGCGGAGGGGGATGGCCCGAGGCCGTGTCACACCGCCGTGCGCCGGGCTGCTCGCCAGCGGTACAGGCGCTTGAACAGGCATGCGGCAATGTCCGCGAACATGGCGATCAGCAGGCACGCATCCAGGGCAAGCAGCCACAGAAGATGCGCGCCCTGTGCCGGTGGCTGGTGCATCGCAATCAGGACCCAGTAGACACTCCAGGCCAGCATCAGCACGGTAGTGAGCAGCAGGCGTCGCCAGCGACGATGGCTGCGCCAGGGCCGCACCATGGCGCAGACCATGGCGATCTCGATGGCGGATACCACGCAAAGCACGCTGACGGCCCTGATCGGGTAGGGCGGTTCGATACCGTCGATCAAGCGCGGCCGCCCATGGTCCGGCTGGAAACCGGCGTGGATGTATATGGCGGCGACAATGGCCCAGACCAGTATTGCCGCTATCCAGGAGGAGCGGGACAGGGAGGTTGTCATGTGGAGGCGTGAAGCAGCGGGGGGGGGCCTTGTTTTAGCCCGCGTCTTCATGCGTTGGAATGCAACTACGTGCAATCGATCGCCGCAGCAGGCGGCTCCCGCGCCGCTCCTTTCGCGTGAACAAGGCTGTTGACGGCGTGAAGGAATCCCGACACAATAGCGCTCCTTCGACGCAGGTCGATGGGCCGACAGCCTCCAGCGCCTCACGGTGCGGTGCGGTCGGGGCAAGCGAAAGTCTGCGGGAATAGCTCAGTTGGTAGAGCGCAACCTTGCCAAGGTTGAGGTCGCGAGTTCGAGTCTCGTTTCCCGCTCCAGATTTCGACAGGGCCCCTCAGGGGCCTTGTTTTTCTCCGCGGTGGCACGCGGGCATCCTGATCGGCACGCCCGGTCGGCATGTGAAATAAAGTGTGAAAAGGCTGGTGTGTTACCTGCGGTTTCGGTAAGATACGCGCCTGATTTTGCGGGAATAGCTCAGTTGGTAGAGCGCAACCTTGCCAAGGTTGAGGTCGCGAGTTCGAGTCTCGTTTCCCGCTCCACATCCAGACCAGGCCCCGTTCTCGGGGTCTTGTTTTATCAGGGTATGATTACCCGGGTAAGCGGTAAGGTCACCGGCCTGGTGGCAGAGTGGTTATGCACCGGACTGCAAATCCGTTGAGATGGGTTCGATTCCCGTCCAGGCCTCCAGAGTCAAGCAAGAGCCCGCGCAAGCGGGCTCTTTGCGTTGGACCGCCGCCCGCCGCGTCGCTGCCCTGACATTATCTGAACGCTTCAGTCAGCGGCTTTATTCATCTGTCTGAAAGTGACAGCATGACCGCCTATTTCAAGGATACAGCCGATGCCACTTCGCGCGATTGCCTACGTCAGTGAGGCGTCCGCCGGATTGTCCAGCAGCATGCTGGATACGTTGGTCGAGGACGCTACCCGCTTCAACTCCCTCGCCGGAGTCACCGGGGTATTGCTGTTCGATGGCCAACGGTTCCTGCAGTACTTCGAAGGCCCCGAGGACGGCGTGGCCGCTGTCCACGAGCGTGTGCGCCAGGCCCGCAGCCACGGGGAAATCACCGAGCTGAGCCGCGGCTGGGTGCCGCAGCGCTACTTTCCCTATTGGGGCATGCGCTGGCTGGCGGTGGATCCGGCATTGATCCAGCAGTTGTCGGCCGGCGACTGGGCCGGCTTCGCACGCGGGCTGGAGCAGGGCCCACCCGCCGAGGGTGCGCTGAGCCAATTGCTTGGGCTGGTGGTGCGCACCCTGGAACTGCCGCGGCCCGTCCCCGCCGGGGGATGAGCCTGCCAGGGGGTGGGCACGGACCTTCACCTGTTCAGGACGATGGCCTGACCAAGATGGACGCCGGTCCCCCCAAGAGGTTGCGTTGATGGCTCTGGCCCTGTTGTTTGCCGCCGGCGCGCCCGGTTCGTTCTGGGCGTCCCCCAGCAACGTGAGTGGTGTGGTGTGGGTGCTGATCGGGCTGGCCGGCATCGCGTTCTCGCTGGTGCTGGCCAAGGCGCTCAAGCGCTTCAACGGCCTGGTGTGGGCGCTGCTGCTGGCCGGGATCGGCATCGGCGTGTATGGCGCCTGGCGGCTGGGGAGCTGAGCGCGCCGCCCGTGCCGCGCTGACATCACCCTGTCACCGCCCCCCGGGCATGCTGCCTGTGCGCGAGCGCACCGGGATGAACCATTCAGCGACTTCTCCGGCTGCGACCCACGCGGCGATTGACTTCGTGCGAAGACCGTGCAAATTTCGGGTGAATCGCAAGTGAATTCTTCGCTGGCCGGGGGTCTTTGTTGTCTTTGCGCGACAAGCTGCACACAGGGTGGTTGCTCGTCTCCGATGCAGGGCAGGTCCAAGGGAGGTCGTATGCAATACGGCGTACATGACTTGGCTGACGGCGTGCGCACCGAGCTGGAAGCCAGTTACAGCAAGCATGGCTGCGGCCCGGAGTTCTGGACGACCTATCAACAGGTACTGGAGCGGTTGGTGCCCAAGGGGCGCAGTCGCACCCAGGTCACCAATGAGCTGGCGTTGATCATCGAGCAGCTGGGCATCGTCCGGCGGGCGCAGATGGTGCCGCCGCGAACCACGCGCACGCGCTGATTCCGGTTGGGGGACCGGGCCATCCATCGATGGCAGGCAAGACGCGGGGAACCCGTGCTTACAACCGATGCAGGCCGATACCCAGCAGCACCAGCAGGGTGGCCAGCGCCGTGAGCGTGCGCGGACGCAGCCAGCGCGTGGGACGCTGGCGGGTGCGGTTGAGACTGGCATGGCCGATCAGCCCGGTCGGGAAGCCCGAGGCGCGCATCTGCGCGTCGCACGCATCCACGCAGGCGCCACAGGCAATGCAATCCGGATGCGGGCCGCTGCGGATATCCAGCGCCATCGGGCACACCTGCACGCAGGCCGCGCAATCCACGCAGTCGCCGAGGCGGTCATCGGGGAAGCGCGGCATCGGGCCGGCCAGCGCCGGGTGCGCGGCGCGAAACGCGTAATCGTTGGCGCTGATTGGATCGAGCAGGCCACGTCCGCGCTGCATCACGGCCCCTTGGCCGGGCGCGCGCGGGCCGCGCGGCTCGCCCCGGCGCGCGTCGTAGTACACCTGCGGGGTATCGGCATCGCACAGGCTGGGGCAGGCCCGCGCGAACGGGCACAGGTCGATGCAGACCTGCTCGCGCAGGAAGCCCGCGTTGCCCCAGGTGGCCAGGGCGTAGAACAGCACCCAGAAGGTGACCCAGGCACTCCACGCGCTCGGCCACCGGGCGTCCACCAGGTCCTGGATCGGGGTGAACAGGCCGACGAAGGTGATCCCGGTCCATGCCGCCACCAGTGCCCACGCCGCGTGCTTGGCTGCGCGTGCCAGCCGCGGATGGCGCAGATGCCGGGCGGTGGTGCGCTCGATCCGGCGGAACAGCGCGCTCCACAGGGTCTGCGGGCACCCATACCCGCACCAGACCCGGCCAGCCAGGGTGGTGAGCAGCACCAGCCCGGTGGCCAGCACCGCCAACAGGCCGAGCAGCACGCCCAGGTCCTGCGGCCAGAGGGTCAGGCCGAACAGGTCGAAGCGTCGCGCGGGCAGGTCGAACAGCAGGGCCTGGCGGCCCTCCCAGCGCAGCCACGGCAGCAGGTAGAACAGGGTCAGCAACGCGGCCGACAACAGGGCGCGCCAGCGCAGCGCCCGGCGCGGCCGCGGCGGGGACGGGGAGGCGGTCGCGGGCTCGACCAGCTGCAGGTGCAGTCGCCGCGGCATGGTCAGCCCAACGGCACGTCGTCGGCGTCGCGGCGCATCGGCCGCAACAGGTACCAGGTCACGCTGCTGGCCGCGGCGGTCACGGCCCAGAACATGAAGAAGCCCAGCGTGTAGCCCAGCTCGCGGCTGAGCGCGTGCTGCGGGAAGCTGATGTCGCGCAGCATGAGGGGGTCGACGAAGGCGAAGAACACCATGCAGGCCAGGCCCGCGGCGACGAAGCTGGGCCACAGGATGGCGCCCCATTGCTGGATCAACTGCCGGCGGCGGCTGGGCGCGGGCGGGAGGTGCAGGTCGGTCATTGCGGCCACGGTCAGGAGGGGAGGGCAGGGCGCGGCTATACTTGGCCACGGTCGTGGTGCGCCGGCGCGCAGGTTGTCGAGGCTCACAGACTAGGGCGGCACTACAGCCCCGACATTGATCCTGATCAAGGCACCGCGGGGCCTGCGCGCGCATCCTGCGCTGCATACGCCGCGGACCGCCGCCGCAGAGGACTCTCCCATGCTGGACCCGTCCGCCACCGCGCTGCCCACGCCCTCGCTGGCGTTGTGCAGCGAGCAGGAAGTCACCCGGCTGGTGCACGATTTCTATGCGCGCGTGCGTGGCGAAGCGCGCCTGGCGCCGGTGTTCGCCGCGCGCGTGGACGATTGGGACGCGCACCTGGCACAGCTGGTGGATTTCTGGTCGGCGATGCTGCGCGGCACCCGCCGTTTCAGCGGCGCGCCGATGCCCAAGCACATGGCCATGGATGAACTCGACCGCGATCTGTTCGATCGTTGGCTGGCGTTGTTCCGACAGACCACGGCCGAGAGCGGCAACCTGCCCATGCAACGCCTGGCCGACGATGTCGCCACGCGTATCGCCGATACCTTCTGGCGCCGCTTCCAGATGCTGCGCTGGCCGCAGTTGCCGGTGGCCGGTGTCATGCCTGCAGGAACGCCGCGGCTGGATTGATCTGGCTCAATGCGCGGCTGCCCGCGCGCGCGCACCCTGACGGCATGCACACGATCCCGCCTGCCGCCGCCGGCCTCGCCTGGCACTTCGACCCGGACCTGCTGCGTCGCCACGACCGCCCCGGCCCGCGTTACACCTCCTATCCGGCCGCGCCGCATTTCCATGACGGCTTCGGCGAGCAGCAGCTGCACGCGGCGATCCACGCCAGCAACGCACGCGCCCGCGCCCTGTCGCTGTATGTGCACGTGCCGTACTGCAGCAGCCCCTGCTTCTACTGCGGGTGCAACCGCGTGATCACCCGCGACCACGGCCGCGGCGTGGCCTACGTGGCGCGCGTGCTCCGCGAGGCGGACCGGATCGCGCCGTTGTTCGATCCGTCGCGCGAGGTCATCCAGCTGCACCTGGGCGGCGGTACGCCCAATTTCCTGGCCGCCGCGCAACTGCGCGCGCTGGTCGACGGGCTGCGCCAGCGGTTCCGCTTCAGCGCGGCCGACAGCCGCGACGTGTCCATCGAACTGGACCCGCGTTTCGTCACCCGCGCCGATATCGCCGGCCTGGCCGAGCTTGGCTTCACCCGCGCCAGCCTGGGCATCCAGGATTTCGATCCGGCGGTGCAGCGTGCGATCAACCGCGAACAGGACGTTGACCAGACCCTGGACATCCTGCGGGCATGCCGCGATCACGGCCTGCGCTCGGTCAACGTCGACCTGATCTACGGCTTGCCGCACCAGACCCCGGCGGGCTTTGCGCAGACGCTGGAAACGGTCTTGCGCGAACGCCCTGACCGGCTGGCGATCTACGGTTACGCGCACCTGCCGCACCTGTTCAAGGCGCAGCGGCAGATTCCCGATGCGGCGCTGCCCAGTCCGGAGCAGAAGCTGGCCCTGCTCGGTCTGGCAGTGCGCCGCCTGACGCTGGCCGGCTACCAGTACATCGGCATGGACCACTTCGCCCTGCCCGGGGAAGACCTGTCGCAGGCGCAGCGCGCCGGGCAGCTGCACCGCAACTTCATGGGCTATACCACGCATGCCGACACCGACCTGGTCGGGTTGGGGGCGAGTGCGATCAGCCACATCGGCGATACCTACAGCCAGAACCCGCGCGACCTTCCGGGCTGGGAGGTCGCGGTGGATGCCGGACGCCTGCCGGTGTGGCGCGGCCTGCACCTGGATGCCGACGACACGCTGCGCGCCGAACTGATCGGCCAGTTGATGTGCCAGGGGCAGGTGGATGGGCGTGCACTGGCGCGCCGCCACGGCGTGGACTTCGAGGTGTATTTCGCCGATGCGTTGATCGCGCTGCAGCGCCTGCAGGACGATGGGCTGGCCGAGTACACCGACGGTGTGGTGCGCAGCACCGAACGCGGCCGGCCCCTGCTGCGCCTGCTGGCCATGTGCTTCGACCGCTACCTGGCACGCCCGGACCAGCCGGTGCGCTACTCGCGGGCGATCTGAGCCGCGTCATCGGTGTCGACCGGCGCGGTAGTGCCGTACCCTGCGCCGGCCATGGTGAGCGGCGCGTTGGATGAAGAAGATGCCGTCACTACCGCGGCATCGGCACCCGAGGCGCAGGCACCGGACGTGCGCCAGACCGCTACCGGGATCAACGCGCAGCCATGACTGGAATCCCGTCGGTGGCGAGCCTGCTGGCTGCGCCAGGGATACCGCGCGAGAACGTACGCATTCTCTCCCACCCCGACGCCCCCACGCAGGTGCTGTTGCCGGCACGGCGAGGCAGCCTGCATTCCCAAACCGGGCGCGATCAGGCACCCTATGCGCGGCGCTGCCCGGATGGCGAAATTGGTAGACGCATCGGACTTAAAATCCGCCGGGGGCAACCCCATGCCGGTTCGATTCCGGCTCCGGGCACCAACGCGGCAAGCACCCCGACGCACCGGTCGGTCAGGGCCAGTTGTCCACGCGGAAATAGAACGGGCGGACGGTGTCACCGTCGCGGAACGCATAGGCGTCGCACCTGCCTGTTTGCCGCCCCGGCTGCAGTGGGCAGGAGGCCAGGCTGCGGCCCTCGAACTCGAATTGCTCCGGCACGTTGAGCGACAGCCAGTTTTTCTGGAGATCGGTCCGGAGCGTTTTATCGCGGGGTCTGAGGTCCCGCCCCTGCACGCTGATGACAATCGGGTCCGAGTCGGTGGCCATCGCCGCGGAGTAGACGAACACGTCGCCCTTTGGCTTGCCGTGCTGCACCACGGAAAACGCGTCGTAGACCTTTCCTTGGACGTCCTCTGCCGCCGCCGGGGGGGGGAGCGAAAGAAGAATGAGCAGGCTGTGCAGGTAACCGATTATCGAGCGGGTGTCCTTTTCGCCGTGTGCGCACGACGATAGTGCATTCCAGGGCGGTTCTGATGGCGCGGCCGATTGCGCCTGCCGGTGTCCTGCGTTGCCGGTAGCATGGGCATTCCCGTCCTGCCCGGTGCCGCCATGCTCACCCTCCATATCGGCAACAAGAACTACTCGTCCTGGTCGATGCGCCCGTGGGTACTGATGACCCAGGCCGGCATCCCGTTCGAGGAGGTGCTGCTGCGCTTCGACAGCTTCGATCCGGCGTCGCAGTTCAAGCGGCAGGCCACCGCGCTGTCGCCGTCGGCAACCGTGCCGGTGCTGGTCGACGACGGCTTGGTCGTGTGGGACACCCTGGCCATTGCCGAGTACCTGGCCGAGCGCTTCCCGGACAAGGCACTGTGGCCGCGGGACGTGGCCACGCGCGCCCTGGCGCGCAGCGTCTGCGCGCAGATGCACAGCGGCTTCGGTGCGCTGCGCCAGCATTTCCCGATGAACATCGAAGCGCATCTACCGGCGGTGGGGGCGCGCGTGCTGCGTGAGCAGCCGGCGGTGCTGGAGGACCTGGAGCGCCTGCAGTCGCTGTGGGAGGCACTGCTGGCGCGCCATGGCGGGCCGCTGCTGTTCGACGGCTTCAGCATTGCCGACGCGTTCTTTGCCCCGGTGGTGATGCGGCTGAAGACCTACGCGGTGCCGGTCAGCGCGCGCGTGCAGGCCTACATGGCGGCGGTGCTGGCCTTGCCGGGCGTGGCCCGTTGGGTGGCCGATGCGCTCGCCGAGCACGACTTCCGCCCGTTCGAAGAGCCTTACCGGCAGGGCCCCGATCCGGCCTGATCAGGCGCTGGTGGGGGCCGTCGTCGCGGCACCGAGCGCGGCCAGGGCGTGCGTGTACTTCTCGGCCAGCCGCTGGCGCATCGCGTCCGGCAGGTAGTGCAGGCGTGCCGGATCGCTGTTGTCGGCGATGTCGGCCAGCTTGACCTTCAGTGCCAGCGGATTGGCGCGGATGGCGGCGTAGTAGGTGTCGGCTGGCAGGTCCTTGCGCCGGGTCAGGCAGGCCACCGCCGTGCGGATGTGCAGCGGGAACGCGTCCACCTCGTTGGCGAACGCCGGGCAGTCTTCCACCACGTCGTGCAGCCAGGCGACTGCTTCGGCGTCGGCATCGCCGTGCACCCGCGCGGCCACGCGCGCGACGTGGCCGATGTAGGGCCGGCCGGCCTTGTCGGTCTGGCTGGCATGCGCGCGGCGCGCCAGGGCTTCGGCATTGCGCAGGGTGTCGATGGGGCCTACTCCGTTGAAGGGCGGTGTCGCATTATGCCGCCCGGGCCGTGCAGGGCAGGGGCAACGCAAACTTTACGCAGCCGCACCCGGCTCCCCGTAGGCTGCGCACGACTCCATCACAGGCAAGGCAGCATGGCGAGCGCGGCGTGGGCAAGGACGACGGTGGCGGTGAGCATGGCGATGCTGTGCGCGGCGGGGATCAACGCACAGCCCGCACCGCCGGCGGCGGCCGGGCAGGCGGCCGTCGTCGACCTTGCACCGGTGGTGGTCTCGGGGGTGCAGCCCGGGCCTGGCATGTGGAAAGTGACGGCCAGCGACGGCCACGTGCTGTGGATCCTCGGCACCGTATCGCCCCTGCCGGCCAAGCTGGACTGGCGCGCCGACGAGGTCGAGGCGGTGGTCGCCAGTGCCGATGAAGTACTGGGGCCGCCGGGCTGGACGCTGGATGCCGACGTAGGGTTCTTCAAGGGGCTGACCCTGCTGCCTTCGGCGATGAAAGCCGCGCATGATCCGCAGGGACGGCGCCTGGAGGAAATCCTGCCGGCCGCGACCTACACCCGGTGGCTGGCACTCAAGCAGCGTTACCTGGGACGCGACCGGGGCGTGGAGAAAGACCGCCCGCTGGTGGCGGCCACGCGGCTGTATACCGAGGCGCTCAAGTCGGTCGGGCTCGGCCGCGGCTCGCCGGTTTCCGCTGTGCTGGACAAGGCCTACAAGGCGCGCGGCCTGAAGCCGGTGGTGACCCGGGTGGTGATCCGGGTCGAGGATCCGCGCCAGGCGCTGAAGGAAGCGCGCGCCAGTCCGTTGCAGGATGTGCAGTGCCTGGAGCGCACCCTGGATGTGGTGGAACACCAGTTGCCGCTGCTGGTCGAGCGCGCCAACGCCTGGTCGATGGGCGACACCGAGGCGCTGCAGCGGCTGGCCCTGCAAAGCCAGTACGACGCCTGCGTTGGCGCGATCGCCGAGAGCCCGTTCGGGCGTCGCCGCGGCCTGGCCGCGGTGGACCGGCAGGCGGCGGACAAATGGCAGCAGGTGGCGCGCGCCGCGCTGGCCCGCAACCGCACCACCTTCGCGGTCGTCCCGGTGCATTCCCTGGTAGCGCCCGAGGGGTATCTGGCACGCCTGCAACAGGCCGGCTACGAGGTGCAGGCGCCCTGATCCTGCGAGCGGGAGGCGCACGGTTGCCGGCGTCTCCGCGCACAGTATTCATCTATCCCGACGTCAGGGTTCGTGGCATAGTCAGGGCAGTTCACAGGGGGCTTCACCTGCATGCCGTTGCGTGCGATCGCCTATACCAGCGTCGCCTTCGAAGGGATCCAGGCATCGGATATCGATCGGATCCTGGCGGCCGCGTCCAGCTTCAACAAGATGGCCGGTGTCACCGGGGTGCTGATGTTCGATGGCACCCGCTTCCTGCAGTATTTCGAAGGCCCCGAGGACGGGGTCGATTCGGTCTACCAGCGCGTGGCCAATGCGCGCAGCCACCTGTGCCTGCGCGAACTGGCGCGCGGGCCGGTCGCGGCGCGGCACTTCCCGCGCTGGACCATGACCTCCGCGGCGATCGAGCCGGCGGTGCTCACGGCGATGATCGACCGTCCGTGGGATGGCTTCAGTGCCGCCGCGCCGGTCGATGGCCAGGCGCGGGTCGGCTTCGCACGACTGCTGTCGCTGTGGACCGGCGACTCGGGCGAGCTCGAACCTGCCGCGGTGATGCTGGGTTCGTAACGGAACGGTTCGATCCTCGTAACATGATTCTCACGGGTGGTCGCCTAGCATCTGTCTACCAGCTGTGACCGGTCCTGCGGAAATCCCGACAGGCTGTTCTGAAAGGGTAGTAACCGCAGCTGGACCACTTGTTGGCCGTCGTCCGTACTCTCCGCGGGCGGCGGCTTTGTTCTTTGTGGCCGGGCCCCTCCCGCGTTAGGCTTGCGCTATTCGTTTCCTGGCGCCGCCCTCCATGAGTCTTTCCCGCCGTCCCCGCACCTCCTCCTGTTTCTGCATTGCGCGGGGGCAGGGCTGATGGCGGCCGCCATCGGCGCTGCGACCGACGCGCGGATCGGGGTGATCGGGCTGGGCTATGTCGGCCTGCCGCTGACGGTCGCCTTTGGCTGCCGCCAACCCACGCTCGGCTACGACATCGACCGTGCACGCGTATTGGAACTGCAGCAGGGCCATGACCACACCCTGGAGATGGAGCCGCACGAGCTGGCGGCGGCCGGGCAGGCGCGTTACAGCGCCGATCCGGCCGAGCTGGCGGGGTGCAATGTCTACATCGTCACCGTGCCCACCCCCATCGATGCCTTCGAGCAGCCCGACCTCGGGCCGCTGCGCAGTGCCTCCACGCTGATCGCCGGGGTGCTCAAGCCCGGCGACCTGGTCATCTACGAATCCACCGTGTACCCGGGCACCACCGAAGAGGTGTGCGTGCCGCTGCTGGAAGCCGGGTCGGGGCTGCGCTTCAACCACGACTTCTACTGCGGTTACAGTCCGGAGCGGATCAACCCGGGCGACCGCCAGCGGCGCCTGCCGGACATCCGCAAGATCACCTCCGGCTCGACCGCCGAGGTCGCCGAAGTGGTGGACGCGCTGTATGCCGCGATCATTACCGCCGGCACCTGGCCGGCGCCGTCGATCCGCGTGGCCGAGGCAGCCAAGGTGATCGAGAACATCCAGCGCGACGTCAACATCGCCCTGGTCAACGAACTGGCGCTGATTTTCGACAAGCTCGGCATCGATACCCAGGACGTGCTCGACGCCGCCGGCAGCAAATGGAATTTCCTGCCGTTCCGCCCGGGCCTGGTCGGCGGCCACTGCATCGGCGTGGACCCGTACTACCTGCTGCACAAGTCCGAAAGCGTCGGTTACCACCCGGACCTGATCCACACCGCGCGCCAGGTCAACAACCGGGTCGGTGCGCACGTGGCGCAGCGCGTGCTGGCTCTGCTGGAAGGGCGCGGCAAGGCGCCGATGGGGGCACGCATCCTGGTGCTGGGGGTGACCTTCAAGGAAAACTGCCCGGACCTGCGCAACAGCCGGGCGCTGGAACTGGCCCAGGCGCTGGGCGCCAGCGGTGCGCGGGTGGACGTGCAGGACCCGTGGGTTGGCCCCGCCGTACTGGCCGAGAGTGGCGTGCAGTGGGTGGAGCGCGCCGATCCGGGTGTCTTCGACGCGGTGGTGCTGGCGGTGGCGCACGACGAGTTCCGGGCGTTCGACGCCGGCAGCGTGCGTGCGCTGCTCAAGCCGGACGGCGTGGTGTACGACGTCAAATCGGTCTGGCCGCGCGACGTGGTCGACGACCGGTTGTAGACTCGACGGCGTTATTGATCGAGGAAAGCCATGCATCGTTACCTGGTCTACGTGCTCGCCATCCTGCTGTTCCCGGTCTGCCTGTGGCTGGCCACGATCTGGCCGGCCTGGTACTGGGGCGTCGGCACCAGCGCGGCGCTGGTCGTGCTGGGCACCTGGGATCTGCTGCAGACGCGCAGCACGCTGCGGCGCAACTACCCGGTGATGGCGCATTTCCGTTACGGCCTGGAGTCGATCGGCCCGGAGATCCGCCAGTACTTCGTGCAGAGCGACCTGGAGGACGTGCCGTTCTCGCGCCAGCAGCGCGCGCTGATCTACCAGCGCTCCAAGAACGAAATGGACGTGGTGCCGTTCGGCACGCTGCGCAGCACCTACGCGGTGGATTACGAGTGGATCAACCATTCGCTGGCACCGACCGAGATCGCCCACAGCGATTTCCGCGTGCTGATCGGCCCGAACTGCGCCAAGCCGTACTCGGCCAGCGTGTTCAACATCTCGGCGATGAGCTTCGGCTCGCTGTCGGCCAACGCGATCCGCGCCCTCAACGAGGGCGCGCGCCGCGGCAGCTTCTACCACGACACCGGCGAAGGCTCGATCTCGCCCTATCACCGGGAAATGGGCGGGGACCTGGTCTGGGAGATCGGCTCGGGCTACTTCGGCTGCCGCGATGAGGCGGGCGGTTTCAGCGAAGAAAAGTTCGTGGCCAATGCCAACACCGACCAGGTCAAGATGATCGAGATCAAGCTGTCGCAGGGCGCCAAGCCCGGCCATGGCGGGGTATTGCCGGCGGCCAAGGTCAGCGAGGAAATCTCGATCACCCGGGGCGTGCCGATGGGCGTGGACTGTGTCTCGCCGTCGAAGCATTCGGCCTTCAGCACGCCGGTGGAACTGCTGCAGTTCGTCGCGCGCCTGCGCGAGTTGTCCGGTGGCAAGCCGGTCGGGTTCAAACTGGCCATCGGCCATCCGTGGGAATGGTTCGGCATCGCCAAGGCGATGCAGGAAACCCAGCTGCTGCCGGACTTCATCGTGGTCGACGGGGCCGAAGGCGGGACCGGTGCGGCCCCGGCCGAGTTCATCGACCACGTGGGCGTGCCGATGCACGAAGCCCTGCTGCTGGTGCACAACACGCTGGTCGGGCTGGACCTGCGCGAGCGGATCAAGGTCGGCGCAGCGGGCAAGGTCACCAGCGCGTTCGAGATCGCCCGGACCATCGCGCTGGGCGCGGACTGGTGCAACGCCGGGCGCGGCTTCATGTTCGCGCTGGGCTGCATCCAGTCGCTGAGTTGCCACAGCGACAAATGCCCGACCGGCATCGCCACCCAGGACCCGCACCGCTGGCGCCACCTGGACGCCGCCGACAAGGCCACCCGCGTGCACCGTTACCACGACAACACCGTGCGCGCGCTGCGCGACCTGCTGTGCGCGGCGGGCCTCAATCATCCTGCCGAGCTGGGGCCCGAGCACATCCTGCGTCGGGTGTCGCCGGTGGAAATCCGCTCGCTGGCGTCGCTGTATCGTTACCTCAGCCCGGGCGAGCTGCTGCGCCAGGTGCCCGACCACGCGGTCTTCCATGACTACTGGAGCGATGCGCGCAGCGATTCGTTCCAGCCACCGGCGCGCATCCAGGCGCTGCGCAGCAGCAAGTCGCGATGATGACCGGGCATGCACCGCCAGCGCGGGATGCCGATACTGCCGTGCTGCGGGCGGGCCGGGTGGACGACGCCGATCGGTTGTGGGCGCTGCGCACGCGCTGCGTGCGTGAGCTGTGCAGCGCGGCGTATCCGCCGGAGGTGATCGCACCCTGGTCGGCCTCGCCGCCGCCGGCGCACTACCACGCGCTGATCGCTCAGGGCGGCTGCATCGTCGCCGAGGACGCGCAGGGACGGCTGCTGGGGTATGCGGTGATCGACCGCGACGGCAACGAGATCGACGCGTTGTTCGTGGATCCCGACTGCGGCGGGCGCGGGATCGGCATGCGGCTGATGGGGGCGATGCAGGCGCTGGCCGATCCGGGCCGGCCGTTGGTGTTGTCGGCATCGCTCAACGCCGTGCCGTTCTACCAACGCGCCGGGTTCGTGGCCCTCCGCGAAGAAACCTACCCGCACCCCAGCGGCATCGCCCTGGCCTCGGTGCGCATGCAGCGCGGTTGATGCCGGCCGGATGACGGCGCAGGGGGCCCCGGCCGCTGGCCGGCCCACGACGGGCACTACCCCAGGTAGGCGACCACGCCGCGTCCGGCACGCAGGCCGCTGGCGTAACAGGCGGTCAGCAGGTAGCCGCCGGTGGGCGCTTCCCAATCCAGCATCTCGCCAGCGCAGAACGTGCCGGGCAGCGCACGCAGCATCAGCTGCCGGTCCAGCGCTTCCAGCCGCACGCCGCCGGCGCTGCTGATCACCTCGGCGATCGGGCGCGGGCGCTGCGGCGACAGCGGCAACCGCTTGAGCGATGCGGCGATGCGCTCGGCCGGCAACTGCCCGGCATCCTTGCCCAGCACCTCGAACAGCAGCGCGGACTTGACCCCGCCCAGGCCGAGCTGGCGGCGCAGGTGTTCGCCGAAACTGCGGCCCTGTCGCGGCCGCAGCAGCTTGTCCAGCACCTGGGCTTCGGTCTGCCCCGGCAGCAGGTCCAACTGCAGCTGCGCCTGGCCATCGCGGGCCAGGGTGTCGCGCAGGTCGGCGGCCATCGCATACACCAGGCTGCCTTCGATGCCGTCGGCGCTGATCACGCACTCGCCCTGCTGCACGCACGCCTGCCCATCCAGCGCCGTCCAGTGCGCCACCACCGGTTTCAACGGCGCGCCGGCCTGGCGCTCGCGGAAGTAGTCGCTCCATGCGATGTCGAAGCCGCAGTTGGCCGGCTGCAGCGGGGCGATGTCGATGCCACGCGCCAGCAACGGGTCCACCCACCCCGCGTCCGAGCCGAGTTCGGGCCAGCTGCCGCCGCCCATCGCCAGCACCACCGCATCGGCCTGCACCCGCACCTCGCCCTCGGGCGTGGCCAGGCGCAGTGCGCCGTCGGCGTCCCACCCGACCCAGCGGTGTTGCACATGCAGGCGCACGCCTTGTTCCTTCAGTCGGCGTACCCATCCGCGCAGCAGCGGCGCGGCCTTGCGGTCGACCGGGAAGACCCGGCCGGAGCTGCCCACGTAGGTCTCCACGCCAAAACCGCGCGCCCAGTCGCGCAACGCCGGGCCGTCGAAGTCGGCCAACCAGTCGCCCACCTCGGCGGCCCGCTCGCGATAACGCGCGACGAACAGCGCCTGCGGATCGGAGTGGGTCAGGTTCAGGCCGCCCTTGCCGGCGATCAGGAACTTGCGCCCCGGCGATCCCTTGGCCTCGTACACATCGACCTGGTGGCCGGCCGCGCGCACGGTCTCGGCGGCCATCAACCCGGCCGGGCCGCCGCCGATGATCGCCACGCGCCGCGCCGGGCTGTCTGGACTACGCATGCAGCAGGCTCAGTTCGGCTTGACGTCGAGCAGCTCGACATCGAACACCAGCGAGGAACCCGGTTGGATCGGGCCGGCACCGCGGTCGCCGTAGCCGTACGCCGCCGGGATCATCAGCGTGCGCTTGCCGCCCACTTTCATGCCGGCAAAGCCTTCGTCCCAGCCCCTGATGACCTGGCCCTTGCCGAGGTCGAAGCTGAAGGGCTCGCCGCGGTCCACCGAGCTGTCGAACTTGTCGCCATGCTTGTCGGCGGCATGCTCGTTGTAGATCCAGCCGGTGTAATGCACGGTCACCTTGTTGCCGGGCGTCGCCTCGGCGCCGGTGCCCGGCTGGGTGTCGATCTTCTCGAACTGCGTGATCGTGCCTCCCGGCGGCGGGCCGGGCGGGGTGCAGGCGGCGAGCGCCAGCAGCATCAGGGGGGCGAGCAGGTAGGTGGGCAGACGGCGCATGACGGCTCCGGAATGCAAAAACGGGACGCAAGGGTAGCGCATCGCCGGGCGCTATCATGGGCGCATGTCAAAACTGCTGCTCAACCTGCGCAACGTCGCGGACGATGAAATCCAGGACGTCACCGCCCTGCTGGACCAGGCGGGCATCGCCCATTACCGGACCGAGCCGAGCCCCTGGGGCATCTCCTCGGGCGGGATCTGGATCCGCGAAGACCAGGACCATCCGCGGGCCAGGGTCCTGATGGCCGAGTACCAGGATGCCCGCGGGGTGCGGGTGCGCGCCGAGCGCGAGGCCGCGCTGCGCGACGGCACCGCCGAGACCTTCGGCAGCCTGCTGCAGCGCCGACCGCTGTTCGTGGCCGCGGTGCTGCTGGGGATGGTCGCGGCGGCGGCGCTGGTGCTGCTGCCATTCGTGCTGCTGCGCGGCTGAACCCCTCGGGCGAAGGGTCGGGGCAGCGCCGTCGGCGCGATTTATACTGCGCGCATGATCGCCAATACTGCCGCCTACCTGTTCACCCCCATCGCCGACACGGACGCGCTATGCGCGACCCTGTTGGCGCGGGCAACCGCCGCCGACCTGCGCGGCACGATCCTGGTGGCGGGCGAGGGCATCAACCTGTTCCTGGCCGGCAGCCGGGCCGGCATCGACGGCTTCTACGCCGCCCTGCAGGCCGATGCGCGTTTTGCCGACCTGCGGGTCAAGACCAGTATCAGCCAGAGGCAGCCGTTCGCCCGACTCAAGGCCAAGGTCAAGCCGGAGATCATCAGCTTCCGCATCGATGACGGCCAGCCGCTGGCCTATCCGCGCGCGCCGTCGGTCGACCCGGCCACCGTGCAGCGCTGGCTGCGGCAGGGCCACGACGATGCCGGCAAGCCGTTGGTGATGCTGGATACCCGCAACACCCAGGAAATCGCATACGGCACTTTCCAGGACGCCCTGGTCCTGCCGATCACCAAGTTCACCGACCTGCCCGATGCACTGGCCCCGCACCGCGATGCCCTGCGCGACAGCACCGTGGTCAGCTTCTGCACCGGTGGCATCCGCTGCGAGAAGGCCGCGCTGTGGATGCGCAACGACGGCATGGACAACGTGCTGCAGCTCGACGGCGGCATTCTGGGCTACTTCGAGGCGGTTGGTGGCGAAGGCTACGACGGCCGCTGCTTCGTGTTCGACGAACGCGTGGCGCTGGATGCCGAGCTGAAGCCGCTGGTCGATCAAGCGGAGACCGGGGCGGCCTGAGGGCGGTTTGCCGGGGGTGTCGGGGTTGCCGAAGGTGTCGGGGCTGCCGAGCATGGCTCGGCACTACCGGTCACGTGTACCAGGTAGTGCCGAGCCATGCTCGGCAGCCAGGCAGCCAGGCAGCCAGGCAGCCAGGCAGCCAGGCAGCCAGGCAGCCAGGCAGCCAGGCAGCCAGGCAGCCAGGCAGCCAGCAGCCCAGACCTCATCCGGCAACCTCACGAACCCGAACCGCAGGAATCAGCATCCCGCGATCGGCACTGGCGCGCGGCCGGCGCCGGCCCCATGTCAGTGGAATACTTTCTGGATGGAACGCGTTCATGCACCTGTCGATTCTTGACCTGGCCCCGGTCTGCGAGGGCAGCGACACCACCCAGGCCTTCGCCAACATGCTGGACCTGGCCCAGCACGCCGAAGGCTGGGGCTACCATCGCTACTGGCTGGCCGAACACCACAACATGCCCGGCATCGCCAGCGCCGCCACCGCGGTGCTGATCGGGCACGTGGCCGGCGGTACCCGGCGCATACGGGTGGGCTCCGGCGGCATCATGCTGCCCAACCACTCCCCGCTGCAGGTGGCCGAGCAGTTCGGCACGCTGGCCTCGCTGTATCCGGACCGCATCGATCTCGGCCTCGGGCGTGCCCCCGGCACCGACCAGCCCACCGCGCGCGCACTGCGCCGTTACTTCGACAGTGCCGACCAGTTCCCGCAGGACGTGCGCGAACTGCTGCACTACTTCGAACCGGCACAGGCCGGCCAGGCCGTGCGTGCCGTGCCCGGGGCCGGGATTCCGGTGCCGGTGTGGCTGCTCGGCTCCAGCCTGTTCAGTGCGCGCCTGGCCGCCGCGATGGGCCTGCCATTCGCGTTCGCCTCGCACTTCGCGCCTGACGCGATGGATGAAGCACTGGCCGTGTACCGTCGCGAGTTCCGTCCCTCGCAGTACCTGACCGCGCCGTACGCGGTGCTCGGCTTGAACGTCGTGGCTGCCGAATCGGAGGCCGCGGCCAAGCGCCTGTTCACCACCCAGCAGCAGAGCTTCGTCAACCTGCGCCGCGGCAAGCCCGGGTTGATCCCGCCGCCGATCGACGACATCGAGGCCTTCTGGCAGCCGCACGAAAAGCTCGGCGTGCAGAACGCGCTGGCCTGCGCGGTGGTCGGCGACGTGCGCCAGGTGGGCGAGGGCATGGCCGCGTTCGCCGCGCGCCACAGGCCGGACGAGATCCTGCTCACCGCCAACATCTACGACCACGCCGCGCGCAAGCGCTCGTTCGGTCTGGCGATGCAGGCGTGGCAGGCGAACGCTTGATCCCCACGGTAGAGCCACGCCATGCGTGGCCGGCGTCACCCCGCCTCGTTCAAGGTGCAGCCACGCATGGCGTGGCTCCACCCGGCAAGGATGCGAAGGGGATGTGACCCTGCGATTCACGCTGCCGTGGCCGCCGATCCGCTGTGATGGGGCCCCCGTTGCAGGAGTTACCCCATGGCAGAGCACGATCGCCAACAGCACATCAAACAACTGGCCGGCATGATCCGTGACGTGGACATCGCGATGTTCACCACGGTCGGCGTCGACGGCCGTCTTTACAGTCGCCCGCTCGGTACCCAGGAAGTCGAGTTCGACGGCGACCTGTGGTTCGCCACCGAAGCCGACAGCCCCAAGGTGGCCGAGATCGCGCTCAATCCGCGGGTCAACGTCTCCTATTCCTCGCCGTCGGGCAACACCTATGTGTCCGTGGCCGGTACCGCGCGCGTCGTTGATGACCGCGCCAAGATCGAGGAACTGTGGTCGCCGGCGATGAAAGTGTTCTTCCCCGGCGGCAAGGACGATCCGAACCTGCGGCTGATCCACGTCAGTGCCGAATCGGCCGAGTACTGGGATGGCCCGGGCGGCCTGCTCGGCAGCGCGCTGTATTTCGTGTTGTCGGCGGTGACCGATGATCCGGGCGCGTTGTCCGATACCGGTACGGTGGATCTCAAGCCGGGGGCGTAACGTCCCGGTGACCGGGGTGGCGCCGACCGATGGTCGGCTCCCCCTGGCCGCTCAGAACCAGCGCTGGACCTGCTCCATCGTGTAGCTCACCAGCTGGCCGGAACTGAAGCCGAAGAACAGCACCGCGGCCACCGCGCCGACCCAGTTGAACAGCATCAGCATGCCGTCGCGTTCCAGCAGGGCCAGGGCGAACAGCAGCAGCTGGAAGCCGAACAGATAATTGGTGAACGGGATCGGCAGCGACAGCAGCATCGCTACCAGGATCAGCAACAGGCCGGTGAACGCATGCGCCGGCCGCGGCACCAGCAGCGCCGGCAGGCGCGGCTTCAGCAAGCGGTCCAGCCGTCGCAGCGGCCGGTCGATGCGGGCCAGGAAGCGATGCATGGTGCCGCGCTTGGGCCCGCGGTTGGCCACGAAACCCGGCAGCCACGGGCGGCGCATCCCGAACAGCATCTGCGCACCGATCAACACGATCAGCGGCCCGCTGACCGCGCCGCCCACGCCGGGGATCGGAATGAACGCCGGCAGGATCGCCACGAACAGGAAGACGCCGAACGCACTCTGCTGCAGGTCGCGCAGGATCTCGCCCAGCAGCAGGCGGTGCTCCGGGTCGCCATGATCGAACATGGCCAGCAGCGTGCGGATGCCCTCGTTGCGGTACGCGGGCCGGCCGTCTTCCGGCGGCGTTGGCTCAGCCGGTGAGTTCATCGGTCTCTTCTTCGGACAGCGTGCGCAGCAGCAGCTTGTCCACCCGCGCGCCGTCGAGGTCGACGATCTCGATGCGCCAGCCGGCCCAGTCGAAATACTCGCCGGCGTGCGGAATGCGCCCGAAATAATGGATGCACATGCCGGCGAGGGTGTAGTAATCGCCGTCCTCGGCATCGGGCAGTTCGGCATTGCCCATCAGTTCGCGCAGGTCTTCGATCGACAGCGAGCCATCGACCAGGAACGAACCGTCCTCGCGCGTCACCACCAGCGCGTCTTCGTCCACGTTCTCCACCGACTGCAGGCGTCCGACCACCGCGCCCATCAGGTCGCTGATGGTCACCAGGCCCTGGATCTCGCCGTACTCGTCCACCACCAGCGCCATCGACTGCTGTTCCTCGCGGAAGATCTCCAGCAGCTTCATCGCATGGGTCGACTCGGACACGTACAGCGGTTCGCGCAGGTGCTGGAACAGCGAGTGGTCATCGCGCACCAGCCGCGTGACCAGGCTCTTTACCTCGAGCACGCCGACGATGTCCTGGTCGTTGTCGCGGTACACCGGGTAACGCGAGAACTCGTGCTCGCGCATCGTGGCGATGTTCTTTTCCGGGTCGGCCACGGTGTCCAGCCAGGCGATCCGGTTGCGCGGGGTCATCAGGCTGTCGGCGGTGCGGTCGCCCAGGCGCATCACCCGGTTCATCATGTCGCGCTCATGCGCGTCGATCACGCCGGCTTCGTGGCTCTCGGCCACCAGCATGCGGATCTCTTCTTCGGTGACCGAGGCGGCCTCGTCCTTGCCCAGGCCCAGCACCCGCAGCACCAGCCGGGTGCTGTGCGAGAGCAGCCACACCGCCGGGAAGGCGATCCGGGACAGCCAGCCCATCGGCCAGGCCACCAGGCCGGCGATGTCTTCCGAGCGGGTGATCGCCAGCCGCTTGGGCACCAGTTCGCCGAAGATCAGCGTCAGGAAGGTGATCAGGGCCACCGCCAGCGCCTTGCCGACCTGGGCGGCGTAGACGAAGTCGGGGAACAGGCCGTGCAGCCAGGTGGCGATGGCCAGGCCGATCGCCTCGCCGCCGAACACACCGGTCAGCACGCCGATCAGGGTGATCCCGATCTGGACGGTGGACAGGAAGCTCTCGGGCTTCTCGGACAGTTCAAGCGCGCGCTCGGCGCGCTTGCTGGTGCTGGCCATCTGCTTGAGGCGGCTCTTGCGCGAGGTCATGACCGACATCTCGGACATGGCGAAGAAGCCGTTGAGCAGGATCAGGGCCAGGACGATAATCAGTTCAAACACGGGCGGCGTCCCCGGTTGGTGGCAGGGAGGGCGTGTTCAAGCGGTGGCGGCATCCGGAGGGCGCGCAGGCGCGGCGGAGCGGCGGAGGGTAAGGGTCGTCTTCCATAGAGTGCACCCGAAGGTGCCCGCGCATCTTAACAAAAGGCCGGGGGAGGTAGGCAACCAGAGTCGTTCAGACTGGGGCGTCGGGATGTGAAGGGCAGGGGGGAGTACCCGCAATGGACATCAAACCGTCATAATTCCGCCCGGTGCCGTCCTTCCTCGACGGCGAATAGGTTTCTCAATGTTCTCTCTGCAGACCATTTTCGGCTCCGGCAAACAGTTCTACACCCTGCTGGACGAGGCTGCGCAGGCCGCCCAGGACAGCGCCAAGGCGCTGCACGCGATGCTGCGCGAGGCTGACCGCCAGCCGGCGCTGGACGCCTTCAAGCTGGCCCGCCTGCGCGAGCGCGCCGCCTCGGACAAGATCAGCCAGGCGCTGGTGGACAGCTTCATGACCCCGATCGAGCGCGAGGACATCGAAGCGCTGGGCTCGGCGCTGTACAAGATCCCCAAGCAGGTCGAGAAGTTCGCCGACCGCTACTCGCTGGCGACCAAGCACCTGGAACACATCGATTTCGCGCCCCGCGCCGCCATGCTCGAGCAGGCCGCCAGCGTGGTCGTGGAGATGGTCGGTGACCTGCGCCACATGAACCTGGACCGGATGACCGCGCTCAACGAGAAGCTGCGTTCGCTGGAAAACGAAGCTGACCGGCTGATGCTCGAGCTGTACCGCGACATCTACTCCGGCCGCCTGGACAACCTGCAGATGTTCCTGCTCAAGGAGTTCTTCGAGATCCTGGAAAAAGCCATCGACCGCTGCCGCGAGGCCGGCGTGGTGGCGTACCAGATCGTGCTGAAGAACAGCTGACGGACGCCACAGCATGCTGACCCTTGTCCTGGTGGTGATCCTGGCCGCGCTCGTCTTCGAGTTCATCAACGGCTTCCACGACACCGCCAACTCCATCGCCACCGTGGTGGCGACCAAAGTGCTCTCGCCCGGCTGGGCGGTGATGCTCGCCGCGTTCATGAACCTCATCGGCGCGCTGACCGGCACCGCCGTCGCGCTGACCATCGCCTCGGGCCTGCTCAACACCAACGTGGTCGACGTGACCCCGCAGGTGATCCTGTGCGCCCTGCTCGGCGGCATCATCTGGAACCTGATCACCTGGTGGAAGGGCCTGCCGTCCTCGTCCTCGCACGCGCTGATCGGCGGCCTGTGCGGCGCCGGCCTGGCCGCGGCCCACAACAACTGGGATGCGCTGATCTGGTCCGAACGGATCGGCACCTGGGCCCAGAACAAGGGCCTGCTGTGGAAGGTGTTCCTGCCGATGATCACCTCGCCGATCGCCGGCTTCCTGCTCGGTATCGTGGTGATGCTGCTGCTGTGGGCGATCATCGCCGGCATGGCCAAGGCCGGCGGCTGGCTGGGTCGCCTGGCCCGCCCGCGCATCGTCAACGCGTTCTTCGGCAAGGCGCAGATCGCGTCGGCCGCCTACATGGGCTTCGCCCACGGCCACAACGACGCGCAGAAGACCATGGGCATCATCGCCATGACCCTGATCGGCGCCGAGGCCACCGGTGCATTGAACGACCTGCCGTCCTGGCTGGCCTTCATGCATCCGCAGGCCAGTGCCGGTGACGGCATCGCGATGTGGATCGTACTCACCTGCGCGGTGGTGATGGCGGCCGGTACCGCGTCCGGCGGCTGGAAGATCATCAAGACCCTGGGCCACAAGATGGTGAAGCTGCACCCGATCCACGGCTTTGCCGCGGAGACCAGCTCGGCCACCATCCTCACCCTGGCCGCGCATTTCGGCATGCCGGTTTCGACCACGCACAGCATCTCGACCGCGATCATGGGCGTGGGTTACGCCAAGAACCCGCGTTCGCTGCGGTTCGGCGTGATCGAACGCATCGTGTGGGCCTGGATCCTGACCATCCCCGCCGCCGGCGGTTGTGCGTATCTGATCCTGCGCCTGTTCGAGCTGTTCGGCTGGGCGTAAGCCGCGTCGAACCGGCGGTGCCGGGCCATGCTCGGCTGCAACGAAAAACCCGCCGAAAGGCGGGTTTTTCGTTTCTTCTCCCAGCGCCCGAGCCAGTGACCACCGCCGAGCGCGGCGCCGCGCTATCCCCTCAGCGCCCGCGTTCCCGTGCCAGCAACCCGTACAACGCCGAATCGGACAGCTCACCGCCCACGCACCAGCGTTCGCGCAGCAGGCCTTCGCGCTGGAATCCGATGCGCTCCAGCACGCGTGCCGACGGCGCGTTGCGCGGATCGATCTCCGCCTCGAGCCGGCGTAGCCCGCGATCATCGAACAGGTGGTCCACGAAACACCGCAGCGCCTCGCCCATGTAGCCCTTGCCCTGTGCCAGCGGCGACAGGTGGTAGCCGATCTCCGCCCGGCGCGCATCGGCATCGATCGCAAACACCACGCAGATGCCGAGCAACGGCGCATCGGCATGCTCGCGGATGCCGAGTTTGAGCTGGGTGCCGGCCCGCTGCGCAGCCAGGTCGTCGAGGATCTGCGCATAGGCCTGCTGGATGTCGGTCCAGGCCGGGTGGTTCCAGTAACGCATCACCGCCGGGTCGGACTGGATGGCAAACAGCGCGGCACCGTCGCTGGCCCGGATCGGGCTCAGCACCAGCCGCGGGCTGCGCAGTTGAAGGGTCGAATCGAAGTACATGCAGGTCCGTGTCGGCAGCCGGCACGCGGCCGGTCGTGTCCGGGGATTATGCCGGGCCCCCCACGCTCGCGACAGACCCGATCCCGACACCGCCCGATCCCGACACCCCGTCCAGCCGCGCATCGCCGTACTCGATCCCCTGCGGCCCTTGGGACAGTCGCCCCTCGATCAGGAAGGAAACCCAAAAAAAAGCCCGCCGGGATGGCGGGCTCCTCTGCAGCGGTCAGGCGACTCTCAGACTTCAAGCGATGCCAGGTCGCCCTTGTTCTCCAGCCACTGCTTGCGGTCGCTGGCGCGCTTCTTGGCCAGCAGCATGTCCATCAGCGAATGGGTCTGCTCGCCATCATCGATCGTCAACTGCACCAGGCGGCGCGTATCGGGATGGATGGTCGACTCGCGCAGCTGCGGCGGATTCATCTCGCCCAGGCCCTTGAAGCGGGTCACGCTCACGGTGCCCTTGATCTTCTCGCGCTCGATCTTGTCCAGCATGGTGCGCTTTTCTTCTTCATCCAGCGCGTAGAACACCTGCTTGCCCACGTCGATGCGGAACAGCGGCGGCATCGCCACGAACACGTGGCCAGCATCCACCAAGGCCGGGAAGTGCTTGAGGAACAGCGCGGTCAGCAGCGTGGCGATATGCAGGCCGTCCGAGTCGGCGTCGGCCAGGATCACCACCTTGCCGTAGCGCAGCCCGGTGATGTCGTCCTTGCCCGGGTCGCAGCCGATCGCGATCGCCAGGTTGTGCACTTCTTCCGACGCCAGCACGCTGCCCGAGGACACTTCCCAGGTGTTCAGGATCTTGCCGCGCAGCGGCATGATCGCCTGGAAGTCCTTGTCGCGGGCCTGCTTGGCGCTGCCGCCGGCCGAGTCGCCTTCCACCAGGAACAGCTCGGTGCGCGACAGGTCCTGGCTGATGCAGTCGGCCAGCTTGCCGGGCAGGGCAGGGCCCTGGGTGACCTTCTTGCGGGTCACCAGCTTCTCGGTCTTCAGGCGCGCACTGGCGCGCTCGATGGCCAGCTGGGCGATCTTCTCGCCCATCTCCACGTTCTGGTTGAGCAGCAGGCTGAAGGCATCGTGCGCGGCACCTTCGACGAAACCGGCGGCCTGGCGCGAGGACAGGCGCTCCTTGGTCTGGCCGCTGAACTGCGGGTCGGTCATCTTCAGCGACAGCACGAAGGCGACCCGGTCCCACACGTCTTCCGGGGCCAGCTTGACCCCGCGCGGCAACAGGTTGCGGAAATCGCAGAACTCGCGCAGCGCTTCGGTCAGGCCGGTGCGCAGTCCGTTGGCGTGGGTGCCGTGCTGGGCCGTCGGGATCAGGTTGACGTAGCTTTCCTGGACCAGTTCGCCCTCGGGAATCCAGGCCAGGGCCCAGTCCACCACCTCGTTTTCCTTCTTCAGGTGACCCACGAACAGGTCGGCCGGCAGCATCTCGCGCTCGCCCAGCTCGGCCTTCAGGTAGTCGCTCAGGCCATCTTCGTAGTACCAGGTGTCCTGCTCGTCGGTGGCTTCATCGCGAAGCTTCACGGTCAGGCCCGGGCACAGCACCGCCTTGGCGCGCAGCAGGTGGCGCAGCGCGCGCAGGTTGTACTTGGGCGTGTCGAAGTACTTCGGGTCGGCCCAGAAGCGCACGCGGGTGCCGGTGTTCTTCTTGCCGACGCTGCCGACCACTTCCAGCGGAGTGGCGCGGTCGCCGTTGCGGAAGGTGATGCGGTGTTCGCTGCCGTCGCGCTTGATGTGCACCTCGACCAGGGTCGAGAGCGCATTGACCACGCTGACGCCTACGCCATGCAGGCCGCCGGAGAAGGTGTAGTTCTTGTTGTTGAACTTGCCGCCCGCGTGCAGGCGGGTGAGGATCAGTTCGACACCGGGGATCTTCTCCTCGGGGTGGATGTCCACGGGCATGCCGCGGCCGTCATCGCTGACCTCGCAGCTGCCATCCTTGTACAGGGTGACCTCGACCGTACGGGCATGCCCGGCCAGGGCTTCGTCGACGGCATTGTCGATGACTTCCTGCGCCAGATGGTTCGGGCGCGCGGTGTCGGTGTACATGCCGGGGCGGCGCTTGACCGGGTCCAGGCCGGACAGGACTTCAATATCGGCGGCGTTATAGCGGGCGTTCATCTGTCTTCAAAAAGCGCAAAGCGACGGCGAAGTTTGCGGTCTGGACGGTTTTTTTGCACGCCACACGTTCAGGGGCCGGCCGACCGGGGTTGGATAGAATGTGCGTGGTGGAAACCGGGCCCCCCGGCAACCCCATCCCAAGCCGAGACCGCGAGGAGTGACCCCATGAAGAAGTTGCTGACCGTCATCGCCATTGCCGCCGCCGTCGTGGCCGTGCCGCTGGCCATGGCCCAGAACGCCGGACAGGGCCAGCCCACGCCGCAGCAGGGCGAGCAGGCCGACAAGGCGCAGTCCGAGGCCGATGCCAAGGCCAAGCGCCGGGCCCAGGCCACCGCCGAGATGAAGGCCAGGGGCGAACAGGCCCCGCAGAAGGAAGAAGAGGAAGAAGCCAGGAAGAAGCGCTGACCCCTTCCGACCGCGTCATGGACGCCCCGGCACTGCCGGGGCGTCTTTTTTTTGTGAAGGGCGCACGCCAGTGCTTGGGCTTGTGGCCTCCAATCTGTAAACTAGCGCTTTCCGGGAGCAGTACGTGTCATCCATCAGCGAATGGACTGGCCTGATCGTGCGCGATCGCCAGCAGGGTAGGCAGAAGGTGACGGTCCGTTCAGCGACCGGCACGGCCAACCCGACCTCGCCGACCGGCCTGCCTGCTGCCCCCCTGATCCCGTCCCTGGCGCGTGTAGTGCCCGCAGCCAGCGGCCCGATCGCCCCCGTTTTCCCCTTCACGCCGTCCGTCGCCCCCCGCGCCGGCGTCGTTTCCCCCTTCCTGACAGGACACCCCCAGCCATGACTCCCTTGATCTTCGTAACCGGCGGCGTAGTGTCCTCGCTCGGCAAAGGTATTGCCGCCGCGTCACTTGCCGCCATCCTCGAAGCCCGTGGCCTGACCGTCACGATGATGAAGCTCGACCCGTACATCAACGTCGATCCGGGCACCATGAGCCCGTTCCAGCACGGCGAGGTGTACGTCACCGACGACGGCGCCGAGACCGACCTGGACCTGGGCCACTACGAGCGTTTCGTGCGCACCCGCCTGAGCCGCAAGAACTCGGTCACCACCGGCCGCATCTACGAGAACGTGATCCGCAAGGAGCGCCGCGGCGACTACCTGGGCGCCACCGTGCAGGTCATCCCGCACATCACCGATGAAATCCGCCGCTGCATGGACGAGGCCACCGAAGGCTTCGACGTGGCCCTGGTGGAGATCGGTGGCACCGTCGGCGACATCGAATCGCTGCCGTTCCTGGAGGCGATCCGCCAGGTGCGCACCGAGCGTGGGCCGGAGAAGGCCCTGTTCATGCACCTCACCCTGGTGCCGTATATCGCCGCCGCCGGCGAACTGAAGACCAAGCCGACCCAGCACTCGGTCAAGGAACTGCGCTCGATCGGCATCCAGCCGGACGTGCTGCTGTGCCGCTCCGAGCAGGTCGTGCCGGATTCGGAGCGTCGCAAGATCGCCCAGTTCACCAACGTGTCCGAGCGCGCGGTGATCAGCGTGCCCGACGTGGACGTGCTGTACCGCATCCCGATGGGCCTGCACGCGCAGGGCCTGGACGAAATCGTCATCAACCAGCTCAAGCTCGCCGACAAGGCCGGCCCGGCCGACCTGCACGAGTGGGAAGCAGCGGTGGATGCCACCCTGCACCCGCTGGACGAGGTCACCATCGCGGTGGTGGGCAAGTACGTGGACCACCAGGACGCCTACAAGTCGGTCGGCGAGGCCCTCAAGCACGGCGGCCTGCGCCAGCGCACGCGGGTCAACCTGAAGTGGCTCGAAGCCCAGGACCTGGAAGGCACCGACATGGGCGCGCTGAAGGACGTCGACGGCATCCTCGTGCCCGGCGGCTTCGGCGACCGCGGTTTCGAAGGCAAGGTGCTCACCTCGCAGTTCGCCCGTGAGCAGAACGTGCCGTACTTCGGCATCTGTTACGGCATGCAGGCCGCGGTGGTCGATTTCGCCCGCCACGTGGCCGGGCTGGACGGGGCCAACAGCACCGAGAACGACCGCCAGTCGCCGAACCCGGTGATCGGCCTGATCACCGAGTGGCGCACCGCCACCGGCGACGTGGAGAAGCGCGACGACAAGAGCGACCTCGGCGGCACCATGCGCCTGGGCCTGCAGGAGCAGCGGCTCAAGCCGGGCACGCTGGCCCGCGCGCTGTACGGCAAGGACGTGGTCTCCGAACGCCATCGCCACCGCTACGAGTTCAACAACCGCTACCGCACCCAGCTGGAAGATGCCGGGCTGGTGATCGCCGGCAAGTCGATGGACGACACCCTGGTGGAAGTCATCGAGCTGCCGCGCGACCAGCACCCGTGGTTCCTGGCCTGCCAGGCCCATCCCGAGTTCCTGTCCACCCCGCGCGAAGGCCACCCGCTGTTCATCGGCTTCATCCGCGCCGCGCGGGAGCGCAAGGCCGGTGGCGCCCTGGAAGCAGGCGCCTGACCGCGCCATGGCGCGGCCGCCCGCGCGGGCGGCCCGCATGAGCCAGGACCCGTGGGCGGCGCTGGAAGCGCGCCGCCAGCGCCGGCACTGGCGCCAGTGGCCGTGGGGCTGGGCCGCACTGCTGCTGTCCTTCGGCGCCTGGGTGTGCACCTTCATGCTGACGGTGCTGGTGATGGCCAGCGTCGGCATGCCCGGTGACGGCAGTCACGCCATGCAGGCCACCGCGCCCTATCTGTACATCACCCTGGCGCTGGGCGGGACCGCCCTGCTGGGCAGCGTGATCGCCAGCGTGCTGGCCCTGCGCCTGCGCCGCCAGGCCGGTGGCGGCGTGTCCGCGCTGGTGCTCGACGCGCTGCTGTTGGCGGTGCTGCTCGCTCCTGCGCTGTTGTAGACGCGCGCCGCCTGCCAGGCCGCACGCCGATTTGGCAAGCGGCAGGTGGATGGCGATAATCACGCGGCAGCTTTTCAGCGCTACTTTTTGGCGTCTCCCCTTCCTGACTGGTAACCGGCCCGCTATGACCACGATCCGCAGCATCCACGCCCGTGAAATCCTCGACAGCCGTGGCAATCCCACGCTGGAAGCCGATGTCATCCTCGAGGACGGTTCGTTCGGCCGCGCCGCGGTTCCCTCCGGCGCCTCGACCGGCTCCAAGGAAGCGGTCGAGCTGCGTGACGGCGACAAGACCCGTTACCTGGGCAAGGGCGTGCGCAACGCCGTGGCCAACGTCAACACCACCATCGCCAACGCGCTCAAGGGCTACGACGCCGCCGACCAGGACGCCCTGGATCGCCGCCTGATCGACCTGGACGGCACCGAGAACAAGGGCCGGCTGGGCGCCAACGCGCTGCTGGCCGTGTCCATGGCCAATGCCCATGCCGCCGCCGCGTCCAACAAGCAGGCGCTGTGGCAGTACCTGGCCAAGGGCCGCGACGTGACCCTGCCGGTGCCGATGATGAACATCATCAACGGCGGCGCGCATGCCGACAACAACGTCGACTTCCAGGAGTTCATGGTCCTGCCGGTCGGTTTCACCTCGTTCTCCGAAGCGCTGCGCGCCGGCACCGAAATCTTCCATTCGCTCAAGTCCGTGCTCAAGGGCCATGGCCTGAGCACCGCCGTGGGCGACGAAGGCGGCTTCGCGCCGGACTTCCGCAGCAACGTCGAGGCGCTGGACACCATCCTGGAGGCGATCGGCAAGGCCGGCTACACCGCCGGTGAAGACGTGCTGCTGGGCCTGGACGTGGCCTCCAGCGAGTTCTACGAGAACGGCAAGTACAACCTGGTGGGCGAGAACAAGCGCCTGACCTCCGAGCAGTTCGTCGACTTCCTGGCCGACTGGGCTGCCCAGTACCCGATCATCACCATCGAAGACGGCCTGGCCGAGAACGACTGGGCCGGCTGGAAGCTGCTCACCGACCGCATCGGCAGCAAGGTGCAGCTGGTCGGCGACGACCTGTTCGTGACCAACCCGAAGATCTTCAAGGAAGGCATCGCGTCGGGCACCGCCAACGCCATCCTGATCAAGGTCAACCAGATCGGCACCCTGACCGAGACCCTGGAAGCGATCGCGATGGCGCACGACGCCAACTACGCGGCCGTGGTCTCGCACCGTTCGGGCGAAACCGAAGACACCACCATCGCCGACATCGCCGTGGCCACCACCGCCACCCAGATCAAGACCGGCTCGCTGTGCCGCAGCGACCGCGTGGCCAAGTACAACCAGCTGCTGCGCATCGAAGAAGCCCTCGGTGCCGGTGCGCGTTACGCCGGTCGCGACGCGTTCGTGTCGCTGAAGCGCTGATCCCATGCGCAACTGGCGCTGGATGCTGCTGCTGCTCGCGCTGCTGCTGGCGTGGCTGCAGTACCGCTTCTGGTTCGGCCCGGGCAATTCAGGGGAAGTGATGGCCCTGGAGGCCCAGGTCGCCAGCCAGCAGCGTGACAACGCCGGTCTGCAACAGCGCAACGACGCGCTCGCCGCCGAGGTCAAGGATCTCAAGGAAGGCCAGGCGGCGATCGAGGAGCGCGCGCGCAGCGAGCTGGGCATGATCAAGCCCGGCGAGAAGTTCTACCGCGTGGTCGAAGACGCCCCGGTCGCGCCTGCGCGCGCACCGGTGGCGCCGGTCGATCCGGATGCACCGCACCAGGAGGTGCCCTGATGGGTACCGTATGGGCGGTGGTGCCGGCGGCCGGTCGCGGCACCCGCTTCGGCGGAGAGACCCCCAAGCAGTACCTGGTCGCGGGCGACCGGGTGCTGCTGGCGCACACGTTGGAGGCCCTGTTGTCGCACCCGGTCGTGGCCGGCGTGATGGTCGTGGTCGCCGAGGGCGACACCGACTGGCCGGGCTGGCAGTCGCTGGCGGACAAGCCGATCCTGACCTGCACCGGCGGCGCCACTCGCGCCGCGTCGGTGCTGGCCGGGCTGCAGGCTTTGCCGGACAGCGTGCGTGCCGATGATTTCGTGCTGGTCCACGACGCGGCGCGGCCCAACCTGGCCGCCGCCGACCTGGGCCGGCTGCTGGAAGTAGGGCGCAACGACCCGGTCGGGGCGATCCTGGCCGCGCCGGTACGCGACACCCTCAAGCGGGCCGGCGATGACGGTGGCATCGATGCCACCGAACCCCGTGCGCGCCTGTGGCGTGCGCTGACCCCGCAACTGTTCCGTCGCCACCAGTTGGCGCGCGCGCTGCAGGAGGCCGCCGCCGCCGGGATCGAGGTGACCGACGACGCCATGGCGATGGAGCGGCAGGGGCTGCGCCCGTTGCTGGTGGAAGGCAGCGAGGACAACTTCAAGGTCACCACGCCGGCCGACCTGTCCCGATTCGAATTCGAGCTGTCGCGCCGCGGATGACCCTCCGCGCGCGGCGCCACAACCGCAGGTCCTTGTCATGAACACCGCTCTTTTTCCCCCGGTCCGGATCGGACAGGGCTACGACGTCCACGCCTTCGGCGAGGGCGACCACATCATGCTCGGCGGCGTGCGCGTCGCGCACGAACGCGGCGTGCTGGCGCACAGCGATGGCGATGTGATCCTGCACGCGCTCTGCGATGCGATGCTCGGCGCGCTGTCGCTGGGTGACATCGGCCAGCACTTCCCGCCGTCGGACATGCGCTGGAAGGACGCGGACAGCAGCCAGTTCCTGGCGCATTGCAACGGCCTGCTGCGCGAGCGTGGCTGGCAGGTCGGCAACACCGATATCACCGTCATCTGCGAGCGGCCCAAAGTGGGTCCGCATGCGCTGGCCATGCGCGAGCGCATCGCCGCGCTGCTGGGGGTCGCGCTGGATGCGGTCAGCGTCAAGGCCACCACCTCGGAGAAGCTGGGCTTCACCGGGCGCGGTGAAGGCATCGCCGCCCAGGCCGTCGTGCTGCTGGTGGCGCTGTGATCCCGTTGCCGCTGGCGTTTGGCGCGCCCCTGCTGAGCGCGAAGATCCGCAGCGTCCCGGAGGATTTCCAGGTCGATGAACTGCCGGCCTTCGAGCCGAGCGGCGAGGGCGAGCACCTGCTGCTGACTCTCCGCAAGCGCGGCGCCAACACCGTGCACGTGGCCAAGGTGCTGGCGAAGTGGGCCGGGTTGCCGGAAATGGCAGTGAGCTATGCCGGCATGAAGGACCGCCATGCGGTGACCACCCAGCGCTTCAGCGTGCACCTGCCCAAGCGCGTCGCGCCGGATCCGGCCTTGTTGGCATCCGATGAGATCGAGGTGGTCGAGGCGACCTGGCACAACCGCAAGCTGCAGCGCGGTGCGCTGGCCGGCAATCGCTTCAAGCTGGTGCTGCGCGACGTGCGCGGAGACGCGGCGGCCATCGAGGAGCGCGTGTCGCTGATCGCCGCGCGTGGCCTGCCCAACTGGTTCGGCGAACAGCGCTTCGGGCGCGACGGCGGCAACGTGCCGGCGGCGCTGGCGATGTTCGGCGGCCGACGCGTGCGCCCGGACCAGCGGTCGCTGCTGTTGTCGGCGGCACGCTCGGCGCTGTTCAACCAGGTGCTGGCCGAGCGCGTCGCGCAGGGCAACTGGGACACCCCGCTGGACGGAGAGGTGTGGATGCTGGATGGGAGCCGCAGCGTGTTCGGCCCCGAGCCGTGGACCGACCTGCTGGCGGATCGCCTGGCGCGCTTCGACATCCATCCCAGCGGACCGCTGTGGGGCGAGGGCGAGCTGCGCAGTACCGGTGCGGCTGCAGCACTGGAGTTGGGGGCGATCAGCGACGAGCAGTCACGTGCCCTGCGCACCGGGCTGGAAGGCGCGCGCCTGAAGCAGGAGCGCCGCGCGCTGCGCCTGCGTCCGGCGATGCTGCAGCACGCCTGGTTGCAGCCGGACGTGCTGGAGCTCAGCTTCGCGCTGCCGCCCGGCTGCTATGCCACCGCCGTGCTGCATGAGTTGGGCCCGGTGCAGGACGCCAGCCAGGCCGACGCCTGACCCGGTAGAGCCGACCGTTGGTCGGCCGAGCGCGGTGCGTGGCGTCTTGGTGCCGGAGCGGAATGCAGCCGACCAACGGTCGGCTCTACGCGCGAAATGCGCGTCCCGAGCCACATCCGATCCGCGCTCCAATCCGCACCCGATGCGACCAGACCCCGATGCGATCCCGATCCGATCCCGATCCGACCCCGATCCGACCCCGATCCGACCCCGATCCGCGATCGGAACCCGGGTAGAGCCGACCGTTGGTCGGCTGCGCGCGGCGCGCGGGTTCTCGGTATCGGGGTGGGATGCAGCCGACCAACGGTCGGCTCTACGCGCGAGATGCGCGTCCCGAGCCACGTCCGATCCACACCCGATCTGCCTCCGATCCGCCTCCGATCCCGCCTCCGATCCCGCACCCGATCCGAACCCCGGTAGAGCCGACCGTTGGTCGGCTGCGCGCGGCGTGTGGCTTCTCGGTATCGGAGCGGAATGCAGCCGACCAACGGTCCGCTCTACGCGCGAGATGCGCGTCCCGAGCCACACCCGATCCGCGTCCGATCCACGCACGATCCGAACCCGATCCGCGTCCGATCCACGCACGATCCGAACCCGATCCGCGTCCGGTCCGCACCCGATGCGCACCCGATCTGCGTCCCGATCCGCGTCCCGATCCGAACCCGGGTAGAGCCGACCGTTGGTCGGCTGCGCGCGGTGCGTGGCGTCTTGGTGCCGGAGTGGAATGCAGCCGACCAACGGTCGGCTCTACCGATTGCTCAGCAGCACCAGCACCGCGCCGGTGCCGCCTTGCCCGGCTGGCGCCGAATGGAATGCCAGCACATCGTTGCGCTGGCGCAGCAGGCGATCGACCAGGTTCTTCAACACCGGCGCGCCGCCATCGGACTGCAGGCCCTTGCCGTGGATGATGCGCACGCAGCCGTACTCGTGTGCGTGCGCTTCGAGCAGGAACTGGCGGAGCAGGTTTTCCGCCTGCACTACCGTGGCGCCGTGCAGGTCCAGCTCGTCCTGCACCGAGTACTGACCCCGCTTGAGCCGCTGGAACATCCGCGCCGGCAGGGTGTCGCGCCGGTAGCTGGCGGTGTCGCCGGCCTCCAGCGGCGCGCTGTCGCGCAGCAGTCGCGCGAATTCGCCGCGCGCTTCGTCGTCGTCACGTTCGGCCATGCGCGCGCGCGGTTTCGGCTTCGGCGTGGGCGGCGGCGCGGCCGCCGGCTTGCGCAGCGGCTTGACCTCACCGATCGCCGAACGGAACAGGGCGGCGGGGTCTTCGTCTTCAGAATGTGACATGCGTACAGCCTACTGCCATGGCACGGCCGCTGCCTACCGTCGCCGGGGTAGGCCGATCTGCCCGCTTGCGGCACAATAGCTGACGCACTTGCGCGGTCGACCCGCCCCATCTGGGGCCGCGCCGGCTCCGCCAACGCTGGAAAGTGATGGAATCGAAGTCTTGAAAAATCAAGCGGTTAAATCGCAGATGCGGATTCTGGTCAGCAACGACGATGGCGTCGACGCGCCGGGGATCAGGATGCTTGCCTCGGTATTGCGTGACGCAGGGCATGAGGTGACGGTGTTCGCGCCGGATCGCGACCGCTCCGGTGCCAGCAACTCGCTCACCCTGGACCTGCCGATCCGGCTCAAGCGCATCGACCACTACACCTGTTCGGTGGCGGGCACCCCGACCGACTGCGTGCACCTGGCACTCACCGGCGTGCTCGAGTACGAACCGGACATCGTGGTCTCCGGCATCAACAACGCGGCCAACCTGGGCGATGACGTCATCTACTCCGGCACCGTGTCGGCGGCGATGGAAGGTCGGTTCCTGGGGTTGCCGGCGGTGGCGATGTCGCTGGTGACGCACAACCACGAGCCGCGCAACTTCGAGACCGCCGCGCGCGCCGCCGTGGAGATCGTGACCCGGCTCAAGGCCGATCCGCTGCCGGCCGACACCATCCTCAACGTCAACGTGCCGGACCTGCCGTGGAGCGAGATCCGCGGCTTCGAGGTGACCCGCCTGGGCAACCGTCACCGCGCCGAAGGCTGCATCGCCCAGCGCGACCCGCGCGGCAACGAGGTGTTCTGGATCGGGCCGGCCGGGCGCGAGCAGGATTCGGGCCCGGGGACCGATTTCCACGCAGTGCGCAGTGGCTACATCTCCATCACCCCGATCCAGGTCGATCTCACCCGTTACCAGGCGCTGGAAAAGGTGGCCAGTTGGGTCGGTGGCCTGACGGCTGCGCTGGACCGACCGGCATGAGCCAGCGTCTGCGCCTGCAACCTGAAGCGGTCGGCATCGGCATGACCTCCCAGCGCGTGCGCGACCGCCTGGTCGAACGCCTGCGCGAGGCCGGGATCGTCGACGAGGACACGCTCAACGCGATCCGCGTGGTGCCGCGCCACCTGTTCATCGACGAGGCACTGGCCTCGCGCGCGTATGAAGACACCGCGCTGCCGATCGGCCACGGGCAGACCATCTCCCAGCCCTGGGTGGTGGCGCGCATGACCGAGGCGGTGCTGCAGTCGGCGCCGAAGAACGTGCTGGAGGTGGGCACCGGCTCCGGTTACCAGGCCGCCATTCTGGGCGCGCTGGGGCTGGAGGTCTACACCGTCGAACGCATCGGCGACCTGCTGCGCCAGGCGCGCAAGCGCTTCCGCGCGCTGGGCATGAATATCCGCACCAAGCACGACGACGGCCGGGTCGGCTGGGCCGAGCATGGCCCGTTCGACGCAATCGTCGTCACCGCCGCCGCACCCGCGCTGGTGGATGCGCTGGTCGAGCAGTTGGCGGTCGGCGGGCGGCTGGTGGCGCCGGTCGGTGGGCCGGGTGCGCAGTCGCTGGTGCAACTGACCCGCCGCATCGACGGCAGCATCGAACACCAGGTGCTGGCGCCGGTCACGTTCGTGCCGCTGCTGTCTGGCATGCTGGATTGATTCACAGGAGCGTGGCGTCATGAAGATCTTTGGTCCGCTGTACGAGCGAGCGATGAAATGGGCCGCGCACGAGCGCGCGCCCACCTATTTGACGGTGTTGAGCTTCATCGAGGCGATCATCTTCCCGGTGATGCCCGAGGTGATGCTGGCGCCGATGTGCGTGGCCCAGCCCAAGCGCGGCTGGTGGTTCGCCACGCTGAGCCTGGCCGGCTCGATGGCCGGTGCGCTGGTCGGCTACGCATTGGGGCATTTTGCCTTCGAGGCGCTCAAGCCGGTGTTCGCCGCGCTGGGGATGCTGCCGAGCATCGAAGGCGGCATCGCGGTGGTGCAGTCCAAGATGGCCGAGTCGCCGTGGGCGGTGTTCACCTTCCTGGTGCTGGGCGGCTTCATGCCGATCCCGATGAAGGTCTTCACCTGGGCATCGGGTATCGTCGGCGTGCCGCTGCCGCAGTACTTCCTGAGCATGTTGATCGGCCGGGGCAAGCGCGTGTTCGTGCTGGCCGCGGTCATCCGTATTGGTGGCCCGCGCGCGGAAGCTGCGCTGCGGCGTTGGATTGAACCGCTGGGCTGGATCGCGACCGTGCTGGTCGTGGCGCTGGTCGCCTGGCTAGTCTGGAGGTCGAAGTTCGCATGAGTGCTGATCGTTTGAGCAGGGGGTTGCGTGCTGGCACGCTGGTGCTGGCCGTGGCCATGCTGAGTGCGTGCGGCACCGCCACCGTGGTGAAACCGGCGCCGGGCGGCCGCGGCGTGCACACCACGCCGCAGACCTCGGTGGCCAAGCCGGGCCAGACCGCCGTGGTACGGCGGGGCGACACGCTCTACGCGCTGGCCCGTATCCACAACATCACCCCGCGCGACCTGGCCGCCTGGAACGGCCTGGCCGAGCCGTACACGATCTACCCGGGGCAGACGCTGAAGCTGTACCCCGGCGGTGCCACGCCGGGTCGCGCGCCCACCACGGTGGTGACCGCGCCGCGTCCAGGCACCGCGCCCACGCCGGCGCCCACGCCGTCGCCGACGACCGCGATCAAGAGCAACATCAGTTGGCGCTGGCCGGCCGATGGCGCGCTGGTCGGCAAGTTCGTCGGCGCCGACGTGACCAAGCAGGGCGTGGACATCGCTGGCAGCAGCGGCCAGCCGGTGCGGGCCACGGCCCCGGGCGTGGTGGTGTACTCCGGTGCCGGCCTGGTCGGCTTCGGCGAGTTGATCATCATCAAGCACAGCGACCAGTGGCTGTCGGCCTATGGCCACAACCGCAAGCGCCTGGTCAACGAGGGCCAGAGCGTGAAGGCGGGCGAGCAGATCGCCGAGATGGGCCGCACCGGGACCACCCGCGACATGCTGCACTTCGAGATCCGCTACAACGGCAAGCCGGTCGACCCGCTGCTGTACCTGCCGCCGCGGTAACCGATCGGCCGGGGCGGCCACCCATCGGTGGCTGGACCCGCGCGGCCCACGAAAAAGGCCGCCATTGGCGGCCTTTTCTGAACGAAATCAGCGCATTTCAACCGGTCAGGATGAAGGCCGCCGCCACCTTGCGGCCTTCGCCGGCCAGGATGTTGAAGGTACGGGCCGCAGCCGGGTTGTTCATCACTTCCAGGCCGATACCACGGGTGAGGCAGGCGGCCATCACCGCGGCGGGCGGGAACACCTGGGTCGCTCCGGTACCCAGCACTACCAGCGCGGGGTTCAGGGCCAGCACCGGCTGCAGGTGTTCCGGGGTCAGCGCCGAGATATCGGCCACCGGCCAGGCTTCGATCAGCGTGTCCGGGGTCAGCACGAAGCTGCTGGCCAGGGTGCGGTCATTCACCTTCGCCGTGCGGCCATCGGCAGCGCGCAGCGCGTAAGCGTAATCGGGCAGTTCGTGGCTCAGTTGCATCTCGGATTCCCGGATCAGCCGCGCGGCAGGACGATCTGGCGCTGTTCCTTGCTGGGGCGGTACAGCACGGCCACATGGCCGATGCGCTGCACCAGGGCGCTCCCGGAGGCGGCGGCAAGCTCGGCGATCATGGCGTCGCGGGCATCGCGGTCTTCGGCGGCCACCTTCACCTTGATCAGCTCGTGGCGTTCCAGAACTTCGTCCAGTTCGGCCAGGAAGGCCGGGGTGACCCCCTTGCCGCCGATCTGCAGCAGGGCTTTCAGATCATGGGCATGGCCGCGGAGGAAGCGGGTCTGGGCAGAGGTCAGGGCAATAGACATTCAGGAACAAGCGGTTAACTGGGGCGATCAGGGTATCATGACCACCCGTTCCGGCCCTATTACCAATGGCTTCCCGTAGCAAGAGCAGTCAACGCTGGTTGAAAGAACACTTTTCCGACCCCTTCGTGAAGAAGGCCCAGGCAGAGGGCATGCGCTCGCGCGCGGCCTACAAGCTGGAGGAGCTGCTCGAGCGTGACCGGCTGCTGAAGCCGCACATGGTGGTGGTCGACCTCGGCGCCGCGCCGGGGGGCTGGTCCCAGCAGGTCCGGCGCCAGATCGGCGACACTGGCCGGGTGCTGGCCCTGGACATCCTGGAGATGCCGCCGCTGGCCGGCGTGGAGTTCCTTCACGGTGACTTCAGGGAGCAAACCGTCCTATCGGAGTTCGAGGCGATGCTGGGGGATCAGCCGGTAGACCTTGTGCTGTCGGATATGGCCCCCAATAAAAGTGGTATGGACGCGGTCGACCAACCGCGGATGATGCACCTGGCGGAGTTGGCGTTGGATTTTGCCGACAACCATCTCAAGCCGGGTGGCGCGTTCCTGATCAAGCTGTTCCAGGGCGTGGGCTTTGACGACTACGTGCGCGAGATGCGCCGTCGGTACGACAAGGTGGTCATCCGCAAGCCGGAGGCGTCCCGCAAGCGCTCCCCCGAGGTGTATGCCCTGGGGCGGGGCAAACGCGCGCAGATCAAGTAAGCTCAACCATACGAATCGCGTCAGGAATTAGAGGAACACCGGAGCCAATGAGGATGAACGACTTGACCAAGAACCTCCTGCTATGGGTGGTCGTCGCCGTGGTGCTGATGGTGGTGTTCCAGAGCTTCTCGCCCAAGCCGAACGGCGCGAGTGCCCAGGGCGCTACGTATTCGCAGTTCCTGGACCAGGTGGACAGCGGCAACGTCCAGAAGGTGACCTTCGCCGGGGATGTCCGCGGCGGCACCAGCCAGCTCTCCTACACCACCCGTGGCGGCCAGTCGGCCACCATCACCGCGCCCTACGATCGTGATTTGATCAACGTGCTGCGCGGCAAGAACGTGGAAATCGTCCAGGAGGAGCCGTCCAGCGGCATTTCGCTGGGCTCGATCCTGATGAACTTCCTTCCGGTGATCCTGATCATCGGCTTCTGGTTGTTCATCATGCGGCAGATGCAGGGCGGCGGTGGCGGCTCCAAGGGCGCCATGTCCTTCGGCAAGTCGCGCGCCAAGCTGCAGGGCGAAGACCAGATCAAGGTCACCTTCGCCGACGTGGCCGGTTGCGACGAAGCCAAGGAAGAGGTCGGCGAGCTGGTCGACTTCCTGCGCGACCCGACCAAGTTCACCAAGCTGGGCGGCAAGATCCCGCGCGGCGTGCTGATGGTCGGCCCGCCCGGTACCGGCAAGACCCTGCTGGCCCGCGCCATCGCCGGCGAGGCCAAGGTGCCGTTCTTCTCGATCTCCGGTTCGGACTTCGTGGAAATGTTCGTGGGCGTCGGCGCGAGCCGCGTGCGCGACATGTTCGAACAGGCCAAGAAGCAGGCGCCGTGCATCATCTTCATCGACGAAATCGACGCCGTCGGCCGCCATCGCGGTGCCGGCCTGGGTGGCGGCCATGACGAGCGCGAGCAGACCCTGAACCAGCTGCTGGTCGAGATGGATGGCTTCGAGGGAGGCGAGGGCGTGATCGTCATCGCCGCCACCAACCGTCCGGACGTGCTTGACCCGGCGCTGCTTCGCCCGGGCCGTTTCGACCGCCAGGTGGTGGTCGGCCTGGCCGACGTGCGCGGCCGCGAGCAGATCCTCAAGGTGCACATGCGCAAGCTGCCGCTGGCCGACGACGTCGAGCCGATGGTGATCGCGCGCGGTACCCCGGGTTTCTCCGGTGCGGACCTCGCAAATCTGTGCAACGAAGCGGCGCTGTTCGCCGCGCGTGGTGGCGAGAAGGAGGTCCGCATGGACCACTTCGACCGGGCCCGCGACAAGATCCTGATGGGTGCCGAGCGCCGTTCGATGGCGATGAGCGAAGAAGAGAAGACGCTCACCGCCTACCACGAGGCCGGCCATGCCATCGTCGGCCGCCTGGTGCCCGAGCACGATCCGGTCTACAAGGTCACCATCATCCCGCGCGGTCGTGCGCTGGGCGTGACCATGTACCTGCCGGAAGGCGACAAGTACTCGATGAACCGCGTCGCGATCGAATCGCAGCTGTGCTCGCTGTATGGCGGCCGCGTGGCCGAAGAGCTGATCTTCGGCACCGACAAGGTCACCACGGGGGCGTCCAACGACATCGAGCGCGCCACCAAGATGGCCCGCAACATGGTCACCAAGTGGGGCCTGTCCGACGAGCTTGGCCCGATCGCCTACGGCGAAGAGGACGATGAAGTGTTCCTCGGCCGTTCGGTGACCCAGCACAAGAGCGTCTCCGACGACACCGCCCGCCGTATCGACGAAGTGGTGCGCAGCATCCTGGACAAGGCGTACGCCCGTACCACCGAGCTGGTCACGGCCAACCTCGACAAGCTGCACACCATGTCCCAGCTGCTGCTGCAGTACGAAACCATCGACGCGCCGCAGATCGACGCCATCATGGAGGGCCGCGATCCGCCGCCGCCGATGGGCTGGAGCAAGTCGAACAAGGATGGCGGCAGCAGCAACAACAACGACAAGGGCGGCGACGCCCGTCCGGTGCCGCCCATCGCCGGTCCCGCCGAGCAGCTGTAAGCGGGCGCGGATGTGAATGGCAAAGGCCGGGGTGACCCGGCCTTTGTCGTTTCCGCGCGATAATGCGGCGCTCGTTCCTGTCCTTCGTCGCGGAGTTGCCATGTCCACCACGCCCCCCACCCCGGTATCGCATACCGCCGAGATGGTGATTGCCACGGTTGTCGGCGTTGGCATCGGCCTGTTCCGCGACAACTTCCTGCTGGGCGCCGGTATCGGCATCGCGCTGGGCATCCTGCTGAGCATCGCCAAAACCCTGTACGTGGATCGCAAGCGCCGCCAGCAACGCTGAGCGACGCTTGCATGGCGGCGGCGGGCGCGGCAGGATGCAGCCGGCGCCGTTCGCAGCCTGCGCTCGCGCCACCACTTTTCAGGGGGAAGTCCATGCGTCATTCGTCGTGCGCCGCGCTTGCGGTGCTGTTGTGCTGTACCGCGCCCGCGTTGGCGGCCGATATCCACGTGCAGGATCCGGTTCCGTTTTCCGAATCGGCCTACATCGCCGACAACATCAAGACCGAGTGCCGGATGGGCGCGCAGCTGGCCAGCGCGCTCGGCAGCAGTGCGCCCGCGCATGGCAACCGGATCGTGTTCGACAGCGCCCCGGTGAGCCCCGGCAGTGGTCGCGTGCTGCAGCTGGAGTTGGTGGAGGCGCAGAGCGCCGGCAATGCGTTTTCAGGCCATTTCAAATCGGCGACCGCGCGTGGCGTGCTGTTCCAGGACGGCCAGAAGGTCGCCGCGGTGACGGCACGACGGACCTCGCGCGGTGGCGCCTTCGGTGGTTTCAAGGGCTCCTGCGACGTGCTGGAGCGCGTGGTCACCGCGATCGGCGGCGACCTGGCCGAATGGCTGGCCAATCCGACCGACAACGCACGCCTCGGCGACTTCTGACGGGTACCCGGGTACGCCGGCGTAAACTACGCGCTGGCGTACTTCGTGGACCGGCCCATGTTCGACATTTCCCCCCAGCTTGATTGCGGCGGCCGCGTGCTGCGGTTGGATCGCCCGCGCGTGATGGGCGTGGTCAACGTCACCCCCGATTCGTTCTCCGATGGCGGTGCGCACGACACGCTGGCGGCCGCGGTCGCGCATGGCCTGCAACTGGTGGCCGAGGGGGCCGACCTGCTGGACATCGGTGGCGAATCCACCCGCCCGGGCAGTGCGCCCGTGCCCTTGGACGAAGAGCTGCGTCGGGTGATCCCGGTGATCGAGCAGTTGGCCGCGCAGACCACGGTGCCGATCAGCATCGACACCTTCAAGCCGGAGGTGATGCGTGCCGCGGTGGCCGCCGGCGCCGGCATGCTCAACGACATCCACGCACTGCGCCAGCCGGGCGCGCTGGCCGCGGCGGCCGACCTCGGCGTGCCGGTGGTGCTGATGCACATGCAGGGCGAGCCCGGCAGCATGCAGGACACCCCGCATTACGATGACGTGGTCGCCGAGGTGCACCGGTTCCTGGCCGAGCGCCTGTTTGCCGCCGAAATGGCCGGCATCGCGAAGAAGAACCTGGTGATCGACCTGGGCTTCGGCTTCGGCAAGACCACCGAACACAACATGATCCTGCTGGCGCGCTCGGCGCGGTTCCTGGAACTGGGCGTGCCGATGCTGGCCGGGCTGTCGCGCAAGCGCAGCATCGGCGAGCTGACCGGCCGGGCCGCGCCGCGCGAACGCGTGGCCGGTTCGGTCGCCGCGCACCTGATCGCCGCCCAGCGCGGCGCGGCGATCCTGCGCGTCCATGACGTGGCGGCCACCGTCGACGCACTCAAGGTCTGGGCGGCGGTGGATGCGGTGCCGATGCCGCGTGCCGCTGCGGCACCGGCCATGCCGCGTTGGCCGGACGAGGACTGATGGGCATCGACCGCCGCCCGCTGGCGATCGCGGTGATGGGTCCGACCGCCTCGGGCAAGACCGCCACCGCGATCGCGCTCGCCCGCCAGTTGGGCGGGGAGGTCGTCAGCGTCGATTCCGCGCTGGTCTATCGCGGGCTGGACATCGGTTCGGCCAAGCCCGACGCCGCCGAGCGCGCGCAGGCGCCCCACCACCTGCTGGACCTGCGCGACCCGTGGCAGCCCTATTCGGCGGCCGAGTTCGCGGTGGATGCGGCGCGCGCGGTGGCCGACATCGTGGCCCGCGGCCGCATGCCGATCCTGGCCGGCGGCACCGGTCTGTATTTCCGCGCCCTGCTGCAGGGCCTGTCGCCGATGCCGCCGGCCGACCCCGATACCCGTGCCCGCATCGCGGAGGAGGCCAACGCCCACGGCTGGCAGGTGCTGCATGCCGAGCTGGCCAGGGTCGACCCGGCCGCGGCCGCGCGCATCCATGCCACCGATCCGCAGCGCATCCAGCGTGCGCTGGAGGTGTACCGGCTCAGTGGCACGCCGATCAGTGACTGGCAGAAGCTGCCCGGCGTGGACCGGCTGCCGGTGCGCACCCTGAAGCTGGTGTTGGCCCCGCGCGAGCGCAGCGTCCTGCACCAGCGCATCGAAGCCCGTTTCGACGCCATGCTGGCGCAGGGCCTGCTGGACGAGGTGCGGGCGCTGCGTGCGTTGCCGGAAATGGCCGGGGTGGCCGCGCCGCTGGACCTGCCTGCCATCCGCGCCGTCGGCTATCGCCAGGCGTGGGAGTTCCTCGACGGGCAGGGCAGCGCCAGCCAGTTCCGTGAACGCGGCATCCAGGCCACCCGCCAGCTGGCCAAGCGCCAGCTGACCTGGCTGCGGGGGGAGCTTGATGTGCGCTGGTTCGACCCCCATCTGGATCAGGCTTCCCTGGCGGATGCGGTGTCGGTCTTCGTCGCACGCTGACTCCACGCCTTCCCCCCTCCGGCCCGTGTACCATCAAGGATTCCGGTGGGCGGCGGGGGCCGCGGAACTGCCGGAAGACCATAAAAACAATAATCAGGAGTTCGCAATGTCCAAGGGGCAATCGCTGCAGGATCCGTTTCTGAATGCACTTCGGCGCGAACGCGTGCCGGTGTCGGTGTATCTGGTCAATGGCATCAAGCTGCAGGGAACGATTGAATCGTTCGACCAGTTCGTGGTGCTGCTGCGCAATACGGTGAGCCAGATGGTGTACAAGCACGCCATCTCGACCGTGGTGCCGGCGCGCAATGTGCGGGTCGGCCCAGGCGGCGGCTATGTGCAGTCCAATGAAGGTGGCGCCGATGGCGTCCAAGGTGAAGACGACGTTGAGTAACCCGTTCGGTATTACCGGAGAACTGCGTGTTTGACCGTTCAAAGCGAGGCGAACACGCACTCCTGATCCAGCCGCATGCCGGCCGGCTCGAAGAAGACGTGCTGGAAGAATTCACCGACCTGGCGCGCTCGGCCGGGGCCAGCATTGCGGCCACGTTGACCGCGCGCATCGATCGACCCAGCCCATCGATCCTGATCGGCACGGGCAAGCTGGACGAGGTCAAGGCGGCCGCCGATGCCACCGGCGCCGACCTGATCCTGGTCAACCATTCGCTGTCGCCGGTGCAGGAGCGCAACCTGGAGCGCTTCCTGGAGCGCCGGGTGATCGACCGTACCGGCCTGATCCTGGACATCTTCGCCCAGCGTGCGCACAGCCACGAAGGCAAGCTGCAGGTCGAGCTGGCGCAGTTGCGGCACATGGCCACCCGGCTGGTGCGCGGGTGGACCCATCTGGAGCGCCAGCGCGGTGGTGCCATCGGTCTGCGCGGCCCGGGTGAAACCCAGCTGGAAACCGATCGCCGCCTGTTGCAGAAGCGCGTCGAACAGCTGCAGAAGAAGCTGGAGAAGGTCGAAGTGCAGCGCACCCAGATGCGCCGTGCCCGCGTGCGCAGCGAACTGCCGCGCGTAGCCCTGGTGGGCTACACCAATGCCGGCAAGTCGACCTTGTTCAACGCCCTGACCGGCGCCGAGGCCTATGCCGCCGACAAGCTGTTCGCCACCCTCGACCCGACCGTGCGCCGGATCATCGTGCCGGGCGGCAGCGTGGTGCTCGCGGATACCGTGGGCTTTGTCCGGGACCTGCCGCACGAACTGGTCGCCGCGTTCCGCTCCACCCTGAGCGAGGCGCGCGAAGCCGACTTCCTGCTGCACATCGTCGATGCCGCCGATCCGCACCGTGAGGAGCGCATCGCGCAGGTCGACGAAGTGTTGACCGAGGTGGGGGCGGGCGACCTGCCGCAGTTGCTGGTGTTCAACAAGATCGACCGCATCGACGGCGCCGACGTCCGCCACGACGCGCAGGACGGCATCCCCGACGACGCCCGCCGCGAACGGGTATGGATTTCCGCGCGCGACGGGGCGGGCCTGCCGTTGCTGCAGTCGGTGCTGGGCAAGCGCCTGGGCTTGCAGCACGTCACCGGCGAACTGCGCCTGCCGCCCAGCGCGGGCCGCTTGCGGTCGCGCCTGCACCAGCTGGAAGTGGTGCGCCGCGAACAGGCCGACGAAGACGGCTGGCTGCTGGACGTCGACCTGCCGATCGCCGAGGCCGAGAAGCTGGCCGCCGGCGAGGGCGGTGAACCCATCCGCGCGCTGTTGCCGGAGAAGCTGCCCGAGTGGTAACCCGTGGTGGCCGGCCCCGGGCCGGCTGCCCTGCGCGCCGATCGGCGGCAGCTCCACGGGCGCGACACGTCGTTGCGCCGCGTGGACGGGACATGACGGTCGAATTCGGCTAAAAAAGGGGGCGTCCGTCCCCCCGATGAACCAGGATTTCCATGAGCGTCCCCACCGATGCCGACCTAGGCGTCCTTGCCCGAGAGGTCGGCCAGCGCCTGCAGCAGGCTTCGCTGCAACTGGTCAGTGCCGAAAGCTGCAGCGGCGGCTGGATCGCCAAGGCGATGACCGATATCGCCGGTTCGTCGGCATTCTTCGACTGCGGGATGGTGGTGTACAGCTACGAAGCCAAGCAGCGCCTGCTGGGCGTTCGCGCGCAGACGCTGGAGCAGTTCGGGGCGGTCAGCCGCGAGACCGTGCTGGAGATGGTGTCCGGCGCGCTGGTCAATTCCGGCGCCGGCGTTGCCGTGGCGGTCACCGGCATCGCCGGGCCCGGCGGCGGCAGCCCGGACAAGCCGGTCGGAAGCGTCTGGATCGGCTGGAAGCAGCGCGGTGGTTACGCCCGGGCGCAGCTGTTCCAGTTTGACGGCGACCGTGACGCCATCCGCCGGCAAACCGTGCAGCAGGCCCTGACGGGAATTTTCGCCCCGGTGTGACATCCTCACGGTGTGCGTGGACAGGAGTTGCACCGATGTGGGAAACGCTGGGAACCGTGCGTGACCTGGGGCGATTGCAGGAAATCGCCTCGGTCCTGATCCGCTATGGCTTTGGCGACCTCGTGCGCCGGATCGGCCTGGCCGACGTGCTCGAGCGCGCCGGGCGCCTGCTGCACTGGAATGACACGGAGATGCTGCGCATGACCGCCCCGGTGCGGGTGCGTCGCGCGATGGAAGACCTGGGGCCGACGTTCGTCAAGCTCGGCCAGGTGCTGGCCACCCGCGTGGATCTGTTTCCGCCGGACTGGATCGCCGAATTCTCCGAACTGCAGAACGCGGTGCCGCCGCTGCCGTACGCCCAGGTCCGCGACCAGCTGGAGGCCGACCTCGGCGCGCCGGCGACCGAGGTGTTCGCGTGGCTGGATGAAACCCCGATGGCCGCCGCCTCGCTGGCGCAGGCGCACCGCGCCACGCTGCAGGACGGTACCGCGGTGGTGTTGAAGATCCGCCGGCCCGGGATCCGCGAGGTGATCGAGGCCGACCTGCGCCTGCTCGCGCGACTGGCCGAGATCGTCGAGGCGCGCCTGCCGGACCTGCAGCGCTACCGCCCGGCCGAAGTGGTGCAGCAGTTCCAGGTCTCCTTGCGCCGTGAGCTGGACTTCGCCGCCGAATGCCGCAATGCCGAGCGCATCGCGCGCAATTTCCAGGGCCGCCAGGACATCCTGATCCCCAACGTGCACTGGCAGTGGACCTGCGAAAGCCTGAACGTGCAGGATTTCGTCGACGGCATTCCCGGGCGCGATCTGCCCGGCGTCGATGCGGCCGGCCTGGACCGCGTCCAACTCGCCCGCCGCGGCGCCCATATCGTGCTCAAAATGGTGCTCGAAGACGGCTGTTTCCACGCCGACCCGCACCCGGGCAACATCATCTACCTGCGCGACGGGCGTATCGGGGTGATCGATTTCGGCATGGTCGGGGCCATCTCCGAACAACGTCGCTTCCAGGTCGCGCAGCTGCTGCACGGGCTGGTCAACCAGGAGCCGGAGTCGGTGGCTGATGTGCTGCTGGACTGGGCCGGCGGCGTGGACGTGGACGAATCGCGCCTCCAGCAGGACATCAGCACCTTCGTCGACCAGTACCGCGGCGTGCCGCTCAAAGACCTGCACATGGGGCTGATGCTGGGCAACATCACCACGCTGCTGCGCCAGTACGCGCTGACCCTTCCGGCCGACCTGGCGCTGATGATCAAGACCTTCCTGACCCTGGAGGGCATGGGGCGTCAGCTCGACCCGCAGTTCGACATGGCCAGCGCCGCGCGCCCCTACCTGGAGCGGGTGATGTGGCAGCGCTATGCGCCCGGTGCCGTGCTGAAGCGCGGCAAGCGCAGCCTGGTCGGGGTGATGGACCTGCTTGGCGACCTGCCACGCGACGTGCGCCGCCTGTTGCAGATGGCGCGCCGCGGCCGGCTGCAGTTGAAGGTGGAAACCACCGCGTTGCAGGGGTTTGGCGACCAGGTCAATCGTGCCGCCAACCGCCTTGTCATGGGCATCGTGACGGCCGCGCTGATCATCGGCTCGTCCATCGTGATGCACAGCGTGGGCGGCGTCTCCAGCCGCTGGCTGCTGGCGCTCGGCGTGGCGGGCTTCGTCGGCGCCGGCGTCTGCGGCGTGTGGATCCTGTTCTCGATCTGGCGCAGCGGCAAGAACCCGTAGGGCTCTCGCCGCCGGGATCCGCAGGCCCCCGCGCCGTGCCGCCAGCGCGGCAAAGCACGCGTAGAGCCGACCGTTGGTCGGCTGCTTTTCCCGGGGCGGCTCATGACCGCCGGCCTTCCGTCCTTCCGTCCTTCGGCACCCGCGACCCAACCCCGTAGAGCCCACCGTTGGTCGGCTGCCTTGTCCCAGGGCGCCTCATATGAGCGCCGGCCTGATCGCTGCCCTTCGTCCGCCGCCCATGAGCGCCTGACCCATGGGGTTGCATGGGTTAAACCCCGGAGACAAGACCGAAACCGACACGCGACCGCGCCGTCACGCATTGCCGCGCGTGCGCGCGGTCACCGACCAATGGTCGGTGGCTACGACGGCTTCGGTGGGGGTGGGATGGTCCTGCTGCTTCCTGCTCTTCTTCGGTGGGCACGTGCGTGCCCACCTCGGTAGAGCCGACCGTTGGTCGGCTGCTTTTCCCGGGGCGCCTCTTATGATCGCTGCCCTTCGTCCGCCGCCCATGAGCGCCTGACCCATGGGGTTGCATGAGTTAAACCCCGGAGACAAGAGAGAAACCGACACGCAAGCGCACCGTCACGCATTGCCGCGCGTGCGCGCGGTCACCGACCAACGGTCGGTGGCTACGAACTGCTGAGGGCTTCGGTGGGGGTGGGATGATCCCATTGCTTCCTGCTCTTCTTCGGTGGGCACTTGCTTGCCCACCTCGGTAGAGCCGACCGTTGGTCGGCTGCTTTTCCCGGCCGGCTCATATGATCGCCGGCCCGACGCTGCCCTTCGTCTGCCGCCCATGAGCGCCTGACCCACGGGGTTGCATGGGTTAAACCCCGGAGACAAGGCCGAAGCCGACGCGCGACCGCGCAGTCACGCATTGCCGCGCGTGCGCGCGGTCACCGACCAACGGTCGGTGGCTACGAACTGCTGAGGGCTTTGGTGGGGGCGGGATGATCCCATTGCTTCCTGCTCTTCTTCGGTGGGCACTTGCGTGCCCACCTCGTTAGTAGTAATACTACTAACCATGGAACTGACCGACACCCAGCAGGCGATCCTGCAGTTGATCGCCGAGCGTATCGAGACCGATGGCGCACCGCCGTCGCAGACTGAAATCGCACGCGCCTTTGGCTTCAAGGGCGTGCGCGCCGCCCAGTATCACTTGGAGGCGCTGGAGCAGGCGGGGGCGATCCGCCGCATCCCCGGCCAGGCGCGCGGCATCCGGCTGGTCCAGGCGCCGCCCTTGCAGGACGGCCTGCCGGCCTCGCTGTCGGTACCCGCGCTGCCGGATCATGTGCTGCGCCTGCCGGTACTGGGCCGGGTCGCAGCGGGTCTGCCCATCGGGGCGGACATCGGCTCGGATGATTTCGTGGTGTTGGACCGGGTGTTTTTCTCGCCCGCGCCGGATTACCTGCTCAAGGTGCAGGGCGACTCGATGATCGACGAAGGCATCTTCGACGGCGATCTCATCGGTGTGCACCGCACCCGCGACGCCCGCTCCGGCCAGATCGTCGTGGCGCGGATCGATGACGAGATCACCGTCAAGCTGCTGAAGATGGGCAAGGACCGCATCCGCCTGCTGCCGCGCAATCCGGACTACAAGCCGATCGAAGTCCTGCCCGACCAGGATTTCGCGATCGAAGGCCTGTACTGCGGCCTGCTGCGCCCCAACCGCTGATCCTTCCATTAGGCACTACCTGCACGGTCTTTTGTGGCGATTCTCTGGTTCCGCTGAGGTTGGTACGGATGTCCGATAATTTTTTTCCGAACGCCGGGCAGAATCTCAGCCTGTGCGATACGCCAGCCTTAAAGTGACCCCATGGCCAAGAAGACTTCCAAAGACAGCACCTCCACCGATACGACCTCTGCAAGGACCACTCCGATGGACGAGAACAAAAAGCGCGCCCTTACCGCCGCCCTGGGCCAGATCGAAAAGCAGTTCGGCAAGGGCGCCGTGATGCGCATGGGCGACCGCGTCGTCGAAGCGGTCGAGGTCATTCCGACCGGTTCGCTGATGCTGGACATCGCACTCGGCATCGGCGGCCTGCCCAAGGGCCGTGTCGTGGAAATCTACGGCCCGGAGTCCTCGGGCAAGACCACCCTGACCCTGCAGGCGATCGCCGAATGCCAGAAGAAGGGCGGCACCGCCGCCTTCATCGATGCCGAGCACGCCCTGGATCCGATCTACGCGGCGAAGCTGGGCGTCAATGTCGATGACCTGCTGCTGTCCCAGCCGGATACCGGTGAGCAGGCGTTGGAAATCGCCGACATGCTGGTCCGCTCCGGCTCGGTGGACATCGTGGTGGTCGACTCGGTCGCCGCGCTGACCCCCAAGGCCGAAATCGAAGGCGAAATGGGCGACCAGCTGCCGGGCCTGCAGGCCCGCCTGATGAGCCAGGCGCTGCGCAAGCTGACCGGCAACATCAAGCGTTCCAACACGCTGGTGGTGTTCATCAACCAGCTGCGCCACAAGATCGGCGTCATGATGCCGGGCCAGAGCCCGGAAGTGACCACCGGCGGCAATGCGCTGAAGTTCTACGCCTCGGTGCGCCTGGACATCCGCCGCATCGGCGCGATCAAGAAGGGCGATGAGATCATTGGCAACCAGACCAAGATCAAGGTCGTCAAGAACAAGCTGGCGCCCCCGTTCAAGCAGGTCATCACCGAGATCCTGTACGGCGAAGGCATCAGCCGCGAAGGCGAACTGATCGACATGGGCGTGGACGCCAAGCTGGTCGAGAAGGCCGGCGCCTGGTACAGCTACGGTGAAGAGCGCATTGGTCAGGGCAAGGACAACGCCCGCGGCTACCTGCGCGACAACCCGCAGATCGCCCAGCGCCTGGAAGCCGAACTGCGCGAGAAGTTCCAGCCGGCCGAAGCCTCACGCGAAGGCGGCGACGACGCCGAGGACGCCGACGAGTAAGTTTCCTGCGGGGCAGGGCGGCGCCGTCAGTGACGCCAGCCCTGTCCCGCGGTTTCCGTATTCCCCCGACGGGGGGAGCGCCAGGGACGGCGCATCTGATTGAAAGGTTGCCATGCAGGACTCCGACGCCCCGGCACCGCGCCGTAAACGCCGTGTCATCGAACAGACCCCGGTCCAGCGGGCGCTGGGCCTGCTGGTGCGCCGCGAGCACTCCCGCAAGGAGCTGACCCGCAAGCTGCAGGCCCGGGGCATCGAAACCGAGGCTGCGGTGGCGGCGGTGGACAAACTGAGCGAGGCCGGCTGGCAGGACGACACCCGGTTCGCCGAGAACCTGGTGCGCATCCGCGCCAATACCGGCTACGGCCCCCTCCATATCCGCGCCGAACTGGGTACCCACGGCCTGGACAGCGAGCAGATCGCCCTGGCCATGGACACCTTCGAGGGCGATTGGGGCGAGAATGCGCGTGATCTGGTCTGCCGCCGCTTCGGCGACGGCGGCCCGCAGGAGCTGGCCCAGCGCCGGAAAGCGGCCGATCTGCTGGCCCGGCGGGGCTTCGACGGGGATACCATCCGCCGCGCCACCCGTTACGACCCTGACGACTGAGGGCTCCGGGCCTGATACCCTTTGTGGTTTCGGCGGTCCTGCAGCGACACCCGGCCATTGGGGCTGTGTGCCAAGGACCGGCCGGCCCGCACAAAGCCAGCCCCCATGAACGCATCCGTCAAATTCACTACCTCCCAGATCCGCAGCGATTTCCTTGAATTCTTCAAGGGAAAGGGCCACACCATCGTGCCGTCGGCGCCGCTGGTGCCGGGCAATGATCCGACCCTGCTGTTCACCAACTCCGGCATGGTGCAGTTCAAGGACGTCTTCCTTGGCGCCGAGAAGCGCAGCTACGTGCGCGCCGCGGACGTCCAGCGCTGCCTGCGCGCCGGTGGCAAGCACAACGATCTGGACCAGGTCGGCTATACCGCGCGCCACCACACCTTCTTCGAAATGCTGGGCAACTGGTCGTTCGGCGACTACTTCAAGAAGGATGCCATCGCCTGGGCGTGGGAGCTGTTGACCCAGGTCTGGAAGTTGCCCGCCGAGCGTCTGCTGGTCACCGTCTACCAGACCGATGACGAGGCCTACGCGCTGTGGCGCGACATGATCGGCATTCCGGAAGACCGGATCGTGCGCATCGGCGACAACAAGGGCGCGCCGTTTGCCTCGGACAACTTCTGGCAGATGGCCGAAACCGGCCCGTGCGGCCCGTGCACCGAGATCTTCTACGACCATGGCGACCACATCGCCGGTGGCCCGCCGGGCTCGCCGGATGAAGACGGCGACCGCTTCATCGAGATCTGGAACCTGGTCTTCATGCAGTTCGACCGCCAGCCCGACGGCACCCTGGTACCGCTGCCGGCCCCGTGCGTGGATACCGGCATGGGCCTGGAGCGTCTGGCCGCGATCCTGCAGCACGTCCACACCAACTATGAAATCGACCTGTTCCAGGCGCTGATCCGCAAGGCCAGCGAACTGACCGGCATGGCCGATCTGGAGAACAAGTCGCTGCGCGTGATCGCCGATCACATCCGCGCCTGCTCGTTCCTGATCGTCGATGGCGTGCTGCCGTCCAACGAAGGTCGCGGCTACGTGCTGCGCCGGATCATCCGCCGCGCCCTGCGCCATGGCTGGATGCTGGGCGTGCGCCAGCCGTTCTTCAGCAAGCTGGTGCCGACGCTGGTCGAGCAGATGGGCGTGGCCTATCCGGAACTGCCGGCGCAGGCCGACACCGTCGTGCGCGCCCTGCAGGCCGAAGAAGAGCGTTTCGCTGAAACGCTCGACTCGGGCATGAAGATCTTCGACGACGTGGCGGCCAAGGTCGGCAATGGCGTGATCCCGGGCGCGGATGCGTTCCGCCTGTACGACACCTACGGCTTCCCGCTCGATCTCACCCAGGACATCGCGCGCGAGCGCAACCTGACCGTGGACATCGACGGCTTCAATGCCGCGATGGACACCCAGCGCGAGACCGCGCGCGCGGCCGGCAAGTTTGGCGGTGGCGTGACCCTGTCGGCCGATCTGGTCGCCACGCTCAAGCCGACCGTGTTCCTCGGGTACGACCGTCTGCAGGCCGACGACCTCACCGTGGTCGCCATCCTCAAGGATGGCCGCCCGGTGGAGCGTGCCCAGGCCGGTGACGACGTCATCGTGCTGACCCAGCAGACCCCGTTCTACGCCGAGTCCGGTGGCCAGGTCGGCGACAACGGCACCCTGTCCGGCGCCGGCGTGCAGGTGGACGTCAGCGACACCCAGAAGTTCGCGGGCCAGTTCCATGGGCACGTGGGCAAGCTCACCGAGGGCAGCCTCAAGGTCGGCGACGTGCTGTCCGGCCAGGTGGATGGCCAGCGCCGCGGCGCGACCATCCTCAACCACTCGGCCACCCACCTGCTGCATGCCGCCCTGCGCGAAGTGCTGGGCACCCACGTGCAGCAGAAGGGCTCGCTGGTCGCGCCCGATCGCCTCCGCTTCGACTTCTCGCACTTCGCGCCGATCAGCGCCGGGGACCTGGCGGTCATCGAGCGCAAGGTCAACGAGCAGGTGCGTGCCAACAACGCCGCTGAAGTCCACACCATGGGCATGCAGGAAGCGCTCGACTTCGGCGCGATGGCGCTGTTCGGCGAGAAGTACGGCGAGCATGTGCGCGTGCTGAAGATGGGCGACTACTCCACCGAACTGTGTGGCGGTACGCATGTCTCGCGCACGGGCGACATCGGCCTGTTCAAGATCACCTCCGAAGGCGGCGTGTCCTCGGGCGTGCGCCGCATCGAAGCGGTGACCGGGCAGGGCGCCCTGGATTACGTGGCCCATGAGGAAGCGCAGCTGAGTGAAGCGGCCGCACTGCTCGGCGGCAATGCCGGCGACGTGGTCGACAAGATCCGCCAGCTCGGTGAGCGCCAGAAGAAGCTCGAACGCGAACTGGACGCACTCAAGGCCAAGCAGGCCGCCGGTGCCACCGCCGATCTCGGTGCGGCGGCGGTGGAGGTCAATGGCGTCAAGATCCTGGCCTCGCGCCTGGAAGGCTTCGATGCCAAGGCGCTGCGCGACGCGATGGACCGCCTCAAGCAGCAGCTGGGCGATGCGGTGATCGTGCTGGCCGGCACCCAGGACGGCAAGGCCGCGCTGGTTGCGGGCGTGAACGGCAGTGCAATGGGCAAGGTCAAGGCCGGGGAACTGTTGTCCCACATCGCCAGTCAGATCGGGGGCAAGGGCGGCGGCCGCCCGGATCTCGCCCAGGGTGGTGGCGAGGACGGGCCCGCCCTTGCTTCTGCGCTTGCCGCAGTCGTGGGTTGGGTCACCCCCCGTATCTGAACACCCTGAAGCCTCCTGCTCCTTGAAGGGGCGGGAGGCCTGACGGTACTATGGCGAATCCTTTCCCTTTGTCGTGTGGCGTTCCTTGGCTGGGCGCCGAGCCGGTGGGGAAGATCCACCGGTTCCCTGGAGACTTGCAAAAATGTTGATCCTGACTCGCCGCGTAGGCGAAACCCTGATGATCGGTGACTCGGTCAGCGTGACCGTGCTCGGCGTCAAGGGCAACCAGGTGCGTATCGGTATCACCGCTCCGAAGGACGTGGCCGTGCACCGCGAAGAGATTTACCAGCGGATCCAGCGCGGCGATGAGCCCAATGCATCCGGAAGTGAAAATTCTTCGGATTAAGGCTTTACCTTCGGGCGCGGAAAACGTTATTATTCGCGCCCCCGCTGAGATGAAACACGGCAGCGGCGGAACCAGAACACTGGAGCGGTGCCCGAGTGGCTGAAGGGGCTCCCCTGCTAAGGGAGTATAGGGCTTAAAACTCTATCGAGGGTTCGAATCCCTCCCGCTCCGCCAGTAGTAGAAAAGGCCTCCGTGCGCGAGCACGGAGGCCTTTTTCTTTGGCTCGCGCGGGGCGGGCTCGCGCTGCCGGGCGACTGGATCGGTGCGTGGATCACCGCCTTGATCCTGTGCCCATTCGGGTCGATCAGGCAGGCGGTGTAGCAGTGATCGCCGTAGTCCTCGCGCAGACCCGCCGCGCCGCTGCAGGTGCCGCCGCTGCCAGCCCGGCGCGGTGGAACGCCGCCGCCTGGCGCGAGATCACGCACGCCACATGAGGTGTGATGCAGCAGGGGATGCGTTTTCGTAGTGACTACAGCGCAGCCTCGCATGACGTCGGGAGGGGGGGCTCGGCGGGACTATTCGAACGGCACATGACCTCGATCCGCATTCTTCATTGGTGCTGCAACGGCGGCTCGGCTACGTTCTTGTCGAGCGCCGACATCCCCTGGCGCTGCCGGCGTAAGGAGCAAGAATGTCGATTCAACGGATGTCGCTACGTGGCTGGGTGGTCCTGGGCATGCTGATGGGCATGGTCATGCCGGTCAGTGCTGCATCGTTGGACGAGCGCCTGCATCGGGCGGCGGAAAAAGGCAATGATGCGGCCGTGCGGACGCTGCTGGGGCAGGGCGCGGCGGTGGACGCACGCGATGCAGCCAAGGCGACGCCGCTGCTGGTGGCCACCCGCCACAACCACGTGGATGCAGCGCGTGCGCTGATCCAGGCCGGTGCCGACGTGAATGCCAAGGATGCGATCCACGACAGCCCGTACCTCTACGCCGGGGCGCGAGGGCATCTGGAAATCCTGCAGGCGACCCTGGCGGCCGGCGCGGATCTGAAGAGCACCAACCGCTACGGGGGCACCGCACTCATTCCGGCTGCCGAACGCGGGCATGTGCAGGCGGTGGCGATGCTCATCGCGGCCGGCGTCAATGTGGATCACGTCAACAACCTGCAATGGACTGCACTGCTGGAGGCGATCATCCTGAGTGATGGCGGTCCCCGGCACGTGCAGATCGTCCGTCAGCTGATCGACGCGAAGGCGGATGTGAACCTGGCCGACGGTGACGGCGTCACCCCCTTGCAGCATGCGCGCCGGCGCGGCTACCGCGAGATCGAGTCGATGCTGCTCGCCGCTGGCGCGGACCAGGGCTGAGCAACGGCAAGACGGGAAGGCGAACTGTTACCGCTGCCTTGACGCGGCGCAGGCATGCTCTGCACCACCGCTCTGCGAAGCTGTCTGCTTCCCCCGCAGAAACAGGAGTCGCCGTGAATACACGTCGCCACTTCCTCTCCGTTGCCGCTGCCGGTACCGCGGCGCTCGCCGCCTCGCCGTTGATGGCGCAGGCCGCCGGCCCGGGCAGCGTGCTGCCCACCCGGGGCCGAGCGGCGGCGACGCCATTGCGGGGCAACCCCGCGCAGCCGGGCGGCCGCTACCGCCCGCTGACCCGCCTGGGACTGGGCGGGGTGGCGATCGGCAACGGATTCGCGGCCAGCACCGATGCGCAGAGCGAGCAGACGCTGGCAGCCGCATATGCGGCAGGCGTGCGCTGTTTCGATACCTCGCCGTGGTACGGGCTGGGTCTGAGCGAGCGGCGGTATGGTCATCATCTGCATACCCACCCGGCGCGCGATTACACCTTGTCCACCAAGGTGGGGCGGTTGCTGACCGCAACCCGTGGCGAACTGCAGGACACGATGTGGCAGGACCCGTCGCCGTTCCACTACCGCTACGACTATTCCGCCGATGGCGTGCGCCGTTCGGTCGAGGACAGCCTCAACCGGCTCGGTGTCTCGCAGCTGGACGTGGTGTTCATCCACGACCTGTCGCCGGACAACGAAAAAGATCTCGGGATGCCGTGGGAGCAGCGTTTCGCCGAGGCTGCGAAGGGCGCGATGCCGGCGTTGACCCGGATGCGCGAGGAGGGGCTGATCAAGGCCTGGGGGTTCGGCGTCAATCGCCCCGAGCCCGCCCTGCGCGCGATCGCCGAAGCGGACCCGGACATCTTCCTGCTGGCCTGCCAGTACTCGCTGCTGGACCATGACGAGGCCCTGCATGCGACCTTCCCGAAGATCGCCGCACACGGCGCGTCGGTGGTGGTGGGTTCGCCGCTGTTGGCGGGCTACCTGGCCGGTCGCGACCGGTATCTTTATGACGGCACGGTGCCGTCGTGGGCACCGGAAAAGCGCGCGAAGGTGCAGGCCGTCTGCGACCGTCACGGCGTGGACCTGCGCACGGTGGCGCTGCAGTTCGCCGACGCGCCTGAGGTGGTTTCGGCGATCATTCCCGGTGCCCGCACTGCCGAACAGGTGCAGGCCAACGTGGCCTCGATGGCGATCGCGGTGCCGTCCGGGCTGTGGGCCGAGCTCAAGCAGGAGCGACTGATCGCCGAAGATGCGCCCGTTCCCGCAGGGTGAGTTGCGTCGGCGCTGGGCAGGCCGGGCACCCTTTCCGGTGCCCGGCCTACTTCATGGTGTCGTGCCGCCGGGCTGACTTAAGATCAGGCCCTCGGGCAGGAAAGGAATCCCTTCCACGCCATCCACAGGGAGCATGTGCATGCCGAATTACAGGATCCGCCTTCTTGCCATCGCGCTGCTGGCCTCGACGTCGGCGGCACACGCTGCCAGCTGCGACGCCGGGCTCCAGATCGTGGGCGATGCGCGCAACGGGCAGGTCTACATCGCGCAGGTGACGGTCCCGGGCCTGGCGGTGGACAGCGCCCTGGGCCAGGTCCGTGCGGGCGCGGTGCGGGAAAAGTTCGTGGTCGGCAACGACCTGATCACGCCGAAGAAGGGCACGCTGTACCTGGTGGCGAACAGTGCCAATCCGCCGCTGGTGGTGCTGACCACGGCCGAGGCGGGCGGTCAGGTCTCGCTGCGGACACGGTTGGCGCCGGGCCAGACCATGACACCGGAAAACGCGCGGACGGCAATGTGTGGCCTGCTGAACTCGCTCAAGCCCGGCAAGGAGGGCGCCGCCATCGCCGCGGCGGCCCGCAGCGCCAGCGGCACGGACAAGGTGATCGATATCGATGCGGTCTCGTTGTCGGTCGCGTTGGAGAAGGAGAGCGAGGCGACGCAGCGCTCGCTCAATGCCAGCGGGCTGAAGGGCGCGTTCACCGGGAAGATGGCGCCGCATGCCGGGTACCAGCCGATGCAGATCCGCTTTCTCGGGCAGCGCCTGCGCATCGATGGGCAGGTCTATACGGTCACGGTCGATCCGCTGGACAGGAAGACGGTGGAGGTGGCGTATCTGGTGACCCGCAAGAAGGGGGTGCTGCGCCTGCGCGAGGGCCGGGACAGCAACCGGGCCAACTACGCGGTCGAGTGCACCCTGGCGGACGATCAATCTGCCCTGGCCGGGACGTTGCGCCCGAATGACTGGGTGACCTTGGCCGGCACCGTGGATGACGTCGGGCCGTCCCGGGTCCATCTGCGCGACTGCCGCCAGGCCAATTGAGTTCGTGCACGCGGCGGGTGGAGCGTCGCGCAATCGCGCGCTCCAGCATCCAGCGATAGCCGGTGCCTTTCGCCGCAGCCGCAGATGCGGCATCATGCGGCCCATCGTTACCTCCAGCCGCCGCCAGAGGATTCCCATCCTGCCTCTGGAGGCGTTGCCGTGTCCGTTGCTCCGTTGCGTGTTGTCCCGACCCTTGCCGGTCGCCGTCCCGTCACCCCGTCGTCCTCCGTCCTGACACTGGCGCTGTCCGCCGCGCTTGGCCTGGCCACGACGCCCGCCAGCGTGCGCGCGGAAGATGCGCCCCCCGCCGACAGTGCGCAGACGTTGCAGACCGTGCAGGTCACCGCCAATCAGCTCGGCACCGTGACGGAAGGCAGTGATTCCTACACGCCCGGCACGATCGCCACCGCGACCCGTCTGGTGCTCAGCCCGCGCCAGACCCCGCAGTCGATCAGCGTGATTACGCGGCAGGAAATGAACGACTTCGCCCTCAACGGCATCGATGACGTCATGAAGGTCACGCCGGGCGTGAGCATCGTCACCTACGACAGCGAGCGCACCGAGTACTACGCGCGCGGCTTCGCGGTGCAGAATTTCCAGTACGACGGCATTCCGATGGCGCGCGATTCGGCGTATTCGGCCGGCAACACGCTCAGCGACATGGCCATCTACGATCGCGTGGAAGTGCTCAAGGGCGCCACCGGCCTGCTCACCGGCATGGGCGACCCGGGCGCGACCATCAACCTGGTGCGCAAGAAGCCCACCCGCGAGCTGGCCGGCAGTGCCACGCTGGGCGTCGGTTCCTGGGACAGCTACCGCGCCGAGGTCGATGTCGGTGGCCCGCTCACCGGGAGCGGGCGCGTGCGCGGCCGCGTCGTGGGCGCCTACCAGGACAAGCATTCCAACGTCGACCACTACCAGCGCAGCAATGAGGTGTTCTACGGCATCCTCGAAGCCGACCTCGGCGAGAGCACGCTGCTGACCGTCGGTGCCGATTACCAGGACAGCGATCCGGAAGGCTCCAGCTGGGGCGGTATTCCCCTGCTGGACAGTGCAGGCAACTTCAACGACATGCCGCGCGCGTTCAACAACGGCGCGCGCTGGAGCCGCTGGGGCCAGTACGCCCGCACCGGCTTCGCCACGCTGGAACACACCTTCGGCAATGACTGGGTCGCCAAGCTGCAGCTCAACCACCAGGTCAACGGCTATGACGCCTCGCTGGGCGCCGCGGCCGGTGGCAACCCGGATCCGGTCACCGGGGAGGGCGTGAGCATGTGGCTGGGCCAGTACATCGGCAAGACCACCAGCAACGCGGCCGATCTGTACGTCAGCGGAAAGTTCGAGTGGTTCGGCCGGCAGCATGAGCTGGTGGTCGGAGGCAGCGTGTCGCGCAAGCGCTGGGTCAACAACGGCTACTCGCCGCAGCCGGGCTACGTGAGTGACGTCGCCGACTACTACGCATGGACTGGCGATGTACCCGAGCCGGATTGGCAGTGGGGCTACGGTGACAACCAGGTCACCCGCGAAAGCGGTGCCTATGTGGTGGGCCGTTTCGACCTGGCCGATCCGCTCAAGCTGATCGTCGGCAGCCGCATCGCCAACTACACATCCCCGGACACCGATGAGAGCGGCGTGGTCGTGCCATACGCCGGCCTGGTGTACGACCTCAACCGCAACTTCTCGGTGTTCGCCAGCTACAGCACCATCTTCAAGCCGCAGGGCAACCAGGACGAGCAGGGCCGGGTGCTGGATCCGCTGGAAGGGCGCAGCTACGAAGCCGGCCTGAAGGCGGAGTTCTACGAGGGTCGCCTCAACGCCAGTGCGGCGGTGTTCCAGCTGGAGCAGGACAACTACGCGCAGCCGACCGGCGGCAGGACGCCGAGTGGCGGGATCGCCTATGAAGGCCTGATGGGCGTGCGCACCAAGGGCTATGAGCTGGAGGTATCGGGCCAGTTGGCGCCAGGTTGGCAGATCCAGGGCGGTTACGCGCACAAGATCGCGCGCCAGCAGTCCACCAAGGTCTCCACGCTGGAGCCGGAAGATCAGTTCAGCGTGCACACCAGCTATCGCCTCACCGGTGCGGCCGACGGCTGGAGCGTCGGCGGCGGCGCGCGCTGGCAGGGCAGCACGTTCGGCACGATCACCAACCCGGCCACCGGCGGAAGCCAGGTCCACCGCACCGAGCCCTACTGGCTGCTCGATGCGATGGCGCGGTACCAGTTCAACGACCAGCTCTCGGCGACGCTCAACGTCAACAACCTGCTGGACAAGCACTACTACACGATCTTCAGCTGGTACAGCACCTACACCTGGGGTGAGCCGCGCAACGTGCGCCTGACCCTGAACTACAGGTTCTGATCCAGGCCACCAACGACACCCCGGGCAACCGGGGTGTCGGCGTCTGCGGCCAGGTGGTTACAGGGCCAGCTCGAACACGATCACTTCCGCGTCGTTGGCGTTTTCCAGCGTCAGCTGCGCCTCGTCGGTGACCTGCAGTGCGTCGCCGGTGTCCAACGTGATGCCGTTGACCTGCAGCTGCCCGCGGGCAACCTGCACATAGGCACCACGGCGCGGGGCCAGCGGCAGGTGGACGCGGTCGTCGCCGTCCAGGATCGTGGCGTAGATGTTCGCGTCCTGGTGGATCAGCAGTGAGCCCTCACGACCATCGCGCGAGGCGATCAGGCGCAGCTGGCCGCGCTTGGTGTCCGGCGCGAAATGCGTTTCCTGGTAGCTCGGGGTGATGTTCTCCTGGTCGGGGAACAGCCAGATCTGCAGGAAGTGCACCGCCTCGTCGGCGGAGTGGTTGAACTCGCTGTGGCTGACCCCGCTGCCCGCGCTCATGCGCTGCACGTCGCCATACCGCAGCACCGAGCCGGTGCCCATCGAATCCTTGTGCTCCAGCGCCCCGCCCAGCACGTAGGAGATGATCTCCATGTTGCTGTGGCTGTGCGTGCCGAAGCCCTGGCCACCCTGGACGCGGTCTTCATTGATCACCCGCAGCGGGCCGAAGCTGGTGTAGCGCGGGTCGTAGTAGTTGGCGAAGGAGAAGGTGTGCATGGAGTTCAGCCAGCCATGGTCGGCCTTGCCACGGGTGTTGCTCTTGCGGATCTGCAGCATGGTGAATCTCCTCGGTGTTCGACGGTTTCGATGGTGGTTCAGGGCGGCGGGTGCCGGTCCCTTTCCTGTTGCGGCCAGTATCCGCTTGCTCCGGCGCGTTGAAAAACGGATAGTTTCGCAAGCCATCATCGAAAAATTCGAATGCTCAAGCTCAGTCTAGACGCCCTGCAGATCCTGGACGCCATCGACCGCCGCGGCTCGTTCGCCGCCGCCGGCAAGGCCCTGCACAAGGTGCCCTCGACCATCTCCTATACCGTCTCCAAGCTGGAGGAGGACCTGGGCGTACAGCTGTTCGACCGGGTGGGCCCGCGCGCGCACCTGACCCCGGCGGGCGAGGCACTGCTGGAGGAGGGGCGCCATCTGCTGCGGGCGGCGCGGGAGCTGGAGATGCGCGTGCGGCGGGTGGCGTCCGGCTGGGAGGCCGAGCTGACGGTGGCGGTCGACTCGATGTTCGTGCCGGCGCTGCTGGCCGAGGACGTGCGTGCCTTCAACGCGGTGGCCGAACAGACCCGGATGCGGCTGATCAGTGAATCGCTGTCGGGCACCTGGGAAGCGCTGCTGGACCGACGTGCGGATCTGCTGGTCGGTGCGGCGGGTGAGGGGCCCAGTGGCGGGGGCTATGTCGTCGAGCCGATGGGCGTGGTGCAGTTCGTGTTCGCCGTGTCGCCCTCCCATCCATTGGCGGCTGCGCCCGAGCCGCTGGGCCGTGAGCAGCTGGCCGCCCACTGCGCGATCGCCGTGGCCGATTCGGCACGGCGGCTGCTGCCGCGCACGGTCGGGCTGCTGATGGGGCAGGAGACGGTCACCGTGCCGGACATGGTCAGCAAATTCCGTTTGCAGTGCGCCGGGCTGGGCTTCGGCTTCCTGCCCGAGCCATACGTCCGGCAGGCGGTTCGGGATGGCAGGCTGGTGATCAAACAGGTGGAGGAGCCCAAGCCGGACGAGACGTTCTGGCTGGCCTGGCGCACCGGCGAGGAGGGGGCCGCGCTGACGTGGTGGCGCGAGCGCATGCAGCGGCCGGCGGTGTTGGCAGGCTGGTGGCCGACCATGGAGGGCTGGCTGGGCTGAGCCACCGCAGCGGGAGGTGGCTGAATGCCTCCTGCGCTGTCATTGAATGGTCATCCGGATGCGATAGAGCGCCGCCGGCACCATCGGTAACCTGTCGGACTCGTCTGGTTTTTCGCCCCTATCCCCATGAAGCGCTTGCTGCTGTTGCTGCTGGCCGGGGCCGGCCTGTGGCTGGCTGCCTGCTCCTCCCTGACCTCCACCGCTGCCTCCACCTCGCTGAGCGATCGGCTGATCGCGCCCGGTGGCGTGTCCACGCTGCTGGACATGCCGCGCATCGCCGAAGCGGTGGACAGCGTCCCCAACCGCCATGGTCGGGTCACCGGCCGCGCCGGCGTGCCGATCTTCTGGCGTGCGTTCGATCCCGGTCAGTACGGGGTGCGGTATGAGTATCTGCCCCAGCAGCACGACAACGGCGAGCCGCTGCGTACCGGCATGGCGTTGGACCTGCCGCACCCGTTCCAGCCGCAGGCGCCGCGCGGCACGGTGGTGCTGCTGCACGGCTGGATGATGAACGGTGATGCGATGCTGCCGTGGTCGCTGCAGTTGGCGCAGTCCGGCTACCGGGTGGTCACCATCGACCTGCGCAACCATGGCCGTTCCGGTGCGGGCCCGTCCGGTTACGGGACCTTCGAATCGGATGACGTGGTCGATGTCATCGCCGCGCTGAAGGCGCGCGGGGAGGTGGTCGGGCCGCTGTATCTGTTCGGCGTCTCCTACGGTGCGGCCACCGCGCTGTTCACCGCCGACAAGCTCGGCGACCAGGTTGCCGGCGTGGTGGCGATGGAGTCATTCGCCAATGCCGGTGATGCGATCCGCAGCATGATCCCGCACCTCATGTCGCTGCAGCCGACCGCCTGGAAGGCGCAGGCGATGGCTGCCTACGGCCGCTGGCGCTACGGCGGCCAGGACATCAACCAGGTCATCGTGGCTGCCAGCCAGCGGCTGGACCTGGACCTGGATCGTGTCGATGTGACGCGCGCGCTGGCCGACACGCGCGCCTGCGTGCTGCTGCTGCATGGCCAGGACGACCAGCATGTGCAGGTGAGCCAGGGGCGACGGCTGGCGGCGGCGAGTCCGCGGGTGCATTACATCGAGATGCGCGGCGAAGACCACATCACCCTGCCGTTGCGGGTGGATTTGCTGGGCGGGGTGGTCGACGACTGGCTCGCGCAGGAAGCGCGTGCCGGCGCGCGGTGCGCGGCGCCGGAGATCCCGCGCGAGGCAGACCGGATGGCGATGGCGCAGGTGGCGGCCACGCCGCGCGGGTGATGCGCCGTTCCGTCGTCGGGTAGTGCCGGCCGTTGGCCCGCTCCGGGCACACTGCCCCGCATGCATCGAGCGGTGTCTTCGCTCCGGGTGTGTCGCGAGTGTTTGGGCCCCGTACCGGCCACTGCGGGGCTCGGCTTGCGGTACGCATGCCGAAGCCAGGCTCTTCCTGTGTCAGCAGGTGGGTCGGGCCCGGCGCCCGGCCCACCGGCTCGCCAAACGGCCGCGCGGGAAAAGATCCAAGGCGCGCTTCGTGCTTGCCCCGCATGGGAGCGAAGAAGCAAAAAAAAACAGCAGCCGATGGCTGCCGTCTTCGTCGATGCAATGGTGCGCCCGGAGAGATTCGAACTCCCGACCGCCTGGTTCGTAGCCAGGTACTCTATCCAACTGAGCTACGGGCGCATTTGCATTGTCTGGTTGTATTTCCCGTCGGTGTGTCGCCACATTCGACAAGAGGGCAGGGCAGGCCTGCCGCGCGATGTAATGGTGCGCCCGGAGAGATTCGAACTCCCGACCGCCTGGTTCGTAGCCAGGTACTCTATCCAACTGAGCTACGGGCGCATTTACATCACGTTGTACTGCTGATGCCGGCGGCGGAGCCGGCAACCTGTTGATGGTGCGCCCGGAGAGATTCGAACTCCCGACCGCCTGGTTCGTAGCCAGGTACTCTATCCAACTGAGCTACGGGCGCGTCAACAGGAGCGGAATTATGCGGATGCAGGCCGCATTCGTCAACGCTTTTGTGAAGGTCTTCATTCCAATGAATGAAACAGCAGCGCGGCCACGGCCTGCGGGGCGGTCATCCAGGCGAAGTGATCCGCACGCACGCCAAGCGCGGCGGGCGACACCACGCTGAGCGTGGCGGTCGTCTGCGGCATCTTGGCCAGCAGGCCGTGCATGGAGGTGGCCGGTGCCAGCCAGTCCTGTTCCATCACCACGGCGGTGGCGCGCGCACACACCCCACGCAGCCCGGCTTCAAGATCCTCGCCAATGCCCGCGCCGGCATAGCGGTTGTTCAGCCCCACCTTGGCCCAGTCGGTGATCAGGCCGCGCGCCTCGGTGCCGCCGAAGCCGAGCCGACGACCGGGCAGCACGCCCTGGCGGTGTGCCAGCCACGGCAGGAACCGGTAGATCAGCGGCAGGGTCCAGCCGCGCGGGGCCGGGAAGGTGCGCCAGTAGGGCGTGCCACTGGCGACCAGCCACAGGCGTTGGAAAACACCGGGATGCTGCCCGGCGAAACAGCAGGCCAGCTGTCCGCCGAGGCTGTGACCGCCAATGACGCCTTGGGTGGGGGCGCCCGCAGCGAGCTGGGCCAGGCTGGCGGGCAGGTCGAGCGTGAGCAGCTCGCGATAGCCCCAATCCTGCGTGCGTGAGGGGCGCAGGCTGCTGCTGCCGTTGCCGCGCCACTCGTGCAGGTACACCGCCACGCCATGTGCGGCCAAGGCATCGGCCAGCGGCAGGTAATGGCGCGCGGCCACGCCCAGCGCGGGCAACCACAACAGGTGTGCGCGCGGCTGCGCGGGTACCCGGGCGAGCAGTTCGAAACGGTGGCCGTCGGCGGCGGTGATCGGTACGGCGAGCGCGTCGATCATGCCGGTCGCGCTGCGCCGAAGTGGTCGATTACCACGACCTCGCTGCGGCCCGGGTAGTAGCCGCCCTGCAGGCCGCGCGCGACGTAGTCGATCGCCGCCTCGCAGGCATTGGGCAGCGACAGGCCCTGGCACAGCTGCGCGGCGATGGCCGAGGCCAGCGTGCAACCGGTGCCATGTGCATCGACCGGCAAGCGCGCATGGATGAACTCTTCGTGGCTGACACCATCGAAATAGCGGTCGATCACGCGCGGGCCTTCATGCAGGTGGCCGCCCTTGAGCAGCACCGCGCCAGCGCCAAGGTCGAGCAGCGCGGCGGCGGCGTTCTCGGCATCGTCGGCGCTGCTGATCGTGCGCCCGAGCAGCAGCTCGGCTTCGGGAATGTTCGGGGTCAGCAGCGTGGCCAGCGGCAGCAGTCGCTCACGCATGGCCCGCAGCGCGCTCTCCTCCAGCAGCCTGGCGCCGCTGGTGGCGACCATGACCGGGTCGAGCACGACGTGGGTGGGGCGATGGCGCTCCAGCGCGCTGGCAACGAGCTCGATCACCTCCGCATTGGCGAGCATGCCCAGCTTCACCGCATGGATGTCGAAGTCGGCGAAGCAGGCCTCGATCTGCGCGTGCAGGAAGTCCAGCGGCGGCACGTGCACGGCGGTCACCCCCCGCGTGTTCTGCGCGGTCAGGGCGGCAATCGCGGACAGGCCATGGACGCGGTGCGCGGCGAAGGCCTTGAGGTCGGCCTGGATGCCGGCACCGCCGCCGGAATCGGAACCGGCGATGGTCAGGGCGGAAACAGGGGCGGGCGGGGTCATGCGCTGATTGTGCAATGTTTGCCGCGGCATTGCTTCAGGGCCGGCGCAGCAGCACCCATTGCCGGTACAGCACGTAGCCCAGGCCGGTGCAGCCGGTCAGCAGCGCCGGGGCGAGCAGGGCGTCGTAGCCGAAGCGGAGGAACAACGCTGCGCCGATCACGCCGCCGGCGAGGAAGCCGCTGACGATCAACCCGCTCAGGGTGAGGCGCCGGATCGGCAGGGGCAGGCCACGCAGCAGGTGGCCCAGGCCGATGCCCAGGTCGGTGAACATGCCGCTGAGGTGGGTGGTGCGCACCACCGCGCCGCTGAAGGTGGTGGCCATGGCGTTCTGCAGGCCGCAGGCCATGGCGGCGGCCAATGCGCCCCAGATCTGCTGCTGCTTGAACAGGGGAATGGCCGCCAGCAGCAACAGCGATTCCAAAGTGAGGACCACGCCGTAGCGCCGGCCCAGCTGCAGCGCGCTGTCCTGGATGATCATGCCGCTGAGCATCGCGCCCAGGCAGAACGCGATGAGCAGGCCCCACAGGTGCCCGACCACGCGCCAGTCGCCCTGCGCCAGCGCCATGCCGAGCTGGCTGGTGGTGCCGGTCATGTGGCTGACCGCCTGGTGTTCGAACCCCAGGAAGCCGACCACGTTGACCATGCCGGCCACGCACGACAACGCGACCGCGCCGATCCAGACCCAGGTGGGCAGCCGGATGCTCATCGAGCCTGGATGGGCGTGGCCACGGCAGGCTCAGGGGGTGTCGAGCGCGCCGTTGAAGCGGACGTCGGTGAACTGCGCGCTGGCCGGATCGAATACGGCGCCCCAGAACTGGCGGCCCCCGTCGCAGACCCGGATCGCCTCGCGCGCCGGATCGATGTCGGCATCGTCGGGCAGGTGGAAGGCATTGAGGTAGATCAGCTTGCGTCCGTTCATTTCGATGCCGACGTACTGGCGATCGAAATCAACGGCCTTGGGCACCTGTGCCTCCAGGGTAGGCAGGGCTGCCTCCAGCTGTTCGACCTCCTTGCGGCTGGGCGCCCAGTAGCCGGTGACCCGCCCGGCCTCGCGGCCGGGACTGTCGCGCGAGCAGGTATCGAGCACCTGGGCGGCGACGATCGGTCGCGTCACCACCCAGGACTGGCCGGTCTTGACCGCGGTCGGGACGCTGGCGCCCGGCCGCGTGTTGGCGGGCGTGCACGCGGCCACCAGCGCGGCAAGCGCCAGCGGCAGGACGGCACGGGACAGGGACTGGTTCACAACACCTCCGAAGCGTAGTCGGCCAAGCGCGAACGCTCGCCACGGCGCAGCGTGACATGGGCGCTGTGCGGCCAGTTCTTGAAGCGGTCCACCGCGTAGGTCAGGCCCGAGGTGGTCTCGGTCAGGTACGGGGTGTCGATCTGTTCGACGTTGCCCAGGCAGACGATCTTGGTGCCGGGGCCGGCACGGGTGATCAGGGTCTTCATCTGCTTGGGGGTGAGGTTCTGTGCTTCGTCCAGGATCAGGTAACGCGACAGGAAGGTACGCCCGCGCATGAAATTGAGCGAACGGATCTTGATCCGGCTGGCGATCAGGTCGTTGGTTGCCGCACGGCCCCACGCGCCGCCTTCCTGGGTGTGGGTGAGCACTTCCAGGTTGTCGGTGAGCGCGCCCATCCACGGGGTCATCTTCTCTTCCTCGGTGCCGGGCAGGAAGCCGATGTCCTCGCCGACGCTGACCGTGGCGCGGGTCATGATGATCTCGCGGTAGCGCTGCTGGTCCATGGTCTGGGCCAGGCCGGCGGCCAGTGCCAGCAGGGTCTTGCCGGTACCGGCGGTGCCGAGCAGGGTGACGAAATCGATCTCCGGGTCCATCAGTGCGTTGAGCGCGAAATTCTGCTCGCGGTTGCGCGCGCTGATCCCCCACACCGCATGGCTGCCATGGCGGAAATCATTGACCAGCGACAGGGTGACCTTGTCGCCGTCGACCTTGGCCACGCGCAGTTCGACTTCATCGTCGCCGGGCAGGTAGGCGTACTGGTTGGGATGCCAGCTCTCGTCTTCGCTGGCGATGATCTCGTAACTGGTGCGGCCCTTGTCGCTCCAGCTGCGCAGGCTGTCGGTGTGCTTCTTCCAGAAGTCTTCAGGCAGCTCGGTGGCGCCGGTGTAGAGCAGGCTGAAATCGTCGAGCGCGCGGTCGTTTTCGTAATCCTCGGACACGATGCCGGCGATCGCCGCCTTGATCCGCAGGTTGATGTCCTTGGAGACGAACACCACCGGGATCTCGGGGATCTGCTCCTTCAGCGCCAGGATCGCGCCGAGGATGGCGTTGTCCGGGATGACCGCGCCGAAACTCTTGCCCGCGTCGAAGTGGCTGGTCTGGAAGCGCAGCAGGCCCACGCTCTGCTTGCCGCGCAGCTGCAGGCCGTTGGGGCGCTGCAGCGGGATGCCATCGGCCAGGTTGTCCAGGCCCGACGCCTGTACCAGCTCGTTGAGGAAACGGCTGACCTGGCGTGCGTTGCGGCTCGCTTCGGTGGTGCCCTTCTTGCCGTTGTCCAGCTCTTCGATCACCTGCATCGGCAGGTAGACATCATGCTCCTCGAACTTGAACAGCGCGGTCGGATCGTGCATGAGCACGTTGGTATCCAGAACGTAGATGCGCTTGCCTCGGGTCATCGTCATTTCCTGGTGGCAGAACAGGGACAAGCCATCACGACCTGCGGGGCAGGGTGATGGCCATTGGGGGGTGCCGGGTTGGTCACTGGGTTTTCGCGGCCTTCAGGGCGTCAAGCACGGTATCCGCGTGGCCGGCCACCTTGACCTTGCGCCACGCCTGCACGATACGACTGTCGGGCGAGATCAGGAAGGTGCTGCGTTCGATGCCACGCACCTGCTTGCCGTACATGTTCTTCAGCTTGATCACATCGAAGGCGGTGCACAGCGCTTCGTCGCCATCGCTGATCAGCGGGAAGGCGAAGCCCTGCTTGGCGCAGAAGGTGTCGTGGGATTTGACCGAATCGCGGGAGACGCCGAACACGCGGGCGCCGGCCTGGGTGAACTGCGGGAGCAGGGCGTTGAAGTCGATGCCTTCGGTCGTGCAGCCGGGCGTGCTGTCCTTGGGATAGAAGTACAGGACAAGCCATTGGCCGGCGAGCGTGCCGAGGGTGGTGGTGTCACCGCCGGACAGTGCCAGCGGGAGATCGAGGGTGGATCTGTCCAGGGTGTCGCCGATGTTCATGAGGTCCTTTTTCCGGAGCCTGGGGCAAAGCTGTTACAGCGGTGCGTCACTGCACTTGCATGAAACATCGCGCGCCCGTGACGAACGCGCGAAAGATCAGAACTTCATCGGATCCATGATGGCGTCCAGGTTCAGGTGGTCGCAGAACTCAAGGAAATCGTCGCGCAGCGCCGCGATATGCATGTTGGCCGGCACGCCGATCGTGACCTGCGCGGAGAACATTTCCGCACCGGTCTGCATCGCGCGATAGCGGGTGCTCTGCAGGTTCTCGATGGTGATGCCCTGGCGGTCGAAGAAATCGGCCAGCTGGAACAGGATCCCCGGCTTGTCGGCGGCGATCACTTCCACGATGTAGGGCAGCAGGTTGGACTGCGCCTGCTTGGCGCCGGTGCGGTACCACACCAGCTTCAGGCCCTCTTCGCGCTCGAGGCGGGTGAGCATGGCTTCCAGCTTGGCCACCGAATCCCACGAGCCGGTGGCCAGTGCCGTCACCGAGACATCGCGGCCGACGGTGGCCAGGCGGGCATCGACCAGGTTGCAGCCGCTGTCGGCGATACGCCGGGTGACGGGCAGCAGGGGGGACTCCGGATGCGTCGTGTAGGCGTTGATCAGGAGATGGTTTTCGGTCGGCGCAGGCCGCGGCGTGGTGTCGGTCAAGGTGGTTCCGGGTGATACAAGGTGAGTCTGAACGGCCGACGACGGCACGTTCGCCGGAGTCCAGCATACTTGCCCGTGCTTTCGACCCGCAAGTAACATGCAACCTGCATCCGGCCGGCGTTTACGCCCACCGGGTGCCCCCTTTCTTCCGAGCAACGTTTCCTTGTCCCTTTCCGGTCTCATCACCGCGCTGGCCACGCCTTTCCAGGCCGATGGCGCATTGGATCCCGACGGTTGGCAGCGCCTGCTGCACCTGCAACTGGAGGGTGGTGTTCACGGGGTGGTGGTGGCCGGTTCGACCGGCGAGGCCGCGACCTTGTCCGACGACGAGTACGACCAGCTGCTGCGCAGCGCGGTGAAAACCGTGGCCGGACGCGTGCCGGTGCTGGCCGGGACCGGCCTGTCGGGCACGGCGAAAACCATCGAGCAGACCCGCCGCGCGGCCGCCAGTGGCGCGACCCATGCACTGGTGGTGACCCCGCCGTATGTCCGCCCGACCCAGGCAGGCCTGATCGCGCACTACCGCGCGGTGGCCGACCAGGGCGGCCTGCCGGTCATCCTGTACAACGTGCCCGGCCGTACCGGCTGCGACATGCTGCCGGAGACCGTGGCCGCGCTGGCCGCCCATCCGAACATCGTGGGCATCAAGGAAGCGGTGGGCGATGTCGGTCGCGTGCAGGCGTTGCTGGCGCTGCGTTCGGCGGACTTTGCCATCCTCAGTGGCGATGACGGCACCGCGGCGCGCTCGATCCTGTCCGGCGTCGACGGCCTGATTTCGGTCGGCTCCAACGCCCTGCCGGGCGCATACCGGCGCATGTGCGCGCTGGCCGCGGCCGGCGAGCGCGACGCCGCCGAGGCCTGGGATGCCCGCCTGGAACCGTTCCATGCATTCTGCGGGGTGGAGCCCAACCCGATCCCGGTCAAGGACCTGCTGCGCCGGATCGGCATCGGCCACGGCCTGCGCCTGCCGCTGCTGTCCCTTTCCGCGGCCCACCATGCCGCTGCCGAACACCTGGCCACCGACATCGGTGCGCTGGAAGCACTATCCAACCACTGATCGACAGTGGTCACCCAGGAGATTCACATGCGTCAATCCGTTTCCGCCCTCCGCGTGCTGTCCTTCGCGATTCTGGCCACCGCCACCCTGGTGGGCACCACCGGCTGCTTCAAGCGTGGCGCCAAGGGCGACTATGCGCTGGCCCCGGAAATGCGTCCGCTGGAAGTCCCGCCGGATCTGAACGTGCCCGGCAGCAGCGCGGCCGCCCAGGTCCCCGCGCTGGCCTCGCAGGCCCGCCCCGCGGCACCGGCGGCTGCTGCGTCGCAGGCCAACGCGGCCGGCTTCACCGTGCCGGGCAGCAAGGACGAGGTGTTCGGCAAGGTCGGCACCGCGCTGGAAGGCGTGGCCGGCGTGAAGATCGCCAGCAAGGCCCAGCTGCTGGGCTCCTACGACGTGGCCTATGAAGGCAGCGATTTCCTGGTCCGCGTCGTCGGCGTGGAAGCGGGCGCCTACGTCTCGGCGGTCGATCCGCGTGGCCTGCCGGCCACCGGCGCCGCCCCGACCAAGCTGCTGGCCGAGCTGAAGGCGAAGCTGGCGCCGTAAGAGGGCATGCGGACCTGGTTGTTGTCCGGGTCCGCAGCCGCGATCCGGGGTGCGGCGCGCCGCGATCGGGCCCCCTGGTAGAGCCGAGCCATGCTCGGCTGCTTCAGGATCGGCCACCCGAGCGGATTGGGGCAGCCGAGCATGGCTCGGCTCTACCGATTGGGGCAGCCGAGCATGGCTCGGCTCTACCGACTGGGGTAGCCGAGCATGGCTCGGCTCTACCGACTGGGGTGGCCGAGCATGGCTTGGCGCTACCGGATCGGGATAGCCGAGCGTGGTTCGGCGCTACCGGACATGAAAAAGGGCGCCCATGGCGCCCTTTTTCAGTGCCGCACGCTGCGTTGCTCAGCGCTCCAGCAGCGGCAGCTTGTCCGGCTTGCCGTCCCAGTCGCCGGCGTCGGCGGGCGGGTCCTTGCGCACGGTCAGTACTGGCCAGGCCTTGGCCAGTTCGGCATTGAGCCCCACGAACACTTCCTGCCCGGCGGGCACGTCGTCTTCGGGGAAGATCGCGTTGACCGGGCATTCCGGTTCGCACAGGGTGCAGTCGATGCACTCGTCCGGGTCGATCACCAGGAAGTTCGGGCCTTCATGGAAGCAATCCACGGGGCACACTTCCACGCAATCGGTGTGTTTGCACTTGATGCAGTTTTCGGTGACGACAAAAGGCATGGCTGGATCTGAATCCGACAGTAAGCCGGACAATTCTAGAACAGGTTGGGCGTCGGCGCGGGATTGGATCTCACTTGGCGCTGCAACGGAGGGGGTGGCCGGTCGCGATCACCAGCGGAACGGGGCATCGGGCAGGCCGGCGAGGCCGGTCTCGATGGCGAACACGCCGCCGGCATGCGGGCTGGCCGCCAGCGCTTCGGCGCTGTGGTCCAGGCGCGAGCTGGTCACCATGAGCGTGGTCAGGTCGGCTCCGCCCAGGGCGACACAGGTGGGGTTGGTCACCGGCATCGGCACGATCCGCTCGATCCGGCCGTCGCCGCCGTAGCGCACCACGCGCGACGCGCGCCACTGCGCATTCCACAGGCTGCCCTCGGCATCGATGATGGCGCCGTCCGGTTCCCAGCTGCGGTCCTCCAGCCGCGCGAACAGGCGCGGGCGGTGGCAACGCGCCAGCGCGGGGTCGTAGTCGCAGCACCAGATTTCCGGGCGCACCGAGTCGCAGTAGTACATCGTGCCGCCATCGGGACTGAAGCAGATGGCGTTGGGGATCACCACGCCGGGCAGGTCGAGCGGGCGCAGGCCGCGGCACGCGCTGTACTGGTAGAAGCGCCCCAGCGGTTCGCGCGCAGGATCTTCGTTCATGGTGCCGAACACCAGGTTGCCGGCGCGGTCGGTGCGGCCATCGTTGCTGCGCGTGCCCGGGTGCTCCGGCTGCACGTCGGCCAGCCACTGCAGCGCCAGGGTGCCGTCCGGGGTATCGATGTCGGCGCGTTGCAGCGAGCCGGCCAGGGCGAGCAGCAGCGTCCCGTCGTCACCCTCGGCCAGGCAGCCGGGGCGGTCGGGCAGGTCCCAGTGGCGGCGGCTGCCATCGGCGGCGAGGTACTGCCACAGGCGTCGCTCGCTGATGTCCACCCAGAACAGGCACTGGCGGCGCGGCGACCACAGCGCGCCTTCGCCATGGGTACAACGGCTGTCGACCAGCAGGGAGGGGGTGGCGGAAATGGCAGGCGTCATCAGGGCGGGGCAGGCGGCGGCGGGTCGGGCATTCTGCCAGCGTTGATGGCAACGGATCGTGGGGATCGGGCGCGGCGCGACAGCGAGCGTCGTTCCCGGGCCATGCTGGCTGGGCGGCATGGTGTTGCGGGGCGGACCTGTGCGACGCTGCGGCCATCCCGTGGTCGCGCGGTTGGCGGCCGTCCCCCTTCCCCGGCAAGGTGCGTCCATGTCCACAGCGCTTCCCCGATCCGTCGCCCGCGGCGAGAACACCGGCTTCATCGTCCTGATCAGCTGCGTGGCCACCATTGGCGGCTTCCTGTTCGGCTTCGACAGCGGCGTGATCAATGGCACCGTGGACGGGCTCAAGCAGACCTTCCAGTCCAGCCAGGCCGGGATCGGCTTCGAAGTGGCCTCGATGCTGCTCGGCTGTGCGTTCGGCGCGTTCTTCGCCGGGCGGCTTGGCGATCGGCTCGGCCGGCGCGGGGTGCTCATCATCGCCGCGGTGATGTTCCTGCTGTCCGCGCTGGGGGCCGGCGCGGCGCACAGTTCGGCGGTATTCGTGCTGGCGCGGGTGGTCGGGGGCTTCGCGGTCGGCGCGGCCAGCGTGATGTCGCCGGCCTATATCGCCGAGGTCGCCTCGGCGCGCTATCGCGGGCGCCTGGCCACGGTGCAGCAGATGGCGATCATCAGCGGGCTGTTCTGTGCCTTCCTCAGCAACTTCCTGTTGGCGCGCGCCGCCGGGGCTTCGACCGAGCCGCTGTGGCTGGGGCAGGAAGCCTGGCGCTGGATGTTCTGGATGCAGGCGCTGCCCTCGGGCCTGTTCCTGGTGTTGCTGCTGCGCATTCCCGAGAGTCCGCGCTACCTGGTGGTGAAGGGCCGGCAGGACGAGGCGATGGCGGTCTTGACCCGGTTGTACGGACCGGACGAGGCGAGGGCCAAACTGGCCGAGATCGACGGGTCGCTGGCCGGCGAGGCGCACCGCCCGCGGCTCTCGGACCTGCTCGACACGGCCAGCGGGCGGCTGCGCCGGATTGTCTGGATCGGCATCGGCCTGGCCGTGTTCCAGCAGCTGGTCGGGATCAACGTGGTCTTCTATTACGGTGCGGTGCTGTGGCAGGCGGTCGGCTTCTCGGAGAACGACGCGCTGTTGATCAACGTGCTGTCCGGGGCGCTGAGCATCGGGGCGTGCCTGCTGACCATCGTGCTGATCGACCGGATCGGGCGGCGGCCGTTGTTGTGGATCGGCTCGCTGGGCATGGCCGTGTCGCTTGCCCTGGTCACCGTGGCCTTCGCCAGCGGCACCCTGGACGGCGGGCGGCTGCAGCTGTCCGATGGCATGGGCCGGCTGGCGCTGGTCGCGGCCAACGTCTACGTGGTGTTCTTCAACATGTCTTGGGGCCCGGTGATGTGGGTCATGCTGGGCGAGATGTTCCCCAACCAGATCCGCGGGTCGGGGCTGGCGGTGGCCGGCGCGGCGCAGTGGACGTCCAACTTCGCCATTACCGTCAGCTTCCCGGTGCTGCTGACCGGGATCGGCCTGGCCGGGGCGTATGGCATCTATACGGCGGCAGCGGCGGTCTCGATCGTCTTCGTGCTGCGGTACGTGCGCGAGACCAAGGGCAAGGAGCTGGAGCAGATGGAGGGATGAGCCGGGCCCGGCCCTGCAACGCAAAAACCCCGCCGGGGCGGGGTTTTTGGCTTTCTGCACCGCGACTGGTGCTCCCTAGGGGACTCGAACCCCTGTTTTAGCCTTGAGAGGGCCACGTCCTAACCTCTAGACGAAGGGAGCAGGCTTTGTCGCGAACTGCGCAGCGCGCTAGTATATGGACCTAGATGCCATTGGGCAATCCCGAAAACTCAACCGGAAGCGCCAACATCAATTCTTCTGCTACATCACCGTTCAGCCTGCGCGTGATTCCGCGCGACCAGCACACCATCTCCCGCAAGGACATCAGCCCCAACGCCCTGCGCGTGTTGTACCGGCTGCGTGATTCCGGGTTCGCCGGTTACCTCGTCGGGGGCGCCGTGCGCGACCTGCTGGTCGGCGGCAACCCCAAGGACTTCGACGTGGCCACCGATGCCACGCCCGAGCAGGTCAAGGCGCTGTTCCGCAACTGCCGCCTGATCGGCCGCCGCTTCCGCCTGGCCCATGTCGTGTTCGGTCGCGAGATCATCGAAGTGGCCACCTTCCGCGCCAACATCGATGACGGCAGCGGCGACCGCGAGATGGAAAACGGCATGCTGGTCCGCGACAACGTCTATGGCAGCATCGAGGACGACGCGATCCGCCGCGACTTCACCTGCAATGCCCTGTACTACGCGATCGAGGACTTCTCGGTGCGCGACTACACCGGCGGCTTCGAAGACGTGCAGGCGCGCCTGATGAAACTCATCGGCGATCCTGAAAAGCGCTACCAGGAAGACCCGGTGCGGATGCTGCGCGCGGTGCGCCTGGCCGCCAAGCTCGGTTTCCAGATCGACGACGCCAGTGCCGAGCCGCTGCCGCGGCTGGCCAACCTGCTCGGCGAAGCCGCACCGGCGCGCCTGTTCGAGGAAGTCCTCAAGCTGTTCCTGTCCGGGCACGGCGTGGCCAGCTTCGAAGGGCTGGAGCGTTACGGCCTGCTCGACGTGATGTTCCCCGAGAGCGCCGCGGCGCTGCGCAGCAACCGCAGCGGTGCGCTGCGCCGGATGGTCATCGAGGGCCTGCACAACACCGACCTGCGCGTGGCCAACGACGAACCGGTGTCGCCGTCGTTCCTGTTCGCGTTGCTGCTGTGGCCGGCATTCTGCCGCGCCCTGGCCAGTCTGCAGAAGCAGGGCGTGGCGCTGGAAGAGGCGCAGCGACGCGCGGCCGACCGCGTCACCCTGCACCAGCTGACCACCATCGCGCTGCCGCGCCGCTTCTCGCTGCCCATGCAGGAGATCTGGCTGCTGCAGGGTCGCTTCGGCTCGCGCCAGCGCAAGCGCGTGATCCGCACGCTGACCCACCCGCGTTTCCGCGCGGCCTATGACTTCCTGGTGCTGCGCCAGGTCGCCTCCAGCGAGCACACCGCCGACGTGGAGTTCTGGCGCGAGGCCCAACTGCAGTCCGGCCCCGAGCTGGATTCGGCGCTGGATGCCGCGCAGGCCGATGGCGAAGGCGAAGACGGCGCGCCGCGCAAGCGTCGCCGCCGCCGTCGCCGGCCGGGCGGGGCTGCTGCAGGCGAGTAAGCGGTGACCACGGCCTGCATCGGGTTGGGCGCCAACCTCGGCGACGCCGCGCAGACCCTGCGCGATGCCTTCGAGGCGCTGGCCGCGCTGCCGCATACCACCTTGCGGGCGCGCTCGCAGCTGTACAGCACGCCGGCCTGGGGCAACCTCGACCAGCCGGCGTTCGTCAATGCCGCCGCGCTGCTGGAGACCACGCTGTCCGGCCCGGACCTGCTGGATGCACTGCTGGCGATCGAGCGCGGCTTCGGCCGCGTCCGCGCGCCCGGCGTGCACTGGGGCCCCCGCACGCTTGACCTGGACCTGCTGCTATATGGCGAACAGGTCATCGACCTGCCGCAGTTGCAGGTGCCGCATCCCTACCTGCATGAGCGCGCGTTTGCGTTGTTGCCACTGGCCGAGATCGCCCCGGAGGCGGTGATTCCGGGACGGGGTCGCGTGCGGGATGCTGTGATGCGGGTCGAGGCCTGCGGGATCGCGCCAATAGGGGGATAATGCGGGGCTTATCGCCACCGGTTATCAGCTCATGAGTACCCACGCAGACAGCAAGCCCTGGACCGTCCCGGCGTTGGCCGAGGCCAAGCGCAACGGGCAGAAGCTGGTGATGTTGACCGCCTACGACGCGGGGTTCGCGCGGGCGTTCGATGCCAACGGGGTGGACCTGATCCTGATCGGCGACTCGCTGGGCATGGTGGTGCAGGGGCACGATTCGACCCTGCCGGTGACCACCGACGACATGGTCTACCACACCCGCGCGGTCGCCCGCGTGCTGCAACGCGCGCTGCTGGTGGCCGACCTGCCGTTCGGCGCCGACGCCACCCCCGAACGCGCGCTGGATGCGTCGCTGCGCCTGCTCCAGGCCGGCGCGGAGATGGTCAAGATCGAGGGCGCCGGCTTCAAGCTGGACATCATCCGCTACCTGGTCGAGCGCGAGATCCCGGTCTGCTCGCACCTCGGGCTGACCCCGCAGTCGGTGCTGCGCCTGGGGGGGTACCGCGTGCAGGGGCGTGGCGATGCCGCCCAGCAGCTGCGCGAGGACGCCAAGGCCGCGGTCGCCGCCGGCGCCACCCTGATCGTCCTCGAGTGCGTGCCCACGCCGGTCGCCGCGCAGGTCACCGCCGAGGTGAGCGTGCCCACCATCGGTATCGGTGCCGGCCCGCAGTGCGATGGACAGGTGCTGGTGCTGCATGATTTCCTCGGCCTGGACAGCGGCCACCGTCGACCCAAGTTCGTCAAGGATTTCCTTGCCGAAGGCGGTTCGGTGGCCGGTGCCGTCCGTGCCTACGCCGACGCCGTGCGCGACGGCTCCTTCCCCGACGCAGAACACGCCTACGCCTCATGATCGACACCGTCACCGAACTGTCCCGCCTGCGCGCCATCGTCAACGGCTGGAAGCGCGAGGGCCTGCGCGTCGCGCTGGTCCCCACCATGGGCAACCTGCATGCGGGCCACTATTCGCTGGTCACGCTGGCGCGGCAGTACGCCGACCGCGTGGTCTCCAGTGTCTTCGTCAACCCGACCCAGTTCGGCCCGAACGAGGACTTCACCCGTTACCCGCGTACGCCCGAGGCCGACACCACCGGCCTGGAGCAGGCCGGCTGCGACGTCCTGTGGCTGCCCACGGTGGAGTCGATGTACCCGTTCGGGGTGGCGCTGGCCGCCAGCGTCAACGTGCCGGGCATCAGCGGCCTGCTTGAGGGCGCACACCGGCCGGGCCATTTCGATGGCGTGTGCACGGTGGTCTCGCGCCTGTTCAATCAGGTCCAGCCGGACGTGGCCGCCTTCGGCAAGAAGGACTACCAGCAGTTGGCGGTGATCCGCCAGATGGTGGAGGACCTGGCCTTCCCGATCCAGATCGTCGGCGGCGACATCGTGCGTGAAACCGACGGCCTGGCGATGAGCTCGCGCAACCAGTACCTCAACGCCGAGCAGCGCCTGATCGCCACCCGCATCCACCAGGTGCTGCTGGGCATGCGCGAGGGCTTCATCGCCGGCAAGACCCGCAGCGTGATCGAGGCCGATGCCACGGCGGCGCTGCAGGCCGCCGGCTTCCAGGTGGACTACGCCGTGCTGCGCCTGCCGGACCTGTCCGAGCCGGCCGATGCCAATGATGGCACCCGGGTGGCGCTGATCGCCGCGCGCATCGGCACCACCCGCCTGATCGACAACCTGGAGTTCTGAGGGCCCGCCCCGGAAACCCGATGAACGAACGCCCCATTCCCGCGGCCGCGCTCGCCGACGACCACGCCGTGGAGATGCTGCGGGTGTGGATCGCCGCGCGCGGCCTGCAGTGTTCGATGAAGATCGGCCTGCACGAGGCCTCGCTGGGCATCGCGGAAGAGCGGGCCTGGGGGATGATCCTGGCCGATACCGCCCGCCAGCTGGCCGAAGCCATCGCCGGCCTGCGCGGCAGCGCCGACCCGGCCGACGCGCTGGAGGCGATCATCGGCCATTTCCTGGCCGAGGTCGGCCAGCCGGCCTCGCCGGAGAACGGCGCACCGGTGGCCGGCGACGGCTGAGGCCGGGTGGTCCGACGGGCGCAGCGCAGGCCCTGCAAGGGCGGGGAGCCCCCGCCTGGCTGAATGAATGGCAGTGCCCGCGCCGGGCCGGGCGGTCAGGACCTGCCGCCGATCCGGCGGGTGCTAGAATTTCCCTTTCCTTTACCGTTGTCCCGTGCCATGCACCTTTCCCTGCTCAAGACCAAGATCCACCGCGCCACCGTCACTCACTCCGAGCTGAACTACGAGGGTTCCATCGCCATCGATGACAACCTGCTGCTGGCCACCGGCATCCGTGAGTTCGAACAGGTGCACATCTGGGACGTCACCAACGGTGCGCGTTTCTCCACCTATGCCATTCGTGCCGAAGCCGGCAGCGGCGTGGTCTCGCTCAACGGTGGCGCCGCGCGCCACGTGCAGGTGGGCGACATCATCATCATCGCCGCCTTCGCCAGCATGAGCGAAGAAGAAGCTGACGGCTTCAAGCCGAAGTTGGTATATGTGGACGGCAACAACCAGATCTCCCACACCAACGACAGCATCCCGACCCAGGCCGCATGACACAGCACAACGGATTCGACCCGCTTCATCCTCATGCCCAGCGCCTGCGTGGCGCGAGCATCCCTTCGCTGCTCGCCGCCGAACCGGAGCGGGCACGAACGTTGGGCGTGCGGGTCGGTCCGTTGTACGTCAATTTCGCGCGGCAGAAGTACGACCGCGCGGCGTTGGACGCACTGCTGCAACTGGCCGCCGAGCGCGATGTCGCCGGCGGCGTCCAGCGCCTGTTCCGCGGTGAGACAGTCAACGTGACCGAGGGTCGCGCCGCGCTGCACACCGCGTTGCGCGGCGACCTCGGCGGCGCACCGGTCGCGGGCGAGGCATTCGCCACCGCCGCCACGGTGCGCGCGCAGATGGGCGAGTTGATCGCCGCGCTGGAAAAAACCGGCGTCACCGATATCGTCAGCGTCGGCATCGGCGGCTCGGACCTCGGTCCGCGCCTGGTCGCCGATGCGCTGCGCCCGGTCACCGGCGCGCGCTTCCGCGTGCACTTCGTCTCCAACGTGGACGGCGCCGCCATGCAGCGCACGCTGGCCACGCTGGACCCGGCCACGACCGCCGGCATCCTGATTTCCAAGACCTTCGGTACCCAGGAAACCCTGCTCAACGGGCAGATCCTGCATGACTGGCTGGGCGGCAGCGAGCGCCTGTACGCGGTCAGTGCCAACCCGGAGCGTGCGGCCAAGGCGTTCTCGATCGCCGCCGGTCGCGTGCTGCCGATGTGGGACTGGGTGGGCGGGCGCTATTCGCTGTGGTCGGCGGTCGGATTCCCGATCGCGCTGGCGATCGGTTTCGAGCGTTTCGAGCAGCTGCTGGCCGGTGCCGCGCAGATGGACGAGCACGCGCTGACCGCACCGCTGGACCAGAACCTGCCGGTGCTGCATGCGCTGACCGACATCTGGAACCGCAACCTGCTCGGCCACGCCACCCATGCGGTGATGACCTACGACCAGCGCTTGGCGCTGCTGCCGGCCTACCTGCAGCAGCTGGTGATGGAAAGCCTGGGCAAGCGCGTGCAGCTCGATGGCCGCCCGGTCGCCAGCGACACCGTGCCGGTGTGGTGGGGCGGGGCGGGCACCGACGTGCAGCACAGCTTCTTCCAGGCATTGCACCAGGGCACCAGCGTGATCCCGGCCGATTTCATCGGCTGCGTGCGCAACGATGATCCCTACGTGGTCAACCACCAGGCGCTGATGGCCAACCTGCTGGCGCAGACCGAAGCGCTGGCCAACGGCCAAGGCAGCGACGATCCGCACCGCGAGTATCCCGGTGGCCGCCCGAGCACGCTGATCCTGCTCGACGCGCTCACCCCGCAGGCCCTGGGCGCGTTGATCGCGATGTACGAACACGCGGTGTACGTGCAGTCGCTGATCTGGAACATCAACGCCTTCGACCAGTTCGGCGTGGAGCTGGGCAAGCAGCTGGCCAGCCAGCTGCTGCCGGCGCTGCAGGGCGAGGCGCACGCGATCACCGACCCGGTGACGCTGGAGCTCCTGGGACGCCTGACTGCCTGACCGCGCGTAGAGCCGACCGTTGGTCGGCTGCAGGGATGTAGAGCCGACCGTTGATCGCGGCAGGTATGTAGAGCCGACCGTTGGTCGCGGCAGGTATGTAGAGCCGACCGTTGGTCGGCTATCGCGCGCAGCGCGCGGGGGGTGATCGTTGTCGTGAAGAGCAGCCGACCAACGGTCGGCTCTACCGGTGTTCGCGCAGCGGACCAACGATTGGCATTACCGATGTTCGCGCAGCCAACCAATGGTCGGCAGCACCGATGTTTGCGCAGCCGACCGTTGGTCGGATGCAGGGATGTAGAGCCGACCGTTGGTCGGCTATCGCGCGCAGCGCGCAGGGGTTGATCGTTGCGGTGAAGAGCAGCCGACCAACGGTCGGCTCTACCGGTGTTCGCGCAGCGGACCAACGGTCGGTATTACCGGTGTTCACGCAGCCAACCAATGGTCGGCATTACCGATGTTTCCGCAGCCGACCGTTGGTCGCTGCGGGGATGTAGAGCCGACCGTTGGTCGGCTATCGCGCGCAGCGCGCAGGGATTCATCGTTGCGGTGAAGAGCAGCCGACCAACGGTCGGCTCTACCGGTTTTTGCGCAGCGGACCAATGGTCGGCCTCACCGATGTTTCCGCAGCCGACCGTTGGTCGGCTGCAGGGATGTAGAGCCGACCGTTGGTCGGCTATCGCGCGCAGCGCGCGGGGTTGAACGTTGCGGTGAAGAGCAGCCGACCAATGGTCGGCTCTACCGGTGTTCGCGCAGCCGACCAACGGTCGGCATTACCGGTGTTTCCGCAGCCGACCAACGGTCGGCATCACCGGTGTTTCCGCAGCCAACCAACGGTCGGCATCACCGGGTCGGGTCGCGTTCCGGGCTGGGGCGTTTGGCCAGCTTGCGCTGCAGCGAGCGGCGGTGCATGCCCAGCAGCCGCGCCGCGGCCGACACATTGCCGCCGGTTTCATGCATCGCCTGCTGGATGTGTTCCCACTGCAGGCGACTGATCGGGGTCATCGCATCCGGTGGCTCGAGTTCGCCATCATCGGCCGGGCCATCGTCTTCCTCGCCGAGCGCGCGCAGGATCATCGGCACCGTGGCCGGCTTGGGCAGGTAGTCGTCGGCCCCCAGCTTGATCGCTTCCACCGCGGTGGCGATGCTGGCGTAGCCGGTCACCAGCAGGATCCGCATGTCTTCGCGCAGGGCGCGCAGCGGCTGGATCAACGACAGGCCCGATTCGGCGCCCAGTTTCAGGTCGATCAGCGCATAGGCGGGCGGTTGCTGGCGGGCCAGCATCAGCGCCGAGGCGATGTCGCTGGCCGTTACCGTTTCCAGGCCCTTGCGGGCCAGGCTGCGCTGCAGGGTGCGCAGGTACAGTTCGTCGTCATCAACCAGCAGGCCATGGCTGGCGGCGGGCAGGGGGGGCGTGGTCATGCGGAGGTCTCCTGGGAGGCCAGGGGCAGGCGGAAGCCGACGCGGGTACCGGCACCATTGGCCGGGCGCATCCACAGCTCGCCGTCCAGGCGTTCGATGGTGGCATGGGACAGGGCCAGGCCGACGCCCATGCCCTGGGTCTTGCCGCTGTTGAACAGGGTGCCGGGCAGGACGGCCTGGCGTGCGTCGAAGCCGTGGCCGTAGTCGCGCACTTCACCGATGAGGTCATCGCCTTCGATGCGCAGGGTGAGGTCGACCTGCGGGCGCTCGGCCTTCTCGCCGGCGTCGGCGGCGTTGTTGAGCAGCACCATCAGCAGGTGGCCGATGCCCGGGTCCAGCGGCAGCTTCAGCGGGGCGTCGTCGTTGCGCTTGAGGGTGATGGTCGGGCGCACCAGCCGCCATTGCTCGAGCACCTGCGGCAGGGTCACGACCTCGCGACCGGGCGCATCGCCGGCGGCGGGGCGGGCCAGCGCCAGTACCCGTTCGCGGCACTGCACCAGCAGCTCGCGCAGGGTGTCCACGTCTTCGCGCACTTCCGGGCTGTCGGCCTGGTCGGCGATGTCGTCGGCGAGCAGGGTCATGGTCGCCAGCGGGGTGTTGAGTTCATGCGCGACGGAGGCGGCATGGGTGGCCAGCGCGACGATGCCTTCGTTGCGGACGAAGCGTTCGCGCAGCATGGCCAGTTCGTGCTCGCGCTGGCGCAGGGCGATCGCCAGGCGGGTGGCGAACACCAGCACGACGGTGGCCGATAGCAGGAAATTGCACACCACGCCCCACTGGTGCATCTGCATGGCCGTGAAGTAGCCGGCCGGCAGTGGCAGGCCGAAGATGCCGCTGGCGGCGTAGCCGACGAGGCAGGTGGCGGCGACTGCGAGGGTCCAGCGCAGCGGCAGGGCCAGCGCGGCCAGGGCGATCAGGATGAGGAAGAGCGAGCCGAACGGGTTGCCGATGCCGCCGCTCCAGCCGACCATCCAGGTGAGGATGATGACGTCGACGAGGATGTGGCCGAACGCGGTGACCGGGGCGGTGTCGGCGTGGTGTACGCGCAGTTGGGCGTAGAGGTTGAACAGGGCCAGTGCGGCGACGCCGGCCCAGAGGGGGCGTTGCGGGAGTTCGAGGCCGAGTACGGAGGTGGCGACGAGGATGGTGGCCGCCTGGCCGGCCACGGCGAGCCAGCGCAGGCTGCACAGGGTACGGAGGAAGGGGGCGTCGGTACCGGTCATGACGCACATGCTATGCGCTCGGCGCGCGACCTGCCTGCGACAATCGGCCGCATCGGGGGGGGGATTTGGTTTTTTAAAGGCTACAGAGCTCTGGAGCTTGAGAGCCGAAGCCGCGAGTGCGGGCCTGCGCTGGCTGGGGTGGGCGCGGGTGGCGTTGCGGGACACGCCGTGAACCCTCCCCTGGGGGCTCTTTTTGCGCCATCCATGGCGCAAAACGGTCCCGCAACGCCACCCGCACCCACCCCCTTCAGTGGGTCGGTGCGCAGGGGGGGAGCAACGGCAACGGCAGTGGGATTGGGAAGGGCACGGGGAAGGAGAAGGGGAAGGAGAAGGGGAACGGGAAGGGGAAGGAGAAGGAGAAGGAGAAGGGTGGGGGAGTGGAGGAGGGGAAGGGGGAAGGGGGAGGCTGGGCAGGCTCGGCGCTGCCGTCGGTTTTGAGGGCGCCCGTCTGCGCCGCGTGTGAGGTCGGGCGACGACGGGTGACGAGGAAAACCGCAGATGAGTCGTGCTTCAAGGCAGTCACCACCGGCGCGCCCGGCGCGGTAAAATGCCGGGATGCACGACGCCGTCAGCCAACCGACCCAACCCTCCGACACCACCGTGTGGGCCCGCCGCCAGACCCAGGCCGTCCGCATTGGCGGGGTGGTGGTGGGGGGAGGCCAGCCCGTGGTGGTGCAGTCGATGACCAACACCGACACCGCCGACGTGGCCGCCAGCGTCAAGCAGGTCGCCGAATTGTGGCGGGCCGGGTCGGAGATGGTGCGGTTGACCGTCAACAACCCCGAGTCGGCCGCGGCGATCCCGCGCATCGTGGAAAAGCTGCGGATGATGGGGATCGAGGTCCCGCTGATCGGCGACTTCCACTACAACGGCCACCAGCTGCTGACCCAGGAGCCGGCCTGCGCCGAGGCATTGGCCAAGTACCGGATCAACCCCGGCAACGTCGGCTTCGGCAAGAAGAAGGACACCCAGTTCGCGCAGTTGATCGAGTTCGCGATCCGCTACGACAAGCCGGTGCGCATCGGCGCCAACTGGGGGTCGCTGGACCAGTCGCTGGCTGCGCGCCTGATGGACGAGAACAGCCAGCGGGCGCAGCCCTGGGATGCTGGCCGGGTGCTGCGCGAGGCGCTGATCCGTTCGGCGCTGGACTCAGCGCATACCGCCGTCGAACTGGGCCTGCCGCGCGATCGCATCGTGCTCTCGGCCAAGGTCAGTGGCGTGCAGGAGCTGATCGCGGTCTACCGCGACCTGGCCCAGCGCTCGGACTTCGCCCTGCACCTGGGCCTGACCGAAGCCGGTATCGGCAGCAAGGGCATCGTCGCCTCCTCGGCGGCGCTGGCGGTGCTGCTGCAGGAAGGCATCGGCGACACCATCCGCATTTCGCTCACCCCGGAACCCGGGCAGTCGCGCACCGCCGAGGTGATCGTGGCCCAGGAACTGCTGCAGACCACCGGGCAGCGTGCCTTCACGCCGCTGGTCACCGCCTGCCCGGGCTGTGGCCGCACCACCTCCGAGTTCTTCCAGGAGTTGGCCAAGGTGGTGCAGAACCACGTGCGCGGGAAGATGCCGGAATGGAAGGTGAGCCACCCGGGCGCGGAGAACATGACCCTGGCGGTGATGGGCTGCATCGTCAACGGCCCGGGCGAATCGCGCCATGCCAACATCGGCATTTCGCTGCCGGGCACCGGCGAAACGCCGGCCGCGCCGGTCTTCGTGGACGGCGAAAAGACCGTGACGCTGCGCGGCGACAACATCGCGCAGGAGTTCGTGGCGCTGATCGACGATTACGTCGAACGCAAGTATGTCCGCAGCGTCGGATAAGCCCGCGCCGCTGGCCGCACCCGAGCCGGCCGCCGGCTTCCGCCACTGGATGGCCCAGAACGCCTGGCGTTTCGTGCTGCTGTTCGTCGGCGTGCTGCTGCCGCTGGCCGCTTTCGTGGCCCTGGCCGATGAAGTGCATGAGCTGGAGTCGTTCTATTTCGACGCGCCGCTGCTGTGGACCCTGCACGGGTTGCATTCGCCGGGGCTGGACCGCTTTTTCGTGCTGCTGTCCAAGCTGGGCTATGAGTGGTTCCTGATCCCGGTCGACGTGCTGATCGTCGCCGTGCTGCTGGCGCTCAAGCGCTGGCGAGAGGCCAGTTTCGTGGCGATCTGCTTCGTCGGCTCGGCCTTGTTGAACATGGGCAGCAAGCAGTTCTTCCAGCGCGACCGGCCCAGCCTGTGGGAATCGATCGCCCCGGAAAGCACGTTCAGTTTCCCCAGTGGCCACGCCATGGGCTCGATGACCCTGGCGGTCACGGTGGTGCTGCTGGCCTGGAACACCCGCTGGCGCTGGCCAGTGCTGGTGCTGGCGCCTGCGTTCAGCCTGCTGGTCAGCGTGTCGCGGGTCTACCTGGGCGTGCACTACCCGTCGGACATCCTGGCCGGGTGGTGTGCGGCGCTGGTTTGGGTGGTAGGGTGCTTCCTGGTCATGTTTCGACGCGGGGGCCCCTGGCGGCACCTGCGCTGAGCCAGGCGGACGCGGGCGCGCCGATTGCGCCACTCCCCGCAGGCGTACACTGATAGGTGTAGTAAACCGATAAAGCCTGGGGTGAAAGGCTTAGGGGAAGGGCAGGCAAGCATGGGTGTGATGCGGGCACCAGAACGCGCCGACAGGGGGGACATGTCCTTGTTATCACGCACCCCCGCGGCTAGGCTTGCCCCCGTTCGCAGCGTTTGAAGAGGTGCGTGGATGACGATTCGAGTGTATCTGGTGGACGATCATGCGCTGGTGAGAACCGGCATGAAGATGATCCTGTCCAACGAGACCGATATCGAGGTAGTCGGTGAAGCGGACTCCGGTGAAGATGCGTTGCCTGACATCCGTCAGCTGCGACCGGACGTGGTGTTGTGCGACCTGCACCTGCCGGGCGTGAGCGGGATGGAAGTCACCGAACGGGTGGTGCGGGGCGACCACGGCACCCGCGTGGTGATCGTATCGGTGCTGGAAGATGGCCCCATGCCCAAGCGGCTGCTCGAGGCCGGTGCGTCCGGTTATATCGGCAAGGGCTGCGATGCGCAGGAACTGCTGCGTGCCGTGCGCGACGCGGCGATGGGCCGACGCTACCTGGGCAGCAGCATCGCGCAGAACCTGGCGCTGTCCAACGTGGAAGGCAGCCAGTCGCCGTTCGACACCCTGTCCCCGCGCGAGCTGGAAGTGGCGCTGCTGCTCACCCAAGGCCTGCGCCAGGAAGACATCGCCAAGCGCCTGAGCCTGAGCGCCAAGACCGTCAACACGCACAAGGCGCGCCTGTTCGAGAAGATGGGCATCCACGACAACATCGCACTGGCGCGCATGGCCAGCCAGTACGGCCTGGTGGATCCGGCGCGCCCGATGTAACCGCCGACGACAGGTGCACTCAAAAAAACGCCCGGGCATGCCCGGGCGTTTTTTATGTCATGGGTGGAGCCACGCCCTGCGTGGCCGCGCCCCGATGCAGGCCTCAGTGCGAGCGCACCCGCGCAACGATCCTGGCGGCCTGCGCCGCGCTTTCGCGCACCTTGTCCCACTGGCCGTGTTCGATCCAGTTGCCCGGCACCATCCACGAGCCGCCGATGCAGACCACGTTCTTCTGCTCCAGGTACTCGGCCGCGGTGTCCTCGGTGATGCCACCGGTCGGGCACAGCTTCAGGTCCGGGATCGGACCGGCCAGGCCCTTGATCATCGCCAGCCCGCCCACGGCCGAGGCCGGGAACAGCTTGCACACCCGGAAACCACGCGCATACAGCGCCAGCATCTCGGTGGGCGAGGCCGCACCGGGCACCACCGGCAGCGGCGCCTGCGCCAGCGCATCGGCCATGTGCGCCGGCGTGCCCGGCGTCACCAGGAAGTCTGCGCCGGCATCGATCGACTGCTGCATCTGCTCCACCGTCAGTACCGTGCCCGCACCCACCACCACATCGGGCAGCTCGCGCTTGAGCATCGCCAATGCCTCCATCGCCACCGGCGTGCGCAGCGTCAACTCGATGGCCGGCAGCCCGCCTTCCAGCAGCGCGGCGCTGACCGCACGGGCCTGATCGAGGGTATGCACCGTCACTACCGGCAGGATGCCAGCGGCAAGCAGCAGGGATTCGGCGCGTTTCTGGTGTTCGGCGATGCTCATGTGTTCGTTCTCTCTTTTCAGTGACTGCAGCGCAAACGACGCGCCGGAATGTGTCCGAGGGCCGCGGATCGCCCTGGTCGGGACCGTCGAGCGGCATGGGCCCGACGCAGGCGTCGGGCCGGTTGGGCAGGACGCCCAACCCTGCCGTGCCGTGCGCGCAGGGTCGCGTACACGCGCAAGCCGCTTGCGAGCCCCCATTGAGGGGGTGACAACGTGTCCTGATCAGGGCCAACCGCTGCCTCGGCCAGGACAACCCACCGCTGCGTTTGCCTCAGGCGTCCTTGCTCTCATGGGGCGCCGCCGCAGCAGCAGCATCACGGCCCAGGTCGTACTCGGCGTCGTAATTCCAGATATCGCCGTCAGCCGTCGCCGGCCCGCACGAAATCGAAATCGCGCCCTGGTCGGCCGGACCCACCACGCGCCGGTTCAGCGCGAACAGGTTGCGGCCCAGGTCGTTGGCCGCCGGTGCCGTGTTCGGTGCCGGCGCGCGTGCGGCGAATTCCGCCGCATCCACCAGCAGCTCCAGCGTGCCTGCTTCACCATCCAGGCGGATGATGTCGCCTTCGCGCACCCGTGCCAGCGGCCCGCCGCGCGAGGCTTCCGGGGTCATGTGGATCGCCGCCGGGAACTTGCCCGACGCGCCCGACAGACGCCCATCGGTCACCAGCGCCACCCGGCGCCCCTGGTTCTGCAGCAGCCCCAGCAGCGGGGCCAGCGAATGCAGTTCCGGCATGCCGTTCGCACGCGGTCCCTGGTAACGCACCACCGCCACGAAATCGTGCGGCAACACACCAGCGGCATGCAGCTTGTTGAGCACCTGCGGCGCATCGACCACCACGGCCGGCGCCTCGATCGTGCGGAACTCCGGCTTCACCGCCGACAGCTTGATCAGCGACCGGCCCAGGTTGCCGCGCAGCAGGCGCAGACCGCCCTGCGCTTCAAACGGCTCGGCCACGCCACGCACCACGCCGGGATCGGCGCTTTCGCGCACACCGTCGACGTAGGTCAGGGTGCCCTCGCGCAGGGCCGGCTCCTGGCCGTACTGGCGCATCCCGCCTTCGGCCACGGTCTGCAGGTCGGCGTGCATCAGCCCGGCGTCCATCAGTTCGCGGAACACGAACGCGGTACCGCCGGCAGCGGCGAAACGGTTCACGTCGGCCTCGCCGTTCGGATACACCCGGGCCAGCAGCGGGATCAGCTGCGAGAGCTGGTCCATGTCGTCCCAGGTCAGCACGATGCCGGCCGCACGCGCCACCGCGATCCAGTGGATGGTGTGGTTGGTCGAGCCGCCCGTGGCCATCAGCGTGACCACCGCATTGACGATCGCGCGCTCGTCGATCAGCCGGCCGAGCGGACGGAAGTCATCGCCCAGCGCGCTGATTTCCAGGGCGCGCTCGCCGGCGCGGCGGGTGAGTGCGTCGCGCAGCGGCGTGTCCGGATTGACGAACGACGCGCCCGGCAGCTGCACGCCCATCGCCTCCAGCAGGGTCTGGTTGGAGTTGGCGGTGCCGTAGAAGGTGCAGGTGCCGGCGCCGTGGTAGGAGGCCGCCTCGGCTTCCAGCAGTTCCTCGCGGGTGGCCAGGCCCGCGGCGTAGCGCTCGCGCACTTCGGCCTTTTGCTTGTTCGGGATGCCCGGGGTCATCGGCCCGGCCGGCAGGAAGATCGCCGGCAGGTGGCCGAACGCCAGCGCGCCGATCAGCAGGCCCGGCACGATCTTGTCGCACACGCCGAGGTAGACGCTGGCATCGAACATGTCATGGCTCAGCCCGATCGCGGTGGACTGGGCGATCACGTCGCGCGAGAACAGCGACAGCTCCATGCCGCCGCGGCCCTGGGTAACCCCGTCGCACATCGCCGGCACGCCGCCGGCGACCTGCGCGGTGGCGCCCATCTCGCGGGCCACCTGGCGCAGGATCTCCGGGTAGTGCTCGAACGGCTGGTGCGCCGACAGCATGTCGTTGTAGGCGGTGATGATGCCGAGGTTGGGGGTGACGCCGCCGCGCAGGCGCGACTTGTCGGTCGGGCCGCAGGCAGCGAAGCCATGGGCGAGGTTGCCGCAGCTCAGGCGCGAGCGGAACGGGCCGTCGCGCAGCGCGGCATCGATCCCGGCAAGGTAGGCGGCGCGCGAGGCGACGCTGCGCTGGACGATGCGCTGGGTGATGGCATGGAGTTGGGGATGCAGGCTCATTGGCTACCGGCTATGAGAAGGCGAACGGAACAACACCGGAGGAGATCAGTCACACCAGTGGACGCGCAGTTTGGCGCCGTCGAGATCGATCGCGTTGAGGATGGGATACAGCTGCGGATTGTTGCTTTCCAGCGCCTGTTTGAGCACTTCCAGCTTCTGCTTGCCACGCAGCAGCAACAGGCGCTGGCGACACTGCTTGAGGCCGTGCGGGGTGAGGGTGATGCGCAGCGGCCACTGGTTGGAACCGGGGCAACCGGTGGCGTCCAGTGCGGCGTAGGGCAGGGTGCTTTCCAGTGCGCGGGCAAGGTCGCGGGAGCCGGGGAAGAGCGAGGCGGTGTGCCCGTCGTTGCCCATCCCGAGCACGCTCAGGCACGGCGCCTGGCTGTGCTGGGCCTGCAGGTTGGCGGTGTAGACGCATTCGGGCAGCGGCTTGCCGACCCGCACCAGCGGATCGAAATGCGCGCCTTCGGCACGCGCGAGGAAGCTCTCGCGGACCAGCCAGGCATTGCTGTCGCGGTCCTGCGGCGACAGCCAGCGCTCATCGACCAGGCTCACTTCAACGCGGTCCCAGTGCACGTCCAGTTCGGCCAGCGCCTGGTACACCGGCGCCGGCGTGGTGCCGCCGGACAGCAGCATGCGCGCGCGGCCGAAGGTGGTGATGTCCTGGTTCAGCGCCTGCGCCATTTCCGCGGCGATGGCCTCGATCCAGCCATCGGCATCGCCGTGGCGGATCAGCGTGAAGCGATCGGAGGTGTCCAGCGTGTTCATGCGTTGATTCCTTCCAGGTCGCGCTCGACATCGGCGGCGTAGGCGGCCGAACCGAGCAGGCCCGCATGCGGGTGCATCACCGCCAGCGACGGGACGCGGGCCATGATCGAGGAGAAGCGGCCCTTGTGTTCGAAGCGCTGGCGGAAGCCGGAATGCTGCAGCGAGTCGAGCATCTTCGGGGTCAGGCCGCCGGTCAGGAACACGCCATCCCAGGCGCCCTGCATCAGCACCAGGTCGCCGGCGATCGCGCCGAACACCGCGCAGAACACGTCCACCGTGCGCATCGCCTGCGGGTCGCCGTGCAGCGCACGGGCGGTGACGTCCACCGGCTGCAGCTGGCCCGGATCGATGTCGGCCATCTCGCAGACCGCGCGATGGATGTTGACCAGGCCCGGGCCGCAGATCAGGCGCTCGTTGGAGACGCGGCCGAACTGCTCGGAGAGGATCTCCAGGATGCGGATTTCTTCCGGCGTGCCGGGCGGGAAGCTGACATGGCCGCCTTCGGTTTCCAGCGGATAGCAGCGCCCGTGGCGCAGGATCAGGCCACCCACGCCAAGCCCGGTACCGGGCCCGATCACCGCGTAGTTGCGCGGCTGGCCGGGCTTGCCGGGTACCCACGCCGCGCCGCCGACCTGGACCACGTCCTGCGGCTGCAGCAGCGAGATGGCCATTGCCTGTGCGGCGAAATCATTGATCAGGTGCAGCTCGTCGAAGCCGAGCATGTGCGCGGTGCGGCTGCGCGAGATCACCCACGGATGGTTGGTGATGCGCGCTTCGTCGCCGTCCACGCGCCCGGCCACGGCGAACACGCCGCGGGTGGCCTGTGCACCCACCTGTTCAAGGTAGTGCTGTGCCGCCTCGCCCAGCGAGGGGAACTCGGCGACCGCGAATTCGCGGATGCTGTCCTGCTGCAGCGGTGCGTCCAGGCTGGTGTCGGCCAGGGCGAAGCGGGCGTTGGTGCCGCCGATATCGGCGACCAGGACCGGTTGGTTCTGCAGCGTCATGCGTTGCCGTCCTTGCGGCCGGCATCGGCATCGACTTCGGCGGGCAGGAAGCCGGCGGCCTCGGCCGGGCCCCATTCGCCGGCAGGGTAGGGCTGCAACGGCAGGCTGGCGGCCTTCCAGGCATCGCTGACGCTGTCGATCCACGCCCACGCGGCGCGCACTTCGTCATCGCGCACGAACAGCGCGTGGTTGCCGTTGAAGGCGTCCAGGAACAGGCGCTCGTAGGCGATGCGGCGGTGCAGGCCGGTGGGCACGGACAGTTCCAGTTCCAGCGGATGCAGTTCCAGCGCGCCCCATTCCGGGCCGGCCAGCGAGCTCATCAGGCCCAGCTCGATGTTCTCCTGCGGCTGCAGCTGGAAGACGATGCGGTTGGGCGTGGCGTTGCGACGATGCGGCCGCTCGAACAGCCAATGCGTGACCGGCTTGAGCGTAACCACCACGCGAGTGGTGCGCTCGGCCAGGCGCTTGCCGGTGACCAGGTGGAACGGCACGCCGGACCAGCGCCAGTTGTCGATATGCGCGGTGACGCCGGCGAAGGTTTCCACGTCGCTGCCTTCCGGCGGCTGGTAGGCCTGGGCGGGCTGGCCGTTGATGGTGCCGGCGGTGTAGCGGCCGCGCACGCTGTCGCGCGCGGCGTGCTTGGCGTCGAGCGGGCGCAGGGCGCGCAGCACCTTGACCTTCTCATCGCGGATGCGGTCGGCTTCCAGCGAGGCCGGCGGCTCCATCGCCACCAGGCACAGCAGCTGCAGGATGTGGCTCTGGACCATGTCGCGCAGCGCGCCGGAGCGGGCGTAATAGGCATCGCGGCCATCCACGCCTTCGCTCTCGGCGACCAGGATGTGCACCGACTCGATGTAGTTGCGGTTCCAGACCGCTTCCAGCAGCGTGTTGCCGAAGCGCAGCGCGATCAGGTTCTGCACCGCGGCCTTGCCCAGGTAGTGGTCCAGGCGGAACACGCGGTCTTCGTCGATCCACTGGCCGATGGTGGAGATGATCTCCTCGGCACTGGCGCTGTCGCTGCCGATCGGCTTTTCCAGCATCAACCGGTGTGGTGCGGCCAGGGCGCCGCCCTTGGCCAGGCCTTCGCAGGTGGAGATGTACAGGCCCGGCGGGATGGCCAGGTAGCTCACGCAGTGGCGGTCGACCAGGTCGCTGACCGACTCGGCCACCGAGTCCGGGTTGCGCAGGTCCACCGAGCGGTAATCGATGCGCATCAGCAGCGAATGGATGTCGTCCTGGCTCGCCATCGGCATGGCCTGCTGCAGGCGCGGCCGCAGGATCTCGCGGAACCCCTCGGTGTCGTGCGGGGACAGGGCCAGCGCACGGATCTTGAAATCTTCCGCCAGCAGGCCGTCGCCCAGCAGGCGCAGCAGGGAGGGGAACAGGTAGCGCTGGGCCAGGTCGCCGGTGGCGCCGAACAGGAAGAGGGTGTCGTGCATCGCTCGAGTTTCAGATCCGGGTGACATCGTTGTCAATCGCTTCTCGTCTATGTTCTCGGGGGTCTCGCCGGGCGTGATGTCCGATGTTGCAGAGGCAACATGAACAGGCACGCGCCTGCGCATCATGGGGCATGTTGCGGGCGGATCGGGAGACTGTGGACTCCCCGACGCGTCGCGGTCATGACCGACCAACGGATACTGCCACGTGAAAACGTTTACATGGCAGAATGAGCAGACTGTATTCGATTGCAGTGGTCGCCGTCATGCGGCACCACGCCATCGACCTGCCATCGGGAGGGCCGAAGGCAGTTCCGCACAACAGCCCGGCAGCGGGCGGACTGGAATGGGTGATATGGCAAAAGTGCAGTTGCAGGGCGTGCGCAAGGTCTACGACAACGGCCAGGTGGCCGTCCAGGGCGCGACCTTCGAAGTGGCCGATGGTGAATTGATGGTGCTGGTGGGGCCGTCCGGGTGTGGCAAGTCGACCTTGCTGCGCATGGTCGCCGGCCTGGAAGAGATCAGCGGCGGCACGCTGACGATCGGTGACCGGGTGGTCAACGACGTGGCGCCCAAGGACCGCGACATCGCCATGGTGTTCCAGAGCTATGCGCTGTACCCGCACATGACCGTGGCCGAGAACCTGGCCTTCGGCCTGAAGCTGCGCGGCCACGACAAGGCGACGATCGGCAAGCGGGTCAGCGAAGCGGCCGAGACGCTGGGCCTGACGGACATGCTCGACAAGCTGCCCAAGGCGATGTCCGGCGGCCAGCGCCAGCGCGTGGCGCTGGGCCGTGCGCTGGTGCGCGAGCCGGCCGTGTTCCTGCTGGACGAGCCGCTGTCCAACCTGGACGCCAAGCTGCGCCACAGCGTGCGCACCGAAATCGCGCAGCTACACCGCAAGCTGGGCACCACGATGATCTACGTGACCCATGACCAGGTCGAGGCGATGACCCTCGGCCAGCGCATCGTGGTGCTGAAGGATGGCGTGATCCAGCAGATCGATACGCCGATGGCGTTGTACGACCGCCCGGCCAATCTGTTCGTGGCCGGCTTCCTTGGCAGCCCGGCGATGAATGTGCTGCGCGGCACGCTGCAGCGCACCGACAGCGGCATCGCGGTGCAGGAAGCGCAGTTGACCGCGCCGCTGGGCCAGGCGACGGTCGATCCGGCCTGGATCGGCAGGACCGTTGCGGTGGGCGTGCGGCCGGAGCACCTGCAGCCGGCGGCGGCGGGGGATGCGACGGGCTTCGAGGCGACCATCGACGGTATCGAGCCGGTCGGCAACGAGATCTTCGTCAACATGACCCGTGGCGGCCAGGCGCTGGTGATGCGCGTGGCGCCGCAGGCATTGCCGCAGGTCGGCGAGAGCATCCGCGTGGCGATCCACCCGAAGGGGCTGCACTTCTTCGACGCCGAGACCGGCGAGCGCTTGAACGCGGGCTGAGGTGGCGGGGGGGCGGTGGATGCCGGCCAGCGGCCGGCTCCCCGCACCCCCATCAACGCGCCTGGGGTGGCGCATCGACGTGTGACGTCTCGACCCGCGTCGAGATGCCTACCGGGCCAGCCCGTCCAGCAACGGCAGCGGCGCGGCGTCGAGGCCGTCCACCGACAGCGGATCGCTGGCGATCTCCAGCGGCAGCACCGCCAGGGCGAGGTCGCCGGCCACGCTGGCCACCGTGCCGATCGCCGCGCCGTTCTGCTGCACCTGCGCGCCGCTGGCGATACCGTTGCCGACCCGCAGCAACTGCAGGGCCCGCTTGGCCTTGCCGAGGAAGTGGGTGCGCGCCACGATTTCCTGGCCGGGATAGCAACCTTTCTTGACGCTGTAGCCGTTCAAGCGGTCCAGGCCCAGCTGTTGCGGTGTCCATTGTTCGCGCTGGTCGGCGGCCAGGCGGGGCACGCCAAAGCGCAGGTCCGATTGCCGCCAGGCCAGCGCAATGCCGGCGTCGTCGAGCGCCGCGGTACCTGCACGCGGTGCGATCCGCAGCGTGCGAGGCAGCGCATCGCTGCCCACGTCCAGCTCCAGCGTCTCACCGTTGACGGCGATTGCTGCGCCAGCGGCGGCATCCGGCGCGGTGAAGCTGCCGCCCACGGCATGGTCATCGCGCACCGTGATGCTGAGCTTGCGACGGAAGACAAAGCGCTGCAATTGCGACGCAATCGCATCGGCATCGCCGTCGGCGAGCACCAGCAGGATGCGGTCCTGGTCCACCCGGATCAGCTGGAACACAGCAATGGTGCGGCCTTTGGCGTTCAGCCAGGCGCTCCACTGCCAATGCCGGACGGGCAGGGCGGTCACGTCGCTGGCGAATTGGGCGTGGGCAAACACGGCCGCATCGGGCCCGTCCAGACTGAGCAGCTGGTGACCGGAGAGGCGCGGAAAACCGTTGAAATCCATGGGCAGGTTGTCAGGCAAGTGAACGGGGTCTAAAATTTGTGCGTTGCGAGACCACCCATGATAGGCCAAACAACCCCCACTCCAGATACCGACTCCGAAGCCCCGCAGGTCGACCAGGCGCAACCGCTGCCTGAGACGCCCGCGGTGCCCGTGGAAATTGGTGGCCGCGGCGGACTCGATCCGGTGCGGTATGGAGACTGGGAGAAAAACGGACGCTGCATCGATTTTTGATCAGCATTGAGCCAACGCGGCATTGCGCCGCCCAGCCGAGACAACGAGCCCAGCGAATGGCCGCCAGAGAACGTCCCCTTTCCCCGCACCTTCAGGTGTATCGCTGGCAGATCCAGATGGCCACCTCGATTCTGCATCGAGCGACCGGCATCTTTCTGTCTGTTGGAGCCCTGATCATTGCCGGCGGCCTGCTCGCCCTCATGATGGGCCCTGCCTCCTGGAACTGCTTCACCGATCACGCTGGTAGCTGGTACGGCAAGCTGTTCCTGTTCGCCTGGACCTGGTCCTTCGCCTACCACCTGTGCAACGGCCTGCGCCACATCGTGCAGGACTTCGCGATCGGCTTCTCGATCCCGGCGTTCGTCCGCAGCAGCTGGATCTCCGTCTTCGCCAGCCTGGTGATCACCGCCCTGGTCTGGGCCTATGTGTTCGTCGGAGCCGCCGCATGAACAAGTTCCGTACCCCGTTGAAGAACGTGCGTGGCCTTGGCGCTGCCAAGACCGGCACCGAGCACTTCGTGATGCAGCGCCTGACCGCCACCGCGCTGGTGGGCCTCACCGTGTGGTTCCTGGTGTTCGTGCTGAGCCTGATCGGCGCCGATTACGTGACCGCCACCGACGCGGTGTCCAAGCCGTGGAACGCGGTGCTGCTGGTCGGCTTCCTGGTCGCGATGTTCTGGCACGCCCAGCTCGGCCTGCAGGTCGTGCTGGAAGACTACATCCACAACTCGCTGCTGGCCCTGGCGCTGCAGACCACGGTGAAGTTCATCGCCGTGCTCGGCGCGATCGTCAGTGTTTTTGCGGTCGCCCGCATTGCGCTCGGCGTTGCCTGAGTCCAGGCACCAAGACAGGAATCCAGATTAGATGTCCGCTTACAAGATTACGGAACACAAGTACGACATGGTCGTGGTCGGCGCCGGTGGCGCAGGCCTGCGCGCTACGTTCGGTCTTGCCGCCAAGGGCCTGCAGACCGTCTGCCTGACCAAGGTCTTCCCGACCCGCTCGCACACCGTGGCCGCGCAGGGCGGTATCTCCGCCGCGCTGGGCAACATGGGCGAAGACGACTGGCGCTACCACTTCTTCGACACCATCAAGGGCTCGGATTGGCTGGGTGACCAGGACGCCATCGAGTACATGTGCCGCGAAGCGATCCCGGCCATCATCGAGCTGGAACACTACGGTGTGCCGTTCAGCCGCACCGAAGACGGCAAGATCTACCAGCGCCCGTTCGGTGGCATGACCACCAAGTACGGCGAAGGCCCGTCCGCGCAGCGTACCTGCGCCGCCGCCGACCGTACCGGCCACGCCATGCTGCACACGCTGTACCAGCAGTCGCTGGCGCACAACGCGCGCTTCATGATCGAGTACTTCGCCCTCGACCTGATCTTCGATGAGGAAGGCGTCTGCCGCGGCGTGCTCGCGCTGGACATGGCCGACGGCTCGCTGCACCTGTTCCGCGCCCACGGCGTGGTGCTGGCCACCGGCGGTTACGGCCGCGCCTACTTCAGCGCCACCTCGGCCCATACCTGCACCGGCGACGGCGGCGGCCTGGTCATGCGTGCCGGCCTGCCGATGCAGGACATGGAGTTCGTGCAGTTCCACCCGACCGGCATCTACGGCGCGGGCTGCCTGATCACCGAAGGCGTGCGTGGCGAAGGCGGCATCCTGCGCAACAGCAATGGCGAGCGCTTCATGGAGCGCTACGCACCGCACTACAAGGACCTGGCCTCGCGCGACGTGGTGTCGCGTTCGATGACCATCGAAATCCGCGAAGGCCGCGGCGTCGGCGAGCACAAGGACCACATCCTGCTCGACCTGACCCACCTCGGCCCGGGCGTGATCGACGACAAGCTGCCGGGTATCGCCGAAAGCGCCCGCATCTTCGCCGGCGTGGACGTGCACAAGCAGCCGATCCCGGTCATCCCGACCGTGCACTACAACATGGGCGGCATCCCGACCAACTACCACGGCGAAGTCGTGCGCAAGGTCGGCGACAACCCCGATGCGGTCGTGCCGGGCCTGTACGCGATCGGCGAAGCGGCCTGCGTGTCGGTGCACGGCGCCAACCGCCTGGGCTCCAACTCGCTGCTCGACCTGGTGGTGTTCGGCCGTGCGGTGGCCAACCGCTGCGCCGAGACCATCAAGTCCGGCGCGCCGCACAAGACCCTGCCGTCGGACGCGTGCGACAAGGCGCTGGGCCTGCTGGACAAGCTGCGCTACGCCAACGGCGACACCCCGACCTCGGTCATCCGCGACAACATGCAGCGCACCATGCAGAACGACGCGGCGGTGTTCCGTACCAGCAAGACGCTGGAAGAGGGCTGCAGCAAGATGGCCGAGATCTTCGACTCCTTCCAGGACGTCAAGGTCTCCGACCGTTCGCTGGTGTGGAACTCGGACCTGATCGAAACCTACGAGCTGAACAACCTGCTGCTCAACGCGGTGGCGACGATCAACTCGGCCGAACAGCGCAAGGAAAGCCGTGGCGCGCATGCGCATGAGGACTTCCCGGACCGCGACGACGTCAACTGGCAGAAGCACACGCTGGTCAACGTCGACGACAACGGCAAGTGCAGCTTCGACTATCGCCCGGTGCACATGTACACGTTGAGCAAAGACGTGGACGTGGTGCCGCCGAAGCCGCGCGTGTACTAAGAGACCTGCGGCATGACCTCCGGCCACGCAGCGCCAGCACGCCTTCCTGCCCGCCAGGGCAGGGGGCTGCGCGCGCCGCTGGCCGGTGGTGTCGACTTCCTCACCTTCCGTGCTAGCCGCGCCTGCATCGCAGCGCGAGCCGCCTGAGCCAACGAGAACAGCCATGGCCGAGTTTTCCCTCCCCAAGAATTCCAAGATCGGAAAGGGCAAGCACTTCCCCGCCAAGAGCGGTGCGAAGAATACCCGCACGTTCAAGATCTACCGCTGGAGTCCTGACGACGACAGCAACCCGCGTACCGATACGTATGAGATCGACCTGGACAGCTGCGGCCCGATGGTCCTGGACGCGCTGATCAAGATCAAGAACGAAATCGATCCGACCCTGACCTTCCGTCGTTCCTGCCGCGAGGGCATCTGCGGTTCGTGCGCGATGAACATCGACGGCACCAATACGCTGGCCTGCACCCGCGCCATCGCCGACTGCGGCAAGGCCGAAGTGCCGATCTATCCGCTGCCGCACATGAGCGTGATCAAGGATCTGGTCCCGGACCTGACCCACTTCTACGCGCAGTACGCCTCGATCAAGCCGTGGATCCGCACCCAGACCCCGCCGCCGCCGGATCGTGAGCGCCTGCAGTCGCCGGAAGACCGCAAGAAGCTGGATGGCCTGTACGAATGCATCCTGTGCGCGTGCTGCTCGACCAGCTGCCCGAGCTACTGGTGGAACGGCGAGCGTTACCTGGGCCCGGCGATCCTGCTGCAGGCCTACCGCTGGATCGTCGACTCGCGCGATGAAGACACCGGTGCGCGCCTGGACGATCTGGAAGACCCGTTCAAGCTGTACCGCTGCCACACCATCATGAACTGCGCCCGGACCTGCCCGAAGGGCCTGAACCCGGCGTTGGCGATTGCCGAGATCAAGAAGCTGATGATGGCGCGCCGCGCCTGACCCTGGCGGTTCATGTCATCGCTGCCCGTGCGGCGGCGATCGCGGCGGCACCGACCGGAAGGTCCGGTGCCGCTGTTGTTTCCGGCCCTGGTTGGCCGGCACCTTGAGGAATGCGATGTCGATGGACGAAGCCACTGAACTGAAGAAGCTGCGCTGGCGTTGCCGGCGTGGCATGCGCGAGCTGGACCAGCTGTTTGGCCGCTACCTGGACCGCTGCTGGCTGCAGGCGCCTACCGAAGAGCGCGAGGTTTTCCTGTTCCTGCTGGAGAGCGAGGACGATAAGTTGTGGCGCTGGTTCATGGGTTACGAGGAATGCCCGCATGCCCAGCCCGCCGCGCTCATCGCCCGGATCCGCGCCCTGCCGGCTTGAGTGGCGCCCCTCGCGCTGGCAGTGCGGCGCGCAGCTGCTGATGACCGCGCTGGCGCCGTGGGCGCTGTACCGCACGGCAGTGCCGGATGGCTGGCACGGCCCGGCTGCCGTGCTGGCGGTGGCCTGGGGGCTGGCGCAGGCCTGGCGCTACTGGCACGCGCCCACCCGCTCGATCGTGATCCCGCCCGACGACGCCCCGGCGCAGGTCGATGGCGAGCCGGTGCAGGACCTGCAGCTGTCCGACCGGGGCGTGCTGCTGCAGGTGGCCTGGCGCTGCCGGGGGCGCCGCCACTGGCGGCTGTTCTGGCCCGATACGCTGTCCCCTGCACAGCGACGTGAACTGCGACTGGCCGTCCGCGCACACTGCATTTCCCGTTCACGTCCGGCAGTGGCACCATAGCCTGAATTGTCCGGCGTACCTGCATGTTCAAACCCATTCCTGTCTCGATCGGCCTGCGCTACCTGCGGGCCAAACGCCGCAACGGTTTCATCTCCTTCATCTCGATGGCCTCCATCCTCGGCATCGCGCTCGGCGTGACCGTGCTGATCACCACCCTGGCGGTGATGAGCGGGTTCCAGAAGGAGATCCGCGACCGCCTGTTGCAGATGACCGCCCATACCACCATCACCACCGACGGCGCGCCGATGTCGGACTGGCAGCGCGCGGTCGATACGGCAAAGAAGGATCCGCGCGTGGCCGGTGCCGCGCCGTACATCGAGATCCAGGCCATGCTCAGCGGGCCGCGCGTGCAGGGCGCGATCGTGCAGGGCATCGACCCGGCGCTGGAGCCGGGCGTCTCGGTGATCAACCAGAAACTGGTCAAGGGCAGCTTCGACAGCCTCACCCCCGGCAGCTACCACCTGCTGGTCGGCAAGGAGCTGGCGCTCTGGCTGGGCGTGGACGTGGGCGACACCGTGCTGGTGACCCTGGCCGAAGTGCAGGGCACCCCGGTGGGCGCGATGCCGCGGCTGAAGCGCTTCACCGTCAGCGGCATCTTCGAGGCCGGCTACAACGAAATCGACAAGGGCGTGGCGTTCGCCAACATGGCCGACCTGGAGCGCGTGCTGCGCATGGACGGAGTGACCGGCGTGCGGCTGAAGCTGCATGACATGGACAAGGCGCTGGACGTGGGCGTGGACCTGGCCCACACCCTCGGCGGCGGTTACCGGGTCAGCGACTGGACCCAGCAGAACGCGAACCTGTACCACTCGCTGCGCATGGAGAAGGTGGTGATGGGCATCCTGCTCTCGCTGATCATCGCCATGGGCGCGTTCAACCTGGTGTCCTCGCAGGTGATGCTGGTCACCGACAAGCAGGCCGACATCGCCATCCTGCGTACGCTGGGCCTCACCCCGGGCGGGGTGATGCAGGTCTTCATGGTGCAGGGCTCGCTGATCGGCATCATCGGCACCGTGGCCGGCGTGATCGGCGGCATCACCCTGACCTTGAACCTGGAGCGCATCCTCGGGGCGATCGAGACGCTGTTCAACGTCAAGCTGCTGCCCGAGGACGTTTACTACATCACCGGCCTGCCGACCGACATGCAGACCCCGGACATCATCGTCATCACCGTGATCGCGCTGGCCATGAGCTTCCTGGCCACGCTGTACCCCGCGTGGCGCGCCGCCCGCACCCAGCCGGCGGAGGCCCTGCGCTATGAATGAGCCGATCAACCGCGGCGATGAAGTGATCCGCGCCGAAGGGCTGGCCAAGACCTATGCCGAAGGCCGCATGCAGACCCCGGTGTTCAATGGCCTGGACCTGAGCGTGAGCGCCGGCGAGACGGTGGCGATCATCGGTGCCTCCGGTGCGGGCAAGAGCACCCTGCTGCACCTGCTCGGCGGGCTGGATACGCCGACCGCCGGCGAAGTATTCGTGGCCGGCCAGCGCATGTCCGGGTTGTCCGACGGCCAGCGTGGCCAGTTGCGCAACCGCGCGCTGGGCTTCGTGTACCAGTTCCACCACCTGCTGCCGGAATTCACCGCGCTGGAAAACGTGATGATGCCGGTGCTGCTGGGGGGCGAGGACGTGGCTGCGGCGAAAAACCGCGCGCAGGCCTTGCTGGAGTCGGTCGGGCTGGGGCATCGCCTGGAGCACAAGCCGGGCGAGCTGTCCGGTGGCGAGCGCCAGCGTGCCGCCGTCGCCCGTGCGCTGGTCAACCGCCCGGCCTGCGTGCTGGGCGACGAGCCGACCGGCAACCTGGACGACAAGACCGCCGGCACCGTGTTCGAGCTGATGCTGGAACTCAACCGGGCGTACCACACCAGCCTGGTGCTGGTGACCCACGACCGCAGCCTGGCGCGCAAGCTCGACCGCGTGCTGGAACTGCGCGAAGGGCGGCTCCACGCCTTGGCCCACAGCCAGGTCTGAGCTGGCCGCTGAATGGCCGGCGCGACGCTGTCGCCGGCCTCACGCGATGGGTGCATCATCGGCGTAGTCATCCCTGCTGGAGGCGCCATGAAGACCCTGATTGCAACGGCCGCGCTGTGCCTGACCCTGGTCGGCTGCGCGACCACCGGTCGCCTGAGCGGCGAGGAGCGGCTGGCGCTGTACCGCGCCCATGCCGCGCCGCCGCAGCAGGACATGCCGCTGTACGGCGCGTTGTCGGGCTGGACCGAACTGGGCGACAGTGCGCTGGCGGTGTGGACGCGCCCGAGCGAAGGCTATCTGCTGGAACTGCGCGGGCCCTGCCAGGGCCTGGATTACGCGCCGGCGATCGCCCTGACCAGCCGGGTCGGGCGGGTGTCCGCGCGGTTCGACAAGGTACTGGTGCGCGACCCGACGCCGGGCCCGATGAACATGCCGTGCTTCATCGGCAGCATCCGCAAGCTGGATGTGCAGGCGCTGCGCGCGTCGGAAAAGGAATTGCGCCAGGCGCAGGTGCAGGAGCGCGAGGAAGGCCAGGCCGCCCCCGCGAAGTAAGCGGGAGCCGTCGATCATGTACCGACCGACGGTCGGTACCGGCCGGAATCATGCTTCGGGGATGAAACCCGCCGGCTTTTCCGCATCCTTCTCGAACAGGTATTTCACCAGTTCTGTTTCCAGGAACGCGCGATGCTTGGGATCGCGCGGCGACAGCCGGTTCTCGTTGATCAGCATGGTCTGGTGGGCCAGCCAGGCGCTCCAGGCGCTCTTGCCGATGCCGTTGAAGATGCGCTGGCCCAGCTCGCCGGGGTAGGGCACGAAGTCCAGGCCTTCGGTGTCGCGTTGTTCGTACTGGCAGAAAACGGTGCGGGGCATGGCTTACTCGGACTCGGGTGAAGGTGGTGCGCCACGCATTGTACGGCGCTTGGGCCGGGCCGGCGGGGCGCCGGTGGCCAGCAGCTTGCGGATCGGGGCGGGCAGGCCGAGGCTGGGCAGGTCGGCTGCGGCGACCCAGCGCAGGCCCGGGGCCTCCTGTCGCAGGCCGTGCACGCGCTGCACCAGCACCTGCAGGTGCAGTCGATAGTGGCTGAAGGTGTGCTCCAGCACCGGCAGCGCATCGGCATCGTCCAGCGAGCCGTCCACGTGGGCATCGAACCAGTCCTGCAGGTCGCTGCCGGCGTCGGCCTGCGGCAGCGTCCACAGCTGCGCCCAGATGCCGGTATCCGGGCGCTTCTGCAGCAGCACGCGGCCCTGGCCATCGCGCAGCAGCAGCGCGGTGGCCTCGCGTTCCGGCAGAGCCTTGGCGGGCTTGGGCGTGGGCAGGTCGTCGATGCGGCCCTCGCGCCGCGCCACGCAGTCCTCCTGCAGGGGGCAGATCACGCAGGCCGGCCGGCTGCGGGTGCACACCGTGGCGCCCAGGTCCATCTGCGCCTGGGTGTAGTCGGCCAGGCGCGCGTCGGGCACGTGCTGTACGTGCGCGTCGGCCAATGCCCACAGCACCTTTTCCACCGCTGGCAGGCCGGGAAAACCCTCGATGCCGTGGTAGCGGGTCAGCACGCGCTTGACGTTGCCATCGAGGATCGCGAAGCGGTCGTTCCAGGCCTGGCTGAGGATCGCCGCGGCAGTGCTGCGACCGATGCCGGGCAGTGCGTTCAACGCCTCGACATCGCGCGGCAGCTCGCCGCCGTGCAGCGCGACGCAGCGCTGGGCGGCGGCGTGCAGGTTGCGCGCACGGGCGTAGTAGCCCAGCCCGGCCCACTGCGCCATCACGGCATCGTTGCTGGCCGCGGCGAGGTCGGGCAGGGTGGGAAACACGCGCAGGAACGCCAGGAAATACGGAATGACCGTACTGACCTGGGTCTGCTGCAGCATGATCTCCGACAGCCACACCCGGTAGGGCGAACGCGGGTGCTGCCAGGGCAGGTCGTGGCGGCCGTGGCCGTCGAACCACGGCAGCAGGCGCGCGACGAAGGCGTCGTCGGTGGGGGCGGGGTCGCGGGCGGTTGGCTGGCGTGGCATGGGGCTTCCGCAGAAGGATAGAGCCACCCCTTGGGTGGCTGCGGCGGCGATGGCTGCGGTGGGAGGCCTTGGCCGCACCTGGGCGAGCAGCCACCCATGGGGTGGCTCTACCCCGACGCGCGTGGCGTGCGCCCGCGCGCGCCCGGGTCAGCCGCCCAGCGCGTCGGGCAGCAGGGCGTCGACGAAGGCTTCCGGGTCGAACACGCGCAGGTCTTCCGGGCGCTCGCCGATGCCGGCGAAGCGGATCGGAATATTGAACTCGCGGGCCAGCGCGAATACCACGCCGCCCTTGGCAGTGCCGTCCAGCTTGGTCACCACCAGGCCGGTCACGTTGACCGCGGCGTGGAACTGGCGCAACTGGGAGAGGGCGTTCTGGCCGGTCGTGCCGTCGATCACCATCAGCACCTCATGCGGTGCGGCCGGGTCGATCTTGCCGAGCACGCGGCGGATCTTGCCCAGCTCGTTCATCAGCCCGCCCTGGGTATGCAGGCGGCCGGCGGTATCGGCGATCAATACCTCGGTGCCGCGTGCCTTGCCGGCCTGCAGCGCGTCGAACGCCACCGAGGCGGCATCGGCATTTTGCCCCTGGGCGACCACGGCCACGCCGTTGCGCTCGCCCCAGGCCTGCAGCTGGGCCACGGCGGCGGCGCGGAAGGTGTCGCCGGCGGCCAGCATGAGGCTGTGGCCGTCGTCCTTGAAACGCTTGGCCAGCTTGCCGATGGTGGTGGTCTTGCCGACGCCGTTTACGCCCACGGTGAGGACCACGAACGGCTTGGCGCTGCGGTCGATCACCAGCGGTTTGGAGACCGGCTGCAGGATCGCGATCAGTTCGCCACGCAGCGCGGCCAGCAGCGCGGTGGCATCGGCGAATTCGCGCGCCTTCATGCGCTTGCGCAGGCCTTCGACCAGTGCGGTGGTCGCGCCGACGCCGACATCGGCGGTGATCAGCGCGGTTTCCAGTTCATCCAGCAGGTCGTCGTCGAGCTTGGGGTTGCGCGAGAACAGGCCGCCGAAGCTGCGCGCGATGACGCTGTTGCGCAGCCGGTCACGCCAACCGGGCTTGCCCGGCGCGGCGGCGGGGGCGCTGTTGTCGTCGGGCACGCTGGCCAGCGGCTGCGCGGCCTCCTGCACGATCTCGCTGGCGACCAGCACCGGCGGCGGCAGCGGTGCGGCGATCGGCTCGGCGATGGCGACCGGGGCGGTCTGGACGACAGGTGCGACCGGTGCAGCGGGGGCCGCTCCAACCGGCATCGTCGGAGCCGCAGGTGCCTGCTCGACCGGTGCGGCCGGTTTCGGGACCACGGGCAGTACCGGCGGCGCCGCGTCGACGGGCGCAACCGGTGCGACCGCCGCTGGCGCAGGCGCGGCCACCGGCACGGCGACGCCGGGAACCACGGCGGCGGGCGGCTGGACAGGCGCGGGCGCCGACGGGCCGTCTTCACTGGCCTGCGGGAACGCTGCGGCCAGCTCTTCAGCCGAGTAGTGCTGGGTCTTGGGCGCGTCCTGCGGAGCGTCCTGGGGCTTTTTGCGACGGAAGAAACTGAGCATTGGATTCGGCGCTGAAATCAGGGGGATATGCTACCACTGCGCCCTTGGAGGGCAGTGCGAACGTGGGGTGGTGCGGTGTTGGCGGGCGGCCGACCAACGGTCGGGGGGGGCAGCCCACCAACAGTCGGGGGGGCAGCCCACCAACGGTCGGCGGGCAGCCGACCAACGGTCGGCTCTACAGACGTTTGGATTGCGGCCGTTAACGGCTTTGGATGCCTGCGTCATCGGACGCCGGCCATGCATCGTGGAGTGCAGCAGCGTGAACGTGATGTCCATTGCCAGCTCCGGCATGCGTGCCGCGAGCCTTGAGGTGCAGGCTGCTGCGAGCAACGTGGCGCGTCTATCGGTGGAAGGGGCCGCCCGGATCGGAGTGGCGCAGACCTCGGTGGTCGGAGGTGGGGTGGAGGCCGGCGTGGTCGAGGCGGCGCCCGATCCCGGCGCCCCGGTTTCAGACCTGCTCGCCGCGAAGGGCGCGGTGCTGGCCTTCACTGCCAACGCCACGTTGATTCGCCGCAGCGATCAGATGCTCGGCGCGTTGCTGGACGAGCGCGGCTGAGACCGGATCCAGCCCGCTGACGGGAGGTGTCGACCCCTGGCCGGCACCTCCCGGTCCTGCGAGCGCCGCCACCGTGCCGGCCAGCGGCCGTCACGGTGGTCTCGCGTCGCCTTACGCCGACAACTCCAGCAGCAGCTTGTTGAGCCGGCGCACGTAGCCGGCCGGATCCTTCAGCGTATCCCCGGCCGCCAGCGCGGCCTGGTCGAACAGCACGCGGCTGAGGTCGTCGAAGCGTGCGGCATCGGCTTCCTGGTCCAGCTTGCCGATCAACGGGTGGCCGGGGTTGAACTCGAACACCGGCTTGCTGTCGGGCACCTTCTGGCCGCTGGCTTCCAGGATCTGGCGCATCTGCAGGCCGAGGTCCTGTTCGCCGATGGCCAGGATCGCCGGGGAGTCGGTGAGGCGGTGCGAGACGCGCACGTCGGCGACATCCTCGCCCAGTGCGCGCTTGATGCGATCGACCAGACCCTGCTTGTCCTTGGCCGCTTCTTCCTGGGCCTGCTTGTCTTCGGCGGTTTCCAGCGCGCCCAGGTCGAGGTCGCCACGGGCGACGTCGACGAACGCCTTGCCGTCGAACTCGGTCAGGTAACCCATCAGCCACTCATCGATGCGGTCGGTGAAGAGCAGCACTTCGATGCCCTTCTTGCGGAACACTTCCAGGTGCGGGCTGTCCTTGACCTGGGTGTGGCTGTCGCCGGTCAGGTAGTAGATCTTGTCCTGGCCTTCGACCATGCGACCCACGTAGTCGGCCAGCGACACGCTCTGCTCGCCGCCGGCGTCATGGGTGGAGGCGAAGCGCAGCAGGCCGGCGATCTTCTCGCGGTTGTTGAAGTCCTCGGCGGGGCCTTCCTTGAGCACCTGGCCGAACTGCGTCCAGAAGCCGGCATACACCTCGGGCTTGTCGGTGGCGAGCTTGTCGAGCATGTCCAGCGAGCGCTTGGTCAGCGCCGACTTCATCGAGTCGATGACCGGGCCGGACTGCAGGATTTCGCGCGAGACATTCAGCGACAGGTCGTTGGAATCGACCACGCCCTTGATGAAACGCAGGTACATCGGCAGGAACTGCTCGGCCTGGTCCATCACGAACACGCGCTGCACGTACAGCTTCAGGCCCTTGGGCGCGTCGCGGTGGTACAGGTCGAACGGCGCGTGGCCAGGCACGTACAGCAGCGAGGTGTATTCGAGCTTGCCTTCGACCTTGTTGTGGCTCCAGGCCAGCGCGTCCTGGTGGTCGTGCGCGGCGTGCTTGTAGAACTCCTGGTACTCGGCGTCGGTGATCTCGGTGCGCGGGCGGGTCCACAGCGCGCTGGCGCGGTTGACGGTTTCCCATTCGACCTCGGCCGGGGCGTCCTCGCCGTGGTGTTCCTTGACCATCTGGATCGGCAGGCCGATGTGGTCGGAATACTTCTTGATGATGCCGCGCAGGCGCCAGCCGTCGGCGAAGTCCTGCTGGTCGTCCTTGAGGTGCAGGACGATGCGGGTACCGCGCTCGGGCTTGTCGAGGGGTTCGACGTCGAACTCGCCCTCGCCACGCGAGGACCAGTGCACGCCCTCGCTGGCGGGCAGGCCGGCGCGGCGGGAATAGACGTCGACCTGGTCGGCGACGATGAAGGCGCTGTAGAAGCCGACTCCGAACTGGCCGATCAGCTGGGAATCCTTCTTCTGGTCGCCGGAGAGCTGGCGCAGGAAGTCGCCGGTGCCGGACTTGGCGATGGTGCCAAGGTGGGCGATGGCGTCCTCGCGGCTCATGCCGATGCCGTTGTCGTCGATGGTGAGGGTGTGGGCGTCGGCATCGAAGCTGACGCGGATGCGCAGGTCGCCGTCGTTTTCGAGCAGGGCCGGCTGGGTCAGCGCTTCGAAGCGCAGCTTGTCGGAGGCGTCGGCGGCGTTGGAGATGAGCTCGCGAAGGAAGATTTCCTTGTTGGAGTACAGCGAGTGGATCATCAGCTGCAGCAGCTGTTTGACTTCGGTCTGGAAGCCCAGGGTCTGCTTTTGGGTCTGCTCGGTCATGGGTGGCGATGCTCCTTGGACGATGCCGCGCCCGGCGCGGCGGCTGGTCAAGGGGTAGGGGTGGATTGTCCCGAATTCAAGAGTCGGCCGTAGATCCACGCCATGCGTGGATGCCCGGTTCCGGTGAGGGGATGCTTGATCGGCACAACCGCCGGACCGCCTAGAATGTCGGCATGAATCGCCTGATTTTCGTAACCATGACCCGTTCCCGCCCGTCCCCCCTTTCCACCGTCTTCGCCGGGAGCCGCGCATGAAGCCGCGCCAGCCAGTGGCGGCGGCCGTGGGCCAGGTGCGGATCATCGGTGGCAAGTGGCGCGGCACGAAGTTGCCGGTGCCGCTGTCGCCGGGGCTGCGGCCCAGCAGCGACCGCGTGCGGGAGACGCTGTTCAACTGGCTGATGCCACGGATCGGCGGGGCACGGGTGCTGGACATGTTCGCCGGCAGCGGGGCGCTGGGGCTGGAGGCGGTGTCGCGCGGGGCGGGGCAGGCGACGCTGGTGGAGCGCGACGCGGCATTGGCCCGGCACCTGCGTGAATCGGTGGCCAGGCTGGGCGCGGAGGGGCAGGTGCAGGTGGTCCAGGCCGACGCGCTGCAGTGGCTGGGCCAGGCGCCGGCCGGGCAGGCCGACATCGTGTTCGTGGACCCGCCGTTCGCGGCCGGGCTGTGGGCGCAGGTGCTGGCCGGGCTGGGCCCGCACCTGGCCGCCGATGCCTGGCTCTACCTGGAGTGCCCGGCCGACCAGGTGCCGGCGGTACCGGCGCCATGGCTGCTGCACCGCGAGGGCGGCACCCGGGAGGTCCGTTTTGCCCTGTACCGCCGCGCCGCTGCTACACTTTCACCAGATCACAACACGTAGCTGCCGTATGACCGTGGCCAACCGCCGCATTGCCGTGTACCCGGGCACCTTCGATCCGATCACCAATGGTCACATCGACCTGGTGAACCGGGCCGCGCCGCTGTTCGAGAAGGTCGTGGTCGGCGTGGCGCAGAGCCCGTCCAAGGGGCCGACGCTGCCGCTGGAGCTGCGCGTGCAGTTGGCGCGCGACGCCCTCGGCCACAACCGCAACGTGGAGGTGATCGGGTTCGATACCCTGCTGGCGCATTTCGTGCGCTCGGTGCAGGGCGGGATCCTGCTGCGCGGCCTGCGTGCGGTCTCCGATTTCGAATACGAATTCCAGATGGCCAGCATGAACCGGCATCTGATCCCGGAGGTCGAGACCCTGTTCCTGACCCCGGCCGAGCAGCACAGCTTCATTTCGTCGTCGCTGGTCCGCGAGATCGCCCGCCTCGGCGGCGACGTGTCCGGCTTCGTGCCGGCGTCGGTGCTCGAGGCGCTGCGCAAGGTCCGCGAAGCGAAGTCGGCCCAGTCGTAATACCCGTCAGACCCATACATACCAAGAACCACCAAGGGAGGAATTCCATGAACAACACCATGCGTGCCATGTTGATCGCGTCGTTCGCGCTGGCCTTCACCGCCTGCAAGAAGGAAGAGGCTGCGCCGGTCGTCGAGGCCCAGCAGGCGCTGGTCGCCCCGGACGCCAACGACGACGCCGGCTGGAAGAAGTACCTGCAGGCCGTGGCCGTGCAGAACATGGGCAACATCACCAACAGCCCGTTCCTGTACTACCTCTCCCCGGAGTCGGACCCGGAATTCGCCGCCAAGTACGATCGCCAGGTCGAGAGCGCCACCCAGGCCGTGGCCCGTGGCGTGCAGCCGGGCAACATGCTGGCCTTCGGTTCGTCGGCGTCGGCGAAGATGGCCGACATGATCCAGGCCGTGTTCAAGGACGTGTCGCCGGATTCGATGAAGGGCGTGCGCGTGGTGTTCATCGGCAAGGCGGCGGACAACGCCCGCGTGCAGGCCATCGTGCAGCCGACCGGCGCCGAATACATCTTCGTAGAAGCCAAGTAACCCGTGCAGTGGCGGCCGCGCCCAAGGCGTGGCCCGGGCGGTTTCCGCGAGGAAGCCGCCGTTGACCGGCCTGCGCCCTGGCGCGGGCCGGCCTTCATCCGCCGGCGCGGGCGTGGAGTAACGCCATGTCGCTGAAAATCAATGCGCTCTGCGTCAACTGTGACGTCTGTGAGCCGGCCTGTCCCAACCAGGCCATTTCGATGGGTGAAACCATCTATGTGATCGATCCGGCCCGCTGCACCGAGTGCGTGGGACATTTCGACGAACCCCAGTGCGTGGTCGTCTGCCCGGTCGAATGCATCGATCCCGATCCGGATATCCCGGAAACCCAGGACGCCCTGCTGGCGAAGTTGTACGGCCTGCAGCGCGACCATCCCGAACTTTACGCGGAGCCCCCATCCGAATGAACACGTTGTCGCGTCGCTGGTTGCTGCTCGTCCTGTTGTGGTCCCCGGTGGCATGGTCCGCCGCACCCGCGCAGGGTTCCCTGGCCAGCCATCCGGACGGCGCGGCGATCGCCAGCGGCCACCACCTGGCCACCGAGGCCGGGATGGAGATCCTGGCCAAGGGCGGCAATGCCTTCGACGCGGCAGTGGCGGTGTCCTCCACCCTGGCGGTGGTCGAGCCGATCAGCTCCGGGCTGGGCGGCGGCGGGTTCTTCCTGCTGCACGATGCGGCCACCGGCAAGGACGTGATGCTGGACGCGCGCGAGACCGCGCCGCAGGCCGCCAATGAAGCCGCCTTCCTGGACAGGAAGGGCGAGCTGGACCGCGACCGCTCGGTCAACGGCCCCTGGTCGGCGGGCATCCCCGGCCTGCCGGCGGCGCTGGTCGAGCTGTCGGGCAAGCACGGCAAGCTGCCGTTGCGTACCTCGCTGGGCCCGGCGATCCGCATCGCCACCGAGGGCTTCCCGGTCTATGCGCGGATGGCCAAGGGCTATGCCTCGCGCCGCGAGGTGATGGAGCGCTACCCCGGCACCCGCGAGGTGTACCTGCGCAATGGCAAGCCGATCGCCGAGGGCGATGTGTTCCGCCAGCCGGAACTGGCCGCCACGCTGACGCGCCTGGCCGACAAGGGCTTCGACGGCTTCTACCGCGGCCAGACCGGCAAGGCGCTGCTGGCCGGCGTGAAGCAGGCCGGTGGCAGCTGGAGCGCCGAGGAACTGGCCGGCTACCGGGTCAAGCTGCGCGAGCCGATCGTGTTCAACTACCGCGATTGGAAGATCACCACCGCCTCGCCGCCGTCCTCCGGTGGCATCGCGCTGGCGGCGATGCTGCAGATCCTGGAAGGCTGGGACCTGAAGTCGATGGATGAAGCGCACCGCACCCACCTGGTGGTGGAAGCGATGCGCCGCGCCTACCGCGACCGCACCTTCTTCCTGGGCGACCCGGATTTCGTGCAGATCCCGCAGAAAGTGCTGACCAGCAAGGACTACGCCCAGGGCCTGCGCGCCACCATCCACCCGGAGAAGGCCACCCCGAGCGACCTGCTGTCGGGCAACCCGACCCCGCTGGAAGACGACGAGACCACCCACTTTTCGATCATCGACCGTGACGGCAACCGCGTGGGCGCCACCCAGACGGTGAACCTGCTGTACGGCTCGGGCCTGATTCCCAAGGGCACCGGCGTGCTGCTCAACAACGAGATGGACGATTTCGCGCTGAAGCCGGGCACGCCCAATGCCTTCGGCGTGATGGGCTATGCGGCCAATGCGCCCAAGCCGGGCAAGCGCATGCTCAGCTCGATGACCCCAACCTTCATGGAGTCGCCGGACAAGGTGGTGGTGCTGGGCACGCCGGGCGGCAGCCGCATCATCACCATGGTGCTGCTGGGGATCCTCGGTTACGACGATGGCCTGACCGCGCAGCAGGTGGCCGCGTTGCCGCGTTACCACCACCAGTGGCTGCCGGACGAGATCTCGGCCGAAACCGGTGCGTTGTCGGTGGACACCATCAAGCAGCTGCAGGCGATGGGCCACAAGATCGACCTGCCCGGCGACAGCGCCGAAGGCGGGCGCGGCTCCAGCCACGTGTGGGGCAACCTGCAGACCGTGGAGTGGGACCGTCGCAGCAACGTGCTCAGCGGCGGCAGCGACCCGCGCAACCCGGTGGGCAGCGCGGCAGTGTCAGCGGCCGCGAGCCGCTGATCCGCCCCGCCCGGTCGCTTTCCAGACCCCGCCACCCGGCGGGGTTTTTCGTGGCGCGCCCGCGCAGCCGACTAGCGAATATTTAACGCGTCGCGCCGGATAATTTACCCATGAAACTATGGTCGATTCGCGGTAACTCACAGAAACTGGATGGCGGGGCGATGTTCGGCAACGCCCCACGCGCGGTGTGGGAAAAATGGGCGGCACCGGATGATCTGAACCGTATCGAGCTGGCCTGCCGCGCCTTGCTGGCCAGCCCGCTGGCTGGCAAGACGGTGTTGTTCGAGACCGGTATCGGCGCGTTCTTCGAGCCGAAGCTGCGTGACCGTTACGGCGTGCAGGAGCCGCGCCACGTGCTGATGGAATCGCTGCGCGAGGCCGGGTTCGAGCACGAGGACATCGACGTGGTGGTGCTCAGCCATCTGCATTTCGACCATGCCGGAGGGCTGCTTGCGCAGTGGAGCGAGGGCCGTGGCCCGGAGCTGCTGTTCCCCAATGCCACCTTCCTGGTGGGCGCCGAACATTGGCAGCGGGCGCTGCACCCGCACCCGCGCGACCGCGCCAGCTTCATCCCGGAACTGCCGGGGCTGCTGCAGGACAGTGGCCGGCTGGAGATCGTCGAGGGGCCGTATTCGAAGGCGCTCGGCAACAGCGTGCGCTTCAGTTTCAGCGACGGGCATACCCCGGGCCTGATGCTGGCCGAAATCGTCGGCCCCGAGCAGGTCGATGGCCAGCCGCGCGGCGGCGTGGTGTTCTGCGCGGACCTGATCCCCGGTCGCTCGTGGGTGCACGTGCCGATCACCATGGGGTACGACCGCAACGCGGAGTTGCTGATCGACGAAAAGCGCAGCTTCCTGGAAGACAAACTGGCGCGCAACGTGCACCTGTTCTTTACCCATGACCCGCAGTGCGCGCTCGCGCAGGTGGCCCGCGACGACAAGGGCCGCTTCGGCACCATCCACGAGCAGGGCGAGTTGAAGGCCCGCGCGCTGGCCTGAGCCGCGGGCTCCCCGTCATCGGGGTCGGCGGCAGGGTGCCGGGTGCTGGCCGGCACCACCGGATCATCGGTCGGGCGCGCTCAATGCGCCTTCAGGCAGCTGCTCATGAAGGTCTTGCGCGCATCGCCGGCCAGCTTCTTGCTAGCCGCATCGGCATTGCAGGTCTTCATGCGTTCCTGCGGCGTGGTCGCCGCCGGCGCGGGCGCACTCAGGCACGCCTTCTGCGCGGCCTTGTAGTCCTCGCCGGTCTTGCCCTTGTTCCTGGCCGAACAATCGGCCATGCGCTGCTGCTGCGGGGTGGCCGCACTGGCGATCAGGGGGCTGCCAAGCAGCAGCAGGCAGGCCAGCAGGGACAGGGTCTTCATGACGCAGCTCCACGCACGGGTTGAGGATGCGCGCAGCTTCTGCCGGGACATGGCTAGGCCGCGTGAAACACCGGCGGCGACAGGCAGCCGCCGGTCAAGGGGGCGTAATCAGCCGGCCACGCGGGTGCCGAAGATGCGGTCACCGGCATCGCCCAGGCCCGGCAGGATGTAGCCCTTCTCGTTGAGGCGCGCGTCGATCGCGGCGGTGAAGATTTCCACGTCCGGGTGGACGGCCTGCACGGCCGCGATGCCTTCCGGCGCGGCGACCAGGAAGATGCCCTTGATGCGGCGGGCACCGGCGCGCTTGAGCATGTCGATGGTGGCAATCAGGGTGCCGCCGGTGGCCAGCATCGGGTCCAGGATCAGCGCATCGCGCTCTTCCAGGCGGCCGGTCAGGCGCTCGAAATAGGGCACCGGCTGCAGGGTTTCCTCATCGCGCTGCAGACCGACCACGCTCACCCGCGCGGCGGGGATCAACGACAGCACGCCGCTGAGCATGCCCAGTCCCGCACGCAGGATCGGCACCACGGTGATCTTGGCCCCGGCGATGCGCTGCACCGTCACCGGGCCCGCCCAGCCGGCCATGGCGTGGGCTTCGGTATCCAGGTCGGCGGTGGCCTCGTAGGCCAGCAGCCCACCGAGTTCGTTGGCCAGTTCGCGGAAGTCCTTGGTGCTCAGGGACGCATCGCGCATCAGGCCGATTTTGTGCTGCACCAGCGGATGGCGCACTTCGACGATTTTCATGGGAGGGGCAAAGAAGAGGGGAGACCCGTAGTTTGCCGCAACGCCACCCGAAGCCAAAGCCCAGGGGCCGAAGGCAAATGCCGAAGCCGAAGCCGAAAGCCGAGGCCGAAAGCCGAAAGCCGAAGCCGCGATCTCCGGTAGTGCCGAGCCATGCTCGGCAGGCCAGACAATGAGGGAGCCGACGCTCCCCACCACCCGACAGCCGACGCGCCGCCAACAGCAGCCGAGCATGGCTCGGCTCTACCACCCGGCAGGCGGCACGCCCCCAACAGCAGCCGAGCATGGCTCGGCTCTACCACCCGACAGCCGACGCGCCCCCGACAGCAGCCGAGCATGGCTCGGCGCCACCACCCGACAGCCGACGCGCCGCCAACAGCAGCCGAGCATGGCTCGGCTCTACCACCCGACAGGCGACGCGCCCCCGACAGCAGCCGAGCATGGCTCGGCTCTACCACCCGACAGGCGACGCGCCGCCAACAGCAGCCGAGCATGGCTCGGCTCTACCACCCGACAGCCGACGCGCCGCCAACAGCAGCCGAGCATGGCTCGGCGCCACCACCCGACAGCCGACGCGCCGCCGACAGCAGCCGAGCTTGGCTCGGCTCTACCACCCGACAGGCGACGCGCCGCTGACAGCAGCCGAGCATGGCTCGGCTCTACCACCCGACAGGCGACGCGCCGCCGACGGCAGCCGAGCATGGCTCGGCGCTACCACCCGACAGGCGACGCGCCGGCAACAGCAGCCGAGCATGGCTCGGCTCTACCACCCGGCAGCCGACGCGCCGCCGACAGCAGCCGAGCATGGCTCGGCTCTACCACCCGGCGGGCGGCGCGCCCCCAACAGCAGCCGAGCATGGCTCGGCTCTACCAACCCTCAAACCCGCGATTCCCCCGTCGCCTCTACCAACCGACCAACCGACCAACCGCCCGATCCCAAACCCAAATCCCCAATCCCTCGTTACGCCCCCAGTGTCACGCCCATGCAACCTCGCGGACATACCGTGCTGACCCAATCTTTACACCGTTGGGGAAAGCCGTGCAGAAGCAGAATGCGTTGGGTCGGGCGATCAGCCTGTCGTTGCTGGTCATGGCCAGCCCGTCGCTGTTCGCCGCCGAGGCAGGGGCGGTTGCCGCCGGCGCTGCGGCGATCGACCTGGACCGGGTCGAGGTGCGGCCGCAGCTGGAATCGCAGACCCGCGCGGTCGACCTCAAGCGCAGCAGCGACGCCATCGAGGACGCCGTGTCGTCCGATGCCATGGGCGTCTACCCCGACAAGAACGTGGCCGAATCGCTGCAGCGGCTGCCCGGTGTCAGCGTTACCCGCGACCAGGGCGAAGGCCGCTTCGTGGTGATCCGCGGCCTGGACGCCAACCTCAACAGCGTCAGCGTCGACGGCATCGCGATCGGCACGCCGGAGGATTCCAGCCGTGCCGCGCCGCTGGATGTGATTCCCTCCGATTCGACCGAACGCCTGCGCGTGGTCAAGTCGCCCACCCCGGACATGCCCGGTGATGCCATCGGCGGGGCGATCCTGGTCGAGTCGGCCTCGGCCTTCGACCGCGACGGGCGTAGCCTGCGCGGCAAGATCGAAGCCAGCCACCAGCAGCTGTCCGGCAAGACCAGCCCGAAGGCGGCCTTCAACTACAGCGAGGTATTCGCCGATACCGTCGGCGTCGCGCTCGGGGTGAACTACCAGAAGCGCACGTTCGAATCGGACAACACCGAAGTGGAGTACGGCGCGTTGGACGGCGGCGCCGACGAGGACCTGTTCGCCACCAGCCTGCAGCGTCGCAAGTACGAGATCGAACGCAAGCGCATCGGTGCCAACCTCAATCTCGACTGGCACCCCAGCGAAGACAGCCGCTACTACCTGCGCACGCTGTACAGCCAGTTCGACGATGCCGAAACCCGCCAGCGCACCCTCTTCAACTTCGGCGATGGCGAGGTCGCCGCGCTGGGCAACGGCCAGTACCGCATCGATGACCTGCCGGCCGACGCGATCCAGAAGCGCATGCGCTACCGCACCAAGAAGGAAAACACCTTCGCCGCCAGCGTCGGTGGCGAGAACCGCCTGACCGGCGCGGTGGTCGATTACAAGGTGGGCTACACGCGCACCGAAGAACGCGTCAACGACGAAATGGAAGCGCGCTTCGAGTACGCCGGCGATGACACCCGCGCCACCGTCGACCAGCGCAGCCGCGTTCCCGGCTTCACCCTCGGCGATGCCGGCTGGATGGACAACGGCAACTACGATTTCGACCGCGTGGTGCTCTCGCCCAAGCGGGTGGACGACAAGGAACACAGCGCGCAGGTCAACGTCCGCTTCGACGGCGACGCGTCCAGCTACAAGTTCGGCCTGCTCGGCCGCTGGCGCGACCGCAACGTGGACACCAACGAGCGCGAACTGCGCGTGGGCCCGGAGATCGCGCTGTCGGACTGGACCACCGGCAGCCCCGACCACCGCGGTGGCTCCCTGGGCCAGGGCATGAGCTCGGATGCGATGCGCCGGTACTGGGCGCAGTATGGCGGGCAGTACAGCGCGCGTCCGCAGGACCTGGGCGGTAATGCCCTGGCCTCGCTGGAAGAGGATTACACCGCCAGCGAAGATATTTTCGCCAGCTACGCGATGGGCACCTGGGACTTCGGCGCGCTGCGCATCATCGGTGGGGTGCGCGCGGAGGCGACCCGGTTCAGCGCCACCGGCAACAGCGTGGACGTGGCCAGCAACGGCCGCAGCTACAGCGTGACCCCGCTCAGCGTGAGCCGCAGCTACAGCAACGTGCTGCCGGGCCTGCACCTGCGCTACGACGCCGGCGACACCTGGGTGCTGCGCGCGGCCGCGAACAAGACCGTATCGCGCCCGTCGTTCGGTGACATTGCCCCGCGCATCGGCCTGAGCCGGGGCGACGAGGAGGTGCGGATCGGCAACCCGCAACTGGACCCGTACGAATCGACGAACATCGACCTGTCGATCGAGAAGTACATCGGCAGCACCGGTATCCTTTCGCTGGGCCTGTTCCACAAGCGCATCGACGGTTACATCGTCAACACCGTCAGCAACAACGATCCGGCGTACCCGGGGTATGAGGTCACCCGGGTGATCAATGGCGAGAAGGCCAGGGTCAACGGCGCCGAGTTCAACTGGCAGCAGCAGTTGACGTTCCTGCCGACCGGCTGGGATGGCGTGCTGGTCGGCGCAAGCGGCACCTGGCTGGATACCGATTTCGACCCCGGCTTGGCCGGCCGCGAGGGGGACGACTTCATGCTGCCGCGTGCATCTAAGCACGTGTACAGCGCGCACGTGGGCTATGAGAAGGCCGGCTTCAGCACCCGCCTGGCGGCGGTCTACCGCAGTGAGTACCTGGATACGTTGGGCGACAGCCGCGCGTACGATATCTACGTGGCGCCCAACACCCAGCTCGACTTCAGCCTGGACTACAAGATCACCGCGAACGTGAGCGTGTACCTCGAAGCGCAGAACCTGCTCGACAAGCCACTGGAGCTGTACCAGGGCACCCGGTCGCGCACCCTGCAGATGGAAGAGTACGGCCGCACCTACGCGCTTGGCCTGAAGGTGGCCCTGTGATGGGTACCCGCACTGCGGTCGCCGTCGTGAGCCTGGCCCTGTTGGCGGCCTGCCGGCCCCCCACGCCGGCGCAGGCGGCGGCCGATGCCGAACCGGCGCGCGCGGTTGCCACCGTTGCCGAGGCCTTCCTGACCCCGATGACCCCGGCCGACAACATCGACTCGCCCACCAGTTGGACCACCGCCGATGGCCGGCAGTGGTTGATCGCCACCGCCAAGGCCACCGACAAGCTGGTGGTCTACGACGGCCAGACCGGCGCGCATCTGCGCGACGTGGGCAGCACCGGTACCGCACCGGGCCAGTTCGTGCGCCCCAACGGCATCGCCGTGGTCGACGACCTGGTGCTGATCGTGGAGCGCGACAACCACCGCGTGCAGGTATTGAAGCTGCCGGACTTCACCCCGCTGGGCGTGTTCGCCGCCGACGACCTGCGCAAACCCTACGGGTTGTGGGTCAACAAGCAGCGCGAGGGGTACGAGGTCTACGTGACCGACTCCTACGACGCCGGCGAGGACGCGCAGGGCAACGACGTGCTGCCGCCGCTGGCCGAACTGGATAAACGCGTGCGCCGCTATACGCTTACCCTGCATGGCGACGCGCTGGATGCCCGGTTGGTGGGCAGCATCGGCGACACCAGCGAGGCCGGCGCGCTGCGCGTGGTCGAGTCGATCTGGGGCGACCCGGCCAACGACCGCCTGCTGATCGCCGAGGAAGACGAAACCTACGCCAGCGAGATCAAGGTCTACACGCTGGAAGGCCGCTTCAGCGGCACCACCTTCGGCCGCGGGGCGTTCAAGGCGCAGGCCGAAGGCGTGATGCTTCGCACCTGTGGCAAGGATGGCTGGTGGATCACCACCGAGCAGGGCAAGCAACGCAGCGTGTTCCACCTGTTCGACCGGCACACGCTCAAGCACGTGGGCGCGTTCCAGGGCAACACGGTGGCCAACACCGATGGCATCTGGCTGGACCAGGCCGCGTCGGCGCGCTTCCCGCATGGCGTGCTGTATGCGGTGCACGATGACCAAGGCGTGGTCGCCTTCGACTGGGCCAGCGTGGCCAAGCAGCTGTCGCTGCCGCTGGAGTGCGCCGCATGAGCCGGGCCCCCGTCGTTACGGCCGGCCTGCTGCTGGCCATCCTGCTGGGCACTGGCCCGGCCGCTGCGAAGCAGCCCGCCGCCGCCGCCGAACCCAACACCCAGGTACCGGCAGGCAACCGCCACTACGCGGCCAGCGGCTTCCCCGACCGCATCGTCGCCTCGCCCGCGCAGGACGCCGCGCGCGGCTTCGGCGTGTCCTGGCGTACGGACGCAGCGGTCAGCGCGCCGGTGCTGGAATGGGTGCTGGCCGGCGACTCGCCGGATGTCGGCACGCCGACCCGCGTCGCCGCCACCACGCAGCCGCTGGATACCGAGAACGGTCGCGCGCATTACCACCGTGCCGACGTCACCGGCCTGCAGCCCGATACGCTGTACCTGTGGCGCGTGCAGGGCAAGGACACGTGGAGTGCCTGGAACCAGTTGCGCACCGCCGGCAGCGCCGCCCAGCCGCTTACCCTGCTGTACTTCGGCGACACCCAGAACAAGAACCTCAGCCATGTCTCGCGCGTCCTGCGTGCCGGCCTCAAGGCCGCCCCGCAGGCGCGCCTGAGCCTGTTCGCCGGCGATCTGGTCAGCGGCGGTGATGGCCAGGACGACAGCGAATGGGGCGAGTGGTTCGCCGCGGCCGGCTGGCTGCCGCAGGAAACCGTGGTGGCCCCGGCGATCGGCAACCACGAGTATTTCGAGGAGTTCGAAGACACGCCGCAGGAACGCCGGGTGCTCGGCCGGCATTGGCCGGTGACCTTCGCGCTGCCGCGCAACGGCGTGGACGCGGCCGATACCAGCACCTACTGGTTCGACTACCAGGGCGTGCGCATCGCCGTGCTTGACGGCACCTCGGCGCTGGACCTGGGCACCGCCCAGGCGCAGGCCGTGTGGCTGGACAAGGTGTTGGCCGACAACCCGCACCCCTGGAGCATCGTGCTGCTGCACCAGCCGTTCTACTCCCCGCGCGAAGGCCGCGAGAACGCCGAGCTGCGCGACGTGCTGCTGCCGGTGGTGCGCCGGCACCAGGTGGACCTGGTGCTGCAGGGCCACGACCACACCTACGGTCGTCGCGGCGAAGGCCAGGCGGCCACGCCGCAGTTCATCGTCACCGTCGCCGGCCCGAAGCAGTACCGGCTGTCCGCGCAGGCCCGCGCCAGCATGGCGCCGGTCGGCGAGGACACCCAGCTGTTCCAGGTCCTCCAACTGGACCCGCAGCACCTGCGCTACGAAGCGCGTACCGTCACCGGACGCCTGTATGACGGCTTCGAGTTGACGCGCGACGCCAATGGGCGCAAACAGAAGACCGAGCTGACCGACGGCCGTATCGCCCCCCGCGACTGCACCCGTGCGCAGACCCTCAAGGGCCGTGCCGACCGTTGCTGGGAATGACCCCCGGGCCGGGCTGCCCAGGCGCGCCCGGCCGATGCTGGAGATGACGATGCACACCCGACGCGCTGTACCCCTGGCGGCCCTTGCTGCTGCGCTGCTGATGCTGGCCGGCGCCAGCACGGCCACCAATGCCGTGCTCCACCCGTTCCTGGCCGCGCAGCCCAAGGACGCTCCGGACGAGGCCAACCTGGCCGTGGAGATTCCGGCCGGCAGCTTCACCAAGTACGAAATCAAGGAGGACGGCCTGGTCCATGTCGACCGCTTCCAGTCGATGCCGGTGGCGTACCCGGCCAATTACGGCTCGATGCCGCGCACCCTGGCCGGCGACAACGACCCGCTCGATGCGCTGGTGCTGACGCGGGAGCCGCTGCACCCCGGCGTGATCGTGCGCTTCCGCCCGATCGGCTTCCTGAAAATGGTCGATGACGGCGAACAGGACGAGAAGGTCATCGGCGTGCCCACCGACAAACTCGACCCCACCTACGCCACCATCCGCGATCTTGAGGACCTGCCGTTGATCGAGCGCCAGCGGATCGAAGCCTTCTTCCGCGTCTACAAGGACCTGCCGGCAGGGCGCAACCCGGTGCAGTTGAACGGCTGGGGCACTGCCGCCGAGGCCAAGGCGTTGATCCGTGCCTCGATGCAGCGCTTCGACCTGGAGCAGCAGCGGCGCAAGGGCGACTGAGCTGCGTGGGTCGCCGCCGTCGGGCTCAGGGCACCGGCGGCATCGCCTTGATCGCGCGGCGCAGGAATACGCGCATTTCCTTCTCGGCCTGCGTGTCGCCGTTGGTGTGTGCCACCTCGATCCCCTGCCGCCACGCCTGCGCCGCAGCGGCAGGATCGCCCGCTGCCAACCGCGCCTTGCCCAGCAGTTTCCAACCGGCCGAATAGGCGGGGTCCAGTTCGACGCAGCGCTGCAGGTGTCGGCTCGCCTGGCCCGGCTCGCCAGCATCGAGCAGGGCCTTGCCCAGGCTGAGGCGAAGCAGGGCAGTGTCGCGGCCGCCGTCCAGCAGGCGCTGCAGGGCGGTCACGTCCATGCGCGCTGCCCATCGATGCGGGTGTAGCGACTGCGGTGGTAGGCCAGTGCCTCGCCGGGCTGCACCGCGAAACGCTCTACCTGGCAGATCAGCATCACGTGGTCGCCCACGGCGAGGCTGCGTTCCACCCTGCAGCAGAGCCATCCCACCGCATCGCGCAGGCGCGGCGTGCCGTTGTCCAGGTCGAGCAGGGCGGCGCTGGCCGGTGCACGGCGCAGCAGCGGATCGGCGAAACGACGCGCCTGCGGTTCCTGTGCCGAGGACAGCAGGCTGATGCCCAGGCGCCCGGCATCGCAGAACGCAGCCAGGTCGGCCGAGCGCGCGCCGATGCTCCAGGCGACCAGCGGCGGGTCCAGCGACAGCGTGCTGAACGAGTTGATCGTCATCGCCACCACCTGCCCCTGCGCATCGCGGGCGGCGGCGATGGCCACGCCGGTCGGATACTGGCCGAATACGTGGCGCAATGCGGTCGCCTCCACGCCCGGCGCGCTGGCCAACGGTGCCGACTCGCGCTCCGGGCCCGCCGCCATCAGCGTCCGCCCGCGGCCTGGAAGCGGCGCGCCACTTCGGTCCAGTCGATCAGCGCGAAGAACGCGGTGATGTAGTCGGGGCGGCGGTTCTGGTAATGCAGGTAGTAGGCGTGTTCCCACACGTCCAGGCCCAGCACCGGGGTGCCGCCGGACAGGCCGGCGTAGGCGCCCATCAGCGGGCTGTCCTGGTTGGCGCTGCTCTCCACGCCGAGGGTGCCGTCGCTGGCCACGCTCAACCAGGCCCAGCCACTGCCGAAACGGCTCTGCGCGGCCTTGGTGAAGGCCGTCTTGAACGCGTCGTAGCCGCCGAGGTCGCGCTCGATCGCGGCCGCCAGCGCGCCCTCCGGCTGGCCACCCTGGGCACTGAGCACGGTCCAGAACAGGCTGTGGTTGGCATGCCCGCCGCCATTGTTGCGAACGGCCGTGCGCACGCCTTCCGGGAGTGCGCCGATATCGGCGATCAGCGTCTCGATCGGCAGCGCCTCGATGCCCGCGTCGGCCAGCGCGGCATTGAGGTTGTTGACGTAGGCCTGGTGGTGCCGCGCGTGGTGGATTTCCATGGTCAGCGCATCGAAGTGCGGTTCCAGCGCGTCGTAGGCGTAGGGCAGGGCGGGGAGGGTGTAGGGCATCGAAGACAACTCCATCGGGGGGAGCCGTCATCATCGGACCTGAAGCGTGGTTGAGGTCAACAGGGGAAATGCGACGCGCAGCGGAACGTGCAGCCGTCGGCATCGACGCGGCGCCCAGGCAGCAGCGCCGGCAGGGCGCCGTTGCCTGCGTCCACCGGTGCGGTGCATGGCATCATGGCCGGGATGAGCAACGGAGCAATCGCGATGAGTACGAGGGACACGCTGCAGGCGCAGCGCCGGGTTCTGCTCGACCTGACCTACCGCAATCGACTGCTGAACCTGCCGCGCAAGCCGTCCAGCCGCAGTATCGTGATCCACGACGAGCGATGCGTGCCGACCCTGCAGACCCTGCTCGAGAAGAAGGGCATGACCTTCGCTGCGGTGCGCGCGGAGGATGCCGAAGAGCCGCTGCCCGATGGTGCGGTGGAACCGGCCCCGGATGCGCCGCCCCTGCCGCAGCCGGGTGAGGGCGAGCCCGGCGTGCTGGCCGAGCATCACCTCGACGCACGCCTGCAGACCCGGCTGAGCTCGGAGCACCTGCAGAAGCGCCTGCTGGAGATGTACTACGAGTACCGCACCATGCTCGAAGAGCAGGGCGTGAACGTGTTGTACCTGGCCATGGGGCAGTTGCAGTTCCGCGAACCCACTGCCGCCGCGGATGATGAGCGCCGTGCCCCGCTGGTGCTGCTGCCGGTGGTGCTGGAGCGCCGCAGCGCCCGCGAGCGCTTCGTGCTGCGCTGGGCCGATGAGGAGCCGCAGGAAAACCTGTCGCTGCGCGAGAAGCTGCGCGCCGATTTCGGCATCGTACTGCCGCCGTTCCCGGACACCGACGAATTCGACATCGCCGCCTACCTGGCCGCCGTGCGGGAGTGCATCGCCGCCCAACCCGGCTGGAGCGTGCTCGACAACGCGCTGCAGCTTGGCTTCTTCTCATTCTCCAAGCTGCTGATGTTCCTCGACCTGGATCCGGACAAATGGCCGGAAGGAAAGGAGATCGACCGCAACCGGCTGGTCGCGGGCCTGCTCGGCGACGGCTTCGCAGAGGATGACATCGGCCTGCCCAGCACTGGCGCGGGCTTCCTCGACGCGCTCATCCCGGCCGCCGAACTCAAGCACGTCATGGACTGCGACAGCTCGCAGGCCCTGGCCATCGAGACCGTTCGACGCGGGCAGGATCTGGTCATCCAGGGCCCCCCTGGCACCGGCAAGTCGCAGACCATCGCCAACCTGATCGCCACGGCGGTGGGCGATGGGCGCACGGTGCTGTTCGTCTCGGAGAAGATGGCCGCGCTGGACGTGGTGAAACGGCGCCTGGAGAACGTGGGCCTGGGGCCGCTGTGCCTGGAGTTGCACAGCAACAAGGCCAACAAGCGCGCGGTGCTCGAGGAACTGGGCCGGACGCTGCAACTGGGCCAGCCGGAGGCGGCCGACGTGGCCGCTGGCGTACGCCAGCTGGAGGAGGTGCGCGGCCAGCTCAACGCCCATGCGCAGCGCATGCACCTGCCGGTGGGCAGCGCCGGGCTGACCCCCTTCCGCATCCTCGGCATGTTGGCGCGCTGGTTGCCGCACACGGGGCGCCCGCCGTACCGGCTGGAGGCCGCCGGTGAGTGGTCCGCGCTCGAACTGGACCGCCGCGCCGCGCTGCTCGGCGAGCTGTGCGGCCACCTGCCAGGGATCGGCAACCCGGACACGCACCCGTGGCGTGGCATCGGCCACCCGCCAGTGATGCGCACCCAGGCCGAAGACCTGGTCGCCCGGAGCGCGCCACTGGCTGCTGCCGTGGCGCAGGCCAGCGCCGCCGCCGCTGCGCTCGCGGCTGGGCTCGGCGTGGCCCCGGCCGGCAACCTGACCGTGCTGGCACAGCAATGCCAGGTGGCCGATACCCTGGCCAGCGCGCCGCCGTTTGATCGCGGCACGATTTCCTCCGGGGTCTGGACGGCGGGCCTGGCGTCGCTGCGCGAGGGCCTGCAGCAGGGGCGGGCGCTGGCGACCATCGTTGCGCAACGCGCGCCGGCGCTGGCCGATGTGGCCTGGATGAGCGACTGGCTGCCACAGCGCCTGCTGGTGGCTGCGCATGGTGGGCGCCTGCTGCGGTTCCTCAACGGGCCGTATCGGCAGGCGATCAGCCAGTTGCGCAGTGTCAGCAAGGAGCCGTTGCCCAAGCCCCTGGCGGCGCGGCTGGCGCTGCTGGACGACCTGATCGCCGCGCGCAAGGCCCGCCAGGCGCTGGCGGCGATCGACGCCACCGCGCGCGCTGCATTCGGGGCGGTGTGGCAGGGCGAGCGAACCGACTGGGACGCCGCAGACGCGATCCTGGCCTGGGTCCAGCACGCCGAGCCGGTCGGCGGGATGGATGTGCGCGCGTTGGCGGCAGGGCTCGACAACGCCCCCGCGCTTGCGGCGTCCGCCGGGCAGGCGAGGGCGGCGGGCACGCAGCTGCGCAGCGCGTTCGAGACGGTGGTACAGGCGCTGCAGATCGAGGTGGGCGAGGCATTCGGCAGCCCCGCGCTGGAGCAGGTGCCCCTGGCGCTGCTGCAGCAGAAGACCACGGCCTGGGCACACGACGTGGAGGGATTGATGGCGTGGCTGGCTTACGCCGACATTGCCCGTCGTTGCACCGCTGCCGGACTCCAGGGGCCGATGGCGCTCGCCGCCGACACCGGCCAGGGCGCGGAGGCCGCGGTGGCGATGTTCCGCTGCGCCTTCCACCTGCAGATGTTGACGCTGGCCACCCAGGCCTACCCCGAGCTGGCCGCGTTCGATGGCCGGCGACATGAAACGCTGGTCGCCGAGTTCCGCCACTGGGATCGCCAGCGCCTGGCCCTCGCCCAGATCGAAGCCGCCCAGGCCCACCATGCCGGGCTTCCGCGGGGCAACGCCGGCGGCGTCGGTGCCCTGGGCACGCTGCGTGGCGAGATCGCCCGCAAGCGCAACCACATGGCGCTGCGGCGGCTGTTCCGGCTGTGCGCGTCTCCGATCCAGGCCATCAAACCGGTGTTCATGATGAGTCCGTTGTCGGTGGCCCAGTTCCTGGAACCCGGCGCCATCGAATTCGACCTGCTGGTCATCGACGAAGCCAGCCAGGTGGAGCCGGTGGATGCGCTGGGAGCCATCGCGCGTTGCCGCCAGATCGTGGTGGTGGGCGACGACAAGCAGTTGCCGCCGACGGCTTTCTTCGCCCGCCTGTCCGGCGGGGAAGACGTCGACCCGGACGAGGCGGGTGCGCAGGCCAACGATCTGGAAAGCGTGCTTTCGCTGTGTGCGGCCAAGGGGCTGCCGCAACGCATGCTGCAGTGGCACTACCGCAGCCGCCACGAATCGCTGATCGCGGTATCCAACAAGGAATTCTACGAAGGCAAGCTGTTCATCGTGCCCAGCCCGGATCGGCAGCGCACCCACTCCGGCCTGCGCTTCCACCACCTGGCACACGGCCGGTTCGATCGTGGCAACAGCTACAAGAACGTGGTCGAGGCGGTCGCCATCGCCGAGGCCGTGGTCGAGCATGCGCGGCACAGCCCGCACCTGACGCTCGGCGTAGGGGCGATGTCCGTGCGCCAGCGCCAGGCGATCAGCGACGAACTGGAGCTGGCTCGCCGCCAGCATCCGGAACTGGAGCAGTACATCGCACGGCATCCGCACGAGCCGTTCTTCGTCAAGAACCTGGAGAACATCCAGGGCGACGAACGCGATGTGATCCTGATTTCCATCGGCTACGGTCGTGCCAAGGGCGATGACAAGCTGTACCAGAACTTCGGCCCGCTCAATGCCGACGGCGGGCATCGCCGCCTCAACGTGTTGATCACGCGGGCACGCCAGCGCTGCGAAGTGTTCTCCAGCATCACCGCCGACGACATCCGCGTGGACGAACGCTCGCGGCTGGGCGTGATCGCATTGAAGACCTTCCTCAAGTACGCCGAGCACGGCGACCTGGGGATGCCTCGGCTGGCTGGCCGTGCCGCCGATTCTCCGTTCGAGGAGGCCGTGCAGGATGCGTTGGCCCAGCGCGGTCTGCAGGTGGACAACCAGGTGGGCGTGGCGGGCTTCTTCATCGACCTGGCCGTGGTCGATCCAAGCTCGCCCGGCCGTTACCTGCTCGGTATCGAGTGCGATGGCGCCACCTACCACGCCGCGCCGTCGGCGCGTGACCGCGACCGGTTGCGCCAGGAGATTCTGGAGGCGCACGGCTGGGCCATCCATCGCATATGGAGCACCGACTGGTTCCAGCGGCCTGACGCGGAACTGCAGCGGTTGCTGGATGCGGTGGACGCGGCACGTGCGCGACTGGCGGCCGGCGCCGCAGCGGCTGCACAGGCCGTGCCGGCGGCATCGCCCACCGTGCTGGCGCGGCTGGCGGCGGAAGACGCCCAGGATCCGCCCGCGATCGGCGATGGCCCTGCCTACGTGCAAGCTGACTTCACACCGGGCGACGCCGGTCTGGCGCCGCACGAGGTACCGTTGGGCAGCATGGCCACGACGGTAGGCAGGATCGTGGCGGTCGAAGGCCCCATCCACGAGGAGGAAATCATCGCCCGGGTGCGCGACCTGTGGCAGCTGCAGCGGGCAGGCGCACGGATCCAGTCGGCGGTGCAGGCCGCCCTGCGCTACGCGGGGCAGGAGGGGGCGCTGGCGTGCGAGGAGAGCTGTTACATGGTGCCCGGCCAGCCCATCGTGGTTCGCAACCGGTCGTCGGCCGCATCGCGCACGCTGCGCAAGGTGGAACTGCTGCCGCCGCAGGAGCTGCGGCAGGCGTTGCTGGCGCTGATCGGCGAGGCGCATGGGGCGCGCGCCGATGAGGTGGCCACCCCGGTGGCCCGCATGTTGGGCTTCCAGGGCAGCAGCCAGATGCTGCGCGAGCGGATCCATGCGCAGCTGCAGGTATTGCTGGCACAAGGGCAGCTGCAGGAACGCGACGGTGTGCTGCAGCGGGTGGAGACGATGACGACGCCCACGCTGGCCTAGCCGGACCCGCAATCCGTTGGGATCGGCGCGCCGGTACACGGCGCCACCGGACCAGGTGCGTGGCTGGCGCGCAGGCCTCGCTCAGCCCTGCGCCGTACCGGGCTCGTGCAGTGGGCAGCGATTGAACTGCGACCGGAACTGGCGCGATGCCGCCATCACCACGCGGCGCGCGCGGTTGAGGCTGCCCAGCGGGCGATGCGCGGCGAGCGCATGCCAGGGCGCAAACGCGAGGGCGTCTTCGCGTGCCGCCGCCGCTGCGTTCCAGGACGGCTGCGCGCCGACCTGCAGGCGGCCCACCGCGACGAACGGGCTGATCGCCTCAGGCCAGGCCACCGACGCATCTTCGATCGGCATCTTCTCCAGGTCGCGGCACAACTGCACGCGCAGCTCCCATTCCACCGGCGCCGGCAGGTCCGCGAAGAACGCGGCGACGGCCTCGCGCTGGGCGTCCGCGCCGGACGGCAGCGGCGCGCCGGTCAGCGCCAGCAGCGCCGGCGATACCGGTACCCAGGAGAACTTGGCCATGTACGGCCCGTACAGGAACGGCACCTGGGTGAAGTAGGTCTCGCCCAGCGGGTGATGCCGGGGTTCGCCACCCAATGCCTTCAAGGTGGCGCTTTGCCCGCCCACCGCTTCCAGCGCCGCTTCGGCGCCGCGCAAGGTGGCCGACAGCGCCTGCTTGGTCCGCGGCATGCGCTCGGTGGTCGCGGCCAGCAGTTTTGCCGAGCGCAGGAACCCGTGCGCGCCCGGCGTGCTGAACGCGGGCCCGTTGACCATCAGGAAGTCCTGGCTGTGCAGCTCGTCGCCGCCATCGACGCGCGGCCCGTCCACGCCCAGGATTTTCACCGCCATGGCGCGCGGCGTGGACACGTTGTCGGGCAGTTGCTCGGCGGGCGGTGAGGACAGGCGCACCAGCGCGTCGTAGCTGCCGGCGGTGGCGAACAGCCCGTGTGCGAGCTCGGCCGGGAGCCCATCGAGCACCCGGAAGCGGCCGTTCAGCAGCGCGTGGCCCTTGGCGTGCACCGCGCGATGCGCATGGCCTTCATGCTCGGCCACGGTGCGGGCCATGCCGGTGAACACCGTCGCCAGCTCGGCGATGGTCTCCTCCTCGTCGGCCTGGCGATGTTCAATCTCGGGCGAATAGACGACAGCGGGTGCGAACACGGCCATGGCAACGGCATCCTTGGGGCAGGGCAGGGGCCGGCGGATGGAACCATGCTTACGCCTTGGCAACAGCCGGCTGGGGCGGGGCAGGGCACCACCTTGGCGGGTGCGGCGTGCAGGGTGGGTGCAGGGCGCATGGCTTCCACGCGAAGACGCGGCGCGGCGCATTCACCACTCCAGCGTCTCGAAGAAGCGCTCGGCCGCGGCCTCATCGCCCAGTACCGTGGCCAGCGCGCCCAGCGCCGCGTCCCGGTGTGCCGGGCGCAGCTCGCCATCGTCGTCCTCCAGGTCGTCCCCGGCATCCAGGTACACCGTGCCGATGGCGGCGAGGGCGGCGAGGAACGTCGTCAGGTCCTGCGTCAGCACCGAAGCCTCCCAGCGGCCCGCGCCATGGAAGGCAAACAGGACCTGGCCGGTATTGCGCTCGAAGATGAAAGGGTCGGCATTCTGCTCGGCGATCACCAGCCAGGCGTCGGGCCAATCGGCCAGGCGCGCACCGCGGGTGCCTTGCCACCGATAGCCGGCCTGCAGGGACCACAGCCGATGCAGCGGCGGGAAACACACGTTGACGCCCGGGATGTCGATGCCGACCGGTCCCACGTTGGCGTGCACGGTCTCGCCCCACGGGCCGATCTGCGCGTAGAACGCCGCCAGCGGGGTGGGCAGTGGTATCTCGCCACGCCACAGGTCTGCCGACTGCGCATGCAGCGGGCCGAAGCGGGCAAAGGAGGCGTGCAGTGTGTGCATGGCCGAGGTCGTTGCAGGAAAGGAGGCGAAGACTAGCCATCGCGCCGGCAAGGCACAACCGTAGCGGCGCAGCCGCGCCCGGCACCGTCTTTCACGCGTGCTGGCTATCATGCGCCCTGTTTCCTTTCATTGGACGGTCGTCGTGTCGCTAGCGCTGGTGTGGTTCCGCCGTGATCTTCGTCTGCAGGACAACCCGGCGTTGCAGGCTGCGCTGGACGCCGGCCACGTGCCGGTGCCGGTCTATATCCATGCGCCGCATGAGGAAGGCGATTGGGCGCCCGGTGGCGCGTCCAATGCCTGGCTGCACCGGTCGCTGGCCGCGCTCGATGCAGACCTGCGTGCCCGTGGTTCGTCGCTGGTGCTGTGTCGCGGCGACAGCCAGTCCGAGCTTGAGCGGTTGATCGCGGCGTCCGGTGCGGTGGCGGTGTATTGGAACCGCAAGTACGAACCGGCTACCCAGCCGCGCGATGCGCGGATCAAGCGCGACCTGCGCGAGCAGGGCATCGAGGCGCAGAGCCACAACGGCAGCCTGATGCTGGAGCCATGGGAGATCACCACCCTGCAGGGCGGCCCGTACAAGGTGTTCACCCCGTACTGGCGCAACGCACTGACCCGCCTGCAGCTGCCCGCGCCGGTCCGCGCGCCGGCGTCGCTGCCGGCCCATCCGCTGCAGGGCGAGGCGCTCGATACGCTCGGCCTGGCGGCAACGTTGCCGTGGGATGCCGAATTCTGGACGCACTGGCAGCCGGGCGAGGCCGGCGCGCAGGAGGCGTTGACGGTATTCATCGACGGGGCGCTCAACGGCTATCGGCAGCAGCGCGACCTGCCCGACCGGGTGGGCACCTCGCTGCTGTCCCCGCACCTGCATTTCGGTGAGATCGCACCGTGGCAGATCGTGCAGCGGCTGCAGGGCGAGCGCAGTGCCAGCCGCGATGCCGACATCGACGGCTACATCCGCGAACTGGGCTGGCGGGAGTTCTCCTACCACCTGCTGCATCATTTCCCGCAGACCACCGACCACAACCTCAACCCACGGTTCGACGGGTTCACCTGGGCCGCGCCCAACCCGGCGCAGCTGCAGGCATGGCAGCAGGGCCGCACTGGCATCCCGATCATCGATGCGGGCATGCGCGAGCTGTGGGCCACCGGCTACATGCACAACCGGGTACGCATGCTGGTGGCCAGCTTCCTGTGCAAGCACCTGCGCCAGCATTGGCGCGAAGGCGCGCGCTGGTTCTGGGACACGCTGGTGGATGCCGACCTGGCCAACAACACGATGGGCTGGCAGTGGGTGGCCGGCACCGGCGCCGATGCCGCGCCGTACTTCCGTATCTTCAATCCGGTGACCCAATCGGAGAAGTTCGATCCGCAGGCGCGTTACATCACCCGCTGGGTACCCGAGCTGGCGGCCCTGCCGCTGAAGGCGCGCTTTGCGCCGTGGCAGCACCCGCACCTGTTGGCCGAGCACGCGCCGGGGTATCCCACGCTGCCACTGGTGGACCTGGCGGCGGGGCGTGACGCGGCGCTGGCGGCGTACCGTCGAACCGGCGGAGCGTGACGCCGCGCCTGTACGCACCGCTCAGCAACCTGAACGCGGGGAAGATGGCCGCGCGGGTCGTCATGTCGGCATCGCGTCCGGCTGTTTATCCTCTGGGCGCTCGCAAGCCGGTAGTCCGGTAACCAAGGAGAACACCATGATCCGATCCGCACCCCGTAACGTGGCCCTGGCCCTGATGACCGCCGCTGCCTTGACGGCCTGCGCCACCGGCGGCTCGTACGTGCAGTCCGACCCGTATGGCAATCCGACCCAGCAGCAGAACAAGACCGGCCGCAATGCGCTGATCGGTACTGCCGTGGGCGTGGCCGCCGGCCTGCTGAGCGGCAACAGTGCCACCGAGCGTCGCCAGCACGCGATGATCGGTGCCGGCATCGGCGCGCTCAGCGGCGCGGCGATCGGCCAGTACCAGGACCGCCAGGAACGCGCGCTGCGCGAACGTACCGCCAACACGGGTATCGATGTGTCCCGCGATGGCGACAACCTCACCCTGAACCTGCCGGACGGGATCACCTTCGATTTCGGCAAGTCCACGCTCAAGCCGCAGTTCTACGGTTCGCTCAACGGCGTGGCCAGCACGCTGGCCGAGTACAACCAGACCATGATCGAGGTGGTCGGCCACACCGACAGCATCGGCAGCGATGCGGTGAACAACCGCCTGTCCAAGGAACGCGCCGACTCGGTCGCCGCCTACCTGACCGCACAGGGCGTGCAGAGCGCACGTATCGAAACCCTGGGCGCCGGCAAGGCGTATCCGATCGCCGACAACAGCACCGACGCCGGCCGCGCGCAGAACCGCCGCGTGGAGATCCGCGTGATTCCGCTGCGTCAGTAACATCTGGCGTTGTCGAGGCTCGGGCCATGTGCCGGAGCAAAAATGCCGCCTTTGCAGGCGGCATTTTTTTGTTTTCTTCCGTCGCGGGCGCAGGCACGAAACGCGCGGTACACCCTTTCGGACGCGGCAGTCGGTGGGCCGGGCGCTGGGCCCCCATGCCCTTTCCGGCGAATGTCCCCCGGCCGCTGCGCGGCCTCCTCCTTTATTTCGCCTCCAAGGGCATGGGGGCCCAGC
>NZ_JANUDX010000003.1 GCF_024810105.1 Stenotrophomonas sp. BIGb0135
CCCCGGCCCGCCCCCCCCCCCGCCCCCCCCCCCCCCCGCCCCCCCCCCCCCCCCCCCCCCCCCCCCCCCCCCCCCCCCCCCCCCCCCCCCCCCCCCCCTCCCCCTCCCACCGATCCGGAACCCGCCCTGGCTCTGTGCCGTTGCGGTTGCCGTTGCGGTTGCCGTTGCCCTGCCGTTGCCCTGCCGTTGCCCTACCGTTGCGGTTGCCGTTGCCCTGCCGTCGCCGTCGCCGTCGCCGTTGCACCCGCCCCGCCGTCGAAAAAAACAAAACCCACCCCACACCCACTACCCTCAAACCCCCCACCCACCCAAAGCCATCAAAACCACCATACGCCGTAGTATGCTTTGGCCCACGCAGCACCCGCACGAGGATTGCGCCCATGCACCACCGCTTCCGTACCGCCCTGATGATCGCCTTGGCCGCCACCACCGCCATCGCCCTTGCCGCCTGCAACAGCGGCGTCGTCAAGCGCGTCTCGCCCCCGGCCGCCAGCGTCCAGCAGCTCACCGTCCGCGCCGACGGCGGATGGGACGTCGCCCTGCGCCTGCAGAATTTCAGCTCCATGCCCATGCACTTCGATGACGTCAACCTCACCCTCACCGTCGGCGACGAAACCGCCGGCACCCTGGCCACCCGACCCGCCCTCTCCATCGGCGGCGTCTCCGCCGACGTCATCACCCTCCAGCTCCAGCCCGCCTCCGGCGCCCGCCTGGTCGTCGCCGATGCCCTCGCCGGCAATCGCACCCTCGCGTACGCGCTCAAGGGCACGGTCAGCGCCACCCCGCAGGAAAAGAAACAACGCAGCTTCGACGTCGACAGCCGCAGCACCCTCAACCAGGCCCCCGGCCTGCCCGGCGTGCTGCGCTGACCCCCGCTTCCCCGGCCCCCCTTTGCACCTGATCGAGACCTGACGATGAGCAGCTACACCGCACCGCTTTCCGATATCCGTTTCGCCCTGCATGACGTGCTCAAGGTCGAACCCCTGTTCGCCCGCCTCGGCTTTGCCGACGCCACCGCCGACGTCGTCGATGCCGTCCTCGACGAAGCCGGCCGCTTCAGCGCCACCGTGCTCGCCCCGCTCAACAGCGTCGGCGACGAAATCGGCTGCGCGCTTGACCAGGCGACCGGCGAAGTGACCACCCCGCCCGGCTTCAAGCAGGCTTACGCCCAGTTCGTCGAGGGCGGCTGGACCGGCCTTACCGCCGCGCCCGAACTCGGCGGCCAGGGCCTGCCGCACACCCTCGGCGTGCCGCTCAACGAAATGATCAACGCCGCGAACCTGGCCTGGGGCAACTTCCCCCTGCTCTCCCATGGCGCCATCGAAGCGCTCAAGCAGCACGGCGAAGCCTGGCAGCAGGACGCCTTCCTCAAGCCGCTGATCGAGGGCCGCTGGACCGGCACCATGTGCCTGACCGAACCGCACTGCGGCACCGACCTCGGCCTGCTCAAGACCAAGGCCGAACCGAACGCCGACGGCAGCTATGCCATCACCGGCACCAAGATCTTCATCACCGCCGGCGAGCACGACCTCACCGACAATATCGTCCACCTGGTCCTGGCCAAGCTGCCCGACGCCCCCGCCGGCGCCAAGGGCATCTCGCTGTTCGTCACCCCCAAGTTCAAGGTCGACCGTGACGGCAAGGTCGGCGAACGCAATGCGCTGCGCTGCGGTTCGATCGAACACAAGATGGGCATCAAGGGCTCGGTCACCTGCGTGATGAACTTCGATGGCGCCGAAGGCTACCTCGTCGGCCAGCCGCACAAGGGCCTGCAGGCCATGTTCACCATGATGAACACCGCGCGCCTGGGTGTCGGGCTGCAAGGCATCGGCCTGTCCGAGCGTGCCTACCAGAACGCCCTCAAGTACGCCCGTGAACGCCTGCAGTCGCGCTCGCTGAGCGGCCCGAAGAACCCGGACAAGCCGGCCGACCCGATCCTGGTCCACCCGGACGTGCGCCGCATGCTGCTCACCATCAAGTCGCTGGTCGAAGGCAGCCGCCTGCTCGCCCTGCACGCGGCCACCCTGGTCGATGTCGCCCACCACGCCGAGGACGCCGGCGAGCGCGAGCGCGCCGATACCCTGGTCAGCTTCCTCACCCCGATCTCCAAGGCCTGCCAGACCGAATGGGGCATCGAAAACACCTACAACGCCCTGCAGTGCTTCGGCGGCCACGGCTACATCCGTGAGCACGGCATGGAACAGCTGGCCCGCGATGCCCGCATCACCACGCTGTACGAAGGCACCACCGGCATCCAGGCGCTGGACCTGATCGGGCGCAAGACCGCCTCCAGCCAGGGCGCCGGGCTGAAGCTGATGCTGGCCGAGATCGAGGCCTTCGCCCAGGCCAACGAAGGCAATGAAGCGCTCGCCGAGTTCATCGCCCCGCTGCGTGCCAAGGCCGACGAATGGGGCACGCTGACCCTGGCCACCCTGCAGCGCGCGGCCGGCAACCCGGACGAACTCGGCGCGGCCAGCTTCGATTACCTGTTCTATTCGGGTTATGTGGTGCTGGCGTACTGGTGGGCCCGCAGCGTCGCCGCCGCCGAGGCCTCCGCGCAGAGCGAAACGTTCAAGCAGGCCAAGCGCGAAACCGCCCGCTTCTACTTCGCCCGCGTCCTCCCGCGCACCCTCAGCCACGCCGCCGCGATCCAGTCCGGCGCCGCCCCGCTGATGGCCATGGAAGACGCGCATTTCGGCGAAGCCTGAGCACCGCACCGGCCCACCGACCCACCGACCCACCGACCCACCGACCCACGGTCACTGAATACCACCACGGCTGTCACTCCGGCCAGGTGCTGACCGCTGGTCGGCACCACCGACACCCCATCTGGAGAAAAGCCCCCTTTTTGTTAAAGGGGGCGCGCCAAAGGCGCGGGGTTTAGGGGGAATGCGCGGAACGCGGTCGCCACAGGCGGTCGCGTTGGGCGCGCCAACGGCGCGGGGTTTAGGTGGAATGCGCGGAACGCGGTCGCCGCAGGCGGTCGCGTTGGGCGCGCCAAAGGCGCGGGGTTTAGGTGGAATGCGCGGAACGCGGTCGCCACAGGCGGTCGCGTTGGGCGCGCCAAGGGCGCGGGGTTTAGGTGGAATGCCTACCGAATCGTTACCAATTGGGTACAGGCACGCAAGCGCCTATACCCAATTCGTAACGATTCGGGTATAAGCTGTTTTCCCGATGGAGACAGACACTACACGCCTAGGTCTGATCGATACCGGAGCCTCGTCCGCCCCGGTCGACGAAGTATCGCCCCTCGCCCCCCTGCATCGTCCCGGCAGCGTGCGCCTGCTGTCCCTGGACGCGCATGGCCGCGTGCTGGACTGGATCAACTGGCAGGACGCCGCCTGCCTCTACGCCCGTGATGCCGTCGCCTGGACCCTGGGCGACCCGTGCCTGCACATCCACGGCGGCACCAGCCGACTGACCGGGCTGCGCAGCGGCATGGACCTGCACCCGATCATCGCCGCGCGCGGCCACGCCCGCTCGCGCGCGCTCGATCCCACCCCGAACCTGTCCAACCAGGCGCTGTTCGCCCGCGACGCGCACCTGTGCCTGTACTGCGGCCAGCAGTTCCACCGCCCACAGCTGACCCGCGACCACGTCATGCCGATCTCCAAGGGCGGCCGGGATGTCTGGGAGAACGTGGTCAGCGCCTGCTTCCACTGCAATTCGCGCAAGAGCGACCGTACCCCGCAGCAGGCGGGCATGCCCCTGCTGGCGGTGCCGTACCGCCCCAGTTGGATCGAACACATGATCCTGTCCAACCGCAACATCCTGGCCGACCAGATGGCGTTCCTGAAGGCGCAACTGCCCAAACGTTCCAAGCTGGCCGACTGAACCCTGCGACCGACTGTCGCAGGCGCGCTCACCGTTTGCTCACTGCAAAGGCGGTTTGCTTGCCCCACCCGAGTTTGGGGGGGAAAATAGGCGCTCAGAAGAAGCGCGATAAACATGATCGATTCCGCCCGCTATCCCCGCCTGTCGCGCATCCAGTCACCGGATGACCTGCGCAGGTTCGACGAGTCCGACCTTCCCGCCATCGCGGATGAACTGCGCGCCTACCTGATCGAGTCGGTCGGCAAGAGTGGCGGCCACTTCGGCGCCGGGCTGGGCGTGATCGAACTGACCGTGGCACTGCACTATCTCTACCAGACCCCGATCGACCAGCTGGTCTGGGACGTGGGCCACCAGACCTACCCGCACAAGATACTCACCGGCCGTCGCGATGCGATCCACACGGTCAAGCAGAAGGACGGCGTGGCGCCGTTCCCCAAGCGCGAGGAAAGCGAGTTCGACACCTTTGGCGTCGGCCACTCCTCGACCTCGATCTCGGCGGCACTCGGCATGGCCATCGCGCGCCAGGCCGCCGGTGACGACCGCAAGGTCGTGGCGGTGATCGGCGACGGCGCGATGACCGCCGGCATGGCCTACGAGGCGCTCAACCATGCCGGTGGCATGGACAACGAGCCGAACCTGCTGGTGATCCTCAACGACAACAACATGTCCATCTCCGAGGCCGTCGGCGGGCTGACCAAGATGCTCGGCCGCGCCACCGGCAGCCGCACGCTCAACGCGCTGCGCGAAGGCGGCAAGAAGATCCTCGGCGACAAGAAGAACAACCCCACCGCGCGCTTCGTCAAGCGCTGGGAAGAGCACTGGAAGGGCATGTTCGTGCCCTCCACGTTCTTCGAGGAAATGGGCTTCCACTACACCGGCCCGATCGATGGCCACGACATCCCGGCGCTGGTGGCCACGCTGAAGACGCTCAAGGGCCTCAAGGGCCTGAAGCTGCTGCACGTGATGACCACCAAGGGCAAGGGCTACGAGCGTGCCGAGGGTGACCAGATCGGTTACCACGCGGTGGGCCCGTTCGACCCGGACAAGGGCCTGGTCTCCAAGGGCGGCGCCAAGAAGCCGACCTACACCGATGTGTTCAGCGACTGGCTGTGCGATGCCGCCGCGGCCGAGCCGAAGCTGCTGGGCATTACCCCGGCGATGCGCGAAGGCTCGGGCCTGGTGCGTTTCAGCAAGGAGTACCCGGACCGGTACTTCGACGTGGCCATTGCCGAGCAGCATGCGGTGACGCTCGCCGCGGGCATGGCCACCCAGGGCGCCAAGCCGGTGGTGGCGATCTACTCCACCTTCCTGCAGCGCGCCTATGACCAGTTGGTGCATGACGTGGCCGTGCAGGAACTGGACGTGCTGTTCGCGATCGATCGTGCCGGCGTGGTCGGCCCCGATGGCGCCACCCATGCGGGCAACCTCGACCTGAGCTTCCTGCGCTGCGTGCCGCACATGGTGGTGATGGCGCCGGCCGATGAAGCCGAATGCCGGCAGATGCTCAGCACCGGCCTGGCCTACACCGGCCCGGCGGCGGTGCGCTACCCGCGTGGCAGCGGCACCGGCGTGGCGGCCGGCACCGATCTGTCCACGCTGGAAATCGGCAAGGCCGACCTGCGCGAGCAGGGCAGCCGCGTGGCCCTGCTGGCCTTCGGCAGCACCGTGCCGGCCGCCGAAGCGGTGGGCCGCGAACTGGGCCTGAGCGTGGTCAACATGCGTTTCATCAAGCCGCTGGATCGTGCCCTGCTGCTGGAACTGGCCCGCACCCACGACGGCTTCGTCACCATCGAAGACAACGTGGTGGCCGGCGGCGCCGGCTCCGGCGTGGCCGAGCTGTTCAATGCCGAGGACGTGCTCAAGTCGATCCTGCACCTGGGCCTGCCCGACAGCTTCCAGCACCACGCCAGCCGCGAAGACCTGCTGGCCGAAGCCGGCATCGATGCCGCCGGCATCCGTGCGGCGGTGCTCAAGCGCTGGCCGCAGCTGGCCGGCAACGGCCGCCCGCTCAGCGCCGCTGGCTGATCCAGGGCCGTCGGCCCACGGTCCGTAGCGGCCACACGGCAAGCGGCCGCGTCGTCTCGACGCGGCCGCTCTGGTGTCCGCGCGTGTGCCGCCGCGCGGGCCTCAACCGTAGCGCACCGCCTCCACGTACGCGCCGCTGGCTTCCACCCGCACCGAGCTGCGGTGGCCGGTTTCGGTGTGGTGCAGGCGTGCCAGCGCATCGGCGAAATCGAACGCCTTGGCGCTGTCGTGGAAGCGGAAGGATTCCAGTCTATCCGGGTGCAGCACACGCCACAGGCGGTGCTCCAGTTGCAGGCGGATCAGCATGCGATGCTCTCTCTCCATGAGGCGGCATACCGGAGGCGGCCAGGCCGCGCCATTGCAGCGCGGCGGCCCCTGTCGGCAGGGAAGCCGGGGCTTCCCGCCCCGGACAGTACTCCATCAAAACTGTGCGCCGTATCAGATTTTTCTGAATCTACGCACGGCAGCGGCCCGGTCGATCAGTTGACCATGAACTCGCCGCGGCAGCCGCCGTCGACCCATATCCCGGTGCGGTCCCAGCCCCAGGTGCTGCCTTCCACGCAGGCGGTGCCCGAGGTCTGGCGAATCAGCCGCGCCTCGTTGCGCACGTTGGCCGTGCAACGCTGACGGCGGCGGTTGTTCGAGTCGCAGGTCAGCAGCTCGCCACGCCCGCCCCAATTGCCCCCGTTGTTGCCGCCATGGTTGTTACCGCCGTGGTTGTTGCCCCAGCCGCCGCCCCGGCCGCGGCCTTCGGCGATGAACTCGGCACGGCAGCCCTGAGTGACCCAGACGCCGTTGCGGGCCTGGCCCCAGGTCTGCCCTTCCACGCAGGGCGTACCGGAGATCTGCCGGACCAGCCGGGCACGGCCATCCAGTGCGCACTGCTGGGTGCGGCCCTTGATCGATTCGCAACGTACCGGGCCATCGCTGTAGCCGCCGTACGACTGCGCCTGCACCGCGCCGCCCAACAGCAGCATCGAGGGCAGCAATGCCCACATCCACGTGCGCTTTCCGTGCTTCATCCCGTTGCTCCTCATGCCTGCCTCTGAACCGTGTGTGGTGGTGGGACACAGGATGTGGCAAAGCGAGGGGACGCGACATAGGCCGAAAGTCGCTGATTTCATCCCCTATTTAGGTAACCGACGCCTGGCTGACTGGGCCGTGCCGGCTTGCGTCACATCCCCCTGCCCCACCGCGGGATGCGCGTCAGGCCGTCGCCGGGTCACCGCCCAGCACCTCCAGCAGATGCGTCGGCGAGTTGGCCACCAGCAGGCGCTGCGCGCTCGCCGCAGCCACCGCCGCCCGCGCCATCATCACCTGCTCATGGGCCGGTACGGCCACCTCCCACGCCCCGCTGCACACGGCGTCGGCCAGGTCGGCCGCGTCGCGCAGGGCCAGGTTTGCGCCTTCGCCTGCCGGCGGCATCAGGTGCGCGGCATCGCCCACCAGCGTGAGCGACCGGCGATGCGTCCACTGATGGCCCACCGGCAGCATGTGGATCGGCCACGGCCGCACGGCGTCGCCGGCTTCGGCAATCAGGCGGCGCAGGTCGGGATGCCAATCGGCGAACTGCTGCAGCAGGTCCTCGCGCGACAACAGGGGCGCCAGGTCGCCCTCGCCCAGCACCTGCGGCAGCGAGGCGTAAACGCTCACGTGGGCCCCGGCATTGCGTTGGGCGAACAACGTGGTCTGTCCGCGTTTGGCAATCAACGTGCCGTGCCCGACCAGCGCCGCCAACTGCGGATGGGCCCGGTCGACATCCGGCAGCGAGAGCTCGTACAGCGTGATACCCGCATGCAGCGGACGCACCCCGGTGAGCAGCGGGCGCAGCCTCGACCAGGCACCGTCGGCGCCGACCACCAGGTCATGCCGCTGGACGTGGCCGTTGCCGAACCGCAGCTCGACCTGCTCGCCCTCGAACGCAGCCTGCTGCAGCGCGTGGCCCCACCGCACGGTGTCGGCCGGCAGCGCCGCCAGCAGCAGGTCGCGCAGGTGGCCGCGGTCGATCTCCGGGCGGTCGCCGGCCTGGCCGTCGTCCTCCAGCAGCAGCCGGCCGTCGGCATCGAACAGGCGCATGCCCTGGTCTTCATAGCGCGCCCACTGCTGGAAACGCTCGAACAGGCCGGCACTGCGCAGCGCGGCCTGGCCGGTGTCCACATGCAGGTCGAGCATGCCGCCCTGGCTGCGCGCGTCGGCGGCGCCGTCGGCTTCGTAGAGGGTGAACGGCCTGCCGGCCTGGTGCAGGCGGCAGGCCAACAGCAGGCCGGCCGGGCCGGCACCGACGATGGCAATACGGGGGAACGGGGACATCGACCGCCTCCAGGGTTTAAACATAGGACCCTATGCTCTATATCATAGGCGCCTATGTCAACAGACCGGAGCGAGCGCATGGAGCGTCCCGATCCCAGGAACGTCCCGTCTTTCCTGATCAAGCGGGTGGCCCGCGAGTTGAGCCGGATGGCCGAAACCGAGCTGCGCCCGTTGGGCCTGGGCATGGCCAGCCTGCCGGTGCTGGAGGCCTTGCGCCAAGGCAAGGCGGCGACCCAGGCCGAGCTGGCCCGCCTGCTGCGGGTGGAACAACCCTCGATGGCGCAGACCTTGGCACGGCTGGAGCGCGATCACCTGATCCAGCGCTTTCCCGATCCCCACCACCCGCGCGCGCAGCGCATCGAGCTCACCCCACTGGCGCTGCAGCGGTTACCGCAGGCGCGCGAGATCCTCAACGACGGCAACACCCGCATGCTGGCCGGCTTCAGTGTCGATGAAACCATGCTGCTGGCAAGCTTCCTGCAGCGGCTCAGTGGCAACCTCGACCGCGACGCGTAAGTCCGTCGCGGCGGCCGCGCCGTAACGCACCGCATCGACGAACGCGCCCAGCGCCTCCACGCGTACCGCACTGACCTGCCCGGTCTGGTCGTGGTGCGCACGGGCCAGCGCGTCGGCGAAATCGAACGCCACCGCGCCGCTGGCAAAGCCGATCGGGGCGGCACGCAACGGGTGGATGACCTGCCAGCGGCGGTTCTTGCATTGCACTCTGATCACCATGCTGATCGCTCCTGCGGCGCGCATCCGTGCGGAAAGAAGCGCACGTGCAGCACGATACGGGCGGCACAGCAGCCGGGATATCGGATTGGTCTGAATCTACGGCGTCAGTCGCCGGTGCCGAGGAAGACGAATGGGACCGCGGGTTGGAACCGGGCCAGTGCATCACCGGCGAATACGTTGCGCTGGTCGGTGCCCAGGTCGAGCTTGCGCACCGGCGCGCCGACGCTGAAGTCGGCCTTGTTCAGATCCACCCAGAAGGTGTTGGGGGTGAGCGCGGACTCGAAGAAATACAGCTTTCGCTTGTGGTCGGCCACCGTGCGCCACCGCGTGGACGAGATGTTGGGCTCGCCTTCGGTGGTGATGCCGTAAGGCACCGACACGTTGCGGATCACGCTGAACACGCTGGCCAGCGCCACCACCGGGTCCTCGGACTTGGGAATGGCGTTGACGTAGAACGTTGCGCGCGCGAACCGATCGGCCGATCGGTTGGTGCCAGGCAGCATCACCGTGCCACCGATCTGCTGCCAGTACGCATTGAGCGCCAACTGCTGCTCGAACACCGGCGAGTTGGTCATCACCTGGTAGGCGCGGTCATGGTGGATGACCTGCTTGCCGTCGATGTACTCGATGATGGCGCTGTCGCCGCTGGCATCGGACAGCGACAGATGCAGGGTGGCCAGCCGCGTCTCGCCGGGCACCCTGTCGGTCACCAGCGCGTAGGGCTCGCGCTGCAGCGCCGCCACGGCCTCTGCCACGGTGGCGAAGTTGTCGAGCATGTACTGCGCCCACAGCGAGATCGCCAGGCCCGGCTTGCGCCCGCGCGCCGCGGGATACCCGGACTCCACCAGCCACAGCAGGTTGGCCGACAGCCCGGCCTCGTTGAGGCCGTCGGTGGTGGCGACGTCGTACGCGCTGGCGACCACGCTGCCGTAGCGGGCGGTCCAGCGGATGGAATGGCGGCCGGCCTGGCCAGTGCGCGCGATGCCGCGCGGCAGCACCCACAGATGGGTGGCAGTGTCGCTCTTCCAGTCCATCGACCGCGCGGTGATCACATCCTGGTGGTCGCCCAGGTAGACCACGCGGGTGCAGGCCGCGGCCGGAGCGACCGCGGCGGCGGCGGACAGGGCCAGCGCCAGCAGCGACAGACGCACGTACGCGAAAGACGTCATCGGCGGTCTCCGGGCAGGGCGGGGGTGATGCGCCCGATCACAGCCCATGCCCGGTGATGAGGCAGTGAACCGGCAACGCCCCTGCACGCGCTACGCTGGCCGGACCTGCACAAGGAGCTCCGGCCATGTGGCGATCCCTTCCCGTCGTACTGTTGGTCAGCCTGCTCACCGCCTGCAGCCACCCCGGCGCTGCAGGGCCCTCCCCCGCCCCGCCGATGCCCGGCGCAGACCGTGACCCCCACGGCTGCATTGGTTCGGCCGGCTACCGCTGGTGCGCGCGTACCGCGCAATGCGAGCGGCCCTGGGAACTCGCCAAGGCCCGCCAGATCGACAACAGCGCGGCCGCCTTCGATGCGTACTGCGCGGCGGCGCCAGCGCGCCACGATGGCCCGGGCGCGTCGCGCTGATCGCCCCCGCGCGGGTGCCGCGGGTGCGGGCGTATCGCAGTCGGGCAGGCCTCAGCCCGGCGTCGCAGCACCGCGATCGACCGCCAATGCCACCACGAAGCGCGCGCCGCCGCCGGCTGCGCTTTCTGCCGCAATGCTGCCGCCGTGGCGCAGCATGATCTCGCGCGCCAGGTACAACCCCAGGCCACTGCCACTGCCGCTGGGCCGCAACCGATGGAACGGTTCGAAGATGGCCTGGCGCTCCTGCTCGGGCACGCCGGAGCCTTCATCGGTCACCGCCAGCACGCCATCGGCCTGCAGCGCCACCGCGATCATGCCGCGGTCGCCTCCGTGGGCGATCGCGTTCTGCAACAGGCTGGCCACCACCCGATGCAGCGCATGCGGATCGCCCCGCACCCACACCGGCTCCTCCGGTGCATCCACCGAGAAGGCATAGCCGGCGTCGAGCACGAGCGGTGCCACGTCACCGGCCACTTCGCGGGTGAGCGCGGCCAGGTCCACGCGCTGGGAGTGGCTGCGATGGTGATCCAGCCGCTGCAGGTCCAACAACTGCTCGGCGATGTTGCTGAGTCGGCTCAGGTCGCGTTGCAGCCGCGAGCGCGCCGGCCCCGGCGGCAGGTCGTCGATGCGCGTGGCCAGGATCGCGATCGGCATGCGCAGTTCGTGCGCCGCCCCCACCAGGAAACGGTCCTGCGCGTCGTAGCTTTCGCCGATGCGCCGCACGGCGGCATTGAAGGCATCCACCAGCGGGAAGATTTCCGCCGGCACCGCGTGCGTATCCAGGCCGCCGCCACGCTCGTTGATCTGGATCGCCGCCGCCTGCGCGGCCACCCGGTTGACCCCGCGCAGCGAGCGGTGGATCGCCCACGGTGCCACCACCAGCGTGATCACGATCAGCGGCACGGTGATCCAGCCACCGAGGTAACCGATCACCACCAGCATCTGCCGCCACAACCCGCGATGCGGCATGCCGCCGATCATCACGTGCACGCGTCCCTCCGGCGTGTCGTTGACCCAGATCCGCATCGCCAGCTCGGCCGCGCGCGTGCGCGTGCGGATGTCGGTGGGCTCCAGGTACTGCAGCTGCGCCACCAGCGGGCGGAAGACCTCCGGCACGGTGCCGTGGGTGAGCTGGCGACCGTCCTCGTCGCTGGCGGCAAACCAGAACGTGGCCGGTCGGTCCTGCGCGGCGCGGTCCAGCGCGGCCCAGTCCACCTGCAGCGCATCGCCGTCGACACGGATCGACTTGGCGATCGACTCGCTCATCTTCCAGTCGATGTAGCCCGCGCCGCTGTCGCCATACATCAGCACCATGCCGACCAGGCCCATCGCCACCATGGTCACCTGGATGAGGATGATCTTCCAGGCAAGGCTGAAGGACAGCGACCCGGGCTTGAGGAATTTCATGCCACCTCCTTCAACAGGTAGCCGATGCCGCGCATGACGTGGATTTCCACCTGCGCATCCGCCTCGGCCAGCGCCTTGCGCAGCTTGGACACGTGCGCGTCCAGCGCATTGGACTGGATCGCATCATCGAAACCGTACACCGCTTCCAGCAGGGCCGCACGCGCCACCGTGCGACCTTGCCGTACCGCCAGCGCTTCGAGCACCAGCAACTGCCGGCGCGGCAACGCCAGCAGCACGCCATTGACCGTCGCCTCGCGTGCGACGAAATCGAACTGCAGGCGGCCCAGCAGCAGCACCGGCAATGCGATCTGCGAGGGCCGCCGCGAGATCGCGCGGATCCGCGCCAGCAGCTCTTCCACCGCGAAAGGTTTGGTCAGGTAGTCGTCGGCGCCCACGTCCAGGCCGACCACCCGGTCGGCCACCGAATCGCGCGCGGTGAGCATGATCACCGGCAGGTTGGGCACCAGGCTGCGCGCCACGCGCACGAAGTTGGCGCCGTCGCCATCGGGCAACTGCCGGTCCAGCAGCAGGATCTGGTGCACGCCGGCTTTGAGCGCTTCGCCGGCCTGGGCCATGCTGGCCACCACGTCCACCACCATGCCGTGCCGGCCCAGGCTGGCCTGGATGGCATTGGCCAGTTCCGGATCGTCTTCGAGCAGCAGGATGCGCATGGGCGTGGGGGACAGGGTCGACGGCTGCCGATGGTACCGCGCGGCCCGGCGCAACGTTCCGACAATGTAGCCCCGGCACCCTGCCTGTCTGGCATTCCCACTGTTGCAGGTACACGCGCGTGCGTTCCAAGGAAGACTCCCCCCAGGCAGGCCACTGCCGCCCCAACGCCAACGACGGCGCCCCGCGGGCCATCGGCCCCTATCTGCTCGCGCTCGCGCTGATGACCGTGGCCTGGCTGGCCGCGGGCAGCGCCATGGCCCAGGCGCCGGGCGCCAAGCCGCGCAGCAGCCTCGGCGTGGCCGTGGTGGCGTTGAAATCGCCGTATGCCGGTTACGGGACCGACACCGTCGCGGCACCGATCATCAGCTACGAAGGCCGCAGGTTCCACCTGCGCGGTGGCAGCATCGGCTACAAGGTGTTCGACACCGAACAGACCGAAGTCTCGCTGATGGCCTCGCCGTACATGATGCGCTTCAAGCGCAAGGACAGCGACGACCTGCAACTGCGCCAGCTGTCCAACCGCGGCTTCTCCGCGATGGCCGGCGTGGCGCTGCGCCACAACGCATCGTGGGGCCTGGTGCAGACCAACGTGCAGGCCGAGGTCAGCGGCCACGGCGGTGGCATCGCCGCAGACGCCAAGTACGCCTATCCGTTGCCCACCGGCCGGGTCACCCTGATGCCCGGGATCGGCGTGAACTATGCCGGCAGCGCCCTCAACGACTACTACTTCGGCATCAGCGACGCCGAAGCGCGCCGCAGCGGCCTGGCCCGCTATCGTGCCGGCAGTGGCGTCTCGCCGTACATCGACCTGACCGCGGTGATGCCGCTGGGCACGCACTGGACCGCGACGGCCTCGCTGCGTCGCTCCGTTCTGTCCGACGCGATCAAGGACAGCCCGATGACGCGTGGCGACCACATGGACGCGGCCGCGCTCTCGCTCAGCTACGGGTTCTGACATGCGCCAGGGAATCGTACGCCGCGTCGCCGAAATGGCCCTGCGCATCGAGCCGAACCGCACGGCGGTGCTCGACTGGATCCTGCACACCCCGCTGCCCTCGCTGGGCATGCAGACCACCTTCGAGCTGGCCTGCAACGGCGAAGGCGAGCGGGTGATCGCGCTGCTCAACGACCTCCTGCTGCAGCCCGGCGACACCGTGCCACGGCTGCCACAGGCCGCGCCGCCGGCCTTGCACTAGCTGCGCCGGTCCGTATTTTCGCCCCACCCGACGGAGCCCGCATGAGCCGACCCTTCCCGATGATGAGCACCCAGGACAGCAGCGGCGATCCGCTGCTCGCCCAGGCCCTCGTCGATTTCGATCACGCCGTGGAGGCGTTGATCGCAGCGGACCCGGTCATCCACGGGCGCTTCTCGCGCGCCTACGTCACCGCGATCTTCCGCGCCTGCCTGGCCCGCAACGATCCGGGGCCCGGCGCGCCGCGCGGGCGGCCCGATCCCGAGATCGCCCAGGCGCTCAAGCACTGGATCCAGGGGCGCCTGCTGCAGCATCCCGGCGAAGGCAGCGACCATCGCCTGACCGCCGCGCGCCGCGCCGCGCACGGCTTCTGGCTGCAGTCGCTGGCCGACCCGATCGATGCCGATGGCCGGCCGCGCGCCAACCGCCTGCTCGATGGACTGCTGGCCCTGACCCGGCCAGACGCCTGAGCGCGTTCGGTCACTACCCTCACGATCCCTTGGCGCGCGCTCTACCAAGCTGCCGCGCTTACCGGAGATCGTACGATGCGCCTGACCACCACCCTGGCCCTGCTGCTGCTCGCCTCACCTGCCCTGGCGCAGGACGGCGGCGAGGAGACCCCCGCCTTCGACCGCCCCGGCATCGGCTTCTCGCCCAGCACGCTGCCGCGCGGCAGCGTGGCGCTGGAGTGGGGCCTGCCCAGCGTGGAGCGCGACCGCGATGAGGACGGCACCCGTTCCACCCAGTACAGCAGTGACCTCAACCTGCGCATCGGCGTGGCCGAGCACGTGGAACTGCAGGTGTTCAGTACGCCCTGGAACCACCTGCAGGTGGACCCGCGCGGCGCCCGCTCGCGCAGCATCAACGGGGCCGGCGACAGCGGCCTGGCGCTGAAGATCGCGCTGCCTTCTTCCTCCGACAGGCACGCCTTCGCGCTGCTCGCCAGCAGCAGTTTCGCCACCGGCGCCCGCGATTTCAGCGAAGGCGGCACCCAGTACGCCCTCGGCGCCAGCTACGAGTACACCTTTGACGACCGCTGGAGCGGCGCACTGTATGCCAATGCCACCCGTGGCGCGGGCGAGGACAGCGTCACCTGGTCGCCGAGCCTGAGCGTGGCACTGAGCGACCGCGTCAGTAGTTACATCGAAGCCGGGTTCACGCATACCGACGGCGAGCCGTCTACCGCCATCGCCGGCGCCGGCCTCACCTGGATGGTGGCGCGCACGGTGCAACTGGACGCCTCCTTCGATGTGGGCCTGGACCACGACAGCCCCGACCTGCAGGCCGGGCTGGGCGTGTCGTTCTTCTTCCAGTAACGCAGAAGGCCTGCGCATCGCTGCGCAGGCCTTCGTCGTTTGCCGCCGGGCATCGGCCAGGCTGAGGTGACTTTCTTGCTCAGGTGACCTTCTTGGCGATGGTCATGCCCAGCAGGAACAGCACCACGGCGATGATGATGCCGGCCCAGAACAGGAACTTGGCCACGCCGATGGATGCACCGGCGAGGCCGCCGAAGCCGAGCGCGCCGGCGATGAGGCCGATGATGGCGAAAATGATGGCCCACTTGATCATGCTGATCCTTTTTCCCGGAACGGGATGACTGACAGGCAGTCACGATAGTCGCGCGCCCGTCCCGCCCTCGTGAACAGCGCGCACGAAGGGCGTGAAGCAGCGTGCGACTCAGCCGCTCCCTGCGACCAGCGTGCGTTGCATCGGCTGGTACACCAGCCCCGCCGACTCGGCCACGTCGCCGGCGCACTGGAAACCATGGCGTGCGTAGAAACCCACCGACGGCAACGAGGCGCTGACGGTGAGCACCTCGGTGCGTGCCTGCGCGACCAGCGCGGCCAACAACGCCTCGCCTACGCCCTGGCGCTGGCATGCCGGGTCGACGAACAGCATCGCCACGTGGCGGCGCTGTTTCAGTTCGCCGACGCCTTGCAACTGTCCCGACGCGTCGTACACCAGTTGCAGGTTGTCCTGGTCACGGCGCTGTGCAAAGCCATCCGGCGCGGCGATCATGCGGAACGTCGCCACGCCGTGCGCTGCCAGCGACGGCGCCACGGCCATCAGGAAGGCACGCATGCACACCGCGCTTGCAGCGTCCAGGTCGGCATCGAGCAACATCCTGATCATCCTGTTCTCCGTCATGGCGTGGTCGGTTGGATCACGCTACACGTTGCGCACGCCACGCGGGAAACCGGGCGCGACAGCGACGGCGAAATCTGTTGAGATTGCCGCCCGCACCGCCCACGCCCGCATGACGACCCTGCCCGCTGCATCACCACCGACGCTCGCACGCACGCTGTGGCAGGCCGCCATCGATCTTGCCGTGCTGTCCACCACGTCGGTCACCTTCGCGTGCGTGCTGACCGCCGCCCTTGTGAGCGACCGGCTCGGCTGGACATGGCCCTCGATTCCCTACGGCTACGCGCGTGGCGATGTGCTGATCCATGCGTTGCTGGCCAGCCTGGTGGTCCTGCCCGCGCTGGTCCTGGTTGACCGGCTGCCCCGCCTGCGCCGGCCAAGCGTCTGGCAGGACCTGGCATTCGTGCTGGCCACGCTGGCGGTGATCCGCCTCGGACCGCCGGATGCGCAGGTATTCGGCACGACCTGGACAACATGGGAGGTCACCACCGGCTTGTTCCTCCTGCAGTGGCCGATCATCCTGCCGCTCACTCTGGCCGCGGCGCTCCTGCGCCGGCTGCTGCGCGGCGCGGCAGGGACACGCTGAAGGCATTCCGGACGGCGAGACGGGCCATCCGGGAGCGATTGAACTCCGATTGACCCCTTTAATATCAATCACTTGGCGCTGGATCGAGATGGCCTCATGAACGTTCATCATCTCGCTAAGCGCGTTTAATTTGTGATCATTGCCACAAATTCACGCCTCCGTCACAATCGAGGCGTCCACTCCTTCCTGCTCACGCCCATGCGCGCGCTTATCACCAAGCAACATCCGGCCTTGCTGAAGTTCTACTTCGTGGCCTGCTACGTGGTTCTGATCGAAGAAGTGCTGCGCGCCATCGGCTAGGACGGCCACCCGACGCGCTGCACCCCGCCCCTGCCGGTTACGACTGGAACGCGTGTTCCGGCCCGGGGAACACACCCGCCTCCACCTCGGCGGCAAACTCGCGCGCGGCCTTCTGCAGCAGCCCGTGCATGTCTGCGTATTGCTTGACGAAACGCGGCAATGCGCCGGTTCGCAGCCCGGCCATGTCCTGCCACACCAGCACCTGCGCATCGCAGTCGCTGCCCGCGCCGATGCCTACCGTCGGCACCGACACCGCGGCGGTGATCTGCGCGGCCACGTCGGCCGGCACCATCTCGATCAACACCGCGAACGCACCGGCCGCTTCCAACGCACGCGCCGCTTCCACCAGCACCGGACCACTATCGCCACGGCCCTGCACGCGGAAGCCGCCCAACTGGTGCTCCGATTGCGGGGTGAAGCCGATGTGCGCCATCACCGGGATGCCGGAGCTGACCAGCTTGCGCACCTGCGGCACCATCTCGATCCCGCCTTCCAGTTTCACCGCATGCGCGCCGCCCTCCTTCATGAAGCGCACCGCGGTGTGGAAGCACTGCTCCGGCGAGGCCTGGTAAGAGCCAAACGGCAGATCGGCAATCACCAGCGGCCGGCGCGTGCACCGGCTCACCGCGCGCACCAGCGGCATCAGCTCGTCCACGGTGATCGGCAGCAGGCTGTCGTTGCCGAGCACGTTGTTGGACGCCGAATCGCCGATCAGCAGCACCGGGATGCCCGCATCCTCGAAGATCGCCGCGGTGTACATGTCGTAGGCGGTCAGCATCGCCCACTTCTCGCCGCGCTCCTTCATCTGCTGCAAGTGCGGAATGCGCACGCGCTTGGCCTGCGCCAATGGGCTCTTGGGAGTGGCGTACGGCGGGGGTTGTTCGTTCATGGCAATACCTTGAATGTAACGCCGACCGTCGGTCGGCTGCGCTACGGGAAACCGCACGGCATGCCCCACGCCGCGCGATCGCGTGGCGGGTCCGCCGTGCGGAGGGTCAGCGTTGGCTGGACAGCGCCTGCGCGACGTCCTTGATCAGCCCGGTAATCTCATTGGCCAGGCGTCGACTGTCGGCGATGGAGCCGAAGAAGCGGATGCTGCGGCCCTCCATGGCCACCCCGGCCAGGCCGAGTTCGCCCTTCAGGGCATCGACATGGGCGTGGAAGACCTGCAGCCACGCGCTCGAGGGTTCGACATCGAGCATGGCCACGATGGCCTCGTCCTCGGCGTGGTCGACGCGGCTGTGCAGGTCGGGCACGTCGAAACCAAGCAGGCGCGGTGCGTTTGGATCCGCCGGAGAAGTAGTCATGCGGCATGGTAGCCGCTACGTCGCCCCCCGCAACGGGCCCGCCACCTGGAAGTCGCGCTCGCCGACGCGCCGACGACCCGCAACGCCCGTCCCGAAAGCGGCGCGCGTGAATGCGCGGTCATCCGCCATTCATCGCACAGGCAAGTAACATACCGCCCGGTCGGTATCTAACAACGGATGACATCATGTCCCCCCTCATCACTGCGTACCTGTTCCTGTCCGGCGCCATCGTGGCCGAGGTCACCGGCACCCTGCTGCTGCAGAAGACCGAGCAGTTCAGCAAGCTCGGTCCTACGCTCGGCATGGCCCTGTGCTACCTGGTGTCCTTTTACCTGCTCAGCCATGCCTTGAAGACGCTGCCCTTGGGCATCGCCTATGCGATCTGGGGCGGCGTGGGCATCGTGCTCACCCTGGTGATCGGCGTGACCGTGTTCAAGCAGTCGCTGGACTGGCAGGCCGTCACCGGCGTGGCGTTGATCGTCGCGGGCGTGGTCATGATCAATGCCTTCTCCAAGGCGGCGGCGCATTGATGGGCGCCACCCCACGCCGCCGGCAGCCGGACATCGTGCGCGCCGCGCTGCTGGACGCGGTCGTGCAGGAGGCCGTGCACGCCGGCCTGGGCAGCGTCACCGTGCTCGCCGTGGCCGCACGCGCGGGCGTCAGCAAGGGCGCGCTGTTCCATCATTTCCCCAACCGCCAGGCGCTTCTCGAGGCCGCGTATGCCGAGTGCCTGGCGCAGTTCGGCGTGGCGATAGACGCGCTGCTCGCCGGCGACCCGACGCCCCACGGGCGCTTCACGCGCGCGTATGTGCGGGCCACGTTCGCGGCGATGCAGAGGGACGATCGCAGCTGGGCGAGGTTCTCCCTCACCGCGCTGGTGGAACCGGCGTTCGCCGAACAGTGGCGGCAGTGGCTCGGCGCCCGCCTGGACGCGCTCCCGGCCGAGCGCACCGACCCCAGGCTGCGGGTCGCGCGGCTGGCCGCCGACGGCTATTGGCTGCAGATGCTGGGCAGTGGCTTCGGTGCGTATGACACCGACGGCCTGGAGGCACTGCTGGACGCCGTGTTGCGCTTCACCTGCGAGGATGCCGGCGCGGGCGTGGCGCGCGGTTGACGGCAGCGCCAGCGCGCGCGGTGTTTCCCGCACGCAATGAAAAAGGGCCCGCACATCGCTGTGCAAGCCCTTGATCGTTTACCAACATTGGTCGGGACGGCCGGATTTGAACCGACGACCCTCTGCCCCCCAGGCAGCGCCCCTCTCCGTGCTATCTCGTTGACTGGAAAGGAATCTAGCCATCCAGATGCCACCCCAAAAGTGGCAATAGCTGCACATACAGATCAACAGGTTACCGGACGATAGGGGGACGCAGCGCCTCGCGCAGGCGCCGCTCCTGCTGCCTCTCTGTGGCCGTGCGGGCGGGCCGCGCCGGCTCTTCCTTCGCGGTGATCCTCTCGACCGCCTGCCGCAGCGGTAGGTCCGGCAGAACCCTGGCCGCGCACCACCGCTCGGCGTAGCGCTTGCCCTGGCCGATGCTGGCCGCCCGCACCCGCTTGTCCTGCCACAGCTTCCGGCAGGCCAAGGTCACCGCGGCCCCTTTGGCGTCTGGATTGACGTTGGCGATCTGCCGACCGTTCCACCAGAGCGTCCACGTCTGACCGAGCTGCACCCAGCCCTGTGGCCGGGGCGCAAGCATGAATTCGGTGTCGTCGCAGGGCGGGCGCATGCCGGGCAGGATACGCCCGGGCGTCTCAGGGGATGCGAATGGTCCCGCCGTCCCCCGCCGCTCCGTTGGCCAGGCCGGGCGGCTGCGGCCAAACCACGTCAGGGAAACCGGCCAGCGCCGGGAGATCCCGCAGCGCCTGCCGGTATACGCCGTAGGCCAGCTTCTCGGCGAGGCTCAGCGGCGCGTCGTCCATCTGGGTCCAGTCCGTGCTGCGCAGGCGCTGGCTGCGCTCAGCCTTCATCTGCTCGCCCCTGATCTTGGTCAGGAGCACGGCAGGCAGCACATCGACGCGGGTTTCGCCAGGCGAGAGCGCCATGTCCGCGGTGACGGCGCGGTAGCCGGTGTCTGTGATTGCGAACATGATCACCTCTCGAATCGGAAACCCGAACACCACAAATACAGAAGCCCACTAGACGATGATGGGACAATTACCGTCAGATCTTGCCCGCTTCTCAGGGACAGGGGCATCGATGACTTCTGGCTGGGGGGGACGAAGTCCCGCCATGATCCATCCGCAACTACAGGGCCGTCAGTGCTGCTTACGTATGCATTGGCGTTGCAAAGGTTCAGGTACTGGAGAAGAACCGCCGATCTTGTGACCGGTGCACGAGTATCGACAGAGACACTCACCGCCGAGGTTGGGCGAGAGTTGAGTATGAGGAAATCGGGGCTGCTGATGTTCTCCACATATTCAAACGTCCCACTCTGAGGAGAGTGGTCAAACTTGAAGATAGCCCCCGCAGAATTGGTCCTGAAACTGCCGATGTACCGCCGGGAGGTGTCGCCGGTCTTTGCGCGCGCGGTGCCGCTGTAGGGGGCGGCGGGAGCGGTGGTCACCGTCTCCACGCCCACCGTGCTGCCGCTGACGGTCAGGTAGATGTGATACCAGGTATTGGCGGCAAGGGTCGGCGTCAGCGTGACCGCCGAGGCCAACTCTGCGATGCGCTTCGGTCCAGGCACATAGGCGGCGCCGGAGGTGACCTGTACCTGCGTGCCGGATACCCAGACCAGCTTCAGGCCATCGATGTGGCCCTTGGGCTGGACCAGCGGCGCGCGGCCGTCGGCGCCGGCGGCGGTTCGGAACATGAGCTGATCGTCATCGGTCGGCGTGATGGCGGGGAACGAGGGATCGGCGTACTTGACGTTGGCCATGGTGGGGGTCCTATCGATCGAACTCGTAGCCGATCAGGTTGATGGTCACAGAGCCGGTCAGGATCGCGATGATCCCGCCGAGGATGTCGGTGGAGCTGAGGACGCAGTTGAAGCTGCGGTCGGCACTGAGGGTCACGTCCAGCACCGGCGATGAGCCGGGGATGGCGACGTACTGGTAATTGGTAGCCGACGCCGCGCCCAGCTCCGAACGCGAGACGTACAGCGTCCGGCTGGATGGGTTCAGCACCTGGATGATCGCGCGGGTGGCGGTCACCGGAAGCACCGCCGAGAGGTCGATGTTCGTGCTGCTGGTGGCCGTGAACAGCGCCAGCAAGCCCAGCGGGATGCTGCCGGCCGCGGTGGCCGCGTCGAGCATCACCCGGTTGCCCATCTCCGCCGGCCGCGTGTGCTTGCCCGGGCGCAGGACGCTGCTGGCGTTGGTGCGGCCGGAGATCAGGTAGCGGCGCGTCGGGTCGCCCGTCTTGCAGCGCGCCGTGCCCAGGTACGGGGCATCCGGCGCGGTGGTGCTGGCCTCCAGGCCCATCAGGCCGCCGCCGGCGTCGTAGGCGTACAGGTGGTAGAACGTGTTGGCTGTCGGGCTCACCAGCGTCACCGAGGCCGTGCCGTCGCTCAGCACGCGGCCAGTGCCTGGCACGTAGCACATGCCGGGCGTCACCCGGACCGTCAGGCCGTTGAGGTCGACCGATGCCTGCAGCCCGCGGATGATCGAAATGGAGGGGTCGAGGGCCATCAGTTCGCGATGCTCCGGTCAGAGTAGCGGCGCCAGCGCGTGCCGCTCGAAATGGTGGCGTCGTACCAGCACGGCTCGCGGCCGCCGGCCAGGTCGGTGATCAGCACCTCTTGCCCGTCCAATACGCCGGCCAGTGCGTTGGCCTGGGAGAGCGTCAGCACCTGCGGCGCGGCGGCAACGACGATCGTCGTCATGCTGGGCCAGCCGGGCGGGATGATCGGGCTGTTGGCGATCAGCGGGTTCCCGGCCTGGTCGGTGAGCTGGTTGCCGAGCTGGTCGGTGAGCAGCGGGTACTCGATCAGGAAGAACCGCGAGCCCGGGCCATGGATCTGCTGCCAGGCCGCGTCCATGCGGGCGTACGGGTTCCCATCGATCGGAGCCTCTGGGAGGCCTGTCGCGCCCGGCGCCGACACGATCGGGTTGCGGGGGTCGGCATTGTTCACGGTGACGCCGGTGCCGGCCACGATCGACTGGACCGCGCTGTCGGCCTTGGCCAGCGAGGCAATAACCGCCGGATCAAGGCCCAGCGTGGCCACGCCGTTGGCACCCACCGCCTTCGAAATCTGGCCAGCCGCAACCGCAATAGCGTCTGCCAGCGGATACCACCCTTTGCCGCCGGCGGGGCCAGTGCCATACACGTAGGTGTTGCCCGGCGCCGAGGTGTCGCCCTTGAGCGTCAGCGTGACCACGCCATTGGCCGGGATACCCTGCACTTCGACCGACAGCGGGCCATTGATCTGCAGGTTGGCGCCCTGAGCCTGCTGGATCTGCTGAACCAACTGTTCGAGCGCCTGGATCTGCGCCTCCAGCTCCGCACCGGACTGCTGCGAGGCCAGCTTCATGAAGAAGTTGAGCCACGCCTGGGTCAGATACCCGCCTTGGCCCGCAATCGGCTCCGAGATTCGCGGAACGTCATTCGGGCTTGCCATCAGGAGGCGACCTTGCCGATGGCGCGCCACATGACCGGCAGCGGGGTGCCGAGGTTGTAGTTCGAGTTGACCGCATCCACTCCCAGATCCCAGTTGATCGTGGCCCCAGTCAGCGTCACCGACGATGCGCCGATGTCACCGATATAGCCGGCGGTGACCACGCCCGATCCCTTGTTGATCGTCAGCTGCAGGTTGGGGACGGCGATGTACGGCGTGGGGAACGTGATCGTGCCCGTCGCCAGCTGTGCACCACTGGCCGGGATGCTGACCACGCCCCACTGGTCCAGGATGTTGTTCACCTTCACGGAGTTGTCGGTGGTCACGACGGGCAACGTCGGAATGGTCGGCTGGGCCTGCAGGACGTAGCCGCCGCCGCTCGCCACCGGGATTTTCCCATCCGATCCGGTCGGGTCGGGGAGCTGGAAGAAGCTGCCCCAGAGCAGGTTGGAACCGTCGTTGGTCAGCCACTGCCCGCTGGCGAGCGTGGGGATCGTCAGGCCGGCGGCGGTCCCGCTGTCCACGTCACGGGTCCAGATCACCACACCTGCGGAATCGCGCAGGCGAACGGAGTACGCCCCGTCCAGCCAGACGTTGGTGTTCACCCGGCCGGAGCTGTCCAGAGGCGCCGGATTGGGGTTCAGCACCGTCTTGCCCGAATCACTCCAGGTGTTCTTGGGGGTGGTGGTCCCGATCTCGTAGAAGGCCAGGCTGCCGCCCGCGCAGGGCTGCAGGCCAAGGAGATCCATCAGGACCGGGGCCGGGTTGTAGAAGCGATACGCTGCCATGGGATCTCCGGGCAAAAAGAAAGCCGCTCAAGGCGGCTGGTGGTTTCGGGTGGTAGGATCGGCGGACCCACTGAAGACAGACCGCCATGAGCTGGATGATCGCCCTCGGCCTGAAGGCCATCTTGATGCCCGTGTTCGCCTACCTCTACTGGCTGGTGGCGATCAAGGGAGGGAATACCATCGTTCGCTGGCTGGTCCCGAGCAAAAAGTGGCGCGAGATCCTGACCAAGGACCGCTATTTCTAGTCGCTGGCCGGCTGCGCCGACCGGCCAGAGGCCAAGGCAAGCTGCCCGAGCGTCTTCCTGAGGTTGCTGGCGTCCTGCTTCGGCAGCGCCGCCATTACTCGTTGCGCCTCCTTCGGGTTCGCCATCAGGAACGCCAGGCGCTCGTTCAACCGCTGGTTGGCGGCGCCTTCGAAATGTTCAAACAGCGGCCCAACCCACGGCAGTTTGGATGCCGCGCCGCGCATCGCCGCCCGCTCCCCAACGCTCAGGCGCTCCATGGTCTGGCTCCCCGCCGCGGCCGACCGATTCCGCTGCGCGATCCGCTGCATGTCGTCCTGGATCGCTCGCAGAGAGGCCAGGTCATCGGCGGTGAGGATCTGATCGGCCCGAGCCTTCTTGAAGTCGGTCGCTTTCGCCGCGATGGCGTCAAGGTCGTTGGTCGCCCGAGAAACCCCTGAGGGCGTCAGGATCGGATTTCCCAGCTGATCTTGGGCGGTGCTGGACGATCGATTCAGGATCTCCCGTCCAACCTCCATCCGGTTGATCGGCTTGGACGCCGCTCGGTAAGCGCCAAGGTACTCGGGGAAGCTGGGAGCACGATTTGCCAGCTCGGCGTCGAGGGCATCGCGGATCTGAATCAGCTCGCGGGATGCGGAGCGCGCGTAACTCTTGTCCGCACCAGCCTTGCCAGCCAGTAGATCCCCGATGTACTGGCGAACTTGGTAGAGCGAGCCGACAGACTCATCAGCGCCACGCAGCGCCCGGCTGACATCGTTGATCGCGGATTGGACACTGGGCCGCGCCGCGTTCTGCCCCTGCATCTCGGTCACCATGCCGCGAAGGTTGCGCAGACCCTCCGAGACGGTGGCGCCTTCTGCAGGAACCTCAGGAACTGGCACCCGGCCCCCCAGCCCCATCGATGCCAGGCGCTGGTTCTCGGCAGTCGCTGCGCCCGCCGCACTGATCGCAGACTGCCGCTCTGCCTGCTGTGCAGCACGCAAGCCCTGCTCATACTGGCCGCCCTCTTGTAGGGACTGGGCCAAACGCGTATCCACAACGCTGTCTCGCGCAGCCTCAGCGGCCGCCATGTCCGAGTCGCTGCCGGCGATCCTCTGGAGTTGGGATACCCGTGCCGCGTTGTTCCTCAGGTCGATTGGCTCGAATGCGCCGCGGTCGCGCGCGCGCATGACGTTCTCAAGCGCCATCAGGCCAGAATCGCCACTGGCCTCGCCGAGCGTGCGCTCCACCCCGGGAACGGCAGATCCCTGAATCACCAGTTGGTTGGGGTTCGTGGCCTCGCGTGCGAGAACCTGGGCGGCCTGGCGGTCGGTCGCGGTCATCCCGGTACGCGACAGCAGGTTCCGTGCAGCACCAGCGCCCGCGCTTGCCCCGCGCACCACCCCGGCTCCGGTTCCACCAAGGACACCGCCGACCAATGCGTTCTGCGCACGGTCGCTGCTGCTGGTGGATGGCTGCAGCGATCCCATAATCAGGCCGTTCAGCGCGTTCCCGCGAATGGTGGTGGGCAGCAGTGCCGGCGCCGCCGCCGTTCCGCGCGCGAGGAACCCAGGCCCCAGCAGCTGCGCAATGGTGCCCACGACGTTGCCCGACATGCCGGCGCCGGTATCCATCAGGTCCTGATCCGTGGCCCGTCGCTCTGCTGCCGCCGCCTCAAGCGCTTCCCCCGGGGCCGTATAGGCATCCATCACACCTCGGCGGATGGCGCTGTAGGTCGGACTGCCAATGGCTTGGTCAACGGAATCCGCAGCTCGGTTTATGAAGTCGGGGACCTTCGGAGGCGTCAGCGCCTGCGCGATGCCGTAGCCCGTATCCACCAGCGACTTGCCGAGGCCGGCGCGGAAGCGGTCCACCCCACTCATGGTGTCAGTAGCGCGCGTCCCGCCAACGATGTCGATTTCAAGCGGAGGCTGGCCGCCCTCGCCCTCGTCATCCCACACGATGGTTGCAGGATCGATCTGGCCTGTCGGCATAGAACCAACTGCCGGCTGAGCCGGGGCGGCGTCATCCCATACGATGGTGGACGGATCAATTGCCATATTCGATGGTCCCGTCGCTGTACTGGATCACGGGCCGGCCCTGGGAGGTGCCGCGGCGCACGATGGTGCGGCCTTGACTGTTACCGCCCTGGCCGCCGCCCTGGCCCGCTGCCTTAGCCTGCGCAATTGCCTTCTGGCTCAGTCGCTGCAGTGTCATGCCGGCGGCCCTGCGGATCTCCACCGGCAGGCTTTCGTTGGCCAGGTCGCCGGCAGCGGCCTTGTACTCGGCCACGTCCTTGTCCGACTGCGGACCCTCGAATCGCGGCACCTTCGCCGTCAGGCGCGTGGCCAGGACGCGAAGCGAGGCATTGGCCTTGGCGCCATCGGTTGCACGACCGACGAATGCCGCGCCTGCGTCCCGGATTGCACCCAAGCCGCTGCCGGTAGCGGTGTCTAGCAAGGGCAGCGCCTCCTGCAACACCGCCACGGTCTCCTGAGCATCTCGCAGTCGCGTGGCGCCGGCGGCTGCTCTCTCTCCCTGCTGCTGGACCTCAATCTCCGCCTCTTTTTTAAGCCGAGCTGCGTTGGCTTCTGCCTCGGCGACTCGCTGTGCCGCTGCAAGCTGTGCCTCAATCTTTGCCGATTCCACTGCGGATGCCCGATCCTCATCTCGACGGCCCACCAAAGGCGTGCCGGCCTGGCCGCCGTCACCGGCGAACGCCATCTGTGCAGGCGGCTCCTGTCCCGCAGCCAGCGACTGCCGGATCTGCTGCTGGACCTGCGGAGGGAGGCTCGGGTCGATGTAGGTCTGCTGCCCGTTGATCTGCTGGTAGCCGCCCTGCGCCGCCGGCTGCGGCTGCTGAGGCGCACCCTGGCCGCCAAGGCTGGCGTTGGTGTAGCGCCCCGTGCGCCGGTCGAAGGTGACCTGCGTCGGCGTCCCGTTGACGTCGATCGTCAGCGTCTGCTGGTTGGCGCCGGCGTCGTTTCCGCCCAGGATCTGCGTCGACCCGTCGCGCATGATCGCCACGCGCTGCCCGTTGTTGTCCACGTAGGTGGACTGGACGCCGGACGCGCCGCCGTTGCCGCTGTACGCCTGCACCAGGGACTGCGCGGCCTGGTCGATGATCGGCGCCGTCTGGGCGTTGTACTCGGTCGGCAGATCGGACAGCCCGTATTGGCTCAGGGTCGGAATGAAGCGCTGCCACAACTGCGGCCGGGCCTGCTCGGGTGCCGAGGTCAGCAGCTTGGCCATGTTCACCATCGTGGTGTTGCGCCGCTCGTCGCTGTTGGCGAACGCCTTCTCCTGCTGCTGTGCGGACTGCGCGTCAACGCCTGCCATCTGGCTGAGCAGTCCGTCGCGCTGGTCCGTCGGCGTGCTGTAGGCCTGCGAGGCCAGCTTGTTGAGCTGGTTGCGGTCCTGGATGCCCCGCAGCTGTTGGCCGAGGTTCAAGCCGCCCTGCAGCGAGGCGAGGAAATTCTGCTGATAGTCAGCCATGTCTTAGCCCCAGCTCGACTTGCGAGCGTTGCCGCCCAGGAAATTGTCCATGTTGTTGCCGAAGCCCGTCATGCTGCCCTGGCCGCCGCCACCGCCGCCGAATCCGCTAAACATGCTGGACATGCCGCCGCCGCCACCTGCAGCCCCTGCATAGGTACTGGCCGCCGATGCCAAGGCATTGCCATAACCGGCCTGCGTCATCGGACCTGCAGCCGCGATCTGTGCGTTGGCCTGGCCCTTGATGCCCATGGCGTTGGCGAACTGGTTGCCGTAGCTCTGACCGAGCTGGCCCAGGTACTGCTGGGTGTTGGATCCGAGGTTGGTCAGCCCCATCAGCCGGTTGGTGTAGTTGCCGAGGTTCTGGCTGGCCAGTCCCGAGCTGAAGGCGATGCGGTCGGCATCAGCGCCACCCGAATACAGGCCGCCGCGCGCCGCAGCCCCCCGGTCCAGCCCCTGGATGCCCTGGTCGCGCGCATACAGGTAGTCCGGCGCGTTCTCGAAGCCGGAGTAGTCGCCGCGGTTGACGGCCTCCAGTTGGCTGAGCGCATTGGTGCCGGCGTCGGCGTAGGGCTGCGCGCCCTCCACCGCGTTGTTGTAGAGCGCCTGCTGCTGGTCCAGGGTCTGCTGCGCGGCGCTGGCTTGTGCCCGGCCTGCTTTCTTGGCGGCGGCACCCTGGCGGTTGGCCGAGTAGGCCATGCCGGCGCCGACGACTACTGCTGCGGTGATTGCGGCCATGTCAGATGTCCTTGGTGTAGCTGACTTCGGAGCGGGAATAGCCCAGGCGCTCGTACAGCGCAGCGGCCTGCGGCGGGCTGTTGGGCATGTGCACCATCTGGATGCGGTCGGCACCGGCATCGCGCAGCGGCTGCTCGATCGCCTGCAGGAGCGAGGCCGCCACATGCGAGCCGCGCGCCTTGGGGTCAACCCACCACACAACCTCGACGCCGAAGGTGGCGTGCCGGTTGAACAGGAACGGGGCCAGGAAGATTCCAACCATGCCGAGCAGCTCGCCCTCGTGCTCTGCGACCAGGAACACGTGGTTCTCGATCAGGTTCGAGGCCAGGTCGGCAACCGTCTCCTCGTCCATATCGCACCACTGGGCGTAATGCGTGGTCGGGTAGAAAGCTGCGGACATGCGGACGATCTCCGGCACGTCGGCCAGAGTTGCTTTGCGAATGGTGGTCATCAGCCCCTCGGGGTAAAGAAGGCCACCGCGATGAGGCGGCCGGATTCGTGGTCAGTGCCGAAGGCCTCGAACGGCCAGCGGCTGTGGAACAGCGCCGATTCGTAGATCAGCAGCCGGCCCAGCTTCATTTCGGCCAGGCCAACCTGGTCCCACTTGCTGGCGTCGTCCCAGTCGTGGCGGACCTGTTCGAACAGCTCCATGTCGCCCTGTTCGATGCGGCTGGCACCGGTGGCCTTGTGCTGCCAGAAGGCAGTGCCGCCCTCGCCCTCGCTCAGGTAGAGCACCGCGGCGTGCGTGCCCCACCCCATGTCCGAATGGATCGAGGCATTGGGCAGTTCCTGGTTGAAATTGAGCCGGTAGCCCATGCCAAGCATCTCGACCGGGCCGCACTCGGCCTCAATCGCCTCCTGCAGGCCAGGCACCGGCGTCAGGCAGACGCGCTTGTAGACCTCGCCGTCGTAGCCCTTCCAGTCCACGTATGGCGCGCACAGCGCTGCCGCCCGGAGGCCTTGAGCGTCCGGGATCGCATCATCTACAACGATCATCAATCCTCCAGAGGTTCCGCCGTAACCACAGCCCCGAGCAGGTCGCGCTTGCGCGGGGACGACACCTTGATGTCAAACACCCACTGGCGACCGACCCCCATGCGCATCAGCTTTACCCGCTGCTGGTACTGGCCGATCTGGCCAATGGAGCGGCGCTTCCAGTTGCTCCAGTTGCGGCCGCCGTCCTTGCTGTAGCGCACTTCCACGAAGTGGTCGGTGTCGGCCATGTCACAGCGTCCAGGCGATCGCGCCGATGGAACCAGCGCTGGTGAAAGAGGGCTGCACATTGGCCAGTTGCACCGTCGTGCCAGATACCTTGAAGAGCATCACCGGGGGCGCGGCGGGCGTGGCATTGCCGATCCTGACCACCGCCATGTAGTCGCCTGACATCGCCGAATCACTCGGACTGAAGCCAGTGGCCGGAATCAGGCTCGGGTACACGACCGCCGTGCCCAGGACTCCCTCATTCACCGGATAGGCGGCGATGCGGCGGTCTGTCGGTGAGCCCAAGGTGTAGACGAACTTGCCGTCAGCGCTGAAATGCGCGCCGCGCCCAGACAGCAGCGTGCCCGTGGAGACGACCAGCGCGCTGGCACCGGTGGTGGAGCGCACCTTCAGCGTGTTGTTGCTCCACTCGGCGAGGAACCGACCGTCCGGCGACCAGCCGAAACCCGTAGGCGACTGCGCGTTCGGCGTGCCGCCGCCGTAGATGAACGCCCCAAGCACTGAGGTCGTCTTGTTGAACTCGTAGATCCGGCAGCCGAGATTCGGAGCGGTGGCAGTCTGCGACACCACGATGCGAGAGCCGTTGGGGCTGAAGGTCACCGACTCGCAGAAGGTGCCCAGCACCGCCGTCGACTTCTCGTTCCAGACCCCAGCCTCCAGCTTGAGCACCCGGAGGGTCCCCGCGGCGGCGCCAGTGCCAGTGACCAGCGCCAGGTGCAGCCCGTCCGGGCTGAAGTGGCTGCAGCGCACCGACTGCGCGGGGACGAAGCTGATGCTGGCCGATTCCGCGAACGTGCCGGTATCGGGGTTGTATTTGCACAGGACGCCGAAGGGCGTTGCGGTGAGGCCCACGTATGCGTAGCCGGCGTTAGGCGACACAGAGAACGCGGCCTCGATGCTGGGCACCCTGTTGGTGATTGGCGCCAAGGGCACCAGCGATTCGTAGCTCCCGGCATACAGCATCTCCGGGATTGCCAGCGCCAGCACACCCGAGCGCGACAGGATGCTGTACCTGCCCTCGGTCCAGTTGAGGTTTGCGTCGTACACCCGCACGGTGAAGTTCGACGTGCCGACAGCAGTGGGAGTGCCGGTGATCGCGCCAGCTGAGCTGAGGGCAAGGCCTGCAGGCAGCGAGCCCTCGGTGATCGAGAAGGCGTAGGGTGCCGTTCCACCGACCGCGCCGAAGCTGAAGGCGGGATAGGCCAAGCCGACCAGCGCGGCCGGCGGGGTGCCGGTCAGCGACACAGAAGTCGGGAACGGGGTAGCCACGGTGGCCGGACCTTGGCCGGGATCGAAGATCAGCTCGGCGAACGGGATACCGACCTGGCTCTGGTTATCCGCCAGCACCGGCGACACGCGTCGGGAGATGAACTCGTCGTCGCCCTCCAGCAGGTAGTCCCAGTCGATCTCCCACAGGCGGCCGCTCTGGAAATCACCGCCGTACCAGGTACGCCCCCACTTGACCATATGCGACAGCCGCCACCGGTCAAGCCCGAAGGACTCCCGGCGCGTCCAGAGGCGCGAGACCACGTCATAGCCCCACGTGTGCCCATCCGGGAAGGTCAGGTAGTAGACCTTGAATCCCTGGTCCTCCCAGGTGAAGGCGAAGGCTTCGGACCAGTTCTTCCCGACGAACGAGCGCGCCATCGGCCCGGTCGAGATCGGCGTGGCCGAGTAGCCATCCATCCGATACACGATTCCGTCGTCACCCAGCCAAAACAGGGTGTTGTCCAGCTTGGCGATGCTGTGCCGGGACGCGCAACCGCGGGTGATGGTCTGCCGGCGGTTCTGGAACGTCCCGGTGTTGGCTCCGGAGTTGTAGAAGAACTCGATCGTGGTCTGGTTGAACACCACGACCTCGAACTGGCTCACGGCCAGGCCGACGATACGGTCCGGCGAAGCCTCGGACTCGTAGCGGTCAAGCGTGTTGTAGTCGGTCGCATCGGACAGGTTCGAATGGAACCAGAACCGGCCCTGCGGCTCGACGCCCAGCAGGTAGGAGTCCAGGTAGTCGGACGAAATCGACCCCGGGTAGCCCTCGTCGGTGATCTTGGCGAAGGTGCCGGCGCTGGTGTCGTAGACGTACCCCCCGCCCCCCTGCCCGTTCTCCACCAGCAACTGGTTGCCGGTCTTGAACTGGTTGTGCGTCATGGTCACCCGGCCAACGCCGGGGATCGTGCCCAGCGGGCTGATCGAGCCGTTCGGGTTGATGCGGCAAAGCGTCTGCCCGGACACCACGAACCGAGCGCCCTCGCAGTCGTGCATGCCCCGGATCGGTCCGGAACCCACCTGCTTGTATGGCTTCAGGCCAGGCGGGGTCTTGAGGTACTTCGGCGTGCGCGTGCCCGCAATCTCGGCCATCACCGGCAGGTAGTTCACGGTGTCCTGGCACGACCACGGCAGGGTGTCGTCGGCGTAGTAGCCGCCGATGAGGTCAACGGGGGTGGCGCTCATCAGCGGTAGAACCCCTCATACCAGGCGCCCCACGGCTGGCCCTGACCGGCTGGGAGATCCGGGTAGGTGACGCGCGAGTAGTCAGCAGAAGCCACCTGCGCAGCCATCGCCGCCATCCCCTCACGTGCACCTTGGATCACGTCAGGGTCCAGCGGCTTCCCGTAATTCGGACGAAGCCGCGTGGCGAGCAGGTAGGCAATACCCTGCTCGTTCTCAAAGGGGCAAGGCATCTCGTCATCAGGCGATGAAACGTTGGACCAACCGATGCTGATGCCCTCGGCTTCCATCGAGGTCATCATCAGGTTGAGAGCCCGTATCGCGTCCTGGCTATCCTCCGCCTCCGGGGCCTCTCCAGCGTCCAGCACGCGCAGCAGCAGCAGGGAATCGCGGATGACCTCGCCGACCTTGCTCATTACGGTGCCTTCGGCTTCGGGCCGGGCTTGCCCTTCGGCTTCGGGCCATCAGCAGCACTCGCGCCCTCATCGGGCTCCGCCGCGGCCGCCCGCGCCGGAACCTTCTTGGGCTGGCGATCATGCGCCAAGAAGCCGTCCTTCTCAGCGGTGGCTTCCTCGTCCTCGTCCTGCACGATTCGGTACTCGCCGGCCAGATCGCCGCCGAGATAGATCATCTTGGGGTAGTCCATAGGACCTCCGAAAAAGAGGGGCCGGCCAATCCGGCCGGCCCCGTTGGGCGTTACTGAGTGACGCGGACCGCGTGGTCCGCACGGATGGCTGCCGGCAGTGCGAACAGCACGTCGATACGGGTGTTCTCCATATCGTTCTTGCCGTCGCCGAAGGTCATCACACGGACGCTGATGCCCTTGGTGGTCGCGGTGTAGCCCTCGCAGGACGCCAGCACCGGAAGCGGGGCGAATGCCGAGGCGAAAGCGTTCTTGTGGAACACCAGGTTCTGCAGCGCGCTCGAGGACGCGGTGCCGAAGATGGTGATCGCAGCTGCCGCCGCGGGCGAGGCGTTCACGGTGCCGATCACAGTGGAGCTCGTCGGGGTGATCGCCGGGAAGATCGACACGTTGCCCGCGCCACCGGCGTAGTCGGCCGTCACCACGAACTGGCGCAGCTTGCCGGTGCTGACGCCGGTGATCGGGTGGACCGAGAACACCCCGGCGATGGTGAAGGTCGAACCTCGGGTGATCGCGCCGGTGCCGGTGACCACGGCCAGCGTGTTGCCCGTCTGGCCCGCCCCGCCGACCGCATAGCCGGTGCCCGCGCCGTTGGTGTGGACCGGCAGCGAGAGCTGCTCGAAGAAGTCCAGGTTGGCGAAGCGGCCGACCGCGTTGTCGCTGAACTCGCCGCGGATCTCCTTACCGTCATGGAACAGCGCGGAGTTGGCCTCGGCCAGCGCATCGCTCGCATCCAGCGAGAAGTGCGAATAGCGCATGTCGTTCGGGGCCAGGAAGCGCGACAGCGAGGAGTCCGCGGAGCGCCAGGTGGTGCGGGTGTTGGGGACGGTGCCCCAGGTGCCGACCACGTTGGGGGTCTTGCGGTACATCTCGGCCAGCAGGATGGAGTTCACCTTGCTGGACAGCGAGTTCATGGCCGGGCGCAGGAAGCGCTCCTTGAAGTCGCTGAGCTCGAGCTTCTTCTCCTTGGCCGTAAAGGTCAGGGCGACGTGCTCCTGCTGGTCCACGGTCAGGTTGACGGAGGTCTCATTGGTGGACGGCGCATTGCCGCCGCCGGCGAAGACGGAGCCGCTGAAGGTGACCGGCACCGGCGGGACCATGACGCGCACGGTATCGCCCTTCTTGTAGCCATTGACCTCTTCGCCGAACTCGCGCTCGCGGGAGGTGTTGATGTTCGGGACGACGGTGTTTTCCTCCACCAGCATCGCCGCTGCTTCGCGGGCGATCATCTGGTGGGTCAGTGCCTGGTTGATGTTTGCCATTTCGGTGTCCTTGAGGATGGATTAGCGCTTGCGCCGGGCTTCCTGCCGCTTGGCGAACCACTGGTCATCGGTGAGCTTCTCCGGCGGGGTTTCCGACGGCGAGCGGCCGCTGACGCGCGGGGCCGGGGCGGGAGCCTGCGACACGGGTTTGTTGGTCTGCGGAGCAAGTGCCGGCGGAGCGGTCAGCTCCTGGGCCGGCGGCGCTGCTTCCAAGCGCGATGCATAGCGGGCAACTGCCGCTTCCATCAGTTCCGGCCGGACACTTGCCAGCTGGAACAGCTCGTCCTCGTTCAAGGCGAGCTGGTAGGCGATCTTCGGCCCCTTTTCGTGGGACATGATCGCCTTCTGCAGCTCAGGGACCAGGTACTGCGCCGGGATGGACCCAACGACCTCTTCGAAGTCGGGGTTCTCCGCGGCAAATGCCTGCACACGTGCTCCGTACGCCTGCACCTTCTCCTGTTCCGACCGCGCTGCAGTCTCGGTTTTCTGCTGCTCATCCCACTGCTTTCGGGCCTGCTCGACCTCGTAGCGGGCCGTCTGCCGGGCCAGCTCCTCGGGATCGAAGCCTGCGCTCTCCATGGTGGGCGGCTTGGGGTCGTGCTTGGGGAAACGGGCCTCCAATGCCTCCAGGCGCTTGCTCGTCTCCTGAGCAGCCTGCCGCGCGGCAGCGGCCTCGTTCTTCAGCCGGTCGATGTACTGGCTGGTGCGGTTTTTGCGCTTCTCCTCGTCAGCCTTGGCCTTCTGCTGCTCGGCGTCCTTCGCCTTGTCGGCTTCCTGCCGCTGCAGATCATCCTGGCTGGCCGCCTCCGCATCGTTGCGGGGCTGCTGGGTGGTGGGCAGCACTTCGCCGCCGCCCTGATCCAGGGCGTTGTTCTCGTCGCTCATAGCATCCTCACGGGGTTCGGCCAGACCGGGCCGATGCGGTCAGGCGGGATAGCCGCCTGTTTGTTCGGGCACAAAAAAGCCGCCCTGAGGCGGCTGGGTGATCGGCATTGCCGGTGGCTGTGACGGTGGCTGCGGAGGTCCGCCGAGAAGCGCCAAGCCGGCTGCGTTCTCGATCGCCTGCCCGACTGCCTGCTCTCCATAGAGCTGGGCCTGTGCATCGGACCTCTTTGCATCTGCCTCGGCCTTCTGGGCGTCGGCCATGGCCTTGGGATCGGGCTGCTGGGGCGGTGGCGGCTCCTCGCCATCCTTCGGCTGCAGCAAGCCCTCCCCGACCAGGATCTTGCGGAATGCCGCGTCCACTTCCTCGCTGCCAGGCAGGTCCATGTTGTTGATTGCCGTGTATGCCATCAGCGAGGCGATCGGCGGCGGCAAGCCCGGGCCCATCTGGCCGAGCATGGTGGTGAAGGCGTCGACCGCCTCCATCCTCTGCGTGGCGAAGTTGGGGCCAACGGTAATAGCCACGTCGTACTTTCCCTTGCCGATGTCGTTCAGGACGATCTTCTGGCCTGTGGCCGGGTCGATCACCTCTTGGTACAGCCGCTTCCACTTCTCGCCGCCATCGGGGCCAAGCACGCGAACCACGCGCGGGGTGTCGTACACGCGCGGGATCATGTCCACCAGCACCCGGTAGGTGTGCCGGATGCCATAGGCCAGATTGTCGATGTAGTTGAAGGTCGCCGTGGCGCCCTGCTGCTGCCTGGCCAGGATGCCCTTACCGCTCGTCTCGTTGCCCTGAGCGCCGAGGCTCGCGTTGTGGATGCCCGTGTTGGCCTTGATGTCCTCATTGTCGAGCGCGCCAAGCTGCAGCAGCGCCGCAGGGATCTCTGCCTGGCCGGCGCGCGTCGGGATCTCTGTTGCCTCGTCGTTGATCGGCAGGTAGGGGTAATCCTCGGAGTTGGCGTTGCGCCAGAACCGCTCCAGCCCCTTGATCGACCTCAGCTTGACGATGAACGGGGCCTTCGGAGCCTTGGCCACCGCCTCGATCGCCGCGGTGCGGTGCACGTTGTGCAGGCGCTGCTGGTCCTTATTTGGCCGGACCATGCCGAACCAGTAGTCCTCGCCGTCGATGCTGGTGATGTTCCCCCAGATCGGGATCAGCGGGATGAACTTGGACGGGAAGTCATACTCCTCGCCGAGCCACTCGTGCCCGTTGGTGAAGCGCATCTTCACGTCGTGCGTGTCGATCTCGCGCCGACGGATGATCTGCACGCCCTCCCCGGCCAGGATCGCCTCGAGAGCGTCCGGCGACTGGTCCATGCCCTGCCGCTTCGCTTCCTTGCCCAAGTCCTCGACCGACACCGTGGCGCCATTGGAAAGCTGCCAGATCTCCGCCTTCCGCGGCTTCTTCCACCAGTAGGCTGCGATCCGAACCTGGCCCTTGTCGCGCCAGCTCGTGCATCTGTTGTCGTCTTCCCAGTCCGTCAGGCTGGCGTCAGGCCAGCGGCGCTCATGCTCTTCCTTCGAGATGAGTTCTTCTTCGAAGGCGTACTCTGCGTCTGACCGATCCAGCTCAACCGAAGGCCCCCACTTGATGGCAAACGGGTTGCGCACCGGCTTGATGAAGATGTCCTGGTCGAAATCGTCCTGGTTGGCGTACTCGGTGCAGATCCGCCACACGCCGAAGCCGCCCTTGACCGCGAAGTCATAGGCGATGTCATAGGCCTGGTCGGCGTTGCTGACCGCCTCGATGTTTCGGCAGATGCCCTGCATCAGCTCGGCCAGGCCCTTGTCGCCCTCCTCGGTGCCGCGAACCTTGCCCTGCGGCCGGTTCTGGCGCATCTCGTTGATGACCTGGCGGACGTGTGCGGCCAGCTTGGGGAACTCGTAGGTCGGGCGATCGCCGCGGCGCGCCTTCAGCTTTTGATCCCACTGAGCGCCCGGAACGGTCACGAACTTCACGTCGTCACTGGCCTGGTCGTACAGCTCGCGGCAGGCTTCGGACGCAAGATCCCTGCGCTTCAGCATCTCAGCCAGCGCATCGTCCCGCTTCTTGTCAGCCATCAGTAGTCCGTCGTGTAGTTGTCCAGGGCCGACATGTCCGGCTCACTGTGGTCGGTGCTCAGGTAGTCCACGGCCATCATCCCGAACGAATCAGCGCCATGGCTGGCCCAATCGTGGTTGGGGCCGAAGCCGATGTTTCTCTTCTCGTCGCGCTTCTCGTGATACCAGCCCAGCGCATCGCGGCCCGCTTCGGTCGCGTCAAGCGCCTCGGCGTCCTCGCCCTTGCGTGCGTCCTTGACCGGCGTGTTGTTGAACCAGACGCTGGGGAACAGCCGGCGCGCGGCCTCCACACGGGTCATCGCCGCGCCTTGTCCCATGTTGGGAATCACCTTCACCTCGAAGCCAGCCTTGCGCAGCTCGCTCTCGTAGCTGACCGAGAACACCTTGTCGTGCGCTGCGCCGTCGTGTGGCAGCACACACATGGCGCTGCTGAAACCATTCCGGCGCAGGAAGTCCACATGAGTGGCCAACGGCTGCCCGACCGCCTCGTAATAGCGCAGCACGCGCACCTCGCGCCCAATGAACTGGACGATCCAGATTGCGCATGCGTCAGCCTTGGCGCCGGTGCCGCCGATGTCCCAGTACGCCCTCAGGGTCATCAGGGGGTCGGCTGCAACCCGGCTGATACGCCCCTGTTCCTTGGCTGCAGCCAGGTCCTTCGCGAAGTAGGCGCCTGCCACCGCAATCAGGTAAGCACCGTCCCAGATGTGGGCGTATTGGTCAGGCTTCTCATCGAGATCCCGAAGGCGCTTGCGCTTCAGAACCTCGGGGAACTTGAGGTTGTCGTTCCAGTTGATCTCCACGACCTTGACGAGCGGATCTGTCGAGCGCCGGAACCTCTCAACCGCGGCTGACTTGCGCGCAGGGTTCCAGGTCACCCAGAGCTCGGCGTTCCATTCAGCACCCTCCTCTCGAAGGGTAGGCCCCAGAGTGTCGAATGCGGTATCGGTGACCGGCTCGGCTTCATCGACCCAGCACAGGAGAATGCGGCCCTTCGACTTGACAGACCCGATGTTCCGATCCAGGCCGGCGAAGGAGAACCACACCCTGCCATCGTGGCTCTTGATGAACTTCTCGCCGACGTTCCAGTACCTGGACAACAGCGGATCGCCTTCGATTCCTCGCTTGATCTCCTCCAGCGAGGAGTCATCCAGTGAGTTCATGAACTGGCGAGCGCAGAGGATCTGCCCTCGAATGCCGGCCTGCCCGAACCTCATGCCCCAAACCGCCGCCATCGTGGCGAACGATCGGGTCTTGCCAGAGCCGCGACCGCCGTATGCGCCGCGCACGTCCGCACGGCCCTGAAACACCGGGATGAGCTTCGGTGGAAGCTCGATCCGCATCTCAGTCATTTCATCGGCACAAGCTTGAACGAGGTGACCGTCTCAAGCGGCCCGCCACCTTCGCCAGTCACCTGCAAAGGCAGCACTCGGCCCAGCAGACTCATAAATGCCTTGGGCTCCGAAACTGCCTGCGCAGCCAGGTAGTCAACGCCCCCGTTGCGCTCCAGCGCCTCGAGGATCATCTCCCGGAGCTGCTTGTTGTTCTTGTCGATGGCGCCCTTCGGCCGGCCGGCGCCTTCACGCTTGCCTCCGCGTGCCATATATGAATCCTATGATTGTTATTCAGGTTGCCGGGGTGGCGACCATCTGCGTGGGCCCATTCGCCCAGATGTCCGTGGACATGTAGCGTGCGGGCAGTATCTGGATCACGTGGTGCGCCACGAACTTCTCACCGTTGCTCAGCTCTGCGGTCAGTCGGATGCAGCAGAAGCCGTCGACCTGGGCAGTGAGCATCACTTGGCAAGACCGGCCGCCGGCCAGAACCTGCGGGGTGCTCATGGCCGCGGTGAAGGTGTCGAGCGTGTCCCATACCGCGCGGGCGATGGTCACACCGACTGGCAGAGCGCCATTGAAGTCGCTCACCAGTGCGCGGCGCTCCGGGGCGTACAGCCTGGCTTGGAACACACGGTCCCGGTTGTAGCCCGAGACGATGTTCCGGGTGGCGCGCCCCATGTCACTCACGGTCAGCTCTCACTTGAGCCTGGAGTCCGCGGACTTGGGCGTCACACTGGGCGGCGGCGCGAACAATTCGGCCCGCACTGTCGCTTCGGTCGTTGGCTCCAGCATCAGGCTGGGCGATACCGGCGCCAAGATCGGACATTCGGGCGGCCTCGCAACCTTGCCAACGCTGCTGCAACTGGAGATTGCCATTGCGCAGCCCAGCGGCCACAGCAGACCCTTTGCGCTCCGCATCTTGCCTCTCCTGTTCGAATTGGGTGGCGACCTGCTCGGCCCGCGCCACCCTCTGGCGCTCAATGGCCGTGATGGCCTTGGCGTTGTCTCGTTCGATCTCGGCCGATTTCTTGGCCGTGACCGCGTTGTCCCGCTCTCTCTTGGCGCTGGCCACCGAGCCACGCTGCCAGATGGCGAGCAGGCTCAGGGCAAGAACGACCGCGATGAGGGCGCGGGACAGGATGCTCACTGTCAGCCCTTCCGCTGGCTCACGAACTTGGCGACCAGGCCGGCCCCTGCGAACACCCGGATGAACGTGGTGATCGCGCCGGGCATTGCCTCATCGGCGAGCATGCCCAGCGCAGCGGCGGCGGCGTACAGGCCGTCCGGGCTGGCCAGCAGCAAGCCCCACAGCCAGGTGGTCCAGTGCTTCAGGGTGTCCTTGACCGGTACCAGGCCCTGCGGAAGAAGGCTGACCTTCTTGGGCCGTGTCGGCGGGGTGATGATGGGGGTCGGGCTGCTCATTTGGGTTCGCGCTCCTTCTGGCGCTGAAGCTCTTTGTCGATCTCTTCGGCGAAGCGCGGGGCCAGCATGTACACCGCCTTCTGGTAGGCCTCTGCCTGCCGGGATGCGGAATCCACCGCAGTGGCCACATGGGAGATCCAGACCGCGCCGGCGATGACGCCTGCCATGGACAACCCAATGGCGATCCCGTTCCAGATGGAACCGGCGCCCTCGATCCGCAGCGTGTTGTTGTTGCTGCTGGCCGGCGGGCGGAGCATCGCGCTCAGGTCTGTGATGCTGGCTTCCAGCCTATCCAGCGGATCCGTGAGGCGGTCGGTCACCGGCCAGAGCCTCGAATCTCGCCCTTGATCTCGGCCACGGCCTTGAGCAGCTCGGTGCAGGTCTGGCTGATGGTGGCCATGGTCTGCTCGATGCGGGTGATCTCGGGCTTCTTCACGAACTCGTCCGAGACCAGGACTCGGAGGTCCGTGATCCGCTTCGACAGGCTCACGATGTAGCCCAGAGCGAAGATCACCAGGGGCATGAGCACCCCGACAGCCACGTTCACCACGATCTGCCAGTTCATGAGCGGAACACCCCCTGCTCGTCCAGCCGGCGGTTGGTCAGGCCCTTCATGACCTTGCCCGCCGCTCGGTTCCAGCGCGGGAACTCCGCTGCTGCCCCGGCCACATCGCCCGCATTGAACTTGCGCAGCAAGGTGGAATTGGCGAACGCCTTGACGCCGATGTTGTAGGCCAAGCTGGTCATGGCACCGAGCTGGGCGTCAGTCGCGGGCTTCTTCAGCACCGACCGGACACCTTTCAGGAAACGGTCCACATCCAGCGCCAGGCGATCATCCGCCTGCGCCTGCGTCCAGGTGACACCATTCTTGATGCCGGGCCCGGTGGCGCCGTAACCGATGGTCCAAGGGTGACCCCCGGATCCAGGGTCGGGATAGGCGGCCAGCCTGCAGCCTTCCCACTTCTTGATGAGTGAGACGGCGTAGGCAAGGGCTGACACGGCTTTTCTCCAGGCAATAAAAAAGCCCCGGCTTTCGCAGGGGCTACTTTGGTCGCGCGTAGGATGACACCTAAAACAAGGTCAGGTCACGACCTCGCCGACAGGTAAAGGGAGGGGCTGCCAACCAACCGGCTGCCATCCGCTGTGCAGAGTTGTCCAACCAGCCCAGCCCACAGTGATAAGCCAGACTTTAACGCCGTCTCTGAAAGAGGGTGCTGCTACGAAGACCTTCTCCTCCCTCTCAAGTTCCTTAGCCCTCACCCGCAGAAGAATTACGCCGTCATTCGGCGCAGAGCCCATTGACTCCCATTGGTTCATGCAGCCTCCCGCTTCACAGCATCAGCCATATGATGCGCCGCTTCTGCCTCCGCGTCACGGATCCGCTCGAACAGCCACTGGTAGCAAGGTTTCCAGTCTCGCCGGAAGTTGGAGGGGTCCTTGCCCAGCTTCTTTGCCCTCCACCCGTCGCTGTTCTTCGTGTGGCCGGTCCCGTCGCAATCCGCACAGGCCCTGACCAACTCGCCGGCCAGGACGTTGCCACGGCCTCGGCAGGCACCGCAGTTCCTTGGGCAGGCGATCTCCTCCACGATGGTTCGCAGCAGGCTGGGAAGCACCTCAGGCAGACTATCGGGCCACTGGTCCTCACGCGCCTTGTCGAGGGCCACTTGCGCCCGATACACCTCGGCCCGCTGCTCAGCCGTCTCAGCCCGCTGCCATTGCCGCAGCGCCACGGCCAGGCCGTACGTGACCTTGGCGTCGATGGCGCGGTTGATGCGCTTCCGCCACTCGGTCAGCGCCAGATGGTTGAACAGGGCATCCAACCGGCGCCGGCTCAGCGCGGCCCCGTCCGGCCAATGGCAAGCGATGAAGACCTCCCTCCCAAGCCCTGCCGGGATAAAGGCAAGAGCTGCGGCTATGTCCTGATTGGTCAGCTCAGGGATGCCACCCCGGCCAGTATCGAACTTGACCGTCTGTTCGTTCAGACGGCCCAGCATCTCGCGAACGTCGGTCATTTCGACTTCCTCCGTTGGATTTCACGTTTCATCATCTGGGCCTCGGCCTTGAAGGCGCGGGCCTCGTGCAACACCTCGCGCACGTCGTAGCCCTGCCGGTGGAGGCTGAACACCTCATCGGCCAGGGCGCGATCGATGCGGGCGACGATTTCCAGCTCAGGGGTGGTGTACTGGGGGAAGGCCGGTGTCATTTCCCGTACCTCAGCTCCAGCAGTAACTGCAGCTCGTGGATCGCCTTCTCAATGTCCTGTCTGCCTTTCCCGGTATCCCGGTTATGGCGGGTCAGCCGCTTGACCACGCATCCCTCCAAAAACCCGAGTTGGTTGGCCTCGATGTACTGAACCGGCTGAACTCCGCCTTCGCGGTAGTGGTTTCCGCCAATCTGTGTTTTGAGCGCGCTCATGCCCCCTCCACGGTTATTTCCAGGCGCGGGTTGGCCCGGTCCAGCCCGGCGCGGCGGATGGACAGCTCCACGATCTGGCTGTCGTCCTCGTAGACGCCCGCGTGGGCCAGCGCATCCAGCGGAGCCTTCAGGAGGTTGTCCACGTCGCGGCGGCGGTTGTCCGGCACCCACGCCTCGATGCGGACGGCGACCTTGGCCTGGCCATACCGCTGGGCAGAGACCGCCGCGGCGACGGCCCGGACGCGGTAGTCCCGACCGTGGGCCGAAATCAGCATCCGGCCCCGGAAGGTTCGCCAGTAGGTGTTGACCGACGGCGGCCACGGCAGGACGATCATGCCGCCACCCTGACCAGGCCAAGCTGGAATAGCTGCAGGATGGTCCGCTCATGGGCGCGCTGCCAGATGTCGGCCTTCTCCTCGCGGGTGAAGCGCTTCCCCTGGTCGAGCTCTCGGTGACAGCACCGGCACCCCGACGCGAAGAACACATCATGGGCCTTGATGCTGCCACCCTTGCCGTGGCGGGACTGGTTGCTGTGGCAGGGCTCGCCCGGGCCGCCCTCGCACACCCCGTCGATCTGCAGGGTGCAGTTGAGCTGGTAGGCCAGGTCCAACAGGCTGCGGTCACGGTAGTTCATGCGCTACCCCTCGGAGTCCTGCAGTAGCTGCAAACCTCCACGCCTTGCATGCGAGCGTAGCTGTGCGATCCGCAAGCCGGGCAGCGGGAAGCAACATTCGGCTGAATGAGAATCGCAGCCTTGCCAGGCTCGATAACGTTGCGTTGGCGGCCATCCGCCTGGTAAGCCAATCCAGCTGCGACAACGGTTGCGGCTGCCACTGCTGCCATCACGGCACCTCCGGGCGAACAACCTTGAACGCCCATTTCAGCGCAGACCAGATAAGCGATACGGCCGTCCACACCGCAAGGAACGGGGCGGCCACGATCAGCAGCACCAAACCAAGAATCACGCTAACGAAGCTCACCACAATGAGCGGCAGAATCGATCCTGCCCGCGCTGCCTCGCTTCCTGTTACGTCGCCAACCAGGTCGGCCACACCCATCAGTCGGTCGGTGTGACCATCCAGTAGGAACAATGCTACGTCGATGTATTTCATGCCGATGCCTCCGCACTGCGATATGCCTTGATGATCGCCACCAGCCGGGGGCTATACAGCCTCAGTGGATCTCGGCCCCAGAAGACTTCACGGTAGTGGTCGTGGTACTCAACCCGCTTGTAGTCGCCCTCTTCGCCCATCGGCCAACCCAATTTTCTCAGCGCACCGATGATTTCCATGCGCTCGCTGTAGGTGCGGTTGTTGGCCCAAAACCCTCTGCTCACACACACCAGCACGAGCGAGGACAAAATGGCGATGATGGCCGGGACGGCATCGATCTGCTGGAGGTTCATGCTGCATCTCCCTCCGAACGAAGCGCTTGGTTCAGTTCGTTGATACGCGTATTGCCGTCTCCTCCATACGGAAGGCAAGCCCCATCCCAGCCATCACGGAAGTCCGAGATGGCCTTCACTTCATGGGTAACCACGCAATGAGCTTCGTCAGAATCACTGACTATTTCGCGGGTGAATCGGCGTGCGACCTCAGCCGCTTCAATCTCATTATCAGCCAGCACCACCGCTACATGGCTGACCTCAACATTCCACATTTTCATGCTGCTGCCCTCTGCTGTTTGATGGTCGGCGCGAACTGCGCCAGTCGTTCCACGGCGCTGTCCGACCACTGCACCCGGTCCGAGAATTCGGCGTGGATGAAGGTCAGGAAGTCGCCCATCTTTCGCTTGCTGTACTTGCTGGTGCGCGCGCCGAGCATCACCACGCCACCGCGCAGACCGGGAGCCCACTCGGTTTCTTCCTCGAACGCAGAGGTGAGCACGTCTTTCCAGTCGTAGGCCGTGGCCTGGCGGCTGCTGCCATCGCGACGAGTGATGACCAGCGGAACCTGCTTGGCGATGTCCGTCAGCGCCGGCCACATCGCCGCGTTCTGGTCCAGGCTCCGCTTCGGCTCGTCCAGCGTGATCTGCACCGGGCCGCCCTTGATCCAGTCGTTGATGGCGCTCACGACGTTGGAGATCACCTGCGGCCAGTTACGGTTCCCCTGCGGGTCGATCAGGTAGGTGCGCTTCATCCCTGCACCTCGGCGCTACCGTCGAGATACCTCAGTTCCCACGTCGGATGGAACGGCATGGTGTGCTTCACGCCATCCAGCTGGATGTGGACATAGCCACCACTGGCGGATCGGATCGTGCCCAACTCAGGCTTGCCCTCTCCGGTGTACACCACCCGGCCGCCGCGCTTTGCCGGAACCCGATAGTTCTTGCGGACCCATGACATGCTCATCCCTCCACCTCCGGCGGAGCGGGCAGCGGCTGCCAGTGGGTAGGCTTGTCGATGCAGAACAACTCATCGCCGCACTGCTCGGCCCATGACCCGTCGTAATAAAAGGCGATCTTCATGCCATCGGGACCAAGCGTCAGAACCGGCGTAGCTGCATCTGCCGACTCAATCGGCTGCCACTGCGGCGCGAGCGAATCGATGGCGGCCAGCAATGCTTCGGCGTGGTGGCGGTTTATCCATACTGGTTCGCCCTCGCCAGTGCCGACGATGCGCCGCAGATCTTTCACGATGTATGCGTCCTTCAATTCGATCTCGCTCATTCGTCATCTCCTTGGCGGGCGCGCCGGCTGCCAAGACGCGGCGCAAGCTGGCGCGTCGGCCTCTTCGGCTCTGCCGGGGCTTCGTTGAACTCGTAGGCGGGTCCGTCCCAATCGACGGCTCGCTGGTACTGGTACTGGTTGCGCAGGGACACGACGGTGCCCGTCTGGATGTTTCGACCCTTGCCCACGATGACCTCGACCAGGCCGGGTCGGTCGGTCGGGTTGTAGACATCGGGCCGGTGCACGAACAGGATCACGTCGGCCACTTCCTCGATGCCGCCGGAGCCGCGGATATCCTTCACCTGAGGCCGTTCGCCCTTCGCTGCATCTCGGTTGAGCTGCGCCAAGATCAGGACCGGGCAGCGCAGGAACTTGGCGAGTCCCTTCAGGTCACGCATAGCCTGCCCTCGCTCGATCACCTCGCCCTGCTTACCGGGCAGCGCCATCTCGTGCAGGTGATCAATGACCACTAGGCGAAGGGGCTTGCGCGCGTGCGCACGCTTGGCGCGGGCAACGATCTGCGGCGCGCTGAGCTGCGGGTCGTCGTCCATCATGATCGCCGCGCCCATCATGTCGCTGATGGCCACCGTGGCACGGGACCAATAGCCATCCGTGTCGCCCTGCGATTCGCTCAGGTCCTGTCCGATAACCCACTGCAAAGGAATCTCGCCCAGCGCTGCCACATCGCGTGCAGCAACGTCGGTGTCCACCATCTCCATCGAAAACACTGCGACCGGGTCGCCCCGAAGCCCGGTGAATCGAGCCTGCTGGAAGCCCATCACCGACTTACCCATGTTCGAGCGCGCCGCCAGCACGATCACCTGGCCGTCCTGCAGGCCGCCGATGGCCTTGTTCACGTCGGCCCACGGCGTGGGCATGCCGATGGGCTTGCCGTCGCGGTGCCGGGCCAGCAGCTCGTCGGAGAACCGCTTCATCACCTCCCGGTACGGCCGCAGGCCCGTGGTGCGGACTGGAGCGATGGAGCTGAGGCGCGCGGCCATGTGCGCGGCCAGTTCCTCGGCCGAGTGCCCACGCCGGCTGTAGGCCGCCTGCAGCGCCTTCTGGCACGTGTCGATGAACTGGCGCTTGTGCGAGTGCTCAACGATCACCTCGGCGTAGCTGACCACGTTGGCGGCGGTGTAGGCCTCGCAGGCGAGGTTGATCGCCAGCATCGCCAGCGCGTCGGCGCCATCGGCGACGTTTGCGTAGATCCACTCGCCCACCGTCACACCGTCAGCGGGCTTGTTGCTGCCAGCCAGCGCGACGATTGCCGAGTAGATCACCCGGTGCTGGTGGCTGTAGAAGTCCTGCTCCGAGAGCCAGTCCTGCACGTTCGACAGCTCGTCGTTGTGGAGCATCAGGCCAGCCAGAACCGCCGTCTCCGCGTCCAGGTTGTGGGGCGCCGTCTCGACGCCCGAATCGATCAGGGCGTTCATCGGCGCAGCTCCAGGTAGTTCCCCTCAAGGACCTTGGCGAAGTTCTTGGGCCTGACCAGCCACTCCAGGGTGCAGGCGAAGGCGCGGTCATCGCGCCCCGTGCGCTCGCCCATCAGGAACGGCATGTCCCTCACCGACGTGAAGAACTCCCGCCACCAGTCCAGGCTCTGCCGCTCCGGCGCCCCCTTCCAACGGGCTCGCAGCAGCTCCTTGCGGTCCTCCTCCCACACCCGGACCTGCGCCAGCTCCGGGAGCACTTCGTGGTACAGGTCGATGATTTCCATGTGCGGGCAGTTGGGCACTGCCGGCTTCTTCGGGCGGTTGCCGAGCAGGTGCTGCCCTTCTTCGCCCTCGTCGTCGGCGTGGTCGTCAGGTGCGGCATCGCCGCCGCCTGTCGACAAACCCACGCCAGTGGGTTCCCTTCCCTGTTCCTTTCCTTTCCCTTCCTTTCCCTTCCTTTCAGGCGATGAGTCCTCACTGAGCGCTCCGTGAGTGCTCAAACCATCACCCCAAACGATGTGTATCACCTTGATTTTGCTGGCAGTCGGACGGTTCACCCGCTGGTGCTCGTCAAATTTCACCACGCGGCCGTAGCGTTTTCCGTCAGCGCCCGCACCGAGCTCGATGTAGCCAACGTTTGAGAGCTGATTGAGCATTTCCTGCGTACTCAGTGAGTACTCACGGAGCGGCAAGCACTCGGCTTTGACCAAAGCAGGATTGGCGTTGAAGTACCCCTCGTCATCGGCGTGGTTGAGCAGCGCCGCCGCGAGCATGTGCGTGATTTCCGGAAGCGCACTCAGGTCCTCGTGCTTCCAGAATTCAGGCTTGATTGTTCGGATGCGGGCCACTACGCAGCTCCCAGGAGGTCAGGCTGCGGCGTAGCCGAGCGCCGGGCTTCCGCCCTGGCCTGCTCGTGCGCGCATCGGGACAGGTGCGCGACGATCTGCTCGCGCGTCATGGGCGGGCTGGACTCGATAACCCGGATGCACTCGTCCAGCCTTTGCAGGCACTCGGACTTCTTCATTGGCGGACCTCATCAGGTCGGCCAGGCGCTCGACCTCGCAGATGCCCTCTAGGGCGGCCTGCAGGCTGAGGAACTGGCGAAGGAGATTGGAGCCGGTGGCGGCGCACAGCGGGCCGACCAGCTTCTCGGGGATCGGGCGGACGCCGTTCTGCATCCGCGAGATGTACGACCGCGACTTGCCCACGCAGGCAGCCACGTAGTCCAGCTTGTGGTGGCCGGCGCGGATCATCACGGCCAGCGCATGGGCTGCCGATTCGATCTGCCGGACGATCTGTGACGGCGCATCCTTCGCGGCGTGGTGGACGCCGAATGCGAGGGGGAGCGAACTTTGGTTGCCAAGCGTTTCCATGCGTTTCCTATCGTTGCCAACCGCCTTAGGGCGGAATAAAGGCCCAACCCACAACGGATTGAGCCAAGTGAATTCAGAGTTGAAGCGGTCGAGCGGTGTCGTAGAGCTGGTCCCGGTTGCCGGCCGGCTGTTCGTGCTGAGGCGTTACGGCGATCGGGTGAAGATCACGCAGGTGGAGCGGAAGAACCCGCCGGCTCCCGGCAGCGGCACCGTGGTGCCCTTCCCCAGCGGTGGCCGGTGAGGTGCGCATGTCAGGCAGCGGCGGCCTTGCGGCGACGGGACGCCTTCGGAGCCGGCGAGAACAAATCGGGGCGCTTCTGGGCAGCCCGCCAGCACCAGCCGTCGGGGATCGGCTTGTTCTCATCCCGGCCGGTCATGGACTGCCTGGGAAGGCCAAGGAAGCGGGCGAAATCGGCATTGGTTTCGATGCCGAGGGCGGTTTTGGCTTGGGCAAGGGTCGGGTTCATGGCTCCAGTAAATCATCGGTTACTGGGAGAAGTCAACCATGATTTCCACGTTTCCGTCAATCATTCGTTACATGAGCATTGGCGCCCGATTAGAGGAGCTGCGGCGATCCGCGCAGATGACCCAGCAACAGATGGCTGACATCGTCGGGACGACGAAGCAGTACGTTGGCCGGCTGGAAAAAGGACTGAACCAAACTCCCAATGGGGTGTTCCTTACCGGCTGGGCCCGGCATTTTTCGGTCAGCCCACGCTGGCTGTCTACAGGGGAAGGACCGCGCTCTTTGACCGAGCGTCCGTCGTCTCAGGCAGCGCGACCGGACTTCGGCAAGCTGGCTGCGTCGGTTCTAGTGCTCCGGCACTACCTGGACTTCACCGGTGACCCACCGGAGTGGATCAGTGACGAGGTTCTTCTGGAAACGGCGTTTGAGGTGGTCGAAGAGTTCGGCGCGGAGGTCCAGCCGGGCAATGTCTTCGACCTAACGAAGGTACTGGCGAAGCGGATCAGGGGGTCACAGGATGCAGAAGGACAAGTTCGAGGAACTCGCGCAGCGGCTGGCGGCTAGGACCGCCGCACTCCGGGGGGGAGGCGCAGCAGCGCCCTGCCCTGCGAGTCGTTCCCATCGAGCCTACGGAGCCTCAGGGCGTCCGCATGGATGCGATGGTGCGGGACTCCCACTGCAGGATGATCCGGCACTTCCGGAGACGCTGGGGCCTGCCGATGCAGATGGTCATAGACCAAGCCTGCTTTGGTCTGGCGGACATCGAGCAGCTGCCGGACGACGACCTGATCCAGCTACACAAGGACCTCGAGCGCGCCGAGGACTGCATGCGCGACGGCGTGGCCTTTGAGGACGCCGGCCTTCTCCGCTCTCGATACGGGTGACCAAATGACCGTTTTCCAATGGCTAACCATCGTTCTTCTGTTGGGGGTAACCCTCGAAGCTTGGGGTGCCAGGCGCAACGCCAGGAAGGCGATTCAGGCCGCCGAGGACGCCAAGCGGGAGATTCAGGCGCTACGGCAGATGCTTGAGCAGCAGATCCAGTTGAGTGGCTCCCCAAGGGTGCGCCTTGGAACCGACTGAAGCCCGTGGGTTTCGGAGGCTTTGCATCCTCCTGCGCGCAGGCTTCAGGATCAGCAGTGCCCCGGATCTGGAGGCCGTCGTCCTCGTCCGACCTCTGGGGTTTATGAAGCATGAAACCGCGTTCGTCTACGACAACGGCACCGTGGTGCTGGATGCCGTTCCAGGGTCCGAGAAACGCATCCGATCGTACGACCCTGACGACGATCTCTACAGTGCCCTGCTGCTGAACCCAACTGCCAGAATCTGAACGAATAGAAAGGCATTCATAATTTACTGCGGGCCCACAGTAACTTTTTGTTGACTCCATAAGGTAACCGATGGTTTACTTTCTCCATCGCCCCACGACACCCTCATCCGAGGCGGGGCTGGAGAACGATCCGATGTCCAACCTGAGCACATGCAGCAAGTGCAACCAGCCGTTCGAGCGTTCGGCCTGGCAGGTGCGCGGCAACGACTATCGCTGCAAGGCCTGCGAACGCGTCCGCAATCGGGCCCGCCGCCCGTCGCAGCGACCGCTGCGCTCCGAATCGATCAATGACCACACGCCCGTAACCGAGTCTGGGTGCTGGCTGTGGCTGGGCCACATCAACTCTTCCGGTTATGGGCGCATCGCGCTTGGCGCACGCGGCGAATTCCAGCTCGCCCACCGCTTTTATTACGAGCGACATAAGGGCTGGATCCCCACTGGAATGTGCGTCTGCCACAAGTGCGACACCCCTTCTTGCGTCAACCCGGACCACCTTTTCCTCGGAACCCATGCGCAGAACATGCGCGACCGAAGGAACAAGGGCAGATACGCGGGCGTCTCCTCATCTAACAAGTCACGAATTCGCAGGCAAGCCTCGAAATGAGTGCTCGCCGTCGGTCAGTAAATGTCATTTTGCCTCGGGAGATATCCATGGACTTCATCGCCGTCGTGATCGTTTTAACGCTGCTCGCACTGGCAGCGCTGGGTGGCTGGGTTCTGTTTTGCATCCGGGTCAGCGGCCTTGTCTCGTACATGGCCCGGCAGTCGGACCGCGAGGCTCAGTTCTTGGCCTCAGAGATGGACGCCAGCTACGACGCGGCCAAGCACGTGCGGGGTGAGGAATGAGAGCCCTCCTCAACCCGGTGTACCTGGATCACGACGGAGCCGGCCGGCGGGTTGCGCACCCGGCGGTTCTGGATCGGACCGTCGAGGCGGTGTCCGCCCTGACCAGCAACGCCAAGGTGATCGCCGAGTTGGTGCTGAACGACGAGGAATGCGCGGGCGTTGGCCGGGCGCTGGCCGCTGGCGATGCTGAGGCGTTGATGCGTGTGTACCGCGCCGCGATGGACCGCCACGTTCAGGAGCTTCTGGACGATCAGAACCACAAGCGCTGGGAGCGCGGGCTGGGCGAATCGGACCTTGAGGCGGCTTGGGCGCTGCAGGCGGTGTATGCATGAGCCGGCATGTCGATGTGCTGGCGGTGCTTAGGAGCCAGTTGGCGTGGATTGGGCCTTGCCGACCCGATGGTGACGAAATCGACTGCGAGCGCTGGGACCGTATCGAGTCGGCCATCGCCGCAGTCGCCGAACTGATCGAGGCGCTGGAAGGGCTTGATGAGGCGTATTGCCGCGCTGGCCCACAACTGACGCGTGATGAGCGCATGGAGGATCGGAAGCGCCTGATTGCCGCACGCGCCGCCCTCACCCTAGTCAAAGGCGGTGCAGCGTGACCGCCGCCGACCGCGCCGCGCACCGCTACGCCATCGGCCACATGGCCGCCTACTTCCTCGCGTTCTGCTTCGGGGTGGCCTTCTCTCTGATTGTTGGAGCTTTGTGATGAATTGGAATCCCATCAGCACTGCGCCTCTGGGCGTAGTGGTCGTCACCAAGATCGATGACGCCAGTGGTCCCCGCAACGAGCAGCTCCTGATCCAGAAGCAGCGCGGCCCGGAATTCCGCCCGATGTGGTGGTTTCCGGACATGAGCATGTACGTCTACTACACCCCAACGCACTGGCGGCCCAGCAAGGTGGATGCATGACCATCCGCGCCCACCTGGACTCTGCCTTCGCCGAGCAGTTTAAGGGCCGTCGAACCTTGGCAGATCAATTCGGATTTCCGCAGATCGAGCCGCCCATCGCGCCCGGCCTCGCCGTCACCGAGTATCGCATGGACGGGGTGCTGCTGGGCAACGCGGATATCGAGATAAACAACCACGAGGCAATCAACGGCCTCTGCGCAGAGGATTCGAACGATGACCAGTAAGCACACGCCGGGGCCTTGGCACCTCGATGAGACGTTCGTAGACGGCAAGTGGGGAAACCCGAGCCACTGGATTTGCGAGGTTGTCGGCCCGGACAACAGCCGAATCGTTGCGGATATCCCCGAGTACCGGACGTACGAGGAAGACACCGCAGAACTGGAAGCCAACGCCCGCCTGATAGCCGCCGCGCCGGAGCTTTTAGGGGCGCTTGCTGATCTTTTGGATGTTTACAGGCGTGGTGCACAGGGCTTCCCGCTTACCTATGAGCTCTGCAAGGTTATTGAGGAGCAGGCAGCAAATGCCATCGCCAAAGCCACGGGAGAAGCCTGATGAACAAGGACAACGCGAAAGACTACCTGCCCCTGGTGCAGGCGCTGGCTGATGGGAAGGTGATTCAGTGGCGCGACCACTACGGGGTGTGGAGAGACATGGAGGAATTGTCCTACCCATGGCCTGCCGACCACTACCGCATCAAGCCTGAGACGAAAGAGATTTGGGTGAATCAGTACCTCGATGGTCACATGTCTGTCCACCTTACAGAACAGTCAGCTGAAGACTGCCTTATCTCGGGTGGTGTAACTCGCCGCCACGAGGTGATCGAGTAATGCGCCTCCTGACCGCCACCGGCTGCCGCAGCTGGTCCGACTTCGCCGCCTGCGCTACCTGCTACGGCATCACCGCCGCGCTTGCGTGCGCGCTGTGCTGGCCGGCGGCCTGGTCCTGATTTCCCGCTGCCCGCTCCCCACGGGCAGCACCACCCGCGCCGGCCGGGTCCCCAATGCCGGCACCTATTCCACGCAGAGGCACCCATGAACCAGATCACCACCACCACGGCCGATGCGCAGCAGCTCGCGCCGGCCCATGCGGCAGCCGCGCCCGACTCGATGCTGGCAATGATCGAGCGCGTGGCCACCGACCCCAACGCCGATATCGACAAGATGGAGCGCCTGATGCAGATGCACGAGCGCCTGCTGGACCGCGAGTCGGCAGCGGCCTACACCTCTGCCCTGGCCGGCATGCAGCCCAAGCTGCCGTCGATCAAGGAGCGCGGCGCGATCAAGGACCGCTCCGGCAACGTGCAGAGCACCTACGCGCTGTGGGAGGACATCAACGCGGCGATCAAGCCGGTGCTGCAGGAGTTCGGCTTTGCCCTCTCCTTCCGCACGCTGACGGAGGACAACATGGTCCGCGTGACCGGTGTCCTGGCGCACAAGAACGGCCACAGCGAGCAGACCGAGATTCTGCTGCCGGCGGACACCAGCGGCTCCAAGAACAGCGTGCAGTCGGTGGGTTCCAGCGTCAGCTACGGCAAGCGCTACGCCGCCGGGGCGCTGCTGAACCTCACCACCCACGGCGAGGACGACGATGGCCTGCTGGGCGGCACCAAGCTGGACGACAAGGCCGTCAACTGGATCGACGTCGCCAACGAGCTGGAACACCCCGAGCAGTACCAGACGAAGCGGGCCGAGCTGCTCAAGGACTACGGCGGCGCTGCCAACCTGCCGGCCGACGTGCGCAACGCGTTCAACCGGGCCAAGGCCCGCGTGACCCCCAAGGACTGAGCCATGCGCATTCTGGACGTCGAGCAGGGTTCGGTGGAGTGGTATGCAGCGCGCAAGGGCGTCCCGACCGCCAGCGAATTCAGCAGCATCATCACCCCGAAGCGCGGCGAGTACGCCACCGCGGCCGACACCTACATCAACCAGCTGATCGATGAGCTGATGCGGCCCGAGGCCGGCGAGTCGTTCGGCGGCAATCGGCACACCCTGCGCGGCAAGGAATTGGAGCCCGAGGCTCGCGAGTACTACGCCTTTGAGCAGGACGTGGTGCCGCAGCAGGTCGGCTTCATCCTCAACGACGCCGGCACGTTGGGCTGCAGCCCGGACAGCCTGATCGGCAAGCCCGGTGGCCTGGAGATCAAGTGCCCGGACGGTCCCACCCACGTGAAGTGGCTGCGCGCCGGCGGCGTGCCGGACGAGCACAAGCCCCAGGTTCACGGCTCTCTGATCATCACCGGCCGCGAGTGGTGGGACTTCCTTTCCTTTTGCCCGGGGTATGAGCCGCTGCTGGTGCGCGTTACCCCGGACGGCTTCACCGAAAAGCTGCAGGCCCATCTGGACCGGTTCCTGACCGAGTACCAGGCCGCCCGCGCCATCTTCTTCAAGGACGCAGCATGAGCGACAAGAAATTCATCGACGGCCTGCTGGTCAAGCAGCCGCGCGACGGCGCCCCCGAGTACGTGATCGCGCAGATTTCCATGAAGCGCGAAGAGCTGATCGCCTGGCTGCAGCAGCAGGACGGCGAGTGGATCAACGCCGATATCAAGGTGGCGCAGAGCGGGAAGTGGTACGCGCAGGTCGACACTTGGAAGCCCGACCGGCAGCGCGGCGGCGGCCAGCGGACGCAACGCACCGGCCGGGAGACTGGCTATGGGAGCCGCGGCGAGGCGCACACCCCGCTCTCGCGCCCGCCGGTGGATGACTTCGCCGACGACGACCTGAATTTCTGATGGACACGAAGCGCTGCACCGCCTGCAGTCGTCGTCTGCCGCTGGCGGCGTTCCCCAACGCCGGGCGGCGCGGCAAGGAACCCACCTGCGCCATGTGCACCAACGACGCGCGCCGGCTGCGCACGCCGCTGCCGGCGCTCAAGCGGGACCCGGAACTGATCCGCCTGTCCAACCTCACCAACCTGTGGTTCGGGCCTGTGCGCCGCGAGCCGATGAGGAGCATCGCATGAGCAACGCTGACGAATTGGCCTACCCGACGCCACATGTTTGGGCAGAGCGATGGGAAATGCTGGAGAACATCAAGCCGTCCGAGGGCGGCCTGACCAAGCGCGAGCTGATCGCCGCGATGGTGATGCAAGGCATGGGCACTTGGGTGCCAAACGCAGACCACGGGCCGTTCAATTGGGATAGCCCTCAAGCCGTTGGCGAGCTCAAGGCTCGGTGGGCAATCGCTCAGGCGGATGCCCTGCTGGCCGAGCTGGAGCGCACGGCATGACCAGCATCCACGCACTCGTCCTGTACGACAGCCCGACCGCGCGCCAGAAGGCCGCCGAGGCATTGCAGCTGGCAGCCGACGTGGCCGCCTTCGAGCGCAAGGGCGGCAAGATCCAGCGCCTGGGCAATACGCCGATCAACCGCTCGACCATCAGCCGCCGGAAGGGAATCGAAGGCGGCGCCAACGAACGCATCGCTGCGAAGAAGGAGAAGCGGACATGACTACTGATACCAAGGCTGTGGCGCTTTATCCGGAAGTTTGCCCCATGCAGCTCGACAAGGACGGTGGCTACTACTGCCGCCATGTCGAAGCCATGACCGCCGAGGGTCTACATAGGAAATCTGACATCGCGGAGCAGCTTGGATGGCGTGATCGTGAAATCGACAAGCTCCGCACCGCCCTCGCAGCGAGTCGCGCCGAGGTTGAGGGGTTGCGTGCGGCCTGTTCTGGCAGTGCCTACACACTTTTTCTTGATGCTTACTACAAGGCGTGCGAAACCTCGAAGCCCTCTGATTGGCACGACGCCGCAATGCTCGCAAAGCAGTGGGAACAGCAAATCGACGCAGCAATGGAGAAGGGAAATGTCTGACACCAAGATCAGTGAGGCGGTGCCGGCGGCGTGGCTGGTGGAGTCGGCGCAGGCAGGGGTGGTTTCCTGCGAGACCAACGAAGCATCCGCCAATCGAGTTATCGCCGAGGTGCATCGCGAATACGGTGACGCCTACGGCGCGGTCACGAAACGGCCGTTGTTCACCCACCCGCAGCCCGCAGAGCTGGCCGAGCAGCAGGGGGTGGATTGCGATGTTGACGATGCTCGCAAGCTGTTTGAGGAGTGGGCGAAGGGCCGCGATCTGACTCCCGACACTTGGGGCACCAGTTCTTATGTGAGCCCCCACGTGGACAACGACTGGGATGTCTGGTTCGCCGCGTGGAAAGCCCTTGCCGCAACTGGCAAGCAGCAGGTTGGCGTCCTTCCGGATGACGTTGTCGAGCGCTGCCGAGCGCTGCCGACCGACGAGCTGCTGAACTGCGCGCTCGAAGTGTATGCGCGGTCGTGCAGGTACGGGACGAAGGGCCAGCACGACGCGGCGATGGCATACAAGGATGAAATCATCCGTCGCATCGATGGCTGTGCTGCGCAGGTTGGCGAGGTGCAGGGGGATGCGCTGGCGCAGTGGCTGGAGGTTCGTGGGCTGGCCGCAGGCATCGTCAAGAATCTCGAAGCCTTCGCCGTATCGCCGCACAAGGCGGCATGGTGCGGGGCGCTGGACGATTCGCTGTCGTTCGCTGACCAGATCGAAAAGGATGCGGCCGCCGCCATCGCCGCCCGCCAGCCGGTGGCGCAGGTCCGTGACCGTGTTCCGCAGGAAGTCGTTTCGGCAATCTCAGCAGTGGCTGTCATTGCGCACAAGGAATCGCGGCACCCCGTCCAGAAGCACATCGACACGATCAATGCGTGGCTCTACGCCGCCCGGCCCGCGCAGGGCATCGACCTGGGGTCAATTCCTGACGGCTGGAGCCTGCGTACGCTCGAAACCTGCTATCAGCTCAGCGATGGCAATCAGGTCGTCGCCAATCTAGTCGGTCCGGACGCGGAGCGAAACGCACAGATCCTTGCCACCCTGATCGATCAACGCGATGCAGCGCCGGGGGTGGGCCAATGAGCGTTGAGTTCTTCGTGTGCTGCGCTGCATGTGGCGAAGCTCGCGCCGTTTCGGCTGATGAACCGCCGAGATTTGGGTGCCATCTTGCACAGGCAGCACAGGCAGCGGGCTTCAAAGCGCTATTCGTCGGGGGTTTCTCAAAGGTGGTCATATTCTGCTCTGATCGTTGTATTGACCACAACAGAACAAAGAGCGGGGGAATCCGCGCACGCCTCAAGATCCCCCCGCCCACCACCCTCTCCACCGTCAAGCCGCCGCGCAACATGCGCGTAAAGGTCCCGGCTGTTGCTGAGATTCAAGGAGCCCAACAATGACTGACGCCCTGACCATCTGGCTGGCGAAGTACCTGGTGCTGGCCCTGATGCTGGTCATCGGCTTCCTGACCGTGTGGCTGGTCGTCGCCCTCTGCCGCGCGGTGCGCTGGTGCTGGCGGCGGGCGGCAAGGCTGGTGGCGCATGGCTGAGCTGCAGAACCACCTCGAGGGCCGGAGGCAGAGGCCGCTTTCCGAAGTGGCCGACATCTTCGATGAAAAATATCAGGCTGTTACGGAGTCGGGTTGCTGGCTGTGGATGGCTGCAGTCAGTAGCTCTGGCTATGGCGCCATCAAGCTTGGCAGAGGCATGCAGCCTGCACACCGAGTCTCATGGATGATTCATCGCGGCTCGATTCCGCCTGGCTTACTTGTCTGCCACCGATGCGACACGCGCTCATGCGTGAACCCTGATCACCTGTTCCTGGGTTCGCCCCAGGACAACATGGACGACATGAGGAAGAAGGGCCGCCAGGACTATCCAGCAGGACAGAGGCACTCCCATGCAGTTCTTACGGATCGCGATGTCTACGCCATACGCGCCAGCGGCCTTACTTCCGTAGAAGTTTCACGCCGCTTTGGTATTGCGGAATGCACAGCAAATCAAATTCTGCATAGGAAGGCATGGACCCACCTCCCGCCGCGGCTCGATGAAGTTTCACCGCTGCCACGCCGCTACGCTCAGGGAAGGGCATTACCTCAGGCAAAACTCACCGAACAGAACGTCATAGCAATCCGAGCTGACCAACGTTCTTCCTCAGTCGTCGGAAAATCCTATGGGGTTTCTGGATCACTCGTCCTGCAAATCCGTAAACGCCTGGTGTGGCGACATCTTCCAGACCCGGAGGGAGCGTGAATAGACTCCTCTTCCCGAAGCAACCAAGAAGGCTCATCCAACCGACCAAGGATGTGCTCAGGAAAAACCTGATCGCGGCGGCCGATCGGATCATCGAGCTGGCCGCCGAGAACCAGCGCCTGCGGGACGCCGCGCACCAGGTCACGGAGCAGCTGCGCGCTGCCCTGGCCGCGAACTGACCGGAGGCCGCCAATGAACCTTCTCACCACCGACCAGTGGCTGCTGCGCTATTTCGACGCCTCCAGCCGGCCCAGCATCGCCACCCTGCAGCGCTGGCTGCGCGATGGCAAGATCCCCGGCAAGAAGGTGGGCGGCACCTGGTTCATCGATGAACACGCATGGCTCTCGGACGGGGATGACCTGGTCGAGCGCGTACTGAAAGCAGGATAGGAACATGTCACCACGGAAGCGCAGCGCCGGCCGTCAGGGCTGGCCGGACAACCTCTACCCGAACAAGGGCGGGTTCAAATACCGCCACCCGACCACCCGGCGCGAGACGTTCATGGGCCGGGACCAGGCCAAGGCGTTCGCCGCGGCCAAGAAGCTCAACGCCATGCTGCTGCCGGGCAACGACCTGGTGGACAAGGTGATCGGCTCGCGCGAGACGGTGGCCGACGCGATCGCGGTGTTCCGCCGCGACGACGTGCCCGGGCGCAACTGGGCCCCGAAGACGGCCGAGGTCTACGAAAGCGTCATCCGCCGCACCGAGGCCAGCATCGGCAGCCGGTCGGTCGAGGACGTGACGGTGAAGGACTGCGCCGAGTTCATCCGCGGGGTGACCCAGTCCGACCGCGCGCGTCAGCAGTTCCGGCTGGTGTTGGGCTGGATCATGGCGTGCGCCGTGCAGGAGGGCTGGATCGACACCAACCCGGTGCTGGCCACCCGCCGGTTCCAGCACGAGCGAAAGCGCGCGCGACTGACCCGGGAGGTCTATGCGGCGATCTGGGAGAAGGCCGAGCCGTGGCTGCGCCTGGCGATGGACCTGTCGCTGGTCACCCTGCTGCGCCGCGAGGACGTGGTGTCGTTGAAGTTCGCCGACGTGCGCGACGGCTACCTGTGGGTGGTGCCGCAGAAGACCGAGGGCAGCACGCTGGTGAAGTTGAAGATCCGGGTCGGCGAACAGCTGGCCGGCCTGCTGGCTCAGGCGCGCGACACGGTGCTGTCGCCGTTCGTGGTGCATCGCCTGCCTGACCGCGCACGGCCCTCGGACAAGCGCGCATCGGCGCGGCAGCACCACACGCAGGTGATGCCGGAGCAGCTCACCCGCGCATTCCAGGACGCGCGCGAAGCGGCCGGCATCAGCGGCGACAACCCGCCGAGCTTCCACGAGATCCGCAGCCTGGGCGGCGCGCTATTGAGCGAATCGGGCTGGGCGATCGAGCAGGTCCAGGGCCTGATGGGCCACTCGTCCACGTCGATGACCGAGCACTATCTGGAAGGCCACGACACGCCCTGGCAGGAAGTGCAGACCGGCAGCGTGCTGGTTCGATAGGGGGAGAATAGGGGGACAATAGGGTGACGCAAAAAAAAGGCCCGCGCATTGCTGCGTAGGCCTTTGTTTTCATTACCAGTTTGGTCGGGACGGCCGGATTTGAACCGACGACCCTCTGCCCCCCAGGCAGATGCGCTACCAGGCTGCGCTACGCCCCGATGATGCTGGCAATGTCCCCGCCTCTCAGCGGGCCGACGAGTATAACGGTTTTATCCGCGTATTTGTTCAGCGACGCAGCAATTGAAGCACTTCTTCCAGCTCCATCCGCGTCTGCTTGATGATCTGGTTGCTCAGCGCCGATTCGTCGCGGGCGCCGGCACCTTCCAGGCGCAGGCGCGCGCCGCCGATGGTGTAGCCCTGCTCGTAGAGCAGGCCGCGGATCTGGCGCACCATCAGCACGTCGTGGCGCTGGTAGTAACGTCGGTTGCCGCGGCGCTTGGCCGGTTCGAGGCTGGGAAATTCGGTCTCCCAGTAGCGCAGCACGTGCGGCTTGACGTCGCACAGCTCGCTGACTTCACCAATGGTGAAGTAGCGCTTGGCCGGTATCGGCGGAAGTTCGCGGTTACTGCCCGGATCCAGCATATGCCTCTACCCTTTCCTTGAGCTTCTGGCCCGGACGGAAGGTGACCACCGTGCGGGCGGAAATCGGAATTTCCTCACCGGTCTTCGGGTTGCGGCCCGGGCGCTGGTTCTTGCGCCGCAGGTCGAAGTTGCCGAAGCCGGACAGCTTCACCTGACGTCCCTGTTCCAATGCCTCTCGCAACACATCGAAGAACGCGTCGACAAATTCCTTGGCCTCGCGCTTGTTCAGACCCACTTCGTCGAACAGCTTTTCGGCCATCTCAGCCTTGGTCAATGCCATTGCCTGCTATCCCCCATGCTGCCCGCTCAACCGCGGATCCGGGCGTGGTGTTCACGCTCCATGGCAGAGACCGCCTCGGCCACTACCGAATCCACGTCGCGGTCCGTCAGAGTGCGCGACTTGTCCTGCAAAATCAAGCCCATAGCGAGACTCTTGAAGCCCGGCTCGACCCCCTGGCCGACGTAGCGGTCGAACAGGGTGACCTGGCGCAGCAACGGGCCGACGGCGCGGCGCAGGGTGGCCTCCAGGTCGGCCCAGGCGACGGCCTCGGGCACCAGGAAGGCCAGGTCGCGGCGCACCGAGGGGAAGCGCGACAGCTCGCTGGCACGCGGCAGCTGGCGCGCGGCCAGCAGGGCCAGGTCCAGCTCGAAGGCGAACACGTCCACGTCGATGTCCATGGCCTTGGCCAGGCGCGGGTGCACCTGGCCGATCCAGCCCAGCACCACGCCATCGCGGAGCACATCGGCCGAACGCGCCGGGTGGCCATACGGGCGCTGCGAGGGCTGGAAGGTCAGCACCGCGCCGGAGGCGGCGGCCAGCGATTCCAGGTCGCCCTTGAGGTCATGGAAGTCGACCTTGCGGGTGGCCAGGCCCCATTGCTGCGGATCCGCATCGCCGCACACGGCGGCGGCCACGCGCTGGGTTTCCAGCGGCGCCGGCTGGCCGTCGCCGGCCTGCGGGTGGAAGCTGCGGCCCAGTTCGAACAGGCGCACCCGGCCCAGCTGGCGCGCCGCGTTGCGGCCCAGCGTGGCCACCAGCCCCGGCAGCAGCGACGGGCGCATCACCGCCAGTTCGGCCGACAGCGGGTTGGCCAGCGCCACCACGTCGCCCTGCAACTGCCAGTGGCCCAGCAGGCCGGCGTCGACGAAGGCGTAGTTGATGGTCTCCTGCAGGTCCCGCGCGACCAGCTGGCGGCGGACGCTGAGGTCGTCCAGGCGGGTCTCGCTGGGCATGGCGATGCGCGATGCGCCGCCCGGCAGCGTGGTCGGGATCTGCTCGTAGCCGTGGATGCGGGCCAGTTCCTCGATCAGGTCTTCTTCGATCGCGATGTCGAACCGGCGGCTCGGCGCGGTCACCTGCCAGCCGTCGGTGGCCGCCGCCACGTCCATGCCCAGCGCGCGCAGGATGCGCTCGACCTCGGCATCGGCGATCTGGATGCCGAGCACGCGGGCGATGCGTGCACGGCGCAGGGCGATCGTGGCGGTCGCCGGCAGGTCGGCCGCACGCAGCGCTTCGGTGACCGGGCCCGGGGTGCCGCCGGCCAGGTCCAGGACCAGGCGGGTGGCGTACTCGATGGCGGTACGCGGCAGCGCCGGGTCGACGCCGCGCTCGAAGCGGTGGCCGGCATCGGTATGCAGGCCCAGCTTGCGGCCACGGCCCATGATCGCGGCGGGCGCGAAGTGCGCCGCCTCCAGGAACACGGCGGTGGTGTCATCGGTGACGCGGGTGTCGAAGCCACCCATCAGGCCAGCCAGCGCGATCGGGCGATCGGCGTCGGTGATGACCAGGAAGCTGTCGTCCAGCGCTGCATCGCGGCCGTCCAGCAGTTTCAGCGCTTCACCGGCACGCGAACGGCGCACGCCGATGCTGCCCTGCAGGGTGCCCAGGTCGAAGGCGTGCATCGGCTGGCCCAGCTCCAGCATCACGTACTGGGTGATATCCACCAGCAGCGACACCGGGCGCACGCCACTGCGACGCAGGCGCTCGGCCATCCACAGCGGAGTGGCCGCGCGCGCGTTGATGCCCTCGATGACGCGACCGACGTAACGCGGCGCCTCGGCGCCTGCGGCCAGTGCAACGGTCAGTTCGCGCGTTCCTACCGCCGGGACCGGCGCGGCGTTGAACGGCACCACTTCACTGGCGCACGCGGCGGCCACGTCGAAGGCGATGCCGCGGATGCTGAAGCAATCGGCACGGTTGGGGGTCAGCTTGATCTCGATGCTGGCGTCGGGCAGGCCGAGGTACTCGACCAGCGACTGGCCGACCGGCGCATCGGCCGGCAGCTCGAACAGGCCCGAGGCATCGCTGTCCAGGCCCAGTTCCTTGGCCGAGCACAGCATGCCGTTGGACTCCACGCCGCGCAGCTTGGCCGGCTTGATCGCCAGCGTGCCGATCTGCGCGCCCACCATGGCCAGCGGCGCAAGCAGGCCCGGGCGTGCGTTCGGCGCGCCGCAGACGATCTGCAGGTGCTCGCCCTGCCCCGCGTCGACCTGGCAGATCTGCAGGCGGTCGGCTTCGGGATGACGCTCGGCCGAGACGATGCGCGCGACCACGACGTGGTCCAGGCCCGCGCCGAGCGCGGTGACCTCTTCCACTTCCAGGCCGATGGCGGTCAGCACCGCGCTGAGTTCTTCGCGCGAGGCCGATGCGGGAACGTGGCTGCGCAGCCAGTTTTCAGAGAATTTCATGGTGTCACCCTGGTGGGCCCGGCGCATGCGCCTGGGCCGTGATGGTCTTGGATCCGATCCAGCCGGGCATGGCCCGGCCCTACGCCGACGTGCTTACGCGAACTGCTTCAGGAACCGCACGTCGTTCTCGAAGAACGCGCGCAGGTCATTGACCCCGTAACGCAGCATCGCGAAGCGCTCCACGCCCAGGCCGAAGGCGAAGCCGGTGTAGCGCTCCGGATCGATGCCCACGTTGCGCAGCACGTTGGGGTGGACCATGCCGCAGCCGAGCACTTCCAGCCAGCGGGTGCTGCCGTCGGGCTGCTGCCAGGCGATGTCCACTTCCGCGCCGGGCTCGACGAAGGGGAAGTAGCTGGGACGGAAGCGCATCTCGAAATCGCGCTCGAAGAACGCGCGCACGAACTCGGACAGCGTGCCCTTGAGGTCGGCGAAGGTCGAATGCTCATCCACCAGCAGGCCTTCGACCTGGTGGAACATCGGCGAATGGGTCTGGTCGCTGTCGCTGCGGTAGACCTTGCCGGCGGCGATCATGCGCAGCGGCGGGGCGTGCTCGCCCATGTAGCGCACCTGCACCCCGGAGGTATGCGTGCGCAGCAGGCGGCCATCGCCGAAATAGAAGGTGTCGTGCATCGCGCGCGCCGGGTGGTGCGGCGGGAAATTCAGGGCTTCGAAGTTGTGCCAGTCATCTTCGATTTCCGGGCCTTCGGAGAGCTCGTAACCGAGCCGCCCGAAGATCTCGGTGATGCGCTCCAGGGTACGGGTGACCGGGTGCAGGCCAGCGCGATCGGCGCGACGCCCCGGCAGGGTGATGTCGATCGCTTCGGCGGCCAGGCGTGCGTCCAGGGCAGCGTCGTCCAGCACGGCCTTGCGGTCGGCCAGCGCGGTGGTCAGCGCGTCGCGGGAGCGGTTGATGGCTTCGCCGGCGGCCTTGCGCTCATCGGCCGGCAATGCGCCGAGCTGCTTGAGCTGGGCGGTGATGCTGCCGTTCTTGCCCAACAGGGCCACGCGCAGGGCTTCCAGCGCGTCGGGGCTGCTGGCGGCGGCCACGTCGGCCAGTGCCTGGGTGGTCAGGGATTGGATGTCACTCATGGATAGCCGGAGCCTCGCGTCGGTATGCCATCGCGATGCGCGTCGGGCCGACCCCCGTCGCCACCGCTGTCGATCGATGGCACCGGGAGGGCCACCGCCAACACAAAAAAGAATGGGGAAGGACTTGCGCCCTTCCCCATGCATTTGCCTTACCCACAGCCGTTGCGCGTGAACGGCAACGGCAGGGGAATGGACTTATGCCGCCAGTGCGCCCTTGGCCTTCTCGGCCAGTGCAGCAAAACCAGCTGCGTCGTGCACGGCGATGTCAGCCAGAACCTTACGGTCCAGGGTGATGCCGGACTTGAGCAGGCCGTTCATGAAACGGCTGTAGCTCAGGCCGTTGATGCGGGCAGCCGCGTTGATGCGGGTGATCCACAGCGAACGGAAATTGCGCTTCTTCTGCTTACGACCGATGTAGGCGTACTGCTGCGCCTTGATCACGGCCTGCTTGGCAACGCGGAAGACCTTGCGGCGAGCGTTGTAATAACCCTTAGCCAGGGTCAGGATTTTCTTGTGGCGGCGACGCGCCTGTACGCCACGCTTTACTCGTGCCATGGGTCAGTCCTCAGAGGTAGGGAAGCATACGGTTCAAACGGCCTGCGTCTTCTGCACGAACATGGTTCGTCTGACGCAGATTGCGCTTCCGCTTGGTCGACTTCTTCGTGAGGATGTGGCTACGGTTGGCATGGCCAGCCTTGAACTTGCCGGAGGCGGTCTTGCGGAAACGCTTGGCCGCCGCCCGGTTGGTCTTGATCTTGGGCATTGCAATGTCCTTGATGATGTTTTGTCACTGACCAGGGCGGTGGCATTGCCACACTTTCCGTCCGTGCCCTTGCCTGCTTGTAAGCCCGGGATCCCCGATGGGAACCAGGCCGGTCCTGTTGCCATTGAAACAGCGTGCCTTTATGGGGCGGGAAACCGTTCAAAACAGCACCCCCGCAAAACGGGGCCGCCCATTATGCCCGTGAAGCCGGGCAGTTGCAAACGCTTGATTGGGCGGCGGTTTGCCGGCGCCGGCAGGCGTGGAACGCCGACCGTACAGGCCGCAGGGGGAGTGCGACCACGGCAAACGGCAGCAGGCGCCTGAAAAGGCGCCCCTGCCTTGTGACGCGAATCTGAAGCACACGACGCCGGCGGCGCCGGCAGCCGGGCATGGCCCGGCGCTGCGCCCGCCCCGCCCGTTCGGGCCGGGGCCGAGGGTCGGTTACTTCTTCTTCGGCGCGATCATCATCACCATCTGCCGGCCTTCGAGGCGCGGACGGGACTCGATCACGATGTCCTCGCCCAGATCACCCTCGATCCGGTTGGCCATCTCGCGACCCAGTTCCTGATGGCTCATTTCACGGCCACGGAAGCGGATGTTGACCTTGATCTTGTCGCCCTCTTCCAGGAAACCGCGCATCTTGCGCAGCTTGATCTGGTAGTCGCCTTCATCGGTGACCGGGCGGAACTTCACTTCCTTGATCTCGACCTGCTTGGTCTTCTTCTTGGCCTCGTTGGCCTTCTTCTGCGCTTCGAACTTGAACTTGCCGAAGTCCATGATCTTGCACACCGGCGGATCAGCCTGCGGCTGAATCTCGACCAGGTCCAGACCTTCGTCTTCGGCCATCGACAGCGCTTCGTCACGCGTCAACACGCCAATCATTTCTCCGTCACTGCCGATCACGCGGACGCGCGGCACCCGGATTTCCTGATTCTTGCGGTTCTGTTTGTTGTCAGGGGTACTGATATTGCAATCTCCCAGAGGAATCAAACCGGCCCAGAGCGGATCATCCGCAGGGCCGGGACTTTCTTACACGGACTGTTCTGCCTGCAACCGCTCGATGAAGGCCTGGACGGACATGCTGCCCAGATCTTCGCCCGAGCGCGTACGCACGGCCACGGCGCCATTTTCCTTCTCACGGTCGCCGACCACCAGCAGGTACGGGACCCGCTGCAGCGTATGCTCGCGAATCTTATATCCGATCTTCTCGTTGCGCAAATCGGCATTTACCCGGAAGCCTTGATCTGCAAGGGTTTTCCGGACTTCGTTCACGTATTCAGCCTGCGCATCGGTGATATTGGCCACCACCACCTGGGTCGGAGCCAGCCAGGACGGGAAGGACCCGGCGTGGTGCTCGATCAGGATGCCGATGAAACGCTCCATCGAGCCGACGATGGCCCGGTGCAGCATGACCGGGTGCTTCTTCTGGCTGTTTTCGTCCACGTACTCGGCGCCGAGGCGGCCGGGCATCATGAAGTCGACCTGCATCGTGCCCAGCTGCCAGGTACGGCCGATGGCGTCCTTGAGGTGGTACTCGATCTTCGGGCCATAGAAGGCGCCCTCGCCCGGCAGCTCCTGCCATTCCACGCCACAGCTGCCCAGCGCCGAGCGCAGCGCGCCCTCGGCCTTGTCCCAGGTGGCGTCATCGCCGAGGCGCTTTTCCGGGCGCAGCGCGATCTTGATCTGGATGTCCTCGAAGCCGAAGGTCGTGTAGACCGCCAGCGCCTGCTGGTGGAAAGCGGTCACTTCGGCCTCGATCTGCGACTCGGTGCAGAACACATGGCCGTCGTCCTGGGTGAAGCCGCGCACGCGCAGGATGCCGTGCAGCGCGCCGGACGGCTCGTTGCGGTGGCACGAACCGAATTCGCCATAGCGGATCGGCAGATCGCGGTAGCTGTGCAGGCCCTGGTTGAACACCTGGATGTGGCCCGGGCAGTTCATCGGCTTGACCGCGTAGGTGCGCTTCTCCGACTCGGTGAAGAACATGTTTTCCTGGTAGTTGTCCCAGTGGCCGGACTTCTGCCACAGCGACACGTCCAGGATCTGCGGGCAGCGCACCTCGCCGTAACCGCTGTCACGGTAGACGCGGCGCATGTGCTGCTCGACCACCTGCCACAGCGCCCAGCCCTTCGGGTGCCAGAACACCAGGCCCGGGGCCTCTTCCTGCAGGTGGAACAGCTCCTGCTGCTTGCCGATGCGGCGGTGGTCGCGCATTTCGGCTTCTTCGATGCGCTTGATGTAGGCCTCGAGCTGCTTCTTGTCGGCCCAGGCGGTGCCGTAGATGCGCTGCAGCTGCTCGTTCTTGGCATCACCGCGCCAGTACGCGCCGGAAATGCGGGTCAGCTTGAAGGCCTTCAGGAAGCGCGTGTTGGGCACGTGCGGGCCGCGGCACATGTCCACGTATTCCTGGTGGTAATACATGCCCATGGCCTGGATGTCCGGGGACATGTCCTCGATCAGGCGCAGCTTGTAGTCTTCGCCACGCGCCTTGAAGATCTCGATGACCTCCGCGCGCGGGGTGACCTTCTTGATGACGTCGTAGTCCTGCGCGATCAGCTCGCCCATGCGCTTCTCGATGGCGGCCATGTCCTCGGGCGTGAACGGACGCTCGGAGTAGATGTCGTAGTAGAAGCCTTCGGCGATGACCGGGCCGATCACCATCTTGACGTCCGGGTACAGCTGCTTGACCGCATGGCCGACCAGGTGGGCGCTGGAGTGGCGGATGATCTCCACGCCCTCCTCGTCCTTGGCGGTGATGATGCGCAGGCGGGCATCACGGTCGATCACGTCGCTGGCATCGACCAGCACGCCATCCACCGAACCGGCGATGGTGGCCTTGGCCAGGCCGGCGCCGATCGACTGGGCGACGTCCATGACACTGACGGGGTGTTCGAATTCACGGCGGCTGCCGTCGGGGAGCGTGATCGCGATCATGACTGGGCTTTTTCTGGTGGGCCTGCAGCGCAGGCCGGGGAGACGAATGCGGGAAGGTGGGCAATGGCGACAGGCGGGCCGGCCATAAAAAAAGCGCCACGAAGGCGCCTGCAAGGGGCCGTCGGGAGCGTTCAGCGGTGGGCGATGGTAGTGCTCATGTCGCACGCTGGACCGGCGCTGGGCGCGGGCCACCTTGTTGCCTGAAGGGTGTTGCCGTCGATCTTAAACCAAGCCCGGTTTTTTTGCTGCCATCGGCACGCCCGGCCTGCATCTGAACGGGGCCGTGTGGCAGACCAAAACCGCAATGATTACCATGCGCAGCACGCCGTGCGACGCCCGGCGGAGCTTTCTCCCAAGGACCTGCGATGGTTTCCGCCTTGCCTTCGATGTGCGCCCCGTGCTGAACGGCGCGACCCTGGCCCTGCTGTACTGCGGCGTCGCCGGCGCCGCGTCGGCGTTCTCGGCGCTGGCCTTCTATGCCGCCTCGCCCCATTGCCGCTGGCCGCGGCTGCGCCGTGCCGGGCGCCTGGGCCGGCAGATCGGGCTGGTCGCGGCGGCAACCTCGCTATGGCTGTGGATGGGCCAGCTCGGCCTGGCCACCGGGCTGTGCGTGACCCTCGCCGGGTGGATGCTGACCGCGCTGGTGCTGCCCTACCTGGCCGCCTGGACGCGCCCCGAACGTGAGGCGCGGCGCTGATGTGGGCACGTGCAATGGCCGGCCTGCTGGCCGGTTTCTTCCTCGCCGCGGCGGTCACCGGGCTGCTCGCCTGGCTGCCGCCGGGGCCATGGCAGTCGGCGATCGTGCCGAGCCTGATTGCCTTCATCCCGGCGTGGATGCTGGCCGCGCTCTGGGCCTTCGCCTTCCGTACCGGGCTGCGCGCCTGGACCTGGCTGGGCGGCAGTGCGCTGGCCGGCTTCGCGCTGCTGTGGCTGCTGCGCGCCAACCACTGGGTGCTGTGAGGGTGTCCCGATGAAGTTCAGTTCACTCACCCTGCGTACGTTCACCACCCTGCACACCTGGGTCGGCCTGGTCGCCGGCTTCGCGTTGTTCGTGGCGTTCTATGCCGGTGCGATCACCGTCTTCCACCACGACCTGCCGCTGTGGCAATCGCCGCACGCGATGGAGCAGCCGGCACAGACCCTGGAGGATGCGCAGCGGCTGCTGGACGGCGTGCTGGAACGGCACCCGGAGGCCCGCAGGCACATCGGCATGACCTTCCCCGGCGCCGAAACGCCGCAATCGGTGGCGTACTGGCAGGACGCCAGGGGCACCTGGCTGTTCGCCTGGGCCGACCAGTACGACGGCAGCCCCACCGCGCCGCAGGCCGGGTTGGCCGAACTGGTCAACGAACTGCATTACACCCTGGGCCTGCCGGTGGCCGGGATCTACCTGATGGGCGTGGTCAGCCTGCTGTACGGACTGGCCTTGCTGTCCGGGCTGGTGATCCACCTGCCCAAGCTGCTGGGCGACCTGTTCGCGCTGCGGCCCGGCCGCAACCTCAAGCAGATGTGGCAGGACGCGCACAACGTGATCGGCGTGCTGAGCCTGCCCTTCCACCTGTTGTTCGCGGTGACCGGCGCGCTGTTGTGCCTGGTGTTCCTGCAGATGGCCGCGCTCAATCCGCTGATCTACGACGGCAAGCTGCTGGCCGCACTGCCTGCGGCGATGGACACCGCCCCGATCCGCGCCGCCGCCGGCCAACCGGTGCGCCCAGGCAGCCTGGCGATGCTGCATGCGCGGGCGATCGCGGTGGCCAACGACCAGGGCCAGGCGCGTTTCGAGCCGGCCTACCTGAAACTGGCCAATGCCGGCGATGCCAATGCCGTGATCGAGATCACCGGCGATGGCGGCGTCTCGCTGGGGCCGCTGGGTGCGGTGGCCATGGATGCCAATACCGGGCAGGTGCTGCACACCCAGCTGCCGGGCCGGCGCGATGCCAACCACGCCACCCTCGCCGCGGCCTATGCACTGCATTTCGGCGAGTACGGCAACGGGCTGGTGCCCTGGCTGTACTTCGCGCTGGGGCTGGGCGGCGCGTTCCTGTTCTACTCGGGCAACCTGCTGTGGATCGAGTCGCGGCGCAAGCGTCGCCAGCAGGAGCAGGGACGCGCGCAGGTCAACATGGCGCGGGCCACCGTGGGGGTCTGCATCGGCCTGTGCGTGGCGGTGTCGGCGGCCTTCGTCAGCGTGCAGTTGCTGGAGCACCTGGCCCCGGCCCAGGCCGACGCCGGCATGCGCTGGACCTGTTTCCTGGTCTGGGGCGGCTGCGCCCTGTGGGCCGCGCTGCGTGCGCCGTGGCAGGCTGCACGCGAGCTGCTGTGGGCGGCGGCGATCGTCACCGCGCTGATCCCGCTGGTGCATGGGGGGATGAGCGGGCTGTGGCTGTGGACCAGCGCGCAGCGCGGCTACTGGCCGCTGTTCTGGGTGGACGGGGTCGCCCTGGCGATGGCGATCGGCTTCGCGGCGATGGCACGGGCCAGCAGCCGGCGCGCACTGCATGGCGAGCCGAACAGCGTGTGGTCGCGTCCGCGCCCCGGCAATGCCTTGTCCTGACAGGGCTTCAGAAACCTTCAGGCGTTCTTCCAGCACTTCAGCCGTGCCCATGGCCTAGTCGGGTTCCACCTCGAGGAGCCTGACCATGCACACCCGTCCCCACCGCTGCGCCGCCCTGATCCTGTCATTGGCCGCCTGCCTGCCGCTGCCCGGCCGGGCAGCCCCCGCCACGCCCGACCCGGCCCGACTGGCCGCGCTGGAGGCGGCGATCGCCGGCAAGGACATCCAGGACGTCACCAGCGTGCTGCTGATGGTGGACGGGCAGGTCGCCTACGAGCACTACTTCAACGGCGCCGGCCCCGAAACCCTGCATGACGTGCGCTCGGCCAGTAAAAGCGTCACCGCGATGCTGGTGGGCGCGGCCATCGGCGATGGCCACCTGCCCGGGGTGAAGGCCCGCGTTTACGACTACTTCCCCGCGTTCACCGCCACCCACCCGGTCGACCCGCGCCTGCGCGCCACCACCCTCGAGGACCTGCTCACCATGAGCAGCCTGTGGGAGTGCGATGACGAGAATGCGTTCTCGGCCGGCAACGAAGAGCGCATGTACGTCACCGAACGCTGGCTGGACTTCGCCCTGGCGCTGCCGGTGAAGGGGTTCGCACCGTGGATGACGCGCCCGCAGGACAGCCCGCATGGCCGCGCCCATGCCTACTGCACCGCCAATGCGTTCGTGCTCGGCGCGGTGCTGGAGCGCGCCACCAGGATGCCCCTGGCCGACTACGCCGCACAGGCGCTGGAGCGCCCGCTGGGGATCCGCGCCAGCCACTGGAACCGCTCCCCGGAAGGCATCGGCATGGGCGGTGGCGGCACGCGCTACCGCAGCCGCGACCTGGCGCGTCTGGGTGAGCTGGTGTTGGCCGACGGCCGCTGGCAGGGCAAGGCACTGCTTCCGCCCGGCTACGTGGCGGCGATGGTCAGCGCGCAGGCCCGCGCCGGGGATGGCAGCGACTACGGGTACCAGTGGTGGGGCCTGAAGCTGCCGGTGGACGGTCGCGAAACCACGGTGTGGGCGATGTCCGGCAATGGCGGCAACTACGTGTTCGTGATCCCGGCGCGGAAGCTGGTGGCCGTGGTCACCAGCCGTGCGTACAACCGCAACTACGCCCATCCGCAGTCGCGGCGGATCCTCACCGAGTTCCTGTTGCCGGCCCTGCACTGAGCCCGTCGAGATCGTCTGGCCGCCAGGCGGCGGCCAGCACCCGCGCCCGCTGCGCGGCCACGTCGGTCTCGATGCGAGCCAACAGCGGCGTCCACCCCGGCGCAGCGTGCAGCGCAGTGAACAAAGGCGTCGCCCGCAACCAGGCGGCGTCGCGGAAACCAGCGTCCACGGCGCGCTGCAGGTCGTCCACGGCCGCATCGGCATCGCCCTGGGCCTGGTGCAACAGGGCGCGCTCGATGGCGGCGTCCGCCCAGCCATCGCCGGCCTCGCCCTGCAGCGCCGCCAGCCGCCCGGCCACCCAGTCGGGGGTCGCCGGCGCGTTGCCATACAGGCCCGCAAGGGTCTGCCCCAGCGTCTGCTGCGGACGCAGTTGCCGGCTCCGTTCAAACGCCTGCGCCGCCCCCGCCACATCCCCCTGCAGCAACCGCAGCTCGCCCTGCAGGCGGTACAACTGCGGGTGCGGGGTGCCGCGGGCCAGCGCCTGCTGCAGCGCCTCGTCTGCCCTGCCCGCCTCGCCCCTGAGCAGCAGGCTGCGCGGCCAGGCGATGTTGGCGAACACATTGTCGGGAAACAACTGGAAGCTGCGTTCGTGGCGATGTGCCGCAGCGTCGGTGAACCCGAGCAGTTCCAGTTCACGCGCGACCTGCACCTCACGGAAGCGCACGCGCTCGGGGGCGCGCAACGCCAGGTTGGCCTGCAGCGCCTGCACCAGCTGGCCCTGTTCCTGCTGCAGGTACGCCAACGAGGCGCGCGTGCGCTCATCGTCCGGGTCCAACGCGACTGCGCGCTGGTAATCGGCCATCGCGCGCGGCATCGATCCGAGGCAGTCATGGGCGTACCCCCGCGCGGCGAATGCGGCCGCATCGTCGGGTGCGGCACGCAGTACCCGGTCCGCTTCGAGCAATGCCTGCTGCGCCTGCTCGGCGGGGCCATTGAACAGGCAGGTATCGGCCGCGAGCGCACGCGCCAGCCCGCGTCGCGCGGCGGGCAGGTCCGGGTCGATCTGCAGGGCTTGCCGATACAGCGCGATGGCGCGCGTGTTGTTGCTGGCCTGGCCGATCCCGGCGTAGTGGTCGGCACGCTGCAGCAGCGGCTCCGCCGGCGAGCGCGGGCCGGCGCCGGGCCAGGCCATGACCGCCGTGACCACCACCACGACGGCGGCACTGGCGGCCGCGCCGACGGCCCACCAGCGCCTGCGCGGGACCGGATGGCCCGCTACGACGCGCGCGACCGGCTGCAACGGCGCGCACAACTGGTAGCCGCGGCCACGCACCGAGCGGACGTAGCGCGGCTGGCGACTGTCATCGCCGAGGGCCTGGCGGAGCAGCTTCACCCGCTGGCTGATGGCGTCTTCGCCGACCACCGCCGGGGCCCAGACCTGCTCGGCGAGGGTATCGAAGGTCGCCACGTCGGTGCCGTGGGCCAGCAGGCAATCGAGCAGCCGCCAACTGAGGCCGCTGACCGGCAACAGCGCATCGCCACGCCGCACCTCCTGCGCGGTGCGGTCGATGTCCAGGTCCAGCAGGCGCACGGTTTCCATGCGGCCAAGCATAGGGCACCGCCGACCCGCCACACAGGTGCCGTGGGTGTCCCGACAGGCAGCGTGCCATCGCTCACCGCGCGCTGGCGGCGGCGGGCGTAACGTACTGGTTTCCCTTGCACTGCGCACGACCATGACCGACCTGCACATCGACCGCCTCGACCACCTGGTTCTCACCGTCGCCGACATCGACGCCACGGCTGATTTCTACCAGCGCGTGCTGGGTATGCAGGTGGAGACCTTCGGTGCCGGGCGCACCGCGCTGCGATTCGGCCTGCAGAAGATCAACCTGCATGCCGCGGGGCGGGAATTCGAGCCCAAGGCGCTGAACCCCACGCCGGGGTCGGCGGACCTGTGCCTGGTCACCTACGCGACCATGGACGAGATCCTGGCCCACCTGCGCGCGCAGGGCGTGGCGATCGAGGACGGCCCGGTGCAGCGCACGGGCGCCACCGGCCCGATCCTGTCGGTGTACTTCCGCGACCCAGACGCCAACCTGATCGAGGTCTCGCACTACCTGGATTAAGGCTGGAACGGCCTGGCCATCGCGCGCAGCAGACTGCCCTCGGCATCGTCGCCGGTGAGCTCCCAGGTGAACACGCCCCGCAGCGCGGACGCCTTGGCAAACTCGGCGCGCACGCCAATCGAGGCGGGGTCTTCATAGCTGATGAAAATCCGCTCGGCCGCGTTGTACAGCCACGGCGCCTGCGCCACCGGGTGCCAATGCCGCTGCCAGCCGGGCTGGTCGAGGAAGTCGCTGCGGATGCGTCGCCAGTCGCCGGCATCGAACGGAGCGCTGTAGGGTTGGTACAGGCCATCGGCCGCGTGGGTGGTGACACGGAAACCGCGCCCGTAGAACGGCACGCCGAGCACCAGCTTGTCGGCTGGCACGCCGTGCTGCCGGTAGTACTGCACCGCGCCGGCGACGTTGTTCCAGCGCCGCTGCGCCGGGTCCAGCGGATCGGCGGGCACCTCGCGCAGCGGCGCGTTGAAAGTGGACACGCTGGAGAAGCCGGTGCCCATGTCGTAGCTCATCAGGTTGATGAAATCGAGCGTGCGGCCCAGTTCCTCCAGCGCATAGCTGCGCGCCGGATCGTAGGGGCCATCGGTCTGCACGCGGCCGGCCGGCAGCGCGGCGGTCAGCAGCAGGTGGGCGTGGCGCGCCTTGCCGACCACGTCCAACTGACGGCGGAACTCCTGCACCAGCAGGGTCATGTTGCGGCGGTCCTGCGGGCGGTCGGTGATCCCGGTCGGGCCGCCGTACACCGGGAATTCCCAGTCGATGTCCACGCCATCGAAACTGCCGCGGTGCTGCTCGAAGAACAGCGTCACGCAGGAAGCCACGAAGCGTTGGCGACGCTCGGCGGTGAGCGCGGCATCGGAGAAGCCGCCGGCATTCCAGCCGCCGATCGAGATCAGCGTGTGCAGGCGCGGGTGTGTGCGCTTGAGCGCAGCCAGTGCCTGGAAGTGCCCGGCGGCCTGCGCATCCACGACGCAGCGCCCGTCGTCGATCGTGGCGAACGCGTAGAACAGGTGGGTCAGGGTGTCAGCGGGGATGCTGGCCACCGGGTAGCGTTCGGCCGAGCCACCCGGGTAGTAGGCGCCGATCACCCTGGGCAACGGTTCGGCGGCGGCCGCAACCCGCGGCATGAGGCCGGCCATCAACACGGCAAGCACGGTCACGACAGGACGGAACATGGCCTCTCCTCGTTCAACGACAAGGCCACGTTAGCAGCTGGATCGATGCGCGACGACCGTCGCGCGCGCCTTTGGGCACCCTGTCCTGCCATCCCGTCCAGCGGACACCCCCGCCCCTCCCGCATGCGACATCGCCGCATCCAGGGACGCCATCCCGAGTCATGCGCCGTGTCGGGCGATGTCCGCTTGCGACGCCGCTGACGGCGCCTGCAACGCGGTAAGGTAAGCGCAGTTCTTCCTGCCCAGCGTACATGACCGCTCCGCATCACACACACGACATCGCCCCGGACAGCGACGCCCTCGCGGCCCTCGAAGCGCGCGCGTACGCCGCCTTCGACCAGGGCCAGCTGCAGCAGGCCAGCGCGCTGTTCGGCGAGCTGGCCGGGTACGCCCCGCACGTCGGCTACCTGCATTACATGCGCGGCCTGGCGCACAAGTACCTGCGCGATTGGCCAGCCTCGCTGCAGCACAACCTGCACGCGCAGGCGCTGCAGCCGCAGCTGGATGAGAGCGCGGCCTGGAACGCCGGCATCGCCGCCACCGCGCTCGGCGACTGGGCCGAGGCGCGCCGGCAGTGGGCGCACTGCGGCATCACTCTTCCCGAGGGCGATGGCCCGGTGGAACGCGACTTCGGGATGATCGGCGTCCGGCTCAACCCGTGGGGCGACGGCGAGACGGTGTTCGCCCGCCGCATCGATGTGGTGCGTGCACGCCTGTTGAACGTCCCACTGCCCGAATCCGGCCATCGCCTGTTCGACATCGTGCTGCACGATGGGGCCAAGACCGGCGAACGCGCGCTCGATGACGGCGTGGTGCCGGTGTTCAACGCGCTGCAGATCCTCGAGCGCTCGGATCACCGCACGTTCGTGGCGTTCATCCGCTGCCCGTCGGCCGACGACCTCGATACGCTGCAGGCGGCAGAACTGCCTGGCATCGGTTACGTGGAGGACTGGACCGCCTCGATCGTCCATCTGTGCCTGCGTTGCAGCTACGGCGTTGGCCACGTGCACGGGGATGGCGACAGTGCGCACGAGGACGATGCAGCCAGCAACGATGATTGGCAGATCGAACGCACGCTCGGCATCGGTGCACAGGGCAAGGCTGCGGTGGAGCGACTGCTCGCCGACTGGGTTGCCGCCGGGCCGGGGCGCGGCGTGGATGCGATCGAGTTCCCGGCCTGTGAGGAAACCGCGCCGGAAGACGGCACGGTGTGGTGGCGCGACGTTACCGACGGCCAGGACGAGGACGCAGGCGCGGACGACGCCGGCGCATAGCAGGCCAGGCGCCGGCAACCACGCACAAAAAAAGCGGGCCGAAGCCCGCTTTTTTTTTCGAAAGCGTGAGGGCCCAGGGCCCCCAGCTACCGGATGATCAGCGTGCGCCGATTACTCGGCAACAGCGCCTTCGCCTTCTTCGACGGCCTTCATGGACAGGCGGATACGGCCCTGCTTGTCCACTTCCAGCACCTTGACCTTGACCACGTCGCCTTCCTTCAGCTTGTCGCCGACCTTCTCGACGCGCTCGCTGGAGATCTGCGAGACGTGGACCAGACCGTCCTTGCCCGGCAGGATCGTGACGAACGCACCGAAGTCCATGATCTTGGCGACCTTGCCTTCGTAGATGCGGCCCGGCTCGACGTCCGAGGTGATCTGCTCGATGCGGGCCTTGGCCGCCTGCGCGGCGATGGCGTTGACCGAGGCGATGACGATGGTGCCGTCATCCTGGATGTCGATCTGGGTGCCGGTTTCCTTGGTGATGGCCTGGATGGTGGAACCACCCTTGCCGATCACTTCGCGGATCTTGTCCGGGTGGATCTTGATGGTCAGCAGGCGCGGCGCGTAGTCCGACAGCTCTTCGCGCGGGGCGGTCAGGCCGTGGGCCATTTCACCCAGGATGTGCAGACGGCCAGCCTTGGCCTGCTGCAGTGCCTGCTTCATGATCTCTTCGGTGATGCCTTCGATCTTGATGTCCATCTGCAGGGCGGAGATGCCCTCAGCGGTACCGGCGACCTTGAAGTCCATGTCGCCCAGGTGATCTTCGTCACCCAGGATGTCGGACAGGACGACGAAGCGCTCGCCTTCCTTGACCAGGCCCATGGCGATACCCGCCACCGGCGACTTGACCGGCACGCCGGCGTCCATCAGGGCCAGCGACGAACCGCAGACCGAGGCCATCGACGAGGAGCCGTTGGATTCGGTGATTTCCGAGACCACGCGGATGGTGTACGGGAAGGCTTCCAGCGACGGCATCACTGCCAGCACGCCGCGCTTGGCGAGGCGGCCGTGGCCGATTTCGCGACGCTTCGGGCCCATCATGCGGCCGGTCTCGCCCACCGAGTAGGGCGGGAAGTTGTAATGGAACAGGAAGTTGTCCTTGTACTCACCGGACACGGCGTCGATCACCTGACCATCGCGGGCGGTGCCCAGGGTGATGGTCACGATGGCCTGCGTTTCACCGCGGGTGAACAGCGAGGAACCGTGGGTACGCGGCAGGATGCCGGTCTTCACGGCGATCGGGCGGACGGTGTCCAGCGCACGGCCGTCGATGCGGACCTTGGTGTCCAGCACCGAGTTGCGCATGGTGCTGTATTCCAGCTCGCCGAATTCCTTCGACAGCTCGGCCGGGTTCCAGCCTTCGGCGGCCACGCGGCCAGCCAGCGACTCGACCACGTCCTTCTTGATCGCCGAGATGGCGTCACGGCGCTGCAGCTTGTCGCGCACCTGGAAGGCTTCGCCCAGGCGCGGGCCGATGGCTTCCTGCAGGGCGCTGATCAGCGCTTCGTTCTTGGCCGGGGCTTCCCAGGTGGACGGCTTGGTGCCGGCTTCCACGGTCAGCTCGTTGATCGCGTTGATGACCTTCTGCATTTCGCGGTGACCGAAGGTCACGGCGCCCAGCATCACGTCTTCGGACAGCAGCGCGGCTTCGGATTCCACCATCAGCACGGCGTTGGCGGTACCGGCCACGACCAGTTCCAGCTCCGAATCCTTCAGTTCGGTCACGGTCGGGTTGAGGATGTACTCACCGTTCTTGTAACCCACCTTGGCGGCGGCGATCGGACCCTTGAACGGGGTACCGGCCAGCGACAGCGCGGCCGAGGCACCGATCAGGGCAGCGATGTCACCATCGATATCCGGGTTCAGCGACATCACCGTGGCGATGATCTGCACTTCGTTCTTGTAGTCTTCCGGGAACAGCGGACGGATCGGGCGATCGATCAGGCGCGAAATCAGCGTCTCTTTTTCGGTCGCGCGGCCTTCGCGCTTGAAGAAGCCACCCGGGATACGGCCACCGGCGTAGAACTTCTCCTGGTAGTCACAGGTCAGGGGGAAGAAGTCCTGGCCCTCACGCGCGCTCTTGGCAGCCACGGCGGAGACCAGCAGCACGGTGTCGTCGAACTTGACGATGACGGCGCCACCGGCCTGACGGGCGATTTCGCCGGTTTCAAGCGTGACGGTGTGCTTGCCGTACTGGAAGGTTTTGGTGATTTTTGCCACGGGGGATGTCCTTGGGATGATGCTTTCTTCGAATGGACCGCGGGCGACCCTTGCCGCCGACGGGTGACCGGTTGTCCGGCCCAGGCGTTTGATGCGGTACGACCAAAACAAAACCGCGGCGCATTCCTGCGCCGCGGTGGGGGTTCGTGCTTAGCGACGCAGGCCGAGCTTTTCGATCAGGGCCTTGTAACGCGGAGCGTCTTTCTTCTTCAGGTAGTCGAGCAGGCTGCGGCGGCGGTTGACCATCTGCAGCAGACCGCGGCGGCTGTGGTGATCCTTCTTGTGGGTCTTGAAGTGGCCGGTCAGCAGTTCGATGCGGGCGGTCAGCAGGGCGACCTGGACTTCCGGGGAGCCGGTGTCAGCCGCGCTGCGCTTGTTGTCTTCAATGACCTTCTGGGTGTCGATCGACATTTCTATTTTCTCTTGGATGCGTGGCCCGCAGAAACGTCCCATTGACGTACCGCGCGACTCGCCGTGAACGAAAGGATGAACCCGCAGAACGCGGGGAGCCTGAAAAGGCCGCGAAATTGTAACGGTAGCGGCCGTCCGGGACAAGGACCGATGCCCCGGACAGCGGAGGCGCGGTCAGAAGTTGAAGCGGCGTTGCGGGGCCAGCAGGCCGGTCTCGTCAACCTGCCCCAGCCCCTGGATGGCCTCGTCCGGGCCATAGACCGCGACCACGCCCTGCGCCCAGTCAGCATTGCGCAGGCGCTGGCCCACGCAGAAGCGGCGTGCCTGTTCATCGTCCAGGGTGACCCGCGGATAGTCCGCCAGGCCCGCGCCCAGCGGCAACAGCAGGGCCTCCATGCCGGCCTCGTCGCCCTGGTCGGCCAGGGCGCGCAGGGTGTCCAGGGTCACCATCGGGGCGTCGCGGAACGGGTCGACCCACAACCGGCGCAGCCCGGCGATATGCGCACCGCACCCCAGGGTCTCGCCCAAGTCGCGGGCCAGGCTGCGGATGTACGTGCCTGAACCGCAGGTCACGCGCAGGCTCAGGCGACCCGGCTGCTGGTCCAGCACCTCGATGGCATGCACGTGCACCTCGCGCTCGGGCGCCTCGATGACATCCCCGCGTCGGGCCTTCACATACAGCGGTTCGCCGCCCTGCTTCAGCGCGGAGTAGATCGGTGCGCGCTGCAGGATGCGCCCCTTCAGCGGCGCCAACGCCGCCTCCAGCTCGGCCGCGCTGATCGCCGGGACCGGCCGCTCGCGCAGCACCGTGCCGTCCGAATCGTCGGTGTCGGTGGTCTGCCCCAGCACCACCTCGGCGTCATATGCCTTGGCCGAGCCCAGCAGCAGCCCGGCGATCTTGGTCGCCTCGCCGAAGCACAGGGGCAGCAGGCCGGTGGCGAGGGGGTCCAGGCTGCCGGTATGGCCGCCCTTCTCGGCGCGGTAAAGCCGCCGGGCGATCTGCAGCGCGGCGTTGGAGCTCATGCCGGTCGGCTTGTCGAGCAGCAGGATGCCGTCCAGGCGACGGAAATTGATTCGGGATGCCATGCCATGATTTCGATCGGCGCCATGTGGCGCTGCCGGCGTTCCCGGCGTTCGGCGATGCGGTCGCTTGTGGACCCGGGCATCGCCCCATAAGACAACAGCCCTTGCGGGCTGTTGGTCCATCAATCGGCGTTCTTTTCGCTCTCGTCCGCGTCGCCGTCCCCACCCTCGTCGGCCTGGCGGCTTTTCTCGGCCGCCACCGTATCGGGCAGGTCGCGCAGGATGTTGTCGATGCGCTCGCCGCGGTCCACCGAATCATCGTAGTGGAAGTGCAACTCGGGCACGTGGCGCAGCTTCATCGCCCGCGCCAGTTCCATGCGCAGGCCCCAGGCCAGTTCCTTCAGGCCCTTCATGGCTTCCACCGAACGCTCGGGCATCAGTGCCGTGACGAAGATCTTGGCATGGGCCATGTCACGGGTGATTTCCACGTCGGAGACGCTCACCGAAGGCAAGCCGTGTTCACGCACCGCGTTGTGCACGAGCGTTCCCAGTTCACGGCGGATCTGGGCGGAAACACGGTCGGTTCGATGGAAGGTCTTTGGCACGGTAGGCAGACTCGTCTTGAAAGATGATGCGGATAAGCGGAAAGAGCCGGACCGCGCGCGGCGGTCCGGCCTGGAACATTACAGCGTGCGCGGCACTTCGATACGCTCGAAGCACTCGATCTGGTCGCCCGGCTTGACGTCGTTGTAAGCCTTCACGCCGATACCGCATTCGGTACCGTTGCGGACTTCCTCGACGTTCTCCTTGAAGCGACGCAGCGATTCCAGCTCGCCTTCGAACACCACCACGCTGTCGCGCAGGACGCGGATCGGCTTGCTGCGCTTGACCGTACCTTCGATGATCATGCAGCCAGCGACCGCACCGAACTTCGAGCTGCGGAACACGTCGCGAACCTGCGCGATACCGATGATCTCTTCGCGGATTTCCACGCCGAGCAGACCGGACGCCACCTGCTTCACCTGGTCGATCACGTCATAGATGATCGAGAAGTAACGCAGGTCCACGCCGTTGGATTCAATGATGCGACGGGCCGAGGCATCCGCACGCACGTTGAAGCCGATCACGGTGGCCTTGGAGGCAACCGCCGAATTGGCGTCCGACTCGGTGATGCCGCCCACGCCGGAGTGGATCACGTTGATGCGGATGTCTTCGTTGGACAGCGCGACCAGGGCCTGGCTCAGTGCCTGCACCGAACCCTGCACGTCGGCCTTGATCACCAGGTTCAGCACCTGCTGGCCGTCGCCCTTGCCCAGGGTCGCCATGATGTCTTCCATGCGGCTGCCGGCCGACTGCACCAGGCGCGATTCGCGGCGCTTGGTTTCGCGCTGCTGCGCGACGTCCTTGGCCAGGCGCTCGTCTTCCACCACCACGAAGTCATCGCCGGCATCCGGCACGCCGGACAGACCCAGCACCTGCACCGGAATCGACGGGCCAGCCTGGTCGGGCTGCTTGCCGGTTTCGTCGAACAGGGCGCGCACGCGGCCGTACTGGATGCCGCAGACCAGGTAATCGCCCTTCTTCAGCGAACCCTGCTGCACCAGCACGGTGGCGATCGGGCCACGGCCCTTGTCCAGCGAGGATTCGATGACCACGCCGCTGGCGCGGCCGTCGGCCACGGCCTTCAGCTCGAGCAGTTCGGCCTGGATGGAAATCGCATCCAGCAGGTCGTCGATGCCCAGGCCAGCCTTGGCCGAGATCTCGACCATCTGGGTGTCGCCACCGAAGTCTTCGGACACGACCTGCTCGGTGAGCAGTTCGTTCTTGACCCGCATCGGATCGGCGCCGGACTTGTCGATCTTGTTGATCGCCACGATCAGCGGCACACCCGCCGAACGGGCGTGCTGGATGGCTTCCTTGGTCTGCGGCATGACGCCGTCATCGGCTGCCACCACCAGCACCACGATGTCGGTCAGCTTGGCACCGCGGGCACGCATGGACGTAAACGCCGCGTGGCCCGGGGTATCCAGGAAGCTGATCACGCCCTTCGGCGTTTCAACGTGGTACGCACCGATGTGCTGGGTGATGCCACCGGCTTCGCCCGTGGCGACCTTGGTGCGGCGGATGTAATCCAGCAGCGAGGTCTTGCCGTGGTCGACGTGGCCCATGATGGTGACCACCGGCGGACGTGCCACCGGCTCGCCCTGGTTGCCACCGGCCAGCGCCAGCAGCGCGTCTTCGGCGTCGTTGGTGTTGGCACGGATCACGTTGTGGCCGAGTTCTTCGGTCACCAGCGCGGCGGTGTCGTGGTCGATGGTCTGGGTGATGGTCGCCATGACGCCCATCTTGAACAGCGCCTTGACCACATCGCCGCCCTTGACGGCCAGCTTCTGGGCCAGATCGGCGACGGTGATGGTGTCGCCGATGGTGACGTCACGCACGATCGGTGCGACCGGACGTTCGAAGCCATGGGCACCACCGCCACTGCGCGACTGGTTGCTGTCACGGCGGCTGCCGTGCTGCACGCGCCCGGTCGGACGACCGCGCGAGTTGCTGTTGTTGCCGCGACGGGCGCGATCGGCGGCCGACAGGTGCAGCTGACCGGCGAAGCGGTTGCCACCCTCGTCGTCGCGCTTGGCGCCCGGACGGTTGTTGTTGTTGTTCGCGCTGCGGTCATCCGAACGCGGCGCCGGACGGGCCGACGACGGCGCCGGCGGACGCGCGGCACGGGCCGGGGCGTCTGCGGCAGCGGCCGGCTTGGCGGCGACCGGGGCCGGCGGCGCATTGCGGGCGGCTTCGGCGGCGGCCTCGGCAGCCTTGCGCTCGGCTTCGGCACGCTCCTTGGCGTCTACCTCTTCCTGGCGCTTGCGTGCGATTTCCTCGTCACGCGCACGGTCCTTCTCGGCCAGTGCGCGCTGCTCGTCCAGATTGCGCTGGCGGGATTCCTCCAGCTTGCGCAGGATGTCGGCGCGCTCCTCATCCGCGGTCATCGGCTTGCCGCTGGCGTCCTTCATGTAGGTACGCTTCTGGCGCACTTCCACGTTGACGGTGGTCTTGCTGCGGCCGGCGCTGACGGTCACTTCCTGCAACTTGCGACGGTTGAGGGTGATCTTCTTGGCGGCCTCGTCGGTGCTCTCGGCGGGCTGCTCGGTCTTGCCGTGCGAGCGACGGAGGAAGCCCAGGAGCTTCACCTTCTCGGTACTGGTCACGACCTGGTCGGGACCGCTGAACTTCATGCCGGCTTCGGCAAGTTGTACGAGCAGTTTATCGACCGGCGTATTGACCAGTTCGGCAAGCTTGCGGATGGTGGTTTGCTGCGACATTCGGATCCTATGATCTGGTTGGCGCTCCCTCGAAACGTGCGAAGGCAGCGCGGAGTCTAAGCCCTGAGCGGGTCAGGGCACTGTTCATCGCTGGCTCATTCGCCGCGCTCCAGGCGGGCGATCTCCTCGGCTCGGGCGGCAAGGATCAGGGCGGCGGCGCGCTCCTGGTCCATGTCCTCGATGCCGAACTCGAGGATCTCGTCGGCGGCCAGGTCCGACAGGTCCTCACTGGTACGCACGCCGTGACCGGCCAGGGCGTAGGCAGTTGCCTCGTCCATGCCTTCCAGGGCGAGCAGGTCTTCCGACGGCGAGCCGTCTTCCAGACCTTCTTCCACCGCCAGCGCTTCGTTCAGCAGCGCATCGCGGGCACGGGCACGCAGCTCTTCGACGATGTCTTCGTCGAAGCCTTCCACGGCCAGCAGTTCGCCGACCGGGACGTAGGCGATTTCTTCCACGGTGTTGAAGCCTTCGGTCACCAGGATGGCGGCGATTTCTTCATCCACTTCCAGCTTGTCCATGAACAGCTGGCGGGCCACGCCCTGCTCTGCCTCGGACTTGGCGGTCACCTGGTCCTGGGTCATCACATTGAGCTGCCACCCGGTCAGACGGCTGGCCAGGCGCACATTCTGGCCGCCCTTGCCGATCGCCTGGGCCAGGCGCTCTTCAGCGACGGCCAGGTCCATGGAGTGCTTTTCCTCGTCGACGATGATCGACTGCACTTCTGCAGGCGCCATGGCGTTGATGACGAAGTTGGCGGGGTTTTCGTTCCACAGCACGATGTCCACGCGCTCGCCATTGAGCTCGTTGGACACGGCCTGCACGCGCGAACCGCGCATGCCGATGCAGGCACCGATCGGATCGGTACGCGCGTCGTGGGCCAGCACGGCGATCTTGGCGCGGTCGCCGGGATCACGTGCGCAGGCCTTGATCTCGACCAGGCCCTGGCCGACTTCCGGCACTTCGAGCTTGAACAGTTCGATCATGAATTCCGGGGCGGCGCGGCTGATGAACAGCTGCGGACCACGCGGTTCCGAACGGACTTCGGCCAGGTAACCGCGGACGCGGTCGCCGGCGCGCAGGACATCGCGCGGGATGCCCTTGTCCTTCGGGATGAAGGCTTCGGCGTTGCCGCCGAGGTCGACATAGATGTTGCCGCGCTCGGCACGCTTGACCACGCCGGTGACCAGTTCGCCGACGCGATCCTTCCACGCATCGACCACCTGCTGGCGCTCGGCCTCGCGCACGCGCTGGACGATGACCTGCTTGGCGGCCTGGGCGGCGATGCGGCCGAAGTCCGGGTTTTCGATCTGTTCTTCGATGTAGTCGCCGACTTCCACGCCTTCGGCTTCGTCGATGGCGTCCATCAGACGGATCTGGCGGTCGGGCGATTCCATCACCACGTCATCGGCCACCACTTCCCAGCGGCGGAAGGTTTCGTAGTTGCCGTCCTTGTGGTCGATCGACACACGGGCCAGCACTTCTTCATCGGGGTAGCGCTTCTTCGCGGCCGACGCCAGTGCTGCCTCGATGGCCTCGAAGATCACTTCACGCGGAACGCCCTTTTCATTGGCGACCGCATCCACTACCAGCAAAAGTTCCTTGCTCATTGGCTCACTCCGCGCGCGGCTTCTTGGCCGCCGGCTCGTTGGATGGTTTCTTGTTCGCCTTGCCACCCTGCTTGGGTGCCGGGCCAGTCGGTTTGGTCGGAGCCAGGCCGAGGGCGGCCCAGTCCGGCATGATGCGTGCCTTGTCGATATTCTCGACATCGGCGGTGAACGGAGAGTTGTCGACCTTGAAGGTGACGTTGCCCTGTTCGATATCGACCGCGAGGATCTCGCCCTGCAGACGACGGCGACCATCCTGCGGCAGCTTCAGCGTGACCTTGGCGGATTCGCCGATGGCGCGCTCGAACTGTTCGGCGGTGAACAGCGGCCGATCTACGCCGGGGGAAGAAACTTCCAGCGTGTAATTGGCGCTGATCGGGTCTTCGACGTCCAGCTGTGCGGACACTTCGCGGCTGACGCGTTCGCAGTCGTCGATATTGACGATACGCTCGGGCTGTTCGGCCAGCGGCACGTCGATGTAAAGGCGCAGCGTCGCACCCCCTGGGGCAGTCAGGTACTCCACGCCCAGCAGCTCGAGACCCAGCGACTGAACGGTGGGGGCGAGCAGATTCGCGATTTCGGTTGCCTTGTCGCTCACAGTCTGCCTTGTTCGTTGAAAGAGATACGGGTTGGCCAGTCGCGCTGGCCGGGCTCTACTGGACATGCCCCGGAAACAACAAAGGGCCCGCTGGGCCCCTTGTCCGGTACAACTCCGGTCATGCTGGATTCCGGTAGCGGGAACACACGCGGCGTGCGTTCCTGCGAGCCCAGTCTTCCGAGGGGGTCACGGCGGCCTGGGTACAGGTTGCCGTTCCTGGAAGCCGGTTGCGGGCCCATTCACATCCATTGACAGGATACGCATGGACAGTCCGCTAAGCCGCTGATGATAGCCGTTGCACCGCGCTGGTGCAATGGTTGGGGTGGGTTGTCGCGAAAGCTGAACAGGCGGGGTGGGTGGCGGAAGCGGGGCCCGAGCGGAGCAGGAGCCGCAGCCAGAGCCAGAGCCAGCACCGACGCGGAGCGGGAGCGCCTCTTTGGCTGGTCTGGTCGCGGGTGACGGGAGGGGCGGGAGGGCGGGACACGCCGTGAACCCATCCATGGGGGCTCGATTTGCGCCATCCATGGCGCAAAACGGTCCCGCCCTCCCACCCCTCCCGCCACCTGGACAGATCAACGGTCAGTCGTTGAGGTCAACAGCCGTGGGCGGTGGCTGACAGCACACCAGCCCCGCCCCACCCCACCTACCAACCAATCAATCAACCAATCAACCAATCAACCAATCAATCAATCAATCATCCAACCAACCATCCACCAATCCACCCAATCCACCAATCCACCCAATCCACCAATCCCCCACAGCCAGCCACCCACCGCCAAGCAATGACTGCCCCAGGAACGTGATCAGATGCAGCCCGCATCCCCAGGCCACCGACCATCCACGCAGGTGCTGGCATGGGTGGGACTGCGGGGCCGATTTTGCGCCATGGATGGCGCAAAACGAGCCTACATGGACGTACTTGCGGCGTGCCCCGCAGTCCCGCCCATGCCAGCGCCCTCCCACATGCACGCGAACAGGTTCCTGCCTTCGCTTTGCGCTTTGCGCTTTGCGCTTTGCGCTCTGCGCTCTGCGCTCTGCGCTCTGCGCTCTGCGCTCTGCGCAATGAAAAACCAAACCCCCACAACGAAAAAAGCGACCTCGTCGCCGAGATCGCCTTTTCGTCTACTGCATCTGCACTGCAGATTTTCTGTGGTAGCGGGGGCAGGATTTGAACCTGCGACCTTCGGGTTATGAGCCCGACGAGCTGCCAGACTGCTCCACCCCGCAGCAGAAGCGGAATTGTAAGGGGGTTTTCACCCCCGCGCAACCCCCTGTTGAAACATGACCGAATTGATCCGTATGAGCGGATCCGAAGCCAGAGGCAAGGCCAAAGCAAAAGCCAGCCGATCATGGATCGGCTCTACCCAGCCCTCGACCGCGTCGGCGTCGGCATCGGCATCGGCATCGGCATCGGCATCGGCATCGGCATCGGCATCGGCATCGGCACCGGCACCGGCATCGGCATCGGCATCGGCATCGGCATCGGCACCGGCATCTGCAGCGGCGTCGGCAGCGGCGTCGGCAGCGGCATGGGCGTGGGCACCTGCACCTGCACCTGCACCTGCACCTGCACCTGCACCTGCACCTGCACCTGCACCTGCACCTGCACCTGCACCTGCACCTGCACCTGCACCTGCACTGGGCAGACAACGAAAAAAGCGACCCCGTCGCCGGGATCGCTTGATTCGTCCACTGCCTCCGGCTTGCACCGGAGCTATATGGTAGCGGGGGCAGGATTTGAACCTGCGACCTTCGGGTTATGAGCCCGACGAGCTGCCAGACTGCTCCACCCCGCAGCAGAAGCGGATGAGTGCGGAAGACCCAAAGGACTTCCAAGCAACGATGTTCTGGCGAAACCGCTGCATCAACAACTCAGGAGATGAATATTACACGAGTTGCGCACGTTTGTATCGTTTTTTATGAAATATGTGCAAATGCCTGCTGGCACCACACCATGATCGGGTTCCACGACAGGCCCAGGGCCAGCAGCGCCAAGGCATTCACGCCCAGCACCACGCCCAGCACCCTATCGTTGTTGGCCGGCAGCGGCTCGCCCACCGGCTCGTCGAAGTACATCACCTTGATCACGCGCAGGTAGTAGAAGCAGCCTACCACCGCGCACAGCACGCCCAGGATCGCCAACCACAGCATGCCGCCGTTGATCACCGCGCCCAGCACTGCCAGCTTGGTCCAGAAGCCCAGGAACGGCGGAATACCGGCCATCGACGCCATGATGCACAGCACCAGGCCAGCCATCCACGGATTGCGAGCGTTCAAGCCCTTGAGGTCGTCGATGTTCTCCGCCTCAAAGCCGTTGCGCGACAGCGCGATGATCGCGCCGAAGCCGGCCGTCGACATGATCGCGTAGCTCAGCGCGTAGAACAGCGCCGCCGCATAGCCTTGCTCGCCGCCGCCGGCGATGCCCAGCAGCAGGAAGCCGATGTGCGACACCGTCGAGTAGGCCAGCATGCGCTTCAGGTTGGTCTGCGCGATCGCCATCAGGTTGCCGACCACCAGCGACAAGGCCGCCAGCCCGCCGATCAGATACTTCCACTCGTCCGACAGCGGGCCCACGCCCACTTCCAGCAGGCGGTAGGCCATGCCGAACGCGGCCAGCTTCGGCGCCGAGCTGATGAACAATGCTATCGGTGCCGGGGCACCCTGGTACACGTCCGGCAGCCACATGTGGAACGGCGCCGCGCCAAGCTTGAAGGCCACGCCGGCAATCATGAACACCGCGCCGGTCAGCAGCAGCACCTTCTCTTCCGAATGCGGGATCGCCGCATGGATCACGTCCAGGTGCAGCGAACCGGTGGCGCCGTAGATCAGCGACATGCCGTACAGCAGCAGGCCCGAGGCCAGCGAGCCCAGCACGATGTACTTCATCGCCGCCTCGGACGCCAGGCCGTTCTCACGGTTGCTGGCCACCAGCGCGTAGGAGCACAGCGCCAGCAGTTCCAGGCCCAGGTACACCATCAGCAGGCTGCCGGCCGAGACCAGGATCATCATGCCGGCGGTGCCGAACAGGATCAGCACCGGGATCTCGCCCTGGTACAGCTTGCGCTCACGCAGGTAGCTCCAGCCATAGACCAGGGTCAGGCCGCTGCACAGCACGATCACGGTCTTCATCACATCCGCCGCGGTATCGCGGACGAACATGCCGTGGAACACATCGCCCTGCCCGCCCACTCCCGTGGCGAGCATGAACAGCACCCCGGCCAGTGCGGCGACCGAGAGCAGATGGGTCCAGATCTTGTTCTTCTCACTGATGAACAGATCGAGGATCAACAGGGCGAACGCGCTGCCGATCAGCACCAGCTCGGGTGCGAGCGGCGGCAGGTCGGCGGCGGTCAGTGGCAACAGCGGCGAGGTGGTCATCATCAAATCCTGGAATCAATACTCTCGACGGCCCGATTACAGCAGCTTGCTGGATGCGATCTGCATCGCCAGCTTCGCGATCGAGGGCTCCATCAGGTCGGTCAGCGGCTTGGGGTACAGGCCCAGGGCAAGGGTGCCCACAGCAAATACACCCAGCACCAGCCATTCGCGACCGTTGATGTCCTTCAGCTCGGCGACATGGGCATTGGCCACCTCACCGAAGAACACGCGCTTGTACAGCCACAACGTATAGGCCGCCGTGATCACCAGGGTGCTCGCCGCGCCCAGCGCGAGCGCCGGATGACGCTGGAAGCTGGCCATGATGATCATGAACTCACCGACGAAACCGCTGGTGCCCGGCAGGCCGGCATTGGCCATGAAGAACAGCATGGCAAAGGTGGCGAACCACGGCATCACATTGACCACGCCGCCGTAATCGGCGATGCGGCGGCTGTGCATGCGGTCGTACAGCACGCCCACGCAGGAGAACATGGCACCGGAGACGAAACCGTGCGAGACCATCTGCACCATGGCACCCTGCAGGCCCAGGCGGGCCGCGTCCGGGCTGCCGGCGTCACGCACCAGCCACATGGCGATGAAGGTGCCCAGGGTCACGAAGCCCATGTGCGCGATCGACGAATAGGCGATCAGCTTCTTCATGTCGTCCTGGACCAGCGCGACCAAGCCGACGTAGATCACTGCGATCAGCGACAGCGTGATCACCAGCCAGGCCCATTCCTGCGATGCGTCCGGGACGATCGGCAGGTTGAAGCGCAGGAAACCGTAACCACCGATCTTCAGCGCGATCGCGGCCAGGATCACCGAACCGGCCGTCGGTGCTTCCACGTGCGCGTCGGGCAGCCAGGTGTGGACCGGGAACATCGGCACCTTGACCGCGAACGCGATCAGGAACGCGAAGAAGATCCAGGTCTGTTCCTTGCCCGACAGCTGCAGCTGGTACAGGTCGGCCAGCTGGAAGCTGCCGCCCTTCAGGTACAGGTAGATCAGGGCCACCAGCATCAGCACCGAGCCGAGGAAGGTGTACAGGAAGAACTTCAGCGCGGCGTAGATGCGGCGCGGGCCGCCCCAGACACCGATGATCAGGAACATCGGGATCAGCATCGCTTCGAAGAACACGTAGAACAGCATCGCGTCCGTCGCGGCGAAGATGCCGACCGTGACGCCTTCCAGAATCAGGAAGGCGGCCACGTACTGGTTGACGCGCTTGTCGATCGCGCTCCAGGCACCGATCAGGGCCAGCACCGAGACCAGCGTGGTCAGCAGGATCAGCGCGATCGCGATGCCATCCACGCCCAGGTTGTAGCCGATGTCGTAGGCGGGGATCCAGGCGCGGGTCTCGACGAACTGCAGCGCGTCGTTCCCCACGTCGTAGCCGCTGAGCAGCGACAGGCTGGCCACGAAGGTCAGCACCGCTACGCCCAGTGACGCCCAGCGGGCGGTTTGGGCGTCACGGATGGCAAGGATCAAGGCACCGCCGAGGATCGGCAGCCAGATGAGAACACTGAGTAGAGGCCAGTTCGACACGTCTTCTTATTCCGTACAGGTCATCAACGCAGGTAATGCATCAGGACGCCCAGGAGGGCAATCAGGCCGATGATCATCGCGAAGGCGTAGTGATAGAGGAAACCGGATTGGGTGCGACGCAGCAGGTTGGCCGCCAGATCGATCAGGCGAGCCGAACCGTTGACCACCACACCATCGACCACGTTCGTGTCGATCGCGCGCGAAACCTTGCCCAGCTTGATGCCGCCACCGGCGAAACCGCCGATCCAGAGCTTGTCGAAGCCGTACTTGTTCTCCAGCACCGACACCAGCGGCGCGAAGGTCTTGCGGGCCTTGCCTGCCAGTTCCGGCTTCCACAGGTAGAACAGCACGGCCAGCAGGAAGCCTGCCACGGTGAGGAAGAAGGCCGGGGCCATCATCCCGTGCAGCGCGAACGCGACCGGGCCGTGGAACTCTTCGGCCAGCGCACCAATGGTGTTGCGCGCCGGGTCGTAGAAATCGACGATGCCGGTGAAGAACGAGTGCACCTGGCCCGGGATCGCATGCTCGGCATGGTGCCCCGCCCAGTCCGTGCCGTACAGCATCGGACCGATGCTGAAGAAACCGATCACGATCGAGGGGATCGCCAGCAGGATCAGCGGCAGGGTGACCACCCACGGAGTCTCGTGCGGCTCATGCGGACCGTGGCCATGGCCGTGGTCGTCATGGTGCGCGTCACCGTGGTGGGCGTCGGCGGCATGGTGGTCGTCATGGCCGTGGCCATGGTCGTCATGCGCATCGCGGAAGCGTTCCTTGCCATGGAAGGTCAGGAACAGCAGGCGGAAGCTGTAGAAGCTGGTCACGATCACGCCACCCAGCACCGCCCAGTAGCCATACGTAGCGACCCAGCTGTCGGACACGTGCGCGTGGTGCTGCGCCGCCTCGATGATGGTGTCCTTGGAATAGAAGCCGGAGAAGAACGGCGTCCCCACCAGGGCCAGCGTACCGATCCACATGGTGATGAAGGTGATCGGCATGTACTTGCGCAGGCCGCCCATCTTGCGCATGTCCTGCTCGTGGTGCATCGCGATGATGACCGAGCCGGCACCCAGGAACAGCAGCGCCTTGAAGAAGGCGTGGGTCATCAGGTGGAACACGGCGGCGGAGTACGCCGACACACCCAGCGCCACGGTCATGTAGCCCAGCTGGGACAGCGTGGAGTACGCGACGACGCGCTTGATGTCGTTCTGCACGATGCCGATCAGGCCGGTGAAGAACGCGGTGGTGGCACCGATGAACAGCACGAAGTTCAGCGCGGTCTGCGACAGCTCGAACAGCGGCGACATGCGGGTGACCATGAAGATGCCCGCAGTGACCATGGTCGCCGCGTGGATCAGTGCCGAGATCGGGGTCGGGCCTTCCATCGAGTCCGGCAGCCAGACGTGCAGCGGCACCTGGGCCGACTTGCCCATCGCGCCGATGAACAGGCAGATGCAGATGATGGTGGCCACCGACCAGATGACCGGTGCATCGGTCATCTGGATCGAGCTGCCGAACAGGCTGATCGCGCCGGACCAGACCTGCAGATGCGAGTTCTGGCCGTTGACCAGCATGTCCGACGCGTTGGCGAACACGGTGGCGTAGTCCAGCGAGCCGAACACCCACAGCACGCCGGCGATACCCAGGATGAAGCCGAAGTCGCCGACGCGGTTGACCAGGAACGCCTTCATGTTGGCGAAGATCGCGGTCGGGCGCTTGAACCAGAAACCGATCAGCAGGTACGACACCAGGCCCACCGCTTCCCAGCCGAAGAACAGCTGCAGGAAGTTGTTGCTCATCACCAGGGTGAGCATGGAGAAGGTGAACAGCGAGATGTAGCTGAAGAACCGCTGGTAGCCCGGGTCATCCTGCATGTAGCCGATGGTGTACACGTGCACCAGGAACGACACGAAGGTGACCACGACCATCATCATCGCGGTGAGCTTGTCGACCATGAAACCGACGTGCGCCGAATACTGGCCCACCTCGAAGAACGTGTAGACGTTCGCGTTGTACGGCTGTGCCCCGCCCCACAACAGCATGTACAGCACGTAGCTGGACATGATGCAGCTGGCGGCGACGCCCAGGATGGTGACCGTCTGTGCGCCGATGCGACCGACCTGCCGACCGAACAGGCCGGCGATGATGCTGCCGATCAGCGGTGCGAGCACCACTGCGATCAACAGACTCTTGGAGAGAGTGATTTCCATCTACGGATCAGCCCTTCAGCGAATCGACTTCGCCGACATTGATGGTGCGGCGGTTACGGAACAGGGTTACCAGGATCGCGAGGCCGATGGCGGCCTCGGCCGCGGCCACGGTCAGGATGAAGAAGACGAACAGCTGTCCGGCCGTATCACCCAGTTCACGCGAGAACCCGACGAAATTGATGTTGACCGACAGCAGCATCAACTCGACCGACATCAGCAGCACGATGATGTTCTTGCGGTTGAGGAAGATGCCGGCGAGGCTGATGCAGAACAGCAGCGCGCCCAGCGCCAGGATATGGCCGAGGGTGATCATGGCGTTGCCTCCTCGTCGCTGGACGGCCGGGTGTTGGTGTGGATCACCGGCTTTTCGGCGTCCATCTTGACCACGCGCAGGCGATCGCTGCCCTTGACCATGGTCTGCTCGGTCGGGTTCTGCGTCTTCAGGCCGGTACGGCGGCGCAGGGTCAGCATCACCGCGGCGACGACGGCCACGGTCAGGATGACGGCGGCGAACTCGAACGGCAGCAGGTACTCGGTGAACAGGCTGCGCGCCAGCCAGGTGATGTTGGAGCTGTCAGCGGCGAGCGCGGCGGCATTGTCGGCCGGGAACGGATTGACCGCCCTGCCCTTCACCCCGATCAGCACCAGCATCTGCACCAGCATGGTGATGGCGACCAGCAGGCCGATCGGCAGGTAGCGGACCCAGCCCTCGCGCAGGTTGCTGGCGTCGATGTCCAGCATCATCACCACGAACAGGAACAGCACCATGACCGCGCCGACATACACCAGCACCAGCGCCACGCCGAGGAACTCGGCGCCGACCAGGATCCAGATGCAGGCCACGGAGAAGAAGGTCAGGATCAGGCACAACACGGCATAGACCGGATTGCGCACGCTGATCACCGCCGCGGCGGAGATGCCCGCCACGATGGAGAAGACCCAGAAACTGATATTTACCCAATCCATCATTCGACCTCAGCGGAAAGCGGCATCGGCGGCGCGACGCTCGGCGATCTCGGCTTCAAGCCGATCACCGATGGCCAGCAGCTGCGGCTTGGTAACGATGTTCTCGCCACGGTTCTCGAAGTGGTACTCGAGAATGTGGGTCTCGACGATCGAGTCCACCGGGCAGCTTTCTTCGCAGAAGCCGCAGAAGATGCACTTGAACAGATCGATGTCGTAACGGGTGGTACGACGGCTGCCGTCCTCGCGCTTGGCCGAATCGATGGTGATGGCCAGTGCCGGGCACACCGCTTCGCACAGCTTGCAGGCGATGCAGCGCTCTTCCCCGTTGGGGTAGCGGCGCAGCGCATGCAGGCCACGGAAACGCGGCGACTGCGGGAACTTTTCCATCGGGTACATCAGCGTGTACTTGGGCTTGAAGGCGTACTTCAGGGTCAGCCACAGACCGCCGAGCAGCTCAAGCAGCAGCAGGCTTTTGAAGTAATGGGTAATTCTGTTCATCACTTAGACGCCCTTCTGGATCACGCCGTAGAACACCATCAACGCCGTCACTGCAATCCACGCGATGGTGAGCGGGATGAAGACCTTCCAGCCCAGACGCATGATCTGGTCGTAACGGAAGCGCGGGAAGCTGGCACGGAACCAGATGTAGGCGCTGGCGAAGAAGAACACCTTCAGCAGCAGCCACGGCCAACCGCCCTTCCAGATCCAGTCGATCCACGGGGAGATGTCCGCGGTGACCCAGCCCTGGATCGGGCTCAGCCAGCCGCCGAGGAAGAAGATCGAGATCAGGAAGCTGATCAGGATCATGTTGGCGTATTCGGCCAGGAAGAACAGCGCGAACGCACCACCGGAGTACTCGACCATGTGGCCGGCGACAATTTCCGATTCGCCTTCCACCACGTCGAACGGCGCGCGGTTGGTTTCGGCCACGCCGGACACCCAGTACACGATGAACAGCGGGAACAGCGGCAGCAGGAACCAGTCGAAGAAACCGGAGCTGCCGGCCTGCGCCATCACGATGCTGCTCAGGTTCAAGCTGCCCGAGGCGATCATCACGCCGACCAGGGCGAAGCCCATGGCGATTTCGTAGCTGATCATCTGCGCCGAGGCGCGCATCGCACCCAGGAACGCGTACTTGGAGTTGGAGGCCCAACCGGCCAGGATGATGCCGTACACGCCCAGCGAGGTCATCGCCAGCAGGTACAGCAGGCCGGCGTTGGCGTTGGACAGCACGATTCTGGCGTCGAAGGGAATCACCGACCAGGCCGCGAAGGCCGGGGCCAGCGTGATCAACGGCGCAAGGATGAACATCGCCTTGTGCGAGCTGGCCGGCTGGATGATTTCCTTGAACAGCAGCTTGAAGACGTCGGCGAAGGCCTGGAAGATGCCCATGCCCACGTACATCGGGCCGTGGCGGACGTGCATCCAGCCGATCAGCTTGCGCTCCCAGACCACGAAGAAGGCCACCGAGATGATCACCGGCATGGCGATCACCAGGATCTTCAGGATGATCCAGAGCAGCGCGCCGATCTCGCCCAGCGACAGCAGCCACTGGTGCAGCGGGTCGACCGCGTTCAACAGCATTTCGTTCATGCAGCCACCACCGTTACGCGTGCGGCACCCAGCGGCGCGGTTGCACCGTGGCCCGATTCAATCCAGACCGCACCCGCGGCGACGCGGGCGTCGACCACCACCGGCAGCGTGGCGCGGCCGGCATCGGTGCCGACCTTGGCCATCTGCCCTTCCGCCAACTGCAGGCGGGCGGCATCGGCGGCATTGAGCACGATGCGCGGGGCGTTGTTGAGCGGATGCGACTGCAGCGCCTGGGCGCGACGGACCACCGCATCGGTGCGGTAGATCGCGGCCGTCGAGGCCACTTCCAGGCCCTCGCCCGCCACCGGCGTTGCCGCCGACGCCGCAACGCTGACGCTGACCGGGGCCAGGCTGGCACGCAGGCCGGCCAGGTCGGTGAACTCGAAACCGGCCAGGGCCAGTTCGCCGCCCAGTGCGCGCAGCACGCGCCAGCCTTCACGCGCCTCGCCCGGCAGCTTGCCGCCGGCGCGGGCCGACTGCTCGCGACCATCGAGGTTGGTCAGGGTGGCATCCACTTCCGGCAGCGCGCCGATCGGCAGGATCACGTCGGCCACGTCGCGGGTGGAGGCGCAGGCGAACTGGCTGAAGGCCACCACCTGGGCACCGGCCAGTGCCTTGCGGGCAGCGGCGGCGTCGGCGAAGTCCAGGCCCGGCTCGATGCCGTAGATGGCATAGGCCTTGCGCGGCTGGGCCAGCATGGCGTTGACGTCCTTGCCGGCCGGCAGCACGCCGGCACGGGACAGGCCGATCGCGTTGGCGCCCTGCGGGATGCGGCACAGCTTGGCGCCGGTGGCGGCGGCGAAATCACGCGCGGCGGCGCGGATCGCGGCGGCCTGCGGGTGGTTTTCGGCGATCGCACCGACGATCAGCACGGCGTTGTTGGCGCCCTTGACCGCATCGCGCAGGTCGGCGTTGCCGAGCGCGTCGATGAAGGCCGACGGGGCGACGATCTGCTTGCTGGCCAGCTTGAACGCGAAATCGAAGTCCACCGGGTTGACCGCGTGGATCTTCGCGTTGCGCGTGGTCTGCGCCTTGCGCAGGCGGGCGTGCAGCAGCGGCAGCTCATGGCGGATGTTGCTGCCCAGCACCACGATGCTGTCGGCGCCTTCGATGTCGGCCAGCGGCAGGCCAAAGGCCTCGGCGGTGGCGGCGTCGGAGAAGTCGCGGTTGTTGATGCGGTGGTCGATGTTGCTCGAGCCCAGGCCGGTGGCCAGGCGGGCCAGCAGCGCGCCTTCCTCGTTGGAGGTGGACGGATGCACCAGCACGCCGAGGTGGTCGCCCTGGTTGGCCTTGAGGATCTCGGTGGCCGCAGCCAGGCCTTCGGCCCAGCTCACTTCCTTCCACTCGCCGTTGACCTTGCGCAGCGGCTTGACCGCACGGTCTTCGCTGTACAGGCCCTGGTGCGAGTAGCGGTCGCGATCGGACAGCCAGCATTCGTTGACCGACTCGTTGTCGCGCGGCACCGCGCGCAGCACTTCGCCGCGACGCACGTGCAGGAACAGGTTCGAGCCCATCGCGTCGTGGTAGCCCAGCGATTCGCGCGCGGTCAGTTCCCACGGACGGGCGCGGAACTGGAAGACCTTGTTGGTCAGCGCACCGACCGGGCACACGTCGACGACGTTGCCGGACAGTTCGGTGGTCAGCGGCTTGCCGTCGTAGGTGCCGATCTGCAGGTTTTCACCGCGGTACATGCCACCCAGCTCGTAGGTACCGGCAACGTCGGCGGTGAAGCGGACGCAGCGGGTGCACTGGATGCAGCGGGTCATCTCGGTGGCGACCAGCGGACCGATGTCCTCGTCGGGCACCACGCGCTTGCGCTCGTTGAAGCGGCTGACCGAACGGCCATAGCCCAGCGAAACGTCCTGCAGTTCGCACTCGCCGCCCTGGTCGCAGATCGGGCAATCCAGCGGGTGGTTGATCAGCAGGAATTCCATCACCGAGCGCTGGAACTTGAGCGCCTTTTCACTGCGGGTGGCGACCTTCATGCCATCCATCACCGGCGTGGCGCAGGCCGGCGCCGGCTTGGGCGACTTTTCCACGTCGACCAGGCACATGCGGCAATTGGCCGCGATCGGCAGCTTCTCGTGGTAGCAGAAGCGCGGGATCGGGATGCCGGCCTTGTCGGCGGCCTGGATGATCATCGAGCCCTTGGGCACGACCAGCGACTGGCCGTCGATCTCGACGGTCACGTGGTCCGGTGGCACGCTCGGATTTACGGGTTGCGCGCTCATGCAGCGGCTGCCTCCACCTTCTTGCCGTCAACCATCGAATGACCGTTGACGATGTAATACTCGAATTCGTCCCAGAACTGGCGCAGGAAGCCCTGGATGGGCCATGCCGCCGCTTCACCGAACGCGCAGATGGTGTGGCCTTCGATCTGGCCGGCCACTGCCTTCAACTGGTGCAGGTCTTCCATCGTGGCCTTGCCGGCGACGATGCGCTCGAGCACGCGGTGCATCCAGCCGGTGCCTTCGCGGCACGGGGTGCACTGGCCACAGGATTCCTTGTGGAAGAACTGGCTGATGCGGCAGGCGAACTTGACGCAGCAGACGCTGTCGTCCAGCACCACGATCGCACCCGACCCCAACCCGGTGCCGAGGGCACGCAGGGTGTCGTAGTCCATCTGCAGGCCCTTGAGCTCGTCGGCCTTCAGCACCGGCATCGAGACGCCGCCCGGGACCGCGCCCTTGAGGGTGCGGCCCGGCTTCAGGCCACCGGCCATTTCCAGCAGGTCGTCGAAGGTGGTGCCGAGCGGCACTTCGAAGTTGCCGCCCTTCTGCACGCAACCGGAGACCGAGAAGATCTTCGGACCGCCGTTCTTGGTCAGGCTCAGGCCCTGGAACCACTCCGGACCGTTGCGGATGATTGCCGGCACCGAGGCATAGGTCTCGGTGTTGTTGATCGTCGACGGCTTGCCGTACAGGCCGAAGTTGGCCGGGAACGGCGGCTTGTAGCGCGGCTGGCCCTTCTTGCCTTCCAGCGACTCCATCAGCGCGGTTTCTTCGCCGCAGATGTAGGCGCCGGCGCCGAGCGCACCGTAGATGTCGATGTCCACGCCGCTGCCGAGGATATCCTTGCCCAGCCAGCCGTTCGCGTACGCGTCGGCCAGGGCCTGCTCGAAGTTCTCGAAGGGCTCGTGGTGGAACTCACCGCGCAGGTAGTTGTAGCCCACGGTCGAGCCGGTGGCGTAGCAGGCGATCGCCATGCCTTCCACGACCGAATGCGGGTTGTAGCGCAGGATGTCGCGGTCCTTGCAGGTGCCCGGCTCGGATTCATCCGAGTTGCAGAGGATGTACTTCTGCATCGTGCCCTTGGGCATGAAGGACCACTTCAGGCCGGTCGGGAAGCCCGCGCCGCCACGGCCGCGCAGGTTGGACTGCTTGACCATCTCGATGACCTGCTCCGGCGAGATCTTCTCTTCGAGGATCTTGCGCAGCGCGGCGTAACCGCCGGTCTTGAGGTAGCTCTCATACGACCACGGGGTGTCGTAATGCAGGGTGGTGTAGACCACCTGGTGCGGCAACGGTGCGGGACCGACCGGACCACTGGGTGCGTGATGATGTGCCATGTCTTACTCCAACCCGTCCAGCAGCTCGTCGACTTTCTCGACGGTCAGGCGCTCGTGGTAATGGCCATTGATGACCATCATCGGCGCACCGGCGCAACCGGCCAGGCATTCTTCTTCACGCTTGAGGTAGATGCGGCCGTCGGCGGTGGACTGGCCGGTCTTGCAGCCGAGCTTCTTCTCGGCGTGCGCGACCAGGTCCTCGGCACCGTTCAACCAGCAGCTGATGTTGGTGCAGAAGGCGACGTTGTGGCGGCCGACCTTCTCCAGCTCGAACATCGAGTAGAAGCTGGCCACTTCGTAGGCCCATACCGGCGGCAGGTCCAGGTACTTGGCGACGCCGGCGATCAACTCGTCGGTCAGCCAGCCTGCGTTCTGTTCCTGTGCGGCGTGCAGGCCCTGCAGGACAGCCGAGCGCTTGCGATCCGGCGGGAACTTGGCCAGCCAATGATCGATGTGCGCACGGGTCTTGTCGTTCAAGACCACCATCGGGTCGACGTCGCGCGCCGCCTCGAAATTACCTGTCGCCTTCATCGGCCGACCTCAGCGAATACGAAATCGTTAAAAACCAGAACCTGCAGCGCCGGCAACAGCCGGCGGGTGTCAGGCATCGTGCATGCGGGCCGGATCACCGGTCGACCTCGCCGAACACCAGATCGTAGGTGCCGATCATGGCCACCACGTCGGCGAGCATGTGCCCGCGCACGATCGAGTCGATCGAGGACAGATGGGCAAAGCCCGGCGCGCGCAGGTGCACGCGGAACGGCTTGTTGGCGCCATCGGACATCAGGTAGCAGCCGAACTCGCCCTTGGGCGCTTCGACGGCGGCGTAGGTTTCGCCGACCGGGACGCAGTAGCCTTCACTGAACAGCTTGAAGTGATGGATCAGCGCTTCCATGTCGTCCTTCATGTCCTCGCGGCTGGGCGGAGCGACCTTGAAGTTCTTGACCATGACCGGGCCGGGGTTGGCCTTGAGCCAGGTGACGCACTGCTTGATGATGCGGTTGGATTCGCGCATCTCGGCCACGCGGACCAGGTAACGATCGTAGCAGTCGCCTTCCTTGCCGAGCGGAATGTCGAAATCGACCGCGTCGTACTTGGCGTACGGCTGCTTCTTGCGCAGGTCCCAGGCAACGCCCGAGCCGCGCAGCATCACGCCGGTCATGCCCCAGGCATGGGCCAGTTCCGGGGTGACCACGCCGATGCCGACGGTACGTTGCTTCCAGATGCGGTTGTCGGTGAGCAGGGTTTCGTACTCGTCGACACGCTTGGGGAACTCGACGGTGAAGTTCTCCAGGAAGTCCAGCAGCGAACCTTCGCGCGAGGCGTTGAGGTTCTTCAGGGCATTACCCTTGTGCCAGCGCGATTCCTTGTACTTGGGCATGCGGTCCGGCAGGTCGCGGTAGACGCCGCCCGGACGGTAGTACGCCGCGTGCATGCGTGCGCCGGAGACCGCTTCATAGCAGTCCATCAGCTCTTCGCGCTCGCGGAAGGCATACAGCATGACCGCCATCGCACCCAGATCGAGCGCGTTGGACCCGAGCCACATCAGGTGGTTCAGGATGCGGGTGATTTCGTCGAACATGGTGCGGATGTACTGCGCACGCTCCGGCGCCTCGATCCCCATCAGGGTTTCGATCGCGCGCACGTAGGCGTGCTCGTTGCACATCATCGACACGTAATCCAGGCGATCCATGTAACCGATCGACTGGTTGAACGGCTTGGATTCGGCCAGCTTCTCGGTACCCCGGTGCAGCAGGCCCACGTGGGGGTCGGCACGCACGATGGTTTCGCCGTCCATTTCCAGGATCAGGCGCAGCACACCGTGCGCGGCCGGATGCTGCGGGCCGAAGTTCATGGTGTAGTTGCGGATTTCCTGGCGCAGTTCGGCCGGGTTGCTCGCAAAGGCCTGGTGGGCCTGGGGTTCACGCTTGCTCAGATCAGCACTCACTTTACTGCCTCCGACTGCGCGCTTTCGCCGGCAGCGGTCTGGAAACGGGCATCGTCACGGATCACGCGCGGCACGCCGACACGCGGCTCCACCGAGGTGACCGGCTCGTAGATCACGCGCTTCTTCTCTTCGTCGTAGCGCACTTCGACGTTGCCGATCAGCGGGAAATCCTTGCGGAACGGGTGGCCGACGAAGCCGTAATCGGTGAGGATCCGGCGCAGGTCCGGATGGCCTTCGAAGATCACGCCATACAGGTCGAACGCCTCGCGCTCGAACCAGTTCAGGCCCGGCCACACGTCGGTCAGCGAGGCGACCACCGGCAGTTCCTCGTTCGGCGCGAAGCAGCGGATGCGCATGGTGAGGTTGTGCTGGTAGGAACGCAGCTGGGCGACCACGGCGAAACGCTGCAGCGGGATCGGCTGCGGCTGGGCGCCGTCGCTGGTTTCACGGGTGGGGAACTCGCCCCACGCGAAACGGCCGACGGACTTGCCCTCGACGCCACGGCTGAAGCCCTGGGACGACACATCGGCCGTGTCCCATTCGTCGCTGCCGTAACCGAGGTAGTCCAGGCCACAGAGGTCCACGGCCTGCTCGAAACCGAATTCGTCGCGCAGCGCCACAGCGGTGGCATGCCAGTCAGCGGCGGGCACTTCCAGCGTCACTTCGCCGCGGGGTTCGACCACGAAGACCTGCGCACCAGCAAAACGTGCGGAGAGTCGGTCGATGAAGGAAGGTGCTTGCTCTGCCATGGGGGCTTGGCGTGCTCTAGTCAGGAGGGAGGTCAGCGGGCGATGGTCTGCGTACGCCAGATCTTCTTCTGCAACTGCAGGATCCCGTACACCAGCGCTTCGGCGGTTGGCGGGCAGCCCGGGACGTAAACGTCCACCGGCACCACGCGGTCACAGCCACGAACCACTGCATAGGAGTAGTGGTAGTAGCCGCCACCGTTGGCGCAGCTGCCCATGGAGATGACCCACTTCGGGTCCGGCATCTGGTCGTAGACCTTGCGCAGCGCCGGGGCCATCTTGTTGACCAGGGTGCCGGCCACGATCATCACGTCGGACTGACGCGGCGACGGGCGGAACACCACGCCGTAGCGGTCAAGGTCCAGGCGCGCGGCACCGGCATGCATCATTTCGACGGCGCAGCAGGCCAGGCCGAAGGTCATCGGCCACATCGACCCGGTACGCGCCCAGTTCAGCAGGGCGTCGACGCTGGTGGTCAGGTAACCCTTTTCCAGCAGCGGGTTGTCGCCCTCGGGGCGCAGGATGTCGTCGACCCGCCCTTCCGGGACCGGGTTGTTCATCAGGCCGTCGAGCGTCTGAATCACTCCCATTCCAGCGCTCCCTTCTTCCAGACGTAAATGAAACCGAGGAAAAGCATGCCTACGAAGAGGCCCATCGTGACCAGCGAACGTGCGCCCAGTTCCATGAAGACCTGGGTCCACGGCACGATGAAGATGATTTCCAAGTCAAATACGATGAACTGGATCGCGATCAGGTAGTAGCGCACATCGAACTTCATGCGCGCGTCCTCGAAAGCCTCGAAGCCGCATTCGTACGGCGAGAGCTTTTTCAGATCAGGACGTCGTGGACCGAGGAATCGGCCGACCAGCATCAGCGATACGCCGATACCGGTGGCAACGATCAGAAACAGCAGAGACGGCAAATATTCGGCCAGCACAGCGATTCTCTCTTGCCTCTGCCGCTGCGCCTGCAGGCGCTTTGGCATGGGGGAGTGGACGGATACCGCTACCTGGCGCTTTGCGCGCCAGACGAACCCGCTTACAAACAAAATGGTGCCCAAGAGGGGACTCGAACCCCTACGACTCTCGTCGCTACCACCTCAAGGTAGTGCGTCTACCAATTCCGCCACCTGGGCTTACGTTCGCAGCAAGGGGGTTCCTATCGGATTCCCTCAGTGCGCCGCATATTGTAACCGTCTTCAGCGAGTCTGGGTGCCTTCCGAAGGCTTTTCTTCACCAGATTTCGGAGTTTCCGCCTGAGCCGGCACAGTTGCCGGCGGAACCGGCTGCTGGACAGCGGTTTCCGGGGCCTTTGGCACGGCCGGCAGCTCACCTGCCGGGGCGGCCGGCGCGGATGCGGCCGGAGCCGACATCAGGCCGAGGTCCTGGCCGCTGGCCGGACGCGAACCATGGCTGGCGTACCAGGCCATGAAGAGGCTGATGCCGAAGAACACCACGGCCAGCCACTTGGTCGACTTGGACAGGAAGTTGGACGCGCCACGCGCGCCGAACACGGTCCCCGAGGCGCCGGCGCCGAAACCCGACCCTGCGGCCGCACCGGAACCACGCTGCATCAGGATGAGCGCGATCATGGCGACCGCCACCAGCACGTAGACCACATTGAGGATCAACATCAGCATTTCGAATCCGTCCTCGGACATGTCGTGCCGGCGGTCAGCCGGCAACATTACGAATCAGCGCCCGGCCGCCGCATCGACGATGGCCAGGAAGTCCGCGGCTACCAACGAGGCGCCGCCCACCAGCCCACCATCGACATCGGGCTGCGCGAACAGTTCCCCTGCGTTGTCGGGCTTCACGCTGCCGCCGTACAGGATCGGCAACGAATCAGCGATTCTAGCATCGAGCTTGGCCACTTCGCCACGGATGAACGCATGGACCTGCTGGGCCTGCTCCTTGGAGGCGGTGCGACCGGTGCCGATCGCCCAGACCGGCTCATAGGCGACAACCGCATGCTGGAAGCCGGCCGGGCCGACCAGATCGAGGACCGGAGCGAGCTGGCCGGCGATGACCTGCTCGGTCTGGCCCGCCTCGCGCTGCTCGAGGGTCTCACCCACGCACAGGACCGGCACCAGCCCGGCATGCAGGGCGGCGGCGAACTTGCGGGCGACCAGCTCACTGCTTTCAGCGTGGTACTGGCGACGTTCGGAGTGCCCGACCAGGCCATAGCGGGCGCCGACTTCGGCCAGCATCGCGGCGGAGACTTCGCCGGTGTAGGCGCCCTTTTCATTGGAGCTGACGTCCTGCGAGCCGAAAGCGATGGCGCGGCCCTCGAAGGCCTCGACCAGCTCGCCCAGGTAGGGCAACGGGGGCAGGATCACCACGTCGACGCCGTCACACGGGAGGCTGGCAACCAGGTCGCTGACCAGGTCCGTGGCGAATTGGCGGCTGCCGTGCAGCTTCCAGTTACCGGCGACGATCTTGCGGCGCATGGCGGTGCTCCATTGGTATCAGCCGCCCATGATAACGGATGAAACGAAATGGCGTTGGTGGGAAAACGCTTACATTTCAATTGGATATTTATTTTTCGCTGCGGGCTCGAGTCAAAAGCAACGGCAACGGCAGCAGGGGACGTCCCCGGGCTGGGCGAGCATGGGTGGGTTGGCGGGACACGCCGTGAACCCCGCTCCGCGGCCCGGCCCAGCCGCTGGCGGCTGTGCGTTCGAACGCATGCGAGCCAGTGCCTCGCAAGCAATGCGCTCTCACCCATGGGGCTCGTTATGCGCCATCCATGGCGCATAACGGCCCCGCCAACCCACCCACGCCCGCCCTCTGACAATGTGTCGGCCTGCATGGGACGGCGACGAAGCAGCGGGGCGGCACTGAATCTGCCCTGCCCTCCGCCGAGGCAATCTGCCGGGGGCGAGCGCTGCGATGACAGGCGGGACCGTCGGGCGCCAAGGATGGCGCCCGTCGAGCCACCAGGGACGGATTTACGGCGCGTCCCGGCTGGGCATGGCAGTGCTCGCCCTGCACGGGGCAGCGAATAGCCGAATGCAGCCAGGGCAGCAGTGCCTGGAGCCAGCCAGAAGCCGGCACGGCGCGGAATGAAGAAGGCCGCCTTGCGGCGGCCCTCTCGTTTGTCCCGACGGATCGCTTACTTCAGCTTGATCTCGCGCAGGCGCTCTTCCAGGAAACCGTGGGCCGTGATCGGCTCCGGGTAGCGGCTCGGGTTTTCCGGGGTGATGCAGGTCGGCAGCACGTCGATCAGATAATCCGGGTTCGGGTGCAGGAAGAACGGCACCGAATAGCGCGGCTGGCGCGCCTGCTCACCCGGGGGGTTGACCACGCGGTGGATGGTCGACGGGTACACATGGTTGGTCAGGCGCTGCAGCATGTCGCCGATGTTGACCACGATCGTGTCCGCGTCCGACGTGAACGGCACCCACTTGCCATCGTGCGCCTGCACTTCCAGCCCGGCCGCGCTCGCCCCCACCAGCAGCGTGATGAAGTTGATGTCCCCATGCGCGCCGGCGCGCACGTTCGGGATGTTCTCCGCGGTGATCGGCGGGTAGTGGATCGGGCGCAGGATCGAATTGCCGTTGTTGGTCTTGTCGGCGAAGAAGTCTTCCGGCAGGCCGATGTGAAGGGCCAATGCCGACAGCACCCGCGAGCCCAACTGGTCCAGCGCCTGGTACAGGCCGTAGCCGCGCTCACGGAAGCCCGGGACCTCGCTCGGCCACAGGTTCGGCGCCATCACGTCCCGGTACTTGGAGTCATCCGGGATCTCGCGACCGATGTGCCAGAACTCCTTCAGGTCGAAGTGCTGCGAGCCCTTGGCCGTCTCCACCCCGAATGCCGTGTAGCCGCGCGCACCGCCACTGCCCGGCACGTGATACTTGCGCTTGGTCTCCTCCGGCAGCGCGAAGAAGGCCTTGAAGACCTCGTAGGCGGCGTCGATGTCGGCCTGCGGGATGCCGTGGTTGCGGATGCCCGCGAATCCCCATTCGCGGTAGGCCGCGCCCAGTTCGGCGACGAACGCGTCGCGGTCACTATCGAAACGGGTGATATCGAGGGTCGGGATCTGGCTCACAGCGGTTCCTGGCTAGTTCGGATGGGTCGCGGGCCACCACTGTGGCCCGGCTGAACATTGTGCCAGATCCGACCACCGGCACTGCCGATACAAAGATACAAACCGATACAATGCGCCGCCCGCCTCGATTGGACGGGTCGCCGACGCAGCCGCCGCCACGTCCCCTGCCCTCCTGCGCCACCCGAGCCGCTCCATGGATGCTTTCCACCCCAGCGTTCCCGCCCCTTCCCTGTCCCCGAACCACGCGCTCACGGCGCATGGCACGGTGACCGCCGCGCCCGTACCCCGGCGCGCCACGCCGGTCCTGGACAGGTCAGCGGTGAATGCCCCGGCGGCGTTCGCGCCGCTGAAGATCCTGCACACCGAGGCCGCCAAGGGATTCGGCGGCCAGGAGATCTATATCTATCGCCACATGCTGGCCATGCGCGACCGCGGTCACGACGTGTCCCTGCTGTGCCAGCCCGGGGCCCGCCTGGGCGAGACCGCGCGCGAAGCCGGCTTCACCGTGCATTACCTGAAAATGGGCGGGTTGCTGCGGCTGGTGCGGGGCATCTGGTCGGTCAAACAGCTGGTGGCCCGCCATGGATTCGACGTGGTCAACACCACCAGCCGCCGCGACAGCCTGATCGCCGCCGCGGGTGCACGCCTGGGGGGCGCGCGCCTGGTCGTGCGCTCGCGCCACTTGATGAGCCCCATCAATTCGCTGCTCACCTACACCGGCCTGCCGCACCGGGTGATGACCGTCAGCAGCTACGTCAAGCAGTTGCTGGTGTCGCGCGGGGTGGACGATGGCCGCATCGGCATCGTGCCGCCGATCGCGGTGCCGCCGCAGTGGTCGCAGATCGACGCCGAGGATCCCTGGCAATGCGTGCAGGACACCCGCGCGGAGGTGCGCCGCGAGCTCGGTTTTGATGCGGCGCAGATCGTGGTCGGCTGCGTGGCGGTGTTGCGCGAGCCCAAGGGCCATATCGACCTGCTGCACGCGATCGCCCCGCTCTGCCGCCAGCACTCCAACCTGCAGCTGGTGATCGTGGGCGATGGCCAGCCGATGATGGACAGGCTGGTGGCGTTGCGCCGCGAGCTCGGCCTGGAAGCGCAGGTGCACCTGCTCGGCTTCCGCCTGGGCGCGTGCCGGTTGATGGCCGCGTTCGATATCTTCGCGCTGGCCACGCACAAGGAAGCGGCCGGCACGGTGTTCCTGGAAGCGGCCCACGTGGGCGTGCCGATCGTGGCCACGCGCGTGGGCGGGGTACCGGAGATGGTGCTCGAAGGCAGCAATGCTATGCTCGCCCCGCTCGGCGATCGGGACGCGCTCAGCCACGCACTGCAGACCCTGGTCGAGAACCCCGAGCAGCGCCAGCGCATGGGCCGTGCCGGCTGGGAATGGATGCGCACCGCCCAACGCTTCACCCCGTCGGGGCATACCGAAGCGACCGAACACTACTACCACCAGTGGTTGAAGGAACTGGGCCATGGCCAACGCTAGATCCGTGCCGGTATTGATGCACCACCACGTCAGCCCCTCGCCGGGCATGATCACGGTGTCGCCGGAGAATTTCGAGAGCCAGATCGCGTGGCTGGCCCGCAACGGCTGGACCTCGCTGACCCTGGCGCAGTACGCCGACTTCCTGGCCGGCAAGCCGGTACCGCGCAGGTCGATCGTGATCACCTTCGATGACGGCTACCTGGACAACTGGGTGTACGCGCATCCGATCCTGCAGAAATACGGCATGCATGCGGTGGTGTTCGTGGTGACCGGCTGGATGGGCGAAGGCCCCGCGCGGCCGCATGCCGGCCAGGCCGGTGCCACCCTGCCGGAAACGCCGGACCACCGCGGCTGCGAGGCGGCGATCCTGCGCGAGGGCCGCGCCGATGATGTGATGATGCGCTGGAGCGAAGCGCGCGAGATGATCGCCGCCGGCACGTTCGAAGTGCATTGCCACACGCACACGCATACGCGCTGGATGAAGCAGGACATCAGCCGCGAGCAGAAGCGCGAGGGCATTACCCGCGATCTGTCGATGGCGCGCCTGATACTGCAGCAGCAGCTGGGCGAGGTCTCGGACACGCTGTGCTGGCCCTACGGCGATTTCGACGAGGATTATCTGCCGGTCGCGCGCGCGCAGGGCTTCCGCTACCTGCATACGACGCATCCGTTCGGGCGCAACGTGGTGGGCGGCGATCCGGAACACATCTATCGTTTCGCCATCCGCAACCGTCCGGCCAGCTGGCTGCGCAAGCGCATCGCCTGGAGCTACCACCCGCTGATCGGGCCGCTGTTCAATCGCTTCAAGGCCAGGCAGAAGAAGATGGTGCCGGGGCCGTAGGCCGGCAACGCCGGCGTCTCCATGCGCGCCAGCCCGCAACAGAAAACGCCCCGGAAACCCGGGGCGTTTTCGTTGGTCGGTACACCGACCGTCATGCCGGACGCGCGTCAGGCGGCAGCGGCTGCCTTGACCGCGCTGGACAGATTGTCCAGCGTGGACTGCATCAGCTCGGCCGTGTCGGCTTCAACGGTGACACGCACCACCGGCTCGGTCCCGGACGGGCGCAGGAACGCGCGGCCGCGGCCCTGCACGGCCTGCTGGGCGGCAACCAGCGCCGCCTGCACCGTCTCCGCCTGCACCGTGGCCTTGGCCGACACATCGCCGAGGCGCACGTTGACCGTCTTCTGCGGCACCTTGTGCAGGCCTTGCAGCGACTGGCGCAGGCTGTGGCCCTCACGGCGCAGCACTTCCAGCACCTGCAGCGCGCTCACGATGGCATCGCCCGTGGTGGCGCGGTCCAGGCACAGCAGGTGGCCGGAGGCTTCGCCACCGAGCACGCCGCCACCTTCGACCAGCGCCTGGTGCACGTAGCGGTCGCCGACGTTGCTGCGCACGAACGGCAGGCCGATGCGCTCCAGCGCCTGTTCCAGGCCGAAGTTGGTCATCAGCGTGCCCACCACCGGGCCGCGCAGGCGGCCATTGCGCTGCCAGGACGAGGCCAGCACGTACAGCAGGTCGTCGCCGTCGACCGGATTGCCCTGGTCGTCGGCCATCAGCACGCGGTCGCCGTCGCCGTCGAAGGCGATGCCCAGGTCTGCCCCCACCTCGCGCACCTTCGCGGCGAGGTTGTCGATGTGCATCGAGCCGACGCCATCGTTGATGTTGACGCCGTTGGGTTCGGCGCCGATGGTGACCACCTCCGCCCCCAGCTCGCGGAACAGCAGCGGTGCGATGTGGTAGGTGGCCCCGTGCGCGCAGTCCAGCACGATCTTCAGCCCACGCAGGTCGAAGGCGCGCGGCACGCTGGCCTTGCAGAACTCGATGTAGCGGCCGACGGCATCGCGCGCGCGCATCGCCTTGCCGAGCCGGTCGGACTCGGCGGTGGTGAACGCCCCGTCCAGCGCCGCTTCCAGCGCCAGCTCGGTGGCATCGTCGAGCTTCTCGCCATCGGCGGAGAAGAACTTGATGCCGTTGTCGTAGTGCGGGTTGTGCGAGGCGCTGATGACGATGCCGGCGTCGGCACCGAGGGTGCGGGTGAGGAACGCCACGGCCGGGGTCGGCATCGGGCCGAGCAGCTGCACGTCCACGCCGCCGGCAACCAGGCCGGCCTCCAGCGCGGCTTCGAACATGTAACCGGAAATGCGCGTGTCCTTGCCGATCACCACCACCGGGCGGTGCCCGGGACGGTGGCCGTTGCGTTCGGTCAGCACGCGGCCGAGCGCATTGCCCAGGCGCAGCACGAAGTCAGCCGAGATCACGCCCTGCCCGACCCGACCGCGGATGCCGTCGGTGCCGAAGTACTTGCGCCCCCCCATCAGGCCGCCTCGTCCGCGACCGGTGCCGGCTGGCGGCCCAGGAGGGCCAGCAGGTCGGCCAGGCGCTCGCGCATCTCGCGGCGGTCGCAGATCTGGTCGATGGCACCGTGCTCAAGCAGGAACTCGGAGCGTTGGAAGCCTTCCGGCAGCTTCTCGCGCACGGTCTGTTCGATCACGCGCGGGCCGGCGAAGCCGATCAGCGCCTGCGGTTCGGCGATGTTGATGTCGCCCAGCATCGCGAACGATGCCGACACGCCCCCGGTGGTCGGGTGGGTCAACACCGAGATGTAGGGCAGGCCCGCTTCGCGCAGCTTGCCGAGCGCGGCCGAGGTCTTGGCCATCTGCATCAGCGAGAACAGGCCTTCCTGCATGCGTGCGCCGCCACTGGCGGAGAAGCACACGTAGGGAGCGCCGATGTCCAGGGCCTTCTCAGCGGCCAGCGAGAAACGCTCGCCGACCACCGAGCCCATCGAGCCACCCATGAAGGCGAAGTCGAAGGCCGAGGCCACCAGCGGGCGCCCCTTGAGCAGGCCCTGCATGGCGATCAGTGCGTCGTACTCGCCGGTGTTCTTCTGCGAGGCCTTGATGCGCTCGCTGTATTTCTTCTGGTCCTTGAACTTGAGCAGGTCCGTCGGTCCCAGGCGCGCGGCGATCTCGGTGGTGCTGTCCGCATCGAACAGCGAGGCCAGGCGGGCGCGGGCGCGGATGGCCATGTGGTGGCCACACTTGGGACAGACTTCCAGGTTCTCTTCCAGCTCAGGACCGTACAGCGCGCTGCCGCAGTTGCTGCACTTCTCCCACAGGCCCTCGGGGACGCTGCGCTTCTTGCTGGGGACGTTGTCGGTGCGGATGCCAGACGGCATCAACTTGCTGAGCCAACTCATGCGGGATGCTACTTCCGTTCAGGGCGGCCCGGGGGCCGCAAAGGCGGACAGTCTAGCTCACCGTTTCCATGCTCGGGCACCCCCCGGCGGTTGCCGGGGGGCTGGCGCAAACCATTCTGGTACGTACGTTTGGGTGATTCAGGCGGCGTCGAGCGCGTGTCGCAGTGGCGTGAGGAAACCCGCCGCGATCCGCGCGGCATCGGCAGCATCGGTGGCCTCGCCCAGGGCCGCCACCAGCGCGCTGCCGACCACCACGCCATCGGCCTCGACCGCCATCGCCGCGGCACTGGCCGCGTCTTTGATGCCGAAACCGGCTACCACCGGCACCGTCGAGCGGCGGCGCAGGTCACGCAGGCGCGTGCTGGCCGCGCCACTGTCCAGGCGCTCGGAGGCACCGGTCACGCCGGCGAAGCTGACGTAGTAGAGGTAGCCCTGGGCCATCGTCGACAGGGTGTCCAGGCGCGCATCGGCGGTCGTCGGCGAGGCCAGCAGGATCAGCGCCAGCCCCGCGGCGGTGAAGATATCGCGGGTTTCGGCGGCTTCCTCGGGCGGCAGGTCGACCAGCAGCACCCCGTCCAAGCCGGCGGCGATGGCCGCCTCGGCGAAGCGCGCGGTGCCGTGGATCTCGACCGGGTTCAGGTAGCCCATCAGCACGACCGGGGTGGTGGCATCGTCGCGGCGGAACGCGGCCACCGTTTCCAAGACGTAGCGCAGCCCTGCCCCGCGCGCCAACGCGCGCTCGGAGCTGCGCTGGATGGTGGGGCCATCGGCCATCGGGTCGGAGAACGGCACGCCGAGTTCGATCACGTCGGCACCGGCCGCCGCCAGCGCATGCATCACCGGCACGGTCGCATCCAGGCCCGGATCGCCGGCGGTGATGAAGGGAATCAGCGCCTTGCGCCGGGAAGCGCGCAGGCGGGCAAAACAGGCATCGATACGGTCCACTGACATTTCAGGCACATCCTTCAATCAATTCAACGGCGCCACTGGCGCCCCAGTACAACATCGACACCTTGCCCTCGAAGATCTCCAGCCGGATCGCCAGATCCGAGCCGGGGTCCTGCCAGGTGAGGTACTCGCCCGTTTCCGGATCGTACGCGTGCGGTTTGTGGGTGCTGCCCCTGGGCAGGCGCTTGAGCGCCTCGGCGCGCGACATGCCCAGGCGCAGTCCGAACGGGCCGGCCTGGGTGATGGTTTCGTCCGAACCGTCCAGCAGGCTCAGGTCGAAGCGCTGCACGTGGTCGTCGTCGACCATCATCGAGATGCCCTCGGGCAGGCTGCCGCGCTCGTAATACTCGCAGCCGCCCAGCTGCCCCCCTTCGCTCAGGCCGGCCGAATGCCAGTTCGCATCGGCGTCGGCGGCGGTGAAGCGCTGCCCGACCACCATGTCACCGGCATGATCCAGCGCGACCGAGACCACGGCGGGGCCAGGTTCATCGGTGCCCTCCTTTGCCGGTACCGGCTCAGGATCGTCCTGGATGGGACGATTGGCGATGTCATCGTCGTTGCTCGCCGGCACCCGCGCCGGGGCGATCGCCGCCGGTGTCGAAGGTGCGGCCGCGAGCACCGGCGGATCCGGCGCGGTGCAGCCACTCAGGCCGACCACGATCAGCAGCGCACTTCCCTGGCGCAGCAGTGGATTCACAGGATCAGGCCCTCGCGCGCGGCGATGGTATGCACGTCCTTGTCGCCACGCCCGGACAGGTTGCACAGCACCAGCTTGTCGCTGGGCAGCTCGCGCGCCAGCTTGATCGCCTGCGCCACCGCATGGCTGGATTCCAGCGCGGCCAGGATGCCCTCGCTGTGGGCCAGCTGGTGGAATGCGGCCAGGGCTTCGTCATCGGTGATGCCGACGTACTCGGCGCGGCCGGCATCGGCCAGGAACGCGTGCTCGGGACCCACGCCCGGGTAATCCAGGCCGGCCGACACCGAATGGGTCTCGATGATCTGGCCGTCGTCATCGCAGATCACGTAGGTGCGGTTGCCGTGCAGCACGCCCGGTCGACCGGCGGCGATGGAGGCGGCGTGGCGGCCGGTCTCGATACCGTCACCGGCCGCCTCGGCGCCCACGATGCGCACGTCGCGGTCGTTGAGGAAGGCATGGAATAGGCCGATCGCGTTGCTGCCGCCGCCGACGCAGGCGGTGATCGCATCGGGCAGGCGGCCGTAATCGGTGAACATCTGCGCGCGGGCTTCACGGCCAACGATCGCGTTGAAGTCGCGCACCATGCGCGGGTACGGATCCGGGCCGGCGACGGTGCCGATGATGTAGAAGGTGTCGCGCACGTTGGTGACCCAGTCGCGCATCGCCTCGTTGAGCGCGTCCTTGAGCGTGGCCGAACCGGAGGTCACCGGCACCACGGTCGCGCCGAGCAGCTTCATGCGGTAGACGTTGATCTTCTGCCGCTCGATGTCGGTGGCACCCATGTACACCACGCATTCCAGGCCCAGTCGCGCGGCCACGGTGGCACTGGCCACGCCATGCTGGCCGGCGCCGGTCTCGGCGATGATGCGCTTCTTGCCCATGCGCGCGGCCAGCAGGGCCTGGCCGATGGTGTTGTTGATCTTGTGCGCGCCGGTGTGGTTGAGGTCTTCGCGCTTGAGCAGGATCTGCGCGCCGCCGACCTGCTTGCTGAGGCGTTCTGCGTGGTAGATCGGGCTGGGCCGGCCCACGTAGTGGGTCAGGTCCTTGTCGTAGGCGGCGATGAACGCCGGATCGCGACGGGCCGCGTCGTACGCGGCGGCCAGCTCCTGCAGCGGCCCGATCAGGGTTTCGGCCACGAAACTGCCGCCATAGCGGCCGAAATGGCCGTTCGCGTCGGGGTAGGCGTGGAAATCGGTAATGGGGGATGCGGACATGGCGCGACAGCCGGTTGAGACAGGCTGACAATTTAACGCACATGTCATGACAGCAATATCGATATTATCTGCGACAACCCGTCAGGAAAACTCACATGAGCACCCCACCCCTGCCGCCCCTGAACGCCCTGCGCAGTTTCGAGGCGACCGCCCGCCTGGGCGGGGTGGGCCGTGCGGCTGCGTCCCTGCACGTGACCCACGGGGCGATCAGCCGCCAGCTGCGCGTGCTGGAGGAGCATCTGGGCGTGGCGCTGTTCGAGCGCGATGGCCGCGGGCTGCGCCCGACCGCGGCCGGCGAGGCCCTGCAGCAGGCCTGCGCCGGCGCGTTCGGGCAGATCCGTGAGGCGGTCGCCGCCCTGCAACGCCGCCAGCGCGCCGACGCGCTGGTGCTGGGCTGCAGTGGCAGCATCCTGGCGCGCTGGATGATTCCGCGGCTGCAGGTGCTGCAGGCCGACCTGCCGCAGGTGCCGCTGCACTGGTCCGCGCAGGACGGCAGCTTCACCGAGGCACAGCAATCGCTGGACGCGGTGCTGCTGCTGGCCCAGCCGCCGTGGCCGCCAGGCTGGCAGGTGCGCGAACTGGCGCCGGAGCGGGTGGGCGTGGTGGTGAGCCCGCAGCATCCGGCCGCGGCGCGGCTGCGCCAGCGCCCGCCGTCGACCCTGCTCGGCGAGCCACTGCTGCACACCACCTCGCGCCCCCAAGCCTGGCCGGCCTGGGCGCTGGCACACGGCCTGGACCCGGCGCGGTTGCAGCTCGGCAACGGCTTCGAGCACCTGTACTACCTGCTGGAGGCGGCGGTGGCCGGGCTGGGCGTGGCGATCGCACCGGAGCCGCTGGTGGCCGACGAACTGGCCGCCGGGCGACTGCTGGCCCCGTGGGGCTTTGCCGCCACCGGCGGATTCTGGGTGCTGGCGACGCCGGAGGGCGCGAGCGATCCACGGGTGGATGCGCTGGCCGGGTGGCTGGCCGCGCAACTGGCGCGCGCCTGACCGGGCCTCGCAGTTGCGCGTGGGTCTGGGCGTGGGCGGACAACCGGCGATCCCGGATCTGGGGTCCACGCCCTGGGGAATATTGGTTCAGGCCGGAGGAGGCGCGAGCGTGGGGATCCACGATGGCGTGGATGTTGGAATGGGCCGGACGATCCGCGATCGTGGGGATCCACGATGGCGTGGATGCTGGAATGGGCCGAACGATCCACGATCGTGGGGATCCACACCGGCGTGGGCCGAACGAACCGTGATCGCGCAGATCCACGCCATGCGTGGATGCCGCGCGGCGCGTTTTCGATGACGTTTCATGGTGGCGGTACGGAGAGCATCCACGCATGGCGTGGATCTACGATGCTCCGTGGTGGGATGGACCGGGCCGCGCGAGTCGACATCCCGTAGATCCACGCCATGCGTGGATGCCGCGCAAGGCGCGGCGCGTTTCCGGTGACGGTTCATGGTGGCGGAACGGAGAGCATCCACGCGTGGCGTGGATCTACGATGGTCGGTGGTGGGATGGACCGGGCCACGCGATTCGACATCCCGTAGATCCACGCCATGCGTGGATGCCGCGCCACGCGCGGCGCGTTTTCGGTCACGGTTCATGGTGGCGGAACGAAGAGCATCCACGCGTGGCGTGGATCTATGATGGTCGGTGGCGGGATGTTCCGGGCCGCGCGATCCGGCATCCCGTAGATCCACGCCATGCGTGGATGCCGCGCGACGCGCGGCGCGTTTTCGGTGACGGTTCATGGTGGCGGAACGGAGAGCATCCACGCATGGCGTGGATCTACGATGGTCGGTGGCGGGATGTTCCGGGCCGCGCGATTCGACATCCCGTAGATCCACGCCATGCGTGGATGCCGCGCGACGCGCTGCGCGTTTTCGGTGACGGTGCATGGTGGCGGGACGGAGAGCATCCACGCATGGCGTGGATCTACGGCCATCGACTCCAGGCGTGGGGGTACTCGCCGATCGCGCTGCTCAGGCCGGCGCGGATCGGATTGGTCATGACGTAGCGGGCGGCGTGGACAAGCGACTCGTCATCACGCAGGGCGTGGTCGTGATAGCCATGCTGCCAGAGCTGCCCCTGCCTGCCCAACCTCAGATTGAGCAGCCTGGCGCTGCGCGATTTCAACAGGCCCATGCAACTGGCCAGCGAGCCTCTCCGCAGTTCCATCAACCAATGGACATGGTCAGGCATCACCACCCAGGCGGTGCTGCGGCTGTAACCGTTGCGTTCGGCGTATCGAAGCGATTCCACCACCAGCGCCACGTTGCCGGGATCCAGGAACAGGCGACAGCGCCCGGCCACGACCAGCGTCAACAGATACGTGCTTCCGGGTTGCGATTGACGACCGTAGCGAAGGCGAGGACTGGCCATAAGCAAAGGGTGCGTGCGGGCTTGTCGGCCTTGTATCGCCACCCCGCTCCTTCAGGCGTCGGCGAACTATGCAGCGTCGGGTGGGAGAGCATCCACGCATGGCGTGGATCTACGGGGCTCGGTGGTGGGATGTTCCGGGCCGCGCGATCTGGCATCCCGTAGATCCACGCCATGCGTGGATGCCGCGCAAGGCGCGGCGCGTTTTCGGTGACGGTTCATGGTGGCGGTACGGAGAGCATCCACGCATGGCGTGGAACTACGATGGTTGGTGGAGGGATGGATCTGGCCGCGCGATCTGGCATCCCGTAGATCCACGCCATGCGTGGATGCCGCGCAAGGCGCGGCGCGTTTCCGGTGACGGTTCATGGTGGCGGGACGGAGAGCATCCACGCGTGGCGTGGATCTACGGTGCTCGGTGGTGGGATGGACCGGGCCGCTCGATCCGGCGTCCCGTAGATCCACGCCATGCGTGGATGCCGCGCCACGCGCGGCGCGTTTTCGGTCACGGATCATGATGGCGGGACGGAGAGCATCCACGCATGGCGTGGATCTACGATGGTTGGTGGAGGGATGGATCTGGCCGCTCGATCCGGCATCCCGTAGATCCACGCCATGCGTGGATGCCGCGCGGCGCGCGGCGCGCTTGCCGGTGGATCCGATGGCTGCGTGGCGTGGGGTTACGTGGTCGGGGCGGCCAGGCGCTGCTGCACGTCGTCGCGCAGACGTGCCAGTTCGACTTCGGCCTGCTGGCGCTGCTGCATGCCCTCGCGGTGGACGGTGCGCACTTCCTCGACGGTGGCGATCAGCTGCTCATGCACGTGGCGCAGGGTGGCTACGTCGATCACCGCACGCTGGTTGGCCTTGGCCGTTTCCACGGTGGTCTGGCGCAGCAGGTCGGCATTGCGGCGCATCATCTCGTTGGTGGCGTCGTCGATGGCGTTGGACAGCGCGACCGCGTTCTTCTGCTCGCCCAACGACAACTGGATGGCGAACTGGCGCTTCCACGACGGAATGGTGATGTCGCGGACGGTGTTGAATTTCTCGACCAGCAGGATCGCGTTGGCCTGGATCAGGCGGATCATGGGCAGCGACTGGTCGGCCGCGTGCTGCATGACCACCAGGTCGCCGACGCGCTTGTCGATCAGGCGGATCGCGTTGTCCAGCTCGCCTTGGCGGATGCGCTGCTGCGGATCATCCTGGCCCTGCCCGGCCAGCTGTTCGCCACGCAGCGCGGCGAGCCGGCGCTTGCCGGCGGCGATGTGCAGGCCCAGGCCGTGGCGCTCCTCGCGGACGATCTCGTGCATGCGGTCGAACTCGACCACGCGCTGGCCCATCAGGGCCTGCTGGCTGCCGACGTCCCCCATGAGCTGTTCGATCTGGCGGTTGGTGTCGCTGAACTTCTGCACCAGCTCGCCCTTGGATGCCCGCAGCTTGTCGATCAAGCCGCCGATCACCGGTACCTTCGAACGCTCGGCTAGGCCGTCGAGTTTGAGCGAGCGTGCGATGCGCACCACCTCGCCCAGCTTGTCGCCACTGGCGTCAAGATCGCGGTTGCGCACCTGGTCCAGCAGCTGGCTGGAGAACGCCGCCGTCTTGGCGGCGGCGTCGCGGCCGAATACCTGCAGGTTGCCGGGCCGGATGTCATCCAACCCACGCCCGATCTCCTCGATCTTCGGCAGGTCGTCCTGGCCAAGGCCAAGTGCCTGCAGCGCCGCGTCGTCCAGCACGTCGGCCGTGGTCACGGGCAGGGTCGAAGTGGCCTGCGGGTCCTGGGTCATCGGTGGATCTCCATGCTGTTGGGCGGCCGACGGCGGCGCACCGGTAGGGGCAGTGTCTTCATCGCAGTCTAGCCTGCGCCGAGGCAACCTCGGCGGCGATCTCGGCCTGTAGGTGCGCGGCGCGCTGGCTCCGCTGGGCCTGGTCCTTTACGTGCCGCGCCAGCGTGGCCTGTTTCCAGGCCGGCAACAGGATGTCGGCGATGCGGCGGAAGCGCGCCAGCAACGCCTCGTCCTGCGCCAGCAGCAGCTGCCACTGGGCCGCTTCGCTGCGCTGCAGGGCGGCCAGGCGGCGCAGGTGATCCAGGCGCTGGGCCAGCACCCCCTGCAGCGCGCTGCCATCGCCGCCCGGCAAGCCGGGCAGCGCCTGGCTGCCGGCATCGACCCACTGCTGCAGCGCGGCGGCTGCCTGCTCGCTGGTGGCGACCGCTGCCTGCCGCTGCGCCGCGGCGGCCTGCACCCGCGCCGCGCACGCCTCGGCCTGCAGCAGCAGCACGCCCAGTTGCGGCTGCAACGCGTCGGCATCGCGCTGGCGCTCGACGTCGCGGCCGAGCAGGCGCCCCCACCAGCCGGCCTGGCGGCGCAGCGACGCCGGATCGGCCGCCTGCAACGCCAGTGCGAGTCGTGCCAGCGCATCGATCAGACCCGCCGCGCCACCGTCGTGCAGCGCGCCCTGCGCATCCGCCCGGCGTGCAATCGCCCGCAGCAACGGATCGCCATACGACGCGAGCGTCGCCGCCTGCGGCGTGTCGACGGCGACCGGCGCGGGCAGCGTGGTGTTCATGCGTGGGCGTCGTCGCCGGCGACATCATCCAGACGCGGCGGACGGGCCGACTCGCCGTAGAAATGCCGCATCAACGCCTCATCCAGCGCCCGCTCCTCCGGCGTGGTCGCGCGCCGCGGTCGCACGCGCTGCCGCGCCGCGGGCTCGGCGTCCATCTGCTGGCGCACCCAGCCGGCCAGCAGTGCCAGCGTCTCGCCGGTGCGCACCTGCTGCTGGTGGGACTGCCCCAGCAACTGCAGCAACGGCGCCAGCCCCGCCTGCAGGCCATCGGCCAACGGCTCGGCGAGCGCCGGCGCGGGGCTGGCGGGCGGCGCGACGACCGGTTCGTCACGCGCCGCCGACAGCCGCTCCAACGCCGACAGCAACGCCGACCACGGCGCCGGTTCCTGCTCGGCCGCCGCGGCCGGCGGCGGCACCTGCAGCGCGCTGGCGATGTCGGCCAGCTGCGCCACCATGCGCCCGCCGACGTCGCTGTCGTCGGCGCCCATGGCCTTGTTGCGCAGGAAGTCGCGCTTGATCTGCTGCCAGCGTTCCAGCTCGGCGCCCTGCAGCAGGCCACGCAGTTCGGCCAGCTTGAGCAGGTTTTCCTCGGCCCCGGTGGTGAGCAGCTGCGCCTCGCCCTGGTAATGGTCGGAGACCAGCTGCTGCAGCTCGGCCTCGTTCATCACCGGCGAGATCTTCTCCGACAGCTTGTTCATGTTGCGGTAGCTGCCCTGCAACCGGAACGGCGGCTCGGTGCGGTAGCGATCATCCTGCGCGGCACTGGCGATGTACTGCTGGTTGACCCGGTAGACCACGTCGCGCACGCGCAGCATGCGCTGCAGCGTGGCCACGATCTCGTTGATCTCCGCGCCGCTGTAGGCATGGCTGAGCGCGTTGGTGGAGACCTCCTTGCCCATCGCGCGTTCGACCAGCAGGTACAGGTCGGCCATGTCGCGGGTGGCCAGGGGCGCCAGGACCGGATTGGAGGTGAGGCTGTTCTCGATGTAGCTCAGGGTGAACGCATCTTCCATGCCGCCCAGCACGTCGCCGAGGTTGTAGATGTCGGCGCGGTTGGCCAGCATGTCCGGAATCTTGAAGACCTCGCCGGACTCGGTGTACGGGTTGCCGGCCATCACCACGCAGAACTTCTTGCCGCGCATGTCGTAGGTGCGGGTGCGCCCGCGCCACACGCCCTCGATGCGACGGGTGCCATCGCACAGCGAGATGAACTTCTGCAGGAACTCCGGGTGGGTGTGCTGGATGTCATCGACATACAACATGGTGTTGTTGCCCATCTCCAACGCCAGGTTGAGCTTCTCCAGCTCCTGCCGCGAGGTGGCATCCGGCGCCTGCGCGGGGTCCAGCGAGCGCACCTCGTGGCCCAGCGCCGGACCATTGATCTTCATGAAGACCAGGCCCAGCCGGTGCGCCACGTACTCCATCAACGTGGTTTTGCCGTAGCCGGGCGGGGAAATCATCATCAGCAGGCCCATCAGGTCGCTGCGCTTGTTCTCCCCGACCGTGCCCATCTGCTTGGCCAGGTTGTCGCCGATCACGCCGAGGTAGACGTCGTTGATGAGCTTGTTGCGGACGAACGAGGACAACGGCCGCGCCTTGAACTCGGACAGGCGCAGGCTGTCGCGCTCGCGCGCGACGATGCGCTGGCGCACCGCCTGGTAGGCGTGGAAGGCAGGCACGAAGACGCCGCCGTGGTGATGCAGGCGCGCCAGGAAGTCATCCAGCGACAGGACCAGGCGGCCCTGTTGCAGGCGCGGGTGTTCGCCGAGCAGGCCTTCCACGGTGACCTGCAGGACGGTATCGCTGGCGCGGGTGCGCAGCGCACGCTGGACCAGCAGCAGCGCGGCGGCCTCGTCGACGTAGCCCGCGTGGTCGGCCAGCGCCGGGGTCCGGCACAGCCCGCGCAGCCACTGCCCTGCCAGCGCCCAGCGCGCGGCCAGGCCGTCCTGCTCGCGCTGCAGCGCGCGCTCCAGGCTGTCACGCTGGCCAGCCGCCTGCAGCTGCTGGCCCAGGGCCTCGACCAGGGCGGCGGCGTAGCGGCTGCTGGCGAACACCGGCTCGCCCCGCGACAACTCATCGGCCAGATAGGCCGCCGCGGCCACATGGTCGGCGGCGGTGAACGGCAGGCCGTGCTCCTCGTTGAACGTCGCCAGCGCCAACGCCATCTCCGCGCGCAGGGCCAGCTGGCCTTCGTCGGAACCAAACAGCCGTGCGATCGCATCCGCACCGGCCTGGCGTGCCGGCCACTGCACGACATCCTCGCGGCGCTGGTGGGCGGCCCAGAACAGCATGGCCAACGCACGCACGCGCGGCGCGTGCAGCAAGGTACCCGCGGCCTGCTGCAATGGCAGCAGCGCGCGCAGGATCAGGCTGGCGTCGTGGTCGTGGATGCCGCGCTCGTAGCCTTCCCGATAGCGCGGGGCGGCGAAATCGCGCACCACCCGATCCAGCGTCGCGGGCACGGCCGCGTCATGCTGCAGAGTAGCCAGGTCCAGGCCATCACGGTTCTCCATCGCGGCGCGCAGCACGCTCCCGGCCAGGTACTCGCCACGGTAGAGCGCGTCCGATTCCGAATCCAGGCTGAGCTGCCAGTACGGCTTGAGCGCGGCCAGTTCGGGGTCGTGCAGGGTTTCGAGGAAATCGGTGCCGGTGAGGTGGATGGCCAGCTCGTCACCGCGCGGCAGGATGGTCAGGTCCAGTGCCTGGGTGTTGACGCTGAAGCGGTGGCGCGGGCCCAGCCGCACCACATTGCCGCCGGCCTCGAACAGGTCACTGCGGTCGCGCAGCGCACGCACGGCCTGGTCGCGCACGCCCTTCAGGCGCGACTCGATGTCGTCAGCCTTGACGCTGTCCCGCAGGCTGCGCAGGCGCTCGGCCAGTTCACGCAATTTGAGGATCAGCGGATCGCCGGCGAAGAACGCGTTGAGTTCGTCGGCACTGGCGAAGCGCTCGGTACGCTTGGCCAGGCCGTCCAGGATGCGATTGGCCGCGTCCAGCACCGAGCGCGCCTTGCGCTGGCGCTCATCCAGCAGCGCCTGCTTGTGTGCCTCGAAGGCATCGATCAGTTCTTCGCGCTTGGCCAGGATGTCGCCGAGGAACTGCTCGTGCTCGCCGAACTGACTCTCCAGTTCCTCCAGCTGCACCAGCAGCCGTGACATCTGTTCGTCGGCGCGTTCGGGGTCGGTGGCCATCGCCAGCGCGCTGGTGATGGCCTGCGAGAACAGCGCGAACTGCGCGGCGAACTGGGCCACCGCTTCGGCCGAGCCGAGCGTGCGCCGACGGTGTTCGGCGCGGGCACGGGTCTGGTTGAGGCGCGCATAGATGGCCGAGATGGCCTCGACCACACGGGTGCGTGCGGTGGCATCGTCGACGTTCAGCCCGGCCATCAGTTCGGAGAGCATGTCCAGGTCGGCCGACATCGCGCGCAGCCCGGCCAGCTGCTCGTCGAGCACGCGCGCGCTCCCGGCCTGCTGGGCGGCGTCGTCCAGTGCCTGCAGGCGTTCGCCCAGCGGGGCCAGGGCGGCATCGCCGGCCAGGAACGCGCCGGTCGCCGCGCCGATGCGCTGATGCGCCTCCTGCAACGCGGCGGTCATCGCATCGATCATGTCGGTGTCGATGTAGCGGTAATCGCGGATAGTGAGCAGGTGGCCACGCTGGGTCGAGATCGCGTTGAGCGCCTCGACGAAGGACTGCACCTCGGTCCAGTTTTCCGGCTGCAGGCGGGCCAGCAGGGTCTTCTGCGTGGCCTGCGCCTGGGCCATCGCCTGCGCCGACTGGGCGCGGATCGACTGGACCTTCTCGTACTCGTCCAGCACCGACTCGCCGGTGCCGCTGATCTCGCGCAGCAGGCTGACCGCGCCGCCACACTCGGCATCGTCCAGCCAATGGTGGGCATCGAACAGGCGGCGGGTGTCCTGCACCAGGCGCTGGTACCGCTGCACCGAGACGTCATCGCCTTCGATGGTGCGTGCCAGGTCGAGCAGGTTGGAAATGCCACGGACCAGCTCGGCATTGCCGATGCGGCCCATGAAGGTGTTGCCGGGGGGCCGGCTGGCCGCGAATTCGTCGCTGCTGAACGGGGTCTGCCAGACCTGCATAGCGTGGATCCGCGTCGGCTCGTCGCCCTCGGCATGGAACAGCACCATGCGCCCGTCATGCATGAAAGCGTAGCCGTGGCCGAACACCGGGTTCTGTAGCACGCGCTGGATGGTGTTGTAGACGAACAGCGCCGAGCGCCCGCCCTCGCGCTCGTAGAAGATGTAGAGCACGTCCTCGCCGTTGGGCGAGCGGATGGCGCGCTTGAACTGCATGCCGTCCATGGCCGCATCGAAGGCCTTGTGCTCGCCGCTCTGCAGGTAATACCCGCCGGGGAAGATGATGCCGTGGTCCTCGGGCAGCTGCACGCAGGCCTGGACGATCGCATCGTTGCGGATGATGTTGCCGGTGAGGGTGTTGTAGATCAGCCCGCGCCAGACGGTTTCGCGGTAAGGCAGCACCTTGAGCAGGATCAGCGAGCCGACCCGGGCGAAATCGAACTGGGCATCGTCCAGCGACTGGGTGCTGTCATCCACCGGTTCGCTGTACACGCCCTGCCCGCTCTCGGTGTTGTTTTCGACCTTGATGGTCAGGTCGCCGCCGGTGGTCTCCACGAACAGGGTGTCGAGGATGTTCAGGTGGGCATGGCGACCGGTCACGGCCATGTCGCGGGTGGCGCGAGTCCACTCGAAATCGAACGGCGGCGGCAGTGCGATGTCGCGCTCGCCACGTGCGTCCAGGTAGGTGAGCTCGCCATCGCTGGCCAGTGCCCAGCGGAACACGCGCACGTCGCTGCTGCGTTCGCCGATCTGGAAGGCCGCCAGCAGCTTGTCGCCGATCACGATCAGCTGCAGCAGCCGGGCGTGCTTGTAGTAGGCATACAACTCGCCGAAGTCATGCACGAAGCCGGGCTGGGCCAGGAAGCTGCCCTTGGCGTCGACCGGCACCACGTCGTAGCCATCGTTGGCCTGGACCAGGCGGTACAGGCCGAACACGTCCTCGACCCGGGTCTGGGTCTTGAGGCCGATGAAGACGTTGTAGCCGAACAGCAGCAGCTCGGGGCCGACCTGCACGATATCGCGGCCGACGCAGTTGTTTTCGCTGCGGATGCGGAAGCGTCCGGTGACCTCCAGCCGGCTGTCGCCGAACTCGGCCAGGCGCTGCCGGTTCAGGGCATCGGCGACCGTGCGCAGGCGGCTGCCCTGCTCGCCGAGGCGGCGGCGCAGGACCTCATAGGCGCCGCCCTGGGCGACCGCCTGGTCGACGCTGGCGGTGGCTTCCGGCACGGACGGCACGGGACGGTTGGCGGTATCGGACATCGGCTTCCTTCCGGCTCACTTGCAACCGGCCGGGCAAACCGGCCGGGATAGGCGTGGCGATGGCCACACGGCCACCGCCACGGTCGAGCGCGCCACGCGGGCGGCGCTCGGTTGGGGGTCTCAGCGGGTTTCGACCACCGCGGCGGTCACGGTGGTCACCGTGTCCGTGGTGTCTTCGCTGATCTGGCGCTGGGCGTCCTGGCGCGGGCTCACGCCCAGGTAGCGCTGCATCAGGTCCTGCACGATCGGGCTCTTGTCGGCCAGGCCTTCGATCGACTTGCCCAGCGACACCGCCTTGATGAGGTTCTCGAACATGCCGCCGTCGCCACCGACCAGGTCGATGTCGGCATTGCGCAGCGCGCTGGCGATGACCCCGGCGTTCTCGCGCGAGACTTCCTTGCCGGCTTCGATCGAGGCCAGGGCCTGCTTGAGGCTGTTGTCGAGCATCATGCGGAACTCCTCGTGGCCACGCGCGGTGTCGCTGAGCGAGGCGATCGCCTCGAACTTGCGCACCAGGCCCTCGGCTTCGGCGAGCAGCTTCTTCTGCACCACGCCGGCCTCGGCGCCGCCGACCGACTCGGTCGCGGTGGCGCGGGCGCGGCCCATCTGTTCTTCGCCCTGCGCCTGCGCCTGCAGGTTTTCAGCCAGCACGCGGGCTTCGTTGGTGCCCTGCTTGAGGTTGGCGTCGGCCTTGGCCTCGATCACCCGGGCCTCGGCGATGCCGACCTTCTCGATGGCCAGCGCGGAGGCTTCGCGCACCTGCGCCTCGGCCAGGCCGGGCGCGGCCTGCTCGGCGCGGGTGCCGTCGGCGAGCAGGCGCTTGGCGTCGGCCTGCTTGCCGGCCGCCTCGTGCTCGGCCTGGGCCAGGGTGGTGATCTCCACCGCGCGGTGCTTGGCCGCGGTCTCGCCGGCCTGCGCTTCCTTGACCTGGCGCACCAGCTGTTCCTGCGCCCGGGCTTCGGCTTCGAGGATCAGCACCTGCTTCTGGCGGTCGGCCTCGGAGACCTCACGCACTTCCTTGATGCGCTCTTCTTCCTGCGCCACGGTCTTGTCGATGGCGATGCGCTCGCGGGTGATGTTGGCCACGTCCATCTTGCCGGACTCGACCACCTTGTCGCGCTCCACGCCCTGCAGCTGCACTTCGCGCTGGGTGGTGACCTGCTCCAGCTGACGTGCACGCTCGACCCGCTCGGCTTCGATCGCCACCGCACGCTGGCGGTTCTGCTCGGCCACTTCGACTTCGCGCATGCGGTTCTGCTCGCGGATCTCGATCACTTCCTGCGCTTCGATGCGGGCCTGCTCGGAGAGCTGGCGCTGTTCTTCCTGGACCTTGGCGGTCTCGGCCTCCTCGCGCGCGCGGATGGTGTCGATCTCGCGCTTCTGGCGGGCTTCGGCTTCGGCCTGCTGGCGTTCGAGGGCCAGCAGCGCTTCGCGCGCTTCGACGTTCTTCTTGGTGATGGCCAGCTTTTCGTTCTGCTCCAGCTCGTTGGTCACCACGTTGTGGGTGGCGGTGAGCTCGGTGATCTTGCGGATGCCCTGCGCGTCGAGGATGTTGTTCTGGTCCAGCAGCAGCTTGGGGGTCTGCTCCAGGTAATCGATGGCCACGTCTTCCAGCGCGTAGCCGTTGAGGTCGTTGCCGATCACCGCGATGATCTCGTCGCGGAATTCCTGGCGCTTCTCGAACAGTTCGGTGAACTCGAACTTCTTGCCGACCGTCTTCAGCGCTTCGGAGAACTTGGCGTTGAACAGCTCATCCACCGCATGCTTGTCCGAGGCGCGATCGGCGCCGATCGCCTTGGCCACGCGCAGCACGTCGGCCTGGGTTTCATTGACGCGCAGGTAGAAGGCCACGGCGATGTCGGCACGCATGTTGTCGCGGCAGATCAGGCCTTCCTTGCCGCGGCGGTCGATCTGCAGGGTGATCAGGCTGATCCGCATCAGCTCGGCGCGGTACAGCACCGGGATGATCAACGCGCCGGTGAAGTGCACCTTCGGCTGGGAGCTCATGTCGTTGACGATCAGGGCCACGCCCTGGTCCACCTTGCGGTAGAAGGCCTTGAACAGGCCAGCGAGGCCGAGCAGAAGGACCAGCAGGATGCCTACCCCGATCACGAACGGGGCCAAGGTCGCAAAACTCATCGATGGATCTCCTTATCGCCCGGAATCAGGCTGTCTTGGATGGAAAGCGCGGGGTGGTCGGTTTCACGCGCCACCAGGTAATGGTTGTGTTCGGCCACGTAGTCCAGCAGGACCACGCGCTCGCCGCGCGTCAGGATCACGCCTTCGCGCGTGCGCACCTGCAGGATCAGCCCGGCGCCGCCGTCATCGACGGTGGCGTAGCCGCTGCTGGCGCTGACCTGGGGCGAGGCGACCACGCCCACCCGGCCCAACAGCGAGGCCTGCTCGACCGGGCGCAGGCGCAACAACAGCCGCCGGATCGGGCGCAGCACGATCACGCTCAGCGGCACGGCGGGAATCAGCGCGAGTACGGCGGTGACGCTGCCGGCCAGCCACCGCACCGGCGTCGGCAATGACTGCAGCAGGAACAGATGCACGAAATAGGTGGCGGTCCAGCCGAAGAAGGCCAGCAGCGCGATCACCAGCATCACCGGTGCGCCGCCCAGGCCGAGCCGCGAGAACATGCCGGAAATGCCGTGCAGACCGTCATCGCCCAGATGCAGGTCCATGCCGTCGTGGGCCATGCCGTCATCGACCACGCCGCAGGCGGCCAGCATCCAGTACAGCACGGCAAACGCCAGCACGACGCTGTAAGGCAGCGTGGGAAACGTCAACGCGACGTTGAGGAACTCGTTCATTCCGTGTCTTCCCTGCGATGGCGGCCGACCTTTCCCCCGGCTGCCTCCTGTGGGCACGCGCTCCGGCGTGCCCCGACTACGCGCCGTGCCGGCCGCGCCATGTCCTGTCGATGCTACGTGAAATTTGCGGCTACGCCCATAGCGGCGCTGCCGCGCCAGGCGAGGCGGGCATCGAGGGTGTCGGCAATGGTCGGCCCGGCCCCCTGCGGGGGCCGCCGTCGATCAATCGGCCTCGTGGCAGTCGGCGCGGCGCACTTCTTCGACGAACTTGCGCATCTTGTAGCCGTCCTTGATGCCCGGCTCGGACTCGATCCCGCTGGACACGTCCACGCCCCAAGGCAACGTGGCCACGATCGCGTCGAACACATTGTCCGGGGTAATCCCACCGGCGAGCAGGAACGGCCGGTGCAGCCCGGTCGGCAGGCGGGTCCAGTCGAACGCCACGCCGGTGCCGCCACCGCCGCCCGGGGCGTGGCTGTCGAACAGGAAGCCGGCCGCGCTGGGGAAGCGCAGCTGCAGTTGGCGGGCATTGACGTCGTCACGCCCGCCCATCGCCACGGCCTTCAGGTACGGCATGTTGAAGCTGCGGCAGAACGCCTCGTCCTCGTCGCCGTGGAACTGCAGCAGGGTCGGCCGCACGGTGCGCAGCACCTCGCGCACTTCTTCCTTGCTGTTGTCGCGGAACAGCGCCACCACGTCGACCATCGGTGCGATCGCCTGGCGCATCGCACGCGCCTCGGCCGGCGCGACCCGGCGCTTGCTCTCGCGGGCGAAGATGAAGCCCACCGCGTCCACCCCCAGTTCCCCCGCCAGGCGTACGTCGCCGGCGCGGGTCATGCCGCAGAACTTGATTCGGGTGCGATAGAAAGAGCGGCTCATAAAGTGACCTCGGCGGGCAGGTGCCAGTTGTCGGGGTACAAGGGTCCAACGAACACCAATCCCTGTGGCGGTGCGGTCGGTCCGGCCACGGTGCGGTCCTGGCCGGCCAGCAGCTCGGCCATCCACGACACCGGTTTGTCCCCGGATCCAACCAGGATCAGTGAACCGACGATATTGCGCACCATGTGATGAAGGAATGCATTGGCCTGAACGCAGACCTCCACCACCTCACCGTCGCGGCGCACGCTGATGGCCTGCAGCTCGCGACGGGCATGCAGGGCTTCGCACTGGATGCTGCGGAAGGCGCTGAAGTCGTTTTCGCCCAGCAGCGCCTGCGCCGCCGCGTGCATCCGCCCCGCATCGAGCGGGCGCCGCTCCCAGCTCAGGGTCTGGCGCTCCAGCGCGGGCCGCACCTGGCGGTTGAGCAGGCGGTAGCGGTAGCGCCGGGCCCGGGCCGAGAACCGCGCATGGAAGTCGTCGGCCACCGGTGCGCACCAGCGCACTGCGATCGACCGCGGCAACCGGGTGGTGGTCCCCAGGGTCCAGCCGCGCGGATCGCGGACCACCTCGGTGTCGAAGTGGACCACCTGGCATTGGCCGTGCACGCCGGCATCGGTGCGCCCGGCGCAGGTGACGTGGATGGGCGCATCGGCCACCGAGGACAGCGCCTCCTGCAGGCTGGCCTGCACGCTGGGGCAGCCACTTTCGCCCAGTTGCTGCCAGCCCTTGTAGTCGCTGCCGTCGTATTCCACGCCCAGTGCGTAGCGCATGGTCAACCTCTGTAAGTCGGGGGAAACCGGCCAGGGCCGGCCAGGGGGTCAGGCCGGGTCGCGTTCGGACCACACCGCCAGTTCGTTGCCACCGGGCTCGACGAACTGGAAGCGGCTGCCGCCAGGAAAGGAGAACACCGGTTTGACCACCCGGCCACCGTGGGCGGCAACCGCCTCGGCCATCGGCGCCAGGTCATCGGCATAGATCACCAGCAGGCCGGCGCCGGCGCTGGCGGTGCACGGGGTGCCGCGGAAGAACCCGCCCTGCAGGCGGCCATCATCGAAGGCCGTGTAGTCCGGGCCGTAATCGACGAAGGACCAGCCGAACACCGCGCTGAAGAACGCGCGGCTGGCGGCCGGGTCGGTGGAGGCGAACTCCACGTAATCCAGCCGCCGCTCCCGCCCGGGGTGTGCAGGCGCCGCGCTCATCCCAGCCGCGCCAGCAGTTCGCGCGCCTGCGCCTGGCTGTGCGGATCGGCGGCCTGGGCCACTTCCTGCAGCAGGATGCGGGCGGTATCGGCATCGCCCAGGTCCAGGTAGGCGATCGCCAGTTCCAGTCGATCACGGCCGGCGGTCGGAATGGCATGCGCGTCGGCAGCGCCGCTGTCATCGCCGTGCGCGGGAGTCTCGTTCACCGGTTCGTCGGCCACGGCCTCGGGATCGGCGTGGGCGGCGGCGCTGTCGTCGGGGAATTCGAACACGCCGCGGAAGGACGGTTGCGCGGCGGCCGCCAGCGCATGCGCCGGCGGCGCGACGAAGGCGTCGGTGTCAGCGTCGATGTCGGCCACGGCCGGTACGGGTACCGCATCGGCGACCACGTCGTCCGCCGGGGCCACGTGCGGTGCGCGATGGCCGGGCTCCGGTTCCAGGCTGAACACCGGCTCGCGACGCTGGCCATCGAGCACGTAGTCCGGCGGCGTGGCGTAGTCCTCGCTGTCCAGCGCGTCCGCCGCCGGTGCGTCCTGCTGGGCGGCCAGTTCGTCCACGTAGTCGGCGGCAGGCACGGCAGCGGCCAGCGCGGCGGCGTCAAGGCCATCGCGACGCAGCGGCGGCAGCGGCGAGGGCTTGCGCCGGCGTGCCACGGCCCAGCCGGCGACGACCAGCAGCAGGATGCCCAGGCCCAGCCAGTACCAGCCCGCGCCCCCACCCTCGCGCGCGGCCGGGGCCTGGCCCAGGCGCTGCTGCGCGGCGGCCAGGTCACTGTCTTTCATCGCGATCAGGGAGTCCTGCTGCTTCTGCAGTTTTTCCAGCTCGGCCACGCGGCCGCGCAGTTCCTGGATCTCGGCATCGCGCGTGGCCACGTCTTCCTTGGCCTGGCGAAGTTGGTCGTTGCCCAGCATGTCACCCTCACTGCCGGCGGCGGTGCCGGTGGTTGTCCCTGCGTTGTTGTCGGTGGCCGCGACCGCCGGGGCGATCTCCAGGCGTGCACCGCTGGCCGCGGCCGGCGCGGTGGCCGGGCCCGGGGTGGCGGCGACGCCGCTGCTGGCCGGTTGCGGGATGGCTGCACGCGACTGGCGCCACTGCGCGGCATGCTCGCGCACGATCGCGGCCGCTTCGTTGGCATCGATCGGCGTGGCATTGTCGCCAGCGGGACCACGCAGCACCGCGCCCTGCTTGAGCAGGTTGACGTTGCCACGGATGAAGGCCTCGGGATTGGCCCGCAACAGCGCGATCATCGCCTGGTTGCGGTTGATGCCCTGCTCGCGCGCCATCGCACCGGCGATCTGCGACAGGGTCTGCCCGCGCTGGACGGTGATGCTGCCATCGGCGGCCAGGCGCGCCGCGGGCGGCGCCGGTGCGGGTGCGGCGGCACGTGGGCTGGCGTTGCGCGGCGGCACCGGGGTGGTGCGCGACGGGGTGTCCTGGGCTGGCGGGGTGGGCCTTGCCGCCGCCGCTGCAGCTGCCGGCACCGGTTCCGGGTCACGCACGATCGCGTTGGACATCGCGCCGGCGGGGGCGACGATTTCCGGTTCGGCCACGGCCAGCGCGCTGTTGGGCGCATCGACCAGGGCCGAGTACTCACGGACCAGGCGGCCCTGGCCCCAATCGGCTTCGATCAGGAAATTGAGCGAGGGGGTCGTCACCGGGGCCTGGGTGCTGACCCGGACCACCGCCCTGCCCTGCGCGTTGCGGGTGAGCTCGAACTGCAGCTCGCTGACCAGCCCGACCGGGCGTTCCAGCCCCACCCGGGCGAACGTCACCGGCGACGCGAGGGCGACGCGCAGGTTCTGCAGCTCGGCCGGGTCGGCCGAAATGACCGGAATTTCGGCCAGCAATGGCTGGCCGGGCTTGGACAGCACGCGGATATCGCCCAGGCCCAGGGCCATGGCGGAGCTGCTGGCGAGGGCCAGCACCAGCGTGGAGACATACTTGAGCGGGCGCAGTGCGCCCGGAGCCCGGTTCTTCATGGCGGCCAATATAACGGCTCCCCCCGTGATCGGCGATGTTTTGTAGTGCAGCCGCCGATGGCATCCCCATGCCACCGGCGGCACGGGATCAGCCTTCGGCGGCGACCAGTTCGGCCAACTGCACCGCATTGAGCGCGGCGCCCTTGCGGATGTTGTCCGAGACGATCCACAGGTTCAGGCCACGCGGGTGCGAGAGATCCTCGCGGATGCGGCCGACATACACCGCATCGGTGCCCGAGGCGTGGGTGACCGGGGTCGGGTAGCCCCCGGCTTCGTGCCGGTCCACCACTTCCACGCCGGGCGAGCGCGAGAGCAGCTCGCGCGCCGCGTCCGGGGTGACCTTCTCGCGGGTTTCGATGGTGACCGCCTCGGAGTGGCCGTAGAACACCGGCACGCGCACCGCGGTGGGGTTCACCAGGATGCTGTCGTCGCCGAGGATCTTGCGGGTTTCCCAGACCAGCTTCATTTCTTCCTTGGTGAAGCCGTTGTCCTGGAAGTCGTCGATGTGCGGGATCAGGTTGAAGGCGATCTGCACCGGGAAGCGCTGCGGGTCGATTTCCTGGAAGCTGAGCAGCTGGCCGGTCTGCTTGCCCAGTTCCTCCAGCGCCGAACGCCCGCCGCCGGACACCGACTGGTAGGTGGCCACGTTGATGCGCTCGATGTGGTACTTGCGGTGCAGCGGGGCCAGCGCGACCAGCATCTGCATGGTCGAGCAGTTCGGGTTGGCGATGATGCCACGCGGGCGGAGCTTCAGCGCCTCCGGGTTGACTTCGGAGACCACCAGCGGCACGTCATCGTCGTAACGGAACGCCGAGGAGTTGTCGATCACCACCGCACCGGCGGCGGCGAACGTCGGGCCGTACTCCTTGGAGACGCTGCCACCGGCGGAGAACAGCGCGATGTCCACGCCGTTCGGATCGAAGGTGCTCAGGTCCTGGACCTTGATCTTGCTGCCCTGGAAGTCAATCTCGCCACCGGCCGAACGCGAAGACGCCAGCAGGCTCAGCGTGGCGATCGGGAAGTTGCGCTCGGCCAGGATGGCCAGCATGGTTTCGCCGACGGCACCGGTGGCACCGACGACGGCGACGTGGAAACGACGATCTGGATTGTTCATGGGGGAACCTCGTGTTGGGTGTACCGACCGTCGGTCGGTACCTGCCTTGTTTGGGGGATGGGCACCGACCAACGGTCGGTACCTGCCGGAATGTTGAATGTGCGTGCCGACCAACGATCGGTACCTGCCGTGCCTTGGAGATGTGTACCGACCCACGGTCGGTACCTACCGGTTCGGGAACCTCGCCTGTTGGCCGGCGCGGTTCCCTATCGTTTTGCGTCGTCGATTTTCTTGCCGCCCACGGTCGCGCCGCCGGTTTTCACGGCAGCGACAGCATCAGCGTTGATCGCGCTCGGCGGGTGGCCGGCGTTCGGGCCCTGCCCGAGTGCGGCGGTCAGGTTGTCCACGGCCAGCTGCACCATCGCCCGGCGCGTGGCCTGGCTGGCGCTGCCGATGTGCGGGGTCAGCACGATGTTGTGCAGGGCGAGCAGTTCCGGGCGTACCGTCGGCTCGCCTTCGAACACGTCCAGCCCGGCCGCGGCGAGCCGGCCGTTGGCCAGGGCGTCGGCCAGTGCGAGCTCGTCGACGATGCCACCGCGGGCGATGTTCACCAGGGTGGCGGTGGGCTTCATCTTCGCCAGTGCGGCGGCATCGATGATGTGGTGCGAGGAGGCGTTGTAGGGCAGCACCAGCACCAGGTGATCGACCTGCCCGAGCAGCGTGTCCAGGTCCACGTACTGCGCGCCGACCTCGGCCTCGGTGGCCTCGGGCAGCCGCGAACGGTTGTGGTACAGCACGCGCATGCCGAAGCCGAGCGCACCGCGGCGGGCGATGCCCTGCCCGATCCGGCCCATGCCGAGGATGCCCAGCGTGCTGCCGTGGATGTCCGCGCCGAGCATGGTCTGGAACGACCACTGGCCCCACTGGCCGTCGCGCAGCCAGCGCTCGGACTCGGTGATGCGGCGCGCGGTGGCCATCAGCAGCGCGAAGCCGAGGTCGGCGGTGGTCTCGGTGAGTACGTCCGGGGTGTTGCTGGCCAGGATGCCGGCGGCGCTGAGCGCGTCGACGTCCAGGTTGTTGTAGCCCACCCCGACGTTGGCGATCGCGCGCAGCTGCGGCGCGTTGCCGATCTCGGCCGCGCCGATGCGTTCGTTGAGGGTGATCAGCGCCCCGTCCACGCCGGCCAGCCGTTCGGCCAGCTGCTGCGGCGTGTAGCGGGTGACGTCGCTGGTCATGTCCAGGTCGAAATGCTGCCCGAGCTGCTCGATGACATCATCGAACAGCGGCTGGCTGACCCAGACCCGGGGGCGCCGATCAGCCATCGATCGTGCCCGGGATGCGCGGGGTGATCTCGCCGACATCGCCACACTGGGCGCGGTGGCGCAGTGCCTGGTCCATCAGCACCAGGGCCATCATCGCCTCGGCGATCGGGGTGGCGCGGATGCCGACGCAGGGATCGTGGCGGCCGGTGGTGATGACATCGACCGCGTTGCCGGCCGCATCCACCGTGGCACCGGGCAAGCGCAGGCTGGAGGTGGGCTTGAGCACGATCGAGGCGGTGACCTGCTGGCCGGTGGAGATGCCGCCGAGGATGCCGCCGGCGTGGTTGCTGGCAAAGCCCTGCGGGGTGATCAGGTCGCGGTGCTCGGTGCCAAGCTGGGCGGCGCTGGCAAAGCCGTCGCCGATCTCCACGCCCTTGACCGCGTTGATGCTCATCAGCGCGGCGGCCAGTTCGCCGTCGAGCTTGCCGTAGATCGGCTCGCCCCAGCCGGGCGGCACGCCATCGGCGACCACGTTGACCCGCGCGCCGACCGAATCACCGGACTTGCGCAGCGCATCCATGTAGCTCTCCAGCGCCGGCACCTGGTCGGCGACCGGCCAGAAGAACGGGTTGTCTTCCACCGCCGACCAGTCATGCCCGGTCGGGGTGATCTCGCCCAGCTGCGAAAGGTAGCCGCGCACGGTCACGCCGAAGCGCTGCCGCAGCCACTTCTTGGCGACGACGCCGGCGGCCACGCGCATGGTGGTTTCGCGCGCGGACGAGCGTCCGCCACCGCGCGGGTCGCGGATGCCGTACTTCTGCCAGTAGCTGTAATCGGCGTGGCCCGGGCGGAACTGCTGGGCGATGTTTGTGTAGTCCTTGCTGCGCTGGTCGGTGTTGCGGATCAGCAGCGCGATCGGGGTGCCGGTGGTGCGGCCTTCGTACACGCCGGACAGGATCTCGATGTCATCGGCCTCGCGCCGCGCCGAGGTATGCCGGCTCTTGCCGGTGGCGCGACGCTGCAGGTCGTGGGCGAACTCGTCGGCACTGATCTCCAGCCCGGGCGGGCAGCCATCGATCACGCAGCCGATCGCCGGACCGTGCGATTCGCCGAAGGTGGTGACGGTCAGCAGTCTGCCGAAGCTGTTGGAACTCACGGCCGCTGCGCTGCCAGTTCGGTGATGCGGGCGCTGTGGGCGATCAGTTCACGGCATTCGACGGCAAAAATGCCCATCTGGCCGACCTTGAACTCGACCCAGGCAAAGTCGACTTCCGGCAGCAGCTTGATGAGGTGCTGTTCGGACTCGCCCACTTCGCAGATGAGCAGGCCATCCTCGCTGAGGTGCAGCGGGGCGTCGCGCAGGATCTTGAGGACCAGGTCCAGGCCATCGGGGCCGGCGCGCAGGCCCATGTCCGGCTCGTAGGAGTACTCCTGCGGCAGGGCATCGGTTTCGTCGTTGGTGACGTAGGGCGGGTTGGTGACGATGAGGTCGTAGTGGCGGCCGGTGAGACCGTTGAACAGGTCGGACTTGAGCAGGGTGACGTTGTGCGCCTGCAGGCGTTCCTTGTTCTCGTGCGCCAGCGCGAGGGCGTCGTCGCTGAGGTCGACGCCGTCCACTTCCCAATTGGGGTAGTAGTGGCCGATGGCGATGGCGATGCAGCCCGAGCCGGTGCACAGGTCCAGGGCGCGATGGACGTCGCGGCCGGCCAGCCACGGCTCAAAGCCGGTTTCGATGAGTTCGGCGATGGGCGAGCGCGGCACGAGGGCGCGGCGGTCGCTTTTGAAGCTCAGGCCGGCGAACCAGGCTTCACCGGTGAGGTAGGCAGCCGGGAGGCGTTCGCTGATGCGGCGTTCGAACAGGGCCAGGACCTCGGCCTTCTCCGCGGAGGTGACACGGGCGGCACCATAGGCCGGGCCGAGGTCGTGCGGGAGGTGCAGGCTGTGCAGGACGAGCTGGGTGGCTTCGTCCAGGGCATTGTCGTAGCTGTGCCCGAAGGTGAGCCCGGCGGCATTGAAACGGCTGGTGCCGTAGCGGATCAGGTCGATGATCGTATGGAGTTCGGCGGCCGTTTCGGCAGTCATGGCAAGGCAACAGACAAAGTGGCCCCCGATTATAGGCGACCCCATGCCCCCCGGCATCCGTTGCAGTGGAAAGTGGTTGGGTTGGGGGCTGGCGGCCTGCAGCAGGGTCAAGCGCAACGTCCGTGGCGGGTACCGCGTTGTTCGCGGGCTGGGGCGGTGCGGATGGGTTCACGGCGCGTCCGGGAAGCCCACCATTCCGGTGCCCTCCCCGTTTTCAGCCCACCAGGGCCTTTGACGGTGCGGCTGCCTCCTGCGTGGAAGAACCCCAAAAAACCCACCAGCGCCGCCTCCCCCCCTATCATGGTGGCCCCTTCCGGGAACGGGCTTTCCATGTTCAACCGCAACGCAGGCATCATTTTGCTCATCGCCCTGGCCGCCGGCCTGGGGCTGGTCGCCGCGCAGAAAGTGTTCGCGCCCTCCCCGGCCAGCGATCGCCCCGCCACCGAATCGATCACCTTCTACCCCCAGCCGCGTCCGCTGCCCGACTTCAACCTGGGCCAGTCCGACGGCACCCGCCTCATCCCCGGCGAGCTCAAGGGCCATTGGACCCTGGTCTTCCTCGGCTTCACCTTCTGCCCCGACGTCTGCCCGACCACCCTGGCCGACCTCGCCCAGGCCCAGAAGCAGTGGGAAGCCCAGCCGGACACCCTGCGTCCGCGCCTGGTCTTCATCTCCGTCGATCCCGAGCGCGACACCCCCACCCGCCTGGGCGAATATGTCCACGCCTTCCACAAGGACACCCTCGCCGCCACCGGCGACGTCCCCTCGCTGGAACGCTTTGCCACCTCGCTCGGCTTCGTCTTCCAGAAGGTGCCCGGCAAGCACTTCGACGAGAATCCCGAGGATTACACCCTCGAACACTCGGCCAGCCTGGCCGTGCTGGACCCGGACGGCAAACTCGCCGGCCTGATCCGCCCCCCCTTCAATGCGCAGGCCATTGCCCGCGACCTGCAGACGCTGACCGAGAAAACCGCACCATGAGCCTGACCACCACGCTGAGCTACGTCCTGCCCCACCGCCTGCTGTCCTCGATGGCGCGGCGCCTGGCGTATTCCAGCAACCCGCGGATCTCGCGCTGGCTGATCGATACCGTCACCGAGAAGTTCGGCGTCAACCTCGCCGAGGCCGCCAACCCCGACCCGCGTAGCTACGCCACCTTCAACCAGTTCTTCACCCGCGCCCTCAAGCCCGGCGCACGCGTGCCCGCGCCCGATCCGCGCACCCTGGTGATGCCCGCCGACGGCCGCATCAGCCAGCTTGGCGCGATCGAGGACGGCCGCATCTTCCAGGCCAAGGGCCAGTCTTTCACCGCCGCCGAACTGCTCGGCGATGCCGCCGATGCCGAGGTGTTCCGCCACGGCCTGTTCGCCACCGTCTACCTCTCGCCCAAGGACTATCACCGCGTGCACATGCCGTGGACCGGCACCCTGCGCGAAACCGTGCACGTGCCCGGGCGTCTGTTCAGCGTCGGGCCGGCGGCGGTCAACACCGTGCCGGGCCTGTTCGCCCGCAACGAGCGCCTGGTCTGCCACTTCGATACCGACTTCGGCCCGATGGTCTCGGTGATGGTCGGCGCGCTGCTGGTCTCCGGCGTGGAAACCGTCTGGGGCGGCGAAGAAATTCCTGCCTACGGCGACACCATCACCCGCAAGGATTACCGCAACAAGGGCATCACCCTGGAACGGTTCGCGGAGATGGCGCGCTTCAACTACGGCTCCACCGTCATCGTGCTGCTGCCGCCGGGCGTGGCCGAGTTCGCCCCGCACCTGGATGCCGAGCATGCCGTGCAACTCGGCCAGCCCCTGGCTACCCTGCGGTAACACCGCGCCATGCGTGGCAACCGCGCATCAACGCCGCACCATCAAAAACGCCCCGGTTTCCCGGGGCGTTTTCATTGGACGTGATCCGATCCGCTCAGATCTCGACCGGGCCGACGTCCATGCCGTCGTAATCCTCGACGCCATTGGCCTCGGCCAGCGCCTGCAACTCGTGGTTGCGGGCATCCAGCGACGCCTCGTCGTGCACCTCGGCGCGCTCCACGTGCAGCACGTGGTACGGCGCCTCGCCTTCCTCCAGGTCCGGTTCGAAGATCTCCACCAGCGTGTAGCCCATGTCGACCAGCTTCTCGGACAGGCCGGTCAGCGGCTCCGGGGTGGTGTTGACGAAGAAATAGCCCCACAGCATCGGGCCATTGAGGTCCCAATCGGTGTTCTCGCGGATGTTGGCGAACATCTCGTTGATCGCGGTGATATCCATCTTGCTGTCCTGTGTGCGTCTACCTGTGGGCCGTGGCACGCAGCCCCGGCCGGCGATGGATGTGCTGCAGCGCGCGGGCTGCAGGCGTAATGCCGGCAGCCTACTCCTTTCCGGCGGCGCTTACCTGTCGCAGCCCTGCAGCTTGAGCACCTGCCCCTGCTTGAGCGCGTAGGCCGGCGCCTTGAGCCCGTTGGCACGCGCCAGCTCGCGCACGTCGCATTGGAACTTGTCGGCGATCGCGCCCAGGGTCTGGCCCTTGCCGACCTTGTGGCTGCGTACCGGCTTGGCCTTGGCCTTCGGCTTGGCGGCCGGCGTGGCCACCGGCGCGATCGGCGTGGCGGCCACGGCCGTGGCCTGCACCTGCGCCACCGGCACCACGCTGCCCACCGCCACGTTGCCGGTATAGCTGGCCGCGCTCGGCCGCACGATCGCCGCATTGAGGTCGGCGGTGATCAAGGTGCGCGCCAGGTCCGCACGCGGACCGCTGACGCAGTAGCGGTTGTAGAGACCGGCGATGCGGGTGGTGGCGTTGATCGTGGTGCCGGCCGGGATCCAGCCGTCGGCCTCGTACCGCGGGTTGAGGTTGCGCAGCGCGCGCATGTAACCGTCGCGGGTGCCGGCGCTGCCCAGGCAGATGGTCAGCTCATAGATGCTGGTCGACTTGACCAGGCGGATCGTGGCCGGCTGCGCGCTGATCTTCGGGAACTCCACGCCGTACTGCTGCGGGTGCAGGTAGATCCACGCCGCGGCGATCACCATCGGCACGTAGTCCTTGGTTTCGCCGGGGAACTGGTTGTACACGCTATCCACCCAGAAGCCCTGTCCGCCACTCTGCTTGAACACGCGCGCGGCGCGGCCTTCGCCGCCGTTGTAGCCGGCCAGCGACAGCTCGACGTTGCCGTTGAGCTCGCGCATGCGTTCATTGAGATAGGTCGCGCTGGCCTCGGCGGCGCTGCGTGCATCGAAGCGGGTGTCGAACCCGGTACCGTCCGGGCCCAGCCCGAAGCGACGCCCGGTAGCGGGCATGAACTGCATCAGCCCGGCGGCGCCCGCACGCGAAGAGGCATGCACGCGGCCATTGGACTCCTTGGCCATGATCCCGAACAGCAGCGCTTCTGGCAGGCCCCGCTTTTCCCACTCGGGCCACATCACCGCACGCAGGTTCTGGTAGTTCTCGTAGGTGGTCATCAACGCCGGGCGCATGTCGGTCAGCCAGCGGCGGATGCCGGCCTGCACGGCCGGGTTGTACTCCACCATGCTGTCGAAGGCGTGGCGCTTGTCATTCAACAGTGCCGCGGCGCGCGCGGCCTCGGGCACGTCGGCGGCGAGCGGACTGGTGTGGTCCGGGTCGGCCTCGAGCAGGCCGCCATCGCTGGCCAGCGTGGCGTCGTCGCTGTCGCGGGTATCGGCGTTGTCCTTGAGCAGGCGCTTGTAGGCCGGCAGCATGTTGCTCACCTGGCAGCCCTTCTGGGCCACGCAGGCACTGATCACGTCCTCCATGTCCTCCAGCGCGGCATCGCCTTCGTTCTTGCCCTTCGGATCGGCGTTGGCCACCAGCACCAGCGCGTCGCGGTAGCGCTTTTCGGCGGCGGCCATGCGCTGGTCCAGCGCCTCGATCTTGGCCTTATCACGCGCGGAAACCCGCTGGGCATGTGCCTCGGGCACGAACGACAGCATCGCAGCCAGCGCCAACAGCGGCCAACCACGGACAAGCAAGACAGGAACGGGCATTTTTGGCACTGTGTGCGAAAGAAGGGGCAGAGTAGCCGCGCCGCTTGCATCGGGGCAACCCGGCAGGCAGCCGGACCTGCGCCGACGTTTAGAATCCAGCCTATTCAGATACCCTCCCCACACCGCACGTCCACCAGCGAGTTGACCATGGATCCGATCCTGCTCGGCAAAGGCATCACCGACGACATCGCCGTGACCCTGCAACCCCGCCTGGGCAACCGCCACGGCCTGGTGGCCGGGGCGACCGGCACCGGCAAGACGGTCACCCTGATGACCCTGGCCGAAGGTTTCTCGCGGATCGGGGTGCCGGTGTTCCTGGCCGACGTGAAGGGCGACGTGTCCGGCCTGGCCGTGCCCGGCGCGGGCAGCGAGGCACTGCTGCAGCGGGCCGCCGAAATCGGCGTGAGCGACTACGCGCCCGCGGCCAGCCCCACCATTTTCTGGGACCTGTACGGCAAGCTGGGGCACCCGGTGCGCACCACCGTGAGCGAAATGGGCCCCACCCTGCTCGCGCGCATCCTGGAACTCAACGACACCCAGTCCGGCGTGCTCGACATCGTGTTCAAGCTGGCCGACGACCGCGGCCTGCTGCTGCTCGACCTGGACGACCTGCGGGCGCTGCTCGGCCTGGTCGCCGACGAGCGCAAGGACATCTCCACCGAATACGGCCTGGTCAGCGCGCAGACCGTGGCGGCGATCCAGCGCTCGCTGCTGCGCCTGTCCCAGGATGGCGGCGAAGCCTTCTTCGGCGAGCCGGCCCTGGAACTGGCCGACATCATGCGGGTCAACCACGATGGCCGTGGCGTGATCGGCATCCTGGCCGCCGACCAGCTGGTGCTCAAGCCCCGGCTGTACTCCACCTTCCTGCTGTGGCTGCTGTCGGAGCTGTTCGAGACGCTGCCGGAAGTGGGCGACCTGGACAAGCCCAAGCTGGTCTTCATCTTCGACGAGGCCCACCTGCTGTTCGACGACGCCCCGCCGGCGCTGGTCCAGCGCATCGAGCAGGTGGTCCGCCTGATCCGCTCCAAGGGCGTGGGCGTGTACTTCTGCTCGCAGTTCCCCGATGACGTGCCGGCCAATATCCTGGGCCAGCTCGGCAACCGCGTGCAGCACGCGCTGCGTGCCTTCACCCCGCGCGACCAGAAGGCGGTGCGGACCGCCGCCGAAACCTTCGTCCCCAATCCGAAGCTGGACGTGGCCGCCGTACTGGCCAAGCTCGGCACCGGCGAAGCCCTCGTCTCGACGCTGCAGGACAAGGGCATTCCTTCGCCCGTGCAGCAGACCCAGATTGCACCGCCGCGCTGTCGGATGGGCGCGATCAGCGAGGCCGAGCGCGCCCAGGTGCGTGCCGGCAGCCCGGTCGGCAGCCGCTACGACACCGCCATCAACCGCGAATCGGCCGCCGAACTGCTGGCCCAGCGCGCGCAGAAGGCGGTCGAACAGGCGGATGCGCCCAAGGCCCGCACCCGCGAGCAGGACGACCAGCAGGAAGGCGGCTTCGGGCAGTCGATCAAGGACGCCATCTTCGGCACCAAGCGCCGCCAGGGCATGATTGAAACGATGGCCAAGCAGACCACCCGCACCGTCGGCGCCAAGCTGGGCAACCAGATCGTGCGCGGCATCCTGGGTGGCCTGTTCGGCGGCAAACGCTGATACTCGGTGCCGCGCCGCCTGCCGCGGCACCTTTCGAAGAGCACAGACAGACCCGATGTCGCGTTGGCGCCCCCCTGCGGAAAAAAGTACGGCCCTGATCACCGCACAGGGCCACCAGCGACTCAAGCATGAGCTGGATGACCTGTGGCGCGTGCGCCGTCCCGAGGTGGTCAAGGCACTGGCCGCCGCGGCCGCGGAAGGCGACCGCTCGGAGAACGCCGAGTACACCTACCGCAAGAAGCAGCTGGGCGAGATCGACCGCCGCGTGCGCTACCTGACCAAGCGACTGGAATCACTGCGCGTGGTCGATACCACGCCGAGCGACCCGCAGGCGGTGTTCTTCGGGGCATGGGTGGAACTGGAGAACGTGGACAGCGGCGATGTGAGCCGGTATCGCATCGTCGGCCCGGACGAGACCGACGCCGCCACCGGCTGGATCAGCATCGACTCGCCGCTGGCGCGCGCGCTGCTGAAGAAGCGCGTGGACGAAGAATTCGAGGTGGAACTGCCCAGCGGGCGCACCGGCTTTGCGATCCTCGCGGTGGAGTACGGCGTGGGCTGAGGCGTTTGCGCCGTTCAACGCACGGCGTCACCGCGCGTGGTGCAGCGCTATCGGCGGGTGCTGGGCAACCTACCCTGCCGTGTGCGTGTCACCCGCGTCGTGGGCGCGGGATAGCACCGGCCCTCGCGCAGCGGCCGGAAGTAGTCGGCCTGCCGGTAAAACGCCGCATCCTGCCGCCGATGCCAGCCCGGAATGCCGGCCAATGGCAACGGCCGCAGTTCCAGCGGGTCGTCGAGGACGCAACCGCTCTCGATCATCTGCGCGACCTGCGCCACGGCGCACGCGTCCTCGTCGGCGCACACCACCACGCACTTGCCCACCAGCAGACGCCCCGGCAGCAAGGCCTGCTCCATCAAGGCATGCCCGATCACCGCCGCCACGGCGATTTCGCCGCTGCGCCAGCGCCCTGCTCCGTCCACGAACATCGCCGCCCAGTCATGCCGATCCCAGGCCTGCACCATCGCCGGATCGTGGACGCGCACGATCACGCCGGTTTCGTCGAACTGGGTCAGCGCCGCCTGCGCACGGTTGCGCTGCCGCGGACCGTGGCAGCCGATGTGCAGGCATTGGCGCGCGTTGAGCGCCTTCTTGATGGCCGGATGGCGCGCCCACACCAGCGCGTTGAACAGGTCGTGCCAGTTCTCCGCGCGCGTGGCGATGCGGCCCTGGGCAATGCGTTGCTCGTAATGCAGGCCGTCGGCCAGCAGCGCCTCGTCCTGCTCGACCAGCTGACGGCCCGGCAGCATCAGTCGGGCATCCAGCGCCGCGACGGTCGGCCAGTCGGCCGCCGTCATCAGATCGGCGTAGCGGGAAACGCCGGCAAACAGCGGCTGGGCGAAGACGTCCGCGGCCACCGCGCCACGCGGCGGTGCGATGAAACGGCGGCGCGTGCCACCGGCATCGACCGCCGCCGCGGTCACAGCACCTGCAGATCGAACGGCTTGCGCGCCGTTTCCACGATCAGTGCATCGCCGTACAGGTCGTGCTCGTCGCTCTCGGTGATCTCGACATCGACGAACTGACCCACGCGCAGCCTGGCTTCCTCGGCATTCTGGATATGCACCAGGCCATCGATCTCCGGCGCATCGGCCTTGGAACGAGCCACCGCGATGCCGTCTTCGATCGCATCGACCAGGCACTGCTGCACGCTGCCGATCTTGGCCTCCAGGCGCGCGGCGGAAATCTCCGCCTGGCGGGCCATGAAGCGGGCCAGGCGTTCCTGCTTCACTTCCTCAGGCACCGCATCGGGCAGGTCGTTGGCGGTGGCACCGGTCACCGGCGAGTAGGCGAACGCACCGACGCGGTCCAGCTGCGCCTCGTCCAGGAAGCCCAGCAGTTCCTCGAACTCGGCCTCGGTCTCGCCGGGGAAGCCGACGATGAAGGTCGAGCGCACGGTGATGTCCGGGCAGAGCTGGCGCCAGCGCTGCACGCGCTCCAGGGTCTTGTCGACCGCGCCCGGGCGCTTCATCAGCTTGAGGATGCGCGGGCTGGCGTGCTGGAACGGGATGTCCAGGTACGGCAGGATCCGGTTCTCGGCCATCAGCGGCACGATCTCGTCCACGTGCGGGTACGGGTAGACGTAATGCATGCGGGTCCAGGCGTCCAGTTCGGACAGGCCTTCGCACAGTGCCTTCAGCCGGGTCTGGTACGCCTTGTCGCGCCACATGCGTTCGGCGTATTTCACATCCACGCCGTAGGCCGAGGTGTCCTGGGACACCACCAGCAGTTCCTTCACGCCGCCGCGCACCAGCCGCTCGGCTTCGCGCAGCACTTCATCGACCGGGCGCGAGACCAGCTTGCCGCGCATCGAGGGAATGATGCAGAAGCTGCATTTATGGTTGCAGCCTTCGGAAATCTTCAGGTACGCGTAGTGGCGCGGGGTCAGCTTGATGCCGTAGTCGGGCACCAGGTCCACGAACGGATCGTGCTTGGGCGGCAGCGCGGCATGCACGGCCTCCATCACGCTCAGGTAGTCCTGCGGGCCGGACACGGCCAGCACGTTCGGGTAGGCCTCGCGGATCTGTTCCGGACGCTTGCCCAGGCAGCCGGTGACAATCACCTTGCCGTTGGCATTCATCGCCTCGCCAATGGCATCCAGCGACTCGGTCACGGCCGAATCGATGAAGCCGCAGGTGTTGACCACCACCACGTCGGCCGAATCGTAGGAAGGGACGATGTCGTAGCCTTCGGACCGCAGCTGGGTAAGGATGCGCTCGGAATCGACGAGGGCCTTCGGGCAGCCAAGGCTGACGAAGCCGACTTTGGGGTTCAGCTGGGACATGGAATCGCGGGACTCTGGGGGCCTGGGCCCATGCCGGAATGGCGTGGGGACCTGGGGCCGGAAACGGCGGCAAGTATACCGGCGTTGCGCCCCGCCCCCTGAATCGGATCGCGACGATGCCGCCCGATCCGGCATGGCCGCTGACATCCCGCTAACCGGTGGCGGCCGGATAATGAATGCCTGAACCAACAGGAGTCACGCATCATGGGTGAGTGGGTCACGCTCGATACGCATCACGGTCCGGTCCGCGCCTGGCAGGCCACCCCGGAGGGCAGGCCCCGGGCCGGGCTGGTGGTCATCCAGGAGATCTTCGGCGTCAACCCGCACATGCGCGAGGTGGCCGAGGGCTTTGCGGCGCAGGGCTATGCGGTGCTGGCCCCGTCGTTCTTCGACCTCATCGACGGGGTGGACGCCGACCCCGATGCCCTGCCCTACACCCCCGAGGGCGTGAAGCAGGGGCTGGAGCGGGTGGACGCGCTGGGCGTGGAGAGGGCCCTGGAGATGGTGCGCGCGGCGGCCTCGCGGCTGGCCCCGGCGGGCAAGGTCGGCACGGTGGGCTATTGCTGGGGCGGCAGCATCGCGCTGCTGTCGGCGCTGCGGCTGGGCCTGCCCTCGGTAAGCTATTACGGCGCGCGCAACGTGCAGTTCCTGGATGAAACGCCGAAGGCGCCGGTGATGTTCCACTTCGGGGCGCAGGACAAGAGCATCCCGCCGGAGGCGGTGGCGGCCCATCGCGAGAAGCTGCCGCAGATGGCCACCTTCGTCTACCCGGCCGACCACGGCTTCAACCGCAGCGTCGGACATGCGTATGATCCAGACAGCGCCGCCCTGGCGCTGGAACGCACCCTGGACTTCTTTGCGGAGCATCTTGGATGAGCGAGTTCGAACTGGATTCACGCCTGGCCACCGATAGCGTACTGGTAGCAGAAGGGCCGTTGTCGCAAGTGCGACTGATGAACGACGAGCGGTACCCCTGGTTGATCCTGGTGCCGCGCCTGGCCGGCATCACCGAGTGGATCGACCTGGACGGGGAGCAGCAGGACAAGCTGCGGACCGAGTTGAACCGCGCCTGCAAGGCGCTCAAGGGCACCGATGGGGTGGAGAAGATCAACATCGGTTCGCTGGGCAACATCGTGCGCCAGCTGCACTTCCACGTGATCGGCCGCCACGTCGGTGATCCGGCCTGGCCCGGACCGGTGTGGGGCCAGGGCCAGGCGCACCGTTACGACGGCCAGGTGCTGTCCGAACGTGTCGCCTACTGGAAGGAACGGCTAGGATATTCGCCCCAGCCCTAGCGGACCCTGCCCCTGATGCGTTCCAACCTCGTCGCTGCCATCGTCCTGATCGTCGTCGGCCTGTTCCTGCTGGCCAGCAACCTGGGCTGGACCAACATGAACCTGGGTCGCCTTATCCTTACCTGGTGGCCCGTGATCCTGGTGGCGGTCGGCATCGGGTTGCTGTTCGGTCGCGGCAAGTAGGGCGGACCGTTGGTCCAATGCTGTTGGGTCTACTGACAGTCCGGTTACCTGCCGGACTCCGGACCAGGCCACAAAAAAGCGCGGCGTACGCCGCGCTTTTTTGTGGTCGCCACCATTGAAGGGTAACGGTAACCGCAGAGGCAGCCGACCAACGCTCGGCGCTACCAGGCCCGGACGCGGCCGCACGCCCGGGGATTGACCAGGTGCGCCGCGCCACCCGCGTGGTGATCAGGTGCGCGGCAGGGTGACGCCGGTCTGGCCCTGGTACTTGCCGCCGCGATCCTTGTAGGAGGTCTCGCAGATGTCGTACTTGTCGGCCTGGAAGAACAGCATCTGCGCCACGCCTTCATTGGCATAGATGCGCGCCGGCAGTGGCGTGGTGTTGCTGAATTCCAGCGTGACGTGGCCTTCCCACTCCGGTTCCAGCGGGGTCACGTTGACGATGATCCCGCAGCGCGCGTAGGTGCTCTTGCCCAGGCACACCACCAGCGTATCGCGCGGAATGCGGAAGTATTCCACCGTGCGCGCCAGCGCAAAGCTGTTCGGCGGGATGATGCACTCGTCGCCGACGATGTCCACGAAACTGCCCGGATCGAAGTGCTTGGGGTCCACGATCGTGGAGTTGATGTTGGTGAACACCTTGAACTCGCGCGAGCAGCGCACGTCGTAGCCGTAGCTGGAGGTGCCGTAGCTGACGATGCGCTGGCCGTTGGCCTGCTTGACCTGGCCGGCTTCGAACGGCTCGATCATGCCCTGCTGTTCGGCCATCTGACGGATCCAGCGGTCACTCTTGATGCTCATGGGGGGTCCTGGGTGCGAAAGGAACAACGGCACCGCCAACGGGCGCCCGGGCCACGATTCTAAACAGCCGCCCCCGCCGCGACCAGCGGCGCCGCCCCTGGCCCGGGCAGGACACGGCCCGGCAGAGCCGGGCCGGGCGCCACGCGCCGCCAGGGCAGCCGCGCTCAGATCAGCGAGGACAGGATCGGGATGCTCGCGCGCGGACGCTTGCCCATTTCCTCGACCAGCCGCTCGGCCGCACGCAGGTAGGCCTGCGCCGCCGTCGACTCCGGCGCTGCCGCGGTGATCGGCGTGCCCGCATCGCCCTGCTCGCGGATGCCGATCTCCAGCGGCAGCGATCCCAGCAACGGCACGCCGTACTGCGCCGCCATGCGCTCACCGCCGCCCTCGCCGAACAGGTGCTCGACCTGGCCGCAGTTGCTGCAGGTATGCACGGCCATGTTCTCGATGATGCCCAGCACCGGCACCTCCACCTTCTCGAACATTTTCAGCGCCTTCTTCGCGTCCAGCGTGGCGATGTCCTGCGGCGTGGTCACGATCACCGCCCCGGCCAGCGGAATCTTCTGGGTCAGGGTCAGCTGGATGTCGCCGGTGCCCGGCGGCAGGTCGATCAGCAGGTAGTCCAGGTCATCCCACAACGTGTCATTGAAGAACTGGGTCATCGCCGAGGTGGCCATGGGGCCGCGCCAGATCATCGGCGTCTCGTCCTCGATCAGGTAGCCGATCGACATCGTTTCCACGCCGAACGCGCGCATCGGCTCGATCGACTTGTTGTCCGGACTCTCCGGGCGGCCGCTCAGGCCCAGCATCGCCGGCACGCTCGGGCCGTAGATGTCCGCATCGAGCAGACCCACGCGCGCGCCGAGCCTGGCCAGCGCCACGGCGAGGTTGACCGCGGTGGTCGACTTGCCCACCCCACCCTTGCCCGACCCCACCGCGATCACGTTGCGGATGCGCGGATGCGGGCTGAGGCCCTTCTGCACCTGGCTGGCATGGGGACGACGCGTCTGGCTGCTGCTCACTGCATGACTCCGAAAGAAAACGGCACGAATAGCCAAACATCATACAACCTTGACCAACGCTGACTGGAAATCGCAATTGCTAGCAATCCATGCAATTTTCGTTAAGTTCATGTTAGGTTCGAGTGGCACTACGTTCAGCGTTTTCCGCGCATTGCGGGAGGGAATCTTGGCGTGGGTGCGTTCTCGTTTCTGCACTTTGGACTATTGATGACTTACAGCTCTACCGCACGTCGCAACACGCTCGCCGCTGCACTGTTCTCCGCCCTGATCGCCACCGCAGCCGCTCCGGCCATGGCACAGGAAAAGGCCACGACGCTCGACAAGGTCACCGTCACCGGCTCGCTGATTCCGCAGACCGATCTCGAAACCCAGACCCCGGTGATGTCGATCACCGCCGAGGACATCCAGACCCGCGGCTTCACCAGCGTCGCCGAGGTGCTGCAGCAGTCCTCGCTGACCACCGGTGGCCTGCAGGGCGGCCAGACCTCCGCCTCGTTCACCCAGGGCGCTGAAGCGGCCGGCATGTTCGGCCTGAACCCGGGGTACACCAAGTACCTGATCAACGGTCGCCCGATGATGTCCTACCCGGCGCTGTACAACGGCGGCGACACGTTCAACAACATCAGCGGCATCCCGATCGACATCGTCGAGCGCATCGAAGTCCTGCCGGGCGGCCAGTCGTCGCTGTACGGCTCGGACGCGATCGCCGGCGTGGTCAACATCATCCTCAAGGAACGCATGGACGGTGGCACCGTCACCGTGCGTGGCGGCAGCTACACCGAAGGCGGCGGCAACAGCGTGCGCCTGAGCGCCGCGCATGGCTTCAGCGCGTTCGACGACCGCTTCAACGCACTGGTCAACGTGCAGATCGAGTCGAGCAACCCGATCTGGGGCTACCAGCGCGACCTCACCCGCACCACCAACGCCAACGGCTACACCGCGCAGGTGCCGGGCAATGACTTCGCGGTCATCGATGCCGATACCAACCGCCTGTACATGATGGACCCGAGCAACTGCGCCAGCGTCGCCGGCCAGTTCGGTGGCACCACCGTGATGGGCACGCGCGCATCCGGCCTGTCCTGCGGCTCGGTGTATGGCGCCGGCTACAAGACCGTCAAGAACGGCAAGGACAGCGGCCAGTTCTATTCCGCGCTGACCTTCGACGTCAACGACAACCTGCAGCTGTTCGCCGACCTGCTCTACAGCAAGGAAAAGACCGAGTACACCTCCGGTTCGAACTACCTGTGGTGGGGCACCAAGAGCACCATGGGCGGCTTCTACGACCAGTCCTCGGGCAAGGTGGTCAACCTGCAGCGCGCCTTCGCACCGGAAGACATCGGTGGCCAGGGCTACAACGACGTGCTCAACAGCGACGAGAGCCGCTCCTACCAGGTCACCCTGGGCGCCAAGGGCGCGGCCGGCAACTGGGACTACAGCGCCAGCTTCACCCGCGGTGAGTACAAGCTCACCGAAAACAAGTTCATGCGTTGGCAGGACCCGATCAACAACTACTTCGCCGAACACGTGCTGGGCCCGAGCCTGGGCACCAACGAAGACGGCTGGGACATCTACAACCCGAACTGGGGCGCGTTCTACTCGGCGATCTCGCCGGAAGATTTCGCCAGCTTCACCGGCTACGCGCACAACCGCAGCCGCACCTGGCAGAACCTGGCGCGCGCGCAGGTCACCAACGGCTCGCTGTTCACGCTGCCGGGCGGCGATGCCGGCTTTGCAGTCGTCGTCGAAGGCGGCAGCGAAGGCTGGGACTACTCGCCCGACCAGCGCGTGCTCGATGGCCAGGCGTGGGGTTCGTCGGCCGTGGCCGGCAATGGCCACCGCAGCAACTACGCGGTGACCTCCGAGCTGCGCATGCCGGTGCTGGAACAGCTCACCGTGACCGCCTCCGGTCGCTATGACGCGTTCAAGATCGCCGACAACACCGTCGACAAGGCCACCTACAGCCTGGGCCTGGAATACCGTCCGCTGCAGAGCCTGCTGGTCCGCGGCAAGTACGGCACCGCCTTCCGCGCGCCGACCCTGTCCGATGCCTTCCAGGGCACCAGCGGCTACTACGCCAACAACTCGACCGACTACTACCGTTGCGGCCAGTTGGGCTATGCGCCGGGCAACACCGCCGACTGCCGTTACGACAACAGCGTCTCGGTGTACTCCGAGCGCGCCGGCAACCCGGACCTGGAGCCGATCACCGCCGATGTGTGGAACGCCGGCCTGGTCTGGGCCCCGATGGCGAACCTGTCGATCTCGGCCGATTACTACAACTGGAAGATCGAGAACGAGGTCGACACGGCCAGCACCGACCAGCTGCTGCTGGCCGAGTACTACTGCCGCAACAGCCTGCCCAACGCCGCCTCGGCCACCTGCCAGAACGTGGCCGACTGGGTGGTGCGTGACGCCGCCGGCAACCTGAGCAGCCTGTACACGCCGAAGATGAACGTGGCTCGCCAGAACCTGCAGGCCGTCACCGTCGGCTTCAAGTACCTGCAGGACATCGGCCGTTTCGGTGCGCTGCAGTTCTCGGGCAACTACACCAACATGCTCAAGCGTGAAGTGCAGTCCGAGCCGGGCGAGGACTTCCAGGACCTGCTGGGCAACCCGGTGGCGATGTGGAACTACGACAACTACGCCAAGGTGCGCAGCGATGCCGCCGTGGCCTGGTCGCTCGGCAGGTTCACCACCACCGCCTACGCCAACTACGTGGGCAAGACCCCGAACTACCTGGCCGGCCTGAATGGCTACGACTACGTGCACACCGCGTCGGGCAAGGCCGCAGGCAAGTGGGGCTCGTACACCACCTACAACCTGAGCGTGAACTATCGCGCCCAGGATGACCTGACCCTGTCGCTGATGGTCAACAACGTGTTCAACAAGATGCCCGAAGGCCAGGCATACAGCTACCCGGGTACCTCCGGCACGCCGTACAACAGCGCCTTCTACAGCATCTACGGGCGCGCCGTGTATGCGCAGATGAAGTACGACTTCGGCAAGTAATCGCCGCCGTCGCGCACGACGAAAGGCCCCGCTTCGGCGGGGCCTTTTTTTGTGCCGCACGCCGGCCGCGGACCCGGGCGAAGGGGGCAGGACCGCCCTTATTCCGATTTGTTCTTAGCCAGGAAAATGAACGCCCCGTGTATGGCCCGGACTGTCCCCAGCGCCAGTCCGGGACACCGCGAGCGGTCACCGGGGATGGTTGCAAGCGCAACTAAATTCCTTGCAATCAATCACTTGCGAATATTTCAGCGCAAACCCAACGGCAGCAAGGCGGTTTGCCGATCGTGTCTTTATGACGCGGTGATGAACAGTTGACAGCGCAAGTTAAGCTCGTGTTAACTTCGAGTCATCGGCTTGTGAAGCTGATTACAGGGGGCAGCGGTACGGGCCCGTCGGGAGCAAAAAGGTGTCCGGTTCGGCCAAGAAGGCCTGCTCACCGTCACCTGGCGCACAGAACTGATTTCAAGGGGAACTATTCATGGCAAATCGCACGCTGCTCAGCCGCAACCCGCTGAGCTTTGCGCTGGCATCGGCGCTGGTCGTTTCGGCCGTCGCTCCGGCGTTCGCACAGGAAGCCGGCAACGAGGCCGGTGGCAAGAACGCCACCAACCTGGACCGCGTCTCCGTGGTCGGTTCGCGCATCAAGCGCTCGGACGTCGAAGGCCCGGCGCCGGTGACCGTGATCACCCGCACCGACATCGACCGCGAAGGCTTCCAGACCGTCGGCGACATGCTGCAGACGCTGACCCAGAACACCACCTCCTCGTTCACCGGCGACCTGGCCGTGACCGGCTTCACCCCCAACGCGCAGGTGGTCAACCTGCGTAACCTGGGCCCGGGCTACACCCTGACCCTGGTCAACGGCCGCCGTCCGGCGCAGTACCCGCAGCCGTACAACCGCGACAACAACGTCGCCAACATCAACTCGATCCCGAGCAGCATCGTCGAGCGCGTGGAAGTACTGACCGGTGGCGCCTCGGCCATTTACGGTTCCGACGCCGTCGCCGGCGTGGTCAACATCGTGCTGCGCGAGCATTACGACGGCAACCTGGTCCGTCTGACCACCGGCACCACCGCTGAAGGCGGCGGTGACACGGTCAACCTGGAACTGACCGGCGGCCGTACCGGCGATCGTTGGAGCGCGGTGTGGGCCCTGCAGTACAGCGACCGCGAGGCGGTCTACGCCAACCAGCGCGAGTGGCTGTCCGACCTGCGTGAAGGCCCGCTGGGCAAGACCGCCAACCCGGGCCTGTCGCTGATCGCGATCCGCGGCCTGACCTCGGCCAACGGTGCCGTCAACCAGAATGCCTACTACCCGGGCCAGGCCAAGTGCGACGCCCTGGGCTTCACCACGGTCACCACCGCCGCGCGCGGCACCTACTGCGGCTCGTACGACAGCAACGCGGCGCGCTCGATCTCCAACCAGCGCCAGTTCTACTCGGCGTACGGCTACGGCACCTTCGACTTCACCGACACCACCCAGGGCTGGGCCAGCGTCAACTACTACACCACCAGCGCCAAGGCCAGCGCCGGCACGGAGTTCTGGGGCACCTCGGGCGACAAGTTCAACATCCTGTCCAACGGCGCCACCAGCGCGTACTACTACGATGCCGGCCTGCGCGACATCGTGCAGCTGCAGCGCGTCTTCACCGCCGCCGAGCTGGGTGGCAACGATGCGGCCAGCACCAAGTACGACGAGTACACCTACGACTTCGCCGCCGGCGTGCGTGGCACCATCGCCGACCGCTTCGACTGGGAAGCCACCGGTGGCTACGGCTACTACAACTACAAGATGGACCGCCCGCGCCTGCTCGCGCAGTCGGTGCATGACTACTTCCTGGGCCCGGTCCTGGGCTACAGCAACGCCGGTGGCACCGGTGCGGGCGTCTACCCGATCCACCGCCTGAACCTGGATCGCTGGTCCTCGCCGATCACCCCGGAGATCTACCAGTCGTTCGCGACCCGCGTGATCAACCGCTCCGAGACCAGCGTGGCCAACGCCGCGTTCAACATCAGCGGCGACCTGTTCGAACTGCCGGCCGGCGCCGTTGGCTTCGCGAGCGTGCTGGAGTGGAACCGCCAGAAGATGGACATGGTGAGCGACCCGCGCACCGACCAGCTGCGCCCGATCGACGGCCAGACCATCTACAACCTGACCAGCTCCGGTGAAACCCACGGTACCCGCGACCGCTACGCGGTGGGCGCCGAGTTCCGCGTGCCGATCTTCAGCAGCCTCAACGCCAATGCCGCGGCGCGCTACGACAAGTACGACGACATCTCCTCGGTCGACGCGTCCACCACGTACAACCTGGGCCTGGAATGGCGTCCGTTCAGCAACCTGCTGGTGCGTGGCAGCTACGCCACCAGCTTCCGTGCGCCGGACATGCAGCTGATCTACGCCGGCGGTGCCGCGTCCTACACCACCGAGCTGGATGAGTACGCCTGCCGTTCCGGTACCGGTCCGGGCGCTGCCCAGGGCCCGCGTACCCGCACCCAGTGCAACACCCCGACCTCCGATCCGACCAAGTACTCGGTGCAGACCCTGGTGGCCGGCAACCCGAACCTGACCGAAGAGAAGGGCAAGTCGTGGGGCGCAGGCTTCGTGTGGGACATCACCGATGGCATGTCGCTGACGGTTGACTACTACCGCATCCGCCTGGAAGACGCAGCTGCCCAGCTCAGCAACGACTACCTGCTGCGCGCCGAAGCGGCGTGCCGCCTGGGCACCGCCAGCGACGGTCGCTCGGTGCCGAGTGCCTCGGTCTGCGAAAACGTGCTTGGCCTGATCACCCGCACCAACCTGCCCGGCTCGCCGGACGACGGCCGCATCCAGCGCATCAACAACGCCTACATCAACACCGCGCTGCAGGACACCAGCGGTATCGATGCAAGCTACAAGTACACGCTGGACACCGATCGCTGGGGCCGCTTCAACGTTGACCTGGGTTACTCGCTGACCCTGACCAACAAGTACCAGCAGACCGCCGACGACGAGCTGATCGACTACCGCGACCTGCCGCCGGAGTACTTCAACCCCGAGCGCAGCCGCGCCCGCGGCAGCCTGACCTGGACCAAGGGCGACTGGGCCACCACCGTGTTCGGTACCCGTTACGGCTCGGCCTTCAGCTATGCCGAAGCCGACGGCACCAACGCCGCCGGCGGTGTCTACTCGCGTCGCCTGGAACCGTACTTCCTGTGGAACCTGAGCGTCGGCAAGAAGTTCGGCGAGAACGTGCTGGCGACCTTCCAGGTGGTCAACGTGTTCGACAACCAGTACCGCAAGGACAACAGCAACACGACGTACCCGTTCTACGACCCGTTCATCGGCGCCGATCCGCTCGGCCGTCGCTTCTACGTGAGCCTGCAGTACAAGTTCTGATCCTCGCTGCATGAGGTAAGGACGCATCGGAAAGCCCGGGTTTGAACCGGGCTTTCCTTTTTTTTGGAACCCGGCCGTTTCCACCGCCGGCCAGGACAAGGAACCTCGATCATGAAGATGACCTCGCTGCTGGCTCCGCTGGCGCTCGCGCTCGCCGCCGCGTTGCCCGCCACTGCCTTCGCCGCCCCCGCAGGCGCGACGGCCGCCTATTCCATCGAAGACTTCGCCAAGCACGCCAGCTACAGCTCGGCCAAGATCTCGCCCAACGGCGATTACCTCGCCATCAGCGTGGACCTGGGCGACCAGGACGTGCTGACCATCCTGCGCACCAGCGACCTGAAAGTACTCAAGGTCAACCAGCTGCCCGACAAGAAGAGCGTGGGCAGCTTCTACTGGATTTCGCCCGAACGGCTGATGTTCAACGCGGTCAAGAAGCAGGGTGGCTATGCCCAGCCCTTCCCGACCGGTGAGTGGTTCGCGGTCAATGCCGACGGCAGCCTGGCCCGCCCGGTGATCTTCTACGGCACCCGCGACGCGACCCAGCGCGGCAAGAGCGTGGGCAACGAGTCCTACTCACTGCTGGACACGCTGCGCGGCGACGACCAGAACGTGATCATGCAGGTGCGCTACCCGCGCTCGTCCGAAGGTGCCGGCACCCAGGTGGTCAGCGTGGACACCATCAGCGGCCGACGTACCCCGATGGCGCGTGCGCCGAAGGAAAACTGCGATATCGCACTGGATGCGGCCAAGGAGCCCCGCTTTGCGGTGTGCAGTTCCAGCCGCGATGAAAGCGGCGAGTACGATGAGCGCAGCGAGCTGTATCGCCGCGATGGCACCAACTGGACGCTGATCAACGCGTCCAAGGCCGATGGCCAGCACCTGCGCGTGCTGCGCACCACCGCCGACGGCACCGTGTACGCCGAGCAGGACGATGGCAAGGCACCGCCTGCGGTCGGCACGCTGGATACCGCCAGCGGGCAGTTCCACCGCATCTTCCAGGACCCGGTCACCGACGTGTCGCAGCTGATGTGGAGCACCGATGACACGCGCCTGATCGGCGTGGTCAACCAGGCTGGCTCGCCCAAGGTCACCCTGGTCGATGAGGAACACCCGGATGCGGCGCTGTACCAGTCGCTGAGCGAGGCCTTCCCCAACCAGATGGTGCAGTTCTCCAGCTATACCGAAGACGGCAAGAAGATCCTGGTCTCGGTCTACAGCGACACCAACCCCGGCGAGCTGTACCTGTTCGACCGTGCCACCGGCCAGGCCCGCTTCCTGCTGCAGAGCCGCGATTGGCTCGATGCCAAGCGCATGGCCACGGTCAGGCCGTTCACCGTCAAAGCGCGCGACGGCCGCCAGCTCTACGGCTACCTGACCGTGCCCAAGGGCGCGGAAGGCAAGCCGCTGCCGATGATCGTCAACCCGCACGGCGGCCCGATCGGCCCGCGCGACAACTGGGGCTTCAACCCGGAAGCACAGCTGCTGGCCAGCCGCGGCTATGCAGTGCTGCAGGTCAATTTCCGCGGCTCGGGCGGGTTCGGCAAGGGCTTCGAGGAGGCCGGCCACCGGCAATGGGCCGACGGCATCCAGAACGACATCCTCGACGCGACCCACTGGGCGATCGACCAGGGCGTGGCCGACAAGGACCGCCTGTGCATCTACGGCGGCAGCTTCGGCGGTTACTCGGCGCTGATGGCGCCGATCCGTGAGCCGGGCCTGTTCAAGTGTGCCTTCGGTTACGTGGGCGTCTACGACGTGGATATGTTGTTTACCAAGGGCGACATCCCGCAGCGCGAGTCGGGCCTGCGCTACCTGCGCCGCACCCATGGCGTGGATCCGGCCGAACGTGCCAAGGCGTCGCCGGCCAGGCGTGCTGCCGAAGTCCGCATCCCGGTGTACCTGGCCGCTGGCGCACGCGACATGCGCGCCGTCCCCGAACAGACCGAACTGATGGCCAAGGCGCTGACCGAGGCAGGCAATGCGCCGGAAGGCGTGATCATCCAGTCCGGCGAGATGCACGGTTTTTACGGGGTGCCGGCGCGGGTCAACCTGTACACCAAGATGCTGGAGTTCTTTGACCGCCATATCGGAACCGCGCGCACGCGCTGAGTAGAATGCGAGGGCGGGTGGCCTTGCAGCCGCCCGCCCTGCCGTTTGGCCTAGTGACCTACGCCGCATGCCTCCGGCCCATGCACGGATGGAGCATGTCACCCAAGGTTTTCCGCATGGGACGATCAAGGAACGATGCACATGAACGCACCACGCTATCTCGGGGCCGCACTGGCCGTCGTGCTGCTGCTGCCCGGCATGGCCCAGGCCGCCTCACCGGCGACCAAGGCCAAGGCTGCCGCCGCCGCGCCCAGCGACCCCACCGACGATCCGGTGATGATCACCGCCGGCTTCCTCAACGGCCACCCGGACCTGCGCTTCCGCATGCTCGGGATGGAAAAGCTGCGCGGCAACGATCCGGCGGCCGCCTTCGGTTTCTTCCAGCGTGCCGGCTTCTACTCGGACAAGGTGTCCCAGGCGATGGTGGCCGAGATGCTCTGGAACGGTACCGGCACCGCGGCCAACAAGCCGTTGGCGTATGCCTGGATGGACCTGGCCGCCGAACGTGGCTACAAGGGCTTCATCGAGCTGCGCGAACGTTACTGGGCGGCGCTGGATGCGGCCGGCCAGACGCAGGCGATCGCCGAAGGCGAGGCGGTCTATGCGCGCTTCGGCGATGACGCGGCCATGCCGCGCCTGAACCAGGCGATGCGCCGCGAACGGCGCCGCATGACCGGCAGCCGCACCGGCTTCGCCAGCAACGTGAAGATATTCGTGCCCGGCCCCAACGGCGTGGACGAGCAGATCGACGGCTCCAAGTTCTACGACGAGCGTTACTGGGATCCGGACAAGTACCGCCAGTACCAGGACAGCATCTGGATGACCCCGCGCGTCGGCCGCGTCGATGTCGGCACGGTCAGCACGGTTCCGGCCGATCCGGGCCGCAGTTCGCGCATTCCCGATGTGGCACCGCAGGCCGATGCGCTCGAGCCGCAGACCGAAGACATCCAGCCCAAGGTTGACCACAAGTAATCCCGGCACCGCCGCCGGTGAGCGGCCACCTCAGCCGCGCAGGATCACCTGCGCGGCATTGTGCCCCGGCGCACCGGTCACCCCGCCACCGGGATGGCTGCCGGACCCGCACAGGTACAGCCCCGGCAGCGCGCCGCGATAATCGGCTTGGCCCAGCATCGGGCGGGCGCTGAACAGCTGGTTGAGGCTGAGCGCGCCGTGGAAGATGTCGCCGCCGACCAGGCCGAAAATGCGCTCCAGGTCCAGCGGGCTGAGCACCTGCCTGCCCAGCACCGAGGCCGAGAAGCCCGGCGCATGCTGCTCCACCGTGGCGAACATCAGGTCGGCCACCTCCTCGCGATGATCATCCCAGTGGCGGCCGCCCGGCAGCTGCGGCGCCACGTGCTGGCAGAACAGGCTGGCCACGTGCTGGCCGGGCGGTGCCAGCGAGTCGTCCAGCGTGCTGGGGATGAGCATCTCCACGATCGGCTGGCGCGACCAGCCGTGGGTGCGTGCATCCACCCAGGCGCGGTCCATGTAGTCCAGCGAGGGCGCGATGATGATCCCGGCGGTGAGATGGTCGCCGGGCCCGGGCAGGCAGCGGAAGTCCGGCAGGCGCGACAGCGCCACGTTCATGCGGAAGGTCCCCGAACCACACCGCCAGTTCGCCATCCGCTCGCGCGTGGCCGCGGGCACTTCGCCAGCGCCGAGCAGCTGTTCGTAGAGCAGCTTGGGGTTGAGGTTGGAGACCACCGCACGCGCGGTGATCCGTTCACCCTGCAGTGTTTCCACCCCGACCGCGCGCCCGCCCTCCACCAGCACCCGGCGCACTCCGGCATCGGTGCGGATCTGCGCGCCGGCGGCCATCGCCGAACGCGCCATCGCCTGGGTGATCGCGCCCATGCCACCGATTGCATGGCCCCATGCGCCCTTGACCCCGTTGCTCTGGCCGAAGGCATGGTGCAGCAGCACGTACGCGGTGCCCGGCGCATATGGACTGGCGTAGTTGCCGACCACGCCGTCGAAGCCGAACAGGGCCTTGATCGGCTCGCTGTCGAACCAGCGGTCCAGGTATTCGGCGGCCGAGATGGTGAACAGGTCCAGCAGTTCCTGGCGCAGCGCCGGCGCCAGCGCATGCAACCGCCGCCCGAGCTGCCCTGCCCGCCACAGCTGCGGCAGCATCTGCAGCCAGTGGCCGTCGCCGACGTTGGGCGGCGCCTGCAGGGCCACCGCGCGCAGCACGTCGGCGAACACCTCCAAGCGCTGCTCGTACAAGGGCAGTTGCCGGGCGTCGTGGGCCGAGAAGCGTTGCAGCTCGGCCTGGGTCAGCGCGCCGCCGGCGAGCAGGTACTGGTCATCGGGCAGCGGCAGGAAGTTGTTGATCCGGCGCGGCACGACCCGCAGCCCATGCGCGGCCAGGTCCAGCTCGGCGATCACCTTGGGCTGCAGCAGCGAGACCGTGTAGGACGCCACCGAGTTGCGGAACCCGGGATGGAATTCCTCGGTGACGGCCGCGCCGCCCACCACGCCGCGCCGCTCCAGCACCAGCACGCGCTTGCCGGCACGCGCCAGATAGGCGGCGCACACCAGGCCATTGTGCCCGGCACCGATGATCACCGCGTCCCACGGCTGCGCAGAAGAGTTCGCCATGCCCGCTGTATACACCGCCGCAGCCGGGCGTGTCGCCGGCCGGGCCGGGCTTTGCTGCGGCAGCCGGCCCACCGTGCCGGATCGGGCCGACGGTGGCACGCAGGCCGCGCTTGCCATCGGCCATGACCTTCGACACCCTTGCCGGTCGAGCCAGCGGCGTATCGTCTGGCCCACGGCTCCCCGGTGGGGGGCCATCCCCGATGCATTCCAGGCCTGGAGGCCAACCCACGTGATCCGCAATCCCAAGATCGTCCTGCTGACCCTGGCCGTTTCGGCCGCGCTGGTCGGCTGCGGCAAGACCGACACCCCGGCGAAGGACGGCGCGGCCTCCACCGCTGCCCCGGCCACCACCGCTGCCGCCACCGAGTACAAGCTCGACGAGAGCAAGCTGCCGGCCTACAACGCCTTCCACCCGTCCGACCTGGACACCAGCCTGGACGCCTGCGGCGCCTTCGGTGACTACGTCAACAGCAAGTGGCTGGCCGCCAATGCGATCCCGGCCGACCGCACCAGCTGGGGCGCCTTCACCATCCTGGACGAGCGCTCGGTCGCCGTGCAGCACCAGCTCGCCGAGCAGGTCGCGGCGGTCAAGAACCCGAACGGCATCGAAAAGATCGTCGGCGACTTCTGGGCCACCGGCATGGATGAAGCCAAGATCAATGCCCAGGGCATCGAGCCGATCAAGGCCGACCTGACCGCCATCGACGGCCTGCAGAGCAAGGACGCCGTCGCCGCCTACCTGCGCACCAGCGCCGCCAAGGGCGACAACGTGCTGTTCGGGTTCGGTCCGGAAGCGGACTTCAAGAACTCCAGCATGAACATGGCCTACGCCAGCCAGGGCGGCCTGGGCCTGCCGGACACCACGTACTACACCGACGCCAAGAACGCCGACAAGCTCAAGGCCTACCAGGCCCACGTGGCCAAGGTGCTGGAACTGTCGGGCGTGGCCACGGCCGACGCGGAGAAGCAGGCCGCCGACGTGGTGAAGTTTGAAACCCGCCTGGCCAAGGCCTCCAAGTCCAGCGTCGAGCTGTCGCGCGATGTCTCGCTGTTCTACAACCCGGTCACCGTGGCCGATGCGGACAAGCTGACCCCGAACTTCAGCTGGACCGAGTTCTTCAAGGCGCAGGGCATCGCGACCCCGGAGACGTTCTCGCTGGCCATCCCCTCCTTCCACCAGGAAGTGAGCAAGGCGCTGGGCGACACCGACCCGTCGGTGTGGCGCGCCTACCTGCGCTTCCACACCGTGGACGGCGCCTCGCCGTACCTGGCCGATGCCTTCGTCAACGAGAACTACAACTTCTACGGCAAGACCCTCAACGGCCAGAAGGAACAGAAGCCGCGTTGGAAGCGCGTGCTGGGCACGATCGAAAACGATGCCGGCGATGCCTTCGGCCAGCTGTACGTCAAGGTCGCCTTCTCGCCCGAAGCCAAGGCCAAGATGGAAGAACTGGTCAAGAACCTCGCCGCTGCGCTCAAGGAGCGGATCCAGGGCCTGACCTGGATGAGCGACGAGACCAAGGCCAAGGCGATCGCCAAGTGGGAAACCTTCACCCCGAAGATCGGCTACCCGGACAAGTGGCGTGACTGGAACGGCCTGAGCACCGGTCGCGACAGCTACTTCGGCAACGTGCGCGCGGCCAACGAGTTCAACTACAAGTTCGCCCTGTCCAAGATCGGCAAGCCGGTGGACAAGACGGAGTGGGGCATGACCCCGCAGACGGTCAACGCCTACTACAACCCGCTGCAGAACGAGATCGTGTTCCCGGCCGCCATCCTGCAGCCGCCGTTCTTCGATCCCAAGGCGGACGACGCGCTCAACTACGGCGGCATCGGTGCGGTCATCGGCCACGAAATGACCCACGGTTACGATGACCAGGGCAGCCGTTTCGGGCCGACCGGCAACTTCGAGAACTGGTGGAACGAGGCGGACACCAAGAACTTCAGCGGCCTGACCGGCAAGCTGGTCAAGCAGTTCGACGGTTACAAGGTGGACGGCCAGGCCGTCAACGGCAAGCTGACCCTGGGCGAGAACATCGCCGACCTGGGCGGCCTGGCCACCGCCTACGACGCGCTGCAGAAGGCGTCGGCCGGCAAGGAAGACCCGAAGGTCGACGGCTTCAGCCGCGACCAGCGCTTCTTCTTCAACTGGGCCACCGTGTGGCGCACCAAGTACACCCCGGAGAACGCCAAGGTCCGCCTGGCCACCGATCCGCACGCACCGGCGCAGTTCCGCGCGATGGGCGCGCCGTCGAACCTGCCGACCTTCGCCGCCGCCTTCCAGTGCAAGGCCGGCTCGCCGATGGTCCGCGCTGGCGACCAGCAGGTGGTCATCTGGTAAACCATCGCGCCAACGCGTGATGTGATGCAGGCAAAGGCCCGGGATATCCCGGGCCTTTGTTGTTTGGGGCCGACGCCATCACGCTCGTTTCGCTTTGCTTGGTACACTCGCGCGATCCCAATCCCGCTGGATTCGCTTTACATGTCCAACCTCCGTCCGCTCGCCATCGCCCTGGGCCTGAGCCTGGCCTCCCTGGTCATCGCACACGATGCGCATGCCGCGCCGAAGAAGAAGGCCGCACGCGCGCCGGCCGTCAGCGCGCAGTGCAGCGACTTCTACGAGGCCACCAACGCCACCTGGCTCAAGGCCAACCCGGTACCGCAGACCGGCGCCACCACGGCGCTGGGCCAACTGGCCGAGCGGACCCGCCAGCAACAGCGTGAACTGCTGGATGCGTCGATGAAGGCGCCGCAGGGCAACGTGCAGAAACTGCTCGGCGACTTCTGGGCCAGCGGCCTGGACGAAGCGGCGGTGGAAGCCGATGGCTCCAACCCGATCGCCCCGCTGCTGACCCGCATCAATGCCATCAAGAAGGCCAAGGATGTCCCGGCGTCGATCGCCGCGCTGCACCAGGTCGGCATCCCGGTCGCGTTCAACTTCGCCCCGGATGTGGACCTGAAGGCGCTCGACCGCCACATCGGTTACTTCATGCAGGGCGGCATGGGCCTGCCGGACCCGGCGTTCTACACCCGCACCGATGCCGACACTGTCGCGCTGATGGGCCGCTACCGCAATTACGTCAAGCAGATCCTGGCCCTCACCGGCACCCCGGCGGCCAAGCTGGATGAAGAGTCGCAGGCGGTGATCGCGCTGGAGACCGAGCTGGCGCGCAACGCGCAGTCGCTGGCCGGGATCAACAACCCGTTCAACAACTACGCCCCGATCTCCACCAAGGACCTCAACAGCCGCTACCGCAACCTGCAGCTGGATGCGTTCCTGAAGGTCCAGGGCGTCAACGACGACCTGGTCTCGCTGGCCGACCCGGCGCTGTTCAAGCAGCTCGACGGCATGGTCACCCGGATCAAGCCGGACCAGTGGAAGGCCTACCTGCGCTGGCGCGTGGGCGATGCCATGGCACCGTACCTGTCCAAGGCCTACCGCGATGCCGAGTTCGAGTTCCGTGGCCGCGTGATCCGTGGCGAGACCATCGCGCCGGCGCGCTGGGAGCAGACCCTGGATGCGATCAATGTCGCCGCCGGCCCGATGCTCGGCCGCGAGTACGCCAGCAAGTTCCTGTCGGCCGACGACCGCCGCCAGGCCGCGGTGATCGTGGACAAGATCCGCGAAGTGCAGATCGATGCGGTCAAGCGCAGCACCTGGCTGAGCGCCGAGGCCAAGACCGAAGCCCAGGCCAAGCTGGCCGCGCTGAAGATCGAGATCGGCACCCCGCTGCGCGACCTGGACTACAGCGTGCAGCCGATGGGCCGTGGCAGCTTCGGCGGCAACATGCTGATCGCCTCCACCTGGCGCCACCGCGAGGAAATGAAGCGGATCGGCAAGGGCAACGCCGACCGTCGCTGGGACGTGCTGCCGCAGCAGCCGGCGCTGGCCTACGACATCGCGCAGAACCGCCTGATCGTCACCGCCGCGGTGCTGCAGGGCCCGGTGTTCAACGCCAAGGCCGATACCGCCGACAAGTACGGCAGCTTCGGTGCCCTGGTGGCGCATGAGCTCACCCGCGCCATCGATGCCAAGGGCGCGCTGGTGGATGCCAAGGGCGAACTGCGCAGCTGGTGGACCCCGGCCGACAAGACCGCCTGGACCCTGCTCGGCACCCGCGTGGCCAGCCAGTACGGCAGCTACGACTTCCCCGGCATCAAGGGCGCCAAGGTCAACGGCGAACTGACCCGCGAAGAAAACCTGGCCGACGTGGCCGGGCTGGAATTGGCGTGGGAGGCCTACAAGGCGGTGGACCCCAGCGCCAAGCCGGCCACCCAGCAGGGCTTCTTCCGTGCGTGGGCCAGCCTGTGGGCCCAGCAGCTGTCGCCGAACGAGGCTGCGCAGCGGCTGACCGCCGACGTGCTGGCCCCGGGCCGCTGGCGCACCAACGGCGCGCTGTCCAACCTGCCCGCCTTCGGTGCCACCTTCAGCTGCAAGCCGGGCCAGCCGATGCAGCGCGTGGACGCCGAGCAGATCAAGGTCTGGCGCTGAACCTGCGGGACTGAGTGAATCGGAAGGGCGCCCTCGGGCGCCCTTTTCCGTTGTGGAGGGTCGGCCCGTCAGCACGCCGGGCGCGGGGCTATGCGGGATCGGCCTGCAGCGTCCCGCGATACGCGGCGATCAGGCCGACCAGCGGCGCGGCGATTTCCACGTCGAACACGAAGCGACCGTCGCGTTCGGTCTCGAAGGTGCGTCCAGAGGGGAGCAGCGCGGTCGGCAACGGAATGCCCAGGCATGACCAGCGCCGCGCCACCAGGTGCAGGCGGTCCTCCTCCACCACCAGCGCCAGCGCGACATCGACGAGGCCGAAGCGCTCCACCAGCAACCGTGCGTTTCGGCCCTCCCCGCGCCGCTGCCACGAGGAAAACCGTTTGCCGGCGAAGTCGCGGGTCCAGCGCTCGCCACCGCGCTCCGGCGCGAAGGCCACGCTGACCGCCACGTCCGCACCGGCGGGGGGAAACCCGAACACGCCGCCGACGAGCCGCGACAGCAGCCCCGTGCCACGCCGGACCTCGGCCACGCCGCGCCATTGCCGCGCGTGCGCAGCGGCGTGCAGCGCCTGCACCTGCCCGGGCAGCGTGGCGAAGGCCGTGCCCAGCAGGTCCGGGTACAGGCTGGCATCGGGATCGTCGCGACGGAAGCCGGTGAAGATCGAACGGCCGTCGAACAGGCGCTCGTAGTCGGCCAGTTCCAGCGCGTGCGTGGCCGGACGCGCGCCATCGTGCGGGCGCTCGCCCACCAGCAGCTTGCGCACCACCGCCTCGACCGCCATCGAGGGAATGTAGGGGCCGCCGTCGCCCTCGGCCAGCAGATGCCAGCTCTGCACCATCTCGCGGCCGGCGTGGGTGCCGGTGGCGCGCACGTACATGCCGCCCCGATGCTCGCCGAACTTCATCAGGTTGAGCACGGTGTAGAACAGCCGCGACAGGGGCGCCAGCGAAGGCAGCCCGAACCGCGCGCGCGCCTTGACCAGCAGGTTGAGGAGGCGGTGCAGCGCCTCGGGTATCGGCGCCGCACCGATCCAGATATCGGTCATGCCCGGGTACTCCAGCGGCAGTACCTGCAGGTCCGGCACGTCCACCAGCGAGAAATGCAGGTTGCGCAGCGGCACCCTGCCCGGCACGGCCACGGTGAACCGCCGGCTCTCGGCCAGCCCCAGGCCATGCCCGGGCGCGCCATTGCGGCGCAGCTTGACCGGTGCGCCGGCGTAGCCGACCACCGCGCGCATCACATTGAGCCCGATGCCCGCATGCGGCGACGGGGCGATACCGCCCTCGACGGTCACGATGTCCATGTCGCGCGCCATCCGCCGCACCACGGCGGCCGTCAGCACCGGGAAGCTGCTCACCCCGGACAGCACGTACACCCCGGCCGCCTTGGCCTGCGCATCGAAGCGGGCCACGCCGAACACGAAATCGGCGCCGTCGGCGAAATCCAGGTACGGGATGCGTGCGGCGATGCAGGCCTCGATCACGCGATAGGGACGCTCGCCGTACTCCTGGAACGGGCCGGAGGCATCCACCAGCAGGTCCGGCCGTTCTGCCGCGAGTACCGGCTCGACGCGGTCCCGGTCCACCTGCAGCGCGCGCACCGCCGGCATGCCCACGTAACCGGCGCAGAAGGCCGAGGCCGCGTCCAGGCGCCGCCCGCAGATCAGCAGTTCGATGCCGGGCACGTCCGCAAGCAGGCCCGCCAGGCGGCCACCGAACACGCCGTAGCCGCCGAGGATCAGAATTTTCATTGCGGACACATCCTTGTTCCGGGGTCGCGGGCGGCCGGCGGCGGGTGCTAGCGCACGCTCCTGAGGTGGTTCTTGCGCCGCGGGCCACCCGGCGGACGCTTGTTGAACGGCGGTTGCCCGCGCCAGTAGCGGATCAGCAGCCAGCCAAACAGCATGCCGCCGAGGTGCGCGAAGTGGGCGATGCCCGGCTGCCACGAGGTGGCGCCCATCACCAGTTCGGTCAGGCCGATCATGATCACGAAGGTGCGCGCCTTCATCGGAATCGGCGGGAACAGCAGCATGATCCGCTGGTTGGGGAACAGCATGGCGTAGGCCAGCAGCAGCCCGAACACGCCACCGGACGCGCCCAGCACCGGCGCCGGGTCGGCCAGCATCGCGCCCACGCCGAGCTGGCAGAGGCCGGCACCGACGATGCACACCAGGTAGTAGGTCAGGAAACGCTTCTCGCCCCAGGTCTGTTCCAGCGGCGCGCCGAACATGTACAGCGCCAGCATGTTGAACAACAGGTGCATGACGCCACCATGCAGGAAGCCATAGGTCAGCAGCTGCCATACCTGGAAATTGCCGCCGGGCGAGAACGGATCGAAGCCACCGCGCAGCGGCTGCAGCATGAACGGCTCGAAGGTGCCGTAGCCGAGCAGGAACGGCTGCTGCAGCAGGAACAGCACCGCATTGGCGATCAGCAGTGCTTTGGTGACGGTGGGCAATCGCGGAAACATGGGTGCATCCTTTGGAACCATGCCCATCATAGCCGCAGCACCCTCAGTCCGGCCCCCACAGCGCCGCATCCAGCGCGTCGCCGGCGCTGCGCGGCATGTCCTTCACCCGCCCGCGTTCGATCGCCACGCCTTCGGCACGCAGGCGCTGGCTCTGCTCGCGCCAGCCCCGCGACCCCTCGGGCATGGCGATCCGCCCGTCCGAGCGCAGCACCCGGTGCCAGGGCAGGTCCGGGTCCTTGTTCATGCCCAGCACGCGCGCGGTCAGTCGCGCCCGGCCCGGCAGGCCGGCCTTGGCCGCCACCTGTCCGTAGCCCATCACCTGCCCGCGCGGGATGGCGCGGATCACCGCCAGGATGCGTTGGCGCGCCTGCGCGGCGGCGTCTTCGCCGGCGCCGGCGGGCGGGGTCACGCGCGTACGCGGCTGACCAGCAGCACGCCGACCAGCACCAGTGCCGTCCCCAGGATCTGCCAGGGGCCCATGGGTTCGTCGAGCAGCCATAGACTCATCACGATGGTGGATACCGGTCCGAGCATACCCACCTGCGCGGCCAGCGACGAGCCGATCCGCTTCACCGCCAGCATGATCGCCAGCACCGGCAGCACCGTGCACAGCGTGGCATTGACCAGCGACAGCCAGTACACCGGCACCGGCGCCTGCCCCAGCGCGGCCAGCGGGTGCAGCAGCGCGAAATGCAGCACGCACAGCACGCAGGCCACGCAACTGGCGTAGGCGGTCAGGCGGATCGCGCCGATCCGTGCCACCACCTGGCCACTGCCGAACAGGTACAGCGCATAGCTCAGCGCACTGGCCAGCACCAGCGCACTGCCCAGTACGATGCGCCCGCCTTCCATCTGCAGGTCGTGGCCGAAGGCCAGCAGCACGCCCAGGTAGCTCAGCCCCAGCGCGACCAGCTGCCAGCGCCCCGGCCGTTTCTTCAGCAGTACCAGGCTGATCAGCAGCACCAGGGTCGGGTTGAGGTACAGGATCAGCCGTTCCAGGGTCACGCTGATGTACTGCAGGCCCTGGAAATCGAGCAGGCTGGACAGGTAGTAGCCGGTGAAACCCAACCACAGCACGCGACCGCGATCGCCCCACGTCAGCGCCGTGGCGCGCCGTGCCGACCACGCCGCCAGCAGCGCGAACAACGGGAACGCCATCAGCATGCGCAGCGCCAGCAAGGTGGTCGCATCCACGCCATGCCGGTAGGCCAGCTTGACGATGACCGCCTTGCCGGACGCCGCGATGGCGCCGACCGCGGCCAGCGCGATGCCGCCGGCCGCGATGCGGTGCGAGGAGGTGGGGAGCGGGGAAGCAGCAGGCGGCATCGGCACGGCAGACGGCCGCGCGCGGCGGCCGGATCAACGGGGGGAACGGGATTGTCGCATGCTTGGGCGGGGCGATTGCCCCGCCGGGGTGCCACGCGCGGCGCGGCACTCCGCGCCTTCAGCGCATCAGGACCACTTCTTCCGCCGAGGTTGGATGGATCGCCACGGTGTCGTCGAACTGGGCCTTGGTCACGCCCATTTTCACCGCCAGCGCGAAACCCTGCAGGATCTCATCGGCCGATTCGCCGAGCAGATGCACGCCGACCACCCGCTCTTCCTCGCCCACGCAGACCAGCTTGAACAGGCTGCGCTGGGTGCCATCGGAGAGGGCCTGCAGCATGGGGCGGAAGTTGCTGCGGTACACGCGCACGTCGCCGTGTTTCTCGCGTGCTTCTTCCTCGCTCAACCCCACCGCGCCCAGCGCCGGATGCGAGAACACCACGCTGGCCACGTTCTCGTAGTCCATCTTCGCCTGGGGGTTGCCGCCGAACAGGCGATCCATCAGTTTGCGTGCCGCGGCGATGGCGACCGGGGTCAGCCCGACCTTGCCGGCAATGTCGCCCACCGCATGCACGCTGGGCACCGCCGTGGTCTGCCCGTCATCCACCTCCACTTCGCCCTTGTCGCCAACCCCGATTCCCAGCGCTTCCAGGCCCAGGCCGGCGCTGTTGCCGCGCCGGCCGGTGGCGAAGAACAGCTGGTCGAAGGCCGCTTCGTGCGGGCCGTCATGGCCGTAGGCCACCACGCCATCGCCATCGCCATCGCGGCGCAGCTCGCGCAGCCGGTAATCGAAGTGCACCTGCACGCCCTGGTGGCGCAGGTTGTCGGCCAGCTGCGCGGTCAGTTCCGCATCGAAGCGCTCCAGCAGCCGCGACCCGCGCACCAGCAGCGTGACCTTGCTGCCCAGCGCCTGCAGCAGTCCGGCCAGCTCCACGGCGATATAGCCGCCGCCGACGATCGCAACGCGCGCCGGCGCACTGCACAGGTTGAAGAAATCATCGGACACCGCGCCCAGCTCCGCGCCGGGGATGTCCGGCCGCTGCGGGTGCGCACCGGTGGCGATCAGGATGTGCGTGGCGCTGATGCGCACGCCGTCGCTGCACTCCACCGTGTGCGCGTCGACCAGGCGCCCTCGTCGCGGCACGCGCACCACCTTGTTCTCGTCCAGCCGCTTCAGGTAGCTGGCATGGATGTTGGCGATGTAGGCCTGGCGATGCACCACCAGTTCCTTCCAGTCCAGCGCCGGCCGCACCGGGACGTCGAAGCCCATCGCCGCGGCCATGCCGATCCTGCCGGCCAGGTCAGCCGCCAGCCACATCGCCTTCTTCGGCACGCAGCCCACGTTGACGCAGGTACCGCCCAGTTCACCCGGCTCCAGCATCGCCACGCGCTGACCATGCTGGGCGGCGCGGAATGCCGCGGCCAATCCGCCGGAGCCACCGCCCAGCACGATCAGGTCATAGTCGTAATGCTTGCTCATTGGAATCGCTCGACTCGTTAAGGGGCACGATCACGCGCCCATGCAGGGACCGAGCATGCCATGTCCGCTCGCGAGCCAGACGTGATGGCAACGCCACGGTCGGTCCCGGTTCAACGGCCGCAGCGCGCGCCGCGCACTGCTCAGGCGCGCTCGGCCCTGCGCAGCGGCGGCCACTGCAGGTAGGTCATCGCCCGCCACACCCACTCCAGCGGGCCGAAGCGGAACAGGCGCAACCACAGGTGGCTCAGCAGCACCTGCACGGCGAACAGCGCCAGCGCGAACGGCACCTGCCACGCCCGCGACATCTGCTCGAACGCGCCGAGCCCGTAGCCGTAGAACACCCAGGTGCAGACCAGCGATTGGAGGATGTACTGGGTCAACGCCATCCGCCCCATCGGCGCCAGCCAGTGCAGCCCGGCGCGCAGGCGCATGATCCAGCCCAGGTAGCCCAGGCACATCAGCAGCGAGGCCACCGAGGCCAGCGCGAACGCGGCACCGCTGGCCGGGGTGAACGTGCCCGGCGCCAGGTAGGGCTGCCAGATCGCACTGCCCAGCATCACCGCCAGGCCCAGCGGCAACGCGCCCCAGCGCAGCCGGCCGTACAGGCGCGTGAACCGCTCCGGCGTGGCCAGCGCGCCGCTACGCGCGAACCAACTGCCGATCAGGAACATGCCCAGCACTTCCGGCCCCACCACGATGATCGCGCCAACCTGGGTGACGAGGTCGCGCAGGCGCTGCAGCACCGCCTGGCCATAGGTGCCATGTGCATAGGCCTGGCGCTGCAGATCGATGGTCTGCTGCGCGCTGTCGATCGCGGCCTGCACCTGCGCGCCGTCGGGCTGGAGCTGCGCCTCCAGGCCCGTCAGCGCCCCCAGCAGCAGCATCAGCGCTGCCGCGCACAGGTACGTCAGCACGCCCATCACCGGCAACCAGCGCGTGGGCGCTTCGCGGCAGGCCAGCAGCGGCAGCGAGATCAAGGCGTAGACCACCAGGATGTCGCCGGACCACACCAGCAGCGCGTGGCACAGTCCGATCAGCAGCAGGGCCGCGCTGCGGCGCAGGTAGAACGGCGCGAACGCGCGCCGTGCCGCGTCGGCACGCTGGGCCATGATCGCAAAGCCGGCACCGAACAGCAGCGAGAACAGGGTGAAGAACTTGCCCTGCACCAGCACGTAGATGACCGCGTCCGCCGCGTAGTCCAGGCCCTGCCAGTGCGGGTCGATGCCGGTGAAGGACAGGTCCAGCGGCCCGCTGAAGGCTTCCATGTTCATCAGCAGGATGCCGAGCAGGGCGAACCCGCGCAGGATGTCCAGCACCGCAATGCGATCGCCGGTGGCGACCGGCTGCAGGGAAAGGGAAACGGTGTTCACAGGCTATCCGTGGACCAGGCCGGCCATTATGCCGTCGGGCCGGGGCGGTGGCCGATCCCGCGGGCGCGCACATGCAAACGGCCCGCCGAAGCGGGCCGTTGCGTGCTGCGTGTCAGCGGCTAGGCAAGCCCGCTGCGCGGCGCAGGATTCAGTGCTGGTGGCCGCCATCGCCGTGCACGTGGCCGTGCTCCAGCTCTTCGGCGGCGGCAGCACGCACATCCACGATTTCCACGGCGAAGTGCAGGTCCTTGCCGGCCATCGGATGGTTCAGGTCGACGTCGACCACGCTCATGCCGACCTTTTCCACCGTGACCGCGCGCGGCCCGAAGTTGGTCTGCAGTACGACCTGCTGGCCCGGGATCAGCTTGCTGGTGCCGAAGTGCTTCTTCGGCACGCGCTGGGTCAGGCCTTCGCGGCGTTCGCCGTAGGCATCGGCGGCCTTGACGTCCACTTCGAAGCTGGCGCCGGCTTCCTTGTCCATCATGGCGTTTTCCAGGCCCGGGATGATGTTGCCGTGGCCGATCAGGATCGCCAGCGGATCACGGTCCTTGGAGCTCTCGATCGGCTCCTGGCCCTGCTCGGAGACGGTGTAATGGAAACGGACGACGCTGTCTTTTTCGATCTTCATGCGCAACTCTGGCTGGTCGCTGCCGATGGCAGACGGGTGGGGCGGGTTGTCGCCCGCCGGATACGCCGCCATCATGACGGCCTCCTGAGGTGGCGCATTATCCGGACATCATGCAGCTGACGCCAGTTTCGCCCGCATTCCGCCTCATCGCCCGCCTGGCCGCGCTGGCCGCTGTACTCGTGTTGAGCGCCTGCGGCGGCGGCAAGGCCACCCGCCCGACCGCCCCACCCGCCTCGACCCAGGTCTGGCCGACGGTGGCGCCAAACGACCCGCAGGCCGCCAACGCGGTGCTGATGCGCGCCATCGGCCTGGTCGGTACCCCGTACCGCTACGGCGGCAACACGCCCGAGTCGGGCTTTGACTGCAGCGGTCTGGTCGCCTACGTCTACCGGGAAATGCTGGACCTCAAGCTGCCGCGCACCTCGCGCGACCTGGCCGCGGTACAGGGCCCGAAGATCGAGCCGACGCGCCTGGCGCCGGGCGACCTGGTGTTCTTCGGCAGCCGCGGCAGCGTGTCCCACGTGGGCATCTACGTGGGCGAAGGGCGCTTCGTGCACGCCCCGAGCACCGGCGGCACGGTCCGGCTCGACTCGCTCGGCGGGGCCTACTGGAAGGACCACTACACGGGCGCGAAACGCGTTCTACACTAAGATGAACAGGGGCAAGGGCCAAATTTGTGATCGAAATCACACAGTTGTAAACGAAAAATTAACGAAATTTGTACCTAATCACTGTTCTTACACGGCATCATCACCCATCGTTTTTATTCAGTGACCGCCGCGTGACGACAGCCGACCGGAACTACCCAGGCCAGACCGCCGCCCCCAAGCGCAGCACGCGACCCGTTTTCCTCGCCCTTGCGCTCTGCCTGGCCAGCCTGCCGGCCTGGGCACAGACCGCACCGGCCACCGCTGTAGACGCCGCCCCGGCTGGCGCCAGCACCCCCGAATCCTCCGCGGTGGCCAAGCCCAAGGCTGATGGCCCCGCCCGCAGCAAGGCCGACGCCGCTGCCAGCGCCACCCTCGCCGCCCTGCTTCCGCACCTGGCCGCCAACGACACCATCCCCCTCATGGACCGCTCGGCGATGTTCGCCGGTGACCTGAGCCGCCTGCTCGCCAATTACGATGCCAGCACCGGTGCCACCGGCGCGGTGGTCGGCGGCGCTGCCGACAACGGCAAGGTGCAGTCGCTGCTGCGCCGTGCGATGACCCTGCTGGGCACCCCGTACCGCTGGGGCGGCACCTCGCCGGACAGCGGTTTCGACTGCAGCGGCCTGGTCGGCTACGTCTTCCGCACCGCCCTGGGCATCGAGCTGCCGCGCGTCTCGCGTGAAATGGCGCACGATGGCGAAGCCGAGCTGATCAACGACCGCAATGCCCTGGCTGCCGGCGACCTGGTGTTCTTCGGCCGCAAGGGCCGGGTCGACCACGTCGGCATCTACGTTGGCGAAGGCCGCTTCCTGCACGCCCCGAGCACCGGCAAGGACGTCCGCGTGGACAGTCTGGTCACCGGCTACTGGAGCGCCAAGTTCATGCAGGCCCGCCGCGTCGATCTCTGACCGACCGCTGGCACCGTAACGACCGGAAAGCCGCTGCCCTGCAGCGGCTTTTTTCATGGGCCGCCGCCCCACCTGGCCGCCTCGCCATGGCCGCTGCCGCCCCCAACCCGCGTTGTCCCTCATATCGTTTCAGCAGTGACAGCAGAACCAAGTGCCTGCCGGTCCCACCGGGCAGGCCACGGACCCGGACGTGGGGCGGCACGTCCAAGGCTTCCGGACCCGCATCGGACTCCGCCCATGCTCTTCGTCGACAAGGTGACGCATGGCGGCAGTCCCCGTTTTTCCGGCCCGGTGTGTGATCTGGTTTGGGCAGCCCCAGGCAAGCGAGCGCGTGGCCCTGGCGGCTGCAGGCTGGCAGGTACGCAGCGTGGCCACGGACGACTGCGTGGCCATCGGCATGCGCGGCAGCGACCAGGTGGTCGGGCTGCTGGACCTGCGCAGCATCGTGCCGGCCAACCTGGCGCGGCTGCAGGCGCTGCTCGTCGAGCACCGCCACATGAAGCTGCTGGCCATCCTGCCTGCCGGCGGCGGCACCATCCCGGCGGCCTTGCAGCCGCTGCTGGCGGCCTGCGTGGAGACCTGGACCGCACCGGTGGCGCTGGGCTGCATCGTGCAGCGCCTGCAGCAACTGGCCGGCGATCCGCAGACGCCGGTTGCCCATGGCCCACAACACCTGATCGGTGACAGCGCCGTGCTGCAGGTGGCACGCGGCGCGATCCGCAAATTCGCCCCCGTCGAACTGCCGGTATTGATCACCGGCGAGACCGGCACCGGCAAGGAGCTGGCCGCGCAGGCGCTGCATGCCCTGTCGCCACGCCACGCCCGGCCCTTCCTGGCGGTCAACTGCGGGGCGATCCCGGCCGCGCTGGTGCAGTCGGAACTGTTTGGCCACGAGCGCGGCGCCTTCACCGGCGCGGCCAGCCGCCGCCTGGGCCTGTTCGAAACGGCCAACGGCGGCACCGTATTCCTCGATGAAATCGGCGACCTGCCGCTGGATGTGCAGACCAACCTGCTGCGCGTGCTGCAGGAAGGCACCGTCGAGCGGGTCGGCAGCAACCGACCGCTGGCGGTGGACGTGCGCGTGCTGGCGGCCACCCATGTCGACCTGGAACAGGCGGTGGAACGCGGCCAGTTCCGCCGCGACCTGTTCTACCGGCTCAACGTACTGCGCCTGCCGATGCCCGCCCTGCGCGACCGTGGCAGCGACATCATGCTGCTGGCCCACCACTTCCTGGCCAGCTTCCGCGACCGCCACGTGACCCGCGCGCGCGGTTTCAGCAGCGACGCCACCCTCGCCATGGAGCGCTTCAACTGGCCGGGCAACGTGCGCGAACTGCTCAACCGCGTGCAGCGCGCGGCGATCGTCGCCGACGGCGAGCTGATCGGCGCGGCCGACCTCGAACTGGTCCCGGCGCAGAGGGCGATGCCGCAGAAGATGCTGCATGACGCACGCCAGGTCGCCGAACGCGAAACCCTGCTGCGCGCCCTGCGCCAGAACGACTTCAACATCGCCGCCTGCGCCCGCCACATGCAGGTCTCACGCGTCACCGTCTATCGCCTCTGCCGCAAGCACCAGCTGGCCCTCCCGGAACTACGCTGAGCCAGACCAACAACACGGCCCGCGCACCGGGGCGGCGCTCCCTCTCCCTCGGCGTCACTGCCCAACTGCATCAGACCAGCAGCCCGCCTCTTGTTGAAGGGCGCGCGTCGACGGCGCGGGGTTCAGGACGGTATGCGTGGACTTCCCGGAACGGGAGGTCGCGCGCCGAAGGCGCAGGGTTCGAGTGGGATGCGCATCCGCACATGCATGGAGCGCCTCCGCTCACAGCATGTACGGCACCTTGAAGGCCAACGTGAAGTCCGGCGCATCCGGGGTCAGGCCGATGCCGAGCATGCTCACCAGCGTCGTATTGCGGTTGAGCGCGTAGGTAATGCCGAGGTTGAGCGTGCCGGCATTGGCGTCGCTGCCGATCACCTTGAGCCACTGCCCGTTGCGGTAGCGCGTGGAGGCACGGCGGCTCAACTTGTCGCTGAAGGAAATGCTCAGGCTGGTGCGCTCGTTGAACGCGAAGGCCACGCCGGCGCCGAAGTAGTACGAACCGCCCAGCTTCACCTCGCCCGGGTTGACCGTGTCCGGATTGGCATCCAGGTCATCGAAGCTGCGCGCGAAGGAATGGATGTAGCCAAGGTTGGCGAACAGGATCGCCGGGTCGGCGGTCTTCACCGCCGACAGGCCGACGTTGGCCTGCCACACCCCGTTGCCGGTGGGCTGCTGCTCGGGCACCGCGAAGCGGATGAAATCATCGTCGTCGCGCTCGAGCACCTTCCAGTCCACGCCGTAGGGCGCGCGCCCGGTCGGCGCGGTGGCGCCGACGGTAAGCACCGTCTCCGGCCAGCGGCCGTGCTCGGCGAACAGACGGTAGTTGCCGCTCAGGCCGACATCGCCGATGCCGTTGCCGGTGGTCTCCTCCTGCGCGATGGCCGCGGCCGAGCCGCCGGCGCCGCCCTTCTGGAACACGGTCTTGCGTGCCAGGTAGGGCACGTCCAGGTTCAGCGTCAGCCGTGGGCTCACGCCCCAGCGCGCGGCGAGGTTGTAGGTGAGCGTGTCCGACTCGACGTTCTCGATGGCGATGTTGCCCAGGAAGATCGCATCCAGCGCCAGGAAGCCGTTGAGGGTGACCTGCTTGCGGTCATAGCGCGCGTAGGTGAGGCTGTTTTCGATGGTGAAGCGGCGGCTGAACAATGCGGCCTGCTGCTGTTTGACGTCGTCCACGCTGCGCCGCGAGGCCTGCTTGGCTTCCTGCGCCTCGGCGGCGCTGCTGGCATAGCCATCGGCGCTGGGCGCCGCGGCCGGCGTGCCGGCGGGCAGCGGCGGCGGTGCACCAGCCGCACTGGCCACCGGCGCGGTCTTGCCGCTCAGGCGCGCCTGCATGGCCTGCACCTGCATGTCCAGTTCGCGCAGGCGGCGCACCTCCTGGGCGTAGTTGGCCTTGAGTGTTTCCAGTTGCATGATCAGCGCCTTGACGTCGGCTTCGTCGGCCGGTGCGGCCTGCGCCTGCGCGCCGGCCGCCGCCATCAGTGCCAGCGCCGCCAGCGCCAGCGGGGTTGCTCGAATCGTGGTCTGCATTGCCTTGGCCTGCCTTGTGTTGTCACGCCCCCACCCCGCCGTGCCGTTACTGGCCGGGTCCCATGCCCACACCCCGTACCAGCGTCATCGCCTGGGCCACGTTCTGGCTGAGCGGGACGTTGTTGGCCAAGGACTGGCGGACAAGATCGATCTGCATGCGATTGCTTGCCGCCTGGCCATCACTGCCGATGGCGATGCTCTGCCCGACGCTGCCGTTGCGGATCCACTGCTGTACCGCGCCCACGCCCTCGATCTGCAGCTGGACCCGGGCGTTGTTGCCGTCCAGTTGCGCCACCGCGCTCACCCCGCCCTGCTGCACGCTGGCCAGGTGCTGGCCCTCGCTGGCCGGTGCCGGCGCCTGGCCGTCACGCACGGTGAGGTGGGTGGTGTTGCTGGCCACGTTGCCGTCGCCGGCCACCTGGATGCTCTGGGTAAGCCCGGCCACGTTCTGCAGGCCACTGGCGTCGATGCTGCGGCCGGGGGTCACCGGCAAGGGAGCGTCGGCGGCGGTGACCGTCACCGACGGGGTGAAGCTGACCTTGGGCGTGCTGCCCTGGCTGAAATCCATGCCCAGCGTGAGCGCGCTGCGCGCGGCCTGCCCACCGCTGTTCCACTGGGTGATCATGGTCACCCCGAACCAGGCCACGCTGCTGCCGTTGACCGTATAGCGGCCGCGCATCAGGTTCAGTTCCGGATCCGGGATCTCGCTCAGGCCCTTGCCGGGCCGTCCTTCCTGCGCATGCAGCGGTGCGGCGCCCAGCAGGGTGAGCAGCAGTACGCCGTGCGTCCATTTCGCGATATTCATGGTGCCTCCTAGAACAAGTCGGCATGGGTAAAGCCGAAGTCCACCAACTCCGCGTCGGTGATCGGCCCCTGCCGGGCGTACAGCGAACGTGCACTGGGCCGTTCACCGGGCTGCAGCAGCACCGTGTTGCGATCGAAATCACTGCCGATCACGACAAAGACGGCCCGCGACGGCCACGCCTGGAGAAATTCGCTGACCGGAATGCTGCGGTTGCCCAGGATCGGGTCGGCCACATCGACCACGTCGTCACGGACCTGCTTGAGGACCACGAAGTGGCGGAAGCCCCGCACATCCATCAACACCAGCCCGGGCACGCGCAGCGAGCGCAGGCGCTCTTCGTTGACGCGGTAGCCGCGTCCACGCATGCCCATCGATTCCACGTAACGCTTGATGTCCAGCAGCGAGAAACCGCGCTGGTGGACCAGTTGCGGGTCCGAGACCCCCATCATGCCTTCGATCACCGTGCCTTCGTCCGCCTCCAGGTGGTATGCGTAACGCAGGATGGTGGCCAGCGCCGCCGCGCCACAGCTGTAGTCGGTGTGTTGCCGCACCACGTTGCGGAAGCGCCGTTCCTGCATGCTCTCCACGCGCTGGGTGAGCACCGCGCCGTTGGGCAGTACGCCGCTGAAGCCGATATCGCCGGCGCGCGCGGCGCCGGACGGCAGCATCAGCAACATCAAGGACCCGCACAGTGCGTGCTTCCACATCGGCTTGGCTCCGGAAAAGGAGGGAGCCCCTGCCCCAAAGGGGGAGAATGGGACAGGGGCCCCCGGGGGCCCGGCCATTGGCGGATGGCCGGGTTTGTTGCGCTCAACGCGTACTGCTTGCGAAAACGGACAACGTGTTACTCGCCGGTGCCACCACCGCCCCCGGTGGAGGGCTGGGCAACCGCCAGGGCCAGGCTGTTGGCCTGCAGGTTGCCGGTGCCGGCGGCCACGTTCACCCCGATGTTGCCGGAGGCGCCGGAGAACGCACTGCCGGACAACGCCGCGGTATTGGTCGCATCCACGTTCACCCAACGGGTGGTGGACACGGTGCCGCTCAGGCTGGCATACAGGTCGGCCACGCCCAGTTCGACGAACCGGCTGGTGCCACTTTCATCGGTATCGAAGGCGATACCGCCCACGCCTTCCCGGTTCGGGTTGGGGGTTGCGTTCTGGATCTCGTTGTCCATGTCGATGTGGCCGGTTGCGTTGCCACTCGGATGGTCGAGTTCACCACTCCAGCTATCCAGGTAGTAATTGTCTTTCTGGTAGGCGTTGCCGCTGCCACTGTAGGTGCCGGCACCGAAGGCCAGCGTGCCGCCGGCGACGCGACCACGCAGGCTCACATCGACGGTGTCGGTCATCGAACGCAGGTAGCCTGCGTTGCTGACCGCGTTGCCGGTGGAGACCTGGTTGGAGCTGATGCTCGAGGTGGCATAGGCGCTGGTGGCCACCGACGCGGCGAGCGCGTTCTTCTGCTCGTTGTTGTTGCCCGAGGCGACGTTGGCCCCGATGTTGCCGGACGCGTTGCTGAAGGCATTGCCGCCCAGGCCCGCGGCATTGGTCACGCCGGAGTTGAGGGTGGTGTTGCCGGCGCCGTACTGGTTGACGAACACCTCGGCGTCGGCCATGCCGAAGCTGAAGGAGGCATCGGCCGCGGACAGCGACGCGGCGTTGTCCTGGGCATTGTTGTCGCCGGCGGCGACGTTGAAGCCGAGGTTGCCCGAGGCATCGGAACCGACGTCATCGGCGATCGAGGCGCTGTTGGTCACCAGGCTGTTGGCGGCGGCGTTGTCGGTGATCGACTGGCGGTTGTCGATGATCGCGATGGCGGCCGAGTCGAGGTCGATCGAGCCGGTGATTTCCGGGTCGCCCGAGAAGTTCACGTCCGAACTCAGGCGCATGTCCTTTTCAAGGTTCACATCGACGCCGTGGTTGTTCTTTTCCTGGCGCTCGTCGGCCTGGATGTTGCTGGTCTTGTTGACGTTCTCGTTGACGGTCACGTCACGGGTACGGGTCACGCTGCTGTTGGTGGTGCTGTTGTTGGTGGTAGTGGTGTTGCTGGTGGTGTTGTTGTTGCGGGTGTTGTTCCAGGTGCGGTTCCAGGTACGCGAATCGTTGTCGTTGCGCGTATTGGTCTCGATGTTGGTGTCGATGTTCGTATCGACATCGGTATCGACGTTGGTGTTGAGGTTGGTGCGGGTTTCAACCACGTTGTGCAGGTGGTTGATGAACGCGCTCTGGTTCTGGTTGTCCTGCGCGGCGACCGATGCGGACGCGGCTGCGATCGCAATGGCCAATACGGTACGGTGCATGGTGGTGTTCATGGTGCCCTCTCTCTCATCACAGACAATCGGGTGGATGTGACTACTCACGGGGTGGACTGCACCGAGATGCTCAGTTGGTTTGCGGTGGCGTTGCCGGATCCCGCGATCTGATTGAGTTGCAGGACGCCGTCGAAGCCCTGCAGCGCGGTGCCTTCCACCGCCACGCTGCGGGTTCCGGCCGGCCGACCGCGGTTGACGGCCCCCTGCCCCCCTGCTGACGCGAGCGCCCCCGACGCGGCCAAGGCCTCGTCGTTCGACTCGCGTATGCCCTGTTGCGCCAGCGTGGCAGTGACGACGTTGCGCGTCGCGTTGCCGGTGCCGCTGGCCTGGTTGATCATGGCGACGCCGCTGGCGCCGTTCAGTGCCTGCCCGCCGATGCTCGCGCTGGCATGCATCGCGCCGTCGGACAGCACCTGGTTGCCGGCCTGCCGCTGGCGTGCATCGACGGTGATGTGGGCGGTCTGGCCATTGGCGATCCCGAGCAGGTTGGCCTGCTGGTTGAGGTCGCCGGCGGTCATGTTGACGGTGATCGCACCGTCGGCGCCGGACAGCGCACGGCCGTCGATGCGGCTGGTATTGAGGTAGGACAGCATGGCCGCGTAGTCATCGGCCTGCTGCGCATGCAGCGGCGATGACAGCACCAGGGCCAGCACTGCCAGGCGTGGCCAGCGGTTCATTTGCCAGGCCCGCCCGCGGGTTGGCCGAGCGGGAACTGCGCCAGCGCACCGCGTACCTGGTCGCCGATGCCGCGCGTGGCACCGGTCACCGCGCCCATCGGGCCGCCGATGGCATTGCTGAACTGGCCGCCGGACAACATGCCGCTGTCGGTGACCTTGCCCAGGGTCGAGTTGACCGTGTTGCCGGTCACCCGCTCGATGGTGGTCTGTGCGTGGCCGACGCCACTGCCGGTGTTGGAGCCGAGCGCGGCATAGTCGTCCTCGCTCAACTCATCCATGCCGGTCGAGGTGCCCAGCGCCTGGCCCACCTCACGCTTGGGCGAGGGATCGGCGATGAGCGCCATGCCGGGCGGCGCGGGCCGATAGGCGGGACGGGTCGAGACATCGCGCAGCAGCACGATTTCACCCGGTTGCGCCTTGACGCCCTGGCGCGCACCCGAGGCGTGCGCGGCGACCGGTGCCGTCAGTACGACGGCCATCAGCCAGAGGCCGGTGTAGCGAATGCGGTGTGCGACTACGCTGTCCATGGCGCCCTCCTTCGAAACATGCGGAGGGGTAACGCAGCATTCGTGCCAAGTGGCAGAACCCAGCAAACACGGGGGCTGGCGGCACCACGGCGGGTCGCGCGGCGGGCACGATGTTACAGATTCGTTGGCAACACCCACCGCTGAACAAGCCGTGGCGACGCCGACAGGCCCGTCGTTGCTGGCATGCAGCGCGGTGTATCAGCGCTGTTACACCGGCTGATACAGCCGTTACAGTGCCTGCTCAGCTCGGTGACGGGTGCCGGCCGCGCACGAAAAAGCCCGCATCCGCGGGCTTTTTCGACACGACCCTGGCGGGCGGGTCAGGACGACCGCTCCTCCAGTTCGTCCACGCCCAGGTTGGTGGACGGGTTGTCGTAGACCGCCTTGTCCAGCAGCCCGGTTTCCTTGGCCACCAGCACCGGCACCAGCATCTGCCCGGTCACGTTGGTCATGGTGCGCATCATGTCCAGGATGCGGTCGATCGCGTACAGGTAGCCGATGGTCTCCAGCGGCAGGTTGGCCGCGCTCAGCACCACCGTGGCCATCACCACCGCCGTGCCCGGCACGCCCGCGGTGCCGAAACTGCCCAGCACCGAGGCGATCAACACCACGATGTACTGTTCCGGGGTCAGCGGCACGCCGGTGTACTGCGCGATGAACACCGCGCACAGCGCCGGGTAGATCGCCCCGCAGCCGTCCATCTTGATGCTCGCCCCCAGCGGCACCGCGAACGAGGCATAGTCCTTGTTCACGCCCAGGTTGTGGGTGATCGAGCGCATCGCCGCCGGCATCGCGGCAAAGCTGGACGAACTCACGAACGCCACCTGCATGCCCGGGGCCGCACCACGGAAGAACTTCAGCGGGTTCAGGCCATGCGCGAGCAGCAGACTGCCGTACACCACCACGATGTGCAGCGCGCAGGCCACGTACAGCGCCAGCACGAAATTGCCCAACGGCAGCAGCTTCTCGAAACCGTAGCTGCCCACCAGCCCGGCGATCAGGCCGAACGTCCCGAGCGGGGTCATCTCCAGCACGAAGCGCGTCACCTGGATCATGATGTCGCTCATCTGCCCGGTCAGCTTGCGCGCCTCGGCCACCTTGTCGCCCAGCTTCACCATCGCAAAGCCCAGCAGGCCCGCGAAGAAGATCACCGGCAGGATCGACCCGCGCCCGGCCGCCAGGACCGTCTCGCCGGCCGCATTGACCCGCGTGCCGATCCCGGTCAGCGCGTAGAACACGTTGGAGGGCACCACGTCCATCAGCACCTTGACCACGCTCGGCACTTCGCGCGGTGTGTAGCCGTGGTCCATGCTCAGGCTCAGGTTGCCGGTGCCCGGCTGCATGATCGTGCCGACCGCCAGCCCCACGCATACCGCCAGCGCGGCAGTGATGATGAACCACAGGAACGTGCGCCCGCCCAGCGCGGCCACCGATTTCTGGCCGTGCAGCGAGGAGATCGCGTTGATCACCGCGAAGAACACCAGCGGCACCGCGATCATCTTGATCAGCGTCACGTACAGCTCGCCCAACGGGCCGAACCAGAGTTCCGCCGCCGGCCCCAGCAGCCAGCCGGCCAGCGCGCCGAGCACGAAGCCACCCAGCACGCGTTGCCAGAACGGGATCCGCAACCACGCAGACACCAGCTTCATGAGCCTTCCAGAGAGAATTCGACAGCTCGCCACATTAGCCCAACCGGGCCGCGGGAACGAGGCGCGCACGGAAAATCAGCGTGTCATCGGCGTGCCTTGCAGGGTTCTGCATAATGAACGCCCGTTTCACATGTGAGATACGCGCGTCCATGTCCCGTACCACCTGTCTGGTGACCGCCGTCGCCGCCACCCTGTTGCTGGGCGCGTGCGCCAGCACCTCCCCCGCGGCCCGTACCCCCGGCGCGATCGCCGTCGATGTCCCCGCCATCGCCCATCCGGCGGGTGAAACCCCGCAATGGTGGTACCGCAGCGGCGCCGCCCGCGCCGCCGGCAGCGGCGCCATGGACGGCAAGGCCAAAAACGTCATCCTGTTCCTCGGTGACGGCATGAGCCTGACCACCGTGGCGGCCGCGCGCATCTTCGAGGGCCAGCGCAACGGCAACCCGGGCGAGGAGAACCTGCTGTCCTGGGAGCGCTTCCCGGCCACGGCGTTCAGCAAGACCTACAACACCGACTCGCAGACCCCCGACTCGGCCGGCACCATGACCGCCATCACCACCGGCGTGAAGACCCACATGGGCGCCATCGGCGTCAGCGCCGGCACCCGCAACGACTGCGCCGACAGCTTGAACAAGGGCCTGCTGACCTGGCTGCAGCTGGCCGACAGCGCGCACATGGCCACCGGCATCGTGTCCACCGCGCGCCTGACCCACGCCACCCCGGCGGCCACCTACGCGCACTCGCCCGAGCGCAACTGGGAAAACGACACCGACGTGCCCGAGGCCGCCAAGGCCGCCGGCTGCACTGACATCGCCCAGCAGCTGCTGTCCACCGCGCGCTATGGCCGGGGCCCGCTGGTCGCCCTGGGCGGCGGCCGCGGTGAATTCACCACGGTGGAAGAGCGCGATCCCGAGTATGACGACAAGGTCGGCCAGCGCCTGGACGGGCGCAGCCTGGTCACCGAATGGCAGCAGGCCCACCCGCAGGGCGCCTATGTGTGGAACGCCAAGCAGCTGCAGGCCGCGCGCAATGCCCCGGCGCTGCTGGGCCTGTTCGAGCCGGACCACATGCGTTACGAGATCGAGCGCAAGGACGACCCGTCCGGCGAACCCAGCCTGGCCGAGCTGACCAAGGCCGCCATCAACACCCTGTCCCGGCACGAGGAAGGCTACGTGCTGATGGTCGAGGGCGCCCGCATCGACCATGCCAACCACAGCGGCAACGCGTACCGCGCCCTCAGCGACACCGTGGCACTGTCCGATGCCGTGCGCGCGGCCGTCGAGGCGACCTCCGACCAGGACACCCTGATCATCGTCACCGCCGACCACTCGCACACCCTGAACTTCGTCGGCTACCCGGCCCGCGGCAACCCGATCCTGGGCAAGGTCAAGGACAAGGGCGGCGAAGACGGCGTGGGCGGCCTGGACGTGGCCCGCGACGGCCTCGGCCTGCCCTACACCACGCTCAGCTATGCCAACGGCCCCGGCTATACCGGCGCCACCAACCAGCAGCCGGCCGGCCCGAAGGTGTACCCGCACAACCCGAGCAGCTTCGACCCGGCCCCCGGCCGACCGGACCTGAGCCACGTGGACACCGAGCACCCCGATTACATGCAGGAAGCGCTGGTACCGACCAAGAGTGAAACCCATGGCGGCGAAGACGTCGGCATCTGGGCACGTGGCCCGGGCAGCAAAGCCATCCGCGGCACCATGGAACAGAACACGATCTACCACATGATCGTGCAGGCCACCCCGCGCCTGCGCCAGCGCCTGTGCGAGGCCGGTACCTGCGACGCCAAGGGCGTGCCGGTGGACCTGCCCACGCCGAAGGCGTTCGAGCGCAAGGCCGACGCCCACTGATGCCGGCCCGGCTCTCCGCCGCCCGTAGCAGGGGCCGCCACGTGCGGTTCCTGCTGTTGATGGCCGGACTGGCCAGCACCGGCCACGCGCTGGCCCAGGGCCCGGCCTGCCGGGTCCTCACCGAGGAACACGGGCTGTGGCCGTTGCCCGGCTGCGAGGTGGTCGACGGCGCGCCCCGGATCGCCGCGGACGTCCTGCCCGACCTGCCTTACGATGCCGACGGACTGGCGGCGGTGTACGCCGCCGACAGCTTTCATTACGTCACCCGTGCCGGCCGCACCCAGGCCGTCCTGACCTGGGACAGCGGGCCGGACTACGTCGAAGAGGGGCTGCTGCGGGGCCGCATCGGCCCACGCGTCGGCTACTTCACCCCCGCGCTTGAACAGGCCTTCCCGGCCACGTTCGACTTTGCCTGGCCCTTCGCCGATGGCATTGCCCAGGTCTGCGAGGGGTGCCGCCCCGGCACGCCTGACGGCGAGGGCCACACGCCGGTGGAAGGCGGCCACTGGTTCCATATCAATCGCCAGGGCATCCGCGTGCCCGAACCGCCCACTCCCTGATCCCCGTGCGTGGCGAGCCTGGCCCGCAGCGTCGATACTGCCTCCCTGCCCGAGCCTGCCCGAACCGATGTCGTCGCCATTACCCAACCTGTCTGCTGCGCCCCGCCCGGTCCTGGTGGGCTTCAGTGGTGGACTCGATTCCACCGTGCTGCTGCATTGGCTGGCGCAGTCGACTGCCCAGCGCGATGCCGGCGTGCGGGCGGTGCACGTCCACCACGGCCTGCAACCGGCCGCCGACGCGTGGGCGCAGCACTGCCAGGCGATCTGCACGGCCTGGAAGATCGAACTGCAGGTGATCGGCGTCGACGTGGCCCGCGACAGCGGCCACGGCCTGGAAGCGGCCGCGCGGCATGCCCGCCGCGATGCCTTCGCCCGCGCCCTGCGCCCGGATGAACAGCTGGCCCTGGCCCATCACCGCGATGACCAGGCCGAGACCTTCCTGCTGCGCGCCCTGCGCGGGTCCGGCGTGGATGGGCTGGCCGCGATCCGCAGCGAGGCCCCGTTTGCCACCGGTACGGTGTGGCGACCGCTGCTGCAGGTGCCGCGCGCGGCGCTGCTGGCCTACGCACAGTCGCAGGCGCTGCAGTGGGTCGACGACCCCAGCAATGCCAGCGACGCGGCCGACCGCAATTTCCTGCGCCTGCACGTGCTGCCGCTGCTGCAGCAACGCTGGCCGCAGGCCGATGCCGCCTTCGCACGCAGCGCCGCCCTCTGCGCGCAGGCGCAGCAGTTGCTGGACGTGTCCGACCAGGAAGCACTGCGCCGCTGCAGCGTCGTGCCCGGCGTGCTCGACAGCGTGCGGCTGCTGCGACTGCCGCGCGAACGCCGGGCCCGCCTGCTGCGCCAATGGGTGCGCAACTGCGGCCTGCCCCCACTGCCGGCCGCCGGCGTGGAGGCGATCGAACGCGAGCTGTTGCCGGCCGCACACGATGCCGATGCCCAGTTCGCCTGGCAGGGCGCGCGCATCCGCCGCTGGCGCGGCGAGCTGCACCTGCTCTCGGCCACGCTGGCCTTGCCGCCGCACTGGAGCGTGCACTGGGATGGGCGCGCGCCGTTGGCCCTGCCCGATGGCGGGCAGCTGGAACTGCTGGGCGCGCACCGCCTGGCCACCCCGTTGCAGGTCAGCGCGCGCCGCGGTGGCGAACGCATCCAGCTTCCCGGGCGCAGCCATTCGCACGCGCTCAAGGACCTGCTGCAACAACGCGGCCTGCCGCCCTGGCAGCGCCGCCAGTTGCCGTTGTTGTTCGACGGCGAGGTGTTGATGGCCGCGGGCGACCGGATCATCGCCGCGCCGCTGCAGCACTGGCTGGATGAACACGATGCGCAGTTGCGCTGGACCCCGGGCGCGGCCTGAATTGACCCCACCGGATTGGCGGCTCACACTTGCGCCATGCCCAAGAAGTCCCCCAACGAAGCCTCCCCGGTCGCCCACTTCGAGCAGTCGCTGGAAGAACTGGAACACCTGGTGGAGAAGATGGAAGCCGGCGACCTGAGCCTGGAGCAATCGCTCAGCGCCTACGAGCGCGGCGTCGGCCTGTACCGCCAGTGCCAGCAGGCGCTGGAACAGGCCGAACTGCGCGTGCGCCTGCTCAGCGATCCGGCCCGCCCCGATACCGCCGAACCGTTCGATCCGCCCGGCCATGATGGTTGAGTCCACGTTCGCGCGTTGGCGCGACCGCATCGAAAGCCAGCTCGACGCCAGCCTGCCCTCCCCCGAACACGCCCCGCAACGCCTGCACCAGGCGATGCGCTACGCCGTGCTCGGCGGCGGCAAGCGCATGCGGCCGCTGCTGGTGTATGCCAGCGGGCAGGTGTTCGGGGCCGACGAACATGCGCTGGATGCACCGGCCATGGCGGTGGAGCTGGTCCATGCCTATTCGCTGGTGCATGACGACCTGCCGGCCATGGACGACGACGCGCTGCGTCGTGGCCGGCCCACCACCCACGTCGCCTTCGACGAAGCCACCGCCATCCTCGCCGGCGATGCGCTGCAGACCCGCGCGTTCGGCCTGCTGGCCGACGCGGCGCTGCCGGCGCTGCTGCGCGTGCACTGCCTGCAGGCGCTCACCCATGCCTCCGGCGCCGCCGGGATGTGCGGCGGCCAGGCACTGGATATCGATGCCACCGGCCACGCGCAAGGCCTGGACGCGCTGCAGCGCATGCACGCGCTCAAGACCGGTGCGCTGATCCGCGCGGCGGTGCGCATGGGTGCGCTGTGCGGCGAGGCACCGCAGTCCGACCTGTTGCAGCTGGACGACTTCGCCAGCGCGCTGGGCCTGGCCTTCCAGGTCCGCGATGACATCCTCGACGTGGAAGCCAGTTCCGAACAGCTGGGCAAGACCGCCGGCAAGGACCAGGCCCAAGCCAAGTCCACCTTCCCCGCCCTGCTCGGCATGGACGGGGCCAAGGCCGAACTGGCCGCGCTGAGCGAGCGCATGCACGACAGCCTGGCCGGCTACGACGAACGCGCCGATGCACTGCGTGCGTTGGGGCGGTTGGCGGTGGAACGCGATCACTGAACCGCCTCCACGCACGGCGTGGACCGGCGCCCATGATGGCGGGCATCGGTCCCCGTGCCGCGCGGCAGTGCATCCAGCACCGCACGCCCGGGCGCATCCCCGGCCCCCACCGCCAGCAAAAAAAAACGCCCGGGAATCCCGGGCGTTCTGCATCACCACTGCGCGTGGCTTACTTGATCAGGCGCAGGGTGAACGGGTAGCGATACGCTTCACCGTTGTTGGCCTTGACCGCGGCCAGGATGCACAGCACCAGGTTGGCGATCCACACCAGGGTCAGCAGCAGCGCGCCGATCATCACCACCACCAGGATGGTCGAGACGATGTAGGCGATCGCCACGGTGATCTGGAAGTTCAGCGCTTCCTTGGCCTGGTCGGTGACGAAGCCCTTCTGCGGGTCATCCTTGTTGACCAGCCAGATGATCAGCGCACCGATGAAGCCGGTGAAGATGCCGAGCAGGTGGGCCACCAGGGACAGGGTGCGCTGGTCGGCCGGGGCATCGCCCGCCGGTGCCGGCGGCGGTACGGTGACGTTATCGAAATCGCTCACGTGGAAACTCCTTGTGCGTTATGTGGGTGGTGCATGGCAGGCTCCCCGCCTGCCTGGGCAGCCCCAATAGAATACGTCAATCGTTACCGGCAACGGTCATTCGTCCTACCAGGATCGAACCGACCTGCACATGCGAGCGGCGGTCCACGTCGCTGCCCACCGCCTCGATGGCGGCGAACATGTCCTTAAGGTTGCCGGCGATGGTGATGCCGTCCACCGGATAGCTGATCTGGCCGTTTTCCACGCGGAAGCCGCCGGCCCCGCGCGAGTAGTCGCCGGTGACGCCGTTGACGCCCTGGCCCATCAGCTCGGTGACCAGCAGGCCGTCGCCCATCTGCGCGGCGATCGCGACCAGGTCGCCGGCGTTGGCCGCGACCTTGAGGTTGTGCACGCCGCCGGCGTTGCCGGTGGTGACCAGGCCCAGCTTGCGCGCCGAGTAGCTGCCCAGGATGTAGCGCTGCAGCGTGCCGTCGGTGATCAACGGCGCATTGCGCGTGGCCACGCCGTCGCCGTCGAAGGCCGACGAGCGCAGGCCGCGGCGCAGCAGCGGCTGCTCATCGATCTGGAACCAGTCCGGGAACAGCTGCGTGCCCACGCTGTCGAGCAGGAAACTGGCGCGCCGGTACAGCGCGCCGCCGGACACCGCGCCGAGCAGGTGGCCGATCAGCGAGCGCGCCACCTCCGGGGAGAACAGCACCGGCATCTGCGCGGTCGCCATCGAGCGCGGCTGCAGCCGGGCCACGGTGCGCTCGGCGGCACGCCGGCCGATCGCCTCGGGCGACTCCAGGTCCTGCCGTGCCAGCGCGCTGCTGTACCAGCCATCGCGCTGCATGCCGTCGCCCTGCCCGGCGATCAGCGCGCAGCCGATCGAATGGTGGCTGCTGCGCTCGCGGCCGATGAACCCGTGCGAGTTGGCATACACCGACAGGCTCTGCGAGGTGGCGGCCGAGGCGCCATCGGAGTTGCTGATCCGGCCGTCGGCCTCGCGCCCGGCCGCTTCACAGGCCAGCGCCAGGTCCAGCGCGTGATCGGCGGCCAGCGCCCAGGGGTGCCAGCTGTCCAGGTCCGGGAACTCACGGGCCATCAGCGCGGCCTCGGCCAGCCCGGCGGCGGCGTCGTCCTCGGTGTGCCGGGCGATCGCGCAGGCCTGGGCCACGGTCGATTCGAGGCTGGCATCCTGCAGGTCGGCGGTACTGGCGCTGCCCTTGCGTTGGCCGAAGAACACGGTCACCGCAATGCCGCGATCGCGGGTGGATTCGACCGTCTCGACCTCGCCCAGGCGCACGTTCACGTCCAGCCCGCGCTCGTCGCTGCAGCTCACCTCGGCCTGGCTGGCGCCCAGCGCACGGGCCCGTTCCAGCAGGCGCTGGGAGATGTCGGCCAGCTGCTCCAGGCGCTGCAGGCTGTCGTCGGCCGGGGTCACTTCAGGGGAGATCACGTTCAATGCTTTATCCTGTACGGGTGAGTGCCTGGCGCGACGCCGGGCACAGTTCTGGATGTGGAAATAAGACGATGCGCGGACGCGACGAAGAAACCGGTGAATTCCTTGATATCAGCCGCAGCCAGAACCGCCGGGATGCCCTGGACGTGCTGGCCCTCGGCGAGAAGCTGGTGTCGCTGACGGCGGCCCAGCTGGCCCGCGTGCCGGTCCCGGAGGACCTGCTGCCGCACATCGCCGAGGCCAAGCGCATCACCGCGCACATCGCCCACAAGCGCCAGCTGGCGTTCCTGGCCAAGCACATGCGCCGCGAAGACGATGCCGTGCTGGATGCGATCCGCGACGCGCTCGATGCCAACAGCGAAACCTCGCGCCGCGAAGTGGCCGCCATGCACCGCGTGGAAGACTGGCGCGAGCGCCTGCTCAAGGACGGCGACAAGGCGCTGGGCGCGCTGCTGGACGAGTACCCGCACGCCGATCGCCAGCAGCTGCGCACGCTGGTCCGCAACGCCCAGGCCGAGAAGGCGAAAAACAAGCCGCCGCGCGCCTACCGCGAGATCTACCAGACGCTGCGCACCCTGTTGCTGCCCGCCGCGCTGGGCCTGGAGGGGCTGAACGCCGCCGACGACGCGCTCGACGCGCCGGCCGACACCGACACCGACGACGCCGCCGACGACTGAGCCCGGCCGCCCACGCGGCTGCGCCAGCACCTGGCTGGCGGCCGCAGGGGCGTGCAGTGCGGGCAGGTCCATCGCCCGGCTCAGGCCTGGGTGCCGCCCACGGTGATGCCGTCGATCAGCAGCGAGGGCTGGCCCACGCCGACCGGCACGCTCTGGCCATCCTTGCCGCAGACGCCCACGCCCTCGTCCAGGGCCAGGTCGTTGCCGATCATGCGCACCTTCTGCATGGTCTCCGGACCATTGCCGATCAGGGTCGCGCCCTTCACCGGCGCGGTGACCCGGCCGTCCTCGATCAGGTAGGCCTCCGTGGCCGAGAACACGTACTTGCCGCTGGTGATGTCGACCTGGCCGCCACCGAAGTTGACGGCGTACAGGCCCTTCTTCACCGAGCGGATCATTTCTTCCGGATCGTGCTGGCCGGCACGCATGTAGGTGTTGGTCATGCGCGGCATGGTCATGTGCGCGAACGACTCGCGCCGGCCGTTGCCGGTCGGAGCCACGCCCATCAGCCGCGCGTTGAGCGAATCCTGCATGTAGCCGACCAGGATGCCGTCCTCGATCAGCGTGGTGCACTGGGTCGGATGGCCCTCGTCATCGATGTTGAGCGAGCCACGGCGCCCGTCCAGGGTGCCGTCGTCGACGATGGTCACGCCCGGGGCGGCCACCCGCTCGCCGATGCGGCCGGCATACACGCTGGTGCCCTTGCGGTTGAAGTCGCCTTCCAGGCCATGACCGACCGCTTCATGCAGCAATACACCGGGCCAGCCCGGGCCAAGCACCACGGTCATCACGCCGGCCGGGGCCGGGATCGCCTCCAGGTTGACCAGCGCCTGGCGCAGCGCCTCGCGGGCGAAGCGTTCGGGCCGGTCGTCGGCGAACAGTTCGGCATAGCTGAAACGGCCACCACCGCCGGAGTAGCCGGACTCGCGGCGGCCGTGCTGTTCCACGATCACCTGCACGTTGAGCCGCACCAGCGGGCGGATGTCGCCGGCCAGCACGCCGTCGCTGCGGGCGATCAGCACCGTGTCCACGCCGCCGGACAGGCTCACCATCACCTGCTGCACGCGCGGGTCGGCAGCACGCAGGTAGCGGTCCAGGCGCTTGAGCACCTCGACCTTGGCCTCATTGCCCATGCCGTCGATCGGGTCCAGCGCCGGGTACAGCGCGCGCGCGTTGCCGCGCACCAGCGAGCGCGCCTGCTGCGCCCCGCCCTCGCGGGAGATCGCGCGTGCCGACTGTGCCGCGGCCAGCAGCGCATCGCGGTGGATGTCGTCGGAATAGGCGAAGCCGGTCTTCTCCCCGGCAATGGCGCGCACGCCCACGCCCTGCTCGATCGAATGCGCACCGTCCTTGACGATGCCGTCTTCCACGCTCCAGCTTTCGCGCCGGGCGTGCTGGAAATACAGGTCACCAAAATCGATCCCCGGCCCCAGCAGGGTGCCGAAGGTGCGTTCCAGGCTGCCGGCATCCAGCCCGGCGGGCAGGAGCAGGCGGTCGTTGGCGAGGGTCAGTGCGTTATCGGTCATGTCATCTATCTGAGGGCGCCGGCGGCTATCGCAACCCGGGCGCGGGAAAGGGGGTCAGCGTACCGGAGGTGGGGCCGCCGGCGGGCTGCGCGGCGGCGCATCGTCACGGTCGATCACCTCGACCTTGGGCTCGGCCCACGGCCCGGTGACCCGATAGGTCTTGGCGCCGATCGCGCCGAGCGGCTTGCCCAGCACCGCATTGGCGGCCGCGCCCACCGCCGCGCCCACCGGGCCGCCGGCCACCGCGCCGACCACGGTGAGCAGGTTGCCCGAGCGCGGGTTCACGTCGATGGTCTGGTCGAACTGCTGGCGGCGCAGGTCGGTCTGGCCGCGGATGCTGATGTTGGCGGCCGGCCCTTCGATCAGCACCTTGTCGGTGGTGGCCATGCCGTTGCCGAACGCCAGCGCGCCGTCGACCTGGTTGAACGCGAAGCCCTTGGAGAAGAAATCGCGGAAGTCGAACATCAACCGGCGCGGCAGCTGGGTCACGCTGAGCAGGCCGAGGACGCGGCCCGCACCGGGCTCCAGCTCCAGCAACTGGCCGTTGCGCGCCGTGACCTGCATGTGGCCCTGCAGCGCCCCCAGCTGGAAGTCGGACGGACCGCCCTGCCAGCCGGCGTCCAGCGTGATCTGGCCCTGGCCACCGCGCAGCTGGCCGCCGTAGTCCAGGTTCTGCATCAGCCCGCCCAGGTCCTCGCTCTTCACATCGACGCTGACCTGGGTGCGGGCGGCATCGCCCATGCCCAGCCAGCGGCCCTGGATGTCGATGGCCTGCTTGGGGGCACGGAACTGCAGCTGGTCCACGCTCAGGCCGTTGCCGAACGGGCGCGTGCGCAGTACCGCCTGGCCCAACCGGGCCTTGCCGAACTGCAGGTCCTCGATGTCCAGGGCCAGTGGCGGGATCTTCGCCGGGTTGGTGTCGTTGGCGCTGGCCTGCACCCGCGCCGGCAGCGCGGCATCACTGGGCAGTGCGATCAGGCTGCCATCGGCCGGCACCTTGGTCGGGGTCGGCAGTGACTGCCAGTGCACCCGGCTGAGCTTGCCCACGATGGTGCCGCCGTCGGCATTGGGCACGCTCAGCGTGCCGGCCAGCGACGGCCCGTCCAGGCGCACCTCCACCGACGATGGCGTCGGCCGCAACTGCAGGCGGGTCTGCGCGAACACGCCGCCGGCCAGCAGCAGCTGCCCGACCTGTACGTCCACCTGGCGCAGCGGCATCGGGTCCTTGTCACCGCCACCGTCGGGGCCGCGGGCAAGCGCGATCCATTCCAGGGCATCCAGTGAACCGCTGCGGCCGTTGACGGCCAGCCCGCTGCCCGGCGGGTCGCGGTCCACCCGGTCGCTGCCGAGGGTGACCTGAACTCCGGTCTGGTTGTTGTGGGTACGCGCGGCCAGCGCCAGGCGCTGGCCAAAGGCCACGTCGACCCGGCCGCTGCCCATCGGCAGCTGCGCGTTGACGGTGGTCGCCAGCGGCACGGTGGCGGCCTTGTCCAGCGGCGCCGGCAGGTCCAGGCGGGTGCCCACCAGGTCCGAGTGCAGGGTCAGCAGCGTGGGCGGTTCGGTCCTGGCGCCAACGGCAACCTTGGGCAGGGTCACCCCGATCGTCCAGCGCGAGGTGCCCTGGATATAGGGCTTGAGCCAGTTCAATTCCGGCGCGCGGTCGAGCAGCAGGCCGGCGTCCATGGCTGCGCCCAGCTCGGACTCGAACGCCTGCTGCGGGTCGCGCACGTAGCCGCCGGCACGCAGGCTGAGCTGTCCCTCCTGGCCCAGGTGGCGCACGCTCAACTTGTCCGCATCGAACCCGTCACGGCTGTAGCGGGCCTGGCCGCGCATCGCATCGAAGGCCAGCGCGAAGCGCTTCTCGGTCAGCGCCACGCCCTCCAGGTCGACCGTGCCCTGCAGGTGGCCGCCGGGTTGGCCCGCATGCATGGGCTGCAGCAGGTCGAAGCCCACCTTGGCCGGGCCCTTGGCGGTGAGGTTGTCCAGCGTATCGGCATAGGTGGCATGCAGCGGGCTCTGCTTGAGCATGGCCAGCAGCGCGCCGGACTCGGCCTGGGTCGTGGCCTTGACGTACAGCGGGGTCTGGCCGAAATCGACGATGCCCGCGTCGAAATGGTTGACCGGCACGCCGGCCAGATCGCCACTGCCGTGCAGCTCGAAACCGGGGCCGATGAAGGCGATGTCCGCGTCCACCTTGCCCATCGCCGGCCAGTCGCGCTGGAAGCGGATGGTGCCGTTGCTGATATGCCCGGTGGCCTCGAAGCGCCCGTTGTTGCGGTCGAAGGGCCAGTCATCCAGGTCGCCGCTGACCAGGCCGATACCGCCGCGCACCTGCCCGGAGACCAGCGCGGCGTCGAGCCAGTCGGTGGCGCCCTTGCTCATCTGCGAGTGGATCCAGAAGCGCTTGGCCGCGGTCATCGGCACGTCGTCGATGCGCGCGGCCAGCTGCAACCATGGCCGCGTGCCGTCGCCCTGGAACCACACGTTGCCGCGCACGTCGGCGGCGTAGTCGGTGCCCTGCACGCGCAGTGCCGGGGTACCGAAGCGCCAGCCACCGGCTTCGTCGCGCCAGCCGACCAGCTGCCCGGCCAGGCGCACGTCGTGGCGCGCGCCGAAGCCACTGGGCCAGTCGAAATGCATCACATGGCCCGGCTGCAGGTCCAGCGCGAACCCATCGGCGTCGCCGCTGAAGTGGCCGCCCAGCCCGCTCAGGCCCGGCGCATGCCCGGACGGGGCAAAGCCGATATCGGCCAGCTCGCCCTGGATGGACAGCGCACCATCGCGTTCGCCGGCCACCCGCACCTGGGTCATGCGCGCGTGCGGGGCGGCGCGTTGCAGCCACTCGCGCAGCCCGGGGTCGACCCGGTCGCTGAGCGCCAGCCCGCGCAGCAGCGCGGTGGCATCGATATTGTCACCGGCCAGCGCCATGTGCTGGCCACCGGCGATGAGCAGCCCATCCAGGCGCTGGACCTCGCCGTTGCCGGCCAGGCCGATGCGCAGCAGCGGCGCATCGGCGCGCCAGCCGCCCTGCACCCAGCGCCAGCGCGCGCGCAGCTGCAGCGTATCCAGGGTGAGCTCGGGGCGCTTGCCATCGGCCAGCGGCGCACCGCGCAACCGCAGGTCGCGCAGGTCGGCATCGGCAGTGACCATCACCGGGCGGTGGTCGCGCAGGTCCACCCAGGCATTCAACTCGCCACTGCCCTGCTGCAGCGACACTCCGGCGAACCGCAACAGCGCCGACCAGGCGCGGAAGTCGGCCGGGTCGGCCGACAGCCAGGCCTGGCCATCGCCGTGCGTGCGATCGAAATCCAGGACCGCGGTCAGTGGCATGCCCGTCTCGTCCGCCCAGGCCCGGGCGCCCACGCGCAGGCGCTGGCCGTTCACCCGCAGGCGCAGGTCGATGCGTGGCAGCGCGGTCTGCAGGCCCAGCGAGGGCGCATCCACGCGCAGGCTGCCGCCGATCACCTGCAACTCGCCCAGCCGGCGCAGCGCATCGAGCGGGTCGCCGCTGCCCGCTTCGGGCATGCCGCGCACCGACCAGCGGCCATCGTCGGCCCGCTGCAGGACCAGGGCCAGCCCGCGCAGGCGCAGCTCGGTCAGCGAATGCCCGGGCAGCAGCCCCGCATACATCGATACCAGCACTTCGGCCTCGCCGATGGCGATGCCCTGGCCTGCACCGACGCGCAGCCCCGTGAGCTGGAGCAACGGACCGCGCCGGGTCCAGGCGGTATCCAGGTGGTCGAAACGCACCGGCTGGCCGGCGCGCGCGCTCAGCCAGGCCGCCACCTTGTCCGGGTGGCGCTCGGCAAACGGCAGCAGCTGGCTGACCGTGCCCACCAGCAGCGCCACGCACACCAGCACGATCGCCATTGCATACACGGCATGGCGGCGAATCCTTCGCAGTCGCAGTCGGAGCGGCGTGCTCATCGCGCCGCGGACGCACCGGCGCGCGAGCGCGCCAGCGTGCGATGGTCAGAGCAGCACGACATCGAACTGCTCCTGCAGGTACTGCTCGTCGGCCTGGAAACGGATCGACTTGCCGAGGAATTCCTCCAGTTCGGCCACCGCCGAGGATTCCTCGTCGGTGATCCGCGCCACTACCTTGGACGAGGCGATCACCAGCAGGCGGGCCGCATCGAACTGGCGCACGGCGCGGGTGATCTCGCGGAAGATCTCGTAGGTGACCGTCTCGGCGGTCTTGATCGAGCCGCGTCCGCTGCACTCCGGGCACGGCTCGGACAGCTGCCGCTCCAGGCTTTCCACGGTGCGCTTGCGGGTCATCTCGACCAGGCCCAGCGGCGAGAAGTCGTACACGGTGGTCTTGGCATGGTCGCGCGCCAGCGCCTTTTCCAGCGTGCGCAGCACCTGGCGCCGGTGCTCGGCGTCGTCCATGTCGATGAAGTCGATGATGATGATGCCGCCGAGGTTGCGCAGCCGCAGCTGCCGCGCCACCGCCTGCGCCGCCTCCAGGTTGGTGCGGAACACCGTTTCCTCGAGGTTGCGCTGGCCCAGGAACGAACCGGTGTTCACGTCGATCGTGGTCATCGCCTCGGTCTGGTCGATCACCAGGTAGCCACCGGACTTGAGCGGCACCTGCTTGTCCAGCGCGCGGCCGATCTCGTCCTCCACCCCGAACATGTCGAAGATCGGGCGGTCGCCGCTGTACAGCTCCAGCTTCTCGGCCAGCACCGGCATGTACTTGGCCACGAACGCCTGCAGCTGGTTGAAGGTCTCCTTGGAGTCCACCTTGACCTTGTCCACGTCCTTGCGGATCAGGTCGCGCACCGAACGCAGCGGCAGGCTCAGGTCTTCATAGATCACGCTGAGCGGGGCCGCATCGCGGCCGCGCCGCTCGACCACGTTCCAGACCCGCGACAGGTAGGCCACGTCCTCGGCGATCGCCTCGGCCGGCTGGCCCTCGGCGTTGGTGCGCACGATGTAGCCGTAGCCGCCATGCTGGGCCGACAGTTCGGTCACCAGCGCCTTCAGCCGGGCCCGTTCGGCCTCGTCCTCGATCCGCGCCGAAACGCCGACCACCTTGGACTGCGGCAGCAGCACCATGTAACGGGAGGGGATGCTGATCTGGGTGGTCAGGCGCGCGCCCTTGGTCCCGATCGGGTCCTTGACCACCTGCACCACGATGTCCTGGCCGTCGCGCAGCAGCTCCACGATCGGCACCGAGGACGGCGGCGGCAGGGTGGTGCCTTCGGTATCCGGGCTGGCCACCGGGGCCGGGCGGATCACGTCGTTGGCGTGCAGGAACGCGGCGCGCTCCAGCCCGACCTCGACGAACGCGGCCTGCATGCCCGGCATCACCCGCTGCACCTTGCCCTTGTAGATGTTGCCGACCACGCCGCGGCGCCAGCCGCGTTCGATGTGCAATTCCTGCAACATGCCGTTCTCGATGACGGCGACCCGGGTTTCCCGTGGGGTGACATTGACCAGGATTTCTTCAGACATGGGCGACTCCCTTCAGTTCAAACGTCTGCAGCAACTGCTCGGTCTGTTGCAGGGGCAATCCCATCACACCCGAATAGCTTCCCGCCAGGTGGCGGATGTATCGTTCGGCGCCGCCCTGGATGGCGTACGCGCCCGCCTTGCCCATCGGTTCGCCGCTGGCCACGTAGGCGGCGATCGCGGACGCATCGATGTCGATGAAGCTCACCTCCGAGACCACCAGCACCCCGTCCTCGCGGCCCTGGCCAACCAGCGCCACCGCGGTCATCACCTGGTGGGTGCGCCCGGCCAGCGCGCGCAGCATGGCGTCGGCGTCGGCGGCATCGACCGGCTTGCCGAACACCCGGCCATCCAGCACCACCTCGGTGTCCGAGCCCAGCACGACGGCCTCCGGATCGGTGGCCAGGACCGATGCCAGCCCGGCCCGCGCCTTGTCCGCGGCAACTCGCTGCACATAGTCGGTCGCCGATTCGCCGGCCGCACGGACTTCGGGCACCTCAAGGTCCAGCGCGCGGAACGGTCGGTCCAGGCGCGCCAGCAGTTGGGTTCGTCGGGGAGATCGAGAGGCAAGATAAAGCATCGAGGAAGCATAACCTGAGCCCACTGTCTGAATCGCGAGCAACACGATCGAATCGTGATCGACCCCGTCAAACCTCACGACGCGTTCATCGCCCCGACACCACCCTGCCGCCTTCACAAGGAGATCCACATGCGCCGCCCGTCTTTGTCCCCGCTGCTGCTTGCCCTGTCCCTCGCCCTGGGAACCTCGATGACCGCCCACGCACAGACCCAGCCCGCCGTCGCCGTCGCCGCCGACAGCACCCTGCTCAACATCTCGGCCAACGCCGAGGCCAAGCGCGTGCCGGACGTGGCCACGCTGTCGGCCGGCGTGGTCACCCAGGCCGTGGACGGCAACAGCGCCATGCGCCAGAACGCCGAGCAGATGGTCAAGGTGCTGGCCGCGATCAAGGCCGCCGGCATCGCCGAGCGTGACGTGCAGACCAGCGGGGTCAACCTCAACCCGCAGTACCGCTACGTGGAAAACGAGCCGCCGAAGATCACCGGCTACCAGGCCAGCAACACGGTCAGCCTGAAGGTGCGCGACATCGCCAAGCTGGGCAAGGTGCTCGATGCGCTGGCCGCGCAGGGCGCCAACCAGATCAACGGCCCGCAGTTCGAGATCGACCAGCCCGAGCCGGTCTACGACGAAGCCCGCCTGGCCGCGCTGAAGAAGGCCCAGGCCCGTGCCGAGACCTACGCCAAGTCGCTGGGCCTGCGCGTGCGCCGCATCGTGAGCATCTCCGAGAACGGCGGTGGCAACTTCCGTCCGGTGATGATGCGCGCGGCCGCCGCGCCGATGGCCGCGGACGTGTCCACCCCGGTCTCCCCGGGCGAATCGTCCGTGTCGGTGAACCTGGACGTGGTGTTCGACCTGGGCCGCTGAGCCGCCCCGGCGTACGCCCCACGACGGCGCCTGCGGGCGCCGTCGTGCCGTCTGGCGCCGTTACCTGAGCGCCAGCCAAACACCCACAGCCCCCCTGACTTCCGGGCCGCGCCCGGCTCCGGTATTGCTGTCATTGCGCGGCCCCGTCTTCTGCCCCTGCTGCAACCCCATCGGCCGCGCCTGCACGTTGGATGTTCCCGCATATCTGGCAAGGAGAGTGGAGCATGGTCCGTACGCATCCCCCCGTAGTCCCGCTGCACATCGACGCCTCGCGCGTGCTCGGCATGAGCACCGCGCTGGCCCTTCACGTACTGGCCCTGATGCTGCTGCTGATCCCGGCCGCCTACGTGGCCGCCCCGTTGCCCCGTGAACGCACCGAGGTGCGGCTGCTGGTGCCGGCGGTGGATCCGCCGCCGGCCCCGCCAGTGATCCCCGAGAAGGTGGCGCAGGAGGTCCAGCCCCGCACCCCCGTGACCAAGCCGCAGCCGGCCCCGCTGCCGCCGCCGACCGCCACCGCAGACGTGTCCGTGGCCCTGCCGCCGCAGCCGGCCGCCGACACCCAGGCCCCGTCGCTGACCCCGCCGGCCCCCGGCCCGGCGCCGGCCGGTGAAGGCGTGCAGCTGCAGTACCGCAGCGCGCCGCCGCCGTCCTACCCGGTGACGGCGCTGCGCAACCACGAACAGGGCACGGTGCTGCTGCGGGTCCGGGTGGAGCCGGACGGCACCGCCTCCAGCGTGGTGATCGAGCGCAGCAGCGGCTCGCGGGCGCTGGACAACGCCGCCCGCCAGCAGGTCCTGCGCCACTGGCGGTTCGTGCCGGCCAAGGTCGATGGCCAGGTGGTCCCGGCCGACGGCCTGGTCCCGGTGAGCTTCTCGCTGCCGGATTGACCCCGGTAACCGGGGTGCCGGCCGTGCCGGCCCCCGGTTCCGAAAGAGTTTGATACAGAACGTTACGAATTAAGCAATTTTTCACACCTCCGTCACCCGCTGGAAACCTAGATTGTCGCGGTCGTCACTCATTTGGTGCCGATCCATCGTCATCGTTGGTTTTCCCAGTCAGGAGAGAAGCTGTGAAACACCCGATCCAACGGCTCAACAGCAGCCGCCGCAACAACCTGGCCCATTCGGTATCCCTCGCCCTCACCGGCAGCGTGATGCTGCTGGCCGGCGCACTGGCCTCCGGCTCCGCGTTCGCGCAGGAGCAGGCCACCAACCTTGACCGCATCACCGTGACCGGGTCGAACATTCCCCGGACCAACACCGAAACCCCCTCCCCCGTCCAGGTGGTCACCCGCCAGGAAATCGACCGCACCGGCAAGACCACGGTGGCCGAGTACCTGCAGACCCTGACCTCCGACGGTGCGGGCTCGATCCCCAAGACCTTCGGCAACGGCTTCGCCGGCGGCGGTGCAGGCATCTCGCTGCGCGGCCTGGGCGCCGGCTCCACGCTGGTGTTGTTGAACGGCCGTCGCATGGCCACCTATGGTCTGGCCGATGATGGCCAGAAGGTGTTCACCGACCTGAGCACCATTCCGCTGGATGCAGTCGAGCGCATCGACATCCTGAAGGACGGCGCCTCGGCCATCTACGGCTCCGATGCGATCGCCGGCGTGGTCAACATCATCCTGCGCAACGACTTCCAGGGCGCCATCCTGCGCGGCTCCTACGGCGTGTCCGGCGACGGCGACGGCGATGCCAAGAAGGCCACCCTGACCGCCGGTACCGGCGACATCAACAGCGATGGCTGGAACGCCTTCTTCAGCCTGGACGTGGGCAAGACCGACGCGATCAAGATCAGCGACCGCAAGAACCGTAAGTGGATCGGCACCGGCGACATCCGTCGCTACGGCTACGATGCCGCCGACGTGCAGTTCCTGGGCGGCGCCTACCTGTCCGGCGGCACCGCCGGCGGCACCGGCCCGAACGGCTCGGTATTCAACAGCGCCGGCCAGCTGGTCGCCCTGCCGGGCTGCGCCGGCCTGACCACCATCCCCGGCCAGACCGATGCCACCGCGCAGGCACAAGGCTGCCTGTGGGATCCGGCCCAGCAGTTCCGCGACCTGAGCCCGGAAGAGAAGTACGTCAACGTGTTCGGCCGCGCCAGCTTCGCCTTCGGTGAAGGCGGTGAGATCTACACGGAAATCGGCTACTCCAAGAAGGAAACCGTCTTCTCCAACACCCCGTCCGGCGTGTCCGGTGGCTGGGGCTATCCCGGCGGCCCGGTCAACGCCAACAGCGGCGCCGGTGCCACCGTGCTGTCCCCGACCCACCCGGACAACCCGATCCCGGGCCAGGCCTCGCGCCTGCGCTACTCGGCCTGGGACGTGGGCCCGCGCGTGACCGACAACACCAACGAGTTCAACCGCTTCCTGGTGGGCGTGAAGGGCGACTGGGGCGATTGGACCTACGACACCGCGTTCCTGCATTCGGGTACCGACCTGGTCAACAAGCGCACCGGCTTCCTGCGTTACAGCGCGGTGCGTTGCGCCCTGGGCAACCCGGCCTGCCCGGGTGGCGTGTGGCGGATCGGCGACAACGCCGGCCTGAACTCGCAGGCGCTGTACGACTACATCTCCCCGACCATCAGCGCACGCGCCAAGTCCAGCCTGGACATGTTCAACTTCACCGTGTCGCGCAGCCTGATGGACCTGAAGGGCGGCCCGCTGGGCCTGGCGTTCGGTACCGAGTGGCGCAAGACCAGCAACAGCCTGACCCCGCAGACCTACACCGACCAGGGCGACATCATCGGCCTGGGCTACTCGGCCTATGACGGCACGCAGAACGTGTATGCCGCCTACGCCGAACTGTCCGCCCCGGTGCTGGAGCAGTTGGAACTGACCGGCGCGGTGCGCTTCGACAAGTACGAAAGCGGCGACAGCAAGGCCACGCCGAAGCTGGGCATCAAGTGGAATCCGGTGGATTGGCTGGCACTGCGTGCCAGCTACGCCGAAGGCTTCCGCGCGCCGAACCCGGCCGAAAACGGTGACGGCGGCCTGGCCGCGTTCTCCAACGCCCGCGATCCGGTGCGTTGCGCGATCGATCCGGCCAACGAGTGCACCGCGCGCTCGGTGGCGATCATCACCCGTCCCAACCAGGCACTGAAGCCGGAAGAGTCCAAGAGCTACTCCTTCGGCATCGTGATGCAGCCGACCTCGACCACCTCGCTGACCGTGGATGCGTGGGAAATCAAGCGCACCAACGAAATCGCCCAGGGCAGCACCGCCGACGCGATCCTCGCCGGCAACGTCCTGCGTGACAGCAACAACATCGGTGGCGTGGCCAACAGCGGCACGATCCTGGCGGTCAACACCGCCTACGTGAATGCCAACTCGTCGCGCGTGCGCGGTATCGATACCGATATCCGCCAGACCTTCGACCTGGGCCCGGGCCAGCTGGAAATGGACCTGCAGTGGAGCCACCTGCTCAAGTTCGAGCGTACCGAAGGTGACACCACGGTCGATTATGTGGGCACCCACGGCAACTGCGATGTGACCAACTGCATCGGCACCCCGCAGGACCGCATCAACTTCGGCACGACCTGGAAGCAGGGCGACTGGAGCATCAGCGGCGTGGTCAACTACATCGACAGCATGGAGAACAAGGACCGTCGCGGCGGCGATTACCTGGCCTTCTACGAGGACGGTACGCCGGTCGAGAAGATCGCCTCGTTCACCAGCTTCGACCTGTCCGGCCGCTGGGCGGTCACCGAGGCCTTCGAGCTGAACGCCTCGGTGCAGAACGTGTTCGACCGGATCGCGCCGCTGGATCCGTCCACCTACGGTGCGGTGAACTACAACCCGCTGCACTTCAGTGGCGCGATCGGCCGCTACTTCACCGTCGGCGCGAAGTACACCTTCAACTGATCTGGCGGGATGTGGAACGAAAAGCCCGGGCATTGCCCGGGCTTTTTTTTTGGCGGTGCGTGGGGTTGGATCATTGCCGCGCTGCGCGCGGCCAGCCGACCAACGGTCGGCTCTACGCGGGCAAAAAAAAAGCCTCGCATCGCTGCGAGGCTTTTCAAAACTTGGCGCCCGAAGTTGGACTCGAACCAACGACCCCCTGATTAACAGTCAAGTGCTCTAACCGGCTGAGCTATTCGGGCGGGGTGCGCATTGTAGCCCGTTTTTCGCAGGATGTAACCCGTTTCGGCTGCTTTTCTTCACGTCCGCCACCAGCGCCTGGTTCAGGCCCGGTGATAGGGATGGTTGGCCAGCATCGCCGCCGCGCGGTACAGCTGCTCGGCGACCACCAGCCGCACCAGCATGTGCGGCAGCGTCAGCGGGCCGATCGACCATTTCTCGTCTGCCAGCGCCGCTACCTCCGCCGAATGCCCCTCCGGCCCGCCGATCAGGAACGCCAGGTCCCTGCCCTGCCCGCGCCAGTGCTCCAGCCGCTGCGCCAGCTGCGCCGAACTGAGCTGTCGGCCTGGCACATCCAACGCGACCACGTAGGCATTCTTCGGCAGCGCCGCGATCACCCGCTTGCCTTCGTCATCGGTGGCGCGGCGCGCATCGCGGCCCTTGCCGCGCAGGCCCGGCTCGATCTCCACCAGTTCGAACGGCAACCAGTGCGACAGCCGCTTCTGGTACTCGGCAAAGCCCTGCGCCACCCAGGCCGGCGCGCGTTCGCCGGTGGCGATCAACTTCGCTTTCATCTCTCGTCTCCCGGCACCAGCGGGGATGCCGTTGAAATGACGACGGCGCCATCGGCGCCGTCATCGTGACCTTCGACGCGCCGCTTCAGCGTGCGTCGTAGTCGTACTCGTCGCCTTCATCGGCGTCGTCCAGCAGGCTCGGCGGCTGGTCGCCGACCGTCCACAGGCGCTCCAGCGCATAGAACTCACGCACGCGCGGCAGCATCACGTGCACCACCACGTCGCCCAGGTCGACCAGCACCCACTCCGCTTCGCGTTCGCCTTCCACGCCCAGCGGCATCACGCCCAGCTGCTTGGCGAACTTGACCACTTCATTGGCGATCGACTTCACGTGGCGGCTGGAGGTACCCGAGGCGATCACCATGTAATCGGCGACGCTGGACTTGCCGATCACGTCGATTTCGACGAGATCCTTGGCCTTCAGTTCTTCGGTGGCCTTGCGCACGCACTCCAGCAGCTGCATGACGGAGGGCGCCGGATTCGGCATTTGGACCTTGATGGTCTGGGGCTGGGCTTGGTTGCTCAAAGCGGGTGAACTCGATAAATGTGGGGCCGATTATACGGGCCCGGGCGCCCGCGCGTATTCACGACGCCGCCGCACCGTACAGGCCGTGGTCGGTGATGTAGTCGGCCACGGCCGCCGGCAGCAGCGCCCGCCAGTCCCCGCCGGTGGCGATCCGCTGGCGCACCGCACTGGCCGATTCCTCGCGCAGCGGGGCCTGCAGGCGCAGCACCCGCCCGGCGGGCGCCTCCTGCAGATCACGCGCATGCGCGGCCCAGCGGCCGGCCAGCGCGGTGGCCAGCACCGGTGGCAGGGCCTGCTCCAGCGGGCTGCCCGGGCGGTCGGCGACGATGAAGTGGGCCAGGTCGAACAGCGCCTCCCACGCGTGCCAGCCCGGCAGCCCGAGCAGGCTGTCGGCCCCCACCAGCCACGCCAGCGGCTGCCGCGGGCCGAGCTCGGCGCGCAGCTCGCGCAGGGTATCCACGCTGTAGGACGGCACGCCCGGCTGGCGCGCGGCCCGGTCCAGCTCGCGCCGGTCCAGCTGCAGGCCGGGTTCATCGCCGATGGCCAGGGCCAGCATCCGGGCACGCTGTTCGGCATCGGCGCCGGGCAGTGCCCGGTGCGGCGGGTCGGCGGCCGGCATCAGGCGCACGGCCACCTGCAGCTGATCGCGCGCGGCCCGCGCGATCGCCATGTGTCCCAGGTGGACCGGATCGAACGTGCCGCCGTAATGGATGCGCAGGCGCATGCCGCTCAGGCCCGAGCCAGCAGGCGCACCGCGCGGGCCTCGGCCACCGCCAGCAGCAGGCGTTCCACGCCCAACCACGGATCGCCATCGGCGCGGCCCTTGGCCATGCGGTCGACCAGGCCGGCCTCGGCCACGAACCGGTCCCAGCGCTTGGGCTCGGGGTGGCGCTGCAGCGCGCGCTTGAACGGCGCCTGGCGCGACTCCCAGATGCCGCGGCTCTTCATCTCCGCGGCGAGGTTGCCGCCGCGGGCCTGGACCCTGGCCAGGCCTGCCGTGGAGAGCAGTTCGCGGATCACCATCGGCATCAGCGCGGCCACGGCCTCGCCCTCACCCCGCAACCCGGCCAGCATCCGCAACACCGCCGCCGGTTGCCCGGAGAAGCTGGCCTCCAGCAGTCGGAACACGTCGTAGCGGGCCGCATCGGCCACCAGCGACTCCATGGTGTCAACGTCCAGGGTCTGCCCGGCCGCCAGCAGCGCCAGCTTGTCGATCTCCTGGGCGGCGGCCAGCAGGTTGCCTTCCACCCGCTCGGCCAGGCGCTGCACCGCGGCCGGATCGGCGCGCAGGCCCTTGCCACGCAGGCGGCGCTCGATCCAGTCGGGCAGTTCGTGCGGCTTGATCGCCCAGGCCACCGACAGCACGCCGACGCGGTTGACCGCCTCGGCCCACTTGCCCTGGTGGGCCTTGCTCCATTCGTTGCAGGTGATCATCAACACCACGTCCGGCGCCGGGTTGGCGCAGAACTGGCTGATCACCTCGGCACCGTCCTTGCCCGGCTTGCCGCTGGGCAGGCGCACCTCCATCAGCCGGCGTGCGCTGAACAGGCTGGGCGCGTTGAAGCTGCCCTCGACCTGGTTCCAGTCGAAATCGCGGCCGTCGGCATCGAATACTTCACGCTCGTCGATGCCGTCGGCGCGCGCGCGGGCGCGCACCGCATCGGCGGCCTCCAGCACGCGCAGGGTTTCCGGGCCGGCGATCAGGTACACCGGCGCCAACGCCTGGCTGGCCGGCTGGCTGGCGAGTTGTTCGGGGCGCAGTTCCATCCTGGCGCGGCCGGTCCGCAGGCGGACCGGTCAGCGACCCTGCGCGGCCGGCGGCTGCACGGCCGGCTCGACCGGCGGCTGCACCGGCGCGGCGGCCGGCTTGGCCGGCACGCGGCCGTCCAGTTCGGCACGGACCACGCTGTCGATGCGGCGCATGATCGAGGCCGACATTTCACGCCGCAGTTCGTCGGCGAGGATCTCGCGCTCGGTGGTGGTACCGGTGGCGTCGGTGGGCGGGGACACGTAGTCGCGCGACAGTTCGATCACCTGCTGCGGGACCAGCTCGCTGCCGTCCTCGCGCAGGAACTTGAAGATCACCGCGTAGCGCAGGCTGTATTCCTGCGCGCGGCCCTGCGCATCGATGGCGATCGGCAGATCCCCCCAACGCTCGGACATCACCTGCAACTGCGCGGCCTTGTCCTTGCTGTCCGGGTCGGCGATCTGCGCGCCCGACGCCTGCAGGCCGCGACGCAGCAACTTGGCCAGTTCGCTGTAAGGCGCACTGGACACCACCTGCACCGCGGCGGTGTCGGCCGGCAGCATCAGCTTGTTGCGCATATGGAAGCCGCACCCGGCAAGGGTCGCGGTCAGGACGAAGGCAAGCAGGAATCGGGTCATGGGCACAGTCTGGGGGAGCCGGGCAGGCGCGGCAACAGGCATAGAAGATGCCCGATGCCGCGTGAACGTGACTTGAGACCGGTGGCCGCCGTCAAGCGGCCACGATGTTGACGATCTTGCCGGGCACGATGATGATCTTGCGCACGGTCAGGCCGTCCAGGAACTTGGCCGCATTCGGCTCGGCCAGGCCCATCGCCTCGATCTGGTCGCGCGGCGCATCGGCAGCCACCTCGATGGTGCCGCGCAGCTTGCCGTTGACCTGCACCGCCAGGGTGACCGCATCGCGCACCAGCGCGGCGGGGTCGGCCTGCGGGAACGCCTGGTCTTCCAGCAGTTCTTCGCCATGGCCCAGCACCTGCCACAACGCGTGGCTGGCATGCGGGGTGATCGGGTTGAGCAGCAGCACGGTGGCGCGCAGCGCCTCCTGGCGAACCGCGCGGCCCTGTTCGCTGGCATCGTCGAACTTGGCCAGGGCGTTCATCAGTTCCATCACCGCGGCAATGGCGGTGTTGAAGCTGTGGCGACGGCCGTAGTCGTCGCCGACCTTGCCGATGGTTTCGTGGGTCTTGCGACGCAGCGCCTTCTGCTCGGCGGTCAGCGCGGCCAGGTCCAGCGCCGGGGCGGCGCCTTCGGCGGCATGCTTCTGCACCTGCGCCCACAAGCGGCGCAGGAAGCGGGCCATGCCGTCCACGCCGGCTTCGTTCCACTCCAGCGACTGTTCCGGCGGGGCGGCGAACATCGAGAACAGGCGCACCGTATCGGCGCCGTACTTGCTCACCATCACCTGCGGGTCCACGCCGTTGTTCTTGGACTTGGACATCTTCTCGGTGCCACCGATCACCACCGGCTGGCCGTCGGCGATCAGGGTGGCGCCGGTGATGCGGCCGCGCTCGTCGCGCTGCACGTCCACATCGGCCGGGTTGATCCAGTCCTTGGAGCCGTCCGGGTTCGGTCGGTAGTAGGTCTCGGCAATCACCATGCCCTGGCACAGCAGGTTCTGCGCCGGTTCGTTGCTGTCCACCATGCGCGCATCACGCAGCAGCTTGTGGAAGAAGCGGAAGTACATCAGGTGCAGGATCGCGTGCTCGATGCCGCCGATGTACTGGTCCACCGGCAGCCAGTAGTTGCCGCGCTTGTCCACCGCGTCGCGGGCACCCGGCGAGGTGTAGCGCGCGTAGTACCAGCTCGACTCCATGAAGGTGTCGAAGGTGTCGGTCTCGCGCTCGGCCGCGCCGCCGCAGTCCGGGCAGGTGGTCTTGCGCCATTCCGGATCGGCCTTGATCGGCGAACCGGTGCCGACGAAGTTGACGTTCTCCGGCAGCACCACCGGCAGCTGCTCTTCCGGCACCGGCAAGGCGCCGCACTTGGGGCAGTAGATCACCGGGATCGGGCAGCCCCAGTAACGCTGGCGGCTCACGCCCCAGTCGCGCAGGCGGTAGTTGACCCGGCGCTGGCCCTGGGCCTTGCGCTCGAAACGCTCGGCCAGTGCCTCGAAGGCGCCCTGGAAGTCCAGGCCGTCGAACTCCTCGGAGTTGACCAGCTCGGTGTCACGGGTCTTGTCGCCGTACCAGTCCTGCCAGCGCGTGGCGTCGTACGCGCTTTCTTCCTTGCGCAGCGACTTCAACGCGATGACCTGGCGGATCGGCAGGCCGTACTTGTTGGCGAATTCGTTGTCGCGCTGGTCGTGGCCGGGGACGGCCATGACCGCGCCGGTGCCGTAGCCCATCAGCACGAAGTTGGCGACCCACACCGGCACCTGGGCGCCGGTGACCGGATGGATGGCGCGCAGGCCGGTATCCATGCCGCGCTTTTCCTGGGTTTCCAGTTCGGCTTCGGAGACGCCGCCCTGCTTCATCTCGGCCAGCAGCGCAGCCAATGCCGGGTTCGACTTCGCCGCGTGCTGGGCCAGCGGGTGTTCGCCGGCGATCGACACGAAGGTCACGCCCATCACGGTGTCCGGACGGGTGGTGAACACGCGCAGCGGGTCCAGCGCGCTGCCGTCGGCGTCACGCACGTCGAACTGGATCTCCAGTCCTTCCGAGCGGCCGATCCAGTTGCGCTGCATGGTCTTGACCGAATCGGGCCAGCCCGGCAGTTCGTCCAGGCCGTCCAGCAGTTCCTGGGCGTAATCGGTGATGCGCAGGAACCACTGCGGGATCTCGCGCTTTTCCACCAGGGCGCCGGAGCGCCAGCCGCGGCCGTCGATGACCTGTTCGTTGGCCAGCACGGTCTGGTCGACCGGGTCCCAGTTCACCACCGCGTTGCGGCGGTAGGCCAGGCCCTTGCGCATCAGCCGGGTGAACATGCGCTGCTCGTGCACGTAGTACTCGGGGGTGCAGGTGGCGAACTCGCGCGACCAGTCGATCGCATAGCCCATGGCCTTGAACTGGCCACGCATGTGCTCGATGTTGGCGTAGGTCCACTTGGCCGGCGCGGTCTTGTTCTTGATCGCCGCGTTCTCGGCCGGCAGGCCGAAGGCATCCCAGCCCATCGGCTGCAGCACGTTATGGCCGGTCATCCGCTTGTAGCGGCTGATCACGTCACCGATCGTGTAGTTGCGCACGTGGCCCATGTGCAGCGCACCGGACGGATACGGCAGCATCGAGAGGCAGTAGTACTTCGGCTTGTCCGAAGTCTCGGTGACCTCGAAGGCACGGGTGGCATCCCAGAACTTCTGGGCGGCGGATTCAACCTGCTGCGGATCGTAAACGTTGGGTTCGACGCTGGTCATGGAAACGCTAGTGCGGCGGCAAAGCGGGACAGGGTACCGCAGTGCGGCATGGGGCTCCAATCGAGCGCACCTACCCTCCCCCGCAAACCCCTCATCCCGTTGAATCGGCAAGGGTTTTCCCGGCCCTGCCGATTCCGCGCGGGGGCCGTGGTGCGCGTGCTCAGCCCTGCCGGCGCGCCAGCGGCAGTGCCGCCACCAGCCACACCGCCCAGCAGGCGAAGGCCAACCGCTGGGCCAGCGGCGCCGGCAACCACTGCTGCAGCACGAACGCGGCCAGCAGCATCGCCGCGCCGCAGCCCAGGTGCAGCAGGGCCTGGGCGCGCCAGCCCGGCAGCCGCAGCGCGCCCAGGCCATACATCAGCGTGCCCGGCACGAATGCCAGCACCCAGACCATCCAGGCGCTGGCGTGGTACTGGCTGGCCGGGCTTTGGATGTCGTTGGCGTCCAGCGGCAATACGCCCATGGCCGCAAAGCCCACCCCCGCCAGCATCAGCAACTGCACGCCCACGCGCATGGACCAGGGCGCGGTGCGTGGCACCCGCAGCAGCAGGCGCACCGCCACCGCGCTGGCCAGCACGCCGGGCAGCACGAACCCCAGCACGCTGAAGGCCTGCGCATGCGGCACCCCGATCGCCCCCAGCAGCGCGACCGGGTGGCGCATCGCGTCGTAGCCCGGCAAGGCCAGCCCGAACCCGGCCACGGCGGCCACGAACAGCAGGGCGGCCAGGACGCCGATGGCGCGATCGATGCGGTGCAAGGTGTGCATGGAATTCTGCCAGCGCGGTTCAGGACGCCGCATTGTCTCCGGTTTGCACCGATCGCGGGCAGCGGGGTTGCGTCCAGCGACACACGCACCCATACACTGCGTACATCTTTAATCGTGATTGCCGACCATGAGCGAATTGCCGCACGTCTTCGACGCCACCACGGCCACCTTCGAGGCCGAGGTCCTGCAGAAGTCCCTGCAGACACCGGTCCTGGTGGACTTCTGGGCTACCTGGTGCGAGCCCTGCAAGACCCTGGGCCCCATGCTGGAGAAATTGGCCGGCGAGTACCACGGCGCATTCGAGCTGGCCAAGGTCGACGTCGACCAGGAACAGCAGATCGCCGCGGCATTCCAGATCCGGTCGGTGCCCACCGTGTTCCTGGTCAAGGGTGGCCAGCTGGTGGATGGCTTCCCCGGCGCCTTGCCCGAAGGCCAGATCCGCGAATTCCTGGCCCAGCACGGGGTGACCCCGGCCGCGCCGGTGGAGGAAGCACCGGTGGCGCTTGCCCCGCTGGACCCGCAGGCGCAGGTGGACGTGCTGCGCGCGGCCATCGTCGCCGAACCGGACAAGGACGAACTCAAGCTCGACCTGGCCCTTGCGCTGCTGCAGACCGGCGCCAGCGACGAGGCCAGCAGCCTGATCGACGCACTGCCGGCCAACCTGGCCACCGATGACCGTGCCGTGCGCGCCCGTGCGCGCCTGGACTTCGCCAACGCGCTGCGCGATGCACCTTCGGCCGACAGCCTGGAGGCACGCATCCAGCAGGACGGCGATGACCTGCAGGCACGCCACCTGCGTGGCGTGCAGCTGCTGCTGGGTGGCGAGGACGAAGCCGCGCTGGAGCAGTTCCTGGAGATGCTGCGGCGCGACCGCAGCCATGCCGATGGCCTGCCGCGCAAGCTGCTGATCGATGCCTTCAAGGTGATCGACGACGATGACCTGGTCGGCCGCTACCGTCGCCGCATGGCGTCGCTGCTGTTCTGATCGCCGCCGGCGCGTCGGGCCGGCCAGCCGGACCCGACACGCGCGCTGTTATGGATTTCGCGACTTCTGGGCGTGATCTCGATCACGTTCAGAAACCCTGCACGGCCACCGGGCAATAATGCCGCGTGGCACGTTGGATGCCGCGATCCATTCGGGGGGATGAGGTCTGGGCCATCGGGGTCGCAGGGCTGCGCCCCGTCCTGCAGGGCCCTGATGACCGTGAGTTCCACCCGCCTGACGCACCTTCCCTGGCTGAGCCGCCTGCTGCTGTTGGCATTGCTGGCCGCCGCGTTCCCGTCGCTGGCCCAGGACTGGACCTACCGGGTCCGGCCCGGCGATACCTTGTGGGACCTTGGCGGGCGCTACCTGAAGCCCTCGGTGCCGTGGGAACAGCTGCAGGCGCACAACCGCGTGGCCGATCCCTACCGGTTGCCGCCGGGCAGCCAACTGCGTTTCCCGGTGGCCTGGCTGGCCGTGCAACCGGCCCCCGCACGCGTCCTGGCCACGCGCGGCAAGGTCCAGTTCGGCGATGCCGGGCAGGCCGCGCTGCGCGACGTGGTCGATGGCCAGCTGCTGACCATCGGCCAGCACCTGGTGACCGGTGCCGATGCCAGCGTCACCCTCGTCTTCGCCGATGAATCGCGCCTGCAGTTGCGCGAGCACTCGCGGCTGCGCCTGGACCAGCTGAGCCGCTACGGCCGCACCGGCATGGTCGACACCCGCGTACGCCTGGAACAGGGCCGCACCAGCAACCGGGTCACCCCCGCCAAGGGGCCCGCGTCGCGTTACATCATCGATGCCCCCACCGCCACCAGCAGCGTGCGTGGCACGGTGTTCCGGGTCAGCGCCGGCGAGCCCGGGCACGTCGCGTCCACCGAAGTGCTGCAGGGCCGGGTGCAGGTCGGCAACCGCCGCGGCGCACGCCTGGTCAACCCCGGCCAGGCCACCCGCAGTGAGTCACTGGATACGCGCCCCGGCGCCGCCGAGGCCCTGTTGCCGGCACCGCGGCTGGATGTGGCGCAGCTGCGCCTGGATGCGCTGCCGGCGGTGCTGGCCTGGTCGGCGGTTGCCACCGCGGCACAGTACCGGGTCGAGGTGGTGCGGGCCGACCAGCCCGAGATCCTGCTGTTCGCCGAGCAGACCGAGGCCACCACCCTGACCATCCCCGACCTGCCGCCCGGCGCGCTGCGCGTGCTGGTCCGGGCGATCAGCGCCGACGGGGTGGAAGGCCTGGATGCCGAACAGGACATGGTGGTGCGCGACCAGCCGGCGGCGCCGCTCACGGTGCGGCCGGTCAACCAGGAAACCGTCCGCAGCGCGCGGCCGCGCTTCCAGTGGAGCCAGGTCGAGCAGGCCCGCTCGACGGTGCTGCAGATCGCGCGTGATGCGCAGTTCCTGGCGCCGGTGCTGGAACAGGAAAGCCGCGGCACCCACCTGCGCCCCGCCACGGACCTGGCCGCAGGCAGCTACTTCTGGCGCGTCGCCTCGCGCGACGGCGACGGCCATCGCGGTCGTTTCGGGCAACCTGTGGCGCTCACCATCAGCGATGCCCCGATCGACCCGGCGTTGCAACCGCCGCAGGCCGCCAAGGGCCAACTGACCCTGCGCTGGCAGGCGGGCGAGCCCGGCCAGCGCTACCGCGTGCAACTGGATCGCCGCGGCGATTTCGCCCAGCCGCTGCTGGACCGTGAAGTGGCGCAACCGGAGGTCTCACTCAAGCGCCCCTGGCACGGCACCCTGCACGTGCGCGTGCAGTACATCGATGATGACGGCTACGCCGGCGCGTTTTCGCCGGCGCAACGGATCGAGCTGCCGTGCCGCACCTGTTACGGCGCCGGCGGCGGCGCGCTGCTGCTGTGGCTGCTGCTGTGAGGCCATTGGCCCTGTCCTGGCCACGGCGCATCGTGCTGTCGGTGCTGGTTGGCGCGCTGGTCGTGGCGGCCAGCCACTGGCAGTGGTTCTGGCAGCAGGATGAAGCGGTGTACGACGCCTACGTCGGCGGCTGGGACTACCGGCCCGATCCGCGCCTGCTGATCGTGGCGATCGACGACAACAGCCTGCAGCAGATCGGGCAGTGGCCATGGCCGCGCTCGACCCACGCGCGCCTGCTCGACCGCCTCACCGACGCCGGCAGCACGCGCGTTGTGCTGGACCTGATGCTGTCCGAGCCGGACCGCCAGGATGCGGCGCAGGATGCCGACCTGGCAGCGGCGATCCGCCGCAACGGGCACGTCGTCCTGCCCGTGCTGGCAGCCCCGGCCAGCGGGCCACGCATGGCCGAGGAGCTGCTGCCGATCCCGTTGATCGCCGCCAACGCGGCCACCCTGGGCCACAGTGACATCGACGTGGATGCCGACGGCATCGCGCGCGGGCTTTACCTCACCGCCGGCATCGGTTCACCGCACTGGCCGGCGCTGGGACTGGCCCTGGCCGACGTGCGCGGCCCGCTGCCGGGGCTGCGCGATACCGCGCCGGCGCAGTCCTCGCCGTACCAGTGGCGGCGCAACCATTACGTGCGCGTGCGCTACGCCGGCCCGCCCGAACGCTTCCCGCAGGTGTCCTACGTGGACGTGCTCAACGGCGAGGTCGATCCGGCGCTGCTGCGCGGGCGGCTGGTACTGGTGGGCACGACCGCCAGCGGCATCGCGCCGCGACTGCTCACGCCGACCACCCGCGAGCGCTGGATGAGCGGCAGCGAGTACCAGGCCAACGTGGCTTCGATGCTGCTCGACGACAAGGTCATCCAGCTGCCGCCCACGCTCTGGCAGGACCTGCTCAGTGGGCTGCTGGTGGCGCTGTGCTGCCTTGGCCTGACCCTGCCGCGTGCCGCCGCCAGTGCGCTGCTGGCGCTGCCGGTCACGCTGCTGCTCAGCTTCGTGCTGCTGCGTGCCGGCAACCTGTGGTTCGCACCGGCGGCCGCGCTGACCGGCATGCTCGCGGTGATCGCGGCCTGGGTGCTGTGGCGGATCAGCGCCTGGCACCGCCAGGCCAACAGCGATGCCCTCACCGGGCTCGGCAATCGCCTGCGTTTCGAGCAGGTCCTGCAGCAGGAACACGATGCCGGGCGGCGCAGTGGCCGGCCGCTCAGCCTGGTGCTGATCGACGTGGATCATTTCAAACACCACAACGACCTGCACGGCCACCACGTCGGCGACACCGTGCTGCGCCGGATCGCCGAGGAGATCGGCGCGCATGCGCGGCGTCCGCGCGACATGGCCGCCCGCTTCGGCGGCGACGAATTCGCCCTGATCCTGCCCGACACCGCCGCCGAGGGCGCGGTGCAGGTGGTGGACGACCTGCTGGCGCGCACGCGCGCGATGGAGGTCGCGGTGGGGCACGGGCAGACCCTGCAGATCACCTTGACCGTGGGCATCTACACGCGGGTGCCCGCGACCGCCAGCGAACCACGGCACTTCTTCGAGGGCGCCGATGCGGCGCTGTACAAGGCCAAGGCCGCCGGGCGCGACGGCTACGCGGTCGACGAGGGCGAGCCGGACCTCCGGTGAACACCGCTTCCTGACCATACGCTTGCGAATGGTAGACTCCGGGGCACCCTCCCTTCCGATGTGATCCCGATGAAGGCCAGCCTCTTCCGCCGCGGCATGAACCTGTGGCCTCCGTTCCTGTTCACCGGCATCCACGTCACCGAGGTCAGCGACGACTACCGCCACGTGCGCGTCGAACTGCGCATGCGCCCGTGGAACCGCAACTACGTCGGCACCCATTTCGGCGGCAGCCTGTTTGCGATGACCGACCCGTTCTGGATGCTCACGGTGATGCACAACCTGGGCCGCGACTACTACGTGTGGGACCGCGCCGGCGCGATCGAATTCATCAAGCCCGGGCGCGGCACCGTGACGGCCGAGTTCCATCTCGACGAGGCACTGCTGGATACGCTGCGTGCGGCGACTGCAGGCGGCGAGAAGTACCTGCACTGGTTCAGCAACGACATCGTGGATGCGGAGGGCGAGGTGGTGGCGCGGGTGCGCAAGCAGGTCTACCTGCGGCTCAAGCCGGACGCACGCACGCCCAAGCCACCGGCAGCCACGCCGTAGTCCACTCCGCGGCGACGCACGGCGGCCTCGGCGCCGCCCTGCGCGACGCCCCCCCCGCGCCGATGCGCTCACTGCGGCTGCCAGGGCAACGGCAACCGCGCGCGGAGCATCGCAGGCGCATCTTTCGATGGCCGCCCGTAGCGTTTCACCTGCACGCTGCGCCCATCCGCGGCCGGCTGCAGCGGACGCTGCGCACTGCCCAGCGCCGCGGGCAAGCGCGCCAGCGTGGCCATCGCACCGTGGCCGTCGTTGGGCTGCCCGCGCAGCCACAGCATCGCTGCAGCCAGTCGCAGCTGCGCACCGGCGTCCTGCATGCGCCAGTTGTAACCGACATACGTCGGCGCAACCATGACCTGGGTCATGCACCCCGCCACATTGGCCACGCACGCCAGGGACCACTCCGACGGTGGTTCGGCCAGCCGCACCCGGCGGTCCTCGCGGATCTGCTGCTGCACCTCGGGCGCACAGCTGCGCGACAGCAGCGCGGCGGCGCGCGCCTGGGTCTTCTCCACGTCGTACAGCCAGCGCGACTGTGCGTGCGGCAGGCGTGCGCCGGCAGCACGCTGGTAGCCAAACTCACCGCGCATCGGCACGCACATGTCCAGCTCGGCCACCGTCGGCGCCCCCAGCACCTGCGGGCAGATCGCTGGCAGCGGCACGTCGGCCGGCAGTTCGGACAGGATCTCGGTGAACAGCGCCGCGTTGCGGGCGGCCATGGCGCTCCCCACCATCGCCACCAGCAGGCTGTCGCTGCTGCGCATCAACATGCGCCCGGTGCCGATGTCCTCGCAGACGCCCTGCAGGGCGCGTCGACTGTCGCCCTGCACGTGCGCCAGCGCATGCAGCGAGAGACGCTCCAGCAACACCTGCATCGGCGGGAACGGCATCGCGATGTCACTGGGGAACAGGTTGCGGTAATGGTCGTTGCGGCCTACGGCGCTGATCCGGGCATGCAGCCCGTCATGCCCCGCATGCGCCTGCGCCACGGCCGCCGCCTGGTCACGGACCTCGCCCAGGCAGCTCTCGGTATCGAGCCCGCACCAGCCGGTGGCCGCCGTGGCCTTGGGGTAGCGCCCTTCGGCGACGCTGTTCGACCACCCCTGCGGCGTCTGCGCGCTGATCGCCTGCGCGAAACGCTGCGCGTCTTCTGCGGTCAGCGCATGGACCCGGGCCGGATCGATGCCGTCATACGGCAGCAGCCACACCGGCGGGAACGCATTGCGCTCGGGCACCTGCCCGCGTGGCGCGGCGTCCATCGCCGCCAGTGCGGCACGCTCCGCTGCCGGCACCGGCAGCAGCCAGGACACCAGCACCGCGACCAGCACCAGCACGACCGTCCCGATCACGGTCATCCCCACCCACTTCATTCCCTTCAACACAGCATTCCCCCAGCGCGCCGCATCCTGCGGTGGCCGGCAGGGTAATCCGGGCGGCTGCACCGCTACAATGCGCCGATGTCGCCCGAAGCCCCCCAACTCGTTCCGCGCCCCTCCCTGCAGCGCCTGTTCCTGACCGGCCTGCTGACCCTGCTGCCGATCTGGCTGACCTGGGTGGTGGTCAAATTCGTCTTCGTGCTGTTGTCGGGCATTTCCAGCCCGGTGGTGGTGCCGCTGTCCGAGCAGATCGCCGCCTCGTTCCCGCATTACCTGGGCTGGATCAAGGTCGAGTGGATGCAGAACCTGATCGGGCTGGCGGCCACCCTGCTGGTGATCCTCAGCGTGGGCGTGCTCAGCCGGCGGGTGATCGGCCAGCGCCTGTTGCGCTGGTTCGGTGCGGTGATCAAGCGCATTCCGCTGGCCAGCATCATCTACGACAGCGCCAAGAAGCTGCTGGACATGCTCCAGACCGAACCGGGCAGCACCCAGCGCGTGGTCCTGATCGACTTCCCGCACCGCGACATGAAGTCGGTCGGCCTGGTCACCCGGGTGATCCGTGAACAGGGCACCGATCGCGAGCTGGCCGCGGTCTACGTGCCGACCACGCCCAATCCCACCTCCGGGTACCTGGAAATCGTCCCGGTGGAACTGCTGACCCCCACCGACTGGACGGTGGACCAGGCCATGAGCTTCATCATCTCCGGCGGTGCGGTGGCCCCGGAAAGCGTGCCCTTCACCCGCGCCGGGGACCGCTAGGCCACGACGGTGCAGCGTGGCAGCGGGCATGAACGCCGCCCCGGCGTGGCGGTGGCCCGTCCGCCCCGAGGCTGGCCGTACGGGCCCGGATCGGGCAAGCTCCCGGGTCTGTGTAGTGTTACGGAAACAGCCGATGCCCCACCCCGCCCGCGCCCTGGCGCTCGCCATCGCCGCCCTGCTGGTGTTCAGCACCGCCGCCCCGGCTGAAGCCGCCAAGAAGAAGGCCAACCGGCCTGCCGCCGCGCAGACCCGGCAGGCGGCCAAGCCCAAGGCCAAGCCGCGCGCGCGCCCCGCGGCCGCCCCCGCCCGCCAGCCGCTGGTGCGCCAACAGAGCAAGGCCGCCCAGCTCAACCGCATCTATGATGAATACTGGGATGCGTCGATGCGGCTCAACCCGCTGCAGGCCACGTTCCAGGGCGACACCCGCCACAACGACCAGTTGCCCAACATCCTTTCGGCCGCGTACCGCCAGCAATCCCACGACTTCACCGTGGAATGGCTGGGCAAGGTGGAAAAGATCGGCGCCGACGGCCTGACCGGACAGGACCTGCTGAGCTACCAGATCTTCGTGCGCGATGCGCGCATGTCGGTGGCCGCCGAGCAGTATCCCAGCTGGATGTTGCCGATCAGCCAGTACTACAACCTGGGCAGCATCATGGCCATCCTCGGCTCCGGCTCGGGTGCCCAGCCGTTCAACACGGTCAAGGATTACGACACCTGGTCCAAGCGTTCGCTGGGCATCGCCCCGTTGTTCGACCAGGCCGTGGCCAACATGCGCCAGGGCATGGCGGCCGGCGTGGTGCAGCCGCGCGACCTGATGGAAAAAGTGCTGCCGCAGCTGGATGCGGTGATCAAGCCGACGGCCGAGGAATCGATCTTCTGGGCACCGGTACGCAACATGCCCGACGATTTCCCGGCGGCGGACAAAGCGCGGATCAGCGCCGAGTACAAGCGCATGATCGAGTACCGGATCATGCCGGCCTACCGCGCGTTGCGCGGCTTCATCGCCACCGAGTACCTCCCGGCCACGCGCAGCAGCGACGGCCTGGGCGCCTTGCCGAACGGGCAGGCGTGGTATGCGCAGAACATCGTGCAGAGCAGCGCCTCCACCCTGGATGCCGCACAGATCCACACCTTGGCCGAGCAGCGCGTGGCCACCCTGCAGGGGCAGATCGCCAGCACCCTCAAGGACAACCGGATCCGCGGTTCGCAGCAGAAGGTGCTGCGCAACATGCGCACCGACAAGAGCTTCCAGTACGCCAACGCCGAGGCGGTGCTGAACCGCTACAAGCAGCTGCAGGCCCAGGTCGGCAGCCGCCTCCCGGCGCTGCTGGGCACGCTGCCCAAGGCCCCGATGGAGGTGCACGCGGTCGAGCCCGAGCGCGCCGCCAGCGCCGCGGCGGTCAGCTACCAGCCGCCGCTGCCCGATGGCCTGCGCCCGGGCATCCTGTACGTCAACACCGCCAACCTGCCCACGCGCCGGCGCTGGGCGGCCCCGATGCAGTTCCTGCACGAGGGCCTCCCCGGCCACCACGTGCAGCTGGGCCTGCAGCAGGAACTGGACAAGCTGCCGCGCTTCCGTCGCCTCGGCGGCGATATCGCCTTCATCGAGGGCTGGGGCCTGTACGCCGAATCGCTGGGCGAGCCGTTGGGCGTGTACCAGGACCCGTACGAGCGCATCGGCTACCTGCAGGCCGCGCTGACCCGCGCCGCGCGCATGGTGGCCGATACCGGCCTGCACGCGCAGGGCTGGAGCAAGCGCCAGGCGGTGGACTACCTGGTCAAGACCGCCGACCTGCCCAGCGAGGATGCCACCGCCGAAGTCGAACGCTTCATGGCCCTGCCCGGGCAGACCCTGCCCAACGGACTGGGCGAGCTGAAGATGTTCGAGCTGCGCGACCGTGCCAAGGCGGCGCTGGGGCCGCGCTTCGACCTGCGCCGTTTCCACGAAGAGGTGCTGCGCGACGGTTCGATGCCGCTGGACATCCTCGATGCCAAGCTGCAGCGCTGGATCGCCAGCGAGACCGCCGGTACGCCGGCTGCCGCGCCCGCTCCCTGAGCACGACGAGGGAGCCGGCCATGCAGCGCGCGGTTGCCCATCGATTCGGCTGGATCGCCCTGCTGTGCACGGGCCTGCTCGGCGCCGCCGACGCAGCGGGCGGCCCTCGCCCGGGTCCACCGGACCCGGGCATCGATGCGCTGCTGCAGCGCTACGACGGCCAGGTCCCCGGTGCGGCGGTGCTGGTGCTGCACGACGGCCAGCCGGTGTTCCGCCGCGGCTACGGGCTGGCGGTGGTCGAAGACGGCACCCCGGTGACTGCGCAGACCAACTTCCGCCAGGCCTCGGTCAGCAAGCAGTTCACCGCGACGGCGATCCTGCTGCTGGCACAGGAGGGCGCCCTCTCGCTGGACAACCGGGTCAAGCGCTGGTTGCCTTCGCTGCCGGCAGCCGCCGATACGATCACCCTGCGCCACCTGCTCAGCCATACCAGCGGACTGCTGGACTACGAAGACCTGATGCCCCGCGATGCGACCGCGCAGGTGCGCGACCTCGACGTGCTGCACCTGCTGGAGCGCCAGGACCGCACGTTGTTCGTGCCGGGCAGCCGCTACCGCTACAGCAACAGCGGCTACGCCCTGCTGGCGCTGGTGGTGGGCCAGGCATCCGGGCAGGACTTCGCCACGTTCCTGCGCGCACGGATCTTCCAGCCGTTGGGCATGGCGCACGCCGTCGCGCACCAGGACGGCGTGGATGATGTCGCGGCACGCGCCTATGGCTACAGCGAGATCGACGGACGCTGGCAGCGTACCGACCAGAGTCCGACCAGCGCGGTGCTCGGCGACGGTGGCATCTACGCGTCGCTGGATGATCTTGCGCGCTGGGATGCCGCGCTCTACGACCCGCGCCTGCTCGGCATCGCTTCGCTGCGGCAGGCGTTCGCACCGGCTACCCGCACCAACGAACCCGACGCGCCGTTCTACGGTTTCGGCTGGCGGCTCAACGGCCAGGCGCACTGGCACAGCGGCGAAAGCATCGGCTTCCGCAGCGTGATCCTGCGTTACCCCGCGCACCGCCTGAGCGTGATCATCCTGACCAACCGCGACGGCCCCGAACCCTATCCGCTGGCGCTGCAGATCGCCCAGCGCTGGCTGGACACCCTGCAATGACCCACCTCCACACTCCCTTGCTGCTCGGCATCCACCACGTCGCGGTGATCGGCGCGGACTACGCCCGTTCCAAGGCCTTCTACACCCAGGTACTGGGGCTGCGGGTCCTGGACGAAAACTACCGCGCCGCGCGCGATTCCTGGAAGCTCGACCTGGCCCTGCCCAACGGCGGCCAACTGGAGCTGTTCTCGTTCCCGGGGGCGCCGCCTCGACCCAGCCGCCCGGAGGCGCAGGGGCTACGCCATCTGGCGTTCCGGGTAGCGGCGCTGGAACCGATGATCGCCCGCCTGGCCGCCGCCGACGTAACCTGCGAGCCGATCCGTACCGACGAATACACCGGCCGCCGCTTCACCTTCTTCGCCGACCCGGACGGACTGCCCCTGGAGCTGTACGAGATCCCGGCCGAGGCCGGCTGAACAGCGCCGGCGGTGCGTTCCGTACCGGAGCGAATGGGTATACAGTCGGCCTGTACCGGCCCTGCGTCGGCATTCACGAACTCCCTGGGAGGGGAACCATGCGCAAGACTTTGAAGACCCTGCTGCTGGCACTGCCGCTGATGATGGCCGCGATGTCGGCCAGTGCCGCCGATGGCGCCGTCGGCCGCTGGAAGACGATCGACGACAAGACCGGCAAGGTGAAGTCGATCGTGGAGATCACCCAGGCCACCAACGGCACCCTGACCGGCAAGGTGGTGGAGATCCTGCATTCGGACAAGGGCCCCAATCCGGTCTGCGACGGCTGCGAGGGCGCCAACAAGAACAAGCCGGTCAAGGGCATGACGATCCTGTGGAACCTCAAGGCCGACGGCAGCAACGCCTGGGCTGGCGGCACCATCCTGGACCCGGGCAACGGCAAGACCTACAAGTCCAAGGCCAAGCTGCAGACCGGCGGCGCCAAGCTCGACGTCTCCGGCTGCATCGCCTTCATCTGCCGCTCGCAGACCTGGGTGCGCGAGTAACCATCGCGGCTTGGCCAGGCGTCGCAACGCCGAACCAGCGCCCCCAGCCCGCAGCCATCGGCATAGCCGGCCGGGAAACAAAAAAGGCCGAAGCGGCAACACCGCTTCGGCCTTTTGCATTTCCTCCCCCCACCCACCCATCCATCCCAACCCCTCGCAGCCCAGCACCAGCCCCCCCCCCACGTCTCCAGCCCGCACCCCGTCACTGAAGCCGTTGCCGTTGCCGTTGCCGTTGACTCAAGCCGTGCCCCAAAAAAAGAGGCCCCATCCACTGTCAGGGGTTGGCGGGGGTGGGGCGCAGGGACCGTATAGCGCCATGGATGGCGCTATACGAGCCTACATGGACGTACTTGCGGCGTGTCCCTGCGCCCCACCCCCGCCGACCCAGCCCGACACCCCAACGGCGCCCCAGCTTCGGCTTCGGCTCCAGCTTCTGCTCCAGCTCCAGCCATTGCCCGCAAAAGAAACGCCCGCCGCAGGCGCCCACCCCCTCCATGCGATAATCCCCAGTCCCCAAGGCAACAACGCAGACCATGACCCGCACCGCTCTCGTCACCACCGCCCTGCCCTACGCCAACGGCCCGCTCCACCTGGGCCACCTGGTCGGCTACATCCAGGCTGACATCTGGGTACGCGCGCGGCGAATGAGCGGCGGCAAGACCTGGTTCGTCTGCGCCGATGACACCCATGGCACCCCCATCATGCTCGCCGCCGAAAAGGCCGGCGTGACCCCGGAGGCCTTCATCGCCAACATCCAGGCCAGCCACGAACGCGACTTTGCCGCGTTCGGTGTTGCCTTCGACCACTACGATTCCACCAACTCGGCCGCCAACAAGGCCCTCACCGAAGCCTTCTACCTCAAGCTTGAGGCCGAAGGCCACATCGCGCGCCGCTCCGTCGCCCAGTTCTACGACCCGGCCAAGGGCATGTTCCTGCCCGACCGCTACATCAAGGGCATCTGCCCGGTGTGCAGCAGCCCGGACCAGTACGGCGACAACTGCGAAGTGTGCGGCGCCACCTACGCCCCCACCGAACTCAAGGACCCGCGCTCGGTCATCTCCGGTGCCACCCCGGAACTGCGCGACTCCGAACATTTCTTCTTCGAGGTCGGCCACTTCGACGCCTTCCTGCGCGACTGGCTCGCCGGCGACGTCGCCCTGCCCGGCGTCAAGGCCAAGCTCGGCGAGTGGCTCAACGCCGACGGCGGCCTGCGCGCCTGGGACATTTCCCGCGACGCGCCCTACTTCGGCTTCGAAATCCCCGGCCAGCCCGGCAAGTACTTCTACGTCTGGCTGGATGCCCCGATCGGCTACCTGTCCAGCTTCAAGACCCTCTGTGACAGGAACGGCGAAGACTTCGACGCCCACCTGCGCGCCGGCACCAGCACCGAACTGCACCATTTCATCGGCAAGGACATCGTCAATTTCCACGGCCTGTTCTGGCCGGCGGTGCTGCACGGCACCGGCCACCGCGCGCCGACCCGCCTGCACGTCAACGGCTACCTGATGGTCGACGGCGCCAAGATGTCCAAGTCGCGCGGCACCTTCGTCATGGCGCGCACCTACCTCGATGTCGGCCTCGAAGCCGAAGCCCTGCGCTACTACTTCGCCGCCAAGTCCGGTGGCGGCGTCGAAGACCTCGACCTCAATCTTGGCGACTTCATCGCGCGCGTCAACGCCGACCTGGTCGGCAAGTTCGTCAACCTGGCCAGCCGGTGCGCCGGCTTCATCAGCAAGCGCTTCGACGGCCGCCTCGCCGCCGCCCTGCCCGATGCCGCGCAGTACGACCGCTTCGTCGCCGCCCTCGCCCCCATCCGCGAGGCCTACGAGCGCAACGACCCGGCCGCCGCCGTGCGCCTCACGATGACCCTCGCCGACGAAGCCAACCGCTACATCGACGACCAGAAGCCGTGGGTCATCGCCAAGCAGGACGGCGCCGACGCACAGCTGCAATCGGTCTGCACCCAGGGCCTGAACCTGTTCCGCGTGCTGGTCACCGCGCTCAAGCCCATCCTGCCGGCCACCGCCGCCCAGGCCGAGGCCTTCCTGGCCGCACCGGTGCAGGACTGGACCGACATCGCCCGCCCGCTCACCGCGCACACCATCGCCGTGTACGCCCCGCTGTTCACCCGAATCGACCCGAAAATGATCGACGCCATGACTGACGCCTCCAAGGACACCCTCGCCGCCGCTGCGCCTGCCGCCCCGGCCAAGCCCGCCAAGCCGGCGCCCGCACCGGCCGCTGCGCCGGCGGCCACCGATGGCCCGGCGTATATCGGCATCGACGACTTCGCCAAGCTCGACCTGCGCATCGGCAAGGTGCTGGCCTGCGAGTTCGTCGACGGCTCGGACAAGCTGCTCCGCTTCGAACTGGATGCCGGCGACCTGGGCAAGCGCCAGATCTTCTCCGGCATCCGCGCCAGCTACGGCGAGCCGGACAAGCTGGTCGGCCGCAGCGTGGTGTTCATCGCCAACCTGGCCCCGCGCAAGATGCGCTTCGGCCTGAGCGAAGGCATGATCCTGTCGGCCGGCTTCGACGGCGGCGACCTGGCCCTGCTCGACGCCGACAGCAGCGCCCAGCCCGGCATGCCGGTGCGCTGATCGCAACGATGGGGCGGCCCGGCCGCCCCGTCCTGCTGGCCTGCACGGAGGGAGGTGCGGTTTGGAACTGGCGCTGTTCGATTTCGACCACACGGTCACCACCTGCGATACCTATGGCCGCTTCCTGCGCCGCGTCGCCACGCCCGAGCAACTGGCCCAGGCCTGGTGGAAGGTCGGGCCGTGGCTGCTGGCCTACCGGCTCAGGCTGATCTCGGCCGAACGCATCCGTGCCCGCGTCACCCGGCTGACCTTCAGCAACCGCCATGTTGACGACATCGCCACCCAGGCCGTCGGCTACGCCCGCGACGTGCTGCCCGAGGTGGTGCGCCCGCAGATGCTGGAACAGATCCGCTGGCACCTGCAGCAGCGCCACACCGTGGTGATCGTGTCCGGCTCGCTGGACCTGTACCTGCGGCCCTGGTGCGAATCGCTCGGCCTGGACCTGATCTGCAACCGGCTGGAGAGCCGCGACGGGCGCCTGACCGGCCGCTACGCCGACGGTGACTGTGGCCCGCGCAAAGCCGAACACATCCGCCACCGCTACGACCTGTCACGCTACCAGCGCATCCACGCCTACGGCGACAGTCGCGAGGACCGCCCCATGCTGGCCCTCGCCCACGACCGCTGGTATCGCGGCAAACCCCTCAGCCCATGATGTCCCCGCGCAGCCGACGCCACGCATGCCAAGCCCCAGCACCGCCCTGATCGAACGCCTCGACCGCCTGTTGCCGCAGACCCAATGTGGCCAGTGCGGTTTCGACGGCTGCCGCCCCTATGCCGCCGCGATGGCCCGCGGCGAGGTCGGCGTGGACCATTGCCCGCCTGGCGGTGACGCGGGCGCGCGCGCATTGGCGCATGCGCTGGGCGTGGCCGCGGTGCCGTTCGACCGCAGCCGCGGCCAACACACCCCCGCCCAGGTCGCGCTGATCGTCGAGGCAGACTGCATCGGCTGCACCAAGTGCATCCAGGCCTGCCCGGTGGACGCCATCGTTGGCGGGGCCAAGTACATGCACACCGTCATCGCCGACCTGTGCACCGGCTGCGAGCTGTGCATTCCACCGTGTCCGGTGGACTGCATCGCGCTGATCGCCGCGCCCTGACGCGTCGCCGCGCGCATCGCGCGGCGCGGCGGATGTGCATGGAGGGCGCCGAGCCATGCCCGGCGGCCGGTTACGGCAAGGCGGCGGTGACCACGATCTCCACCTTCCAGCTCGCGTCGGCCAGCTTGGCCTCCACCGTCGCACGCGCCGGGGTCATGCCCGCCACCACCCACTCATCCCACGCGGCGTTCATGCCGGCGAAGTCGTTGATGTCGGCCAGGAACACTTCCGCGCGCAGGATGTGCTGCTTGTCGCTGGCCACCAGCGCCAGCAGCTTGTCGATCTCGGCCAGCACCTGCCGGGTCTGCCCGGTGATGTCCTGGCTGGTGTCCTCGGGGATCTGCCCGGACAGATAGGCGACCTTGTTGTGGACGGTCATTTCGGACATGCGCGGACCTACGTCGAAACGTTCCAACATGGCGATGGCTCCTCTGGGTGATACGGCATTGTCACCGATGCGGCGTGCACCTGTCCTTGCCCGCGATCATTGCGGCCACGGCAGGCACAGCGCATGGTCTTGGCAACGCTGCGCATCAGGCGCACGATGCGCGCGCAGGCCCGCATCGCGGGCCTTGACTCTTTCATCGCCTGCCCCGGAGCACGCTGTACCGATGACCGAAACAACCCCTGCTCCGGCCCCGGCCCGCCTCGCCTGGCGCCGCGCGGCCACCGTGATCTTCAGCCTGGCGATCCTGGCCCTGGCCCTGCGCGGGCTGGCCAACGAATTCGACGAACACGGCTATCGCGCCATCCGCGATGCCTTCCGCCACCTCGGCGCCGGGCAGATCGCGCTGACCGTGGTGCTCGGCCTGGCCAGCTACGCCTGCCTGATCGGCTTCGATGCGATCGGCCTGCGCCGCAGCGGCAAGCAACTGCACCCGGCCCGCGTGGGGATCACCGCCTTCCTCGCCCACACGCTTGGCCAGACCCTCGGCTTTGCCGCGCTCACCGGCGGCGCGGTGCGCCTGCGCGGCTACGGTGGCGCCGGCCTGAGCCTGGGCGAAATCGGCCAGGTGGTGCTGATGAGCACGCTGGGCTTCGTGTTCGGCGCATGGCTGCTGCTGGCCCTGGCCTTCATCCTCGAACCGGGCGCTGCCGCGCTGGCGCTGCCCGTGTCCGTGCAGGCGGTGCGCGTGTTCGGCATCGTCGGCCTGCTCGGCTACCTCGGCACGTTGCTGCTGGTGGGGCGCGAGGGCCGCACCTTCAGCGTCCGCGGCCACGGCCTGTGGCTGCCCGACCGCCGCACCATGCTCGGGGTCACCGCGCTGAGCGTGGTCGAACTGGTGCTGGCCAGCGCGGCGTTCTACGTGCTGCTGCCGATGGACACCCCGACCGGCCTGCCCGGCTTCGTCGGCCTGTACCTGGTGGCCGTGCTGGCCGGCTTGATCTCCAGCGTGCCGGCCGGGCTGGGCGTGTTCGAATGGAGCCTGCTCAAGCTGCTGCCGCAGGTGGCCCCCGCGGCGGTGCTGGCCGCCGCGCTGATCTACCGCGTCACCTATTACGTGCTGCCGTTGCTGCTGGCCACGCTGCTCGCGCTCGGCCCGGCCATGCGCAAGCCGCTGCGGGTGGGCGCCGGGGCCACCCGGGCCGGCTGGACCGCACTGCGCCCGTGGCTGCCGCAGATCATCGCGCTGGCGGTGTTCAGCGTGGGCGCCGCGTTGGTGATCGATGGCACCCTGCCGACGCCGCGCCGGCACCTGCTCAATGCATCGCTGCCGATCCTGGAAACCTCGCACCTGCTCGGCAGCCTGGCAGGCGTGGCGTTGCTGCTGATCGGCCAGGGCCTGCAGCGGCGCAGCCATGCGGCCTGGATGCTCGCCCTGGGCATCTGCGTGATCGCACCCCTGCCGATCTGGCTGCGCGGCGGCCAGGTGCTGATCGCGCTGTCCGCGCTGCTGGTGGCGATGGCCCTGTGGGCGTCGCGCCGCGAGTTCTACCGCCAGGGCGCGCTGCTCGACGAAGCCTGGTCGTGGCCGTGGATCCGCAACCTGGGCCTGGTGCTGGTGGCGGTGATCTGGCTGCTGTTCTTCGTCTACAGCCACGTCGAATACCAGAACGAGTTGTGGTGGGAATTCGCACTGCAGGGCAATGCACCGCGCGCGCTGCGGGCGCTGCTGGTGGTGGCGATCGCGCTGACGATCTTCGGCCTGGCCCGTCTGCTGCACAGCACGCGCAGCCCGCTGCCACCGGCCGATGCGGCGACCCTGGACGCGCTGGCGCCGATCCTGGCCGCCGCCGAAGACACCCAGGCCTGCCTGGTACTGACCGCCGACAAGGCGGTGCTGCGCGATGCCGATCAGCGCGGCTTCGTGATGATGCAGCGCTACGGCGGTTCGCTGATCGCGATGGGCGACCCGGTCGGACCGCCGGACGTCGCCCGCGGGCTGATCTGGCGCTTCCGCGAGGAAGCCGACCGGCTCGGCCTGCGCCCGGTGTTCTACCAGGTCGGCGAAGCCTACTGGCAGACGTACCTCGACCTCGGCCTGACCCTGGTCAAGCTGGGCGAGGAAGCCATGGTGCCGTTGCAGGACTTCGGCCTGGAGGGGCGCGAGCGCGCCGACCTGCGCCAGGCCTGGAACCGCGGCAAGCGCGGCGGGCTGAGCTTCCGCGTGGCCCAGCCGGTGGAGGTACCGGCGTTGCTGCCAGCGCTGGCGTCGATCTCGCAGGAATGGCTGGACGACAAGGCCGGCGACGAAAAGGGCTTCTCGCTGGGCAGCTTCGACCCGGACTACCTGGTGCGCTTCCCGGTCGCGCTGGTGGAAGCGGACGGCCGCATCGTCGCCTTCGCCAACCTGTGGCAGGCACCGGCCGGCAACGAACTGTCGGTGGACCTGATGCGGCATGTCGACGATGCGCCCAAGGGCACTATGGATTTCCTGTTCATCGAGTTGTTCCTGTGGGGCCGTGCCAACGGCTTCCACCGCTTCTCATTGGGCATGGCGCCGTTGTCCGGTCTGGCACAGCATCGCCTGGCCGGCCGCTGGAACCGCTTTGCGAACATCGTGGCCCGTCATGGCGAGCGCTTCTACGGCTTCAGCGGCCTGCGCCGCTTCAAGTCCAAGTTCGCCCCGCAGTGGCGTGCCCGCTACCTGGCCGCGCCGGGCGGCGTGCACCTGCCCGCCGCGCTGCTCGATGCCACCCGGCTGATCTCGCTGGACCCACGCCGGTAGAGCCGACCGTTGGTCGGCTGCCGCAATTCGCAGCACGCCGGTAGAGCCGACCGTTGGTCGGCTGCCGCAATTCGCAGCGCACCGGTAGAGCCGACCGTTGGTCGGCTGCGGTAACGCCACGCATCGGATCAGCCGACCAACGGTCGGCTCTACCGCGCCGGCAGGTGCTCCAGCAGCGTCTGCGCCAGGCGGTCGTAGTCGCCCTTGAAGTGATGGTCGCCGGGCAGCTTGATGACCTGTGCATGGCCCGCCGGCAGCGACGGGCACAGCGCGTCGTCGTCGTCCTCGCCGTACAGGCACAGCGTCTTGCCGGACGGCAGCCTGGCGATCTCCGGTGCGATCGGCAGCCCACCACCGCCGCCACCCAGCCAGTTGCTGACGTGGAATTCGTAATCGGCGTTCCTGCCCACCGACATCAACCCGATCATCGCCACGCTGTCGCGCACGGCCGGGGAGAGCTGGTTGATGGCGGCCGGCAGCACATCGGCCCCCTGCGAAAACCCGACCAGCACCACGCGTTTGCGCTGCCACTGCTGGCTGTAGTGCGCGGCAATCCGTTCCAGGTCGCGGGCGAAGCCTTCCGGCGTACGTGCGGTCCAGAAGTAGCGCAACGAATCCACGCCAACCACCGGCACGCCGCCTTCGGCCAATGCCGCCGCCACTTCCTTGTCCAGGCCGGCCCAACCGCCATCGCCGGACACGAAGATCGCGAAGGTATCGCCGGGCTTGCTGGCATCCACCTCCACCACCGGCAGGCCCTTGAGCGCATCCGGCGGCGGCGCCAGGCTCACCCCCTTCTGCGCGCCGATCACCTCGGCGGCTGCCAGCAGGCCGGGCAGTTCATCGCCACCGCCGGTGCGCTGGAACTGGCGGCCCATCGCCACCTTGCGCACGAAGGCGGCGGCATTGCCGACCGTGCAATGGTTGCCGCCGGCCGCGTCCAGCCAGGGGAAATTCAATTCGGCCGGCTGCAGCCGGCCATGGCTGGAACCGGCCCCGCAGACCTTGCGCTCGCGCGCGTGGTCAGGGCAGAAGCCGGTGGTGAGCAGCCCGGCGAACACCTGCGTATCGGCCTGGGCGGCCACCGCGTAAGCCAGCTCCGCCCCCTCGCCATCGCCACCGATCAGCGGCAGGTGATAGCCGGGCACGTGCAGGTAAGCCTGGAACCAGCGCGAGAAGTTCTCCACATCGCCCGCGCCGAACGCGCAGCTTCCGCCGCCTTCGCGTGCGAGGACCTGGTGCAGCCTGGCCACGTCGACCCGGGCCACCAGCGCGCCCTGCAGGCGCAGCGCATCGATCCGCTCGGCCGTGCGCGCCTCTTCGCGGCCGCCGTCGAACCACACCACCACCCGCTGGGGGCGACCGTCCGGCACGTACACCGGCACCTGCTGGAAGCGTCCGTGGCTCACCTGCTGCGGGGCCGCGGCCAACGCCGCCGACGCCCACCCGCCGATCACCAGACCCAGCACCTTCCCCCACCCGGCTGCCCGCATCGTCACATATCCTGAAAGAGTCCCCGCCACGATACGCCGGTCCCCCGGCAACGGCATGTACACAGGCTGGCCGCACGCCGGGCGCCACTCAGCGCGGCGCGGGCGGCCGCGACTGACGCCAGGCCTGCAGTGCCACGGCCAGCAGCCACAGCACCACCGCGGCGATCACCAGCTTCTGCCCGGCCCCGCGTGGCGGGCCACGCCACAACACGTGCAGCCACAGCAGCACGAAACACAGCCACGCCCACCCCCACGCCGCGCCCGCCCACCGCGACCAACGCGGGTCGGCGCGCAGGTACCAGCTCTGCAGCAGCATCGCCACGCTCACGCACAAAAAGGCGGTGTTGGCCGCCAGGCCATGCACCAGCGGCGCCAGCAACGGCGCGTGCGTGGGCAACCAACTGTCGCCGATCGCCACGCCCATCAATCCGCAGGCCGCCATCCAGAACAGCAGCGGCGCCGCCGCACTGCGCCGCGGAGAGCGGCTGGCGGCATGCAGCGACCACGCCAGCAGCATGATCGCCACGGCCAGCACGCAATACGCGCTGCGCAGCGCCAGGCCCCAGGGACCGTGCAGGTAAAGGCTCAAGGTGGCCTGCACCCAGTCCAGGTCCTGGCGTGCCCACTGGGTCCACAGCGCGGTGGCGGTGAACAGCACCAACGCACACAGGGCCGCCAGTGCGATCGCGCCGTGCGCCCGCGCGCGGCCGGTTGCCATGGGGTGATGATCCGTCATCGGCGGTGGACTCCCGGCTCAGGCGTCGGCATCGGGGTGGCGCAGCATCCAGGCGGCCAGCGCGGCGCGATAGCGCTGCAGCTCATCGCTGTACAGGTCCAGCACGCACAACGGGCACCCGCTGCCGCAGCACTCGTTCGGGCCCGGTTCCTCGGGCGGTTGCGGGCGGGGATCGGTGGGCGGCGCAGCAGGCTGGGACATGGGCAGGCAGGACGGGATGGGAGGAAAACCGGCCGCCATTATCCGATGCGGCGACGCAGGTTGGCGCGCGCGGCCCGATCCAGCCGCTCATGGAAGAAGCCACTCAGGAAAATGCGTGGCTTGAGCAGCAGTTGCTTGAGGAAACGACGGCGGTTGAGGCGGAACAGGAATCCCGGGACGTGTCCGGCGTACTCTTCGGCGATCCCCTGGTCGTAGGCATCGAATACCGCCGCCGGCGCGCCCAGGATGGCCATGTCGCAATCCAGGAACAACGCGGCCTCGGCATCGATGTCCGCTGCCGCCAGCGCACCATGGCGCGCCGTCAGCTCGATCAGCTGCACCACCCGCGCCACATCGATCCCGGCCGCCGGCAGCCAGCGTTCGATCGCCTGCCGTGCCATCGCCGCCGAACGCGCCTCATTGTCGCTGCGGCCGGCGTCGTAGATCGCATCGTGGTACAGCGCGGCCAACTGCACCTCGCGCGGCTGTCGCCAGCCCGGGCCGTCAGCCACGTCCTGGCAGTGCCGCAGCACCGCCTGCACGTGGGAAAAGTTGTGATACGCCCGCGGCGGCATCGCGTAGGCGGCCTCCAGGTCGGCCTGCATCGTCGCGGGCAGGGTCATCGGTTCGAAGCGCATGCGCCCACAGTGGCGACCGGATCGGCGGCTGGCAAGAGGGCCTCGCCTGGCGGTTTTTTGACCACCCCGGTGCAGACCTTGCCGCAGCGTGGGTCTGCCGGTTTATCCACAGGTTTGCCCGGCCCTGGTCCACACCGGCTGTGGATGGCCGAACGGGCCGACAAACGGTATGCCGCGGCGCCTGCCCCGGCCTAGACTGGCCCGAGCAGGGCAGTCCCCGGCGAGGTGGGCGCGATGTCCGTGTGCAGATCAACGCTGTTGCTGCGGGGCCTGATCGCGATGGGGCTGGCCGTCGCCATGCCTGCCACGTCCGCCGAACCACCGGCCCCACCGCCGGTCGCCGCCATCGCGCCGGCGCCGGCTCCACCGCCCAGCCCTGCGCAGATACTGGCCATTCCCCCGCCGCTGCAGGCGCTGCTTCAGCAGCGGGTGATCGCGCCCGGTTACGCGCGCGAGCAACGCATCGAACGCCTGGTGCACCTGATCTTCGATGACGACGGCATGGCGTTGACCTACGACCCCTATGCCACCCAGACGCTGACCGAGACCTGGCAGAACCACCGTGCCAACTGCCTGTCCTTCACCCTGCTGTTCGTGACCCTGGCGCGTGCGGCCGGCATCGACGCGCGCGTGCAGGAAGTGGCGCAGGTGGTGACCTGGTACCAGGACCAGGGCGTCATCTACAGCGTCGGCCACGTCAACGCCGGGGTGAACATCAACGGTCGCATCGCGGTGGTGGACCTGGACCGCAACGTGCTCTACGACCGCTACGGCCCGCAGCCGGTCAGCCCGGCACGCGCGCTGGCGCACTTCTACAACAACCGCGGCGCCATGCACATGACCGACGGCGACGCGGTGCAGGCACGCGCCTACTTCCAGGCCGCGCTCGCGCAGGATCCGGCCTTCGTTTCGGGCTGGAACAACCTGGGCGTACTCGACGCCCGCAACGGCAACCTGGCCCAGGCCGAGCATGACTATCGCATCGCGCTGCAGCTCAAGCCGCGCAATGCGCCCAGCCTGACCAACGCCGCCGCGCTGTACCGGCGGCTGGGCGACAGCCGCCAGGCCACGTTGCTGGCCAACCGCCTGCAGCAGGTGCAGCGCGACGACCCGTTCGTGCAGTTCCGCCTCGGCAACGCGGCCGAGCAACGCCACGACTACGCCGCGGCGATCCGGTATTACCGGCGCGCGGTGGCCCTGTACGAGACCGCGCACCAGTTCCATTTCGGGCTGGCCCGCGCGTACTTCCTGGCCGGCGACAACCGCCGCGCCTCCCGCGAAATGGCCCGCGCGCGCGACCTGGCCGGCGACGATGCCGGGGCGCTCAAGGCCCGCTACCAGGCCAAGATGGAAAGCCTGGCGCGCTGGCGCCAGCACGACGCCGCGGCCAACTGAGCCGGGCTCAGGCCTTCTTGAGGAAGCAGGTCTTCAGCACCAGTCCCTTGATCTTCTCCGAGTTGCCTTCGATGTGCTCGGCGTCGTCTTCCACCAGGCGGATGTTGCGGATCACGGTGCCCTGCTTGAGCGGGATCGAGGAGCCCTTCACCTTCAGGTCCTTGATCACGGTGACGGTGTCACCGCTGGCCAGCACGTTGCCGTTGCTGTCGCGCACCACCAGGCCTTCGCCGCTGGCTTCGGCCGTGGTCCACTCATGGCCGCAGTCGGCGCAGATCCACAGCGCGCCATCGGCGTAGGTGTTTTCGAGGGTGCATTGGGGGCAGGCAGGAGCGGTGGACATGGTGACGCCTTGGGAATCTGAACAATCCCCATTGTAACCGCCCTCCCCTCCGGCCCTTGCACCGCCCGCCCGCTTGCCGCAAAGTGCGCGCCCCCCGACCACCGCCCGGCCCCGCATGAAAATCGGCATCGACTTTGGCACCAGCAACTCCGCCGCCGCCGCCGTGGTGGACGGCAGCGTGGTGCCGATCCAGTTTGGCCAGGCCGAGCAGTTCCGCACCACGGTGTACTTCCCCGAGGTGATGCGCGACCCGAACGACTTCGAGCTGACCCCGGCGCTGGAGCACGACCTGGCCCGGCTGATCGACGCAGCCGCCCGCGATGCGCGTGCCGCCGGACAGGAGCGCACGCCCGATGCGCTGCGCCGCGAGGCGCTGCGCGTGGTGCGGCGGCAGTGGATGGAAGAGCAGATGCGTGCGCCGCTCAGTTCGACCAAGCTGCTGCAGAACGCGGTGTACGGCGACGACGCGCTGGAAGCCTACTTCGAAGAGAACGAAGGCAACCTGGTGCAGAGCCCCAAGTCGATGCTCGGCTACAACCTGCACCCGCGCGCGCGCCAGACCATCACCGGCATCGCCACGCACATCCTCGAGCACATCCGCCTGACCGCCTCGCGCCAGCTCGACCAGCCGGTGCGCACGGCCACGCTGGGCCGCCCGGTGCAGTTCCGCAGTTCGATCGGCGCGGCCGGCAACGACCAGGCGCTGGAGATCCTGCACACCGCCGCGATCGCAGCCGGCTTCGACGACGTGGATTTCCTGGAAGAGCCGGCGGCCGCGGCCATGCATTACCACGCCGAAAGCGCGCAGGAGCACGAGGCGATCGTGGTGGACATCGGCGGCGGCACCACCGACATCGCGCATGCGCGCGTCGGCGGCACGCAGGCACCGAAGATCCACCGCGCCTGGGGCATCGCGCGCGGCGGTACCGATATCGACCTGGCCCTGAGCCTGGGCGCGTACATGCCGCTGTTCGGCCGTGGCGTCAGCCGCATTCCCGCCCACCACTACGTGGAGGCGGCGATGGTGCAGGACATGACCCGCCAGCGCGATTTCCGCCAGCACAACTACCGCGACGCCGAAGCGCCGTGGGGCAAGCGGATGCAGGCACTGCAGGACACCGGCAACACGGCGCGCCTGTACCGCGAAGTGGAACGTTGCAAGATCGGGCTGAGCAGCGAGACCCACCACGACAGCGCGCTGGATTTCATCGAGCGCGGGATGGCGGTGCAGGTGGACCGTTCGCGGCTGGAAGCGGCCGCCGGCAACTACCTGGGCGAGCTGGCCACGCTGCTGGAGCAGGTCCGCGCCGATATCGGCCACGATCCGGCCGCGGTGTTCCTGACCGGCGGCATGTCGCGCGCCGGCTACCTGCAGGAAGCGGTGGCCGCGGCGTTCCCGGGGGCGACGCTGGTGCGCGGCAACCCGTCCTTCGGCGTCGTGCATGGGTTGGCGTGGGCCGCGGCTGGTTGAGGCGTCGTCGGCGGCGGCCGGCACGGTGAGGCTGCGGGTGCGGCGCCGCATGGGGCGGAGGGGTTGTTTTGCGCGCCCCTGCCCCCACATAGTGGATCTGGCCGCCGGCTGAAACCCAGGCAGCACAAGGGCTTCCGCCCGGCCCGGGCAGCGTATTAACAAAACGTTACGCCGGAAGCGCTATCATCTTTCGGCTTCAGTGCGCAATGCGCATGTCATCCGGGCCTCGTACAGGCCACCGTCCTTCTCGATGCTGCCGCCTTCGGATTCGTCCCGGGCGCTGGGATCGCTTTTACGCTGTGATCCGGCTCGTTCCCAGCGCGCAGTGCCCCCGAGCCGCCAAGAGAGATTCGATTGGGCGAACGCCTGGTTGTACCAGCCCCAGTTGCCGCTACCGAACCCGACCCCATCGACTGCCGCCGTTGTGACGCAGTCTGTTGCCGGATGTCCGTCACCGTCATGCCCAGCGACAGCGTCCCCGGCTACCTCCTCGATACCGACGAGGCCGGCCGCACCGTCATGGCCCGCAACGATGAAGGCTGGTGCGCGGCCATCGACCCCTATCACCTGCGCTGCACCATCTATTCGCAGCGTCCCGCCATCTGCCGCCAGTTTGACATGGGCGGCGATGACTGCCGCCTCGTGCGGCAGGACTACCGTCGACAACAGCACGATCTGTCGACGATTTTATCCACGTTTTAACCATGACAGGAGCATCCATGGCCCGTACGCCAAAGACCTCCCCCAAGGCAGGCAACACCGTTCGCGTTGACCGTAAGCAGGGTTCCAGCACGGCCGTCAACAGCGCCAGCATCGCAGCCGACCTGGCCGCGTTCCGCAAGAGTGGTGGCAAGATCGAAGTGCTGGGCAACACCCTGGCACTGAAGAAAGCCGGCTGATGACCTGCAGCCGTCCGCACCGGCCTCGCGCCGGTGCGGTGGCCGCACTCAGCGCGCGCCCAGCCCCACCCGCACGTTGCCCGAGTGCGCGTTGATCGTGATGTCCCCATCGCCCCCACCCAGTTTCGCCTCCAGGCTGCGGCCCGGCCCATAGCGCGGCCGCTCGACCGTGCCGGCATCGGACTGGATGTCGCCACTGAAGGTCTTCACGCTCAGCTGCGCCGACACCGAGCGCGGCAACTGCAGCCCGATCGACCCGCTTACCGTCTGCAGCGTCACCTTCCCGCCCGGCGCCAATCCGGCGGCCGCCACGTTCAGGCTGCCCGAGACCGCTTCAGCGCCCAGCCGCTGCACCCGCCCTGCGTCCAGTTTGATGCTGCCCGACACGGTCTCGGCCGCCACCTCGCCCGAGCCGCCCGTTGCCTGCACCGAACCGCTCACCGCGCGCAGGTCCAGGCGCGGCGTCTGCACCTGCGAGCGGATGCTGCCGCTCACCGTGGTCAACGCGGTCTCGCCGCTGCGCCCGGTCGCGGCGATATCGCCGCTCACCGCGTTGGCCTGCAGCCGCCGCACGTCCACCTCGGCCACGTCGATATCCGCGCTCACCGTGCCCAGCTGCACCTCCACCGCACGCGGCACCCGCAGCTCCAGCGTCGCCCCGCCGTTGTTGCCGTTGCGCGGATACACCACTTCCCAGCGCACCCGGTTGGTACTGCGGTCCTGCTTGAGCGTCAGGCCGTCGGCCATCGAACCACTCAACGCCACCTCGTTGCGGTCCCAGCCGCGCACGCTGACCTTGCCGGCGATGTTGCTCAACTCGACGCGGCCCCCCGCGCCCAGCGGCGCGCGTTCGTCCACGCGGGTGGCGGCCTGCGCCGCCAACGGCAGCAGCAGGCCCAGGGCGGCGATCAGACGCAATGATGTGTGCATGGTGTCACTCCTCTTTCAGGATGGCAGGCCAGCGGCGGCCATCACCGCCTGCTGGGTAAGTTCAAGGCGCAGCGCGTAGGTGCGCTGCAACTGCGAAAGCAATACGCGCGAACGCGGGTTCTCGGCGATCGCCGCGCGGATGTGGTCGGCGCTGCTGTCCAGCTCATGCAACGCCGGCTGCCAGTCGCCGCCCACCTGCGTCGGCGGCAGCGCCGCCATCGCCTGCTGGTATTCGGCGGCCATCGCCTCGGCCTGGCGCTGGACCAGCGTCGGCGGGGGCGTCCGTGGCGCCGGCATCGGCACCACCATCAGCACCCCCAGCGCCGCCGCCAGGCCCAGCCCCACGCGAAGCGGCCAGCGCCGGCGCGGTGCGCGCGTCGCCCGCGGCCGCTGCAGCTCGGCGGACGGCCGCGGCATCGGCGGCAACTGCGTGGCAATGGCCTGCCAGACCCGCGCCGGTGGCACCCGCTCGACAGGCAGCGCCCGCAGCCGCGCCTGCAGCGCGGCATGCTCCGGATCGTGGGGTGTGGTGTCGTCGTAGTCGTTCATGCGGTTTCTCCCAAGCGTGCGCGCAACAAACCGCGCGCACGGTGCAACTGAGCCTTCGAGCTGCCCACGGCCATCTGCAACTGCGTGGCGATTTCCTGGTGTTTCCAGCCTTCGATGTCGTGCAGCACCAGCACGGCACGGGCGCGCGGCGGCAGGGTGTCCAGCGCGCGCTCCAGGTCCAGCGTGGTGCCCGCGCACCGCTCCACCGACGCCAGCGCGGCCACGCTGTCCCAGCCCTCCTCACCGGCGTCGCAGGCCTGCCAGGCGGCGTTGGCGCGCAGTTCCATCAGCGCCGCATTCACGCCCAGCCGGTGCAGCCAGGTGCCCAGGCTGCTGTCGAAGCGAAAGCCCGGCAGCGCCTTCCAGGCCTGCAGGAATGCTTCCTGCAACGCATCCTCGGCGCGTGCCGCCTGGCCGCCGCAGAGTCGCCACAACACGGCATACACGCGCGGCGAATGACGCCGGTAGATGCGCTCGTAGGCCAGCGTGTCACCGCCGACCGCCGCGCGGACCAGGGCATGGTCATCGATGGCATCGGCCTCGGTCGGGACGCAGGGAGCGGGCATGGTGGCGTTGAGCATATCCGTTGGATGCAGGCACCGGCGAAAAGGTTTAAAGCAGGCCGCACGGGCGTTTCGGCGAGGCCTTTAAACCCTGCTGCCGCCGGCCGCATCCAAGCTGACATCCCCGCGCCGGCGTTCGCCAAGGAACCGACCATGCCCACCAGTTGCCTTGCCTTGCTGCTGGCCATGGCCACCAGTTGCACCCTGCCCGGAAGCCCGCTGACCCTGCGCGTCACCCTTGCGCCGCAGGCGGATCTCTGCGTGCGGTTCGCCGGACATGCGCCGCGCTGCGTATCGGCCCTGATCGCGCGCCTGGAGGCGCACCCGTAGCCCTGACCGGATTGACCAGCCCTGGCAGCCAGCGGATTAAGATAGGCGTTTACCGCAGTATCGCTGCAAGGATCCGCGCTTCGCATGAAAGACCACCTGCCCACCTGGACCCACGAATGGCTGCACTACGGCGTGCCGGCCCTGCAGATCGTGCTCACCCTGCTCGCGGCGTGGTTGCTGCGCCTGATCGCCCGACGGCTGATCCGCCGCATCGGCGAGCACTACACGCTGCCGCCGGAAATGGTCATGGGCGCGCGCCGGGTCTTCAGCTTCGTGGTGTATTTCACCGTACTGCTGGTGGTGCTCAATATCGTCGGGGTCTCGGCCACCGTGCTGTGGACGGCATTCACCGGATTTGCGGCCGTGGGTGCGGTGGCCTTCTTCGCCGCCTGGAGCGTGCTTTCCAACATTTTCTGCACCTTGTTGATCTTCACCACGCGCCCGTTCCGCCTGCACGACTACATCGAACTGCTGGAAAACGGCGAGAAGCCGGGGCTGAAGGGGCGGGTGATCGACGTCAACCTGATCTACACCACCCTGCAGGAAACCGACGGCAACCACGAAGGCACCGTGCTGCAGATTCCCAACAACATGTTCTTCCAGCGCACCGTGCGCCGCTGGCGCGATCCGGCGCAGGCCCCGGGCGGGATCCAGGGCGACGGCTGAGCGCGCGTCGCCGGGTGCGACCGGCATGGCCGCAATAGCCGATGATCGCGACCTAGCGCAGCTGGCTGTCCTTGCTGCCACGCCGGTTGTAAGCGGCGCCGCCCTGCTGTGCGGCGTCGTCCGCTTCCTGGCAGCGCACGCACAAACGCACACCGGGCACGGCCTTGCGCCGCGCCTCGGGAATCGGGGCATCGCAGTGTTCGCAATGGGTCAATCCGGGGCCCTCCCGGAGGTGCGCGCGGGCACGCTGGATGGCCTCGTCCACGGTCGCATCGATCTGGTCCTGGACCGCGCCGTCGCCTGCCCAACCTGTCGCCATGATGTGTCTCCCATGCCGGTGTCAGACCCCCAGCATAGACCCGGCCACGCAGGCGCGGCCAACGTGCACCTGAACAAGGCGCACGCCGCGTGAATGCTTCAGCCGGCGCTTACCAGACCAGGTCGTCGGGCACCTGGAACTGCGCGTAGTAGGCGTCATCCTCGGCGTTGCCGGTGCTCGGCTCCACAGCGGGCTGCGCGTTGTCGAGCACGATCGCGCTGGCATCCCGTTCGCGCACCTTGTCCGCTGCCGCGCGCGGCAGCAGCTCGAACCCCTCGCCGAAGCGTGCGATCACCAGCGCACCGGAGGCCAACTGGCGCCGCAGCACCGCATTCACCAGCATCGTGCGGATCAGCGTGCCGTCGTTGAAGCGATACTCGCTCTCGCCTTCGCGCTTGACCTTGTTGGTCTCGATGATCTGCCGCACCTGCGCCTGCAGTTCCTGCGCGCGCGCCTTTTCCTTGCGCTCGGCTTCCAGCGCACGGTCGCGTTCAGCCTTCTCGGCACGCAGCCGCTCGGTCTCGCGCTGGCTTTCGCTGGGCGCCACCGGGGCCTTGCCGTGACGGGCCTTCACCTGCTCGCGCGCGGCCTGGGACACCTGGGACTTCTTGACCAGCCCAGCCTTGAGCAGCTGCTCCTGCAGCGGATTCGCCTTCGCCATTGCCTTGCATCTGTTGTTGCGGGATTGCGGGGGCCATCATACTGGTCCGCCCGCCCGGCCCCAACCGTCGCCCATGGCAGCCCTGAAGTACCTCGCCGGCTACCCCGAGGCCCTGCAACAGCAGGTCCGCGACCTGATCGCGGGCGACCGCCTCGGCCCCTGGCTGCAGCGCCGCTACGCCGACCTCCACACCGTGCGCAACGACCGACAACTGTACGACTACACCCAGGGCCTCAAAGAGCGCTACCTGCGCCAATCGGCCCCGCTGTCCAAGGTGATCTACGACAGCAGGCTGCAGGTCCTCAAACACGCGCTGGGCACCCACACCACGGTGTCGCGGGTCCAGGGCAGCAAGCTCAAGGCCAGCCGCGAAATCCGCATCGCCACCGTCTTCCGCGACGCGCCCGCCCCCTTCCTCAAAATGATCGTCGTGCACGAACTGGCCCACCTCAAGGAATCGGACCACAACAAGGCCTTCTACCAGCTCTGCACCCACATGGAAGCGGACTACCACCAGCTCGAATTCGACCTGCGCCTCTACCTCACCCACCTGGAAGGCAGCACCGACTGACGCAGGCGCCCCGCGCATCCGCCCCGTCGTTTCCAATGGCCACCGGCCCACCGGCCCACTGGCAGGCCCTGGCGTGGGTGCGTTCATCGCGCGTCCCACCCACGCACCCACACCTCGCATCCGACCTGCACCTCTTCCCCACCCACCTGGGGTCAGCGCCCACTGACGCAGGCGCCATGCACATCCGCCCCGTCGTTTCCAAGGTCCACCGCCCCGCGTTTCCAATGGCCACCGGCCCACTGTCAGGGCCTGGCGTGGGTGGGTTGGCGGGACCGTTTTGCGCCATGGATGGCGCAAAAAGAGCTTACATGGACGTACTTGCAGCGTGTCCCGCCAACCCACCCACGCCAGGCCAGCCCGCCACCCACCGCCCCCAAGGCTGTAGCTGTAGCTGTAGCTGTAGCTGTAGCTGTAGCTGTAGCTGTGTGGCTCTGGCTCAGGCTCAGGCTCTGGCTCCAATCCCCCACCTTCAGCCCATCACCTCCCCCCACCCAGTACACTCCCCGCCCGCACCCCGCTTTCCGCAGCCCACCCGATGACCGACCCGATCCGCCTCGACAAACGCCTCACCAGCCTCATCGGCTGCTCCCGTGGCGACGCCCAACGCTACATCGAAGGCGGCTGGGTCACCGTGGACGGCAACGTCGTCGAACAACCGCAGACGCTCGTCACCGACGAAACCATCGTCCTGCGCGAAAACGCCGAAGCCACCCGCGCCGAAACGGTCAGCATGCTCCTGCACAAACCGGCCGGCATGCGCGCCGACGAACTCTGCGCCCTCGTCACCCCGGACAGCCGCAGCGAACTGGACGCCACCGGCGTCACCCTCCTCCAGCGCCATTTCCACGCCCTCCAACTGGTCATGCCACTGGCCGACGAAGACAGCGGCCTGGTCGTGGTCAGCCAGGACGGCCGCATCGTCTCCCACCTCAAGGACCGTGGCGCCACCCTCGAACAGGAATACCTCGTCGAAGTCAGCGGCGAACTGGCGCCCTACGGCATGAAGCGCCTCGCCCACGGCCTCAGCTTCCGCAACTGGCCCCTGCCACCGTGCAAGGTCAGCTGGCAGAACGAAACCCGCCTGCGCTTCGCCATCAAACCGGTCCAGCCCGGCCAACTGCGCGACATGTGCCGCCAGGTCGGCCTGGAGGTCATCAGCGTCCGCCGCCTGCGCATCGGCCGCGTCGCCATGGGCAAACTTGCGCCGGGCCAGTGGCGCTATCTCGCCCCCGACGAGCGCTTCTGAGCCGCCCAGCGCGCCTGCACTCGCCGTGCAGGCCGGACCCGCTTAGCATCGCCGTATGACCACCCACACACCGCTCTGGCGCCGGCTCCTGCGCTGGCTGGCAATCGCACTGACCCTGCTCGTGCTGCTCGCCCTCAGCGGCCTGCTGCTGGCCGACCACCTCACCCCCCGTGCCCTCGGCCCACGCAGCAGCGTCCTCGCCCCGGGGGCCGAGCAGACCGCCATCGACCGCGAACTCGTTCGCCTGCAGGCCGAACACCCCGGCCAGACCGGCGTCGCCTTCCTCGCCGATGGCCTGGACGCATACGCCGCCCGCGCCGTCATCACCCGCCATGCCGGGCGCAGCCTGGACCTTCAGTACTACATCTGGCACGACGACCTCATCGGCCACCTCATGGCCCAGGAGCTGTACCAGGCCGCCGAACGCGGCGTACGCGTGCGCATCCTGCTCGATGACATGAATGCCCAGGACAAGGATGCCCTGATGATGGCGCTCGACGAGCATCCCAACATCGAGATCCGCCTCTACAACCCGTTCCGCAACCGCAACGGCCTGTGGCGCCTGGTGGAGATGGTGCAGCGCTTCTTCAGCGTCAACCATCGCATGCACAACAAGGCGTGGATCGCCGATGGCCGCGTCGCCATCGTCGGCGGCCGCAACATCGGCGAGGAATACTTCAGCGCCCGCCCGGACGTGAACTTCCGCGACCTCGACCTGCTGGTCGCCGGCACGGCCGTGGCCCAGGCCAACACCATCTTCGACGCGTACTGGAACAGCGACACCGCCGTGCCGATCTCGGCATTGGCGTTCTACACCCCGGCACAGCTGCGCCTGCTGGTGCGCGAGTCCGCGCACGAAGCCCGGCTGGACGCCGCCCAACCCTACCTGCGCCGGGTCGCGCAATCGGAGTCGGCGCGTTCGTACTACCGCGACACGGTCGACCTGCACTGGTCGGCCAACGTGGAGATCGCGTCCGACCCGCCGATGAAGCACCGCCGCGACGACCAGGCCGACTGGCTGGTCACCCGCCTGGTGCGCGAACTGCAGGCCACCCGGCACAAGGCATTGCTGATCTCCCCCTACTTCGTGCCCGGCGAGGAAGGCACCGCCGGCATGGCCGCGATGGTCCAGCGCGGCGCCACGGTGGCGGTGGTGACCAACTCCCTGGCCGCCAACGACGTGGCCGCCGTGCATGGCGGCTACATGCACTACCGCGCGCCGTTGCTGCGCAGCGGCGTGCACCTGTACGAACTGAAGGCCCACGGCCACACCGATGGCGGCGGCCTGTTCGGCAGCAGCGGCGCAAGCCTGCACACCAAAGCCTTCATGATCGATGATCGACGCGGCTTCGTCGGCTCCTTCAACCTCGACCCGCGCTCGGCCTATCTCAACACCGAGATGGGCGTGCTGTTCGACGACCCCTGGCTGGCCGCGCAACTGCGCAGCGAGTACCTGCGCCTGGCCGACCCCGGGCAAAGTTACTGGGTCACCCTGGACAGCCGGGGCCAGGTGCGCTGGCTGGACCGCGACGCGCAGCCGCCGGTGCTGCTCAACCGCGAGCCGGACGCCTCCTTCTGGTTGCGCGCCAGTGCCCGCGCGATCAGCTGGCTGCCCCTGGAATCGCAGTTGTAACCCCACCGTAGCGTCGTGCCACGCCATGCGTGGCCTCCATCAACCCTCGACCCGCTCGTCCGCGTCCAGGGTTTCCACTCCCCGCCCATGCAGGCGCCGCCAGATCCAGTGCAGCGCGTGCGCCGGCGTGGCGTGCTGCTGCTCCAGGATCGCCAGTGCCTGGGCCTGGCCGATCCGACCGTGCCGGCACAGCAGGCTGGCCGCTGCCGCCGCGCGCGCAAAACGCAGACTGGCCGACAACCCCGCCTGGGCGTTGTCGCCCTCGCGCAGCAATGCCTCGTGCACCGCCGGCGGCAGCTCCCACGCCGCCGCGATCCGGCTGGCCACCGGCAACGTCCAGGCGTCCAGCAGGTGCGCGGCCAGCGCGCGCGACGGCGCCGCGTCACCCTGCGCGGCGCAGACATCCAGCAGGTGGCGCATCACCAGCGCCGCCCCCAGGCCCTGGGTCAGCCCCAGCCACTGCGCGGCAAACGCATCGTCATGGGTGACCAACCGCGCATGGTCGGCCGCCGCGCGCGAGGCCAGCAGCGCGTGTTCCCAGATCACCGTGCCGAACTGCGGGAAGGCCACGCACTGCACCTGCATCACCGGCTGCACCAGCACCGCGCTGATGATCTGGCGGATGCCGTCGGTGCCGACCAGGGTTACCGCCCGCTGCAGGCTGTCCACCGGCTTGGCCTGCAGGCGATACACCGGGCTGTTGGCGATCCGCAGCAGGTTGCCGGTCAGCACCGGATCCTGGCCGATGATGGCCGCCATGGCACGCGCCGAGGCGTCGCTGTCGTTGACCGTCTGGATCAGCTGCGGCAACAGCTGCGGTCGCCGTGGCAGGTGCCGCGCCGACCAGTCGCGCTGCTCCAGCGCAGCCACCACCGCAGCCTGCAGCGCCGCCTCATCGGCGCACCCGCCGGCATCGTCCACGCCGCTGCGCGAGACCAGCGCCAGCGCATGCAGGCCCGATTGCAGGATGTCGCCCGTCGGGACCTCGACCTCGGTCGCCGCGGCCGCAGGCGCGATCCCGCGCGCGCCGGTCCCCGTCGCGGCCACGGCCCCGCCGCGGCCACGCCGGCGGGCGATGCCCACCCCCAGCGCGGCCGCCGCCAACAGTCCTGTCGCCATCACGATCACGGCCATCGTCATCAACGCCACCGTCCTGGCCGGCACCGTATTTGTCTTGTCGCCCCTGCACCCACGTCGTCCGTCCTGGCATTGCTGGTACTGCGCACCGTTGCCACGGCATCGGCGCCATCTTCAGCAACTTTAATGCCGCCTTCCCGCGGGTCCGTGGCAGGACGCCCCGGCAGGGTCGTTCCGGATGCTGACAACGCCCTCCGGCGGAATGCACTAGAATGGCGCCGCGCGACCCGTCACCCGATCAGACGAAGTCGCTTTTTTTGTTTTGCAACCCACCTTTTGCTGGTTCGTTCGCCGCTGTTCGCCACCGTTCGCACCATCGGAGCCACCATGTTATTTGAAACCCTCGAATCTTCCGGTCACGAACAAGTGGTGTTCTGCCACAACCGCGATGCCGGCCTGAGGGCGATCATCGCCATCCACAACACCACCCTCGGCCCGGCCTTGGGCGGCGTGCGCATGCGCCCCTACGCCAGCACCGACGATGCGCTGGCCGATGCGCTGCGACTGAGCCGCACCATGACCTACAAGAACGCACTGGCCGGGCTGAACGTGGGCGGTGGCAAGGCGGTGATCATCGGTGACCCGCGCCAGGACAAGAGCGAAGTGCTGTTCCGCGCGTTCGGGCGGTATGTGGATTCGCTCGGCGGCCGCTACATCACCGCCGAAGACGTCGGCACCGACGTCAACGACATGGAGAACATCTACCTGGAGAGCGAGTACGTCACCGGCGTGCACCAGGTCCATGGCGGCTCCGGCGATCCCGCCCCGTTCACCGCCTACGGCGCACTGCAGGCGCTGATGGCCTCCATGCAGCACAAGCTCGGCCACGAGGAAGTGGGCAAGGCCAGCATCGCGGTGCAGGGCCTGGGCCATATCGGCATGGAGCTGGTGAAGCTGCTGCGCGACCGGGGCGCCAAGCTGTTCGTCACCGATCTGGACAGTACGCGGGTCGAGCGCGCCGTCACCGAGTACGGCGCCGAGGCGGTCAAGCCGGACGATATCTACGATGTCAGCGCCGACGTGTTCGCGCCCTGCGCGCTGGAAGGGGCGATCAACCCGCAGACCCTGCCGCGGTTGAAGTGCAAGATCGTCTGCGGCACCGCCAACAACCAGTTGTCGAGCCTGGAGGTGGGCGATGAGCTGCACGCCCGCGGCATCCTGTATGCACCCGACTATGCGGTCAACGCCGGGGGCGTGATGAACGTATCGCTGGAGATCGACGGCTACAACCGCGAGCGCGCCATGCGCCTGATCCGCAGCATCTACCACAACCTGGGCAGGATCTTCGCGCTGTCCGAGCGCGAGGGCATCGCGCCGCAGCGCGCGGCCGACCAGATCGCCGAGACCCGGATCCAGTCGATCGGCAAGTTGAAGATGCCGCTGGGCCGCGCCACCCCGCGACTGGGAACCCTGCGCGGCAGCTGATCGCCGCCCGGCACGGCAATGAAAAAGGGCGCGAGGTGATCGCGCCCTTTTTCGTTCTCAACCCATGCCGCCGAGCCCGTGGGCACGGCGCCGATCCGGCCCCGCGCCCGCCAGCGCTCAGAATGCGGCCGAGTAGCGCAAGGCGACCTGACTGAGGTCACCGCGCGGGCCGAAGCGCTGGTCGTAGCCGAAGGCAACGCGGCTGTTGCGGGTCAGCCACGATTCCACCGACAGCCCGAACAGACCGCCAGAGCGCGCCGGTTGCAGGCCGGCCAGCGGTGCCCAGGCGTCGACGCCGACGAAGCTGGCGTCCTGGGCAAGGCCGGTGCTGGACAGCCGTTGCTGCCATTCGGCGTAACCGCGCAGCGACCAACTGCCCCACTGCCGCTCGGCACGCACGCCCGCCAGGGCCTGGCTGCGCGTGCTCAGGTTGCCTTCGGTACGCAGGCCGAAGCCGAGGCCGCCCTGTTCGGTGAAGCGGTCGTTGTCCACCCGCGCGTAATCCGCACCCAGGTACGGGGTAAGCGAGGATCGAGCGTCGCCGAAGCGGTAGCCGGTTTCCACGCTGGCCGCACTGAAGCTGCCGCCGTAGCGCGCATTGACACCGTACTGACCGGCACCCAGCAGCAGCTGGCGATCGATCTCACGATGGAACTGGCCGGCGCCCACCTGGCCCAGGGCATAGGCACGGCCCGCGTTCCAGCCGGCGTACAGCTGCGCCTGCGACTGGCGGTCACGGCCGCGGTCGCTGCCCCAGTCGCGGTTGTTGTGGGTACGGGTTTCGCCGAAGGCGAAGCCCAGCACGCCGTTGCTGTCGAAGGCCGCGTCCTGGCCCATCATCCAGCCGCGTGTCTCGGCGCCGCTGGCCGAGAAGCTGCCCTGCCCGACGTCGCCGAGCTGGCTCTGCCAGGCACCACGCAGACGCGGTGCGCCCTGCACCTGGCCAAAGCGTTCGGACAGCGCACGCCGGTTGAGGTCGATGCTGTCGAAGGTGGCGGCGGTGGCCAGCGCATGCGCCTTGCCGGACAAACTGTCCAGGCTGTCCTGCAGCGCCTGGTTGCCCTCGACGCGCTGCAGTTCGCCTGCACCGTCGGCGAAGCCGCTGCCCGCCAGGCCGCCGCGATCGAGCACCTCGAACGCAGATTCCACGCGTGCCGCGGAGGCCAACGCAGCACTGCCAAACCCGGCGTTGACGCTGGCCGACACCACGTTGATCTGGTCGGTGGTCAAGGTGACCGCGGTGCTGGTCTGCTGCAGCGACATCTGCAGCAGCGTGGCCTGGGTGAGGCTGTGGGTGACCCCGGCGAACTGCCCGCTGATCTGGCCGGCCTGCAGCACCGTCTGGGTCCGCCCGGCCGCCGGCACGTAGCCGGCGAGGATGCTGCTGACGTGCACGTTGCCCGCCAGCGCCGCGGTGCCGGTGACATTGAGCGGGCTGCCGCCCAGCGCGATCATCAGCTGCGCACCGGCGCGCTGGGTGTAATTGCCGTCGATGGTGGCGGTGGTATTGGCGTCGCGCAGGATCACGCTGCCGCCGTTGTCGACGTTGCCCTTGACCCGCCCGTCGCCGGACAGGAACTGCAGCGCGGACGCGTTCGGGCCGTTGGCGTTGGCCACCACGGTCACGTTGGAGGTCAGCGAGCCGCCGCTGCGCAGCGCGATGGTGCCCTGCTCGATGCGGGTCTCGCCGGTGTAGGTGTTGGTGCCGGACAGGCCGAGCGCGCCGACGCCCTGCTTGATCAGGCCGCCGCTACCGCTGATGTTGTTGCTCCACACCGAGTTGAGCGAGGTCTGGTTGACGTTGACGGTGGTGTTGCCCCAGTCGAACCGGGCCGGCCCGTTGATCGCCTTGGCGATGTTGAGCAGGCCGTAGCCGAAGGTGCTGTCCACGCCGGCCGGGCCAAGATCGGTGGCGGTGCCGAGCAGGGTCTGGCGCACCAGGTCGTTGCTGAAGTACGGGTACTTCTGCCACACCAGCGCGGCAGCGCCGGAGACCAGCGGCGCGGCGAAGGAGGTGCCGTAGTTCCACAGGTACTTCGGCGTGCCGCTGGTGTAGGCCGGGTCCACGTAGACCGCCGCACCGGGCGCGGCCAGGCAGTAACGCGCGGCCACGCCGCACGCGTTGGCGTAGGTGGCCAGCTTGCTCGGGTCGGTCGAATCCACCGCGGTGACGCTCAACCAGCCACGTTCCAGATCGGCCGCCGGCAGCGTGCCGTTCGGGCCGGCCTGGCTCGGCAGTGCAGCCATGCTGGACGGGTTGGGCTTGCTCTCGTTGCCGGTGGCGAACACCACCAGCCCGCCGTTGCTCAGGATGAAGGGACGGTATTCCTGCGCGATCGGCGCGGTCGCCGCCGTGTTGGTCCAGTACAGGCCGCCCCAGGAGTTGTTCATCACCTTCACGCCCTGGCTGATCAGGTCCTGGTGGACCCCGGCCAGACCCAGCGCGCCGTTGACTTCATTGCCGTTGCCGCTGCCGTCGTCGGTCGGCCGGGTGTCGGCGATGATGCGTGCGGACACGATCTGCGCCCCCGGCGCGATGCCGCCGGGCCAGGAACCCACCGCCTTGCCGGCGGCCAGTTCGGCCACCGCGGTGCCATGGCCGACCACGTCGTCCACGTTGAGGTTGTTGGTGCGCGCATCCACATAGCTGTAATTGGCCAGCACCCGGCCGGCCAGCGCCGGATGGTTGCGCATCACGCCCGAGTCGACCACGCCGATGCGCACGCCGGTGCCATCCAGCCCGGCCGTGCGCGCCGCGCCCGCCTGGGTGATGGTGAGATGCGCGTCGAACGCCGGCTCGGCCGGCTTGGGCGGCGTCGGGGTGGTCGGGGGAGGCGTGGTTGGCGGCGTCGTCGGTGGCGGATCGACCCGCACGTTGTTGCCACCGCCACCACCGCCGCAGGCGCCCAGCGCCGCAGCCAATGCAGTGACCAGAAGAGTCCGCCCCACTACTGCCTTGTTCATCCTTGCATCCCCATTGACGTATGAAATCTCCCGCCCGGTCGGTCCTCCTGGACCTGACCGGCGGCAAGTGCCATGCCTGCGTAGCTGGCCGGTGCAGCGCAGTGTGCCGGGAAAAGCCCGTGTCGCCAATGGCACGCCGTCCCACTAATGGGAACGGCCAGGCGGCGGCGCTCCCCATCGACACCGGTGGAAAACCGCGACCCCCTATACTGGGCCACCCCACGCAGTCTGCCGGGACGCGCATTGGGCCTCGAGGCCCGCGCGCCCATTTCGTATATCGCTCACGCACCAACGAGATTGCCATGTCCAACATCGTCATCGCCGCCGCCAAACGCACCGCCATCGGGTCCTTCCTGGGCCAGTTCAACGGTGTCCCCACCCCTACCCTGGGCGCCGCCGCGATCGCCGCGGCACTGCAGCAGTCCGGGGTGCCGGCTGCGGATGTCTCCGAAGTGATCATGGGCTGCGTGCTGCCGGCCAACCTCGGCCAGGCGCCGGCCCGCCAGGCGGCCATCGCCGCCGGGATCCCGCTGGCCACCGGCGCGACCACGCTCAACAAGGTGTGCGGCTCGGGCATGAAGGCGATCATGCTCGGCCATGACCTGATCAAGGCCGGCTCGGCCAGCATCGTGGTGGCCGGCGGCATGGAGTCGATGTCCAATGCGCCGCACATGCTCCCCAACTCGCGCACCGGCAACCGCTTCGGCAATTTCCAGGCGGTCGACCACATGGCCCACGACGGCCTGGTCAACGCCTACGACGGCAAGGCCATGGGCGAATTCGCCGAAAGCGCGGTGGAGAAGTACCAGGTCAGCCGCGAGGAGCAGGACGCCTTCGCCATCGAATCGGTGCGCCGCGCGCAGGCCGCGCAGGCCAGCGGGGCGTTCGACGATGAAATCGTCGCGGTGAAGGTGTCCACCCGCAAGGGCGAGGTCGAATTTGCGCAGGACGAGCAGCCGGGTCGTTCGGACGTCGCCAAGATCCCGACCCTGCGCCCGGCCTTCAAGAAGGACGGCACCGTCACCGCCGCCAGCTCCTCCAGCATCTCCGACGGCGCCGCCGCCGTGGTCCTGCTGGCCGAGGAGGACGCGGCCGCGCGTGGCCTGCAGCCGCTGGCCCGGATCGTGGCCCACGCTACCCATTCGCAGGCGCCGGAGTGGTTCACCACCGCCCCGATCGGCGCGCTGCACAAACTGCTGGAAAAAACCGGCTGGAGCATCGACCAGGTCGACCTGTTCGAGATCAACGAAGCCTTCGCGGTGGTGGCCATGGCCCCGATCCGCGAACTGGGCATCCCGCACGAGAAGGTCAACGTGAATGGCGGCGCCTGCGCATTGGGGCATCCGATCGGGGCTTCGGGCGCGCGGCTGGTGGTCACCCTGGTGAACGCCTTGCGCAAGCGCGGCGGAAAGCGCGGCATCGCTACGCTCTGCATTGGCGGCGGCGAAGCAACGGCCATTGCCATCGAATTGATTTGATTGGATTTAACGCGCATTTCGCAAAAATGAATGCGCGATCGCTTGACAGCCAATCTTGGCTTGTCATCATGTTGCCGGGCGCGCAATAGCGCGTTGCCTAATCTAACGACGAGGATTCACACAAATGAGCATCAACAAGCTGCTGATCGCGATGGCCCTGGGCCTGGCTCTGACCGCCTGCTCCAAGCAGGAACAGGCTGCTGACGCTGCTGCTTCGGCCAACGAAGCTGCCGCCGACGCCCAGGTCGCTGCCGACCAGGCCGCTGCTGCTGGCGCCCAGACCGCCGACGCTGCCCAGGCTGCCGCCGACACCGCCACCACCGCTGCTGACGCTTCGGCCGATGCCGCTGCCCAGGCTGCTGGCGCTGCCACCGACGCTGCTGCCGGCAACGCTGCCGACGCTGCCAAGGCCGGTGAAGCCACCGCCGAGCAGGCCAAGGACGCTGCTGAAGAAGCCAAGAAGTAATCACTTCTTTCTTCAAGCAAGTCTGAAGAAGCCGCTGGTTCGCCAGCGGCTTTTTCTTTGGGCGCGTCGGGCGGACGCGTACCGACCCACGGTCTCTCCCTACGCCATCTGCCCCCAACGGCCTGCCCCGGCCCCCGTTCGTTCAGGCGCGGCGGCGGTGCCCACCGGGTCTTCACGACGGCATGAATACGCTGGCCTCCCCTACGATTCCCGTATTGGAGACCGCCATGACCATCCGTCCGCTGACCACTTCCCTGCTGGCTGCCTCCCTGCTGCTCGGCCTGGCCGCCTGCAAGGGCCCGGAAGCCGAACAGGCCCGCCAGGACGCCGCGCAGGCCGCCGACAGCGCCAACGCCGCTGCGCGCGAGGCGGTCGACCAGGCCGCTGCCTCCACCCGCAATGCCGCCGATGACGCCGCCGCCGCCTCCGAGCGTGCCGCGGCCGATACCCAGCAGGCGCTCGACCGCGCCGCCGCCGCCACGTCGGAAGCTGCCGGCGAGGCCAAGACCGCGGCCAAGGATGCGGGCGCCCACGCCAGCGATGCCACCGCCGATGCCGCGCAGAAGGTGGCCGACAAGGCCCGCGACGTGGCCGATGAGGCCAAGAAAAACGCCGACGAAGCCAAGCACTGAGTCATCGCCGGCGCAGCACCCGAACGCCCCTTCGCAGGAAGGGGCGTTTTTTTTGGTGTGCCCCGTCCGCGGGAACGTGGCTGGCAGGTCACCGCCGGCGTGCGGGGCGGGACCGGCTCACGGCAGCGCGCGCGTCAGTACCGCGGCGACATCCAGGTCATCCGGCAATGTGCCGAAGGCCATCGCATGGTCACCGCCCAGACGCGAGCGGATGAAGGCCGCTGCATTCGGGCTGTCGGCGCGCAGCAGGACGGCCGCCTGCAACAGCAGCGCCAACTGCTCGGTGACGCGGCGCGCCTGCGCTTCCGCCGGCGTCGCCGCCAGCATCGCGCGCAGAGCCTGCAGCGCCGCGTCATAGATCGGATCGCGACCGCCGACATTGCCCAGCTCGGCCTCCAGCACCGGCAGCACCTGCGCATCGCGCGACAGCGCGCGCAGCACGTCCAGGCACTGGATGTTGCCACTGCCTTCCCAGATCGAATTCAACGGCGCCTGCCGATACAGCCGCGGCAGTATCGATTCCTCCACGTAGCCCGCACCGCCCAGGCATTCCTGCGCCTCGTTGACGAACACCGCTGCGCGTTTGCACAGCCAGTATTTTCCAACCGCGGTGGCGACGCGCGCGAACGCCGCTTCATCCGCATCGGTGCCGGCGCGGTCCACCGCGCGCGCCACGCGCAGGGCGAAGGTCGTGGCCGCTTCGGATTCGATCGCCAGGTCGGCCAGCACGTTGGCCATCAGCGCGTGGTCGCACAGGCGTTTGCCGAATGCCTGCCGGTGACGGGTGTGGTGCAGCGCCTGGGCCAGTGCCATGCGCATCTCCGCCGCCGCACCCAGCATGCAATCCAGGCGGGTCATCATCACCATGCCGATGATGGTGGACACCCCGCGCCCTTCCTCGCCGACCAGGCGCGCCCAGGCACCGCACAGCTCCACTTCGCTGGAGGCGTTGGACCAGTCGCCCAGCTTGTCCTTCAGCCGCATCAACCGGAACGCGTTGCGGTTGCCGTCTTCGAGTCGCCGCGGCATCAGGAAGCAGCTCAGCCCACCGGGCGCCTGCGCGAGCACCAGGAAACCATCGGACATCGGCGCGGAGAAAAACCACTTGTGCCCGATCAGCTGGTAGCTCCCGTCAGCCTGCGGCTCGGCACGGGTGGTGTTGGCGCGCACGTCCGAGCCCCCCTGCTTCTCGGTCATGCCCATGCCCAGGGTGATGCCGTGCTTGTCGGCGATCGGCACGTCGCGCGGATCGTAGTGCGGCGCCGACGCCTTGTCGGCCCACTCGGCCAATTCCGGGTGCTGGCGCAGCACCGCCACCGCCGCGTGGGTCATGGTCAGCGGGCAACTGGTGCCCGCCTCGGCCTGGTGGTGCAGGTAGCTCAATGCCGCGCGCGCCACGTGCGCGCCCGGGCTGCCGTCGTACCAGGACAGGCCGGCCACGCCGTGGCTCTTGGCCGCGTCCATCAGCCGGTGGTAGGCCGGATGGAATTCCACCGTATCGATGCGATGGCCCTGCGCGTCGTGGGTACGCAGCCGTGGCCGATCGCGGTTGGCATCGAAGCCAAGCTGGTACAGCAGATCACCGGCCAGCCCGCCGTACTGCGCCAGGCGCGCAACGAACTCGGCGCCCCCTTCGCGCTGCACCGCCGCCACCAGGGCCACGTCATCGGCCCACAGGTTGCGACCGGCGAACGGGGGTGGCTGGTTGAATACCGCGTGGGTGTCGAAGGCGGTCGGTTCGGACGTCATCGCAGCGGCCTCCTGGCCTGGGGTTGAGTCGATTCTGCCGCATTGCCGCGCCACTCGCCGTTCAGGCGGATTCTCACCTCCTGCACGAGCGCGGCGGCACAGTGCAGCGCATGAGCCCGACTTCCACGCACAACGATCTGGTGGTCCTGCGACCAGAAGGCCTGTACTGCCCGGCAGGGGATTTCCACATCGATCCGTGGCGGCCGGTGCCGCGCGCGGTGATCACCCACGGCCACGGCGACCACGCGCGCGGCGGCATGGGGCAGTACTACTGCAGTACGCAGAGCGTACCGATCCTGCGCTGGCGCCTGGGCGAGGTGCCACTGCAGGCGCACGATTACGGCCATGCGTTCCGGCTGGGCGGGGTGGAGGTGTCGCTGCATTCGGCCGGGCATGTGCTGGGCTCGGCGCAGGTACGCATCGATGATGGCGAGCAGGTCTGGGTCGCCTCCGGCGACTACAAGCGCCAACCCGATCCAACCTGCGCACCGTTCGAGGTGGTGCCCTGCGACGTGTTCATCACCGAGGCCACGTTTGCGCTGCCCATCTATCGCTGGCAGGACACCGCCGAGGTCGCCGCGGACATCGTGGCCTGGCGGCATGAATGCGCCGCGCGCGGCGAGGCGGCGATCCTGCTGTGCTACGCGCTGGGCAAGGCGCAGCGGATCCTGGCCGAGCTGCTGCCGCTGGACGACCAGCCGGCGTGGCTGCACGGTGCCATCGCCAACGGCGTGGCGGTGTACCGGCAGGCCGGCATCCCCATGCTCGAGACCCACACCGTGGCCGAGCAGGGCCGGCAGCCGGATGCCGCCGGCAAGCTGATCCTGGCCCCGCCCTCGGCCGCCGGCACGCCGTGGCTGCGCCGCTTCGGCAAGCACCAGCTCGGCTTTGCGTCGGGCTGGATGCGCCTGCGCGGCAACCGTCGCCGCCGCAATTACGACCGCGGTTTCGTGGTCTCCGACCATGCCGACTGGCCGGCGTTGCTGCAGACCATCGCGCAGACCGGTGCGCGGCGGGTGATCGCCACCCATGGCAACACCGACGCCCTGATCCCCTTCCTGCGCGAACGCGGCGTGGCCGCCGAAGCCTTCCGGACCGATTTCGGGAGCGAGGAATGAAGGCATTCGCCGCGCTCTACCAGCGCCTGGACCGCAGCACCGCGACGCTCGACAAGCGCGCCGCGCTGGTCGCCTACTTCCGCGATGCACGCCCGCACGACGCGGCCTGGGCGCTGTACCTGCTCAGCGGCGGCAAGGTCGGCGGCGCGCGCCGCAAGATCGCCGCCAGCGCCGAACTGCGCGCGTGGATCAGCGAAGAATCCGGCCTGCCTGCATGGTTGGTCAACGACAGCTACGACCAGGTCGGCGATCTCGCCGAGACCCTGACCCTGCTGCTCGATGATCCGCCCGAACGCGGCGTCGACCGGCCCCTGGCCGACTGGATCGAAGCGCACCTGCTGGCCGTAGCCAACCAGGACGATGCGGTACGCCGCGCGGCGGTGGTGGCCGGCTGGCGCCAGCTGCCTGCCGGCGAACGCCTGGTCTTCAACAAGCTGCTGACCGGCGCGCTGCGGGTGGGCGTGTCGCAGCGCGTGGTGCAGCAGGCGCTGGCCGACCTGTCCGGCATCGACATCGCGCGCATCGCCCAGCGCATGCTGGGCGAATGGGTGCCCTCGCCCGGGCTGCTGGCAGCGCTGCTGTCGCCCGAGGAGCGGCCGGAGGACCGGCAGCAACCGTATCCGTTCTTCCTCGCCTCCCCGCTCGAAGTCGAGGTCGAGCGGCTGGGGCCGATCACCGACTGGACCCTGGAATGGAAGTGGGACGGCATCCGCCTGCAGCTGCTGCGCCGCCAGGGAGAAGTGGCGCTGTGGTCGCGCGGCGAGGAGCGCCTGGACGGGCGCTTCCCCGAGATCGAGGCAGCTGCGATGGCACTGCCCGATGGCTGCGTGATCGACGGCGAGCTGCTGGCCTGGCGCGATGGCGACGAGCACCCGCTGCCGTTCACCGCGCTGCAGACCCGCATCCAGCGCCGCAAGCCGGGGCCCAAGACCCTGCGCGACACGCCGGTGCGCGTGTTGGCCTACGACCTGCTCGAAGCCGATGGCGAGGACCTGCGCGCGCAGCCGCTGCACGCGCGGCGCACGCGGCTGGCGGCGCTGCTGGCGCCACTGGCGGACCCGCGGATCGCGCTGTCGCCCACGGTCGAGGCGAGCGACTGGCCGGCGGCGGCGGCGCAGCGCGTGCTCGCGCGCGAGCGCGGGGTGGAAGGGTTGATGCTCAAGCGCCACGATTCGCCCTACCAGAGCGGTCGGCGACGCGGCGACTGGTGGAAGTGGAAGATCGATCCGCTCACCATCGATGCGGTGATGATCTACGCACAGGCCGGTCACGGCCGGCGCAGCACGCTGTACACCGACTACACCTTCGGGGTGTGGGACGGCGACAGACTGGTGCCGGTGGCCAAGGCCTATTCGGGCCTGGACGACAAGGAAATCCTCGCCCTGGACCGCTGGATACGCGCCAACACCGTGGAGCGCTTCGGGCCGGTGCGCAGCGTGCGCGGCGAGCAGGTGTTCGAACTGGGCTTCGAAGCCGTCAACCGCAGCAGCCGGCACAAGTCGGGCATCGCGGTGCGCTTCCCGCGCATCCTGCGCTGGCGTCAGGACAAGCCGGCCAGCGAAGCAGACACGCTTGCCCAGCTGCAGGCGCTGGCGCGGTGACCCGGCGCGAGGCGATGGCGCGGCTGGCCGCGTGGTTCGACAGCCGCGGCTGGACGCCGCTGCCGTTCCAGAAGGCGATGTGGCGCCACTACCTGGCCGGTGCGTCCGGGCTGCTGCACACCCCCACTGGCAGCGGCAAGACCTTGGCGATGTTTGGCGGGCCGCTGCTGCAGGCCCTGGCCGATCCGCTGCCGGTCGTGCGCACCGGCCGTGCACGCACGCCGGTACCGGCGCTGCAGGTGCTGTGGATCACCCCGTTGCGCGCACTCGCCAGCGACACCGCGCGCGCCCTGCGCGAGCCGCTGGCGGCGCTCGGCCTGGACTGGCAGGTGGGCCTGCGCACCGGCGACGCCAGCGCCCGCGACAAGCGGCTGGCGCGCGAGGGCCGCGTGGACGTGCTGGTGACCACGCCCGAATCGCTGGCGCTGCTGCTCAGCTATCCCGACGGCCTGGCGAAGATGCGGCAGCTGCGCTGCGTGGTGGTCGACGAATGGCACGAACTGCTGGGCAACAAGCGCGGCGTCCTGCTGCAGTTGAACCTGCGCCGGCTGCGCGATGCCCTGCCCGCGCTGCAGCTGTGGGGGCTGTCGGCGACGCTGGGCAACCTGGACCAGGCGCGCGAGGTGCTGCTGCCGGACCTGCCCGATGCACCGCTGGTAGCCGGCGCGCGGCCGCGGCCGGTCAGCGTGGAGACCCTGCTGCCGGCGCATGGCGAACGTTTCCCGTGGGCGGGCCACCTGGGCCTGTCGCAGTTGCAGCGCGTGCTGGAGAAACTGCTGGCCGTCGGCACCAGCCTGCTGTTCACCAACACCCGCGCGCACGCAGAGCTGTGGCACCAGGCGCTGTCGGCGGTATGGCCCGAAGACCCGGCCACGCTCGCGCTGCACCATGGGTCGCTGGACCCGGCCCTGCGGCGCGATGCCGAGCAGGGCCTGCGCGAGGGACGGCTGCGCTGCGTGGTGGCCACCTCCAGCCTGGACCTGGGCGTGGACTTCCCGGCCGTGGACCAGGTGCTGCAGATCGGCAGCCCCAAGGGCATCGCGCGGCTGCTGCAGCGCGCCGGCCGCGCCCGCCATCGCCCGGGCGAATCCGGGCACATCGTGTGCGTGCCGTCGCATGCGCTGGAGCTGGTCGAATACGCCGCGGCACGGCGCGCGCTTGCCACCGGGGTGATCGAGGCACGGCATCCCCCGACCTTGTCGCTGGACGTGCTGGCGCAGCACTGCGTGAGCTGCGCGCTTGGCGGTGGCTTCCAGGCCGATGCCCTGTTTGAACAGGTCCGGCGCACGCATGCATTCGCCGCGCTCGATCACACCCACTGGCAGGCGGTGCTCGACTTCATCGTGCAGGGCGGCCGCGCGCTGGCGCAGTACCCGGACTTCCACAAGGTCGTCCTCGACGACGACGGCGTGTATCGCGTCCACGACCGCCGCGTCGCCCTGCGCCACCGGCTGTCGATCGGCACCATCACCAGCGATGGCAGCGCGGTGGTGCAGTTCCTGCGTGGTGGCCGCCTGGGCGCGGTGGAAGAACAGTTCGTCGGGCGCCTGCGCCCGGGCGACCGCTTCCAGTTCGCCGGCCGCCTGCTGGAGCTGGTGCGCCTGGAGAACCTGACGGCCTACGTGCGCCTGGCCAAGGGCGGCGATGGCCTGGTGCCGCGCTGGCAGGGCGGCCGCCTGCCCTTGTCCGACGCGTTGGGGCATGAAATGGAGGCGGTGTTCGACGCGCCGGCGCCTTCGCCGGAGATGCGCTGGCTGGCACCGTTGCTGGCGCTGCAGTCGCGGCTGTCCGAACTGCCCTCACCCACACGGCTGCTGGTGGAAGTGGTGCGCCGGCGCGAGGGCCAGTTCGTCTTCGTGTACCCCTTCGCCGGGCGCCAGGTCAACGAAGGCGTGGCCGCCCTGATGGCGATGCGGCTGACGCGGCTGCAGGCCAACACGATCGGCTACGCGGCCAACGACTACGGTTTCGTGCTGGCACCGGCCCGCGCGGTAGAACTGGACGCACCCGGCGTGCGCGCGCTGCTGGAGCCGGCGCATCTGTTCGAAGACCTGCGCGACAGCCTCAACCTCGGCGAGCTGGCACGGCGCCAGTTCCGCGACATCGCGCGCGTGTCCGGCCTGCTGGTGCCCGCACTGCCCGGCCGTACGCCACGCAGCCTGCGCCAGCTGCAGGCATCCAGCGGGCTGTTGTACGACGTGCTGCGCCAGCACGACCCCGACCACATCCTGCTTGCGCTTGCCGAGCGCGAGGTCCTGCATGCGCAGCTGGACATGACCAGCCTGGCCACCACGCTGCAACGCTGCCAGGCGCGGACGTTGAGCCTGCAGGCGCCCACCAGCCTGGGGCCGCTGTCGTTCCCGCTGTGGGCGGAACGCCTGCGCGGCCAGCTGAGCAACGAAGACTGGAAAACCCGCGTGCAGCGCGCTGCACGGCAACTGGAGACACGCCATGGCCCCTGAACTGCCGACCACGATCGCCGGGGAGCCGGTGCTGCTGCTCGGCGCGCGTGCGCTCTACTGGCCCGCACGCAAGGCACTGCTGATCGCCGACCTGCACCTGGGCAAGGCCGATGTGTTCCGGCGGGCGGGGATCGGACTGCCCAGCGGCGGAACCGGCGACGATCTGCAGCGCCTGTCGGTGCTGCTGAACCAGCACGCGGTGGCGTCGCTGTGGATCCTGGGCGATGTGCTGCACGGCGTCGCGCATCGCAGCGCGTGGTACCGGCAATGGCAGGGCTGGCGCGAACTGCATGCGGACGTCGAGATCGGCGCGCTCACCGGCAATCACGACCGTGCCCTGCCCAAGGCCGATCTGGGCATCACGCTGCTCGGCGAACGGCTGGAGGCCGGCCCCTTCCTGCTGCGCCACGATCCAGAGCCGCATCCGTCGCTGCACGTGCTGTGCGGACACATCCATCCGTTGGCCAAGCTGCCGGGCATGCAGCGACGCTGGCCGGCGTTCTGGCTGCGCGAGCGCCTGAGCGTGCTGCCGGCATGGTCGCGGTTCACTGCCGGGGTGGCCCCGGTGCTGGCACCGGGCGAGCAGCTGGTGGCGTGCGTGGAAGACCACGCCATCGCCCTGCCCGCCCGCAGCGCATGAGCTACATCGCCGGGACCAGGACGTCCGGCATCAGCCGGATGTCCGGGGTCTGCGGCCGGGGCCGCACCGGTTGCCGCAGGATCTCGCCCATCATCGCGAGTGCCGCGGCGCGGATGCGCGCGTGCTGGTCTGGCGCGGCGTGGGTGATCAGGCTGGTGACGTGGAATTCGAATACATCGTCCATCATGTCGGGCTGATCCTCATGCAGCATCTGCAGTAGTCCGCGCAGTTTGCAGATTTCAGCATCCAGGGCTTCGGCCGGGAACAACATGTCGATCTCCTTCGGGGTGCGATCGGTCCATCGCGGACCGGGGGCGCAGTCGCCGCACGCCACCCTGCGCTTGGCAAGGTGTGGGTCCAGGGCATCCAAAGGGTAGCGGTGGCCTCGCCGACACGATGGTCGTGGCGGTGGGCGACAGGAGCACACGCGGCTGCGTCTGCCCTTCCCTTGTCGCAGATCCAGGGTGAGTCCACCGTCAATGAATGTTAATCGGCTCTTCACCGGCGTCGCAGGCAAGCTGCTGCGGCGGTTACCCGGGCGTGCGCGCCTGGGTGTGCGTGGCCAGCGCCTCGATGAAGCCGGGCGACAACCCGAGCTTGCCGAGCCAGCCACGCTGGGTGCCGCTGAGCACGCGCAGCATGTGCCCGCGTCCGCCGGGCAGGTCGCCCAGTGGCTTGAGCAACAGGTCGCGCGCACGCGCGGCCATGTCCCGCTCGGACTGGAACAAGGGCGTCAACCAGCGGCTCCAGAAGTGATAGATCGCCACGTGCGCGCGCCGCTGCGCGGCATAGGCCTGCAGCGCGGCGTCGCGGTCGGAGTGGACGCGCAACGCATCGCGCAACGCCAGCGCGTCGCGCAGGGCCATGTTCGCGCCCTGTCCCAGCTGCGGGCTCATGGCATGCGCGGCATCGCCGGCCAGCACCAGCCGGCCACGGCTCCAGCGCGTCATCACCGCGTCGCGGTAGCCGGCGCGCGCCAGCTGCGCGCCGTCGCCGATGCCGCCCAGCCGCGCGTGCGCCTGCGGCCACAAGGTGGCGATCTCATCGAGCCAGCGCTGCAGGCCATCGCGTTCCCACTGCGCGAACTGGTCACGCGGCAGGCTCCAGAAGAAACTCAACTGCGGCACGTCATTGCCGGGTCGCGTGCCCACCGGCAACAAGCCGATCATCTTGCGCGCCGCCACGTAGCGCTGGCGCAGCTCGTCGGGGTGGGCCCAGTCGCCGCCCGGCAGCAGGCACCACAGCGCGCCCCACGGGTATTCGCGATCCAGCCGGGTGCCCTGCACGTGCGTGCGCAGGGCCGAGGCCGAACCGTCGGCGGCGATCACCAGGTCGTACGGCCCATGCCAGTGACCGCGCGCGTCGCGCACGCGCCCCTGGTCGGCATCCACGTCGACGATGCCGGTGCCGGCCTGAAGGTTCTGCGGATGCGTCCATGCATCGGCCAGCAACGCGAACAGCGCGCCACGCTGCATGCCGACCCCATGCAGGCGGGGGTCCAGGCTGGCGTAGCCCATCTCCATCACGGTACGGCCGCACGGAGTGTCGCCATACAGGCGTCGCACCGGCGCGCCGTGTGCGAGCACCTGCGGCAGCAGCCCCATCTGCCACAACACCTCCAGGCCACTGGGCTGCAGCAGGAAGCCGGCACCCACCGGGCCCGGCTCCGCGACGCGTTCGAGAACGTGCACGTCGTGATGATCGCGTGAAAGCAGCACGGCAAGCGCTTGCCCCGCCGTCCCGTAGCCGACGATGGCGATGGTCCGTCGTTGTGTCATGGATGTCCTTATTCGTGATCTACATCACGCGCTGCGCGGGTCAGCGACCGACAGCCTGCGCGGCGACCGCTAAAAAAAACCCCGCCGAAGCGGGGTTTTCAATGCACGGCGCGAAGAATTACTCAGCCGCCGGCACGATGTTCGAGGCTTGGGCGCCCTTCGGGCCCTGGGTCACGTCATACGTGACACGCTGGCCTTCCTGCAGACTGCGGAAGCCCTTGGAGTTGATCGCGGAGAAGTGCGCGAAGACGTCGGCGCTGCCGTCCTCCGGCGAAATAAAGCCAAATCCCTTGGCGTCGTTGAACCACTTGACGGTACCGTTCGGCATGGTGATGCGAGACCTTCTTCAATGAATGGGTGGTGTACGCTCAACCAGCGCACTGGCGGAGTATGCAAAGCTTGCTCCGCAATGACAATCACCCCCGCGCCAATTCGCCGACCAGTTCCGGCAATCCGGCCGAGGCGGCATCCACGTTCGCCAACACCTCGGCCATCGTGATTTCATCGCCATCGCCACAGCCGGCGGCCCAGTTGGCCACGATCGCCAGGCACGCGTAGTCCAGCCCCAGCTCACGCGCCAGGCTCGCTTCGGGCATGCCGGTCATGCCGACCAGGTCGCAGCCATCGCGGCGCATCCGCGCGATTTCCGCATTGGTCTCCAGCCGCGGCCCCTGGGTGGCGCCGTAACAGCCGCCGTCGTGCAGGCGCACGCCGGTGACCTTGGCCGCGGCCAGCACCTTGCTGCGCAGCATCGGCGTGTACGGATGGCCGAAGTCCACGTGCAGCACCTCGCTGCCGGGTTCTTCACTCAGGGTGGAGATGCGGCCCCAGGTGTAATCGATCAACTGGTCCGGGCAGGCCAGGACGCGCGGGCCGAACTGGTCGGTGATGCCGCCCACCGTATTGAGCGCGAGCACCCGCGTGGCGCCGATCTGCTGCAACGCAGCGAGGTTGGCGCGGTAGTTGATCTTGTGCGGCGGCAGCGAATGGCCCTCGCCATGGCGGGCGAGGAACGCCACGCGCTGGCCGAGCAGCGTGCCGACCCGGATCGGGCCGGACGGGGTGCCGTAACGCGTTTCCACCTGGTGGCTGCTGACATCGTCGAGCTGGGCCAGCTTGTACACGCCGGTGCCGCCAATGACGGCCAGTGCAATGTGTTCCATCATTCCTTCATCGCGTAGATGGCCGGCACGCAGCGCAGGGTCTCGTTGACGTCCATGCCGAACCCGAACACGTAGCGGTCCGGCAGTTCGATGCCGGCGTAGTCGGCTTTCACGTCCGGCAGCGCGCGGTCGTGCTTCTTCACCGTGAGTGCGGCGATGCGCACGTCGGTGGCGCCCTGCTCCAGGCACCAGGTGCGCACGCCCTGCAGCGTGTAGCCTTCGTCGAGGATGTCGTCGACCAGCAGCACGCGGCGGCCGAACAGCGCGGTGGCCGGCTTGTGCTTCCAGACCAGGTCGCCGCCGGTGGTTTCACCGCGGTAGCGGGTGGCGTGCAGGTAATCGAACTGCACGTCCTGGCCGCGTGCGCCCAGTTCCAGCGCGAGCTGGCCGGCGAACGGCAGCGCGCCGTGCATGATCGACAGGAACAGCGGCACTTCGCCCTTGTAGTCGCGCGCGATGGCGTCGGCGATGCCGGCGATGGCCGTGTCGATGGTGGGGCGGTCGACCAGCAGGTCGGCCTTGGCCAGGGCCTGGGAAATGGTGAGGTTGGGCATCAGACGGTTCTTCCAAGGGTGTCAAGCAAACGGGATTGGGTGGCGCCGTGGCGGGCATCGGCCAGCAGGCCATCCCAGCCAAGCGCGCCGCGGCCGATCAGGCCCAGCAGCGCGGCGGTATTGAGGGTGCGCGGTTCGACCGCGCGCAGCGATTCTTCGACCAGCTCGGGGTGGCAGACCAGCACCACGTCGCAGCCGGCATCCAGGTGCGCATCCACGCGCGCCTTCACGCCGCCGGCGGAGAACGAGGCCGCCATGCCGATGTCATCGGAGAACACCACGCCGCCGAAGCCCATCTCCCCGCGCAGGATCTGCTGGATCCAGCGCGGCGAGTAGCCGGCCGGCTCCGGGGCCACCTGCGGGTAGACCACGTGGGCCATCATCACCGCATCGGCGCCGGCATCGATGCCGGCGGCGAACGGCACCAGGTCCAGCGCGCGCAGCTCGTCCAGCGAGCGCGGGTCGGAGGCATCGTTGAAATGGGTGTCTTCGCGCACCGTGCCATGGCCGGGGAAGTGCTTGAGGGTGGCGGCCATGCCCACGCTGTGCATGCCGCGCACGTAGGCGGCGGTGAACGCCGCCACCACCTGCGGATCGGCGCTGAAGGCGCGATCGCCGATGGCCAGGTTGCCGCGGCCGAGGTCGACCACCGGGGCGAAGCTCAGGTCCACGCCACTGGCGCGCACCTCGCTGGCCATCAGCCAGGCGTGCTGCTCGGCCAGGGCCAGCGCCGCCTCAGGATCCTGCCGGTACAGCGCATCGAAGCCGTGCAGCGGCGGCAGCGCGCTGTAGCCGTCGCGGAAGCGCTGCACCCGCCCCCCTTCCTGGTCCACGCAGATCAACTGCGGGCGCGGTGCGGCGGCGCGGATCGCGGCCGACAGCTCGGCCACCTGCTGGCGCGAGGCGAAATTGCGCTTGAACAGGATCACCCCGGCCACGGCGTCGTGCTGCAGCCACGCGCGTTCCTGGGCGGTGAGTTCGGTCCCGGCAACGCCGATCACGAGCATGGTCGATCTCCAATACGGGACGCCGTGATGGCGCACCGCCGCATTGTCGCAGAACGCACACGCGCTAGGCCACGGCTGCGGCCCCGGGCGCATTCACTCAGGGGCAACCGTCCACGTCGCAGCGATGGCCGCCGGCGGGTCCGGCAGGCTGGGCCGTTTCGGCGGCGATCTGGCGCAGCGCCTGGGCAAACGCTTCCGGCGGCTGGGCGCCCTGGAGCGCGTAACGGTCGTTGACCACGAAGGTCGGCACCGACTGGATGCCCAACGCCTGGGCCCGGGCGAGCTGGGCGTCGATCTCCTCCCGACCCTCCTCGCCGGCCAGCAGCGCAGTGACCCGCTCGGCCGGGATCCCCCCGGCGGCGGCCGCCTCGATCAGGGTCTGCGGCTCGGCCAGGTTGCGGCCATGGACGAAATGGGCCCGGAACAGCGCCTCGCCAACGGCCGCCTGGACGCCTTCACGCCCGGCCAACCACATCAGCCGATGCGCGGGCAGCGTGGTCACCCGCACCTGGCCCTGGTCGAAGTCCATCGGCAGGCCTTCGGCACGCGCGGTGGCCTGCGTCTGGGTAAGGATCTGCGCGGTGCGCTCGGCACTGCCGAACTTGGCCTGGTACGCCTCGCGCAGCGGCACCGGGGTGGTCCCCGCGTCCGGGTCGAGCAGGAACGGACGCCAGGTCACCTCGACCTGCGGCGCCTCGTCGCCGAGCAGGGCCAGGCCCTGCTCGAAACGCTGCTTGCCGATCCAGCACCAGGGGCACACCACGTCGGACCAGATTTCGATTTTCATGCCACCACACTGTGGGCCGCCCTGGCCGAATGCAAGGCGGGGCTCAGCCGCGTTCAGCGGCCGACCAGCGCGCGAACGGGTGCGCGGCCAGGGCCAGGTTGTAGTAGCGGACCTGGTCGGTGACTTCCGCACCCGCCCAGTCCGGCAGGTCGATGGCCTGGTCGGCGTGGTCCAGTTCGACTTCGGCCACCACCAGACCGGCGTTGTCGCCGAGGAATTCGTCCACTTCCCAGACCAGCCCGGCGTGGTGAACCAGGTGCCGGCGCTTGTCGATCAGCCCGCCCACGCACAGCGCCAGCAGCGCGCGCGCATCCTCGACGGGAATCGGGTAGTCGAACTCCTGCCGGGTGTGGCCGATCTCGCGCGACTTCAGGTTGAGGAAGGCCTGCTCGCCCTGGATGCGCACGCGCACCGAGGCCTTCTGCGCGCCACTGTCCAGCGCGGCGGTGTCGTTGATGTAGCCCTGCGCCATCGGGATCACCGCGTGCGCGGCAGTGCGCCAGCCATCGCCGGTGACCCGGTATTTGCGTTCGATTTCAATGCCCATGCGTGCATTATGGCGCGCGCGGCCTACACTGCGCGCCCTTTCCAAGGAGCCGGTCCCCCGATGCCACGCTGCCCCCGTTTCCCGCCGCTGGCCGCCCTGCCGATGCTGCTGATGGCGCTGCCCGCCGCGCAGGCCGCCGGCATGCCCGATCCGACTCTTGCCCAGGCCCAGGCTGCGATGGACCGTCTGTTCGAGGAGGCCATCGCCGAGCGCCCGGAGAGCCCCACCCGTCGCCTGATCGCCGACGCGTTCCGCCCGCGCCTGCTGGCCCTGTCCGGCTGCCTGCCGGCCGCCGATGCGGCAGTGCCGAGCGTGGACTGCATCGGCTCGGCCCAGGCCGGGCCGGAGGTGGTGCATCGCCTGCTGCGTTTCAGTCGCGTGGGCGAGGCATGGGAACTGCAGTACGCGCAGCGTGCGTTGCCGGTGCCGGTGCCGCCGCTGGCGCGGGTACAGGTGCTGCTGCGCGAACGCTTCGCGGCCCGCCTGGCACGCGAGCAGGATGCGGGCACGCGCCAGGACCTGGCGCTGGCGATGCGCGAGGCCGAGGTGTTCGGCGTGCAGGACTGCGCGGTCGGCGATGACGCGCCGGTGATCGAGTGCGATGTCAGCGCCGGTGCCGGCGGCGAACGCGGCCACCAGACCATGGCGTTCGCCTGGCGGGACGGCCACTGGGTGAACGCGCCGGCGCAGTGAGGCGCCGGGTGGGCCGAGCGCCGATGCGCGGCATCGGCGGCTCGAGCGCAGGCGCGGATCAGCGCTTTTCGAACACCGCGATGCTTTCCACGTGGGCGGTGTGCGGGAACATGTCCATCGCACCGGCGCTGACCAGGGTGAAGCCCTGCTCGTTGACCAGGTAGCCGGCATCGCGCGCCAGCGAGCCCGGGTGGCAGCTCACGTACACGATGCGCTTGAACTGCTTCAGCGGCAGCTGCTGCAGCACCTCGATGGCGCCCGAACGCGGTGGATCCAGCAGCAGCTTGTCGAAGCCCTGGCGCATCCACGGGGTCTGGCGCTGGTCCTGGGTGAGGTCGGCGGCAAAGAACTGCGCGTTGTCCAGGCCGTTGCGCGCCGCGTTTTCCTTGGCGCGCGCCACCAGCCCGGCCTCGCCCTCCACGCCGACCACTTCGCGCACGGTACGCGCCAGCGGCAGGGTGAAGTTGCCCAGCCCGCAGAACAGGTCGAGCACGCGCTCGTCCGGGCCGGCGTCGAGCAGGTCCAGCGCCAGCGCGATCATCTTCACGTTGAGCGAGGCGTTGACCTGGATGAAGTCCAGCGGGCGGAACGCCAGCTCCACGTCCCACGGGGCCAGCTTGAACGACAGGGGCACCTCGGCCGGCCACAGGGGCTGCACCGATTCCACGCCGCCGGGCTGCAGCGAAATGGCAAAGCCATGGTCCTGCCCGAAGGCGGTCCATGCGGCGCGGTCGGCGTCGCTGAGCGGCTGCATGTGGCGGATGGTCAGCATGATCGCGTCATCGCCGGCGATGAACTCGATCTGCGGGATATCGCGCTTGCCGTCCAGGGTCTCGATGAAGGTCGCCATGGCGCCCACCTTGCTGCCGATCTCCGGGATCACGGTCAGGCACTGCGACAGGTCGGCCACGAAGCGCGGGTCCTGCTCGCGGAAGCCGACCAGGGTCTTGTCCTTCTTTTCCACCCGACGCACCGAGAACCGCCCCTTGCGGCGGTAACCCCAGCTCTCGCCGACCAGCGGCGGCAACACCGTGCCGGGGCTGACGTGGCCGATCCGGGTCAGGTTGTCCATCAGCACGCGCTGTTTGGCCACGATCTGCTGCGACTCCTCCAGGTGCTGCAGCACGCAGCCGGCGCAGACGCCGAAATGCGGGCACCGGGGGGTCACCCGCTGCGCCGACGGCTGCAGCACCTCCAGGGTGCGCGCTTCGTCGAAGTGGCGGTTGCGGGCAGTCGGTTCGGCGGTCACCACCTCGCCCGGCAGCGCGCCGGTGATGAAGGTGACCTTGCTACCCTCGCCGTCGCGGCGGGCCACGCCACGGCCATCGTGGCTGAGGTCGAGGATGTCGGTCTGGAAGGGGGTACGGTCGAGGCGGGAGCGGGATCGGGCCACGTGGCAACAGGCTGCGGGCAAAAAGGGTGCGTATTGTCGCAGATACGTGGCTCGGACTGCCGCCAACCCGGTTGGAACCGCTTGCAGCGGGCGTCGGCATGTTTAATATGGTGCATAGCTGACATGGAGGCAGCCCCAATGCAGATGACCCCGCGGGATCCCATGCCCCGATTCCTGCTCGTCGAGGACGACACCATCAGTCGCGGCTTCTTCAAGGCCGCACTGGAGACCCTGCCCGCCGAGGTGGATACCGCCGATTCGCTGGCATCGGCGATGGACCGCGCACGCAGCGGCCAGCACGACCTGTGGCTGATCGACGTGAACCTGCCTGACGGCAACGGCACCCAGTTGCTGGAGCAGCTGCGCCGCTCGCGGCCGGACACCCCGGCGCTGGCGCATACCGCCGACGGCGATACCAGCATGCACGCGCGCCTGCGCGATGCCGGCTTCAGCGAAACGCTGGTCAAGCCGCTCACCGGCGAACAACTGCTCAAGGCGGTGCGTCGGGCGCTGGTCAACAGCCCCGGCAGCGCCCCGTCCCCCATCGGCGGCAGCGCCGAAGGCGAACGCCAGGACTGGGACGAGATCACCGCCCTGGCGGCCCTGAATGGCCAGCGCCATCACCTGATCGCCCTGCGCGAGCTGTTCCTGGCCGAGTTGCCCGGGGTCCGCGACGCGGTCGCGCAGGCCTTGCTGCAAGAGGACGTGCGTGCGCTGCACGGGCAGTTGCACCGGCTCCAGGCCAGTTGCGGCTTCGTCGGTGCGGCGCGGCTGGCCCGGGCGGTGCGACAGCTGCACCAGGCGCCGCAGTCCAGCGGGGCGCATACCCAGTTCCGTGCGGCGGTGGAATCATTGTTGCATTGAGGCCGAGGCAGCCGGGCATGGCCTGGCTCTACCGGGACTGCACGTAGCCGGGCATGGCCCGGCTCTACCAGGACTGCACTTGGCCGGGCATGGGCTGGCTCTACCGGGATCGCACGTAGCCGGGCATGGCCTGGCTCTACCGGGACTGCACTTGGCCGGGCATGGGCTGGCTCTACCGGGACCGCACGTAGCCGGGCGTGGCCCGGCTCTACCGGGCCGCGTTGGCGTGCCCTTTCCGCCCGGTCAGCGGCGGCGCGACAGGTCCTCGAGCATTTCCCATGACTTCAGGCCGCGCCCGCCCAGGTGGTGCAGCAGCACCGCGCGCATGCTCCGGCGCAGGCTGGCCAGGTCGTCGGCCCCCGGCAGGCGATCCTCGGCCAAGGCCAGCAAGGCGCTGCCGGTGGCCGTGCCCCGGCGCGGGTCGGCCCCCCGCTCGCTGAGCAGGCGGCGCGGCCCCTCCTGCGGATCCAGTTCGTAGCGGGCGGCCGGGTCGACCGGCTCGCCATCGCTGCCATGGGCCAGGTCGAAGCCGACGCCGAGGACGTCGAGCAGGTCGCGCTCGAACCGGCGCAGGGTCCAGGCCAGCGGTTCACCGTCGCGCAGCCGTTGCCGCACCAGGCCGTAGTGGTCGTATAGCTCGGGCAGCGGATCCTGGCGGGGCGCCAGCCGCATGATCAGTTCACTGATGTAGAAGCCGGCCAGCATGGCATCGCCACCGAGCCGCGGCGCGGCATCGAGTGCCTCGGCACCGCGCAACTGGGCCAGTTCACCGCGTTGCACGGCGCTGAAGCGGATCCACTGCAGCGGTTGCAGGGCCGCGCGCAGCGCCTGGCTGCGCGGACTGCTGACGCCACGCGCGAGCAGGCCGAGCCGGCCGTGCTGCTCGGTCAGGACTTCCACCAGCAGGCTGGTCTCCCGCCAGGCCCTGGCATGCAGCACGAAAGCGGGTTCGTCGTCGATGCGCATGGCTCAGCGGTCCACGGCAGGCAGGTGGCAGGCCGGCGGCCGTCGGTGGACGACACGCCTGCCCGGCTTATTCGTAGCCGAACGCCTTCAGCGCGGCCTCGTCGTCGGACCAGCCTTCACGCACGCGCACCCAGGTCTCCAGGAACACCTTGGCACCGAACAGCCGTTCCATCTGCATGCGCGACTTGGCGCCGATGTCCTTCAGGCGGGTGCCGCCCTTGCCGATCACAATCGCCTTCTGGCCCTCGCGCTCGACCCAGATCACCGCACCGATGCGCAGCAGGTTGCCGTCCTCGACGAAGCGCTCGATCTCCACCGTGGTGGCGTACGGCAGTTCCTCGCCCAGCTGACGCATCAACTGCTCGCGGACCAGTTCGCCGGCCAGGAAGCGCTGGCTGCGGTCGGTGATCTCATCTTCGCCGAACATCGGCGGCGCTTCCGGCAACAGCTTCAGCAGGTCGCGCACCAGGGCTTCCAGGCCATTGCGCTTCTGCGCCGAAATGGGATGAACGGCGGCGAACGTGCGGCCTTCGGTGACCTGCTGCAGGAACGGCAGCAGCGCGGCCTTGTCCTTCAGGCGGTCGACCTTGTTGACCACCAGCACCACCGGGATGCCCGAGTCACTGAGCACGTTGAAGGCCAGGGTGTCCTCCTCGTCCCAGCGCCCGGCTTCGATCACCAGCATGCCCGCGTCCACGCCTTCCAGCGAACCGCGCGCGGCGCGGTTCATGACCCGGTTCATGGCGCGTTTCTGCACCCGGTGCAGGCCGGGCGTGTCCACCAGCACCAACTGCCCTTCCGGGTAGCTGGCGATGCCGAGCAGCCGGTGCCGCGTGGTCTGCGGACGGTTGGACACGATGCTGACCTTGGCGCCCACCAGGGCGTTGGTCAGGGTGGATTTGCCGACGTTGGGGCGGCCGATGACCGCCACGCTGCCGCAATGATGGGAGGTTGCTTCGCTCACTTGGAATCCAGTTGCTCGAGGGCGGCCGCAGCCGCCTGTTGTTCGGCCAGCCGTCGCGAGGCACCTTCGCCTTCGGTGCTGACAGCGGGATCGGCTACGCCGCAGCGTACCCGGAAGGTCTTGGCATGGTCGTCACCCGACTCTGACAACAGCTCGTACAGCGGCAGCGTCCTCTGTCGGGCCTGCAGCCATTCCTGCAGGCGGGTCTTGGGGTCCTTCTCGGGCTTGCCGGTGGCCGGCAGCGCCTCCATCGAGGGACCGAACCAGGGCAGCACCACCTGCTGGCAGGCCGCGAAGCCGGCGTCGAGGTAGATCGCCGCCACCACCGCCTCCAGGGCGTCGGCCAGGATCGAATCGCGGCGATGGCCGCCGGTCTTCATTTCGCCAGGCCCCAGGATCAGCCGGTCGCCCAGCTCGAGGGTGCGGGCGATCACCGCCAGCGCGCCTTCGCGCACCAGCTCGGCGCGGGCACGGGTAAGCGCGCCCTCATCGGCCTTGGGCCAGCGCTGGTACAGCGCCTGGGCCACCATCATGTTGACGATGCTGTCGCCAAGGAACTCCAGCCGCTCGTTGTTCGGCGACCCGGCACTGCGATGCGTCAGGGCCTGCTGGAGCAGGCCCGGATCCTGGAAGGCGTGACCGATGCGGTCACCGCGTTGGAAAGTCTTAGTCGACACCGTTGAGGGTCAATTCCTGGTTCGTATCAAATTTGCCCACTACGTCGAGGTTGCCGATCAGTTCGCGGCGGACCTCGTAGTCGACCTTCATGTTCCAGCCACCGTCGATGCGATCGAACTTGACGTTGGCCGGCTTCACATTTTCCGAGTAGCTGATGTTCAGGCGCTTGAAGAACATGTCCTGCACGCGCGCCGGTTCCATCTTGCCCACGCCCGGCTCCTTGGCCAGGCCCTTGAGCGCCGAACGTACCGCGTAGTACTCCTGGTACATCGGGAACAGCTTCATGCCGATGTACAGGCCGAAACCAATCACGATCAGCACCACCAGGAACGAGGTCAAGGTCATGCCGCGCTGCGTGTTCATCGTCTTCATTGCGTTCTCCCCAGATACGCCTGTGCCATGGATCAATTGATACCCGTACCGATCCGCGACGGCTCGAAACCGTCCTTGCAGAACCAGCCCGAGCAGTTCAGCCAGATCAGGAACGCCTTGCCGCGGAGATTTTCCTCCGGCAGCAGGCCCCAGAAGCGGCCATCATCGCTGTTGTCACGGTTGTCGCCCATCACCAGGTACTTGCCGGCCGGCACGGTCCACTGGCCTTCGCCACGCGGGTACTCGGTCTCCAGCACGGTGTGGGTGCGGCCCGGCAGGTGCTCGACCAGCAGCTGGCTGCCCTCGCCCTGGCCACGGTGACCGGCGTACAGGCCCTTGTTGTCGTATTTGACCGGCTCGCCGTTGAGGATCAGGCCGTTGCCTTGGAACACGATCTGGTCGCCCGGCACGCCGATCACGCGCTTGATGAAGTTCTCGCCCTTGGCCGGATCGTTGTCCGAATGGCCCGGGAAGTGGAACACCACCACGTCGCCACGCTTGGGCTCGCCCAGCGGCACGACCTTGGCGTTGTTCAGCGGCAGGCGCAGGCCGTAGGAGAACTTGTTGACCAGGATGAAATCGCCGATCAGCAGGTTGGGCATCATCGAGCTGGACGGGATCTTGTAGGGCTCTGCGATGAAGCTGCGCACCACCAGCACGATCGCCAGCACCGGGAAGAACGCGCGCGCGTAGTCCACCAGCACCGGCTCGGTGTCCAGCAGCGAGGCACGGGCGGCACGCCGTTTGGCGAAGTACAGGCGGTCGGCCAGCAGGACCAGGCCCGAGCCCAGCGTCAATACGACCAGGAGGATCTCAAACAATTTCATGCAGTGTCCTTGGGAACGGTTGCAGCGGTGCGGATGCCTGTCCTGCGCGCCCGGCGGCACCAGGGCGGTGCCGCGCGGCGCGGGAGATGCCGTCCAGCCTTACTTGTCCATCTGCAGCACGGCCAGGAAGGCTTCCTGCGGGATTTCCACGCGGCCGACCTGCTTCATGCGCTTCTTGCCTTCCTTCTGCTTCTCCAACAGCTTCTTCTTGCGCGAAACGTCGCCACCATAGCACTTGGCCAGCACGTTCTTGCGCATGGCCTTGACCGTGGTGCGGGAGATGATCTGCGAGCCGACGGCGGCCTGGATCGCCACGTCGAACTGCTGGCGCGGGATCAGTTCCTTCATCTTCTCGCACAGCTCGCGGCCGCGGCGGTCGGCATGGCTGCGGTGCACGATCAGCGACAGTGCGTCGACCTTGTCGCCATTGATCAGCACGTCCACGCGGACGAACGGGCCGGCATCGAAGCGCACGAAGTGGTAATCCAGCGAGGCGTAGCCCCGGCTGACCGACTTGAGCTTGTCGAAGAAGTCCAGCACCACCTCGGCCATCGGCAGCTCATAGCTGATCTGCACCTGGCTGCCCAGGTAGTTGATGCCGATCTGGCTGCCGCGCTTCTCTTCGCACAGCTTGATGATGTTGCCGATGTACTCCTCGGGGGTGAGCACGTTGGCACGGATGATCGGCTCGCGGATCTCCTGCACATGGTTCACCGGCGGCAGCTTGGCCGGGTTGTCCATGTTGATGATCGTGCCGTCGGTCTTGAGCACCTCGTAGACCACGGTCGGCGCGGTGCTGATCAGGTCCAGGTTGTACTCGCGCTCCAGGCGCTCCTGCACGATTTCCATGTGCAGCATGCCCAGGAAGCCGCAACGGAAGCCGAAGCCCATCGCCTCGGAGCTTTCCGGCTCGAAGCGCAGCGCCGCGTCGTTCAGGCGCAGCTTGTCCAGCGCCTCGCGCAGATCCGGGTAGTCCTCGGCGTCGACCGGGAACAGGCCGGCGAACACGCGCGGCTGCATTTCCTGGAAGCCCGGCAGCGGCTTGGCGGCCGGGTCGGCGGCCAGGGTCAGGGTGTCGCCCACCGGCGCGCCATGCACGTCCTTGATGCTGGCCGTGACCCAGCCCACTTCACCGGCACGCAGCGCCGGCAGCACCTTGCGCTTGGGGGTGAACACGCCGACGTTGTCGACCTGGTGGGTGCGGCCGGTGGACATCACCTGCAGCTTGTCGCCGGCCTTGATCTGGCCCTGCATCACGCGCACCAGCGAGACCACGCCCAGGTAGTTGTCGAACCACGAGTCGATGATCAGCGCCTGCAGCTTGTCGGTATCGCGCGGCACCGGCGGCGGGATGCGATGCACGATCGCCTCCAGCACGTCGACCACGTTCAGGCCGGTCTTGGCACTGACCGCGACCGCGTCGGTGGCGTCGATGCCGATGACAGCCTCGATCTCGGCCTTGGCCCGGTCGATGTCGGCGGTGGGCAGGTCGATCTTGTTGATCACCGGCACCACTTCCAGCCCCTGCTCGACCGCCGTGTAGCAGTTGGCGACCGACTGCGCTTCCACGCCCTGGGCCGCGTCGACCACCAGCAGCGCGCCTTCGCAGGCGGCCAGCGAGCGGCTGACTTCATAGGAGAAGTCGACGTGCCCGGGGGTGTCGATGAAGTTCAGGTGGTAGGTCTGGCCGTCTTTGGCGACATACGGCAGCGAGACCGACTGGGCCTTGATGGTGATGCCACGCTCGCGCTCGATCGGGTTGGAGTCGAGCACCTGCGCCTCCATTTCGCGGGCCTGGAGGCCGCCGCAAAGCTGGATGATGCGATCGGCCAGCGTGGACTTGCCGTGGTCGACGTGGGCGATGATGGAGAAGTTGCGGATGAACCGCATCGAATCAGAAGACATAGGTGGCGGCGGCGCGTCGCGTCGTCAGGATGACTGCGGATTATCGCATGGCCGGCCCGATCCCGCGTGGGCCCGGCAGCGATTGTCGCCAACGCCCCCCCCAGAAACGACCGGGCCCGCCGAAGCGGGCCCGGAAACACAGGCGGGGCGGGCTTACTGCCCGGCCTTGACCGCCACGAAGGCGCTGTTGCCGTTGGCACGGACCAGCAACATGACCACGTCACCCTTGCTGTAACTGCCCAGCGCCTTGTTCAGCGCGGCCACGCTGCCGACCGGGGTCCGGCCGACCTGCAGCACCACCAGGCCCGGCGACAGGCCGGCGTCACGCGCGGACTGGCCGTTGACCCGGGTGATGCGGACACCCTCACCCGCCGACAGGCCCAGCTGCTGGCGCTGCGCGGCGGTCAGATCCGCCACCTCCAGCCCCAGCAGGGCGTTGGCGCCGGTTTCCGGCTTGGCCGTTTCCGCGGCCGGACGGGAGGCGCCCCGCTCGGCGTCCTCGGCGAGCTCGGTCAGGGTGGCGGTGATCTCCCGCTCCTTGCCATCGCGCAGCACGCTCAGGCGGACCTTGCTGCCCGGCGGCAGCGCGCCGATGGCCGGCGGCAGGTCACTGAAGGTAGTGATCGGGCTGCCATTGACCGAGCGGATCACGTCACCCGGCTCGATGCCGGCCTTGAGCGCCGCGCTGCCCGGGACCACTTCGTTGACCAGCGCACCGCGGCTGTCCGGCAGTCCCAGACCCTGTGCCTTGAGGCCATCGATCGGACCGACCGCTGCACCGAGCTGACCGCGGCTGACCCGGCCGGTCTTCTTGATCTGCTCCACCGCGCCCATCGCCAGGTCGATCGGGATCGCGAAGCTGATGCCCATGTAGCCGCCGGACGCAGAGAAGATCTGCGAATTGATGCCGACCACTTCGCCGCGGGTATTGAGCAGTGGACCGCCCGAATTGCCCTGGTTGATGGCCACGTCGGTCTGGATGAACGGCACGTAGCGCTGATCCGCACCACCGGTGCTGCGCCCGACCGCGCTTACCACGCCGGCGGTGACCGAGTGATCCAGGCCGAACGGCGAGCCGATCGCGACCACCCACTGCCCCGGCTTGAGCGTATTGGAATCGCCGACGCGCACGGTCGGCAGGTTCTTGCCGTCGATCTTGAGCAGGGCCACGTCGTACTGCTGGTCGCTGCCGACCACCTTGGCGGTGAACTCGCGGCGGTCGCCGAGCTTGACCTTCACTTCGCTGGCATCGGCGACCACGTGGTAGTTGGTCAGCACGTAGCCGTCGGCGGAGATGATGAAGCCCGAGCCCATGCCACGGCCCTGGATGCGCGGACTGTCGTCCTGGCCACCGGGGCCCTGCCCCGGCATCTGGAAGTCCGGGCCGAAGAAGCGCCGGAAGAATTCGGGCATCTCATCGTCGCCCCCCGGGCCCATGCCGCGGGCCGGGCGGTTGCTGCGCACGATGGTGGTTTCGACGTTGACCACGCCGGGCCCGACCTGTTCGACCAGGTTGGTGAAGTCCGGCAGGCCGCTGACCAGCTGCGGCGCGGGGGCGCGCGGCGCGGCGGCGGGGGCCGGGGCGGCAGGAGCGGCAGGTGCCGGCGCCTGGGCGCAGGCCATCAACGGCAGGGTCAGGGCCAGCAGGGTCATGGCCTGGCTACGCATGCGGGGAGTCATCGGGCGTCAGCCTCCGGATCGGGACGTGGGAAAAGCGGGGCCGTTCCGGCCAGGTGGCCGGACACGGGGGAGCGGGAACGGGGCGCGACGGCAGGACTCAGTCGCGATGCCGGCGCGGCGCGGGGGCGGCCGGGTCGACCTCCTGCAGGCGCGGCTCGAACGGGTAGAACGCGGCCTGCGGCTCCTGCGTGGAGAAACTCGCATTGAGCGCCCCACCGGCGGCCGGGGCCAGGGTCGAGCGCGGCCACGGCTTGGCCTGCAGGCTGGCGACGTCGCCGAACGGCAGCTGGCGGGCCGTGGCCGTAGCGACCGGAAGGCCGGGCGCCAGCGGCGTCTGGCTGGCCAGTGCGCGTTGCGGCTCGGCGCTCCGCTCGGCGGCACTGCGCGCGGCCTGCTGGGTGCGCGTGGCGCTGGCGCGACGGACCGCGGCCACCTCCTGGCGGCGGCCAGCCGCGGCGACTGCCGCCGCCGGCACCGCGGCCACCGCCACGGCGGACTGCACCGGCGCAGGCGGCGATGCCGGGGCCGGGGTCGGCGCCGGGGTCGGCCGTTCCGCCTGGCTGGCGATGACGGTGGTGGCCGCCGGTTGCAGCGGGGTCGGCGCCGGCAACTGCTCGCGGGTCATGAACATCGCCACTGCCGCCACCGATGCGGCCAGGGCGGCGCCACCGCCCCACCGCCGCCAACCACTGCGGCGGACCTCGCTGCGGCGTTCGGCATCGGGGCTGACGCGCTGCGGAAGCGGCTCCTCGGCCACGGCCAGGCGCACACGCCCGGCAAAGTCCAGCGGTGCCGGCGCGCAGGCCTGGCCGCGCAGCACGTCGCCCAGCAGCTGCCAGCGCTCGTGGCAGCCGGCCAGGGCATCGTCGTGCTCGAGCCGGCGCAGCATGAAGCGCGCCTCGTCGGCCGACAGCTCGCCGTCGATCAAGGCCGACAGCTGCTGTCGGTTATGGGCATCAAGTTTGTCCGGCGCGGTGCCGGTGGATCCAGGGGTAGGCATGTGTTGGCTCATACGCGGCTCTTCTCGCGGGTGGCACTGCCGATGTCCAGCAGTGGCCGAAGTTCGGTGTCGATCGCCTCGCGCGCCCGGAAGATCCGCGAGCGCACGGTGCCGATCGGGCACCCCATCTTCTGCGCGATCTCGTCATAGCTCAGCCCATCCACCTCGCGCAGGGTGATGGCCGATCGCAGTTCTTCCGGCAGCGCCGAGACGGCCTTCATCACCGTCTGTTCCAGCTCCTGGCGCATCAACTCGCGTTCCGGCGTGTCGGTGTCGCGCAGGCGGGTACCGCTGTCGAACTGCTCGGCGTCCCCGATGTCGATGTCATCGGTGGGCGGGCGGCGGTTATGGGCGGCGAGATGGTTCTTGGCAGTGTTCACGGCAATCCGGTGCAACCAGGTATAGAACTGGGCATCGCCACGGAAACTTCCGATCGCGCGATACGCGCGGACGAACGTGTCCTGGGCGACGTCCTGACATTCACTCCAGTCGGCGATGTAGCGCCCGATCAGTGCCACGATCCGATGCTGGTACTTGCGCACCAGGACATCGAACGCCGCACTCTCGCCGCGCTGCACGCGCCGGACCAGCTCCAGGTCCAGCTCCTGTGGTGTTTCAACCTCGGCCATGTGGGGCCGCACTCCTGTCAGCCCGACCGACGTCGAGCAATGAGACTGCCAATCCCGGGAAAAGTTCAGCGACCGATCACACGACGCCGCACCAGCTTTTAACCACCGTTCCGTTAAGGTTCCCGTTCACGGCAATGATCCGGGCCTGCCCTTCCCCAGCTATAGGGATTTGACGGGGAGGAAACAACCTCTGGATCATAGCCCCCTTCTCCATACACAACCGGATGGAACGTCCCCATGCTTTCAGGCTTCGATGGGCTCCGCTTCGCACATTGGCACCCGCAGATCCGTGATGATGGTGTCGTGGTGCTCAGCCTCGACCGCCAGGACAGCAGCGTCAACGCCATGTCCCAGGACGTGTTGCTGGAACTGGGTGACCTGATCGAACGGATCGGCATGGACCCGCCCAAGGCGGTGGTGATCCAGTCGATCAAGCCGGCCGGGTTCATCGCCGGTGCCGACCTGAAGGAGTTCCAGGAATTCGACCGCCGCGGCACCGTCAACGACGCCATCCGCCGCGGCCAGAGCACGTACCAGAAGCTGGCCGAACTGCCCTGCCCGACCGTGGCGGCCATCCACGGCCACTGCCTGGGCGGCGGCACCGAACTGGCCCTGGCCTGCCGCTACCGGGTGGCCTCCAATGACGCTTCCACCCGCATCGGCCTGCCTGAAACCCAGCTCGGCATCTTCCCCGGCTGGGGCGGCAGCTCGCGCCTGCCGCAGCTGGTGGGCGCTCCGGCGGCGATGGACATGATGCTGACCGGCCGCACCCTGTCGGCATCGGCCGCGCGCGGCATCGGCCTGGTCGACAAGGTCGTCGCCCCGGCGGTACTGCTGGATACGGCGGTGGCCCTGGCGCTGACCGGGACCACCCGCCCGTTCAAGCAGCGCGCGACCGCCTGGGCAACCAACACCTGGCTGGCGCGCAGGCTGCTGGCGCCGCAGATGGCCAAGCAGGTCGCGCGCAAGGCGAAGAAGGACCACTACCCGGCGCCGTACGCGCTGATCAACACCTGGGCACGCACGGGGGGCAGCCCGATCCAGGTGCGCCTGGACGCCGAGCGCCGCGCGGTGGTGAAGCTGGCCAGCACGCCCACCGCACGCAACCTGATCCGGATCTTCTTCCTCACCGAACGCCTCAAGGCACTCGGTGGCAAGGACCACGGCATCCGCCACGTTCACGTGGTCGGTGCCGGCGTGATGGGCGGCGACATCGCCGCGTGGTCGGCCTTCAAGGGCTTCAACGTGACCCTGCAGGACCGCGAGCAGCGCTTCATCGATCCGGCGATGGAACGTGCGCAGGCGCTGTTTGCCAAGAAGGTGAAGGACGACAGCAAGCGCCCGGCCGTGGCCGCCCGGCTCAAGGCCGACCTGGCCGGCGAAGGCGTGGCCCTGGCCGACCTGGTGATCGAGGCGATCATCGAGGATCCGCAGGCCAAGCGGTCGCTGTACCAGACGCTGGAGCCGAAGATGAAGGCCGACGCGCTGCTGACCACCAATACCTCCTCGATCCCGCTGATCGAACTGCGCGACCACATCGAGCGCCCGGCGCAGTTTGCCGGCCTGCACTACTTCAATCCGGTCGCGCAGATGCCGCTGGTGGAGATCATCCATCACGACGGGATGGCGCCGGAAACAGAGCGCCGCCTGGCCGCGTTCTGCAAGGCACTGGGCAAGTTCCCGGTGCCGGTGGCGGGTACCCCGGGCTTCCTGGTCAACCGCGTGCTGTTCCCGTACATGCTGGAAGCGGCCACCGCGTACGCCGAGGGCATTCCCGGTCCGGTCATCGACAAGGCGGCAGTGAAGTTCGGCATGCCGATGGGCCCGATCGAGCTGCTCGACACCGTCGGCCTGGACGTGGCCGCGGGCGTGGGCAAGGAACTGGCCCCCTTCCTGGGGCTGCAGATTCCGGCTGCGCTGCAGACTGTCGAGCAGGGCAAGCGCGGGAAGAAGGATGGCCAGGGCATCTATAAGTGGGAAAACGGGCGCGCGCAGAAGCCCGACGTGCCGGCCAACTACCAGGCCCCCGCCGACCTGGAAGACCGGCTGATCCTGCCGCTGCTCAACGAAGCGGTGGCGTGCCTGCATGACGGGGTGGTCGCCGATGCCGACCTGCTGGATGCCGGCGTGATCTTCGGTACCGGTTTCGCGCCGTTCCGCGGCGGTCCGATCCAGTACATCCGCGCCACCGGCGCCGATGCGCTGGTGGAGCGTTTGAAGGTGCTGCAGCAGCGTCACGGCGATCGCTTCGCCCCGCGCCCGGGCTGGGACGATGCCGTGTTGCGCGAGCCGGCGGTCTGAGTTTCCTGCCGACAACGATGCACTGACGACGCCACCGAAAGGTGGCGTTGTTTTTGGTTCTTCTCCCACTGGCGGGCGCGTCTTGTTCCAACCGTAAGAGAGGCCGCGCGGCGATGTGCGCGTTGTCGGTTGTTCCAGGCGTAGTGGGATTCTGGTGGCGTCTGCGCTCGGGTCTGCCGCGAGCGTCGGGGCCCCGTAGCAGCCGGTAGGCCCTTGGCGCAAATGTCCCCCGGCCGCGGGGTGGCCTTCTGCCTTGCTTTTGGTTCTTCTCCCACCTGAGGGAAGCGTCTTGTTGCAAGGGCGTTCGCAGAGTCGGCACGACGCGCGGGTGGACGAGCAGTGCCGGGCTCTGTCTTCGCTCGGGTCTGTCGCGAGCGTGAGGGGCCCCGTAGCAGCCGGTAGGCCCCTGGCGTAGTGTCCCCCGGCCGCGTAGCGACCTCCTCCTTTATTTTGCCCAGGGGCCTACCGGCTGCTACGGGGCTCGGCTTGCGGTACCGGTGAGGAGCGAGGCTTCTCTGACTTCTGTCGGTGGGTCGGGCGCTGGAGGCGAAATAAAGGAGGAAGGGCCGGCCGCAGGCCGACGCCGGGGCGTCGCTGGAAAGGGCATGGCACCCAGCGCCCGATCCACCGACAGCCGCACCTGGAAAGAGTCAAAGCACGCTTCTGCCTGCAATGAGGAAGGCAGAGGAACCCTGCGTTTTTGGGGCGCCCAGCGCAACACCCTGTTACCCGGGTGGGGCATGCGGCGGCCCCGCCTGCGTGCCATCCTGCACCCCTGCCCACGCCAGCGAGAAAGCCCGCATGACCACCATCATCGCCCCCCGCGTCCACGACATCGGCGGCCTGCAGGTGCGCCGCGCCGTGCCCACCCTGCAGGCGCGCAGCGTCGGGCCGTTCGTGTTCGTCGACCAGATGGGCCCGGCCGTCCTCGCCCCCGGCACCGGCATCGATGTCCGCCCGCACCCGCATATCGGCCTGGCCACCGTCACCTTCCTCTGGTCCGGTGCCATCGGCCACCGCGACACCCTCGGCTCGGACCAGGTGATCCGCCCCGGCGACGTCAACTGGATGACCGCCGGCCGCGGCATCGCCCACTCCGAACGTACCCCGCCGCCGGAACGCGAACACGACCACCCCATCCACGGTATGCAGACCTGGCTGGCCCTGCCCAAAAGCGCCGAAGAAACCGACCCGGCGTTCTACCACCATGCCGCCGCCACCCTGCCCCAGCAGCGCCGCGACGGCGCCTGGCTGCGCATCATCGCCGGCCGTGCCTACGGCGAGGAATCCCCGGTGAAGGTGTTCGCCGACACCCTCAACGTGGCCATCGACCTGGACCCCGGTGCGGAAATCGATCTGGACACCGGCCACGTGGAGCGCTCGCTCTACATCCTTGAAGGCGAAGCGCAGCTGGACGGCGTGGACCTGCCTGCCCAGCACCTGATCATCCCCGAGCACAACGCGCGCGGCCGCCTGCGCGCCAAGACCCCGGTCAAGGCGATGCTGATGGGGGGCGAGCCGCTCGATGCCCCGCGCCATCTGTGGTGGAACTTCGTCTCCAGCTCGCAGGAGCGCATCGAGCAGGCCAAACAGGACTGGGACGCCGGCCGCTTCGGCACCATCCCCGGCGACGACAAGGAATTCATTCCGCTGCCCAGCTACTGAGCGGACAACCGTTGGTCGGCGTCTTGACGGCGCCTTCACCCAGATGAACCGTGATTCAGCTACGTTCTGCCTGCCCGACCCGGGCATCTCGTGGAGAACGATCGATGAGCATGGGCAAACGTCTGGCCGCGGAGTTCCTCGGCACGTTCTGGCTGGTCCTTGGCGGCTGCGGCAGCGCCGTGCTGGCGGCCAAGTTCGGCGGTGATGGCAATCCGCTGGGCATCGGTTTCCTTGGCGTGGCACTGGCCTTCGGCCTGACCGTACTGACCGGCGCCTACGCGTTCGGCCACGTCTCCGGCGCGCACTTCAACCCGGCGGTCAGCGTGGGCCTGTGGGCCGGCGGCCGCTTCCCCGCCCGCGACCTGCTGCCCTACATCGTCGCCCAGGTGCTGGGCGGACTGCTCGCCGGCGCCATCCTCCTGCAGATTGCCTCCGGCGCGCCCGGCTTCGCCATCGATGGCAGCCAGGCCGGTGCGTTTGCCAGCAATGGCTACGGCGCGCTCTCGCCCGGCGGCTACAGCGTGGCCGCCGCGTTCCTGTGCGAAGTGGTGCTCACCGCCGTGTTCCTGGTGGTGATCATGGGCGCCACCCACGGCAAGGCCCCGGCAGGTTTCGCGCCGATCGCCATCGGCCTGGCCCTGACCCTGATCCACCTGATCAGCATCCCGGTGACCAACACCTCGGTAAACCCGGCCCGCTCCACCGCCGTGGCCGTCTTTGCCGGCAGTGGTGCGCTGGGCCAGCTGTGGCTGTTCTGGCTGGCCCCGTTGCTGGGCGGGATGATCGGCGGCATCGCCTACAAGTGGATCGGGGCAGAGCCGCGCTGAGTGTTTCCGGCCGGGGGCCGCCTGGGGCTCCCGGCCACCATTGGGATCACTTGAAACGGTTATTTGTAGATCCAGTCACATTCCGTTAAGGTCAGAATCACCGCGTCGTCACTTGGCAGACGGGGGGTTCCGGACGCGCACGGGGATGGCGCACTGTCGGCATGGGTTGTCTGCGGCCACCGGAATCACCTGCCAGGCGACCGTGCGGCCATTCCGACCTTGGGGGAACCAATGAACATCCTGCGCGCTGCCCTGTGCCTGAGCCTGTCGTTGTCCGCTGCGGCCGCGTCGGCCCAGTCGCCGACCGAATGTCCGTCCCTTCCCGCCAGCAGCGGCCTGCAATGGCAGCAGCAGGCGCAAGCCGATTTCCTGCTGTGCAAGGCCACCACCGGCGACGGTCGCGAGGTGTTGAGCCTGCTGCTCAGCGCGCGCAACCCGGACGTGCCGCTGACCCGGCCACTGCGCCAGGAAAAAGGCGTGTTCGCGGGCGAATCGCTGTACTGGTACCAGCCCGACCTGGGCGGCCAGGAGCCCCCGGGCTATGCAAACCGCCGCATCACGGTGGTGAAATTCGACAAGAACCGCTATGCGCAGATCTCGCTGTACGCCGGCGATGCGCAGGAGCTGGGTTCGCTGCAGACATTGACCCAAGGCATGAACCTGAACCCGACGGCGGTTGCCGCAGGGCGCTGACGGGGATGGGGATGACGCCGCCATCCCCGCGCGTCACCCACGGCGTCGACGTCACTGGTAGCGCCGAGCGATGCTCGGCGCGTGGCGTCATCCTGCCCGGCGGCTGCCCTGCGGCTGCCCGCGAGATCGGCACCGGAATGGGAAGCAGCCGAGCATGGCTCGGCTCTACTCCCGTGACGCTGGCGTCAGAAGCGGCCTTCCTGGAAATCGACGAAGGCCTGCATCAGTTCCTGCCGGGTGTTCATCACGAACGGACCGTGGCGCATCACGGGTTCGCGCAACGGGCGCCCCGCCACCAGGATCAGACGCGTCCCCTCGGCACCGGCCTGCAGCTGGAGCAACTCGCCCCCGCCCAGCACCGCCAGTTCCTGGCGCGCCACGGGGCGCGCTTCCTCGCCCTGCCCCACTGTCACCCCGCCTTCGAACACGTAGGCAAACGCGTTGTGCCCCTCGGGCAGCGCGTAGTCCCAGCGCGCGTCTGCGGCCAGGGTGATGTCCAGGTAGACCGGATCGGTCGCCGGCTGCGCGATCGGCCCGGCCACGTCACCGACCTGGCCCGCAATCACCTTCACCTGCACGCCCGCCGCCGGGGTGGCGACCGGAATGCGCTCCGGCGCGAATTCCTGGTACTTGGGGTCGGTCATCTTGTCGCGCGCCGGCAGGTTCACCCACAACTGGAAACCGCGCATCTGCCCCGATTCCTGCTCGGGCATTTCCGAATGCACCAGCCCGCGCCCGGCGGTCATCCACTGCACGCTGCCCGGGGTAAGCAGGCCTTCGTTGCCATGGTTGTCCTTGTGCCGCATGCGCCCGTCGAGCATGTAGGTGACCGTCTCGAAGCCCCGATGCGGATGGCTCGGGAAGCCGGCGATGTAGTCCTCGGCCCGGTCGGTGCCGAACTCGTCCAGCAGCAGGAATGGGTCCAGGTCGGGCAGCGACGGGCCACCGATCACCCGGGTCAGGCGCACGCCGGCACCGTCGGAGGTGGCCATGCCACGGATGGTGCGCTGCACGCGCACGGGGGTTGGGCTGCTCATTTCCACTCCTGCAAGAAGAACACCAGCCAACAAGATGGGCGCACACCGCCCAAGGGCCAATCGCCACGCCCGCAACCGATTGTTCCAGCCGTGGCGTTCGCAGCCCGTGCAGAGGCCGGCGTGGACGCAGCCGGTGGCCGTGCCGCGGCGTCGATCCCGTTGCGACCTACGACCAAAGTACTAGCGGCAAGCACCTGCGTTTGCATTGACCCCGTCGGTGCCAGGGCAGACTCTTACGACGATCTCCAGGGAGACGCAATCTCATGAAAGGTTTTTCCAAGCTCGGCTGGGCGGTGCTCGCGCTGCTCGGTGCGTTCTGTCTGGGCGTAGTCGCACTACGCCGCGGCGAACACATCAACGCGTTGTGGATCGTCGTCGCGGCGGTGTCGATCTACCTGATCGCCTACCGTTTCTACAGTCTGTTCATCGCCGACAAGGTGATGCAGCTGGATCCGACCCGGGCCACCCCGGCGGTACTCAACAACGATGGCCTGGACTACGTCCCGACCAACAAACACGTGCTGTTCGGCCACCATTTCGCCGCCATCGCCGGCGCCGGCCCGCTGGTCGGCCCGGTGCTCGCCGCACAGATGGGTTACCTGCCCGGCCTGTTGTGGCTGGTCGTCGGCGTGGTGCTGGCCGGCGCGGTGCAGGACTTCATGGTGCTGTTCATCTCCAGCCGCCGCAACGGGCGTTCGCTGGGTGACCTGGTCCGCGAGGAAATGGGCCAGGTACCCGGCACCATCGCCTTGTTCGGCGCCTTCCTGATCATGATCATCATCCTGGCGGTGTTGGCGATGGTGGTGGTCAAGGCGCTGGCCGAGAGTCCATGGGGCATGTTCACGGTGATCGCGACGATGCCCATCGCGATCCTGATGGGCGTGTACATGCGCTACATCCGGCCCGGCAAGATCGGCGAGATCTCGGTGGTGGGGTTGATCCTGCTGCTGGCCGCGATCTGGTTCGGCGGCAAGGTCGCCGCTGATCCGACCTGGGGCCCGGCCTTCACCTTCACCGGCATCCAGATCACCTGGATGCTGATCGGCTACGGCTTCGTCGCCTCGGTACTGCCGGTGTGGCTGCTGCTGGCCCCGCGCGACTATCTCTCCACCTTCCTCAAGATCGGCACCATCGTGGCGCTGGCGATCGGCATCCTGATCGTGATGCCGGAACTGAAGATGCCGGCGCTGACCCAGTTCGCGGCCAGCGGTGACGGCCCGGTGTGGAAGGGCGGGATGTTCCCGTTCCTGTTCATCACCATCGCCTGCGGCGCGGTCTCCGGTTTCCACGCGCTGATCGCCTCGGGCACCACGCCCAAGCTGTTGGCCAATGAGCGCCACATGCGCTACATCGGCTACGGCGGCATGCTGATGGAATCCTTCGTCGCGGTGATGGCGCTGGTGGCGGCCTCGATCATCGATCCGGGCATCTACTTCGCGATGAACAGCCCGGCATCGGTGATCGGTCCGGATGCGGTGTCGGCCGCGCACTACATCTCCACCACCTGGGGCTTTGCGATCACCCCCGAGCAGCTGGAGGCCACGGCGGTGGCGATCGGCGAGCCGACCATCCTGCACCGTGCCGGCGGCGCGCCGACGCTGGCGGTGGGCATCGCGCAGATCCTGCACCAGGCCATCCCCAGCGGCAGCAACGCGATGATGGCGTTCTGGTACCACTTCGCGATCCTGTTCGAAGCGCTGTTCATCCTGACCGCGGTCGACGCCGGTACCCGTGCCGGCCGCTTCATGCTGCAGGACCTGCTGGGCAACTTCATCCCCGCGCTGAAGAAGACCGAGTCGTGGACGGCCAACATCATCGCCACGGCCGGCTGCGTGGCGCTGTGGGGCTACCTGCTGTACACCGGCGTCAAGGATCCCTTCGGCGGCATCCAGACCTTGTGGCCGCTGTTCGGCATCTCCAACCAGATGCTGGCCGGTATCGCGCTGATGCTCGGCACGGTGGTGCTGTTCAAGATGAAGCGCGAGCGCTTTGCCTGGGTGACCGGCGTGCCGGCGGTGTGGCTGCTGATCTGCACCACCTACGCCGGGTTGATCAAGATCTTCGACAAGAATCCGGCCCAGGGCTTCCTGGCGCAGGCGCACAAGTTCCAGGACGCGATCGCCACCGGCACCATCACCGCGCCGGCCAAGAGCCTGGACCAGATGCACCAGATCGTGGTCAATGCCTACGTCAATACGAGCCTGACGGTGCTGTTCCTGTTCGTGGTGTTCTCGATCCTGTTCTATGCGATCAAGACCATCGTGCAGGCGCGACGCACCCCGCAGCGCACTGACAAGGAAACCCCGTACGTGGCACTGCAGCCGCACCAGATGGCGGACCTGTGATGAGTACCGAACTGGTTCCCGTTGGGCAGTACCAGGCGCATCGCCGGTTGTGGCGGCGCCTGGTGCAGACCGCGCGCCTGTGCTGCGGCATTCCCGACTACGACAACTACGTGCGCCATGTGCTGGAGAACCACCCGGACCGCGTGCCGATGGACTACAAGACCTTCTTCCGCGAGCGCCAGGAGGCGCGCTACGGCGGCAGGAATGGCGGCCGCTGCTGTTGAGCCGGGCGTGCGACTGAAACAGACAACGGCGGCGCGAAAGCGCCGCCGTTTTTTTCTGGGCTGCGATGCGATCCGCGCCGACACCGGCCGCGCGCGCATCACTCGGTGAGGGTCACCGCCGACAGCGTCACCTTGGCGTCGTTGGCCGCGCCCATGCGATCGGGGTAATTCTCGCCACGGCGCAGCAGGTAGAGGCTGTCCAGGTAATCGGTATCGTTGGCGAACCACGATGTCGGCATCGCCTTGAGGATGGCCCCGGCAATGTCGGCGACCACCGCGTACTCCGGCACGAACACGCCGAGCGCGGCCTTGACGCCATCGGTCAGTGCGATCAGCAGCGCCTGGTAGTTGGTATCGCCGTCGTCCTCGAAGAACTGCACGTTGGCTGCATCGAAACGGTAGTTGCCCCAGATCACCAGCGGCTGCCCAGGCGTGTAGTCGGTGTTGTCGTGATCCAGCCACGGCAGGGTGACCGTCGCCATTTCCGGCTCGGCCGCACCGATCTGCAGGCCGGAGACCACCGCGAACACCTCCGCGCCGCCGAGCGCCCAGGGCTCCTGGTCATCGGCCAGGCGGATGCGATCGAGCCGGGTGAGGTCCAGCGAGGCCGTGCCATCGGCCGCCACGCGGATCCGGTCCGGGGATTGCAGGCCGCGCGCCTGCAGCCCGGCGTTGACCACGGCCATGCCCTCCTGCACCGCCCTGCGTGTGTCGATGTCGACGATCAGGACCGGGAAGGTGGGGGCGATGCGAGCGTCGAGCACGTGGCTGCGGCCCTGCGCGTCGTATGCGGTCAGCGCGGTCCAGTGGCGGTCGTCGCCGCGCGGCAACACCGCCACCCACAGCTGCGACGCCGGCAGATCGGCGAGCCTGCGGCCCGCCGGCACATAGGCCCGTACCTGCAACAGGTCGGCGCCGTCAGCCGGCAGGCCCTTGCGCTGGCGCAACTGGCGGTCCTGCGCGGCCAGCGTCCGCGCGGCCTGGGTGCGGGCGCCGGGGTCGAAACGCGCCATGACCGCGGACAGGGCAACGCCGCGTTCGGGGCGGTCGGCCAGGGTCCCGGTCACGGCCGTGGCGAAGCCCGGTTGGGCGATGAGCGTGGCTACCTCACGGGCGCTGGCATCGGTGAGGCCATGGACATCGGCGCGCTCGGCGCGGGTGACCTGGGCAGATGCCGCTGCGCTGGCCAACATGACCAGCGCGGCGGCGCAGTAGCGGAATAGGGTCTGCGGTTTCATGCAACATCCTGTCTGGATGCCGATTGCCATCGGCGGTGACTGCCATCCGTGATGCTCCTCAACCCTACGGCGGCGCATCGACCGCACCTTACGGGGCAATCGCGGCAACGACCGATAACCAATCCACAGTTCAACCGCAGCGCGGGGTTTTCCTGCGGAACGTGCGAATCCCCGAACGGATCAGGCCCCGGCCATCCATTTCAGGATCAGGCCGGTGACGTAGGCCAGGCCGGTGCCGGTGGCATAGCCGACGGTGCCCAGCAGCACGCCAACCGGCGCCAGGCTGGGATGGAACGCAGCGGCCACGACCGGTGCCGAGGCGGCCGCGCCGATGTTGCCCTGCGAGCCGATGGCGAAGAAGAACAGCGGCGCGCGCAGCAGCTTGGCGGCGATCCACAGCACCAGGATGTGGGTGAGCATCCAGATCGCGCCGAGCGCGAACAGCCACGGGCGATCCAGCAGCGAGAGCAGGTCCATCTGCATGCCGATGCAGGCGATCAGGAAATACAGGAACACCGTGCCCAGCCGCGAGGCCCCGGCCGATTCGAGCCGGCGCGCACGGGTGAAGCTGAGGCCCAGGCCCAGTGCCGTGGACAGCAGCACCACCCAGACGAATGCGCTGTCCAGGCTGAACTGGCTGGCCCAACTGACGTTGGCCTTGAACCAGCCGCTCAGCGGCGCGGCGATGGCATGCGCCAGGCCGACGCCCCCCAGCGCAACGCCGACGATCACCATCAGGTCGGTCAGGGTGGGAATCCGGGCGTTCTGCGCCTCGTAAGCCGAAATCCGCGCCTTCATTTCATCGATGGCGCGGGTGTCGGCACCGTTGCGGGTATCGATCTGCTGGGCGCGGTTGGCCAGGAACAGCAGCACGGCCATCCACAGGCTGGCGCACGCCACGTCGACCACCGCGAACTGCCCGAAGGTGGTGGCGTCGGTGCCGAACACTTCGCGCATCGCCACCATGTTGGCACCGCCACCGATCCAGCTGCCGGCCAGTGCGGCCATGCCGGCCCAGGTGTCGCCGGCCACGGTTTCCGGGTGGATCCAGGACATCAGCTGGAACGACACCACCGCGCCAAGCATGATGCCCAGCGTACCGACGCAGAACATGATCAGCAGCTTGGGACCGAGCTTGATGACGCCCTTGAGGTCGATCGACAGGGTCAGCAGCACCAGCGCGGCAGGCAGCAGCACGTCGCGTGCGATCGGGTTGTACAGCGCGGTGTTGTGGCCATCGATGAGGCCGGTGGTGTTGTAGATGGCCGGGATGAAGTAGCACAGCAGCAGCGCTGGCACCCAGGCGAAGATCTTCTTCAGCAGCGGCGTCGGGCCACTGGCGGCCCAGAAAATCACCGCAAGCGTGGCCGCGATGAGGCCAAGTCCGACGATGTCGCTGCTGATCAGGGCGGTACTGGTTTCGGTCGGCATCTTGCCATCCTCTGTCGATCGAAGAAAAAAAAGCGCCGCATAAAGCGGCGCGATCCAGAGGTTAACATCATCTTCACGCTGCGCCACCCTGCGCTGCAGCGCGCGCCGCGCTACGTCGCCGCAGGCCTGCCGCCGGGCAGCGATGCGCCCAGGTCCAGGATGACGCGGGTGCCACGCGGCGCGCAGGGTTCGATCTGCAGCGCCCAACCGAGGTGATCGCAGAGCTTGGCGATGAGCTCCAGGCCGATGCCGCCCTGCTCGTTGCGATCGCCGCGCGCCATCCGCGCATGCACCGCGGCGATCTCCTCCGGGCTCATGCCGTGGCCGGGGTCCTGCAGCGTGACCACGGCCGCGGCCGACAACTGGATGTGGATGGTGCCGCGGCCGCTGTTCTCGATCGCATTGCGCAGCAGGTTGCCGATGGCTGCCTGCACCACGCCCAGCGGCGCGAAGATCTCCACCGGTGCCAGCCCGTCCACCTCGATGCGCAGGTCCTTGTCGCCCATCAGGTGGCGGTGGTCCTCGATGATGTCCGGCACCAGCTGCTGCAGCGCGATGCGCTCGCCGAGCGCGACCAGGCGTGCCGGATCGCGCGCCAGCACCAGCAGCAGCTGGATCAGCTGCTCCACGCCCTGCGCGGTGCGATGCACGCGCTGCATCTGTACCCGCGCGCGGTCCGGCAGGGCGGGCTGGCCCAACGCCAGTTCGGCCGCGCCGGTGATCACCGCGATCGGGGTGCGCAGCTCATGGCTGGTGGTGGTGATGAAGGCGCGCTCGCGTTCGACGAACTGCTCGTTGCGGGCCAGGTAATCGTTGACCGCGTCGGCGATCACATACAACTCCGAACTGCCGCGCGGGTCCACCACCACCCGCTGCCCCGGCACCCCGGGCTTGAGGTGGTCGATGCGCGTGGCCAGCGAGCTGAGCGGACGCACCAGCCGGCTGACACCGAACGACGCCATCAGCACGGTCACGATGATCATCACCACGCCGGCAAGCATCACCCAGCGCGTGGCGAATTCCTCCAGTTCGTGGAAATCGTTGATATCCAGCACCAGCGCCAGCCGGCCCAGGCTCCCGGTATCGCGGACCATGACCGCACTCGCGCGATCGTTGACCAGCACGCCGTCGTGCAGCCCGGGATGCAGCGTGCGCAGGCTCTCGGGAACGCCGGCGCTGCCGTCGATGGTGAACAGCCGCAGCGTGTCCGAGTCCTGCCAGCGGTAATGCGGTTCGTGCTCGATGTGGTTGACGATGCTGTCCAGCTCGGAATTGAGCAGTGCGCGCCAGGCCGAATGCTCGGCGTGTTCGTGCACGTAGTTGCCGACGCTGAAGACGGCGATCGAGATCATCGCCAGGTACGCCAGCAGCCACCACACCAGGCGGCGATGCAGGGGCGCGGGCTTACGCGGTTTCATTGCTGGCGTCCGTGCCGACCAGGCCCAGCCGGTAGCCCACGCGCGGCAGGGTGTGGATCAACTTCTGCGCGGAGGCGCCGTCCACGCTGCGACGCAGCTCGTACACATGCGAACGCAGCAGGTCGCCATCCGGCGGCTCATCCCCCCACAAGGCGAACTCCAGCTGCTGCCGGGTCACCGCGGCGGGGCTGGCGCGCATCAGCACTTCCAGCAGCTTGCGGCAGGCCGGGTACAGGTGCAGCACCTTGCCGTCGCGATAGGCGTCCAGCGTGGCCAGGTCCAGCTTGAGATCGGCCACTTCCAGCACTTTGCGCGGATTGCGCCCATGCGCGCGGACCATCAGCGCCTCCAGGCGCACTTCCAGCTCGGGCAGCGCGAACGGCTTGGTCAGGTAGTCGTCGGCGCCGGCGCGGAAGCCGGCGATCTTGTCGGGCAGCTCATCGCGCGCGGTGAGCATGATCACCGGCACTTCCGAACCATGTTCGGCGCGCAGCCGGCGCAACACTTCCGGCCCCTCCATGCGCGGCAGCATCCAGTCCAGGATGACCGCGTCGTAGGCGTGGCTCACCGCCAGGTGCAGGCCGGTGACGCCGTCCGGCGCGACGTCCAGCACGTGGCCCAGCGATTCGAAGTAGTCGAACAGGTTGGCGACGAGCTGGCGGTTGTCTTCAATGACAAGGAGCCGCATGGCAGACTCTCGTGGACGGATCGGCGCATGGTAGCCCGATCCATGTCGGAATCCGGTCGCAATGGGCCGTTCCGACGCTTTTCCTACGCTGTCGGGGAGACAGTGGCGGTTTTGCCGAAGAGCCCTGACATGCCCGACGCATCGTTGCTGCGCCACCGCTGGCGGATCCTGCTCTGCGCGGGCATCGTGCTGGCCCTGCTGGCCGGGATCGGCATGCGCCAGCCCTCCCCGCCGGACGAGCCACGCTTCGTGCTGGCCGCCCGCGCGATGGTGGACAGCGGCCACTGGCTGCTGCCGCACCGGGGCAGCGAGCTCTATGCGGAGAAGCCGCCGGTCTTCATGTGGATGCAGGCGGCCAGCCACGCCGTGTTCGGCGGCTGGAACCTGGCCTTCCTGGTGCCTTCGCTGCTGGCGGCCCTGCTGACCCTCTGGCTGACCTGGGACCTGGCGCGACGGCTGTGGAACCGACGGGTGGCCGGGTGGGCAGTGCTCGCCTTGTTCAGCTGCCTGCAGTTCGGCCTGATGGCCAAGCGCGCGCAGATCGACATGGTGCTGGTGGGCATGACCACGCTGGCCATGTGGGGCCTGATGCGGCACCTGCTCGAGGCCCCCAACCGGCGTGCGTTGTGGATCGCCGGCGCCGCCGCCGGGCTGGGCACGGTCACCAAGGGGGTGGGCTTCCTGCCGCTGCTGGTGCTGCTGCCGTGGGCGCTGTGGCGCTGGCGCATGCGCGGCGTGGACGACGGCCGGCGCGGGCGCGGGCCGGCGCTGTGGTGGCTGCTGCCGGCGTTCCTGCTGGGCACGGCGGTATGGCTGGCACCGCTCGGGATCGCCCTGCTGCTGGACCCCGATCCGACCCTGCAGGCATATGCACGCGAACTGCTGTTCAAGCAGACCGGTACCCGCTACGCCAATGCCTGGCACCACGTGCAACCGGCCTGGTACTACCTGCAGGTGATGGCCACGCTGTGGCTGCCCGGCAGCCTGTTGCTGCCGGCCCTTCTGCCGGCCTGGTGGCGGCGCCTGAAGCGGCTGGACGGGCGCTACTGGCTGCTGCTGGGCTGGGCGGTGCTGGTCCTGCTGTTCTTCAGCGCCAGCCCGGGCAAGCGCGAGGTCTACATCTTCCCGATGCTGCCCCTGCTGTGCGCGGCCGCCGCGCCCCTGCTGCCGGGCCTGCTGCGTCGCGCGGGCGCGCGCTGGCTGCTGCTTGCCTACGTGGTCGTGCTTGCGGTGGCCGCGCTGGTGATCGGCGGGCAACTGCTCGCGGGCAGCGCATGGGCACACGCACAACTGGCCCGGCGTGAGATGCCCGACAGCCTGCTACCGCTGTTGGGCGGCTGGCTGCTTGGCTTCGGCGTGCTGCTGGGCGGGTTGGCCCTGTGGCTGCGCCAGCGCCGCGCGGGGCTGCTGGTGGTGCTGACCGCGTTGCTGCTCTGGAACCTGTATGGCTGGGGACTGATGCCGGCGCTGGACCCGTACAGCTCCGCCTCCGCGTTGATGCAGCGCGTGGGGCAACGGATCGGGCCGGACGCGGAACTGGGGCTGGTGGCCTGGCGCGAACAGAACCTGCTGCAGGCCGACCGCAAGGTTGCCGAATTCGGCTTCAAGCGCCCGTGGGACCAGCAATGGCAGGATGCCGGGCCGTGGCTTGCGCAGGCCCCGGCACGGCGCTGGCTGCTGGTGCTGGACGAGGCGGTGAGCCCGTGCGTGGACCGCGCGCGGACCATTGCCATCGGCAGCAGCAACCGCAATCGCTGGGTGCTGGTGCCGGGCGCCGCCTATCGCAGTGACTGCCAGTCGCATCTGCCGTCGGACGCGGCCGACGACGGGCAGGACTGAACGAATGTCGTCCCTGGCCGCGGTTTAACCGATGGCCAACACCGCTCCGACCAGTCTCCGACAACGCGCTGACGACCATGGCCGCGGATCATCCCGCCGACCTCCCCGCCCATGTCCTCAGTGCCCGCTGTCTCCCTCCCCCTGGCCAAGGCGCCGGCCCTGCGCGACCCGCGCTTCCTGCGCGCGCACCTGCTGCAGCCGTTGCTGGCCACCCTGGTACTCAGCACGCTGTTGATGAGCCTCGGGGGCGACCAGTGGGTGGCCGACCAGTGGTATCGCCTGGAGGGCCAGCACTGGGCGTTGCAGAACGCCTGGGTGACCGCGCATCTGGTGCACCGGGTGGGCAAGTGGACCAGCACGGCGGCGGCGCTGGTCGCCATCGTGCTGTGCACCCAGGCGTGGCGCGGCCAGCGCCTGGCGGCCTGGCGCTGGCCGCTGCTGTACCTGGTGCTCGCCGTCGCCTTGGGCACCGGCGTGGTGTCGTGGCTCAAGTCGGTCACCAACATGGACTGCCCGTGGGACCTGGCCCGCTATGGCGGCACGCGCGAGTACATCGGCCTGTTCGCTTCACGACCGCACGCCATGGCCCGTGGCCTGTGTTTTCCCGCCGGCCACTCCAGCGCGGGGTTCGCCTGGATCAGCCTGTACTTCTTCGCCCTGATGGTGCGCCCGGCGTGGCGTTGGCGCGGGCTGGCGGTGGGGTTGGTCGCCGGCGGCGTGTTCGGCCTGTCGCAGCAACTGCGCGGCGCGCACTTCCTGTCGCATGACCTGTGGACGCTGGCCACCTGCTGGCTGGTGTCGCTATCGCTGTACCTGGCCGTGCAACCGCTGCTGCAACGCTCCCGGAGTCCCCATCGGACGATGCCAGCGGGAGAGCAGGCATGAATGCATCGGTATCGCGCGCCGCGCGCCTGGGTGAACGGGCAAGGTGGCGCAGCTGGCGTCCGCAATGGTCGACCGAAACCCTGATCGTGGTCACCAGCGTGTTCTTCGCGCTGGCGTGCAATGGGCTGTTCTGGCACAGCGCGATGGCCACCCATCCCGGCAGCCTGCGCTTTGCGACCTCGCTGCTGCTGTTCCTGGTGGGGGCGCACTGCCTGCTGATGGGGCTGCTGGTCTGGCGCTGGAATGCGAAGGGGGTGGTGGGCGTGCTGCTGCTGTGCACGGCGATGGCGGCGCACTACATGGGCAGCTACCACATCTACCTGGATGCGGACATGCTGCGCAACGTGCTGGCGACCGACCACAAGGAAAGCCGGGAGCTGATGACCCCGGCGCTGATCGCCCCGCTGCTGTTGCTGGCGCTGCTGCCGATGCTGGTGCTGTGGCGGGTGCAACTGGTGAAGCGCAGCTGGGGCAAGGCGCTGTTGTGGCGTGCCGGGTTCCTGCTGGCGTCGCTGCTGGTGGCCCTGGGCGGGGCGATGCTGTCCTTCCAGGAGATGTCGGCGTTGATGCGCAACCAGCGCGAAGTGCGCTACCTGGCCACGCCCGGCAATGTCCTGCTGGGCCTGCCCAAGGCATTGCGGGGTGACAACCCGATCCAGCGCGCGCCGAAGCTGCCGATCGGCACCGATGCCCAGGCCACGCCGCGCGCGGCGGGCAGCCGGCCGCGGCTGCTGGTGATCGTGATGGGCGAGACCGCCCGTGCGCAGAACTGGGGGCTCAACGGCTACGCCAAACAGACCACGCCGGAACTGGCACAGGCCAGCGTGATCAATTTCCCGGACATGCACGCCTGTGGCACCAGCACCGAGGTATCGCTGCCGTGCCTGTTCTCGCCGTACGGCCGCCACGACTACGACGAAAAGAAGATCCGCGCGCACCAGTCGCTGCTGCACGTGCTGGAACACGCCGGCATCACGACCTTGTGGCGTGACAACCAGTCCGGCTGCAAGGGTGTCTGCGACGGCCTGGCGATGCAGCCGCTGGATGATGCGAAGAACCCGCCGTTGTGCGCCAACGGCCGCTGCATGGACGAGATCCTGATCGACGCGCTGGCCGCGCAGGTGCGCGCCAGACCCGGCGACCGGGTGGTGGTGCTGCATCAGCTGGGCAACCACGGGCCGAGTTATTTCGAACGGTATCCGGCGCGCTTCCGCCGCTTCACCCCCACCTGCGACACCCCGGACCTGGGCAAGTGCAGCCGCGAGGAGATCACCAACAGTTACGACAATGCGCTGTTGTACACCGACCACCTGCTGGCGCGCACGATCGGCACCCTGAAGGGCATGGACGACTACGACACGGCGATGATCTACCTGTCCGACCATGGCGAATCGCTGGGCGAGAAGGGGCTGTACCTGCACGGCGTTCCCTATGCGATCGCCCCGCAGGAGCAGACCCGGGTGCCGATGACCATGTGGTTCTCGCCCTCGTTCGCGGCCAGCCGCGGGCTCAACCTGGCCTGCGTGCGCGAGCGCGCAGGCAAGTACACCGACCACGACAACCTGTTTCCGTCGGTCCTGGGATTGATGCAGGTCAAGACGTCGGTGTATGCGCGTGACCGCGATCTGTTTGCTGGGTGCGAGGTTTGACCCGTTCAACGCGTGGTTGAGTGTCCGGCGCCTGAAGTGGAGAGCTGTCAGCTTTTCGCTCTTCCGTTTGGGGCGAGGCAGGCCATACCGTCGCGGGACGCGCCGTAAACCCATCCCTGGGGGCTCGACGTGCGCCCTCCATGGCGCCCGACGGTCCCGCCACGGTATGGCCCGCCTCGCCCCCACAGATTGTGTTGTCGATAGGCGGGCGAACGCGGGAGCATTCGTTGGGACAGCCAACGTTCGTTCGGAACGCCGTTGTTTCTCCATACGCACCGACCCACTGTCGACGGGGCGGTGTGGGTGGGTTGGCGGCACCGTTATGCGCCATGGAGGGCGCATATCGAGACCCCAAGGGTGAGGGTGCTCCGCTTGCGATGCCCTGCTTCGCGCGTGCCCGAACGCCCAGCCGCCAGCGGCTGGGCCGGACGGCGGAGCGGGGTTCACGGCGGGTCCCGACAACCCGCCCGCGCCGACCCGAACCAAGATGCAGTGACACCTCGCCGCCGACGTTGACGCTATCCGGTCTGCCGGGACCGTGCTGCCCTGCCCCTTGCGGTGCGCCCGGCGCTTCACTAGCCTTCGCCGGTCTGTCACCACCCAAGGATGTCCCCGTGAACCACCGCCCGCTCCTGCTGGCCCTGGCTGTCGGTGCTGCCGCACTGACGCTGGCGGCCTGCCAGAAGGAACCCACCCCGGCCGATGCGCCAGCCGCGACCAGCGCCAAACCGGGCGAAACCGCGGACCAGTTCATCGCCCGCGTCAACGCCGAGTACAAGGCCATGTACCCGGAAATGACCTCGGCGCAGTGGCTGTCCTCGACCTACATCAACGAGGATTCCGAGCGCGTGGCGGCCAAGGCCAACGAGCGCTGGCTGACCGTCCTCAATGGCTGGATCACGCAGGCCGGCACCTATGACGGCCAGCCGATGAGCGAGGACACCAAGCGCCAGATCCACCTGCTCAAGCTGATGACCTCCATGCCGGCGCCGCGCGACCCGGCCAAGCTCTCCGAGCTGACCCGCATCGCCAGCCGCATGGAAGGCGCGTACGGATCGGGCAAGTACTGCACCGACGCCGCCAACCCGCAGAGCTGCCGCCAGCTCGGCGACCTCGAGCAGGTCCTGGCCAGCAGCCGCGACTACGACAAGCAACTGGATGCCTGGCAGGGCTGGCACGCCACCACCAAGCCGATGCGCGCCGATTACCAGCGCTTCGTCGGCCTGGTCAACGAAGGTGCCAAGGAAATGGGCTTCGCCGATGCCGGCCAGATGTGGCGCAGCGGCTATGACATGCCGCCGGAACAGATCGGCCCGGAAACCGACCGCCTGTGGGAACAGGTCAAGCCGATGTACGAACAGCTGCACTGCTACGCGCGCAACAAGCTCGACACGACCTACGGCAAGGACAAGGCCGAGACCGAGGGCGGCCTGATCGCCGCCCACCTGCTGGGCAACATGTGGCAGCAGGACTGGTCCAACCTGTGGGACCAGCTGGAACCCTACCCCGGCGCCGGCAGCCTGGACATCACCGCCGCGCTGGAAAAGCAGTACCAGGCCAACCTGAGCGGCGCGCTGGCCAAGGCCGGCAGCGGTGCGAACGTGGAAGCGCTGTACACAGCGCAGCGCGAGGCCGAGCTGCGCACCGCCAAGCAGATGACCGAGCGCGCACAGGACTTCTATGTGTCGCTGGGCATGCCCGCGCTGCCCAAGTCGTACTGGGACAAGACCCAGTTCATCAAGCCGCTGGACCGCGACGTGGTCTGCCATGCCAGCGCGTGGGACATGAACATGGACGGCGACGTGCGCACCAAGATGTGCATCAAGCCGACCGAAGAGAACTTCACCACGATCTACCACGAGCTGGGCCACATCTATTACGACCTGGCCTACAACCCGCTGCCGCCGCTGTTCCAGGGCGGCGCCAACGATGGCTTCCACGAAGCGATCGGCGACACCATCGTGCTGGCGATGACCCCGCAGTACCTCAACTCGATCGGGCTGGTGGACAAGCCGCAGGAAAGCCGCGAGGCGACCATCAACGCGCAGATGCGCATGGCCCTGAGCGGCGTGTCGTTCCTGCCGTTCGGGCTGATGATCGACCGCTGGCGCTGGGGCGTGTTCGATGGCTCGATCACACCGGACCACTACAACCAGGCGTGGTGGGAGCTGAAGGCCAAGTACCAGGGCGTGGCCCCGGCCAGCGCACGCGGCGAAGAGTTCTTCGACCCGGGCGCCAAGTACCACGTGCCGGGCAACACTCCGTACACCCGCTACTTCCTGGCGCGGATCCTGCAGTTCCAATTCTACAAGGGCCTGTGCGATGCGTCCGGCTACAAGGGGCCGTTGCACCAGTGCAGCTTCTACGGCAACAAGGAAGCCGGGCAGAAGTTCTGGGCGATGCTGAGCAAGGGCGCCAGCCAGCCGTGGCAGGCCACGCTGCGTGAGATCACCGGCGGCGACAAGCTCGATGCCGGCCCGATGATCGAGTACTTCACCCCGGTCAACGAGTGGCTCAAGCAGCAGAACCAGGGCCAGATGTGCGGCTGGAAGGCCCCGGGCGCAACCGCGGCGGCCAAGCCGGCAGCGGCAGCACCAGCGGCACGCTGACCGTTCGCGCACGTCGATGAACCAAAAAGCCGGCCCAAGGGCCGGCTTTTTTTCGATCGGTAGTGCCGAGCCATGCTCGGCAACGCGCAACCCGCACCGTACGTCAGGCCTCAGACGTCATCGGCATCGGCGCGAAAGGCAGCCACGCATGGCGTGGCTCTACGGACGCGATCGAATCTGTAGTGCCGAGCCATGCTCGGCAACGTGCAATGCACGGCAGGCGTCAGACGTCATCGGCATCGGCATCGGCATCGGCACGAAAGGCAGCCACGCATGGCGTGGCTCTACGGGTGCTATCGAATCTGTAGTGCCGAGCCATGCTCGGCAACGTGCAATGCGCAACGCACGTCAGGCCTCAGACGTCATCCGCATCGGCACGAAAAGCAGCCACGCATGGCGTGGCTCTACGGGTGCTATCGAATCGGTAGTGCCGAGCCATGCTCGGCAACGCGCAATGCGCAACGCACGTCAGGCCTCAGACGTCATCGTCATCGGCGCGAAAGGCAGCCACGCATGGCGTGGCTCTACGGATGCTATCGAATCGGTAGTGCCGAGCCATGCTCGGCAACGCGCAATCCGCACCGTACGTCGGGCCTCGGACGTCATCGGCATCGGCACGAAAGGCAGCCACGCATGGCGTGGCTCTACGGGTGCTATCCAATCTGTAGTGCCGAGCCATGCTCGGCAACGCGCAACCCGCACCGTACGTCAGGCCTCAGACGGCAGGCGTCAGACGTCATCCGCATCGGCACGAAAAGCAGCCACGCATGGCGTGGCTCTACGGGTGCTATCGAATCCGTAGTGCCGAGCCATGCTCGGCAACGCGCAACGCGCAACCCGCAACACGCAACCCGTACCGCGCATCAGGCGTCATCGGCACTACAGGCACCCACGCGTCGCGTGGCGCCCGCTCAGGAATGCGCCGGGCGCTTCAGGCTGGCGGCAAGCTCCACCTTGAACTGCTCGAAATCCTTGCCGTCGGCCGTTGCTTCGGCATGCGCGGCATCCTTCAAGGCATCGGAATACACCAGTCGCACCGGCGTGCCTTCGCGTTCGTGCAGTTCGGCGGCCTGCATGATCAGGGCCAGCACCCGCGCTGCACTGGGGGTCTGGCCGGCGATACGGCCATCCATGCCCAGCACCCACTCGCCATCCCGGCGGACGATGCCGGCCAGCAGCGTGCGCTGCTGGTCGCGCAGTTCCGCATGCGGTTCGACCGGCGTGGCGTTGGCCTGCTCGCGGTTGGCGGCCTGGGTTTCGCGGCGCCGGCGGATGTCGCGGCGCAGTTTGGAGGTGGTGGACATGGGGGAAATCCGGACTGCGGCAAAGTGCCAAGGATACCGCACGGGCCCTGGCGGGCCCGCCGATGCTGGACCTGTCGGCTCAGTCGAGGACCTTGCCGTGGCGCCAATAGCCCATGAACGTGATGGACCGCTTGTCGATGCCGCAGTCCTTCACCAGGTGGCGGCGGATGGCCATCACCGCGCCGGCCTCCCCTGCCACCCAGGCGTACAGGCCGGTGGCTTCGGCACTGGCCTGCTCCCAGAGGATGTCCTGGTCGATGTCGATCTCGGCCAGCGTCTGGTCGGCGCTGCGGGTTGCGGCGGGCCCGATCCGCGCGCGCACCGCCTCCTGCAGCCGCTGCCCGTGTGCGGCGCCCTCGCGTACCAGCCAGAACAACTGCGCCCCCCGCGGGGCCGCCAGCGGCAGCACGTCCGCCTCGTGCTGCACTTCCAGGAACGCCTGCACCTGCGGCGGATGCGGCCACTGCGCCAGCGCCTCGAGGATCCCGGCCACGGCCGGCAATGCGGTGTCGTCGGCCACCAGCAGGACGCGTCGCACGCCGGCCGGCGGCTTCCATTCGCAGCCCTGGCTGCTTTCGGCCACCTGCGCGTCCGGCGCCAGCAGGCCGATGCGGTCGCCGATGCGGGCGTGCATGGCCCAGCGCGATGCGGGGCCGGTCTCGCCGTGCAGGACGAAATCGACGTCCACCTCGCCCAGTTCGGGGCGCAGCGCACGGAGGGTGTAGGTGCGCATCGGCGCGCGCTCGCCATCGGGGAGCGCGCGGTAGCGGGCGTACCAGTCCGCGCCCTGCGGCACGTCGGGCGCCTCCTGGCCGGGCAACGGGAAAAACACCTTGATGCGCTGGTCAGGCCCCTCGGTCTTCATGTTGGCCACGTCGGGCGCGGCAAAGACCATGCGGGTCAGCGACGGGGAAAGGACGGTGCGCTGCTTGAGCGCGACGTCGAACAGGCGGTAGGTCGGCTGTGCAGCCATGCAATCACCCTGGAGTGCGGCGGACACGGGGTCCGCAGGGGAGCGTATTGGCTGTCGTGGTACACGAACTGGCTGGCGAGCGCACAGGATACGCCGGTGCCGCGGCGTGGCAATGCCGGCCTCGCCACGCGTGCACGGCGCGCACGCGTGGCGTGCACGCGGCTTACTCGATCGGGGTGAGCACGTCGCGACGCCGCTCGCGGTGCCGTTCCCAGTACCAGAACGAGGCGCCGATGGCGAAGAAGCCGGCGTAACCCAGCGCCAGATGCACCGGCCTGGCGCTGAGCAGCGGCGAGACGACGCCGGCCACCACGGTGTTGATCATCAACTGGATGAACATCTGCATCGACGAGGCCAACCCGCGCTGGTGCGGGTACATGTCCAGCACCGCCAGCGCCAGGATCGGGAAGATCAGCGCCATGCCGACGCCGCCGAGGAAGATCGGCAGCACGGCCCACGGCAGCATGATCTGCGGCACCGAGAACACGTAGCCCAGGTTGAGCAGCGCCGACACCGCGCACAGGCCGAAGCCGATCGCGATCTGGCGCTGCGCGGTGAGGCGCCCGGCCATGCGACCGGACAGGAACGAGCCCATCGTCATGCCGCCAATGGTGGGAATGAACAGCCACGCAAAGCCGCCCTCGCCCAGCTTGAGGTGCTGCATCACGAACACCGGCGCCGAGGCGATGTACAGGAAGATGCCGGAGAAATTGAATGCACCGGCGGCGGCCAGGCGCAGCAGGCGCGGGTTGGAGCCCATCCGCACATAGCTGCGCAGCAGTTCGCGCATCGACAGCGGCGTGCGCGCCTCCACCGGGTGGGTTTCCGGCAGCCACTTGCCGGTGGCGAGCAGCAGGACCACGCCGAACAGCACCAGGAACCAGAAGATCAGCGGCCAGTCGCCGCCGCCGAGCAGGATCCAGCCGCCGATGATCGGCGCGATCGCCGGGGCGACGCCGAAGATCATCGACACCTGGCTCATCAGCCGCTGCGCGTCGGCCCCGTGGTACAGGTCGCGGATCACCGCGCGGCCGACGATCACCCCGACCCCCGCGGTGACGCCCTGCAGCGCGCGGAACACCAGCAGCGTGGTCATGTCGCGCGACAGCGCGCAGCCGATCGAGGCACCGATGAACAGCACCAGCCCACCGATGATCACCCGCCTGCGCCCGAACGCATCGGACAACGGGCCGTGGGCCAGGCTCATCAGGCCGTAGAACAGCAGGTACACGCTGATGGTCTGCTGCACCGCCACCTGGTCGACCTGCATGCGCTCGCCGAGCAGCAGGAAGGCCGGGAAAATGGTGTCGATGGAGAACGGACCGAACATCGCCAGGCCTGCGAGCAGCAGGGCCAGGCGGCGGGTCGAGGGCGAGGCGGGCGTCATGCGGTCTTCCGTCTGGGCCATGCGTGAACGCACGGCGGGCGCCAGCCCGGAACGGGCGGCGCCAGATGAATACGAGGATCCGGCCATGATAGGCCTTTGCCGGCCCCGGCACCATGCCGACAAGGCCATCGACGCAGCTCCGGCGTCCCTCATTCATGTGCCATAAGGCCGTTGCCGGCGGGGACGCTGGGCTATAATCGCCGGGCACCATGGTGGGAGAAGCGGACACCCGCTGCCGAAGGCGCAACGCCCGTAATCGCTCAGGCCCGATACCACCCGCAGCAAAACTCTGGAGAGACCGGCCACTGCCGGCGCCGAAGGGGCACGAAGCACGCAGATGCGCGCTTTTAAACTCTCAGGCAAAAGGACAGAGGGGCACCCAGGAAGACCGCAAGGTCCGGTGGTTCGCGCGCGTCTGCGAAGCACCTCGACCCGGCCGCCTTCCGAACGTGCGTGCCCACTCTCCGAGATGCCAGCCATGTCCCCGAATACCTCCGCCCAGCGTGCCCCTACCCTGCGCGAGCTTGAACACAGCCACGCGTTCGTCGAACGCCACATCGGCCCCAACGACGCCGAAATCGCGCAGATGCTCGACGTGGTCGGCCACGCCTCGCTGGACGCGCTGACCGATGCGATCGTCCCGGCCGGGATCAAGTCGCCGGCACCGCTGGACCTGCCCGAGTCGCTGACCGAAGTGCAGGCGCTGGCCAAGATCCGCGCCATCGCCGACAAGAACCAGGTGTTCCGCACCTTCATCGGCCAGGGCTACTACGGCACGCTCACCCCGAACGTCATCCTGCGCAACGTGCTGGAGAACCCGGCGTGGTACACCGCCTACACCCCGTACCAGGCCGAGATTTCGCAGGGCCGCATGGAAGCGCTGATCAACTTCCAGACCCTGTGCGCCGACCTGACCGGCATGGAGATCGCCAACGCCTCGCTGCTGGATGAAGCCACCGCCGCCGCCGAAGCGATGACCCTGGCCAAGCGCTCGGCCAAGAGCAAGTCCGACACCTTCTTCGTGCACGACGCCGTGCACCCGCAGACGCTGGAACTGCTGCGCACCCGCGCAGAACCGCTCGGCATCGTGCTGCGCGTGGGCACCCCGGCCGAGGCGATGGACGCCGAAGCCTACGGCGTGCTGCTGCAGTACCCGGACACCTTCGGCCATATCGGCGACTACAAGGCCCTGGCCGACGCCGTGCACGCGCGTGGCGGCCTGGTGGCCGTGGCCACCGATCTGCTCGCCCTGACCCTGATCGCCGCGCCCGGCGAATGGGGCGCGGACATCGTGGTCGGCAACTCGCAGCGTTTCGGCGTGCCGTTCGGTTTCGGCGGCCCGCATGCCGCCTTCATGGCTTGCCGCGACGCCTACAAGCGCTCGATGCCGGGCCGCCTGATCGGCGTGTCGGTGGATGCGCAGGGCAATCCTGCCTACCGCCTCACCCTGCAGACGCGCGAACAGCACATCCGTCGCGAGAAGGCCACCTCCAACATCTGCACCGCGCAGGTGCTGCTGGCGGTGATGGCCTCCATGTATGCCGTTTACCACGGCCCGGACGGCCTGACCCGCATCGCCCGCCGCACGCACCGCCTGGCCGCGATCCTGGCCGCGGCACTGCGCGGCGCCGGCGTCAACGTGGGCGAGCACTTCTTCGACACCCTGCACGTCAAGGGCATCGACGCCAAGGCGATCCACGCCAAGGCCGCGGCTGCGCGCATCAACCTGCGCGCGATCGACAGCGACGCGGTCGGCATCAGCCTGGATGAAACCGCCACCCGCGCCGACATCATCGCGCTGGGCGAGCTGTTCGGTGCCAGCGTCGATGTGGAGGCGCTCGATGCGACCACCGCCGATGCACTGCCGGCCGGCCTGGTGCGCACCAGCGCCTTCCTGACCCACCCGGTGTTCAACACCCACCACAGCGAGCACGAACTGCTGCGTTACCTGCGTTCGCTGGCGGACAAGGACCTGGCGATGGATCGCACCATGATCCCGCTGGGCAGCTGCACCATGAAGCTCAACGCCACCGCCGAGATGATCCCGGTCACCTGGCCGGAGTTCGCCAACATCCACCCGCTGGCCCCGGCCGACCAGGCCACCGGCTACAAGGAACTGATCGACGGGCTGGAAGCGATGCTGGTGGAGTGCACCGGCTATGACGCTGTGAGCCTGCAGCCGAACTCCGGCGCGCAGGGCGAGTACGCCGGCCTGCTGGCGATCCGCGCCTATCACCGCTCGCGCGGCGAAGGCCACCGCGATGTCTGCCTGATTCCGGATTCGGCGCACGGCACCAACCCGGCCTCGGCGCAGATGTGCGGCATGAAGGTTGTGGTGACCAAGACCGATGCCAACGGCAACGTCGACCTGGATGACATCCGCGTCAATGCGGAGAAGTACAGCGACCGCCTGGCCGCGCTGATGATCACCTACCCGTCCACGCACGGCGTGTTCGAGGAAGAGGTGGTGGACATCTGCGAGATCGTGCACAAGCACGGTGGCCAGGTGTACACCGACGGCGCCAACATGAACGCCCTGGTCGGCGTGGCCAAGCCCGGCAAGTGGGGCTCGGACGTGTCGCACCTGAACCTGCACAAGACCTTCTGCATCCCGCACGGCGGCGGCGGCCCGGGCGTCGGCCCGTGTGCGGTCAAGTCGCACCTCGCCCCGTTCCTGCCCAAGGTGCTGGGCGGCGAAGGCGATGTCGGCATGGTCAGCGCGGCCAGCTTCGGCAGCGCCTCGATCCTGCCGATCAGCTGGATGTACATCACCCTGATGGGCACCGCCGGCCTGCGCAAGGCGACCCAGGTCGCGCTGCTCAACGCCAACTACATCGCCAAGCGCCTGGCCCCGCACTTCAAGACCCTGTACACCGGCCGCAACGGGCTGGTGGCGCACGAGTGCATCCTGGACGTGCGACCGCTGGAGAAGACCTCCGGCATCGGCGCCGAGGACGTGGCCAAGCGCCTGATCGATTTCGGCTTCCATGCCCCGACCCTGAGCTTCCCGGTCGCCGGCACGCTGATGGTGGAACCGACCGAGAGCGAATCTCTGCACGAGCTGGACCGCTTCATCAACGCGATGATCCAGATCCGCGAAGAGATTGCCGCGATCGAGGACGGCCGCCTGGACCGCGAGGACAACCCGCTCAAGCACGCCCCGCACACCGCCACCGCGGTGTCGGCCAGCGAGTGGGCGCACGCCTACCCGCGCGAGCTGGCGGCCTTCCCGCTGGCGAGCCTGCGCCAGCAGAAGTACTGGCCGCCGGTGGCGCGCGTGGACAACGTGTACGGCGACAAGAACGTGATGTGTGCGTGCATCCCGGTGGATGCGTACAAGGAAGACGAGGGCGTGGAGGTCTGAGCCACCCCGCCCGGCTGCAACGAAGGACGGCCCGCGCAAGCGGGCCGTTTTTTGTTGCGGGCGGTGGGTGGGTCGTGTGCTGCGGAGGGGGTTTGCCGCGCTGCGCGCGGTATCCACGCATGGCGTGGATCTACGGTGGAACGTCATCGGCTTTTGGCCGCGCGGTATGCACGCGGATCCAATCGTGGATCCACGCCATGCGTGGATGCGCTTCGTTCCGGCGCCATGAACCCGGGCGGTCTTCTTCGGCTGGGGGTGAACGTCGGACGGTCTGGTTGCGCCGTGGTCGCTGGGCGTCGGCGGGCGTTGCCGCGCTTCGCGCGGTATCCACGCGTGGCGTGGATCTACGGTGGAACGTCGCGGGTCATTGGCGGGGCCGTATGGACGCGGATCAATCGTAGATCCACGCCATGCATGGATGCTCTCCGTTCCGGCGCCATGAACCCGGACGGTCTTCTTCGGCCGGGGTTGAACGTCGGGCGGGTTGATTGCGCCGTGGTCGCGCGGCTTCGGCTGGCTTTGCCGCGCTGCGCGCGGTATCCACGCATGGCGTGGATCTACGGTGGAACGTCGCGGGTCATTGGCGGGGCCGTATGGACGCGGATCAATCGTAGATCCACGCCATGCGTGGATGCTCTCCGTTCCGGCGCCATGAACCCGGACGGTCTTCTTCGGCCGGGGGTGAACGTCGGACGGGTTGGTTGCGCCGTGGTCGCGCGGCTTCGGTGGGCTTTGCCGCGCTGCGCGCGGTATCCACGCATGGCGTGGATCTACGGTGGAACGTCATGGGGTTTTGGCCGGGCGGTGTGCACGCGGATCAATCGTAGATCCACGCCATGCGTGGATGCGCTTCGTTCCGGCGCCATGAACCCGGGCGGTCTTCTTCGGCCGGGGGTCAACGTCGGACGGGTTGGTTGCGCCGTTGTCGCGCGGCTTCGGGGGGCTTTGCCGCGCTGCGCGCGGTATCCACGCATGGCGTGGATCTACGGTGTTTTTACGTCGCGGGTCATTGCTGGGGCCGTATCCACGCATGGCGTGGATCTACGGGGTTTTTACGTCGCGGATCATTGCTGGGGCCGTATCCACGCATGGCGTGGATCTACGGTTTTTTACGTCGCGGTCATTGGCGTGGATCCACCGTGGGACGCCACGAGCCACGAGCCATGGGCGGGGCCGGTGTGTCAGGCCTCGCCGTTCTTTCGGCGCACGCGTCGGGCGATTTCGCTGCTGATCGCGATCACCGCGGTCAGCGCGGCCATCGACAGGAACTGCAGGCGGGTGTGCGATTCGGAGAGCAGCAGGCCGAAGATCAGCGCGAGCACGCCCAGGCCGATCACGGTGAGGTACGGGTAGCCGGCCATCCGGAACGGCAGGCGGGTGCCGTCGCGGTTGGCGCGGTGGCGCAGGATCAGCTGGGACAGCAGCGAGATCGTCCACACCAGCAGGCAGGTGGAACCGACGATGTTGAGCAGCACCGGCAGCACCCTGTCCGGGAACAGCAGCTCCATCACGGTGGCGGCAAAGCCGAACAGTACGCTGGCCAGGACCGCGATGATCGGCACCTGGCGCGGGTCGGCCCAGCCCAGCACCGCCGGCGCTTCCTGGCGCTGGGCCAGCGAGTACATCATGCGCGAGGCGCCATACAGGTTGGCGTTGAGCGCCGACAGCAGCGCAATCACCGCGATCAAGGTGATCGCCGTGGCCGCCCCCGGGATGTTGGCCACCTGCAGCACGGCGGCGAAAGGCGACTTCAGCGCTTCGCTGGTCCACGGCACCACCGCGATGATCACGCTCAGCGAGCCGATGTAGAACACCAGGATGCGCCAGGCCACGGTGCGGATGGCGCGGGCGATGCTGCGCTCGGGGTCTTCGGTTTCGGCGGCGGCCACCGCCACGATCTCGGTGCCGCCGAAGGCGAACACCACCACCAGCAGCGCCGCGCCGACGCCGGCCAGGCCCTTGGGCGCGAAGCCGCCGTGGTCGGTGAAGTTGGACAAGCCCGGGGAGGCCACGTCCGGCAGCCAACCCATCAACAGCGCGACGCCGATCAGGATGAAGGCGATGATCGCCACCACCTTGAGGATCGCGAACCAGAATTCGAACTCGCCGAAATTCTTCACCCCGAGCAGGTTGATCGCGGTGAAGAACAGCATGAAGGCCAGCGCCGCCATCGGCACCGGCACCACCGGCCAGACCGTGGCCAGCAACCCGGCCGCCCCCACCGCCTCGGCGGCGATCACGATCACCAGCTGCACCCACCACAACCAGCCTACGGTGGCCCCGGCGGTGGCGCCCATGGCGTCGGCGGCATACACCGAGAACGCGCCGCTGGTCGGCTTGGCCGCGGCCATTTCGCCGAGCGCGTTCATCACGATGATCACCAGCGCACCGGCGACCAGATAGGACAGCAGCACCGCCGGCCCGGCGGCCTGCACGCCGACGCCGGAACCCAGGAACAGGCCGGCGCCGATCGCGCTGCCCAGGCCCATCATGATCAGCTGGCGGGGCTTGAGCGCGTGGCCCAGGCGGGTATCGGCGGGCGTGGTGGCGGGCGGCGGAGTCTGGGATGCGGGCATCGGAATCGCAGGCGGGCAACAGGTGCGACACGATACCCTGTCCAGCCGGCCGGCGGGATAGGCCACACGGCCCGGCCGGCCTCAGGCTTCGCTGCGCTCGCCGATCTGCGCCCGGTAGCCGCGCGGGGAGACCCCGACCTCGGCCTTGAACTTGCGGGTGAACGCGCTCTGGTCGGTAAACCCGCAGGCCTGGCCGATGCTGGCGATGCTGTCCGGCCCGTGCAGCAGGTGCACCGCCATCTGGATGCGCAGGCGCGTGAGTACCTGTTGCGGCGTCATCTGGAACACCTTGCGGAAGGTGCGCTCCAGCTTGGACAGCGAGAACCCGGTGATGTCCAGCAGGGTCTGCATGCGCACGTTCTCGGCGTAATGCGCGTTCAGATGCGCCAGCGCCAGCCGCAGCTGCTCGTACTGGGTGCCCAGGCTGTCTTTCTGGCCCAGGTCGCGCGAGATGCCGATCAGGCCCTTGACCTGGCCATCGACCAGCAGCGGCCGCTTGCAGGTCAGGCACCAACCCGGCTCGCGGTTGGCGAACAGGTGCAGCTCCATCAGGTTCTCGATCACCCGGCCGCCCAGCACCTGCTCGTCCTGGGTGGCGTAGTCGGCCCCCAGCCCGGTGGGATAGATTTCCGCGGCGGTGCGTCCGATCACCTCCTTGCGCGACTTCAGCCCCAGCCGGCGCAGCATGGTCTGGTTGATGTGCGTATAGCGCCCGTCGCGGTCCTTCATGAAGAACAGCACGTCGGGGATCGCATCAAACAGGGCTTCGATGTCGGCGGGTTCAACGCGCATACGGCAGCGGGAGGCGGATGGACACCCGGCAAGGATACGCGCCTGGCCGCGCCCGACCCAGCGCCCGACGGCCGCATGTGAAGCGTGGGTGCATGCCCCGCCCGGTTTTCGCACTGGCGATTAACGCGGGCACCGCCACTGTGAGGCGTTGAACCCACGCCAGCCCCCGGAGTGCCTCATGGCCGCCAGCAAGCCCCGCACCAAACCCGCCCCGCCCACCGACAGCCGTGGCGAGGGTGACGAACTGCACCAGCACGCCGGCGCCGGCCATCCCGCGCTGACCACCAACCAGGGCATCCCGGTGGCCGACAACCAGAACTCGCTGCGCGATACCCCGCGCGGGCCGACGTTGCTGGAAGACTTCATCCTGCGCGAGAAGATCACCCACTTCGACCATGAGCGCATCCCCGAGCGCATCGTGCACGCGCGCGGCAGCGCGGCCCACGGCTACTTCGAGCTGACCCGCTCGCTGCACGAGTTCACCCGCGCGCGCGTGCTCACCGAGGTCGGCGTGCGCACCCCCGTGTTCACCCGCTTCTCCACGGTGGCCGGCGGCGCCGGTTCGGTGGACACCCCGCGCGACGTGCGCGGCTTCGCGGTGAAGTTCTATACCAAGGAAGGCAACTGGGACCTGGTCGGCAACAACATCCCGGTGTTCTTCATCCAGGATGCGATCAAGTTCCCCGACCTGATCCACGCGGTGAAGATGGAACCGGACCGCGCCTTCCCGCAGGCGGCCAGCGCGCACGACACCTTCTGGGATTTCGTCTCGCTGATGCCCGAGTCGATGCACATGATCATGTGGGCGATGAGCGACCGCACCATCCCGCGCTCGCTGCGCACGATAGAAGGCTTCGGCATCCACAGCTTCCGCCTGCTCGACGACGCGGGTGGGTCGACCTTCGTGAAGTTCCATTGGCGGCCGAAGCAAGGCATCCAGTCCACGGTGTGGGACGAGGCAGTGAAGCTGCAGGGCGCCGACAACGACTTCCACCGCCGCGACCTGTTCGAGGCGATCACCGGCGGCGACTTCCCCGAGTGGGAGCTGGCGGTGCAGCTGTTCAGCGAGGAAGAGGCCGAGGCGTTCCCGTTCGACCACCTGGACCCGACCAAGATCATTCCCGAGTCGCTGGTGCCGCTGACCGTGATCGGGCGGATGGTGCTGGATCGCTGGCCGGACAATTTCTTCGCCGAGACCGAGCAGGTGGCCTATTGCCCGGCCAACGTGCCGCCGGGCATCGACTTCAGCAACGATCCGCTGCTGCAGGGGCGGCTGTTCTCCTACCTGGACACCCAGCTCAGCCGCCTCGGTGGCCCCAATTTCCACCAGATCCCGGTCAACGCGCCCAAGTGCCCGTTCGCCAATCACCAGCGCGATGGCCACATGCAGATGGGCATTCCCAAGGGCCGGGTAGCGTATGACCCCAGCTCGCTGCAGGACGACAGCCCGCGCGAGACGCGCGACGGCTTCCCCAGCCACGCCACCGCGCCCGACGATGGGGTGAAGGGGCGCGTGCGCGCGGCCAGCTTCGCCGACCACTACAGCCAGGCCCGGATGTTCTTCCGCAGCCTGGAAGTGCCCGAGCAGGCGCACCTGGCCTCGGCACTGGTGTTCGAGCTGTCCAAGGTGGAAACTGTCAAGGTGCGCGAGCGCACCGTGAGCCACCTGCGCAACATCGACGAGTCGCTGGCCAAACGGGTCGCTGCCGGCCTGGCGATGCCGGCCCTGCCGGATCCGGCACCGACCGCCACCCCGGCCAAGGATTTCCCGCGGGCGCCGGAAGTCCGCGTGATCGGCCGCACCAAGGACCTGCTGAAAGGGCGCTGCATCGGCATCCTGTTCGACGAAGGCTCGGATGCGGGTCTGATCAACAACCTGCGCAAGGCCGCGGAAAAAGCCGGGGCCAAGGTCAAGCTGGTCGCGCCGAAGATCGGCGGGGGCAAGCTCAGCGATGGCAAGACGCTGGCGGCCGATGGCCAGCTTGCCGGCACGCCGTCGGTGGTGTTCGACGCGGTGGCGGTGGTGCTCAGCAACGACGCGGCCAAGCGGTTGCAGAAGGAATCGGCGGCGATCGATTTCGTGGCCGACGCATGGGCGCACCTGAAGGCGATTGCCGCCGATGAGGGCGCGCAGGCCCTGCTCAAGGCCGCGCGCGTGGGCAACGATGGCGGCGTGGTCGAGGCCGAGGATGCCAAGGGCTTCCTCGCGGCCGCAGGCACCCGGCAGTGGGCACGCGAGCCGAAGGTGCGCACGCTGGCCTGAGCACATTCGACGATCACAGGAGCGCGCGCATGCCCCGCGGTGACAAATCCGGCTATACCGACGCGCAGAAGCGCCAGGCCGAACACATCGAAGAGAGCGAGAAGGAACAGGGGCGCGGCGAGGACGCCGCCGCGCGCATCGCCTGGGCGACGGTGAACAAGCAGGACGGCGGCGGCAAGAAGCATGCGCCGGCCAGCAAGGCAGCGGTGAAGAAGACAGCCACGAAGAAGACTGCGGCCAGCAAGAGCGCAACGAAGAAGAAGACCGCGCGCTGAAACAACGCGTGGATGCTGCAGCCCAGGCTGCAGCATCCGCGCGCATTGCCCGCCCGGCGCGGGGCTCAGCGTGCGGCGGCGGCCGGCCTTGGCGCCGGCGCAACGGCGCCCGTTGGTGGCACCACCACCGACTGCATGCGTTTGATCGCCGAGATCGGCACGGCCTCCGCACGATGCTGCTGCGGCCACCACAGGAACACGAACGCACTGCTGCTGCCGAGCAGCCGCGCGTCGCCCGGCAGCGGCGCACCATCACCGGCGAGGTGGACCACCACCCGGGTGCCCTGCCCCGCATCGCGGATGTTCTCGGCCTTGTTCAGCGAGTAGATCGCCGCGCCGAGGGCCATGTAGCAGACCACCGCCACGGACACGCCGGTCAACGGGCGCAGCCCGGAAATGTCCCAACTGGTGAGCCAGGAGCGCGAGAACACCACGCGCCATGCCCAGTGCCGCGCCCGCAGCGCCTCCACCTTGTCCGGGTTGCGCCGGCGCAGCGTGTCCGGCCAGGTCACCAGGATCGCCAGCAGCATGCCGCCGCCCAGGATGCCGGCGTAGGCCGGATCGCGCAGGCCGGCGACCAGGAAGTCGCTGATCTGCAGGTAATCCAGGATCGACAACTGGAAGCGCAGGTAGAAGAAATAGCTCGACCACAGGCCGAGCAGCGACAGCAGCACGTAGCCGGCGCTCACGATCAGCGCCGGTTCCTGGCGCAGCAGCCGCCACAGTTCCATCACCACCGAGTCTTCATTGCCCCGCACCGCCGGCAGCACCGACCAGTCGGTGGGCGTGCCGTCTGCCGGCGCCGGCAGCGGCGCGGCACCGAGGTGCGCGATGGCCGGCACATCGCCGTGGATGTCGCCCTGTTCCCGGTTGTCCATATCGTCCCCTGTTGCCCCGGCCAGAGCATCGCCGATATCGGCACGGGGTGGAAGGCGGCCTTGGGGGCCCCGGCCTTGGCATGGACGGCCCGGCATCGGCGATACTCCCCGCACGCCGCCACCCGCGGCCCCCGAGGAGCACGCATGCGCAGTCCGTCGCTGTTGGCCATGATGGCCCTGTTGTTGCCCTTCAACGGCCTGGCCCAGAGCGACTGGCGCAATGCCGACGGCACGCCGATGGCGCAGCGCTCGGCCAGTGCCGCCGCGCGTGGCTTCAGCGCCAGTCTGGTGGTCACCGACAACCCGCAATGGCGCGCCATCTGGGACGCCACCACCGGCGACCAACCGCGCTTCGAGGCCGCCCAGGACGTGCGCAACGGCGGCGAACTGTACATCGTGGCCTTCCTGTCCAATCCGCTGCCCGGCGCCGATGGCACCAGCAACGTGCGCTGCGACGTGCGGGTCAACCGCCCGGATGGCAGCGCGACCATGGACCAGCGCGACCTGCCCTGCTTCCAGGGCCGGCCCGGGGCCGATCCGGGCCTGATCTACCTGTCCTCCGAGGGCGTGCGCTTCCTTGCCGAAGCCACCGACCCGCGCGGCACCTGGACGGTGAGGATCACCCTGACCGACGCCAACCGCGGCGTGGCATTACCGCTGCAGGCCACCTTCAATGTTCGCTGACGCCGCCTCGGCACCGTCGCGCTCGCAGCGAACGCTGCATCGCCAGCATCGAGACCCAAGGAAAACAACATGACCCGTTGGATCGGCGCGTTCCTGTACCTCTCCAGCCTGATCGCGGTGCTGGTCACCGCCTCGCACCTGTCCGGCGTGCTGGCACTGTTTCCGGCCGCGTCCCTGACCGGCCCGGGCGGCCACCTCCCGCTCATGACCCGCTTCAACGCGCAGTGGCTGCCGCAGTCGCCGCTGCTGCTCTGCGGCGTCGGCGTGGCCACGCTGCTGGCCGCCCTGTACGTCTGGCGCGCGCAGCGCGGCGCACCGCATCGCGCCTTCGTGCTGGCCACACTGGCCGCACTGAACTACTTCAGTGCCCTGTTCTGCAGCCTGATGCTGCTGGTGACCTGGTTCTACCTGCCGCGGCTGATGCTCCCGGGGTGATGCGCTCAGGGCGCTGCACCCGGGCCGAACCAGGCACGGACGCGCGGTCCGCTCGAGCGCCTGCGCGCGGATCGGGGTGAGCTCCGTTGCGATGCCCGGTACCCATGCGCGTCGCAGCCCTCCCCGACGCAGACCGATCCGGCGGTGCTGCGCCACGTGGCCGGCCCGCCCAGCGGCGCTGGCCTTGAGCGGGCACCCTTCACCCTGCAACGCGTCCAGCGCCTGCAGGCGCGGCACCAACTTCACCGGGTAGTGGGACGGGCCATCCGGGCCGGGCCGGGCGAGGTCACGTTGCCCCGTCGCCCGCACTGCCTGTCGTCGCTGAAAACGCGCGCGTGGCCGGCGCCACGCACGCGGGGGGCATGCACCACGCCTCCGGCGTGCGTCGATACCGCGCGGTCAGGCCGCGCGTTTGGCCGCCGTGCGCAGCGGGTGGCCCTGCTCCAGCTTGAACACGGCCACCGATTCGGTGAGCGCGTGCGCCTGCTGCTCCAGCGAGCGGCTGGCCGCGGTGGCCTCTTCGACCAGGGCCGCGTTCTGCTGGGTCACCTGGTCCATCTGCACCACCACCTGGTTGACCTGTTCGATGCCCGCGGCCTGCTCCTTGGTGGCGGCAGCGATATCGCTCATCAACTGGTTGGTGCGCGCGCTGGCCTGGGTCAGGCGCGCGATCGCCGCCTCCGATTCCACGGTGACGCTGAGCCCGGTCCTGACCTTCTCGCTGGACGCGTCGATCAGGTCCTTGATCTCCTTGGCCGCGGTGCCGGCGCGCTGGGCCAGGGTGCGCACTTCGCTGGCGACCACGGCGAAACCGCGGCCGTTCTCGCCGGCGCGGGCAGCTTCCACCGCCGCGTTCAAGGCCAGGATGTTGGTCTGGAACGCGATCCCATCGATCACCGAGGAAATCTCGCCGATGCGCGCCGAGGAGGTGTCGATCTCGCTCATGACCTTGGCCATCTGCGCGATCGCCTGCTCGGTGGCGCGTACCGCGGCACCGGCCGCGTGCGCTTCGTGGTCGGCCTGGTTGGCCAGTTCGGCGTTCTGGCGCACGGTGGACGTCAGTTCTTCCATCGAGGCAGCCGCCTCTTCCAGGTTGGCGGCCTGCTGTTCGGTGCGGCGCGACAGATCGTTGTGGCCGGCCGCCAGTTCCTGCGCGGCGTCGTTGATGCTGCCGGCCGCGCCCTGGATCTGCTGGACGATGCCGGTCAGCTGCGCGGCGGTGACATTGGCGTCGTCGCGCATCTGTGCGAACACGCCTTCGTAGTGGCCGGTCATGCGCGAGGTCAGGTCGCCGGTGGAAATCGCGCGCAGCACCTGGGACAGGTCGGCGATGCTGGACTGCGAGCTGGCCATCATGCCGTTGAGGTTGGCGACCATCGCGCGGAACTGGAACTGGAACGCGGCCTCATCGCCACGCACCGAGAAATCGCCGGCGCGCGCGGCGCTGGCCAGGGTGTCGATCTGCTGGTTGATCGCCATCAGGCTGGCCTTGACCGTGGCCATGGTGCGGGTCAGCAGCGCCTTCTCGCCCGGGTAACTGTCGAGGTCGCGGCTGAGCTCGCCGATGGCGTACTCGCCCATCACATCGACCATGTGCGACTGCACGTCCACGTGCGAGCCGACCAGTTCGTTGGTCGCGCGCAGCATGCGCCCGTAGTCGCCCGGCAATGCGGCGGCATCCATGCGGTAGCTGATCGCACCGGCTTCGTGCTGCTGCGCCATCTGCAACTGCGCGGTGATCGCGGCCTGCACGTTCTGGCGCACGCTGCCCATGGCATTGCCGAGCAGGGTCAGTTCATCGCGTCCGCCCAGGCGGAAGTCCTGGTCCAGCTCGCCACGGGCCATGCGGTCGGCCAGGCCCACCGCACGTGCCAGCGGCCCGGTCAGGCTGCGGCCGATCAGCACGGAGGCGGCGATACCGACCAGCAGCGCGATCCCGCCCAGGACCAGCAGCTGCAGCAGGGTGCGTTCGCCCAGACGGATCGCCTCGGCGGCTGCCGCGCGGCTTTCCTTTTCCTCATACGCCACGCCGTTGGCGAGCGCCTTGTTCCAGCCGTTGGCCGCTTCCTGCACCGGGCCCAGGGTGAGGGCGACCGCCGCTGGGAAGTCGCCCTGCCCCATCAGCTCGCTGGTCTGCTTGTTCAACGGGCGCGCGACCGCACGCCTGGCCGCGATCTGCTCACCGATCTTCTTGCCCGCCGCATCGCCCGGCAGCGCCTGGTAGGCGGTCCAGCTGGCCTCGTAGCGCTTGACCAGGTCGGCGATGCGCGCCTCGTCGGCGTCGCGGCCCTGCCCCTGGCGGATCAGCATCTCGCGGCGCACCACCATCATCTGGTTGTTTGCGTCGAGCATCTCCGACAGCAGCCGCACCTTGGCCACGCCGACGTCGACCACGTCCTGCATCGCATGCTTCTGCACCGCGCTGCCGGTGGCGCCGGTGGCGACCACGGCCGCGACCAGCAGCAGCAACAGGCCGAAGCCCATACCTAGACGCCAGACGACGCTGACGTTCCTCAAGAAATCCATGACTGCATCCAAACGTGGGGGGTGCCGGGTTATCGGCCCACGCGGGCGCGTTCTTGATCACGTAGTCTTAACGGAACGGCGTCGGTTCACGTTTGGGGGTGGGCATGGCTGATGGGCTCAGCACCAGGCCGCAGGCGCCCGCTCAGTCGTTCAGCCCCATTGCCCGGCGCACCTGGTCGCAGGCGATGATCAAATCCAGCACCAGACGCTCACTGACGTCCAGTTCGCCCTCGTACTCTGCGACATTGCGCTGCTGATGGCACTTGTCCAGCACACGCCATACCTCTGGCCCCAAGCCGAGCGTATGCGGAAGGACCTGGAAAACAATGTAGCGCTGCGCCGGCCGAAAGCCGTGTTGTCGCAGCGCGCTCAAACACAGCGCGTGCGCCGCGTTGTAGGCCAGGTCGAAGCGGCTCTCCAGGGAAAGCGAGGTATTGCGTGCATCGTGCAGCCGGGCCAGTCCTGATCGCTGCAACCCTGCGATTTCCCGCGGATCAGGCCGTTCGGCGCTGAGTGATTTACCCGGTCCGGCCAGATTGTCCAGCGCTGAGATCATCATGTTCTCCAATGATCCAGATCTTGGGCTGCTCCAGCACGCGCATCAAGAAGGAATTTTGATCGTGAACCCGCGATGTGAATTCAGCGCTTGAATACAGCGTCGGATGCACCGGTCGCCCCAGCCGCCCCTCGGCCCCATCCAACGCTTGCATCACTTCGGCATAGCCGAGCGTGTCGGACAGGATCATGAGATCGATGTCGCTGCGTGCGGTATCGGTACGCTTGGCAATGGAGCCGTACACGAACGCGGCGGAGATCTGCTCCTGCAGCGGCAGCAACGCCTCGCGCAGTGGCGCGGCCAGACCGACGGTCTTCTGCACGATCGCCACCAGTTCGTCATGGATCGGAGACTCGGCGCTGGCCTGGTAGCGCTTCTGGTTCCCCGATGCCCTGACGCTGACCAAGCCGGCAGCGGCCAGCTTGGCCAACTCCCGCTGTACCGCACCGGAGCCCGCGCCGATCGATGCAATCAGCTCCGCTACCCCGAACGCGCGATGCGGCTGTCCGAACAACATCCCCAACACGCGTTGCTGGGTCTGGGTGAACAGAGCGTCAGCCAAGCCAGATGATCGGTTGGACGGAAGGCGAGGTGCGGGAGATTTCGTACCCATATTGGGTACGTTAATACCCATATTGGGTATTTGCAAGCAGCTCAGGTTCCAGGCGCGTGGCCCTGGCACAACGAAAAAGCCCCGCGTTCGCGGGGCTTTTCGCTGTTGCGTTACGTATGGCCGGTTGGCGGTGCCGAGCATGGCTCGGCACGACCGGGGCTCAGGCGAACGGATCCTGCAGGACCATGGTGTGGTCGCGGTCCGGGCCGGTGGAGACGATGCTCACCGGGCAGCCCGCCAGCTCTTCCAGCGCGCGCAGGTAGGCGCGGGCGGCCGGCGGCAGGTCGTCCCAGTTGGTGATGCCATGGGTGTTCTCGGTCCAGCCCGGGAACTCCAGGTACACCGGGGTGCACTCTTCCCAGCCCTGCGCGTCCAGCGGCGCGTATTCGGTGCGCTTGCCGCGGTATTCGTAGGCGATGCAGACCTTCAGCTTTTCCATGCCGTCCAGCACGTCCAGCTTGGTGATGCACAGGCCGCTGATGCCGTTGATGGCCACGGCGCGCTTGAGCGCGACGATGTCCATCCAGCCGCAGCGACGCGGACGGCCGGTCGAGGCGCCGTACTCGGCGCCGCGATCGCGGATGCCCTGTCCGATTTCGTCATCCAGCTCGGTCGGGAACGGGCCGCCGCCGACGCGGGTCGCGTAGGCCTTGGCGATGCCCAGCACGTAGTCGATCGCGTCCGCGCCCACGCCGGCACCGGCCAGTGCGCCGCCGACGGTGGTGTTGGAGCTGGTGACGTACGGGTAGGTGCCGTGGTCGATGTCCAGCAGCGCGCCCTGGGCGCCTTCGAACAGCACGCGCTTACCCTGCTTGCGCAGGTCGTGCAGGATGCCGGCGACGTCGGACTTCATCGGCTCGACGTACTCGCCGAAGGCCAGCGCTTCGTCGTAGGTCTTCTGGAAGTCGACCGCGTCGGTCTTCAGGTAATTGGTCAGCACGAAGTTGTGGTAATCCAGCGCGGTGCGCAGGAGTTCTTCCAGCTGCTTGGGGTAATGCAGGTCGGCGATGCGGATGCCGCGGCGCGCCACCTTGTCTTCGTACGCCGGGCCGATGCCACGGCCGGTGGTGCCGATCGCCTTGCCACCGGCAGCGCGTTCGCGCGCCTGGTCCAGGGCGATGTGGTACGGCATGATGAGCGGCGCGGCCGGGGAGATCTTCAGGCGCGAACGCACTTCCACGCCGGAGGTTTCCAGCTCGGCGATTTCCTTCTGCAGGGCAGCCGGGGAGATCACCACGCCATTGCCGATCAGGCACAGCGCGTCGGCACGCAGGATGCCCGACGGGATCAGGTGCAGCACGGTCTTCTTGCCATTGATGACAAGGGTGTGGCCGGCATTGTGGCCGCCCTGGAAACGCACTACGGCACCGATTTCCTCGGTGAGCAGATCGACGATCTTGCCCTTGCCTTCATCGCCCCACTGGGCACCAAGCACTACGACAGACTGACCCATGATGGGCTCCTCATATGTTGCGGCCATCGGGGCCGCGGACGGGTAAACCATGGCAGGGCTGGCCAGCGCGGGGGTGGCGGCTCCAAACGGGGAGCGGCCGGCGATGGAAGGCCCAGACACGGAAAAAGCCGAACGGGGAGGCCCGTCCGGCTTTTGTGCATTATCCGGGTTTCCGGGGTCCGGTGCCACCCTGGCCGCGGCCGTCTTCACCCGCCGCTCAGCCCTGCGCTGTCGCGCCCGGCCAGGCGGGCCGGCACCGATCCGGTCGCGGCCGCGCCGCCTAGTGTCTCAGCCACCACAAGGTGGTCAGGCCGGCCAGCAGGATCACCCCGCCCCAGCGGCGCAGGGCGACGCTGGGCAGCATCAACAGGTGTTCGGCCATGCGCTTCCAGGCCCGTGGTGCGGCGAACAGGAACAGGCCTTCGAGGACGGCGACCAGACACACGGCCGAAAACAGGTCTTTCATGCATGCAACTCCGGAAAAAGCACGGGGCCCGGTTGTGTGACCGGGCCCCGTGGACGCAGGATCGAGCGGACGCGACCCTGGCGATGTCGCCTCAGCGATCGTTCTTGAGGTACTGCAGGAACGGGTCGTTCTTGTCGAGCACGATCACGCCGTTGCCGTCGGCCATCGAACCGCGATACGCCTCCAGGCTGCGGTAGAACGCGTAGAACGACGGATCGGCCGCGCCGGCCTTGCCATAGATGCGGGCGGCTTCGGCATCGCCGGTACCGCGCATCTGCTGCGCATCGCGTTCTGCTTCGGCCACGATCACGGTGCTGTCGCGGTCGGCCTGGGCACGGATGGTCAGCGACTGCTCCTCACCCTCGGCGCGCAGCTTGGCCGCTTCCTGCTTGCGCTGGGCGCGCATGCGCTCGTACACATCGTTGATCACCTGGCTGTCGGTGGGCAGGTCGATCTGCTTGATGCGCAGGTCGATGATCTGCATGCCCAGGTCCTTGACCGAGGTGTTGATGCCGGTCAGCTGGTTGGCGATCAGTTCGCTGCGGTCACCGGAGACCAGCTGCTGCAGCGTGCGCGAGTTGATCTGGTTGCGCAGCGAGTCGGTGATGATCGGCGCCAGGCGGGCGTTGGCCACGCTGGCATCGCCGCCGGTGGCGCGGTAATAGTCGCGCACGTCGGAGATGTAGCCGATGGCGAAGAAGTCGACGCTGACGTCCTTCTGCTCGGCGGTGAAGTAGCGCGCCGGCGCGGTGTCGAGCACCTGGAAGCGACGGTCGAACACCCGCACGGTCTCCACCAGCGGCACCTTGAAGTGCAGGCCCGGCTTGATGTCCGCACGGACCACCTTGCCCAGGTTGAGCACCATCGCGGTCTGGTCCTCACGGACCACGTACACCGAGCCCAGCAGGGCCAGCAGGGCGGCCACGGCCAGCCCGATCCAAAGGGAACTCTTCATCGGCTGACTCCTTCACGACCGGTCGGGCGGGTGGTCGGGCGCTCGGTGTTGCGTACGCCGTCCACCGGGGTGCTGGCCGGCAGCGACGGCAGCATCACTTCCGGGGTGATGGCCGGGGCGGCCGGGGCGGCGCCGGTACGGTTGTCGGCCGGCATCGGCACGTAGATCAGCTGGCGGCCATCGCCACCGATGATCTTGCGGTTCTGGCCCAGCACCTGCTCCACCGTTTCCAGCCACAGCCGCTTGCGGGTGACCTCCGGGGCGTCCTTGTACTGGACCTGCAGCAGGCTGAAGCGCTCGGCATCACCCTGGGCCTTGGAGACCACGGCCTGCTTGTAGCCTTCGGCGGTGGTGCGGGCACGCGAGGCCTGGCCGCGGGCTTCCGGGACCACCTTGGCCGCGTAGGCCTGGGCTTCGTTGATCAGGCGTTCCTTGACCTGCTGGGCGCCGTTGACCTCGTCGAAGGCCGGCTTCACTTCTTCCGGCGGACGCGCGTCGGGCAGGGTCAGCCCGGTCACCGACAGACCGGTACGATAGGCCTTCAGCGCTGCCTGCAGGCGCTCTTCGGCGACCACGGCCAGCGGGCCGCGGTTGTTGAGCACCGCGTTGAGGTCGGCACGGCCGACCTGCTCACGCACCGCGCTCTGCGCGGACTGCTCCAGCACCTGGTCGGCCGCGACCGTGCCGAACAGGTACAGGCGCGGATCGTCGATGCGGTACTGCACGTTGACCGACACGTTGACGATGTTCTCGTCACGGGTCAGCACCGGCACCTGGCTGCTGAAGGTCTTGATCTGGGTGGCGTTGACCTTGTCGACCGACTCGATCGGCCACGGCAGCTTGATATTGGGGCCGGGCTGCAGGATCCGCGAGAACTGGCCGAAGCGCAGCACGACCCCGCGTTCCTGTTCGCCGATCAACTGGAAGCTGGAGAACACCAGCAGCAGGACCACCGCGCCGGCGACCCATCGCAGGACATTGCCGTCGAACATGTCCTTGAGCGGACCGGGAAAACCGCCCCAACCGCCCCCGTTGCCGCTGCCGCGGGGACCGAACGGCCCCCGTCGATTCTCGTCGGGACCTTGTCCGCCCTTGTTGCCGCCGGGTGTATTCCAGGCCATGCACGCTCCATCAGTGAAAGGTTGCCTGCGGGTCATTCCGCACCGTCAACCGTGAATCCTGCTCGATTCTACAAGATGGGGCCGATCGACAGGATTGGAAGGGCAAGGCCGCAGCGGGGCGCGATTCATCCCGCGCCGCCGCCGGGGGCCACTGCGGGTAAGGTGGTCCATCCTTCCCCTGTCAGGCATCTTCATGGCTATCCCCGACCGGTTCAACGCCTTCCGCATCCACCAGGACGACAACGGCCACCGCAGCGGCATCGAGTCGGTCGCGCTGGACCAGCTCAACCCGGGCGAGGTGGTGATCCGCGCGCACTGGTCCTCGGTGAACTACAAGGACGCCCTGGCCGGCACCGGCCAGGGCCGGATCCTGCGCCGGTTCCCGCTGGTGGGCGGGATCGACGTGGCCGGCACGGTGGTGGCCTCGACCGACCCCGCGTACCGCGAGGGCGACGCGGTGCTGGCCACCGGCTGCGGGCTCAGCGAGACCCGCGATGGCGGCTACAGCCAGTACGTCCGGCTGGAATCGGCCGCGGTGATCGCCCAGCCCGCCGGCCTGAGCCCGCGCGAGGCGATGGTGCTGGGCACCGCCGGCTTCACCGCCGCGCTGGCGCTGCTGCGCATGACCGACAACCGGCTCACCCCGGCCCACGGGCCGCTGGCGGTCACCGGCGCGACCGGCGGGGTCGGCTCGCTGGCAGTGGCCATCTTCAGCCGCGCCGGCTTCGAGGTGCACGCGATCAGTGGCAAGGCCGACCAGGCCGACTTCCTGCGCGGCCTGGGCGCCAGCCAGGTGCTGCCGCGCGACGCGCTGGCCTCGGCCCGCCCGCTGGAATCGGCGCGCTTCGGTGGCGGCCTGGACAATGCCGGTGGGCCGATGCTCGCCAGCCTGCTGGCGCAGACCGTGCCCTACGGCAGCGTGGTCAGCGCCGGGTTGGCGGCCAGCCCGGCGCTGGACATGACGGTCATGCCCTTCATCCTGCGCGGCGTGTCATTGCTCGGGGTGTCCTCGGCAGCGGCCCCGCGCGCGTTGCGCGAGCAGGTCTGGCAACGCCTCGCCGGCGAGTGGAAGCCAGGCCACCTGGCGGCGATCTGCACGCGCGAAGTGGCCCTGGACGGGCTGCCGGCGGTGTTCGAGGCGATGCTGGCCGGCGGCTCGCTGGGGCGCACCGTGGTGCGGATCGACTGAGCGTCGCAGGCAGGCGACGGACGGCAGGCCGGGAGCTTCCCGGCCATGCGCGCGCAGCACTACACTGCTGGGCATCACATGGGGAACAACATGGCACGCATTCTGATCGTCGACGATTCACCGTCGCAGCTGCTGGGGATACAGCGCATCGTCGAAAAGCTCGGGCACCAGATTCTGACCGCCACCGATGGTGCGGCCGGCGTGGAAGCGGCCAAGGCGCAGCTGCCGGACCTGGTGCTGATGGATGTGGTGATGCCCAACCTCAACGGTTTCCAGGCCACCCGCACACTGGCCCGCGATGCCAGCACCAAGCACATCCCGGTGATCCTGGTGACCACCAAGGACCAGGACACCGACCGCATGTGGGGCATGCGCCAGGGCGCCAAGGCCTACATCACCAAGCCGTTCTCCGAGGACGAGCTGTCCGAGGTGCTGGAGCGGGTATTCAGCAACCAGGAACCGCCGGCGCCGTAAGCGCCGCGGCGCGCCGCATGCCGACGCCGGGTCGGCATGCGGCGCCCGCAGGTACCCGCCGTCGGCCGGTACCCACCTGCGGCACGTACCGACCGTTGGCCGGTACGCCCGTCAATCAGACCTTCTCGCCAAATGCCTTGGCCAGCGCCTTGTAGGCCTTTTTCTGCGCCTCTTCGGTGGGCGCCGGGGCCACGATTTCCAGTTCGACGATCTGGTCGCCGTCGGGATTGCCCGGCAGACCCCGCCCACGCAGGCGCAGCTTGCGCCCGGCATCGGACTCGGCCGGCACCTTCAACTCCACCGAGCCGCCCAGCGTGGGCACGCTGATGCTGGTGCCGAGTGCGGCCTGCCACGGCGTCACCTGCAGGGTGTACAGGATGTTGCGGCCGTCCACCTCGAACTGCGGGTGCTCGGCGTACTCCACTTCCAGCAGCAGGTTGCCGCCGCCGGTGCCCTGCCCGGTCAGGCGGATCACCTGGCCCGGGCGGATGCCCTTGGGCACGCGCACATCCAGCTGCTTGCCGTTGACGTTGATGCGCAGGCTGTCACCCTGGTGGGCGGCCTCCAGTGGCACCGACAGCTTGGCGCGGGTGTCGCGGGTGGGCTGCGGGCCCTGGCTGGCGCCGCCGAAACCACTGGCGCGGCCGCCACCGCCGCGCTGGCGCGCGAACAGGCTCTCGAAAAAGTCGCTGAAGCCGCCACCGCCGGCCCCGCCGCCAAACACTTCCTCATAGTCGAAGCCCTGCCCGCCGCCGTAGTTCGGCGGCGCATGGAACTCCTCGCCGGGCCGGTAGCCCTGCGCCTTGAGCTGGTCGTAGGCGGCGCGCTTCTGCGGGTCGCGCAGCGCTTCATAGGCCTCGTTGACGGCCTTGAACTTGTCTTCCGCGCCGGCCTCCTTGCTGACGTCGGGATGGTACTTGCGCGCCAGCCGGCGGTAGGCGGTCTTGATTTCCGCGTCGCCCGCGCTCGGTTCCACCCCGAGCGTGGCGTAGTAATCCTTGAATTCCATCGATACACCTCGAATAAGTTCGGTCGCCCGCGCCGGCGGGCACCGTCCCGACAATTCTAGCGGCTGGCGCCGGCCGTGCCGTGACGCCCCGGCATGATCCTGCGCAATGCGCCCACGCCGCAGGGCGCCCATGCTGGCCCCTGCTGCACCGCGTTGCCGTTGACATGGGTCTGCAGCACCGGCTTTCAACGTTTTGACGCCGCCATCCCACCCCGCTCACTACGCTGGGCGCGTCCAAGGAGTCCGCATGACCATCCAAGCAGGCGACCGCATTCCCGAAGTCACCCTCAAGCGTATCCGCGAGGGCATGGAGACCATCGATACCCATGCCCTGTTCGACGGCCGCCGCGCGGTGCTGTTCGCGGTACCCGGCGCGTTCACCCCGACCTGTTCGGCCCGCCACCTGCCCGGCTATGTGGAGCACTTCGCCGATTTCCGCCATCGCGGTATCGACGTGTTCTGCATGGCGGTCAACGATCCGTTCGTGATGAAGGCCTGGGGCGAAAGCCAGCATGTACCCGATGGCCTGCAGCTGCTGTCCGACGGCAATGGTGAATTGACCCGCGCGCTCGGCCTGGAAATGGATGCCAGCAGCTCGGGAATGGGCCTGCGCTCGCGCCGCTTCGCGCTGTATGTCGAGGACGGCGTGGTGCGGCAGGCCTTCATCGAGGACCCCGGCCAGTTCGAGGTGTCCTCGGCAACTTACGTGCTGGCGCATCTGCCCAGCTGAACCCACGCAACAAAGGAACCCGGCCAGCCATGTCAAAGCCAGCCAAGCACACCCCGCAACCCGCCGCCAACGACCACCCCGCCCAGGACGCCGCACGGCCGCCGGGCATCAGCGATACCGCCACGCTGCGCGCCAAGGCGCGCAAGGACATCGAGGATGGTGCGATCACCGACAGCTACACCGCCGATCGCCAGGCGGTGATCAAGCTGCTCAACGATGCCCTGGCCACCGAGTACGTGTGCGTGCTGCGTTACTACCGCCACTATTTCATGGCCAAGGGCATGCTCGCCGACGCGGTCAAGGCCGAGTTCCTCGAACACGCCCAGCAGGAGCAGGCGCACGCCGGCAAGCTGGCCGAACGCATCGTCCAGCTCGGTGGCGAACCGGACCTCAACCCGGCCACGCTGACCGCGCGCTCGCATGCCGAGTACAAGGAAGGCAAGGACCTGCGCGACATGGTCCGCGAGAACCTGATCGCCGAACGCATCGCCATCGACAGCTATCGCGAGATGATCAACTTCGTGGGCGACAAGGACACCACCACCAAGCGCATCCTCGAAGAGATCCTGGCGCAGGAAGAGGAACACGCCGACGAGTTCGCCGACCTGCTCGATGGGTGGATCGGGGAATAACCCCGCGGCTGCAGCCCCCGGGCATCCCGGAACGCTGGTGCCGGCCGTTGGCCGGCGCTAGTGCGCGACCTGCGGCGGGCACGTCAGCGCAGGATGCGGAACCGCACCTGGGTCCAGGCGCCATCGGCGGCCAGTGCGGTGAGCGTATGCTCGCCCACTTCCTCGAAGTCACGCTGGAACAGGCGCGCGCCTTCGGTACGCGCGATCCAGCGCCCGTCCAGCAACCAGTCCACGCTGTTGTCATTGCCCAACGCTCGCAGCTGCAGGCGCACGCCGTGTTCGGCATTGGGCGCGCGCGCCAGCGTGGCGCGGTCGTTGAGGCCATCGATGTGCAGGCTGCCACCGCTCTCGCGGCCATCGTCGCTGCAGTCCGGCGACAGCGCCGGCAACTGCGCCGCATGCCGCTGCGCCTGCGGCAGCCAGGGCGACAGCAAGGCGGGCCAGCGCGCGATCTCGCGCGTCTCGATCTCATGCGGGAGGCGGCAATCCGGCGACAGCCGCAACCCGGTGCGTGCATCCACGTTGAAGCGCTGGCGGCCGGGCTGCCACAGGCGCGCATCGCGCTCGGCAAACGTCGGTGGCACCACGCCGTCCAGGATGAAGGCATCCAGGCGACGCTGGCATAGCGCGTCTTCGGTGCGTTCGGCGAGCTCACCGGTCGGCCAGCAGATCGTCTCGCGGGTCACGTTCGCCGGCGTCGCCGCCGCGCTGGCATCGCCGGCCTGGCGTGGCAGGCTGTCCACCACCTCGAACATCAACGGCAACGCGGTCACCGCGCCGTACTGCCCCGGCAGCGGCGTGCCATCCGGCCGTCCCACCCACACGCCCACCGTGTAGTGACGGGTGCCGCCGATCGCCCACGCGTCGCGGTAGCCGTAGCTGGTGCCGGTCTTCCAGGCCACGCGCGGGCGCCCGGTCACATCGAAGGTGCCGCTGCCGTAGCCGGGGCGCGGATTGGATTCGAGCACCTCGCGGGTAATCCAGGCCGCACCCGGCGACATCAGCCGGCGTTCGATCACCGGATCGGCCGCGGTGTAGCGCACGCGCCCGGCGATGCCGTTGCGGTTGAAAGCGGCAAATGCGCCGACCAGGTCCTCCAGCCGCGCGCCGGTGCCGCCCAGGATCAGCGACAGGTTGGGCGCACTGCCGTGCGGGAACCGCAGGTTGATGCCGGCATGCGACAGCCGCGCGGCAAAGCGTGCCGAGCCGACCCGGTCCAGCAGGTCCACCGCCGGCACGTTGAGCGACAGCCGCAACGCGGTGGCCGAACTCACCGGGCCGTTGAACGCCGCATCGAAATTGCCCGGGCGGTAGCCCCCGAAGGCCTGTGGGGCGTCCACCATCAGGCTTTCCGAATGGATCAGCCCGTCGTCCAGGGCCATCCCGTACAGGAACGGCTTGAGCGTGGAGCCTGGCGATCGCCAGGCCTGCACCATGTCCACGTGGCCCAGCCGCTGCTTGTCGCCGAAGGCCACCGAGCCCACGTAGGCGCGCGCTTCCAGGGTGCGGTTGTCCACCACCAGCAGCGCGGCGGAGGTGCGCTCGGGCAACTGCGAGAAATACGAGGACACCCGCTCTTCCAGGGTGCGCTGCAGGTCGATGTCCAGGGTGCTTTCGATCCGCGCCGCGCGTGGCTGTGCCGTGCGCAGGCGCTGGGCCAGCAGGGCGGCATGCAGCGGGGGCTGCAACGCGCGGGTGACCACGGGTTCGATGCGCGCGTCATCCACGTCTTCGCGCGTCCACACGCCCAGGGACACCATCCGTTCCAGCACCTTGTCGCGGGCGCGCTGCGCCGCTTCGGGGTGGCGATCCGGACGCAGCCGGCTGGGCGCCTGTGGCAGCACCGCCAGCAGCGCGGCTTCGGCCTGGGACAGGCGTGCGGCCGGCTTGCCGAGGTAGGCCCAGCTCGCCGCCTCCACGCCTTCGATGGTACCGCCGTACGGCGCGCGCTCCAGGTACAGCGCCAGGATCTGCGCCTTGCTCAGGTGCACTTCCAGCTGCACCGCGCGCAGCATCTGCTTGGCCTTGCCCCACGGCGTGCGCGAATGCGGGTCCAGGATGCGTGCCACCTGCATGGTCAGGGTCGACCCGCCGGACACGATCCGGCCCTGCAGCAGCCATTGCTTGCCGGCGCGCAGCATGCCCCAGGGATTGATGCCCGGGTGCCGCCAGAACCAGCGGTCTTCATAGTTGAGCAAGGCCTGCAGGTACAGCGGGGAGACGCTGTCGGCCGCTGCCGGATAGCGCCAGACGCCGTCGCCGTCGGCGAACGCGCGCAGCGGCGTGCCGTCGCGCGCCACCACCAGCGTGCTGGTGTCGCGCGCCTTGGGCAGCGGCGGCGGGAACGCCAGGTCCAGCACCAGCAGCAGGGCCAGCAGTACGGCGGTGCCCCACCGCAGCGCAGGCAACAGCCAGCGCCGCGCAGGACCGGTGAAGCGCGGGGAAAGGAAAGACTTCATCACATCGACGCCGGCAACGTGCGGGCCATCGCCGGAGCGACGGCCCGCGCCCGGCTCAGGGCTGGACCACGGTCAGCGTGGTCGGGTTGCTGCGCCCCACCCCGCGCAGGTCGGGGCGGTACATGTCCTCCACCAGCGGCGGCGGCACGGTATAGGTGCCCGGGGTGACCGCGCGCACCAGGTAGAACACCTTGGCGGTGCTGCCCTTGGACAGCTTCAGCGCGGCCACGTAGCGGTCGTCGCGGAACTCCTCGTGGCGCAGCGTGGCCGCATCGCCGCGGTCGTTGACGTTGAGTCCGTCCACCACCACGTCGGCCCACTGTTTGGCATCGCCGAGGTTGAAGTTCTCGATCTCCAGGCCCGCCGGCAGCAGGTCGGTGAGCAGCGCATCGGGCATGTCCAGGTTGGGGGTGATGCTGACCCGCACGATGAGCGCCTCGCCTTCCTTGAGCGCGCGCGGCGTCCACGGCTTGCCGTCGGTGGTGTACCAGGTGCGTTCCACGCCCAGGTGGCGGTTGTCCGGCTCCGGCGCGGTGCGCGGGATGCCGGCCACTTCCAGGCTGGCGAACATCGGCGGCTCGCCCTGCGGGCTGAAACGCACGCCCTTGGCCAGCGCGGCGTAGTCGAAGCTGCGCCCGAACATGCGGCGCGCGGCAATCGCCTCCACCTCGCCGCCCACCGCCAGCTCGCCGGACACCAGCTTCTTCTGGTTGGCCGCCAGCGCCTTGCCCAGGCGCGCGATGGCGACCTGTTCCTGGGTGCTCAGCCACATCCAGCCACTGTTGCGGCGCGCGTCCAGTGCCCGTCCCAGGTCGACCGCGCGTGCGTCATAGGCCGGCTTGGACAACTTGCGCTCGTGCAGTAGCGCGATCATCAACGCATCGTCGCGCACCGCGCTGCCGTAGTCACCGAAGTACTGCGGACGCTCGCTGCTCGGCTTGGCGAAGCCGGCGGCAATGGCGGCATCGCCACGCTTGTGATCGCCCTGCAGCGACAACGCGATGCCCAGGTGGACCAGCGGCAGGCCGGTCAGCGCCTTGCCACGCTCGTTGTCGTACAGCGCGCGCAGCGTGCCCAGCGGGGCACGGTTGACCCGGGCCAGCACGTAACCGGAATACGCCTGGTTGGCGAACTTCAGGTTCTCGCGGCGGTCCTCGCCGTAGAACTGGTTGCCGCCGGACAACAGGTCTTCGCTCAGGCGGTTCAATGCCTTCTGCAGCACCCCATCGGGTACCGCGAAGCCGGCGTCCTTGGCATCGAGCAGGAACTCGGCGATGTACGGGGTCAGCCACGGATTGACGTAGCCGTCGTCGCCCCACATCGAGAAGTTGCCGTTGGCCACCTGCATCGAGGCCAAGCGGCCGAACGCGCCTTCCATGCGTTCGCGGCGGCTCTTGGCATCCAGGCCGTCGGCACCGAGCATGGCCGAGGTCGCCTCGTCCAGCATCAGCGCGGCATACCCCTTGCTGGTGGTCTGCTCGGCGCAGCCGTAGGGGTATTTCAACGCGCCATTGAGCGCGCTGGCAAACGGGATCGGCGGCAACGCGCTGACCAGCATCCGCGCGGTCACCGAGTCGTCCATCAGGCCATCGGCTAGGCCGGTGCCCATCTCCACGGCCGCCAGCGGGTCCAGCGTACGGGTCTGCGCACGCAGTACCTGCGGCCAGGCCGCGCGCACCGGCAGGTCATAGCGGCGGTCCACCTTGAAGCCGTTGCCGTCCACCCGCACCCGCACCTTGGCCACGGTGTAGCCCTCGCGCGCGCTCAGCGGGAAGCTCAGCGTGCTCTTGGCGTCGGCCTTGAGCTGCAGGGTGCGGCTGGGTTCGCCCAGGGTGAGCGGGCCGATGCCATCGACCTGCACCTTGAACTCGCCCGGCTTGCCGGTGAAGTTCTGCACATCCAGGGTGACCGTGCTGCGGTCGCCCGGGGCCAGGACCCGCGGCATGCTGGCTTCGGCCAGGATCGGCGCGCGCACCACGGTCTCCATGTCGCGCTTGCCGTACTGGTCATCGGAGTAGACCACCGCGGAGACGCGCAGGGTGCCGTTGAAATCGGGCACCTTCAGCGCGATCCGGGCGATGCCCTTGGCATCGAGCTTCACCGGGCCGGAGAACAGGTCCACGGTCTGCACCCGCGCAGTCGGTCGCTTGGCCTGCGGCATCGCCGCCAGCGCCATGTCGCCACCGAACTTGAGCTTGCCGCTGCTGCCGTCGAAGCTCTCGATCACCCGGCTGTAGATGTCATAGGCATCCACGCCCAGGCGCCGCTGCGCGAAGAAGTGGCCGGCCGCATCGGGCACCGGGAAGCGGGTGATGTTGAGGATGCCCACGTCCACCGCCGAGACGGTCACGTGCGCGACCTTGCCCGCCAGCTGCGGTGCGCTCACCGCCACCGGCAGGGTCTGCTCGGGGCGCATCTGCTTGGGCACCGACAGGCCCACCGCGACCTGGCGCGCCTTGCGATCCATCGGCACGTGCACCACGCCGACCGCGCGGGCCGGGGTGATCTTGCTGGGCGCGCTGCCGCCACGGAACACCAGCGCGGTGATGTAGACGTCGTGGCGTTCCCACTCGGCACTGACCGGGATGTCGAAGGTGCTGCCCGGCTTGGCGTCGATCTCCTGCACGTACAGCATCTTGTCGCTTTCCACCATCAGGATGCCCTTGCCGGCGTGCGGCGGGGTGACGGTGACGCGCACGGTGTCGCCGGCCTTGTAGCCGGTCTTGTCCAGGCCCAGCTTGATCTTGTCCGGGCGGGCATCCAGGCCACGGTTGTCGTCGTTCCAGCTCCAGCCGGCGCGGAACGGATAGCGGCTGGTCAGCCCGGTGCCCGGATCGAACACGTCCAGGCGGTACTCGCCCCACTCCACCGGGACATCGATGGCCACCGCCGCACTGCCGGCATCGACGGTGCGGGTCTCCTTGTTCTCGAAGCGCCGGGTGAAGTCGTAGTCCCAGCGGTTGTCGTTGAAGGTCCAGTGGTAGTCGCGCAGCTCGCGCACCAGGGTGACCTTCAGGCCCTTGGCCGGCTGCGGCTTGCCGCCCGCGTCCACGCGCATCAGCTCGAAGCGGGCGTTGCCGTTGGCATCGGCGCCGTCGTCGGGATTGAACAGCGGGCGCACGCCCACCAGCACCGGCGCCGGCCACATCACCCGCTTGAGGGTGCGGGTGACGGTGCGGCCGCCGGTTTCGTACACGCTGCCGGACAGCACCACCGCGATCGGCGCGGTCGGCTTGACCTCGTCGGGCAGGGCCACGTCCTGGCGCAGCTTGCCGTCGGCGGGGAATTCGGTGTCGATGATGTCGCGCGCTTCACGCGGCAGCTCGGTGGTCGGGTCGCCGAAGAAGTAGCCCGGCAGCGATTCCACCGGGGACTGCTCGGCGGCCACGGCCAGGCGCGCGGTGAAGCGGTTGCCGTCGGCCGGCGCGCCATACAGGTAGGCCGCATCGGCGATCAGCTTGAGCGGCTCGCCGGGCTTGAGGGTCTTCTGCGCGCTGTCCAGGTCCAGCTTCATGCGCTCGGGCAGGAACTCCTCGATGCGCAGGGTCATGCCCTGGATGGCGTCCTTGCTGGCCGGATTGGTGCGGAATTCCACCTGCCAGCGCCCGGTCGGCGCCTCGGCCGGGATCAGCTGCTCGAAACTCAGGTAGCCCTGCTCGCCCGGCTGCAGGCGGGTCTCGCGGAAGGTCTTGCCATCGGGCTGCTTCAGGCGCAGGAACACCGGCTGCGGTTTGGTCGGCTTGCCATCGTTGTCGCGCAGCAGCGCGGAGATGCGCACGGTTTCACCGGGGCGATACAGGTCGCGCCCGGACCAGGCGAACACGTCGAACCAGGCATTGTCGCGACCGGCCACCGCGAACTCGCTCAGGTCCAGCGCGGGCTGGTTGAACGGCAGCATCGAGGTGTCCGCGCCGCTGCTGGCGATCAGCACGTGGCTGGCGTCCAGGGTGTAATTGAGCAGCGCGTTGCCATTGCCATCGGTGTTGCCCTTGAGCACCACCTCGCCCTTGCCATCGAGGATGCGCAGCTCGATCTTCTTCAGCGCCGCGCCACTCTGCAGCGAGGCGGTGTGCACGAACAGCTTGTCCTTGTAGGCGCGGGTGTGCAGGCCGATGTCGCTGACGGTGAAGAAGGCGGTGTCGAACTCGCTGTCGAACGAGCCGCTGCGCTTCATCACCGCGAAGTACAGGCCCGGCTCCTGCAGCTCCTTGATGTCCTGGGTGGGCAGGTAGGTCAGGACGCGCTCGTTCTGCTTGCCACCCAGCACGAAACGATTGACGTACACCGGCTCGGCCAGCTGCGACATCGGGGTCTTGTCGCCGTACTCGCTGTCCAGTTCCCAGCTGCCACGGCGCCCGCCGCGCTGGTATTGGCTGAAGAAGCGCGGCAGTTCCTTCTCGCGCACGCGCAGGAACTCCACGTCCACTTCCTGCACGTTCACCGACACCACCGGCAGGCCGCGGCTGTCCTTAGCCGGCAGCACGCTACCCTGCGAGGCGAAGCCGGCGACCGGCTTGAGCTCGCCGCTGAACACCTTCTGGCGCAATTCCTTGCCGATCCGGCTACCGTCGGCGGCGAGCAGGTCGGGCGAGACGATCAGGTTGTACTCCTTGGCCGCCTCCACGAACGGGTAGCGCAGGGTCAGGCCGTCATCGGAGAGCGTCCAGCTGCTGTCCTCGGTGCCCACCTTTTCGGCGAAGCGGACCAGTTTGTCGAAGTCCTGGGTCCCCACCAGCGGCCGCGAGAATTCCAGCGCCAGCGAGACGCCGTCGCCCTTCTGGTCGGGATAGGCCCGCACCAGGGTGAACCCGCTCACCTTCTCGGCCTTGGCCGCGATCGGCGCACCGGAGGGTGTGGGCAACTGCCCGCTCTCGTTGCGCTTGCAGCCGCCGATGCCGACGGCCAGGCCGGCGGCCAGCGCCAGCCCCACGATTCCCTTCCAGCCCCACTGCCCGACCCGACTGCGGATAGCCATGATGTCGCTCCTTGAACAAGGCGGCCAGTATAAGGGCCGGGCCGGCCCGAACGGCGCCGTCGCCCGGGGAACCGGACGCGCACCGGTAGTGCCGAGCCATGCTCGGCAGCCGCGCCCCAGCGCGGCAAACCGCCCGAAGCCTTTCCCCAGCCGACCGACGCGGCTTCGCCGAGGCTGAAACGCGGGCACACGTCGGATGGCCGGCGTACGCGAACTCGGCCGGCAAGAGCAGCCGAGCATGGCTCGGCTCTACCCGGGTACCTTCCGCGACAAGCAGCCGAGCGGTGCCGTCACCCGGGCACCCCGACGCGCACCGGTAGTGCCGAGCCATGCTCGGCAACCGCGCGCCAGCGCGGCAAACCGCCCGAAGCCTTGCCCCGGCCGACGGGCGCGGGTTCACCGAGGTTGAAATGCGGGCAGCTTGATGTCCGGCGTATGCCAAGTCCGCAGGCAAGAGCAGCCGAGCATGGCTCGGCTCTACCCGGGTGCCTGCCCGCGTCCAGGAACCGAGCGGCGCCGTCGCCCGGGCACCCCGACGCGCACCGGTAGTGCCGAGCCATGCTCGGCACCCGCGCGCCAGCGCGGCAAACCCGCCCGAAACCTTTCCCCAGCCGACCGACGCGGCTTCGCCGAGGCTGAAACGCGGGCACACGTCGGATGGCCGGCGTACGCGAACTCGGCCGGCAAGAGCAGCCGAGCATGGCTCGGCTCTACCCGAGTGCCTGCCCGCGTCCAGGAACCGAGCGGTGCCGTCACCCGGGCACCCCGACGCGCACCGGTAGTGCCGAGCCATGCTCGGCAACCGCGCGCCAGCGCGGGAAACCCGCCGGAAGCCTTTCCCCACCCAACCGATGCGGCTTCGCCGAGGTTGAAACGCGGGCACACGTCGGATGGCCGGCGTACGCGAACTCGGCCGGCAAGAGCAGCCGAGCATGGCTCGGCTCTACCCGGGTGCCTGCCCGCGTCCAGGAACCGAGCGGTGCCGTCGCCCGGGCGCCCGACGCGCACCGGTAGTGCCGAGCCATGCTCGGCACCCGCGCGCCAGCGCGGCAAATCGCCCGAAGCCTTTCCCCGGCCGACCGGTGCGGCTTCGCCGAGGTTGAAACGCGGGCAGGCGCTGGATGTCCGGCGTACGCGAACTCGGCCGGCAAAAGCAGCCGAGCATGGCTCGGCTCTACCCGGTCCCTGCCCCGCGACGAGCAGCCGAGCATGGCTCGGCTCTACCCGGTGCCTGCCCCGCGACGAGCAGCCGAGCATGGCTCGGCTCTACCCGGTCCCTGCCTCGCAACGGGCAGCCGGGCATGGCTCGGCGCTACCCGGCTACGTACAACTCCACATAGTCGTGCACCGGCATCGCCTCCAGCACCACCGGGTCGAGCGAGGCATCGAGGATGCGTCGCTGCTGCCGGGTCGGGAAGGTGGCGGCCAGGTGGGCGCGGAACTTGTCCTCCAGCAGCGGGATGCCTTCGGCGCGGCGGCGGGCGTGGCCCAGCGGGTACTCGACGGCGGCGTCGAGGTGGCTGCCGTCGGCGAACACCACCTCCAGCGCGTTGGCGATGCTGCGCTTGTCGGGGTCCAGGTAGTCGGCGGTGTAGCGCGGCTCCTCCACGCAGGTGATCTTCGCGCGCAGCGGATCGATGCGCGGGTCGGCGGCGACATCGTCCTCGTAGTCCTCGGCGACCAACCGGCCGAAGATCAGCGCGATGGCCACCATGTACTGCACGCAATGGTCGCGATCGGCCGGGTTATGCAGCGGGCCGGGCTTGTCGATGATGCGCAGGCAGGCCTGCTGGGTGCGCAGGGTGATGTGGGCGATGTCCTCGCAGCGCCGGCCCGCCGCGCGCATGCGCGCGTGCAGCTGCATGGCCGCTTCCACTGCGGTCTGCCCATGGAACTCGGCCGGATGACTGATCTTGAACAGCACGTTCTCCATCACGTAGCTGCCATAGGGGCGCTGGAAGCGGAACGGCTGGCCGCCGAAGGAGACGTCGTAAAAGCCCCAGGTGGGCGCGGTGAGCGCGCTGGGGTACCCCATCTCGCCGGCTGCGGCCATCAACGACAGCCGCACCGCGCGGCTGGTCGCATCCCCGGCCGCCCAGCTCTTGCGCGAGCCGGTGTTGGGCGCGTGGCGGTAGGTGCGCAGCGACTGGCCGTCAACCCAGGCCAGCGAGACCGCGTTGAGCATGCGTTCGCGGTCCAGGCCCAGCAGATGCGCCACCACGGCGGTGGAGGCAACCTTGACCAGCACCACGTGATCCAGCCCGACCCGGTTGAAGGCGTTCTCCAGCGCCAGGCAGCCCTGGATCTCATGCGCCTTGACCATCGCGGCCAGCACGTCACGCATGGTCAGCGGCGGTCGCCGCAATGCCTCGGCGTTACGGCTGAGCCAGTCGGCGGTGGCCAGGATGCCGCCCAGGTTGTCGGACGGATGGCCCCATTCGGCGGCCAGCCAGGTGTCGTTGAAATCCAGCCAGCGCACCATCGCGCCGATGTTGAAGGCGCCCTGCACCGGGTCCAGCTCGAAGCGGGTTCCCGGCACGCGCGCGCCGTTGACCACGCGCATCCCGGGCACCAGCGGTCCGAGCAGTTTGCTGCAGGCCGGGAACGCGAGCGCGGCCAGGCCACAGCCCAGCGAATCGATCAGGCAGTGGCGCGCGGTGGTGTAGGCCAGCGGCGACTCCACCCGGTAGTCGCGCACGTAGTCGACGATGTCGGTCATGACCGCATCCCACGGCGGCCGTTGGTTCGCGTTGCGGTCGTGACCGGACATCGTGATCTCCTGTTGAAGCTATAGCGTGTCGGCGGGTACCCGCACCGCGCCTTCCATCAAGACGCGTGCACTGCGGCTCATGATGGCCTTGGTGACCGTCCACTGACCGTCAACGAGGCGCGCTTCGGCGCCCACCCGCAGCGTGCCGGAGGGATGCCCGAAGGTGACCGCCTCGCGCGCGCCACCGCCCGCGGCCAGGTTGACCAGCGTGCCCGGGATCGCCGCCGCCGTGCCGATCGCCACCGCCGCCGTGCCCATCATCGCGTGGTGCAGCTTGCCCATCGACAGCGCGCGGGCGTGCAGGTCGATCGCGCTGGCGGCAATCTGCTTGCCGCTGGAGGACACGTAGTCCTGGGCCGGGGCGACGAAGGCCACTTTGGGCGTGTGCTGGCGGGTGGCGGCCTGGTCGATGCTGTCGATCAGGCCCATGCGCACCGCGCCGTGCGCGCGGATCGCTTCGAAGCGGGCCAGCGCGGCCTTGTCCTCGTTGATCGCCGGCTGCAGCTCGGTACCGGTGTAGCCCAGGTCGGCGGCGTTGAGGAAGATGGTGGGAATGCCGGCGGTGATCATCGTCACCGGGAAGCTGCCCACGCCGGGCACGTCCAGGGTGTCCACCAGGTTGCCGGTGGGGAACATCGACCCGCCATCGCCTTCGCCATCGTCGGAGGGATCGAGGAACTCCAGCTGGATCTCCGCGGCCGGGAAAGTCACCCCGTCCAGCTCGAAATCACCGCTTTCTTGCACCTGGCCATCCACGATCGGCACGTGCGCCAGAATGGTCTTGCCGATGTTGGCCTGCCAGATGCGTACCGTGCAGGTGCCGTTGTGCGGGATGCGCGCCGGGTCGATGAACCCGTTGCTGATCGCGAACGGGCCGACCGCGGTGCTGAGGTTGCCGCAGTTGCCGCTCCAGTCCACGAACGCGGTCTCGATCGCGACCTGGCCGTACAGGTAGTCCACGTCATGCGCCGGCACCGACGCGGCGGCGATGATGACGCACTTGCTGGTGCTGGAGGTGGCCCCGCCCATGCCGTCGGTGTGCTTGGCATACGGGTCCGGCGAGCCGATCACGCGCATCAGCAGGGCATCGCGCGCCGGGCCGGGCACCTGCGCAGCGGCAGGCAGGTCGGTCAGCCTGAAGAAGACACCTTTGCTGGTGCCCCCGCGCAGGTAGGTGGCGGGGATGCGGAGCTGGGGGAGAAACGCCATGTCGAAGTCCTGATGGAAAGACGGCCCGTCGCCGGGCCGTCGCGATGCGGAGGGAATCAGGCGACCTGCGCCGATTCCAGGAAGTCCTGGGCGAACCGCTGCAGCACGCCGCCCGCCTCGTAGATGGAGACCTCTTCAGCGGTATCCAGACGGCAGGTGACCGGCACCCGCAGTTGTTCCCCGTTGCGGCGATGGATGACCAGGGTCAGCTCGGCGCGCGGCACGCGCTCGCCCAGCACGTCGAAGGTTTCGGTACCGTCGATGCCCAGGGTCTTGCGGTTGACGCCTTCCTTGAACTCCAGCGGCAACACGCCCATGCCGATCAGGTTGGTGCGGTGGATGCGCTCGAAGCCTTCGGCCGCGATCGCCTCCACGCCGGCCAGGCGCACGCCCTTGGCGGCCCAGTCGCGCGAACTGCCCTGGCCGTAGTCGGCACCGGCGATGATGATCAGCGGCTGCTTGCGCTCCATGTAGGTTTCGATCGCTTCCCACATGCGGGTGACCTCGCCTTCCGGCTCCACGCGCGCCAGCGACCCCTGCTTGACCTGGCCATCGACCACGGCCATCTCGTTGATCAGCTTCGGGTTGGCAAACGTCGCCCGCTGCGCGGTGAGGTGGTCGCCACGGTGGGTCGCGTAGGAATTGAAGTCTTCCTCGGGCAGGCCCATCTTCGCCAGGTATTCGCCGGCCGCGCTGCTGGCCATGATCGCGTTGGACGGCGACAGGTGGTCGGTGGTGATGTTGTCGCCGAGCACCGCCAGCGGGCGCATGCCGGTCAGGCTGCGGGCACCGGCCAGCGCACCTTCCCAATACGGCGGGCGGCGGATGTAGGTGCTCTGCGGGCGCCAGGCGTACAGCGGGCTGATCGGTGCACCGTGTTCCACCTTGAAGGTGAACATCGGGTCGTAGACCTTGCGGAACTGCTCCGGCTTGACGCAGGCCTTGACCACTGCATCGATCTCGGCGTCGCTCGGCCACAGGTCCTTCAGCGTGATCGGGTGGCCGTCGGCGTCGTGGCCGAGCGCATCCTTCTCGATGTCGAAGCGCACGGTGCCGGCGATCGCGTAGGCCACCACCAGCGGCGGCGAGGCCAGGAACGCCTGCTTGGCGTACGGGTGGATGCGGCCGTCGAAGTTGCGGTTGCCCGAGAGAACGGCGGTGGCATACAGGTCGCGGTCGATCACTTCCTGCTGGATCTTCGGGTCCAGCGCGCCGCTCATGCCGTTGCAGGTGGTGCAGGCGAAGGCGACGATGCCAAAGCCCATCTGCTCCAGTTCGGTCAGCAGGCCGGCTTCTTCCAGATACAGCTGCACCGCCTTGGAACCGGGCGCCAGCGAACTCTTCACCCACGGCTTGCGGGTCAGGCCGGCGCGGTTGGCGTTGCGCGCCAGCAAGGCGGCGGAGATCACGTTGCGCGGGTTGCTGGTGTTGGTGCAGCTGGTGATCGCGGCGATGATCACCGCGCCGTCGGGCATCAGGCCATCGGCCTGTTCCAGCTTGCCCGAGGCGAGCTTGCCTTCGTCGGCGATGCCGCGGGCGGCCAGGTCGGTGGTCGCCACGCGCTTGTGCGGGTTGGACGGGCCGGCCATGTTGCGCACCACGGTGGACAGGTCGAACTGCAGCACGCGCTCGTACTGCGCGGTGACCAGATCGTCGGCCCACAGGCCGGTGGCCTTGGCGTAGGTTTCCACCAGGGCAACCTGCGCGTCTTCGCGGCCGGTCAGGCGCAGGTAGTCCAGGGTCTGCTGGTCGATGTAGAACATCGCCGCGGTGGCGCCGAACTCCGGCGTCATGTTGGAGATGGTGGCGCGGTCGCCAATGGTCAGCGCATTGGCGCCCTCGCCGTAGAACTCGATCCATGCACCGACCACACGCTCCTTGCGCAGGAACTCGGTCAGCGCCAGCACCACGTCGGTGCAGGTGATGCCCGGCTGCGGGCGGCCGGTGAGTTCCACGCCGATGATGTCGGGCAGGCGCATCCACGAGGCACGGCCGAGCATCACGCTCTCCGCTTCCAGGCCGCCCACGCCGATGGCGATGACACCCAGGGCGTCCACGTGCGGGGTATGGCTGTCCGTGCCCACGCAGGTATCGGGGAAGGCCACGCCATCGCGCACCTGCACCACCGGCGACATCTTCTCCAGGTTGATCTGGTGCATGATCCCGTTGCCCGGCGGAATCACGTCGACGTTCTTGAACGCCTTCTTGGTCCAGTTGATGAAGTGGAACCGGTCTTCATTGCGGCGGTCCTCGACGGCGCGGTTCTTCTCGAACGCCGCCTTGTCGAAGCCCGGGAATTCCACCGCCAGCGAGTGATCGACGATCAGCTGGGTCGGGACCACCGGATTGATCTGCGCCGGGTCACCGCCGGCATCGGCGATGGCGTCGCGCAGGCCGGCCAGATCGACCAGGGCGGTCTGGCCGAGAATGTCATGGCACACCACGCGTGCCGGGAACCACGGGAAATCCAGGTCCTGGCGGCGCTCGATCAGCTGGCGCAGCGAGGGCTCCAGCGTGGCCGGGTCGCAGCGGCGCACCAGGTTTTCGGCCAGCACGCGCGAGGTATACGGCAGCGTGGCATAGGCACCGGGCTGGAGGGCATCGACGGCGGCGCGGGTATCGAAATAGTCCAGCGACGTGCCGGGGAGGTTCTTGCGGTACTGAGTATTCATGGCTGGCGATAGCTGCTTGTTGGCGGGCCGGGGCGTCGTGACACCGGCAAAGAAGGAGTAGCGACGCCGCAACGGAGCAGACCGGCATCGCGCCGGCCTGTTCCGCAAAGCACCCGCGAACGGGTGCGGTACGTCGGTCTTACCTGCGCTGGTCGATCGGCACGAAGGCCTGGTCTTCCGGACCGGTGTAGTTGGCGCTGGGGCGGATGATCTTGCCGTCGATGCGCTGTTCGATGATGTGCGCGCTCCAGCCGGAGGTGCGCGCGATGACGAACAGCGGGGTGAACATCGCCGTCGGCACGCCCATCATGTGGTAGCTGACCGCGCTGAACCAGTCCAGGTTCGGGAACATCTTCTTGATGTCCCACATCACCGTTTCCAGGCGCTCGGCGATGTCGAACATCTTCACGTTCTGCTGCTCGGCCGACAGCTCGCGCGCCACTTCCTTGATCACGTTGTTGCGCGGATCGCTGACCGTATACACCGGATGGCCGAAGCCGATCACCACTTCCTTGCGCTCGACGCGGGCCTTGATGTCGGCCTCGGCGTCATCGGGGCTGTCATAGCGCTTCTGCACTTCGAAGGCCACTTCATTGGCGCCACCGTGCTTGGGGCCACGCAGCGCGCCGATGCCGCCGGTGATGCAGCTGTACATGTCGCTGCCGGTGCCGGCGATGACGCGGCAGGCGAAGGTGGAGGCGTTGAACTCGTGCTCGGCGTACAGGATCAGCGAGGTGTGCATCGCCTTCACCCACGAATCCTGCGGCTTTTCGCCATGCAGCAGGTGCAGGAAGTGGCCGCCGATGGAGTCGTCGTCGGTTTCCACGTCGATGGCGCGGCCGTTGTGGCTCCAGTGGTACCAGTACAGCAGCATCGAGCCGAGGCAGGCCATCAGCTTGTCGGCGATGTCGCGCGCGCCGGGGTGGTTGTGGTCGTCCTTCTCCGGCGACACGCAGCCGAGCACCGACACGCCGGTGCGCATCACGTCCATCGGGTGCGCCGACGGCGGCAGCTCTTCCAGCGCGGCCTTGACCGCGGCCGGGATGCCGCGCAGCGACTTCAGCTTGGCCTTGTAGGCCACCAGCTCGGCACGGGTGGGCAGCTTGCCATGCACCAGCAGGTGGGCGATCTCCTCGAACTCGCTGGTGTTGGCCAGGTCCAGGATGTCATAGCCGCGGTAGTGCAGGTCGTTGCCACTGCGGCCCACCGTGCACAGCGCGGTGTTGCCCGCAGCGGTGCCGGACAGGGCGACGGATTTCTTCGGCTTGAAGCCGGGGGCGGTGGTTGCTTCGCTCATGATCCCTCCAGAAAACAAATGGTGCCGGGTTACTTCTTGGCGGCGAACAGCGCGTCGAGCTGCTGCTCGAAGGCGTGGTAGCCGATACGGTCGTACAGTTCTTCGCGCGTCTGCATCGCATCGACCACATTACGCTGGTGGCCGTCGCGGCGGATGGTCGCATACACGTTCTCGGCGGCCTTGTTGGCGGCGCGGAACGCAGACAGCGGGAACAGTTGGATGGCGACGCCGGCCGAGGCCAGTTCATCGCGGGTGAACAGCGGGGTCTTGCCGAACTCGGTGATGTTGGCCAACACCGGCACCTTCACCGCGTCGACGAAGCGGCGATAGGTGGCCAGGTCATAGGCAGCCTCGGCGAAGATACCGTCGGCGCCGGCCTCCACGCAGGCGATGGCGCGCTCGATGGCCGCGTCCACCCCATCCACCTGGATGGCGTCGGTACGCGCGATCAGGAAGAAGTCCGGGTCGGTCTTGGCATCGGCGGCGGCCTTGACCCGGTCGACCATCTCGCCCTGGGTGACGATTTCCTTGCCGGGGCGGTGGCCACAGCGCTTGGCGCCGACCTGGTCCTCGATATGGCAGGCCGCCGCGCCGGCCTTGATCAACGACTTCACGGTGCGCGCGATGTTGAACGCGCTCGGCCCGAAGCCGGTGTCGATGTCCACCATCAGCGGCAGGTCGCACACATCGGTGATGCGGCGCACGTCGATCAATACGTCTTCCAGGGTGTTGATGCCCAGGTCCGGCAGGCCCAGCGAGCCGGCCGCGACGCCGCCGCCGGACAGGTAGATCGCCCGGTAGCCGGCGCGCTGGGCCAGCAGGGCGTGGTTGGCGTTGATCGCGCCGATCACCTGCAACGGCGATTCGGCAGCCAGGGCGGCGCGGAACCGGGCGCCAGCGGAGGAAACAGGGGTGCTCATGCGGCATTCCATCGTGGTTGACGGGGTGACAGGCGCAAGGGCCGTGCCAGCTTGCAAGTGTCTGATTTCATTGCGACATCACCGTGACCGCGGCGTTTCACCATGAAACATTGAAACATCTGTACCATGCTGCAACTGAAACATTGAAACATCGCCATGTCGATCAGCCTGCCCCGCCACCGTTCCCGCCTGTCTGACCCGGATGCCGGCCAGCTTCCGGTGATCTGGACCGTCAGCGTGTCGCGCCTGACCGGGCTGCTCGGCGATGTGATCCCGGAGTTCGACCGCCGCGCGCGCATCGTGCCGATCAACCTTGGCTTCGAGGAGGCGGTGGATGTGATCGGCCAGCGACTGCGCCGCGAACACTGCGACGTGGTGATCGCCGGCGGCTCGAATGCGGCCTACCTGCGCAGCCGGCTGGAGGTGCCGCTGGTGCCGATCCAGGCCAACGGTTTCGACCTGATGGAAGCGCTGGCCCGCGCGCGCCGGATCGCCCCGCGGATCGGCCTGGTCACCCATGCCACCGACGTGCCGACCTTCGGCAGCTTCCAGCACAGCTTCGAGCTGGACATCGAACATCGCCGCTTCGTCACCCGCGAAGACGCGCGCGACTGCATCGCCGACCTGCGCGCCAACGGCATCGAAGTGATCGTGGGCACCGGCATGGCCATCGACCATGCCGAGCAGGTGGGCCTGCCCGGGGTGCTGCTGTACTCGGCCGATTCAGTGCGGCAGGCGTTCGAACACGCGCTGGAGCTGACCCAGACCCTGGCCCGCTCCGGCGCGCCATCACCACGGCGACGGACACCGGCCAGGCCGCGCGATACCGACCACGCCCTGCTCGGTGACAGCGCGGCGATGCAGCAGGTGCGCGAGCGCATCGCACTGTATGCGCCCTACGACAGCACCGTGCTGATCACCGGCGCCACCGGCACCGGCAAGGAACTGGTGGCGCGGCAACTGCATGCCGCCAGTGGCCGCCGGGGCCGCTTCGTCGCACTGAACTGCGGGGCGATCAGCGAATCCCTGCTGGAAGCGGAGCTGTTCGGTTACAACGAAGGGGCGTTCACCGGCGCCCGGCGCGGCGGGCGCGTCGGCCTGGTCGAAGCCGCCGAGGGCGGCACCCTGTTCCTCGATGAGATCGGCGAACTGCCGCTGCCGTTGCAGACCCGGCTGTTGCGGGTGCTGGAAGAGCGCGAAGTACTGCGCGTGGGCGCTACCGAGCCGACTGCGGTGGACGTGCGCGTGGTGGCCGCCACGCTGCAGACCCTGGAGACGCTGGTGGACGCGCAGCGCTTCCGCCGCGATCTCTACTACCGCCTGGCTGCGTTGCGGATCGCGCTGCCGACCCTGCACGAACGCCACGAGGATGTCCCGCTGCTGGTCGCCCACTTCTTCCGCCAGTTGGCCGGCACCGATGCACCGCTGTCGGTGGAGGCGCTGGCACGGCTGCGCGAGTACCCGTGGCCGGGCAACGTGCGCGAACTGCGCAACATGGTCGATCGCCTGCGCATCCACTGGCCGCCCGAGCGCGGCGCATTGTCAGCAGCGACGATGCTGGCGTGGCTGCCGGAACTGGACGCCACGGGTCGGGCAGGCGCTGCAGTGCCTGCGCGCGCGCCCCCGGCCGCAGGCGCGGACAGCCTGCCGAGCTTGCTGGCGCGCTTTGACGGCAACCGGGCCCGATTGGCCGCCGAACTGGGCATTTCCCGCACCACCCTGTGGCGACGGCTGCGCGAGGCCGGGCTCGGCTAGCGCGCCGAGGGCGCTTCCCACGCCCATCGGCCGCTGCCCACCGCCACGTCCCACCCCGGCCGGAGGGCGCGCGCATGCCGCGCACCACCGCACGCAGGCTGACCATGCCGCGCTCGGCCTGCGGCGGCGGCCAGCGTGCCCCGCAGCACCGCGCGTCGCGATCGGCCAGGGGCTACCCAGATCCCGATGCCGTGCCCGGGCTGCCGGCGGTCAGGGGAACAGCAACCGCTTGGTCCATTGCCCGTCGGCATCGCGCTCATAGCACCAGCGCTCGTGCAGGCGGAACTGCGCGCCATACCAGAACTCGATCCGCTGCGGCACCACGCGCAACCCGCTCCAGCCGTCCGGGCGCGGCACCTCACGATCGGCGAAGCTGGCTTCGGCGGTGGCCACGCGCGCGTCGAATTCCTCGCGCGAGGCCAACGTCTTCGATTGCAGCGAGGCCCACGCGCCGATCTGGCTCATGCGCGGCCGCGAGGCGAAGTAGGCATCGGCTTCGGCATCGGCCACCTGCTCGACGCTGCCTTCGATCCGCACCTGGATGCCCGCTTCCCGCAGGCTGCGCCACAGGAACAGCAGCGCCGCACGCGGATTGGTACGCAGCTCACGCCCCTTGTGGCTGTCCAGGTGGGTGTAGAAGACGAAGCCGCGTGCATCGAACGCCTTGAGCAGCACGGTGCGCGCCGAGGGCTGGCCGCTGTTGTCGGCGGTGGCGACGGTCATCGCATTGGGTTCGACTTCCGCGCTGTGCCGGGCCTCCTCGAACAGCGCGGCGAAGGTGGACAGTGCTTCGGTATACAGATCGGTCATGGTTGGTTTCTTGCCATTCGATTTGGGTTTATTGTCACCGCATGCCTGCCACCGCGTACATGCCCCGCAACAAGGGATTTCCCGATGCACTGGTCGCCCAGGCACTGGACGAAGCGCTGGCGGCGGGCACGGGAGTGCCAGTATTGGCGATCAGCGGCCTGCAGGGCAGCGGCAAATCGACGCTGGCCGCGCAGGTGGTGGCCCTGGCCGGCCAACGCGGCCTGCGCGCGGCCACGCTGTCCATCGACGATTTCTACCTCACCCGCGCGCAGCGCCAGCGACTGGCACGGCAGGTGCACCCGTTGCTGCTTACCCGCGGCCCGCCCGGCACCCACGACCTGCCACTGGCGCACGCCACCCTGGCGGCGATCGCCGCGCGCCAGCCGGTGGCGTTGCCGCGCTTCGACAAACTGGCCGACGAACGCGTAGCGCCGGCCGACTGGCCACGCGTGGACGCCGCGCTGGATCTGCTGGTGTTCGAAGGCTGGTTCCTGGGCACCCCGGCACAGGCCGAGGATGCGCTGGAACCGCCGTTGAACGCGCTCGAACGCGACGCCGACGCCGATGGGCGCTGGCGGCGCTGGTGCAACCAGGCCCTGGCCGAGGACTACCCCGCCCTGTGGCAGCGCTGCGACCGGCTGTGGTTCCTGCAACCGCCGGATTTCGCCGTCGTGCCGCGCTGGCGCTGGCAGCAGGAACAACACCTGCAGGCCGCCCAGCCCGAACGCAGCAGCATGAGCCGCGCCCAGCTGGAGCGGTTCGTGCAGTACTACGAGCGGGTGAGCCGCCAGGCGCTGCGCACCCTGCCGGCGCTGGCCGACCGGGTCATCGCACTGGATGACCAGCGACAGGTGCGGCCACTCAGCTGACCAGGAAGGTCACCCGCAGGTTCACCCGCCACTCGGTGATGTTGCCCTCGCCGTCGGTGACCACCTTGGTCTCGTTGATCCAGGCGCCCTGGATGCCCTTGACCGTCTCGGACACCTTCTTCAGGCCACTGCGTACCGCGTCTTCGACGCTGGTCTTGGAGGAGGCGTTGATCTCGATGATTTTGGCCACTGACATGGACAGGCTCCGGTTGCGCGCGGGAGATTCCGCGCCATCCACCATGGGGGCCGGCGCGTAAAGGCCGCGGCACGGAGATGTTAGGATCGCGGGTAATGAATCCCGCTCCGAACCTGATCCTGATCGGCCCGATGGGCGCCGGCAAAACCTGCATCGGGCGCCGCCTCGCCGAGCGCTTCACGCTGGACTTCGTCGATGCCGACCAGGCCATCGTCGATGCCGCCGGCGCCAGCATTCCCACGATCTTCGAGCACTCCGGCGAAGCCGGCTTCCGCCAGCACGAGCGGCAGGTGCTGCAGGCCGTGCTGGACGGGCGCAATCAGTTGGTCTCCACCGGCGGCGGGGCGGTGCTGGATGCCGGCAACCGCGCCACGATCGCGCGCCGCGGCTTCGTGGTCTACCTGCGGGTCAGCGTGGCCGCCCAGCTGGAGCGGCTGGCGCGCGACCGCACCCGGCCGCTGCTGCAGCGCCCGGACCGCGAACAGGTGCTGCACGAGATGGCGGCCCTGCGCGACCCGTTGTACCGCGAGCTGGCCGACCTGACCCTGGACACCGATCTTTACACCCCCGCCGACGCCACCGCGCAGCTGGTCCTGCGCCTGGCGGCGCAATGGCAGCGACAGGACACCTCCGCATGACCTCCCCCCGCACCGTCGCCGTTGGCGGCGATACCCCCTACACCATCCACATCGGCCCGGGCCTGCTCGGCCAGGGCGCGCTGCTGGCCCAGCATGTGCGCGGCCGCCACGTGCTGGTGCTCAGCGATTCCTCGGTGGCCCCGCTGTACCTGGCCGGGGTGAAGTCGGCCCTGCTCGCTGCCCGCCCGGACCTGCGGATCGGCGAACTGGTGCTGCCCGCCGGCGAAGCCTCCAAGACCCTGGCCAACTTCGGCGCGGCGATCGCCGCGCTGGCGGCCCTCGGCGCCACCCGCGATGCCTGCGTGCTGGCCCTCGGCGGCGGTGTCGTCGGCGACCTGGCCGGCTTTGCGGCAGCGTGCTGGATGCGTGGGGTGGACTGCATACAGCTGCCCACCTCGCTGCTGGCGATGGTCGACTCCTCGGTGGGCGGCAAGACCGCGGTGGACATCCCCGAAGGCAAGAACCTGGTCGGCGCGTTCCATCCGCCGCGCGCGGTGATCGCCGATACCGCGGCATTGCGCACCCTGCCGCCCCGCGAACTGCGTGCCGGGCTGGCCGAGGTGATCAAGTACGGCGCCATCGGCGACCCGCTCTTCTTCCAGTGGCTGCAGGCCGAGCGTGCCGCGCTGCTGGCCGGCGATGACGCCGCGCTGGCCCAGGCGATCGCGCGCAGCTGCGAACACAAGGCCGACATCGTGGCCCGCGACCCGCTGGAGAAGGGCGAACGCGCCCTGCTCAACCTCGGCCATACCTTCGGCCATGCCATCGAGACCGAACAGGGCTACGGTGCGCCCGGCAACGACAACCTCAACCATGGCGAAGCGGTTGCCGTGGGCATGGTGCTGGCCGCGCGCCTGTCCGCCCAGCTGGGCATGAGCAGCGAGGCCGATACCGCGCAGCTGCGCGACCTGCTGCTGCACTACGAACTGCCGGTGGCCATTCCCGCCGGCCTGGCCGCCGAGGCGCTGTTGGCGCGGATGCGGCTGGACAAGAAGAACGTCGCCGGGCGCCTGCGCCTGGTGTTGTGGCGTGGGATCGGCCACGCCGAAGTGGTCGGCGATGTCGACGAGGCCGACGTGCTGCGCGTGCTCGCCGCCGGCTGAGCCTGCGACGTTCCGCCGCACCTGCCCCGTCGCTGACGGCCGCCTCCGGCGTTCACGGCTACAATCGGGGCATGCGCGTCTTCCTGCACCAACACGCCCGCGGTGCCGATCCGGCCCGCTATCTCCAGCTCACCCTGCAACCGGACCTGTTCGGTGGCTGGGAGCTGCTGCTCGAGTCCGGCCCGATCGGCGGGCGCGGGCAACTGCGCCGCGAGCTGTACCTGGAGGAAGACCTGGCGCTGGCCGCGTTCGACAAGGCGCGCGATGCGCACCTGCACCGCGGCTACGAAGTGACCTACACCAGCGGCGATCCGCCGCACTGAGCGGCCACCGCCGCACTCACCCCATTCGGCCCCGCGCCACCAGATCCCAAGGAAGCGTTCCGTGACCAGCCCCTCCCGCCATGATCGCCTGCTGCGCGCCCTGCGCCGCGAACCGGTGGACTGCACCCCCGTCTGGCTGATGCGCCAGGCCGGCCGCTACCTGCCCGAGTACCGCGCCACCCGCGCCAAGGCCGGCAGCTTCCTGGCCATGGCCAAGAACCCGGACATCGCCTGCGAAGTCACGCTGCAACCGCTGCGTCGCTTCGACCTGGATGCCGCGATCCTGTTCTCGGACATCCTCACCATTCCCGACGCGATGGGCCTGGAGCTGTACTTCGTCGACGGCGAAGGCCCCAAGTTCCGCCATCCCGTGCGCGACGCTGCCGCCATCGCCAAACTGGCGGTGCCGGACATGGAAACCGAACTGCGCTATGTGATGGACGCGGTGCGGGTGATCCGCCGCGAACTGGACGGCAAGGTCCCGCTGATCGGCTTCTCCGGCAGCCCCTGGACGCTGGCCTGCTACATGGTCGAAGGCGGCGGCAGCAAGGACTTCGCCCGCATCAAGGCGATGGCCCTGAACGAACCGGCCGCCCTGCACCAGCTGCTCTCGGTGGTGACCGATGCGGTCATCGCCTACCTGTCGGCCCAGCGCGCCGCCGGCGCCCAGGTCCTGCAGGTGTTCGACACCTGGGGGGGCGTGCTCAGCCCCGGCATGTACCGTGAATTCTCGCTGCGCTACCTCACCCGCATCGCGCAGGAACTCGAGCGCGGCCAAGGCGACCAGCGCACCCCGCTGATCCTGTTTGGCAAGGGCACCGGCCTGCACCTGGCCGACCTGGCCAACACCGGCGCCGACGCCCTCGGCGTCGACTGGACCCTGGACCTGTCCGACGCCGTGGCCCGCACCGGCGGCCGCGTCGCCCTGCAGGGCAACCTCGACCCGGCCACCCTCTACGGCAACCCGGACGCCATCGAACGCGCCGCCGGCCGCGTGCTCGACAGCTACGCCCAGGGCAACGGCGGTTCCCGCGAGGGCCACGTCTTCAACCTCGGCCACGGCATGTCCCCGGACATGAATCCCGACCACGTCGGCGTGCTGGTGGACGCCGTGCACCGCATCAGCCAGCGCCCGTAACGCCACCCCAGCGGTGGCCGCGCAGCACCGGAACGGAATGCATCCACGCATGGCGTGGATCTACGCGAATGACCGCAAGGTAAAAACCCGTAGATCCACGCCATGCGTGGATACCGCGCGCAGCGCGGCAACGCCAGCCGAAGCCTGGGCGACCACGGCGCAACCAACCCGCCCGACGTTCAATCCCGGCCGAAGAAGACCGTCCGGGCTCATGACGCCGGAACGAAGAGCATCCACGCATGGCGTGGATCTACGATTGATCCGCGTCAATACGGCCCCGCCAATGACCCGTGACGTTCCACCGTAGATCCACGCCATGCGTGGATACCGCGCGCAGCGCGGCAACGCCAGCCGAAGCCGCGCGACCACGGCGCAATCAACCCGTCCGACGTTCACCCCCAGCCGAAGAAGACCGCCCAGGTTCATGGCGTCGGAACGGAGAGCATCCACGCATGGCGTGGATCCATGATTGGATCCGCGTGCACACCGCCCCGCCAATGAGCCACGACGTAAAAACCCCGTAGATCCACGCCATGCGTGGATACCGCGCGCAGTGCGGCATCACGATCCACGCGATCGCCGGCTTTGCCGAACCGGTCCGAAACACCGCCTTGACCGCGCCCTGACCCCACATCGGCGATCATGTGCCCCTCGTTGATGAGGGTGCGCACGATGACGACCAGCAGCTACGCCTCGATCCGGCCCCTGTTGTGGCTGGTATCGCTGGCGATCTTCATGCAGATGCTGGATTCCACCATCGTCAACACCGCCCTCCCCGCCATGGCCCGCAGCCTCGGCGAAAGCCCCCTGCAGATGCAGTCGGTGGTCTTCAGCTACGCCCTCGCCGTCGCCACGTTCATCCCCGCCTCCGGCTGGATCGCCGACCGCTTCGGTACCCGCCGCACCTTCCTCGTCGCCATCATCCTGTTCACCCTCGGCTCGCTCGCCTGCGCCCTCGCCCAGACCCTGCACCAGCTGGTCGGCGCCCGCGTCCTGCAGGGTATCGGTGGCGCCATGCTGCTGCCGGTCGGCCGCCTCGCCGTCATGCGCTCGGTCTCGCGCGAAGAATTCCTGCGCGCCATGAGCTTCATCGCCATCCCCGCCCTGATCGGCCCGCTCATCGGCCCGACCCTCGGCGGCTGGCTGGTCGAAGTCGCCTCCTGGCACTGGGTCTTCCTGATCAACCTGCCCATCGGCGTCATCGGCTACATCGCCGCCATGAAGGTCATGCCCGACCACTACGCCGAACACCGCACCCGCTTCGACATCGCCGGCTACCTCATGCTCGCCTTCGGCATGGTCGTGCTCTCCCTCGCCCTGGACGGCATCTCCGGCATGGCCACCCCGCATGCCCTGGTCATGCTGATGACCGTTGCCGGCCTCGCCGCCCTGGTCGGCTACTGGCTGCATGCCGCCAACTCGACGGCACCGCTGTTTTCGCTGGCCCTGTTCCACGTGCCCAGCTACCGCATCGGCATCCTCGGCAACCTGTTCTCGCGGATCGGCAGCAGCGCCATGCCGCTGCTGATCCCTTTGCTGCTGCAGGTCGGCATGGGCATGAGCCCGATGAATGCCGGCCTGCTCATGATCCCCGTGGCCGCCGCGGGCATGCTCTCCAAGCGCTACGCGGTCAAACTGGTCGAACGCTTCGGCTACCGTCGCGTGCTCATGGTCAACACCGTGCTGGTCGGCCTGGCCATGGCCAGTTTCATCTTCATGACCCCCGGCCAGCCGTTGTGGGTGCGCGTCATCCAGCTGGCCTTGTTCGGCGCGGTCAATTCGCTGCAGTTCACCGTCATGAACACCGTCACCCTGCGTGACCTGGACCGCGACTTCGCCAGCGCCGGCAACAGCCTGCTGTCGATGGTGATGATGCTGGCGACCGGTTTCGGTGCGGCCGCCGCCGGCAGCCTGCTGGCCGCCTTCGATCATCTCGACGCGCTGCGCGGTGCCACCGCCGCCCTGCATGCCACCTTCGTCTGCGTCGGTGCCATTACCCTCACTTCCACCGTCATCTTCTGGCAACTGCCCGACACCCGCCCCTCCCCGCGCGATGTGGAGGAGGTTGCCGAGTAGTCGTCGCGGGCCGTTGGCCCGATGACCGTTGCGAACCGCCGCTCCGGCGGCCGATCACTGCCCCTGCCCGCGCGCGGCCCGCAGTGCGCGCGCAATCGCGTCCACGAGCAGTTCGCCGGTCACCGGCTTGCGCAGGAAGCCGCGGAACCCGGCCGCACGGACCTGCTGTTCGATGTCCGGATCGGTGCGCGCGGTCACCGCGATCATCGGCATGTCATAGCCCTGGTTGTGCAGGTGCCCGGCCAGTTCGATCCCGCCCAGGCCCGGCAGGTCCAGGTCCAGCAGCGCCACGTCGAACGGCGCCTCGCTGACCTCGCGCAACGCCGCCAGTGCGTGTTCGGCATGCACCATGTGGTGCCCGCGCGCGCCCAGCAGACCGGTGATCACGCTGGCCACGGTGGCGTCGTCTTCCACCAGCAGGATCCGCAACGGCGGCAGCCGCTGTCCCAGGCCCTGGCCGTCGAGCCCGCTCGATACCGCGGCGATGTGCAGCGGCAACGGCAGGGTCACGCTGAAGCGCGTGCCAACCCCGAGCTGGCTCTCCACCCCGATCTGGCCCTGCATCGCCAACGCCAGTTCGCGACAGATCGCCAGGCCCAGCCCGCTGCCGCCGTACTGCGCCGCCGTGCGTGCGCCGTCGGCCTGCTCGAAGCGGCGGAACAGGCGCTGCTGCTGGTCGCTGCTGATCCCCGGGCCCGTGTCGGACACCTCGAAATGCAGGCCACGGTCGGCCGCCAGCGTGGTCGCCGTCAGGCGCACCTCGCCGTGGGTGGTGAACTTGACCGCGTTGCCCAGCAGGTTGAGCAGGATCTGCCGCACGCGCACCGCATCGCCGACACTGCCCAACCCCGCCGGCAACTGGTTGTCGACCACGAAGCGCAGGTGCTTCTGCTCGGCCAGCGCGGCCATCAGCGTGCAGGCATCGTCCACCACGTTGTGCACGTCGAACGGCTGCGCCTGCAATTGCAGCCGGCCCGATTCGATCCGGGCCAGGTCCAGCGCGTCGTTGACCAGGTGCAGCAGGTGCTCGCCGGCATGCCGGATCGACGCCGTCCAGCTGCGCTGCTGCGGGTCCAGCGCAGAGCCCAGCAGCAGCTCGCTCATGCCCAGCACCCCGGTCATCGGCGTGCGCACCTCATGGCCCAGGTTGGCCAGGAAGCGGGTCTTGGCCGCCGATGCCTGCTCGGCCAGCTCCTGCTTGTGCAGGGCCAGCTGATAGGCATGCTTGCGCTGCAGGCGGCGCCGGTACAGCCAGGCGAACAGGCTCATCAGCAGCAGCGCCATCGAGGTCATCACCAGCAGCCCGGACAGGCTGCGCCACCACGGCGGCTGCACCCGGAACTCCAGCGACTGCACCCGCGACCACACCTGGTCGGCCGAACGCGCCTGCACTTCCAGCCGGTAGCGCCCGGGCGGCAGCCGCGAGAACACACGCTCGCCGGCCGGGCCCACTTCCACCCAGTCCGGGTCGTACCCGGCCAGCCGATAGCGGTAGTTGTTGGAGGACGAATCGGCGAAGGACAGCAACCGCGCCACGATCCGCAGGTCGCGGTCGGCGTCGGCGATCTCCAGCGGGGTCAGGTGGGTGAGGTCGGCGACGCGGTCGCCGCGGCGCACTTCCACGCGCTCGATCACCAGCGGCGCGCGCCGGTTGGACGGGCGCACCTGGCGTGGATCGAACACCACCACCCCGGCCGGGGTGCCCCCGGCGATGCGACCGCTGGCGGTACGGGTCAGCGTGCTGCGGCGGAACTCCTGGCTCGGCAGGCCGTCGTGCACGCCATACAGGCGCACGTTGCCCATCTGCGGGTCGACCCGGATCAGGCCGCGCGCACTGGCGGCCCAGATCACGCCCTGGGCATCGACCACCAGCCCGGTGGCCGACACTTCCGGATAGCCGGCACCGCCGCCGATCACGGCCTGCAGCAACAGGCGCCCGTTCTGCCAGCGGTACTGGCTCAGGCGCCCTTCCTCGGACAGCCACACGCTCTGGTCATCGGCGATGGCCAGCGCATGGATCGCCGCCGGCGGCGCCCCCGGCACCGGCTCGAAGCGCGACCGTGCCGGCACCCATTGCAGCAGGCCCTGGTTGGTGGCCACCCACAGATGGTCCTGGCTGCCGCAGACCAGGTCCAACGCCAACTGGCCCGCGGCCAGGCCGGCGTGGCCGCTCACGATCCGATGCAGCACGCGGCCGTCCAGGTCGCGCTGCTGCAGCCCGGTCGAGGCGGCGCTCCATACCCGCCCGCCATCGCACAGCGCCAGCGATTCCACCTGGCCCTCCATGGCCGCATCCACCGCCGCATCACGGCCCCAGCGGCGTAGTGCGTCCTGCCGGGGGTCATAGCGCAGCAATGCGTTGTTGGAGCCGATCCAGACCTGCCCGCGCGGGTCCTCGAGCACCGACTGCAGCCACTCGGTGCCATCCACCCAGGTGCGATGCTGGGTGACGGTGCCGGTGACCGGATCGAACTTGTCCAGCGCACCGTGCGTGCCCACCGTCCAGACCCCGCCATCGGCGGCCGCGCCCATGCCCAGCACGTAGGCATTGCGCAACGAACCCGGATCGTCCTCCAGCCGCGACAGCACCGAGAACTGCCACCAGCGCGGCAGCAGGTGCCACAGCCCGCCATTGATGCTGGCCAGCCAGATGCCGCCTTCGCGGTCCTCGTAGGCACCGGTCCAGTTCGGTCGCACCTGGCCGCGCGCCACCGCGCTGTACAGCGGCACCTGCTGGTATTGATTGTCGTAGGCGCGGCCCAGGCCGGAACGGGTATCCAGCCAGTACCCGCCCTGCTCATCGCGCAGCATCATGCCCAGCACCTGGTCGCCGGGCGTCACCTGCCACGGTGCAGGCTCGAACTGGCCGTCCGGACGCCGCACTTTCACCCCCGAGTTGGTGCCGATCCACAGGCTGCCGTCCAGTTCGGCGGTGAGCCCGTTGATGATCTCGTGCGGGATGTCGCGGCTGGCGATGCGCTCGAAGTCGCGCCCGGTCCAGCGCGCCAGCCCCGCCTTGGTGCCTACCCACAGGCTGCCATCGCGGGTGGTGGCCAACTGGGTGACCGACGCGGCTGGCAGGCTGCGCGGGTTGCCATGCTCGGGCATGTAGCGGGTCACGTTGCCGCTGCGGTCCAGCCGATGCAGGCCCCCTTCATAGGTGCCGAACCAGACGGCGCCATCGGCGGTGGAGGTGATGCTCCAGATGGTGTTGCTGCCGATCACCGGGTGGCTGGCGCGGTCGAAGAAGCGCAGTTCGCGGCGGTCGGCCGACATCATCGCCAGCCCGGCATTCTCGGTGCCGATCCACAGCTGGTTGCGTGCGTCCACGTGCACGCTCCACACGTGGTTGTCGCGCAGGCCATCCTCGGCGCGCCATACCCGGTAGGTGCGGCCGTCGTAGCGCGCCAGGCCATCGTTGGTGGCGATCCACAGGTAGCCGTAGCCATCCTCGGCCATGCGGTTGACCGTGTTGGACGGCAGGCCATCGAACACGGTCAGCTGGCGCGGCGTTGGCGGCACCGGCTGGGCATGGCCGAGCAACGGCCAGAGCCACGCGATCCCGATCAGGAGCAGCCAACGCAAAGGCACCACCAATGGATCTCCCGAGTCGTCCGTGGAAGGCGCGCCAGCGGATCGAAGCCGCGTGGACGCGGCGTGCCGAAGCCTGGGGCCAGGCCCGCATGGTAAACGGTTCGCCGCGTGGCGACGATCCGCTCAGCGGCGCAGGGCCTGACGCACCACGGCATGCAGCGCGTCGCCAGCGGCGGGCTTGTGCAGCAGGCCCACCGCCCCGGCGGTGGCCACGCGCTCGGCCAGGTCGGGGTCGGCCCGGGCGGTGAGCACCACGACCGGCACCTGGCAGTGCTGCGCCTGGAGCACCTGCAGCAGTTGCCAGCCGTCCATGCCCGGCAGGTCCAGGTCGAGCAGCAGCATGTCGACGTCGGCCGTGGCCAGCTCGGACAGCGCGGCCAGCGCGTGCGCGGCGACGACCACCTGCACCCCGCGCGCGGCCAGCAGCCCGGCGTGGACCTCGGCCACCAGCGGATCGTCCTCGACCAGCAGCACCCTGCCCTCGCACGCGCCGTCGCCCGTGGGGCCTGTGTCGACCCGGTCGGCACGGTCGTCCGCATCGGCGGCGGCCAGCGGCAGGCTCAGCACCAGCCGTCCGCCGCCGCCCGGCACCGCGTGCAGCCGCAGGTGGCCGTGCTGCGCGCGGGCACAGGCCTGCGCCCGCACCAGGGCCGCGCCGGATACCACGCCAGCGGACCGGGCCACGGCGCGCACCGGCGCCAGGATCTCCAGCAGGATGCCGGCCCGCCCGGGCAGCCAGGCGACCCGCGCAATCAGCGGGCCGGACCGCCACGCCTCGACCGCGGCCTGCAGCGCGCTCTCCAGCAACTGCCGCAACCGGTGCGGGTCCGCCTGCACCCAGCGCTGGCCCGGCAGGTGCGCCTGCAGGGTGAGGCCGCTGCCCTGCACGGGCAACGCCTCGCATGCCCAGCGCTGCCAGCCCTGCAGCACTGCCAGCAGATCCACGCGGGCGGACTGCAAGGGCAATCGCCCGGCCTGGATGCGCGCATCGTCCAACGCCTGGTCGACGATCCCCAGCAACGCGCGGGCCGCCTCCTGGATGCGCCGCAGACGCTGCGCCTGCACGCGGTCCTGTACGTCGGCCAGCAACAGTTCGCTCATCCCCAGCACCCCGGTCAGGGGCGTGCGCAGTTCATGCCCGAAGGTTGCCAGGTAGCGTGCCTTGGCCTGCGCCGACTGCTCGGCCCAGCGTCGCCGCTGCAGCGCCGTGCGCCGCCGCCGTGCCTGGGCCAGCGCGCGCCGGCACAGCCAGCCGGCCACCCCGCACACCCCGATCAACGCGAGCGCGCGCAGCAGGTGTACCAGCGGATGCTGCCAGCCCGTGCGCTGCACCTGCAGCGGCAGTTCCTGCACCGCCGACCAGTGCCCATCGCCGCCGCGCTGCTGGTACTGCAGCACATGCGCGCCCGGTGCAAGCTGCGGAAAACCGATCGTGCCGCGGCTGCGCGTATGGCTCCAGCGCTGCGCGCCGTCGCGCAGCCGGAAGCGATACTGCTGGCGCGGGTCCAGCTGCGCGGACAACACCCGCGCGGTGATCTGGATGTCACGGTCATCGGCATGCAGGCGCAGCGGTGGCAGTACCGGCACGCTGATCCGCTGGCCACCGCGCCGCAACTGCACGCGTTCGATCACCAGCGCGGGTGGCGAGGCGGGACGCTCCAGCGCGTCCGGTGCGAACGCCAGCGTGGCCCGGTTGCGGCCGATCGCCAGCATCTGCGTGCCCTGCGCCTGCAGGCCCGCCTGCAGCACGGCCTCGGGAATGCCGTCATCGCGCGAGTACGCACGCACCTCGCGGCGGTCCGGCGCGATCCTCAACAGGCCGCTGCCGGAGGTTGCCCACACCACGCCGGCGGCATCGGTGGCGATGGCGTGCAGCTGGCCGGCCGGCACGCCATCGCGGTGATCAAGCCGTAGACCGGGCCGCAATGCCAGGTCGTGCCAGGCGTAGCGCTGCAGCGCACCGGGCACGGCGACCCACAGCGCGCCATCCGCAGCCACGTGCAGCGCGCTGACCTCCCCGGGCGCGCCCTCCACGCTCACCAGGCGCTCGCCGTCCCAGCGCAGCAGGCCGTGCCGGCCCCCCAGCCATACGCCGCCCTCGGGCATGCAGTGCAGCGACACCGCGCCGTGTTCGGCCGCACTGCCTGCCAGGGGCCAGCGCACGCGCTGCCAGTGCCCGCCGGCGACGCGCCGTTCCAGCCGCTCGCCATGGAGCCGCCACTGCTGGTCCCCCGCACAGGCCAGCTCAGCGCGGATCCTGCCGGCCGCGGCAATCACGCCATCCACGCCCTGTCGCCGGGCCGGCGCCGGTTGCGCGCGGAAGTGCTGCCAGAGCGGCGGCAGCCGCCACACGCCCAGGTACCGCCCCAACAACCACGCCCCTCCCTGGCGGTCTTCGAACACGCTCTGCAGGTGCGGCGGTGCCTCGCGTCCCACCACCGCCAGGCCGACCTCTGCCACTGCGCTGCCGTCGCCCGCTTGCCGCCACACCCGTCCCCCATCGGCCAGCCACTGCGCGCCGTCCGCGCCCATGCCCAACACGCGCGACCCCGCGGCCCCCGCCACGATCTGCACCGCACTGTCGCCCTCGCTGCGCCATCGTCCGGTCGCAGTGCTGATCCACAGCGTGCCGGCCGCATCACCGGCCATCCCGGTGATCGCCGCCGTGGCCAGGCCTGGCGCCGCGGGGCGCCGGAAGCGGCCGTCGCGCCACAGGGCAAGCCCGCCGCTGGTGCCGACCCAGACCCCGCCGGCAGGATGGGGCTGGAGGTGTTCGACATCGCCAGCGGGCACGCCATCACCGCGCAGGGTGGGCAGGTAATGGCGCAGCCGGTGCGGCGCCTGCCACTGGTACAACCCGCCGCCACGCACGCCAAACCACACCCCGTCGCCGTCGGCCAGCAGCGCGCTGATCGCCGCGCCACGCACGCCGACCACCGGGTCGATCCGCGTGCGGTCGGCGGACAAGCGCATCACCGCCCCCTGCGCGGTGCCGATCCACAGGCGGTCCTGCGCATCCAGCGCAAGCCGGGTCAGCACCGTGCCAGCCAGCCCCTGCTCACGCTGCCAGACACGGAAGTGGCGTCCGTCGAAGCGCGCCAGCCCATCCTCGGTGGCGAACCACAGGTAGCCGTGGCGGTCCTGCACCACCTGGTGCACTGCATTGGACGGAAGGCCGTCGGCCGTGGTGAAGCGCACCGCTTCCAGCGGTTGCGCCGCACCTTCGCAGATCAGCGCGGCCAACAGCAGCAGCACCCAGCCCCATCCCGCACGACGGCACACGCAGGCGTTCATCGCGACGCCATGCAGTGCATCAACGCGGCGCGCAATGCGCGACGTTCCAGTGGCAGCCGCAGGAAAGCATCGAATCCGGCGGCCAAGGCGTCACGCTCGGCACCGGTATCGGCGCGTGCAGTCAGCGCCAGCCGCGCCACGCCCGGCAGCCGTTGCGACAGCAGCGCGCCGATCGGCGCGGCGTCGATGCGCCGGTCCGGGTCGGCCACCACCAGGTCCCAGTGCGGGCCCTGCCATTGCGGTCGCTCGCCTGCGTGCAGGTCCGGGCAGCTCACCTCCAGCCCCTGCGCCGCCAGCAGCGCGGCGATGACCTCCGCGGTCGGCCCGTGCCACAGCAGCAGCACCCGCAGGGCCACCACCGGGCCGGTCTCACCCGCAGCAGCCAGCAGCGGCGCACGCGCGTCTGCCAGCGGCAGCCAGACCTGGAAGCAACTGCCGGTGCCGGGTTGGCTGTGAACCTCGATGTCACCGCCCATCGCCTGCGCCAGTTCGCGGCTGATCGCCAACCCCAGGCCGCTGCCACCGTGGCGCGCCAGCGTGGCCGCGCCGTCGGCCTGCTCGAAACGCTGGAACAGGCGCTGCAGCTGGGCGGCCGTCATTCCGGGCCCGGTGTCGGTCACCACCAGCACCAGCCCGTCACCGGCATCGCCGCGGCGCGCAGCGACCTCGACCCGCCCGTGCCGGGTGAACTTGAGCGCATTGCCGACCAGGTTCAACAGGATCTGCCGCAGCCGGCGCGCATCGCCGTGCAGCCAGCAATCCGCGGCAAGCGTGCTGTGCCATTCCAGCCGCAGCGACTTGGCCTGCGCCACCGGCTGCAACAGCGCGTGCAGATCCTGCAACAACAGCGCAGGGACGAACGGCGCCGGCTGCAGGTGCACGCGCCCGGCTTCGATGCTGGCCAGGTCAAGCGCGTCGTCCACCAGCTGTACCAGGTGCAGCCCCGCCTGGTGCAGGCTGTCCACCTGCGCGCGTTGCCGGGGCGACAGCGGGCCGTCGAGCAGCAACGCGCTCCAACCGGACACGGCGGTCATCGGCAGACGGATGCGCTGCCCCAGTTGCCCAAGGAAGCGGGTGCGCTCGGCCGAGGCCTGTTCGGCGCTGCGGTAGCGCCCCCGCAAGGCATCGCGCCGCTGCCGCCGCCGCAGCAGGCAGCGCACCCCGCGCCCGCCTGCCAGCAGCACCAGCAACGCCGCCACCACCAGCCCCAGCCTGCCCGCAGGGGTCTGCCACCACGCGGGGGCGACCCCGAGCACGACGTGCGCCGACGACCACGTCCCCTCGCCGTGGCGTGCCTGGATCAACAGGCGATGCTCGCCGACCGGCAGCCTGTCGAAGATGCGCTGGGCGACCGCGCCGGTATCGATCCAGTCGCGATCGTGCCCGGGCAGGCGGAAGCGGTACTGGATGCGATCGGGGTCGCCGCGCCCCAGCAGGTTCACCGCCACCTGGATGTTGCGATCGCCGCTGCCCAGCAGGATCGGTTCGCTGTCCGGGCGCAGGCTCACGGCCGTGTCGTTGCGCTGCAGCCGCACCGCGTTGACCACCAGTGCGGGCGGCGCCGGGCGCTGCGGCATGCTGCCGGGCTCGTGCAGCAGCAGCCCGCCCTCGCGCACCGCGGCGGCCAGCACCCCGTTGCGCAGGCGAACCAGCCGTTGGCCAAGGATTTCCTGCGCCGGCAGGCCATCGGCGCTGCCCAGCACACGCACCTGGCGGTGCGCGGGATCGAGCCGGACCAGGCCGCGCGCGGCCCCCGCCCAGACGATCCCGCGGGCGTCCACCACCAGCGCCTCCGCACGCACCTGCGGGTACCCGACCGCCGCGTCGATGCGATCGATGCGCTGCAACGCATCGCCGTCCCAGCGGTAGCGCTCCAGCACATCCTGCCGGCTGAGCCACAGGCTGCCATCGTCGGCTTCGGCGACAGCCGCCACCGCGGGCCCCGGCGGCTCGGCGGCGCTGAAGCGCCCGCGCGTGGCGTCCCACAGCTTCAGCCCGTCCCGGTCGGTGGCCCACAACCGGCCCTCGCGATCGCACAGCAATTGCCGCGTCGCCATGCCAGCGGCCAGGCCGAGTGCCTGCGGCGACTGCGCCCGTTCGCGCACGCCCTGTGCGGACCACTGCTGGATCTGCGCCGGATGGGCCAGCCACACGCTGCCGTCGGCGCAGGGCTGCAGCTGCAACGCCGCGTTGCCGGGCGCCAGGCCCAGTGGCCAGCGCCGAACGGTCCTGCGCACCGCGTCGTAGCGCAGCATCTGCCCGCCACTGGCAAGCCACAGCCGGTGTTGGCTGTCTTCAGCCATGCCGACCGCGGTCGCACTGAAACCGGCGTGCGCGTACTCAAGGTGATCGCTGCTGGCACCGGTGCGCAGGTCGATCCGCTGCAGGCGGCCCTGGCTGCCGGCCACCCACAATCGCCCGTCCGCGGCGCCGGCCAGGGCCAGCGCGTAGTGGCTGCGCAGGCCGGGCAGGCCATCTTCGGCGCTCGGCAGCGCGGTGAATGCACGCCAATGCGCCGGCAAGCGCCAGAGGCCATGGGCGCGGCTGAGCAACCAGATATCGCCGTGCCGATCCTGCAAGGCCTGGCGCATCTCCACCCCGTCGGTGCGCGGACCGTGCAAGGGGCGCAGGGGAATCGCCTGGGTGCGCACGCCCTCCTGCAGAACCAGCCCGGTGTCCTGCTGCAACCACAACGCACCCTCCTCGCTGCGCAGCAGTGGCTGCCCGCGGACCGGCGGCGGATGCGCCCGCCCGGCGCCGTCGAGCAGCGTCCACCCCGCGGCGCTGGCCACGTGCACGCCGCCGCGCGGATCGGCCCACAGCGCGGTGACCGCACCAGCGAGCGCGCCCATCCGCTCGGCGCGCCCACCGCGCAGACGGCGTACGCCGTGGTCGGTGCCCACCCATACGACGCCATCGCGATCACGGGCCAATGCGGTCGCCGCCGCGGCGTCCACCGCCACCGGCTGCCACGCCAGGCCGTCAGCCAGGCGCCGGTACAGTTGGCGGTCCGCACCGATCACCCACAGCGCGCCGGTGTGATCGCTGGCAATCGCGCGGATGGCACCGTGGCGCAGCGCGCGCGGTGCATGGTCGGGCAGATGCTCGAAACGCTGCCGGTCGGCGGACATCATCACCAGCCCGTGCGACGCCGTGCCCAGCCACAGGCGGTCGCGGGCATCGATGTGCAGCGCGTACAGCGCCTCATCGATCAACCCGTCCTCGCGCCGCCAGACCCGTGCCCGGCGTCCGTCGAACCGCAGCAGTCCGTCGCTGCCGGCCATCCACAGATAGCCCGTGGCATCTTCGGCCATCGCGCGGACACCGATCCCGGTGAAGCCATCCCTGCGTTCCAACGGGCGCGGCCACGGCAGGTCGAGCACGTTCGAGGCCATCACATACGGCGCCGCGGCCAGCAGCACTGCCAACCCGAACGCGCCTGCGCACGCCCGTGCCACCTTCCAGGCCACGACCTACATCCACCCCATCACAATCATCGGGGCGACGATAAAGCGTTCGCGCCGCGCGAGGCGGCCCGCAATTGCGGCAGATCACACTTTTTCCAGCGCCAGTTCACATCGAACAGAGCCGATCAAAACAGGCCGCCTATTTTGCAGCGCGACCGTGCCGTTTCAGGCGTCGGCCTGTCGCAGTGCACGCGCCTTGGCGATCGCATCGACCAGCAGGTCGCCGGTGACCGGCTTGCGCAGGAACCCGTCGAATCCGCTCTCCAGCACCTGCTGCTCGGCATAGGCATCGGAGCGGGCCGTGACCGCGATCAACGGCAGCTCGTAGCCCATCGCACGCAATTGCCCCGCGATGGCGATGCCATCCAGCGCCGGCAGGTCCAGGTCGAGCAGGCCCACGTCGAAACGACCGGCCGACACTTCGGACAATGCCGCCAGCCCATGCAGCACGTGCAACACCTCATGGCCACGTGCCCGCAACAGCCCGGTGATCACCTTGGCCACGGTGGGGTCGTCTTCCACCAGCAGTATCCGCAGCGGCGGCAACGCGATCCGCGCGGTGTCCTGGGCATCAACGGGCACCGCGCTGCCGTGCAGCGACCACGGCAAGGGCAACTGCACGGTAAAGCGCGCGCCATGGCCGGGACGACTGTCGATGGCAATCCGCCCGCCCATCGCCACCGCCAGTTCCTGGCAGATCGCCAGCCCCAGCCCGCTGCCGCCGTAGCGCGACGCGGTGCGCGGGCCATCGGCCTGTTCGAAACGATGGAACAAGCGCTGCTGCTGGTCGGCGTTGATGCCCGGCCCGGTGTCGGAGACCTCGAACGCCACGCCCAGGCCGCCCTCGAGCAGGGTGACGCCCAGCCCGACGTGGCCGCGCTCGGTGAACTTGATCGCGTTGCCGAGCAGGTTCATCAGGATCTGGCGCACGCGCATTTCATCGCCACTCACCTGCACCGGCCCCGGCAGGTCGAAGCTGCGCTCGAAGGCCAGCCCGCGGTGATGCGCCATCGGCTCCATCAGGGCCTGCACCTGGGCCAGCATCGACATCAGGTCGAAGGGACGGATGTCCAGCTCCAGGCGCCCCGCTTCGATGCGCGCCAGGTCCAGCGCGTCGTTGACCAGGCGCAGAAGGTGGGTGCCCGCATGCTGGATCGAGGCGGCATAGCCGCGCTGCAGTTCGTCCAGCGGCGTGGCCAGCAGCAGTTCGCTCATGCCCAGCACGCCGGTCATCGGCGTGCGCACCTCGTGCCCGAGCGTGGCCAGGAACTGGCTCTTGGCCTGAGAGGCCTGCTCGGCGATCTGTTGCTTGTGCACGGTCAGCTGCCATTGCTGGCGTCGGCGCAGGCGCACCCGCGCCACATAGGCCAGCGCGGCCACCAGCAGCAGCCACAACAGCACGTAGGCCACGATCGCCCAGCCGCTGCGCCACCACGGCGGCAGCACCTCCACGCTGAGCGTGCGCGCGGGCGTCCACTGCCCCTGCGGCGTGGCCGCCTGCACATCGATGGCGTACTGCCCCGATGGCAGCCGCGACAGCATCCGCTCGCCGTCGGCCGCCTGCATCACCCAGTTCTGGTCGTACCCCGAGACCCGGTAGCGGTAGCGGTTGCCCTGCGGATTGGCGAAGGACAGCAGGCGCGCGGTGATGATCAGGTCGCGGTCCTGCGGGCCCAGCACGATCGGCGCATCCGGTGGCAGTGACTGCTGCCCCTGCGCATCGTCGCGACGCACCTGCACGTTGTCGATCACCAACTGCGAGGGCGGTATCGGCAGGTCCGGCGCGTCCGGATCGAAGCTGACCAAGCCGGTCGCGGTGACCGCCAGTACCCGGCCATTGGCCGCGCGCACCGGCGGGCGACCGCTGAATTCCACGTCCGGCAGGCCATCGCGCTCGCCATAGATGCGCAACCGGCGCTGGGGGCCGTCCCAGCGCACCAGCCCACGCGGCGTGGTCGCCCACACCTGCCCCTTGCGGCCGATCACCACCCCGCCCATCGACACCGCCGGCAGGCCCTCGGCCGCGCCGACGCGTTCGCGCAGGGTCATGCTCAGGCCGTCCCAGCGGTAACGTTCCAATGCACCGTTGCGCGCCAGCCAGAGCTCGTCGGGACCGGCCCAGGCGATGTCGAAGATGCTGCCGCGCGAGATGCCCGGGACCTGCTCGAAGCGTCCCTCGCTCCACCGCAGCAGGCCCATGTCCCCCATGATCCAGAGCTGTCCACGCGGGTCGAACAGCATCTGTTCGACCGGGTTTTCGGTCAGTCCGCGCCCTTCGTCGATACGGATGGTGTCCAGCACCTTGCCGTCGGCATCGCGGCGCTGGATGCCGAAGTTCATGATCGACAGCCACAGCTCGCCGTTCGGCGCCTGGCGGATCAGGTCGATGCGCTGGCGCACATCCGAGCCGCCACCGATCTTCCACTCGCGCAGCTGCCCGGTACGCGGCTGGTACAGGCCCAGGCGACCGGCACGGCCGATCCACAACGCGCCATCGGCGCGCGGCAACAGCGACCAGTTGGCGCCCACGCCCAAGCGGGTGTCGTCGGCGATCTGGCGCAGCGTGCCGCGCGCGTCCAACTGGTAGATGCCGTGCGCACCGGCGATGTAGAAGGTGTTGTCGGCCGCGGCGGCACTGAGCAGGTACACGCTGTCCAGCGGCTTGCCGTCGAGCTGGTACCAGGTGGAGAAGCGCTTCCAGTCCGGTGGCAGGTAGGCCAGGCCCTGGGTGAGCATGGCGATCCACAGGCCGCCTTCATGGTCCTGCAGCATGTCCAGCACGCCGCTGCGTGCGGTGAGGAAGCCGCTGCCGGCATCGCCGGCCAACAGGTGAGCCGTGTCCTGGTCGCCGCGGTACAGGCCATCGGCGGTACCCAGCCAGTAGCCGCCGTTGCGATCATGGACCACCGTGGCCGCGCGCACGTCCGCGCTCAGGGTCCAGGGCGCCTTGCGCACGCTGTCGTCGGCGTCGATCCGGAACAGCCCCTCCTGGGTGCCGGCCCAGACCGTGCCGTCCGGTTCGCGGGTCAGCCGGAACACGCTCTTGCCGCCCAGCTGGTCCGGCGCGATCCGGGTAAAGCGCTTGCCGTCCCAGCGCGCCACGCCGCTGCCGGTGCCCACCCATACCCGCCCCTGCGGGTCGGCCAGCAGCGTATAGATGGTGTCATCGGGCAGGCTGGCCGGGTCGGCCGGGTCGGCGTGGTACTGCACCAGCGTGCCGTCTTCCTCGCGGCGGCAGATGCCGTGCCGGTTGGTGCCGATCCACAGCGACTTGGCCGCATACGCCAGCGCCCAGAACTGGCCGTCGCAGCGCGCGTTGAGGTCGGGGAAGCGCTCGAAGCGTTCGCGGCCCGGGGCCAGCATGCTCAGGCCGACGCCGTTGGCCCCCACCCAGACCCGGTCCAGCGGGTCCACCAGCAGGGTTTCGACTTCGTTGCCGGGAATCGAGTCGGGATCGCCGGGGTCATGCCGCCACACGCGCAGGCCGACGCCGTCCACGCGCGCCAGGCCATCATCGGTGGCGGCCCAGACGTAGCCCTGGCGGTCCTGGGCCAATGCCAGCACCATGCGCGAGGGCATGCCTTCGGCGGCACCCAGCCGGCGCATGCGCGGCGTCTCTACCGCTGTTCCTGCCGTTATCCCCGCGGCCCACGACGCTGCCGGTACCGTGCACATGCCCAGTAGCAGCAACACGATGCCCGCGCACCCGCTACGCGTCCCCATCGCCATCCAGATCTCCCTGTAGCGGCTGATTGTCCCACAGCGCCTGCGCGCGCGCCCGCGCGGCCGGCGCGTGGGGGCGGCGCGGGAGCTCGCCCGCACCGATGCCGACACCGCGGGAACACCTCGTTGTGATCGCGGCCCGCACCACGCCGCACCGCATGCAGCGCTGTTTCCGGGCCCACCACGATCTGTTGCAGCCATGGCACTGCTGGGCATGACGGCGCTGTGCGTATGATCGGCCCAGACCTCCATGGAGCCCGGCCCGTGATCCAGCGCCTGACCCTTGCCCTGCTGCTGTGCGCCACCCCGCTGGCGGCGCTGGCCGCGCCCGATTCCTACCGGCTCGATCCGGTGCATACCCGCGTGCTGTTCGCGGTGGAGCATGCCGGCTTCTCGCATGCGCTGGGCACCGTGTCGGGCAGCGAAGGCGTGCTGGTGTTCGACCCGCAGGACTGGGCCTCGGCCACGCTCAACGTGACCGTCCCGATCCAGCGCCTGGACCTGGGCGATGCGAAGTGGAACACCGCCACCCTGGCGCGCAACCTGCTCGATGGCGAACGTTTCCCCGAGGCGCGTTTCGTGTCCACCCGGGTGGAACCGATCGATGCCGGGCACGCCAACGTCGTCGGCCAGCTCACCCTGCATGGCGTGACCCGCGAAGTCACCCTGGCGGTCACCCTCAATGCACTCAAGCGCCATCCACTGCCGCCGTTCCGCCGCACCGCCGGGTTTTCCGCCACCGCCACGCTCAGCCGCAGCGCCTTCGGCGTGGCGGGCTGGCCGTCGATGATCGGCGACGCGGTGGACCTGCGCATCGAGGCCGAGGCCGTGCGTGACCGCTCTGCCGCTGATCCGCAGGACACACCGCCGGTCGATGCCGAGGGAACTCCATCGCCGCAGTCCCCCTCCAACGCCCCATCCCCACCGCCGGTCCAGGAGACCACGCCATGACAGCCCTGAACACCGCGACCCGTTGGGGAGGCGTCAGCCAGACCCTGCACTGGTTGATCGCCCTGCTGATCCTTGCCATGGGCATCCTCGGGCTGACCATGGGTGAGTTCCCCAAGACGCCGAAGTACTTCTGGATCTACACCCTGCACAAGTCGGTGGGCATCACCGTGCTGGTGCTGGTGGCGGCCCGGCTTGGCTGGCGGCTGTACGCCGGGGCACCGCAGCCGGTGCCCGGCACGCCCACCTGGCAGGAGCGCATCGCATCGGCCACGCATTGGCTGCTGTACGTGTTGATGTTCGCCATCCCGCTGTCGGGCTGGCTGTACGACTCGGCCAGCGGGCTGCGCCCGTTCCGCTGGTTCGGCCTGGTCGACGTGCCCAAGCTCAGTGGGCCGGACCCAGGCCTGACCCAGGTCTCGCACGCCATCCACGAATGGGGCTTCTGGCTGCTGATCGCCGTGGTGCTGGCGCATGCCGGCGCCGCGCTTTACCACCATTTTTACCAACGCGATGCCACCCTTGCGCGCATGCTGCCGCAGGGCTGGCTTGCCTCCCCCCAGAAGGATTGACCATGAACATCAAGCTCACCACTCCCGCGGCTGTCGCCGCCGCCCTTGCCGGGCTGATGGCCACCGCACCGGTGCTGGCCGCCGACTACGTGCAGGCCCCCGGCTCGGTGCTGGTGTTTGCCACCAAGTACGACGGTGAAGTGTTCACCGGCACCTTCCCCGGCTTCGACACCAAGCTCAGCTTCGACGCGGCCAAACTGGACGGTTCCCGGCTGGACGTGACCATCCCGCTGGCCGGCGCCAAGAGCGGCAACAGCGACCGTGATTCCACCCTGCAGGGGCCGGACTTCTTCAACGTCGGCAAGTTTGCCCAGGCCAAGTACAGCGCCACCACCTTCCGCTCGCTGGGCAACAACCAGTACGCCGCCGACGGCACGCTGGAACTGCGCGGGGTGAGCAAGCCGGTCACGCTTACCTTCACCTGGACCCCGGGCGCGCAGCCGGTGCTGAGCGGCAAGGCCACGGTCAAGCGTCTGGACTTCGGCGTGGGCGGCGGCGACTGGACCGACACCAAGACCATCCCCAACGAAACCGCGATCAGCACCAAGGTCGTGCTGAAAGCGAAGTAAGGCGGGATGCGCCGGCCGCTGGCCGGCGCTGCGTAAAGAGGATCCAACCCCGTAGAGCCGACCGTTGGTCGGCTACCCTCGCTCCTCGCGCCGTCACGGCAGCCAGGGCAGGCAAAGCGGTCAAACAGCCGGGGCAGTCAAGGCAGGCGGGGTTTCAGGGCAGCCCGGGTTTCAGGGCAGCCGGCGCTTCAGGGCAGCCGACCAACGGTCGGCTCTACGGTTTGCCTCCGGTCCAGGCCTGCAACGTCTTCACGTCGAACGGCCAGTCCAGCTCGCGCCCCTGCGCGTCGCGCAGCACCGGCACGCGCAGGCCGTAGCGGGCCTCCAGGGCCGGCTCGTCATCGATGAACACACTGTCCAGTCCGGCCACGCGGGCCTGTGCCAGCACCGCCAGGGCCTGGTCGCACAGATGGCAGTCATCACGCTGGAACAAGGTAAACACCGGCCCACCCGCCTTGGGAAATGTTGCGCCGCAATCAAGGTCGGCGCCTGCGACAGCATAGAATAGCGCTCCATCCGATACCCGCAGTTTGGCAATCATGGCTGTCAGCACGTTCGACGTTTTCAAGATCGGCATTGGCCCGAGCTCCTCGCATACCGTGGGACCAATGAAGGCTGCAGAACGCTTCGTGCACCGCTGGTTGCTGGACCCGGGCAGGCTGCAGGACGTGGTGCGCATCCGTGCCGACGTGTATGGCTCGCTGGCACTGACCGGGCGCGGCCATGGCACCGACAAGGCCGTGCTGCTCGGCCTGGAAGGCCAGCGCCCGAACCTGATCGACCCGGACATCATCCCCGAAACGCTGGACCGCATCCGCGGCAGCAAGCGCATCCGCCTGATGGGCACCCACGAAATCGCCTTCGACGAGAAGCGCGACCTGGGGCTGAACAAGCGCCAGAAGCTGCCCTACCACACCAACGGCATGCGCTTCACCGCCTATGACGCCGACGAACAGGTGATCGCCACCCGCGACTACTACTCGGTGGGCGGCGGCTTCGTGGTCAACCAGGACGATGCCGCCGACGACCGCATCGTCCCCGATGAAACCCCTTTGCCGTATCCGTTCAAGAGCGGCGACGAACTGCTCGCGCAGACCGCGCGCAGCGGGCTGAGCATCGCCCAGATGATGTTCGAGAACGAGAAGTGCTGGCGCAGCGAAGACGAGATCCGCGAGCAGTTGCGCGAGATCTGGGGCGCGATGCAGGCCTGCGTGGCCCGCGGCATCCGCCAGGAAGGCACCCTGCCCGGCGGCCTGCATGTGTCGCGTCGCGCACCGGCGCTGTACCGCGAGCTGTCGTCCAAGCCGGAAGCGGGCATGCGCGACCCGCTGACCACGCTGGACTGGGTGAACCTGTACGCCCTGGCGGTCAATGAGGAAAACGCCGCCGGTGGCCGCGTGGTCACCGCGCCGACCAACGGTGCGGCCGGCGTACTGCCGGCGGTGCTGCATTACTTCGACCGTTTCTGCCCCGGCGCCAACGAACAACGCATCTTCGACTTCCTGCTGACCTCGGCGGCGATCGGCATCCTGTACAAGGAAAACGCCTCCATCTCCGGCGCCGAAGTCGGCTGCCAGGGCGAAGTGGGCGTGGCCTGCTCGATGGCCGCCGGTGGCCTGGTGGCCGCGCTGGGCGGCAACCCCAGCCAGATCGAGAATGCCGCCGAGATCGGCATGGAACACAACCTCGGCCTTACCTGCGACCCGATCGGTGGGCTGGTGCAGATCCCCTGCATCGAGCGCAATGCGATGGGCGCGGTCAAGGCGATCAACGCCTCGCGCATGGCCATGCGCGGCGACGGCAAGCACAAGGTCTCGCTGGACAAGGTCATCAAGACCATGCGCGACACCGGCCGCGACATGCAGGACAAGTACAAGGAAACCAGCCGCGGCGGCCTCGCGGTCAACGTCATCGAGTGCTGAGCCGCTCCCCGGTAGAGCCGACCGTTGGTCGGCTGCTCGGATCCCCCACGTAGAGCCGACCGTTGGTCGGCTGCCCGAATCCCGGTAGCGCCCACCGCCGGTCGGCCGCTCGAATCCCCCACGTAGAGCCGACCGTTGGTCGGCTGCTCGAATCCCCAGGTAGAGCCGACCGCCGGTCGGCCGCTCAAATCCCCCACGTAGAGCCGACCGTTGGTCGGCTGCTCCACCATCCCGGGGAAATGCAGCCGACCAACGGTCGGCTCTACGCGGCAGCGTCATCGCGGCGGCTCGAGTAAAGTCGGGCTTCCCCCTCCGGAGACCGCCATGCGCATCCTGGCCGCCGCCCTGCTCGCCTGCCTGCCGCTGACTTCCCTCGCCGCCGACACCTACGGCCCGCGCCTGGAAGGCTTCGACTACCCCTACCCGGTCAAGATCTTCGCGTTCGAATCGCAGCGCCAGCCATTGGAGATGGCCTATCTGGACGTTGCCCCGCGCGGCACACCGATCGGCACCGTGGTCCTGCTGCACGGCAAGAACTTCTGCGCGGCCACCTGGAAGGACAGCATCGCCGCGCTCACCGCCGCCGGCTACCGGGTGATCGCCCCGGACCAGATCGGCTTCTGCAAATCCAGCAAGCCCGAGCGCTACCAGTATTCGTTTGGCCAGCTCGCCGCCAACACCCACGCCCTGCTCGCCCACCTCGGCCTGGACGCGGCGACGGTCGACCTGGTCGGCCATTCGATGGGCGGCATGCTTGCCGCGCGCTATGCGCTGATGTACCCGCAGAAGCTGCGCCACCTGGCGCTGGTCAACCCGATCGGGCTGGAAGACTGGAAGGCCAAGGGCGTGCCGTGGCGCAGCGTGGATGCCTGGTATGCCGGCGAATTGAAGACCAGCTTCGACAGCATCAAAAAGTACCAGCTCGAGGTGTACTACAACGGCCAATGGAAGCCCGCGTACGCGCAGTGGGTAAGCATGCAGTCACGCATGTACGACGGCCCGGGCAAGCAGGCCGTGGCCTGGAGCCAGGCGCTTACCTCGGACATGGTGTTCAACCAGCCGGTGGTCTACGAACTGCCGCGGATCACCGTTCCGACCACCCTGTTCATCGGCCAGACCGACCGCACCGCGATCGGCCGCGACCTCGCCCCTCCCGCGTTGAAGGCCACGCTGGGCGATTATCCCGCGCTGGGCAAGGCGGCGGCCGCCGCCATCCCCGGGGCCACGCTGGTGAGCTTCGACGATCTGGGCCACTCGCCGCAGGTGCAGGACCCGAAGCGATTCAACGCAGCGTTGCTGAAGGCGCTGAAGGACGCCCACCGGTAGAGCCGAGCCATGCTCGGCTGCATCTCTGGCGCCGTCGGTGCGGTCGTCTATCCCGCGAACGGCAGCCGAGCGTGGCTCGGCTCTACCTGCTTGTGAGGTCGTCTATCGTGCGAACGGCAGCCGAGCGTGGCTCGGCTCTACCTGTCGGTGCGGTCGTCTATCGCCCGAACGGCAGCCGAGCGTGGCTCGGCTCTACCCGTCGATGCGGTCGGCCATCGCGCGAACGGCAGCCGAGCGTGGCTCGGCTCTACCTGCTTGTGAGGTCGGCCATCGCGCGAACGGCAGCCGAGCGTGGCTCGGCTCTACCCGTCGATGCGGTCGTCTATCGCGCGAACGGCAGCCGCGCGTGGCTCGGTTCTACCTGCCCGTGCGGTCGGCCATCGCGCTAAGGGCAGCCGAGCGTGGCTCGGCTCTCCCTGTCGGTGCGGTCGTCTATCGCGCTAATGGCAGCCGAGCGTGGCTCGGTTCTACCTGCCACCAGCGACACATTGCCTACCGACGCACGATCGCCAGCACGTCATCCAGCAGTGCTGCCGCGGTGACGTCGGCGCCGGCCCCCGGCCCCTGGATCAGCAGCGGCTGGGACTGGTAGCGATCGCTGTGGATGGCGACGCGGTTGTCGGTCTGTGCGCCGCCGGCCAGGGGGTGGTCCTGCGGCAGGATGCGCAGGCCCACCGAGGCACCGTCATGGTCGAAACCACCGACGAAGCGCAGGCAGCCGCCCTGCCCGCGTGCCTGCTGCCAGGCCTGCTGCAACGGCGCGTCCAGCAGCGACAGCTGCGCCAACGCATCGGCTGGCGCCAGCTGCGCCAGCGCCGCCGGCACCAGCGAATCCACCTGCACCTGCTCGGCACGCAGCGCGATGCCGCTGGCCCGCGCGAGGATCAGCAGCTTGCGGCGGACGTCCTCGCCGGACAGGTCCACGCGCGGGTCCGGCTCGGTGTAGCCCGCCGTTGCGGCCTCGCGCACCCACGCGGAAAACGCCCGCTGGCCATCGTAGTGGTGGAACAGCCAGGCCAACGACCCGGACAGCACGCCTTCCACGCGATGGATGCGGTCGCCCCCGGCCACCAGCGAACGCAGGCTGCTCAGCAATGGCAGCCCCGCCCCCACGGTGGCGCTGTCGCCGTAATGCGCCGCGCCGCCGTGGCCACTGTCGGCAATCGCCTGCGCGCGCGCCAGTTGCGCGCCGCGCCCCAGCTTGTTGGCGGTGACCACGTGCACGCCGCGCGCCAGCCAGTGTTCGTGCCAGTGGGCCACCTCGTCGCTGGCGGTCGCATCCACGACCACGTCGCCGCGCTGCAGGCCTTCCGCCTCGGCCCACGGCTGCAGGGCCGGCGCCCCGCGCGTGGCCAGGTTGGCCTGCTGCAGTTCGTGCTCGGGGGCCTGTTCGCAGGCGCGCGCCGTGCGTGAATTGGCCAGCCAGGAGAACGCGGGCAGCAGCAGGCCACGCGCCTGCAGCGACTGGTAGCGCTGCACGAAGGCGGTCCCGACCGTGCCGGTGCCGAGCAGCGCCAGCCGCCGCCCGCGCGTGGCAGGCGGATGCAGGTCCAGCACCGCGCTCATGCATCCACCTGTTTGCGCAGCGCCGCCTTGGCGTGCAGGTCGATCACCGCCTGCGCGCGCTCCAGCCCGGCCTGCAGGTCGGCAACCAGGTCCTCGGCGGCCTCGATCCCTACCGACAACCGCAGCAGGCCGTCGCTGATGCCGGCGTGCGTGCGCGCTTCGGGGGTCATCGCCGCGTGGGTCATGGTGGCCGGATGCGCGACCAGGCTCTCCACCCCACCCAACGACTCGGCCAGGGTGAAACAGCGCAGGCCATCGACGAAGGCGCGCACCGCCGCGTGCGGGTCATCGCCCGGGCACGAGGCCAGCTCGAAGGACAGCATCGCGCCGAAGCCGTCCTGCTGGCGCGCCGCGATCGCGTGCCCGGGATGGTCGGCCAGGCCCGGGTAATACACCTTGGCGACCGCGTCGCTGGCCACCAGCAGGTCGACCACCTCGGCGGTGTTCTCCTGGTGCGCGCGCAGGCGCGCGCCCAGCGTGCGCAGGCCACGCAGGGTCAGGAAGGCATCGAACGGCGAGCCGGTCAGGCCCAGCGCGTTGGCCCACCACACCAGCTGCTCGTGCACCGCCGGATCGCGTGCGATCACCGCGCCGCCGACCACGTCGCTGTGGCCGTTGATGTACTTGGTGGTCGAATGCAGCACCACGTCCGCGCCGAACGCGATCGGCTGCTGCAACGCCGGCGACAGGAAGGTGTTGTCCACCACCACCTTGGCCCCGGCCCTGTGCGCGGCATCGATGACGAAACGCAGGTCGGTGATGCGCAGCAGCGGGTTGGACGGGGTCTCGATCAGCACCAGCGTCGGCGACTGCGCCAGCGCGTCGGCCAGCGAGCGCGGGTCGGTCAGGTCGGCGGTGATCAGGCCGAAGTGGCCCTTCTTCGCCAGCGCGTTGAACAGCCGCCAGCTGCCGCCGTAGGCGTCGTGCGGCACCACGAGGGTGTCGCCCGGCTGCAGCAGCGCGTTGAGCACCAGGTTGATCGCGCCCATGCCGGTGGAGGTGATCACCCCGCCCGCGCCGCCTTCCAGCTCGGCCAGGGCCTCGCCCAGCAGGTCGCGGGTCGGGTTGCCGCTGCGCGTGTAGTCGTACTGGCGCTTGTTGCCGAAGCCATCGAAGCTGAAGTTGGAGGACAGCACGATCGGCGGGGTCACCGCGCCGTGGGCGGTGTCGCGGTCGATGCCGGCGCGCACGGCGGCGGTGACGCGGCTACAGGTCGGCTCGGTACCGGTGGACTGGCTCATGCGGTTTCTCCCAGGGAACGGATGGCGGTGGCGAGGATCGCGTCGATGCGATCGGTTTCTTTGAGGAAGGCGTCGTGGCCATAGGGCGAGCGCAGCACGCGCAGGCTGCCGCGCGGGCCCAGCCCTTCGACCAGGCCGACGCAGTCGGCCAGCGGCACCAGGCGATCGCCTTCCACGGCGACCACCACGGTGGGCACGAGCAGCGCGGCGGGGTCGACGCGGTGCAGGTCGATCGATTCGGACAGCCGCAGGTACGCATCCACTGCGGTGCGCGCCACGTACTGCGCGCCGGCCGCGTCCAGATAGTCCTCGGCGGCCACGCGCACGCGGCCGTTGACCAGCTCCGGCGGCGCATCGAAACGTTCGCCGAACTCCTCCGGGGTGCGGTAGCTGAGCATCGCGAACTGGCGGGCCAGCGCCAGCCCATGGCTTTCGGCACACTGCAGCTGGCCCAGCGCCACCGCACGCCGCTGCAGCGCGCGCCAGGCGGCGGCATACGGATGCGGGCGGTGCGCGCCGCTGACGGCAACCAGCTTCAGCAGGCGCTGGCGATGGCGGATGGCGAACTGCTGGCCCACCAGTGCACCGTAGGAATAGCCGACGAAGCACTGCAGCTGGGCGATGCCGAGATGGTCGAGCAGCAGGGCCAGCGCATCGGCCTGGTCGGCAGTGTCGATCGGCACGTCCAGCGCCCCGTCGGCGCCGATGAAGTCGAACGCCAGCACGCGCAGCGACGCCGGGTCCAGCGCGCGACCCGGGGCAACCAGCCCGTCGGCCCAGCCCTTTTCGGGGAAGTCCACATTGGCGGCCACGTGGCGGTGGGCGGAGATGCCACCGGCGAGGACCACCACCGGCGCGCCGGCACGGCCGACCAGCTCATAACGCAGGCGCACCGGGCGCACCCCGGCGTGGCGCATCGACAGCACCGCGGCGATCTCGCCGCGCACGGCGTGCGGGTGGGCGTCGAGCGGGACGCTGATCGGGGCGAAGGCGTCGGTGGCAACAGCGGTAGCGGTGGCGAAACCCATGGCGGTATCCAAAGTAGGAAAACGGCCATCGAGCTTTCGCGGAGCTCGCGTTCGAGGTGCACGCACGGTGCACGGGTCGAACCATCTTTCGGAAGACGCCAACGGTCTCCGCAGGATTTGGCACCTACGCAGGTCGCTTGCGCGTCTGCGGGCTGCCCCGGCTTCAAAGGGCCTGTCCCTCTGCCGGTCTCGATGGTGGAGCCACGATGCCAGCCCTTTCCGCATATGTCAATCCTTTCATCGGGATGAAGCGATATAGTTTTTTCTCATCAGGCCGGCGGCCCCGCCCCGCCGCACGGGCTTGGCCGCTTTCCTGAACAGAGGCAGTTGCGTACAGTCGCCGCCATCGCCATCGGAAGCCCGCCATGCGCCGCACGCTGTTGCTGACCCTGCTGCTGTCCCCCCTGGCCGCCCAGGCCGCGTCTCCCGCCGACGCCACCGCGTGGCGTGCCGGTTGGGGGCTCGTCGATCAGGCTGCGGCCGACCGGCCGACGCTTACCGGCGGTGCCGGCATCGCCACGGTCAGGCTCGACGGCGGCGGCGGCCACTGGCAGGCACGGGTGGACAACCACCTGTTCGGCCCGGTCCAGGTCGCGCTGCGCCAGCCGACCGGCGCCGCCGCCCTGCCGGGCCTGCCGCTGCAGACGGTGCTGGCGGGCTCGGCCAGCGTGGTGGTCTCGCGCCTGCAGCTCCCGGCCGAGGTGCCGCGGCTGGACCTGCTGCTGGATGCGGTGCCCGGCGACCCGGCCGCCAGCCCGCAGGACGTCGCCTACCTGCTTCCGTTCGACGCCAGGCGCTTCCAGGTCACCCAGGCCCCGCGCGGGCGCTTCAGCCACACCGATGCCGAGAACCGCGACGCGGTCGACTTCGCCCTCGCCGAAGGCACCCCGGTCCTGGCCGCGCGCGCCGGCCGGGTCATGCAGGTGCAGGGCAACTTCCACGAAAACGGCCGCGATCCGAGCCGCGACCGCGAGCGTGCCAACTTCATCCGGGTCCTGCACGAGGACGGCAGCATGGCCGTCTACGCCCACCTGCAGGCCAACGGCGTGCTGGTGCGCGGCGGCCAGCGGGTCGAGGCCGGCCAGCGCATCGGCTTGTCCGGCAACACCGGCTACAGCACCGCCCCGCACCTGCACTTCGTGGTCCAGGCCAATCGCGGCATGCAGCTGCGTTCGGTGCCGGTGCGGATCGTGGCCCCGCAGGGCGAGCTGCACTTCGCCCGCGAGAGCGACAGCGACGGCGCGCCGGGCGCACCCTGACCCCGGTTGCGTCCAGCCCCCGCTATACTGGAGGGCTCATCTCCAAGAAAAGCGCCCCGGGCGGGCGCGTCACGCCATGTCCGAAGTCGCCAACGAAGCCGCGCGCCGCCGCACCTTCGCCATCATTTCCCACCCTGACGCCGGCAAGACCACGCTGACCGAAAAGCTGTTGCTGTTCGGCGGTGCGATCCAGATGGCCGGCTCGGTGAAGGGCCGCAAGGCCGCCCGCCACGCCACGTCCGACTGGATGGCGCTCGAAAAAGAGCGCGGGATCTCGGTCACCTCCTCGGTGATGCAGTTCCCCTACGAGGGCAAGATCGTCAACCTGCTCGACACCCCCGGCCACGCCGACTTCGGCGAGGACACCTACCGCGTGCTCACCGCGGTGGACTCGGCGCTGATGGTGATCGACGTGGCCAAGGGCGTGGAAGAGCGCACCATCAAGCTGATGGAAGTGTGCCGCCTGCGCGACACCCCGATCATGACCTTCATCAACAAGCTCGACCGCGAGGGCAAGGAGCCGATCGACCTGCTGGACGAGGTCGAGAGCGTGCTCGGCATCCAGTGCGCGCCGGTGACCTGGCCGATCGGCATGGGCCAGCGCCTGAAGGGCGTGGTCCACCTGATCAGCGGCGAAGTGCACCTGTACGAACAGGGCCGCAACTTCACCCGCCAGGATTCGACCATCTTCCCGTCGATCGACTCGCCGGGCCTGGCCGAAAAGATCGGCGAGCGCATGCTGGCCGACCTGCGCGACGAGCTGGAGCTGGTGCAGGGCGCCAGCCACCCGTTCGACCTGGCGGCCTACCTGGCCGGCAAGCAGACCCCGGTGTTCTTCGGCTCGGGCGTGAACAATTTCGGCGTGCAGCCGCTGCTGGACTTCTTCGTCGAGCACGCGCCGTCGCCGCAGGCCCGCGCCACCACTGGCCGGGTGATCGCCCCGGAAGAATCCAAGCTGACCGGCTTCGTGTTCAAGATCCAGGCCAACATGGACCCGCAGCACCGTGACCGCGTGGCCTTCATGCGGGTCTGCTCGGGCCGCTTCGTGGCCGGCATGAAGACCTTCCACGTGCGCACCGGCAAGGAAATGAAGCTGGCCAACGCGCTGACCTTCATGGCCAGCGATCGCGAGATCGCCGCCGAGGCGTGGCCGGGCGATGTGATCGGCATCCACAACCACGGCACCATCTCCATCGGCGACACCTTCACCGAAGGCGAGGCCGTCAGCTTCACCGGGATCCCGAACTTCGCCCCGGAGCTGTTCCGCCGCGCGCGCCTGCGTGATCCGCTCAAGCTCAAGCAGCTGCAGAAGGGCCTGGCCCAGCTGTCCGAGGAAGGCGCCACGCAGTTCTTCCGCCCGCTGATGAGCAACGACCTGATCCTCGGTGCAGTCGGCGTGCTGCAGTTCGACGTGGCCGCCTACCGCCTGAAGGACGAGTACGGCGTGGAAGCCACCTTCGAGCCGGTCAGCGTCACCACCGCGCGCTGGGTGACCTGCAGCAACGAGAAGAAACTGGAGGAGTTCCGCGAGAAGAACGCGGGCAACCTCAGCATCGACGCCGCCGGGCACCTGGTGTACCTGGCACCGACGCGGGTCAACCTGCAGCTGGCGCAGGAACGCGCGCCGGATGTGCGCTTCGCCGCCACGCGCGAAGCGGCACACAGTATTTCGGTGTCCTGACACGGCGACTGAACAGGCGCGCGTGCATGCGCGCGCCAACGCGGCGATGATAGGGGGGAGCGGGTCCCCCCTCCCCGCATTGTCGATCGCCATGACTACAGTTGCTTCGGTACGTGAAGAAATCGCCAGCGCGCTGACCCACGGGCTCGGCGCGGTGGCCGCGCTCGCCGCCAGTGCGGTGCTGATCACCCTGGCCGCGATCTACGGCGATGGCTGGCAGTTGGCCAGCGCAATCGTGTTCGGGGTAGCGCTGCTGCTGTTGTACACCGCCTCCACCCTGTACCACGCGGTCCAGCACCCGGTCGTCAAGGGTCGCCTGAAGGTGTTCGACCATTGCGCGATCTACCTGCTGATCGCCGGCACGTACACGCCGTTCACTCTGATCGGGCTGCGTGGCGGTCCGTGGGGCTGGGGCATGTTCACCGCGATCTGGGCGCTGGCCTTTGCCGGGGTGATCTTCAAACTGTTCTTCACCGGCCGCTTCAAGCTGTTGTCGACGATCATCTACATCGCGATGGGCTGGATGGTGATGGTGGCGATCAAGCCGATGTGGGCCTCGATCGATGGCTGGACGCTGGGCTGGCTGCTTGCCGGCGGCCTGTCCTACACGCTGGGCACCTATTTCTACCACCGCGAATCGATCCCCTACTCGCACGCGATCTGGCACCTGTTCGTGATCGGCGGCAGCGTCTGTCATTTCGTTGCGGTGACGGCGCAGATTCTTTGAGGGCTTGATCCGACGCCTCCAAAGCAAAAAACACCCCACCCTGACACCATCCTTACCAATGCTTCGCGCCCCCTGCACGATGAACAGGCAAGGATGGAGCGCGTGAACACTGTCGACTCCCCCGCTCCGTCCCCTGCCGCCCGCCGTTGGCGCTGGCAGCGTCCTGGCAAGCGCGGGCAGCGCTGGCTTGCCCTCTTCTTGTTCCTGTTCGCGGCCCTGCTGCTGTTGATCGCGCTCTGGGACTGGAACTGGTTCAAGGGCCCGGTGGAGCGCGCCGTACAGGCCAAGACCGGTCGCGCATTGCACATCAATGGCGACCTCGACGTCGACCTTGGCCGCACCACGACGATCCGCGCCGACCGCATCACCTTCGCCAACGCCGACTGGGCCAAGACCCCGCAGATGGCCAGCGCCGACCGCGTTGAAATCGCCCTCCGCGTCTGGCCCCTGCTGCGCGGCCAGGTCCACATTCCCGAGGTGCGCCTCACCCGCCCGGACCTCCTCCTCGAAACCGGGCCCGGCAAGGACACCCCCGGCAACTGGGACTTCCTCGGGCCGTCCACCGGCAACCCGCCGCAACTGCAGCGCCTGCGCATCGATGATGGCCGCCTGCAGTTCCTCGACGCCGCCGGCCGCACCGACGTGCTGGTCGCCCTCAACAGCGGCAAGCCGCGGAACGAAGACAGCGCGCCGCCGCTGCTGGTCAAGGGCAAGGGCCGCTGGAAGGGCAACGCCTTCTCGCTGGACGGCAACACCGAATCACCGCTGGAACTGACCAACAGCGACCACCCGTTCCGCATCCATCTGGACGGGCGCGCCGGTGGCACCCATGCCATCGCCAGCGGCACCCTCACCAACCCGTTCGCCCTGCGCGTGTTCAACCTGCAGCTGATGCTCAGCGGCCAGGACATGGAAGACCTGTTCCCGCTGATCGGCGTGGCCATGCCCTCCACCCCGCCATACCGCCTCAACGGCCGGCTCAAGCGCGACAACGACATCTGGCGCTACGAGGATTTCACCGGCACCGCCGGCGACAGCGACCTTGGCGGCACCGCGCAGATCGATGTCGGCGGCGCGCGCCCGTTCCTCAAGGCCGACCTGGTGTCCAAGCGCCTGGACTTCGATGACCTCGCCGGCTTCATCGGGGCCCCGCCGCGCACCGGCGCCGGCGAAACCGCCAACGCCGAACAGAAGGCCAAGGCGGCTGCTCTCGCCGCCCGCGCCCGGATCCTGCCCGACACGCCGTACAACCTCACCAAGCTGCGCGCCATGGATGCCGACGTGCGCTGGAAGGCACAGCGCATCAATTCGCCCGCGCTGCCGCTGGACGACATGGACGCCCACCTCAAGCTCGACGCCGGCCTGCTGCGCCTGGACCCGCTCAACTTCGGCGTCGCTGGCGGCGACATCCGCAGCACCATCCGCATGGACGCGCGCAAGGACACCATTTCCACGCAATTGAAGGCCAGCCTGCGCAACATCCAGCTCGGCAAGCTGATGCCCGATTCCAAGCTGGCCGAGCAGGCCTCCGGCGGCGTCAGCGGTGACGTCGACCTGGCCGGCAGCGGCAACTCGGTGGCCGCCATGCTCGGCAGCTCCGACGGCAACGTCGCTGTCGGCATCGGCCGCGGGCATGTCGGCAACCTGATCATGGAACTGGCCGGCCTGGACGTCGCCGAGTCGCTGAAATTCCTGTTCACCGGCGACAAGCAGATTCCGCTGCGTTGCGCGTTCGGCGACTTCGGCGTGGACAACGGCGTGATGACCTCGCGCGCGCTCGCCTTCGACACCAGCGATACGCTGATCGTCGGCAGTGGCACCGTGGATCTCAGGCAGGAACAGCTGGACCTGCTGCTGCGCCCGCGCCCGAAGGACATCAGCATCCTCGCCCTGCGCTCGCCGCTGCGGATCGGTGGGTCGTTCAAGGATCCCTCGTTCCGCCCGGACTTCAAGGCGCTGGGCCTGCGCGGCGCGATCGCCGTCACCCTGGCCACCATCACCCCGCCAGCCGCGCTGCTGGCCACCTTGGAAACCGGCCCCGGCAAGGACACCAACTGCGGCGGCCGCTACGCGAAGTAACGCGGGCTGGCCCATGCTGCCCGGATACCCGCGCCAGCGGGCTCGTTCGTCGTCACGGCGCCGCACGTGCGGCGCGCGTGCAGGTCACCCGGCCACGATGTACTGCTGCAGCTGGTCCAGCTTCTGCGCCTGTTCGTCGATCACCGACTTGACCAGGTCACCGATCGAGATCACCCCGACCACGCTGCCCGCCTCCACCACCGGCAGGTGCCGGATGCGGAAGTCGGTGACCAGTTGCAGGCAGTGCTCGACCTGTTCGGTCATCGCCACCGTCACCACCTTGGCGGTCATGATGTCGCTCACCCGCGTGGTCCGCGAGGAACGTTCGTGCAGCACGATCTTGCGCGCGTAATCGCGCTCGGACAGGATGCCGACCAGTTGCCGGCCGTCCATCACCACCACCGCGCCGATGCCCTTGTCGGCCATCAACCGGATCGCGTCGATCACCGCCGCGTCCGGGGCGACCGCGAAAACCTCAGGGGACTTGCCTTCCAACAGCTGCCGTACCGTGGTCATCTCGCTGCTCTCCACCGATGGGATGCAGGCCCGAGTCTGCCACGAACGGTGCATGCCAGGTGTCAACCAGGTACAGCGGGCGCTGCTTGGATTCCTCGTACAAACGCCCCAGGTATTCCCCGATCAGGCCCAGCGCGATCAGCTGCACCCCGCCCAGGAACAGGATCACCGCCATCATGGTCGGCCAGCCCGCCACCCGGTCGCCGTACAGCGCGGCCTTGGCCACGATCCACATGGCGAACACGAACGCGAAGCCGGCAGCGGCGAGGCCCAGGTAGGTGGTGATCCGCAAGGGCGCGGTGGAAAAACCGGTGATCCCCTCCAGCGCGAAGTTCCACAGCTTCCACAGCCCGAACTTGCTCTCCCCCACCAGCCGCGCATGGCGGTGGTAGGGCAACGCCTTGCGCCGGAACCCGACCCAGCCGAACAGCCCCTTCATGAACCGGTGGCGTTCACGCAGCTGGCCCAGGGCGGCCAGCGCGCGCGGCGACAGCAGCCGGAAATCACCGGTGTCGGCCGGGATCGGCGTTTTCGACAAGCGCCCGATCACCCGATAGAACACCTTGGCGGTGGAACGCTTTAGCCAGCTTTCGCCGTCCCGCACCAGGCGCGTGCCGTACACGTTGTCGTAGCCCTGTTGCCACAACGCGACGAAGTCGGGGATCAGCTCGGGCGGATCCTGGCCATCGGCATCGAGGATCATCACCGCGCCGTCGTCGACGAAATCCAGCCCGGCGGTCAGTGCCGCCTCCTTGCCGAAATTGCGCGACAGGCGCAACACACCGACCGAGGCATCGGCCTCGGCCAGGGCCTGCATCACCGCCCAGGTGGTGTCGGTACTGCCGTCATCCACATACAGCACGCGGCCGTCGATGCCCGCCAGGCCGTCAAGCACCGCGCGCAGGCGCGGGTGCAGCATCGGCAGGACCAGGGCCTCATTGTGGGCGGCAACGACGACGGTAAGGCGCTGGGGATTCATGCGGCGATTGTAGCGTCAGCCCATCACCTGCATGAATGCTCAATCCTCGCCGAGGTAGGCGTGACCGCCCAGCTGCCGCGCCTGGCGCTGGATCCAGGCCGCGCGCCGCTGCACGTACGGGCCCGGCCTGGCTGCGTTGTAGCGGCGAGGCGCGGGCAGCACGGCCGCCAACCGCGCGCTTTCCGCCGCGCTCAGGCGCGCCGCGTCCTTGCCCCAGTACTGGCGGGCCGCCGCCTGCGCGCCGTAGATGCCATCGCCGAACTCGGCGATGTTGGCGTACATCTCCAGGATCCGCGCCTTCGGCCACAGCGCCTCGATCAGGACCGTGTACCAGACCTCCAGGCCCTTGCGGACCCAGCTGCGTCCCTGCCACAGGAACAGGTTCTTGGCCACCTGCTGGCTGATCGTGCTGGCCCCGCGCAGGCGCCCGCCCTTTGCGTTGTGGTCGCGCGCCTTCTCGATCGCCTGCAGGTCGAAGCCATTGTGCTCGGGGAAGCGCTGGTCTTCGGCGGCCACCAGGGAGATGGGCAGGCTCGGGGCCATCTGGTCCAGGTCGCGCCACTGGTAATGAAGCCGGTAGTCCCACTCGCCCTGGCCGAGCGCCTCGCCGTAGCGCCACAGCATCACCGTGGACAGCGGCGGGTCGACGAACCGCAGCACCAGCACCTGCAGCACGCTGAAGGCGGCGAACAGCACCGGCAGCCACAACAGGCGCTTCCAGTGCCAACGCCGCGGACGCGACGGGTCCAGGCCTGGCTCGGCCTTGAGGTTGCTGCGCTCTGCCCCCATTAGTGGTGCATCCTTTGCTTGCACGATTGTCGGCGCATTATCCGGCAACCGCCCCCCTTTAAGCGCAGCCACCGAACCGATGACCGCCCAATCCGACACCCTTGTCCGTTTCCTGCTTCCCGATGCCGGCGTCCGCGGCGTGCACGTGCACCTCGATGCCACCTGGCGCGAGATCCTGTCCCACGCCACCTACCCGCCGGCCGCCGCCGAGCTGCTCGGCGAGGCCAGCGTGGCCTCGGCGCTGTTCACCGGCCACACCAAGGTCGACGGACGCCTGTCGATCCAGCTGCGCAGCAACACGGCCATGCGCACCCTGTTCGCCGAATGCACCGCCGCCGGCACCCTGCGCGGGATCGTGCAGCTGGCCGAGGGCGGTGGCGACGCCCCGCGCGACCTGACCGCGCTGGGCGACGACGCCCTGCTGGCGATCACCATCGAGAACCCCGGCCTGGACCCGCGCGAACCGCAGCGCTACCAGAGCCTGGTCGGGCTGACCGCCGCAGGCCTGGACGAGGCCTTTGAAGACTACTTCCGCCAGTCCGAGCAGCTGCCCACCCGCCTGCTGCTGGCCGCCGATGGCGAGCGTGCCGCCGGCCTGCTGCTGCAGAAGCTGCCGGGGGACGAAGGCGACCACGACGGCTGGTCGCGTGCCAGTGCGCTGTTCGAGACCCTGGGCAAGCAGGAACTGCTGGAGGTGGCCGGCAACGTGCTGCTGCACCGCCTGTTCCATGAAGAGAAGCCGGAACTGCTGGGCGAACGCCCCCTGCGCTTCGACTGCTCCTGCTCGCGCGAGCGGGTCGAGGGCATGCTGCAGTCGCTGGGGGAAGCCGAGGCCCGCGCCGCCGCCGAGCCGACCGGGGCGGTGGAAGTGCGCTGCGAATTCTGCGGACGGGAGTATCACTTTCCCTTGACGGAATTCGCCATACTGTTCAGCGATGCCGCCGTATCCGCGCCGGCACCTGAACGGCTTCAGTAATCGCCGCACGAGTTTTGTTCTGGGGAGAACCAAGACTTGTTAAGAAATCATAAACATCCTAGGATCAATCTCCCGCTTCGGCGGGAACTTGTGCTCACCCCTGCTGTCTGAGAGTTCCCATGCGCTCCCTTCTGCGTCTACCGCTGGCCCTTGTGATCGCCCTTGCCGCGATCCCGGGCGCGCATGCGCAGACCAAGCCCCGCCAGGACAGCACGGTGCTGCCGGTGTGGAACAAGGGCAGCGGCAAGGTCGAGGCCCTGCTGTACCTGGAGCCCACCGGCGAACAGTCGGCCGGGGCACGCTGGCATTTCGGCCGCAGCTCGCTGGATGCCGCCTTCGGGTTGTCCTCGGGCGATTCGCTGGGCCTGCTCTGCAACAGCAGCCGCGGCACCAGCATCAGCGGCCTGGCCAGCCATTGCATGCTGGCCAGCCTGGGCGACGACGACGACACCACCTCGATCAGCCGCCGGGTCACCGGCACCGCGGCCTTCAACCGCCCGGGCGGGCGTGTCGGCATCACTGCCGGCAGCGGCCGCGACACCCTGCCGGCCTGGCTGGCAGCGCCGAACAAGTCGCCGGCGCTGCGCGCCGAGCAGAATGACCTGACCGTGTTCGGCCAGAAGAACATCGGCCGCGAAGGCTTTGTGTCCATTGGCGGCACCTACGCCAAGGCGCGCCTGGTCCCGCTGTCCGACGCCTCGCCGGCCATCGTGGACCGCTGGGACAGCAAGAGCCTCACCATCGGTGCCGGCTACGGCAACTTCAGCGGCAACATCATCGGCCGCGTGGTCGATGTGCCGGGGCAGCCCGGCAAGTGGGAAGGCCTGGGCGTTGGCCTGACCTGGCGGACCCCGTGGAGTGGCCAGCTCACCGTCGGCGCCGAAAACGTCATTACCCGTGGCAAGAACCCGTTCGCACCGCGTAACGAGAGCACCGACGAAGGCACCGTGCCGTACGTCCGTTACGAACAGGATCTCTGAGCCCCCCGCATCCGGCGCGCCCGGAGTGTGTCGAAAGAAACGCGCCCGCCGGCGCGTTTTTTTTGGTTCTTCCTTCTGCGCGCGAGGCACGCACGACGCGCAGGGTGAGCCCCTCCAGGGCACCGCGGCCTGGCGGTGGACCGGTCGGCGATGCCGCAGCAATGGCGTTGATGCCTGATTTCAATAGGATTTCGCGCCCGCGCGGTGACATGCATTGGCTGCGCGCGTCAAGGCATGACCGTGCCCAATGACGTGATGAGACACGCGTTGATACAAACCGTGACAAATCAATTGCAACTATTTTCTTCACCATTGCTTAACCAACGAGACGAAATTGGGCAATGTGTAGGGTGATGTGATTGATTTGGAAGGAGTTTGAAACAGGTGAAGTCGCTCACAGCCTGTATTAACGCGACTTTAATTCTTGGGAATCCGCAGTTACTATCGAGTCAGCCTCGTGGTTGTTGGCGCTGCCGTTTTGGTGCCGCTACAGGCAAACACCCCAGTGAATACCCAAGATTCCCTTGGAGAGAGAGAGCAATGAACTTTAAGTCCAACAAGCTGCGCGACGCGGTGATTGTCGCGCTGGTCGCGAGCGCCGCCGCCGGCGGCACCGCCCAGGCCCAGGAGGCCACCGGCGCAACCAACCTGGATCGCATCCAGGTCACCGGTTCGCGCATCCGTTCGGTCGACGTGGAAACCGCGCAGCCGATCTTCACCGTGTCCTCCGAGGACATCAAGAAGTCGGGCCTGGTCAGTGTCGGCGACATCCTGCAGAACCTGTCGGTGTCGGGCACCCAGAACTTCAGCAAGGCTGCGGTGCTGACCTCCAACCCGGAACAGGGCGGCCAGTACGTCAACCTGTACAACCTGAACGAGAACCGCACGCTGGTGCTGGTCAACGGCAAGCGCTGGACCTCCAGCCTGGCCGGCTACACCGATCTGTCCACCATTCCGAGCGCGCTGATCGAGCGCATCGAAGTGCTGAAGGACGGCGCCTCGGCGATCTACGGCTCCGATGCCGTCGCCGGCGTGGTCAACATCATCATGCGCTCGAACTTCGAAGGCGCTGAAGCCTCCGCGCTGATCGGCCAGAACGGTCGCGGCGATGGCCAGAAGCAGTCGTACTCGTTCACCGCCGGCACCACCGGCGAGCGTGCCTCGATCGTGTTCGGCGCCAGCTACACCAAGGAAGATCCGGTGTGGGCCAAGGACCGTGAGCTGACCCGCTACACCTACGGCCCGAACTTCCCGTACGCCGGCCTGAGCGCCACCGGTCCGTGGGGTCGCTTCTCCGATCCGCGCGCCGAAGGCACCCCGGGCGCCGGCAACTACCTCAACGACGATGGCGATATCGTCGGTGCCGCTGACGGCGTCTGGACGCCGAACATGCAGGTCATCAACCACACCGGCACCTTCGATGGCGTCGGCGTCGGCGCGGACTCGCGCAACATCGCCAACTACCACGCCGGCGTGACCCGCGACGACCGCTTCAACTCCACCCAGCAGATGATGCTGCAGCAGGAGTCGGAGACCAAGTCGATCTTCACCTCGGTGGGCTACGAGTTCAATCCGAACATCAGCTTCAAGTCGACCGTGATGTACTCCGAGCGCGACTCGACCCGCCAGGTCGCCGGCTACCCGCTGAGCGCCAACGCGCAGCCGACCTACCCGGTCTACATCAGCGCCGACAGCTACTACAACCCGGTGGGCGTCGAAATCACCGACTGGTACCGCCGTACCATCGAGATTCCGCGCGTCTCGCAGAACAACGTGAAGTCCTACCACTTCGACGGCGCGTTTGAAGGTGCCTTCGACGTCGGCTCCCACGGCTGGAACTGGGACGTGGGCATGAACTACAACAAGTTCGATGTCACCCAGATCAGCACCGGCAACATCAACCTGCTGGCCCTCGAAAAGGCCCTGGGCCCGTCGTTCCTGAACAGCCAGGGCGTGGTCCAGTGCGGCAGCGCGCTGAACCCGATCGCGCTGGGCACCAGCCTGTCGGCCGGCCAGTGCACCCCGTTCAACATCCTGGGCGGCCCGTCGGCCTCCACCGCCGATGCGCTGAAGTACGTCAACACCATCAGCCAGGCGACCCAGCAGAGCGTCAGCAAGCAGTACTTCGCCAACATCACCGGCGGCCTGTTCGACATGCCGGGCGGCGCGGGCGAATTCGCCTTCGCAGCGGGCGTGGAACACCGCACCGTCGAAGGCTATGACTACCCGGATCAGCTGTCCGCTGCCGGTTACACCACCGATCTTGCTGCCGGCGCCACCAGCGGCCGCTACAAGACCGATGAAGTCTACCTGGAGCTGATGATCCCGGTCCTGAAGGATCTGCCGTTCGCCAAGGAACTGTCGTTCGACGTGGCCAGCCGCTACTCCGACTACGACCGCTTCGGTGACACCACCAACAGCAAGTTCAGCCTGACCTGGAAGCCGGTCGAAGACCTGCTGGTCCGCGCCACCTACGGCAAGGGCTTCCGCGCCCCGACCCTGGACGACACCTTCGGTGGCGGTTCGCAGACCTTCGATTACTTCACCGATCCGTGCGACTCGCTGCTGGGCATCCGTACCGGTAACGCGACCGCGGCTGCCCGCTGCGCCGGCGAAGGCCTGCCGGCCAACTTCCGCCAGGAAGACAGCGCAGGCGCGCCGGTTGCCGCCCGCGAAAGCCAGAGCATCGCGCCGTTCCAGGCCGGTGTGGGTAACGCGGATCTGGAGCCGGAATACAGCAAGACCCGCACCGTCGGCCTGGTGTTCAGCCCGCGCTGGGTCCAGGGTCTGGACTTCTCGCTGGACTGGTACAAGATCACCATCGACAACGTGATCACCGCCGTGTCGGCGACCTACGTCCTGCAGCAGTGCTACAACGGCGTCGATTCGTTCTGTAACTACACCCGTGACGCTGCCAGTGGCCAGGTCGTTTCGCTGAGCCGCGGCAACACCAACCTGGGTTCGCTGGAAACCGAAGGCTACAACTTCGGCGCCAACTACCGCCTGCCGGAGTTCGCGGTCGGTCAGTTCTCGGTGCACCTGGACAGCAACTACCTGGTGGCCTACCGCCAGAAGAGCGATGCCACGGCCGACTGGGACAACTACGCCGGCTACTGGAACTTCCCGCGCGTGCGCGCCACCCTGGGCGTCAACTGGGCCAAGGGTGACCTGTCGGCACAGTGGAACATGCGCTACTACGGTGGTTACCGCGACTTCTGCTTCGATGGTTCGGCCGAGCAGTGCAACGACCCGACCTACCTGACCCCGAACGGTGGCTGGGGCGGCGGCGAAGGTGCCAACAAGAAGGGCTCGATCTCCTACCAGGACGTCTCGGTCAGCTGGGCCGCGCCGTGGAATGGCACGGTCACCGTCGGTGCGCGCAACATCTTCAACAAGCAGCCGCCGATGAGCTACTCGCAGACCAACAACAGCTCCGGTTCGATCGATCCGATGCTGGACTTCGACCGTTACTTCTTCATGCAGTACACCCAGCGCTTCTGATCGCCGCTGCACGCGATCTGATGTCCTGAAGCAACGGCCCCGAAAGGGGCCGTTGTCTTTTCCGGCCCACGTACATCGTGCGCAGCGGCCGGACACGAAAAAGGCCGCGTCTCCGCGGCCTTTTCGCTTGCAACCCGGCGCTGCTTCAGCCGATCGGGATCAGCGTCTCGATCACGTGCTCCACATACGCCTCGAAATCCTCGCGCGCCTGCTTGGGCTGCTGCAACTGCAGCGACAACTGCAGGAAGCCGACGTAGGCCGCATAGGCCAGGCGCGCGCGGTGCTGCGCATCGGTACGGCTCAGGCCGGCCTGGCGGAAGGAGGCCACCAGATACTCCAGGCGGCGGTGCGACACGCGGTCGATCACCGGGCGCACCATCGGGTGGTCCAGCGCCTTGAGCAGCTCGCTGTAGATGATGTGCGGCTGCACTTCGTGGGCCACCACCTGGAACAGCTGCCGCAGGCGCACGCGCGGGTCCGGCACGTCTTCGAGGCTGCCGAACACCTGCTCCTGCTCGAACAGCTCCCAGCGCTCCAGCGCCGCCTGCAGCAGGGCATCGCGCGAGGGGAAATGCCAGTAGAAACTGCCCTTGGTCACCCCGAGGCGACGCGCCAGCGGCTCGACCGCCACCGCACCAACGCCTTGTTCTGCAATGAGGTCCAGGGCGGCCTGGGCCCAGTCTTCCGCGCTCAGGCGGCTGTTGCGGCCGGCACGTGGCTCGCCGGCGGAAGCGTCAGGTTCATTCATGCCGACGATTTAACCATACGCCGGGGTCCGTGTCCGCCAAAAGCGCGGTGCGGGACCGTGCCCGGGCCCTCGCCAGCCCTGCCGTGGCGGCGTTCGCGGACCACGGCCGCCATCACCATACCCCCAAGTATTGACATGCCACCGGCCAGGTCCATACTAGCGAGTATGGTCAATCCTTCCGCTACCCTGCCCCGTTTTGAAGATGAGCGACTGACCGGCGCGCATGACGCCGTGCTGGCCGCTACCCGCTCCTCGCCGGGGCGCCGTGGCACGGTGCTGTTCGCCCATGGCTTCGGCCAGACCCGGCATGCGTGGAATGCCACCGCCCACTCGCTGGCGGCGGCCGGTTACCAGACGCTTGCCTATGATGCGCGCGGCCACGGCGACTCGGACTGGAACCCGGCCGAACGTGCCTACCACGGCGAACAGTTCGCCGATGACCTGATCGTGCTGGCCGGCGAACAACCGCAGCCGCCGATCCTGGTCGCCGCCTCGATGGGCGGCCTGTTCGGGCTGCTGGCCGAATCGCGCTGGCCGGGCCTGTTCTCGGCGATGGTGCTGGTGGACATCACTCCGCGCTGGGATACCGCCGGGGTCGAACGCATCCTGATGTTCATGACCGCCCACCCGGACGGTTTCGCCTCCCTGTCGCAGGCCGCCGATGTGATCTCGGCCTACATGCCGCACCGCCCGCGCAAGTCCGACGATTCCCTGCGCGCGCTGCTGCGCGAGGACGGCCACGGCCGTTGGCGCTGGCACTGGGACCCGCGCCTGGTCGCCGAACTGGCACGCGACAGCGAACAGCACCAGGACGCGCTCGCCGAGGCGGCGCGCCAGGTGAAATGCCCGTTGCTGCTGGTCAGCGGCGGGCGCAGCACCCTGGTCACCCCGCAGACGGTGGCCGAATTCCTCGCGTTGGTGCCGCATGCGCGCCATGTGCAGTTGCCGGAGGCCACGCACATGGTCGCCGGTGACGACAACAACGCCTTTACCGCTACTGTGTTGGACTATCTGGACGTGTTGCCCTCGGCCTCCGCCGTGGCACAGTCCGCCACTACCGAGCACGTCACCGGAGCACGCTCATGAGCATTGTCGTTCCCTTCCTGGCCATCCTGCTGGCGGGCGCCTTCGTCGCCTACCATCGGATGCGGCTGATCACCTGGACGATCGTCAGCCTCGTGCTGCTGGCCGCCTGCTGGTTCATTCCGTACGTCAACCAGACCGCCACCCTCGTTGCCGCCGCCATCGTGGCGGTCATCGCCGTGCCGCTGCTGCTGCCCTTCATCCGCAAGCCGCTGCTGACCGCACCGATGATGAAGGTGTTCCGCAAGGTGCTGCCGCCGCTGTCGCAGACCGAGCGCATCGCGCTGGAAACCGGTTCGGTCGGTTTCGAAGGCCAGCTGTTCACCGGTGACCCGGACTGGAACATCCTGCTGAACTACCCCAAGCCGCAGCTCACCGCCGAGGAACAGGCCTTCCTGGATGGCCCGGTCGAAGAGCTGTGCAAGATGGTCAACGACTGGGAGATCACCCACGTCTACGCCGACCTGCCGCCGGAACTGTGGAGCTTCATCAAGAAGAACAAGTTCTTCGGCATGATCATCCCGAAGGAATACGGCGGCCTGGGCTTCAGCGCGCTGGCCCACCACAAGGTGATCCAGAAGCTGGCCTCGGTGTCGAGCGTGGTCAGCTCCACCGTCGGCGTGCCCAACTCGCTCGGCCCGGGTGAGCTGCTCAACCATTACGGCACCCAGGCGCAGAAGGACCAGTACCTGCCGCGCCTGGCCGATGGCCGCGAAGTGCCCTGCTTCGGCCTGACCGGTCCGTTCGCGGGCTCCGATGCCACCTCGATCCCCGATTACGGCATCGTCTGCAAGGGCGAGTGGAACGGCGAGCAGGTGCTCGGCGTCAAGCTCACCTTCGACAAGCGCTATATCACCCTGGCCCCGGTGGCCACGCTGATCGGCCTGGCGTTCCGCATGTACGACCCGGACGGCCTGATCGGCAGCACCCGCGATATCGGCATCACCCTGGCGCTGCTGCCGCGTGACACCGCCGGCGTGGAAATCGGCCGTCGCCACTTCCCGCTCAACTCGACCTTCCAGAACGGTCCGATCCGCGGCAAGGACGTGTTCATTCCGCTCACCCAGCTGATCGGCGGCGCCGAGAAGGCCGGCAAGGGCTGGAACATGCTCAACGAGTGCCTGGCCGTGGGCCGCTCGATCACCCTGCCCTCCACCGCCAGTGGTGGTGCCAAGGCCGGCGCGGTGATCACCGGCGCGTACGCACGCATCCGCAAGCAGTTCGGCCTGTCGGTCGGGCGCTTCGAGGGCGTGGAAGAAGCGCTGGCCCGGATCGGCGGCAAGGCGTATGCGATCAGCGCGCTGTGCCAGGCCACCGCCGCTGCCGTGGACCGCGGCGATGTGCCGTCGGTACCGTCGGCGATCGCCAAGTACCACTGCACCACCATGAGCCGCGAGGTGATCTCGGACATGATGGACGTGATCGGCGGCAAGGGCATCATCCTGGGGCCGCGCAACTTCGCCGGCCGCAGCTGGCAGGCCGCGCCGATCGCGATCACGGTGGAGGGTGCCAACATCATGACCCGCAGCCTGCTGATCTTCGGCCAGGGTGCGATCCTGTGCCATCCGTGGGTGCTGAAGGAAATGAAGGCCGCGCAGGATCCGGATACCAAGGCCGGCCTGCAGGACTTCGACCGCAGCCTGTTCGGCCACATCCGCTTCGGCATCTCCAACGCCGTGCGTTCGTTCTGGTTCGGCCTGACCGGCGCCCGCTTCGGCGCGGCCCCGGGCGATGCCTACACCCGCCGCTACTTCCGCAAGCTGGACCGTTACTCGGCCAACCTGGCGCTGATGGCCGACATCTCGATGATGACGCTCGGCGGCAAGCTGAAGTTCAAGGAATCGCTGTCCGGCCGCCTGGGCGATGTGCTGAGCCACATCTACATGACCAGCGCCATGCTCAAGCGTTACCACGACGAAGGCGCCCCCGTCGCCGACCAGCCGCTGCTGGCCTGGGCCTTCCATGACAGCGTGCACACGATCGAGACCTCGCTGTCGGCGGCGCTGCGCAACTTCCCGATCCGTCCGATCGGCTGGCTGATGTGGCTGCTGATCTTCCCGTTCGGCCGCCGCGCCGAAGCACCGGGCGATCGCCTGGGCCACCGCGTGGCCGCGCTGCTGATGGCGCCCAACGAAGCCCGCGACCGTCTGGCCAGTGGCGTGTTCCTGACCCCGTGCGAGAACAACCCGGGTGGCCGCATCAACAGCTACCTGTCCAAGGCGATCATGGCCGAGCCGGTCGAGCGCAAGTTCATCAAGGCGGTCAAGACCAAGGGTATCGAAGCCCTGGACTTCACCACCCAGCTGGACGAAGCCGTGGCCGAAGGCGTGATCACCCAGGACGAGCGCACGCTGCTGGAAGAGCTGCGCGCGCTGACCCTGGAAACGATCACGGTGGACGATTTCGATCCGCACGAGCTGCGTTCGGCCGGCTACTACGACCGCGAACGCAAGGACCAGCAGTCGCAGGAAGCGGCATGATCCACGCAGCCATGTGAGCAACAACGGCGGACTTCGGTCCGCCGTTTTTTTGAGAGACGTCCATGTCCGCTCCCCTGTTGAACCTCTACCAACGGCTGCAGCGCTGGCCTGCCGGCACCTGGCTGTTCTCGCGCGCGGTGTGCTTCAAGGCGCCCTACTTCGCCAGCATCGCCCCGCGCATCACCCTGCTCGAGAACGGTCGCTGCGAAGGCCGCATCGCGCATCGCCGCAAGGTCACCAACCATATCGGCACCGTGCACGCGATCGCGCTGTGCAACCTGGCCGAGCTCACCGCCGGGCTGATGGTGGATGCGTCGCTGCCCAAGGGCATGCGCTGGATCCCCAAGGGCATGGAGGTGACGTACCTGGCCAAGGCCACCGGAACCCAGCATGCCGTGGCCACGCCGGCCCAGCCCATCGTGGCCGCCGACGCCGGTTACGCGCTGCCGGTCCATGTGCAGGTGCGCGACGACGCGGGCACCCCGGTGTTCGACGCGCACATCCAGATGTGGGTGTCGCCGCTCAAGCGTTGATCGTTGCCACCGCGCCCCCCATCGAGGGGCCGGTGGCACCGGTCAGGCCGGCACCATCCACCACGCGGCCACGGCCAGCAGGGCCGGCACGGCCTGGACGAAGAAGATCCGCTTGTTCACGCTCCAGGCGCCGTAGCAGCCGGCCACGATCACGCAGCCGAGCATGAAGTTGACCAGCATCGGCAGGTGATCGAACACGCCCCAGAACAGGCCTGCGGCCAGGAAGCCGTTGTACAGGCCCTGGTTGGCCGCCAGCACGCGGGTGGTCTCGGCCTTCTCCGGCGTATTGCGGAAGGTCTTCAGGCCCAGCGGGCGCGTCCACAGGAACATTTCCAGGACCAGGAAGTACACGTGCAGCAAGGCGACCAGCAGGGTCAGGGAAAGTGCGGTCCAGTACATGGGCAGGCCTCGATGAGTTGAGCAGAGCTTACTCCGGCCGTTCGCCGGGCAGCTTCTTTTCTTCGCGCAGCAGGCCGAACGCGGCCGTGGTCATCGCAGCGGCCACCACCAGGCCGCCGACGAACACCGCGTGCGACCCGAACAGCGACAGCCCCTTGTGCACCCAGGCGAAGGTCAGGTCCGCGCCGCGGTACACCACGGTGTCGATCGCCGCGCCGGCCTTGTAGCGCCATTGGCGGTCCACACGGGTGAAGATCGTCTCGCGTGCGGGCTTGGCCAGTGAGAACTCGCTGGCGCGGGTCATGATCTGTACCAGCGCCACCAGCATCGGCAACGGCGAGGCGGCCAGCACCGAGAAGCCGACGATGATCGCAAAGCCGGGGATCAGCAGCGCCGGGGCGATGCCGTGGCGCGACAACAGCCAGCGGGTCAGGCCCAGCTGCAGCAGCAGGGTGAGCGCATTGACGGCCAGGTCCACCCGCGAGAAGAACGCCGTGCTGGCCGCGGGGTCGGTGTACAGGCGGCGCACGATCGAGGCCTGCTCGTTGTACAGCAGCGTGCCGATGCCCACCCCGAACAGCACCAGCACCGCCAGCCAGCGCAGCAGCGGTTCGCGCGCGATCAGCTTCAGGCCGTCCAGTACGCTGCCGCCCATCGGGGTTTCGCCCGAGGCCAGCTGCTGCTCCTGCTCGCGCGCCACGGCCCACAGCCGCAGTCGCCAGATGCACCCCAGGCAGGCGGTGAGGAAGCCGGCCGAGACCAGCATCAGGTTGGCGATGCCGATCCGCTGCACCAGCGCCGAGGTGATGATCGGCCCCAGGAAGGCGCCCACGGTGCCGGCGGCACCGATGTAGCCGTACACCGCACGTGCCTGCGTGTTGGAGAACACGTCGGCCATGAAGCTCCAGAACACCGCGACCGCGAACAGGTTGAACACCGCCGCCCAGAAGAAGAACGCCATGCCGCGCCCGGGCACGCCGCTGTCGAACAGCAGATAGAACCCGAGCAGGCAAACGATGAAGAAGACGTACACCGCCGGCAGGAACACCCGCCGCGGATAGCGGCTGACCACCGCGCCGTACAGCGGTTGCAGCACCAGCATGATCAGGAACACGCAGGTGAACAGGACCTGCAGCACGAAGTCCTGCAGGGCGATGCCGTGCGCACTGAACCAGTCGATCAGCCACGGTGGAAACACCGCGCTCGGGTCGGCCGACGCGGCCATCGCCTCGCGCACCGGGCGCAGCACGTAGTAGCCGCTGAGCAGGCAGAAGAAGTACAGGCACGCCCAGATCAGCGGCGGGGATTGCCGCAGCGCCCCCCGCAGCCCCGACCGCACCGGTGCCGGTGCTGCAGCACTCATCGCACCCACTCCCGGTTCGGGCGGCGTGACAACGGCGGCATCGTGGCAACTCCCGGCAGCAGAGCGCGCAAGGTAAACGATGCACCGCAACATCGCCAGCCTTTGCCGGCTCATCCGCGCAACGCAGCGTGGCCGCAATCCGGTCCCCCGCTGCCGGCCGCCCTGCCCTATGCTCGCAGGGCACCGTTGGGGAGCGGTCCGTCTTCGAGGGGAACCATGTACGACTACATCATCGTGGGCGCCGGGTCGGCCGGGTGCGTGCTGGCCAACCGGCTCAGCGCCGACCCGCACTGCCGGGTGCTGCTGCTCGAAGCCGGGCCGCGCGACCGCAATCCCTTCATCCACATGCCGGCCGGCCTGGCCCGCCTGGTCAACAACCGGCGCATCAACTGGAACCTGGACACCGAGCCCGAGCCCGCCCTGGACGGGCGCCGCCTGTGGTGGCCGCGCGGCAAGGTGCTCGGCGGCTCCAGTTCGATCAATGCGATGTGCTACGTGCGCGGGGTGGCCGCCGATTACGACGGTTGGGCCGCCGCCGGGGCCACCGGCTGGGACTGGGCGCAGGTGCTGCCGTGGTTCGTGCGCAGCGAAGCCAACAGCCGCGGCGCCAGCGCGCTGCACGGCGATGCGGGGCCGCTGTCGGTGTCCGACCTGCGCCACCACAACCCCCTGTCCGACGCGTTCCTGGCGGCCGCCACGGAGGCCGGGCACGCCCGCAACGACGACTTCAACGGCACGCGGCAGCTCGGCGTGGGCCTGTACCAGGTCACCCAGCGCGATGGCGCGCGCTGTTCCAGCGCGACCGCGTACCTGCACCCCGCACGCGCGCGCCGCAACCTGACCGTGCTGACCGGCGCGCGTGCCACCGTGCTCAGCTTCCGCGGTGACACCGCGACCGGCGTGTACTACCGCCACGGTCGCCAGCACCGGCATGCCGCGGCCCGCAACGAAGTAATCCTCTGCGGCGGTGCGGTCCACTCGCCGCAGCTGTTGATGCTGTCCGGCGTCGGCGCGGCCAGGGCACTGCGCGGGCACGGCATCAGCCCGCGCGCGGACCTGCCCGGGGTGGGGGGCAACCTGCAGGACCACCTGGACATCTGCACCCTGGTCCACACCCATCCCGGGGTGAGCTACGACCGCAGCAACCAGCTGCGCATCGCCATCGATTATTTCCTGCGCGGTCATCGCGGCGCCGGCACCAGCAACATCGCCGAAGCCGGCGGCTTCGCCCGCTCCGCGCTGGCCAGCGACGCACGCGCCGATGTGCAGTTCCACTTCGTGCCCGCCATGCTCGATGACCATGGCCGCCACCGCCTGCCCGGCGATGGCTACACCCTGCATGCCTGCGCGCTGCACCCGCGCAGCCGGGGTCGGATCCGCCTGCGCGACGCCGACCCGGCCTCGCCGCCGCGGATCGAGGCCAACTACCTGGGCGATCCCGAGGGCGTGGACCTGGCGATGATGAAGGAATGCGTGCGCATGTCCGCGGCGATCCTGGGCCAGCCCGCCTTCGACCGTTGGCGTGGCGCACCGATCTTTCCGCCCGGCGACAACCTGGACGATGCGACCCTGGTCGCCTTCATCCGCGCCAAGGCCGAGTCCATCTACCACCCGGTCGGCACCTGCGCGATGGGCACCCATGCCGAGGCCGTGGTCGACCCGCAGCTGCGCGTGCACGGCCTGCGCCGGTTGCGGGTGGTGGACGCCTCGGTAATGCCGACCCTGGTCAGCGGCAACACCAATGCCCCCACGATCATGCTGGCCGAACGCGCCGCGGCGTGGATCGTCGAGGCGGCCGCGAACGCCTGAACAGGGCTGCGCCGGCGGGACCCGGCCGGACATGACCGGGTGATGCAAAAAGCGCGCCTTTTCAACCAGATACGCATTCATCTTCGCTTGGTTTGTGCAATCGGGAAAACCGGCGCTAGAATCCCCTACAGCAGTTGCGCACGGGCCCCAAACGATGAATCAGAACAGCAGGCGCCGACCGATCCGTTCGGCGGCAACCGGGTTGCTGGGCATGTTGATGCCCATCGCAATGTCTTCCACTGCCCAGACCCCCGCGTTCCCCGTCAACATCGAGAACGCCGCGGCGATCCCGCACACCCAACCGGCCGCGTATCGCGCCACGGCGGCCAACCCGCAGGTGCTGCCGCCGGCGCAGGGCTTCAACGTCGCGGCGATCGAATCGATGGCCCAGCAGCTCACCTACGGTGAGCGCGTGCCGGGCATGGCGGTGGCGATCGTCCAGGGCGGCCGCGTCCTCAGCGCGCGCGGTTACGGCGTGACCGACGTCAACAACCCGCAGATGGTCGATGCGCACACGGTGTTCCGCCTGGCGTCGCTGTCCAAGGCTTTCGCCGGCACCATGGCCGGCCTGCTGGTCAACGATGGCACGCTGCGCTGGGACAGCAAGGTCACCGACTACGTGCCAGGCTTCCAGCTGAGCACGCCGGAGGCAACCGAGCGCCTGACCGTGGCCGACCTGCTCAGCCACCGCGTTGGCCTGCCCTACAACGCCTACGACCGCGACGTGGAAGCCAACGCCGAGTACTACACCCTCACCCACAAGCTGGCCTCGACCTCGCTCAAGTGCCTGCCGGGCGATTGCTATGCGTACCAGAACGTGGCCTTCAGCCTGATCGGCGACGTCGTCTACGCCGCCTCCGGCAGCTTCTACGAGCAGTCGGTCGAGCGCCGCCTGTTCAAGCCGCTGGGCATGGACGATGCCAGCCTCGGCCTGGCCGGCATCCAGGCCAGTTCGCGCTGGGCCCGCCCGCACGTGCGCAGCCGCAATGGGTGGGTGTCGCTCAATCCCAAGCCCACCTACTACCGCCTCGCCCCCGCCGCTGGCGTCAACGCCAGTGCCAGCGACATGGCGCAATGGCTGCTGGCGCATACCGGCCACCGCCCCGACGTGCTGCCCGCCCCGCTGCTGGCCACGCTGCATTCGACCCTGATCAACACCCCGGGCGAAATGCGTTCGGGCTGGCGCCGCGAGCGCCTGCACTCGGCCGGCTATGCACTGGGCTGGCGCAACTTCGACTACGCCGGGCATGAAGTGGTCTTCCACGCCGGTGCCGTGCAGGGCTATCGCGGCCTGGTCGCGCTGGTGCCCGAGCGCGATCTCGGCATCGCCATCATGTGGAACGGCGAAAGCAGCCTGCCCAGCGGCCTGCTGCCGACCATCCTGGACCAGGCCATGGGCCTGCCGACCCAGCGCTGGCTGGACGTGGACACCGACTTCGGCAGCGACAGCCTGATGGCCGAAGACGGCGCACCGGCGACCAAGCGCAAGGGCGTGTCGTCCAACCGCGCGGTAGCCTCGCCGCGTTGATCGCGGGCCTGGCGTGAATCAAGGAGGCGGCCGCATGGCCGCCTTCTTTTTTGGTCCAACCGATCCGCCCGACATGGGGCGTATGCAGCGTCGGGGAGCGGCAGGCATTGCCGGGAGCCGGCTGACGGCCGGCACTGCCCGAAGCGCGGGGCAAGCACTGCAAGGGCAAAGGCAGCGGCAGCGGCGACGGCGACGGCGACGGCGACGGCAACGGCAACGCAACGCAACGCAACGCAACGCAACGCAACGCAACGCAACGGCAGCCGAGCGTGGCTCGGCTCTACCCTTCGCGTGCGCTACCGGGAGACTGTGCAGGCATAAAAAAACCCCCTCCCCGCTGGGCTGCCAGGGAAGGGGGTTTCAGGTACGGCTATCGGGAACGACTTAGATCAGCGGTGCCGGGGTTGCCGGCAGGGCGACCGGAGCGGCCTTCTTCTTGCGAACGGCCGGCTTGCGCTTTGCGACTTTCTTCACCGCCTTCTTGGCGGCCGCCTTCTTGGCCGGCGCCTTGCGTGCGGTGGCCTTCTTCGCGGTGGCCTTCTTGGCTACCTTGCGGACGGCTTTCTTGGCGGTCTTCTTGGCAGCCTTCTTGGCCGTAGCCTTCTTGGCAACCTTGCGGACGGCCTTCTTCGCGGTCTTCTTGGCGGCGGCCTTCTTGGCGACCTTGCGGACCGCCTTCTTCGCCGTCTTCTTTACTGCCTTCTTCGCGGTCTTCTTGGCGGCGGCCTTCTTGGCGACCTTGCGGACTGCCTTCTTTGCCGTCTTCTTCACTGCCTTGCGGGCGGTCGCCTTCTTGGCTGCCTTCTTCACCGTCTTCTTGGCAGCCGCCTTCTTGGCTACCTTCTTGACGGCCTTCTTGGCAGCGGCTTTCTTGGCTACCTTCTTGACGGCCTTTTTGGCGGCCGGCTTTTTCTTCGCAGCTTTCTTGGTTGCCATGGGATGGCTCCTCGTCAGTGATCTATGGAGTTGAAACGCCCAGGTAAAGCAAACCCGCAGTGGGACATCGCGGGGACCGCCGTCGCGTCAAGCGCGTCGTGACGGATACGGGGATACCCACCGCAGGTGGCCGGGCAGGTATCGAATGGGAAGGGGCCTTGGAGTTCGCCGGGGGAAGCGACGCCATCTCCACCGTCTTCTGACGCGAGGTGGATGTCCAGGTTGTGCTTCGCGACTGGATGTCGATTCTGCTCACTCTGTTCGCAGCAAGGTCTGCTGTGGCGAAACCTAATCACGGTTTTTTTCACTGTCAACAACCCAGGCGAAAAATTTTCACATGGAGCGTCTCCGCGACGGCGTCCCCAACCCCGCTGCAAACGCCGTCAGCGGCGCGCCGCGACACCACGCACGCACCGCACCGGCACGCAGTGCGCAGCTCGCGCGAAAAGAAAACCGCTTAAAAGAAGCACTTTCGTATTTTCGGCACGCACGCGGCGCATGCGCGCCATCGCCCCCGCACGCGCGTTGGCCAACGCCCGAATGCCTACCCACACGGCACCCAAACGGACCCGAAAACTTTTCACATCTTCGATCGCTTTTTGACACCCGATTTGCGCAAATGCGCAAACTTTCTGACCGTTGCGACCGTTCGGTTCGCCCCTGCCGAAGACGCCGCGCGCACCGCGCGCGACCATCGCGCTGGCGTCCGATGCGCGCGCGGCGACACCCGACGGCATGCTCATGACCACCGCGGACGCCGACCGAACGGTTGCGCATGAGCACGCCGACCGATCGCCAGCGGCGCGCATCGCGGTGGTTTTTCATCACGTACGCATAACAGCAGAAACGTGCGCGCCCGATCCAGGCGCGGAAGCACCGCCCGTTGTCGACCGCCGCGGCCGGCGCGCGGGCAAAAAAAAACGGCCGCACCAGGCGGCCGTTCCTTCGAGCTGGCGACGATCAGTGCTCGTCGTCTTCCAGCAGTTCGGCGTACTCGTCCGGGCCCAGCAGGTCGTTCAACTCGTCGTTCGCGGAGAACTCGACCACGTAGATCCAGCCTTCGCCGTACGCGTCTTCGTTGATGGTTTCCGGCTTGTCCGACAGCGCCGAATTGACCTCGACCACGGTGCCGGTGACCGGGCTGTACACGTCCGAGGCGGCCTTGACCGACTCGACCACGGCGGCCTGCTGGCCGGCCTTCACTTCGTCGCCCACCGCCGGCAGTTCGACGTACACCAGGTCGCCAAGCAGGCCCTGGGCGTGGTCGGAAATACCGACGGTGACGCGGCCATTGCCTTCGACACGTGCCCACTCATGGGACTTGAGGAATTTGAGGTCGCCGGGGATCTCGCTCATGGGACTGCTCCGAGGAATATCAGGGGTCAAGAAACGGGGGTAGTGTAACCAGCGGCGCCGACCACTGACAGGCCGGCGCCATGAAAAAATCAGGCCTCGACGAGCACGCCCGGCTGGGCCTGGCCGTCGCGCACGAACGGGAACTTCACCACGCGCACGGGTACCTGCTTGCCGCGGATGTCCACGTGCACCTGGCCCAGTTCACCGGCCGGCACACGCGCGAAGGCGATGCCCTTGCCCAGCGTGGGGGAGAACGTGCCGGACAGGATCTCGCCCTGGCCACTGGCGGTGAGTACCGCCTGGCCGTGGCGCAGCACGCCCTTCTCGTCCATCACCAGGCCGATCATCTGGCGTGCGTCGCCGGCCGCCTTCTGCGCTTCCAGCACGTCGCGGCCGATGAAGGGGCGGTCTTCGTCCAGCGCCACCGTCCAGGCCAGCGCCGCCTCGTACGGGGTGATCGCTTCGTCCATGTCCTGGCCATACAGGTTCATGCCGGCTTCCAGGCGCAGCGTGTCGCGCGCGCCCAGGCCCGCCGGGCGCACGCCGGCGGCGGCCAGCGCCGTCCAGAACGCGACCACGTCGGCCTGCGGCAGCAGGATCTCGAAACCGTCTTCGCCGGTGTACCCGGTGCGCGCCACGAACAGCGGGGTGCCGCTGGCGGCGGTCGCCTCGAGCGCGGCGAAACGGCCGAGCTTTTCCAGCGCCGCGCGGTCGCCCTCGCCCACCAGGCCGATCACCTTGGCGCGCGCGGTCGGGCCCTGCACCGCGATGATGGCCAGGTCCTCGCGCTCGGTGACCTGCACGTCGAAGGCGGCGGCCTGCTCACGGATCCAGGCCAGGTCCTTCTCGCGGGTGGAGGCGTTGACCACCATGCGGAAGAAATCGTCGGCCAGGTAGTACACGATCAGGTCGTCGATGACCCCGCCGCGCGGATTGAGCATGCACGAGTACAGTGCCTTGCCGGTGGCCTTGAGCTTGTCCACCGAGTTGGCCAGCAGCGTGCGCAGGAACGGCTTGACCTGCGCGCCGCGCAGGTCGACCACGGTCATGTGGCTGACGTCGAACATGCCCGCGTCGCTGCGCACCAGGTGGTGCTCGTCCAGCTGCGAACCGTAATGGATGGGCATGTCCCAGCCACCGAAATCGACCATCTTGGCGCCGAGCGCGCGGTGGGTGTCGTTGAGAAGCGTCTTCTGGGTCATGACCGTTTTTCCGGGGGAATGAAGGCAAGACAGCCATTATCCCAGAACCGTCTTCACAACGCCTGCGGCGTTGCGTCAGACCTGCTGCACCTTCAACGCCATGCCCTGCACCGCCACCACGCGCACCGCGCTGCCGGCCGGCAGGTCCGGCCCCTCCACCTGCCAGAACGCATCATCGACCTTGGCCCGGCCCTTCCCGGCGACGATGGCCTGGTCCAGTTCCACCACGCGCCCGATCAGCTGTTCGGCACGCCGGTTCAGCAACGGCGCATCGCTCTGCCGGTCGCGCCCGCGTCCCCAGCGCCGATAGCACTGGATGGACACCACGCTGAGCAGCACGAAGGCAACCACCTGCCACAGCAACGGAACATCGGCGACCACCGCCACCAGCACGAACACCGCCGCCGCACCGATCCCGATCCACAACATGAAGGCGCCCGGGGCCAGCGCCTCGGCGGCGAACAGGACCAGCGCCAGTGCGCCCCAGCCGACGACTTCCCAGCGCATCTCAGCCTCCCACCCGCGGCGGAACGGCGCGCGGGGTGCGCTTGTCTTCCTGCTTGGCAAACGCCTCGCGCGCCAGCTCGGCGACGCCGGCGATGGAGCCGATCACCCCGCTGGCCTCCATCGGCATCAGCACCAGCTTCTGGTTCGGCGAGGTCGCCAGTTCCTTGAACGCCTCCACGTACTTCTGCGCGATGAAGTAATTGATCGCCTGCACGTCGCCCTGGGCGATGGCTTCGGACACCATCCGGGTTGCGTTGGCTTCGGCTTCGGCCGAGCGCTCGCGCGCCTCGGCATCGCGGAAGGCAGCCTCCTTGCGGCCCTCGGCTTCGAGCACGGTGGCCTGCTTCTCGCCTTCGGCGCGCAGGATCTCCGATTGCCGCGAGCCCTCCGCCTCCAGGATCTGCGCGCGCTTCTCGCGCTCGGCCTTCATCTGCCGCGCCATGGCATCGAGCAGGTCGCGTGGCGGCTGGATGTCGCGGATTTCGATCCGGTTGACCTTCACGCCCCACGGGTTGGTGGCGTGGTCGACCACGTTCAACAGCTTGGCGTTGATCACCTCGCGCTGGCTGAGCGATTCATCCAGGTCCATCGAACCGATCACGGTGCGGATGTTGGTCTGCACCAGGGCGATCATCGCCACCTCCAGCACGGACACCTCGTAGGCGGCCTTGGCCGCATCCAGCACCTGGAAGAACACCACCCCGTCCACGCGCACCGCGGCGTTGTCCTTGGTGATCACCTCCTGGCCGGGCACGTCCAGCACCTGTTCCATCATGTTCACCTTGCGCCCCACCCCGTACACGATGGGGATCAGGAAATGCAGGCCGGGCGACATCGTGTGGGTGTAGCGCCCGAAGCGCTCCACCGTCCACTCATACCCCTGCGGCACCATGCGCACCGCCTTGAACAGGATGACCACGGCCACGAAGGCCAGTACCAGCGAAAACAGCACGGTTGGAAACATCGAATCACTCCCTTGATGCCGGGCCGCGCCCGGGTGTGGCGTTGCTGCCGTTACAGCCGGATCCGGCCACGGAGGATGTCCCAGAACATCATCCAGTCGCCGGCGAAAGAATAGAACGGGTGCCTGAAGGTGGCCGGCCGGTTCTTCTCGAAAAAGACGTGGCCGACCCAGGCAAAGCCATAGCCGCAGACCAGTGCCGCCAGCAGCCAACGAGGTTGTCCGCGCACGAGCGCGAAGGCGACCAGCAGCAGGACCCCGCAGCTACCGACAAAGTGCAGCCGTCGCGAGACGGCATTGCGGTGCTCGTCCAGATAGAAGGGGTAGAACTGGCGAAAGGTGGCGAAGCGGGACATGGCGCGCCCTGCGGAACCGGATGCACCCAGCATAGCGCGGGACACCCGGCAGTGCCGGCCGTTTGCCGGCTCCGCAGGCCGCCCGAGGCGCTGGGCGACGCTGCCCTGCTCAGGCGGGGCGCGGAGCGAACATGATCACCATCATCCCGGCCAGGCACAGGCCGACGCCGAGCAGGTCCCAGCGGCTGGGGCGGATCCCGTCCACCAACCACAGCCACATCAATGCGGTGCCGATATAGACCCCGCCATAGGCGGCGTACACGCGGCCGCTGGCCGCCGGATGCAGGGTCAGCAACCAGGCGAACAACGCCAGGCTGGCGGCCGCCGGCAGCAGCAGCCACGCGCTGCCGTCCCTGCGCAGCCACAGCCACGGCAGGTAGCAGCCGACGATTTCAGCCACGGCGGTGAGGATGAACAGGAGCAGCGTATTCACGGCTTGGCTTCGTCGGCCTTGGCCTGTTGCCAGAGCTGTTCCTGCGCGTCCAGGTCCAGTGCGGCCATCGACTGCCCCGCGGCATCGGCCTGCGCTTCCATCGCGCGGAAGCGACGCTCGAATTTGTGGTTGGCCTGGCGCAGCGCGGCGCCGACGTCGACCTTGGCGTGGCGGGCCAGGTTGGCGCAGACGAACAACAGGTCGCCCAGCTCTTCCTGCAGCCGTGCGTGGTTGTCCGCCACCGGCCCGCGCGCGAATTCCGCTGCCACTTCGTCCAGCTCCTCGCGCACCTTGTCCATCACCGGCGCCGGGCCCGGCCAGTCGAAGCCGACCCGCGCCGCACGCGCCTGCAGCTTCACCGCACGCTGCCACTCGGGCAGCCCGCGCGCGATGCCGGCCAGCGCGGAGGTATCGGTGTGCCCCTTGGCCGCGCGTTCGGCGCGCTTGATCGCGTCCCAGTTGGCGTTGACCGCTTCGGCACCGTCGACCGTTGCCTCGGCGAACACGTGCGGGTGCCGCCGCTGCATCTTGTCGCTGATCGAGCGGGCCACGTCGGCGAAGGCAAACGCCTGCCGCTCGCTGGCCATCTGCGCATGGAACACCACCTGCAGCAGCAGGTCGCCCAGTTCGTCCTGCAGGTCATCCAGATCGCCGCGGTCGATCGCGTCGGCGACCTCGTAGGCCTCTTCGATGGTGTACGGGGCGATGCTGGCGAAGTCCTGCTGCAGGTCCCAGGGGCAGCCCTGCTGCGGGTCGCGCAGCCGCGCCATGATGGCCAGCAGGCGTTCCAGTTCGGCAGTCGCGGACATCGGGGGCTCCTGGGCAGGCATCAGTCGGGCAACCAGTCGCGCCAGGGCAGGCGGGTGTCGCCGAGGGCGATGAAATCGCCGTTCAACAGCGTCTGCCGGCGGTTGTAGCGGAACGGCTTGCCGGTGGCTGCCGACAACACCGCGCCGCCGGCCGCGTGCAGCACGCACTGGCCAGCCGCGGTGTCCCATTCGGAGGTGGGACCGAGCCGGGGATACACGTCCAGGGTGCCATCGGCGATCCGGCAGAACTTCAGCGACGAGCCCTGCGCGACCAGCTCGATCTCGCCCATGCGGTCGAGCATCGCCTGGGTCTGCACGCTGCGGTGCGAGCGGCTGGCCGCGACCTTCAGCGGCGCGGTGGCCGGGGTGCGGGTGCGCAGCACCGAATCGTGCATGCCCTGGCGGCGGTAGGCCAGCTCGCCACGCATGGCGTGCCAGGCGATGCCGCTGACCGGCGCCAGGACCACGCCGAAGGCCGGCGCGCCTTGGTAGATCAGCGCGATGTTGACGCTGAATTCGTCGTTGCGCTTGACGAATTCGCGGGTGCCATCGAGCGGATCCACCAGCCAGTAGGCGCCCCAGTGCTGGCGAACGTCCCACGGCACCTGTGCCGATTCCTCGGACAGGATCGGCAGGTCCGGGGTGAGCTGCTGCAGGCCGCGCTCGATCACCCGATTGGCGGCGAGGTCGGCGGCGGTCAGCGGGCTGTGGTCGGCCTTGATGTCCACCTCGAACGGCGTGGCGTAGACCGCCATGATCGCGGCGGCCGCGTCCTGGGCGATGGCGATGACGGTTTCACGCAGGTCGGTGGTGAGCTTGATCATTCCCTGCCGCCCAGCCACTGCCGGGCGATGAACAGCGCCGCCAGTGAACGCCCTTCGGAGAAGTCCTCGCGCAGCATCAGCTGGTCCAGCTCGGCCAGCTTCCACGGCACTACGTCCAGTTCCTCCGGTTCGTCGCCGGGCAGGCGCTCGGGGTACAGGTCGCGCGCCACGACCAGCCATGACTGGTGGCTCATGTAGGTCGGGGCCAGGGTCATCGCGCGCAGCACGTCCAGGCGGCGGGCGCCGTAGCCGGCCTCTTCCTTCAGTTCGCGGTTGGCGGCCTGCACGGGGGTTTCGCCGGCGTCGATGCGGCCCTTGACCAGGCCCAGTTCGTAGCGGTGCACGCCGGCGGCGTACTCGCGCACCAGCAGCACGGTGTCCTCGTCCAGCATCGGCACCACCACCACCGCGCCATGGCCATGGCTGACCAGGCGCTCGAAGCGGCGGCGTTCGCCGTTGGAGAATTCCAGGTCCAGATGCTGGCGCTGGAACGGCCCGCTCTGCTCGTCCGTGACCTTGTGGATGATGGGCAGGCGACGGCTCATGCGAGCATCTCTAGAATGGGGACTGGTGAAAACGTCTTCATGAGCCCGAAATGCTAGCAGACCCAGCCCCCCTGACGCTGGCCGACCAGTGGCGCGATCGCGACCTGGCCGTGCTGTGGCACCCGTGCACGCAGATGCGGGAGCACCCCCAGACCCTGCCACTGATCCCGATTGCGCGGGGTGAAGGCCCGTGGCTGTTCGATCATGACGGCAAACGCTACCTGGATGCAGTGAGCAGCTGGTGGACCAACCTGTTCGGCCATGCGCAGCCGCGGATCGGCGCGGCCATCGCCCGGCAGGCCACCCAGCTGGAGCAGGTGATGCTGGCCGGGTTCAGCCATGAACCGGCGGTGCTGCTGGCCGAACGCCTGCTGGCGATCGCCCCGCGCCAGGCCGGGCGCGACCCGCTGGCCAAGGTGTTCTACGCCGACAATGGCTCGGCCGGGGTCGAAGTGGCCCTGAAGATGGCCTTCCACTACTTCCGCAACCGCGGCGAAGCCCACCGTACCCGCTTCGTGGCGCTGGAGAATGGCTACCACGGCGAAACCCTGGGCGCGCTGTCGGTGGGCGACATCCCCCTGTATCGCCGCGTATATGCGCCGCTGTTGACCGAGGCCTTGTTCGCGCCCTCGCCGGACGCCTACCTGGCCGAACCCGGGCAGAGCGCGGCGCAGCGTGCCCACCAGGCCGCGGACGCCTTGGCCACGCTGTTCGACCAGCACCCCGGGGAGATCTGCGCGGTGATCCTGGAACCGCGCCTGCAGTGCGCCGGCGGCATGCGCATGCACGACCCGGTCTACCTGCAGCGCGCCCGCGAACTGTGCGACGCCAACGGCGCCTTCCTGATCGCCGACGAGATCGCCACCGGCTTCGGCCGCACCGGCACGATGTTCGCCTGCGAGCAGGCCGGCGTGATGCCCGACCTGCTGTGCCTGTCCAAGGGCCTGACCGGCGGCTTCCTGCCGCTGTCGGCGGTGCTGGCCACCCAGGCGTTGTACGACGCGTTCCTGGATGACTCGCGCGAGCGCGCCTTCCTGCATTCGCACAGCTACACCGGCAACCCGCTGGCCTGCGCGGCCGCGCTGGCGACGCTGGACATCTTCGCCGGCGACGACGTGATCGCGCGCAACCGCAGCACCGCCGAGGTGATGCGCACGCTGGCGGCGCCGTTCAACGACCATCCGCACGTGGCCGACGTACGCCAGGCCGGCATGGTGGTGGCGTTCGAACTGACCCGCAACGGCGACAAGCGCACCCCCTTCCCCGCCGCGGCGCGGGTGGGGCTGCACGCCTATACGGCCGCGCTCAAGCGTGGGGTGGTGCTGCGGCCGCTGGGCAACGTGCTGTACTGGATGCCGCCGTACTGCGTGGAAGACGACCACCTGGACCTGCTGGCCCAGACCACCCTGGCCGCCATCGAGGAGGCCGTTGCATGCGCGTGACCCGGTGCCATGTCGACCACCCGCTGGCCGTCGGCCAGACCCTGCCGCTGCCCGAGGAAGCGGCCAACCATCTGGTGCGGGTGCTGCGTCTGCGCGAGGGCGACGGCTGCGTGCTGTTCAACGGCGATGGGCACGATTACCACGCCACCCTGGTGGTGGTGGGCAAGCGCGACGCGCAGGTCCGGATCGAGGCGGCGAGCGCGCTGGACAACGAATCGTCGCTGCACATCACGCTGCTGCAGGGCATCGCGCGCGGCGAGAAAATGGACCTGATCCTGCAGAAGGCCACCGAACTGGGCGTGGCCGCGATCGTGCCGGTCAACGCCGAACGCACCGAAGTGAAGCTCGATGCGGCGCGCGCCGAAAAGCGGCTGGCGCACTGGACCAGCGTGGTGGTGTCGGCGTGTGGTCAATCCGGGCGCGCGCGGGTGCCCCACGTGGCGGCGCCGCAATCGCTGCTGGAGGCCGCACGGCAGGTGCCGGCGGCCGCCCTCAAACTGACCCTGGACCCGCTCGGCGAGCATCGCCTGTCGACCCTGCCGCCGGCACCGGGTGGCGTGGTGATCGCCATTGGTCCGGAGGGTGGCTGGTCGCCACGCGACCGCCAGGCATTGGCCGAGGCCGGTTTCCAGGGCCTGCAACTGGGGCCGCGCATCCTGCGTACCGAAACCGCCGGGTTGGCCGCGATCGCCGCCGTGCAGGCGCGACTGGGCGACCTGGGGTAAGCCGCAACGGCAGCGGCAGCCACGCATGGCGTGGCGCTACTGGAGGGCCGAATCGTGTGCGTTCGGTGGGTATGGATCGTTGATCGATACGGGCGCCGCGCCACATGCGGTGCCGACTTGCAGCAGTAGGCACGGGCGCCGAAGTGCGCCAGCACACCGATAAGCATCGGGTGGAACAACCCCTTGAGTCAGGGGGCGCGCCGTCAGGCGCCGGAATCTGGAGGCATGTGACGGGGGGCCCACGATCTGCAACGCAGATCGTGGGGGAACCTTCGCGAACGCGAAGACTCACCCCGCGACCGGGTAGGCCTCGTCCAATGCCGCTTCCAGTGCATCCAGGTCGGGCAGCAGCGCGCTCTGTTCGCCGAGCAGTACGCGCATGTGCACGCCCTGCGGCAGGGTTTCTTCCGAGGCGTCGGCCAGCAGGCCGTCGCGCGGCACCGAGATCAGCTGCGGGAAGGTCTGGGTGAGCAGCGCGAAGTACGGGCGCTTGGCATTGCCCCCCAGCGCCTTGAGCACCACTACCTTGTTGTTGCTGGTGACCGGCTCGTCGCCAAGCCCGGACAGCCGCGCGAAGGACAGCAGCGGCACGTCCCAACCGTGCCAGGCGATCTGCCCGACCAGCCAGCCCGGCGCGTCGGGAACGGTCTGCACGGCGACCTTGGACATCATTTCAGCCACGGTGGCATTGGGCAGCAGCACGCGCTCGTGCCCGGCCTGGATCAATACCCCGCGGATTTCGTCGTTGCTGGCGTAGCTCATGGCGTGATTCCTGGAAGTGGTACGGCGCGCGCGATTACTCGCTCACGCCCCAACGTTCGACGATGCTCTGGGCCAGTTGCGGCGGCTCGCCCGCGTCCATTCCGGCGGCGACCACGGCATTGGCGGCGGTGGGGTCATAGCAGCCTTCACCGACCTGCCCGGCCACCCACGCACCGTCGGCGGCAAGCCCCAGCACCGCATCGACCAGGCTGGCATCGGCACCACTGAGCAGCACCACCGCGCTGTGCGCGGCCGGCAGCGCGCCCACCTGGACACCCTGCGCATCGGCCGTGAAGTACAGGCCCTGGTTGCGCACGGCCAGGCCGACGTCGTCCGGCAGGATGTAGGCATTGCCGGCCTGCACCGGCAGCTCGGCCTCGGCCAGCAGGACCGGCAGCGCAGACACGCGCGCCATCTGCTTGACCAGGTTGCCGTAGCGGCCGCCATCCAGGCGCATGTGCACCAGCACCGGCGTGGCCAGCCCGTCGGGCAGGGCCGCCAGCAGGCGGCGCAGCGCATCGGGACCGCCGATACCGGCCAGTACCAGCACCGCACCCGCAGCGGCACCGTCGGCGGGGCGCTCGGCGTCCAGCTCGACCAGCGACAGCCGTGCCGTGTCGAAATCGGTCGGCGCCGGCGGCGGCTCGCGACCTGCGACGGGGATTGCCGGCGCCGGGGCGGCGGCGTCATCGTCGACCAGCGACCAGCTGCTGTGGTCGCCCAGCGGTACCGGCGGCGGTGCCGTCGGCGGCGCGGCGGCCGGCGCCGGGGGCGGCTCGGCCGGCGCGCTGGGCGCCGGCTGCAACGCCGCCAGCGCTTCTTCCAGCGACATCGGTTCGGTCAGCGTCCCCGGCGCCTGGTACAGGCCGTCGGCAGGCACCTCGCCCGCGGCGTCGAACGCCTCGCGGACATGGAATTCCAGCGGCGCGTCGGCATGCAACTGCGCCGGCGTGGTCGGCAGGCCCGGTTCGGGTTGCAGCAGGCCCTCCTGTTCCGACCCCGGCGGCAGCACGTCCAGGTGGCCGTGCAGCTTGGCCACCAGGTGGCGCGCCCAGCGCTGCGCCTCCCAGCCTTCGCGACGGGCGGCCAGTTCGGCCTCGTCGAAGATCAGGGTCAGCGACGGCGAACCCAGCACCGGGTCCAGCCGCTCCAGCGCATCCTCGATCGCCGGCTCCAGCGCGATCAGCACCGCACCCGGCGCCGCATCGCGCAGCACCTGCAGGTCCAGCGCGTTGGGATCCTCCTCCAGCACCAGGGTGGCGCCGGCCTGACCGAGCGCCTCGCGCAGGCGTTCACGGGCCGGACCGACCCGCGCCAGCAGCGCGACGGACAACAGCGAAGGCAGGTCAGTCGCGGACACGGGCGATCCCCAGCAGGTCGTACACGTTTCGCATCAGGTCCAGTTCCTGGTAAGGCTTGCCCAGGTAACGCTGGACACCGATTTCGAAGGCGCGCTGACGGTGCTTGTCGCCACTGCGCGAGGTAATCATCACGATCGGCACGTCCTTGTAGCGCGGATCGGCGCGCATCGCGGTGGCCAGTTCATAGCCATCCATGCGCGGCATTTCGATGTCCAGCAGCATCAGGTCGGGCACGCGTTCTTCCAGGCGCTCCAGCGCTTCGATGCCGTCGCGGGCGACGGTCACTTCGAAGTTGTGGCGCTCCAGGATGCGGCCGGTGACCTTGCGCATGGTCAGCGAGTCGTCGACCACCATCACCACCGGCGCCTCGCGGTCGCTGACCTGGGTGGTCTCGGCGATCGGCTTGTGCGGGTTGGCGATGAAGCGGCGCACCAGCGGGGCCACGTCGAGGATGACCACGACCCGGCCATCACCGGTGATGGTCGCACCGTAGATACCCGGCACCGAGGCGATCTGCAGGCCGACCGGCTTGACCACGATTTCGCGGTTGCCGAGCACCTGGTCGATGGCCACGGCCACGCGCAGGTCGCCGGCGCGAACCAGCAGCAGCGGCACCTGGGCCTGGCCTTCGGCGCGGGCCTGGGCCTGGCCGATGAGCGTGCCCAGATCGTGCAACGCGAACTCTTCGCCGCCGTAGTGGTACCCGCCGTTGGCGGTCTCGAAGCGTTCGCGCGAGATCCGGCCGATACCGCTGACCGAGGCCACCGGCACGGCGAAGGTGGTCTCGCCGATCTGCACGAACACCGCCTGGGTGACCGCCAGCGTCTGCGGCAGGCGCAGGGTGAAGGTGACGCCCTGGCCGCGTACCGAGTGGATGTCGACCGAACCGCCGAGCTGGCGCACTTCGTTGTGGACCACGTCCATGCCCACGCCGCGGCCCGCCAGCTGGCTGACCTGGTCGGCGGTGCTGAACCCGGGCGAGAAGATCATCGCGTCCAGTTCGGCGTCGCCGAGCACCGCATCGGCCTGCACCAGGCCACGCTGTTCGGCACGGCGACGGATCGCCTCGCGGTCCAGCCCGGCGCCGTCGTCGGCCACTTCCAGCACGATTTCCGAGCCTTCGCGGCGCAGGCGGATGGCGATCTCGCCTTCTTCCGGCTTGCCAGCGGCGCGGCGCTGTTCCGGGGTCTCCAGGCCGTGCGCGACCGAGTTGCGCAGCATGTGCTCCAGCGGCGCGACCATGCGGTCGAGCACGTTGCGGTCCAGTTCGCCGTGGGTGCCTTCGAGGATGACGTGGACCTGCTTGCCGGTGTCCTGGCCGGCCTGGCGGACCACGCGGCGCAGGCGCGGCACCAGGCCGTCGAACGGCACCATGCGCGCGCGCATCAGGCCGTCCTGCAGTTCCGAGCTGACCCGCGACTGCTGTTGCAGCAGTACGTCGTACTGGCGCGACAGGTCATCCAGCACGCCCTGCAGGCCGCTCAAGTCGGCCGCCGATTCGTTCAGGGCGCGGCTGAGCTGCTGCAGGGTGGAGAAGCGATCCAGCTCGAGCGGGTCGAACTTGTGGTCGGCCTGGTCCTGTTCGCGCTGGTAGCGGGCGACGATCTGCGCCTCGGTTTCCAGATCCAGGCGGCGCAGCTGGTCGCGCAGACGCGCATTGGTACGGTCCAGTTCGCCCATGGCGCCGCGGAAGGCACCGAGCTGCTGTTCCAGCCGCGAGCGGTAGATCGCCACTTCACCGGCATGGTTGACCAGGCGGTCGAGCAGGTCGGCGCGCACGCGCACCTGTTCCTGCTGCGGACGGGCCAGGCTGTCCTCGTCGGTGCTGCTTTCCAGCGGAACCGGGGCCGACAGCGGTGCGGCGGCGACGGCACGGTCGACCACCACCGGGGCGGTATCGACGGCGCCCTCGCTGTCATCGACAACCACGACCGGCTCGACCCGGCCCAGGGTGCGCCGGTCGAATGCAGCGATCAGGTCCTCGGGCATGGCCACGCTGCGGTGCTGGCCGGTGCGGGTGAGCATCTGGTGCAGGCGGTCGAAGCCGCGCTCCAGCAGATGCACGTCGCTGCGGTCGATGTCGGTGCGGTTGGCCGCGACCGCTTCGAGCAACGATTCGATGCCGTGGCCCAGGTCGCCGATCGGGTTGATCCCGGCCATGCGGGCGCCACCCTTGAGGGTGTGCAGGTCACGCTGCAGCCCGGCAATGACCTCGCGGTCGTTGGGGGCCGCACGCAGTTCGCTGATCAGGCCATCGCAATGGTCGAGCAGGTCCTTGCCTTCCTCCACGAAGATGTCGACCAGTTCCTGGTCGAGCACGCTGAAGTCCAGCGCGTCGGCGCCGTCGTCGTCGGCCTCGGCCTCATCGGTGTCGGCGTCGGCCTGGTGGTCGGCGGCATCCGCGGCGGCCACGGCCAGCGCGTCGGCCCGGTCGTTGGCGGCCGGCAGCGAGGCCAGCGCCGCGCCTTCGGCGGCGGTGGCCAGCGGTGCGTCTTCCAGCTCGAAGAACGGCGCCGGCACCGCGGCGTCCAGGTCGGTGTCGCCCGCGTCCTCGACGAAGGCGTCGGCTTCGCTGCGGTGGTCCTGCGCGGCGTCACCGGCGTCCAGGCCCAGCACGTTGTCGCCGGCATCGTCGGTCTGAAGGGCGTCGACCACGGTCAGGCCGTCATCCAGCGCCTGCTGCTCGTCGACCACGTCGCCGAACGCCGGCGGCGGCGGCAGCGCGTCGTCCAGCGTGTCGGCCTCGCTGTCGGTGTCGAGCTCGACGTCCGCGAAGGACGGCTCGGCGACGAGCGGGGAGGTGTCCAACGCCGGCGTGTCCAGGTCGGCTTGCGCCTCGGACAGCGTCGCCTCCGGCGTGCGCGCGGTTGGCGGGGTCTCCGCCTCGATCACCGGTGCGCCAGCGTCCGCCTCGGCGGCGACCGGGGCGTCGGCACGCGGCGTGGCCGCCGCGTCGAAGAAGCGCGACAGGTCCTCGGCGTCGGTCAGCTCGATGCTTTCCAGGCCCGCCGCTGCGTCCGCCGGCGTCGCGCCGGAGTCGTCATGGGCCGGCTCAAGGTGGATGGCCTCGACGTCCATCGAGGCCAGTTCGATCGCCTCGAAGCGGGCCGGCTCGGCCGGCGCTTCGCTCTCGAACGGCACGGACGGCAGTGCGTTGGCCGGCAGGTCGGCATCGAAATAGGCCGACAGGTCATCGCTGCCGGTCAATTCGCCCACCACCGCTGCGTCGGCGTCACGCGCGTCGAGCGCGATGGAATCCTCGGCCTCGACGGCCGCCAGTTCGATCACCGACAGGTCATCGGCCTCGATTTCTGCCTGCTGCAGCCCTGCATCGGCACTGCCGTCGAGCAGCGCATCGCTGCCCTGCCCGTCTGCGTGCGCTTCCTCGCCTGCCAGGGTGTCCGCGGCGTCGCGCACGTCGAGCGCGAGGGAATCCTCGGCCTCGACGGTCGCCAGTTCGATCACCGACAGGTCATCGGCCTCGATGTCTGCCTGCTGCAGCCCGGCATCGGCGCTGCCGTCCAGCAGCGCATCGCTGCCCTGCCCGTCTGCGTGCGCGTCCTCGCCTGCCAGGGTGTCCGCGTCGTCCTCGTCCAGCGCCAGGTCATCATCGGCCACCAGCGCCGGCCAGCGCGCCTCGGGCAAGGTGTCGGCCAGTGCATGCAGGCGCGCGGCGAGCGCGGCCTGGACCGGAATGCGCGGCGATTCGGCCTGCAGCGCGTCCATGGTGGCGCTGATCGCCGCGGCGGTCGCCGACAGCGCCTGCACGCCATCGGCGTCGGGGGTGGCATCGGCGGCCAGCGAGCGCTTGATGAAGCTCTCGGCGCCACCGGTGACGGCGGTGATCTCCGGCACGTCGGTCATCGCGAACGCGCCATTCATGGTGTGCACGGCGCGCAGCAGCGCGTCGGTCACCGGCAGTGGCGCCACGCTGGCATCACGCAGCCATGCCTGCAGCGTCGCCTGGTGGGCGTCCACCTCGGCTTCCAGGATCTCGCGCAGCACCTCGTCGATGTTGGCCGGGGTGCCGCTGGCTTCCTCGACGACGGGCGCGTCGACGACCGGCGCCTCGACCACGGTCTCGACCGTATCCACCGGTGCGGCGACGACGGGGGTCGCGCGCTGCAGCGGCACATGGAAGGTTTCCTCGCCCGCCGCGATGCGGTCGGCGATGGCCTGCATGGCCTGCAGATCGGCGCTGACGCGGCCTTCGCCGCGCAGTGCCGCGTTGAGTTGCGGCAGCACCTCGTAGGCCTGGGTGACCATGGCCACCACCGCCGGCGAGGCCGGACGCGTGCCGTCGAGCACGCGGTTGAGCATGCCTTCGATCTTCCAGCTGAACTCGCCCAGCGTGCGTGCGCCGACCAGCCGGCCACTGCCCTTGAGGGTGTGGAACACGCGGCGGATCGGACGCAGCCGGTCCATGTTGTCCGGCGCGGCGCGCCAGACCGGCAACAGGTTGCCGAGGTTGACCAGTTCTTCGTCGAACTCTTCGATGAAGACCTCGCGGATGTCCTGGTCGATGTTCTCGCCATCGTCCTCGAAGCCCGCCTCGATGCTGCCGGCCACGTCCTGCGTGGCGGCCTCGGCCGCTACCGGCTCGGCTGCGGGCGACACCGACGACTCGGTGCTGAACTGCGCGGCGGCCGCATCGAGCTCGGCGAGGAAGCGGGCCGACTCGTCGTCCAGTTCGATCTTGCCGATCACCGCCGCATGCACCCCGGTGCTGCTGTGGGTGATGATCGGCGCCGCAGCCTGTGCGGTCGTGTCGGTCGTGTCGGTCTGTTCGGTTGCCTCGGCTGCCTCGATGGCGTCGAAGGCGTCGACGCTCTCGGTGGCGTCGGTCGGTTCGTCCGCGATGGCCTTGACGGCCTCGAGATGCTCGATCTCGATCGCATCAGCGGGTTCGGTCGGTTCGACCGTCCACGCGTCGGCATGCTCGATCCCGATCGATGCCGCCGCGTCGTCGGGCTGGGTCGCCAGCACGTCGCCACGGTCGGCCTGGGTCTCGCTGGCCTGGCTCTCGCTGGCCTGGCTCTCGCTGGCCTGGGTCTCGCGGGCCTCGCTGGCCTGCAGGAACGACGGCAGGCGCTGCACATCCAGCGCCGGCATGGCATCGCCCGAAGCGTCCATCACCCGCACCGTCGGGGCGTCATCCACCTGCAGCGAGAGCACGTCGCCGGCATTGTGCAGCGGCGCATCGAAGGTGAATTCGATCAGCTCGTCGCTGATCTCCAGCGCATCGTGCTCGGCGGCCACCGGGTCGAAGCCGCCGGCGAATGCGGCCGCTGCGACGGTCGGTTCGGTCAGCGGCTCGGCAGCGGTATCGGCCGGGGCGCCCGTATCGGCGTGGACCGCATCCAATGCGTCAAGCGCCGCATGCATCGGCGGCAGCGCGTCCCAGCGGGTTGCACTGCTGTCTTCGGCGATCACCGGATCGAAATGGCCAAAGGCGCCTGCGCCTTCGTCGCGGTCGGCGGCTTGCGACAGCGTCCACTGGGCGCTTTCCGGCGCGCTCGCGGTGGAGGCGGCGAACACCAGCGAGGAGGCGTCGGCGGCTGCCGGCAGCGGGTCGAAGGTGATGTCCGGCAACGAGGGCGGCACGCTGCCCGGGGCCGGTGCGGCCGGCGTGACCGCGATGTCGACCAGGTCGGCCGACGGCGCTTCCCACGGGGCCAGCTCGATCGCTTCCGGCGCGACCGGCAGCGCTTCGGCGCTGGCATCGGCGGCAGCGGCATGCGCGTCGGGCAGCGGCCAGTAGCGCAACGTCTCCAGGCTGGTGCGGGTGATGTCGAGGATTTCCTCGCGGCCCGGGCGGCGTTCGCGCAGGGCTTCGAGGTAGTACTCCAGGCTGGCCATGGCATCGGCCAGCGTATCGAGCTGGCGACCGCTGGGCACGCGCTGGCGCCCGATCAGTTCCACCGCGATGTACTGGCGCACGCCCTGCAGGTAGTCGGCCGGGGTGGCCAGGTCGAGCATGCGCAGCGCGCCGGCGACCTCGCCGAGCAGGCGCGGCACTTCCTGCAGCTGCTGGTGGTTCCAGTTGGTTTCGATGAACGCGACGAAATGCTCGCGCGCCGCGGCGAAGTTGGCGATCGCTTCATGCGCCAGTACTTCCACCGTGCGCCGGTTCTCGACCGCGCTCGGGTCGTCCTCGCCACTGCCGCCGGCGCCCAGGTGGGCGACCTGGTCGTCCAGCGAGGCGTCCACGTAGAGCAGCGCGCCGGCGATATCCAGCAGCAGGCCTTCATCGATCTGCTGCTGGCCGTCGACCACGCCACGCAGCGCATCGCGCTGCTGCACGACCACGCCACGGGCCACGCCCAGGCCCATCATGCCCAGGGTGTCGGCGACCGCGCCCAGTTCATTGACCTGGGTCTGCAGCTGCACCGGCTCGCCGCCGGTGCGCAGGTGCAGGTCCAGCGCGTCCTTGATCCGCAGCAGTTCTTCCTTGACCGCATTGCCGACCGTGTCGAGCAGCTCGCGGTTGCGCCCGCTCAGGCTGCCGCGTGCATGGTCGAGCTCGGCCTCGGTGGCGCTGACGCTGTCCGGGGCGAAGGCGAACAGCACGCTTTCATTGATCCCCGGTGCGGCGCGTGCCGAGCGGATGTCGTTGAGCAGCGGCAGCAGCACGATCGGGATGTCGCGATGACCGTTCTGCAGGCGCTCCAGATAGTCGGGCAGCAACACGCTGCCGCGCATCAGGGTGGCGCAGGCTTCGTCGCGGTCGGGCACCTGGCCGGCGCCGATCGCATTGGCCAGCTGCTCCATCTCCTCGGCCACCATCGCCGGGGCGTACAGCTCCACCATGCGCAAGGTGCCCTGCACCTGGTGCAGGTACCCGGCGCAGAAGCGCATGCGGCTGCCGTCGGCAGGGTCTTCCACGTAGTACTCGACCTCGTTGCGCACCTGGCGCAGGGTCTCGTCCAGCTCCGGCTTGACCCAGCCCAGGGCAGCGTGGCTCATGGCATCGCGCAGCGTGCTCATGCCGAAACTCCCGGCAGGTGGGCGCGCGTGTCGTGCTGTTGCGTCTGGCGATGCATCATCTGCTGATTCCTTCCCTCTCCGCCCTGCCCGCGGCTCACGCCGGCAGCTTGAAGTCGGCAACCGAGCGGCGCAGGTCGGCCGCCAGCTGTGCCAAATGACCGATCGACTCGGCGGTCTGTCCCGCGCCCTGCGAGGTCTGGCCGGTAATCTGACGGATCACGCCCATGGTGCGGGTGATGTCCGACGCGGCCGACGACTGCTGCTGGGCGGCGATCGAGATGTTCTTGATGAGGTTGTTGAGCGCGTTGGACACGCGCTCGATTTCGGTCAGTGCGGTACCGGCGTCCTCGGCCAGGCGCGCACCGGACACCACCTCGGCGGTGGTCTGCTCCATCGAGCTGACCGCCTCGTTGGTATCGGCCTGAATGGCCTGGACCAGGCCTTCGATGCGTCGGGTGGCGCCGGAGGTACGTTCTGCCAGGCGCTGCACTTCGTCGGCCACCACGGCGAAACCGCGACCGGCCTCACCGGCCGAGGCCGCCTGCACCGCGGCGTTCAACGCCAGGATGTTGGTCTGCTCGGAAATGTCGTTGATCAGTTCCACGATCGAGCCGATTTCCTGCGAGGACTCGCCCAGGCGCTTGATGCGCTTGGAGGTTTCCTGGATCTGGTCGCGGATCTGGTCCATGCCCTGGATGGTCTCGCGGACCACGCCGGCGCCCTCGGCCGCGATCACCACCGAGCGCTGTGCCACGTCGGCCGACTCGGCCGAGTTGCGCGACACCTGCTCGATGCTCGACGCGATTTCGCCGATGCGGTCCGACGCCGAGGTGATCTGGTTGGCCTGGTGGCCGGCCGCTTCGGCCAGCTGCATGGCCGTGGCCTGGGTTTCCTGGGTGGACAGCGCGACCTTGGCCGAGGTGTCGTTGATCGTGGTGACCAGGTGGCGCAGTTCGTCCACGGCGTAGTTGATGGCGTCGGCGATGGCGCCGGTCATGTCCTCGGTCACCGAGGCCTTGACCGTCAGGTCGCCTTCACCCAGCGAGCTGATTTCGTCCAGCAGCCGCATGATGGCCTGCTGGTTGCGGCTGTTGAACTCCACCTGGGTCTGGTAGCGCAGGTCCTGCTCGCGCGAGCGGCTGCGCACGGTGCTGCTGACGAAGCCGATGATGGCGATCAGCGACAGCGCGCCGGAGATCACGCCCAGCCAGAAGTTCGGGAACAGGCGGGTGTCGCGCACCGAACCGAACGAGGAGAAGGCTTCGAACAGCTTCTTGCTGTCGTCCAGCATCTTGGTCGAGCCACCGGTCAGCGCCGCCGCCGAGGACTGCGCGGAGAACAGCTGGCGCGAACTGGCCAGGATGGCGTCGGCGTCCTTTTTCATGGTGTCCCACTGCTTCTGGGACTGCTCCAGCGCGGCCAGGGCACCGGCGTTGCGGACCGGGGCGATGCCCAGCTCCTCGTTGCCGTTGCGCAGCGCGTCCAGCACCTGGGTGAACACCACCGAGTCGCGTGCCAGCGCGTCGCCCGCGGCAGCGGCACTGCCGCCACCGGCGCGCATTTCGGTCACGCGGCGGGCCATCGAGCCCACCACCACGACCTGCTGCAGCGCGTTGTACACCTGCGAGGCCGGCGCACCGCCGGCCGACATCGCGCGCACCACTTCATTGAGCTGTGCCTGCAGTGCCGGCACGCCGTTGACGAAGTTGTTGGCGTTGCCGGCCAGGGCCAGCACCGCCGGCTCGCTGGCCACCAGCTGGGCCGCGCTCTTGCCGAGCGGCTCCCAGGTCTGGCTGAGCTGGTTGAGCGGCCCGGACACGTTGGCTTCGGCGCCGTAGCGGCCCTGCAGGCTGCTCACCGTGCTCTCGATGCGGGTCTTGGTGTCCTTGAACGCGGTGAACGCCTGGGCGTTGCCCGAGACCGCCTCACGGCCCTGGTTGGCCAGCTGCTGTGACAGCACCTGCAGGTCGGCCGCGCCGGTACTGGCGCCGGCCAGGCGACTGCCCTGCCAGGTGGCCACGCCGGTATTGACGCCGAACACGATCATCGACAGGGCCAGCAGGCCCAGCCAGAAATTGGTTCCCACCGACCCGAGCTTGCCGGCCTTGGCGGATTCCGAAGCAGTACTCATCGTTCAACCTCGATCTTCAATGCGGTGAGACAGACCACAGCGCTCAGGCTGCGGCCTGCCTGAATTCGGGAGTACGCGACAACAGCGACAACGAGAACACGCCCCAGTCGTGGCCGTCGCCGTGGAAGGCGCGGTCGATGAAATGGGCGTAGCGGCCGCTGGCGATGTCGCCGGCGACGATGTCCTGCTCCAGCTCGAAGCTGCGCTGGCCGAACAGTTCATCGATGGTCAGGGCGACGTCGCCGCCGGCCTGGCGCATGATCAGCACGCGCTGGCCTTCCTGCTGCACCGTGCGCTCGCCTTCCAGGAAGTACTTCAGGTCGACCACCGGGAACAGGTTGCCGCGCAGGTTGCCCACGCCCAGCAGCCACGGCTGGGCGCCGGGGACCGGGGTGATCGGCGGCATCGGCACGATTTCCACCACCTCGCGGAAATCCGAGACCAGCCGACGCTTGCCCACGCGGTAGCCGACGCCACGCCACAGGTCCTGCGCGAACTGCCGCTCGGGCAGCTGCACCGCATGGGCCAGGCTGCGCCGTTCGTAGGCTTCGAGGATGTCGAAAGGAGAACGCATCAGACCACCAGCTCGTTGATCCGCGCGATCAGTTCCTCCTCGCGCGGCGGTTTGACGATGTAGTCGGCGGCCCCCTGGCGCAGCCCCCACGCCTTGTCGGTCTCCATCGCCTTGGTGCTGACGATGACCACCGGGATGTGCTTGATCGCCGCATCCCGGGCCATCGCGCGGGTGGCCTGGAAACCGCTCATGCCCGGAAGCACGACGTCCATCAGGACCAGCTGCGGCGACTGCTCGCGGACAAGCACCAGCCCGTCCTCGGCGTTGTCCGCTTCGAGAACCTCATGCCCGGCCTTGGTCAACCACTGCGTGAACACCGCACGGTCGGTCGGTGAATCCTCGATCAGAACGATTCGAGCCATTGTGCCTTTCCCCCCTGGTCAGGCGTTTACGTATGTGCGGATGGCACCCAGCAGTTCTTCACGCGTGAAAGGCTTGGTCAGGTACTGCTCCGAGCCCACGATGCGCCCGCGCGCCTTGTCGAACAGGCCGTCCTTGGAGGACAGCATGATCACCGGGGTCGACTTGAACAGCTGGTTTCCCTTGATCAGCGCGCAGGTCTGATACCCGTCCAGACGCGGCATCATGATGTCCACGAAGATGATCTGGGGCTGTTGGTCGGCAATCTTGGCCAACGCCTCGAAACCATCGGTCGCGGTCACCACCTCGCAGCCTTCGCGCTTGAGCAGTGTTTCCGCGGTCCTGCGAATGGTCTTCGAATCATCGATGACCATGACCCTGAGCCCTGCGAGTTCCCCACCCGCAGCCATGTTTTCAGTCATTACCTTTCCCCGAGCGCGCGACGCTTCTGCTTTGGTCCGGCGCCGCTGCGAAAGCGTATCTATATCGCACTTCCGGCGCAGGCTTCAAGCGCCATCACTTCAGCCAAGCCGCAGCCGGGGCGGCGGCGGCGCCAACGGCCGGTTTTGCGCAAACCGGGGCGGTCGCCGGACACTGCGTTGCGCCGGTCCGGGGCAGGCAGGCGGGCGCGGTTGCGGCTACCATCATCGCCCTGCCTGCCAGGTTGCGACCATGCCGTTGAACGTCATCGTGGTGATGGACCCCATCGCCCACATCAAGATTGCCAAGGACACCACCTTCGCCATGCTGCTGGAAGCCCAGCGCCGCGGCCACGCCCTTCACTACGTCAGCCCCGGCGGGCTGGCCCTGCGCGACGGCCAGGCGGTGGCCCGTACGGCGCCGCTGCAGGTCCGCGAGGACAAGGCCGACTGGTTCACCCTGGGCGAATTCAGCCAGACCGTGTTCGGCCCCGGCCAGGTCGTGCTGATGCGCAAGGACCCGCCGGTGGATGCCGAATTCATCTACGACACCCACGTCCTCAGCGTGGCCCAGCAAGCCGGTGCCCTGGTGGTCAACGACCCCCAGGGGCTGCGCGATTTCAACGAGAAGCTGGCCGCCCTGCTGTTCCCGCAGTGCTGTCCGCCGACCCTGGTCAGCCGCCGCAACGCCGACCTGAAGGCCTTCGTGCTCGAACACGGCCAGGCCGTGCTCAAGCCGCTGGACGGCATGGGCGGGCGTTCGATCTTCCGCAGCGGCACCGGTGACCCCAACCTCAACGTGATCCTGGAAACCCTGACCGACGGCGAGCGCACGCTGGCCCTGGCGCAGAAGTTCATCCCGGACATCACCGCCGGCGACAAGCGCATCCTGCTGGTGGATGGCGAACCGGTGGACTACTGCCTGGCGCGGATCCCGCAGGGGGACGAATTCCGCGGCAACCTGGCCGCCGGTGGCCGCGGCGAAGGCCGCCCGCTGAGCGAGCGCGACCGCTGGATCGCCGCCCAGGTCGGGCCGGAGATGAAGCGCCGCGGCATGCGCTTCGTCGGCCTGGACGTGATCGGCGACTACCTGACCGAGGTCAACGTCACCAGCCCCACCTGCGTGCGTGAGCTGGATGCGCAGTTCGGGCTGAACATCGCCGGCACCCTGTTCGACGCGATCGAGGCCGGCCTGCCGCGATGAATGCGACGGTCGAGCCGCTGCTGCCGCTGCGGGCGCGCGAGTCGCAGCGCCTGGGCGCGACCCTGGCGCTGTCGCTGCTGGTGCATGCGCTGTTGATCCTGGGGGTGGGCTTCGCGGTCAGCGACAAGGCCGCGCTGGTGCCGACCCTGGACGTGATCTTCAGCCAGACCCAGACCCCGCTGACGCCCCGGCAGGCCGATTTCCTGGCCCAGGCCAACCAGCAGGGCGGCGGCGACCACGACAAGGCGCAGCGCCCGCGCGACAACCAGGCCGGGATCGTGCCGCAGCCGCAGGCCGGGCTGTCGCCGGTGCCGCAGCAGCGCCAGGACGCGGCCAGCCCGCCCCCGCCGCAGGCGCGGGTGGTGGCCAGCCGCAACAGCACCGAGCAGGTGGCCACTGCGCAGCCGCAGCCGCTGCCGGAACACCCGCTGCCGGAGGCGCCATTGAATGCGCGCGAGCAGCGCGACGCGGAGATGGCCCGGCTTGCCGCCGAGGTCCACCTGCGCTCGGCGCAGTACGCCAAGCGGCCCAACCGCAAGTTCGTCTCGGCCAGTACCCGCGAGTACGCCTATGCCAACTACCTGCGCGCCTGGGTGGATCGCGCCGAGCGCGTGGGCAACCTCAACTATCCCGACGAGGCGCGCCAGCGCCGCCTGGGTGGTCAGGTGGTGATCACCGTCGGCGTGCGCCGCGACGGCAGCGTGGAAAGCGCGCGTATCCTGCGCAGCAGCGGCACGCCGCTGCTGGATGAGGCCGCGCTGCGCGTGGTGCGCCTGGCCCAGCCGTTCCCGCCCTTGCCCAAGACCGACGACGGCGTGGACATCCTGCAGGTCACCCGGACCTGGGCGTTCCTGCCCGGCGGCACGCTGCGCGACGACCGCTGACCAGCAGCACCGCCGGACGGCGCAGCCACGCAGAGCGTGGCGCTACCGCTGGCGACGCATCGCCCGTGCAGCCACGCATGGCGTGGCTCTACCGCTCGCGGCGCCATGCCCCGTGCAGCGACGCCATGCGTGGCTGTGGCTTTCCTAGGACTGCTGCTTCGCCGCCCGCGCCGCCTGCTGCTCGACCAGGGTCAAGGCGACGTTGTCGCGCAGGTACGCCGGCTCCACCCGCTCCGGGGCCATGCCCTCGCCTCGCGCGAACGCCGGCACCGCCAACGCCAGCACATCCGACGCATGCGGCAATGCCTGTGCGTCCACCCCGTCGAGCTGAGCGGCCAGGCGATCGGCCAGCAGCCCGTCGGCCGCGCCGAAGCCGGTCCCCACGCCGAACCAGCGCGTGCCATCAGGCAACGTCACCGCCTCCGGTGCACACACGGTTTCCTCGCCCTGCAACCGCCACTGCCCGTCCACGCGGACCTGGCGGGCCACGTACACCTCGCCCATGCGCGCATCGATGCTGCTCAGCACGTGGTCGGCGTCGGCCGGGGCGCGCAACGCCAGCACCTGCAGCGTGGAGACCGCCACCAGCGGGCGGTCCAGGGCCAGCGCGATGCCCTGGGCGATCGCGATCGCCAGGCGTACACCGGTGAACGCGCCGGGGCCACGACTGAGCGCGACCGCATCCAACTGCGAACGCGCCACGCCGGCCTCGGCCAGCAGCGCCTCGGCCCACGGCAGGCTCAACTCGGCATGCCGGCGCGGGGCGATCTCGAACCGCTCCAGCACCTGCCCATCCACGTGCAGGGCGACGGAACAGGCTTCGGTGGCGGTTTCAAAGGCGAGCAGTTTCATGGCGGTCAGAACAGGGAAGTGGGGAAGTCATCGGGGGCGGCAGAAAGCACGGGCACGGCAGCCGGCGCCGCCGCGGCAACCGGCGCCGGCGGTTCATCGGCAGGCGGCCATTGTGGCGCAAAGAAGCCGCGGACATCGTCCAGCGCACGGGTGCGCCGGAACGGTGGCAGCGAGTCCAGGAAGATCCGGCCGTAGCTTCGGCTGAGCAGGCGCGGGTCGCACAGCACCAGCACGCCGCGGTCGGTCTCGCTGCGGATCAACCGCCCCACGCCCTGCTTGAGCGCGATCACCGCCTGCGGCAGTTGTTCATCGCGGAACGGATTGCCGCCGTCGCGGCGAATAGCGTCCAGCCGGGCCTCGAATACCGGGTCGTCCGGCGCGGCGAACGGCAGCTTGTCGATGACCACCACGCTGAGCGCATCGCCGACCACGTCCACGCCTTCGCGGAAACTGGCCGACCCCAACAGCACGCCGTTGCCGGACTCACGGAAGCGCTGCAGCAGCGTCCCGCGCGGGGCCTCGCCCTGCACGAACAGCGGCCAGGGCGCATCGCGCAGCGCCTCGGCGGCCTCGCGCAGCGCGCGGTGCGAGGCGAACAGCAGGAACGCGCGGCCCTGCGAGGCCTCCAGCACCGGCGTCAGCGCGCGGATCAACGCGGTGCCGAATCCGCGCGCGGCCGGGTCAGGCAGGTCGGTGGGCAGGTAGCACAAGGCCTGGGTGGCCCAGTCGAACGGGCTGGGCTGCAGCAGCGTGACCGGATCGTCCAGGCCCAGCCGCTGGGAAATATGTGCAAAGCCGCCGTCCACGGTCAGCGTGGCCGAGGTGAACACCCAGGCCGCCATCGAGCGCTGGCGGTGTTCGCGCAATGGCCCGGACACGTCCATCGGCGTGCGCTGGCAGCGGAAGCCGCGCGGGGTGAGCTCGTACCACAGCACGTCCGCCGCCGGCGGCGCCTGCTCGGGGTCGCTGTCGAAATCCAGCAGGGGCGCGTCATCGCCGAGCCAGCGCGACAACCGCGACACCGCTTCCATCGCGCGCGCATGGCAGGCATCCAGCCCCGGCGAGGCCTCGCGCACGCCGTTGAGCGCATCGCGCAGGGTCACCAGCGCGCTCATCGCCGCATCGAAGCCATCGCGCACCTGCGGCACCGCCAGCGCGCGCCACTGGGTACCGCGCGGGGGCAGCCCGTCCATGCCGGTGCGCAGGTCGCGCAGGACCTGCTCCAGCGTCGCCGCCGGGCCCTGCAGGGCCGCCTGCGCGCCGGCCACGCTGCGGCTTTCGGCCAGGCAGTCGCGGGCCAGTTCCTGCCACGGGCGCATGCCGAAGCCTTCGCCGAAGAAGTTGGCGGCCAGCTCGGGCAACTGGTGCGCCTCGTCGATCACGAACGCCTGCGCGCCCGGCAGGATTTCGCCGAAGCCCTCCTGCTTGAGCGCCAGGTCGGCCAGCAGCAGGTGGTGGTTGACCACCACCACATCGGCGGCCTGCGCGCGCTGCCGCGCCTGCACCACGAAGCAGTCGTTCCAGAACGGGCACTCGGTACCCAGGCAGTTGTCGACCGTGGAGGTCACCATCGGGTACAGCGGCGAGTCCTCGGGCAGCGCCTCCAGCTCGGCCATGTCGCCGAAACGGCTGCGCCCGGACCAGGCCAGGATGCGCTGGAACTGCGCCACCTGTTCGGGCGAACTGAAGCGCGGCTCGCCCCGCGCCTGCTGCAGCCGATAGCGGCACAGGTAGTTGGACCGGCCCTTCAGCAGCGCGCTGCTGTGGCCGACCCCGAGCGCGGCACGCACGCGTGGCAGGTCGCGATGGTAGAGCTGGTCCTGCAGCGCGCGGGTGCCGGTGGAGATGATCGTCTTCAATCCCGACAACAATGCCGGCACCAGGTAGGCGTAGGTCTTGCCGGTGCCGGTGCCGGCCTCGGCGAGCAGCACGTCGCGCTGGTCGAAGGCCTCGGCGATGGCCGCGGTCAGGCGCAGCTGGGCCGGTCGTGCGACGAAGGCATCCAGCTGGCTGGCGAGCGTACCGCCCTCGCTGAGGGCGTCGCGGCTGGCATGGGCAAGGCGGGACATGGATGGGGGTCAATGCCGGCCAACGGCCGGCATGAGGTCAATACCGCTTGATCCCCGGCACCGTGCAGCCTTCCAGCTGCGCGTGCGCGGACACCGCGTTTTCCTTTTCGCCGCGGGCCAGTCGCGACTGCTCGATGGTGGCCCAGTGGCGGCGGCACAGCGGGCCGGTCCTGGAGCCCAGCTCCACGGCCTTGCGCGCCAGCGTTTCAGCGCGCGCCCAGTCGCCCTGCAGCAGCGCGATCTCGGCGCGCTCCTGCAGGATCGACGGATCGCCGTCGGACACCAGCAGCGCCTGGTTCAGCGCCTCGGCGGCACCGGCCAGGTCGTTGGCCTGGCGCTTGGCCTGTGCGGTCATGCGCAGGTCTTCGATCTCGGCGTCGCGCAGTGGCTGTACGGCCAGTTCCTTGGCATCCGAGCCGGCGGCCACGGCCTCCACCGCGGCCATGCGCTGGGCCGGCGTGGTGGTGTCCACCGGCGCCTTCACCGGCGCGGCCGGGGTGACACAGGCCGCGAGGGACAGGCTCAGGGCGAGCACGGCGGTGGAACGGATCAGGGTTCGGGTGGTCATGCGGGCCGGCCTCGTTCCGGAATCATCGCGCGGGGGGAGTCGATGCAGCCGCCGGGGCCGGCTCGGCGGCCGGCTCGGGCTTCTTGTCCAGGCCGAACCAGCTGCGCCAGCCGCCACCTTCGCTGCCAGCTTCGCCGCCCTCGCCTTCGGGCAGGGCGGCCGGCGGTGCGCAGGCGGCGAAGGCCGGCGCGTAACCGACCACGAACGGGAAGCGGCGCGCGCCAGGACACGCCTCGTCGGTGGAGGCGGTGCCGCTGGCCTCCACGTACTGCCAGTCCAGGCCCTTGTTGTTGACCTTCAGCGGCGCGCTCGGCAGGCGCTGGAAGATGCTCGACCAGACCCGCATCGAACCGGTGGCGCCATACAGCCCGGCCTGCTCATTCTGGTCGTTGCCCATCCAGATCACCGCCAGGTGGTCGCCGGTGTAGCCGGCATACCAGCTGTCACGCCCATCGTTGGTGGTACCGGTCTTGCCGGCCGGCTGCAGGCGGCCGAGGCCGTCGGCGTTCAGGCGCTGCGCGGTGCCGCTGGCCACCACCTGCTGCAGGCCGATGCTGATCAGGTTGGCGGCGATCGAGTCGCCTTCCTGCGCCGGCGCCGGGCTCTTGTCGTAGCGCTTCATGAGCTTGCCCTGCGGATCGAGCACGCCGCGCACCGCATGCAGCGGCTGGATCTCGCCGCCGGAGGCCAGGAACTGGTACAGCTGGGCCATCGCATACGGGCTCTGGTCGGTCGAGCCGAGGATCACCGCCGGGTTGGGGTCGGCTTTGATCCCGGCCAGCACGTGGATGAGCTGGGTCACCCGCTCCGGGCCCACCTGCATGCCCACCCGGACCGTGGCCTGGTTGTAGGAATGGGCCAGCGCATCGATCAACCGCACCGTGCCATGGCTGCGGTTGTCGGCGTTGCCGGGCGACCAGTTGCGGCCGCGCCCCAGCTGCACCGTCACCGGCGAATCGTCCACCCAGGTGGCCAGCGAGTAGCGATCCGGCTGGGCCAGCGCCAGCAGGTACACGAACGGCTTGAGCAGCGAGCCGACCGGGCGCTGGGCCTCGATGGCGCGGTTGAAGCCCGGCTCGGCCACGTCGCGGCTGCCGACCACGGCGAGCACGTCGCCGTTGTGCACGTCGGTGAGCACCATCCCGGCCTGCAGCTCGGGGCGCTTCTTGCTCTCCAGCGACTTGATCGTCTTGGTGACCGCGCCTTCGGCATAGGCCTGCGCCGACGGTGCCATGCCGGTCATCACGCTCAGGCCGGCGCCCTGCAGCACCGATTCGGGGTAGTCATGGCCGAGCTGGCGACGCACCAGGTCCACGTAGGCCGGGAAGCGATTGGCCGCGATCAGGCCCGGCGTCTTGGGCACGCCCAGCGGCGCCTTCAGCGCGCGCTGGTACTCGGCGTCGTCGATCAGCTGGCTCTCGTGCAGCTTGCCCAGCACGAAGTTGCGACGGTCCAGCGCGCGCTCGGGATTGCGCCGCGGGTCGTAGTAGGACGGGCCCTTGACCAGGCCGATCAGCAGCGCCACGTGCTCGGTATTGAGCGAGGACAGATCGCGCCCGAACCAGAACTCGGCGCCGGAGGACATGCCGTGGATGGCCTGGCTGCCACGCTGGCCCAGGTACACCTGGTTGAGGTACGCCTCCAGGATGGTGCGCTTGTCGTAGCGCGCCTCCATGATCAGCGCGTACAGCACCTCGTTGAACTTGCGGGTGACCGTCTGTTCCTTGCCGATGCCGAGCAGGCCGCTGCGGGCCAGCTGCTGGGTGAGCGTGGAGGCGCCCTGGCGGCTCTGGCCGCCGGAACGCACGGTCACCCAGATCGCGCGGGCGATGCCGCTCAGGTCGATGCCGTGGTGGCGGTTGAAGTCCTTGTCCTCCACCGCCTGCAGGCCGGTGACCAGCAGCTCGGGGGTCTCCTCGATGCGCACCAGCCGCCGTTCTTCCTGCTTCTGGCCGTACAGCGTGGCGATGCGCGCCGGATCCAGGCGCGTGGCCTTGAGCGCCTTGCGGCTGTCGGCATCGCGCAGCGAGGCGATCTGGCCACCGGACAGGCTCAGTTCGACCCGACGCGGGGCGATCCGGCCATCGACGTCGTTGTAGCCGCGGCTGGAAATGACGAAGCGGCCACCGTCCTGGCTGAAGGTGCCGGCCGACTTGCCGATGGCGTCATCGCGATAGGCGGCGGCGGCCAGCTCGGTCTTCAACGTGGCCGCGTCCATCGCCACCCCCGGTGCCAGCGCCAGCGGTCGCGCGTACACCCGGGTGGGGATCTGCCAGCGCAGCTCGCCGAAGCGCTGGGTGACCTGTTTGTTCAGGTAGACCGTATAGGGGATCAGGAAACCCAGGGCCAGCGCGACTGCCGCCATGCCCCAGGTAATCAACCGTCGCCGCCACAGCGGGCCACGGCTTTCGGTGTCGTCTTCGAACTCGTCGATGTCGTCGGAATCGTAGCGTCGGGGCACGGGGATGCGAGAATGGGAGATTATGAATTCCGGCGAGTCTAACGCAGCCACCGCAAGCGGCGCGTTCTCACGGGTTCCCCCGCTTAAGCTGGAGTTGCAACGGGATGTCGATGTCCTTGGCCGATGCACGCTACTTCCTGAACCGAATGGTCGGTCTGTTCCACCGTAGCCTGGCCAGCCTGCGTACCCGCGGCTGGCGCGCCACCTGGCAGCGCATCCGCGTGCATACCCAGACCCTGCCGCCGCCGCGCCGCGCGCCGCTGTACCTGCCTGCCGCCGAGCCCTTCGCCCCGTTCACGCTGCCGGCCAGTGCCGCGCCGGTGGTGAGCATCGTCATCCCGGTCTACAACCAGGCCGCGCACACCCTGGCCTGCCTGCGGGCGCTGGCCGCGCACCCGCCGCAGGTGCCCTGCGAAATCCTGGTGGTGGACGACGGCAGCAGCGACCAGACCGCCACGTGGATGCCCCAGGTCCAGGGGCTGCGCTATGTCGTGCGCGAGCGCAACGGCGGCTTCATCGAGGCCTGCAATGACGGCGTCGCGCGCTCGCTGGGCCGTTACGTCGTGCTGCTCAACAACGACACCGTGCCCCAGCCCGGCTGGCTGGATGCGCTGCTGGCCACCTTCACCGCCGTGCCCCGCGCCGGCCTGGTCGGCGCCCAGCTGCTGTATCCGGACGGGCGCCTGCAGGAAGCCGGCGGCGTGGTCTTCCAGGATGGCAGCGGCTGGAGCTACGGCCGCTTCGAATCGGCCGAAGACCCGCGCTACAGCGCCCTGCGCGATGCCGACTACTGCTCCGGTGCGGCGCTGATGATCCCGCGCGCGCTGTGGGACACGCTGGGCGGCTTCGACACCCGCTACCGCCCGGCCTACTACGAAGACACCGACCTGGCCTTCGCGGTGCGCGCCGCCGGCTATCGCGTGCTGGTGCAACCGGCCAGCCGCGTGGTGCACGACGAAGGCACCAGCAACGGCACCGATACCGGCAGCGGGGTCAAGGCCTACCAGGTCCGCAACCAGGGCGTGTTCGCCGACAAATGGGCGCAGGCGCTGCGTGCGCAGCCGCCCGTGGGCAGCGTGCCCTCGCCCGCCCTGCTGCACCGCCACCAGCGCCAGGTGCTGATCCTGGACGAGGCGGTGCCACAGCCGGACCGCGATTCCGGCTCGCTGCGCCAGTACAACCTGATCCGCATGCTGGTTTACGGCGATGCCCACGTGGTGTTCGTGCCGACCCGGCGCGAACACGCCGGCGCGGCCACCGAGGCGCTGCAGCAGCTGGGCGTGGAGGTCTGGCATGCGCCGTTCCTGCAGGGCATCGGCCCGTGGCTGCGCGAGCATGGCCCGCGCTTTGCGGTGGTGATGATGGTGCGCCACCACGTGGCCAGTGAATGCCTGCCGCTACTGCGCAGCTACGCCCCGCAGGCGCGCACGGTGTTCGACACGGTCGACCTGCACTACCTGCGCGAACGACGCGGCGCCGAACTGGCCGGCAACGCCGGGCTGCTGCGCGATGCCGAACGCACCCGCGCGCGCGAGCTGGCGGTGATGGCCGCCACCGATGTGACCGTGCTGGTCAGCGCGGCCGAGCGCGAGCAGCTGCGGATCGACGCCCCCGGGGTGACCGTCGAACTCATCTCCAACCTGCATGAAGTGGCCGCGGGCGGCGAAGACTGGGCCCACCGCCACGACCTGGTGTTCGTCGGCGGCTTCCGCCACCCGCCGAACGTGGACGCCATGCAGTGGTTCATCGGCGAGGTGTTCGCACGTATCCGCGCGCAGTTGCCCGAGGTCCGCTTCCACTGCATCGGCGCGGACGTGCCCGATGCGCTGCGCGCGTTGGCCGCCACCCAGCCGGGGGTGGAGATCCACGGGTTCGTACCGGTGGTGACGCCCTACATGGACCAGGTCCGCATCGCGGTGGCCCCGCTGCGCTTCGGCGCCGGGGTCAAGGGCAAGGTCAACCTGAGCATGGCCCACGGGCAGCCGGTGGTCGCCACCACCTGCGCCGTGGAAGGCATGCACCTGCAGGACGGCCAGGACGTGCTGGTGGCCGACGACGCGGAAGCATTCGCCGCCGCCGTGGTGCGCCTGTACCAGGACCCGGTGCTCTGGCAACAGCTGTCCAGCGCGGGGCGGCGCAACGTGGCCGACCACTTCTCGCTGGATGCCGCGCGCGACACCGTACAGCGGGTGTTCCTGGGCTGAGGCCTCAGCCCGGGCCGCCTGCGTTGCGCAGGCGCTGCTCGAAATCGCCCAGTTCGGCCAGGTCCGGTTGCCAGTGCCGCGCCTGCTGCAGGGCCTGCTGGGCGAACGCCAGGTCGCCCGCGCCCAGCCGCTCACTGCCGATCGCCAGCCAACGCTGGGCCAGGCGCCGGCGCGCCGCCGGCAAGGTCATGTCACCCGGAGCCAGGGTCTGCCAGGCATCCAGGCAGGCGCCGGCCGCCTGGACCCGGTTTTCACGCAGCCGGTCTTCGAAACAGCGGCGGCTCGCCGGCAGGAGGCGCTGGGCGGCGGCGCGCACGCGCGGATCGTAGGCGGCCAACGCCTGTGCTTCGCGCAGCGCATCGTAGGCGCTGCGGCCGGGCGGCGACAGGAACTGGCCGCGCGCCTCGGCCTCGACGATGCGGGTCAGCAACCCGCGCAGGCGCCGCTCGCGCTGCGCGCGCGGCGCACCGGGCGCCTGCAGTGCCTGCTCGGCCTGGCGCGACTGGACCACGGCCTGCCGCGCCGTGGCCAGCGCGCGCTCGGAGGCGCCCAGGCCCTGCGCCGTGGCCAGCGCCTGTTCGGCCGGCGCGAAACGGAAATCGCCTGCCAGGCGTACGGCATTGGCCAACTGCGCGTCAATCACCCGCTGCAGCCCCTGGCGCGCGACCGCATCGTCGGGCACCGCCGCCAGCACCGCCTGGAAATCGGCGGCGGCACTCTCCCAGCGCTGCCTGCGCAGCGCCTGGTTGGCCTGCTGCAGGCGTTTTTCCAACGCGTTGTTGAGCGCTTCCTGGGTGGCGGGCAGGTCCACGTGCCCCGGGTCGTAGCGACGCGCGCTGTCCAGCAACGCCGCCGCGCCCGCCAGCTCGCCTGCCTGGCAGGCAACACGCGCCTGCTGCAGCAGATCGGACAAGGCATCCTCGCGCCCTTCCAGCGCACGCAGTTGGTTGGGCGCCACCGCCAGCACCTGCTGGAACAACGGCAGTGCGCTGTCCGGTCCAGCATCCAGGCGCTGCGCCTGCAACGCCGCTTCGGCCCGTCCCAGCAGTACCGCCACACCGGCGTGGGCGTTGCCTCGCTGGCGCAGCTGCTGGGCCACCTGTTCGGCCTCGCGCTGCGGCACCTGCAGGTCGCGCGCCAGCGCCAGTCGCGCGCGGGCCGCGTCCAGGTCGCCGGCGGCCAGCGCATCGCGCGCCTGTTGCAGGGCCGCCTGCGCGGTGCGTGCCAGGCCGGTGCGCGCCTCGCTGCGGTCGCCGTCAAGCGCCAACGCGGCCTGGTAGGACTCGCGCGCGCCGCTGCCGTCGGCCACGCTCAGCCGACCGGCGGCCAGCGCACGGTCGCCCTGGTCGAGCAGCTGTTCGATCTGCGGTTCGTTCCAGAACCAGTTGGCCAGCGGCGCACGCAGCAGGACCAGCGCCAGGAACAGCAGCACCGCCATCGGCAGCACCCAACGCCACACATGCCGGGCATGCCGCGCCTGCAGCCACCACCAGCGGCCCTCGCGGCGCACCCGGCGCAACGCGGCGTGCGCGGCATCCTCGTGGTCTGGGGGGCGACTCATTCCTTGAGCCTACCGTGCGTCACGTGATGTCAGCCTAGACGTCGCGCTTCGCTCACCCCGGGCAAGGCATCGAGCTTGCCCAGCAGCGTGGAAAGCTGGCCGTAGTCGCTGACCTTCAGGCGCAGTCGCAGGTGCGCGCGGCCACTGTTGCGCACGTTGTCGCTGTGGATATCCAGCACGTAGGCATCTTCCTGCGCGATCAGGTTGGTGATGTCCTTGAGCAGCCAGCGTCGGTCCACCGCATCGACCACGACGTCCACTTCGTAGCCACCGCCGGCCTGGCCCCACTCCACCGGCAGGATCCGCTGCGGGCTGGTCGCCTGCAGCCGCGCCAGCGCAGCGCAGTCGGTGCGATGCACGGTGACCCCGCGGGTCCGGGTGAGGTAGCCGACGATCGGTTCGCCGGCCACCGGCTGGCAGCATCGCGCCAGTTGCACCAGCAGATTGCCCACGCCCTGCACGGTGAACTTGGACGTGCCCAGGCTGTCGCGGCGCGCGGTCGGCCGCGGCAACGCAGGCGCCGCCGGCTGGGTCGCCGCGCGTTCGGCTTCGAGCAGCGCGCGGCTGACCTGGTTGGGCCCGGTGTCGCCGAGCGCCACCTGGATGTACAGGTCATCGACGCTGTCGGCATGGAACTTCTTCGCCGCGATGCCCAGGTCGGCATGCTGCAGGCCCAGCCGCTTCAGTTCGCGGTCGAGCAGGTCGCGCCCGGCCTGCACGTTGCGCGCGCGGTCGAGCTTGTGGAACCAGCCGCGCACCTTCTCGCGCGAGCGGTTGCTGGCCAAGAAGCCGTTGGAGGCCAGCAGCCAGTCGCGGCGGGGGTCGGCCTCCTTGCCGGTCAGGATCTCCACGCGGTCGCCGCTGCGCAGCCGGTAGGTCAACGGCACGATGCGCCCGTTGACCTTCGCGCCGCGGCAGCGATGCCCGACCATCGTGTGCACGTGGTAGGCGAAATCCAGCGGCGTGGCCCCCTGCGGCAGGTCCATCACCTCGTCCTTGGGACTGAGCGCGTAGACGCGGTCTTCGGTCAGTTCGGCATCCAGTGCGCCGGCCAGTTCGCCAGCCGCGCCGTCCTGGGAATGCTCCAGCAACTGGCGCATCCAGGTGATCTTGCGGTCGAAGGCCTTTTCCGCGCCCTTGCTGCCTTCCTTGTAGCGCCAGTGCGCGGCCACGCCGAGCTCGGCCTGGGCGTGCATGTCATGGCTGCGGATCTGCACTTCGATGGTGCGCCCTTCCGGGCCGATCACCGCGGTGTGCAGCGAGCGGTAGTCATTGGCCTTGGGCCGGGCGATGTAATCGTCGAACTCGCTGGGCACCGGTGCCCACAGCGAATGCACCACCCCGAGTGCGGCGTAGCAGGCGGCCACGTCCTGCACCATCACCCGCACCGCGCGGATGTCGTAGAGCTGCTCGAAGGCCAGCTTCTTCTTCTGCATCTTCCGCCAGATGCTGTAGATGTGCTTCGGGCGGCCGCTGACCTCGGCGCTGATGCCCTGCGCGAGCAGTTCGCGCGAGAGCGCCTTCTTGACTGTCTCCACGAAGCGCTCGCGCGCCAGCCGGGTTTCATCCACCTCGCGCGCGATGCGCCGGTAGGTCTCCGGTTCCAGGTGGCGGAAGGCCAGGTCTTCCAGCTCCCACTTCAACTGCCAGATGCCCAACCGGTTGGCCAGCGGGGCATGGATGTCGCGGGTGAGCTGGGCCAGCGCGCGGCGTTCTTCCTCGGGCAGGCGGTCGGCGCCGCGCATGCGCGCCAACTGGCGCGCCAGCAGCACCGGCACCACCCGCAGGTCCTGGATGATCGACAGCAGCAGCCGGCGCAGGCCTTCGCTGTTGCGCCCGGCATCGCGGCCGGCATGCAGCGCCCAGACCTGGTCGGCGGCATCCTGGCCTTCCAGCAACCCGGCCACGGCCGGTTTCAACGCGCCGAGCGGCAACCCGTCCAGCCCCGCGCGCAGCCACGGCAGGTCGAACAGCACCGCCGCCAGCAGCGCGCTTTCGTCGGCCGACAACAGGGCCAGCGCATCCAGCGTGTCTGCCAGCACCGACCAACTGCTGCGCATCTGCGGATCGGCCTCGGGCAGCTGCCAGCGCAGCAGCAGCGCCTCGCGCAGCGCGGGCGGCAGCGACGCGGCCGAGGGTCGGTTCAACAAGGCATCCAGGCCGGGGACAGAAGCGCGGTTCACAGCATCATGCAGGCAAGACAGAGGCATCTACACTAGCGCCGCGACCGCGTCCGGACAATCAAAACCATCGCACCGGCACGCATCAGCTCATGCCTGCTGCGCGCGCCACGTCGCCAATCGCGCACGCACGCCCCGGCTGCGTTCCCCTCAACGCCCGCCTCTGGCCCTACACTGCGGCAAACCTCCGGAGACCTGCCATGCGCTTTTCCCGTCTACGTTTGTTGGCCAGTGCGGCCGTCCTGCTCAGCCTGGCCAGTCCGGCCCTGGCCCAGCGCGTGGTCGAGGGGGATCTGCAGCAGCAGATGTCGCCGGCCGAGTTCAAGGCCGCCGGCCTGGACACGCTCAGCCCGGCCCAACTGGCGGCGCTCAACGGCTGGCTGCAGGGCAAAGTGGCGGCGGTGACCGCCGACGCGCGCCAGCAGGCGCGCGAGGAAGCCCGCGAAGAAGGCCGCCAGGAAGTGATCGTCAAGAACCGCGGCTTCTTCGACTTCGGCAGCAACGAGCCGATCACCAGCACCCTGCCGGGCGAATTCCGTGGCTTCGGCAAGGGCCGCACCTACGTGCTGGCCAACGCCCAGGAATGGGAACAGACCGACGGCACCACGCTCTCGGCCGTGCGCAAGACCGACCCTGCCGTCTCGATCACCCCCGGCGTGGCCGGCGTCTGGTACATGCGCGTGGAAGGCGTCAACACGCGCGCCAAGGTGCGCCGCACCAAGTAAGCGCACGCCGCTGCGCCCCCCGCCCATCGGGCACGGGGCGCAGCCAGCGCACTCAGGCCTGGCGCAACGCGGCCATGCGCTGGGCCAGTTTCTTGGCCGAGATGCCGCTCCTGGCCCCCAGTTCCTGCGCGAACAGCGACACCCGCAGTTCCTCCAGGTCCCAACGCAGGGCCTGCCACTGCGGACGCTGGCGCAAGCCGCGCACGTCGGCCTCGGCCAATGCATCGATGAACGGCCGCAGCTCCAGCATGCGCGCCTGGTCGCGCGGTGGATCGCGCTTGGCCCGCTCGCTGCGCAGGATCATCGCGCGCAGGTAGCGCGGGTACTGGGCCAGTGCATCGGCGGGTGTCTCACGCAGGAACCCGGGATGCACCAGCGCGGCCAGCTGCTGCTCCAGGTCATCCAGGTTGCCGCGCGCCCACCCCATCAGCGGCGATTCCAGCAGCGGCTTCAATTCCGCCACGTGGGCCAGGATGTTCTCGGCCAGCGTGAGCCGGGCCATCGCCTCGGCGAACAGACCCTTGGCGGCCGCGTCGCGACGCTGCGCGTAGGCCGCCGGATCGCGGATCTCCGCCAGGCCTTCGGCCAACACGGCGTTCATCGCCGCATCGACCAGGTCGCCGCGCAGCCGCTCCTGCGACTCGATCGCGGCGTACAGCAGCCCGGTCTTGGGCGGCACCGGCAGTTGCTTGCGCGCCTGCTTGGCCTTGTCGGCCAGGGCGATCTCCAGCAACCGGCGCACGCCACGCGGATGCTGTTCGGCTGCTTCGTTGCGGTCGGCGAAGATGCGCAGCGCGGCGGTGTCGCCCTCGTCCACCAGTGCCGGGTACGCCGGCACGCCGGCTTCGCCAGGCACCTGCAGCGGAATCGGCGTGGCCGGGAAGTCGCGCAGGCCCTCTACCGCCAATGCCCGCCCGGCACGCGCGGCGAAGGCTTCGCCGGCCTTGTCGCCGAAGCGCGCGCGCAGCGCGTCCAGGTCACGCGAACTGGCCAGCAGCTTTCCGCCCGCATCGAACAGGCGCAGGTTCATGCGCAGGTGCGCTTCCAGCGCGGCATCGTCGAAATCGGTGGCGGCCACCTGTGCGCCGGTGGCACGCGACAGGAACCGCGCCAGCTCGCCGCGGATGTCGTCAGCGCTGGGATCGGGGAAGGCCTCGGCGAACGCGCGGCCGAAGTCCGGCGCGGGCACGTAGTTGCGGCGCATCGCCTTGGGCAGGCCGCGGATCAGCGCCGACGCCTTGTCGGCCACGAAGCCGGGCGCCAACCACGACAGGCGCGCCGCATCCAGCGCGTTGAGCAGATGCAACGGCACATCCAGGCTGACCCCGTCGTCCTCGCTGCCGGGCTCGAAGCGGTAATGCAGCGCCAACCGCGCATCCCCCAGCGGCAGGTACTTGGGATAGCGCTCGGCATCGCTGCCCTCGCCGGGCAACAGGTCGGCCAGGGTCCAGGCCAACCCGCGGCGCTTGTCCGGGGCCAGCCCCTTCCACCAGGTGTCCAGCGCGGTGGCCGAATGGATCTCCGCCGGCACCCGGTCCAGGTACCAGCGTGCCTGCCAGGCCTCGTCGGCCACGATGCCGGCGCGGCGCAGCTTGGCCTCCTCTTCCCGAGCCTGTTCGAGCACCTTGAGGTTGTCGGCGATGACGCTGGCGCGGGTATTGATCTCACCGGTCACCAGGCCCTGGCGCACGAAAATGTCATGCGCCTCGCCCGGCGCGATGCGGCCGTAGTGCACCGGCTTCTTCGGGGCCAGCACCAGCCCGAACAGGCTGATCTGCTCGGAGGCCAGCACCTGCCCCTGGGCACGCGACCAGTGCGGATCGAAATGCTTGCGCAGCAGCAGGTGCGGCAGCTCGGCGATCACCCAGTCCGGCTCGATCGCGGCGTTGGTCAGGCCCCAGATTTTCTGGGTGTCCAGCAGCGTGGCCGTCAGCAGCCACGGCGGCGGCCGCTTGGCCAGCACCGAACCGGGGAACGGCAGGAAGCGGCGCTGGCGCGGGGCCAGGAAATCGCCCTTGTCGCTGCGGTGGCCGATCTGCGTCGGCAGGCCGGCGATCAGCGCGCGATGCAGGGTCTGATAGGCGGCCGCGCGCACCTTCTCGGTGAACCCGCCCCCGGCCTCGCGCGCATCGGCCACCGGCGCGGCGGCCGGGGCCGCCACCGGTTCGGTCTTGCCCTCGCGGGCCAGGCGCGCGGCGCGATGCTGCTGACCGCGGGTCGCCTTGATGCGGGCGTCGTCGTCGCGCGCCGGCGCCGGCGCGGACGACCCGGCCAGCAGCGGCGCCAACGACGTCGCCGCCGGCTCCTCGGTCCAGCCCAGTTCCTCGCACAGCACGCGCAGCTGGCGATGCAGCTCGCGCCACTCGCGCATGCGCAGGAACCCCAGGAAGTGCCGTTCGCACCACCCGCGCAACTTGGACTGGGTCAGCTCTTCGTGGGCCTGGCGATAGCCGTCCCACAAGCGCAGCACGCCGACGAACTCCGAGCGCCCGTCGGCGAACAGCGCGTGGGCGGCATCCGCTGCGCCGCGCGCTTCCGGCGGACGCTCGCGCGGGTCCTGGATGCCCAGGAACGAGGCGATCACCAGCATCGGCCGCAGGCAGCCCTGCGCTTGGGCGGCCACCAGCATGCGGGCCAGCTTGACGTCCACCGGCAGGCGCGCCATCTGGCGCCCGACCGGGGTCAGCCGGCGCTCGGCATCCACCGCGCCCAGTTCGCCCAGCTGCTGCCAGCCATCGGCGATGGCACGCTCGTCGGGCGCTTCCAGGAACGGGAAGTCCTCGATCCGGCCCAGGCCCAGCTGCAGCATGCGCAGGATCACCCCGGACAGGCTGGAGCGACGGATTTCCGGATCGGTGAACTCGGCGCGCGAGAGGAAATCGGCTTCCGAGTACAGCCGGTAGCAGATGCCTTCGGAGACACGCCCGCAGCGTCCCTTGCGCTGGTTCGCGCTGGCCTGGGACACCGCCTCGATATGCAGGCGGTCCAGTTTCTGGCGCGGGCTGTAGCGCTTGACCCGGGCCAGGCCCGGATCGACCACGTAGCGGATGCGCGGCACGGTCAACGAGGTTTCTGCCACGTTGGTGGCCAGCACGATGCGGCGCTTGCCGCCCGGGTTGAAGACCTCGTCCTGGTCCTTGACCGACAGCCGCGCGTACAGCGGCAGCACCTCGGTCTCGCGGTACTTGCGCCGTTCCAGCGCCTGGTGCGCGTCGCGGATCTCGCGCTCGCCGGGGAAGAACATCAGGATGTCGCCGCGCGGATCGATGCGGGTGATCTCATCCACTGCCGCCACGATGGCGTCGTTGACGGTGCGTTCGCCGTCGCGCCCACCGTCCTCATCGCCACCGCCCTCGCCTTCCAGCGGTCGATAGCGCACCTCGACCGGGAAGGTGCGGCCCTCGACGCTGATCACCGGGGCATCGTTGAAATGCTCGGCGAAACGCGAGGTATCGATGGTGGCCGAGGTGACGATCAGCTTCAGGTCGGGGCGCTTGTGCAGCAGTTGCTTGAGATAGCCCAGCAGGAAGTCGATGTTGAGGCTGCGCTCGTGCGCTTCGTCGACGATGATCGTGTCGTACTGCGACAGCCAGCGGTCGCTGCTGATTTCCGCCAGCAGGATGCCGTCGGTCATGAACTTGATGCGGGTGTCATCCCCCACCCGGTCGGTGAAGCGCACCTGGTAGCCGACCACCGTGCCCAGCTCGGTGTTCAGCTCCTGCGCCACGCGGGTAGCCACCGCACGCGCGGCAATCCGTCGCGGCTGGGTGCAGCCGATCATCCCGGCCACGCCGCGGCCGGCGGCCAGGCACAGTTTGGGCAGCTGGGTGGTCTTGCCCGAGCCGGTTTCACCGGCGATCACCACGACCTGGTGATCGCGGATCAAGGCCGTGATGCGTTCAGCTTCACGCGCAATGGGCAGGCTATCGTCCAGACTGATCGCCGGCAGGTGCCGCGCGCGCGTCTCGCGCCGCTGCACCGACGCCTGCAAGGCCTGCTCGAACGCGGCGGCCACGCCTGCATCGGCGGGCTTGGACTGCCAGCGCGAGAGCATCCCGAGCAAGCGGCCGCGGTCGCGGCTCATGGCCCCGTCAATCGCGGCGCGCTGTTCGCGCAGGCGTGGAAGATTTTGTTTGTCGATAGTGCTCATCAATCGAATCGTTTAGAACTTTGATCACTACTGAAAGCGTAGTCTGATCTATTGTGAAGGCCATCCAATCCACAAGGAGGATCATCCCCATGGCGAAGACCAAGACACCGGCCCAGAAGACCCAGACCGGTAAGCAGAAGCTGGCATCGGCCGCCCCGTCGGCCCCGAACATCGATATCGGGATCAAGGAAGGCGATCGCAAGAAGATTGCCGATGGGCTGGCATCCTTCCAGGCGGACGCGTTCACGCTCTACCTGAAGACGCACAACTTCCATTGGAATGTCACCGGGTCGATGTTCAACTCGTTGCACACCATGTTCGAGACCCAGTACACCGAGCAGTGGGCAGCCCTGGACGACGTCGCTGAACGCATCCGCGCATTGGGCTTCAATGCCCCGGGCTCCTACCGCGAGTTCGCGGCCCTGACCTCGATCGCCGAGGAGCCGGGCCTGACCGACAGCGCGGACTGGCGTGAGATGGTACGCCAGTTGGTCGCGGCCAACGAGGCCGTGTGCCGCACCGCCCGCAAGGTGCTGGACGTGGCCGACGACGCCGACGACGCCCCGACCGAAGATCTGATGACCCAGCGCCTGCAGACGCACGAAAAGTACGCCTGGATGCTGCGTTCTTTGTTGCAGTAAAGCGTTTGCGCTTCTGGCATCTGCGCGCGGCGAGGGTCCGACCCCCTTGCCGGGACACGCCGTAAACCCATCCTTGGGGGCTCGCGGGCGCCATCCATGGCGCCCGACGGTCCCGGCAAGGGGGTCGGACCCTCGCCCAGATGGATGTGCATCCGGCGGTTGGGAAGAGAGAAAAGCATGCAGAACAGGCGCCCGGTGGCGCCTGTTCTGCGTTATGGGCCCTCTTTCCATAGATGGAAGCCAAAATCCTGGACCCGGATTCGGCAGTGGCTCCGCACTTTGCCCTTTGTCTTCGCCGTTGGCTGTGGATCTGGGTCCACCTCCTGCCCTTTGCCTTTTGCCTTTTGCTCTTGGCCCTTTGCTCTTGGCCCCTCTCCCCCTTTTACTCTTTGCTTTTGCTCTTTGCTTTTGCCCCGTTGCTCTGGATCCAGCACCAACGCCGGCTCGCATTCGCCGTTGCCCCACCCTCCCATACGCACCAGCCAACTGTCGGGGCGTGGGGTGGGTGGGTTGGCGGGACCGTTGGGCGCCATGGATGGCGCCCACGAGCCTCCAGGGATGGATTTACGGCGTGTCCCGCCAACCCACCCACCCCGCGCCAACCATCAGCACAGAAACCATGGGCTTTGGCTCTGGCTTTGGCTTTGGCTCTGGCTTGCGCTGCGGCTCGTGAGGCCCGAAGGCAAGCCCCTACCCACTGATCCTCTGTTGGAGGACACGGCCAACCCGCCCGCCGGGGTAAACTAGCCCGATGTCTTCCCGCCCCGCGCACGACCTGCTCAGCCGCATCTTTGGTTACGACGATTTTCGCGGTCCGCAGCAAGCGATCGTCGAACATGTCGCTGCCGGCAATGACGCGCTCGTATTGATGCCCACCGGCGGCGGCAAGTCGCTGTGCTACCAGGTGCCGTCCCTCCTCCGCGACGGCACCGGCATCGTCATCTCCCCGCTCATCGCCCTCATGCAGGACCAGGTAGAAGCCCTGCGCCAGCTCGGCGTCCGTGCCGAATTCCTCAATTCCACCCTCGATGGCGAGACCGCCGCCCGGGTCGAACGCGAACTCCTCGCCGGCGAGCTCGACATGCTGTATGTCGCCCCCGAACGCCTGCTCACCGGCCGCTTCCTGTCCCTGCTCTCGCGCAGCCGCATCGCCCTGTTCGCCATCGACGAAGCCCACTGCGTCTCCCAGTGGGGCCACGACTTCCGCCCCGAGTACCGCCAGCTCACCGTCCTCCACGAACGCTGGCCCGACGTCCCGCGCATCGCCCTCACCGCCACCGCCGACCCGCCCACCCAGCGCGAAATCGCCGAGCGGCTCGACCTCACCGGTGCCCAGCATTTCGTCAGCTCCTTCGACCGCCCCAACATCCGCTACACCGTCGTCCAGAAGGACAACGCCAAGCGCCAGCTGCTCGACTTCCTCAAGGTCCACCGCGAACAGGCCGGCATCGTCTACTGCATGTCGCGGCGCAAAGTCGAAGAAACCGCCGAGTTCCTGTGCAAGGAGGGCATGAACGCCCTGCCCTACCATGCCGGCCTCCCCGCCGACGTGCGCGCCGCCAACCAGCGCCGCTTCCTGCGCGAGGACGGCATCGTCATGTGCGCCACCATCGCCTTCGGCATGGGCATCGACAAACCCGACGTGCGCTTCGTCGCCCACACCGACCTGCCCAAGTCCATGGAAGGCTATTACCAGGAAACCGGCCGCGCCGGACGCGACGGCGAACCGGCCGACGCCTGGCTCTGCTACGGCCTGGGCGATGTCGTCCTGCTCAAGCAGATGATCGAGCAGTCCGAGGCCGGCGAAGAACGCAAGAGCCTGGAGCGCAACAAACTCGACCACCTGCTCGGCTACTGCGAATCCATGCAGTGCCGCCGCCAGGTCCTGCTGGCCGGGTTCGGTGAAACCTACCCCCAGCCCTGCGGCAACTGCGACAACTGCCTCACCCCACCCGATGCATGGGATGCCAGCGTCGCCGCGCAGAAGGCCCTCAGCTGCGTCTACCGCAGTGGCCAGCGCTTCGGCGTCGGCCACCTCATCGACATCCTGCGCGGCGGCGAGAACGACAAGATCCGCCAGTTCGGGCACAGCGAACTGAGCACCTACGGCATCGGCAAGGACCTCGACGCCCGCACCTGGCGCAGCGTGTTCCGCCAGCTGGTGGCCGCCAGCCTGCTCGAAGTGGACAGCGAAGCCTACGGCGGCCTGCGCCTCACCGACGGCAGCCGCGAGGTCCTCAAGGGCCAGCGCAAGGTCATGATGCGGCGCGAAAGCCCCAAGACCCGCGAGCGCGACCGCAGCGGCCAGCGCACCGGCCTGTCCGTGCTGCCCGAGGACCTGGCCCTGTTCAACGCGCTGCGCAGCCTGCGCGCCGAACTGGCCAAGGAACAGAATGTCCCGGCCTTCGTCATCTTCCACGACAGCACCCTGCGCAACATCGCCGAACAGCGCCCCACCAGCGTCGACGCGCTCGGCCGGGTCGGCGGCATCGGCGGCACCAAGCTGTCCCGCTACGGTGAGCGCCTGGTCGAAATCGTCCGCGAGCAGGGCTGATGGCCCGCGTGCGCCCTGACGGAGCCGGGTCCAGGGTTGAACACCGCGTTCAGCCGCAGGTGCGCACCGCCCGGTTTGGCGCTAGGGTAAGCCCCATGTCTGCCGGTGGCCTGCTCCTGCGCGTGGTGTTGATGCTCAGCCTGTTGCTCAACGGGCTGAACGCCGCTATGGCCGCGCCCATGGCATTGGCGATGGCCACCCCGCCCGCTGCCGCAACGGCGGCCCCGCCCTGCCACGACGCACCGGCCGCAACGCCGATGCAGCCTGGCCACCACAGCCACATCGATGCCGGCGCCCAGCCGCCGCACGACGGCGACCACTGCGCGATCAAGGACTGCCTGCGCAGCTGCGCGCAGCAATCCAGCCTGCCCCCGTCCATCGCCTGGCTGCCCAGCCCGCCGCCGCTGTCGCTGGCGCCGGTGAGCCTGCCGCGCCCAGCACTGCCGGCGCCGCCGCTGGACCGCATCACCCGCCCTCCGATCGGCTGACCGCGCGCCGCGAGCGCCCAGCGATGTGATCCCGTGTGCCTGCGCACACGGCTCCGCGGCACCCCACGTGCCCGTCCGATTCGATCCGGAGTTGCAATGTCCTTCCCAACCCAACCCGGCACGGGCAGCCCGCCCATGCCGTCGCGCCGCCTGTTCGTGCAGGGCGCCGCCGCCGGTGGCGTGTTCGCCGGCCTGGTCGCCAGCGGCCTGCCCGCGCGCGCCTTTGCCGCCGCCGGCCCCACCGTCGCCAGCGCCCCGCAGGTGCTCACCGCCGCGGATGTCCAGCTCAGCATCGGTGAATCGCTGGCCAATTTCACCGGCCGCACCCGCCCGGCAATCACCGTCAACGGCAGCCTGCCGGCGCCGATCCTGCGCTGGCGCGAGGGCGACACCGTCAGCGTGCGCGTGGCCAATACCCTGCAGGGCCACCCCACCTCGATCCATTGGCACGGCATCCTGCTGCCGGCCAACATGGACGGCGTACCCGGGCTGAGCTTCAACGGCATCGCGCCCGGCGAGGCCTACCAGTACCGCTTCACCCTCAAGCAGTCCGGCACCTACTGGTACCACAGCCACTCGATGTTCCAGGAACAGGCCGGCCTGTACGGCGCGTTGATCATCGACCCGCTGCAGCCGGCCCCGTACCGCTTCGACCGCGAACACGTGATCCTGCTGTCGGACTGGACCGACCTTGACCCCGGCGCGCTGTTCCGGCGCATGAAGAAGCTGGCCGAGTTCGACAACTACTACAAGCGCACCCTGCCCGACTTCCTGCGTGACGTACGCAAGGACGGTTGGGCGGCCGCCACCGCCGATCGCGGCATGTGGGGCCGGATGCGGATGACCCCGACCGACATCTCCGACATCAACGCCCACACCTACACCTACCTGCTCAACGGCACCGCCCCGGCCGGCAACTGGACCGGGCTGTTCCGCAGCGGCGAGAAGGTGCTGCTGCGCTTCATCAACGGCGGCTCGATGACCTACTTCGACGTGCGCATCCCCGGCCTGAAGATGACCGTGGTCGCCGCCGACGGCCAGTACATCCATCCGGTCAGCATCGATGAATTCCGCATCGCCCCGGCCGAGACCTTCGATGTGATCGTCGAACCCAGCGGCCAGGATGCGTTCACCCTCTTCTGCCAGGACATGGGCCGCACCGGCTACGCCGCCGGCACCCTGGCCGTGCGCCATGGCCTGCAGGCGCCGATTCCCGCACGTGACCCGCGTCCGCTGCTGACCATGGGCGACATGGGTCATGACATGGGCACGATGGGCCACGACATGCCCGGCATGGGGCACCAGATGAAGGGCATGGAAGGCGGTTGCGGCGCGCACATGGGCCACGCGGCCCACGGCGGCACGGCCAGGGCGCCACGGCATCCGCCCAGTGAACAGGGCAACCCGCTGGTGGACATGCAGAGCATGGCGACCGAACCCAAGCTCGATGATCCCGGCATCGGCCTGCGCGACAACGGCCGCCACGTACTCACCTATGCCGCGATGCACAGCCTGTTCGACGATCCCGATGGCCGCGAACCCGGCCGCGAGGTCGAGCTGCACCTGACCGGCCACATGGAAAAGTTCAGCTGGTCCTTCGACGGCATCCCCTTCGCCAGCGCCGAACCGCTGCGGCTGAACTACGGCGAGCGCATGCGCATCGTGCTGGTCAACGACACCATGATGCAGCACCCCATCCACCTGCACGGCGTGTGGAGCGACCTGGAAAACGCCGACGGTGACTTCCAGCTTCGCAAGCACACCATCGACATGCCCCCGGGCACGCGCCGCAGCTACCGCGTGCGCGCCGATGCACTCGGCCGCTGGGCGTACCACTGCCACCTGCTGTACCACATGGAAGCGGGGATGATGCGCGAAGTGAGGATCGACGAATGAGCCGTTCTCCGATGTTCGCGATGTCGATCCTGAGCAGCGCGTTGCTGCTGGCGATCTCCGCCCCGGCGTGGGCGCAGTCGCACGCCGGCCATGCGATGACCCCGCCGCGCAGCGCCGATGCGCCCACGGTCGCTGCAGAGACGGTGGACCACGGCGAAATGGATCACGGCGAAATGGATCACTCGAAGATGGATCACGGCGCCATGGATCACAGCCAGATGGATCACGCGAAGATGGATCGCAGCGCCATGGATCACGGCCAGATGGATCACGCGAAGATCGATCACGGCAGCGTGGATCACAGCCCGACGGATCATGCCCGGACGGACCACGGTGCCCCCGACCATTCGACGATGGACCACGCCGCCATGGGCCACGGCCCGACCAAGCCGCCTGCCCGCAATGATCCGCGCGAACCGATCCCGGCGGTGACCGATGCCGACCGCATCGCCGCCTTCCCGCCGATCGATCACGGCGCGATGGAGCACGCCCCCGACCTCCACAGCCTGCTGCTGGTCAACCGCCTGGAACACTGGGATGGCCAGCACGGCAACGGGCAGGCCTGGGAGGCCAGCGGCTGGATCGGCGGCAACATCCACCGGGTCTGGCTGCGCAGCGAAGGCGAACGCAGCGGCGGGCGGACCGAGGCGGCCGACGTGGAAGTGCTGTACGGCCGCAGCGTATCGCCGTGGTGGGATGTGCTGGTGGGCGTCAAACAGGACCTGGGCCGCGGCGATTCGCGGACCTGGGCGGCATTCGGCGTCCAGGGCCTGGCCCCGTACAAGTTCGAGACCTCGGCGACCGCCTACGTCGGCGAAGGCGGCCAGGTCGCCGCCACCGTGGAAATGGAGTACGAGCTGCTGCTGACCAACCGCCTGATCCTGCAGCCGCTGGTGGAAGCCACGTTCACGGCCAAGGACGATCCGCGCTACGGCAATGGCAGCGGCTTGAACAAGGTCGAGGCCGGGCTGCGCCTGCGCTACGAGGTCAACCGTCGCTTCGCCCCGTACATCGGCATCAGCCACGAACGCCTGTTCGGCGACACCGCCGAGTACCACCAGGCCGCGGGCGAACGCGCCCGCGACACCCGCTGGGTGGCCGGCGTGCGCGTCTGGTTCTGAGGCAAAAAAGATCCCGGGCGCGGCGGGCGCCCGGGATAACAGGGGTCGTGCATGCCGGATCCGACGGGCCCAGGCGGGGCGTCACAGGCCGCCGCGCCTGGCGCGGTTGCGACCTGTCCGACACCCGGGGCCTTGCTCGTTGGCGACCCGGGTACTGATGTGATGCCCCGGCGGGAAACTTCCGCCATCGGCCGCGCCGTTTTCGTGCGATCAAGGGTCGATCGCGTACCCTTTGCGCCCCGTCCCCGCCCGCCCGCTCACTTCCGCCATGCCCCTGCAGATCCGACGCGCCACCCCGGCCGATGCGCAGACCCTGTCGGCGATCGCCATCACCACCTACACCGAAACCTTCGGCGACTCCTACCCGCCGCAGGACCTGCAGGCGTTCCTCGAGGATCACTACAGCGTCGCCCCGCAACGCGCGGAGCTGGACGACCCGCGCAGCGCGGTGTGGTTGCTGGAGGATGCCGGCCGTGCGGTCGGCTACCTGGCGGCGGGGGCCAACGGCCTGCCGCACGCCGATGCCCGCGAGGGCGACATCGAACTCAAACGCCTGTACGTCCTGGCCAGCCACCAGGGCGGCGGCCACGGCGCGCGGCTGATGGCGGCGTTCCTGGCGTGGCTCGACCAGCCGGTACGCCGCACCCTGTGGGTGGGCGTGTGGTCGGAAAACATCGGGGCGCAACGCTTCTATGCGCGCTACGGCTGCGTCCAGGTCGGCACCTACGATTTCGTGGTCGGCGACAGCCGCGACCTGGAGTTCATCCTGCGCCGGCCCTGATCGGCAGGACCGGCGCGGGGCTCAGAAGTCGAACAGGTCCGACAGGAAGCTCTCTTTCTTCTTCTTGCGGTAGCCGTGCTGGTCGCCATAGGGCTGCTGCTGGCCCAGGTGGCGCGTGTCACGGTGCTGCACGGCCGTCGGCGGCGGTGGCGGCGCGGCGCGCACCGGCGCGGGTGCAGCGGCACCGGCCGAACGCTCGATGATCTTGTCCAGCTCGCCGCGGTCCAGCCACACGCCACGGCACTGCGGGCAGTAATCGATCTCGATGCCTTGGCGCTCGGACATCACCAGCGCCTGGGTCTTGCATACGGGGCATTGCATCGTCGCGCATCCTCATCCTGTTCCAACCCCGACTGTACCTGCGCGCGGATGACTGCAACGCAACACGTGCCGCGCCCATGACCATCGGCACGGGGACTTCCGGCGCGCGCTCGCTGGGCGTCCACGCGGCAGACTGCCTGCTCCCCGCAAGGAATGCCGTCATGCCCTTCCCAGGACAGACCCGTTGGTGGGCATCGCTACTGGCCCTGCTGGGCGTGGCAATCGGCCTGAACCTGCGCGACCTCAGCGCCGCGGTCGGCGTGCCCATCCCGCGCCTGCCGATCCCGTTCGGCGGCAGCCTGCTCGACAACCTGCTGGCGGTGCTGACCGCGGTGCTGCTGGCCTGGCTGCTGAAGCCACGTGACCTGGCGCTGGCGGACAGCCTCGGCCTGCGCTGGCACGGCGCGCGCGGTCCCTTGCTGGTGCTGCTGTCCACCCTGCCCTGCTGGGTCGGCCTGGCCGCGCTTGGCCGGTTGAATACGGCGCCCGAGCCGTTGGCATTGCTGCTGCTTGCCGTGCTGTTCCCCCTCGCCGAAGAAATCCTGTATCGCGGCCTCGGCTTTGTTTTCCTGGTCCGCGTACTGCACTGGCCCGCGTGGCTGGCCGCCCTGCCCCAGGCCGCGATGTTCGGCGCCGTGCATTGGCTCGGGGCGGGCGGCATCGACGGGGGCGCCAGCGCCGTGCAGATCCTGGTCCTGATCGCCGTCGGGGGCCTGGCGTTCGCCTGGTTGAACCACCTCGACCGGCTCACGCTGTGGAGCGGCCTGGCCCTGCATGTGTCGCTCAACCTGGCCTGGAACCTGTTCATCCTCGATGAGGCAATGGCCCTGGACGGGAAGGTCACTGCGCTGCGCCTCGCCGCTGCGGCAATGGCCGTGCTCACCCTGGCCTGCTGGCTGCGGCCATCACCGGACGCGGCGCGGTAGCCGGCGCCGCGTGCACGACCTCCTCACCACGGGCCCCCGCATAATTGCGCGCCCTTTCCGCCCCAGCCCCAAGGAACACCGCGTCATGTTGTTGTCCAAGCGCCACGTTGCACCGCGCGTGCTGTTGATTGAAGACACCGAAGACACCCGTGAATTGAGCCGGATGGCGCTGGAAAGCCAGGCCTGCGATGTGGCTGCGGTGAGTTCGGCCGAAGCCGCGCTGGGGCTGCTGCTGGCCGGCGAGCGGTTCGACCTGGTGTTCACCGATGTCTGCCTGGGCGGCCTGAGCGGGATCGAGGCTGCCGAGCGCATCAAGGCCTTCCAGCCCAGCCTGCCGGTGCTGGTCACCTCCGGTCTGGACCCGGCCGACGTCACCGCACAGCTGCGCCCGGGCATCCATTTCCTGCCCAAGCCATACTCGATGAGCGAGCTGCTGGACGCCATCCGCGCCTGCTTCGGTGCCATGGAAACCGACCAGGCCGCGTGAGGCGCGTGCGCTCAGTTGCGGGGCGTGTAGCGCTTGTTGCCTGACGGCGTCAGGCAGTAGCGGCCACCCCGTGGGCCCGTGCACAGCGCGCCCGCGCTGCACGGACAGCTGCCCGCCGCAGTCGCGGCAGGCGGGGCGACCCGCGCGCTATTGCCTGGGGCGCTGCAGACCTTTTTCGACGCACTGACCGAGCCATCGTTGCAGACGAACCGGCCTGCGGCGCAGTGCGAGACCCCACCCTTGCGACCGGAGCATGGCGTGTTGCCCGCGTCCGCAACCACGCTCGCCATCAGGCACGTCGCCAGCAGCAGCCAGGCCATCCCGCCTCGTCGTCCGTGACCGCGCATCCCGGCCCCCTGTGGCCACCGCAGCGTTGTGCCGCGGGGAAAGCCTACGCCTTCATCCGGTTTTCATCCATGGATGGCATCGTTCCCCTGTGCCCTCTCCTGCCGGAACCGCACCATGCAGACCCGCCTTCTGCTTACCGCCCCCCTGCTGCTGGCCGCGTCGTTGTCGGACGCCCGTGCCGACGATTTCGTCACCTGCGAAAGCCGCGACAACCGCTACCAGTCCTGCCCGCTGCCGCGCGACGGCTACGTCAGCCTGGACCGCAAACTCTCCGGCGCCGACTGCCGCCAGGGCCGCAGCTGGGACTACGATCGCCGCGAGGTCTGGGTCGATGATGGCTGCCGCGCCTCCTTCCGGGTGCACGGTGGCGGTTCCCGCGACGACGACCACGACGACAACCATGATGCCAAGGTCGCCGCCGGCGTCCTTATCGGCGCGGCCATCCTCGGCGCGCTGGCCCACAACGCGAGCAAGCAGGATGACCGCTACACCGACGACAACTACCAGGGCCCGCGGCACACGTCCTACGTGCCCGGTTGGATGGTCGGCGAGTTCGAGGGCTACAACCCCATCTACGGGGCCGACATCCGCATGCGCATCGACAGCGACGGCCGCATGAGCGCACAGGCGCGCGGGCAGAACCTGAGCGGCTGGGTCAACGGCGGCCAGCTCAATGTGGGCGGCAACGTGTTCGACATCAACCAGAGCCGCGACGGCTTCGTCACCACCGAAGTCGGCGACCGCCAGAACGAGGTGCGCTACCGTCGCGTACGCTGAGCACGCACGCGACGTCCGCCGGGCCTGCTCAGCCGGCAGCCTTGCAGCTCATCGTGGTGCCGTAGAAGTCCAGCGTGGCCTCGCCCTGGTGCTCCCAGAACTCCACGCCCTCGCGGGTATAACGGCTGCCGCTGGCGGCCTGGGCCGGGAACACGATCGCCTGGTCCTTGCCCCAGCTGACCACGGCCGCCTGCGGGTCCAGTTCGTTGTAGAACACCACGCTGACCGGCTTGCTGGCGTCATCGCACTGGTACCTCACCGGCGTCGGTGCGGGCACGCCGCCACTGCCGATGTTCAGTTCGACGATCCGGGTCTGGTAGGACTCGACCAGGCAGCGGTGACGGTCCACGGCCTGCCAGCAGGCATCTCGCCCTTTCACCCAGCCGCGCTGTTCGGCAGCGATATCCAGCTCATCCGGGCTGGTCTGCACGCGCTTGTAAAGAGCGGCCAGCTGCCGGTCCAGCGCGGCCAGGCGGGCGTCACCACAGACCAGTTTTTCTGATTCGGACTGCGCCTTGGCGCAATCGAATGACGGCGGCTGCAGGGTCGGCTCGGCCGCCGTGGCGGGGGGCGCGGAGGTCGGCACAGGCGTCGTCGTGGCGGTGCCTGGCGCGGGTGCGGGCGTGTCGGTATCGGACGGCGCAGGTTTGGAACAGGCCGCGAGCGCAAGCGCCCCCACCCCCAGCAGGACGAAACGGTTCATGGCACCTCCAACAGCGATCGACGAAAGACCCGCTATTGTGCGCCGAATCGTGCCCGCACCGTGTGCAGGCCAAGCCAGTTCAACGGTGGCGTGCGTGCGCGACGGCGCCGTCGCGCCTGCGGCGGACAGGCGGAGCGGGACGACGCGATCCAGCGTGAACATGAATGGCAGGACGGCCTGCGCACCACCCTGACCCCACCCTCATCCGCATGCGACCGCTGCGTAACAGCGATGGGCGCAGCATCGATATCACGACATAACGTCGTAGTGGAGTATGCAATGTCCAACATGCAGAACAACGAAAACAACGTCCAGAAGAATGCCGCGGCCCAGACCGACCAGCAGAAGGAGCAGGAGCGCAAGGACACGCTGGCCAGGCAGCAGAAGCAGGAACAGGACACCAAGGACGCCAGCAAGAACCAGCAGCAGAAGTAACTGCTGCGTAGAGAGTGGGGCTGCGCTACGCGCAGCCTCATGCTGTCGGTGTTTCTTCCCGGCACTCTGTGGTGGAAGCCGTTGAACAGTGCCCACGGGCGAACAGCGTGCAGTGGATACCGCTGTCGCAGCCAGGGGTGCTGCGTAATGCACCGTTGCCTCCAGGACCTGCCATGCGTGGCCCTTTCGCCACCGGGTCGCGTTGGCTAGGATCGGAGGTTCGCAGGCGCATGCAGCGCCTTGGCAGGGAGCGCGGCGATGTCGGCAGGACACTTCTCGAGGCCAGGAGCGGTGATGGCCGTGGCGCTGTCGATGGCGTTTGCCAGCCACGCCGCCCCCGCGATTGATCGCGACGCCTGGCGCGGCGATCTGGCGGTACTGAAGCAGACCCTGCAGAACGACTATGCACACCTGGCCTGGATGGCGTCCGGGCAGAGCGGCGTTGACCTGCCCGCCCTCGAGCGCGATGCACAGCAGGCCATCACCACGGCCGGCAGCGATGCGCAGGCGGAACAGGCACTGCGCGCGTTCCTGGCCGGGTTTCACGATGGCCACCTGAAACTGCTGGATCGGCAGGCAACCGAGGCGCCCGCATCGGCCCCCGCCGCAGTGGACCCGCGCACGCTGGAGGCCTCCACAGGCTGCGCGGCGCTGGGCGTACTGGACGAAGGTCGGCACGACTACAGCGTGCCGCTACAGACCCTGCCCGGCTACCACCCTACGGCCGGCGGCGCCGACCCGGCATTGCGCAGTGGGGTCGTCGCGCTGCCGGATGGCCACCGCCTCGGCCTGCTGCGCCTGCATGAATTCGATGCGCTGCGTTACCCCGGCCTGTGCCACCGCCTCTGGGGGCAACTGCGGCATGCCGACGCAGTGAACGACATGCGGGCCACGTTGAGTGACGCGTGGGTGGCCGAGATCGCCGCGACGCTGCGGCGCTTCCAGCAGCAGGGCGTGGATGCGGTGCTGGTGGATGTGGGCACCAACCCGGGCGGCGACGACAGCGGCGACACGCTCACGCGCCTGTTCAGCGGCTCGCCGGTGCAGTCGGCGCCGCTTTGGGTCAGCCAGTCCGCGGCCGGGCGCGACTACCTGCAGGAGCAGTACGAGCGCATCGACGATGCCCTGCGCCGCCATCATCCCGACGCAGGCGCGCGTCCGCTGCTGGTCCAGCAGCGCGACCGCTTCGCCGCGTCCCTGCGCGCCACGCAGGCGCCGCCCTGCGACATGACGTGGGTGTGGCAGTCATCGCGCGACTGGCAGGCCCTGCCCTGCCGGCGCCTGGTCGCCGCCGGCAGCTCGGGCGGTCCCCTTGCCACCCCGGCGGTGGACCGCATCAATGATTTCCTGATTGCCCACCGGCTGGACTGGGCCCAGGACCTGCGCCGGCACTGGGCAGCCTGGCAAGGGCCGGTGTATGTGCTCACCGATGCGAAGACCGTCTCCTCGGCGGAAATGTTCGCCGCACGGCTGCAGGACAACCACATCGCACGCGTGGTCGGGAGCACGACCGGCGGCTACGGCTGCGGCTTCATGAGTCCACCACCAGCCCGCACCTTGCCGCACTCGAAGCTGCGCATACGCATCCCGAACTGCGTGCGGCTGCGCGCCGATGGCAGCGACGAAGTGGCCGGCATCTCACCGGACCTGCCCATCGACACGCGCACCGATGAATCGGCCCGCGCCCGCGCGCAGCGGGTGCTGGATGCGGTAAGCGTGGACCTGGCCCGGCACTGACACGCGGCGTGTCAGTCAACCGTGCAGGGCGCGTCGCGCATCGGATGCGGCAGCACTTCGATGGAATGCTCGGCCAACTGCGCCAACACCGCTTCCGGGCCACGCTGGCTTCGCCAGCCCAGGCCGATGCTGGCCGCGGTGGCATCGTGGATGCGGTCGATCACCGGCAGCGCCCAGCCGCGGCGATCGTACTCGGCCAGCCACTGCGGGCAGCGTCGCGCCAGCACCACGCGCGGCTCAGTCACCAGCCGTTCGCAGTCTTCCGGGCCAAACGGCGTGGCGCCGCTGACGATATAGCGCTGGAACATCGGGCCGGTGTTGTGCAGCGCCGCCGCATGCGCGTCGGCCACGTCGCGCACGTCGATGCCGCGGTGCAGGCGGTACAGCAGCAGGCGCTCGGCCGTCTCCGGGAAGCAGCGCGACATGCGGATCACCCGCACCTGGAACCCCGGGCTGGCCGCCTCCTGCAACCACTGCTCGGCCGCCAGCTTGGAACGGTGGTACACCGTGCGCGGCAGCGGCGTCGTGCGTTCGTCGATCCAGGTGCAGCGCCCCGGCACGATGGCATGGCCATACAACGCGGTGGTGCTGGTGAAGACGAAGCGCGACACCCCGGCCTCGCGCGCCAACATCGCCAGCGAGCGCGTGCCTTCGACATTGACGCGTTGGAATTCGCTGTCCGGGACCAGCCCGACGTGCGGCGCATGCAGCGCCGCCGAGTGGATCACCGCGTCCACCCCGACCAGCGCGCTGCGCAGTGCCCGCGCGTCGGTGATGTCGGCCACGTGCCGGGTGGTGTTGAAGGGGTTGCGGTCGACCCCCACCACCTCGTGCCGTGCGGCCAGCGCGCCGAAGATCGCGCGCCCGACCCGGCCTGAACTTCCTGTCAGCAGAATCTTCACTGTGTGGGACTTGGTCAGCGCCCGGGAGCTACCGGGATGGCTCGATTGTAGCCATAGTCGGCCGCCAGGGAGTACGCCACGCCGCGCCCCGCGGTCAGTCGCCGTCGGTGCCGGTTACCCGGAGCACATGCCTGGAGCCGGCATTCTCGATGGCAGTACACACCGCCGCCCGGGCGTTCACGTCGCCAATGGCGACACGGACCTCGATGACCGGGTTGACGAACAGGTGCTTGAGCCGCGTGCGAAACGGCACTGGGCGCTTGAACCTGCCGGCCGTGATGAAAAACCGGACGAATCCTTCCCACAGCTTCGCCGCGTGCTCATGCTTTTCCAGCGCGGCGGCCACCAGGTCGATCTGGACCAGATGGGCAGGCAGCGGCAGTTGATCGGGTTCCCAGTCATCACTGTTCCCGACCGCCGCGATGGACACGCCCTCCCTGCGCGTGTCCAGGACAAGAACGTTGCCAAACCGGCAGAGCGTCTCGCCGTCCTCGGATTCCAGTCGCGTATGCGTGCGGCCGATTCTGATCATGGTCTGTGAACCAACGTCCGTTTGGTTGAGGCAGCAGACTAGCACCATCGTCGCGGGCGATCGACCAAGCCGCACATTGCCCGGCGGGAGCAGCTCGCCTACGCTCCCGACTCGCTTTCCTCCAGGAACCTCTCGACCATGCAAGCACGCTTGCCCGGGACCGCGCCGCGCGCCCTCCCGGTTGCTCGACCAGGCGCGCAGCGCTGGCGCCGTCGCATCGCCGGCTGGGTCGTATCCGGCGCGCTGGCCCTGCTCGCCGGCCCGGCGGCCGCGGACGCACTCGACGATGCCGGCGTGGCCCAGGAACGCGCGCTGCTGCAGTTCCGGCTGCTGGTGCTGGAGGCCGGGGATGCGGGTGCCGTGGCGCGGCTGGCCCGCCAGGACGCGATGGACCTGCTGGCACGCATCGCCGACCGGCGCGGCCTGCTGGAGCAGGTCACGTATCGGCCGGAAGACCTCGACCGCTTGATGGGCATATGCCGACGCGCCCAGGACGCCAACAACCAGCTGTTCCAGCTTGGGGTACCGACGGCCCCCGCCCCCGGGCAACTGCATGAGGCTTTTGCGGTCCGCGTGGAAGAGGAGATGGAACGCAACCGGCTGCGCTTCCAGCCGCAGCTCACCGTGACGCTGCCGTTCGTGATGCGCTGCTCTGCGATCATGCCGCGACTGTTGGAGCAGGTTGTCGACGCCCGGGCGAAACAGGACCTCGCGGAGAGCGAGCGCATCGACCCGGCCCCGATGCGGGCCGGCGTCCAGCGCGGGTACCTGGGGGTGCTACGCATGATCGATGTCCCCGGCTACGGCCCCGACCTGAAGCAGGCATTGGCGACGGCACTGGCCGATACCGCCGACGCCACCGCACGCATGCTGAGCGTGCCGCAGCGCCAGGCCATCGCCGAGCGCCTGGACGCCAGCGCGGCGGCAGCCGAGGTGGCGCAGCAGGCGCACCTGCGCAAGGCCGCGGCCATCTTCCACGCCGCGCCCTGCAACGCGCTGTGCCAGATGTGACGCGGGCCGGCCACACTGGCGGCCGATAGCGTGCGCCGTGGCTGTGCTGGCCTTCCGGCGCGAGGTTGCGCAGCCCCTCCGGGGGCATCTCCGCGGCGAAAACGTTGCCGCCGCGCTACGACGCCTGACCGGCTTCCGATTCGATGCATGCCCGTGCAACCGGGGCTGATCATGCGCAGCAAACCAACGTCCGTTTGGTCGACGCGGGAGACCCGCGACGGGCGCGGGCACCAAAAGCGGAGTTTAATGACGGCTGGACACTCTCTACACGGAACGTAGCCGATGAAGCCCCTGCTGCTCGCGCTCTGCCTGCTCAGCCCCGCCGCGCTGGCCTGCACCACCCACCACTTGCCGCTGTCGGGCACGGTCACCGTGCCGAGCTGTTCCCCGGCGCAGGACCCCACCGGCTGCGTGCCCGCCGGCAGCACCGTGTATGCGTACACCCAGGCGGTGCCCGACCGCGATACGGTGCTCACGATCGCCCTGCAGGCCAGCCCATGGCGCATGTACGACGCGCAGATGCGCATCCTGTCGGTCGAGGACGTTGCCGCCGCGGCCAGGCCGCAGCTGGTCGGCAAGGTGCAACGCGTCGAGCTGCTCGGCTCATGGACCGGCGTATCGCCCGCCCCGGGCACGCCATCGCTCGCCAGCCGCGTCTCCACGGCGCTCGGCGGCGTCCCGGTGAGCGGCGAGGACGGCTTCCTCTGGCTGGCCCAGGACGGCACCCGCCGCACGACGCGTCAGGCGTTCACCCTCCGCGAGGGCGATGGGCCGTACTTCCTGCCGCGGGGCGCCGACGTGCTGGTCGCCCTTGCCGCCGGCTGGCCGGCCTTCGTGCAGGCGCGTATTCCGGCCGACGACCCCGACCTGCTCATGCGCGCCGCCGCCGGCGTCGATGTGTTCTTCCTCTGCCCGGACAAGGCCCTGGCCGGCTTCGAGGACGCCGCCGCCAAAGGCAGCGCGATTGCCGCCTACAACGCCGCGTTGATGCGGCTGGAACGCGGCCACGGCGGCGACCGCACCGCGGCCCTGTTGCTGCTGGAGCGCGGCGCGGCACTCGGCGACGCGCGCTCGCGCGAGCGGCTTGCCAGGGAACAGGCCGCGAACTAGCGGACGCGACCCGCACCGCCCGGTCGGCTGGTGAGCTACTGCCTGCGCCTACGAAAAAAGCGCCACATGGGCGCTTTTTTGATACCGCAATTGGTGGGCCGTGATGGATTCGAACCATCGACCAAAAGATTAAAAGGCTCCACATTCACGCCTGAAAATCAATGACATATGCGTCGCATTTTTTCCGATGCAACCCCGTGGAACCCGCGTTGTAGCGCGGCTGCGGATGCCATTTTTCCGGCGAGCTGCCCGTCCTTCCCCGCCAACACTCCTGTCGATCGACAGGGAGCTGCTGCAGCCTTCGGCGGCCAGCAATCCCATCCGAACGGCGGTGGCAGACGCGACTTGGCCAGCCCGTCCGCGCGCGCCGCCTCCCGATACGCAGTGATCCTGACCGCATGCGGGCCGGTCTGATACCTGACTGCACACATCTTGACTGCGGCGTGGGCCTGATCGAATCTGCTGCAGCGACAGCATGCCACACGAGATCCTTGTGCCAATCCGAGCTGGCCATTCCAGGCGCTGCAGTCTCAGTGACTATGGAGCCAACAAGCCACTGCTAACGCTATTTCTAGATGGAGATCGCAAATCGGAGCAAGCAGGAGAGTCCGTAGGAATCCCCCTACTCCGGCGCGTCAATCCTCACCTAAACTAGGAAGGAGGGCTTCCAACGACGCCCACTTGCTTGACTTTTCACGAATCCGCGGCTCGCCGCATGCGAGCCGCGGAAGGCGACTCGTCGGTCGCCGTCGGACGGGAGCGCGCTCCACGCGCTCCCGTCCGACGGCTCACGGTGTGATGACGATTCGGTTCGCGCTGTTGCCGTCCCCGGCCCGGCTCGCGTTAGCAACCGTACCCGCCGGCCGCGTGCACGTGCTGGTGTGCTCGACGGCGTTGGTGACGACGCCATTGGCATCGGTCAACGTGGTCCGCCAGCGGAACATCGCGGTCGGCAGCGGCGAGGTGTTCGTGCAGCGGAAATTGAAGGTCAGCGGCGAGGGCGTCGCGCTGGTGTAGGTGCCGTTGTAATCGCTGCAGGTCCACCCGGACGCGCACTGGACGATCTTCGTCTGCCGCTTCACCGGAAAGGCGGGATTGCCTTGATAGTGAACCGAGGCGGGGATGTTCACCCCTTGCGGCCCGCTGACGCTGGCGAGGCTCAGGATTTTGAAGGACAGCCCGTAGGCCCACAGGTACTCCTCCATCTCGGCCTCGCACAGCACGCGTTTCACCTGGCCCGCCGGCATGGTCGGGTACATCGGGCAGTTGGAATCGTCGCCGTGGTCGAATCCCACTGCATGCCCGAATTCGTGCAGGAGCGCGGACTCTCCGTCGAACCGATCCGCTGGAATGGTGGGCGCCGTCGTGCAGATGAGCTGGGTGACGCCGGGCGTCTGATCCATGCGCTTGCGGTCGACGTAGATGTCGGCGTTGAGATGGTCCCCGTGTTCGGATTGACCGTTGTGCGTGTTTCCATTCCTGCGCCGGGGGTGACGTTGTCGGCGTCTTCGACGGTGATGTTCGCGTAGTTGAAGGCCTGAGTCTGTTCGCTGACCCGCGGATGGGTCGCCAGACTGTCGGTGGGCAGGTACAGGTCGGCGCCCACGGCGTTCCAGGCATTGGTCGCGCCGATGGCCGAAAAAATACAGCTCGACACGGAACTGTGGAATCCGACCCGGACGGACGTCACCTCCCATTGCTGATTAACCGCGGCCGGCGCGGCGTGGGCGAAACCCGCGCACGCGAACAGCCCGCTCGCCAGGGCGGCGCGCAAAAATTCGATGTTCATGAAGGCCTCCTGCCTCAGTGCTGGTCCAGGGAAAACGCGCGGAGCTGCCGCTCGGCCGTCTTGATGTCCTTCGGGTTCGCGCCCGAACGCGCCGGTTGCGGGCCGGCGAGCAGGGCGCCGCCGTCGGACACTTCATAGATCAGAAACGGCAGCGCGCTGAACGCCGCCTCCGGTTGCTTGCGCGCCTCGGCCGTCCACTGCTCGTACAGATTCTTCGACAGCGCGAGCAGGTAACGCTTGCCGGGAACGAGAGCGACTTCGGACGACACCTCCATCAGCAGGCCGTCCGGCATGAGCCCGGATTTGCGCGCGAGGTACACCGTGTCTCCCGGCGCGCGCGAACCCTTCAACGAGTCGACGACGGTCAGCGGAATCGCCGACAGGAAACCGTCCAAACGGGTTCGCCCTTGCACGGCCCGCCCGGCGGTGGCGATCACGACCGTGTCGGCCATCGCCATTTGCTCGCCGGGCGAGGCCGTGCCCGAGAAAAATTTGCGCACGAGCTCGAACAGGTCCACATCGCGTTTGCGATAGGCCGATACATCGGCGGCCGTGAAGCCCAGCGCCGCCAGATCGATCGCGGCCTCGCGCGTCGCGGCCTGCCGCTGCTCGACGCTCAAGCCGATGACGTGGCCGGTGGCGTCGCGCAATGGCGCCGGCGGTCGCGCGTCGCCCGTCGCGACCAAGGCCTCGTACGCGCCTTGGCGATCGCGCCGGGACAGGGCTTGTATGCGTTTTTGCTGGTGCGACTGCGCTTGCGCAAGTTCGTTAGCCGGCGCGGCCGAGACGGCGGCCGGGAGCGAGACGGCGGCGCCGCTCAACAGCGCCAGGAAAACCAAAGTTCGTTGCATATCACTTTCTCCTTGCGAGGTGTTCGTCCGTACCGTGGACTGGGGTCGCTGTGCTGAACCGGCGGCCGGACCGCGTCGGCGGTCATTCGTTCGAAGCGAGGCCCCGTGCATGAAGGGCGTGGGCGTTCGACAGTGGCTCCGGCGAGCATAGCCCGGGACGTTCTCACCCGTGTCGGAGTTTTCCTAGGCGGGCCGTCGGATTAATCCTCCATTGCGGCGAACCGCGACGGGGCGCACCGTTGGTGCGTGCGACAAGGGACGCACTGCGATGCGCAGGCACGAACGATCGAACTGAACACATCTCACGACGCGAGCCGCGCGGCGAAATAGCCGCGTCCGTGCCGAGCCATTCATTGATAGCGGTCATGCGCGCCTGCAGCGGGGCCAGCTCCATGGCGGCCCAAACCTGTGCCGCCTTGCCGATATCACCAAAGCCGCCAGAGCTCTGCGCGACGATGCCAAGAAGCTGCGGCTGGACCCGCAGCGCGGTCAGAATGTCGTCGAGGGTGACGTTCTTGATGCCACTGAATTCATCTTTTGCCGCCACCTCGCTGATGGGAATCAGCTTGATGCCATCCTTCTGGCCACCCGGCGAATGCAGGAACAGGTTGCGGAAGTTGCCCATGCCCTTGGAGTCCTTCACCGCCTGCCGTATTGCGTCCACGTCGCCGTCGTTCACGTTCGCGTCGGACAGGTACAGGATGAAGCCGGCGTGGGACCCGTTGTCGTAGTAGCGGCGGCGGAACAGGGTCGCCGACTCGTTGAGCAGCGCCGACTGCACTGCCGACAGCCATTCGGGCATGCCGTAGATCTCTTGGTCCACGTCGGCGTCGCGAAGCTGGAAGAGGCTGCCCGGCTTGAACGCGTGTTCCTCGCGGTAGCCGCGGATTTGTAAGAACTCTCCAGGGACCACCCCTCGGCGGACGTACTGCGCCAGCGGCACAAGTGTTCCAGCGGCGCCCCGATCACAGAGTTCCGACGCTAGTTGAGTCGAAGAGGTTTGCCCTACACGTGCTAAAACATCACGGCCTTGCCGACAGCAAAAACAATATATCGGGTGGCCACGAATCTGAACCGATGCGGCAGTTTTACGATCAAGATGTGTTGCTCGTGAAACCGCCCCCCAAGCGCTGAATTTTCCGGCAATTTTTCCGGAGACACAAAAAAGGCGCCCTGCGGGCGCCTAAGTTGTTGATGCAATTGGTGGGCCGTGATGGATTCGAACCATCGACCAAAAGATTAAAAGTCTTCTGCTCTACCGACTGAGCTAACGGCCCATTGCTTGCCCCGCCATCGCTGCCGGGGGTGCGCATTCTAACCTATCTTGGCGCCCAGGCGCACCCGTGCGGCGATCAGGCGTAGCGGGTCGGGTCGGGCACGCCGGCCTCGGTGAAGCCCTGCGCGCGCAGGCGGCAGGCGTCGCAGTGGCCGCAGGCCGCGCCACTGTCGTCGGCGCTGTAGCAGGACACGGTCAGGCCGAAGTCCACGCCCAGGCGGACGCCTTCACGCACGATGTCGGCCTTGCTCAGGAACTGCAGCGGTGCGTGGACCTTGATCCCCGCCCCTTCCACGCCCGCCTTGGTGGCCAGGTTGGCCAGCGCCTCGAAGGCGGCGATGAATTCGGGCCGGCAATCCGGATACCCGGAATAGTCGACTGCGTTGACGCCGCAGAAGATGTCGTTGGCGCCCAGCACTTCGGCCCAGCCGAGCGCGACCGAGAGCATGATCGTGTTGCGTGCCGGCACGTAGGTGACCGGGATGCCCTCGCCGCCCGCGTCGGGCACATCGATGTCGTCGGTCAGCGCCGAACCGCCGATGCTGCGAAGGTCCACGTTGACGGTCTTGTGCGCAACCACGCCCAGCGCCTTGGCGACCGCGGCGGCGGCATCGAGTTCAGAGGTGTGGCGCTGGCCATAGCGCACGCTTAGGGCATGCACCGCAAAGCCCTGTTCCTGGGCGATGGCGATGACGGCGGCGGAGTCCATGCCGCCGGACAGGAGGACGACTGCTTTCTTCATGGGGGTGTTTCCGGTGGGTTGCGGGAGCCAGCACGCTGTCCCGCGCCGGGATGACTTCAAAAAAAGGCGTAGCGCGCGACCGCTCGCTCGCCGGGATCAACGGCCGGGTTCGTCGTCCCAGAGGATTTTGTGCAGCTGCATCTGGAAACGCACCGGCAGGCGGTCGGCGACGATCCAGTCGGCCAGCTCGCGCGGGCTGACCTGGCCCTTGCTCGGCGAGAACAACACCATCGAGCGCTCGTTGAGCCGGTGCTCGGCCACCATGCCGCGTGCCCAGTCGTAGTCCTCGCGGCTGCACAGCACGAACTTGATCTGGTCGCGGCGGGTCAGCAGCGGCAGGTTGTCCAGCAGGTTGCGGGCCATCTCCCCGGAGCCGGGGGTCTTGAGGTCGACCACGCGCGACACGCGCGGATCGACCGCGCTGACGTCCAGCGCACCGGAGGTCTCCAGCGACACGTCCAGGCCGGCGTCGCACAGCTTTTCCAGCAGCACCAGGCAGCGCTTCTGCGCCAGCGGTTCGCCACCGGTTACGCAGACGTGGTGGACGCCCTGGGCCAGCACCTCGGCCACGATCGCGTCGATGTCCCACCAGGTGCCGCCATGGAAGGCATAGGCGGTGTCGCAGTAGCTGCAGCGCAGCGGGCAGCCGGTCAGGCGCACGAACACGGTCGGCCAGCCGGCGGTATCGGCTTCGCCCTGCAGCGAGGTGAAGATCTCGGTGATCTTCAGGCGCGGCAACGGCGACTGCACGATCTCGCTGGGGAGCGCGGCGGCGGCGGACAAGGAAACGGTCATGGCGGTGATTCTTGGGGGACGGCTGCGGAAACGGCTATAGCCGAGCATGGCTCGGCTCTACGGGAGCCCCGATATCGGGGGATGCAACCGGTGATTATACCGGCACGGCCGCGTGGAGCGACCCGGCGCCGTTCAGCGGATCTGCTGGCCCAGCCGGATCGACTGCAGGCGGTCCTGCGCGGTACGCGCGGCGTCCGAGCCCGGATAGGTGGACACGACCTGTTCCAGCGTCGCCTGGGCCTGGTCGACCTTGCCTTCGCCATACTGCGACAGGCCGATCTTGAGCAGGCCACCGGACGCCTTGTCATGGGTCGGGTAGCGCGAGATGAGGTCGCGGAACTGCGCCTCAGCCAGCGGGAAATTGCGGGTGGCGTAATAACTCTCACCCAGCCAATACAGGGCATTGGGGGTGTAGACGCCGTTGGGGTACAACTCGAGGAAGCTCAGGAAGAGCTGGGCCGAGTCGTCGTAGTTGCCGGCCTTGAGCGAATTGAACGCCACGTTGTACGCGGTACGCTCATCGCCACTGGCGGCCAGGCTGCCAGCATCGCCATGCACGGATGGCGGCCGCTCGGAAGCGGCCGTTGCCGGAGTGGGGGCTGCTGCTGCCGGCTTGGGCGCGGCGGCGGCGGGTGCGGCGGGGAGCACGGGGGCGCCGCCTTCGAGACGGTTCAGGCGGCTGTCCAGGTCCAGGTACTGGTCCTTGGCAGACTGCTTGAGCTGTTCGTTGTCATGCTGCAACTGCTCGACCTGCGACTGCAGCGCCTGCACCTGGGTGCGGAGCTGGTTGAGCTGGTTGAGCATGTCCATGTTGGACTGGTTGTTCTGCACCTGCTGCTCAAGCGAACCGACGCGGTCGGCCAGGCTCTGCCGCTGCGCATTGGCCGGAGCGGCAGCCACGAGGGCTGCCGCAACGATCATCGATAGAAATCGAAAGCGCATCTATTACTGAGCCGTGTACACGATCTCGACGCGACGGTTCTGCGACCAGCAGGACTCGCCCGACTCGGTGCAGACCGGACGCTCTTCGCCGTAGGACACGACGGTCAGCTGCGACGCCGAGCCACCGTTGGCCTGCAGGGCGGAGTTGACGCCATTGCCACGACGCTCGCCCAGGGCCTGGTTGTACGCGCGCGAACCGCGCTCGTCGGTGTGGCCCTGCAGGGTGATGCGCGAGGACGGACGGTCACGCAGGTACTTGGCGTGGCAAGCCATGATGGCCTGGAATTCCGGCTTCACTTCTTCCTTGTCCAGGTCGAAGTACACCACGCGCTGGCGCAGGCAGGAATCGGTATCCAGGTCGCCCGGGCCGTACAGGCCGGAGGTCGACGGGCCGGTCGGGCTGGTGGACGAGGAGCCGGTATCAACCGCGGCTGCCGGCTGTTCCTTCACCTTCTTGGAGCAACCGGCCAGGGCGGCCACGGACAGCAGGGAGACAAGCAGAACTCGGGTGGTCTTGTTCATGGCGATACCTTTGAGGCTCCTAAAGCCGGATGTGGGATGAATACGGTGGAAATCTTAACACTCTGTTAGCGCTTTGTACGGTATGGCGACCAAGAAGGCTCACGAACATCACCGTCCGCCAGCACCAGCCGCTGGCGCACGCGCGCATCGGCCGAAACGGCATACAACACGCCACGACCACCCTCGCGGGCGGCGTACAACACCATGCTTGCGTTGGGCGCAAAGCTCGGCGATTCATCCAGCGACCCCGGCGACAGCGTGCTCCAGCGCGCCGAACCCAGGCTGCTGTCCATCATCGCGATCTTGTAGGTATTGCCGCTGCCCTGGGCCACCACGAGCTTCTTGCCGTCGAAGGACAGGCTCGGGGTGGCGTTGTAGTTGCCCTGGAAGGTCACGCGTGAGGCGCTGCCACCGCTGGAGGGCACCTGGTAGATCTGCGGGCGGCCGCCACGGTCGGAGGTGAAATAGACGCTGGAACCGTCTGCACTCCAGGTCGGCTCGGTGTCGATGGCGAAGTGGTTGGTCAGCTGGGTCAGCTGCTTGCTGCCCAGGTCCATCACGTAGATTTCCGGGTTGCCGCTGCGCGACAGCGACAGGGCCAGGCGACGGCCGTCCGGGGAGAACGACGGGGCGCTGTTGATGCCGCGGAAGCTGGTGACCAGTTCCCGGGCGCCGGTGGAGATGTTCTGGATGTAGATCGCCGAATTGCCCCGCTCGAAGCTGACGTAGGCCAGACGGTTGCCGTCCGGGCTCCACGACGGGGACAGCAGCGGCTCGGCCGAGCGGACGATGGTCTGCGGGTTGAAGCCGTCCGAATCGGCCACCATCAGCGCATAGCGCATGGCATCGCCCTTGCCGCTGGCGGTGACATAGGCAATACGGGTCCAGAAGGCGCCACGCACCCCGGTGATCTTCTCGTAGATGGCGTCGGCCATCTGGTGGGCGACATCGCGCATGGCATTGCCACGGGCGGTCATCGCCAGGCCCAGTAGGCGCTCGCCCTTGGGCACGTCGTATAGCTCGTACTCGACCCGGTAGGCGCCGGCGCCGGCGTCCATGACGCGGCCGACCACGATGTAATTCTGCTTCAGCGCGCGCCAGGTGGCGAACTGGATCTCGCTGCCACGGGTGGGCTTTTCGACGATCTGCGCTTCGGGAAGGGTGCGGAACTGGCCTGAGCGCTCCAGATCGGCCCGGACCACGGCGGCCACATCGGTCTGCGGCGCACCGGCCGAGCCCTGGTACGGCATGGGCACGACGGTGATCGGGGTAGCGGAGGCGTTGCCGCCGATGATGTCGATATCCAGCCCCTTCTGCTGCGCCACGGCAGCAAAGGGCAACAACAGGGCCGCGAATACGGCAAGCCAGCGAGGCATCTTCTTCATGGATCGCTCAATAGGGGGAAACAGCAACGAGGGATAACAGGGCGGCAGTGAACCGTTTCGCAATCATGAACCAAAGGTGCGTGAAAGCAGAGTCACCGCGCCCCCGAAACTCACCATCCGTTAACGCGGGGCGGTGAACTGGAGGTCCAGGCTGCGCTCGAACACCCGCTCGAAGCCCCGGTAGGGCAACGGCTGGGCGCGCATGACGGCACGCTCGAGCCCGGCCCGCCCGGCCGCGTCGAACTCACAGTCAGGATCGGCCTGGACCGAGCCCACCGCCCCACCCGGCAACTGCCTGATCGCCAGCCGGCAGCGCGCACCGGAGGGCACCGACGCGCCGATCGACCACTGCGCGATGATCGCGTCGCGGATCGCAGCGGCGTACCGGGCGCGCAGCGCCTCGTCGTCGGGCGGAGCCACGAGGCGGCTGGCCGCGGGGCGGCCGGCGGCGGCGGCATCTGCGCCCGCAGGCACGGTGCCTGCCCGGGAAAGCAACGGCATTGCCAGCGCCACCAGGGTGACAAGCAGGGAAGTTGTTTTCATCGGGAAGGCCTCGATGGTCGCAGGACGGTCACGGACCGCGCGGGATCAATCCTGCGCGGTGAAGTTGAAGTTGATCGTGCGCTGGAAAACCGACTCGAAGCCGCGGTACGGCAGCGGCTGGGCGTTGAGCACCGCCGCCTCGATCGAGCGCTTGCCGGCCTCGTCGAACGCGCAGTTGCCCACGACCTTGGCCTGGATGACCTGCCCGCCCGGGATCTGGGTGATCGAGACCTGGCAGCGCTGGCCCAGCGGGACCGAATCGGGACGGGTCCACTGCCCCTTCACCTTCTGCTGGATGGCCGCGGCGTACTTGGCCGACAGATCATCACTGGTACCGCCGGCGCCGGAGGCCGGCTTGGCCACGCCGGTGGCGCCGGTGGTGGCGGCCGTGCCGGTCGCCGCGCGCGCAGCGGTCACCTGGCGCAGCTTCTGCTCGGCCAGCTTGGCTTCGTTTTCGGCCTGGGCGCGCTTGCGGCGGATCTCGGCCAGCTTCTTGTCGCGTTCGGCGTCGGCCTTGGCGTCGTTTGCCTTCTGCTCCTGCTCGGCCAGCTTCTTCTTCTGATCGGCCTCTTCCTGCTGCTTGGCCAGGCGCAGCTTCTGCTCGGCCTGCTCCTGGCGCTTGCGCTCGGTCAGGTCGATCTGTTCCTGGCGGCGCTTGGCCTCCTGCTCCTGCTTGGCCTTTTCAGCCGAGATCGCCAGGGCGTTGACCGCGTCCTGGTCGACGGTGTCGGGCTGGGCCACGCGCTCCTGCGCCTGTTGCTGCTGCGGCGTGGGTGCATCCTGCGGACGCGGCTCCTCGATCGGCTGCGGCGGCGGCACGGTGTCTTCGGGGATCGGCTCGGGCGGCGGCACGGGCTCGGGCAGGTCCGGCAGCTTTTCCGAGGCACGCAGCGCCTGGCGCGCGGCAGCCGCCTCGGAGGCGGACAACTGCATGCTGGCTTCGATCGCCGGATCGCCGGCGGCGGCCTCGGTGGTGCGCTGCGGCGACCACAGCCAGGCGGCAATGAACACCAGCGCCAGCAGCAGGTGCACGCCAAGCGCCAGCGCGATCGGCAGACCCCACTTCTCCTCGGACGGGCGCTGCGGTGGCAGGGCTTCAGCGTGCATCGGTCGCCAGGCCCACCTTTTCCACGTTGGCGCGCTTGATCACGTCCATGGCCGCGATCACTTTTTCATAGGCCACGGCCTTGTCGGCGGCCACGATCACGCGCAGGTTCTTGTCCTGCGCGGCGAGTGCGCCCAGCTGCGCCTGCAGCTGGCCGGCCTCCATCGGGGCCGGTTCCTTGGCGTCGGGCAGTTTCAGGCTGAGCTGGCCGTCCAGGCGGACCGAGACGATCACCGGGTCCTGCTTGCTTTCCAGGGCCTTGGCCTGGGAGTTGGGCAGGTCCACATCGAAGCTCAGGGTGAGCAGCGGCGCGGTGACCATGAAGATGATCAGCAGCACCAGCATCACGTCGATGTAGGGCACCACGTTGATTTCGGATTTGAGCTTGCGGCGCTTGCGGCGGCCGATGGCAGCAGTCATGGCAGGGTCCTTGGTGCGGGGCGCTTACTCGTCGCCGGCGCTCTGGCGCTGCAGGATCGAGCTGAACTCTTCTGCGAAGGTTTCAAAGCGGACCGACATGCGCTCCACGCGGGTGGTGAAGCGGTTGTAGGCCCACACCGCCGGGATCGCCACGAACAGGCCGATGGCGGTGGCGAACAACGCTTCGGAAATGCCCGGGGCCACCGAGGCGATACCGGCCTGCTCACCGCTGTTGATCATGTCGTGCATGGTCACCATGATGCCGAACACGGTGCCGACCAGGCCCACGTACGGGGCGGTCGAGCCGATGTTGGCCAGCAGCTCCAGGCTGCGCTCGAGCTGGTCCACTTCGCGGGTGTAGGTGGTGCGCATGGCGCGCTGGGCGCCTTCGAGCTGGGCGCGGCCGTCCAGCCGGCGCTTGTCGCGCAGGCGGGTGAACTCGCGGAAGCCGGCTTCGAAGATCGCCTCCAGGCCGCCCACCTTGCGGTTGCGGTCGGTGGCCGAGCTGTACAGCTTGCCCAGGTCCGCACCGGACCAGAAGCGGCTTTCGAACTCGTCGGCCTCGCGGTTGGCGGCGTTGAACACGCGCGCCTTGCGGAAGATGATCACCCAGCTGATGAACGAGCCGGCCAGCAGCAGCAGCACGATGATTTTCACCGGGATGCTGGCCTTGACCATCAGGTCCAGGTAGTTGATGCCACCGCCGTGCGCGGCCTGCGCGACCGTCTGCGCCGCAGCACTGGTCACTTCCTGCGGCAGCGCCTCGGTCACCGTGGCCTGCAGGGCCAGGAGCATTGCGATCATCCGTTGTTCCTCACTGTGCGGATACTTGAAGTTCGTAGGGTTTCAACGCGGCCAGGAGTGCATCGTCCATGCCGCGTGGTTTGAAGGTGGAGGCATCCAATGCCGCAATCCTGACCTGGGCGGTCAGCAGCGTTTCATCGCCGCGACACACGCGCTGGTCGAACACCATGCTGGCGCGTTTGCACTGCACCAGCGTGGCGGTCACCTCCAGCGCATCGTCCAGGCGCGCCGGCTTGAGGAAGTCCATGGTCATCGCGCGGACCGCGAACACCAGGCCATGCTCGGTGCGCGTGCGCTCCTGGCCGAAGCCCAGCGCCCGCATCCATTCGGTCCGAGCGCGTTCCATGAAGGCCACGTAGCGGGCGTGGTAGACCACCCCGCCAGCGTCGGTATCTTCCCAATATATGCGTGTCGGCCAACTGAACCGGGGATCAATTGCCATCGATCGCCTCGGCAAACAGGTCCGCAGGCGGGTTCTTGGGCTTCAACCCCATGTGCCGGTAGGCCTTGTGCGTGCACATGCGGCCACGCGCGGTACGGATCAGGAAGCCCTGCTGGATCAGGTAGGGTTCGACCACGTCTTCCAGGGTGCCGCGTTCCTCGGACAGCGCCGCGGCCAGTGATTCGATGCCGACCGGGCCACCATCGAAGTAGTCGACCATGGTCCGCAGCATGCGCCGGTCCAGTTCGTCGAAGCCTTCCGGGTCGACCTTGAGCATCTGCATGGCCGCCTGCGCCACGTCCTGGTCGATGTGGCCGGCGGCCTTGACCTGGGCATAGTCGCGGACCCGGCGCAGCAGCCGGTTGGCGATGCGCGGGGTACCTCGCGAGCGCCGCGCGATCTCGGCGGCGCCGTCGGCGGTGCAGTCGATGTTGAGGATGGCCGCCGAGCGCCGCACGATCTTGGTCAGCTCGTCCGGGGTGTAGAACTCGAGCCGGTGCACGATGCCGAAACGGTCGCGCAATGGCGCGGTGAGCAGGCCGGCACGGGTAGTGGCCCCGATCAGGGTGAACGGCGGCAGATCGATCTTGATCGAGCGGGCCGCGGGGCCCTCGCCGATCATGATGTCGATCTGGAAGTCTTCCATCGCCGGGTACAGCACTTCCTCGACCACGGGCGAGAGGCGGTGGATCTCGTCGATGAACAGCACGTCGTGCGGCTGCAGGTTGGTCAGCAGGGCGGCCAGGTCGCCGGCCTTTTCGATCACCGGCCCCGAGGTGACCCGCAGGGCCACGCCCAGCTCGTTGGCGATCACATGGCTCAGCGTGGTCTTGCCCAGCCCCGGCGGCCCGAAGATCAGCACGTGGTCGAGCGCGTCGCCGCGGGCCTTGGTCGCCTCGATGTAGATCGACAGCTGCTCGCGCACCGGCGCCTGGCCCAGGTAATCGGCCATGCGCTTGGGGCGGATGCTGGCGTCGGTGCCCTCGTCTTCGCGGGTGGCACCGGCACCGATGATGCGGTCGTCTGTCATTCGGCAATTATGCGGCAAAAGAGGGAGGTTCGGCCGGGCTGCGTCCGGCACCGCGCGTAGCGCCGGGCTCTGCCCGGCAAGAGCCAAGGCAACAGCCGCTGTACTGAGGGACAGCGGGATGGGCCCGGTTGCGGGGGACGGCGCACGTACGTCCTTGTAGCCTCGGTCGCGCCATCCATGGCGCTCCACGCCCCTGCAAGCGGACCCACCCCGCCTTCGCCACCACGCCGCGCGCCGCCAGGCAGGCAACCCAAAGGCTCTTCGTCACAGCTCGCGCCAAGCGCCTGGAGGAGAGCCCCCTTGGTGTTCAAGGGGGCGCGCCGAAGGCGCGGGGATCAGGTGGAATGCGCGGAACGTCGGCGCCAACGGCGACTGCGTTTCAAGGGGGCGCGCCGAAGGCGTGGGGATCAGGTGGAATGCGCGGGACGCCGGCGCCAACGGCGACTGCGTTTCAAGGGGGCGCGCCGAAGGCGCGGGGATCAGGTGGAATGCGCCCGGGGCCCACGTTTTGCGTAGCAAAGCGTGGGGCGTAGCGCAGGTGGAGATTAAATCTCCACCTGCGCCCCCAGCTCGACGAGCCGGTTGCCGGGAATCCGGAAGAAGCCGGTCGCCGGGGCCGCGTTCCGGTGCATCAGCGCGAACAGCTTGTCGCGCCAGATCGGCATGCCGCGGTTGGCGGTGGCCACGATGGTCTCGCGGCTGGCGAAGAAGGTGGTGTCCATCGGATCGAAGTAGATGCCGCCGTGGTCGCACGAGCGCATCAGGGCCAGCGGCACGTCCGGGGTCTCCATGAAGCCGAAGCGCACGTAGATGCGGTAGAACTCATCGCCCACCGACTCGATCTTCAGGCGCTGGCCCTCCGGCGCATACGGCACCGGCAGGGTCACCACGTGCAGGAACACGTTGCGCTCGTGCAGCACCTTGTTGTGCTTGAGGTTGTGCATCAGCGCGTGCGGGGCCACGGTGGGGTCGGCGGTGAGGAACACCGCGGTGCCCGGCACGCGTACCGGCGGGGCCAGCATCAGCCCGGGCAGGAAGGTATCGATGCGGATGCCGTCCTTGCGGATCTCATCGCGCAGCAGCTCGCGGCCACGCCGCCAGGTGCGCATCATGGTGAACAGCACGATGCCCAGCACCACCGGGAACCATGCCCCCTGCAGCAGCTTGGCGCCGTTGGCGATCACGAAGCCCAGGTCGATGGCGAAGAAGATCACGCACAGCGGGATGATCCAGTACCGCGAGGTCGGCCACAGCGCGCGCGCCACCAGCGCCAGCAGCAGGGTGTCGATGAGCATGGTCGCCGACACCGAGATGCCGTAGGCCACCGCCAGGTTGGACGAGCTGCGGAAGGCCAGCACCAGCCCGATCACCATCACCGCGATGCCCCAGTTGATGCCGGGGATGTAGATCTGGCCGATGGTGTCGTGCGAGGTGTGGGTGATGCGCATGCGCGGGATGTAGCCCAGCTGCATGGCCTGGCGCGACACCGAGAACGCCCCGGTGATCACCGACTGCGAGGCGATCACCGCGGCCATGGTGGCCAGGATGATCATCGGGTACAGCGCCCAGTCCGGTACCGCCTCGAAGAACGGGTTCTTGACCGCCTCCGGGTTGTTGAGCACCAGCGCGCCCTGCCCCAGGTAGTTCAGCACCAGGCACGGCAGCACGAAGAAGTACCAGGCGTGGCGGATCGGCTTGGCCCCGAAGTGGCCCATGTCCGCATACAGCGCCTCGCCACCGGTCACCGCCAGCACCACCGCGCCGAGGATGAAGATGCCGTGCCAGCCGTGCTCCATGAAGAAGCGCAGCGCCCACATCGGGTTGAACGCCTTGAGCACTTCGGGCGCATCGACGATGTTCCAGATGCCGATGGCGGCCAGCGAAATGAACCAGATCGAGGTGATCGGGCCGAACAGCTTGCCGATCTTCTCGGTACCAAAGCGCTGCACGGCGAACACCGCCAGCAGCACCACCACGGTGATCGGCACGATGAACGCATGCAGCCCGGGCGCGGCCACCTCCAGGCCTTCCACCGCGCCCAGCACCGAGATGGCCGGGGTGATCACCCCGTCGCCGAAGAACAGCGAGGCGCCGAAGATGCCCAGGATGCCGACCACGTAGGCCGAGCGCGAGCCGTTGCGCAGGGTGCGCTGGGTCAGCGCCATCAGGGCCATGATGCCGCCCTCGCCCTCGTTGTCGGCCCGCATGATGATAGTGACGTACTTGAGCGTGACCACGATGTTCAACGCCCAGAACGCCAGCGACAGCACGCCCAGCACTGTGTCGTGGTCGCTGTTGAGGCCGTAGTGCGGCGAGAACGCTTCCTTGAGCGTGTACAGCGGGCTGGTGCCGATGTCGCCGAAGACCACGCCGATGGCGCCGATCATCAGCGCCATGCCGCCGGCCGCCGGCGCGTGGCCGTGCGCGGCGTGGCCGCTGTCGTGCTGGGTGGGAGAGGGGGACATGGGGCTCCGGGCGGGCGCGGTCGGGATCAGGGAAGAGGCGGCGCGCGGCTCAGCGCAGCGCGGCCTGCAGGGCCTTGCGGATGACGGTGGCGACATCGTCGCCCTCGGCGTTGGCATCGCGCGCCATGCGCGCGGCCTCGGCCGGCTTGTAGCCCAGCTGCTGCAGCGCCACGGTCGCCTCGGACACCGGGTCGGTGGCCGGCGCGGCCCCGGCGATCGGCGCCCCGCCGCCACCGAAATTGGCCGCGCGGTCGCGCAGCTCCAGCACCATGCGCTCGGCGGTCTTCTTGCCGATGCCGGGGATGCGGGTCAGCGCAGTGATGTCACCGGCCTGCAGCATGCGCGCGAACTCGTCCACGCTCACCCCGGACAGCACCGCCAGCGCGATCTTGGCGCCGATCCCGCTGACCTTCTGCACGTCGCGGAACAGCCGCCGTTCGCCCTCGCGCAGGAAGCCGTACAGCGAGACGCTGTCTTCCTTCTGCGCGTAATGGGTGAACAGCGTGACCTCGCGGCCCAGCTCGGGCAGGTCGTAGAAGGTACTCATCGGCGCCTCCAGCTCGTAACCGACGCCATTGACGTCGACCAGCAGCCACGGCGGCGCCTTGTAGGCCACGATCCCGCGCAGACGACCAATCATGCAGTGTTCCTCATTTGCGGCTCCAGGCCATGCGGGCGTTGACGCCCAGGCGCTGCGCCGTGGCCCGTACGTGGGCGTGGGTGATGGCCACGGCCAACGCATCGGCGGCGTCGGCCTGCAGCTTGGTTTTGAGGTTGAGCATAAGCCCGACCATGTGTTGGACCTGTTGCTTTTCCGCCCCGCCGCGACCGACCACGGCCAGCTTGATCTCGGTGGCGGCGTACTCGCTCACCGGCAGGTCGCGCATGACCACGGCGGAGATCGCCGCGCCGCGCGCTTGGCCCAGCTTGAGCGCCGAATCGGGGTTGCGGGCCATGAACACCCGCTCGATCGCCACCTCGTCCGGCCGGTATTCCTCGACCAGGGCGTTCAGGCCCAGCACCAGCAGCTTCATGCGCTGGGGAAAATCGTCGGCGCCCAGCAGGACCAGCGGCAGGTGGTGCACGTGCACCACCTTGCCGGTGGCGTCGACATCAATGATGCCCACCCCGGTGCGCTGCGAACCGGGGTCGATGCCGAGGATGCGGGTCATGCGGCACGCACGCGGCCGGGCATGGCCCGGGACGAACGGCTGCGGCGGCGATGGCAGGAAACGGCTGGAGTCATCATGGTCCGCATTGTCCGCTCACCGGTCGCGCAAAGCGACCGGTGGGGCGTCCGTTCAGGCGTAGGCGTCCGCGCCGAGATCGGCGTTGGAAAACACGTCCTGCACGTCGTCCAGGTCTTCGAGCATGTCCAGCAGCTTCTTGACCTGCAGGGCGGTGTCGCCCTCGACCTTGATGTCGTTGTCGGCACGGAAGGTCAGTTCGGCGTGGTCCGGGGTCAGCTTGGCCGCGTCCATCGCATCCTTGACCGCGTGGTAGCTGTCGGCGGCGGTGAGCACGTCGATCGCGCCATCCTCCGGATAGACCACGATGTCGTCGGCGCCGGCCTCGATGGCCGCTTCGGTGATGGCTTCTTCATTGGCGCCCGAGGCGAAATGCAGCACGCCCACGCGCTTGAACATGAAGGACACCGAGCCTTCGGTGCCCATGTTGCCGCCGCACTTGCTGAACGCGTGGCGGACATCGGCCACGGTGCGCACGCGGTTGTCGGTCAGGCAGTCCACGATCACGGCCACGCCACCGGGGGCATAGCCCTCGTAGCGGATCTCCTCGTATTCCACGCCTTCCAGCTCGCCGGTGGCCTTCTTGATGGCGCGTTCGATCACGTCCTTGGACATGTTCGAGGCCAGGCCCTTGTCCATGGCAACCCGCAGCCGCGGGTTGTTGTTGGGGTCGCCTCCACCGCCGCGCGCGGCAACGCCGATCTCGCGGATGATCTTGGTGAAAATCTTGCCGCGCTTCGCGTCAGACGCGTTTTTGCGGTTCTCGATCGAGGGGCCTCTACCCATGGGTGTTTCCGTGCTTGCGTGAGGAACAGGGCGCGGATTCTACCTGATCCCCCGCCTGTACCGTGTTAGCCCGGCCCCGGGCTCAGGCGGCGTGGGCGGCCCGGTCGTGGCGGAACTGGCCATCGCGCAGGAAGGCGGCGGTCTGGCGCGCTGCGTCCGGGGAGAACACCAGGCCGCTGTGGCTGGCGGCGACCACGCAATGGTCGGCCAGGCCCGGCAGCTGGGTCTCGTCCAGGGCCACGGTGCCGTCGGAGGCGGTGCCGATCGCGCCCAGCAGGCTGCCCAGCCCGTGCGGCACGGAGCCGGCGATCAGGCCCACCTTGGCCCGGCCCTCCCAGGCCGGCAGGCCATCCAGCAGCAGGTCGCTGCTGCGGCCCAGCGCCAGCGACCAGCCGTGTTCGGCCAGCGAGCGGGCGGTGCCACTGCCGCGCAGGGGCGAGCCGAGGCAGACCACCCGCGAGACCGGCAGGTCCGGCTGCTGCCGCAACGCTTCCAGCGCCACCAGCCCGCCCAGGCTGTGCCCGACCAGCGAGACCGGGCCGGAGCCCTTGAGGCGCTCCAGCAGTTGCGGCACGGCCACGTCGGGCCCGCCGAAGACGCTGGAGTAGCCGAAGGTATCGACGCTGAAGCCGCGGGCGCGCAGGCGCCAGGCCAGCGGGCCGACCCACGCGCGGGCGTTCCAGATGCCGTGCAGCAGTAAAACGGGGGGAGTCATGGGGCGGGCCTGGAATGGGGGACGTGCAAGGCAGGGAGCATGATGCGTCGATTCGGCGCGATGCCCCCATTAGACGAATGGACCGGCCAACGGCAAGTGAAGCCGTTGCGGTCCATTCGGTTGTGGTGTTGAACGCCGGGGGTCAGCGCGCCGGGCCGGGCGGGCGGCGCAGGATGAACTCCAGGTCGCGGACGCTGCCGACCGGGAATTCATAGGTACCCACCTTGCTGAACCCATAGCGCGCGTAGAACCGCTGCGCGCCGAAGTTCTCCGACCACACGCCCAGCCACAGCGTGCGGGGGCCGTCGCGTTCGAGCCAGTCCAGCGCGGTTTCCAGCAACCGGCTGCCCCAGCCACAGCTCTGCTCGTCCTTGATCAGGTACAGGCGCTTGAGTTCGCGATCGCCGGGCTGCACGTCCGGGTGCGGCAGGCCGCAGGGGCCGGCCGCGGCATGGCCCACGGCCACCCCGTCCCGCTCCAGCAGCCACACCGCATAGTCCGGGTGGGCCAGGATGGTGTGCTGGCGGTCGACCGCATAGGCCTCGTCCAGGAAATCCTGCAGGTCCTGCGCAGGATAGAGATGCCCGAAGGTCTCCACGAAGGTCCGCGTAGCGAGCACCGACAGGGTCGGTGCATCGTCGACGGTGGCGCGGCGGATGGCGTACACGGTCAGGTCCGGGCAGGCCTCAGGCCTGCGCTCCGTGGGGGGCGTCGTCTTCCTCGTCGCCCTCCTCTTCTTCCTCGTCCTCGTACTCGTCCTCGTCGCCTTCTTCTTCGTCCTCGTCCTCTTCGTCCTCGTCGAGGTCGTCTTCCTCGTCTTCTTCGTAATCTTCCACGCCGAAGTCCTCGCCATCCCAACGGCCTTCGCCGTCCTGCACGAAGGTCAAGGCCATGGCGGCCGGGTTGGTGCCCACGCGCACCAGCCAGCCACCGAACACGCGGGCGCGTTCGGTGATCAGGTTGGCGTCGGCGCCTTCATTGCCCAGCTTTTCCCACTCCAGCGAAAACGCGAACTCGCTCATTGCCTGGCTCTCCGGGTCGGTAGGTGTGGATCAGTTCTTGCGCGGGCGAACCTGGACGTGCACTTCGGCCAGCTGCTCGTCCGGGATCGGCGACGGGGCGCCGGTCATCAGGCACTGCGCACCGGTGGTCTTGGGGAACGGGATGACGTCGCGGATCGACTCGGTGCCGGCCATCAGCGCGGCGATGCGGTCGATGCCGAAGGCGATGCCACCGTGCGGCGGCGCGCCGAAACGCAGGGCATCCAACAGGAAGCCGAACTTGCCCTCGGCCTCTTCGGCGCCGATGCCCAGCAGTTCGAACACCGCGCTCTGCATGTCCGAGCGGTGGATACGGATCGAACCACCGCCGATCTCGTTGCCGTTGAGCACCATGTCATAGCCGCGCGACACGGCGGTCTTCGCATTGGCGCGCAGGTCGGCGATGTCGTCCACCGCCGGGGCGGTGAAGGGGTGATGCAGGGCGACGTAGCGCTGGGCTTCGTCGTCGTACTCGAACATCGGGAAGTCGGTGACCCACAGCGGTGCCCAGCCGTCGGCGACCAGGTTGAAGTCCTTGCCGGCCTTCAGGCGCAGCGCGCCCATGAAGTCGGACACCTTGTTGTAGCCACCGGCGCCGAAGAACACGATGTCGCCGTTGCCGGCCCCGACGTGGGCGACCAGCGCGGCGAAGGCGTTTTCGCTGAAGAACTTGGCGATCGGCGAGCTGACTTCGCCGTTGTCGGCGATCTTGATGTACGCCAGGCCCTTGGCGCCGTACTTGGCGGCATGCGCGGCGTACTCGTCGATCTGCTTGCGGCTCAGCGTGGCCCCGCCCGGGATGCGCAGCGCGGCGACACGGCCGTCGGCATCATTGGCGGCGGCGGTGAACACCGGGAACTCGCTGGTCTTGACCAGCTCGGCCACGTCCACCAGTTCCAGCGCGATGCGCAGGTCCGGCTTGTCCGACCCGTAGCGACGCATCGCCTCGGCCCAGGTCATGCGCGGGAAGCTGGCGGCCAGCTCCACGTCGACCACTTCCTTGAAGATGGCGCGGATCATGCCTTCCACGAAGTCCTGCACATCCTGCTCGCGGACGAAGGCGAACTCCATGTCCAGCTGCGTGAATTCCAGCTGGCGGTCGGCGCGCAGGGCCTCGTCGCGGAAGCAGCGCGCGATCTGGTAGTAGCGGTCGAAGCCGGCCACCATCAGGATCTGCTTGAACAGCTGCGGGCTCTGCGGCAGGGCGTAGAACTCGCCCGGGTGCATGCGCGCGGGGACCAGGAAGTCGCGCGCGCCTTCCGGGGTGGCCTTGGTCAGGATCGGGGTTTCGATGTCCTGGAAGCCGGTGGCGTCCAGGTGGCGGCGCAGGGCCTGCACCAGCTTGATGCGGGTGCGCTGCATGCGCTGCATTTCCGGGCGGCGCAGGTCCAGGTAACGGTACTTCAGGCGGGTTTCCTCGCCCGGGTTCTCGTGGGCGTGGAACGGCAGCGGCTCGGCCTTGTTGAGGACGGTGATGGCCGTGGCGATCACTTCCACCTTGCCGGTGCGGATCTTGTCGTTGACCGCATGGCGCGCGCGCACCACGCCTTCCACCTGCAGCACGTCCTCGTAGCCCAGGCTGGCGGCCACGGCGAACACGGCGGCGTTATCGACTTCCACCGTCACCTGCACGATGCCTTCATGATCGCGCAGATCGATGAAGCACACGCCGCCCTGGTTGCGGGCAACGTCGGTCCAGCCGGCGAGGGTAACGGTTTGGCCAATCAGGGTCTCGTCGACCAGGCCACAGAAGTGGGTACGCATGGGGGTAAAGCTCCGCAGGAGAATGCCGGCACCAGGTTGCGCCGGACAGCCCTTTATTCTGCGGCGTAGCCTGCGCCGGGGCAAATCGGCCGGCGCCGCCCCCTGCCCCGCCTGGGGCCGGGCCGGGGGCTGGCGGGCATCACGCCCCGTGAACCCGCCCCCTTCCTATAGTCCGCGCACCAACGACCGCAAGGGGATGTCGCCATGAACCGTCGCCTCACGATTGCCTGCCTGGCCCTCGCACTGGGCTGCAGCGCCCCGGCCGTACAGGCCCAGATGAGCACCCGCGCCTACGCGCCCGAGAACCTGGCGCAGTTGTCCTCCAGCGACCGTTCGCGGGTGATCACCCAGGAGTACGCCGACCAGTCCAACGGCCGGCGCATCCCCGACGACCAGCTGCGCTTCTACCTGGCCCAGGTCAATTCCGGCTGGGGCTTCTCGCGGATCAAGCAGGACATCGCCACCTCGCTGACCGGTGGCGGTGGCGGTGGCTGGAACGGCGGCGGCAGTGGCGGCAACAACGGCACGGTGCGCTGCGAAAGCCAGAACAACCGCGAGCGCGTCTGCAACACCGGCTGGCGCAGCGCCCGGCTGTCGCGGCAGATCTCCGGCACCGCCTGCCAGGAGGGCCGCACCTGGGGCTCGCGCAACGGCACGGTGTGGGTGAGCGGCGGCTGTCGGGCCGACTTCGTCGAAGGCCGTGGCAACGGCGGCAACTGGGGCGGCGGCAACGGTGGCAGCACCGGCGGCACCATCCGCTGCGAAAGCCAGGACAACCGCGAACGCACCTGCAACACCGGCTGGCGCAGTGCGACGCTGGTGCGGCAGGTGTCCGGCTCGGCCTGCGTGGAGGGCCAGACCTGGGGCGTGCGCAATGGCGCGATCTGGGTCAATCGCGGGTGCCGCGGCGAGTTCGCCGAGGCCCGCGGTGGCTGGGGTGGCGGCAATGGTGGCGGTAATGGCGGCGGCAACAGCAACTACAGCGTGACCTGCAGCAGCAACAGCAACCGCCAGCAGACCTGTGCCTGGGAAGCCCGCCAGGGCCGCCCGGTGCTGCTCCAGCAGTTGTCCGGCAGTGCCTGCGTGGAAGGCCGCAGCTGGGGCTACACCAATGGCAGTCTGTGGGTCAGCAACGGCTGCCGTGCGCGATTCGGGGTGCGTTGAGCGGTTGAAACGGGCCGGTTGGGCAGCAGCCAACCGGCAGCCATGCCAGGAGCCGGCCAGCGGCCGGCACTAGCGTGCGGTGCTGCCCCACGGTGGCGGGGGCAGCGCGACGGGTTTGCGCAGGTCGAACTCGACCTGGAAACGCCGCCCGCCGGGCCGGGTCAGCTCGTAGACGAAGCGCTGGTCCGGCTCGATCTCCATCGCCCAGGTGTTGTGTACCGACGGCAGCATGTCGGCCTTGCGGAACATCGCCACCGAGTCGGCATCGACCGGGAAGGACTGGCGCTGCGCGGTGCCGGGTGGTGCGCTGTCGCCGCCGTACATCGTTACGGCGTCCGGGCTGCCGTCGGCATGCCGATGGTCGTGCTTCAGGCGCAGGCCGTGCTCGGTGCGGCTGATCACCCAGGTGCGCGAGTGGTCGTCGCCCACGTGGAACGGGATGCGCAGCTCATGCGCGGTGTCCTCGCAGCCCCGCACGTGCATGACCAGGCGCTTGCCGTCGAAGGGATCGGGCGCATCGGTGCGCGGTTCGTTGGCGATCACCCGGCCTTCGTAGGCCTTGCCGCAATGCGCGGCGACCGCGGCCAGGAAGGCATCGGCCGGCGCATTGGCGATGTCGTGCGGCACCGCATCGGGGTGGCGGGAACAGGCGGCCAGCGCCAGCAGGAGAACAGCGGGAGCGACGACGGAAACATTCATGCCCCCACCCTAACGGCGCAGGACGGCCGGCGCAAACCACGGCGCCGGCCAGCGCATGCGCTCAGCGGTGCAGCCAGACCTGGCACTGACCCACGGTCTGCACGCTGACGCCAGCGCTGTACCTGGCGATGATCTGCTGCAGGTGCGCACTGCGCGCCGGATCGCTGCCGATGGCGTTGGGGCACTCCACCAGCGCGCCGAGCGGGAGACCCCCCAGCGCCGCATCCGACGCGGCCATCGAGGCCAGCGCGGTGGTCGGGGCCCAGTCGGGCACCATCACCGCACGCCGGCCGGCCAGGTACGGCAGCTCGGAGGACCAGTCCTGGCCGAAGCCGACGATGACGCTGTCCTCGGGCGTTGCCGCCTTGACCATGGCGGCGATCTGCGCCACCTGGCCCGGCTCGCGGGCCTCCTTCATGCGCTTGAAGTAGCTGCCCCCCAGGGTGCCCAACGACAGCAGGCACAGGAAGCCGACCAGCCAGATCGGCCGCGTCGTCTTGCCGCTGGCCTGGGCGCGCTGGATGCTCCACCACACCACCAGGCCGACGATGGAGGTGGCGAACACGATGGTGGCGGCCTGGTAGTACGGATGGGCGATGTGCAGGTTGGTGAACACCGCCACCGGCGCCAGGTAGGCCACCAGCAGCACCAGCACCGCCGCCCGGATCGGGCGCGCGCACAGGCCGACGACCAGGAACACCAGGAACACCCAGTTCGAGCCGACCGCGCCGGAGAAGCGCTTCTTGAACACCGTTCCCCACCAGGTGGCCGGGTCCAGCTTCTGCTGCAGCGTGCCGTAATTCCAGGCCGACAGCGCGCTGGAGGTGATCTCATGGCCCAACGGTGATTGCGCCTTGAGCGCGTCGGCATGCGTGAGCCACTGGGTCATCACCGCCACTACCGCCAGCGCCGACAACGCGCCCCAGGCCAGCAGCGGCCATTGCCGGGCCAGCCACTGCGGGCGCCAGCCGTGCTCGCGCAGCGCCAGCCAGGCGAAGGCCAGGGCAACGAACGCGGCAAACCCGAAGAACGTGGTGACCTTGACCAGCGCCGACAGCACCGCCGACAGCACCGCGACCAGGCCCAGCCCGAGCATGCGCGGATACTCCAGCGGCGCTTCGCGCAGCCGCGCCAGCGCCCAGACGAAGACCAGGCCGAAGAACACCGCGGTGGACTCGATCATCACCGATCGACCCCAGAAAAGCGCATACGGCGAGGCGGCGAAGGCGCCGGCGATGCACAGCGCCAACGCGCGATCGGCGCGGATCGCCAGCACGACGCGGTACACCATGACCACGCAGCCAACGTGGAACACCGCCGACACCAGCCGCGCGCTGTTGTCGATCCCCATGCCAGTGGCGTTGGCCAGGATCGCGGCCAGCCACTGGTACACCGGGAACTCGAAGGGAATCGACCATGGCGCGCCGATCACCGGGGTGATGTAGCTCAACACCGGGAAGCCACGCGCGATCCAATCGATGGACAGCGCCGTCTGGGTCTGGCGGAAACCGGACGCGTCCACCGGCGGCATCGACCAGCCGTAGACGAGCAGCGCCACCAGCATGACCGCGGCGAAGTACAGCAGGATCTTGCCCGGCACGTGGCTGCGCTTCGAATCGATGTCCTGGATCACACCTGCTACTCCTGTTGAACCACCCGGCAGGCCGGGAGATGAAAATGACAAGGGCCGGCACGCAGGCAACGGCCGCGCGGGGCCCGCGGAGTTTCCAGCGTTCATCCCGGCAGCGCAACCCGCACGCGACGCGTGCGTCGCCCCGCGCTGGCGCAGCCTTCAAGTGGGCTGTGGTAGGGTGGATCAGGTGTTCGCTTTTCCATTTCCACCGAGGCTGCCCGCATGTGGCGGCTGACCGCCCTGCTCTGCGGCGTCGCGTTGCTCCTCACGGGCAGCGGGCTTCTGGGCACCCTTCTGGCGGTACGCGGCGGCCAGGCCGGGTTCGGCGCTGGGACGCTGGGGCTGGTGATGTCCGGCTACTTCGCCGGGTTTTTCGTCGGTACCTTCTTTGCGCCCTCGCTGATCGGCCGGATCGGGCATATCCGCGCCTTCGCCTTCTTCGCCGCCCTTGCCGCGATCGCGGTGCTGCTGCATCCGCTGTGGATCAATCCGCTCGGTTGGGGCGTGCTGCGCGTTGCCACCGGCATCGCGCTGGTCGGGTTGTACACCGTCATCGAGAGCTGGCTCAACGCCGAACCGGAGCCGGCCCGGCGCAGCCGTGCGTTCTCGCTGTACATGGTGGTCAACCTGTCGGCGTTGGCGCTGGGCCAGGTGCTGTTGATGCTGGGCGACGCCAGCGCGATGGCCATGTTCATGCTGACCGCGATCCTGATCTGCGCGGCGGTGTTGCCGGTGACCGCGACCCGGCTGCGGCAACCGGAGGTGCCGGTGGTCACCCGCCTGGCGCTGCGCCGGTTGTATGCGATGGCGCCGGTGGCCACCGTCGCGGCGGGCCTGTCCGGGCTGGCGATGGGGGCGTTCTGGGGGCTGCTGCCGGTGTATGCAGGCGCGGTGGGCCTGGACCGCAACGGCGCGGCCCTGTTCATGCTCACCGCGATCCTCGGCGGCGCGTTGCTGCAATGGCCGCTGGGCCACATCAGCAACGGCCACGACCGCCGTAGCGGGCTGGTGGCGCTCAGCCTTGCCGCCGCCGGCATCGCCGTGGTCGCCTCGCTGCCGATGATCCAGGTGCAGACCCACCTGCTGTTCGGGTTGTTCTTCCTGTATGGCGGGCTCGCCTTCGCGCTGTATCCGTTCGCGGTGGCGCACATGCTCGACTACCTGCCGCGCGCGCACCTGCTGTCGGGTTGCTCCAGCCTGCTGCTGGTGCACGGCGTGGGCGCCGCGCTTGGCCCGGCGCTGGCCGGCGCGGCGATGCAGCGCTTCGGGCCGGCCGCGCTGCCGCTGTATTTCGCGCTGGTGCTGGTGGCGCTGGCCGCGTTCACCACCGCCCGCCTGCTGCGCTTCCAGCGCCTGCGCACGCACCCGGTCGGCTTCCGGCTGATGCTGCGCACCACGCCCTCGGCGCTGGAAATGATGCCCGAAACCGATGCCGGCCCACCGCCGGACACCCCCTCTCCCCTCCGTTCCGATAAGGAAGTGCATTGACTGTATCGACACCGACCCCTGCGATTCCCACCCGTACACCGCCGGCCCGGCCGGCACCGCACCTCATCCTCGCCACCGACCTGGATGGCACCTTTCTCGCCGGCGATGCCGCCGCGCGCCATCGCCTGTACCGGCTGGTCGACCAGCACCCCGGTATCGCGCTGATCTTCATCACCGGCCGCGGCCTGGAAGCGGTCATGCCCCTGCTCTCCGACCCGGCCATTCCGCGCCCGGACTACGTGGTCTGCGATGTCGGCGCCACGGTGGTCGACGGCCGCACCCTGCAGCCGCTGCAGCCCCTGCAATCGATGATCGACGCGCACTGGCCCGGCGAACAGGCCGTCGCGGCGGCGATGCGGCCGTTCACCGCGCTGCAGCGCCAGGATGTGCCGCAGGAACGCCGCTGCTCGTATTTCTGCGATCCACAGACGCTGGCGCCCCTGCGCTCGCAGATCCAGGCGGCCGCACAGGCGCTGGGCTGCGATGTGCTGTACTCGGCCGACCGCTACCTGGACATCCTGCCGCCGGACACCGACAAGGGCCGCACCCTGGCCGCGCTTGCGCGCCTGCTGGAACTGCCGCGCGACCGCATCCTGGTGGCCGGCGACACCCTCAACGACCTGTCGATGTACACCTCCGGTTTCCGCGGCGTATGCGTGGGCGATTCGGAACCGGCACTGACCGCGGCGACCGCCGACCTCACGCACACCTTCCACGCGCAGGCGCCCGGCTGCGGCGGCATTCTCGAAGCGATCGAACACTTCGGCCTGCTGGCCGCCGACGATGCCTTCCTGTACCCACCGGTGCAGGCGCGTGCCGACGGTGCCGACCTGGTGATGGTCTACCACCGCATGCCGTTCGATGAAGTCATGGAAGACGGCGTGCTGGTGCAACGCCCGCCGCGCTCGCCGAACGGCATCATTCCCTCGCTGCTGAGCTTTTTCGAAGGCGGTCAGAAAGGCTCGTGGGTTGCGTGGGGGATCGACGAGCCCAAGCGCGGCCCGTTCCAGACCCACATGGCCGTGGACGCCGAGCGCTACCCGACCCTGACCGCCGCACGCGTGCCGCTGAGCAAGCAGGAGGTGGACATCTTCTACAAGCGCTTCTCCAAGGAAGCGTTCTGGCCGATGCTGCATGTGTTCTGGGAACGTGCGCGCTTCCGCGAAGACGACTGGCAGGTGTTCCTCAAGGTCAACCGCAAGTTCGCCGAGGCCACCGCCGCCGAAGCCGCGCACGGCGCCACCGTATGGATCCACGACTACAACCTGTGGATGGTGCCGGCGACGCTGCGCGAGCTGCGCCCGGACCTGAAAATCGCCTTCTTCCACCACACCTACTTCCCCTCGGCCGACGTGTTCAACGTGGTGCCGTGGCGGCGCGAGATCATCGGCAGCCTGTTGTCGTGCGACTACATCGGGTTCCACATCCCGCGCCAGGTGGAGAACTTCGTGGACGTGGTGCGCGGTGCGGTACCGACGGAGCGACTGGCCTGGGAAAGCTGCGCGCCGCGCTTCCTCACCTACGGCTGCGCGGTGGGCCTGGACACCATGACCACGCGCCTGCGCGTGGGCGACCGCGAGATCGCGCTGGGCGCGCACCCGGTCGGCACCGACCTGCGCCGCATCCATAGCGTGCTGGCCCGCAGCGATGTGCGCAACGACATCTTCAAACTGCGACGTGAGATCGGCGCGCGCAAGCTGGTGCTGTCGGTGGAGCGGCTGGATTACACCAAGGGCACGCTGGCCAAGCTGGAAGCCTTCGAGCGCCTGCTCGAACAGCACCCCGAGCGCCAGGGCAAGGTCACCCTGCTGATGGTATGCGTGCCGGCGGCCCGCGAAATGACCGTGTATCGCACGCTGCAGAACCAGATCGAACAGGCGGTGGGCCGCATCAACGGCCGTTTTTCACGCCTGGACTGGACCCCGGTGCGGTTCTTCGCCCAGGCATTGCCGTTCGAGCAGGTGGTGGCGCATTACGCGGCCGCGCAGGTGATGTGGATCACCCCGCTGCGCGATGGGCTCAACCTGGTGGCCAAGGAATTCGTCGCCACCCATGGCATCGAAGGCAGCAGCGGCGTGCTGGTGCTGAGCGAATTTGCCGGCGCGGCGGCCGAACTCAAGGGCGCGGTGCTGACCAATCCGCACGATCCGGCCGACCTCACCGCCGGGCTGCTGCAGGCACTGTCGATGCCCGACGAGGAAGCCACCGGTCGCATGCGCCAGCTGTTCGGCAGCGTGGAGTATTACGACGTGGACCGCTGGGGCCGCGATTTCCTGGAGGCGGTGCGCACCAGCCACGCCGAGGCGTAACCCGGCCCGGGCGTGGCTGACGCCGGCCTGCGGCGGGGATCAGCCCCCTGCGCGGATGCGTTGCTCGGCGAGCACGGCCACCTGGCGCAGCACGTCGTTGCGGCCGGCATCGTCCACGGTGGCGCCCTGCAGGTAGCTGGTCAGCACCCACGGTGCGCCGCCGGCCACGGGCCACAGGATCGCGATGTCGTTGGTGGTGTCTTCGCCATTGCTCCCGGTCTTGTCGCCCACCCGCCACGCCTTGGACAGGCCGGCGCGCAGGCGCGCGTCACCGGTTTCGTTGTCGATCAGCCAATCGGCCAGTTGCTGGCGGGAGGCCGGCGCCAGCACCGGCCCCAGTACCAGGCGGTGCAGGCTGGCGGCCATCGCCGCCGGGCTGGTGGTGTCGCGCGGATCGCCCGGCGCAAAGCGATTCATGTCCGGCTCCAGCCGATCGTTGCGGGTCACCGCGTCGCCGGTGTCCCGCAGGAAGCGGGTCACCGCCGGTGGCCCACCGACCACGCCGAGCAGCAGGTTGGCCGCCGGATTGTCGCTGGTGACCATCGTGGCCCGGCACAGGTCGCGCACGCTCAGGTCCTTGCCGATATGCCGGGTGGTGACCGGTGCATGCGAGAGCATGTCCTGCTGGCGCACCGGCACCCGCCGATCCAGCGCCAGCGCACCGGCATCCGCCTGGTGCAGGACGGTCGCGCACAACGCGAACTTGAAGGTGCTGCACATCGGGAAGCGCTCGTCCTGGCGGTGGCCGATGCGCTGCCCGCTGCCGGTATCCAGCAGGGTCACGCCGAGGCGACCGCCGCTGGCGGCCTCCAGCGCCGCGAAGTCCTTGGCGGCCGCCGCCGGCGCGGGTGCGACGGGCGGCACCTTGGCGAGCGCGGAAGCGGCCAGCGCCGAGGCAGCGGCGGCCCCGGTCCAATGCAGGAACTGTCGTCGAGCGAGCATGTGGGATCTCCAAGGGGAGGCGGAAGTATTCACGCCGTGGCCGCGACGAACCAGCGAGCATTTTCAGGGAGAGCCATTAGCCAGGATAATGTCTCGCCGCAGTGGACGCGGCGGCGCTGGATCGAGAGCGTGACCCTATCGCCCCCGGGCGGGTGCAGGTCGCCGAATCAATGCGATCATCCATCATCCCTTCTCACGGCTCGCCCATGATCCGCCCCCAGCTGCCACTCAACGCACTGCGTGCCTTCGAGGCGGCCGCGCGCCACCAGAACTTCACCCGAGCCGCGCTCGAGCTGTGCGTCAGCCAGGCGGCGCTGAGCCACCAGATCCGGGCGCTGGAGGACCGCCTCGGGGTGTCGCTGTTCAACCGGCTGCCACGCGGGGTGGCGCTCACCGACGAAGGCGCGCGACTGTACCCGGTGCTCAACGAGGCGTTCGACCGCATCGCCGTGAGCCTGGACCGGTTCGTCGGCGGGCACTTCCGCGAGGTCCTCGGGGTGGGCGTGGTCGGCACGTTTGCCACCGGTTGGCTGCTGCCACGCCTGGCGGGCTTTGCCGCCCTGCACCCGGACATCGAGCTGCGCGTGCAGACCCACAACAACCGCATCGACCTGGCCGGCGAGGGCCTGGACATGGCCATCCGCTTCGGCGATGGCGACTGGCAGGGCCAGGTCTGCACGCCCGTGCTGGACGCACCGTTCGCGCCGCTGTGCGCACCCGCGGTCGCGCGCACGCTGCGGCATCCGCGTGACCTGGCCAACGTGACGCTGCTGCGGTCCTATCGCAGCGACGAGTGGCCGCGTTGGCTGCAGGTCGCGGGGGTGGCCGAACTGGAGGCGCGCGGGCCGGTGTTCGATTCCTCGTTGACCCTGGCCAGCGCGGCGGCGTCCGGGGCCGGCGTGGCCCTGCTGCCGCTGAAGATGTTCGAGCAGGACCTGGCGCAGGGGCGGCTGGTGCAGCCGTTCACGCCGACGCTCGAGCTGGGGCGGTACTGGCTGACGCGCTTGCGCTCACGCGCCGAGAGCGACGCCGCGCGTCGGTTCCGGGCATGGTTGGAAACACAGGATCCCACGCGCTGAACCGCGTAGGGCCACGCCATGCGTGGCCGGCGCAACGCCGCCGCCCGGCGCATCCACGCATGGCGTGGATCTACGCAGGATGCGGCACGTACCCACGTGCCGCATCACCCACCGCGATCAGGCGTCCAGCAATTCCATCCACGCCTGCTCGGCCTTGCCGAGCAGGGTGGCGGTCGCTTCGCGGTCACGGCCAAGCACGGCCATGCGGGTCGCATCGGCGTAATTGGCGGGGTCGGCCAGCTGGCGGTCCAGGTCGGCCAACAGGGCTTCCAGTTCGCCCACCTTGGCTTCGGCAGCGGCCAGCTTGTGCGGGTTGGCCGGCTTCCGGGCCGGCAGCGGCGGCGTCGGCGGCGCCGGTTCCGGCGCGGCGGCGGCCATCTTCTGCTTGGTGCCCTGTGCGGCGGGCCGCGAGCGCAGCCACGCCGCATACGCGTCCAGGTCGCCGTCGAACGGCTCGACCACGCCATCGGCCACGCGCCAGAAGGTGTCGCAGACCAGGCCGATCAGGTGGCGGTCATGCGAGACCATCACGATCGCGCCCTCGAAGTCGGCCAGCGCTTCGGCCAGCGCTTCGCGCATTTCCAGGTCAAGGTGGTTGGTCGGTTCGTCGAGCAGCAGTACGTTGGGCTGCTGGTAGGCGATCAGCGACAGGGCCAGGCGCGCACGCTCGCCGCCGGAGAAGCCATCCACCGGTTCGAACGCACGGTCCCCGGCGAAATTCCACTTGCCGAGGAAATCGCGGAAGGTCTGGTTCGGTGCATCCCGGTCCAGGTCGCGGAAGTGCTCCATCGGCGACTGGCCTTCGTGCAGCGACTCCACCGTGTGCTGGGCGAAGTAGCCGATGCGCAGGTCCGGGTGCGCGGCGCGCTCGCCACTCAGCGGGGCCAGCTCACCGACAAGCGTCTTCACCAGCGTGGTCTTGCCCGCGCCGTTCGGGCCCAGCAGGCCGATGCGCTGGCCGGCTTCCAGGCCGAAGCCCACGTTGTGCAGGATCACCGAATCGGCGCCGTAACCGGCGTCGACGTGGTTGAGGCGGATCAGCGAGAACGGCAGCTTGGCCGGCGGCGAGAACTCGATGCGGAACTCGCGCTCGGCGCGCACCGCCTCGGTGCCGGCCAGCTTGGCCAGGCGCTTCATGCGGCTCTGCGCCTGGGCGGCCTTGCTGGCCTGCGCCTTGAAGCGGTCGATGAAGCTCTGCAGGTGGGCGCGCTCGGCCTGTTCCTTGTCGTGCGCGATCTGCTGCTGGCGCAGCTGCTCGGCGCGCTGGCGCTCGAAGTCGGTATAGCCGCCGGGGTACAGCTTGGCGCCACCGCCATGCAGGTGCAGCGTGTGGGTGGCCACGTTGTCGAGGAACTCGCGGTCATGCGAGATCAGCAACAGGGTGCCCGGGTACTTGAGCAGCCACTGTTCCAGCCAGAACACCGCGTCCAGATCGAGGTGGTTGGTCGGTTCGTCGAGCAGCAGCAGGTCGCTGGGCATCATCAGCGCGCGCGCCAGGTTCAGGCGCACGCGCCAGCCGCCGGAGAACGAGGACACGGCCCGCGAGTGCGTCTCGGCCGGGAAGCCCAGGCCGTGCAGCAGCTTGCCCGCCCGCGCTTCGGCGTCATAGGCGCCGATCTCGGCCATCTTCTGGTGTGCAGTGGCGACCGCCTCCCAGTCTTCGCGCGCAGCCGCATCGGCCTCCATGCGCATGACGGCGGCCACCTCGGTGTCGCCCTCCAGCACGAACTGCAGTGCCGGATCGGGCAGCGACGGGGTTTCCTGGGCGACGCTGGCGATGCGGACCTTGCCGGGCAGGTCGACATCACCCTTGTCCGCCTCCAGCTCACCCTTCACGGCGGCGAACAGGCTGGACTTGCCGGCCCCGTTGCGGCCGACCACGCCGACGCGGTACCCCGCGTGCAGGGTCAGGTCGACATTGGACAACAGCAGCCGCTCGCCACGGCGCAAGGCGAAGTTACGAAGGGAAATCATCTTGGGGGGTCCATATAACGGAATGGAATGTGCTGGTAAGCACCCTTCCTGCGACGTAATTCTAACGTTAACGAATACTTGACGCGCCCCGGGATGCGCGGCAGGTCTCGTTCTCTCTCCCACGACCCTGCCCGCGCTTCCCCGGGACCCTCCCGTTGAACCCGCCAACTGACCTGCATATTCACGTAAATGGTTGCTGCTGCAACGTTTTTTGGATTATGGCAGGCATTTGACAAGCGATGAATATCCCGTTAATTCGTTTATTGCGCACCGCAACACCCGCCTTCGCCGACCCCGCCCCACCCCGTCGCGATGTCGTTCCGGTGCCGCGCCATTCCTACCGGAGCCCCACCCTGATGAACCGCAAGACCAGTACGCTCGCCGCCGCCGTCGCTGTCGTCCTCGGCGCGTCCAGCTTCGCCGCCCTGGCCCAGGACGCGCCCGCGCGCACCGCGGCCAATACGCTGGACACCATCATCGTCACCGGCACCCGGGTGGCCGACCGCACCGTGGCCGAGTCGCAGTCCCCGATCGACATCATCACCCCCGAAGCCCTGCAGTCCACCGGCACCACCGAGCTGGCCACCGCACTGGCGCGTGCCCTGCCCTCGCTGAACTTCCCGCGCCCGGCGCTGACCGACGGCACCAGCGGCATCCGCCCGGCCCAGTTGCGCGGCCTCTCCCCGGACCAGGTGCTGGTGCTGGTCAACGGCAAGCGCCGGCATACCTCGGCGCAGATCAACGTCAACGGCAGCATCGGCCGCGGCTCGTCGGCAGTGGACATCAATGCGATCCCGATCGCGGCCATCGAGCGCGTGGAAGTGCTGCGCGACGGCGCCTCGGCCCAGTACGGCTCGGACGCCATCGCCGGCGTGGTCAACATCGTGCTCAAGGGCTCCGCCTCCGGCGGCAGCCTGGCCGTGGATGCGGGCCAGTACTCGGCCGGCGACGGCAACAAGTACCAGATCTCCGGCGATGCCGGGATCGGTTTCGCCGACGGTCGCGGCAGCGTGCACGTGGCCGGGCAGATCCTGCAGCAGGATGAAAGCAACCGCGCCGGTCCGTACCTGGGCACCACGCCCAACACCGGCAACTTCCCCGATATCGGCCAGAAGACCTTCGTCGTGGGCGACCCGCAGGTGGACGCCACCGCCGCGTCGGTCAACGCCAGCTTCCAGTTCAACGACCATGTCTCGGCCTATGCCACGGCGATGGCCAGCAACCGCGACATCACCTCGTTCGCGTTCTACCGCTCGCGCACCAACAGTGGCCAGGGCGCGCTGCTGGCGCAGACCTATCCGGACGGCTTCGTGCCGCAGATCAACCAGTACTCCAAGGACCGCTCGCTGGTGGCCGGGGTCAAGGGCGACACCGACAACGGCTGGACCTGGGACGTGAGCGCCAACCACGGCGAGAACACGATCGACTTCCACACCCGCAACAGCATCAACTACAGCCTCGGCCTGACCAGTCCGCGCTCGTTCTACGACGGTGCGCTGAAGTACACCCAGGACATCGTCAACGCCGATCTGACCAAATCGCTGGACTGGGGCCTGGCCTACCCGGTCACGCTGTCCTTCGGCGGTGAGTACCGCCGCGAGAAGTGGGAGCAGTCCGCCGGTGAAGCCAATTCGTACTTCGGCAGCGGCGCGCAGGGCTTCGGTGGATTCACCCCGCTCAACGCGGTGTCCAACGATCGCCACAACTACGCGGTGTATGCCGGGCTGGAGGCAGACCTCACCGACAAGTTCTCGGCCGGCCTGACCGGTCGCTACGAAGACTATTCGGACTTCGGCGACAAGTTCTCCGGCAAGCTGTCGGCGCGCTACGCGTTCACCGACAAGGTCGCCCTGCGCGCCACCGCGTCCTCCGGCTTCCGCGCGCCGTCGCTGGCCCAGCAGAGCTACCAGGCGGTAACCAGCACGATCGTCAACGGCGCCTTCGTCGAACGCGGCACCTTCCCCACCACCAGCCAGGCCGCGCAGGCACTGGGGGCCAGCCCGCTCAAGGCCGAAAGTTCCACGTCCTACAGCCTGGGCCTGGTGCTGCAGCCGGTCGAACGCCTATACCTGACGGTGGATGCGTACCAGATCGACATCGACGACCGCATCGTGCTGTCCACCAACATCACCACCAATGCGGCGGCCAACTCGCTGCTCAGCGGGCTGGGCCTGCCGGGCGTCACCGCGTTCTCCTACTTCACCAACGGCGTGGATACCCGCACCCGTGGCGTGGATGCGGTGTCCAGCTACAGCATTCCCTTCAGCGCCAGCACCTTGGAACTGACCGCGGCCTACAGCTACAACGAAACCGAGGTGAAGAAGTTCATCGCCTCGCCGCCGGTGTTCGGCACGCTGGGCATCACCCAGTCGCTGATCGGTCGCGATGAGATCGGCCGCATCGAGGACAGCTACCCGCGCGACAAGACCATCCTCAGCGGCACCTGGCGCAGCGACCATTGGGACCTGAACCTGGCCGCCACCCGCTACGGCAGCTTCACCGTGCGCAACTCGGCCACCGCACTGCGTGACCAGACCTACGACGCCTCGTGGGTGCTGGACGCGTCGGTCAGCTACAAGCCGAGCGAGAACTGGGCACTGACCCTGGGCGCGGACAACCTGCTGGACGAGTACCCCGACCGCACCGTGGACCTGCAGAACTCCACCTGGGGCATGTTGCCGTACAGCAACTACTCGCCGTACGGGTTCAATGGCGCGTACGTGTATGGCCGCGTGACCTACAAGTGGTAAACACCTCTGCCTGATGACCGCCATGCCCCGGTACGCCGGGGCATGTGCGTTTGGGCTGTGCAAATACGGGGATCTGCGCATTCATCGCTCCGCCCGTCCTTTGTCCGGGACAGCACATCACCTGACCATGGGGACATACCAGCATCGCCGCACGCAGTGTTTGCCCGGATCGGCCGCATCGGTGAAAATCGGGACATCCCCTATTTCTGCGAGCCCCGATGCACCATGACACCGACCTGATCAACATCGTCGCCGTTGGCCTTGGGCTCGCCTTCATCCTGGGCGCGCTGGCCAACAAGCTGCGTTTGTCTCCCCTGGTCGGCTATCTGGTTGCGGGCATCTGCGTAGGGCCGTTCACCCCTGGCTTCGTGGCCGACCAGGCGCTGGCCAACCAGCTGGCCGAGATCGGGGTAATGCTGCTGATGTTCGGCGTCGGCCTGCATTTCTCGCTGAAGGACCTGATGGAGGTCAAGGCGATCGCCATCCCGGGTGCGATCGGCCAGATCCTGGTCGCCACCCTGCTCGGCTGGGGCTTGGCCGCGTTGATGGGCTGGCCGGTGATCTACGGCGTGGTGTTCGGTTTCTCGCTGGCCACCGCCAGTACCGTGGTGCTGCTGCGCGCGATGGAAGAACGGCGCCTGCTGGAAACCACGCGCGGCAAGATCGCGATCGGCTGGCTGATCGTGGAAGACCTGGCCTGCGTCCTGGCCCTGGTGATGATGCCGGTCCTGGCCGGCGTGTTCGGCCCGGATGCGGCCAATGAAACCCATACCGTCGGCAGCGTGCTGGCCAGCATCGGCTGGACCTTCGTGCAGCTGGGCCTGTTCGTGGCGGTAATGCTGGTGGTCGGGCGCCGGGTGATCCCGTGGATCCTCGAGCGCATCGCCGGTACCGGCTCGCGCGAGCTGTTCACCCTGGCCGTGCTGGCGATCGCGCTGGGCGTGGCCTTCGGCTCGGCGATGCTGTTCGGGGTGTCGTTCGCGCTCGGTGCATTCTTCGCCGGCATGCTGCTCAACGAATCGGAGCTGAGCCACAAGGCGGCCAATGATTCGCTGCCGCTGCGCGATGCGTTCGCGGTGCTGTTCTTCGTCTCGGTGGGCATGCTGTTCAATCCGGCGATCCTCATCGAGCACCCGTGGCAGGTATTGGCGACCGCGGCGATCATCATGTTCGGCAAGTCCGCCGCCGCGTTCGTGATCGTGCGCGCGTTCGGGCACCCCACCGGCACCGCGCTGACCATTTCGGCCAGCCTGGCGCAGATCGGCGAATTCGCCTTCATCATCGCCGGCCTCGGCGTGACCCTGAAGATCCTGCCGCCCACCGGCCAGGCGCTGGTGCTGGCCGGTGCGCTGATCTCGATCATGCTCAACCCGCTGGTGTTCGGGCTGCTCGACCGTTGGCTGGCCAAGCACCAGGAAACCACCCCGACCGCCGTCGAGATCGAACTGCCGCCCGGGCCATCGCTGGACCTGCACGACCACGCCATCGTGATCGGCTACGGCCGTGTCGGCAGTGCGCTGGCCCAGGTACTGCGCGACCGCGGGGTACCGGTGCTGGTGATCGACGACAACAAGGAACACGTGGCCGAGGCGCACGCGGCCGGCCTGCCCGGTATCCGCGGCAGTGCCGCCTCGGACAAGGTGCTGGCCGAGGCCCATCCCGAGCGCGCCAAGATCGCGGTGCTGGCCATCCCGCAGCCGCTGGAAGCGGGCGAAACCCTGGCCAAGCTACGCGCGCTCAACCCGGGGCTGACCCTGCTGGCCCGCGCGCACAGCGATGCCGAAGTGAAGCATCTGCTCGAGCACGGCGCCGACGGCACGGTGATGGCAGAACGCGAACTGGCGTATTCGCTGGCCGAGATGGTGATGGCCACCCCGCCGTACCGCACTCTGGGCAAGCACAGCATCCCGGTGGTGTAACGCCGCGGGCGGCCCGTCGCGTCGCATTCGGGCTCCACGCGTGACCGATCCTGCGCAAAAACCCCACGGCGGTCGGCCCGCACCGACCGCCGTGGGTCCCGCCTCTACGCCTTGGACAGCGCCTGGGCCAGATCGGCCAGCAGGTCGTCGATGTGTTCGATGCCGATGGACAGGCGAACGGTGTCTTCACTCACGCCGGCCCTCTGCAGCTCGGCCGCATCCAGTTGCCGGTGCGTCGTGGAGGCCGGATGCGTGGCCAGCGACTTGGCATCGCCCAGGTTCACCAGCCGGGTGAACAACTGCAGTGCATCCAGGAAGCGAGCGCCGGCCGCACGCCCGCCGGGCAGACCGAAGGTGAGCACGCCGGAGCCGTGGCCGCGCAGGTACTTCTGCACCAAGGCATGCTCAGGGTGATCGGGCAGCGCCGCGTAGTTCACCCAGTCGACCTTGGCGTGGTCGCGCAGGAACGCGGCCACCGCCAGCGTGTTGGCGTTGATCCGGTCCATGCGCAGCGCCAGCGTCTCGATGCCTTGCAGGATCAGGAAGGCATTGAAGGGCGAGATCGCCGCACCGGTGTTGCGCAGCGGCACCACACGTGCGCGCCCGATGTACGCCGCCGGACCAAGCGCCTCGGTGTAGACCACGCCGTGGTAACTCACGTCGGGCTCGTTCAAGCGCGGGAAGCGCTGCTTGTGCTCGGCCCACGGAAAGCGTCCGGCGTCGACGATCGCCCCGCCCAGGCTGGTGCCATGGCCGCCCAGGTACTTGGTCAGCGAATGCACCACGATGTCGGCACCGAAGTCGAACGAGCGCTGCAGGTACGGGGTGGCCACGGTGTTGTCGACGATCACCGGCACCCCATGCGCATGGGCGATCCTGGCCACCGCTTCGATATCGGTGATGTTGCCGCGCGGATTGCCGATCGACTCGACGAACACCGCCTTGGTGCGTTCGTCGATCAGCGCGGCGAAGGCGTCCGGGTCGTCGTAGGCGGCGAAGCGGGTCTGGATGCCGAACTGCGGCAGGGTATGCGCGAACAGGTTGTAGGTGCCGCCATACAGCGCGCTGGAGGAGACGATGTTGTCACCGGCTTCGGCGATGGTCTGGATCGCGTAGGTGATGGCGGCCTGCCCCGAGGCCAGCGCGAGTGCGCCGATACCGCCTTCGAGCGCGGCGATGCGCTGCTCCAGCACGTCGGTGGTGGGGTTCATGATGCGCGTGTAGATATTGCCCGGCACCTTCAGATCGAACAGGTCCGCACCGTGCTGGGTATCGTCGAAGGCATAGGCCACGGTCTGGTAGATCGGCACCGCCACCGCGCGGGTGGTGGGGTCCGGGGTGTAGCCGCCGTGGACGGCGATGGTTTCCGCCTTCCACTGCGGTGCTGGGGCCTGCCCTTGACTACCGTGCTCTGCCATCACGCCTCCTCCGGTTGAATGCGGACGATAGCGCAGCACAGCACCGCCGCACGCGTCGGCTCATGCCGATTACGCATGGGCTTGTAAGCGGCGGTGATCTACGCTCCGGCCGGCACCCCTGCATCAGGGACAGGGGTGCTGCGCGTCCTTCTCATTGCAGACCTTCACCTGGCCGAGGTAACGCACCCAGGTGGTCATCTGCTCGCGATCCGGGACGAAACGGAAGGCCTTCTGCACCACGTACAGACTGGCCCGGCCCTGGATGCCCTTGAGCCAGGTGTACTCCGGCTTGCCTGTCTGCGCGTTGTTGGGGCAGATCATCTGCGCCACCGCAATCGGATAGCCGTTCTCCACGTCCTCAAGGATCAAGGTCACGCTGGCCTCCGGGCAGGCCTGCATCCAGCCCTTGCCGATGATGTCCAGGAATTCGCGCGGCGGCACGTGCGCCGAGTCGCGGAACTGCTGCACGGTGAGCAATTCCGTCCAGTGCTGCACGTCCTCCCCCTTGGGAACGAACTCGAGGATCCGGTTGCCGGAGCCGGGCTGGGTCGCCTCATAGCCCTGCACATAGTCCGCGGTGGTGGGGCGCAACAACACTTCGGAACTTGCTGCGGTGGCGGCCTCCTGTGCGTGGGCCGTTGCCAGCATCGACAAGAGAGTGGCAAGGCAGCCGGCGAGGGGCAACGTGCGAGACATGGGCAATCCTTGTGGAGTGTATATCCGTGCTGATCCTCAGCGGCCTGGAAACCACGGGCCAGTGGGGCGAAGGAAGCGTAGCGCGGCAAGGGGGGATGCAGGGGAAACCGCGTCTCGCAGGGCGCAATTTCAGAGAATCCCTACCCTTCTGCCGGCTTGGAATCGCGCACAATTCTCTCGACAAGCCTGACATCGAACAGGGTGGGCACAGCCCCGTCCCGGAGTGGCAATGAACGCAACTGCCCCAGTGGTTCAAAGAGTGCGGCGCCGCCTGAGCACGGGCGCAGTCGTGTTGGCCGCTCTTCTGCTAGCAGGCTGCTCTGAGCCAACGTATCCACCCTATGCGCTTGATCCGCACCCCAAGGATGCGGTTGAAATCCTCATCAACGTGGAAAACGGGCCCAACGGCCTGGAGGCACATCAAGCACGCGCCTCTTACCACGTGGCCAACCAGAACTGTCTGCCAGAGGTCACCAACCTTCAAGGTGTGCAGCAGGCGCCAGCAACTTACGCGGTCACCTTGCCGGTCAGGGACCTCGGTGATGGCAAGTATTCTTTCGTCCTGTTTCTCGATCAGATGTCCGAGAAGGATTACTACGGGCGCGGCCCCTGCCGCTGGGAGCTGGCGCTGGCCTGGGCCGATTTCGAGTTACCCGATGTCAATGAGCGCGTCTACTTCCGCGCGAGCTCCACAAGTGAAGCGCTGGAGCAAGGCGTGGTGACACGCTACCTGCCAAGGCATGTCCATGCACAGGACAATGGACGGCCCTACCTGGCGAACAGCATCAGCGAAGACGAGCTCGATTCGCTTGCACAAGCGCTCAAGCAAGAAGCCTTCAGCATTCACATGGCTGCAGCCAGCAAAGCACGCCTGAAATGAATCCAAGGACCCACGTCAAACTATCCGACGTCGCACATACCTCACCGACCATGGGTCACGATGGGAAAAACGCTCCCGTCAAAGTGGATGGCATCACGTAGAAAGCCATCGCACGCAGAGACACCTGCTGCGGAGAAAAGGGAGCGAGAGATCAGAGCGCCGCAACAAAGACATTCATGGTCGCGCGGGCGCGGATTCGGCACCGAGGGCCCGTACCGCGAAGTACGCCCCCGCCCGTAGGCAGGGGCTTGTTCACGGGCGCCGGGCTCAGCCCTTCACGAACACCAGCTTGCCCTCGGCCGCATCGACCTGGATCACGTCGCCGCTGAGGAACTCGCCGGACAGGATCTTCTGCGCCAGCGGGTTTTCCAGCTGCGACTGGATCGCACGCTTGAGCGGGCGCGCGCCGTAGACCGGATCGAAGCCGACGTTGCCCAGCAGCTGGAACGCCGCATCGCTCACCTCGATGCGCAGGTTGCGCTCGGCCAGCCGCTTCTCCAGGCCCTGCATCTGGATGCGGGCGATCTGCTTGATCTGCACCTTGTCCAGCGGGTGGAACACCACGATGTCGTCCAGGCGGTTGATGAACTCCGGGCGGAAGTGCGCCTGGACCACGCCCATCACCGCGGCCTTCATCTGCGTGTAGGCCTCCGGGCTGTCATCGCCGCTCATGTCCTGGATCTGGTGCGAGCCCAGGTTGGACGTCATCACGATGACGGTGTTGCGGAAGTCCACGGTGCGGCCCTGACCGTCGGTGAGGCGGCCATCGTCGAGCACCTGCAGCAGGATGTTGAACACGTCCGGGTGCGCCTTCTCCACCTCATCCAGCAGGATCAGCGAATACGGGCGACGGCGCACCGCCTCGGTGAGGTAGCCGCCCTCTTCGTAGCCCACGTAGCCCGGGGGCGCACCGATCAGGCGGGCCACGCTGTGCTTCTCCATGAACTCGCTCATGTCGATGCGGATCATCGCGTCGGTGCTGTCGAACAGGAACTCGGCCAGCGCCTTGCACAGCTCGGTCTTGCCCACGCCGGTGGGGCCCAGGAACAGGAACGAGCCGCTGGGACGATCCGGATCGGAGAGCCCGGCGCGCGAACGACGCACGGCATCGGACACCACCTTGATCGCCTCTTCCTGGCCCACCACGCGGTCATGCAACATGTCTTCCATGCGCAGCAGCTTGTCGCGCTCGCCTTCCAGCATGCGGTTGACCGGGATACCGGTCCAGCGCGAAACCACTTCGGCGATCTCCTCGGCGGTGACCCGGTCCTGGACCAGCTTGAATTCGGTGGTCTCCACTTGCTGCGCCGCGGCCAACTGCTTCTCCAGCTGCGGCAACTGCCCGTACTGGATCTCGCTCATGCGGCCAAAATCCTGCCGGCGCTGGGCCGATTCCAGCTCCAGCCTGGCCTGCTCGATCTGCTCCTTGATCCGGGTGGCGCCCTGCAGCGTGGCCTTCTCCGACTTCCAGATTTCGTTGAGGTCGGAGAACTCGCGCTCCAGCGCATCGATATCGCTCTCCAGGTCGGCCAGGCGCTGCCGCGAGGCCTCGTCCTTTTCCTTCCTGAGCATCTCGCGCTGGATCTTCAGCTGGATCACGCGACGCTCCAAGCGATCAAGCTCTTCCGGCTTGGAGTCGATTTCCATGCGGATGCGCGAGGCGGCTTCGTCCATCAGGTCGATGGCCTTGTCCGGCAGCTGGCGGTCGGCGATGTAACGATGCGATAGCGTGGCGGCCGCGACGATCGCCGGGTCGGTGATTTCCACGCCATGGTGCACGGCGTACTTTTCCTTGAGCCCGCGCAGGATCGCAATGGTGTCCTCCACGCTGGGCTCGCCCACCAGCACCTTCTGGAAGCGGCGCTCCAGCGCGGCATCCTTCTCGATGTACTTGCGGTACTCGTCCAGGGTGGTCGCACCCACGCAGTGCAGTTCGCCACGGGCCAGCGCCGGCTTGAGCATGTTGCCGGCATCCATCGCGCCATCGGCCTTGCCCGCGCCGACCATGGTGTGCAGCTCGTCGATGAACAGGATCACCTGCCCTTCGCTCTTGGCCAGGTCGTTGAGCACGGCCTTGAGGCGCTCTTCGAATTCGCCGCGGAACTTGGCGCCGGCGATCAGCGCGCCCATGTCCAGCGACAGCACGCGCTTGCCGCGCAGGCCTTCGGGCACTTCGTCGTTGATGATGCGCTGGGCCAGGCCTTCCACGATCGCGGTCTTGCCCACGCCGGGTTCGCCGATCAGCACCGGGTTGTTCTTGGTCCGGCGCTGCAGCACCTGGATGGTGCGGCGGATCTCTTCGTCGCGGCCGATCACCGGGTCCAGCTTGCCGCTCTCGGCGCGCGCGGTCAGGTCGATGGTGTACTTCTCCAGCGCCTGGCGCTGTTCTTCGGCGTTTTCCGACTGCACGCTTTCACCGCCGCGGATCTTGTCGATCGCCGCGTCGATGCGGGTCTTGTCGGCACCGGCGGCGCGCAGCGCCATGCCCAGCGTGCCGCTGTCGTCCAATGCGGCCAGCACGAACCACTCGCTGGCGATGAAGGCATCGCCGTGCTGCTGGGCCAGCTTGTCGGTGTTGTTGAGCAGGCGGTTGAGGTCGTTGCCGATGGACAGGTTGCCTTCCTGCCCGGAGACCTTCGGCAGCGCATCGAGCGCCTCGTTGAGGCGTTCGCGCAGCACCGGCACGTTGACGCCGGCCTGGGACAGCAGCGGGCGCGTGCTGCCGCCCTGCTGGTCCAGCAAGGCGGTGAACACGTGTACCGGCTCGATGATGTTGTGGTCGCGGCCCACGGCCAGCGACTGCGCGTCGGCCAGCGCCTGCTGGAAACGCGAGGTGAGTTTGTCCATCCGCATGGGGAGTTCCTCTTTCGTGTCATGGCCAGCGTGGCTGGCAGATGTAACGGATATGCGGTTGTCGCGCAGTGATTCAAGACAAATCGGCACTGGCAATACAGCGTCGGTATTGCCATACTTGCGAATCATTCTCATTCACATCAATACGGGTGCGGCGCCGTCCGCGCTCCCAAGGCACTCCCATGCAGGCACAGCGCGAGCACCTGGTCACCCTTTACCGGGACCACCGCAGTTGGTTGCATGGCTGGCTGAGCGGGCGCGTGGGCTGCCGCGAGACCGCCGCCGATCTCACCCAGGACACCTTCATCCGCCTGCTCCAGGACCGCGACCTGGCCGCCCTGCGCGAACCCCGCGCGTTCCTCACCACCGTGGCACGCGGACTGGCCGCCAACTGGTTCCGCCGGCAATCGCTGGAGCGCGCCTACCTGGACCAACTGGCCGCCCTGCCGGAGGGGGTGGTGCCGTCGCTGGAAGACCAGGCGCTGGTGCGTGAAGCGCTGCAGCAGATCGATGCGATGCTCGATGGCCTGCCCGTGGCGGCGCGCCAGGTCTTCCTGCTGGCCCAGTTCGAGGGACTGCGCTACGAGGCCATCGCACAGCGGCTGCACCTGTCGCTGAGCACGGTGAAGCGGCACATGAAGCGGGCGTTGGTCGGCTGTCTTGCCCATGCCGGCTGAACACCTGGGCAGCGGCGAGCCCCTCCCGCGCGAGGCGCTCGAACAGGCCGCCGACTGGCTGCTGCGCCTGCATGACGATGACAGCCCGGGCACGCGCGCCGCCTGCGAACGCTGGTGTGCGCAACACCCCGACCATGCACGTGCCTGGCAGCGCGCGCGGCACCTGCAGGCGCTGGTGGCGCAGGTACCCGGTGACTGGGCATTGCCGGTGCTGGGCCGGCCGCAGGATCGGCAGCGTCGCGCAGCGATCAAGCGCATTGGCCTGTGGATGACGCTGGTGCCGGGCGCCTGGCTCGGGTGGCAGATGGTTGCGCGGCCCTCGCCCGGGCAGGCCGAACGGACCGCGATCGGCGAGCGGCGTCGCGTGATCCTGCCCGACGGAAGCGCGCTATGGCTGGACACCGATACCGAGGTGCGCGTGGAGGTCGATCCGCTCCACCGTCGGGTCCGGCTCGAGCGCGGCCAGCTGCAGGTGGACACCGCCGTGGATCGTCATGCGCCCGCGCGTCCGTTCGAGGTGGTTACCGTACACGGTCGGGTACGTGCACTCGGCACGCGCTTCAACGTTCGCCTGTCGCCACATCGCACCCGCCTTGCCCTGTTCGATGGCGTGCTTGAAATCCACGCAGGTACCCGTCCTGCGTGGCGGCTGGCATCCGGGCAGCAAGCCTGGTTCGACACCGCGGGCCGCCACGCCAGCGAGGCGCTGGATGCCAGCGTCGCCGCCTGGACCAGAGGCATGCTCGAGGTCGATGCCCGGCCGCTGGGCGAGGTGCTCGCCGCGCTGTCCCGATACCGCCGGGGCGTCCTGCGCTGCGATCCCCGGATTGCGGCGATGCCGGTTTCCGGCGCCTACCCGCTGGACGACAGCGAGCGCAGCCTCGCCCTGCTCGAAGCCACCTACCCCGTGCGGATACACCGCAGCGCCGGCGGGTGGTGGGTCGTGGTCGCACCGGGTTGAGGGTTCGCGGCTGGTTTCTGCGCCGGGTGACATTTTTTCCGTGTTCGCGGGGCAAGTAGGGGACTCCTTCTCATTCCATCGCCCTCCATGACCTCCCGTCCTGCCCTGATTGCCCGCAGCGCCCTGTCCTTGGCCCTGATGGCCACCCCGATCTTCGTCCATGCCCAGGCCACGCCGCCTGGCCAGGCCCACGCCGCGGTGCCGCTGGGCCGCGCCCTGTCCGGGTGGGCCGGCCAGCACGGCGTGGCGCTCGCGTTCGACCCGGGACTGACCGCCGGGCGGCAGGCGCCCGCGCTGGCCCCGGGGACGACGCTGGAGGAAGGCTTCGCCCGCCTTCTCGATGGCACCGGCCTGCAGGCGGTACGGCGGCGTGATGGCAGCTACGCCCTGGAGCCTGCCGCCGCAGTGCCAGCGCCGCGCGGACGGATGCCGGCGCTCAAGGTCGGCGCACTCACCCAGCCGGCGTTCCGCTACAGCGAGGGCCTGGCCCTGGAAGCGGATTACCTGCAGGCGCAGGTCGCGGGCAACGGCGACATCGGCAGCATGCTGCGCATCAACCCCGCCGTGCAGTTCGACAACGCCCAGCTGAGCAGCTATACGCCGGGCGACATCAGCCCGGCCGAGATCAGCATCAACGGAGCGCAGTTCTACCAGAACAGCTTCCTGGTGGATGGCATGAGCTTCAACAACGACATCGATCCGGGCCAGGAAGGGTCGCCCTACCGCCTGTTCGCCGCGCCCGGTGGCAGCCAGGCGCTGGCCCTCGATACCGACCTGCTCGACACGCTGACGGTGCTGGACAGCAACGTCCCGGCCGCCTATGGCGGCTTCTCCGGGGGCGTGGTCGACGCCAGGCTGCGACGCCCCAGCGACGCGTTGTCGGGCAGCATCTCGCATCAGATCACGCGGTCGGCATGGACGCGTTACCACATCGCCGAAGCGGACGCGGAGAACTATGCCAACGCCTCGTCGTGGGGCGACGGCCAGCCCGAGTTCGACAAGGCCATCACCCGCATCACGCTGGAAGGCCACCCGAGCGAGCGTGTCGGCCTGCTCGCCAATTTCACCCGCAAGCGCTCCACCATCCCGACGTACTTCTACTCGTCCCACCTCGTGGACGACTACGGTCGCGAGAAGGCGATGCAGCGGCGCGAAACCACCCAATCGCTGCTGAAAGGCGTATGGGACGTCAACGAACGGCTGACCGTGGATGCCACGCTGACCCACACGCCAACGGAGAACCAGTTCTTCCGCTCCAACATCCGCCATGCCGGCATCCGGATCGAGACAGGCGGCACCCTGGCGTCGTTGCGCGCGGCATGGACCACGGACTGGGGCACCGTGACACAGCAACTGGGCTGGTCGGACACCGAACAATCGCGCGATGCCGAGCAGGACGACTACATGACCTGGTCGCGCTCGACCAGCAAGGACTGGGGAACCACCGCGCTTACCCTCGAAGGTGAATTCGGTGATATCGAACAGCGCCAGAAGCGACTCCAGTACAAGCTCGACCTCAAGACCGATGCCCTCCAGGCATTCGGCGGGGAGCATCGCCTCGGTGCCGGCGTGTTGCTGGAACGCGATGACTTCCGCTACGCGCGGCTGACCGAGAGCAGCACCTACACCACGCCGGCGCGCACCAGCACCTGTACCAACCGCGCCGGCGTCACCGATGCCCTGACCTGCGCGATGGGCACCACCACCAGCGGCTGGCCCGGCCAGTACCTGACCCGGCGCACCCGCTACACCACCGGTGAGATCGGCTTCGACACCGAAACCTACGGCATGTATGTCGAAGACGACATGCGTTTTGGCCCGGTCTCGGTGCGCCCCGGCCTGCGCATCGAGCGCGATACCTACATCGGTCGAACGACCGTTGCCCCACGACTGGCCGCCAGCTGGGAGGTCCGCGACGGCACCCTGCTCACGGCGGGCGCCAACCGCTACTACGATCGCGACATCGCCACCTGGCGGTTGCGCGACGGCGTCAACCGCCTGCGCTACAACAGCGAGCGTCGCACCAGCCTCGACAGCGACTGGACCGTGGGCACCCAGGCCAGCAACGACACCCATTTCGATCTGGACCGGGTCGGATACGCGGACGAGTTGATGCTGGCCCTGCGCCAGGACTGGGCAGGTCTGCGCGTCAACCTCAAGGCGGTCAACCGCAGGTACCGCGACCAGGTGATCAAGGTGCAGGGCCGGACGCTGGACCAGCAGGTCGACGACCCGACGCTGGCCACCAGCTACGACACCTGGACCAATGGCGGCCGTGCCGAGACCAACATCTACTCGCTCACCGTGCAGCCGCTGCGCAATCTGGCTTGGGGCGGCACGCGCTCGACGGCGCTGCTCGCGCTGGACTGGACCGATCAGCGCAGCACCCTTCCCGAATACGATGACCAGTCCGATCTGTTCTACCAGAATCCCTGGATCCGCTACGACGGCGACTTCATTCGTTACCGGGATCTGCCGCCGGACAACTACAACCGCCCCTGGACCGCGCGCCTGAGCACGATCACCCGGATCGACCGCTGGAACCTCACGGTGAGCAACCTGCTGCGTTACCGCGCCGGCTACCGGGCCATCCGCGATACCGGCAGGAACGTCCTGTTCGACGGCGAGGCCGCGCGCGTGTGGGAACAGCAGTCCTATTCGCCCGCGCTGACGTGGGACCTGCGGTTGGCCTGGGAGCAGCCGTTGCCCTCCAGCGCCGGCCGCATTTTTGCCAACGTTGACGTGACGAACCTGCTCGACAAGGCCAACGCCTATGGCGAGTCGAGCAGTGCCACCCGCACGGTGCTGTACGAAACCGGCCGCCAGTTCTGGCTGGAGCTTGGCTATCGTTTCTGACTGCGCGAATCGCCGGCGGCGGCCATCCCATCGGCGTTGGCCGCCCGCGGTGCTTGCCCTGTGCCTGGCGCTGGGTGGCAGCCTGCCGGTCGATGCGCGCCGCGACGCCAAGCCGGCCGTTCCATTGGACTGCCAGGCGGGCGCGGTCGAACCGGGTGCCGACTGCCTGCGCCGGTTGTACGCGCGTCCCAGCACGCAATGGCCTGCCCCCCACGTCGACCCCGGCGTGGACTGGCAGGAACTGGCCCCGCTGCCGCCGCCACCCCAGCCCCGGGACAACCCCACCACGCCGGGCAAGGTCGCCCTCGGCGAACGCCTGTTCAACGAGCCGCGCCTGTCCCGTTCCGGCCAGATCGCCTGTGCCAGTTGCCACGAGCGTGACCTCGGGTTCGCCGATGGCCGGCGCGTGTCGTTCGGACATGACCGCCAGCCCGGGCGTCGCAACGCGCCCAGCGTGGCGATGGCCGGCCATGCGCAGACGCTGTTCTGGGACGGGCGCGCAACGACGCTGGAAGACCAGGCACGCGCGCCCATCGCCGATCCCAGGGAAATGGCCTTCAGCGTCGACGCGGCCGCCGCGCGGCTGCGCCAGGACGCCAGCTATCGACGGCAGTTCGCCGCGGTGTTCGGCAACGAGCGCGTGGACAGCCGGCAGCTGGCCCAGGCCATCGCCGCGTTCGAGCGCAGCCTGACGCCCGTCCGCAACCGCTTCGACCGCTTCCTCGGTGGCCAGTCCCGCGCCCTGGATGACCAGCAGCTGCGCGGCCTGCACCTGTTCCGTACCCGCGGCGGCTGCATGAACTGCCACGGCGGGCCGGCGCTTACCGACAACGCCTTCCACAACCTGGGCCTGCATTTCCACGGCCGCGCACGCCAGGACCTGGGCCGCTACGAGGTCACCGGCGATGCTGCCGACAGCGGCCGCTTCCGCACCCCGTCGCTGCGCGGCGTGGCGGGCACCGCCCCGTACATGCACAACGGGATGCTGCCGCGCCTGGACGGCGTGCTGGCGTTCTACAACGTCGGCGGCGGCAAGCCGCGTGCGCCCGTGATGCCTGCCGCCGGTGCCCCACCGTTCCCGCAACCGGACCCGCTGCTGCGCCCATTGGGCCTGCAGCGCGACGAGCTGCAGGCCATCGAGGCGTTCCTGCGCACGCTATGACCGCGCCTGACCGGCGGCGGCCGCCCGCGGCGTCGGCGCAGGCAGCAGCGACGGCTCGACGGGTCGCTCGATCAGACAGCCGTAGGTGCTCTGCATGTCCATGTACAGGTCGTAGCGCGCGGTGACCCCGTAACCAATCCGCCACGAGCTGGCAAACAGGTCCGGCGCCTGGAACGCCACGTCCACCGGGATGTTGAGCACCTTGTCGTTGATCATCACCGGGGTGCTCGCCTCGGCGTACTCGATATCCTCGGCGCCGCCGGTGGTGATCACGTTCTTGCGCCGGATCGAGGCGGCCGGGACCGCGCTGCGCGGCGCGCCACGCATCTGGAACGCGCCATTGAACCCGGTGTCGACCAGCATCAACTGGTTCTTCTCGCCGCTGCGGATCGGGTAGCGTTGCTGGAAGAACGGTCCCCACAGCGACGACGTGGTCGCCATGCGCCGCTTGCAGTCCACCGGGGTCTGCGCTGCCAGCAGGGTCAGCGACTGCCGGGAAATGCGCACGCGGCCCAGCGCGCGCAACACGTCCAGGCCGATCAGGTTGACCTCGCGTCCTTCCTCGCTGTTGAACGATACCTCCCGCACCGTCACCCCGTTGAGGACCAGGTCGGCCGGGGCCACCAGGCCCGCCATCCGCACCTTGCCCGGGGCATCGTCCACCACCACGAAGTCCTCGGTCACCGCCAGCCCCAATGCCTTGGCCGCGCTGCGGCTGAGGTGGGAACGGGCCGCGCCGGTATCGAGCAGGAACGTCAGCGACTGCGCCTGGCCGTCGCCGCCCTTGACCGTTGCGGTGAGCGAGGCCAGCTCGTTGCTGGGCTGGATCGGCACGTCCACGTCCGCGCCGCGCGGTGCAACCGGCCATGCGCTGCGTGGCCAGTCGACGAAACGCTCCAGCCGCGGTCGGGCGATGTCGGCGATCTCCGCCTCGCTCTTGAGCATCGGTTTGATGGTCTGTGCGTACGCGCTGCGCACCTGCTGCATGTGCCGCGCCCAACCCGCGATATCGCCCTCGATCAACGCGTTGCCGGCCAGCGTGGCCTCGCACAGGAAGGCCATGCCCTTGACCGTCTCCGGCGGACTGGCGGCCACCGCCTCGAGGCAGGCCCGGGCCGCCCGGTTGGCATTCTCCAGCTCGCCGCGCACGCGGTAGTAACCCGCGCCACCGAGCTTGCCGGCCGCACCGGGGGCCTTGCTCATCTTCTGCAGCGTGCCGAGCTCCGCGGTCATCACCGCACGGCTGTAGCCGTAGCCATCGCTGAACACGCTGACCTGTGCGTGCGCGACACACGGCGCCAGCAAGGCACCTGCCGCCCATACCCAATACCGCATCGTGTCACTCCTGTGGTCGATGTGTGCCTGCACCGGACCCTATCACGGCCACCACGACACGATCACGTGCGCTTTGCACGCCCGCGCCGAAGCTGTGGGCTGTCCTTGTGGAGCACCGCGATGCATTACGAGCTTTATTACTGGACCGGCATCCAGGGGCGTGGCGAGTTCATCCGGCTGGCGCTGGAGGATGCCGGTGCCGCCTACACCGACATGGCGCGGGTGCATGGCGATGCGGTGATGCAGCCGTTCCTGGACGGCAAGGAAGACGGCCTGCAGCCCTTCGCGCCGCCGTTCGTAAAGAGTGGCAGGCAAGTGATCGCGCAGGTCGCGGCGATCCTGGACCACCTGGGTCCCGACCTCGGCCTGGCTCCCGACGCCGCCTCGCGCCGCCAGCAGGCGCTGCAGTTGCAGTTGACCATCGCCGACCTGGTGGCCGAGGTGCACGACACCCACCACCCGATTTCCATGTCGCAGTATTACGAGGACCAGAAGCGCGAAGCCAAGGCCCGTGCAGCGGGCATGCGCGGTGAGCGCATGCCCAAGTTCCTCGGCTATTTCGAGCGCGTGCTCAAGGACAACGGCGAGCGGCATCCGCTGCGCGAACATTCCTACGTGGACCTGTCGCTGTTCCAGGTGCTGGGCGGCCTGGAGTACATGTTCCCGCGGCGCATGCAGGCGCTGTGGCCCACGTTGCCGCTGTTGCGCGCGCTCAAGGACCGGGTGGAGCGACGACCGAACATCGCCGCCTACCTCGCCTCCGAACGCCGCCTGGCATTCAACACCAACGGTATCTTCCGGCACTACCCGGCGCTGGATGGCGAGACCTGATCCACGCCGATCGACCCGGATCCATCGTGCCGGCCGTTGGCCGGCCACCAGGCGGTACGGCGGCCACATGGCGCCGGCCAGCGACCGGCACTTTCCGCGCCCGTGTTCAGCGCTCCTGTTTCTGCAACGACAGCAGCGCAAGCAACCCGGCCAGCGCCACGTACGCGCCAGCGAACTGCCACATGATGCTCTTCGGCAACCCCACCAGCTGCCACGGCAGGTAGATGCCGCCGCGCGGGTCCACCGAGTGGATCAGCCCGAACAGGGTCAGCGCCGCGGCCACCAGCAGCACCCCCGACGCGCGCAGCAGGCGGCCATCGATCATCGCCACCACCGCCGCGATCCACAGCATCGAGGTGATGATGAAGCCATTGCCCAGGGTGAAGATCACCGCCAGCTCCGGCAGGCCATGGCCGTCCAGCGTGCTGGTCATGGCCGCCAGCTGCGCCGGGGCGATCCAGCCCGGTGCCTTGATCGCCAGCAGGTAGGCCACCGAGGGCAGGAAGCCCAGCACCATCGCACCGGCATGCTCGCGCGGGGTGGCCTGGAATGCCTGGGTGGTGATGTCGATGGCCACGTACACGATGATCGGTGCCAACACCGCCAGCGGCAGCCACTGCACCAGCCCGGAAATCACCCCGAGCATGCCGCCGATGCCCACGAACAGGCCGGTCAGCAGCGTATAGCCGCTGCGCGCGCCCATGTGCTTGTAGGCCGGCTGGCCGATGTACGGGGTGGTCTGCGCGACGCCGCCGCACAGTCCGGCCACCAGCGTGGCCACGGCTTCCACCAACAGGATGTCGCGGGTGCGGTAGTCGTCGCCCGCGGCGCGCGCGCTCTCGGACACGTTGATGCCACCCACCACCATCAGCAGGCCGAACGGCAGCAGCAGCGGCAGGTAGGTGAGCGCGGTCGGCAGGCCGTCGATGAAGCCCAGCGTGGGCCACGGCAGCACCACCTGCGGCGGCGTCCAGTCCGGCACCTTGAAGCCTGGCGCGCCGAGTCCGGCCAGGCCGAGGCCGTAGTACAGGAGCGTGCCGAACACGAAGGCGACCAGCACGCCGGGCGCGCGGATCGGCAGCGTGCGCTTGGCGATCAGCACGTACAGCAGCAGGCCCAGGGTGACGAAGCCGACGATCGGCGAACGCAGGGTTTCCAGCAGCGGCAGGAAGCCCATCAGCACGATCGCGATACCGGCGATGGAGCCCAGCAGCGACGCACGCGGCAGCGCGCGGGTCACCGCTTCGCCGAAGAAGGACAGGATCACCTTCAGCACGCCCATGATCACCAGCGAGGCCATGCCCAACTGCCAGGTCGCGATGGCCGCATCGTGCGGGGCCAGTCCCTGCGCCTTGAAGGCGAGGAAGGCCGGGCCAAGGACCAGCAGGGCCATGCCGATGCTGGTCGGCGCATCCAGGCCCAGCGGCATCGCGGTGACATCCTCGCGCCCGGTGCGGATGGCCAGGCGGCGCGCCATCCAGGTGTACAGCACGTTGCCGACCAGCACGCCGAACGCCGTGCCGGGGAACATGCGCCCGAATACCACGTCGGGCGGGAACTGGAAGATGCCGACCAGCGCCATCGCGATGAAGCCCAGGATCGACAGGTTGTCGACCACCAGACCGAAGAAGCCGTTGAAATCGCCGGCGACGAACCAGCGAGGGGGTCCGGAACGGACCGGGGCGGGGGCGGACATGCGCGGTACTGCCGTGGGGAGGGGGTAGCCGATGGTAGGGCCTCGCCGCCGGCAACAACAGGCACATGGATGGAACGCCGGGGGTACGCGCCATTGCATTACGCCCCGCGGGCCCTTCCGGCTTGCCCCCCTGCCCCCGCGGCTGCGGCGCGGCCCGCCCCCCGGGGGCCGCGTTGCGTCGTGCCGGCCAGTGGCCGGCACTCGCCGGGCGGTTGCCTCAGGGCTTGTTGAGGAAGTTGTTCGCCAGCAGGTCGCGCACGTCGCCTACCCGTCCGCTCAGCAACGCCTTGGCCGCATACAGCGCGGTGCCGGCCACCTGCTTGGCTTCCACCTGCGGCGGCATCACCAGTTCGGTCGGGCTGGTGTGCACATCCAGGAGTGCCGGGCCGGGATGGGCCAGGAAGTCCCTTACCGCCTGCTCCAGGTCCTCGGAACGGGTCACAGTGCGCCCGTAGAAGCCGATCACCTCGGCCAGGCGGCCGAAATCGGGGTTCTTCAAGTCGGTGTAGTTGTCCAGCAGGCCTTCGACCTTCTGCTCCAGTTCGACGAAGTTGAGCGAGCTGTTGTTGTAGACCACCACCTTGATCGGCAGGTTTTCCTGCACCGCCGTGAGCAGGTCGCCGAGCAGCATCGCGATGCCGCCGTCGCCGGACAGCGAGATGACCTGTCGGCCGGGATAGGCCTTCTGCAGGCCGAGAGCCTGCGGCATCGCGTTGGCCATCGTGCCGTGCAGCAGGCTGGTCAGCGTGCGGCGGCGCCCGTTGGCGCGGATGTGGCGCAGGATCCACACCATCGGCGACCCGCCGTCGGCGGTGAACAGGGCATCGTCGCTGGCGTAGCGGTTGATCAGCGCGGTCAGGTGCTGCGGGTGGATCAGCTCGCCCTCGCCCGGCTCCTCCTCCTTGGCCCGCGTGGCCAGCGCCTTGTCGCGGTGGCTGATGCACTCGTCCAGGAAGCTGTGGTCCTCGCGCGGCGGCAGCAGCGGCAGCAAGGCCTCCAGTGTCGGGCCGATGTCGCCGACCACGCCCAGGTTGACCGGGTGGCGGCGGCCAAGGTGGCTGCCATCGCGATCGACCTGGATCAGCGTGGCCTTGTCCGGGTAGTACTGGCCCCAGGCGAAGTCGGCGCCGAGCAGCAGCAGCGTGTCGCAGGCCATCAGTGTGTGGTAGCCCGACTCGATGCCGAAGATGCCGGTCATGCCCATGTTGTACGGGTTGTCGTACTCCACGAAATCCTTGGCCCGCGAGGTATGCGCGATCGGTGCCTTGAGCCGTTCGCCCAGCGCCACCAGCGCGTCATGGGCGTGCTCGCAGCCGGCGCCGGCATAGATGCCGATGCGCTTGCCCTGGCCGATCAGCGCGGCGATGCGCTGCAGTTCGTCGTCGCTGGGGCGCAGCACCGGCTGGGTGTAGTGCACCGAAAACGGCACATCGTGCTTGACCTCGGCTTCGCTGATGTCCGCCGGCAGGATCACCACCGCCACGCCGCGCCGGCTGATCGCCGCCTGGCAGGCCAGCGCGACCACGCGACGCGCCTGCTGCGCGCTGTACACCTGCTCGCAGAACACGCTGCAACTGGCATACACCGCCTTGAAATCCACCTCCTGCGGGAACTCCATGCCCAGCTCGGCGGTGACCACTTGGCTGGCGATCAGCACCATCGGCGCGCGGTTGCGGTTGGTTTCGAACACGCCGTTGATGAAGTGCAGCCCGCCCGGCCCGCACGAGCCGGCACAGGCGGTGAGCTGCCCACTGATCAGCGACTCGGCGCCGGCGGCGAAGGCGGCCACTTCCTCGTGCCGCATGTGCACCCACTCGATCTCGCTGTGGTGGATGGCATCGGTAACGTAGTTGAGGGTGTCGCCGACGATGCCGTAACAATGACGGACACCGGCGGCCTGCAGGGTTTCAACCACGATCTCGGCAACGCGCTTGCTCATGGGGGAACGTCCACGACCTGGGGGAAGCATCAGGGTAGACCCGCGAAAGTGATCTCCATGTGCGAATCGGCGCGGCCATGAGCACGCGGGAAATGCGTGCACCGCCCTCAGGGACGCGCATCCACCCAGCCGATGACATCGCCCCGCGTGGGGTTGGCGTAACGCAGCTTCACCCACCCGTCCTGCTCATCCAGCAGCTCGACGCGATCGTCCTTGACCAGGTAGCGCCGGGTAGCCGTGTCGCCCGGGCGCGTGTACAGCGGCAGGCGCGCGGGCACCACCTGGCCGCTGACCGGCAGCAGCGGCGCGGTGCCGCGCGGCGACACCAGCCCATCGGCGATCGCGGTCTCCAGCACGCGACCGGCCGGATCGAACGTGCTCCAGACAGCCAGCGGCCCGCTGTCGGCGGTCTGCTTGACGAACACGACGGCCTCCAGCGCGTCGCCCAGCATCATCATGCGCTCGGCGCGGTACAGGTACAGGCGCGCGCCGTCATAGCGGTACTGGTCCACGTACCACATCGGGCCACTGCGGCAGCTGCTGCTCAGCAGACGGTTGTCCGCGTCCACGGTCAACCCCATCAGGCCGCCGCACTGCGCGTGGTCATGCGTGGCCGGCGCCAGTGCCACCAGCGCCTGCCGCCGTGGGTCGAAGCGGTAGACGGCCACCGCCTCGTTGACCATGCCCACGCTCGCCCGCGCGACCAGCTCCGGGCGTCCGTCGAAATCCACGTCCTCGGCCGTCAGGTCGGCATTGCCGTCGGCATCGGGCGCCCCCGGCAGCCGCTGGCGCGCGCCCGAAGGTTGCAGCACGACGGCGATGTCGCCGCCTTCCTGTACCTCGGCCTGCACCTGCACGCCCGGCGCGGGCTCGAACCGCAGGCGCCCCGGATCGCCCGCCTGCGCCTGCGCGACCGGCAGCGCAAGACCCAGCAGCAGTGCCAGCGCCCATCCATCCCTGTGCTTCATCATCGCTCCGCGTGGCGCCACCGCGGCGCCCTGGATCAGAACGATACTTCAACCGCCTGCTGCGCCCACAGCACGGACTGGTGGCCGGTGGCCTGCTTCCACGCCAGGCGGATGGCTTCGATGTCGGCGCGGCGCTGCGGGGTGTTCTCGTGCAGCACTACCAGCACCTTGGTGCGCAGGCGGTTGGGCTCGGCCGCGCCGCGGAACAGCCACTGGCCGTAGGCGTCGAACACGGTGAGGCCATCGGGGAAGCGCGGGGTGACTTGCTTGTCGAGGAAATCGCGCCACTGCGCCTCGCTGATGGCGTCCGTCTGCTTGCGCTCGGACGCGCCGCTCTCCTCGCCCACGCCAAAGTACAGCTCGCTGCGCACCCAGCCTGCGGCGGCATCGGGGCGGGCGGCATCGCCCTGCAGGGTGGCGGTGGCGGTGGCCGGCGGCGCCGGCTTGGCCGTGGGCGCGGCGGTGGCGCAGCCAGTGGCGGCCAGGGCCACGGCGAACAGGACAGCATAGGATTTCATTGAAAAACTCCAGGAAATGCAGGCGTACAGGGGGAAGAAGGGTGCAGGACATCCGGTTCCTGCATAGATCACCAGCCGTTATCTGCTGATGACCATAGGCGATGGGACTTGCATCACATCCGCCATCACGCCAAGATAATATATCGCTTCATCCGGATGGATTGGTAGTGCCGACCGTTGGTCGGCAATGCCGCCTCCCCGCTCTCCCCTCCCCCCCCTCCCCCCCGTCGTCCCGCTGGAGTCCGCATGTCCCGTCCGTCCGCGTCGCGCCTTGGCCTTGCCATCGCGCTCGTCCTCTCCTCCCCCCTGCTCGCCCAGGACGTACATGCGCAGGACGCGCCCGGCTCGGCCACCACGCTGGACACCGTGATCGTCACCGGCACCCGCGCGGTCGACCGCACGGTGCTGGAATCCACCTCGCCGGTGGACGTGCTCACCGCCGAGGACATCCGCAAGGCCGGCGTGGTCAACGGCGAGCTGGGCAGCGCGCTGCAGGCGCTGCTGCCCTCGTTCAACTTCCCGCGCCAGTCCAACTCCGGCGGGGCCGACCACATCCGTGCCGCGCAGCTGCGCGGGCTGTCGCCGGACCAGGTGCTGGTGCTCGTGAACGGCAAGCGCCGCCACACCAGCGCGTTGGTCAACACCGACAGCAAGATCGGCAAGGGCACCACGCCGGTGGACTTCAACGCGATCCCGATCAGCGCGATCAAGCGCATCGAGGTACTGCGCGATGGCGCCGGCGCGCTGTATGGCTCCGATGCGGTGGCCGGGGTGATCAACGTGATCCTCGACGACGCCCCGGAAGGCGGCGCGTTCGAGGCCAGCTTCGGCGCCAACCACACCGACCTCAAGCCGATCGACCGGACCATCACCGATGGCCAGACCAGCTACGCCAGCGCCAAGGTCGGCACCCGGCTGGGCGACGACGGCGGTTTCCTGCGCGTGGGCCTGGAATTGAAAAACCACGAAGGCACCAACCGCGCCGGCTTCGACCAGATCCCGCCGTGGGACCAGAGCGATACCAACCTGGCGCTGCAGGGCAAGCGCAATTATGTGCTGGGCGATGGCAAGACCCGTGACCTCAACGCCTGGATCAACAGCGAACTGCCGTTCGGTGAGACCTCCAAGTTCTATTTCTTCAGTACGTTCAACCAGCGCGACAGCGAAGGCGCCAACTACTTCCGCTACCCCGACAGCGACGCCAACTGGGCGCAGGTCTACCCCAACGGTTACCGCCCGATTTCCGAAGGCGAAAACCGCGACGTGCAGGCCGTGGCCGGTGCGAAGGGCCAATGGGGCGAGTGGAACTACGACGCCAGCCTGGATTACGGCACCAACAGCTTCACCTACCGCCTGCGCAACTCGCTCAACGCCTCGCTCGGCCCGACCAGCCCGACCCGCTTCAAGACCGGCGACTACCAGAACGAACTGACCGTCGCCAACCTCGACCTGGGCCGCGTGTTCAACCAGGGCGACACCATCACCCACAGCCTTGGGCTGGGCGTGGAAGCACGCCGCGACCACTACCAGACCCGTCCGGGCGACCCGAGCAGCTACGCCGCCGGCCCGTTCACCGACCGCCCGACCGGCTCCCAGGCCGGCGGTGGCCTGACCCCGCAGGACGCCACCTCGCTGTCGCGCGACGTGGCCAGCGCCTATGCCAGCCTGTCCAGCCAGTTCGGCGAGCACTTCTCCAGCGACCTGGCCGCGCGTTACGAACACAGCGACGACTACGGCGGCGAGCTCACCGGCAAGCTGGGCCTGCGCTATGAATTCACCCCGGCGTTCGCGCTGCGCGGGGCGATTTCCAACAACTTCCGCGCGCCCTCGCTGGCGCAGATCGGGTACGAGTCCACGTCCACCGGCTACAACGCCGCTGGCCAGCTGGTGCAGGGCCGGGTGCTGTCGGTCAACAACCCGATCGCCCGTGGCCTGGGGGCGTCGGACCTGAAGCCGGAGAAGTCGCTCAACACCAGCCTGGGCTTCACCAGCCGCATCGGCGACCACTTCGATGTGTCGCTGGACTTCTTCCAGATCGACATCGACGACCGCATCGCGCTGTCGGAAAGCATCACCGGCGATGCACTCACCGACTACGTGCAGCAGCAGTTCGGCGTGGCCGGCCTGCAGAGCGCGAGCTTCTTCGTCAACGCCGCCGACACCCGCACCCGCGGCGCCGAACTGGTGAGCAACTGGCGGCAGTCACTGGGCGATGGCGAACTGGTGCTGACCGGCACCTATGCCTACACCAAGACCACGCTGAAGAACGTGCTGGCCACGCCGGCCAGCCTGCTGGCGCTGGACCCGGACTACGTGCTGTTCGGCGTGGAGGAGACCAACACCCTCACCGACGCCACCCCACGCACCCGTGCCGCCCTGGCCGCCAGCTGGAGTGACGACCGCTGGTCGCTGAGCAGCCGGCTCAGCCGTTACGGCAGCGTGACCCGCGTGTTCAACTTCGGCGATGGCTTCATCCCGCGCCAGACCTATGGCGCCGAATGGCAGCTCGATGCGGAAGTGGAGTTCAAGATCACCCCGCAGTGGAGCGTGGCCGTGGGCGGGCAGAACCTGACCGACAATTACTCGGACCTGTCCAACGACGACATCTACTACTACGGCAACCTGCCGTATGACGTGCTGTCGCCGGTGGGGAGCAATGGTGCGTACTATTACGGTCGCGTGCGGTATACGTTCTGATCGTTGGTGCAGCCGACCAACGGTCGGCTCTACCGGTCGCGTGCGGTATACGTTCTGATCGTTGGTGCAGCCGACCAACGGTCGGCTCTACGGGTCGCGTGCGGTATACGTTCCGATCATTTGTGTAGCCGGGCATGGCCCGGCTCTACCGGTAGCATGATGATGCGAGGTAGAGCCGACCCATGGTCGGCTGCCTTCCTGTGCGCTCAAGCCATGTCAAGGACGGCCGGCGATTGGCCGGCCCAGGATCGCGCACCGTTGGTGCAGCCGACCAACGGTCGGCTCTACGGGTCGCGTGCGGTATGCGTTCCGATCATTGGTGCAGCCGACCAACAGTCGGCTCTACCCGCGGGTGACGAGGCAAGGTAGAGCCGACCCATGGTCGGCTGCCTTCCTCTGCGATCAAGCCATCTGAAGGAGGGGCAGCGATTGGCCCGCCCAGGATCGCGCACCGGTGGTGCAGCCGACCAACGGTCGGCTCTACGGGTCGCGCGCGGTATGCGTTCCGATCATCGGTGCAGCCGACCAACGGGCGGCTCTACCCACGGGTGATGAGGCAAGGCAGAGCCGACCCATGGTCGGCTGCCTTCCTCTGCGCTCAAGCCATGTCAAGCACGGGCGGCGGTTGGCCGGTCTCCCATGACCTGACAATCACACCGTGAATGGCATGTTTGCACGCATGGCCAACGACCTCCCCCCGCGTCCGTCGCCGCCACTGCTGGACGATGCCTGTGCGTTGTTCCTCGACGTGGATGGCACCCTGATCGAATTTGAGCGCGACCCCGAAGCGGTCACGCTGCTGCCCGAAGTCCGCGACGCCATCGGCCGCATCAGCGATCGCCTTGAAGGCGCCGTCGCCCTCATCAGCGGCCGCCCGCTCAACCAGCTCGACGAACTCTTCGCCCCCCTGCACCTCCCGGCCGCCGGCCTCCACGGTCATGAACTGCGTCACGCCGATGGCCACGTCGACAGCCAGGCCAACAGCACCGATACCAGCGAATGGCTGCACGCCGTACACCAGCAGGCCATGCGTTTCGCGCACGGCAATCCCGGCGTGCTGGTCGAAGACAAGGGCCGCAGCCTGGCCCTGCACTGGCGCGGCGCGCCGCATGCCGCCGCCGAGGTGCGTGCCTTCGCCGATCGCCACATCCGCGGGCATACCGGCTACCGGCTGCAACCGGGCGACCACGTGGTCGAGTTCGTGCCCGAGGGCAGCGACAAGGGCCGCGCCCTGCAGCAGCTGATGCAGCAACCCCCGTTCCGTGGGCGCCTGCCGGTGTTCCTCGGCGACGACCTCACCGATGAATTCGGCTTCAACGCCGCCAACGCCCAGCACGGCTGGAGCGTTCTGGTCGGCGCGCGCAGCCCCAGCGCCGCGGTATTCGCCCTGCCGCACATCCGCAGCGTGCACGCCTGGCTGCAGGAAAACGCGTACTGACTCCCCCACCGCCGCCGCCCCGCTGCAGCCCTGTCGCGGGGCGGCCCGAACGAGATGCACCGCTCCCCATGAAAGAACCTGATCTGAATCTTGGCGTGGTCGGCAACGGCAGCTTCGGCGCGTTGATCGACCAGCACGCACGCGTGGTCTGGAGCTGCCTGCCGACCTTCGACGGCGACCCCACCTTCTGCGCCCTGCTCGGCCCCAACCAGAACGAAGGCGGCGACTTCGCGATCGAACTGGAAGACCTGGTCGGCAGCGAACAGAGCTACCTCACCAACACCGCCATCCTGCGCACCGTCCTGCACGACAAGCACGGTGGTTCGCTGGAAATCCTCGATTTCGCCCCGCGCTGGCGCCAGAACGAGCGTTTCTACCGTCCCGTCAGCCTGATCCGCCAGGTGCGTCCGCTGGCCGGCAACCCGCGCATCATCGTGCGCGCGCGCCCGCTGGCCGACTGGGGCGCACGCGTGCCGGAGGCCACCTGGGGGAGCAACCACATCCGCTGGATCCTCCCGGACCACGTGCTGCGGCTGACCACCGACGTGCCGCTGCGCTTCGTCCGCGACGGCCTGCCCTTCGTCCTGAGCCACCCGGTCAACCTGGTGCTGGGCGTGGACGAATCGCTGAACCGCTCGCTCAGCGGCTATGTGCAGGAGTCCTTCCAGCGCACCCGCGACTACTGGCGCGAATGGGTCCGCTACCTGTCCATCCCGCTGGAGTGGCAGGACGCGGTGATCCGCAGCGCGATCACCCTCAAGCTGTGCCAATACGAAGACAGTGGCGCGATCATCGCCGCGATGACCACCTCCATTCCCGAGGCGCCGGGCAGCATCCGCAACTGGGATTACCGCTACTGCTGGCTGCGCGACGCGGCATTCGTGGTGCGCACGCTCAACCGCCTCGGCGCCACCCGCACCATGGAGCAGTTCCTCGGCTACATCTTCAACCTGGCCACCACCGATGGCAGCCTGCAGCCACTGTACGGGATCGGCTTCGAGGCGAAGCTGGAGGAGACCGAAGTGGCGTCGCTGGACGGCTACCGCGGCATGGGCCCGGTGCGTCGCGGCAACCTGGCCTGGGTGCAGCGCCAGCACGATGTCTACGGCAGCGTGGTGCTGGCCTCCACCCAGCTGTTCTTCGACCAGCGCCTGCAGGACCCGGGCGATGCGCATACCTTCGCGCGGCTGGAGCCGCTCGGTGAGCAGGCCTTCGCCCTGCACGACGTGCCCGATGCCGGTCTGTGGGAGTTCCGCGGCCGCACCGAAGTGCACACCTACACCAGCGCGATGTGCTGGGCCGCCTGCGACCGGCTGTGCAAGATCGCCATCCGCCTCAAGCTGGATGACCGCGCCGATTACTGGCGCGCGCGCGCCGACACCATCCACGCGCGGATCCTGCGCGAGGCATGGAGCGAGGAGCTCGGCCACTTCACCGATACGTTCGGCGGCCACCGCCTGGATGCATCGCTGCTGCTGCTGGCGGACATCGGCTTCATCGAGGCCGGCGACGCGCGCTTCGTGGCCACCGTCGAGGCGATCGGGCGTGACCTGAAGCATGGCAACGCGCTGTACCGTTACGTCGCCCCGGATGATTTCGGCGAGCCCGAAACCAGCTTCACCATCTGCACCTTCTGGTACATCGACGCGCTGGCGGCGATCGGCCGCCTGGACGAGGCACGCGAGATGTTCGAGATGCTGCTGGAGCGCCGCAACCATCTCGGCCTGCTCTCCGAAGACCTGGCCTTCGATAGTGGCGAAGCCTGGGGCAACTTCCCGCAGACCTACTCGCATGTTGGCCTGATCACCGCGGCGATGCGTCTGTCGCGCAGCTGGCAGGAAGCGTCATGAGCCGCCTGGTGGTGGTCTCCAACCGGGTCGCCGTGCCCGGTGAATCACGCGCGGGCGGGCTCGCGGTGGGGCTGCTGGCCGCACTGAAGGAACGCGGCGGGGTGTGGTTCGGCTGGAGTGGCAAATCGGTCCGCGACAACAGCGGCACCCTGCATGAGCAGGTCGAGGGTGATATCCGCTATGTCACCATGGATCTCAACAAGCGCGACGTCGACGGCTACTACAACGGCTTCGCCAACCGCACGCTGTGGCCGTTGCTGCACTTCCGCCTCGACCTGGTCGACTACGACCGCGCCACCCGCGAGACGTATCGGCGGGTCAATGCGTTGTTCGCCGACAAGCTGGCGCCGCTGCTGCGCGAAGACGACATCGTCTGGATCCACGATTACCACCTGATCCCGTTGGCGTCGCTGCTGCGCGAGCGTGGCATCGGCTGCCGGATCGGCTTCTTCCTGCACGTGCCGATGCCGTCGGCCGACCTGCTGCAGGCCATGCCCGACCACCTGCGCCTGTTCTCCAGCCTGTATGCCTACGACCTGGTCGGCTTCCAGACCCAGCGCGACGCCGATCGCTTCCAGTCCTACGTGCGCCTGTTCGGCGGCGGCCGGGTGCTGGCCGATGGCGAACTGGAAGCCCCCGGTGGGCGCCGCTTCCGTGCGGCCGCCTTCCCGATCGGCATCGACACCGACTACATCGCCCGCCAGGCCAAGGCCGGCGCCAACAAGCCGGCCGTGCGCGACCTGCGCAACAGCCTGCGCGACCGGCAACTGGCGATCGGGGTGGATCGGCTGGACTACTCCAAGGGCCTGCCCGAGCGCTTCATGGGCTTCGAGCGCTACCTGGAGCGCCACCCGGACCAGCACGGCAGCCTGACCTACCTGCAGATCGCCCCGGTCTCGCGCGGCGATGTCACCGAATACCGGCAACTGCGCAGCCAGCTCGAACAGATCGCCGGCCACATCAATGGCGGCCACGCCGCCCCGGACTGGACGCCGCTGCGCTACGTCAACCAGAACTTCACCCATGCCACCCTGACCGGCTTTTACCGTGCCGCCGCGGTGGGCCTGGTCACCCCGCTACGCGATGGCATGAACCTGGTCGCCAAGGAATACGTGGCCTCGCAGGACCCGGAGAACCCGGGCGTGCTGGTGCTGTCGTTGCTGGCCGGCGCTGCCGACGAGCTCAAGCAGGCGCTGCTGGTCAACCCGCATGACCTGGACGGCGTGGCCGACGCAATCGCCACCGCTGCGACCATGCCCCTGCGCAAACGCGTGGAGCGATGGCAGGCGATGATGGAGCATCTGCGCGCGCACGACATCAACCATTGGCGGCAGACGTACCTGCAGGCGCTGGAAGGCTGACGCGGACGAGTGCCCGGCGGCCGCACCTGCCGGGCGATGGCCAGGGTCGACCTTCGACGGCGACCCGCTGCAGGCCGACACTCCGTGGATCCCGGCGACGTGCCGGCCTGGCCTGCGCCCCCGGGTCAATCCAGGAAGCGGGTCGCCTGCGCGGGTGTCGGCAGATAGCAACTGTCATGCCGCCCGAACCAGCGGTAGCGGTTGCGCGCCAGCACGCGGTAGGCACCATCGCGCCACACCCGTGGCAGCACCCTTAGCACCATGACCATCCGCCACGCGCCGCCCAGCCCGCCCACCACCCGCATGATCGCATCGGTATCGGTCCAGGCCCTGCCCTGCTCGAGCAGCAGGAACGACAGCGGATCCTCCGGATCCAAACCGTGCTGCTCCAGCAGCGCACGTCCGTGCGTGCCCTGCATCGCCGCGAAGCGATAGCGCCCGCGATGGTCGAAACGCAGCAGGAAACGAACCCAGCGGCTGCACAACGCGCACACGCCGTCGAACACGATCACCGCACCCTCGGCACGCGCGTCGTCGCCGTTCATGCGCTCAGGGCGCCATCCACGCCAGCGTCGCCATGCGTCCGGTACGCCGGTCGCGCCGGTGCGAATAGAAACGCTGCGGCTCGGCGATGCTGCACAGCTGACCGCCACTGATCTGCGCAGGATCGATCCCGACGCCGTGCAGTCGTCGCCGCGCCAGCGCATACAGATCAACCTTCCAGTGACCGGCGCGGGTGGCGACAAAGGCTGCCTGCGCACCCGCATCGCGATCAACGAACGCGGCGAACACGTCCTCGCCCACCTCGTAGTGGGCCGGTCCGGCAGCCGGGCCCAACCACGCCTGCACCTGCGCGGGCGGCGTGTGCATGGCCGCCACGGTCGCTTCCAGCATGCCGTCGGCCAGGCCGCGCCACCCGGCGTGGGCCGCGGCGACTTCAGTGCCGTCGCGGGCAGCGAACACCACCGGCAGGCAATCGGCGGTGAGGATGGCCAGCACCACGCCCGGCACCGAGGTCACCGATGCATCGGCGGTCGGCTCCACGTCCACGCCCTGGGCGCTGGGGGGCGCATCGAACCGCAGCACCGTGGTGCCGTGCACCTGGCGCAGCCAATGGGGCGCCGATGGCAGTGCCAGCCCGGCCTGCAACAGGTCGCGATTGCGCTGCACCTGCACCGGGTCGTCGCCATCCACCGCGTAACGGTTGCCCATGTTGAACTGGTCGAACGGCGGCAACGAGCCACCTGCGCCGTGCCGCAGCGTGGTGCAGGCCCGCACCCGGGGCGGTGCAGGCCAATCGGCCACCAGCAGGGGAAGCGACGCGTGCATCAACGGCGACCGCGTTCCAGTTCGGCGAAGCGCTTGCTGTCCTCGCGCAGTGCCTGCATCAGCGCCAGCATGTCGGCCGGCGGCGGCGCGCTGTTGGTGATCGTTTCACCGGTGATCGGGTGCACGAACTCCAGCGTTTCGGCGTGCAGCGCCTGGCGCTTGAAACCACGCAACTGGGCGACCAGTTCATCGCTGGCGCCCTTGGGCAGCTTCAGGGCGCCGCCGTACAGCTGGTCGCCGATGATCGGATGGCGCAGGTGCGCCATGTGCACGCGGATCTGGTGGGTACGCCCGGTTTCCAGGCGGCACTCCAGCGCGGTGTGCGCGCGGAAGCGCTCGCGCAGGCGGTAATGGGTGATCGCATCCTTGCCGTCTTCGCGCACCGCCATGCGCACGCGGTCGCGCGGGTGGCGGTCGATCGCCGCATCGGCGGTGCCGCCGGAGACCAGCGCGCCCACCACGATGGCCAGGTACTGGCGGTGCACCTGGCGCGCGGACAGCTGCTCCACCAGTGCGGTCTGCGCCTGGATGGTCCGCGCGATCACCATGACGCCGCTGGTGTCCTTGTCCAGCCGGTGCACGATGCCCGCGCGCGGCAGCACCGACAGCGACGGGTCGCGGAACAGCAGCGCGTTGACCAGGGTGCCGGTGGGGTTGCCGGCGCCGGGATGGACCACCAGGCCGACCGGCTTGTTGATCACGAACACGTGCTCGTCCTCGTACAGCACCTCCAGCGGGATGTCCTCCGGCTCGGCATGGGTCTGGGTGTCGAGCACGACATGCAGGCTGGCCACCTCGCCGCCGCGCACCGGGTCGCGCCCGCGGACCTGCTCGCCGTCCAGCAGGACGTCGCCGGACTTGATCCACTCGGTCAGCTTGGATCGGGAAAATTCAGGGAACAGCTCGGCCAGCACGGCATCGAAACGCCGTCCAGCGGCGGTATCGGGCACCACGGCCTGGCGGGGGGATTCGGATTCAGAAGCGTTATCGGACATGGGGAAAGCACCGCAAGGAGACAAATTTGGGGTCCGGGCGACCAGTTTCAGTCGCGGGACAGGCCACTAGGCTATCATCGACCCTTCGTATTCCAGCCGCGTCCCGCCCTGACCCCATGATCCGACGCTCTTCTTTGCTGTCCGCGCCCGTCCGCACCGCCGCCCTGCTGCTGGTCCTGGCCCTCGTCGCCACTGGCTGCCACCGCGGCACCAAGGGCGATAATCCGGATGAAGGCCAGCCGGTCGAACAGATCTACGAGAAGAGCCACCGCCTGATGGAAGGCGGCAACTGGAGCGGGGCCGAGGCCAGCTTCCGGCGCCTGATCGCCCAGTACCCGTATGGTCCGTACACCGAGCAGGCGATGATCGAGACCGCCTACGCCCAGTACAAGGCCGGCAAGCACGATGACGCGGTGTCCAGCGTGGACCGCTTCATCCGTACCTACCCGACCCACCGCAATATCGCCTACCTGTACTACCTGCGTGGCCTGGCCAACGGCAACCGCAACACGGTGTTCCTGCGCCGGGTGTGGTCGCTGGACCCGAGCCGCCGCGACCTGTCCACCCCGCGCCAGGCCTACGCCGACTTCAACATCGTCGTGGACCGCTACCCGAACAGCCGTTACGCCGCCGATGCCCGCAAGCGCATGCTCGAGCTGCGCGACGTGTTCGCCCAGCACGAGCTGGACAATGCCCTGTACTACCTGCGCCGCCAGGCCTGGGTGTCGGCCGCCGGCCGCGCCAACTACCTGCTGGAGACCTACCCGCAGAGCGCCTACCAGTACGACGCGGTCGCCGCCCTGGGCGAGGCTTACACCCACCTGGGCAACAAGACCCTGGCCGACGACGCCCGCCGCGTGCTGGAGCTGAACCAGCCGCAGCACCCGTGGCTGGCCGGCAACTGGCCGAAGTACCCCTGGATGATCCGCAAGCTGAACCCGTTCGCCGGCGAGAAGTCCGCCAGTACCGGTCAGCGCAACGCGACGCTGGAACGCAAGTAAGACCCCGGTCGAGCCTGCCGTCCTGCACGAACAAGGGTCCCGCGAGGGGCCCTTTTTCGTGGCCGATCAGCAGGCCCGGGAGGCCAGGCATCGCACGAAACCGGCCCAGTCGTGCACGGGGTGGCGTCCTTGCCAGGCCGCTGGCCGCGCAGGCTTCAGCGCTCGCAGCGGGCCCGTCCGGGCCCGCCGCAGAGCCTGCATGACCTCGCGTATTCCGGCCCCCTGCCGCGTCGTGGCCAGCCTGCCTGCGCCGGGGCTGCCCCGGCGCCTCGTCGGCCGCCACATCAGCCCTTCTCGCACCACACTGGTCTCGGAGGCCTACTCGCAGGACACGGCCGCGGCCATCCTCGCCGCCCCAGCGTCGCCAGCGCGCTCAGCGGCCCGGCGCCGGGCCTTCACGTCGCGGTGGGCACCGGCACGCCGGCGCGGGTCCACCTCACCCCGCGTGGCCTGGGACCCGGCTCCCGTCGCGCCGCTCGGCGCCGCGGCGAACGCCCCCCCCTGGGCTACCTGACTAGCGGCCTGATCCAAGGCCGAGCCGCGCATCTACGGCCGGCTGACCGGCTCTGGGCCGCGGACGCCTTGCGACGGCCGCCAGGGGGGATAGCGGGCGCCTGCCCGCCATCGACTCAGCCCTTGTAGCCGTTGCTGATCGGATAGCGGCGCTCGCGCCCGAACGCACGCCGCGACACCTTCGGTCCCGGCGCGGCCTGGTGGCGCTTCCACTCGCTGGTGCGCACCAGGCGCAGCACCCGGTCCACCACCTCGGGGGCATACCCGGCGGCCACGATCTCCTCGCGCGACTGCTCCTGGTCCACGTAGCGGTACAGGATGCCGTCCAGCACGTCGTAGGCCGGCAGCGAATCCTGGTCGGTCTGGTTGGCGCGCAGCTCGGCCGACGGCGGGCGGCTGATCACCGCCGGCGGGATCACCGGCGCGCCGCCTACCGTGTTGCGCCACTTGGACAGGCCGAACACCTCGGTCTTGTACAGGTCCTTCAGCGGCGCGTATCCACCGCACATGTCGCCGTAGATGGTGGCGTAGCCGACCGCGTATTCACTCTTGTTGCCGGTGGTCAGCAGCAGCCCGCCGAACTTGTTGGACAGCGCCATCAGGATCACCCCGCGGCTGCGCGACTGCAGGTTTTCTTCGGTGACATCGGCCGCCTGGCCCTCGAACATCGGGCCGAGCGCGGCCATCAAGCCCTCGAACACCGGTTCGATCGACACCGCCTCCAGTTTCACCCCCAGCGCGCGGCACTGCTCGGCGGCCAGGTCGTTGGACATGTCGGCGGTGTAGCGCGACGGCAGGCGCACCGCCGTCACGTTGTCCGCGCCCAGCGCATCGACCGCCATCGCCAGCACCAGCGCCGAGTCGATCCCGCCGGACAGGCCCAACCAGACCTTCCTGAAGCCGTTCTTGCGGCAGTAGTCCTGGATGCCGCGCGTCACCGCGCGCCAGGCCAGCGCATCCATGCTTTCATCGCCGTCATCGATCCACTCGCGCGGCAGGAAGCGGCGCGTTTCGGCGTCGTAGTCCACCACCAGCCATTGGTCGGTGAAGGCGGCCGCGGCCGGGTGCACGGTGCCGTCGCCGTCTGCCACCACCGAGGCGCCGTCGAACACCAGCGCGTCCTGGCCACCGACCACGTTGAGGTAGGCGATCGCCGCGCCGCTTTCGCGGGTACGCTCGGCCAACAGGGCGTCGCGCTGGGCGTGCTTGCCGCGCTCGTAGGGCGAGGCATTGGGCACCAGAACCAGCTGCGCACCGTCGCGCACGGTGTCGGCCAGCGGCTCGGCGAACCACAGGTCCTCGCAGATCAACACGCCCACCGGCACGCCCTTCAGCGCAAACACGCAGCTGCCGCCGTCCGGGTCCACGTCGAAGTACCGGCGCTCGTCGAACACCGCATAGTTGGGCAGTTCGCGCTTGCGGTAGGTATGTTCCACCTTGCCATCGCGCAGCACGCTGGCCGCGTTGTACACCACCGCGCCGGCCGCCTGCGGCCAGCCGACCACGGCGGCGATGCCGGTCGTGGCGGCGGCGATGCGCTTGAGCGCCAGCTCGCAGTCGTAAAGGAAACCGGGGCGCAGCAGCAGGTCCTCCGGCGGGTAACCGCTGATCGCCAGTTCCGGGAACACCACCAGCTCGGCACCGTACTCGTCGCGCGCCTCGGCGATCATCGCGATGATGTTGTCGGTGTTCTGCGCCACCGCGCCCACCGGGAAATCAAACTGCGCCATCGCGATGCGGATCGAAGCCATGAACGTCCAGCCTGTGAGGATACTGGCGCCATTCTAGGCGTTCCGTCTGATCAGGACAGAGGGTCACCCGCCTTGGCACCTCGCCAACGCGCCCGGCCTTCACCTCCCCAACGCCTGGAACTCAGGCTGCGAGGCCAGTTCAGGCGCGAGCCTGCGGACGTAGGTGGCATTCAGATGCTGGCCATCCCGATAAATCAGCGCTCCACCGTCCTCCGCCCGACACCGCCCTCCCGGGCAGACCGCATCGCTGAGATCGAGGACCCGCACACCGCGTGCGCCCCGCGCGGCGACCTGCAGACGTTGGACGATCACCCGATCCCTGACCGAGTCGAGGTCGACACTGCATCGCGACTGACGTTCAGCGTCGGTCCATTGCCCCACCCGCGATGTCGCGCACCGTGGGCCATCGAACGGCAACAACGGCGTGGGCGCGAGAATGAGGGTTCTGCCAGCCATCCCATGCAGTCGCGTCAGCAGACTGCGCGTGCCGGTCTCCCATTCCTGCGGTGAAAATGGATAGTCCGCGGTAGACCCGAGGATAAGCAGGTCGGCCGGATGCTGGCGAAGATAGGCAATGACACCGTCGCGCCACCGTTCGCACTCGACGAAGCGGCGATTGATCCTCTGATAGATGAAGGGGTGGTCCACCATCGGGCACGATGACTTGGTCAGGACGACCAGGTGCCACTGCCCGCGCCGGGCAATGTCCTCCAACGCTGGAGACCACTGGGCGGCAACGCTGTCGCCCACCAGCATTACCGTGGGGCGATGTTCGCCGGGTGGGTCCACCAGCGTACAGGGAACCACCCGATCGGCGCGAAACCATTCATCGCAGTCACGTCGTTGATACAGCGCCGGCATGGCGATCGTCCGAAGCAGCGGATGCGGCGCCGCCGTTCCGGCAGGCTGTTGCACCGCTGCCGCGTGCGACCACCCCAGGCCTGCGAATGCCAGCACGACTGCACCGCCCAACCCGGCGAGCACCCAGCGCCGGCCATCCCCGATGGGAAGTGCCAGCGCCGGTCGTTCCACCAGGTGCCACGTCGCCCAGGCGACGCAGAGCGATACCAGAGCCGATATCAACCCCACTTCCACGGACTTGCCAAAGCAGGATGCGGAAAGAACCAGCAACGGCCAATGCCAGAGGTACCAACTGTAGGAGATGCGGCCAAGAAAACGTACTGAAGGATGCTCCAGCCACGTAACCGACGTGCCACGATCACCCTGCAGCAGGAGGAGCGCGGTGCCCACGACGGGGACGGCGGCCCATGCACCCGGGTACACGATGCGATCCGGCGCGAACAGAACGGCTGCGACCAGCAGCATCAGCACGCCCACCATGCGTGCCGCACGCGATGGCCCCGATCGCAGGCGTATCGCGCCGAACGTCAAACACATCGCGCCGCCTGCGGCCAGTTGCCACAGCCTGAAGGGCGTCTGGTAATAGGCCTGCCAGGAGGCCACCTGCGTTGCCACCATGCCGAGCAGGTAGCCGCCGATGGCGACTGTCCAGCACGCTATCGCGAGCCCCGTCCTCCCCCGCCAACGCCATGCGCCCCATAACAGCCATGGCCAGACCAGATAGAACTGTTCTTCGACACCCAGCGACCAGGTATGCAGGAACAGGCTTGCCGAAGCACCCGGCGAGAAGTAATCGAATTCTGCCGAGGCAAAGTAGATGTTGGATGACCACAACGCCGCCCATCGCCCGCTGTCGGCCTGCAGGCCCCACGCAGCCGCTGGCAGCAGCCATATCGCGGCCAGGCCGGACACCGTGACCATCAACGCGAACGCAGGCAGCAATCGGCGCACGCGCCGCGCATAGAAGACCCACAGGTCGATCCGGCCGTCCTGCTTCAGTTGCCCAGCCAGCAAGCCGGTGATCAAGTAGCCCGAAATGACGAAGAAGACATCTACACCGACGAAGCCGCCCGGAAGCTGGGCCACTCCCGCGTGGGCCAGGACGACCAACAGGACCGCAAGCCCGCGCAGTCCTTCGATATCGCGTCGAAAGATCACCTGATCCCCATCAATGGCCTTCTCCCACAAAAAAGGCCCGCACACGTGCGGGCCTTCGATGCTATCGCAGGGCAGGTCGAATTACTTGACCAGCTTGGCGATGGCCGCGCCCAGGTCGCCCGGCGAACGGACGGTGACAACGCCAGCGGCTTCCATCGCCGCGAACTTGCCTTCGGCAGTGCCCTTGCCGCCCGATGCGATCGCACCGGCGTGGCCCATGCGCTTGCCGGCCGGCGCCGAGGCGCCCGCGATGAAACCGACGACCGGCTTCTTCACGTGGTTCTTGATGTACTCCGCACCGGCTTCTTCAGCGTCGCCGCCGATTTCGCCGACCATGATGATGCCCAGGGTCTGCGGATCTTCGTTGAACAGCTTCAGGCAGTCGACGAAGTTCAGGCCGTTGATCGGGTCGCCGCCGATGCCGATGCAGGTCGACTGACCCAGGCCGACTTCGGTGGTCTGCTTGACCGCTTCATAGGTCAGCGTGCCCGAACGCGACACGATGCCGATCTTGCCCGGCATGTGGATGTGGCCCGGCATGATGCCGATCTTGCACTCGCCCGGGGTGATCACGCCGGGGCAGTTCGGACCGACCAGCACGGTGTCCGGATGCGCACGGGTCAGCACGTTCTTGACGCGCAGCATGTCCAGCACCGGGATGCCTTCGGTGATGCACACGATGACCTTGATACCGGCAGCCGCGGCTTCCAGGATCGCATCGGCCGCGTACGGCGGCGGCACGTAGATGACCGACGCGTCAGCACCGGTGGCCGACACGGCGTCGGCAACGGTGTTGAAGACCGGCAGATCGATGTGGGTGGTGCCGCCCTTGCCGGGGGTCACGCCGCCAACAACCTGGGTGCCGTACTCGATCATCTGAGTGGCGTGGAAGGTACCCTGCTGGCCGGTGAAGCCCTGCACGATCACCTTGGTGTTCTTGTTGATCAAAACGGACATGTCTTGAAGTCCTTCGTAAATTATTTAGGCCGGCGTCGGAGGAGGAGCCATCGACCAGGTCGATGTCCGTACCGCACGCCACCAGAAGCCCCGTCACGCCGCGTTGCGGAGTGCCAGCCCCCTTGACTCGAGGGGGCACGTCAGGCTTCTGCCGGCGATCCGATGCCGTGGAAAATTAGGCGGCGTTCTTGACAGCTTCGACGACCTTCTTGGCACCGTCGTTGATGTTGTCGGCCGGGATGATGGCCATGCCGCTGTCGCGCAGCAGCTGCTTGCCTTCTTCCACGTTGGTGCCTTCCAGGCGCACCACGACCGGAACCTTGACGCCCACTTCCTTGACCGCGGCGATGATGCCCTCGGCAATCATGTCGCAGCGGACGATGCCGCCGAAGATGTTGACGAAGATGCCTTCGACCTTGTCCGAGGACAGGATCAGCTTGAAGGCTTCGATGACGCGCTGCTTGTTGGCACCGCCGCCCACGTCCAGGAAGTTCGCCGGCTCGCCGCCGTTGAGCTTGATGACGTCCATGGTGGCCATGGCCAGGCCGGCGCCGTTGACCATGCAGCCGATGTTGCCGTCCATGGTGACGTAATTGATGTCCAGCTCCGAAGCGGTCACTTCGGTTTCGTCTTCCTGGGTCTTGTCGCGCATGGCGACCAGGGCCTTCTGACGGAACGCGGCGTTGTCGTCGCTGTCGAACTTGCCGTCCAGCGCGTACAGGTTGCCGTCGTCCAGGATGGCCAGCGGGTTGATTTCAACCAGGGCCAGGTCCTTTTCGTTGAACAGGCGGTACAGGTTCACCATGATGCTGGCGAACTGGCCGGCCTGCTTGGCGGTCAGGCCCAGCTTGAAGCCGAAATCACGGCCGTGGTAACCCTGCACGCCTTCGACGAAGTCGACGTTGAGCGAGTGGATCAACTCCGGGGTTTCAGCAGCGACCTGCTCGATTTCCACGCCGCCTTCCGAGGAGGCGATGTAGGTGATGGTCTTGGTGCCGCGGTCGACCAGTACCGACAGGTACAGTTCCTTGACGATCTCGCCAGCGGTGGTCACCAGCACCAGGTTGACCGGCAGTTCCACGCCGGCGGTCTGGTAGGTGGCCATCTTGGTGCCGAGCATCTTGGCCGCAGCGGCCTTCACATCGTCGGTGGTCTTGCAGAACTTGACGCCGCCAGCCTTGCCGCGGCCGCCCGCGTGGATCTGCGCCTTGACCATCCAGGGGCCCTGGCCCAGGGAGTTGGCCGCTGCAACTGCTTCATCCGGGGTCGCCGCGACCTTGCCGGCCGGAACGGGAATGCCGTACTCGGCAAGCAGTTGTTTTGACTGGTATTCGTGGAAATTCATGCGTCACCGTGGGAATAGGAACGACCGCACGCATCTCCAGGGCTCCCTCACGGGGCGCCGGTACGGACCGCGGCGGGCCCACTATTGTGGACGAGCCGGCGCGCAGGCGCAAAGACGTGCGACGCCCCGCCCGGCACCCGGCGGTTTTTCGCGGTCATTCAGGCAGTTGCGGCACCGGCCTGGGTGGGCCACTGGCCGGGTGGCGGGTCAAATGCGCGATGCCCGGCCTTCCGGCCGCCCCGTCGGCAGTGCGGCTTGCCTATACTGGACCTTCAACGGAGCGGGCCCGGGCCGTTGAAGGCAGCCGAGCATGGCCCGCCTCCACCAGGGCAGCCAGAAGGGGAGTTCCGGCGTGTCACCCAGTGCTTCATTGATCGACCGCATCGAATCGATACCGAGGCGGGAGCTGTACTTTTTCGCCCTCTACCGGGTACTGATCGCCGCGGTGATCGCCGCCCTGCTGTTCAGCCCGCTGAGCGCACTGGTCGGTGCCGCCGACCACCCACGCCTGGCCGCCTGGGTCAGCGGCGCCTATCTGGTGCTGTCGCTGCTGATCCTGGCCGTGGGCCGCAACGAACGCTGGCTGCGCCCGATCGTGGTCGGTGGCGTGGCCGTGGACATCATCGCCGCCACCCTGCTGGCGCATGCCCTGCCCGGCGCCAGCGCGGGCATCTCGATGTCGCTGCTGTTCAACGTCGCCGCTGCCGCCACCCTGCTGCCGCTGACGCTCGGCATGGGCATCGCCCTCACTGCCAGCGCGGCCACCGCCGGGGAATACGTGTGGAAGCTGGTCGAGGGCGGCGACCCCACCCGCACCCTGGCCGAATTGGCCATGTTCATCACCAGCTACCTGGCCCTGGCCTTCGTCAGCTACCAGGTCGGCAACCGCGCCCGTCGCAACCAGCAACTGGCCAACCAGCGCGGCGACGAGGTCGCCAACCTGTTCGAGATCAACGAACTGATCATCCGGCGCATGCGCACCGGGGTGCTGGTGGTCGATGGTGCCAACCGCATCACCCTGGCCAACGAGGCAGCCTCCACCCTGATCGGCGATGGCGAGGGCAACGGCGGCAGCGGGCAGCTGGAACTGGGCAGTGCCGCCCCGGACCTGAGCCGGCGCCTGCAGCGCTGGCGCAATGGCTGGACCAACGAGGAAACCCCGCTGCAGCTGTCCCCCGACCAGCCCGAAGTGCAGCCCCGGTTCGCCCGCCTGCTGGCCGGCAGCGACCTGACCCTGGTGTTCCTGGACGACTCCAGCGTGGTCTCGCGGCGCGCCGAATCGTTGACCCTGTCGGCGATGGGACGCTTTTCGGCCAGCCTGGCCCACGAGATCCGCAACCCGCTGGCGGCGATCAACTACGCCGCCCAGTTGCTGGAGGAATCCACCGGCATCGGCGATACCGACCGCCGCCTGCTGCAGATCATCCACCAGCAGTGCCAGCGCACCAACGGCATCGTCGAAAGCGTGCTCGGCCTGGCCCGGCGCGAGCGCGCCAACCCGGAGAACCTGGACCTGGCGGCCTTCGTGCGGCGCTTCGTGCTGGAGTACAAGCAGGGCCTGAGCCTGGAAACCGACAGCGTCGAGCCGATCATCACCGAGACCTCGGTGCATGCCCTGATCGACCCGCGCCACCTCCACCAGATCCTCACCGTGCTGGTGCACAACGCACTCAAGTACGGCCGGATCGGGCAGGAACCGGCGCGGGTGCGGCTGCGCGTGGCGCGCCAGGAGCGCGCTGCGGTCATCGACGTCATGGACCGGGGGCCTGGCATCCCCGAGACGGTTGCCAGCCAGCTGTTCCGCCCGTTCTTCACCACCTCCGAGCACGGCACCGGGCTGGGCCTGTATATCGCCCGCGAGCTGTGCCGGGCCAACCAGGCCAACCTGGAGTACGTGTCGGTGCCCGCCGGCGGCGCCTGCTTCCGGCTGGTCCTGTCCGGCCCGCATACGATGCTGCCGCAATGAACCGGGGCACGCCCCCATCGCCCACCGTCAAACATTTGTCGGATTCAACCGCCCTCGGCTATCTTTCCCCCATATGAACGAAAACCGCAGCGCCCTCGTCGTCGACGACGAACGTGACATCCGCGAACTGCTGGTACTGACCCTGGGCCGCATGGGCCTGCGCATCAGCACCGCAGCCAATCTCGCCGAAGCCCGCGAGCTGCTGGCCAGCAACCCGTACGACCTGTGCATCACCGACATGCGACTGCCCGACGGCAACGGCATCGAGCTGGTCACCGAGATCGCCCAGCACTACCCACGCACGCCGGTGGCGATGATCACCGCCTTCGGCAGCATGGACCTGGCCGTGGAGGCGCTGAAGGCCGGCGCCTTCGATTTCGTCAGCAAGCCGGTCGACATCGCCGTGCTGCGCGGGCTGGTCAAGCACGCCCTGGAGCTCAACAACAGCGAACGGGTGGTCCCGCCCGCCTTGGCGAGCGAGCAGGCCGCGCGCCTGCTCGGGGACTCGCCGGCGATGGATGGCCTGCGCAGCACGATCGCCAAGGTCTCGCGCAGCCAGGCCCCGGTCTACATCCTCGGGGAATCCGGCGTTGGCAAGGAGCTGGTCGCACGCACCATCCATGCGCAGAGCGCGCGTACCGCCGGCCCGTTCGTGCCGGTCAACTGCGGTGCGATTCCGTCCGAATTGATGGAAAGCGAGTTCTTCGGGCACAAGAAGGGCAGCTTCAGCGGCGCCCACGCCGACAAGCCCGGCCTGTTCCAGGCCGCGCACGGCGGCACCCTGTTCCTGGACGAGGTCGCCGAACTGCCCCTGCAGATGCAGGTGAAGCTGCTGCGGGCGATCCAGGAAAAATCGATCCGTCCGGTCGGCTCGGCCACCGAGGTGCCGGTCGACGTCCGCATCCTCTCGGCCACGCACAAGGACCTGGGCGAGTTGGTCGAGGACGGCCGTTTCCGCCACGACCTTTACTACCGCATCAATGTGATCGAACTGCGCGTGCCACCCCTGCGCGAACGCCGCAGCGACCTGCCGCAGCTGGCCGCATCGATCCTGGCGCGGCTGGCCCGCACCCACGAACGCGCCACCCCGCTGCTGGCGCCCTCGGCGCTGGATGCCCTGGCCCAGTACCACTTCCCGGGCAACGTGCGCGAGCTGGAGAACATCCTCGAGCGCGCCCTGGCCCTGGCCGAGGCGGACAGCATCGGCGCCAGCGACCTGCGCCTGCCGCAGCCGGGCAGCGCGCGCCACGGCGGTGCCGCCGCCGTGCAGGAAGAAGCGGTGGTCGACCTGCCGGCGGGCAACGGTGCCCTGCCCTCCTATATCGAGCAGATGGAGCGCACCGCGATCCAGAAGGCCCTGGAGGAGAACCGCTGGAACAAGACGCGGACAGCAGCGCAGCTGGGGATTACGTTCCGGGCGCTGCGCTACAAGCTGAAAAAGCTCGGGATGGATTGAGGGGTCACCCTTTCCGCCAGCGCCACGCCCTGCAGGGCTGCACCAGGAACCAGAACGACAAGGCCCGCATCCGCGGGCCTTGTCCGTTCAAGCAGCGCCGTCGCTCAATCCTTGGTGACGCGGTTGATCTCGGCCAGGCTGGTGGTACCGGCGGCGGCCTTGATCAGCGCCGACTGGCGCAGGTCGGGCACGCCGGCCCGCTGCGCGGCTTCGGCGATCTGGATGGCATTGCCGCCCGCCAGCACGATCACCGAAATTTCCTCGCTCATCGGCATCACCTGGTAGATACCGGTACGGCCCTTGTAACCCTCGGTGCATTCCTCGCAGCCCACCGGCTCATACAGCCGGATGCCCGCGTCGATCTGCGCCTGGGTGAAGCCCTCGGCCAGCAGGGCGTTGGCGGGCAGGTCGATCGAACGCTTGCAGTTGCTGCACAGCCGGCGCGCCAGGCGCTGGGCGATCACCAGGGTCACCGAGCTGGTGATGTTGAACGGGGCGATGCCCATGTTCATCAGGCGCGCGATGGTCTGCGGCGCATCGTTGGTATGCAGCGTGGACAGCACCATGTGGCCGGTCTGGGCCGCCTTGATCGCGATTTCCGCCGTCTCCAGGTCGCGGATTTCGCCGACCATGATGATGTCCGGGTCCTGTCGCAGGAAAGAGCGCAACGCCGCGGCGAACGTCATGCCGCGCTTGACGTTCTGCTGCACCTGGTTGACGCCGGGCAGGCGGATTTCCACCGGATCCTCGGCGGTGGAGATGTTGCGCGTTTCATCGTTGAGGATGCCCAGCGCGGTATACAGCGACACGGTCTTGCCCGAACCGGTCGGCCCGGTCACCAGCACCATGCCGTACGGCTTGTGGATGGCGTCCAGGAACAGCCGCTGCTGCTCGGTCTCGTAACCCAGCTTGTCGATGCCCAGCTTGGCCGCGCTGCCGTCCAGGATACGCAGCACGATCTTTTCGCCGAACAGGGTCGGCAAGGTACTGACGCGGAAGTCGATCTGCTTGGTCTTGGACAGGTTGAGCTTGATGCGCCCATCCTGCGGCACCCGCTTTTCGGCGATGTCCAGCTGCGACATCACCTTCAGGCGCGCGGCGATGCGCTGGTTGAGCTTGACCGGGGCCTTGGCCACGTTCTTGAGCAGGCCGTCGATGCGGAAACGCACCCGGTAATCGTCTTCGTACGGCTCGAAATGGATGTCCGAGGCGCCCTTGCGGATCGCATCGACCAGCACCTTGTTGACGAACTTCACCACCGGGGTGTCGTCGCCCTTGGCATCGTGGCCGGTGTCGCCGGACGCGCCGTCTTCATCGCCGCCGGACACATCCAGGTCGCCCATGCCCTCGTCGTCGCCGCCCAGCGACGCGCCCAGGGTGTCGTGCCGGGACTGCCACTGCTCCAGGGTGCGCTTGATCTGCTCCTCGTCGACCAGGATCGGCTCGACCACCAGGTTGGTGTGGAACTTGATCTCGTCCAGCGAATGGGTCGGATCGCTGGTGCCCACGAACAGCTTGCCGCCACGCCTGAACAGCGGCAGGACGTGATGCTTGCGCAGCAGCTCCTCGCTGACCAGGCTGATCGCATTCTGCGCGCTGTCGAACACCGATACGTCCAGCAGCGGCATGCCGAACTCCAGCGCGTTGGCGGCGGCCAGTTGCGCGGCGGTGACCAGCTTCTTCTCGGCGAAGTACTGCGGCAACGGCTGCTTGGCCGCGCTGGCCTTGGCCATCGCATCGCGCGCGGTGGCTTCGTCCAGCGCGCCATCCTGGACCAGGCGGCGGGCGATGCCGGTGATCCCGACGAGATTGGCAGTAACCACGGCGTTCATTGGATGCAGGCTCCCCATGTCATAGGCGGAAGATTACTGCATTGCGGGATGGGACGGGGTCCCGCGCCTGCTCCGATCCTGCGTTCCGACCCGTTCGACGGCCCCCGGCGACGGGGGTGCCGGGGTAACATTGGCGCGGGGAAACCGGGGAAACAACGTGAAAAGCATCAGCATCATCCTGCCCGCCAAGAACGAAGCAGAAGGCCTGCTCCGCACCTTGCCGGCATTGCGCCAACTGTATCCGCACGCCGAGCTGATCGTGGTCGACGACGGCTCCACCGACAGCACCGCCGAGATTGGCCGCCGCCATGGCGCCGTGGTCCTGTCCAGCCCGTACTCGATGGGCAACGGCGCTGCCATCAAGCGCGGCGCCCGCGCCGCCAGCGGCGAGATCCTGGTGTTCATGGACGCCGACGGCCAGCACGACCCGGCCCACATCCAGACCCTGCTGGGCAAGCTTGCCGAGGGCTACGACATGGTCGTGGGCGCCCGCGACAGCAGCGGCCAGGCCAGCGTCCACCGTGGCCTGGCCAACCGCTTCTACAACTGGCTGGCCAGCCGCATGACCGGGTTCAGGATCCTGGACCTCACCTCCGGGTTCCGCGCCGCCCGCGCCCGGCGCTTCCGCGAGTTCCTGCACCTGCTGCCGAACGGCTTCAGCTACCCCACCACCAGCACCATGGCGTTCTTCCGCAGCGCCTACCCGGTCGCCTACGTGCCGATCCCGGTCGCCAGGCGCGTGGGCAACGGCAGCCACATCCGTCCGATCAAGGACGGCATCCGCTTCCTGCTGATCATCTTCAAGATCGCCACCCTGTACTCGCCGCTGAAGCTGTTCGCGCCGATCGCGGTGGGCTTCTTCCTGCTCGGCCTGGGCTATTACGGCTACACCTTCGCCACCATGCACCGCTTCACCAACATGAGCACCCTGCTGTTCAGCGCCTCGGTGATCATCTTCCTGATCGGGCTGATCTCCGAGCAGATCACCGGGCTGACCTATCTGGCAGCGCGGGACGGGCGGGACGCGGAGTGAGTGGGACGGTTGCCGCCGATGCAGCCAAGCCTCGCCCCCGCCTGCTGGTGCTGGCCTCGACCTATCCGCGCTGGCACGGCGACCCCGAACCAGGCTTTGTGCATGAGTTGAGCCGGCACCTGGCCGCCCGTTTCGAGGTCACCGTGCTATGCCCGCATGCCAGTGGCGCACTGCCGCGCGAGCGCATGGACGGGGTGGATGTCATCCGCTACCGCTATGCGCCGGCCCGCTGGGAGCGCCTGGTCAACGACGGAGGCATCGTCGGCAACCTGCGCCATCGTCCATGGACCGCGCTGTTGTTGCCCGGCTTCCTGCTGGGTCATCTGTGGTCCCTGCGCCAGCTGCTCCGCACGCTGCGACCGGATGTGATCCACGCGCACTGGATCCTTCCCCAGGCCTTGATGGTGGCGCTGTTGCAGACGGTTGGCACCCGCACGCCGCCGACCCTGGTGACGTCCCACGGTGCCGACCTGTTCGCCCTGCGTGGTCGGCTGCCCATGGGGCTGAAACGACTGGCCATGCGCCGGATGCAGGCCAGCTCGGTGGTCAGCAACGCCATGCGCGAGCCGATGCTGGCGCTCGGCGCAGACCCGGCGTCGCTGGCTGTCGCCCCCATGGGGGTCGACCTGCAGCATCGCTTCACGCCCGATGCGCGGACGCAGCGCGCGGACCACCAGTTGCTCTTTGTCGGGCGCCTGGTGGAAAAGAAGGGACTGACCCACCTGCTGGACGCGCTGCCGCGCGTGCTTGAACGCCATCCCCACGCCACGCTCAGCATTGCCGGCTTCGGCCCGGAGCTGGTGGCGTGCCAGCAACAGGTCGAGAGGCTCGGACTGCAGGCGCACGTGCGTTTCCTTGGCGCTCTCTCGCAGGACGCGCTGCCCGATCTGTATCGGCGCAGCAGTATGTTGATCACCCCCTTCGTGCAGGCGCGCTCGGGGGATCAGGAAGGCCTGGGGCTGGTGATGGTCGAGGCGCTCGGTTGCGGTTGCCCGGTGGTGACCACCCGGCTGCCCGCCATTCGCGAGTTGCAGGACGGCCCGTGGCCGCCGTACCTGGCCGAGCCCGGTGATGCCGACTCGCTGGCGGCACAGATCAACGCCTTGCTCGACGACCCATCGGCGGCACACGCCTGGGTGCAGCAGTTGCGACCCTCGTTGCTGCGGCGCTTTGATCATGCCGCGGTGGCTGCAGGGTACTCGGCCCGGCTGGAGGCGCTGATGGTGGCCGAACGCAGGCCGCAGACCTCGGACACCCGATGAAGTGGCGCCTGCCCATTGGCTCGTTGGCCCGCACATCGCTGCAGGTGATGGTGTGGCAAGGGGTCCGCCTGGTCTGCCTGGCGGCGTGGATCGTGGTGGCCGCCCGCGGGCTGGGTGCTCAGGACTACGGCATCTTTTCCGGCATTGCCGGCACCGCATCGGCATTGGCAGGATTGGTCGGCCTCGGCAGCGGCATGTTGATGTATCAATACAGCGCGTCGGATGCTTCGCGGTTTTCGCCGTATTGGAAACAGACCTGGATGCTGTGTGCATTCACATCGCTGCCGCTGGCGTTGCTGTTGTTCCCTGCGGTGCTGGGCAGCGCGTCGATCTCCCTGACTGGCATCAGCCTCATCGCTGCATCGGAAATCCTGGCCTTCCCCTACGTCACCAACGCCGCCTTCGCGTTTGCAGCCCATGAACGCATGGGCTGGGCCGCCGCGCTACCGGCCGCGAGTGCATTGCTGCGCCTGATCGCGATCGTGGCGTTCAGCGTGCTGCCGATCGCGCATAGCCTCGACCATTACCTGTTCCTGCACCTGCTGGCATCGCTGGGCGGAGCCGCCTTCGCGCTGCTGGCGGTGAAACGCCTGCTCGCCCCACGCCCGCAACGCTGGCAGATGCAGCCTGGCGACCTCCGGCATGGTGCCGGCCACGCGGCCAGTTGGACCTCGACGACCGCAGTAACGACCTTCGACAAATCGCTGGTGCTGCGCGCCGGTGGCGACACTACGGCCGGCCTGTACGCCGCCTGCTACCGGATCGCAGCGGTCGCCGCCATGCCGCTGGACGCGATGGTGATGTCGGCGATGCCACGGTTGTTCCGTGCAAACCAGGATCCGGAACGCCATCGACGCCTGGTGCTGGCCATGACCGCCGCCGCGGCGGCCTACACCGGAATCGTCGCAGCGCTGCTGTGGTGGGGAGCTGCTCTCCTGCCGCACGTGCTCGGACCGGACTTTGCCGCTGCCGTGCCCGACCTGCGCTGGATGGGATTGTTCGTGCTGGGCTACAGCCTGCGCCAGATCGGGTGCAACGTTCTGGTGGGACGCGGCTTCAAGCTGCGCAAGACACTGATCGAGGCCATGGGCCTGCTGGCGATGGCACTCCTGAGTGCATGGCTGATTCCGCGCTACGGCTTGACCGGAGCAATCTGGATGGTGATCTGCGCGGAGATCGGCATGGCCTCGGCAGCGTGGGCCACGTTGTGGCTCAGCGCCGGGAAGGCGGCACCGCGCGTGACTGCACCGCGGTGAACACTCGCGTGTAGGCATCCACGGCACGATCGATGGAGAACTCCGCTGCACGCGCAAGCAACACGTTCCGCTCCACCCGGAAGGAACCGTCCAGACTGCGCTGGAGTGCCACCGCCAATGCAGGCGCGTCGCCCACTGGCACCAATTGCCCGAATCGACCGTGATCGAGTATCTCGGCCGGGCCGCTGGGGCAATCCGTCGCCACGATCTGCGTCGCGCACTGCATGGCCTCCACCAAGACGTTGCCGAAGCCTTCGTAGTCGGACGGTAGCACCAGGACGTCGCTGTTGGCGATCCACGGCAGCACATCGTGCACCTGCCCCAGCAGCACGCAGTCCTGCTCCACTCCCGCGTGCCGGCGCCATTGCTCAAGCTCGCGGGCGATGGGGCCCGTACCCAGTACAAGCAGGCGGACGGACCGTGCAGCCCTGCTCTGCAGGAAGGCCGCAAACAGCAGGTCCAACCGCTTCTCCGGCGCCAGTCGTCCGACGAAGACCAGCACCGGCAAACCATCGTGCGGGAACGGCCATGCCTCCGGGCAAGGCAGATCGGCGGCCGCACGGCCGGCAACCCCGACGATCGGGTTGTGGATCACCTCGATCGGCACGCCATCCAGGCCAAGCTCGGCGCGCATGTCGGCCGCAACGGCAGCCGACACGGCCACGATCGCGTCCGCCGACGGCAGCAGGCGCGCCATTGCCCAACGTATGCCGGCCAGCTTCAACCGACGCAGCCCCCGCGATGCCAAGCGAGGCCCGGAGATGGCCAGATGCTGGGTAACAACCACCGCCGTATCCGCGCCCAACCAGCGTCGCAGCAACAGCAGCCAGACAGCGACGTCGTTGGACGTCGTCACTATGACCGAAGGACGGTTTTGCCTGATCCAGCCAGGCAGTCGCCACAGGAACTGCCCTGCGCCCCGTGGCGCGATGCAGTGCACCTCGTCCACGCTGGTGGCCGGAACCAGCATGCGACCGGCAACGATCTGCACCGCGTGCCCGCGATCTGCAAGGGCGCGGGCGAGATTGAACTGCACGCGCTCGAGCCCGCCCGCCTCGACCCGACTGAGCAGCAGTGCAATCATGCGCCGGTCAACGCTGCCCGCGTCGCCGGGTCGGCCACGCAGATGACGTCCTGGTACTCACCCAGCGCGTCGGCGCTGATGGGGACGAGACGACCCCGTGCCTCGAGGCGAAGAAACTGATACCCCAGGGGAGCCAGTAGATCGAGGATGTCGCGCCCGCGGTACCCCGCCATCTGCGCCGACCGCTCATGGACTTCAACCGCAATCACCGGAAGGAAGCGCGCGACGGTCTGCAGGGCACCCGCCAGGCAGGCCAGTTCTCCGCCCTCGACATCGACCTTCATGAAATCCAGCCGCTGCAGCGCGAGCGTGGCCGCCAGCCGATCCAGCGTCTCCACCTGGATCCGACCCAGCACCCGGTGCGACCCCGGGTCGCCATGCAGGCTGCCCAGCCCCCGGTTCGATTCATCCCCGTCGTGCTGTCCGCAGGAGTCGTAGATATCGAACTCGCCGGCTACATCGGCCAACCCTTGCCGGCGCAGATCGACCACGCCCTGCAGGGCGTTGACCTGGATATTGCGCTCCAGCTCGTCGGCAATCGCCTTCACCGGCTCGAAGGCGATGACGCGCCCGCTGACGCCGACCCGGTTGGCACACACCAGGCTGACCTCCCCGATGTTCGCCCCGACATCCACCACCACCATCCCCGGCGCAAGCAGGCGATTCAACAGGGCGACCAGGCGCAGGTTGTAATAGCCCATCCAGAAGATGCGCCGCTGCATATGCTCGGCCAGGTCCAGATCGAGGGTGAGATTGCCGTCGAAATCGTCCACCCGCATGACGGCATGCGCACGCCGGAACACGCGTCGCATCAGGGCCTGGAAAAGATGAAAGCGCTGGCTGGACAACGCGTTCGCGAGCCCCCTCAGTCGTAGCAACGGCCGCAAATTCTCTCTCCCCAGATCGTGTCACACTGTAGTTGGCCAGCAGGGCCCCGGCACCCCCAGAACCCCAACCGCTCCGCTGGCGCAGAACGCATCGATGAATATACTCGTCCTCTGCAAACGCCAATACTCAGCGCGCGACCTGCTGTCCGATCAGTATGGCCGCCTGTATGAAATTCCTGAAGGCCTCGCCCGGCTCGGGCATCGCGTGCACGGTCTCGCGTCCAGCTATCGTCCGCGGCCGCACCTTGAACGGCATGTCAGTCCGGCAGGGGTGGTCTGGCGATCGGCCAACGCGATGCCGTGGGGGCCCTTTCACGCCCGTCGCGCCGTGGCTGGCGTGATTGCGGACTGCCAGCCCGATATTCTTTGGGCCAGCTCGGACGCACTTCATGCCATCTGGGCGGTGGAGATCGGGCGTACCCTGCACATACCGGTGGTGATCGATCTCTACGACAACTACGAGCATTTCGGGCTGAGCCGCCTTCCGGGCATCTCACGACGCTACCGGGACGCCTGTCGGTCGGCGAGCGGACTGACCATTGTCAGCCACTCCCTCGCACGCCACGTCCAACAGCATTATCCCGCGTCGGGACCCTGCGCCATCGTGGGTAACGGCGTGAACAGCGCGGTGTTCCATGCACGCGATCGAAGCGACTGCCGGCGTGCGCTCGGACTTCCTGCTGGCGCGACGATCATCGGCTGTGCCGGTGCGATCCAGGCCGACAGAGGCATCGAAGATCTGTTCGAGGCTTTCCAACTCCTCGCCGAGGCAGATCCTGCCCTCCACCTGGCCTTCGCAGGACCGCGCGATGGCACGCCCTCCCGATACAGGCACCCGCGCATCATCGATCTGGGCATCCTGGACTGGCGGGAAGTTCCCCTGCTCGTCAACGCGTTGGATGTTGCGGTCATCTGCAACCGGGACTCCAGCTTCGGTCGCTACTGCTTCCCGCTGAAACTGAGCGAAGCCCTGGCCTGTGGCGTACCCGTCGTTGCCGCCGGGGTGGGCGATGTCAACGAGATCCTGGGCGCCCCATCGCAGCGCTATCGACCCGGGGACGCGCACGATCTGGCGCAGAAGCTGCAGCAACAACTGTCTGCACCGGCGAACGGGCAGGCGGCATCGACAGCGGCACGCGACTGGCAGGCGCTGGCAGGCGATACCGCAGATTTACTGGCAATGTGCCTCCAACGGCGCCCCCGGTAACCCGGACAGCAATGCCGTTTGGTTTACTTTGCCCCTGCCGGCGCTGCTGCGACAGGCTCGGCAAGCAGGCCCAGATCGCGCGCCCGTGCGTGCGCCAGCTCGGCCTGGCGGTGCCATCCCTTGCGGTTAAGGGCATCGATGACCTTACGTGCGTACCCGGGATCGGCAACACTGTTGTCGATTGCCTGGACGAACATCTCATCGGCCAGCCCTTCGTCGTGCGCATGCAGCATCGCGTAGTCGCCCACCTGGGCATAGCTGTAAGGGGGAAGCGTAGTGCGCTTGAACAGTGCACGGAACGCCTCGGCCAGCCGCCGATCATCAAGCGCGACGCCCTTGTAGCGATTTTCCAGCAATGAGAAAAGAGCGCCCGTGGTCTCCGGGCTCAACGTTCCGGTCTGGACCTTGGACACCAGCCGATCCCACCAGATCGACGGCACGTCGCGCCCACTCTGTGCCGCCGTCAGGATCAAGCCCTGGTCACTGATGATCGATGCGCCGGGAAGTTGCGATCCACGTTCGAACTCACCGATGGCCATGTCAATGAATGGCGAGTTCGCATAGCCATCGGACATCCCGAAATACATGGCCCCCAGGTCCGCACTGGCGCGCGCCGACCCCGGATTCTCCACGACCAGCTCGGTCGCCAGCAGCAGGGGATCGCCCCACGTCGCCGATCGAATGAGGGTCAACCCAGCGGACCCGACCAGAATGGCCAGGACAGCGGCCGGCAAGACCCGCTGACGCGCCGCCGCCGGTGCGCGAAGGACCAGGTCGCAGGCCACCAGCAGCACGCCGAGCAGGGCAAGGTAGTTCCGGTGCTCGAAGGCCAGCTCCAGCGCAATGACATTGCTGGTGAGCAGGTGCGATACGAAAAACCACAGGATGCCCAGTGCCACCAACGGTGCGCGCCGACGGGTGCATATCGCGGTAGCCAGCAGGCCCAACAGCAGCAAGCCGCCCAGCAACGTGGACACCGGCTGCAACATGCCGCGCGAGGGCACGACGTTGTCGTAATAGAACGTGAGATTGCCTGGCGTCGGCAGGACGATCTGCAGCAGGTACATCGGCAGTACCCGCAGCTGGGTCAGCAGTCGCTCCCAGGTACCGAAGTTGCGTGCGAGGTAGTGATCGGACCAGTAATGGGGCACCACCACCGCGACGAAGACGACAAGACCGCCGATCACCGCCACGCTGTAGAGGCCACGCCACCTCCTCGCTACCGAGGGGTTGGATGCGGCAAATCGAAGGACCGTCAGCTCCAGTGCCAGCGCGTACACCGGCACGAGTACGGCGGTCTCTTTTGACAGCAACCCGATCAGAGTCAACAGGACCGTCGCCAACAGCCACGGCCAACCCGAACCGGATCGAATCTGGCACAAACGCCCGCGCAGGTAGCAGATCATTGCCGCGAGCATGAAAGTCGCGGCCAGCGTCTCCATGCGCTGCACCACGTACAGGACGCTGGACACCTGGATGGGATGGATGGCCCAAAGCAACGCCACCGCAAACGCCGCACCGTGCCGGGTACGATCCTTCAGCACAACGGTGGCTGCCGGCGCGGCGAGCAGCGTATTGATCAGCACCCATACCAGCGCGGTGTTGCACGCGTGGATGAGCAACCCCACGAGCTTGTAACCCCAGGGGTTCAACCCTCCCACGGCGTGGTTCATCGCCAACGTCGCCATGGCCAGTGGGCGCGCTCCGAACGTTCCACCCGGATCGAAGGAGGTCGCCGCGTGCCAGATCAAGGACGGCTGCAGCGTAGCCACGTGCAACCGGGAGTTTTCCACGATCGTGCTGTAGTCGTCGAAGATGAACGCTCCGCTGAGTCCCGGCCAGTAAATGGCCAGTACCAAAAGGCCAATCAGCGACAACCCAGCCCACTGTTGCCAACGACGCACCGCGTGCTCACCCTTCAACAACGCTTTTCTCCCTCGACGTCCGATCGATCAACTGCAGCCAGCGGGCAGCAGCTTTGCATCCAGCGACCCGTCGGCCTTGCAGCGCCATTCGCCCGACTGGCTGCGCGCGATCTCGATGGTCTTGTTGGCCACGGTCGGACTGCCGCGCAGCGTGCACCGGATGTACCCCTCATCGGTGGACAACATGCTCAGCCGGCAACGCGCGGTGCTGCTGGGCAGACCGATGTCGGCCAGATTGAAGGTGGTGACGTTGTTGGCCAGCACCTGCGACTCGAACATGGTGCGGCCGCCGGTCACTTCGGCCAGGCCCGCCGTCAACTGCGACTTGGCCACGTAATTCTGATAAGCCGGCAGCGCGATGGCTGCCAGGATCGCGATGATCGCGACCACGATCATCAACTCGATCAACGTAAAACCACGCTCCCCACGCATGGCGTCCCCCCATAGGATGCTGTTCGGTTGCTCTTCAAAAGAAAAGGGGGCGAAACCGCCCCCTTCCCTCAAATACGCCTGGCGCTGGGAATTAGCAGCCAGCCGGCTTGTAGTCTTCCAGGTCGGTGGCGGCGGTGCAGTTCCACGCGCCCGAGCCATTGCGCTCCAGCTCGATGGTCTTGCCAGCAACCTTCGGGTTGCCCTTCAGGGTGCAGGTGATCTTCTGGCCCGAGGTGGCTTCCCAGTTGCCCGACGGCTCAATGCCGCAACGCGGGGTGCTGGAGGCCAGGCCCAGGTCGGCGACGGTCGCAGCGCCGGTCTTGGTGCCCGACTGGATGCCTTCTTCGAACGCGGTCACGCCGCCACGGATGTCGGCCAGACCGGCAGTGACCTGCGACTTGGCGACGTAGTTCTGGTAAGCCGGCAGTGCGATGGCGGCCAGGATGGCGATGATCGCGACAACGATCATCAGTTCGATCAGGGTAAAGCCCTGCTGCTTCTTCATGAGTACATCCCCTAGAGGTAGGAAAAAAATGAACACTGGGTCGAAGCCTGGGCCGGCGGACCGGTGAGCGAGGCTGGCGCCCGTGCGGGTGGATCAAAGCAGGTTGCGTGCCAACGTGATCAGCAATGCTCCCCAGCATTCCCCGGCGCAATGATGGCAGCAATCTTCAGGATTGGAACCCCCTTCACGGAAATCTGCGACCAATCCGGCAATGTGACGTGTTGCGTCACCTTGTGACCGTGGGGGTCCCGGATCCCGGTCACGCTTCGTCCCGAACTGGGGATGCCACAGCGCCCCGGAACCGGCTAACATGCGGCGCAGATAGCCCGCCTGGGGATGGCGTGGCTGGGGAGCCTGTATGTCTGTCAGCCGTAGTGCAGTCAAGAAAGAGCCCGTGGCGCGCAGCACCATGGAGTTGCAGCCGTTTGTCTGGGAGGGGACCGACAAGCGGGGCGTGAAGATGAAGGGCGAACAGCCCGCCAAGAACATGAACCTGCTGCGCGCGGAGCTGCGACGGATGGGCATCACGCCCACCGTGGTCAAGCCCAAGCCCAAGCCGCTGTTCGGCGCGGCCGGGGCCAAGATCAGCGCCAAGGACATCGCCTTCTTCAGCCGCCAGATGGCGACCATGATGAAGTCGGGCGTGCCCATCGTGGGCGCGCTGGACATCATCGGTAGCGGGCACAAGAACCCGCGCATGAAGAAGATGGTGGACACCATCCGCACCGACATCGAGGGCGGCTCCTCGCTGTATGAGGCGATCAGCCGGCACCCGGTCCAGTTCGACGAGCTGTACCGCAACCTGGTCAAGGCCGGTGAAGGCGCCGGTGTGCTGGAAACCGTGCTGGACACGGTGGCCAACTACAAAGAGAACATCGAAGCGCTCAAGGGCAAGATCAAGAAGGCCCTGTTCTACCCGATCATGGTCATGGCCGTGGCCATGCTGGTCAGCGGCATCCTGCTGGTCTGGGTGGTGCCGCAGTTCGAGGACGTGTTCAAGGGCTTCGGCGCCGAGCTGCCTGCCTTCACCCAGATGATCGTGAACCTGTCCCGGTTCATGGTGTCCTGGTGGCTGCCGATCCTGATCGTCCTGGTCGGCAGCGTGTTCGGCTTCCTCGCCGCCTACAAGCGCTCGCCGACGATGCAGCACACGCTGGACCGGCTGATCCTGAAGGTACCGGTGATCGGTCAGCTGATGCACAACAGTGCCATCGCCCGCTTCGCCCGGACCACGGCGGTGACCTTCAAGGCGGGTGTCCCGCTGGTGGAGGCCCTGAGCATCGTGGCCGGCGCAACCGGCAACATGGTGTATGAGGAAGCCGTGCTGCGCATGCGCGACGACGTGTCGGTGGGCTACCCGGTCAATATGGCCATGAAGCAGACCAACCTGTTCCCGCACATGGTCATCCAGATGACCGGCATCGGCGAAGAGGCCGGCGCGCTGGACGCCATGCTGTTCAAGGTGGCCGAGTACTACGAGCAGGAAGTGAACAACGCGGTGGACGCGCTGAGCAGCCTGCTGGAACCGATCGTGATGGTGGTTATTGGTACCATCGTCGGCGGCATGGTGATCGGCATGTACCTGCCCATCTTCAAACTCGCTTCGGTGGTCTGATACACACATGGCATTTCTCGACCAGCACCCCGGTCTCGGCTACCCCGCCGCGGCCGGCCTGGGACTGCTCCTGGGCAGCTTCCTCAATGTAGTGATCCTGCGCCTGCCCAAGCGGCTGGACTGGCAGTGGAAGCGCGACGCCCGCGAAGTGCTGGAAGAGCCGGACATCTACGAGCCGCCGCCGCCGGGGATCGTGGTCGAGCCCTCGCACTGCCCGCACTGCAAGCACAAGCTGGCCTGGTACGAGAACATCCCGCTGTTCAGCTGGCTGATCCAGCGTGGCAAGTGCCGCCATTGCCACGCTCCGATCTCGATCCAGTACCCGCTGGTGGAACTGCTGACCGCGCTGCTGGTGCTGGCCAGCGTCTGGCAGTTCGGCTTCGGCTGGCAAGGCTTCGGCGCGATCGTGCTGAGCTGCTTCCTGGTCGCCCTGTCCGGGATCGACCTGCGCACCCAACTGCTGCCCGACCAGTTGACCCTGCCGCTGATGTGGCTGGGCCTGATCGCCGCCAGCGACAACCTGTACATGCCCGCCAAGCCGGCCCTGCTCGGCGCATTGGCCGGCTACCTGTCGCTATGGTCGGTGTGGTGGCTGTTCAAGCAGATCACCGGCAAGGAAGGCATGGGCCACGGCGACTTCAAGCTGCTGGCCGCGCTGGGCGCCTGGTGCGGGCTCAAGGGCATCCTGCCGATCATCCTGCTGTCCTCGGTGGTCGGCGCGATCATCGGCTCGGTCTGGCTGTATGCGCGCGGCCGCGACCGCGCCACGCCGATCCCGTTCGGCCCCTATCTGGCGATTGCCGGCTGGATCGTCTTCATGTGGGGCGAGCAGATCATCAGCGCCTATATGGGCTTTGCCGGCCTGCGTTGAGGGCCGGCCGATGGCGCGCTACCTCATCGGGTTGACCGGCGGCATCGCCGCCGGCAAAAGCGAACTGAGCCGGCGGTTCGACGCCCTGGGCATTACCGTCGCCGATGCTGACGTCGCAGCGCGTGCGGTGGTCGCCCCCGGCAGCGAAGGCCTGGCCCGGATCGCGGCGCATTTCGGCCCGGGCATCCTGCTGGCCGACGGCCAGCTTGACCGGGCCGCCCTGCGCGAGCGCATCTTCGCCTCGGCACGGGAGCGCCAGGCGCTGGAAGCCATCACCCACCCCGCCATCCGCACGCTGCTGCGCGAGACCTGCGAGCAGGCCGACGGGCCGTACGCGATCGCCGCCATCCCACTGCTCACCGAAGCCGGCGGCCGCCAACAGTACCCCTGGCTGGACCGCATTCTGGTGGTGGATGTCCCGGTGGCGGTCCAGCACGCCCGCCTGCTGCGGCGCGACGGGATCAGCGCCGCGCTGGCCGACCGCATGATCGCCGCCCAGGCCAGCCGCGAGGCACGCCTGGCGCTGGCCGATGACGTCGTGGTCAACGACGGCGACCCGGACCACCTGCAGGCCAAGGTCGAGCAACTCGACCGCCGCTATCGCGCCCTGGCAGCAGCCGCCAAACCGTAGCGCCACCCCATCGGTGGCTGCACGGCAGCTGGATGGGCTCGAACGGCAGCCGCGCGTGGCGCGGCGTGGCGCTATGCGGGCGCAAACGTCAGCGTAGCCACCACGCCGCGCTGGTCGCCCGGGCGCACGCTCACCTGCCAGCCGTACAGGTCGCACAGCCGGCTGACGATCGACAGGCCAATGCCGCCGCCCTGCGAATGCCCGGCGTGGGTGCCGCGATAGCCGCGCTGGAACAGCTTGGCCGCATCTTCCGCACTCAGGCCCGGGCCACTGTCAATGACATCGACCCGGTTGCCGGTGATGCGCACGCGCACTGAGCCTTCCTGCGAATACTTCACCGCGTTGCCGATCAGGTTGCCCAACGCCACCGACAGGGCCGATTCCGGCGCATCGATGACCAGGTCGCGGTCGCCCTCCAGCACCAGCTCGAGCGGCTTGCCACCGAGCTGGGCGCGGTGCGCATCGAGCAGTTGCTCGCCCACCCGCGCCACGTTGCTGCTGCCCTGCCCGCGCTCGTTGCGCGACAGCAGCAACAGCGAGCCGATCAGGTCGGTGCACTGCTGTTCGGCGCGCTGGATGCGCTGCAGGCGTTGCAGCACCTTCTCGTCCAGGCCCGGCCGGGCCAGCAGCAGCTCGGTTGCCCCGCGGATCACCGCCAACGGGGTGCGCAACTCATGGCTGACGTCGGCGTTGAACTCGCGATCGCGCTGCACCACTTCGGTCAGCCGCGAAGAATAATCATCCAGGGCCTGGGCCAGCTGGCCCACTTCGTCATCCGGGAAACGCGGGGCCAGCGGCTCCGGCTCGCTGGTGCCACCACGGTAGGCACGCAGGCGCGCGGCCAGGTCCGAGACCGGCTTCATCACTTTGGACGCCGACCACCAGCCCAGCACCAGGGACAGCAGGCTGAAGACAAGTACGGAGATCAACAGCGCACGATTGAGCTGGGCCTCCCCGCGCACGCTTTCGGTCATGTCATAGGCCAGGAAGAACCAGGCCTCCGGGGTCTTGCGCACTGCCAGCTTGTAGGAGAACGGCTTGTTCTCCTCATCGACCCCGCTGACGCTGTAATTGCCAGGTGCGTAGGCCGCCCATTCCGGGCGCTCTTCGCGCACGCGGTCGAATTTGTCTTTGGAATAGGCGAAGGCGCGGATCTGCTGGAACGGCAGATCCGGGCTGCGGCTGGGGTCGAGCTGGAACCGCATCGCGTATTCGTCGATATTGCGGTTCATCACATCTTCCACCAGTTGGTTTTCCACCCGCGCGCGGGTCCAATTGGTGGCAAACGCAAACAGCGCCGTCAGGCAGAAGCCCAACAGCGCAAATGACACGATGATGCGGCTGCGCAGCCGGCGCCGATATGGCGCGCGGCGACGCTCCCCCTTGGCCGTCACCGGATCAGGCTTCCGGCGCGGCGATGCGGTATCCGATGCCATGGCGGGTCTGGATCAGCGGCACTTCGAACGGCTTGTCCACCACCGCACGCAGGCCGTGGATGTGCACGCGCAGCGAATCCGAATCGGGCAGTTCTTCGCCCCACACGCGGGTTTCCAGCTCCTGGCGGGTCACCACCGCAGGAGCGGCTTCCATCAGGGCCTGCAGGATCTTCAGCGCGGTCGGGTTGAGCTGCAGCAGCTTGCCCTGGCGGCGCACTTCCAGCGTGTCCAGGTTGTATTCCAGATCGCCGGTTTCCAGCACGCGGGTCTGCACGCCCTTGCCCCGGCGCGACAGCGCGTTCAGGCGTACTTCCACTTCCTGCAGCGCGAACGGCTTGATCAGGTAGTCATCGGCACCGGAATCGAAGCCGGCCAGCTTGTTGTCCAGCGAATCGCGCGCGGTAAGCATCAACACCGGGGTCTGCTTGCGCGCTTCGTTGCGCAGCTTGCGGCAGACTTCGATGCCGTCCATGCCGGGCAGGTTGAGGTCCAGCACGATCGCATCGAATTCGTGCACCACGGCAAGGTGCAGGCCGGTCACGCCGTCGGCGGCGAAGTCCACCGTGTGTCCGCGGTCTTCGAGGTAATCGCCCAGGTTGGCGGCGATGTCGCTGTTGTCTTCAATTACAAGAATTCGCACTGTGACCTCTGTTTCATGAGGGATTGGCCCGGACAGCGTCGCTGCGGCCGAAACCGCAGCGAGCCATTACCTTGCGCTGCCTGCTGAACGATACAGGCTTCATTGTTAACAGTAGACACCGGCCCGTGCCATGACAGCGTCAAATCACCTGCCGGGGTTGAGATTGTTGAACTGCTGGTGCTCATTGAGCAGGGACCGGCCGTTCTCTGTGGCCCGGCGCCGCTGCGCCACGGTGGTGCACACGCTCTGCGACATGTTGCTGCCGGTGGCACGCTCACGGCGGCAGATCAGCCGGCTGTCCTCCTTGGCCTTGCTCATCACCGTGTTGACCAGTTCCTGGTCATTGAACACGGCCGTGCGGTCAACCGGACTCAGCTCGCTGGAGAGGGTGTGCCCCTCCATCTTCTGCTCGATCCTGCCCAGCGCCTGCTGGACCCGGCCCTTGTCTTCCGGGCTGATCTCGCTGTAGGACTCGCTGTTGAGCGCAGCCTTTACCCGATCCACCTGGGCCGATACCGGCTCGCCCTCGGTGATCTTGACCACCCCATCATCACGCTTGGCTTCGGCGGAGCCAACCACACACAGGGCAAGCAGAAAAACGGTATATCGACGCATCGCCAAAACTCCATCCTTCCATGAACGAAGCGCCACTGTACGAGCCCACCGAACGCCGAACAAGGGACTGATGGCAGGGGTCCAAAGGCGCGCCGGGTCGGCGCCGCCGGCCTGTAAAAAGGCCCAGACGGAAACCGCCTGGGCCTGAAGTGTGTTCCCGATTACCGATCCTGCTGAGGAGGGCAGAGCTGCGGTTCGTCGAAGCCTACGCCGGGGGCGATTAAAGCCTCGTTAAATCCGCCGAAGCTTTCCGTAAAAATCTCAAGGCCTTGAATTTACTGGCTTTTTCATATTGGCAACGTGGTCGATGATGCGCCCGGCCAGGTCGGTCTGGCAGATCGCTTCGATCCCCTCCAGGCCCGGCGTGGAGTTGACCTCCAGCACCAGCGGGCCACGGCTGGAGCGGATCAGGTCCACGCCCGCCACGCCCAACCCCAACGCCTTGGCCGACCGCACCGCGACCTGCTGTTCGGCCCGACTGGCCTTCGCCGCCCGGGCGCTGCCGCCGGCATGCAGGTTGGAGCGGAAGTCCCCGTCCGGGGCCTGGCGCTGCATCGCCCCCACCACCTGGTCGCCAACCACCAGGCAACGCAGGTCCGCGCCCTGCGCCTCGCCGATGAATTCCTGCATCAGGAAGTTGGCATACAGCCCGCGCAGCGCCTCCACGATGCCGCGCGAGGCGCTGGCCTTCTCGGTCAGGATCACCCCCCTGCCCTGGGTGCCTTCGTTGAGCTTCACCACGTGCGGCGGCGGGCCCAGCATGGACAACAGGTCGACGGTGTCGTCGGGGTTGTCGCCGAACACGGTCACCGGCATGTCGATGCCCTTGGAGGCCAGGATCTGGTGCGCGCGCAGCTTGTCGCGGGCCCGCAGGATGGCATCGGACGGATTGGGCGTGCGCGCGCCCATCATCTCGAACTGGCGCAGCACGGCGGTGCCGTAACGGGTCACCGACGCGCCGATGCGCGGGATGACCGCATCCACGCCGGTGATCGGCCGCCCCTTGTAGTGCATGGTGAAACCGTCGGCGGCGATGCGCATGTAGCAGCGCAGCGGGTCGAGGATGCGCACGGTGTGGCCGCGCGCGCGCGCGGCTTCCACCAGCCGGCGCGTGGAGTACAGCTTGCTGTTGCGGGACAGGATGGCGAGTTTCATCGCGATGGGCGCACGGGGCCGGAAAACGCGAAGCATAGCCTGCGCGGGGTACGCTGCGATGAGGATCGGCGAGGCTCGGCGCCGCCAAGGTTTCATGGAAACGAAAGCGTGAGCGATCCCCCTTGAGGGGGCCCCTCATCGACCTGGGGACAAGACAGCCTCACTTTCCAACAGACGCCCGTGCGGTGCCTCGGCGGCTGCCCACGCTGTGTGGGCGTAACGGTGTTCCGCTGGCCCCCTCGAACCGATACCCTCGACGCCCGACCGGCGACCGCCGCAGACGCATGCCAATGAAACCCGCAACGCTCGCTCCAGTGGCCCTGTTGAGTGTTCTCCTGTCGGGCACGACCGGTGCCGGGCCGGTGCAGTTCACCGGCTACGACGATTTCTACCGATCGTTGGGTGGCAACCTGTTCCTGGGCCCGGGAACCGAACTGGGCATGCCCTGCACCGAATCGCCGCGGCACTGCCTGTGGGCCACCTCGACGATCCAGGCGATGCGTCGCCATGCAGACGCACAGTGGACCGTGCCAGGCAGTCTGGCACTGGAGCCCACGGACGGCCTACCCGACGTTGTTTTCGATGGCCAGACGATGTTTGTGGGTGCGCGGCGCTGGCCACTGCGAAGCGCCGTCGACCTCGCCCCGCCGGCATGGCGCACCGGTGCATCCATCCGCCCGGAGAACCTGGCGGACGTCACGGCGTGGCAGCACGGCACGTCGGTGTGCCTGGACATGCGCTACGTCAGCAGCGGCAAGGGCGATCGTTACACCAAGGTGCTGTTGCTGCATGGGGAGCGGCTGTACCTTCTGCCCCCGCTGTTTGGCACGTGTGCCGCCATTCGGACCGCGCCGCACCACCGTTTCAGCTACCCGAGCAATACCTACCTGGGGTCCGGAATGGAAGACATTCCGCGCGGCTTGCAGGTGGACTACCTGCTGCCAGATGGCCGGACGCGCATTGCGCGCTATCTGCTGCGTTTTCCCGACCCGGACAATCCGTTTGCCTTCGAGGTCGTTGGCGACTAGGGCGTGAGCAGCTCCAACGACCCGGTGCGCGCCAACGCTGCGGGGCGGTCAGAAGCCACACGCGCGACATCCGCCACGGCGAGCCGGCCATCGACGAAGGTGTAGCCGATTGGTCGCGGTGATCAAGCCGCTTGGGGAGGTGAGTCGGTGCTGATAATGGACCGACGGTACCATAGGTTTTTTCCCTATCTGGCCTGGGGCTACACTGAGAGTGACCCCTCCCTACGTGTGAGTAGGCAATGGATATTACTTGCAAAGGGCGCTGCATTCCCATGGGTCTGATAGCTGGGGCCCTGATAGTGGGGGTAGTGGCGTGTGCGCAGCCTTCGAAAGCCAACCAGGAAAAATCCATGCAGGATGCCATGGCCGCTGACATTCAGCGCGAACAGGACAATGCAGCGGCGATCGTAGATGCCGCCATTTCAGCAGAAACGGGGCCCGCAGTGAGCTGGGATGGGCATCCTCCCATGAAGCCCGGGGCGGAGCAGACCCCGCAGAGCCTGATCGAGCAGGTCCACAGGCTCGCAGCTTCCCTTCGCTCCTATGCCGACTCGGAGCCCCAACGGGTCGAAGAGATTCTGGGTACGGCTCTGCCGCCGGACAGCGAGGGACGCCGTCGAGGGGTAACGGGAAATGTCGGGGCCGGAACATACGCGTGGGCGGTCTGGAAGTTCTCGCCAGATGGCGGTGGCCAAGCTATCGAGTTGACCGTCGCGCCCGCTGAAGTTTGTCTGGACTTCCAGCTACTCAAGTCACCCCTCGTGGATGATGGTTTTCGAATGCATGTCCCAGCGTTTGGCGACGATCAACGCATTACCTTCTATAAGAGTGTCAGTCCTTCGTTGACACTCTATGTGGCCATGAAAGTGGACGTGCGCCATGCTCCCACCTGTGCCTCGGTCGTGAATATGGAAATTGCGCAGAGCGAGACTTGATCCGCGGATGGAGGGCATCCCGGACGCAGACTGCGCGACGGCACTGAGGCATACGCGTTTCTTGCCCAGGTCATGCGCAAGGCGATGGGCGACGCCTTCCTCGCACTGTCTTCGTCGAGGCAGAATTTCCCAGGAAACGCAGGCAGGATTTCATCCAGTTCCTTCTTGCCCACGAGTCTTCCTGCACGCATCGCCCTGAAGGTATCGGAGTGTGCCACGCGCATGCACGTCGCCGTCAGTCGTGCGCGATCACCAGCGGGCAAACCCAACGCACAGAAGATGAAGCGACACCCCACAAGTGCGATCGAAGCTCAAGCGGAACAAGCAAGCGGGCGTAGCGCCCTGATGGGCGCTCAGGAAGAAGCGACTTTCGCATGGAGCGATACCTCAAACGATACCTGCGGGAGGGTCGCTTGACGGCAGCGTTATTGACTCAGCCCCTTCGCGTTCATGCACTTAGCTGCAGAAGCGATTGGACTGGAGCGGGTGAAGGGAATCGAATTACCCCGCGCCAACCAATTGATTTTCCTAGCTTACACGGCGGGAGGGTGATCCAAAATTGTGCCTCAGTTGGTGCCCCAGTGATTCTAGTTTGTCTTCAAGAAATCAGCGGGTGGGGCCCTTTTTTGAAAGAGGAAGGGAGGACGCTGCTACCCGTTCCTCTACCAGGCGCAGCTCGGCTGCGGCATTCATCGCCTGCTCCTCGAGCTGCTCAGCGCTCAGGTAGAAGGCAGGCAGTGACGCCAACAGCTTTTCGTCATTCGTATACGAATCCGCATCCCCGAACAGCCTATCCAAGACCATAAAGCCTCCTTCGGGAAGCGCTACATCCTCATTCTTGAACTTCTTCAGATACCTTCCGCTGAACTCGTCGGCGTCGATTTCTCCGCCAACGAATGCGTCAATTAGAGAGAGATACTCATCACTTTTCCGAATCATTTTGAACCTCCGAGCGACCCACTCTCGAGCGCGTGGTTTAGTCGCGGGATCAACGAAATGCGTGACATCCTTGCCGCGGCATGTTCCTTGAATGGCCACCGTTGAATCAACCGCGCCTCCACCGTAGTAGCCCGCCGCACCGCCGCAAACTGCACCTCCAGCGATGGAGGCAGCGACACACGCGTTCTTCTTTGCCAGTCTTTTCGGATCGGTAGCAATGGTTGGATTCGAATCAATATAAGCGTAAGCGCTGATGCCCCCCCTTAATCCAATCGGATCACTCTGCGAGTACCAACCCACCGCCGGGTCGTACTCGCGCCGGTAGGTGTGGAACAGCCCACTCGCGTCCGTCGCCTGCTGGCCCGGGAAACGCAGTGCCAGCTCGAACGCCACGCCATCGCCATCCGGATCGACATTCGGCGTCAAAAATAGACATCAACCGGTATCGCGCTATACGTCGGGATATAGCAACGAAAACCCGCTTACTTTTCCGTCATCACTGAATTGGCGGGCGATCTTTCAAGAGGGAGGCGCTATCCGGATCATCCGTGCTAACAAAGATGGAACCATTTGCCTTCAGCCAAACATTTACGTACATCCCTGGCGGAGGCATCTGATTGAGGGACGCCCCCTCTGGGAGCAGCTCCCAGTTGGTATCCCCGGAACAGACCGCCTTCCGAATCAACCTATGACTATCCAGCCCTCGCTTACTTAACTCGGCAATGACTATCTCAGGGGGGGTGCGGTCAAATCCCTTGTACGCGATGCAATTTTGTCCAGTCTGTCCAATGGGGTACGTTGAGCTCTCCGAGTCATCGCTGCACCCCGTCAGAAACAATACGAATAAAATAACTATCAGTAGCCGAAGGCGTCGCATTTTCGCTCTCTCCTTTCGCGTACTGCCTGACTATACGCCTTGTCCACCCGCTCGCTTCCGAGTCCACCATCTGTTTTTTGCCCGGTATCGTTTGGGCCACAACCCAATCAAGGCACGCCAAATGATGCGACACGCATTCCCAACGCTGGCCCTTACCTTCAGTGGAAGGTTTCTTCCGGCCGTAGATCAGGCGCAACAGCTAGCGCTTGCCGCAGAGTTGGATAGCTCGGGCTGCGTCGGCGCCTGGACTAAGCAGGTTCACATGGTGGAGACCTGTGGAGGCATCCACGACGGGAAGCCCGCCCACGTCGAGACTCAGTGGACGTTCGAGGCTGCAAGCGACGAGGACGCCAAGATCGCGCAGCGACACCTTGACTCTGTGGCCTAGATATCTGCGATACAAAACGAGGAATTGCGGAGCGGCCTGGATATTGCGGAGCGGCCTTGATCCCCGAAAGCGCTGGGGGACATGGAGCGGGTGAAGGGAATCGAACCCTCGTCAGTAGCTTGGGAAGCTACAGCTCTACCATTGAGCTACACCCGCGTGGTGCCGGACAAGTCTATGCGGCGGAGTGGTCAAAAGGCAACGGGCGGCACTGGGCCGCCCGCTGCGTCCGGCTTTCGCCGGCCCTGCGCGGCGCCCCGGCAAGGGGCGCTGCGCAAGGGTGGATCAGAAGCTGCCGCTGAAGCTGGCGAACAGCGACACGTCGCGCGCACGCTTCTGCAGCGTGGTGGCGCTCATGCCGATGTTGCTCTGCAGGCCGCCCAGCTTGACGCGTGCGCCCATCACGGCGGTCACGTAGTCCTTGTCGAACTCCAGGCCCGGCACCTTGTACATGCCCACGTCCGGCATCGACTGCAGCCACGCGCTGGCCTGCTGGCCGTCTTCGAACTCGTGGTCGTAGGTGACCTGCACGTACGGGGTGACGGTGCTGCCTTCGAAGCGCGCCTGCCAGCCGAGGCGGCCGACGGTGGAGTCGACGTCCTGGTTGGCATAGCCCAGCGCGGTGGCGCTGGGGTTGCTTTCGGCGTAGCCGTCCAGCTTGACCTTCTGCCAGATCACCGCGGCGATCGGGCCGTGGCGGAAGCCGCCTTCGAAGTGCGACTGGCCGCCGAAATCGTAGCCGGCGTTCAGTGCCACGGTCAGGTTGCTGCCTTCCGGCGACCCTTCATGGGTGCGGGTAGCCGGCCCAAGCTGGACCTTGCGGGTGACATCGTAGTCCAGCCAGCTGTAGCTGACCTGGCCGTTGACCCAGGCGTGCTGGCCGTACCAGCCGGCGAACAGGCCCAGCGAGGTGTCGGACTGGGTGAAGTCGCCCTTGTTGTTGCCGAAGTCGGCATCCATGCGGCCGTAACCGGCGAAGCCGCCGAGCACCAGGCCGTCACGCGCCCAATCCACGCCGAACAGGCCGGCCGGGGCCATGCCGTCGTACAGGTCGCCGTGCGAGTAACGCTGCATGTCGCCACGCACGCTGCCCCACCAGGACATGCCGTCGTCCGGACGGCCACCCAGGTGCAGGCTGACCTGGTCGGCGCGCGAGCGGCCGATGGTCTGCGCCGAGTGGGTCAGGATCTGCTGGTTGCGCGGGGCTTCCAGGATCGACAGGGTGTACTGGCCGAGCATCTCATGGGTGGCGCTGGTGGGATGCACGCCGTCGGCGAACACGTAGGTGCTGGCGGCGGTCGGGGTGGCGTAGCTGGTCGGGTTGCAGGTCAGCGACGAGGCCGTGGTGCAGGCCGGGTTGGTGACATTGACGAAGCCGTACTGGCCCGGGTTGGCGACGATTTCCTGCAGCACGTGGAAGGTGTCCACCGGGATCACCTGCAGGCCGGCGGCCTTCAGGCCACCGAACAGGGCGTCGTTGTAGGCCTTGGCCAGCGCGGTGCCGGCCGCCATCGCGGCGGGGCCACCGGCGCGTGCGCCCGGGGTCAGGCCGACGTCGGGGATGGTCGGGACCACGATGTATTCGGCGCCGGCACCCTTCAGGGTGGCGACGATGCCGACCTGGTCGGTGACCGCGTTGGTCAGGGTGGAGACCAGCGGGGCGCCGGCCTGGATGGCGAACAGGTCATTGGCGCCGCCGAACACGGTGTACAGCGCATTCGGGTCTGCCTTGCCGCCGTTGGCGGCCAGGTACTGCGCGGTCTGGGTCTTGAGCGAGTACACCGGCACCGCCGGGGCGCCTGCGGCCAGCACCTGGCTGGTATCCACGCCGACGCGTGCGCCACCGATGGCGTAGTTGTCACCGCCCTGCCCGTTGCCGTGCGCCGCCCCGTTGGTACCGTAGTAGTTGGCCACGTACTGGGCGTAGGTCCAGCCCGGGTTGGTGGTGAACTGACCGGTGACCGGCTGCACGCCTGCCGGCAGCAGCGGACGGAAGTACCCTGCGTCGGTCAGGCTGTCGCCGATGAACACGGTTTTGGTGTACGGCGACTGGGCCATGGCCGGCGCCGCCGCCAGGGCGATGGCCACGGCCAAGAGGGAACGCAGGGGACGCTTGCTGATCAGCATGTAAAGCTCCTTGAAGTGGGAGAACCACCGACGTACGCCGGCGCACGGTGTAATGGTTTCACTGCACCCGGGCCAATTCACGCTGCGTTGCCGCATGAAATGCCCCGGGGACCGGCCAGCCCCCGGCGGGGCCGCCTCCGCGGCCCCGGGAGGGGGCTGCAAGGGTACGCAGTCCAGCGCCATTGAGGGACAATGGCGTCATGAACATCGTGCTCAACGGCGAGACCCGCCAGCTTCCGCAAACCGCCACCGTCCTGGACCTGTTGCAGGTCGAGAACCTGCTCGAACGCCGCGTCGCGGTGGAGGTCAATGGCGAGATCGTCACCCGCAGCCGGCATGCCGGGCACGCCTTGCAGGATGGCGATCGGGTCGAGATCGTACACGCACTCGGTGGCGGTTGAGCGACGCAGCATCGCGCCGCGCGATAGGCGATAATTGCGCGCATGAATGCAAATGCCCCCATTGATTCGCTGGTGATCGCCGGCAAGACCTACGGTTCCCGGCTGCTGACCGGCACCGGCAAGTTCAAGGACCTGGAAGAAACCCGCCTGGCCACCGATGCCGCCGGGGCCCGGATCGTGACCGTGGCGATCCGCCGCACCAACATCGGGCAGAACCCGGGCGAGCCCAACCTGCTCGACGTGCTGCCGCCGGATCGCTATACGATCCTGCCCAATACCGCCGGCTGCTACACCGCCGACGACGCGGTGCGCACCTGCCGCCTGGCGCGCGAACTGCTGGACGGGCACAACCTGACCAAGCTGGAAGTGCTGGGCGACCAGAAGACGCTGTACCCGGACGTGGTGCAGACCCTGAAGGCGGCCGAGCAATTGGTGAAGGATGGCTTCGAGGTGATGGTCTACACCTCCGACGACCCGATCCTGGCCAAGCGCCTGGAAGAGATCGGCTGCGCCGCGGTGATGCCGCTGGCCGCGCCGATCGGCTCGGGCCTGGGCATCCAGAACAAGTACAACCTGCTGCAGATCATCGAAGACGCCAAGGTGCCGATCATCGTCGACGCCGGCGTGGGCACCGCCTCCGACGCGGCGATCGCGATGGAACTGGGCTGTGACGGCGTGCTGATGAACACCGCCATCGCCGGCGCCCGCAACCCGATCCTGATGGCCAGCGCGATGCGCAAGGCCGTGGAAGCGGGCCGCGAGGCATTCCTGGCCGGGCGCATTCCGCGCAAGCGCTACGCGAGTGCGTCCTCGCCGGTGGACGGGTTGATCGGCTGATGACCAATCCTTTCGACAGCGCCGGCGCCAAGGCCCCGGCCAAGCCCTTCACCATTACCGAAGGCCGCCGCGAGGTGCGCAGCTTCGTCCTGCGCCAGGGTCGCTTCACCCCGGCCCAGCAGCGCGCGTTCGATGACCGCTGGCCGCGCTTCGGCCTGGACTTCACCGGCGAGCCGCGCGACCTGGACGCCACCTTCGGGCGCGATGCGCACAAGGTGCTGGAGATCGGCTTCGGCAACGGCGCCGCGTTGCGCTTCGCCGCGCAGCAGGACCCGAGCCGCGACTACATCGGCCTGGAAGTACACGCCCCGGGCGTGGGCCGCCTGCTCAATGCCCTGGCCGACGACAACGCCGACCACGTGCGCCTGTACCACCACGATGCGGTGGAGGTGCTGGAAAAGGAGATCGCCGATGGCGCGCTGGATGAAGTGCGCATCTACTTCCCCGATCCGTGGCACAAGAAGCGCCACAACAAGCGCCGCCTGATCCAGCCCGGCTTTGCCGACCTGCTGGTGCGCAAGCTGCGCGTCGGTGGCCGCCTGCACTGTGCCACCGACTGGGAAGACTACGCCGAGCAGATGTGGGACGTGCTCGATGCCACCGCCGGGCTGAGCAACCGCGCCGGCCCGCGCGGCCAGGTCGAGCGCCCGGCATGGCGTCCGCAGACGCACTTCGAGACCCGTGGCCAGAAGCTCGGCCATGGCGTGTGGGACCTGCTGTACGACCGCACCTGATCCTGGCCCAAGGAACCGCGCCACCCCATGGATACCGCGCTGACGCTGACCACCGACATGAAGCTCGTCCTGGGGCTGGTCGGCTTCACGATGGCGATGTTCCTGTTCGAGCGCATCCGCGCCGATGTGGTGGCGCTGGTGGTGCTGGTGGTGCTGGGCGTGACCGGTCTGATCGCACCGGAGGAAATCTTCGGCGGCTTCTCCGGTAACGCGGTGATGAGCATCATCGCCACCACCATCCTCGGTGCGGGCCTGGACCGCACCGGCGCGCTGAACCGGCTGGCGGCCTGGCTGCTGCGGCGCGGGCATGGCGTGGAAACCCGCCTGCTGATGATGACCACCGCGATCGCCGGCTTGAACTCGTCGTTCATGCAGAATCCCTCGGTGATGGCGCTGTACCTGCCGGTCGCCTCGCGGCTGGCCGCGCGTACCGGGCTGACCCTGCAGCGCCTGCTGCTGCCGATCGCCGCGGCGATCGTGATGGGCGGCGCGCTGACCATGGTCGGCAACTCGCCGCTGATCCTGTTGAACGATCTGCTGGCCTCGGCCAACAACAACCTGCCCTCCGGCCTTGCCACCATCGAGCCGCTGCGCATGTTCGCGCCGCTGCCGATCGGCGTGGCGCTGCTGATCGCCTCGCTGCTGTACTTCCGCTACTTCGGCGACCGCAAGCTGGTCGAAGAGGAGACCCTGGCCAACGACGGGGTCACCCCCGCGCGCACCGAGAGCTACTTCGCCAAGACCTACGGCATCGAAGGCGACGTGTTCGAGCTGGTGGTCACCGCCGAAAGCCCGCTGGTCGGCATGACCCTGGGCGAGGCCGAGAACGTGCACGATGCACCGCTGCTGCTGGCCCTGAAGACCGGCAACGACACCCGCCTTGCGCCGCCGGCGGAGATGCGCATCTGGGTGGGCAGCGTGCTCGGGGTGATGGGCGCGCGCCAGCAGGTGGGCGATTTCGCGCAGAACCAGTTTCTGCGCATGTCCTCGCGGCTGAAGCACCTGGGCGACCTGTTCAATCCCAGCCGCGCCGGCATTTCCGAAGCGGTGATCCCGCCGACCTCGGACGTGATCGGCAAGACCGCCTCGGAACTGCGCCTGCGCAAGCAGCGCGGCATCAGCCTGCTGGCGATCAACCGCGACAAGCAGGTGATCCGCGAGGACGTGCGCAACGTGGCGCTGCGCGCCGGTGACATGCTGGTCTTCCACAGCATCTGGACCGACCTGGCGCAGGCGGCCAAGAGCCGCGACTTCGTGGTGGTCACCGACTACCCCAAGGGCGAGCAGCGCCCGCACAAGTTCAAGATCGCGATGAGCATCTTCGCCATCACCATCCTGATCGCACTGACCTCCAAGCTGCCGGTGGCGCTGACCCTGATGACGGGCGTGGCCGGCATGCTGCTCACCGGGGTGCTGCGCATGGACGAGGCCTACGCCTCGATCAACTGGAAGACCATCTTCATGATGGCCGGGCTGATCCCGCTGGGCTGGGCGATGGACAGCAGTGGCGCGGCGGCCTGGATCGCCGGCCACACCATCGATCGCCTGCCGACCGGCATTCCGGTGTGGGTGCTGGAAATCGCGCTGGCGCTGCTGACCACGATGTTCTCGCTGGTGATCAGCCACGTGGGGGCGACCATCGTGATGGTGCCGATCGCGGTCAACCTGGCCCTGGCGGCCGGCGGCAACCCGACCGCATTCGCGTTGATCGTGGCGTTGTCGGCGTCCAACAACCTGATGACCGCCTCCAACCCGGTGATCTCGATGATCACCGGCCCGGCCAACTACACCCCGCGCGAACTGTGGCGGGTGGGCGCGCCGCTGTCGCTGATCTACACCATCGTGGTGGTGTTGATGATCAACCTGATGTTCTGAGGCGGCATCCACGCATGGCGTGGATCTACGTCATCGCCCGTGGTGGCTGCACGCTGCTGGAGCCACGCCATGCGCGGATCGGTGCCCGGCGCCGTGCTTGTCGCACGCCATCAGCCCAGCCACACCTGGCCGTCGCGCAGCTGCAGCGGCACCGCACGCAGGCGGTCCCCCTTGCACGGGCCGGCCACGCAGTTGCCGTCGTCCAGCGAGAACGAGGCCCCATGCGCGGCGCAGACCAGATGGCCCTCGCGGCTCTTGAGGAACTGGCCCGGTGCCCAGTCCAGGCGGCGCCCGGCGTGCGGGCAGATGTTCAGCCAGCCACGCACCTGGTCGCCCTGGCGATACAGCACCAGCGATTCGCTGTCGCCGTCGACGCAGGCATCGACTTCGGCGAAGCCCTCGTCGGCAATGGCCTGCAAGGCGATCAAGGGGGCGGCGGCAGTCTCGGACACGGGCAGGTTCGGCGGTGGCGACAAGGGAGGCGCATTCTCTCACGCCGTCACGTGGCTGGCTCGGCGATGAACACAAGTCATTGATTTGAAATGAACGCCAACTGCGTTTAACGAGTTTTTCACTCAATGACAGAGGGCAGCCCGGATACTCGGGGTTCGCTGACTTCAGCCAAAGAAACGCCATGTACAACCGCTTCTTCCAGTTCAACACGTTGCGCACCCTGTTCGCGCCGCGCAAGCCGCGCCATCCGCTGGTGCGCGTTGCGGTGGGCCTGCTGGGCCTGGCGATCCTGGCGGCACTGGTGTTTGTCGGGGTGTTCGTGGGCGCGGCGATGATCATTGCCGGGCTGGCGTGGAAGCTGCTGGCCCAGCGCAAGCAGGCCAGCCGCCAGAGCGACCCGCAGGTGGTTGACGCCGAATACCGCGTCGTCCGCAAGCAGGCATTGCCGCTGTCGCGTTGAGGTCGCGCCGCGCGGCTGCGCGGCCCCTGCCCGGATACTGTCGCGCAACGCATGACGCCACGTTTGGCGTGGCACCTCGCGCACGCTCGTTCTAGACTGCCCGTGACCCTTCGTGACAGGACGCGAGCATGACCGATGTAATCCCCACGCCCGAACAACCGCGCATTCCCGTGGCCGGTGGCGGCACCTTCCCGGTGCGCCGCATCTACTGCGTCGGGCGCAACTTTGCCGACCATGCGCGCGAAATGGGCGCGGCGGTGCCGGCTGCCGACGACCGTGGCCGTCCGATGTTCTTCAGCAAGCCCGCCGATGCGATCGTGGTCGGGCACGACGATGTGATCCCCTACCCCTCGGCGACCGCCGACCTGCACCACGAGGTGGAACTGGTGGTGGCGATCGGTCGTGATGCGCCGGCCGGCGAGCTGCCGGTGGAGCAGGCAGAGGCACTGGTGTTCGGTTACGGCGTCGGCCTGGACCTGACCCGGCGCGATCTGCAGGCCGCCGCCAAGGCCAAGGGCCATCCGTGGGACCCGGCCAAGGGCTTCGACCAGTCCGCACCGGTCAGCGAGCTGGTCCCGGCCGGCGAAGTGGGCGACCTCGCCGCACTCAACCTGTCGCTGGAAATCAACGGCGAGGTGCGCCAGCAGTCGCTGCTGGACCAGATGATCTGGACCGTGCCGGAGATCCTGCACGAGCTGTCCAAGCTGTGGGCGTTGAAGGCCGGCGACCTGGTGTTCATGGGCACCCCGGCGGGCGTGGCGGCATTGAAGCCGGGCGACCGTTTCAGCGCGCGCCTGGAAAACGTGGCCGAGCGCCACGGCGTCATCGCTGGATGACATCGGCTGCGCTACCCTGCGCCGTCTTTTGATAAACCCGCCACAGGAGATCCCGATGGGAATGATTACCGAGTTCAAGGAATTCGCCATGCGTGGCAACGTCATCGACCTGGCGGTCGGTGTCGTCATCGGTGCGGCGTTCGGCAAGATCGTCACCGCGCTGGTGGACAAGATCATCATGCCGCCGCTGGGCTGGTTGATCGGACGCGTGGACTTCTCGCAGCTGGCCTGGACCCTGGCCCCAGCCCGGCTGGCCGCCGACGGCAAGGAGATCCCGGCGGTGGTGATCGGCTACGGTGACTTCCTCAACACGCTGGTGCAGTTCGTGATCGTGGCATTCGCCATCTTCCTGGTGGTCAAGGTGATCAACCGCCTGGCCCGCAAGAAGGAAGCCGCCCCCGCCGCACCGGCCGAAGAAGTGCTGCTGTTGCGCGAGATCCGCGACAACCTCAAGCGCTGAGGCGATCCGGGCAGGGCCGGCCGTTGGCCGGCGCTACCGCCACCCGGCATCGTCTGGCGCCGGCCCTTGGCCCGCGTTCCGGCGCGTGTCGGAGGCACAGTCGAAAGCCCCGCCCTGGCGGGGCTTTCGCGTATGGAAAACAGCGTCCGCGCAACCATGACCTACCGCCCATGTGCGGTCCGGACAGGCTGCTAAGCTCCAAGGCTTCCGCCCCTGTTTCCCGGAGTTGTCCATGCGTCGCCGCGTCCTTGCCATCGCATCCTCCCTCGCCCTGCTGGCTGCGCCTGCATTCGCGGCGACCGGCACCACCACCCTGCCGCCCAGGTCGCTGGCCACCGCGGCCGAACTGCGCGAGCAGGCGCTCAAGGATGACACCGGCTGGAAGGTGGTCGAATCGCTGACCACCGAGATCGGCCCGCGCATCGCCGGCGGTGAAGCCGACGCGCGCGCGGTGGCCTGGGCCGTGGCCAAGTTCAAGGCGCTGGGCTTTGACAAGGTATGGACCGAGCCGGTCACCTTCCCCAAGTGGGAGCGCCGCAGCGAGCACGCGCAGGTCACCGGCACGCATGCGCAGCCGCTGACCATCACCGCGCTGGGCGGCAGCCCGGGCGGCACGGTCGAGGCCGAGGTGGTGCGCTTCGCCGATCTCGCCGCGTTGCAGGCGGCGCCCGCCGGCTCGCTGACCGGCAAGATCGCCTTCGTTGATTACCAGATGACCGCCTACCGCGATGGCCGCGACTACGGCAACGGCGGCGCGGTGCGCAGCAAGGGCCCGTCCGAAGCGATCCGCAAGGGCGCGGTGGGCTTTGTGATGCGCTCGGCCGGTACCGACTCGCACCGCGTGCCCCACACCGGCATCACCCGTTTCGACGATGGCCTGACCCCGGTGCCGTCGGCCGCGCTGTCGGTGCCCGATGCCAACCAGTTGGCGCGCCTGGTCGCACGCGGCAGGACCACGCTGAAGCTGAGCCTGGATTGCGGCTGGGATGGCAAGGCCACCTCCTACAACGTAATCGGCGAGATCACCGGGCGCAGCCTGCCCAAGGAAGTGGTGGTGATCGGCGGTCACCTGGATTCGTGGGACCTGGGCACCGGGGCGATCGATGATGGCGCAGGCGTAGGCATCACCATGGCCGCCGGCCACCTGATCGGCCAGCTCAAGCAGGCGCCCAAGCGCACCATCCGCGTGGTTGCCTTCGCCAACGAGGAACAGGGCCTGTATGGCGGCAAGGCCTACGCCGAAGCGCATGCCAAGGACGTGGTGCTGCACCAGCTCGCCGCCGAAAGCGACTTCGGCGCCGGCCGCATCTATGCCTTCAACACCGGCTCGCCGAACCCGGAACACTCGCGCGAGGCGACCCGGCAGATCGCCGACGTGCTCAAGCCGTTGGGTATTGAGTACGCGCCCGACAAGGGCGGCCCCGGGCCGGACGTGGGCCCGCTGGCTGCCAAGGGCGGCGCGTGGGCGTGGCTGGCGCAGGACGGCACCGACTACTTCAACCTGCACCACACCGCCGACGACACCCTGGACAAGATCGACCCGGCCGCACTGGCGCAGAACGTGGCCGCGTACACGGTGTTCGCCTACCTGGCTGCGGAAGCCGACGGCAGCTTCGGCAGCGAAGCCAAGCCGACCACCCCGCCCAACGAATGATCGCCGCGCGCGACGGCGTGGCGTCGTCGCCTTGCGTGTGTTGATCGCGATGTCCTGAAAAAGGCGCTTCCTGCAATCGCGGGGAGCGTTGTTCCAACGCGTTGTGGCGGATGGTTCACGGCCATGAGCGCGTGGTCGGGCAGTCCTTGGGGTGAGTGGAACGGGGGGTTTGTCCGCTCGGGTCTGTCGCGAGCGCGTTCGCCTCCAAGGGCATGGGGGCCCAGCGCCCAACCCCACCGACCGCCGCGCGGAAAAAGATCCAGAGCGCGCTTCTGCTTGCCCGCGGATGGCGGAAGAATAAAAAAAGCCCGGCCGCAAAAGCGACCGGGCCACCGGGACTCGTCACACCCCACGCGGTGAGCGCCACAGACTTGCTGCGATCCGGACAACAGCGCCGCGCTGGGTGGGTGTCTCTCCTCACCAACCCAACACAGCACCGCCTTGCACTGTGACGCAGCGCTACAGCCGCTCACCATGCGAAAAGTCCGAATCCCTTGTAGTCACCGAGTTATCGGTGACGTGGTTCACACCGCGTTGGGCGAGCGCGCACGCGCGCTACCCGAAAAACAGCACCGGATCAGCGCGACTGACGCGCGTACCAGTGCGACAGCAGCACCGCGGTCGCCGATGCCACGTTGAGACTCTCCACCGCACCGGTACCGGGAATGGACACCTGCTGGTCGCATGCCTGCGCCAGCTCGCGGTCCATGCCCTCGCCTTCGGCACCCATCACATACACCAGGCGTGCCGGCACCTCGCTGGCGAACAGGTCACTGCCACCGTCGACCAGCGTGGCGGCCAGCCCGAAGCCGGCCTCGCGCAACTGCGACATGGCCTGCGGCACGGCCGGCAGCCGCACCAGCGGCACCGCCTCGGCACCGCCCTCGGCCACGCGTGCGGCCGCGCCGGACAACGCCAACGTGGCACCGGGCGGCAACAGCAGCCCGGCCACGCCGAAGTGCGCGGCCGAACGCAGGATCGCGCCGAAGTTGTGCGGGTTGCCCACCCCGTCCAGCCACAGCGCCAGCACCGGCTTGCCGGCCGGCAGCGCCTGCAGCCACTCGCCCAGCTCGAGCATCGGCGCACGCAGCACGTCGGCCACGACCCCTTCGTGATGGGTGGTGGCGGCGAGCTTGTTGAGGTCTCCCTCCTCCACGACGCGATAGCCGACGCGGTTGGCCACGCACCACTTGAGCACCGGCTGCATGCGCGGGATCAGTGCCTCGACCAGGTACAGCTTGCGCAGCGCCTGCGGGCGCGAGGCGAACAGCGCCTGCACGGCATTCCAGCCGTACAGGCGCAGCTCGTCGTTGCCGCGGCCCGGCGGTGGCGGCGTGCCGCCCTCGCGCGGGGGCAACGGGGTTGCCCGCGGCGGCCGCGAGGACGGGCGGCGGGCATTTTTCCAGGGATCATTCACTACGGGACAGCTCCAGCTTGCGTTGACGCCAGAAGTCGGCATTCTTGATGCCCAGGGCATCGGGGTCGAAGGTCGGATCCAGGCCGAGCTTCTTCTGTCGTTCGTAATCGCGCAGCGCCAGCATCGCCGGCTTCTGCACGATCAGGATGGCGATGATGTTCAGCCACGCCATCAGGCCCACGCCGATGTCGCCCAGCGCCCAGGCCAGCGTGGCGTTGTGGAACGCACCGAACACCACCATGCCGATGATGCCCAGGCGCAGCACCAGCACGGTCAGCGGCCGCTTGCGGTTGTGGTTGATGTAGCTGAGGTTGGTCTCGGCCATGTAGTAATAGGCCATGATCGTGGTGAAGGCGAAGAAGAAGATCGCCAGCGACACGAACGAGGCGCCCCAACCGGGCAGCACGGCTTCCACGCCGGCCTGCGCGTACCCGGCGCCTTCGGGGATGCCGGCCAGGCCCTGGAACAGCGGCGCGGCGCCTTCCACCGGCGAATACACGTTGTAGGTGCCGCTGGCCAGGATCAGGAAGGCCGTGGCGGTGCACACCATCATGGTGTCGAAGTAGATCGCGAAGGCCTGCACGTAGCCCTGCTTGGCCGGGTGCGAGACCTCCGAGGCGGCGGCGGCGTGCGGGCCCGAGCCCTGCCCGGCTTCATTGGCATAGATGCCGCGCTTGATGCCCCACTCCACGGCCAGGCCCATCATCGCGCCGAACGCGGCGTGGGTGCCGAAGGCGCTGTCGAAGATGATGCCGAACATCTCCGGCACGCGGTCGTAGTTGATGATCATGATGACGATGGCCATCAGGATGAACGCGGCGGCCATGAACGGCACCACCACTTCGGCGAAGTTGGCGATGCGCTTGACCCCGCCGAAGATGACCACGCCCAGCAGCAGCGCGACCACGATGCCGATGCCCAGCTTCAGCGCCTGCACCGCGTCCATGCCCATGACCTGGCCATCCAGCGGGCCGCACAGTGCGCCGCCGCGGCAGGCGTTGATGATGCTGTCGGCGATCGCGTTGGCCTGTACGCCCGGCATCAGGAAGCCGGCGGCGATGATCGTGGCCACGGCGAAGGCCAGGGCGTACCACTTCATGCCCATCGCTTTTTCGATGTAGTACGCCGGGCCGCCACGGTAGCGGCCTTCGGCATCCTTGGTCTTGTAGATCTGCGCCAGGGTGCATTCCACGTACGAGGTAGAGGCGCCCAGGAAGCCCATCACCCACATCCAGAAGATCGCACCCGGGCCGCCGAAGGCGATCGCGGTGGCCACGCCGGCGATGTTGCCGATGCCCATGCGCCCGGCCATCGACATGGCCAGGGCCTGGAACGAGGACACGCCGGCCTCGGATTTCTCACCCTGGACGGTCAGGCGACACATCTCGAAGAAGCCGCGGATCTGCATGAACCGGGTGCGGACGCTGAAAAACAGGCCAGCGCCCAGGCACACGGCGATCAGCGCCTTGCTCCAGATGATGCTGTTGATGAAATGTACGGCTGCTTCCACGCGCTCTCTCCAGTCGGCGGAAAAATGAAGGACGTCCCGTCGGCTGGAAGGGACCGGGTCGATTCTCCATGATCACGGCCGCCACGGGTAGCGCCACGCCCGACGCCGGTGCGGCGCGATGAAAGATGAACGCGTCGCCGGGCGTCAGCCGGCGGGGGCCCGCAGCAGGGCGAAGCGGCGCAGGTCGTGGAACCGGCCCCGCTTGAACACGGCACCGCGCGCGGTGCCCTCCTCGACGAAACCGCTGGCCAGCAGCACCCGCGCCGAGGCCGCATTGGTATCCAGCACCTCGGCCTGCAGCCGGTACAGATCGTACCGATCCATCAGCCACGGCACATAGGCCGCCACCACCCGGCGCATGACACCCTGCCCCCACAGCGCGCGCCCGAGCCAGTAGCCGATCTCGGCGCTGTGCCGGCGTGTGTCGCTGCCCAGGCCGGCACCGATGCCCCCGCAGGCATGGCCGTCGATCTCGATGGCCAGGGTCGGGCCATCCAGGTCCAGCACCCGGCCGGACAGGAACGCCTCGCCGGCAGCGCGGGTGTATGGGTACGGGAAGCGGTCGCGCAGGCCGCGCGAGACCGCCTCGTCATTGGCGTGCCGCAGCAGGGACTCCAGGTCGTCGCCGCGCCACGGGCGCAGCACGAAGCCCTCACCGACGATACGCGGCACCGCCAGCTCAGGCATGCCCCCCCACCGACGGCGTTTCCGCCTCCTGCCTTTCCAGCTCGCGCGCCACCGCTTCGGGCGAGCGCGTATACGGGGCCAGCAGCGAATAGAACGCCGGCACCACGAACAGCGACAGGAACGTGGACACGGTAACGCCGAAGATCACCACGATGCCGATGGTGCCGCGGCTGGCCGACCCCGGGCCACCGGCCACCACCAGCGGGATCGCGCCGACCACCGTGGCGATGGAGGTCATCAGGATGGGGCGCAGCCGCACCATCGCCGATTCGACGATGGCCTTGTGCACGTCGCGGCCTTCGTCGCGCAACTGGTTGGCGAATTCCACGATCAGGATGCCGTTCTTGGCCGCCAGGCCGACCAGCATGACGATGCCGATCTGGCTGAACAGGTTGATGCTGCCGCCGCTGACGTACAGCCCGAGCAGTGCGCCGAGCACGCCCAGTGGCACGGTCAGCATGATCACCAGCGGGTGGATGAAGCTCTCGAACTGCGCGGCCAGCACCAGATACACCACCAGCAGGGCCATGGCGAAGGTGAGCAGCACCGCGCTGCCGGCATTCTGGTATTCCCGCGATTCGCCCTTCCAGTCCAGCTGGGCGTGCTGCGGAAGCTCCTCGCGCGCGGTCTGCTGGGCCCAGGCGATCGCCTCGCCAAGCGGATAGCCCGGGGCCAGGCCAGCGGTGATGGTGATCGAGCGCAGCCGGTTGAAGCGGTTGAGGTTGCCGGCTTCGGCCACTTCGCTGAGGGTGACCAGGTTCGACAACGGCACCAGCTCGCCGCTGCTGGCACGCACCCGGATGGCGGCCAGGTCGGCCGGCGAAGCGCGGCCGTCTCGGCCGGCCTGGACCAGCACGTCGTACTCCTCGCCGTTGTCGACGAAGGTGGTGACCCGGCGCGAGCCCATCATGGTTTCCAGCGCGCTGCCGATCGCGGTGACCGACACGCCCAGGTCCGCCGCACGTTGACGATCGATGTTGACCCGCATCTGCGGCCGGGTTTCCTTGTAATCCGAGTCCGGGCCGACCAGGCCCGGGTTGTCGGCCATGCGCTGGAGCATGCGATCACGCCACTGCGCGATCTCGGCGTACTCCGGCCCCCCCAGCACGATCTGGAACGGCTGGCCCTGGCTGCGCACCAGGCCGCCACCGACCTGGGTGCGCACGCGCACGCCGCGCATGCCGTCCAGGTGCTTCTGCAGCTCGGCGGCCACGTCCGGCGTGGCCGACTGGCGTTCGCGCCACGGCTGCAGGAACACGCTGATGCGGCCGGTATGCATTTCCTCACTGGCACCGAAGCCGCCGGGCACGCGCGGGTTGGCGCGCACGATCGGCTTGTCCTCGCCGACGAAGCCGGCGACCACCTTTTCCACTTCCTGCACCTGGGCCACGGTGTAATCGTAGCCGGCACCTTCCGGGCCATCGATCATGATCTGGAACGAGCCGCGGTCTTCGGCCGGGGCCAGCTCGGAGGGCAGTATCCTGAGCAGCAGGGCGCTGGCCAGCAGCGACAGCAGCATGACCACCACGTAGAGCCAGGTGCGCCCGACGTGCGCGTCGAGCACGCGCCCGTAGGCCGCCGAGACGCGGTCCAGGTTACGGTTGATCAGCCCGTGCAGGCCCCGGGGCGGCTGGCCGGTATGCGGCTTGAGCAGCTTGGAGGCCATCATCGGGGTCAGGGTGAGCGAGACGAACGCCGACAACGCCACGGCGGCCGCGAGGGCGACGGCGAGTTCGCGGAACAGGCGCCCGGTGTTGCCTTCCAGGAAGCCGACCGGCAAGAACACCGCGACCAGCACGGCGGTGGTGGCGATCACCGCGAAGGCGACCTGCGCGGTACCGCGCTTGGAGGCCACCAGCGGGGGTTCGCCCAGGTCGATGCGGCGTTGCACGTTCTCCACCACCACGATGGCGTCATCGACCACCAGGCCGATGCACAGCACCAGCGCCAGCAGGGTAAGCAGGTTGATCGAGAAACCGAAGGCATACAGCGCGATGAACGCCGCGACCAGGCACACCGGCACCGTTACCGCGGGAATCAGCGCGGCGCGGAAGCTGCCGAGGAACAGCCAGATCACCGCCAGCACCAGCAGCATGGCTTCCACCAGGGTGGCGTACACCCGGTCGACGGCCGCTTCGATGAAGGTGGTGTTGTCGAAGGCCACGAAGATGCGGGTGCCCTCGGGCAGCGTCTGCCCGACCCGCTCGGCCTCGGCGCGTGCAGTGCGCGCCACGTCCAGCGAGTTGGCGGTGGAGGTCTTGACGATGCCCAGGCCGATGCCCGGCTCGCCGTTGCTGCGGTAGTAGGCCCGGCGCTCGGACGAGGCCAGCTCGATCTTCGCCACGTCGCCCATGCGGACCACGTAGCCATCGCTGCCCTTGCCCAGCGGGATGGTGGCGAAATCCTCGGGTTTGACGTAGTTGCGCTCCACGCGCAGGGTGAAATCGCGGTCGGTCGATTCGATCCGGCCGGCCGGCAGTTCGACGTTCTCGTTGCGCAGCGCGGTTTCGACATCGCCGACGGTGAGGCCACGCGCGGCGAGCTGGTCGCGGTCGAGCCAGATGCGCATGGCATAGCGCTGGCGCCCGCCGATGCGGACCTGGGCGACGCCATCCAGGCTGGAGAAGCGGTCGACCACGTAGCGGTCGGCATAGTCGCTCAATTCCAGCGTGTCCATGCTGGAAGAGGTCATGTTGAACCAGATGATCGGATCGGCGTCGCTCTCGACCTTGGCGATTTCCGGTGGGCGCGCCTCTTCGGGCATGCGGTCGGCGACGCGGCTGACCGCGTCGCGGACATCGTTGGCCGCTGCTTCGATGTCGCGGTTGGAGGTGAACTCGATGCTGACCTGCGCGCGCCCGTTGGAGCTGCGCGCGTTGATGGTGTCGATGCCCTCGATGCCGGCCAGCGCGTCTTCCAGCACCTGGGTGATGCGGCTCTCGATGACCGCTGCCGACGCGCCGGTGTAGTCGACCGAAACCGAGACGATCGGCGGGTCGATCGCGGGCAGTTCGCGCAAGGTCAGGCGGGTAAAGGACATGATGCCCAGCACGACGAGCAGCAGGCTCATCACCACGGCGAATACCGGGCGCTGGATGGAAACGTCGGAGAGCTTCATCCGGCGCGGTCCGCAGGCGTGGCAGGCGCGACCGGCGCGGTGGCGGGACGGTCATCGACCTTCAGGCCGGGGCGCAGCTTGCCGGTGCCGTCCACGACGATGCGGTCGCCGGGCTTGAGGCCGCTGCGGATTTCGACCACGCCGGCACGGCGGGCGCCGCTGCTGACGTCGATGCGTTCGACGCTGTGGTCGGCCTTGACCCGGTAGACGAACGAGTCGCGACCGACCTGGACCACGGCGATCTCGGGAATGACCAGCGCCTGGCGTTCGGGGCGGAACATGCGGATGTCCAGCAGCATGCCCGGGCGCAGGGCGTGGTCGGCGTTGATGAAGTCGGCGCGGACGGTGACCGCGCGGGTGCCGGGGTCGACGCGGGTGTCGATGGTGGCCACCACGCCTTCAAAGCTGCGGCCCGGGTAGGCGACGCTGGTGGCGGTGACCTTGTCGCCGTTGCCAAGGCTGGCCAGTTCGGCCTCGGGCACCTGGAAGTCGACGTGCATGCGTTCGATGTCGTCGAGCGTGGCGATGGTGGTGCTGGGGGTGACCAGCGAGCCGGCACTGACCTGGCGGATGCCCAGCACGCCGGCGAACGGCGCGCGCACCCGGCGGTCGCCGATGTCCGACTGCATTTCGCGCACGCGCGCCTCGGCGGCATCGCGGATGGCGCGCTGGGTGTCCAGGGTGGCGCTGGCCACCAGTTGCTGGGCGGCCAGCTCGCGCTGGCGCTTGTACAGTTGGTCGGCCTCGGCGAAGGTGGCCTGGGCCTGCAGCAGGGCCGCTTCCTGGGCCTGGCCGCGCAGGGTCACCAGCGGCGTACCGGCGTTGACCTGCTGGCCGCTGTCGAAATGGACGGTTTCGATGATCTCGCTGACTTTGGCGGTGATCGTGACCGATTCACGGGCCTTGGCGGTGCCCAGGGCCTGGAGGGTGTCGTTCCATGCGGAGGTCTGCACCACCTGGGTGGTGACCGGTACGGCGTCTGCCTGCCGGCGCGCGGTGTCGTCCTTGCTGCTGCACCCGGCCAGGACGGCGAGGGTGAGGCCAGCGGCGATGCGCGCTGTGATGCGTCCCAACATTTGGAAAAATCCCGTTAAATCCCACGACCGCCGAGTGTACGGGCCGGCGCTGCCCGGGCATATGTGCCAAGCGTTTACCGGCGGCCGCGCAACGACCGGTGACGGAGGCAATGCCTTTCGTGCTGGGGGGCCCGACGGATATGTCGGCGTGTGTCAGAGCATGTCGATTGACCCCGTCGTAGAGCCGACCGTTGGTCGGCTGCACCCGTAGAGCCGACCGTTGGTCGGCTGCACCCCGTAGAGCCGACCGTTGGTCGGCTGCACGCAAAACCGGGCACACGGGTACCGCCCAACAGCCGGCACCCGCCGCTGCTCAATACCGGACGTTCACCTTCATCCACATCGACCTGCCCGGCTCATTGATCCGGACCGGGTCGGCCGGGAAGCCGAAATCGGCGCTGCCGGCCAGGTTGAGGTGCTCGCTGTAGGCGCGGTCGAACAGATTGTCGACGCCGGCGCTGAGCTGCAGGGCGTCGCTGATGCGGTAGCCGGCGTTGAGCGCCAGCGTGGCGAAGCCGGCGCTGGGCCCGAGGTCGCGGGCGACGACATTGCCTTGGTTGTCGGCGACGCGATGCTGGTGGCTGACGGCGCGGGCGAGCGCCCCCAGGCGCCAGCGCGTGCCTTCCCAGCTCGCGCTGAGCCGGGCTTCGAGCGGGGGCATCTGCGGCAGCGGCCGGCCGTCACTGCGGTTCTCGCCCCAGGCATAGGCGAGCGTGCCACCGAGCGTCCACTGCCGGCCGAGCAGGAACTGAGCACCCGCTTCGGCACCGGCGATGCGGGCATCCACGTTGTCGGCCCGGGTCATGCTGCCCATCATGCCGCCGTCGAGGTAGGTGAACAGGATGTAGTCCTGCAGACGGCCGGCATAGGCCGATACCCATGCGTCGACGCGGTCGCTGCGGTACTGCAGGCCGAGGTCGAGCTGGGTGGTTTTCTCCGGCTGGATGCCGGCGAACGCGTTGGCGGCGCCCATCGGCCCGCTATCCGGGGAAAACAGCTCCCAGTAGTCGGGCATGCGTTCGCTGTGACCGATGCCGGCATACCAGGTCAGTGCCGGGGCGAGATCACGCTCGATGCGCAGGAAACCACTGCCCAGGTTCTCGCGGCGCTGCTGCCCCGCGGTCGGATTGGGCAGGGCCATCATCCCGGCGCTACCGCGCTCGTCGGTGACCTCGGCGCGGTCGATGCGCAGGCCGCCGACCCAGCGCTGCGCGGTGCCCTCGCCGAGGGTGATTTCAGTGAAGGCGCCGAGGTTCGCGAAGCGCGCGTCGGTGCTCCAGGGCTGCTGGCGATAGCTGTTGCGGCCCATGCCGCTGCGGCTGCGGTGGCGGCTGTCCTGCGCATCGATACCGGCGACGACGGCGACGTCCTGCCAGCGCCACTCCGAGGCGATGCGGCCGCCCGCCGTGCGTCGATCGACATTGGCCGCCATCGGCATCGGCATGCTGCTGTCCGGGTTGGGCGTGCGCAGCGTGTAGTTGTCCATCAGGTGGTCGGCGTCGTTGTAATAGACATTGGCCAGCAGCGTGTCCCACGCGCCGGGCAGGTTGTCCTTCTCGAACCGCGCCGCATAGCTGGTGCGCTTGAACGCGGCGCCATCCATGCCGCGGCCGGCATAGCGGGCGATCGCGTCGCCGGTGCCGGCCGACAGTTCCAGCACGGTGTCGGCATCGGGGGTCCAGCCGACGGCGACGTCGCTGTTCCACTTGCGCCACTTCGACGGCACCCCCTCGCCGTTGCCGTCCTTGTAGTCGTCCGCTTCGGAGCGGTTGCCGTTGACCCGCACATAGCCTTGCGAGGCCCCGGCGGTGAGGTCCAGCACCTGGTCGTTGCGGTTGCGCGCGCCGACCAGCGCACTGGCGTCGAGGTCGATGCCCGGGGCATCGAAGCGCGGGGTATCGCGTTCGAAGCGCACCGTGCCGGCCGACGCGCCTGCGCCCCAGCGCACGCTCTGCGGCCCCTTGATGATGGTCAGCCGGTCGAACGTTTCCGGGGCGATGTAGGACAGCGGGTTATCCATGCGCGACGGACACGCGCCGATCAGGTTGCCTTCGTTGCTGACGATGTTCAGGCGTGAGCCGAACATGCCGCGCAGCACCGGGTCGCCGTTGGTGCCGCCATTGCGGATGGCCGCGAAGCCGGGCACGGTCTTGAGGTAGTCGGCACCATCGCTGGCCGGCACCGGCTGGCGCGGCAGGCGAGGATCAGTGACCCAGTGCAGCGGCGAGGACGGCGCCGTGGCCGTGACGACCAGCGTATCGAGGGTGCGGGCGTCGTCATTGGCGGCATGCAGCGGCAGCGCCGCCAGGGCCAGCGACAGGGAAACAGACAGGCGCGTCAGTGCGCCCGCGCTGCGGGAAGCAACAGTCATGGTGAAACTCCAGAAAAGCACGCAGGCGCGCGCCGCCATCACGGCGACACGGGCAGGAAGGGCGGTGGTTTTCAGGAGCGCGCGGGCGGGCCGCGCGCGGCGTGGGCGGGCCAGCGCAGGCTGCGTGGCGTGGGCACCGCGCGCCGCACGCGCGGTGCGATGACCGGCATCGCCGGCAACAGCAGGATCAGCACCGCCAGCCACGGTATCAGCCGCGAGGCCATCATGCAGTACTCGCAGGCGTCGCCATGCCCGGCGTGCTCGCTCATCGGCGGCGACGGTGCCGCTTGCTCGTGAGCGCCCTGCATCGCGTGCACCGGCATCGGCTGCGTCGGCATGTGATGGTGCTGCGCGCCGTCGTGCTGCGTACCGTCATGCTGCATGTCCTGATGCGCCATGACGTGCCCGGCGTGGGCATCCAACGGCACCGGCATCGCGTGGGTCATCCCGGTTGGCATGCGCATCACCGGCGCGTCGGCGTGCGCCTGCTGCCAGCGGCTGACCAGCGGCGCCAGCACCATCAGCAGCGTCGCCACGAAGGCAAGCTGCAACAGGACGGCATACGGGCGACGGCGGACGTTCACCCCCTCATGGTAGCGCCCGCCCCTGGGCCGGGCAGCCCGGCGCCCTGCGACCAACCGTCGCAGCGGCGCGTTCGAAGCGCCCACCGAACCCCTCACCCCCTTTGGAGAAAAGCCCCCTTCTGCTGAAGGGCGGCGCGCCAACGGCGCGGGGGAGAGGAAGCATGCGCGGCCATCACCGTCGCTTCTCAGACGGTGATGGTCTGCGTCAGCGATTCCCAGGTTGGTGGCAGCGGCCAGTTGGCCTCCTGGTTGCCGTCGATCACCCGGCGCAGGTCGCGCGTGTCGATCTGCGGGGCCAGCACGTGCACCAGTTCCAGCGCGTAATCGCGCAGCACGCGGTCGCGCGGCAGCACCGCCCAGGCGATGCATTCATCGATCGGGGCCGGCGCCGGCCAGGCACGCAGGTCCTCGTCGCTGGCGTTGACCGCCATTTCCGCCAGCAGGCCGACGCCCAGCCCGGTCCGCACGTAGGTCTTGATCAGGTCGGCATCCAGCGCGGTCAGCGCGATGTCCGGGGTCAGGCCGGCACTGGCGAAGGCCCGCTGCAGCGACGAGCTGCCGCGGGTGGAGGATTCGTAGCTGATCAGCGGCTGGGTGGCCAGCGCCTGCAGGTCCGGCGCCGGGCCCGGGCGATCCAGTACATGGCCACGCGGGACCAGCACCAGCCGGCGCCAGCGGTACAGCGGAATGGCCAGGCCCGCGGTCGGTTCGGCGCCCGCCGTGGAGATGATCGCGATATCCGCATCGCCCTGGCTGAGCAGGTCCAGCGCATCGCTTTCGGCGGCCTGCTGCAGGTGCACGCTGACCTGCGGATAGGCCTGCTTGATCTTCGCCACGGCCGGCGGCAGCACGAAGCGCGCCTGGGTGTGGGTGGTGGTGAGGATCAACTGGCCCTGGCTCTCGCGGCGCTGGTTGGCCGCGTAGGTGCGGATGTTGTTGGCTTCGGAGAGCACCGCGCGGGCACGGCCGATCACTTCCACCCCGGCCGGCGTCACCGCTTCGAGGCTGCGCCCCTTGCGCACGAACAACAGGAAACCCAGCTCATCCTCCAGCTGCTTGAGCTGCTTGGACAGGCCAGGCTGGGTGGCATGCACGCGCGAGGCCGCCAGCGTGATGTTGAGCTCGGCGTCGGCGATGGCCACCAGATAACGGAGTTGGGTCAGCGTCATGGGCGTGCGGCACGGCAGGCGAAGGAAGGGCAATCCGACTGTAGGGCAATTGCCGTCACCAGCTTATAACCAAATGTTGTTTATGAAGGGTATCAGTTCATTTCCCGGGGGCATATGCCGGGGCTAAGGTCTGCCGGAGCACCCGGGGCCGGCGCCCGCCGTCCCGGAGACCGCGCGGCGCTGCCGCCGCCGGCCTGCCCTCCCCCCTGCCGCGCCGGCCGCGGTGAACGGTCTTCTTCGGAGCATCCCATGGCCCTCTACAACTCGATCCTGGACACCATCGGCAACACCCCGGTGGTCCGCCTGAACCGCATCGCCCCCGACCACGTCAGCCTCTACGCCAAGGTCGAGTCGTTCAACCCCGGCGGCTCGGTCAAGGACCGCCTGGCGCTGGCGATCATCCTCGACGCCGAGGCGCGCGGCGTGCTCAAGCCCGGCGACACCATCGTGGAGGCCACCTCGGGCAACACCGGGGTGGCGCTGGCCATGGTGGCCGCCGCCCGCGGCTACAAGTTCGTGGCCACGATGGTGGAGACCTTCTCCATCGAACGCCGCAAGCTGATGCGCGCCTACGGCGCCAAGGTGATCCTGACCCCGGCCGCCGAGCGCGGCTCGGGCATGGTGCGCCGCGCGAAGGAACTGGCCGACGAGCATGGCTGGTTCCTCGCCAGCCAGTTCGCCAACCCGGCCAACCCGGCCTACCACCGCAACACCACCGCGCCGGAGATCCTGCGCGACTTCGCCGGCAAGCGGCTGGATTACTTCGTCACCGGCTGGGGCACCGGCGGCACCCTGACCGGCGTCGGCGAGGTACTCAAGGTGGCCCGGCCGGAGACCCGGATCGTCGCCACCGAACCGGCCGGCGCGGCCCTGCTCAAGGGCGAGGAATGGAAGCCGCACAAGATCCAGGGCTGGACCCCGGACTTCGTGCCGGAGGTGCTCAACCGTGGCGTCTACGATGAGCTGCTGAGCATCGACGACGCCCGCGCGATCGAGACCTCGCGGCGGCTGGCGGCCGAGGAAGGGATCTTCGTCGGTATCTCCGCCGGTGCCACGGTGGCCAGCGCATTGGACATCGCCGCCCGCGCCGAGAAAGGCAGCGTCATCCTGGCGATGTTGCCGGACACCGGCGAACGCTACTTCTCCACCCCGCTGTTCGCCGACATCAACGAAGGCTCCGACGACGACTGGCTGGCCGGTCTGCCATGACCGCCGCGTTGTTACCAGGCACGCTCGGACGCCCACCCTCCGGTGGGCGTCTTCGTATTCAGGTGTCGCCATCGGCTTCATCTACGGTGAAGCCGGGGCCCCGCAAGGTGTGAATGCAGGGCGGTGCATGCCGGGTCGCACTGCCTGAGACGACGATGACGCACTGTCTACCTGCTGCCCGGTACGGTGCAGTAGCAAGGCGACATCCCGTTGCATGGACCCGGTTTCAGTCAGGAGTGGTACGCATGAAGATCGAAGTGTGGCAGGGCGACATCACGACCCTGGCGGTGGATGCGATCGTCAATGCGGCCAACGAATCCCTGCTCGGCGGGGGCGGTGTGGACGGCGCGATCCATCGTGCGGCCGGCCCGCGCCTGCTGGCCGAGTGCGAGGCGCTGCCGCAGATCCGGCTGGGCGTGCGCTGCCCTACCGGCGAAGTGCGCGCCACTGCCGGCCATGACCTGCCCGCCCGGCACGTCATCCATACCGTGGGCCCGGTCTGGCAGGACGGCCAGCGCGATGAGCCCGCGCTGCTGGCCAACTGCTACTGGAAATCGCTGCAACTGGCCGAGAAGCTGGGCCTGCATTCCATTGCCTTCCCGGCGATCAGCTGCGGGGTGTTCGGCTACCCGCTGCACCAGGCCGCGCAGATCGCCGCCACCGAGACCGTGGCCTGGCAGCGTTCGCACCGCGAACCGCGCCGGATCATCCTGGTGGCCTACAACGCGGCCACGTACAAGGCCTACCAGTCGGCGCTGGCCGCACAGGGCCAGCCGATCGAACCGCCCCCCTCACCGTTGCTGCCCTCGCTGGATCTGGGGCTGCCGCCGGCGGCGGCGCACTGAGGAAACGGCCGGGCCGTTACTGGATGCCGATGCCGGGGCCGCGTCCCCGTGTGTGAATCCGCGCCTGGCCGCGCTCTGCCGCCCACCGGGCTTACCGGCGCTGCAACTCCGTTACTGCGCCGCTGTTCCAGCGGTGTAGACCCATTCGTCGAAGAACGGCTGCAGTGAATGTCCTGCAGCCGTCTCCATCGCCCGCTGGAAATCGGCGGTGACCACCGAGCGCCCGTCGTTGGCCACGGTATACGCGCGCAGCCCGCGCCAGAACACCGCATCGCCGAGCTCGCCGCGCAACAGGTGCAGCACATAGGCGCCCTTTCGGTAGACCACCGCGCGGTCATCGGCCGTCGGTGCATCCCAATCGGCATACACCAGCGCGTGGTCCGCGCCGTTGGCCCGCAGCGCGTCCAGGCGCGTGCGCCAGCCGTCCACCTGCGCCTGGTACGCGGCCTCGCCCTGCGCCTGCTGCAGGTAGGCAGCGGTCATGAAGTTGGCCATGCCCTCATTGAGCCAGAAATGCTCCCAGCCGGCACAGGTGACCCGGTTGCCCCACCATTGGTGCGCGGCCTCGTGCGCCATCAACGCGATCTGGTCGGCATCGTCGAGCACGTCCTGGCCATACGCTTCGGACATCAGCGACAGGCCGGCCATCTCCTGCCCGATGGTGCTGGCCACCAGGGCCTGCTGGTAATCACCGCGATACGGCAGGCCCGCGCGCTCGGCGAAGAAATCGAGCATGTCGCCGGTGCGCGCGAATACCGTGCGCAGCTGCGCCGGCGAACGCTCCACCGACAGGTAGCGCAGTTGCACCGGGCCATGCTGCTGCGTGGCCTGCTGGTAGCGGCCTGCCGCGAAACCGTACACATAGCCGGGCATCGGTGTGTCCAGCCGCCAGCGATGCTCGATGCGTCCGTCGGCCAGCGTGCGGGTGGGCAGCGCGCGCCCGGTGCCGGCGGCCAGCAGCGCCGGCGGCAGGGTCACCGCGAGATCGAGCGTGGCGCGCTCGTCGGGCGCATCCACCGACGGCATCCACTGGCTGGTGGAGAAAAGCGTGTAGACCTCCTCGCGCTCCGGGGCGAACGTCAGGCCGAATGCCGGGGCACCGTGGTAGCGAATCTGCAGCTCGGCCGACGCACCGCGCTGCAGCGGCGTGGCCAAGGTGATGTGCAGCTGCTGGCCGGCCTGCGCAAAGGCAAGGGCACGACCGTCCTGCGTCACCGACGTGACCTCGAGTGTGCCCGCGTCGAGGGTGAGCGTGGACAGCACCTGCTCCGCCTTGAACCGGACGGTCTGCTGCCCTTGCACGCGCTTGGCCGCGATATCAGGCACCAGCGCCACGCTGTAGTGCAGTACGTCGAAACCGCGTGGCGGCGCAGCGTGCACCACGCAGCAACCCAACAATAGCGGTAACGCCAACAGCCCAACGCAGCGTCGCACGATCATGGCATCCATCCCGGCAATGTGGATCGCATCGTGCCAGACCGCGACGGGTAGAGCCACGCCGTGCGTGGCTGCTTAATGTTGGCGATCAGGCACCGCGCAGCCGGCCCAAAAAAAAACGCCGGCGCGAGGCCGGCGTTTCTTCGTGCGCGGTCAGGCCGGTATCAGCCGTTCCACTTGCCCAGTGCCGCCTGGCCATTTTCCTTGGCACGGTCGTAGACCGTCTGCTGCGCCTTGGCGATGTTGGCCTTGGTGTCCTTGGCCCACAGCTTCAGCGCGGCCTGCTGCATGGCGCGGCCGTAGGAGAAGCTCAGCGGCCACGGCAGGTTGCCCATCTGGTTCATGGCATTCAGATGCGCGGTGGACTGCTCGTCGCTCTGGCCACCGGACAGGAACACCACGCCCGGCAGGATCGCCGGCACGGTGCTCTTGAGGCACATCACGGTCGACTCGGCCACTTCCTCGACGTCGGCCTGCTCTTCGCAGCCCTTGCCCGAGATGACCATCGAGGCCTTCAGGATGGTGCCTTCCAGCAGCACGTTCTGCTGGTACAGCGCGTCGAACAGCGAACGCAGCGTCGCTTCGGTGACTTCGTAGCAGGTCTCGATGTCGTGGTCGCCGTCCATGATCACTTCCGGCTCGACCATCGGCACCAGGCCGCATTCCTGGCACAGCGCGGCGTAGCGGGCCAGCGCATGCGCGTTGGACTCGATGCAGGTGCCCGACGGAATGCTCTCGCCGATGTTGATCACCGCACGCCACTTGGCAAAGCGCGCACCCAGCTTGTAGTACTCCTGCAGGCGCTCGCGCAGGCCGTCCAGGCCTTCGGTCACCAGCTCACCGGGGCAGCCGGCCAGCGCGTGGGCGCCCTTGTCGACCTTGATGCCCGGGATGATGCCGTTGTCGGCCATGTACTTGGCGAACGGCACGCCATCCTTGGTCGACTGGCGGATGGTTTCGTCGTACAGGATCGCGCCGGAGACATGCTCGTTCAGCTTCGGCGTGGTCAGCAGCATTTCGCGGTAGGCGCGACGGTTCTCTTCGGTGTTTTCCAGGCCGACGCTGGCGAAGCGCTTGCCGATGGTGCCGGTGGACTCGTCGATCGCGATGATGCCCTTGCCCGGGGCGACCATGGCCTGGGCGGTTTCGGCCAGCTGTTCGATGCTCATGTATTTCCTGTGGCGGGTGCGGGAAAAGGCTGATTATAGACCGCCCCTCCCGTGAACTGGCCGTCCACGGAGTCTGGAACCGCTTTCAGTTTCCCAATGCAGGACGGCGCGACGTTTCCGCCGCGCCGCCGCGTGCTGCACCGCCGGGCGTCGCCCGGCCGTTCCGTTACAGGTCGCCCAGGCCGCTGGCGCGCCCGTCTTCGCCCACTTCCAGCAGGCGCAGCGTGTTGGTGGCGCCGTGGGTTTCCATGTGCTCACCGCTGGTGAACACCACGCGGTCGCCGGCCTGCAGCTGGTTGGCTTCCACCAACAGGCGGATGCTGCCGCGGGCGGCTTCGCGCGGGGTGAAACCGCGGCTGTCGAAGTTGATCGGGAACACATCGCGCATCAGCGCCATCTGGCGGCGGGCGCCGTCATGGCGGGTCACCGCGAACACCGGCGCCGAGGCACGGAAGCGCGACAGGTAGCGCGCGGTGCCGCCGGATTCGGTCATCGCCACGATCGCGCGCACGCCCACGTGCTGGGACAGGAACATGGTCGCCATGGCGATGGCCTGGTCGGCACGTTCGAGGTTGCGCGGCGAGGCGCCGAAGTCGGTCTCGGTCTGGAACTGGCGTTCGGCACCCAGGCAGATGCGGGCCATCGCTTCGACCGCCTTGACCGGATAGGCACCGGCGGCGGTTTCGGCCGACAGCATCACCGCATCGGTGCCGTCGATGACCGAGTTGGCCACGTCCAGCACTTCGGCACGGGTCGGGATCGGGCTTTCGACCATCGACTGCAGCATCTGCGTGGCGGTGATCACCACCTTGTTCTGGGCCAGCGAGGCCTTGATGATCTTCTTCTGCAGGCCCGGCAGTTCGGCATCGCCGATTTCCACGCCGAGGTCGCCACGGGCCACCATCACCACATCGCTGGCGTCGACGATCTCTTCCAGGTTCTCGATGGCTTCGGTGCGCTCGATCTTGGAGACCAGCGCGGCGTAGCAGCCGTGCGATTCGGCGATGGCGCGCGCATCGTTCATGTCCTGCGCATTGCGGCAGAACGAGACGGCGATGAAGTCCACGCCAATCTTGGCCACGATGCCGATCAGTTCCTTGTCGCGCTCGGTCAGCGCGCCCAGCGACAGGCCACCGCCCTGCTTGTTCAGGCCCTTGCGGTCGGACAGCACGCCATCGTTGAGCACGGTGTTGATGATGCGCTCGCCCTGCACCTCGATCACCTGCAGCTGCATCAGGCCGTCGTCGAGCAGCAGCACGTCACCGGCCACCACGTCCTGCGGCAGGCCGAGGTAGCTCACCCCCACCTGGGTGGTGTCACCGGCCGGTGCGTTGGGCGAGGCCACCAGGTCGAAGCGATCGCCCGCCTTGAGGTGGATCTTGCCTTCGGCAAACCGTTCGATACGGATCTTCGGGCCCGGCAGGTCGGCCAGGATGCCCACTTCCACGCCCACCCGCTGGGCGGCGGCGCGCACGTCGGCCGCGCGCTTGGCCTGGCCGGACGGATCACCGTGGCTGAAGTTGAGGCGAACCACGTTCACGCCGGCGCGGAAGAGATCCTCCAGCACGCCCGGCGGGTCGGTTGCCGGTCCGAGGGTGGCAAGGATCTTGGTACGGCGCTGACGCTCAATCATGGTAAATGGGCTCCCGGGAAAGGATCGAAATTAGCACACCCTTCACGTCCCATGAATACGTTTACAGCCTTGCGGTGTCTGGGTTTGTCCGATGTCCCGCAGACAGCATCGGACTGCCGCGTGGACACCGGCTGACGCGCGAATGGCGACAAGCCCCGGCACGATTGGCTTTGCGCAGGACATGCGGCGGCGTACGGGACGCCGCCGACTGCCTCAGGCGAGCACGGTCAGCAGGTCATCCGGCGTGTTGGCCAGATGCTGCGCACCGGCTTCCCGCAGCTCTTCAGCCCCGCCAAAACCCCACAACACGCCGATATTGCGCATGGCGTGATGACGCGCACCGGCGATATCCATGCGCCGGTCGCCGATCATCCAGCACTGCTGCGGGACCAGCGACAGCCGCTGCAGCGCCTCGGCCACCAGCTGCGGCTTCTCGCTGCGGCTGCCGTCGAGGGTGGCCCCGATCACGTCCTCGAAGCAGCTGCCGAACGGCAGGTGGTCGATGATGCGCCGCGCATGCGGCTCGTTCTTGGCGGTGACGATGGCCATGCGGTGGCCGCGGCCGTGCAGCGCCTGCACGACCTCGCCGATGCGCGGGTAGACCGCGTGTTCACGCCAGCCGACCACGTCGAAACGCTCGCGGTAATACGTCACCGCCTGCTCGACATCGGCCGGATCGGCAAACAGCGGCGCGAAGCTGGTGCGCAGCGACGGGCCGATCCAGCGCCGCAACGCGTCCTGCGGCGGCACCGGCTGGCCCATCTGCGTGAGCGCATGCGCCACGCACTGGGTGATGCCGACGGCCGAATCGATCAGCGTGCCGTCGAGGTCGAAGAACAGGACGTCCCGGCCGGGATCGGCGAAACGTCCCAGCGTGCCCATCAGGCGCCCCGTGCGTCGAGCGCGGCCACGGCCGGCAGGGTCTTGCCTTCCAGGAACTCCAGGAAGGCGCCGCCGCCGGTGGAGATGTAGCTGATCTGATCGGCGATGTCGTACTTGTCCACCGCGGCCAGGGTGTCGCCGCCGCCGGCAATGGAGAACGCCTGCGAGGCGGCAATCGCCTGCGCCAGCGCCTGGGTGCCGTGGCTGAAGGCCTCGAACTCGAACACACCGACCGGGCCGTTCCAGACCACGGTGCCCGCCTTGGCGATCAACCCGGCATAGTGCCGGGCGGTGTCCGGGCCGATGTCCAGGATCAGGTCATCCTCGGCGACATCGGCCAGCGCCTTCACCGTGGCCTCGGCATCGGGCAGGAACTGCTTGGCCACCACCACGTCGGTCGGCAGCGGGATCTCGGCGCCGCGCGCCTTGGCATCGGCGACGATCTTCTTCGCCGTCTCCAGCAGGTCCGGCTCGTACAGCGACTTGCCGACCGGATGCCCGGCGGCCGCAATGAAGGTGTTGGCGATGCCGCCGCCGACGATCAGCTGGTCGACCTTGCCGACCAGGCTGGAGAGCAGCTCAAGCTTGGTGCTGACCTTGCTGCCGGCCACGATCGCCAGCAGCGGCGTTGCCGGGGCATGCAGGGCCTTGGCCAGTGCATCCAGCTCGGCCATCAGCAGCGGGCCGCCAGCGGCGACCGGGGCGAAGCGGATCACGCCGTGGGTGGAGGCCTGCGCGCGGTGCGCGGTACCGAAGGCATCCATCACGAACACATCGCACAGCGCGGCATACTTCTTCGCCAGCGCTTCATCGTCCTTGCCTTCGCCGACATTCATGCGGCAGTTTTCCAGCAGCACGATCGAGCCCGGCGCGACGTCGACACCGTCGACCCAGTCGCGCACCAGCGGCACGTCCACACCGAGCAGGCTGGACAGGCGCAGCGCCACCGGCGCCAGCGAATCGGCGTCGCTCCACACGCCTTCCTTCGGCCGCCCCAGGTGCGACATGACCATCACCGCCGCGCCCTTCTCCAGCGCCAGCTTCAGCGTCGGCAGCGATGCAGTGATGCGCTGTTCGGAGGTGATGCTGCCATTCTCGATCGGCACGTTGAGGTCCTGGCGGATCAGCACGCGCTTGCCGGAGAGATCGAGGTCGGTCATGCGAACGATGGACATGGGCAACTCTTTGGCTGGAAAAGGAAAGGGCGCCGCGCACGGCGCAGACGCCCATTGTCCCGGCTGCGCGGGCGCATCGCAAATTTCCGGTCTTTTTTCTTCAGGATTGCGCACGCCAATACCGAAGCCGCAGTGAGGCCGGAGCCGGATGCCGAGCGCGCCGGACGGTGCGACACCAAGCCGTTGCTCCCAAGCCGTTGCACTGCCTTTGCCGCAGGAACCGGCCGATCGGTCACCCCGCAGCACCGCCCGGCTTCTGCCGCAGCACGCTCACCGCAAAACCACCCACCACCAGTACGCCCAGCACCAGCAACCCCCACAGCAGCCAGCGCTTCCAGTCGCGCTGCGCTGCCACCGCCGCGTCGCCGGCCAGCACCTGCGCCGGCCCCTGCAACGTTGCCAGTGCCGGCTGCCACTGCGCCCCCTGCTGCTCACGCAACTGCGCGATCACCGTGCCCACCGGCGCATCGCTGCGCGCCGCGCGCACACTGCCCGCTGCCACGCTGTACGGCCCCGCGCCCTGGCTCAGGAACACCAGCGCTTCCGGCTGATAGCCCAGCTTCAACGTCGGTGCCACGCTCGGCTGCGCCTGCCCCGCCACCAGCTTCCAGTAACGATCGCGACTGGGCACCGGCAACGACTGCGTCTGCGACTGACGCCGCTGCGCCGCATCCTGCACCTGATAGGCCACCCACGGACCGGCGCGCACCTGCCACGGCTGGTTGGCATCATCGCGACTCAGCAACGTCCACTGCACCACGCTGTTGTCGGCCGTGGCGATGTCCACCTGGGCAATGGGAAAGCGACCCTCCAGGCGGTACTCGAACTCACCCGGCTTGCCCGCCGTGCCCGTCAGCGACTGCCAGCGCCAGTCGATCGACTGCGCCGCCGGCACCAGCTCGGCCTGCACCGCCGACAATGCCGGCAGCGCGTCGGCGCCCATCGGCAGGATCCGGAAGTACTTTGCCTGGTGCCCGATCTCGATGCGCCGCTGCTGCAGGCGCTTCCCATCGTGCTGCAGGTCCACCAGTGGCACCTCGTCGGTGATGCGCTGCCACTGCCGCAGGTCGTCGCTGGCCTCCACCCGCACCCGCGCCTGCAACGCCGTCTGCGTCTGCCAGTCCAACCGAAGCGCCTGCACGCCCACCTGCAACGCACTGGCATCGACCAGCCAACCGGCCGCCTGCGTGCTGGCCGCGCCGCTGCGCCCCAGGCGCGCTTCCACCCGGCGCACGCTGCCATCGGTATTGCGCTCGGTCAGCAGCTGCAGGTCATCGGCGGCCGCGCCCGCCAGCGCCGGCAACGGGAACCACGTCAGCGTCTGCCAGTGCGCCTCGCGTGCCAGCGGCTGGTCGGCCGCCAGCAGGGTCGTCGGCAGTGCCTGGCCCTGGGCATTGAACACCTGCACGTCGGCCAGCTGGGGCGACACCGCACTGCGGTACACCGCCTCGTCCAGCAGGACCCGGTACGCACCGGCCTGCGGCTGCGACAACTGCAATGGCCACTGTTGGCGATACGCCTGCCGCGCGTCGGCGGCCAGTGCCAGGGACGGAAGAACGGCCAGCGACAGCGCCGCGATCAGGATGCGCATTCGGTTCACGGATGTGGCTCCACGGAGGGTTCCGGTGCGCGCGGCGGCGCCGGCGCGAGGTAACCCACGACCGTGCACAGCAGGCCGTAGGCGATGAAGGAGGAAATGCCCAGCAGGTTGCCCAGGTGCTGGCGGTCGATCAGCACCAGCTTGGCCAGTACCACGCCCATCAACACCGCACCGACCAGCCACAGGATGCGCTGGCCGCGGCGCGAGCCCCATACCCAGCTGATCACGCCCAGCACGCTCCAGACCACGGTCAGGCTGGTCTGGGCCAGCGTGGAGGACCACAGCGCGTCGTTCCACGGCACCGCGCCCCAGTGGTGCACGGTATGCAGGGTGGTGCTGGTGAGCAGGATGAAGCCGGCGATCGCCAGCAACGGCACGCGCATGCTGCGCACGCCCGACGGCGCTGGCCCCACCCATAGCCAGCGCGCGGCCAGCGCCAGCACGGCCAGCTGCGCCAGTTCCATCGGGTTGAGCAGCGGCACCCACGGCAATGGGGCGGCGGCGCCACGCGCGGCCAGCAGGCACAGCCAGCTCACGCCCAGCACCGCGAACAGCGTGGTGCCCAGCGCGGTGCGCAGTGGGTCGAAGCGCGCACCCAGCGGCAGCGCCAGCCACGGCCAGCGCAGCAGCGCGGTGGCGGTGACCAGCAGCCAGGGCAGCAGCGCCAGCGCCACCGACCAGCCCTGCGCCAGCGCGAAGCGGTCGGCCAGCCACATGCAGGCCAGCGAGACCACCGTCGGCCACAGCAGCCACCAGGTGAACTGCGCCGCGAGCGCGGTGCGGTCCTGGCCGCCACGCAGGCACCACAGGCTGCGCACGCCGAGCACGGCGAACACCGCCCAGGCCAGCGCGCCATAGCCGGCGAAGGGCTGCTGGTGCGCCTCACCCTGCCACAGCACCAGCGGGAAGGCGCTGAGCAGCATGGCCAGCGTGGTCAGCACCAGCGCGCGGGCCGGCGCGCGGCGATGCCACTCGGCGGCAAGCCACGCGGTGACCGCGACCGCGATCAGCAGCGCGTCGGGACGGCTGTCGCGTGCCACGAAGCGACCGACCTCGTGGGCGATACCGCCCAGCCACCACACCAGGCCCCACAGGTAGTAGACGACGGCCGGCGAATCCTGGCGCGCCCTTCGGTAGCAGGCGGCCGAGGCGAAGCCGGCCAGTGCCAGCAGCAGCCCGCTCATGAAGGTCGGGTTGGCGATCGCGGTGGCATCGGCGTGCCAGTAGTCGGCGCCCACCACGAACCCGAAGGCCGCGCCCAGCTGCAGCAGTGCGCCGGCAATCTGCGGCAGCCAGCGCTTCTGGCGCAGGCCCAGCCACACCAGCCCGGCACCTTCCAGCGCGAACACGCTGGCGGTGGCACGCGCCGACAGCGCCAGCGGCACCGCCAGCGTGGCAAAGCCCACCGCCAATACCGCGTGCGACTGGCCGAGCGCGGCATAGCGCGCGCGGCGGATCAGCGCCCAGCCGAGCACCGCATACAACGCGGCCAGCCCCAGCGCGCACAGTGCCAGCAGCAGGCGGTCATCGTGCAGCATGCCGGCCTGCAACGAGAACGCGATCAGGGGCGTGCCGAACACCAGGCTGCCATCGACGAGATCGCGCCTCTCCGCCGGCTGGCGCCGCGCGTACAGGATCGGAATCAGCAGGTAGAAGGCGAAGAACAGCAGCAGGAACGGCTCGGTACTGCTGAACTTGTCGGCGTTGTACTGCAGCACGCCCCAGGCGGTGCCGATGCCGAAGGTGAAGGCAAACCCGAGCAGGTTGAGCACCCGCCACGGACGCCACCAGGCGATGGCCAGGATCGCGGCGTTGAGCACGGCGTAATAGGAGAACAGCGCGACATGGTTGCCACTGCCGGTGGACAGCCAGATCGGCGCCATGAAGCCGGCCAGGATGCCCAGCACCGCCAGCGTGCGCGAGTTCTGCACCACCGCCAGCACGCCCATGCCGGCGATCAGCAGCACGCTCATCGCAAACGCGGGCAGCGCCTCGATCAGGTCGTAGCGCTTGAACGCGGCGAAGATCGTCAGCAGCAGGATGCCGATCGCCCCGCCCTGCAGGGCCAGCGCGAACAGGCGCCGGCGATCGCGCTGGATCCAGCCGAACACCAGCCCCGCCAGCGCACCCGCGGCGATCGCAGCCAGGCGCAGCTCGATGGGCGCGTTCAACCAGCCCTGGTCGCTGGCGTACTTGAGCAGCGCGGCAACGCCGGCCAGCAGCACCAGCATGCCGATCTTGACCGGCACGTTGCCCTCGGTGAACCAGTGTTTGATCGCACCGATGATCCGTTCGCCGATGCCCGGGCCCTGTGGCGGTGGGGGCGGGACGGGGGCACTGGCCGCCACCGGTATGGGTGCGGACGCCGGCAACGGCGGCGGACGACGGGGCGGCTCCGGGGCCGCGGCCAATGGTGCGGCCATCACCGCCGGTTCGGGTGGCGGTTCGGCGGCCGCAGGCGGCGGCGCGCGATAGGGAGTCTCGGCCCAGCCCAGCGGCGTGCTGACCGGCACCTCGGCCGATGGCCGCGCACTGGCGGGGAACTGCTGGCTTTCCAGCGCGGACACGCGCCGGCGCAGGCCGGCGATCATCACCAACGCCACCACCAGCAACACCGGGATCAGCAGTACCACCACCGCCAGCAGGACAATCAGAGCTTCCATTCCACGCCATCCTCAAAGGGGAGCCCCGGCGGCATCCTGCCGACGCCATGCCGGTGGCACGCGGCCATGCTAATGGATCGGCGGCGGCTGCGGGGTGCCCCCCCCCTGCCCGGCATGCCAGGGCCCACAAACGACGAACCCCGGCACGGGACCGGGGTTCGCAGTGTTCAGCGCTGGCGTGCCGCGCTTACTTGGCGGCGACAACCTTGGCCATTTCCAGGCACTTGTTGGAGTAGCCCCACTCGTTGTCGTACCAGGACACCAGCTTGACGAAGGTGCTGTCCAGGGCGATGCCGGCGTCGGCATCGAACACCGAGGTGTGGGTCTCGCCGCGGAAGTCGGTGGCCACGACCTTGTCTTCGGTGTAGCCCAGGATGCCCTTCAGCGCGCCTTCGCTCTGTGCCTTCACTTCGGCGCAGATCTCGGCGTAGGTGGCTTCCTTTTCCAGCTCGACGGTGAGGTCGACCACCGACACGTCCGAGGTCGGCACGCGGAAGCTCATGCCGGTGAGCTTCTTGTTCAATTCCGGGATCACCACGCCGACGGCCTTGGCTGCGCCGGTGGAGGACGGAATGATGTTTTCCAGGATGCCACGGCCACCGCGCCAGTCCTTGTTGGACGGGCCATCGACGGTCTTCTGGGTGGCGGTGGCCGCATGCACGGTGGTCATCAGGCCGCGCTTGATGCCCCACTTGTCATTGATGACCTTGGCCAGCGGGGCCAGGCAGTTGGTGGTGCACGAGGCGTTGGAGACGATGGCCTGGCCGGCGTAGGTCTTGTCGTTCACGCCGAACACGAACATGGGGGTGTCGTCCTTGGACGGCGCCGACAGGATCACCTTCTTGGCGCCCGCGTCGATGTGCTTCTGCGCGGTGTCCTTGGTCAGGAACAGGCCGGTGGATTCGATGACGACGTCCACGCCGACCTCGTCCCACTTCAGGTTGGCCGGGTCGCGCTCCTGGGTCAGGCGGATCTTCTTGCCGTTGACCAGCAGGTCGCTGCCGGACACCTCGACGTCGGCCTTGAAGCGGCCGTGCACGGAGTCGTACTTCAGCATGTAGGCCAGGTAGTCCGGCTCCAGCAGATCGTTGATGGCGACGATTTCGATGTCATTGCCGAAATTCAGCACGGCCGAACGCAGCACGTTGCGACCGATGCGACCGAAACCGTTGATGCCAACCTTGATTGCCATGTTCACACGCTCCTGCAGCCGCGACGGTGCGGCGCCGATGGAAAGGGATACCCATTCTAGCAGGGCCGAACCGGGGCAGGCCCCCGGGCGATAAATCGGAAGCGGTTACACGGCCCGGTCCGTGGATTGATCCGGATCAAGGCGCGCCCGGCCCGGCAAGGGAAAACTGGCCCCATTCCACCCGCAACGAGACACCCTCATGCGCAATACCTCCCCCCTCCTGCTGGCCAGCCTGGCCGCCGCGCTCGCCCTGGCCGCCGCGCCGGCCATGGCCCAGTCCAAGGGCGACTGGACGATCGGTGCCGGCGTGCACCAGGTCGCCCCGAAGTCCAACAACGGCTCGCTGGCCGGTGGCACCCTGAAGGTGGACGTCGACAACGACATCAAGCCGACCATCACCGGTGAATACTTCATCGCCGACAACCTGGGCATCGAGCTGCTGGCCGCGCTGCCGTTCAAGCACGACATCAACATCGCCGGCCTGGGCAACGTGGGCAGCACCAAGCACCTGCCGCCGGTGATCTCGCTGCAGTACCACTTCAACAGCAAGGGCAAGGTGTCCCCGTTCGTTGGCGCGGGTATCAACTACACGACGTTCTTCAGCGAGAAGACCGGCGGCGCGCTGGCCGGCAACAAACTGAAACTGGAAGACTCCTGGGGCCTGGCCGCGCATGCGGGCCTGGACGTCGCGATCAGCGACAAGGGCGCGCTGCGCGTCGATGTGCGCTGGATGGACATCGACAGCAAGGTCAAGCTCAACGGCGAAAAGATCGGTACGGTCAACATCGACCCGCTGGCTTACGGCGTGTCCTACGTGTTCAAGTTCTGATCGGCGGATCGGAACCCAACAGCGCAACACCCCTCGCAGCAAGCGTTTTTCCCCGGCTTCGGCCGGGGATTTTTTTTGCGCTTCTCGCAAGGGAAGTTGCATCCTGCTCCACAGGGCGTGGCAGATGGCTTGAGGCGCTACGCGTGTTGCCGGGTGTGCAGAGTGATCGGCTGGCGTCTCCGATCGGCGTTGTCGCGAGCATGAGGGCCCCGTAGCGGCCGGTAGGCTCCTGGTGCAAATGTCCCCCGGCCGCCAAGCGGCCTCCTCCTTTATTTTGCCCAGGAGCCTACCGACCGCTACGGGGCTCGGCTTGCGGCGCAGGTGAGGCGCCCGGCTTTTTTGATGGCCGTCGGTGGGTCGGGGGCTGGGGCCCTATGCCCTTGGAGGCGAAATAAAGGAGGAGGGGGCGGCCGCAGGCCGACGCCGGAGGACATTCGCCGGAAAGGGCATAGGGCCCCAGCCCCCGACCCACCGACCGCCGCGCGCCAGCAAGGGTCCACAGCGCGCCACGCGGATGGGTGGAGCACCTTTGTTCGATCCGGCGCTGCGAGCAGCCACCCATGGGGTGGCTCTACGGGTAGGAGAGCAGGTGCTGTGCCGCCGCCTGCGCATGCAGGGCCGCCGTATCGAACAACGGCACGGTTGCATCGTCATCGCCCACCAGCAGCATGATCTCCGTGCAGCCGAGGATCACCGCCTGCGCGCCGTTATCCACCAGACGCTGCATCACCGCCCGGTACACCTCGCGCGATGCATCCAGCACCTGCCCCTGCACCAGTTCCTCGTAGATGATCCGATGCACCTGTGCGCGGTCGTCCGCCTCCGGTATGAGCACCTCCAGCCCATACCGCTGCGCCAACCGCACCCGGTAGAAATCCTGCTCCATCGTGAAAGCCGTCCCGAGCAGGCCCACCCGCGTCAGCCCCAACGCCCGGATCGCCTCACCCACCGGATCGGCGATGTGCAGCAGCGGCACGTCGATCGCCGCCTGCACCTCCTCGGCCATCCGGTGCATCGTGTTGGTGCAGATCACCACCGCCGTCGCGCCCGTGCCCTCCAGCCGCCGTGCCACCTCCACCATCGCCTGCGTCGCCGCCGTCCAGTCCCCGGCGCGCTGCATGGCCTCGATGTCGGCGAAATCGAACGACCACAGCAGCAACCGCGCCGAATGCATGCCGCCCAGCGCATCGCGCACCTGCTCGTTGATCATCCGGTAGTAGTGCGCCGAACTCTCCCAGCTCATCCCGCCGATCAGCCCCAAGACCTTCTGCACCCCGCCGCTCCCGCCGTCGATCCAGCGCCCAGCGTACCGCCGCCAGCACGCCGCCGGCCAGATCCGGCCAAGCCGCGCCCGCGGGCAGCCCGCTAGAATGCGGGCGATGAAAATTGCCTCCCTGCTCCCCGCCACTGCCCTCGCGCTGGCCCTCACCTTCGTCTCCACCGACGCCCTGGCCTGGGGTGCGCAAGGCCACCGGCTGGTCGCCCGCATCGCCGAAACCCGGCTCACCCCACAGGCCCAGGCCGACGTGGATCGCCTGCTGGCCGGCGAGCCGGACCCCACCCTGCATGCCATCGCCCCATGGGCCGACCAGCTGCGCGCCAAGGACCCGGGCCTGGGCAAGCGCTCGGCGGGCTGGCACTACGTCAACATCGGCGAGGACGACTGCCACTACCAGGTGCAGAAGCACTGCACCGATGGCAACTGCGTGGTCGAGGCGCTCAAGGCCCAGACCGCCATCCTCGGCGACCGCAGCAAGTCCGATGCCGAACGCGCCCAGGCGCTGAAGTTCGTCGTCCACTTCGCCGGTGACATCCACCAGCCGATGCACGCCGGGTACGGCCATGACAAGGGCGGCAACGACTTCCAGGTGCAGTTCAACAACCGGGGCACCAACCTGCATTCGCTGTGGGACAGCGGCATGCTCAACGAGCAGAAGTTGGACGACGACCAGTATTTCAAGCGCCTGATGGCCCTGCCCGCGCCCAAGGTGGGCAAGCGCTCCAGCATCGCCACCGACGCGGTCGAGTGGGCCGAAGCCAGCTGCCGTATCGCCATTGCACCTGGCGTTTACCCGACCAGGCGTACGCTGGGTCCGGAATACACCGCGACCTATCGCCCGATCGCGGAACAGGAGCTGCGCCTGGCCGGCGAACGCCTGGCGGTGCTGCTCAACGCCACGCTGGGCAAACGCTGAGGCCCCCCCCATGTCACTGCACGTCGCCAGTTTCTTCCACCCCGACAGCCATACCTTCAGCTACGTGGTGCACGATCCGGCGACCCTGCAGGCGGCGGTGATCGACCCCGTGCTGGACTACGACCCGGACACCGACGCACTCGGCGCCGGGCCCCTGCAACCGCTTCTCGCGCATGTCCGTGACGGCGGGCTGCAGGTGCGCTGGCTGCTGGAAACCCACGCCCACGCCGACCACGTCAGTGCCGGCCGATGGCTCAAGCAGCACTGGCCGGCGGCCACGCTGGCGATGGGCAACGGCATCGTGCAGGTACAGCGCACGTTCGCCCCCCGCTATGCGCTGGACGTGCCCACCGACGGCTCGCAGTTCGACCACCTGTTCGCCGATGGCGAACGCTTCGCGCTCGGCGCGGTGGATGCAGAGGTGATCGCCGTGCCTGGTCACACCAGCGACAGCGTGGCCTACCGCATCGGCGATGCGCTGTTCACCGGCGACTCGCTGTTCATGCCTGATGGCGGCACCGCCCGCTGCGACTTCCCGGGCGGCGATGCCGCACAGTTGTACCGCTCGATCCAGCGCCTGCTGGCCCTGCCCGACGCCACCCGCGTGTTCATCTGCCACGACTACGGCCCGGGTGGTCGCGAGGTCGCCAATGAAACCACCATCGGTGCACAGCGCGCGCGCAACATCCACCTGGCTGAGGGCGTCAGCGAAGCCGACTTCGTCGCCACGCGGCGGGCCCGTGATGCAACGCTGGCCGAGCCGAAACTGATGCATCCCTCGGTGAAAGCCAATATCCAGGGCGGCCCCGGCCGATCCTAGTGTCGGCCGCTGGCCGGCCACCCCGCGATGATCGGTTGATGCGGTTGCCGGCCACCGGCCGCCACGACGGTGCTCAGCGCCCCTGGCTATGCACCGTGTGCTGGCCGTGCACGATTTCAAACGTGAAGGCGTACAGCAGGCTCACCGGCACCGGCTCGATCCGCTGCGCGCCGTCGCAATGCCCTTTGTTGTCGGGGACGACGCCGGCAGCGTAGTGACAGACCGCCGCCGGGGAAAACAGCCAGTGCGCCACCGCCTCCTGCGCTGCCTGCAGCAACGGCGCATTTTCCGCTGCGGTGCCGGCGGTGCATTCGGGGCGATCGGCCAGGGCCACGCTGCGGTCCACCTTGCCTTCCGCCGTGACCACCACCTGCAGGCACACCACGGTGGGCGGCAGCTCGCGACGTGGGTCGCGTGCCCCGACCACCGGGTCCTGCGCCGCGTACAACTGCGGCATGCGGTAGCCCTGGCTGGGCAGCAGCCGATACGGCTGCACCTGGCCTGCACCGTCGCCGCCATCGGCGTGCAGCCGCTGTAGCGCCACGTTTTCGCTGCGGGTATCCACCGTGGTGACCGACGGTCGGCTTGCGCAGCCGACCAGCAGGCACGCAACGGCCAGCAGGGGGAGCGCCTGCCTCACGGCGCCGGACCCGTCTCGTTCATCTGGAAGGTCATCGGGATCTTCAGCGCCGAGGTCACCGCCTTGCCGTCCCGTCGCGCCGGCTCGAAGGTCCATTTTTTCGCCGCGGCGATCGAGGCCGCGTCGAACACGCCGGCCGGCGTGGAACTGAGCACGCGCACCTCGCCGGCCTTGCCCTCGGCATCGACCTCCACCCGCAGCACCACCTTGCCCGACAGACCCTGCTCGAACGCAGCGCTGGGATAGCTGGGCGGTGCCATGTCGCGGGTCTTGGCCGGCACGTCGACGGCTGCGCCCGTACCGGCCTGGTTGGCCAGCGCCGCCGGGTCCGCTTCAATCGACGCGGTGTCGATCCCGCCTTTGCTGGCCCACGCCACTGCCGCCAGACCCAGGCTCATCCCCACCACCAGCACCTGCCCGGTCATCCACGGCAGTGCCTTCCGCTTGTGTTCCTTCAACATGGCAATACGCTCCTTCAACATCGGTTGGCTGCGCCAGTGGCAGGCCATCGGCGCAACCGGGTGGACCAACTGCGCCTTCAGCAGCGCGTTGGCGTAAAGCCGGCGCTGGGCCGGGTGTGGATCGATGGTGCGTGCATCGCAGGCCAGCTCCTGGTCGCGCAGGAAACGACGCGCGGCCCAGGGCAACAGCGGGTGGAACCAGAACACGCAGCGCAACACGAGGAGTGCGAGGTTGGCCCACGGGTCACCATGGCGGCGATGGCTGCGCTCGTGCTGCAGGATCAGGGCCTGTTCGGCCGCGCTGAAATCCGCCTCGAACCTCGGGCCCACCACGATGCGCGGTGCCCACAGGCCGACCAGGGCGGGCAAGCCGGGATCGGCGCTGGCCTGCCAACTGCCGTCGGCACGCGGCCGCAGCGTGCCCAGGGCGCGCTCGAAGCGGCGTTGCGCGCGCCAGGCGACGGCGCCGTTGCCCAGCGCGCCGAGTGCCCACGCCACCAGCAGCAGCCACGGCCAGGCAGGCGCGGCCGGGGCCACGACCGGCGCGCTCCAGGCCGCGGCGGCGGCAAGCATCGGCAGCGCATCGGCCAACGGCGCCACCGGCAACGGCAGGTGCAAGGTCAGCAGCAGCACCGGCACGCACCACCAGCTGCGATAGACCAGCGCCGCCCCGCCCAGGGCCAGCAGCAACGGGCGCGACGCGGCCAGCAGCAGCACCGCGATCGCCAGCCATACGCTGGCCTGCATCAGTCCGGTGAGCAGCTCAGTCATGGTCCAGTCCCTCGATGAGCGCCTTCAGCTCGGCGATGTCCTGCGCACTGAGTTCCCCGCGCTGGCTGAAATGGGCGACCAGCGGCGCCACGCGGCCATCGAACAGCTTGTCCAGCAGGCCGCTGCTCTGCTCGGCCACCCAGGCCTGGCGCTGCAGTACCGGCGAGTAGAGGTAGCGGCGCCCATCGCGGCTGGCACTGATCGCGCCCTTGGTCAGCAGCCGGTTGAGCAAGGTCTTGATGGTGGGTTCGGCCCAGCCACGCCCGGCCAGCGCGGCCACCACCTCATCCGCGCCCAACGGATGCTCGCCCCAGAGCACATCCATCACCACGGCTTCTGCTTCGCTGATCTGGCTCATCATTTACATCCGTAATCGATGAACCGATTACGCACGTAATCGAAACCCGTGTCAACCCCTTCGACAGCCGGTTCATCCCCTCGCTGCCAGCATCGGGCGACGCCCCACGGAGCCCTCGATGAGACGCTACCGAAAATTCGACTACCCGGTCGAGGACGTGCGCCACTTCCTTGAACCCGGCCCGATCGTGCTGGTCACCTCGGCCTGGAAGGACCAGCGCAACGTCATGACGCTCGGCTGGCACATGGTGCTGGCATTCACTCCCTCGCGGCTGGCGACCATGATTTCCAGCGGCAACCACAGCTTCGAGCTGATCCGCCGCAGTGGCGAATGCGTCATCAATGTTCCCACGGCCGCCATGCTCGACACCGTCGTGGGCATCGGCAACAGCAGCGGCGCGGCGATCGACAAGTTCGAGCACTTCGGCCTGGACACCGTCGCCGCCAGCGCGGTGGCGGCACCGCTCTTGGCCCAGTGCCATGCCAGTTTCGAGTGCCGGCTGGCCGACCGCAGCCAGGTCTCGCGGCATGGCATGTTCATCTGGGAGGTGGTCAAGGCGCACGTCGCGCGCACGCCGAAGGTGCCTCGCACCGTGCACTACCGGGGCGATGGCCAGTTCATGCTGTCCGGCGATGAGGTCTCGCGTCGCCGTCTGTTCAAGCCCGAGATGCTGTAATGGCCCGCATATACCTGCAGGATGGCGCTGGATGACCGAACACCTCACCGACCTCGACGCGGCGACCGACTGGCTGCTGCAGCGCGTGGAGGGCCCGTTGCGCATCGGCGCGCCGCTGGCGCTGGGCAAGCCGCACCGGTTGCTCAACGCGCTGTATGCGCGGGTGGAGAACGATCCGTCGCGCCCGCTGCAGATCTACACCGCGCTGTCGTTGAACCCGCCCAAGCCCAGCGGCACCGGGCTGGAGGCGCGCTTCATGGCGCCGTTCGCCGCGCGCCACTTCGGTGAGGATTTCCCGCGCCTGGCCTATGCCGACGCCGTTGCCCGCGACCGCCTGCCCGCGCACGTGCAGGTGGAGGAGTTCTACATGCAGTCCGGCGCGCTGCTCACTTCCTCGCAGGCACAGCGCAGCTACACCAGCCTCAATTACACCCACGCCGCCGATGCGGTGGCCCAGCGCGCGCCGCACGCGATCGTGCAGAAGGTGGCGGTGCGCCCGGATGACCGGCGGCTGTCGCTGTCGTGCAACAACGACATCACCCAGGACACGCTGGACGCGATGGTCGCGCGCGGCCTGCCGCGCCCGTTGATGATCGCCGAGATCGACCCGCAGCTGCCGTACCTGGCCGGCTCGGCCACGGTGGATGTGAGCTTCTTCGACCTGGTGATCAGCCCGCCACCGCCCTACCCCGACCTGTTCGGCCTGCCGCGGCAGCCGGTGAGCGACGCCGACTACGCCATCGGCCTGTACGCCAGCGCGCTGGTCCGCGACGGTGGCACGCTGCAGATCGGCATCGGCACCCTCGCCGATGCGATCAGCCATGCGCTGGTGCTGCGGCATACCGACAACGCGCGCTACCGGCAGCTGCTGCACGCGCTCGACCCGACCCTGTCCAGCCACCCCACCGTGCGCGAATGCGGTGGCCTGGAGCCGTTCGAGATCGGCCTGTACGGCTGCAGCGAAATGCTCAACGAAGGTTTCCGCCGCCTCGTCCAGACCGGCGTGATCCGGCGCAAGGTGCACGATGACGTGGCCCTGATGCAGCGCATCGAGAACGGCAGCACCCTGACCATCGACCACGCCACCCTCGCCGCCGAGGGCGAGTACCTGCATGGTGCGTTCTACCTGGGCTCGCCGGAGTTCTACCAGTGGCTGCGCGACCTGCCCGACGACGAACGCCGGGCCATCGGCATGCGCCGGATCAGCGAGATCAACCAGCTCTACGGCGGCGATGAAGTGCTCGAACGCCTGCAGCGCCGCCATGCCCGCTTCTTCAACTCGTGCATGATCGCCACCGCATTGGGCGCGGCAGTATCCGACGCCCTGGAAGACGGCCGCGTGGTGTCCGGCGTGGGCGGCCAGTACAACTTCGTGGCGATGGCGCACGCGCTGCCGGAGGCACGCAGCGCGTTGATGTTCCGCGCCGTGCGCGAGGACAAGGGCCGGCTGCAGTCCAACGTGCGCTGGAATTACGGCCACACCACCATCCCGCGGCACCTGCGCGACATCTACATCAACGAGTACGGCATTGCCGACCTGCGCAACCTCACCGACGAGGACTGCGTGATCGGCATGGCCGGGATCACCGATGCGGCCTTCCAGGCCGAGCTGCTGCAGACGGCCAAGGCATCGAAGAAGCTGGACGCCGCCTTCGCCGCGCCCGAGCACTGGCAACGGCGCAACAGTGCCGCGGCCGTCAGTGCCGCGTTGGCCCCGTTCCGCCACTCGGGCCTGTTGCCCGACTACCCGCTGGGCAGCGACTTCACCGAGGTCGAACAGCACCTGGTCAAGGCCTTGGGCTGGTTGAAGCAGAACACGCAGACGCGCGGCAGCAAGCTGCGCACGGTCCTGGCCGCCTTGACCCAGCCGGCCGGCGATGGCGATGCGGTGTACCTGCAGCGGATGGGACTGGATGCACCGACGAGTTTTGGCGAGCGGATCGAAGCGCGGTTGGTGCGGTTGGCGTTGGCGCGGACGGCAGCCGCCTGAGCGCGGGGCGCGTCGTCTGGCGCAGCCGAGCATGGCTCGGCTCTACCGGCGAGCCACGCATCGTCCCAGGGTGACAAGGCGCGTCGTCTGGAGCAGCCGAGCATGGCTCGGCTCTACCGCCGAGCCACGCATCGTCCGAGGGTGACAAGGCGCGTCGTATGGAGCAGCCGAGCATGGCTCGGCTCTACCGGCGATCCACGCATCGTCCCCAGGGTGACAAGGCGCATCGCCTGGAGCAGCCGAGCATGGCTCGGCTCTACCGGCGAGCCTCGCATCGTCCGAGGGTGACAAGGCGCGTCGTATGGAGCAGCCGAGCATGGCTCGGCTCTACCGGCGAGCCACGCATCGTCCCCAGGGTGACAAGGCGCGTCGTCTGGCGCAGCCGAGCATGGCTCGGCTCTACCGGCGATCCTCGCATCGTCCGAGGGTGACAAGGCGCGTCGTCTGGCGCAGCCGAGCATGGCTCGGCTCTACCCCGGGCCGTGCATCGATCGGGGTGGTAGAGCCGAGCCATGCTCGGCTGCTCTCCCGGAAACGCAGAAGGCCGGGGAAATCCCCGGCCTTCTGCTGCAAACCCTGCAACGGCACTCAGTGCATCAGAGCGCCTTGGCAGCGGCCACCACGTGGTCGGTGGTGATGCCGAAGTGCTTGTACAACGCTTCGGCCGGGGCCGAGGCACCGAAGGTGTCGATACCGACCACCGCACCGTCCAGGCCCACGTACTGGCGCCAGAAACCGGTGACGCCGGCTTCCACCGCCACGCGCTTGCGCACCGCGTTGGGCAGCACCGACTCGCGATACGCCGCGTCCTGGCGATCGAACACGTCGGTGGACGGCATGGACACCACGCGGGTCTTGATCCCGGCAGCATCCAGCTCGGCCTTGGCGGCCACGGCCAGGCCCACTTCCGAACCGGTACCGATCAGGATCACGTCGGGCACGCCGCCTTCGGCGTCGGCCAGCACGTAGCCACCGCGCGCGATCTGCGCGACCTGCTCGGTGCTGCGCGGCTGGTGCGGCAGGTTCTGGCGGCTGAACACCAGGCAGCTCGGGCCGTCGGTGCGGGTGATCGCCGACTTCCAGCTGACCGCCGACTCGACCGCATCGCACGGGCGCCACACATCGTTGTTGGGGATGTAGCGCAGCGAGGCCAGGTGCTCCACCGGCTGGTGGGTCGGGCCGTCTTCGCCCAGGCCGATCGAGTCGTGGGTATAGACGTGGATGGCGTGCGCCGGGATCAGCGCGCTCATGCGCACGCCGTTGCGGGCGTAGTCGCTGAACACCAGGAAGGTGGCATCGAAGGGAATGAACCCGCCATGCAGGGCCAGGCCATTGGCAATGGCGGTCATGCCGAATTCGCGCACGCCGTAATACACGTAGTTGGCGTTCGGGTCATCGGTGGCGACCGACTTGCTGGCCTTCCACAGGGTCAGGTTGGAGTGGGCCAGGTCGGCCGAGCCGCCCACCAGCTCCGGCAGCAGCGGCGCGAACGCTTCGATCGCCAGCTGCGAGGCCTTGCGCGAGGCGATGGTCTGGCCTTCTTCCTGGACCTTGGCGATGTAGGCATCGGCCTTGGCGATGAAATCGGCCGGCAGCTCACCATGCGAACGACGGGTCAGCTCTTCGGCTTCGGCCGGGAACTGCGCGGCGTACTTGTCGAACTGCAGTTCCCATTCGGCCTGGCGCAGGGTGCCGGTACCGCCGGCACGCCAGCCGGCGTAGATCTCTTCGGGAATCTCGAACGGACCGTAGTTCCAGCCCAGCTGCTTGCGGGTGGCTTCCAGCTCGTCCTTGCCCAGCGGCGCGCCGTGGCTGGATTCCTTGCCGGCCTTGCCCGGCGAACCGAAGCCGATGGTGGTGCGGCAGCAGATCAGGGTCGGCTTGTCGAACTGGGCCAGGGCGCTGTCGATGGCGGCCTTGATGCTCTCCGGATCGTGGCCATCGACGCCGCGCACCACGTTCCAGCCATAGGCTTCGAAACGCTCGGGGGTGTTGTCGGTGAACCAGCCTTCGGTGTTGCCGTCGATGGAGATGTGGTTGTCATCCCAGAAGCAGACCAGCTTGCCCAGGCCCCAGGTGCCGGCCAGCGAGGCGGCTTCGTGCGAGATGCCTTCCATCAGGCAGCCGTCGCCCAGGAACACCCAGGTGCGGTGGTCGACGATCTCGTGCTCGGGGCGGTTGTAGCGCTGTGCCAGCAACTTCTCGGCGAGCGCGAAGCCCACGGCGTTGGCCAGGCCCTGGCCGAGCGGACCGGTGGTGGTCTCCACGCCGGGGGTTTCATGGTGTTCCGGGTGGCCGGCGGTCTTGCTGCCCAGCTGGCGGAACTGCTTGAGCTGTTCGATCGGCAGGTCGTAACCGCTCAGGTGCAGCAGCGCGTACTGCAGCATCGAGCCGTGGCCGTTGGACAACACGAAGCGGTCGCGGTTGAACCACTTCGGATTGTTCGGGTTGTGACGGAGATAGTCGTTCCAGAGGACCTCGGCGATATCGGCCATGCCCATCGGCATGCCGGGATGCCCGGACTTGGCGGTTTCGACCGCATCAGCGGCGAGGAAGCGGATGGCATTGGCCAACTGGCGGCGGGTAGGCTGCGTCATGGTTCTGTCGGAATCGGGAGGCGGCCGCGAACGTGCGGGCGCGTCATTGTCCCACAGACGTCCAGCGGGGTCAGGCCGTGCGTCTGCTTCCTGAACAAAAAACGCCCCGCTCGGGGCGGGGCGTTGATCGGGGCTGGCGCGGCGGCGGTGCCCGGCGGGGAGTCAGTCGCGGCCGACCTGCACCGGGACCGGGCTGTCGTCGGTCTCGCCCTTGGCCACCAGCGTGGTCAGGGCCAGGTCACCGGTGACGTTGAGGGCGGTACGGCACATGTCCAGGAAGTGGTTCACGCCCAGGATCAGGCCGATGCCCAGCGGGTTCACCCCGACCATGGCGCAGATCATCGCCACCACCGGCAGCGAGCCGGACGGCACGCCGGCCGTGCCGATGCCACCGAGGATGCAGACCGCCATCACCATCACCTGCTGGCCGATGCTCAGGTCCACGCCGAAGAACTGCGCCAGGAAGATCACCGTCACGCCCTCGAACAACGCGGTGCCGTTCTGGTTGGCGGTGGCGCCCACGGTCAGCACGAAGCGCGAGACCTTCTGCGGCAGCCCCATCTGGTCGGCCACGCGCAGCGCGGTCGGCAGGGTGGCATTGCTGGAGGCGGTGGAGAAGGCCATCACCGTCGCTTCCTGGGTATCGCGGAAGAACGACAGCGGCGAACGCCCGGACAGCCACACCGCCGTGCCGTAGGTCACCACCATGTGCAGGCCCAGCGCCAGCACCACCACGCCCACGTATGCGCCCAGGCGGATGATCAGGTCGAAGCCGAACAGCGCGGCCAGGTTGAACATGAAGCAGGCCACCGCATACGGCGCCAGGCGGATGACCAGATTGATCAGGGTCATAGAGACTTCGAACACGCCTTCGATGGCGCGGCGCAGCGGCGCGACCTTTTCTTCCGGGCTCAGCACCATGCCGATGCCGAACATCAGCGCGAAGAACATCAGCGACAGGATCGCGCCGTTGTCCGATGCGGCCTGCAGCACGTTGCTGGGCACGATCGACAGCAGCATGTCCATGCCCTTGGGCGTTTCATGGATGCCGGCGACGATTTCCTTGCTGCGCTCGGCGTTCTCCGACAGCATCTGCGCCGCCACCTGCGGGTCCATGCCAGCGCCGGGCTTGAGCACGTTGACCAGCACCAGGCCGATGCCCACCGCGATGCCCGACAGCAGCACCGTGTAGGCCAGGGTCTTCCAGCCGATCCGGCCGAGCGCGCGGATGTCGCCCATCTCCGACACGCCCATGATCAACGCCGAGAAGATCAGCGGCACGATGAGCATGAAGATCAGGTTGAGGAACAGGCCCGACAGCGGCGTGGTCACCCAGGCCATCACGCCCTTGGCGGCATCGGTCAGGCCGGGGACGCCCGGGCCGGCGGCATGCACGATCAGGCCGAGCACCAGGCCCAGCGCGAAGCCAATGCCCATTTTCCAGTGCAAGGGCAGTTTCTTCCGGGTCGTTGCGGCCTCAGTCATGTAGCGGCTTTCCTGTAAAGAAGTGAATCAGCTTAGCAAAGCCGGTCCCGCAGGCCCGGCGGCGCATCAAGGTCCTGAAGGATATAGAGGCGCCAGCCCATTGTTTTCCGCCACCGTGGCCGGCTGCCAGTGCGGTCCGTCATGGAACGCCCGGCGCAGGGCCTGGCGGGCGGCGGCCACATCGCCGCCCTGGCCGGACCAGCGCGCCTGCTGCATGGCCAGCAGGGCCTCGCGCTGGACGGGGTCGGCCAGCCGCGCGATCACGCCCTCCAGCCCCTGCACCCGGCCCATCGCCGCCAACAACGCGATGATCTCGTCCAGGCCCTGGCTTTCCATGGCCCGGCGCAGTTCGGCCCGCGACACCGGCGCAACCGGCGCGGCCGCCACGCCGACCGGCGCGGGTGCGCGACGGCCGTCATGCCGCCTCCGGCGCCAGCCCCACGCCAGCGTGAGCAGCCACAGCAACGCGAAGCAGGCCGCCGCGATCCAGCCCCAGGGCCGGGTGGGCGCCGGCAGCGCCGCCAACGGCAGCGCATTGGACGCCGCCGGCGCCTGCCCGGGAAGCGCCGAGCGCGTATCCACCGGGAGCGGCGCGGGTGCCGAGCCGCCCGCGCCACCCGCCGCCACGGCCAGGGTCAGGTCCGGCAGGGCCGTCACACGTGCCTCGCCCGCCTGCACGTCCCACCACGCCATGCGCGGACCAGGTACGCGCAGGGTGCCGGGGCCGCGCGGCACGATCGAATAGCGTCGGGTCAGTTTGAGCTGTGGGGTGCCGCCGTTGAAGGTCTCATCGTATTGGGCCGGCTCGGCAAACACCTGCGCATCCGGGCCCACGTCCAGCGAGGGCAGCTCCGGGAACTGCGCACGGGTGGCACCCACGGCGACGGCTTCCACCACCACCGTGGCCGCTTCGCCGGCCCGCCCGCTGTCGGGCGCGGCGGTGTAGCGCAGGCGCAGGTCGTGCAGCGGCAGCCACGGCTGCGGCGCACTCGCCGGCTGCGGCTGCACCTGCAACGTGCGCGCCGGCGCACTCGCGCGCAGCCGCCCGTCGCCACCGAACATGTCATCGAAGAACCCCCCGGCCGCACGTCCGTTGAACTGGGCCGCCGGCACCTGCAACGGCCCGCTGCGCTCGGGGATCAGCAGGAAGCGGCGCTCGACCAGGTTGTAGCGGCGGCCATTGACCTCGCGCACCAGGCTGCGGTCCTCGCCCACGCGCTGCATGGAGGCGCCGTCGGGGGTATCCAGCACCAGTTCGCCGGACACCAGTTGGGCCACGTAGAACAGCCGCACCACCACGCCCACGCTCTGCTGCACATACGGCGTGGCGTCATCGACCTCGGTTTCCATGAACACCGCGGCATTGCCCGGTACCGCCGCCGACGCCCCGGCCCCGGCCCCGGCAGCCACCTGCAGCTGCAACGGCGCGGTGCGCTGGGAGCCGACCTGCAGGCTCGGAATCTGCAGGGTGCCCGTGCGGCGCGGCGCCAGCACCACGGCAAACAGATTGCGCGTGCTGGCCCCGCCATTGCTCCACTGCACCTGGCGGCTGCTGGTCTGGGCGCTCAGGTCGAAATCGGCGCGCAGCGGCGCGTAATCCGGCGCGCCGGCGGCATCGCTCTCGATAGTGAGGGTGACCGTATCGGTGTCGCTGATGTCCTGCCGGTCAAGCCAGGCCCGTGTCTGCGCCTGCGCCGTGGCGCACAGCACCAGCAGCAGCCAGCAACCGGCCTGCATCCAGCGCCGCGTGATGGAGTGGATGCTCATCGTCCTTCCCGTTTCCTGCGTTCGTTTTCCAACTGGAACTTGGCCCGCAACAGACTGCCCGGATCGTCCGGCACGCGCCGCATCCACGCCTCGACGGCCTGGCGCTGTTCGCGCTGTTGCGGGGTCTCGGCGGCCTGGCGCTGGGCCGCCGTGTCCTGCCCGGCCTTGCCGGGCGTGTCCTGCCGCTGCAGCGCCTGCTGCATGCGCTGGCGCTGGGCGGCATCGGCCTGCGCCTGCGCGGCCGGGTTCGGCTGCCCGGATTCGCCCTTGGCCTCCTGCGGGGTGCCGGGTGACTGCCCTGGCGTGGGCGGCGCCTCGCCCGGGTCCTGCTTGCCCTGCTGCTTGGGCGGTGCCTGATCCTGCCCGGGTTGTCCGCCCTGCCCCGACGACGGCGGGGTCTTCGCGGGCTGTCCGTCCTTGCCCTGCGGCGGCGACGGCGGCTTGCGCCTGCGCGCGGCCTCCACCGCGGTGCGGTTGGCCACGGCATCGGCCATCCCCGGCGACCGCTGCAGGGCCTTGTCGTAGGCCGCGATAGCCGCGTCGTATTGGCCCTGGCGCGCCAGCGCGTTGCCCAGGTTGTACCAGCCGGTCGCGGTGTCGATCCCGTCGAACTGCTGCTGGGCGGCCTTGAAGTCGCCCTTCCGGTACGCATCCACGCCGGCGCCAAGGCGCTCCTGGGTGGCCTGGTCCGCACGTTGCCACCAGGTGCCCTCGGCGGCGTACACCGGCGCCGGCGCGGCCAGCGGCAGCGCGGTGCACAGCACCAGCGCCATCGCCAGCCCGCGACGACGGAACGCCCACAGCGCGAGGAGCATCAGCGGCGGCAACAGCCAGAATCCTTCATCGCGCCAGGCCAGCCCATCGCCGTCGCGGCGATCGGCCTGGCTGAGCGTCGGCGTGAGCACGCCGAGCTGCTTCAGGTCGGCATCGTCGCTTGCGATACGCACGTAGCGCCCTCCGCCCGCGCTGGCGATCGCCTGCAGGGGCGCCTCCTCCAGCCTGGCCTGGGCAATCTGGCCATCGCCGCTGCGGTACGCCGCGCCGGCCGGTGTCCCCAGGCCAAGCACCGACACGCGGATACCCTGCCGGCGTGCCGCCGCGGCCGCCGGGGTGGCCGCAGCGTCGGCGCGGTCGGTGAGCAGCAGGATGTCGCCGTCATGTGCGCCGGACTGCTGCAGCAGCAGGACCGCGGCATCCAGCGCGCGCTCGGCGCGCTGGCCATCGCGCGGCATCACGTCCGGGCCAAGCGCGTCCAGGTACAGCGCCACGTTGGCAGCGTCCGCGGTCAGCGGCGCCACGGTGTACGCATCGTCGGCATACGCCAGCAGCGCCACCTCACCGCCCTGGCGCTCGCGCAGCAGCGTGGCCAGCTTGGCGCGCGCCTGCAGCAGGCGCGAGGGTGGCAGGTCGGTGGCGGTGATCCGCGTGGACAGGTCCAGCGCTACCACCAGCGGCGAAGGCGACTGCCACAGTGGCTGCGCCACCTGGCGCCAGCTCGGCCCGGCCAGGGCCAACACCGCCAGCGTCCAGCCGAGCATCAGCAGCACCAGTCCGCCCCAGGCGCGCTGCCCGCCGGCCACCAGCAGGTGGCGCAGCAGGTGCGCATCGACCGCGCCATGCCAAGCGCTGCCACGGCGGCGGCGCCAGTACCACAGCGCCGCGATCAGCGGCAGCGCCAACAGGGCCCACAGCGCCTGCGGGCGCACCAGGTGCAGCGCAGTCCAGTCGATGTTCATGCCCACCGCCTTGGCAGCAGCCACGCCAGTGACGCCAGCAACAGCGCGAGCGCCAATGGCCAGGCGTAGCGTTCGATCCGCGGCCGCACCGCCGGCCCGGCCGAAACCACCGGCTCCAGGCGCTGCAGTTCGGCATAGATGCCGGCCAGCTCATCGGTGTTGCGCGCGCGGAAGGAACGCCCGCCGGTCTGCGCGGCTATTTTCTGCAGGGTCGCTTCATCCACCGGATCCTCGCCGGGGGCGATGGTCATCCCGAACAGGCTGAAGCCCCCATCCCCGCCGAAGGCCACCGTGTACACGCGCACGCCTTCGGCCTTGGCCAGCTCGGCCGCGCGCAGCGGCTCGAGGACGCCGGCGTTGCTGACCCCGTCGGTGAGCAGGATCAGCACGCGCTGGCCCTGCGGTTGCTCGCGCAGGCGCTTGACCGCCAGCGCGATCGCATCGCCGATCGCGGTCTCGCGCCCGGCAAGGCCGACCACGCTGTCACCCAACTGCTGGCGCACGCTGGCCAGGTCGCTGGTCAGCGGGGTCAGCGTGTAGGCGCGTTCGCCGAAGATCAGCAGGCCCACGCGGTCGCCGGCCCGGCGGTCGAGGAAGTCGGCCAACACGGCCTTGGCCGCCGTCAGGCGCTCCACGACCCGGTTGCCGAGCAGCATGTCCGCCTCGCTCATGCTGCCGGACACGTCCACCGCCAGCATCATCTGCCGGCCCTGCTGCGGCGGAGTGACCGCCTCGCCGAGTTGCTGTGGCCGCGATGCGGCCACGCACAGGCATGCCCACGCCAACCACAACAGCACCCGACCGACCCCGAACGCGCGCCCGCCCGCGCCCGCGCCCAGTGCCTGCAACTGCGCCGCTGCATACGGCACGCGCAGCGCCGCGGCGGTGGCATTGCGCTGCGGCCACCAGTGCATCAGCACCGGCAGCGGCAACGCCGCCAGCATCCATGGCCAGGCCAGCACGTCCAGCCATGACAGCCAGCCGGGCAACGCGCCGGCCAGGTCCTGCGGCACGCTCATCGCGATCATCGGCGTCGCCCCGAGACCAGCGCCAGGAAGCGCGTGCGGGCCAGCACCTGCAACCGGCGCACTGCCTCGGCATCGACGTGGGGGCGATAGCCGCCGTCCAGCAGCAGGCGCCCGTCGCCATCGGAGAAGGCGCGGCTGCCCGGTGCATCGAGGAATTCCAGCCACGCCTGCCCCTGCAGCAGCTCGGCGCCGGGTTGGCGCAGGCGCGCGGCGCGGCGCAACAGGGCGGCGATCGTGGCGACGGTTTCCACCGGCGTGCCGGCCTGCGCCACCGCCTCGTCGAAACTGCGTTCCCACCGCTGCTGGCGACGCTGGCGATGCAGCCGCCACCCGCCCGCCAGCAGGCACAGGGCGAGCAGCGCGGCCGCCAGCAGCCACCAGCCCGGGGCCGGCGGCCACAACGACGGCGCCGCCGGCAGGTGCACGTCGCGCAGCGGGAGTGACGTGGGCGTACTCATGCCACCACCGCCGAGGGCATCGGGGTCAGCCAGCAATCGCTGGCGTCATCGGTGGCCACCACATGCACCTGGATGCGGCGCGATGCGAGCTGTTTCTGCAACGCCTCCAGCGGCGTCACGAAGCGTTCGCGCCAGTGCTCGCGCACGCTGGCCCGGTCCAGGTCGAGCAGCACGCGGCGGCCCTCCGACAGGAAGGCCAGCGGCGCCGACGGCGGGGCGAGTTCCAGCGGGTCCACCAGCAGCATCACCAGGACTTCGTGGTGCATCGCCAGCGCGGTCCAGCGCGAGACGCTGATCGCCGCGGCCTGGCCCGGGTCGGCCAGCACCACCACGCGTGCGCCGGGGCGCAGCAGGCGTGAGGCCTGTTCGAGCGCCCGGTCCAGCCCGGCGTCCTCCGCGGGAGGCTGCGCGTACCAGCGGGTCAATGCATCGAGCACGCGCAGCACGCCGCGGGTGCCGCCCGCGGGCGGCAGCGGGGCCTCCACCGCACTGCCGCGCAGTGCGCCCAGCCGGTCGCCCTGGCGTTGCGCCAGCCACGCCGCAATTGCACCCACGCGGGCCGCCTGCACCGACTTGAAGCGCACGCGGGTGCCGAAATACAGCACCGGATCGGTGTCGGCCACCAGCAGGGTCAAGCGCTCGCGCTCGGCCTGGAACAGCTTGGTATGCGCCCGCCCGGTGCGCGCGGTAACGCGCCAGTCGATATGCCGCGCATCGTCGCCGGCCACGTACTCACGCGATTCGGCGTACTCCATGCCGCGGCCGCGCATCGGCGCCGGCGCGCTGCCGGCATGCCCGAGCCGCCCGCGCCGGGCCGGTGCGAGGCGATGCGCATTGCGGCGCAGCGCGACCAGTTCGGCCAGGCTGGGGCGCAGGCCGTCGCCCTGGCTGACGCCTGCGGGGTCGTCCACGTTCGAGCCCATCGGGGTCAGGGCGCCGGCACGCGTGCCAGCAGCTCCGCGACCAGGCGGTCGCCATCCCAGCCTTCGGCGGTCGCCTCGTAGCTGGGCAGCACGCGGTGGCGCAGCACATCGGGGGCGACGCTGCGGACGTCATCGGGGGTGACGAAGTCGCGGCCGGCAAGCCAGGCGCGGGCGCGGGCGCAGCGCTCCAGCGCGATCGAGCCGCGCGGACTGGCGCCCCAGGCGATGCGACGGCCCAGCGCCGGGTCGTAGCGGCTGGCATCGCGCGAGGCCAGTACGATCTCGATCAGATAGCGTTCCAGCGCCGGCGCCATGTGCAGCGACAGCACCGCCTTGCGGGCGGCGAAGACATCCTCCAACGGCATCCGCGCCGGCATCGGCGGCGGCGTGCCCAGTGCGTCGCGCGCGCGGTCGCGCGCCAACCGCAGGATCTCCGCCTCGGCGTCCGAATCCGGATAACCGATGCGCACGTGCATCAGGAAGCGGTCCAACTGCGCTTCGGGCAGCGGGAAGGTGCCTTCCTGTTCGATCGGGTTCTGCGTGGCCATCACCAGGAACAGCGCCGGCAGCGCATACGTGTGGCGGCCCACCGTGACCTGGCGCTCGCCCATCGCCTCGAGCAGCGCCGACTGCACCTTGGCCGGCGCGCGGTTGATCTCGTCGGCCAGCAGGATCGGGTGGAAGATCGGACCGGGCACGAACTCGAAGCGCCCTTCCTGCGGCCGCCAGATCTCGGTGCCGGTCAGGTCGGCCGGCAGCAGGTCCGGGGTGAACTGCACGCGCGAGAAGTCCGCTTCCAGGCGGGCAGCCAGTGCGCGGATCGCCGTGGTCTTGGCCAGCCCCGGCGCGCCTTCCACCAACAGGTGGCCATCGGCAAGCAGGGCGATCAGCAGGCGGTCGACCAGCGCGGCCTGGCCCACGATCTCGCTGGACAGCGCATCGCGCAGCGCGCGGAAGCCATCGTGGAGGCGGCCAAGGGACGCGTCGGCGGCGGCGGGGGTATCGGTCTGGGTGTCGGGCATCGGGGGAGGCAGGTTCATGGCGTCCATGTGACCCACGCGAGGTGCGCAAGGTTCCGCCGACATGATGGCAGGGCTGGCCCCGGAGCGGGATCAAGATTGCCTGAACGCGAAAAGGGCCGCACGAGGCGGCCCTTTCGCTGCAGGCAGTGCGGCGGCCTTAGTTGGTCTTGGCCACGCGCAGCACCTTCGGGGTGACGAAGACCAGCAGTTCGGCCTTGTCCTTGTTGCGGCTGCGCTTCTTGAACAGGTTGCCCAGGAAGGGCACATCGCCCAGGAACGGCACCTTGTTCACGCTGTTGCGGTCGGTGAACTCGTACACGCCACCGATCACCACCGTCTGGCCGTCTTCCACCAGCACCGCGGTGTTCACTTCGCGACGGTTGATGGTCGGCACCTGGCCGTAGCCTTCCAGCACGATGTAGCTCTCGACTTCATCCTTCTTGACCGCCATGTTCAGGAACACGCGGTTGTCGTTGGTGATGGTCGGGGTGACCTTCAGCTCCAGCAGCACTTCCTTGAACTGCACGTTCGGGGTGGCAACCGTGCCCACACCGCCGCCGCCACTGATGGTGACGTAGCCGATTTCCTTACCCTGCTTGATCGTGGCTTCGCGCTGGTTGGTGGTGACCACACGCGGGTTGGAGATCACTTCACCACGCGACTCCTGCTGCATGGCCGACAGTTCCACGTCCAGCAGGTAGCCGGCGTTGAGGATCGACAATGCCAGCGAGCCCGGGTTGCTGGCCGCGGCCACCGGCAGGTTCCAGTTCAAGCCACGGGTGATCGTGGACGGCGTCCTGACCGGTGCCGGGCCCGTGCCGCCGCCCGCCAGCCATTCGTTGACCGCCTTGTTGTACTCGGTCTGCGAATTGACCTGCGAGCTGCGGGTGGCCGCATTGGCCGCCAGGTCGCCGCTGAAGTACACGTTGTCGCGGCTGCCGCTGATGCCGAACTTGGCACCCAGTTCGCGCGCGAAGGTATCGGTGGCGATGACGATGCGGCTTTCGATCAACACCTGGTCGACCGGGCGGTCGATGACGTTGATCAGCTCGCGCATGCGCGCCAGCTTCTTCGGGATGTCGCTGATCATCAGCGTATTGGTACGCTCGTCGGCCACGATGCGACCGCGCGAGGACAGGAAGCCACTGTCTTCCTGCGAGCTGCTGCCGCCACCACCGCCACCACCACCGCCGCCGCCGATGCCCTTGGCCTCGGTCAGTGCTTTGAAGATCTGCACTGCGTTGTGGTAGTTGATCTGGATGTAATCGGTCACCAGGTCTTCGCGGTTTTCGATCGCGATGCGGGCGTCTTCCTTGTCCTGCTCGAACTTGGCCAGTTCCGGCTGCGGGGCAACCCACACCACGCCGCCTTCGCGACGCTTGTCCAGGCCCTTGGCCCGCAGCACGATGTCCAGTGCCTGGTCCCACGGCACATTGACCAGGCGCAGGGTGACATTGCCTTCGACGCTGTCGGAGGCAACGACATTCAGGTTCGACTCCTCGGCGATCAACTGCAGCACGGTGCGCACCGGCACGTCCTGGAAGTTGAAGGTCACCGGCTTGCCGCTGTAACCGCGCTGGCCGACCGCTGCCGCTGCCTGGCTCACGGTGGTGGCATTGATCGCACCGGTGGCCGGGGCCTCCTTGCGCGCGCTGATCTCCACCACGTACTCGTTGCCGGACTGGTAGGCCAGCGACTCGAAGGCGGTGTTGGTGCTGAGCACCAGCTGGGTACCGCCGCCATAGGGCTTGGGATCGATGCGCTGCACCGGCGTGGCGAAGTCGGTCACGTTGATCGACTTCTGCAGGTTCTCCGGCAGGCGCACGTTGCCGACGTCGATGACGACGTTGTTGCCCTGGGTCCGCAGGTCCGGGCTGGCGCCCTGGCCGTCGAACTTCAGGATCAGGCGGCCGGCGCCGTCTTCACCGCGCTTGAAGTCGATCTTGGATACCGCCAGCGAGGCCGGCGCGATCGCCGGCGCAGCCGCTGCCGGCGTGGGTGCTGCCACTGGCGTTGCCGCCAGCAGCGTGCCATTGGCCACCATGAGCGCGACTCCCAGCGCGCACAGGTGGATCAGCTTCGGGCGCCGGTTGGGACGCTGCCGCATGGCATTGGAAAAGGTCATCGTGCTATCCCCATAATCAATCATTGATCTTCAAGCGCAAGCGATGCAGGCCGTTCCAGCCAGCCGCCCGCGCCATCCGGCACCAGTTCAATCAGTTCGATCCGGTCTTCGAAGACCCCGGTCACGCGGCCGTCGCTCTGCCCCATGTACACGCCTGGACGCACCCGATAGGTGACCTTGTCCGGCGCCATCACCAGCGCGACCAGCCCGCCCCCGTTGCCGATCGAACCCACCATGTCCAAGGCATCCAGCGGGAAGACTTCCAGCGGCTCCTTGCGACGGTTCGGATCGGGACGCAGCCCCGAGCCGCCCTGTGGATTGGTCCAGGCATCCGTGAACGGATCGCGCATCCCCTGGGCGGAGTATTCAAACGTTTCGAACTGCTGCATCACCGGCAGGGGCTCCAGCGGCGGCGCCGGACGTGCACGCACGTCCTCCACCCACTTGGCCAGGTTCGGTGCATCGCCCGGGGTACTGCTCACCCCGCGCGCGCAGCCGGCCAGCAAGGCCAGCGCCAGCAGTCCACAGATCCGTGCGGTCATCGCCAGGCTCATTTCCGGCCTCCGGACTTGGACTTCTTGTCTTTGGCGTCTTTGGCGGCGGCTGCCTTCTCCTGCGCTTCCATTTCCAGCTCGTCCAGGTAACGGTAGGTCTTGACCGTGCCGGACAGCTCCAGCGCACCGCTGCGCGCGGTGATGCCGGTCTTGGGGTCCTTGGGCTTCAGGTTGATGTCGTGCATGGTCAGGATGACCACGCGCGGCAGCGAGGCCACGCCACTGACGAACGCACCGAACTGGTGGTAGCTGCCCACCATGCGCAGGGCGATCGGCTTCTCGGCGTAGAACTCCTTGGGCTGCTCGGCACCGGGCTGGAACAGTTCATTGACCAGGCCGCTGGACAACGCAGTCTGGGAGATGTCGATGATCAGGTCCGGCATTTCGGTCTTGCTGGGCAGCTGGCGAAGCATCTGCTGCAGCACCTGCTCCATCTGGCTCAGCTGCTGCTTGAGCGGCTCCAGGTTGACCGCACGCCCCTGCTCCTTCTCGAACTCGGCGCGCAGGCCGGATTCGGTACGCTCCAGGCCGGCCAGCTCTTCACGCTTGCCGCTGATCAGGGCGAACCAGGCCAGCAGCACGATCAGGGCCGACAGCAGCACGCAGAACACCACCTTGGCCTTCTGCGGCCAATTGCCGATGTTGTTGAAGTCCAGCTCTTTGAGGTTGATCTTCTGGCTCATGCGGCCCCCTTCTGCGGCGTACTGGACGCCGCCGGTTGTGCGGGTGCGGCGGTCGGAGCGAGACGGCTGCCGCCGGGCTTGCCGGGCGGAGCGGCCGGATCGGTCGCAGGTGCGGTGGCCGGAGCGGGCGCGGTGCCCGGCGACAACGGCGCCACCGGCGCTGCGGCGGGATTGGCGGCCGGGTCGGCCGTCTCCGCAGGAACGATCACGCTGCCATCAGGCGCCACGCCATCGACCGGTGCGCTCTGTGCCGGCAGCGTCACCTTGACCACGAACATGTACGGCAAGGCGCTGATGTCGGTGACAGGACCCACGGTGCCTGCCTTCTGGTCAGGCTTCTTGGCTTCGATCACCGACAGTTCCGGCTTGCTCATCCAGCCCGAGCTTTCCAGGTTGCGCATGTACGCGCTGACCCGGGCGTTGGACTGGGTGCGGCCTTCCAGGGTGAGGATGTCGCCTTCCTGCTTGAGCGCGGTCAGCACCACCCCGTCCGGGATCGTGCGCACCAGCGCGTCGAACAGGTGGACCATCTGCGAGCGCTTGGCCTGCAGCTCCTCGATCACCTTCTTGCGCGCCAGCAGGCGATCCTTCTGGCGGTCAAGCCGGTCGATCTCCTTGTTCTGGTCCTTGACCTTGGCGATCTCGGCGGTGAGGAAGCTGTTGCGCTCGGCCTGGCCGCTGACCTGGCGGTCGTAGTAGAACCAGATCATCAACGACAGCAGGACCCCGCCGATGGCGGCGAAGCCGAGCATGCCGTAGAAGTCGCGCTGGCGTTGCTTGCGCCGCTCGGCGCGCCAAGGCAATAGATTGATTCTTGCCATCAGTCAAAGCTCCTCAGGGCCAGACCGGTGGCAATCATCAGCGCCGGGGCGTCCTGGGCCAGGGCATGCGCCTGCACCTTCGGACCCAGCGTCATCTGTGCCAGCGGATTGGCCACCACGGTGGCCACGCCCAGCTGTTCTTCCACCATCTCCGGCAGCCCGGCCAGCGCCGCGCAACCGCCGGCCAGCACGATGTAGTCCACGCGGTTGAATTCACTGCCGGCGTAGAAGAACTGCAGCAGACGGCTGATCTGCTGGACCGTGGCTTCCTTGAACGGCTCCAGCACTTCCATTTCGTAGCTTTCCGGCAACCCGCCCTGGCGCTTGGCCAGGCCAGCCTCCTCGTAGGTGAGGCCATAGCGGCGCATCACCTCGTCGGTGAGCTGCTTGCCACCGAACACCTGTTCGCGGCTGTACAGGCTCCGCCCGCCGCGCAGGACGTTCAGGGTGGTCATGGTGGCGCCGATGTCCACCAGGGCCACCACGCCGTCGCTGGCGATCGGCAGCTCGCTGGCGACCAGGGCAAAGGCGTTTTCGACCGCGAAGGCCTCCACGTCCATGACCCTGGCGGTCAGGCCGCCCAGTTCCAGCGCCGACTGGCGCAGCTCCACGTTCTCCGACCGCGACGCCGCCAACAGCACCTGGACCATCTCCGGGTTGTTGGGAATGGCGCCCAGCACTTCGAAGTCGAGGTTCACTTCCTCGATCGGGTACGGGATGTAGTTGACCGCTTCGAGCTCGACCTGGGCTTCCATGTCGTTCTCGTCCAGGTCGGCCGGCATCGGGATCAATTTGGTGATCACCGCCGAACCGGCCACGGCCGCGGCGGCGTGCCGGGCCTTGGTACCGGAACGGTTCACGGCGCGCCGGATAGCCTCTCCGACAGCCTCGACCTCAACGATGTTCTTCTCCACCACCGCATTCGGCGGTAGTGGTTCCACAGCGTAATGTTCCACGCGGAAACGATTGCCACTGCGGGAAAGCTGCAAAAGCTTTACTGCAGTCGAGCTGATGTCGACGCCAATAAGCGGCGACTGGCTTTTTGGGATAAGCCCCACGGTTTCTCCCCTGCCGACGGGCACTTGGACGCAGAACCTGCGCCCGCGCATTAATAACGTTTTTTTAGCAAAGCGCAACCGTTCGCGGCAAAACGTGCACTACGACACGTTTCACACGTCCCCAAACGATGATCGACCTGCTCTCCCCAGGAACGGCCCCAGCCGTTCCCTTGCGTAATCTATACTCTGCGGCCACGAAATTCGCAATCGGAATCTGTCACTGATGACACGCTTTCGCCGCTGGCTGCGCTGGTTGCTGGTCGCCTTCCTGGTCCTGGGCCTGATCGGCGCCGCCGTCGCAGGTGGCCTCTATTACGCTGTTTCCTCCAAGCTTCCGGACGTGCAGAGCCTGCGCGACATCGAGATGCAGGAGCCCATGTACGTCTATGCCAGCGATGGCAAGCTGATGGCGGTGTTCGGCGAGTCCCGGCGCACCCCGATCACCATGAAGGAGGTCCCCGAGCGCCTCAAGCAGGCCTTCCTGGCCACCGAGGACGCCCGCTTCTACGAGCACGGGGGCGTGGATTACAAGGGCATCGGGCGCGCGGTGTGGCTGCTGGCCACCACCAACGACAAGCGCGTGCCGGGTGGGTCCACCATCACCCAGCAGGTCGCCCGGCAGTTCTTCCTGAGCTCGGAGTACAGCTACACCCGCAAGCTGGCCGAGATCCTGCTGGCGCGCAAGATCGAGTCCGAGCTGAGCAAGGACGAGATCTTCGAGCTGTACCTGAACAAGAGTTTCTTCGGCAACCGCGCCTACGGCGTGGCCGCTGCGGCCGAGTTCTACTACGGCAAGAAGCTGGGCGAACTGGACCTGGACGAGATGGCCTCGCTGGCCGGCATCCCCAAGTTCCCCTCCTCGGGCAACCCGATCAGCAACCCCGAGCGCGCCCGTGAGCGCCGCGACTTCTACGTACTGCAGCGCATGGCCAGCCTGGGCTTCATCTCCCAGGCCGAGGCGGACGCGGCCAAGGCGGTGCCGATGCACGCCAGCGCGCACGAGCCGCCGGTGCAGGTCGACGCGCCGTACGTGGCCGAGCTGGTCCGCCAGGAAATGATCGCCCGCTTCGGCGGCGACGTGGTCAACAAGGGCTACCACGTCACCACCACGATCAACGCCGAGCTGCAGACGGCCGCCAACATCGCCGTGCGCGATGGCCTGCGCGTGTATGACCACCGCCATGGCTGGCACGGGGTGGAGCAGCATTTCGATGTGCCCGCCGACGCCGACGCCAAGGCCCTGGCCGCCAAGCTGGTCGGGATCCCGTCCCAGTCCGGGCTGCTGCCGGCGATCGTGGCCTCCACCGCTGCCGACGGCAGCGCCACGGTCGTGCTGGCCAACCGCAGCGAACTGGTGCTGCCGGTCGCGGCCAGCCGCTGGGTCAACAAGGCCCCGGCCAAGCTGCTGACCCGCGGCGACCTGGTCCGCGTGCGCGCCGGCGAGAAGGAAGGCGAGTGGCTGATCGACCAGATCCCGCGCGGCCAGTCCGCGCTGGTCTCGCTGGATGCCGAAAGCGGCGCGCTGAAGGCGCTGGTCGGCGGCTTCAGCTTCTCCGGCAACAAGTTCAACCGCGCCACCCAGGCACGCCGCCAGCCGGGCTCCAGCTTCAAGCCCTTCATCTACGCGGCCGCGTTCGACAAGGGCTTCAACCCGGCCTCGATCGTGCTAGACGCGCCGGTGGTGTTCCGCGACCGTCGCGGCAAGACCTGGTCGCCGCAGAACGATGGCGGCGGCTTCCGTGGCCCGATGCGCCTGCGCGAAGCGCTGGTGCAGTCGCGCAACCTGGTCTCGGTGCGCCTGCTCGATGGCATGGGCGTGGACTACGCGCGCAAGTACATCAGCGAGTTCGGCTTCGCCGAGGCCGAGCTGCCGCCCAACCTGTCGATGTCTCTCGGCACCGCCTCGCTGACGCCGCTGTCGGTGGCCCGCGGCTATGCGGTGTTCGCCAACGGCGGCTCGCGCGTGGATACCTGGGTGATCGACCAGGTCACCGACCGCGACGGCAACCTGGTGTTCAAGGAAAACCCGGCCATGGCCTGCCGCGAGTGCGCCGGCTCCAGCGGCGGTGCCCCGGTCAGCCAGGTCGTGGACGGCTTCAACTTCGGTGCGGCTGCGGCGCCGGCGCCGGCGGCGACCGCGGCGGCCAAGCCGCAGCAGCCGGTAGAGGCGCCCAAGCCGGTCAACCCGGATGCCAAGGTGGCCCCGCGCGCGATCGACGCCCGCACCGCCTACCAGCTGGTGTCGATGATGCGCGACGTGGTCCAGCGCGGCACCGGTACGGCGGCCAAGGTGCTTGGCCGCGAGGACGTGGGCGGCAAGACCGGCTCCACCAACGACCACCGCGATGCCTGGTTCTCCGGCTTCGGCGGGCCCTACGCCACCACCGTCTGGGTGGGCCGCGACGACTTCCGCTCGCTGGGCTACCGCGAATACGGCGGCAAGGCGGCGCTGCCGATCTGGATCGACTACATGCGCGTGGCGTTGAGGGACACCCCGGTCGCCAAGAACGACCCGCCGTCGGGCATGGTCCAGGCCACCCTCAACGGCGCCACCGAATGGGTCAAGGTGGAAGACATGGACAAGATCGAGGACTTCAGCTTCGACACCCATGTGCAGCAGGCCGACGACGCCGCGTTCGATATCTTCTGATCGCCAGTGCCGGGCATGTCCCGGCACCGTGGACGCAGACAGGCCGGGCAATGCCCGGCCTTTTTGTTCGCCGCCCGCATCATGGCCCAGGTAGAGCCACCCCACGGGTGGCTGCACGTAATTGTTGATCGCAGGCGCAGCCCCCCATGGGGTGGCTCTACCCCGTTGTCACATCGCCGGTGTACATTGCCGTGCAGGTCGCCCAGGAATTCCGGTCATGCATCGAGCCCGTCAGCATGCAGCCACCCAGACCCGCGAGCGTCGCCACCGGCTCGCCCACGAAGCGGCCCGGCTGATGGCCGAAGGCGGCATCCGCGACTACCACCAGGCCAAACTCAAGGCCGCCGCCCGGCTGGACATCCACGACGACGCCTCGCTGCCGCGCAATGCGGAGATCGAAGATGCGCTGCGCGAGTACCAGCGTCTTTTCGCCGGTGCCGACCATGGCAGCCAGCTGCGCCAGCGCCGCGAAGCCGCCCTGCGCGCGATGGAGTTCCTGCGCGGGTTCGCGCCGCGGCTGTGCGGCCCGGTGCTGGACGGCACCGCCGACGCCAACAGCCCCGTGCAGCTGCAGGTGCACAGCGAAGACGCCGATGCGGTGCAGCGTTATTTCGACGAACACGGCGTCCCGGCCGAATCGCGTACGCGCCGCATGCGGATGGACCGCGAGCGCGTACTGGATGTGCCGGTATGGGTGTTCAGCGCCGAAGAGCTGACCTTCGACATCGCCGTACTGCCCTACGACGCGTTGCGCCAACCACCGCTGTCGGCGATCGATGAGAAGCCGATGCGGCGGGCATCGGCCGTGCAGCTGCGCGAGCTGCTGGCCGAAGCTGAAATCGAGGGCTATCTCGCCGATTGAGGCGGTCCACCGTGCACGAAGGCGCGGTCCGCGGATGCAGGCACTAGGCTCCCCAACGGGCGAGTCTACCGAGTGCTGGCCGGCACGCCGCCATCGATCACGATGCCGGCGACCACCCCAGCAACTGCCTTTCCTGCGCGCTCAACGACAACTTGCGATACAGGTGATCCAGGAACCATGGGCCATCCCGCCAGCGCGCCGAGGCCGGCAACCCCGCCATGTCTTCCATGGCGCGCGCCAGCACTTTCCACTCCAGCGCATGCGTCGACGCCGGCGGTAGAAAACGTGCCATCCGCTCGGTGCTGTCGGCGGCCTTGATGCCCGCCCCTTCGTTGTAGACCTCCAAGGACGGTCGTGGCCGCCCGCGTCGCGCGACGTGGCGCGCGAACATCAGCTCGGAAAACACCCAGGGCGAGCCGATGTAGTCGCCACCGTCCACATAGTCCTTGATCCGCACGGCAGGGCTGTCCAGGTACAGGAACAACTCGCAGCCGTCGATCATCCGCTGCAAGGCCGCGCTGAGGATCATGTAGACGTTGGCAGCGGTGCGGGTGACCTTGCGGTAGTGATAGCTGCCCGGCTCGTCCTTCTTGCGGGAGAAATGATCGTCCACGTCGTTGAGCAGCGCGTACACGTTGCCCCAGACGCACGAATCCACGAACACCGTAAGTCCAAGCCGCTCCAGTGCCACCGCCAGCTGCATCACCTGCTGGCGATCACCGGACGCGTGCGACAGGAACACATCGGCCTTCACGCTGGGAAACAGGTGTTTCTGCACGGTGTCGGCATCGAGCAGGGTGTCCTTGCCCTTCAGGTAGGACCCCAACGCCACGAGCGGCGACGGCGTGCGCTGTTCGAACGCGGCAACGGCCGCCGCATCCACGGCCATCGGCGGCGTGGCGAAGTTTTTGATCTTCAGGTCAAGCAACATCGGTTCGCTCCGTTGGCGAGCAGGAAAATGGCCACGCAACAGGTGACCAGAACAACATGGAAGCCCACCACCGCAGGGCGGCGCAGCACCTGGAAAAACGGTTCGCGCACGGCCCGCAGCCGCGCCGCATCGATGCGCAGCCCCACCACCTCCGCCAGCGGGCGGTCGGCGGCGTGGTTGTACAACGCGATGAACGCTCGCTCCTGCTGCAGGAAGTACGCGTGGAAACCCATGAACAGCGCACCCGGTGCCAGGAAAAGCGCCCAGTGGAACTGCACGTTCTCGCCCAGCGAACAGGCCAGCACCGCCGTCATCACCGCGATGCTGCCGCCCTTGATCGCCAGGGCGCCATTGGCCAGGCGCGTGATCACACCCTGCAGCACGTTGAGATAGCCCAGGCGTAACGCAATCTGATCGGACACGGTCTGCATGAAAACCCTCCGCGTGGCGGCATGCCGCCGCCACGCCGTGTAGCGACACAAGGGCAGGGCCGCCGCGTAGTGCGGCCCCGCCCTCCCCTGCATTACCAGCCGATACCCACACCGACGCCAACGGTCTTCTCGCCGCTGTTGGTGAACGCACCGTTGAGGCTGAAGGTGGCCGAGCCGCGCTCGTTCATCACCCGCTGATAGCCCACCGCCAGCGCCGATTCGCCATCGGAGTGGCCCACGCCCGCACCGAGGCGGTTGTAGGTGTTCAGGCCGGCAGTATTCATGGCCATCGCACTCTGCGCGCTGCTCATCGCCGCCATGCGGTTGAAGCGCTTGTCCATGCCGTCCAGCCGCTTGTTCAAGCCCTCTACCGCCACATCGGTGTACTCGTTGGCACGCTCCAGCACATCGTTGAGCTGGCGCACGTTGACCGCATCGGTGTCCGCCGTGCCCTTGGCCACGTGCTTGACGCTGCGCTCCTTGCCCTCGCTGCCCACGGCGACGGCGGTGTCGCCCTCCGCCTTGACCACCGGCGCGGGCGTATCGACCTTGGCGACCGGGGTGTCCGCCGGGGCCGTCGGTGGGGCCACCTCGCTGGTGGTCGTGGGTGCGTCGCCGGTGGTCGTCGGGGCATCGCTGGACAGCGCCAGCGGAGCGCCCTTCCGGCCCATCATCGCGACCGGCGCATTGTCGCGGCCTTCCAGCGTGTCGATCTGACCCTGCAGGTTCTTCTGCACCTCGTACAGCTGGCCACCGTTCACCGCATCGCGGCTGCCGGCGGCGATCAAGCCGTTGGCGACGTTGCCCAGGACCATGCCGTGGGTGCCGCCGAGATTCAGGCGGCCGGGACCATCGGAGCGGGAGGCGGGGTCTTCCTGGAAGAGGCGATTGAGATTTCGGTCCAGCGAGGACAGCGATTTTTCGTTGTCCTGCACCGAGGTATCCAGCGCGGTCAGCGCGTCTCCGACGGTGCGGTATTGGCTACCCTGCACATTGAACGACGGACTGACCGGGGTGCCGTTGGCATCCACGCTGCCGCCGAAGACCGTGGCGATGCGCTTGAGCTGGCCGACGGTGGCGGCGTCGTGGTCGGCGGTGCCGTTGGCTACGTTGACGATGCGGCGCGTCAGCGTGTCGTTACCAAGTGAGACGGTGTTTCGTTCAGTGGCTACCGACCTGTTCCCCAGTGCTACCCCACCTTCGGCCCCCTTATCCACAACGCTTTTCGCACCAATCGCAAGGCCAGAGTCAGCAGATACACGCGTTGCTGTCCCAAGTGCAAATCCCTCCAGACCCTCCTCTGCAACGTATGAACCACGTCCGAGAGCTACGGAACTTGTACCGGCGGCAATTGAGAAGCTGCCGATGGCAAGCGCGCCATTTGCTGACGCCTCGGCGCTACCACCAATCGCTATCGCATACTCTGTGGCGCTTGCCAGCTCACCGTCAGCATTGTGACCGATAGCAAAATACTGATTCCGATTTTCAATTTTTGTTAACCGAGAATTTGTTGCGTAAAGCTGTCCGCCATTTACCGCATCCTTGCTATCGGCCGACGAGATATCGCCCGCTCCCACACCAGCAAGGCGGGCACCGCCAAAGTCGATTACTGGTTCGCCCGCCGCCATCAGGTTGCGTCCGGCATGAGGCTGCATCCCGTCCAGCGCAGCGCGCAGATCGGAGATCTCGGTGCGATTCTCGCCGACCTTCTGATTGGTTGCATGTAGCTGGCTACCGTTGACGGCGTCGCGGCTGCCGGCGGCAATACGTCCATCAGCCACATTTCCCAGCACCATCCCATGGGACCCAGCCAGCAACAGATGGCCTGGGGAGTCAGAACTTACGACTGACTCTTGAAATAGGCGACCAACCTGGCCAGCCACCGCATCAACGTCATTCCGGTTTGTATCAATGGCAGTGTCGAGTGCCAGAAGCGCGTCGCCTACGTTGTTGTAACCGGCGCCAGCCAGCACATACTCGGGCGGAGTGATTTTTCCAGCGCTATCTACGGCAGCACCACCGCCCAAGCCGTCCAGGGTGCCTTTAAGCTGACCAATGGTGGCGCCATCATGATCACCGATTCCATGATTCATGTTTGTCACTCGCCGCTTCAAGTTGTCATTACCAAGCGAAACCACTCTGCTCTCGTACACAGTCGATTGATTGCCGAGTGCCACGCCTAGATCGGCCCCTGCGTCCACCACACTACGAGCCCCGATGGCGAGGCCTCCGTGAGCGGAAACTCGTGTCAACGTACCCAGCGCGAAGCCATCTTCGCCTCGGATATCAACGTAAGATCCGCGTCCCACCGCAACGGAACTAATACCAAGCGCGGAGGAGTAGCTGCCAAGTGCCAGTGCGCCATTCTCCAGTGCGCGAGCACTGTCGCCAATGGCCACTCCGAGTAGTGATGCCTGCGCACCTTCACTATCCCCATCAGTTCCGATGGCTAAGAATTGATTCATCTGTTCAACCGAGGAGAGCCTGGAATTAGTCAAGAACAGCTGCCCGCCGTTTACCGCCTCCTTGCTGTCGGCACTACTGATATCACCCGTCGCCAGCCCACCAATCCGCGCCCCTTCCAGGCCCACTTCCGTTCGATCTTCATTGAACGTAACCACCCCATCCAGATCCGGCGCAAAGTCCTCGAACTCGCTACGCAATGCCGCAATGCTGTCGCGGTTTACACCGATATTCAGACGGTTGGCGTCGATGCTGGTGCCATTGATTCCAATCGCCGCCCGATTGCCATCGATCGCCGTCCGGTTGTCGCCAATGCCCGTCTGGTTGCTATCGATGTCGCCGCGGTTATCCGCGATGTGGCGCGCGTTGTCTTCCACCACCACCTGTTGCTGCCGCGCGATCTCGTTGGTGGCAAACAGCTGCCTGCCGGTAACCGCTTCGCTGCTATCCGTAGCGAGCGCCGCGTCGCTGACGCCCGACAAGGTGCGGGTCAAGCTGCCCTGATTGCGCACATCAACGACGCGACCTGTGTTCTGCGCGCCCAACCGCAGATCGCCCGACGCAGATACCTGGCGGACCAGGCTGTTGGCCAGATCCGCACCGGCCTGGGCAGTGCCTGCCGCCGTGGTAGCCGCCGCCGCGGCCGTCTGTGCAGCGCCGGCCTTCTC